>NZ_CM173107.1:0-3999029 GCF_057670765.1 Cobetia sp. PS-4MA | reverse complement strand
GCGACCTCACATCCAGTGATCAAAGGGGCGGCCATTGTATAGGCCAAGCCACGAGTTATCCACACGACATCGGCAGGGAAATCCACTGTGGACAACCTGGGTATCAAGATTCTTCTGCCATCTGGACATTCTGGGGAGTGATGGAGGCCATCTGGACCGCTGGGGATAAGGCGATACTTATGCACAGTGTCATGCACAGGCTGAACTCAGGTTCTTCACCCTTTATCATCAGGGATATCCTGAGGGCAGTAGATTGAACTTCTTCGACAAAAACAGGTTATCCACAGAATCTTCCCTCCTTTATAGTTACTGTATATTCAGAACTACCTTTCTGTAGCAATGATAGCGAGGGCCTTGCTCGGGAATGCGCTTTCCCTCTCGAGGAGGTGGCGACGCACGCACAGGCAAGGTTATCCACCGGTGCTTTCCTGCCGCGAATCTGTCATTGGCTGGTCCGGCAAGACAGCCCGGGAGGCAGGGGCTATCCCCCGAAAGAGCGGGACCCGATGCACGAGTCGCCGCCCCCCCTTCGCAAGTCTTCCCCTCGGTCAGCATGAGGCGCAGTTTCTCCTCTCCTTTCTCGACAAGGATTTTTTTGGCCCTGCACACGTGCTCCGTGGCTGGCTCGATAGCCGTGAGAAACGCCAGCTGACGGGCGGCGTGGCACGAATCAGCAGTGAAATGTCGGGAAACGGCTGTGGACAACTTCTCACGCGACATTGCAAGCGACTTGCAGATTCACTAGAATCCCTGCCCCTGACCAATCTGCCCTGTCCTCATGTGGATACAGGGCAACATTCGTTGACCTTTTCCAAACAACCACGTGGGAAGAAGCAGCTATGAAACGCACATTTCAGCCGAGCGTCCTGAAGCGCAAGCGCACACACGGTTTCCGTGCTCGTATGGCGACCAAAGGTGGCCGTGAGGTCATCCAGCGTCGTCGTGCGAAAGGCCGTAAGCGTCTGAGCGCCTGATCGAGGCCCGGATGTCCCGTCAGGGATTTCCCCGGCAGCTTCGCTTGCTGACTGCCGGGGATTACCGGCACGTCTTCGATCACACCACCCTCAAGGTACACGGCAAGGGGCTTCTGGCTCTGGCGTGTCCGAACGACCTGGGACATGCCCGCCTGGGGTTGGTGTTCAGCAAGAAGAACGTGCGCCGTGCCGTAGATCGCAACCGCCTCAAACGTCTGACACGCGAATCCATTCGCCTCCGCCAGCATCGCCTTCCGGCCGTCGACATCGTCGTATTGGCCAAGCGAGGTGTGAACGAGCTGGACAACGAGACACTGCATCGCCAGCTTGACGGCATGTGGGCTCGTCTGGAGAAGGATGCCAGACGTCTGAAAGCGGCCAAGTCAACGCCACCTGCCTGACGCGACACCTCTCCGGTGCGTCCGGCATGTGGCGTTTTTTTCGTTATGCGCCCCACCGTTCGTACCCGGACTCATCTGACTCCCGCCAGATTGATTCACCCTCCACCGGGTATACACAATGGATGTCAAACGATTACTCCTCGTGATTCCGCTTGCGGTTGTCGCCTATCTGCTGGTCGTCCAGTGGAACAAGGATTACGACCAGCCCGCTGCAGAGACACAGGCTCCCCAGGTGGCCTCTCAGGCTGCCAACGCCACTGCCCAGGGCCTTGAGGCTCCGAGCAGCAGCAATGCTTCCAGCGGCGATACCGGTCTTGCAACGCCGGACAGTGCGACCAGTACTCCGAGCAACAGCCTGATCGAAGTCAAGAGCGATGTGCTGGACCTGCGTATCGACCCGCAGGGTGGCGACGTCGTCTATGCCGCCCTGCTCGAGCACAAGCAGAACAACACCTCTGAAGCTCCCTTCGTCCTGCTGTCTGACAATCAGTCACGCAGCTACGTGGCCAAGTCCGGCCTGCAGCTGGATGGTCATAAGGGACGTATCGCCTTCTCCGCCGATAGCAACAGCTACCTCATGGGCGAGAATGACGATAGCCTGCAGGTGGATCTGAAGGCCGACGTCAACGGCGTCGCGATCATCAAGCGCTTCACCGTCAGCAAGGACAGCTACCAGCTCAAGGTTGACTATCTGCTGGACAACCAGTCCCAGCAGCCGGTCGGTGCACGCTTCATCGGTCAGCTGGCTCGCGACAACAGTGCCGACCCGTCCACCGGTGGCGGCATGGGCATGAAGTCCTATCTGGGTGCGGCCTTCTCGTCAGAAGAGAACCACTACCAGAAGGTGGATTTCGAAGATATCCAGGACGGCAGCTTCAAGAATGTCGACATCCAGGGTGGCTGGGTCTCCATGATCCAGCACTACTTCGTGTCCGCCTGGGTGCCGGCTGACAATCAGAAGAATCTGTACTACACCAGCGTCGACAAGCAGAACCGCAACGTGGCGGCCTTCGCCAGCCCGACCACTCAGGTCGCGGCCGGTCAGCAGGCTGAGCTCGGTGCCACCCTGTACGTCGGACCGAAGGATCAGGACCAGCTGGAAGCGACCGCGCCCTATCTGGAACTGGTGGTCGACTTCGGTTGGCTGTGGTTCCTGGCCAATCCGCTGTTCTGGCTGCTGGAGCACATCCACGCGCTGGTCGGTAACTGGGGTGCCTCCATCATCCTGCTGACCGTGCTGGTGAAGGTCGTGCTGTTCCCGCTGTCCGCGACCGCATACCGCTCGATGGCCAAGATGCGCAAGATGGGCCCCGAGATGCAGCGCATCAAGGAGAAGTACGGCAGCGACCGCCAGAAGGTCTCCCAGGAGATGATGAAGTTCTACCAGACGGAGAAGATCAATCCGCTGGGCGGCTGTCTGCCGATCGTGATCCAGATGCCGGTCTTCATCGCCCTTTACTGGATGCTGATGGAGTCCGTCGAACTGCGTCACGCGCCGTTCATGCTGTGGATTCAGGATCTTTCCGTGAAGGATCCGCTGTTCATCCTGCCCATCGTCATGGGTCTCACGATGTTCATCCAGCAACTGCTGAACCCGACGCCTCCGGACCCCACCCAGGCGAAGATCATGAAAATGCTGCCCATCGTCTTCACCTTCTTCTTCCTGTGGTTCCCGGCAGGTCTGGTGCTGTACTGGATCGTCAACAACACGCTGTCGATCGCTCAGCAGTACGTCATCACCCGTCAGATCGAGAATGCCGAGCCGACCAAGAAAGGCGCATGATGCCTTTCAGGTTCGCCTGACATGACTCACCCACGACCCTCGCCTCTGGCGGGGGTCGTGGCGTTTCAGGCCTCTGTTTTCTCGAGCGATCGTGACCGCCCTGCTGCCAGCTGATGCTTCCGGACACACCCTCGCTTGCTGTCGCGGGGCGTCAGCCGCGACAATAGCGCCCATCCCCTACACCTTCATTCCGGCTTCGTGCCCGAGGTTTCTGCATGTCTACCGCCTACCAGCCTGACTCCATCGCGGCACTGGCCACTCCGCCCGGCCGTGGTGGCGTCGGCATCATCCGTGTCTCCGGGCCGGCCTGCCAGGCCATCGCCCAGGCCATGCTGGGCCAGTGCCCCCCGCCGCGTCATGCCCACTATGGCCCGTTCATGGGACTGGACACCCAGGGCAACCCCATCGCCCTCGACGAAGGCATCGCGCTCTACTTCAAGGGCCCGAATTCCTTCACCGGCGAGGATGTGCTGGAACTGCAGGGGCATGGTGGCCCGGTGATCATGGATCTGCTGCTGGAGCGCTGCGTGCAGCTGGGCGCACGCCTGGCACGCCCCGGTGAGTTCAGTGAGCGTGCCTTCCTGAACGACAAGCTGGACCTCGCCCAGGCCGAGGCCATCGCCGACCTGATCGATGCCAGCTCACGCGCGGCGGCCGAGAATGCGCTGCGTTCGCTCAAGGGCGAGTTCTCGACGCGTGTCAGTGCGCTGGTACAGCGCCTGATCGAGCTGCGCATCTACGTCGAGGCCGCCATCGATTTCCCGGAAGAGGAAATCGACTTCCTGGCCGACGGCCATGTCGCGGCGCGCCTCAATGAGGTCAAGGCCGAGCTGATGGGCGTGCGCGCCGCTGCCAACCAGGGTGCCCTGATGCGCGAGGGCATGACGGTGGTGATCGCCGGCCGCCCCAATGCCGGCAAGTCGAGCCTGCTCAATGCGCTGACCGAGCAGGACACCGCCATCGTCACGGACATCGAAGGCACCACCCGCGATGTGCTACGTGAGCACATCCACCTCGATGGCATGCCACTGCATATCATCGATACCGCCGGCCTGCGCGACACCCCGGACGCCGTCGAGCGCATCGGCGTGCAGCGCGCCTGGGACGAGATCGAGAAGGCGGATCGCGTCCTGTTGCTGGTCGATGCCGCGACCACGTCAGCCACCGACCCGATGGAGATCTGGCCGGAATTCGTCGCACGCCTGCCGGATCCGTCACGCCTGACGCTGGTCCGCAACAAGATCGACACCAGCGGCGAGACGCCCGGGTTGACCAACGTCACTGCCATCGAGG
This sequence comes from Cobetia sp. PS-4MA, assembly GCF_057670765.1. Taxonomy (NCBI): domain Bacteria; kingdom Pseudomonadati; phylum Pseudomonadota; class Gammaproteobacteria; order Oceanospirillales; family Halomonadaceae; genus Cobetia; species Cobetia sp. PS-4MA. The sequence goes on along the minus strand of NZ_CM173107.1, from coordinate 3,994,578 downwards.
ATGGCGATGCCGAGCAGGCGCGTCATCAGGCCAGCGTGGTGCGCATCTCGGCGCGCGACAATCAGGGCCTGGATGCCTTGCGTGATCACCTCAAGGACATCATGGGCTTCACCGGCACGGCCGAAGGTCGCTTCAGCGCCCGCCGTCGTCACCTGGATGCGCTGGAGCGTGCCGGCGAGTCTCTCGACAACGGCGAGGCCCAGCTGCTTGGCGCCGCGGCGGGGGAGCTGCTGGCCGAAGACCTGCGTGCTGCCCAGATGGCGCTGTCCGAGATCACCGGTGAATTCTCGGCCGATGATCTGCTCGGGGAAATCTTCGGCAGCTTCTGCATCGGCAAGTGATCCCGCCGGACTGACCTTCTCCTCCCGAAAGCCTCCCGCCGCCAGCGCTTGCGTCTGGCGGACAGACTCTCGTTATACTGCCTCTGCCGAACATCTCCGAGTGGCGAAGATGGGCAGGGGCAGACAGGGAGTCGACATGGCGGGACGCGCAACATCGAAAAGGCCGCAGGATTCCCATCGCGAGTCCCGTGACTCCAGCACCTCACTCCCGCCGAACCCCGCCGCCGAGCTGAGCACAGGGCCTCTTCCCGAGGCCCCGTTGCGACATCTGCTGCTCGATTTCTTCACCCGCCACTGGCCCCGCTACCTGCTGGCCATCGCGTTCCTGATCGGGGTCGCGGGGCTGAATCTGCTGCTGCCGTGGGCCATCGGCGCCACCATCGATGCCCTGCGTGATGGCAGTCTGGATCATGATGCCCTGCTGACCCGCCTGTGGTGGCTGGTGGCAGCGGGCCTCGCGCTCTACGCCCTGCGCTATGCCTGGCGCGTGGCGCTGTTCGGGACCGCCTATCGGCTGGGGACGGAGCAGCGTGATGCCTTTCACGCCAAGCTGACACGCCTGGACCCCGGCTTCTATCAGCGTCATCGCACCGGAGACCTGATGGCGCACGCCAGTCAGGACATCGATGCCGTGGAGATGGCCGCCGCAGAAGGTGTGCTGTCCAGCGTCGATGGCGCCATGACCTTCGTACTGGTGCTGGGCATCATGCTGTTCGCAATCGATGTGCCGCTGACATTGCTTGCCTTGCTGCCGTTCCCCTTCATGGCCTGGGCCTTTGCCCGAATCTCCCGACGTATCGGACTGCGTTTTCGCGAATCGCTGGAACGCTTCTCGGACCTCAACGACCAGACCCAGGAAGCCTTCGCCGGCATTCGCATGCTCAGGAGTCATGCGCTGCTCGATGACGAAGCCCGCGCCTTCTCGAAACGCGCCGCGGCCGCCGAACGCGTGGATTATCGCGTCCAGACACTCGAGGCCGCCTTCAGCCCCGTGGTGTTTCTCTCGCTCTCGATGGCCACCTTGTTGACGCTGGGCATCGGCAGCTGGCGCTATCTCCAGGAGGCCATCACGCTTGGACAACTGACCAGCTTCTCGCTCTATCTCGCCCAGTTGATCTGGCCGATGTTCGCGCTCGGCTGGTGCCTGAACATCCTGCAGCGTGGTGCGGCGGCCGCTCGTCGCCTGGCCATCTTCCATGCGGCCCCGGAAGCGCTGCAGGATACCGGCACACGGGATGAAGTGAGCGACCACTCACTCCGCCTTGAGATCGAGGAATTCCACTACCCCGGAAGCCAGCAGCGTGCTCTTGGACCGCTCTCGCTTGAGGTGGCGGCAGGGGAAAGCCTGGGAATCGTCGGTGCAACCGGCAGCGGCAAGTCCACGCTACTGCGCCTGCTGTCTCGCAGCTGGCCGCTGTCAGACGACCAGGGAACGCTGACACTGGGAGGTCACCCCGCAAGTGAGTACACACTTCGCGCATGGCGTGGCCAGTTCTCGCTCGTCCCGCAGGATCCCTTCCTGTTTGCGCTCTCGGTGGCCGACAATGTCGCCCTCGCGTGTCCCGAGGCCAGCCATGCGCGGATACACCAGGCGTTGAGCGCCGCCGCCTTCGACAATGATCTCGCGCGTCTTCCCGCCGGGCTCGATACCATGATCGGCGAGCGTGGCATCACGCTCTCCGGCGGCCAGCGTCAACGCTTGGCACTGGCGCGCAGTCTGCTCACCGAGGCTCCCATCCTACTGCTGGATGACACCCTGTCCGCCGTGGATCAGGTCACCGAGCGCACCCTGCTGACCACGCTGGCACGTCTGCAACACTCTGAGCGCCAGGGACGACAGCGCACGCTGATCATCAATAGTCATCGTCTGTCAGCCGTCCAGCGCTGTCAGCGCATTCTGGTCCTCGAGGACGGGCGCATTCTCGAACAGGGCAATCACCAGACGCTGCTCGAGGCACGTGGCGCCTACTGGCGACTCTGGCAGGCCCAGCAGGCAGACCGGGACAGCGATGCACCGCAGGGAGTGCGCTCATGAGTCACACGCAATCCGAGGCTCCCGTGGCATCACGCTTGCTCAGCCGTCGTCGCCTGATACTGCTGTGGCAACCGCTGAGGCAGCGCCTGGGGGATGTCCTGCGCGCGCTGTCGATCCTGATCGTTGCCACGGCGCTGGACGTCCTCGGCCCGTGGCTGACACAGCGTTACCTGGATGAGCACCTGATTCCCGGCAATCTAGCCCCCGAGGCGCTGGCAGGGCTGATGGGTCTGTACCTGATCACCCAGGGTGGGGCAGCCGCCGGGCGCTATCTGCAGCAACTGCGCTTCGCACGCCTGGCCCTCGCCAGCGTGCGCGATCTGCGTGAGCGAGTCTTCACTCACCTGCTCCATCAGCCACTGACGACATTGGACACTCTGGCGGCCGGTGAACTGGTGGCACGCGTGACCAACGATACCGAGTCCCTGAAGGAGCTGTATGTCGGAGTGCTGGCCACGCTGGTCGGCAACGTGGTGCTGCTGATTGGCATACTGTCCGCCATGGCGTTGATGGATGGCACCCTCGCGCTCATCGCGATGGCACTGATTCCGCTTTCCGTCGGATTGATCTGGCTCTATCAGCGTTTCTCCGGTCGTGCTGCCAGTGAAGTACGCCGACTGCGCGCCTTTCAGAATGCACGTATCGCCGAGGCGATCGGCGGGATGAGTGTCCTGCAGGCCAGCCACCAGACGACGCGCTTCGGCGAGCGCTATCATCGCCTCAATCTCGCGCAATATTCAGCGCGCATGCGCACGGTACGCGTCTCGGGCCTGTTGCTGCGTTCCGCCATCGACCTGATGGCCATGCTGATCACGCTGACACTGGTCGCGGTCTTCGGGCTGCGTGAACTGGGCGGAGGCGCTGAGCTGGGCGTGCTGTATGCCTTCATCGCCTGGCTGGGGCGCATCAGCGAACCGCTGATCGAGATTACCCAACGCCTGCAGGTCTTCCAGTCAGCGCTGGTAGCCGCCGGACGTCTGGAAGAAGTGCTGGAGACTCCACGGGAAGGGGAAGCGGCGGGGACAATGATGGAGTCCGGGGCAAAGGCTGCCCCCTCCTCCACGCCGGCGTCAGCACGAGCGAGCGAGACAGATGCCATCACGACGTTGGCGAGTGGTCACTATCAGCTCGAGCATCTGACCCACTGGCACCAGGGAGCAGAAACCCCTGCGCTGGATGGCATCACGCTCACGATCGAAAGTGGTGAATTTCTGGGGGTCGTCGGCCCGACCGGCAGTGGCAAGTCCACCCTGCTCGACCTGCTCAGTGGTCAGCGCCCGGCTCACCGCGAGCAACTCCGGCTGGATGGACGGCCACTGGGAGAGTGGTCAGCACACCAACGCGCAGCGGCCATCGCCATCGTTCCCCAGGAGCCCTTCATCCGTGCCACGACATTGCGCGACAACCTGCTGCTGGGACGCGAGATCAGCGATTCACGGCTGGACATGGTGCTGGACAAGGCACACCTGACGCCGCTGATCCGCGGACTGCCGGAGGGCCTCGACACGCTGCTGGGCGAGCGAGGCCTGAGCCTTTCCACCGGGGAGCGGCAGTTGCTGGCGCTCGGCCGTGCTCTGGTGGCCACCCCACGCGTCCTGCTGCTGGATGAGGCCACCGCCAGCATCGACAGCCATACCGAGGCGCTGCTGCAGCAGGTGCTGCAGGAGTTGCGCGGCGAGGTGACCCTGATCGTGGTGGCACATCGTCTGGCCACGGTGCGGGACGCAGATCGATTGCTGGTGCTGGAACAGGGGCGCGTCACGCAGCTGGGGTCACACGAAGAATTGATGACGACGCCCGGCCTCTACCAGCGCCTCTGGCAGGAAGATATTCCCCACTGACGCGAGGCGTCGCCTTGATCATTCATGTGAACATGAACTGGATCACGCAAGACGCCCCCACAGGCGAAGCCTGTGGGGGCGTCTATTCTGCGAAGCCTGAGTGGCAGGCTTCCGCCTTCAGCTCTCACGCCGGCCTTCAGGGCTTGCGCGGACCGCGCGGCTTGCTGCCCTGCCCCTTGTCGGGGCTTCCCTTGGTCGCCTTGCCCTTCATGGCATTGTGTTCCTGCTTCTCACGCAGGGCACGCGCCTCACGGGCATCCAGCGGCTTGCCGACGTCGCTGGTGTCTTCAGGACGCTGCCTGGCGGCATACTTCCTGGGCAACTTGGTGGTGCTGGAAGAATTGACCTGACCATCGCGGCCAATCGCCGGCGTACTGCGCTTGCTGACGCGAGTAGAGCCTTCACGGCGCCCCTTGCCCGGCATGCTGGAAGACCAGTCGCTCCAGCTGGCAGAATCCTTGCCTGCAGCCTTGCTCGCCATCTCGCCCTTGCCACGCGGTTGTGCCGGCTCGGGGCGTGACGTCGACTTGCGCTCGGCGGGCTTTTCGCTGACCCGCTTCTCACTGGGGGCGGAATGCCCATGCACCTGGTCCTTGATCTGCGCCTTGATGCTGGTCTTCGGCTTGGCCGTCGCGGAATGACGCTTGCCCTTGCCCTTGGCCTTGGGCGTCGCGCTGTCATTGCGGACGCGCGGCTTGGCCCAGCCTTCTCCGCGCTTGAGCTTCTCACGCTTGGGCTTGGCCTGAGTCACTTCCACGTCGGCGTCGCGCTTGACCTTCTGGTTGAGCTTGCGCAGCGCCAGCAACCGCTCGCGCGGCATCGGCTTGGGTTCGCTGCGCGCTCGTGCGACCTCTTCCGACAACCACCACAGGCCCTTGTGCTCGACGGCAACGGACTGCGGAGCCGGCAGTGCGCCCTTGAGCACCTCGACCACCACCTGCATGGCATCAGAGAACTGACGATCGAACTGCCACGGAGGATTGATCACCAGCATGCCAGAGCCATACATGCCGTGATCGCCCTCGGGCGAGTCAATCACCAGCTCGCTGCGCCACATCGGCGCGGGCGACTGCTTCTTGAGGCGCTCGAGCAGGTCATGCTGACGACCGGCCGGCAGCAGCGGATACCAGATCATGATGGTGGCATGACGAGACTTGCGCAGCGTCTCGACCACGACATCCGCCACATCACGGTAATCGTTCTTGAGCTCGTAACTGGGGTCGATCAGCACCGCGACACGCGGCGTGGTGACCGGCACTGCTGCCAACAGGCCAGACAGCCCGTCCTGCTGGCGGCGCATCACCTTGCCAAGACTGTCACGCTGCACCGGCGCCTGGTCGAAGTGGTAGATCTCACCCGGATGCAGTTCATACGCCAGCAGCCTGTCCCCCTGACGCAACGCCTGGCTCAACCACCAGGGCGAACCGGGATAGACGCTCAACGTGGACGGCGCTCCCTTGCCACTCTCGGGCTGCATGTCGGCCAGCCTGGCCAACCAGCGTGCCAGCGGCTTGTCCGTTGCACCCGGGGCAGGTTCGCCCGCGTCCGTCAGCCAGCGATCGCGCATCTGCCACACTGGCAACACGCCCTGCTCATACTCGCGCAATTGCTCTGTTTCACGTGCCGCCAGGGGATACCAGCCGCGTCCGGCATGGGTATCGATGAACGTAACAGGCGACTCTTTACGTAATAGATGCTCGGCGAGCGTATTGGCCAGCAGGTGTTTGTGGAGATCGGCGAAGTTGCCGGCGTGATAGGCGTGCTGATAGGCGAGCAAATGCGCCTCCTTGATACGGCGATGTCAGCGGCATGATGCCGGCTGGACAGAAATCTGGGGGCGGTGGCTTCAGCCAAAGTGACCGATGGATGAAGACCGCTGAAGGGGCTGAAGGATAGCAGAGATGGTCACTTGTCACCCCAAAAGCCGTCCTTCACAGACGACAAGGCCCACGCCGAAGCGCAGGCCTTGTCTGAAACATCGATGCGACCCGCTGCCGTCAGGACAGCTGGCTGAGACTCAGCTTTCCAGCGGAGTCAGAGTGATCTCGACGCGACGGTTCTGTGCACGACCGGACTGGGTATCATTCGATGCCACCGGGCTGGCTTCGCCATAACCACGCATGTTCAGACGATTGAAGGCGATGCCACCACTGGCCAGATAGTTGCCGACCGCCTGGGCACGCAGCTCGGACAGATTCTGGTTGTAGTTGCTGGCACCGGTGGAATCGGTATAGCCCGCGATGTTGACGCGAGTCTCGTCATATTCCTTGAGGACCGTGATCACACCATCCATGACCGGCTGAATCTGGCCGGACAGAGTGCTGGAATCGGAACCGAAGGTGACGTTGGACGGCATGTTGAGGATGATCTGATCGCCGACACGGGTCACGCTGACGCCGGTGCCCTGCAGCTGATCACGCAGCTTGGCTTCCTGGACATCCATGTAATACCCGATGCCACCACCGGCTGCCGCGCCTGCTGCCGCGCCGATCAGCGCCTTGTCGAGACGATGGTTGCCACTCTTGGTCGCCCCGGCGATGGCACCAACGACAGCCCCGATACCGGCACCCTTGGCCGTACTGGAGGTCTGCTGCTCATTGGTATACGGGTTGGTCGTGGTGCAACCCGCCATCGCGACGGCAGCTGCCAGCGGCAGGGCCAGGAGTACGGACTTCTTCATGGTAACGCTCCCTATCTTCACTCTCATGGATGGCAAGACGACATCGGCGTAGTGCCACATTCTGGTGTGATCATGCCTGATCGTTCAGGTGTCGAACATGGCCAGCAGGTCATTGAGGAACAATAAGCCCTGCGGCGAGGCACGCAACAGCGCGTCATCCTCAACGATAAGCCCGCGCGCGCGCGCCAGACTCAGCCCCGGCTCCAAGGCCTCGCGCTCAAGCCCGGTCGTGCGGCGCATCTCCTCGAAGCTGACGCCATCCGTCAGACGCAGCGCATTCATCATGAACTCGAGTGCCAGCTCTTCCGGGGCGATCTCCTGCTGACCGGCAATGAAGCCACGCGGGTCCTGCATGCGACGCAGATAGGCCTGGGGCTGCCGGCTCTTCCAGCGTCGCTGGAGCTGCAGCTCGCCAGTGAAGTTCCCGCTGCTGTCCGTCTTCGCCAGCGTCAGCTTGCCGTGCGCGCCCGCACCGATGCCGAGATAATCTCCGAATTTCCAGTAGTTCAGGTTGTGGCGTGCCCCTCGCCCCTCAAGGGCGTAGGCGGAAATTTCATAGCGACGGAATCCGCCGCTTTCCAGCATCTCGTGACCATGATCCTGAATGTCCCACAGCAGATCATCTTCCGGCAGCACCGGGGGGCGCGAGTAGAACTCGGTATTGGGCTCCAGCGTCAGTTGATACCACGAGAGATGAGTGGGCTTGAGCGCCAGTGCGCGCTGGATGTCATCCAGTGCCGTTTCCAATGTCTGCCCCGGCAGGCCATGCATCAGGTCGATGTTGAAGTTGTCGAAACCGGCGGCACGTGCGCTGGCAACCGCCCGTTCGGCCTCCTGTGCGGAGTGGATACGCCCCAGTACGCTGAGCTGTTCCGGCTGGAAGGTCTGTACCCCGATGGACAGCCGATTGATGCCGGCAGCGCGATAGGCAGCGAAGCGGCCTTGTTCCAGCGTGCCGGGATTGGCCTCCAGCGTGATCTCGCATCCCTCGGACAGTGCCACGCGCTCGCGAATGCCATCGAACAGCCGCTGGTAGGCCTGCCCGCTCAGCAGGCTCGGGGTCCCGCCACCGATGAAGATGCTTTGCAGTTCACGCTCAGGCTGCCCCTGGAGGCATTGGAGATCCTGGTCCAGATCCGCCAGCAGTGCCGTGATGTACTCCACTTCCGGTAGATGGGCATCGCGGCCCACACCGTGGGAGTTGAAATCACAGTAAGGACATTTGCGCACGCACCACGGCACATGAATATAGAGGGATAACGGCGGCAACGACTCGACGGACATCAAGCGCTCTCACTTGCAGCGGTCAATGCTTGAAGCAGCTGTTGCATGGCACGGCCCCGGTGACTGAGTCGATTCTTGGTGGATGCCTCAAGCTGTGCCGCACTCATGCCCTGCTCTGGCAACCAGAAGAGGGGGTCATAGCCGAAACCGCCATCACCACTCGGAGCGGTCAGCACCCGGCCCTCCCAGCTGGCCTGCACGATGATGGGGACAGGGTCTGCCGCATGCCGAAGGTAGACCAGCACACACCAGTAGCGCGCCGTACGCGCCTCCTCCGGCACACCTTCCAGCGCTGACAGCAAGGCCGCATTGTTGTCCTGATCTCCCTGGCCTTGCTGACGACGCGAGGCGAAACGTGCCGAGTAGATACCGGGCTCGCCGTCCAGCGCATCGACCTCGATCCCCGAATCATCGGCCAGTGCCGGAAGTCCGGTGATGGCGGCGGCATGACGCGCCTTGATCAAGGCATTCTCGACGAAGGTCAACCCGGTCTCTTCGGCATCACTGACACCCAGCTGGCTCTGAGGAATCGGGGCAATACCCAGTGGAGCCAGCAAGCGAGCGAATTCCCGCAGCTTGCCAGCATTGCCGCTGGCCAGCACAAGTGATGAGGCAGACATGAACATCTCCGGGGGTGGTGTCAGAAGAAACGTGCGACCCTGCGAGAACATCATGAAAACAGGCAGAGGGTACAAGACACATTCTATCGTGTGAGTCCGATAGGTACACGCGGGGCAGCTTTCATTCTGACTGAGCAAACTGGTATTGAAGCCTCACGAAAATCACCCGGCTCACTTGAGCTCGTCTGCCCCCGGATGCTCGATGGCTTACCAATCTCCACTCATCCCAACACGGGATTTCACTATGCCTGTTACCCACCAAGACTGACACCTTCCCAGGGCTCCTCCCAACCCACTGATCCCAAAGGGCTAATTCAAAGAATAACAAGAAGAGATTCTTATGCCATCTGGCACTATCCAAGGACGGCATCGCCTCATCACGCTTGTCTAGACTGAGAGTGATGACTCGCTGACCTGGCAAGCACTACATCCTTCGGTCTGTCACCGTTCCATCAGGTTCTGACACCACGGCAGGAGTGCCCCATGCAAACGACCAAAGTCCTGTTCGTGACCGCCTTGTCTCCACAGACTGAGCTGTTTGTCGATTATCTGCATGAACAGCTTCAATGCTCCGTGGAAGCCTGCGACAGGGAGGCCGACACGCCTGCCACGCCGAATCTGGTGCTGATCGACAGCGCACAATGCGACCTGGCGAAGATGACCCACTGGAGCTCGCTTTCCAGGTCAGCCGCATTCAATGTCGAGCATGAGGACGCTGCCATCGCCCTGCTTTTGCATGTTCCCTTGAACGGCATCTTCTACCGACATGATAATCTTTCTCAGATAAGTCAGGGTATAAAGGCGATGCTGGACGAGGAGATATGGTTATCGCGAAAATTGATGCAATCGCTGATTCGTCATTATCGTCAACAACAACAGATCGCCTTCCAACCTGTCATGGGATTGACGCAAAGGGAACTGGAAATATTATCCCTGATCGCCACTCGACAGAGTAATGTCGATATTGCTCAACGTTTGAACCTCAGTCAGCACACGGTAAAGTCTCATTTATATAATATCTTTCGTAAAATCAGGGTTCACAACCGGCATCAGGCCATCGAGTGGGCGCACGAGCATCTCAATCTCTACCTCCCGCAGCACGCCCCCCATCGATCACCGAACCCGGAAACCTGAAATTCGGGGGCGATCTGATACGAGCGACTGGCGTAGGCCAGACCGACGCATCACACAGTGACTACCAGCACTCCTGCAGGGCTCTTGCAGGTAGTAAGCACTCCATTCGAGTGATCTAGTTCTGAAATCCTGGCAGAGTGCGTCGCTTTTCAGTCACGGCCGCACCCTTCAGTTACAAAAAAACAAGGCCTATTACACAACGATATGGAAGCGATGCACGAAGGCATTAGACTTGTGGTACCTTCGTACCAACAGAAGCCCTAACCCTAAAAGCGCAATGGTCTGGTTTTTATTGCACTCACCAGGATGAAGGTCAGGCGACAGATACCCCTATCATGGATTAGGTGCTGTTTTCGTTGTTATTTTCCAGAATCCGCCATATCAAATTTAGCAATAACAAATCTAATAGTTTAGCAAGTGCTGAATATAGGTTGCCTTATCGTGCCTATCAGGCAAATATAAAGGGGTGCCCGATGCGTAATGCCCGACGCAGAGGAGTGCCACTCGTCACAGCAACATCTCCAACCACTTTCGCAATGGCTCCGCCAAGAAAATCGGTAAGACAACTCAGAGGTCTCGCACCATGATTACAGGGAATGCAATGGTGCTGCTGGTGACTGACTGCAATCCGCAGTCAGCGCTGTTCATGGATTACATTCGCCAGCAGCTTGAGTGTCAGGTGGCTTCCGCAAGCCCCGACGAGGATTACACCCCAGGGCAGGCAGACAGGACGATCGTGCTTCTCGATACCGACCACGTCGACGAGACCACGATGCAACGCTGGGATGCTGATGCCAGTCAGGATGCCAGTGCCGAGCTGGCAGCGATCAACATCAGTGATGAGGAAGAGGCCGCAAGCCTGCTGGTCAGCACGCACCTGCAGGGTGTCTTCTATCGTCAGGACAGTCTGTCGCTGATCAGCAAGGGAATCGCGAAATTGCTGGAAGGCGACATGTGGATGTCCCGCCCGCTGATGACTCGCTTGCTGGACTTCTACCGTCGTCAGCAGCTGAACGCCTATCGCCCCGTCTGCGGTCTGACGCAGCGCGAGGTAGAGATCATCGGCCTGCTGGGCACGGGTGCCTCCAATACCGAGATAGCAGACCAGCTGTTCGTCAGCGAACATACGGTCAAGTCACACCTCTACAACATCTTCCGCAAGATCAAGGTGCACAATCGCATCCAGGCCATGAACTGGGCTCGCCAGAACCTTGCCATGCCGGTATCACGTACACCGCGTATCGCTCGTCGAGCACAGATGTCGTGAGCGCCGCAGGCATGGTTGTCCACCATGCCTTTGCATGGGGACTGGCACTTTCCCTGATGTCGCATGCCTCCGCGCAATCAGCGCCGGAGGCGGTGAAACCAGAAGTCTCGGTTGCCAGCGAAGGCAGCGGGGCCCGGGCGGATGGCCACGATGGGGTCGCCATCCAGCGGCCTCGCGCCAGACTCAGTGATGGCCTGAACGGGGTGATGATAGATCGCACCATGACGATGATCGGCAAGACCTTCTATCGTCAATTCAGCCAGCAACGCCTTGATAGTCCAGCCCTGAGAAACACCTCTCTGAGTATTCACGAGCGTCCTTCGGCACGCTGGGGCAGCCTCATCTGGATCACGGAGGGCAATACCGTTCTCTATGAGGCGACCCTGCCCCCGAGAGTGAATGACGTCGACCTCTACGCAAGCTCAGCCGTTACCACCGTCTCCAACCAGTTCCTGCGTCGCAAGGTGCTGGAAGCACTCCAGGACGACCCGGACATGGCGGGCGATGAATTCTGAAAAGCACAGGTTGAATCCATAATAAAAGGGCTTCGATCACGAAGACCCTGACAATGTGCAAGGGAACAGGGGAACATCATGAAGCATCAGACACTCGCGGTGTCGTTGCTGTTATCGGCGATGCCGCTATATGCCGGCGAACTCATCTATCAGCCCGTCAATCCAAGTTTCGGCGGCAACCCTCTCAATGGCAGCTATCTGCTCAGCAAGGCCCAGGCACAGGATACCCATGAGGATCCCGATGCCTACTCGTTCGACAGTCTTTCAGAGACAGAACTCTTCATCAGTGACCTTCGCAACAGCCTGGTCTCCGACGCCATCACCGATGCCGTCGATACCAGTGAGCCAGGCCGTACCAGCGTGATCGACAGCGCCCAGTTGCGTGTCGAGGTCGTCAGTAACGGCAATGGCGGTTTCTCCATGCAGGTGCTGGATCGTGCGACCGGAGAAACGACCGTCATCAATCTTGGCACCTCAGGCAATGCGTTCTGACACGACTTCTGATGAAGGGTATCGCGAATGAAGAAGATGCTTACCTCGCTGATGGCCGTGACCGGCCTGGCGCTTGCGGGCTGTGCTCCCATGGTGGCGCATACCGAGGGGCTGGCAGGGATGCCCAGCACCTTGATGCCAAGAACCACCACCTACAACGATCTGATCAATCTCCCGCCACCAGCCGGGCGAATTCCCGTCGCCATCTACGATTTCCGGGACCAGACAGGCCAGTACCGACCGGCTCCGGCCAGTACCTTCTCCACGGCAGTGACCCAGGGAGGGGCGGCCATGCTGAGTGCCGCTCTCTCCGACTCCGGCTGGTTCATTCCTCTGGAGCGTGTCGGCCTGCAGAACCTGCTCACGGAACGCAAGATCATCCGGGCCAATCTGGAGAGAACCGGCCAGGGGGATATTGAGGCATTGCAGGCAGCCAACCTGCTTTTCGAAGGCGGCATCATCGCCTTTGATTCCAATGTCAGGACAGGTGGCTCTGGGGCAGAGTACTTCGGTATCGGGGCATCGGGTCAGTATCAGGTCGACCAGGTGACCGTGAATCTGCGCGCAGTGGATATCACCACCGGCCAGGTCATCGCCAACGTCAATACCAGCAAGACGATCTACTCTCGCGAGCTTCGAGCGGGCGTCTATCGCTTCATCGATTTCAGTCGATTGCTGGAAATGGAGACAGGCTATACCAACAATGAGCCAGTCCAGCTAGCCGTGATGTCGGCCATCGAGGCCGCTGTCATCCACCTGATTGCTCAAGGGGTGGAGCGCCAGCTATGGGCCTTGGCAGACCCGGCGGACATGCAGAAGTCGGAACTGATGAGTTATCTCCAGGCGCCCACGCCAATGCTGTAACGCGAGCGAAGACACTCGACATCCGGCTGGCTCTTCTGTAATGAAAGGCACCCTCTATAGGGTGCCTTTTTTATATATCATTGAAAATATTGATACCATTGAGAAAAACAACACCTGACATTACATGAGATTAAAGTGAATTTCTGAAGTATTAATGGTCTGAGTCTTCGCGAAGCGAGCCACCTCATCATTCTGTTGGGAATGACACCATTATTACTCACTAACTCCCTCCTCAAGATTGACGATAAAAGACAGTCTCTTCTCACTCTCATAACCCTCAAAACAGCTGATGGCACCAGCTCCTGTAAAGATCAATAGTAAGTCCATCAGTAACGTGATCAAAACAGGTCGATACCATGAGTCTGGATAGCAAGCCGCGACAGAGATTATCTCAGGCAGGATTATTATTCGCAGCTTCCACCTTCAGCTTGCTTGCCATGGCGGGCGACCTGGCGATCCGTTCAGAACTGGAGTCATCCCGCTCCGCCGCCGACATTGCTCAGTATGGCTTCCGCAATGAGGCAACTCTCTCTCAACATGGATTGGCCAACGTCTCGATGATCGCCCAGCAAGGCGTCATGAATACGGCGATCAGTGTGCAGCAGGGAAGCGGAAACAGCGCCTATATCCTGCAAGATGGCACCCTGAATGAGGCAAACATACTCCAGCAAGGCCAGGGTCATGATGCCTTGATCGCGCAGCAGGGCATCTCCCAGTCCGCGCTGATTCAGCAGACCGGGCTGGGGGGAGGCGCGATGCTGCTTCAACAGGGCAGCAGTCAGGTGCCCGTCAGCATCATCCAGCATGCACGCGGCCGTATGCAGGTCCAGGTCATTCAACAATGAACCTGATTGAGTTCATCACGCTCTCGAGTGCATGCGCTGAAAATGAACAGACGAGAATAAAACGCCGGAAACAAAGGCATCGAATTCAATGGGAATGTCACCTTCAACGCTGGACTGATGACATCACCAACCTCTGATATCACGGCGCTGAAGTACGGCGCCAACCGAGCAGTATCGGCATGATCTCCGTCATGCCATGGGGACGCATCACACGTAATACATAATAAAAAACAGAAGACACCAATATCAATACAAGGGAACTTACCATGAAGATTCAAATCAGCCTTCTCGCTGCTGCCATCGCCATCTCTTCTCACGCCATGGCAGACAACAACACGTCGGATGTCGACCAGACCGGCTTCATGAACAAGGCCAAGGTAGGTCAGACGTCTCGAGATGGCGGCTCGCTCAACAGCTCACATGACAGTGATATTGACCAGACAGGGGCTTTCAACAAGGCCAACACCTATCAGAACGGCGTCAATCATACGATTCGCGTCAATCAGCTGGGGGGTGCCAACAAGGTAAAATCACAGCAGTACAGCAGCACCAACACCGGTATCGTCAATCAGACGGGTGCCTACAATTCCGTTGACCTGAACCAGAAGAGCTACAAGCACCTCACCCGCGTCACCCAGGATGGTTTTGCCAACCACTCTGAATCCTGGCAGGGTGCCAGCGGCTCGCCGGCAGGGCGTGAAAATACTCTGGTCGTGACACAGACAGGGGTATTCAATGATTCCATGGCCACTCAGCAAGGCAGTTATGCGATTGCCCGGGTGTCCCAGACCGGCTACCAGCACGCCTCGGATGTGATGCAGACCGGTGAGTACAACCGTGCACGTGTCACTCAGGAAGGACGCTTCAACAACTCCACGGTTTCACAGACCGGTGAACTGGGCCTTGCCGTCGTGACCCAGACCGGCTCACGTATCGATTCAACCGTCACCCAGGCCGGTGCAAATCAAGTCGCACGAGTCACTCAGGACGGCAGCTCCCATGACTCGCTCGTCAATCAGAGCAATGCGAACAACACTGCGCGGGTGACTCAGTCAGACATGCTGCAGTACTCCGACATCAGCCAGACGGGAAGCGAGAATCTGGCCATCAACAGTCAGAGCGGATATTCCAACTACGCCATCGTCGAGCAAGGTGGTACCAACAGTGACTCTCTGATCACCCAGACTGGCTACAACGATCACGCCCGCGTCCAACAGACTGGCTCTGGCCACAGCTCCGAAGTCCTTCAGCAGGCAGGTGGCATCCTGAGCTTCGTCGCCAACCGTGCTCACGTCGTGCAGTCCGGTGCGATGAACACGGCCAGCGTGACCCAGACCGGCGGTGGCAACGTGGCGAGCGTGATGCAGTACTGATCACGCCCAGCCAAGATGTCTTACAGAACCCCGCGCAAGCGGGGTTTTTCATTTTTAAGCTCTGGTGATGCCATCAAAGGAAAAGGCCGCCGACACGAATGTCAGCGGCCTTCCAGTATCAGCTGCGAAATGATTATCGCGATGGCGGGTTACTTCTTTTCCAGTGTCACGGACTGTTCCGGGAAAGACTGGCGATAGGTCGAGAGGCTCTCATCCACCATCTTGCGACCCTGGGCGACCTGCTTGTTGCCACTGGTGATACGGCCCTTGCCTTTCTTGATCTGCTTGTTGCCCTTTTCGATCAAGGCCTGGCCCTTGCGAATATTGGCTTCTCCGTCATCGACGAGATCTTCACCACTGACGATCTGTTTCTCACCTGCCGCGACCAGTGATTTGCCCTCTTCCCACTGGTCGGCCAGTTGATCGCGCACCTGGGCGACAGCCTTGGCTTCCTCTGCCTGCCCCCGCATCAGATCCGCCGTGGAAGGCTGACTTGAGCAACCGGCGAGCAGTACAAGGCTGATGGCGACGGCAGCGGTAGGTGCAAGATTATGACGCATGGTATTTCCTTATCTGATGCAGGGTTCTCAAATGCAGATCGGGGATTCGTGCAAGCATTTGCCAAAAATGAAAGGAGCATGACGATCACTCGCCATGCTCCTTTCAGCATGTCGTTGGGCTTAGTGCAGTCTAAGCTGCTCGCGGATCAAGCGTGCCAACGTTACGTTAGCGTTGGGCGCTGTCGTGTCGATATGGATCAGTTGACCATGCTCCTCAGGCGCGAACGGCTCACGATTGGCCAATTGCTTGTCCAGCACCTCAAGCCCCGCCTCGGACGCCTCGCCACTACGCTGACTGCGCTTGACGATGCGCCTGCGCAGCGTCTCCTCATCGGCCTCGAAGCTGATCATCAGCACGGGCAGGCCACGGGCTTCTGCCTCGTGACGCAGACGATCACGCTGTGATTTCTTCAGGCAGGTGGCATCGATGCACACGGGGATTCCCGATTCCAGCAGGGTGGCTGACAGATTCGACAGCCGCTCGTAGGTCGCATGCGTCGCCTGCGGCGTATAGATGCCACCATTGAGACCCGAGCCGGTGTCGGCATCCGCGGCAAAGCCATACAGACGCTTGCGCTCGACATCGCTGCGGATGCGCACACCCCCCAGCTCACGCACCATTTCTTCGGTGAAGCGACTCTTGCCGCTACCGGAGACCCCCACGCCGATGATCATGTACGGGAAGCGGATCTCGCTGTAGCGCTCCGCCAGCTCGATATAGCGCTCATACTCCGCCATCACGTCGAGACGATCCGCGTCACTCAACTCCGGCTGGTGATAGCGAATCATCGCGACCTTGGCCCGAATCAGCGCGCGATAGATCTTGTAGTACGGCAGCAGACGCACCAGCGAGTAATCACCCGAAAGCTCCAGGTAACGATTCAGGGCGTGATGGGCGAAGGCCGGCTCATCACGGGCTTCCAGATCCATCACCAGGAAGGCCAGATCACAGCCGACATCGTTCCAGCGCAGCTCTTCATTGAACTCGATACCATCAAAGAGCAAGGCTCGGCCTTCGTGACGTACGGCGTTGCCCAGATGGATGTCGCCATGGGTCTCGCGCACGAAGCCTTCCTGCCAACGACGCTCGAATTCCGGTTGGAGACGCTGGAAGGTCTCTTCCGTCCACTCCTGCAACAGCGCCAGACGCTTGAGCGCAGCCTCCTCTTCGAGGCGCGGACGAATCAACGTGAACTCATTGTCGATGGTACGGCTGACCATCTGCGGGCTGCCAAGATCACTGTCACCCTGGATGCGTTCAGCCTGCTCGTGGAAGGCCACCAGCTGATCGACCAGGTCGTCCAGCAGCTCCAGCGACAGCTCACCGCTGGCCTGCAAGGCGCTGAACAGGTGCCGGTTGGAGAACTGACGCATCTTCACCGCATACTCGAAGACGGCACTCTCATCATTGATGCGTGGCGCCTCCGGCGTGCCGGAAATCGGCACGGTATCCAGATAGAGCGTCGGTGCCAGACGGCGATTGAGGCGCACCTCCTGTTCACACAGGTGCTTGCGACGCTCCAGCGTGGAAAAATCCAGGAAGCTGCCGAAATCCAGCGGCTTCTTGATCTTGTAGGCGTAGTCGCCGGTCAGCACGATCCACGAGATGTGCGTCTCGTGCACTTCGATATCCTTCACGGGGTGATCGAAGCAATCGGCGGTGTGAAGGGCTCGAATCAGGGCCTGGCTCAAGGTCATCTCCGCTAAGGCAAGCTGGCTATAGGGTCATTAGCGCAATCGCTATCGTTGGCGGCAAGTGTACCGGATGGCGGCCCGCCCGGCAGCCTGCCGAGCGGGTCGATACCGGCTTCTACCGTCTGACCGACTCAGGCCGAGGCTGCCATCTGTGCAAAGACGCGCTCGGCAGCCTCAAGAGTGGCCTGGATATCCTCGTCGCTGTGGGCGGCGGACATGAAACCTGCCTCATAGGCTGACGGCGCCAGATAGACTCCCTCTGCCAGCATGCCGTTGAAGAAGGTCGCGAAGTCTTCCTGGCGGCAACGCGTGGCAGACTGGAAATCGGTGACCGCGGCCTGATCCGTGAAGAACAGTCCGAACATGCCACCTGCCCGCTGGGTGATCGCGGCGATGCCGGCGGCCTTGGCACGACTCTCCAGGCCGTCACACAGCATCTCGACCTTGCGGGTCAGCTCGGCATGGAAGCCCGGTGCCTGGAGCTTGCGCAGCAGCGCGACCCCGGCAGCCATCGCCAGCGGATTGCCGGCCAGGGTGCCCGCCTGGTAGACGGGGCCCAGCGGCGAGAGATGATGCATGATCTCGCGCTTGCCGCCGAAGGCGCCCACCGGCATGCCGCCGCCGACGATCTTGCCCAGGCAGGTCAGGTCCGGCGTGATGTTGTAATACGCCTGAGCGCCACCCAGCGCGACACGGAAGCCCGTCATCACCTCATCGAGGATCAGCACGCTGCCATGGGCATCACACACTTCACGCAGGCTCTCCAGGAAGCCCGGCACCGGCGGAATGCAGTTCATGTTGCCGGCCACCGGCTCGACGATGATGCAGGCGATCTGATCACCCAGCTCGGCGAAGCAACGGCGCACACCTTCGGCGTCGTTGTAGTCCAGCGTGATGGTGTGCTCGGCGAGCGAGGCCGGCACGCCCGGGGAGCTGGGCTCGCCATGGGTCAGCGCACCTGAGCCGGCCTTGACCAGCAGCGAGTCCGAGTGGCCATGGTAGTTGCCTTCGAACTTGACGATCTTGTCGCGACCGGTGAAACCACGCGCCAGGCGGATCGCCGACATGGTGGCTTCGGTGCCGGAGTTGGTCATGCGCACCATGTCGAGACTTGGCAGCATCTCGCAGATCAGCTCGGCCATCTCGGATTCGATCTCGGTGGGCGCACCAAAGGACAGACCGCTCTCGAGTCGCTCACGCACGGCGTTGAGCACGTCTTCATCGGCATGGCCGGTGATCATCGGTCCCCAGGAACCGACGTAATCGATATAGCGCTTGTCTTCGACATCGAAGAGATAGGCAGCCTTGGCATGATCGATGAACACCGGCGGACGATGCAGTCCCTTGAAGGCGCGAACCGGCGAATTGACGCCACCGGGAATGTGACGGCTGGCGCGTTCGAACTGGGCAGCGGACGTGGTCATGACATACCTCTTGAGGGACACGGTGCGGCACGACGGCCGCGAAAAATGGGAAAGAGTCATTGATGACTCAAGACGGTGTGGATAAACGAGACATCGCGTTATCCACAACTGCCGAGGATGGGAGCACCCAGCCGCGAGACATCAGCCGTTGTGGATAACCTGATGCGCTTGATGGCGACAGCTTAACGCGACTCACGGGCAGGATGCAGCCGCGGCAGTGCCTGGAAGCCGGCATGAAAGGAGCAGGACCGCTAGCGCCAGGGCAGCTGCTGGGCTCCGGGCGCAAGGCCTTTGAGCTCGCGCTCCCGGCCAGCGACCAGACTCTGCCAGGTCGCCTGCTGCGCCGCACGCCATGCCGGTTCCAGCGACATGCCACGAGCCAGGCGCACGGCCAGATGCGAGGCGAGAGTGCAGCCACTGCCATGGAAGCTGCCCGGCAGCCGCGGACAGTCCAGAGACAGCCTGCGATGCTTGCGACGATAGAGACGATGGGTGACGGATGGCTCAGAGAGCGAGGCGTCATCATGATCCAGGGGGTCAGTCCCGGTGACCAGCACGGCGCCTGCACCTTCCATCAGCAAGCGCTCGGCGAGCTCATTCTCGCCGGCACCCGCAGGACAGGCTGCCAGACGCGCAAGCTCGCCACGATTGGGCGTGATGACATCCACCCGCGCCAGCAGCGTTTCGCGCGCCTGCTGGATCAGCGCTTCACTGGAGAGCTCATGGCCTCCGCCGGCCTTGAGCACCGGGTCCCATACCATCGGAAGCCCGGGCCAGCGCTGGCGAAGTTCATCGATCAGCGTGACCGTCGCCATCAGCGCTTCGTGACTGGCGAGAAGTCCGATCTTGAGCGCCCGAGGCCGAAAATCATCGAGCAGGGCATGTGCCATCGCCAGAATCGACTCGCCCGACTGTGGGATCACGGCGCTGACATTGCCGGAATTCTGTACCGTCAGCGCCGTCGGCACCGTCAGTGCCCAGCCACCACCGGCCCGAATCGCCTCACTGTCGGCGATCAGGCCTGCCCCGCCGCTGGGATCATGGCCCGCCAGCACCAGAACACAGGGCAGTCTTGCTGGACACTCAGTCATGGCAGCGCTGGCTCTCAGAACGGTTTGACGATGACGCAGATGACGATCACCACCAGCATCAGTACCGGTACTTCATTGAAGAAGCGGAAGTAGCGTGAGGTTCGCTTGCAGGTATCGGCAGCGAACTGCTTCAGGTACAGCCCACAGGCATGGTGATAGCCGACCAGCAGCACGACCATGGCCAGCTTGAGGTGCATCCAGCCCATGCTCATGAAGCTCGGCACCAGTGCCAGCAGCCAGATGCCCAGCACCAGGGTCGCGATCATCGACGGCATCATGATGCCGCGGTAGAGCTTGCGCTCCATGGTCTTGAAGTACTCGATGGCCTTGATGTCGCCGGCATCACGCGCCTGGGCGTGATAGACGTAAAGACGCGGAAGATAGAACAGGGCGGCAAACCAGCACACCACGGCAATCAGATGGAACGCCTTGATCCACAGATACATGGGGAAACTCCGTCAGTCAGGGGCGGAAGATACAAGGAAAGGGGCAGTGTCACTCAACTCGACAGGCCGACAAGGTGCCATGTTCGCAGCGCCGGGCACATGCGGTATCCGGTCACATCCCGAAGCCCTGCCGGATGTCAAGCGCCGATACCGACGACCTGAACCACGCTCGGGTCGAGATCGCCCCTTTCACGGCTTGTATCGATAGTAGCTCTCTATTGCATCACGCGTGATGATACCTGAAATCTTGCGAATCATCGGGGCCGTGGTGTGCTCCACATAGAGCGCATCGACATTGCTCGGCAGCAGCCGCTCATAGGCTTCCGACAGCGTTGCCTGCAGATGGATCGGGGCGAGATCCAGACGCTGAGCGGGGATCTCGAGCAGGTCGAGCGCTTCCTGCTCTCGCCAGTGCTCATCCATCAACACCCTCACCAGATCCGCCGCCGGCAGCGCCACCATCGGCTTTTCCGGCGTCGAACGCGTGACCACCAGCCAGACAGGCTTGCTCTCGAGCAGGGCGCGGGCACGCTCACGAGTGATGCGCCGCGGCACGCTGACCACGGAGCGCTCCATCACCGCCGGCACCGCGACTCGGGAAAGCGCCTGCATCAAGGGTTGCTGAAGCGGGTGCAAGCCCTGCGCCGTCAGCGTCGAGATGAAGAATCCCTGGCAATGGCACAGCTGGCGGCAGGTCAGCCCCGCCACTACCACGGCCAGCATGCCGGGCAGGATGATATTGGGAGAATGCGTCAGTTCGAGCAGTGCCATCAGCGCCGCCAGCGGAGCCTGAAGCACTGCCCCCATCATCGCCGCCATGCCGAGCAGGGCGTAGAGCGCGATGTCCGAGGCCTGGTCCGGCAAGATCCAGCCGCCCAGCATGCCCATCAGGGCACCCGCGGCAGCACCGGCCACCACGACGGGGCCGATGATGCCGATGGGCACTCCACAGGCGACGCATATCGCCGACAGCATCAGCTTGCCGATGACCAGCGCCAGCAGCACATCCAGCGCCAGCTGACCGTCGAGCAGCTGGGCGAGGCTGTCATAGCCGATTCCCTGCACCTGCGGGTACCACCAGGCCACGGCGGCCGTCGAGAGCCCCACCAGTGCCATCCGTCCTGACCATGTCAGACGCGCGGCACGCTCCTGCTGCCGGGCCAGGTGAACGAAACCTCCCGCCAGCAGCCCGATCACCAGTGCCGTGATCACGACCCAGGGGAGATCCAGCAGCGAGTGCAATAGCAGAGAAGGCACCGCGAACGCTGGTTCGGCGCCATAGACGAGCTGCGAGACGACCGCACCCGCGGTCGAAGCCAGAATCACCGGCATGAAGCCTGTCAGGGTGTACTCCATCATCACCACTTCCATGGCGAAGATGACACCGGCGATCGGCGTATTGAAGGAGGCGGAAATTCCCGCTGCCGTGCCACAGGCAACCAGCACTCGCAGACTGTTGTTGGGCAGCTTGAGACGCTCTCCGACCCAGCTGGAAGCGCCAGCCCCGAGGTGGATGGCCGGTCCTTCACGTCCGGCGGACAGGCCACCCAGCACGCTCACGACGCCGACCACGATCTGATTGAGCCAGGCACGCAGCGGCATCTTGCCCTGATGGTAGGTCAGGCGTTCGATGACATGACCGATGCCAAGCTTGCGCTGAGCAGGATGCTGACGACCGAGCACGATGCCGATCACCAGCACGGCCAGCAAGGGCAATGACGCGCGCACCCAGGGCGCCAGGCCCTCGAAGTTTTCCGGACTGTCATCCGGCATGAAGCCGAGTGCCCCCGCGCTCAGCAACAGTCGGAAACCGACCATCAACGAGCCGGTCAGCAGGCCAGCGATCAGTCCCAGCAGACACAGCTGGGGAAGGGCATCGACCGCCGCCAGCTTGCGCCGGAAATTGTCGAGACTGGGACGAGGCAGATGCGGGCGCGACAGGCGTGACACTCACGACTCCTTGAAAGGCACTGACGATGACGATGAACATCCATGTCGGCAGCACATTACTGCCCGCCTGACACCTGTGTATCATATCGATTGCGCACCGTCGCGACCGTGCACAATCCGACAACCTCGGCACAGCATGGCGCAACGCCTGTCTCGCGCACAGGCCGCAAAAGGTCGCATCAGCAAGCCGGACACACGAGTCACATTCGTATCAACAGGACACCGCTCGAAAGCGGGGAGGCAGCATGATCAAGGTAGGTATCGTCGGCGGCACCGGTTACACCGGAGTGGAGCTCCTCAGGTTGCTGGCCAGCCACCCGCAGGTGGAAGTGACCGTGATCACCTCACGCAGCGAGAAGGGCGTGCGTGTCGACGAGATGTACCCCAATCTGCGCGGCCACTACGACACCCTCGCGTTCAGCGAGCCGGATGCCGAGGTGCTGGCAGCCTGTGACGCCGTGTTCTTCGCCACGCCGCATGGCGTCGCTCATGCGCTGGCCGGCGACCTTCTGGCCCGCGGCACCCGCGTGATCGACCTGTCCGCGGACTTCCGCATCAAGGACGCCGACGTCTGGGCCGAATGGTATGGCCAGCCGCATGGTGCACCGGAACTGCTCGGCGAAGCCGTCTACGGCCTGCCGGAAGTCAATCGCGACGCCATCCGTGAAGCCCGTCTGATCGCGGTGCCGGGCTGCTACCCGACCTCCGTGCAACTGGGGCTCATTCCGCTGCTGGAAGCCGGCCTGATCGAGACCGACAACATCATCGCCGACTGCAAGTCCGCCGTTTCCGGTGCCGGTCGCGGTGCCAAGGTCGGCTCGCTGCTGTGTGAAGCCGGCGAGTCCATGAAGGCCTACGGCGCCTCCGGTCACCGTCACCTGCCGGAAATCACCCAGGGGCTGGACATGGCAGCGGGCAACGCGGTCGGCCTCACCTTCGTCCCGCACCTGACGCCGATGATCCGTGGCATCCACTCCACTCTCTATCCGCGCCTGAGCGGCTTCAGCGGTACGCTGGAAGATCTGCAGGCGCTGTTCGAGCAGCGTTACGCCGATCACCCCGCCGTCGATGTCATGCCGCTGGGCAGCCATCCGGAGACCCGCAGCGTGCGTGGCACCAACCTGTGCCGCATCGCCCTGCATCGTCCGGGCAATGGCGACACCTTGGTCGTGCTGTCGGTGATCGACAATCTGGTCAAGGGCGCATCAGGTCAGGCCATCCAGAACCTCAACCTGATGTTCGGCCTGGATGAGATGACCGGCATCGGGGCGCCGGCGATGATGCCCTGAGCCGCCAGCGTCGCCAGCAAGGCAGCACGTCAGACAAAGTTGACCCTTTTGCTCGGATATAGGGATAATAGGCAGCATTCCGTTCTCTATACCGTGCCGGGCGCTGTCTTCAGCGCCCGGCCTCCGACTCCTTCGAGGAGGCCCGCATGAGCGAAGCACAAAGCTTCATCCCCACGCCGCTGTATCTATCCGAGAGCGCCAAGGCCCGGATCGCTGCGCTGCGCGCGGAAGAAGCCAACCCGGAGCTGCGTCTCAGGGTCTACGTCACTGGCGGTGGTTGTTCCGGCTTCCAGTACGGTTTCGATATCGCCACCGACATGGCTGAGGACGACACCGTGGTCGAGCTGGGCGAAGCCGCGGTCGTGATCGACCCGCTGTCCTACCAGTATCTGGTCGGCTCGACGATCGACTACGAGGAAGGTCTGGCCGGGGCGCGTTTCCTGATCCAGAACCCGAATGCCACCAGCACCTGTGGCTGTGGTTCGTCCTTCATGGTCTGACGGCGCAGCATGACATCCGGCGCGATGCCGCCACCTGATCGCCCCTTATCGGTTTCCGATAGGGGGCGATTTTTTTTCACTATCTCAGCAGGTTGCGAATGCCAACCCGCCGCACGGCGGCGCTCGCAGACTTGACGGGATCTTGTGCTCTCGTCACTCTGAAAACGCACTACATCCTAAAATCTAAATATAAAGAGGCATGTAAAATGCGTAGATCCCACCTGCTGGCCTCGCTGTCCGGTCTCGCGGCCGCCACCCTGATGGCCAGTGCCGCCCATGCCGTCACCCTCAAGGCCGCGACTGACCCGAGCTTCGTGCCTTTCGAGATGCTCGATCAGGAAAGCGGCAAGATGGTCGGCTTCGATATCGACATCCTCAACGCCATCGGTGAGCGCGCCGGTTTCGATATCGACCTCAAGACCATGGACTTCAATGGCATCATCCCGGCCGTACAGACCGGCAGCGTCGATGTCGCCATCGCCGGCATCACCATCACCGAGGCCCGCGAGAAGATCGTCGACTTCACCGACCCCTATTACGACTCCGGCCTGCGGATCCTGACCGCAGCCAACAATGGCGACATCGAGGGCATCGAGGGGCTGGAAGGCAAGAAGATCGGCACCAAGATCGGCTCCACCAGCTATGACTACCTCACCGCCAATCTGGAAGACTCCACCATCACGCCCTATCCCGGCAGCGCCGACATGTACATGGCACTGATGTCCGGCAGCGTCGATGCCGTCTTCTATGACGCTCCCAATGTCGGCTACTTCGCCAAGACCAAGGGCAACGGTCGCGTGAAGACAGTGGGCCCGCTCTATGAAGGTCAGCAGTACGGCATCGCCTTCACCGAGGGCAGTGAGTGGACCGACGCCGCCAACAAGGCACTGGCCGAGATGAAGTCCGATGGCAGCTACGCCGAGATCTATCAGAAGTGGTTCGGCGCCCTGCCGAGCGACAGCGAATAACGCCATCCTCGCCAGAGTTCTCTGACGCCTTCTTCACCACGAACCATGATTTCTGCCATCCGGACGCCACGGCATGCCAATGGCCGTGGCGTCTGTCCTGACGAGCTCCCCCTCACCATGTCCTGAGGCGCGAGATGATGGTGCCAAGGAGCCCCACGTGGACGTTCAATTCCAGTTTGACTGGCAGGCGGCGATTTCCTCCGTGCCGTACCTGCTCGAGGGGATCCCCTGGACCCTCGCCATTTCCTTCGGTGGCCTGGCCATCGGCTTCGTGCTCGGCATCCTGTTCGGCCTGCTGAGCCTCTCCCCCAGCCGGATACTGCGCTGGGTCGCCACCGCCTACATCGAGATCTTCCGCGGCACGCCCGTGCTGGTGCAGGTCCTGTTCATCTTCTATGGTCTGCCGCAGATCATCGGGGGTCCCATCGATGCCCTGACCGCCGGTATCGCTGCCATCGCGCTCAATTCCGCGGCCTATATCTCCGAGATCGTACGTGGTGGCGTGCAGTCCATCGTCCGCGGACAACGCGAGGCCGGACTGTCACTGGGCCTTTCCACCCCCCAGACCTTCCGCTACATCATCTGGCCACAGGCACTGCGTCGCATGATCCCGGCGCTCGGCAATCAGGGGATCGTGTCCATCAAGGACACCTCGCTGTTCTCGGTGATCGGTGTCGGTGAGCTGGTCCGTCAGGGCCAGATCTACATTGCCACCACCTTCAACGCGCTGGAAACCTACTTCATGGTCGCCATGCTCTACCTCGTCATCACGCTGAGCCTGTCCTTCGGGCTACGGATGCTGGAGCGTCGCGGACTGGTGGGCCAATGATCTCTACCGTGCTTTCCCACCAGGCGACAACCGCGCTGACACCCTCTTCCTCTTTCCCGATCAGCCAGCCCTTCGCGCCGGCCAGGAGCGCCTGATGACCGCCATCGTGAACATGCAAAAGATCAACAAGCACTTCGGCAGCCTGCATGTGCTCAAGGACATCGATCTCGAGGTCGCCCAGGGGGAAGTGGTGGTGATCATCGGCGCCAGTGGTTCCGGCAAGTCGACGCTGATCCGCTGCGTGAATGGCCTCGAGGAGTTCCAGGGCGGCAGCATCGAAGTGGACGGACAGTCCTTGATCCCCCACGGCAAGAGCCACCGAGCGCTGAAGACGATTCGCACCGAAGTCGGCATGGTCTTCCAGCAGTTCAATCTCTTTCCGCACATGAAGGTACGTGACAACGTCAGCCTGGCCCCCATCAAGGTGCGCGGCAGTGACCGGGCGACCGCCGAGCGACAGGCCGACACGCTGCTCGAGCGGGTCAATATTCTCGAGCAGGCCGACAAGTACCCCGGCCAGCTGTCAGGCGGCCAGCAGCAACGCGTCGCCATCGCCCGCTCACTGGCGATGGAACCCCGCTTGATGCTGTTCGATGAACCCACCTCCGCACTGGACCCCGAGATGATCGGGGAGGTGCTGGACGTGATGCGTGAGCTGGCACGCGACGGCATGACGATGATGATC
The DNA here is from genome assembly GCF_057670765.1 of Cobetia sp. PS-4MA. NCBI lineage: Bacteria > Pseudomonadati > Pseudomonadota > Gammaproteobacteria > Oceanospirillales > Halomonadaceae > Cobetia > Cobetia sp. PS-4MA. The sequence continues at coordinate 3,967,850 of NZ_CM173107.1, read as the reverse complement.
GTCACGCATGAGATGAGCTTCGCGCGTGAAGTCGCGGATCGCGTCGTCTTCGTCCACCAGGGCAGCATCGTCGAGGAAGGCACTCCGAGCGAGGTCTTCGACACCCCTCGTCATCCGCGCACCCAGAGCTTCCTGGCGCGCGTTCTCAAGCACTGAACCCCCGCTGCCATCTCTTGAGAGAGGCCATGCCCCGACCGTCAGGTCGGGGCTTTTTTTTGCCCGAATGCCACGCCGTGAAGAGGCAATTCCTGGCCAATCCAGAGCATCACCTGGCGATAGACGTGTCTGTTGTGGCCCGAATGACGGGAGTTCTGGCATTCGAAATGAAGTTTTTCGATCTCGACTGACGATTTCGCGCTTTTTTCATGCAACGAAATCAGATGATTCGCCCCGCCTTGGCTGCCTCTCACGTCACGCCCCCAGCCTCGCTGAGGCTCTCGATTCACTTCATCAGTCGCCGAAGGGCCGGTCTTTGACACCGCACGTCCTGACGCGAAAGGCGCTCGAAACATCACCTGCAAGGGGCCGTGGCTGGTGATAACACACGCCTGATGTCAGCCCATGAGTCGTCTGGCCGACCAGGCACCGGTATGCAAGCCTCAATCACGCCAACAACTATCCACAGCAGTATCATCGTATCTCTCAGGGCACCACTGCTGGGCAGCGTAGCCATTCACTCACGGCTTATCCCCGTACTATCTACAGAGTTGGCGTGTCGAGGTGAAGACGATTTGCCTCTGTGGACATTTTGCGGCATCATCCGCGGCCTTCTGTACGTTAGCCCTTGCAGCACTAGGGGTTGTGGGTAAACTGGCCACTTGTGCACAGCAGGGCAGAAAAGTCCGGTACCAGCACGGTATGAAAACGAGGATAACTGGGCTTGTGGACAAGGCGGTGTTTCATCCACAGGAAGCCACCGGTGGCGTCCTCAGGTAGCACGCATTTTCTCCCCAACTATATCAACATCGTAAGATACTGATTTTTAAGAGATAAAGTCGATTTCCCACTGATTTTGTCCACAACAGTAGTTACAACATCAACAGAACCCCTTTTTCTTTTCTTTATATAATCTTGTTATCCGGAAACCCGAAGGACGTTCGGACACCCCGAAAGACCGGGTTCGAGGAAGCTCACTTCCCAAGGTGTTCGGGATAACGAACGGCAGGACGATCCGACCCAGTCCTCGGGAAAACCCCCTACGCCACACACACTCGACACGGGCTCGACTCACTGTCGCGATTGATGCCCTGAGAGAAACATCCGCGAGTCCACTGCATGGCGTGTCCTGCCATGGCACTGTGGAAAACTCCTGACGCTTACCCACAGGCGGTTTATACTGTGCGGCCCGAACGTCATCCGATTGGCTTGCAGGCTCCCCATCGGGTCGAGCTCATGCCGTCTGCGGCGCCTTGTCTTCGCCATGACGTTCGTCAGTCCCGGATTCATCCAGACATCGAGTCATCGTCGTGTCTGGCCGATTTGCCTGATTCGCCACCATGCGAACAGCGCTTCATCCAAGTTTCGTGATACCCCGAGGTGCCAACGTGGATTACCCGAACCGCTTTGACGTGATCGTCATCGGCGGCGGTCATGCCGGTACGGAAGCCGCACTGGCGGCTGCCCGCATGGGCCGTCAGACCCTGCTGCTGACCCATAACATCGAGACCCTGGGGCAGATGTCCTGCAATCCCGCCATCGGTGGGATCGGCAAGAGCCATCTGGTCAAGGAGATCGATGCGCTGGGCGGTGCCATGGGCCTGGCAACCGACATGGCGGGTATCCAGTTCCGCACGCTGAATGCCCGCAAGGGCCCGGCGGTACGTGCCACTCGAGCACAGGCCGACCGGGCGCTGTACAAGGCGGCGATTCGCAACGTGCTGGAGAACCAGCCGAACCTGACGCTGTTCCAGCAGGGTGCGGAAGACCTGATCGTCGAAGGCGAGACCGTACGGGGTGTCGTCACCCAGACCGGCATCCGTTTCCACGCCACCACGGTGGTGCTGGCGACCGGGACCTTCCTCGGTGGCGTGATTCATATCGGCCTGGATCACCATGCCGGTGGACGTGCCGGGGATCCGCCCGCCAATGGCCTGGCGTCACGTCTGCGCGAGCTGCCATTCCGGGTTGATCGGCTCAAGACCGGTACCCCGCCGCGCATCGATGCCAAGAGCGTCGATTTCAGCAAGATGGAAGCTCAGCCGGGTGACGCACCGCGCCCGGTGATGTCCTACATGGGCAGTCGGGAAATGCATCCGGAGCAGGTCAACTGCTTCATCACGCATACCAACGAGCGCACTCACGAGATCATCTTCGCCAATCTCGATCGCTCGCCGATGTACTCCGGCGTCATCGATGGCATCGGGCCGCGTTACTGCCCGTCCATCGAGGACAAGGTGCATCGCTTCGCCGACAAGAACAGCCACCAGGTCTTCATCGAGCCGGAAGGCCTGAATACCCACGAGCTGTACCCCAATGGCATCTCCACCTCGCTGCCCTTCGATACGCAGCTCGAGGTGGTACGCTCGATTCGTGGCATGGAAAACGCGCACATCACGCGTCCCGGCTACGCCATCGAATACGATTTCTTCAATCCCCAGGATCTGCATCACTCCCTGGAGACGCGTTTCATCAAGAATCTGTACTTCGCCGGTCAGATCAACGGCACCACCGGCTATGAAGAAGCCGGTGCCCAGGGCCTGCTGGCAGGCGTCAACGCCGCCTTGCGCGCCACTGACGACGAGGCCTGGCATCCACTGCGCGACGAGGCCTACACCGGCGTGATGGTCGATGACCTGATCACCCTCGGCACTCGCGAGCCGTATCGCATGTTCACCTCACGTGCCGAATATCGTCTGCTGCTGCGCGAGGACAATGCGGATCTGCGTCTGACTGCCAAGGGCCGCGAACTCGGCTTGATCGATGACGCGCGCTGGGCGGCGTTCGAGCAGAAGCGCGAAGCGATCGAGCGCGAGACCGCTCGTCTGCAAAGCACCTGGCTGACGCCAAAGAGCCCGGAGCTGGCCCCGCTGAGCGACAAGCTCAGCTCACCGCTCAAGCGTGAAGCCAGCCTGATGGAGCTGCTCAAGCGTCCGGAGCTCGAGTATCCGGATGTGGCAGGCCTGAAAGGGGAAGGAGTCGACGACTGGCGCATCGCCGAGCAGGTGCAGATCACCGCCAAGTACGCGGGCTACATCCAGCGTCAGCAGGAAGAGATCGACCGCCTGCGTCGTCATGAGCACACCGAATTGCCGGCCAGTCTCGATTACGACTCCGTCGATGGCCTGTCCAACGAGATCAAGCAGAAGCTCAATGAAGCGCGCCCGGCGACGCTTGCCCAGGCAGGCCGCATTTCCGGTGTCACGCCAGCAGCGGTTTCCATCCTGTTGATTCACTTGAAGAAACGGCAGTTGATCAAGGCGGAGACTCCAGCAGATACCGATACGGCTGACACGGGAGTCGCGCAATGAGTCAGACGCTCAACGAGACGCAGCGTGCGCGTTGCGCCCAGTTGCTCAGTCGCGGTGCCAGCGCCATGGGAGTGGCGCTGAGTGATGAGCAGCATGCGCAGCTGATGACGCTGCTGGTGCTGTTGCACAAGTGGAATCGCGCCTATAACCTCACCGCGGTACGTGAGCCGGAGGCGATGGTGACGCGCCATCTGCTGGATAGCCTCAGCGTGCTGCCCCACATCAGCGGGCCACGCCTGCTGGACGTCGGTGCCGGTCCGGGCCTGCCGAGTCTCGTGATCGCGATCATGCGTCCCGACATCGCTGTCGTACCGCTGGATTCGAATGGCAAGAAGGTGCGTTTCCAGATTCAGGCCGGCCACGAGCTGGGCCTGAAGAACCTGAGCCCGACTCAGGTGCGTATCGAAGCCTATGATGGCGCGCCCTTCGAGCAGATCATCTCGCGGGCCTTCGCCGATACTGACGCCTTCGTCAATCTGTCAGGCGCCGTACTGGCAGAAGGCGGCGAATGGCTGGCGATGAAAGGTCGCATCCCTAATGACGAGATCGCACGGTTGCCGGCGGGTGTCTCGCTGGTCGAGACGCTCAGACTGTGTGTCCCGGGAGAAGAAGGTGAACGTCACCTTCTGCGCTTGAAACGCGACTGACCGCTCGTCTCGCGGCGCGTGCAGGGATTGTGCCGGGCGCAAAAGGCAGGCAGCCTGAGGCTCTGGGAGGGCAGATCCATGATCTGCCCTCGTGAGCATGCGGCTGGTGCCAAAGGCCCCGCTTCTCAAGGAACCAAGGAAGTCGCTCGTGACCAAGATCATCGCGCTGACCAACCAGAAAGGTGGTGTCGGCAAGACCACGACAGCCGTCAATCTCGCCGCTTCGCTGGCGGCGCTCGATCGCCGCGTATTGCTGATCGACCTCGACCCCCAGGGCCACGCCACCATGGGCAGTGGCATCGACAAGCATGACCTGGAAGGCAGCGTGCTGGACGTGCTGCTGGGTGAACTGCGGGCCAGCGACGTGATTCTCGACTGCCCGGATGCCGGCTATGCCCTGTTGCCGGGCAATGGCGATCTCACGGCCGCCGAAGTCGACCTGCTGGATGTCGAAGGGCGCGAGCGGCGTCTTGCCGAGGCACTCGCCCCGATCGCCTCGGAATATGATGTGGTGCTGATCGACTGCCCGCCCTCGCTCAACATGCTGACCGTCAATGCCCTGACCGCCGCCCATGGCGTCCTGATTCCCCTTCAGTGCGAGTTCTATGCTCTGGAAGGCCTGTCAGCGCTGCTGGATACCGTCGAGCAGATACAGGGCAACGTGAATCCGGCCCTCGACGTGTTCGGGATCGTGCGCACCATGTACGACGCCCGCAACAGTCTGACCCGCGATGTCAGCAAGCAACTTTCCGATTACTTTGGCGATACCCTGATCAAGGCCACCATTCCACGCAACGTGCGGGTGGCCGAAGCGCCGAGCCATGGTCTGCCGGTCACCAAGTACGCGCGTCTGTCGCGTGGCAGCCAGGCCTATCGCGTGCTCGCCAAGGAATTGATTCGTCGTCTCTCGCTGTAACTTCACCGAGGAAGGTCCATGACGCGTAAGCGTGCCCTGGGAAGGGGCCTGGATGCCCTGATCGGCGCTGGCAATCGCCGCCGCCATGCCGAATCTGATGCCGAAGGCGCCCTGCCGGCGGCCACGACTGACGCCTTGTCGCCCGACGGCGGGAATGCCGCTGGTGGTGCGACGGATACCGGGGCCGAGGCAGCCGTGCTGTCCGGCGAGCGCCTCGAGCGACTGCCGCTGGGGCAGTTGCAACGTGGCAAGTACCAGCCGCGGCGTGACATCCAGCCGGAAGCGCTGGAAGAACTGGCGGATTCCATTCGTGCCCAGGGGGTCATGCAGCCCATCGTGGTGCGGCCCATCGCGGAAGGACGTTACGAGATCATCGCGGGTGAACGGCGGTGGCGGGCGTCCCAGCTGGCGGAACTGGACACCATTCCGGCCGTCATCCGGGAAGGCATTAGTGACGAGATCGCGCTGGCTCTGGCGCTGATCGAGAACATCCAGCGCGAGAATCTCAATCCGGTCGAAGAGGCCATGGCGCTCAAGCGCCTGCTCGATGAGTTCGAACTGACTCAGCAGCAGGTCGGGGATGCCGTCGGTCGCTCACGTGCGCAAGTGGCCAACCTGTTGCGTCTGCTGACGCTGGACCAGGAAGTGCAGACACTGCTGGAACGCGGTGAGCTGGACATGGGCCATGCCCGTACCCTGATCGGGCTCAGTCCTGCACGTCAGCGCAAGCTGGCTCATGAGGTGGTCGAGCGTGAGCTGACCGTGCGCCAGACGGAAGCGCTGGTGAAAAGCGTGCAGAAAGGAGAGCAGACCAAGCCTTCCGCGCCCAGGCCAGATGCGGACATCCAGCGCCTGGAGACCCGGCTGTCAGAGCAGTTGGGGGCGGCGGTCAATATCCGTCATGGCAAGAGCGGCAAGGGCAAGGTCACCATCTCCTATACCAGCCTGGATGAGTTGGATGGCATTCTCGGTCATATCCACTAGGCATGGCGTGCCTTCGGTGCAGGTGATCGGCTGACATCGAATCTTTCCGTGCTTCTCTGGTCGTTTTCGTGGCCCTGTGACGTATTGTCGCAGGGCCACGAAGTGCGTTTCTCTGACCGGAGCGGCAAGATCGTCTTGACGGCGGGTTGTGATAGGCGCAACCCTACGTCGCCTGCATCGCAAGCGACTGTCAACGTAAGCCAACTGTCATCTGTTTCACGCAAGATGGTGAGGCTTTGGTCGTAAGCTTGCGAAAGATCAAGGAATTTAGCCGGCAGTTTGGTTGATGGCGATGCGGCGCTCCCCTATAATCCGGCGAGTTTGCTCCCCGGCTGCAGGATGCGCAGTGACAGGGATTGGCGAGAGTCATCACTGCGATGGACAGGTTCACGATGCACAAGACGACACCCGCTGCCTTGCGACGCCCTCAGGTCGCGCGACTTCTCTGGGGCCAGGCGCTGGTGATTCTGTGTGCCGTACTCCTGTCCTGGGTGAGCAAGGGAAGCGGCGCGGCATTGTCTGCCCTGTGTGGTGGCCTGGTCTGCCTGCTGCCCAACCTGTTCTTTGCCTGGCGTTCATTGCGCGTGACGGGTGCACGTTACGCCCAGGCGATGGTCAAGGCCTTCTATCAGGCTGAGGCCGGTAAGTTCGGTTTGACGGCCGTATTGTTTGCATTCTTCTTCATTGCAGTGCCGCCCTCAAACCCCGCTTTATTTTTTTGCGCTTACGTGGCGGCAATGGCGGTTCACTGGCTGGGCCCCTGGCTGGTGAAGCGAACACCGTACACACGAACCTGAGGCAGAGTAATGGCAGGCACCAACCCGAGTCCCTCCGAATATATTCAGCACCACCTGCAGAATCTGACGTTCGGTAACCACCCCGAACACGGGTGGTCCATGGCGCACAGTGCCCAGGAAGCCTCCGACATGGGCTTCTGGGCCATCCATCTGGACACCATGGGCTGGTCCATCGGGCTGGGTCTGATCTTCCTGTGCCTGTTCCGCAAGGTCGCCAAGTCCGCGACCACCGGCGTGCCGAGTGGTCTGCAGAACTTCGTCGAGCTGATGGTCGAGTTCGTCGATCAGTCCGTCAAGGAGACCTTCCACGGTCGTTCCCGCTTGATCGCGCCGCTGTCGCTGACGATCTTCTGCTGGATCTTCCTGATGAACCTGATGGACCTGGTCCCCGTCGACTGGCTGCCGGGCGTTGCTGCCAAGGTTGGCGAGATGTTCGGCGCCGATCCGGCTCACGTGTTCTTCAAGGTGGTACCGTCCACCGACATCAACGCCACACTGGGCATGTCACTGTCCGTGTTCGCGCTGATCATCTTCTACTCCATTCGCGTCAAGGGCCTCAAGGGCTTCGTGGCCGAACTGACGCTGCACCCGTTCAATACCCCGAACAAGCTGGCACAGATCGCGCTGATCCCGGTCAACTTCCTGCTTGAATTCGTGACGCTGATCGCCAAGCCGATCTCTCTGGCGCTGCGTCTGTTCGGTAACATGTATGCAGGCGAGTTGATCTTCATTCTGATCTCGCTGGTCGGTATCTGGCAGTTGCCGCTCCACTTCCCGTGGGCAGTCTTCCATATCCTGGTCATCACCTTGCAGGCATTCATCTTCATGATGCTGACCATCGTCTATCTGAGCATGGCCAGCGAAGATCACTGATGTACCCGCCCCGTGCCATTCGTGGCGCGGGGCAAGATTTCCGAGCTCTGCTCACACCCTCAACCCTTGACTTAAACTTGACTAAAACTGGAGTTCCACAATGGAAGCACAAGTTCTTGGCATGACCGCTATCGCCGTCTCCCTGCTGATCGGTCTGGGCGCCCTGGGCACCGCCATCGGTTTCGGTATCCTCGGTGGCAAGTTCCTGGAAGGCGCCGCGCGTCAGCCGGAAATGATCCCGCAGCTGCAGGTCAAGATGTTCATCGTCGCTGGTCTGCTGGATGCCGTGACCATGATCGGTGTCGGTATCGCGCTGTTCTTCACCTTCGCCAACCCGTTTGTCGGTTAAACATCGGCTGGCCACAGGCCAACCGTGTTTATGACCCAACAATCGTGAAGCGAGAGGTGCTGGCGTGAATCTGAACTTAACCCTGATTGGTCAGGCCATCGCCTTTGCGGTCTTCGTTTTCTTCTGCATGAAGTATGTCTGGCCGCCGGTCACACAGGCTCTGGCAGAACGTCAGAAGAAGATTGCAGATGGTCTGGATGCTGCCAGCCGTGCTACCCGTGACCTCGAACTGGCGCAGGAAAAAGCCAGCGAGACACTGCGGGAAAGCAAGGAAGAAGCAGCAAGCATCATTGAGCAGGCGCACAAGCGTTCCAACCAGATGATCGAGGAAGCTCGTGAAGCTGCCCGTGCCGAAGGCGAGCGTATGGTCGCTCAGGCGCGCGCAGAGATCACCCAGGAGATCAACCAGGCCAAGGACGAGCTCCGTGGTCAGGTCGCATCTCTGGCAGTGATCGGTGCAGAGCGCATCCTGGAATCCTCCATCGACGAAGCCAAGCACCGCGAGCTGATTGACAAACTCGCTGCTGAGCTCTGAGGAGACTGATTCCATGGCTGAAACGTCTACCTCCACCGCGGCTCGTCCGTACGCCAAGGCGGCGTTCGAGTTTGCACGCGGCCAGCAGGCGCTAGAGGCCTGGTCCGGAATGTTGTCGACAGCGGCGAACGTCGCTGTCGACGCGACCGTCAAGGCGGTGCTCGACAACCCGAAGCTCTCTACCGAGCACAAGGTCGACACCTTCATTGACGTGTGCGGCGACGCGTTGGACGACAACGCACGCAACTTCATCCGGACTCTCGGTGAGCAGGACCGCCTCGCGGCCCTGCCCTCCGTGGCCGAATTGTTCGAGGCCCAGAAGGCCGAGCAGGAACAGCGTGTCGAGGTGACCCTGGTGTCCGCCTTTGCACTGGAAAGCGAGCAGGAAGAGAAGCTCGCCACCGCCCTGCGCAAGCGTCTGAACCGCGACATCTCCATTACCACTCAGGTGGATAGTACGCTGCTCGGCGGCGTCATCATCCGTGCCGGAGATACCGTCATTGACGGCTCCGTGCGCGGCAAGCTGGCCCGGCTTTCCGAAGCACTGAACTCCTGAGTCCGAGGGACATGGCATGCAGCAACTGAATCCTTCCGAGATCAGCGACATCATCAAGCAGCGTATCGAAAAGCTTGACGTCGCATCCGAAGCCCGTAATCAGGGCACCATCGTCAGCGTCTCCGACGGCATCGTGCAGATCCACGGCCTCGCAGACGTCATGTTCGGTGAGATGATTGAATTCCCGGGTGGCGTCTTCGGTATGGCGCTCAACCTTGAGCGTGATAGCGTCGGCGCTGTCGTCCTGGGCGACTACCTGCAACTCGAAGAAGGCATGACCGCGCAGTGCACCGGTCGCATTCTCGAAGTGCCGGTGGGTCCGGAAATGGTCGGCCGTGTGGTCGATGCTCTGGGTAACCCGATTGACGGCAAAGGCCCGATCGACGCCAAGCTGACTGACGCGGTCGAGAAGGTCGCTCCGGGCGTCATCGCCCGTGAGCCGGTCGACCAGCCGGTGCAGACTGGTCTGAAGTCCATCGATGCCATGGTGCCGATCGGCCGTGGTCAGCGTGAGCTGATCATCGGTGACCGCCAGATCGGTAAGTCCGCCATCGCGATTGATGCCATCATCAATCAGAAGGGCAAGGGCATTACCTGCGTCTACGTCGCCGTCGGCCAGAAGCAGTCCACCATCGCCAACGTCGTGCGCAAGCTCGAAGAGCACGGCGCGATGGAACACACCATCATCGTCGCGGCTGGTGCCTCCGACCCGGCTGCCATGCTGTTCCTGGCACCGTACGCCGGTTGCACCATGGGCGAGTACTTCCGCGACCGCGGCGAAGACGCGATGATCGTCTATGACGATCTGACCAAGCAGGCATGGGCGTATCGTCAGATCTCCCTGCTGCTCAAGCGTCCGCCGGGCCGTGAAGCCTACCCGGGTGATGTCTTCTATCTCCACTCCCGTCTGCTTGAGCGTTCTGCACGCGTCAACGCCGATTATGTCGAGCAGTTCACCAAGGGTGAAGTGAAAGGCAAGACCGGCTCCCTGACCGCGCTGCCGATCATCGAGACCCAGGGTGGCGACGTCTCCGCGTTCGTTCCGACCAACGTGATCTCCATCACCGACGGTCAGATCTTCCTCGAGACCAGCCTGTTCAACTCCGGTATCCGTCCGTCCATCAACGCGGGTCTGTCTGTTTCCCGTGTCGGTGGTGCTGCCCAGACCAAGATCATCAAGAAGTTGGGTGGTGGTGTGCGTCTGGCACTGGCTCAGTACCGTGAACTGGCAGCCTTCTCGCAGTTCGCCTCCGATCTGGACGAAGCGACCCGCAAGCAGCTCGAGCACGGTCAGCGTGTCACCGAGCTCATGAAGCAGAAGCAGTACTCTCCGATGTCCGTGGCCGACATGGCGATCTCGCTGTTCGCGGCCAACGAAGGCTACCTGGACGACGTCGAAGTCGCCAAGGTGCTGGGCTTCGAGAAAGCGCTGCTTGACTACATGCGCTCCGAGCACGCGGATCTTCTGGACAAGATCAATCAGTCCGGCGGCTACGATGACGAGATCAAGAATGGTCTCAAGGCTGGCGTCGAGAAGTTCAAGGCGACCCAGAGCTGGTAAGTGACATGGCCCGGCCAGTCCGGGCCTTGTCGTTTCCCTTCGGGTGGCATGAATAAGGCAGATCGCTATGGCAGCTGCAAAAGAGATTCGCTCCCAGATCGGGAGCATCAAAAATACGCAAAAGATCACCAGCGCCATGGAAATGGTGGCTGCGTCGAAGATGCGTAAAGCGCAGGATCGCATGGCGGCCAGCCAGCCTTATGCCCATCAGATCCGCAAGGTTGTAGGACACATCGCCCGGGCCAACCCGGAATATCGCCATCCGTATCTGATGGAACGCGATGTGAAGCGTGTCGGTTATATCGTGGTCTCCAGTGATCGCGGCCTGTGTGGTGGCCTGAACGCCAATCTGTTCAAGGCTGTCACCAAGCATGCGAAGAGCTGGCGCGACCAGGGTGTCGAGGTGGACTTCTGTGCCCTCGGCTCCAAGGCCGGTACCTTCTTCCGCAACTACGGTGGCAACCTGCTTGCCGCCAAGTCCGGTCTCGGGGATTCCCCGGGTACCCAGGATCTGATCGGTAGCGTCAAGGCCATGCTGGACGCATTCGACGAGGGCAGCCTCGACCGTCTGTACGTGGTGTTCAACGAGTTCGTCAACACCATGACGCAGAAGCCGGTCGTGCGTCAGCTGCTTCCTCTCGAAGCTGATCAGAACGACGAAGAAACCGGTCCCACTACATGGGACTACCTGTATGAGCCGGATGCCGTCTCGTTGCTCGACAAGCTGCTCAAGCGCTATGTCGAGGCCCAGGTCTATCAGGCCGTGGTCGAGAACATCGCCTGCGAACAGGCAGCGCGAATGATCGCAATGAAGAGTGCGACCGATAACGCCGGCGACCTGATCGACGACCTCCAGCTGGTCTACAACAAGGCCCGCCAGGCAGCGATCACTCAGGAAATCTCCGAGATCGTATCCGGTGCCGCCGCCGTCTGATGACAGCGTGGCAACAGGCAAGCAGGTTTCAATCGCAGGTTTAAGAGGAACCAGGAATGAGCGGACGTATCGTACAAATCATCGGCGCGGTGATTGACGTCGAGTTTCCGCGGGACGCAGTGCCCAAGGTCTACGACGCCCTGAACGTCGCCGATAGCGAGACCGTACTCGAAGTCCAGCAGCAGCTGGGCGACGGCGTGGTCCGTACTATCGCAATGGGTTCGACCGAAGGCCTCAAGCGCAGTCTCGCAGTTGAGAGCACTGGTGCTCCGATCTCCGTGCCGGTCGGCACGGCGACTCTGGGTCGCATCATGAACGTGCTGGGTCAGCCGATCGATGAAGCGGGTGATGTGGGTGCGGATGAGCACATGCCGATCCACCGTGCAGCCCCGAGCTTCGCGGAACAGGCAGCATCAAACGAGCTGCTGGAAACCGGCATCAAGGTCATCGACCTGGTCTGCCCGTTCGCCAAGGGCGGCAAGGTCGGTCTGTTCGGCGGCGCCGGTGTCGGCAAGACCGTCAACATGATGGAGCTGATCCGTAACATCGCCACCGAGCACAGCGGTTACTCCGTGTTCGCGGGCGTGGGTGAGCGTACTCGTGAAGGTAACGATTTCTTCCACGAAATGAAGGAATCCAACGTTCTCGACAAGGTTGCCCTGGTCTACGGTCAGATGAACGAGCCGCCCGGCAACCGTCTGCGCGTGGCACTGACCGGCCTGACCATCGCCGAGAAGTTCCGTGACGAAGGTCGTGACGTTCTGCTGTTCGTCGACAACATCTATCGTTACACCCTGGCAGGGACCGAAGTGTCCGCACTGCTGGGCCGTATGCCGTCCGCGGTGGGTTATCAGCCGACACTGGCGGAAGAGATGGGCGTCCTGCAGGAGCGCATCACTTCTACCAAGACCGGCTCGATCACTTCCGTGCAGGCCGTCTACGTCCCCGCGGATGACTTGACCGACCCGTCTCCGGCGACCACCTTCTCGCACCTTGACGCGACTGTCGTACTGTCTCGTCAGATTGCCGAGCTGGGTATCTATCCGGCCGTTGACCCGCTCGACTCCACCTCTCGTCAGCTCGACCCGCTGGTCGTCGGCGAGGAGCACTACAACACTGCCCGTAACGTTCAGGGTGTGTTGCAGCGCTACAAGGAGCTGAAGGACATCATCGCCATCCTCGGGATGGACGAGCTGTCTGACGAAGACAAGCAGACCGTGGCACGTGCGCGCAAGATCCAGCGCTTCCTGTCACAGCCGTTCTTCGTGGCGGAAATCTTCACCGGCGCGCCGGGCAAGTACGTGTCCCTCAAGGACACCATCCGCGGCTTCCAGGGTATCCTGGACGGCGAATATGACGCACTGCCGGAGCAGGCGTTCTACATGGTCGGCACCATCGACGAAGCTGTCGAGAAAGCCAAGGGCATGTAATTTCCCTGTTCAGGCATGAGGAAACAGGTATGGCTATGAGCGTCCATTGCGACATCGTCAGCGCTGAGAAAGGCATCTTTTCCGGCCTGGTCGAGCGTCTCGTGGCTGCCGGCAGCGAAGGTGACCTCGGCATCATGCCGGGTCACGCACCGCTGCTGACCGAGCTGCAACCCGGCCCGATTCGCGTTCAGCGTCAGGGTGGGGCCGAGGAAATCTACTACGTCAGTGGTGGATTCCTCGAAGTGCAGCCGAACCTCGTTTCAGTCCTCGCCGACACCGCAGTACGTGCCGACGATCTGGATGAGGCGGCAGCCCAGGAAGCCAAGGAAGTGGCCTTGAAGGCCATGAACGATCAGGCTTCCGAACTGGAATACTCACGCGCCACGGCCGAACTGGCCGAGGCGATGGCCAAGCTGCGCACCGTGCAGCAAATGCGTCGTCACACGCGCTGAGATGCACTGGGCCATGACGGCCAGTGACAGGAAAAAGGCGACCTTCGGGTCGCCTTTTTTTATGCCCGAGAGGACTGATGCCTCTAGCCATCGAAGGTCGTTCCTGTGACGCCGGGGACTGACCGGGCTCATCAGGAAGGGTGCCGAGCCTATCGGAGAGATGGCTCAGGTGTCTTGCGGGCGACTGATGCTTTCGCGGGTCTGTTCTCGGCGACAGGGCCGTGGGTAAACCTCGTCACTGGCAGCTCAGGGTTCAGCTGCTATGATGGCGCCATTATTTTCAGGGGCTTCAGGTATGAAGACCCGCTTTCTACAGGAGTTCACCGATGAGCAGTGCAGAGCGTACCGACGTCGTCATTCTTGCCGCAGGCCAGGGCACCCGCATGCGTTCCAAATTGCCGAAGGTGCTGCACCCGTTGGCAGGCAAGGCGATGGTGCGTCATGTGGCTGACACCGCTGCAGGCCTGGACGGTGCGCATCTGAATGTCGTCATCGGTCATGGTGGTGAGCGTGTGCAGCAGCAGCTGGCCGACACCGGCGCGAGCTTTGCCGTTCAGGCAGAGCAGAAGGGCACCGGTCACGCCGTGGCCCAGTCACTGGAAGCCATCGGCGATGGCAAGGTGCTGATCCTGTATGGCGATGTGCCGCTGATTCGTCGCGAGACCCTCGAGGCGCTGCTGGCCGAAGTCAGTGAGCAGACTCTGGGCCTGCTGACGGTGATCCTGGAAGACCCGACAGGCTATGGCCGTATCGTGCGCGATAGCGAAGGTCGCGTCAGCGCCATCGTCGAGCACAAGGATGCCACGCCGGAGCAGCTGGCTATCCAGGAAGGCAACACCGGTATCCTCGCCACCACCGGTGCCCAGCTCAAGCGCTGGCTGCCGGCACTGTCCGCCGACAACGCCCAGGGCGAGTACTACCTGACCGACATCATCGCCATGGCGGCCAGCGAAGGTGTCAACATCGCCACCGCCCAGCCGGCGGCGGTCGAGGAAGTGCAGGGCGTCAACAATCGTCTGCAGCTGGCCGATCTCGAGCGCGCCTTCCAGCGTCGTGAAGCCAACCGCCTGATGACCGAAGGTGCCAGCCTGGCGGACCCGGCGCGCATCGACGTGCGCGGCAAGCTGTCCATCGGTACCGATATCAGCATCGACGTCGGTTGTGTCTTCGAGGGCGAAGTGAGTCTCGGAGATGACGTGGTCATCGGCGCCCACTGCGTGATCCGCAATGCCACCATCGGTGCCGGCGCCAACATCGCGCCGCATAGCGTCATCGATGGTGCGGTACTGGAAGGTGACAACAATGTCGGGCCCTTCGCACGTCTGCGTCCTGGAACCGAACTGGCGCGCGGCGCGCGCATCGGCAACTTCGTCGAGACCAAGAATGCCCAGGTGGGCGTGAACGCCAAGATCAATCACCTGAGCTATGTCGGTGATGCCACCCTCGGCGAGGCAGTCAACGTCGGTGCCGGCACCATCACCTGCAACTATGACGGTGCCAACAAGTTCCGAACCGAAATTGGCGACAATGCCTTCATCGGCTCCAACTCCGCGCTGGTGGCGCCGCTCAAGATCGGTGCGGGTGCCACCGTGGGCGCTGGCTCGACCCTGAGCCGCGATGTCGCCGAAGGCGCGTTGAGCGTGGCGCGTGGCAAGCGTATCGACAAGCCGGAATGGCCGCGTCCGACCAAGAAGTGAACGGCAGCTTCAGTCGCGATGCTTGCTGGTGAGTGAAGGTGGGCATCAGAAACGGGGAGGCACCGACAGGTGTCTCCCCGTTTTGTCATCGCGGTCAGCTCTGTGGAACGGCGTGCAGGAATGAATCGTCTCATCCTGTCTCGTCTTTCACTTGATGTTTCGTTATGCCTCACTTATCTTTCGTTTCGAAACTTTATAGGGGGCCCTGATGTCCAAGCGTCTGACACCACAACGGCGTCACCAGATCCTCGAACAACTGGGACGTGACGGTGAAGTCAGTGTCGAGGCACTGGCGCGGGAACTCGCCACTTCCGAGGTCACCATCCGCAAGGATCTGGCCTTTCTCGAGAAGAGCGGCCTGCTGCTCAGGCGCTACGGCGGCGCCGTGGCCATGCCGCGTGAACTGCTGGTGCATGACGAACCGGTCAGTGCCGCCAAGCAGGCCATCGCCCGCCTGGCAGCCAGCCGTATCGGCGCCCATCAGCGCATCATCATCGACAGCGGTACCACCACGGTGGTGCTGATCCCCGAGCTCAAGGGGCGTGATGACCTGATCGTGATGACTAACTCGCTGAGCGTGGCCAATGCCATTCGTGAGCTGGAAAACGAGCCGGTATTGCTGATGACCGGTGGTACCTGGGATCCGCACTCCGATTCCTTCCAGGGACAGGTGGCGGAGCAGGTGCTGCGCAGTTACGACTTCGACCAGGTCTTCCTCGGCGCGGATGGTCTGGACCTCGAACGTGGCACTACCACCTTCAATGAGCTGATCGGCCTGTCACGCGTGATGGCCGAGGTGTCGCGAGAAGTCGTGGTGATGGCGGAATCCCACAAGCTGGGCCGTCGCATTCCCAACCTGGAGCTGGCCTGGTCCAGCATCAGTACCCTGATAACCGATGACGCGTTGCCTGATGCTGCGCGTGACCAGATTCGCGCTCATGGAGTCGAGGTGTTGATCGCCCCGCTCGTGGCGCCAGCAACAGCATAAGGAGATTGCTCATGTGTGGCATCGTAGGCGCCGTCGCCAGTCGTAACGTCCAGAACATCCTGCTCGAGGGTCTGCACCGCCTCGAATACCGTGGCTATGACAGTGCCGGCATGGCCGTGCTGTCCGAAGAGGGCCGCTTGAATCGCGTGCGTGCGCTGGGCAAGGTCGCGGCGTTGCAGGAGCGTCTCGAAGAATCACCGCTCAAGGGACGCGTGGGTATCGCTCACACTCGCTGGGCCACGCATGGGGCGCCGAGTGAAGCCAATGCTCACCCGCACCAGTCCGGTGACAGCCTGGCCGTAGTCCACAACGGCATCATCGAGAATTACGAGACGCTCAAGCGCGAGCTGCAAGGTCAGGGGTATGTCTTCACCTCCGAGACCGACACCGAGGTGGTCGCCCACCTGCTGGCGCGTGAATACACCCTGAGCCAGGACCTGCTGACCGCCGTTCAGAAGGCCGTCGCCCTGCTGGATGGCGCCTTCGCGCTGGGCGTGGTACATCGTGCCCAGCCGGACGTGCTGATCGGCGCGCGTCAGGGCAGCCCGCTGGTGATCGGTGTCGGGATCGACGAGCACTTCCTGGCCTCCGATCAGCTGGCGCTGCTGCAGGTCACCGATCGCTTCATCTATCTCAAGGAAGGCGATCTGGTGCGCATGACCGCCGAGCAGATCGAGATCTTCGAGCAGGGCGAGCGTCTGATCACCGAGGCCAACGAGCGCCCGGTCCAGACCTTCGAGCACGCGCAGGATGCCGCCTCCAAGGGCGACTATCGCCACTTCATGCTCAAGGAAATCCACGAGCAGTCCCGTGTGCTGGCTGCCACGCTGGAAGGTCGCCTGAACGGTGATCACGTGCTGGTGCGCAGCTTCGGCAGCGAGGCGGAAAACCTCTTCCGTCAGGTCAAGCAGGTGCAGATCGTCGCCTGTGGTACCAGCTACCACGCCGGCATGGTGGCGCGTTACTGGATCGAGCGTCTGGCCGGCATTCCGGCGGCGGTCGAGGTCGCCTCCGAGTTCCGCTACCGTCCGGTGGTGGTGGCCGATGGCACCCTGTTCGTCACCCTGTCCCAGTCCGGCGAGACCGCCGACACGCTGTCCGCACTGCGCTATGCCCAGTCGCTGGGCGGCTTCCTCGGCAGTCTGGCGATCTGCAACGTCCCGGGCAGCTCGCTGGTGCGTGAATCGGACCTCAGCCTGATGACCATGGCCGGACCGGAAATCGGCGTCGCCTCCACCAAGGCCTTCACCACCCAGCTGGTCGGTCTGATGCTGCTGACGCTGTCGCTGCGTCGCGTGCGGGGTGGCGATGAGGCCGGAGAAGCCGAGGTGGTGCGTGAGCTGCGTCAGCTGCCGTCACTGGTCACCAAGGCATTGGCCATGGACAGCGAGATCGAGCGTCTCTCAGAGGCCTTCGCTGACAAGCACAATGCGCTGTTCCTCGGGCGTGGCACCCAGTTCCCCATCGCGCTGGAAGGCGCGCTCAAGCTCAAGGAAATCTCCTATATCCACGCCGAGGCCTATCCGGCGGGCGAGCTGAAGCACGGCCCGTTGGCGCTGGTGGATGCCGACATGCCGGTGGTCGCGGTGGCACCCAACGACGAGCTGCTCGAGAAGCTCAAGTCGAACCTTCAGGAAGTGCGTGCACGTGGCGGGGAGCTGTTCGTCTTCGCTGACGAGAACATCAGTCTCGAAGAGAGCGAAGGCGTGCGCGTGCTGCGCATGCCACATGTCAGCGAAGTGCTGGCACCGATTCTCTACACTCTGCCGCTGCAGCTGCTGTCCTACCATGTCGCCGTGCTCAAGGGCACCGATGTCGATCAGCCGCGCAACCTGGCCAAGAGCGTCACGGTCGAGTGATCCGCGATGCAAGACGGCTGCGTCATGTCTGGCGCAGCAGCAGATGAGCTCAGTCTCATCGTGCCAACGGCAGCCTCAGGGCTGCCGTTTTTGGTATCCTGTGCGCCTGCCTTCTTATCCTCTTACGTCCGCTGCGCGTTCATCGCCCGGCGCACGCACGTGACCTGCCATGACTGATCGCGACGCATCGCTTACCCGCCTCAACAAGTTCATCAGCGAAACGGGCTTCTGCTCGCGGCGCGAGGCGGATCGCCATATCGCCGAAGGGCGAGTGACCATCAATGGTGTCGTCCCCGAGATGGGCACCAAGGTCGCGCCGGGCGATGAGGTGCTGGTCAACGGCAAGCCGTTGAAGGCCAAGCAGGAAGCGGTCTATCTGGCCTTCAACAAGCCGGTGGGCATCACCTGTACCACCGAGCGCCACGTGGAAGGCAACATCATTGACTACATCGGTCATCCCAAGCGGATCTTCCCGATCGGTCGCCTCGACAAGCCCTCCGATGGCCTGATCTTCCTGACCAGTGACGGCGACATCGTCAACAAGATCCTGCGGGCCGGCAACGCCCACGAGAAGGAATATGTGGTGCGGGTCGACAAGCCGATCAACCCGGACTTTCTCAAGCGCATGGCAGCCGGCGTGCCGATTCTGGATACCATCACCCAGCCGTGCCGCATCGAGCAGATTTCCACCTACGTGTTCCGCATCATCCTGACGCAGGGGCTCAATCGCCAGATTCGCCGCATGTGCGAGGCGCTGGGCTATGAGGTCTTCAAGCTCAAGCGGGTGCGCATCATGAATGTCAGCCTGGACGGGCTGGGCATCGGCGAATGGCGCTATCTCACCCAGCGCGAGATGGACGACATCCATCGGATGATCGAAGGCTCCAGTGGTACCGAGGAGGCCTCACGACTGGCGGAGGCGCCGACGCCTTCCCAGCACGCGACTGCCGCGCGCCATCAGCGTGCCGCGCAGGATACGGATAGCGGCCGGCGTGGTGGTGCTCGGCGCGAGGACAGCAGCAAGCGCGCCATGGGCCAGCGCAGCTCGGATCAGCGCGGCTCAGGTCAGCCCAAGACAGGCCAACGCTCGGGTGCTCGCCAGGAAGGGGCGGGGCGGCGGGAGCGTACCGATGAGTCCAGGTCCGTTCGTGGCAATCAGGAACGCAGCAGCGCCGGCAAGGGCGGCTCCCAGCCGGGCAGCAAGAGCGCCAATGGCGCGGGCAAGCTCGCGAGCGGCCTCAAGCCACGCACGCGTGGCAAGGCCGGAGAGCGTCGCGATGAGCGCGATGAGCGCGATGCGGCGAGCAGGGGGGCTGGCGACAAGTCCTCTGGTAGCAAGTCTTCTGGTAGCAAGACCTCTGGCAACACGACCTTTGGCAAGAAGAATCCTGGCGGCAGAAGTGCCGGGGGCAAGAGCTCGTCGTACAAGGGCGGCGGCTCCAATGGCGGGCGTGGTCGCCGCTAGTGAGCTGCCTGCACCTGCTTGCCATCGTCTTGAGCGGTGGTGCTGGCATCTGATCCTTGAGGCGTGCGGCGGTGGTAGCGGCCCAGTACGAAAGACAGCGTGGCGAACGCCAGTGCCGAGCAGATGACCTGCGGCCAGGGATAGACCAGCGCGGCGAGCGCGATCAGCAGCAGATCGAAGGCGAAAGTCGTGCGGCCTGCATGGATGGCGAAGCGTCGCTCCAGATCCAGCGCGAGAATGTTGAGTCCGCCGAGGGAGGCGTTCTCGCGAAACAGCAGGGTGACCCCCAGCCCGATGAGCAGGCCTGCGGCAATCGCCACCACCGGCAGATTGACGTCGCCCAGCGGCAGACTGACCGCCAGTAGATCCGTCAGGACCGAGAGCAGACTGACGCATCCCAGGGTGCGCAGCGTGAAGTTGAGCCCCAGCTGCTTCCAGGCCAGCCCGTAGAAGGGCAGATTGATCAGGAAGAACAGACTGCCGAAGCTCAAGCCCGTCAGGTCCGAGCCAAGCAATGACATCCCGGCAGTACCACTGACCAGCAAGCCGCCGGCCTGCAGCAGGCGCACGCCGAGTGCCACCAGCAGACAGCCCTCGAAGAGCGTGATCAGGCTACGCAGCGTGATGGCATTGGCCGCACGGGAGCGGCCGTCGTTGGCACGCAGGATGAGTCGTTGGAAAGCAGTCATGACAGGCTCCGGGGTATGGGCAGTCAACAATGATGGCTTCCGACCTGCTTGTGGCGGGCAGAAAGCGATGTCGCGGCGAGGGGTGGTTCGCCTGTGACGGTTCATGCAGGAAGCGGACCATAGCACGCCGTGATGACAGTTTTTATTGTGCTTACGTCGCTCTAGCAGACGATATTATTCGGTGTATTGGGCCTTTGACCCTCACATTCCTCTAGCTATGGCGCCTTCATGCACCATTTTCATGCATCCTCCGCACCGACTGAGACGAATGTTCCGCATGCTGCGGGCCATGACAGAGCTTGCGAGGCGGGGCATCTTCATCTCGGGCTCGCGATGTGGGCCAACGATGACTGGCGCGGTAGCCTGCTGCCGGGCAGTGGCCCGCGTGACCATCTGGCGGATTACGCGCAGGTCTTCGACTGTGTCGAAGGCAATACCAGCTTCTATGCTCTGCCGCCGGAGAGCGCCGTGGCCAGCTGGGCCCGCCAGGCGCCCGAGCACTTCCGCTTCTGCTTCAAGTTGCCGGGACGACTGACCCATGAGTTGAGGCTTCAGGGAATCGAGGAGGAGCTGGCGGAATTCCTGGCGCGGCTTGCGCCGCTTAAGTCGCGCATGGGGCCGATCATGATCCAGCTGCCACGCGACCTGGGGGAGGAGGTACTCCCGCGTCTTGCGCAATTCTTCGCGCATGTCGAGGGTGCTGGCCTTGATTGGGCCGTGGAGCCCCGTGCCCCGAGTTTCTTTGCCAAGGGCTCGGTGGAACGACAGTTGAATCGCTTGTTGATAAGTCACGGAGTCGATCGCGTGATGCTGGATGTCCGTCCACTCTTCAGTGGCCCCGATACCGCGCATCCAGAGCTTGCCGTGGCACGCTCGGAAAAGCCGCATCGCCCATTGCATGTGTTCTCCAGCGCACGCCAACCGCTGGTCCGCTTCATCGGGCATCATGACGACGCGACCAATCTGGCCTTCTTCCAGCCCTGGGTGGAACGTCTTTCTCTGTGGATAAGTCAGGGGAAAAGCCCTTTCCTGTTTGTGCATACTCCTGACAACAAGGCGGCTCCGGCCTTGGCACGTCGTCTGGCCAATCAGGTGCTGGAGCGGCTTGATCGTCCATTGATCGGTGCCTTCCCCGGGGAAGGACAAGGACGTCTCTTCTAGCGCCATCCGCTGCCTGTCGCGCTTCAGTGTCTTGCGGGACGGGGGAAGTGACCTGCCGGCCTCAAGCGCTGTTTTCTATCGTGAGGCGATGGTCTGAGGGTGGCTTGCTGGTAGATATCGGGTCAATCGAGTAACTTTACCTACCTATTGTCGTTACCACGGCGATATTTACCGGGGCGGACAGCGTGTCCATTCCGGCGTGTCTATCGACACCAGTCTGTCTGTCATTCGGGCCTATCCGGCCATGATGACGGCCAGATGCACCACAGCAGTGATCCTGCGACGCCATCCTGTCGGCCACGGTTCATCCTTCCGTCTCGCCAGCATGATGCAACAAGCACAACAAGATGCCACAGGCCGCTACCCGTGGCTGGCATCATCGCGACGAATCAGGGACTCACATGTCATCCAAACCGCATTCCCACGCTCAGTGGTCTTCTCGCCTGGCCTTCACCCTGGCCGCCGTCGGTTCCTCCGTCGGACTGGGCAACATCTGGAAATTCCCGTACATGACCGGTGAGAGCGGCGGCGGTGCCTTCGTTCTTGTCTATCTGGTCTGCATTCTGTTGATCGGCCTGCCGATCCTGATGTCCGAGTGGCTGCTGGGCCGCCTGGGACAGAAGAACCCGATCTCGACCATGAGTCACATCAGTGCGCGCCTCAAGCGTAGCCCCGCCTGGGTGTTGATCGGGGTGGCCGGTGTGCTCGGCGCCTATCTGATCCTGTCCTTCTACAGTGTCATCGGTGGCTGGGCACTGGCCTTCATCGCCGACGCCGCCAGTGGCAGCTTCGAAAGCCTGACCTCTGACACGGCAGGCAGTCTGTTCGGTGGTCTGCTGGGCGACCCGACCACCCTGCTGGCCTGGCACAGTGCCTTCATGCTGATGGTGATCCTGGTCGTGGCCGGGGGCGTCGCGGGTGGTCTGGAGCGTGCCGCCAAGATCCTGATGCCGCTGCTGGCGGTCATGCTGGTCATGCTGGTCGGGTATGCGGCGACCACTGATGGCTTCGCCGAAGCGGCTGCCTGGCTGCTGACACCGGACTTCTCCAAGCTCGACAAGGATGGCGTGCTGGCGGCGATGGGGCATGCCTTCTTCACCCTGTCACTGGGCATGGGCATCATGATGGCCTACGGCTCCTATCTCTCCGATGACGTCAACATCGGGCGTACCGCGCTGATCGTGGTGGTGCTGGATACCGTCATCGCTCTGCTGGCGGGGCTGGCCATCTTCCCGGTGGTGTTCTCCAATGGTCTCGACGCCGCTGCGGGCCCGGGCCTGATCTTCCAGACCCTGCCGCTGGCCTTCGGCCACATGCCGGGCGGTGAAGTGTTCGGCGTGGTGTTCTTCGTGCTGCTGGTCTTCGCGGCCTGGACCTCAGGCATCTCGCTGCTGGAACCCATCGTCGAATGGCTGGAAGAGAAGACGCCGATGTCACGCGTGGCCTCTGCCTGGGTGGCGGGGATCGCGACCTGGCTGCTGGGGATCGCCACCATCCTGTCCTTCAATCTGTGGAGTGATGTGGCGCCGCTGGGCATGTTCGCCAAGTTCGAGGGCATGACCATCTTCGACCTGCTTGATTACGCGACCAGCAAGCTGATGCTGCCGCTGACCGGCCTGGCGACCATCGTCTTCGTCGGCTGGTTCATGGGGCGTGATGAAGTGCGCAGTCAGCTCAACATGAGCGACTCGGCCTTCAAGCTGTGGAGCTTCGTGGCGCGCTTCATCGCCCCGATCGGCGTGGTGGTGGTCTTCGCCTCCAGCCTGTAATCCCGGCCCCACTCTTCAGGCTGTCCTGATGTTCTGTCAGCACGGATCTGACGGCATTGAAGAACGACAAGAGGCTCGCCTATCCGGCGAGCCTCTCGCGTTTCTGGCCGAGATGGCCCGTGCACGACATCCAGGCGGCGACTCGATGCTCAGTGTGGGAGATGGCGGGCGTCACGTTCATGTCAGTGTGTACTTGCACCCTGTTGGTGCATCGTCCTGGGCGATGACATGACAATGAGGCAGAGAGTGTCGGTGCAGATGGAGGATGATCGAGAGTGACACCGTGGCGAGCGCGCGGCAGAAGGCAGAGTCGTTGCAGAGGGAAATGAAGGCTGAGGGCCCGAAGGCAGAAGAAAATGTCGCGAGGGGGGCTGACCATGCTCATCAGAGATGGCGGCAAGGAAGACAGAAGCCCTCGTCCCTGAGCTGGCAGGGAGATGGGGGACTGCTCGGCGGGGAGACGTATCGCTCCCCGCCCGAGAATCAGTGGGTATCGATATCGCTTTCCGTTTCCAGCACTTCGATGTCGCTTAAATCCTCGCTCAGGCGCTTGATTTCGTTGTGCATTTCGATTCCGCGTCTGGCGCGGAGGTGGCGGACTGCGCTTTGTTTCTTGCGGGCCTGATGTTCGTCGGCACCGAGGGTCATGAAAATATCGAGAAGCTCGTTCTTGAGCGTATCTACCTGCTCTGAATTACGCATGATTCGACCTCCATGGCATCCAAAGGATGTGGGCTTTCACTGGCACCACACCGTTTTACTATAGCTCACTTGACAAAATTGTGACCATAGACCGCCTGTGATGGCGACACCCCCCGGGGGATGTCGTAAGCTCAGGCATGCCCATGAAGTCTGCAAGGAGTGTGCCGTGAGTCATGCCATCTTCGACGACCTGAGGAGCCGGATGGAGAATTTCCGCCGCTCTGAACAGAAGGTTGCCCGTTACGTCCTCCGCCATCCGGAGGAGGTGATTCACATGCGGATCGTCGATCTGGCCAGTGAATCCTCGGTCAGTGAACCGACGGTAGTGCGCTTCTGTCGTGCGATGGGCTTTGCCGGCTTCCAGGACTTCAAGCTCCAGCTGGCGCAACGCCTGGCCACGGGCACCCAGTTCGCCCAGTTCTCGATGAATGACTCCGACAGCGTGGCGGAGTTCTCTCACTCCCTGTTCGATTCCACCATCGGCACGCTGCTGTCAGTGCGTGACCGTCTGGATGCCGAAGCCGTCGCACGTGCCATCCACTCGCTGGCCTCCGCCAGCCGGGTCGAGTTCTACGGCTATGGCGCCTCGGGTGCCGTGGCCCACGATGCCCAGCACAAGTTCTTTCGTCTGCAGATCTCCACTGCCGCCTACACCGACCCGCACATGCAGAACATGTCAGCGGTGACGCTGGGGCCGCGCGACGTGGTGGTCGCCATCTCCCAGACCGGACGCACCAAGGCGCTGATCGCCAGCGTGCGTCTGGCACGGGATGCCGGCGCGACCGTCATCGGCCTGTGTCCCAGCGGCTCGCCGCTGGCGGATGAAGTCACGCTGCCGCTGCACATCGATGTGCATGAAGACACCGAGATCTATACGCCGATGAGCTCACGCATCGCGCATCTGGTGATCGTCGATACGCTGGCGGTGGGGGTCGCCAAGGCACGTGGTCCCAAGCTCAAGGAGCAGCTGGAAGCGGTCAAGAAGAGCCTTGCCACCCTGCGCATCGATGATCACGACTTCGATACGCACTGAGTGCCATACAAGCGTCACCGGTCAGGGATGACGCGTGCAGGGAAGAGCAGGGCAGGCCGCTGTGATAAGGTGGATGCCTGAACAGGGGCAGCCCCCGACCCGCTGCCCCGCCCCTCGACTTCTCTGCCCTGTGGTGAGCCCTGCATGTCCGAATCGCCCCTCCTCGATCACCTCAACACGCATCAGCGTGAGGCCGTGTCCGCGCCGCCGGGCAACATGCTGGTACTGGCGGGCGCCGGTTCCGGCAAGACCCGCGTGCTGGTCCATCGCATCGCCTGGTTGATGGACCGATATCAGTTCTCGCCCTATGCCATCCTGTCGGTGACCTTCACCAACAAGGCCTCCCGCGAGATGCGCACGCGTCTCGAGGCGCTCAATGGCAGCAGTCTGCGCCACATGTGGGTCGGCACCTTCCACTCCATCAGTCACCGTCTGCTGCGCACCCACTGGCAGGAGGCGCGTCTGCCCGAGCACTTCCAGATCATCGACAGCGATGACCAGCTGCGCATGGTCAAGCGACTGCTCAAGGAGCACAACGTCGATGACGAGCGCTGGCCGCCCAAGCAGGTCCAGTACTTCATCGCCGGCTGCAAGGAAGAGGGGCTGCGGGCCCATCAGGTCCAGACCCACGGCGACGCCTACATGGGCAAGATGGTCGAGATGTACGAGCTCTATCAGCTGGCCTGCGAGCGTGGCGGGCTGGTGGATTTCGGTGAGCTGCTGCTGCGCTCGCTGGAGCTGCTGCGTGACACGCCGCATTTGCTGGCGCATTACCGCGAGCGCTTCGCCCACCTGCTGGTCGACGAGTTTCAGGATACCAATACCCTGCAGTACGCCTGGCTGAAGCTGCTGGCCGGTGATCGCGAATGCATGACCGTGGTCGGCGATGATGACCAGTCCATCTACGGCTGGCGTGGCGCACGGGTCGAGAACATCCAGCGCTTCACCGAGGAATTCGCCAATACCCGTGTGGTGCGTCTGGAGCAGAACTACCGCTCCTCCAGCGCCATCCTGGAGGCTGCCAACGCCTTGATCAGCCACAACGGCGGGCGCATGGGCAAGGAGCTGTGGACCGACAGCGGCCGTGGCGAGCGGATTCGGGTCTATGCCGGCTTCAACGACATCGACGAATCGCGCTACATCGCCGATACCATCCGCGAACTGGTCAATGAGCATGGTTACAGTCGCGACGAGATCGCGATCCTGTATCGCTCCAACGCCCAGTCACGCGTGCTGGAGGAGACGCTGATCCGCCAGGGCATGCCGTATCGCATCTACGGGGGGCAGCGTTTCTACGAGCGTCTCGAGATCAAGAACGCGCTCGCCTACCTGCGCCTGATGAACAACCGCGAGGACGATGCCGCCCTGGAGCGCGTGATCAACGTGCCGGCGCGTGGCATCGGCATGCGCACCGTCGAGCAGCTGCGCGAGCGTGCGCGCTACGGCAACCTGACCATGTGGCAGGCGATGAGCGATGCGGTTTCCGATGGCGCCCTCAAGGGGCGCGCCGCCACCGCCGTGCGTGCCTTCGCCGACATCATCGATGGCCTCGACAACGACACCGCCGGCATGGCGCTGCATGAGCTGGTCGAGCACGTCATCCACGTCTCTGGCCTGCGCGAGCACCACGCCGCCGAGAAGGGCGAGAAGGGCCAGGCGCGTCTCGAGAACCTTGCCGAGCTGGTCAACGCCTGTCGTGCCTTCAGTCAGGGCGAGCGCATGGACCCGGAAGCCCCCAGCGAAGGGGCCGAGGCGCTGGAGCCCTTCCTCGCCGAAGCCGCGCTGGATGCCGGTGATCATGAAGCCGCCGAAGGCGAGGAATGCGTACAGATGATGACGCTGCACTCCGCCAAGGGGCTCGAATTCCCGGTGGTGTTCGTCGCCGGGGTCGAGGAAGGGCTGTTCCCGCACAAGATGTCACTGGAGGAGCCGGGGCGCCTCGAGGAAGAGCGTCGCCTGTGCTACGTCGGTGTCACCCGCGCCATGCAGCGCCTCTACCTGACCTACGCCGAGCTGCGGCGCATGCACGGCAAGGAGACCTTCCAGCGACCGTCGCGCTTCCTGCGTGAGCTGCCGGAAGAGCTGCTGGAGGAAGTGCGCCTGCGTGGCCAGGTCTCGCGTCCGGTCTCGACCCAGCGTGCCACGCCGAATCGTCGCCCCTCCGGGCCGCGTCAGGAGAGTGTCGAGGCCAATGGCGACA
This sequence comes from Cobetia sp. PS-4MA, assembly GCF_057670765.1. NCBI lineage: Bacteria > Pseudomonadati > Pseudomonadota > Gammaproteobacteria > Oceanospirillales > Halomonadaceae > Cobetia > Cobetia sp. PS-4MA. The sequence goes on along the minus strand of NZ_CM173107.1, from coordinate 3,940,786 downwards.
TGCCGGCGCTGTCGCTCGGCAGCCTGGTGCGTCATCCGCTGTTCGGCGAGGGCGTGGTCATCAACGCCGAAGGCCAGGGCGAGCGAGCGCGCGTGCAGATCAGCTTCGAGGGCGAAGGCGACAAGTGGCTGGTGCTGGGCTTCGCCAAGCTGGAAGTACTCAGCTGATCCTGCATTGATGGCAGACGCAGGCATGAGGCGCTGACAGCAGGCGCTGGCGAGAAGTGAAAAGCGGTGCAGGGGGCGCGCGGTATTCGTGCGCCATTACGGCCTTGGTGCAGTTGTGGGCCATCCATGGGTCGCGGCATAGTGGCAGATAATCTGCTGTCTTGATGCCGCGTCATGCATTGCCCACAACTCGAACAAGGAACGCCCCATGCAACGCCGCCGTTTTCTCTCTGCTCTGGGGGCCGGTGCTGCCGGTCTCGCCGCTGCACCTTTCGTCTCCACGGCCAATGCCGCCGAGGAGGAAACCATCCACTGGAAGATGGTGACCTCCTGGCCTAAGAACTTCCCGGCACTGGGCACCGGTGCCAATGAGTTCGCCAGTCTGATCGGGAAGCTTTCCGGTGGTCGTCTTCAGGTCAAGGTCTATGGGGCCGGTGAGATGGTGCCGGCGCTGGAAGTCTTCGACGCCGTGTCTTCCGGGACTGCCCAGATGGGCCACTCGGCGTCCTATTACTGGAAGGGCAAGGTACCTGCCGCCCAGTTCTTCACCGCCGTGCCCTTCGGCATGAATACCACCGAGACCAACGCCTGGCTGTATCACGGCGATGGCATGAAGCTGTGGGACGAGATCTACGCGCGTCACAACCTCAAGCCGTTGGCGGTAGGCAATACCGGTACCCAGATGGCGGGCTGGTTCAACAAGGAAGTGAACAGTCTCGCTGACATGAAGGGCCTCAAGATTCGTCTTCCGGGACTCGCCGGTGAAGTGATGAATCGCATCGGCGCCAGCGCGGTGAATCTGCCGGGCAGCGAGATCTTCACTGCGATGGAGACCGGTGTGATCGACGCCACCGACTGGGTCGGTCCCTACAATGATCTGGCCTTCGGTCTGCATCAGGTGGCCAAGTATTACTACTCCCCGGCCTGGAACGAGCCCTCCGCCATTCTCGAAGGCACCGTCAATCTCGAGGCCTGGCAGGCGTTGCCGGAAGACCTCCAGCAGGTGGTGATCCAGGCAGCCAGGATTGCCAATCATGCGATGGTGGATGAATTCGCGCTGCGCAATGCCACCGCCCTGACCTCGCTGGTCGAGGAGCATGGCGTTGAGCTGCGCGAATTTCCGCAGGATGTCTACGCGGCGCTGTTCAAGGCGTCCAACGAGGTGCTGGACGAGTTCATCGCCAAGGATGAGGACGCCAGGCGTGTCTACGAGTCCTACCGTGCCTTCCAGCAGCAGGTCGCCCCCTGGACGCGCATCGGTGAACAGGGCTTCCTTGATGCGCGTGCCCGGGTGCTGGGCGAGAGCTGAAGTGACCGCCCGCCGCCGTGTGTGGGGGCATCGCGACTCGCTCGTCAGGCGGTGTCAGGCGGGCTCTGGTGGGAAATGAAGAAGCCGCCCCTCGGGGCGGCTTCTTCATGAATGGCGGTGTCCATCACGTCAGACACTTTCCTCGTCGTTGCCCTGTTCCGGCACCGCGCGGATTCGGCCATTGTCGTCCAGGGCCACCATCACGTAGTTGGCCTCGGTCACCTTGGTCAGCGCACGATGGTTGCGCTCCTGAGGCGGCCGAATCCAGACCTCGACCGTGAGCCGTACCGAGCTGCGTCCGACTTCCGTGACGTGCGTGAAGATATTGACCACCGAGCCGACGCGCACCGGTGAGAGAAAGTCGAGGCCCTCCACGGCGACAGTGGCAGTCCGTCCGTTGGCCACACGGCCGGCGGCCAGCTCGCAGGCCTCATCCATGCGATGCATCAACCAGCCACCGCTGATATCGCCATAAAGATTGGTATCGTGACGCTGAGCGATCAGCTTGAGCGTCAGCGTGCCGTTCGGCACCGGGGCATCATCCAGGGCTTGCATGTCGTCACTCGCTGTCTTGTTGTTATGTCTTCAGGGTGCACTGGCGTCGGCGGTTTGCCCAGTGGCGTCGATGGTTTGCCTAGTGGCGATGGAAGGAGAGCCCGAGCGGGCAGTGGCTCACGAAAGGCATCTCATGTCCGGTATCCTACTCTGCCAGTGGAAGGGATGTCCTCTCTCGCCAGGCGTTGCAGCGGGAATTTTCTTGCATTGCAGCATGTTGGTCTCGTGCCTCAACGTTGCAATGAAGGATACTCGGCGCAGCAATGCCGCTGGTGAGACAGCCTCACGCAGGGAAGTGGTATTGAAGGAGTGGCAGGGGTTGAAGGAACAACGCGATAGTCATCACCGCCAATGAGCGCATCATTCATCTTTCAGGCCTGAAATCGTCATGTTCTTCATCGCATCCTTGCGTCGTCCCCGTTGGCTCTCGAGTCGCCTTGCGTTGCTGGCCTGCCTGCTGATGCCGGTCATGCCCGCGTTTGCCGAGGTACCTGAATATCGCCCCGTGCCGGGGGTCGTCGGCAACCTGACGGCCGTGGGCTCCGATACCCTCTCGGTGCTGGTGACGCGGTGGGCGGCTCAGCTGCGTCGCTACCATCCAGGGGTGCGGGTCCAGTTGCAGGCAGCGGGGTCCTCGACGGCGCCGCCTGCCCTGATTGCCGGCACCACACGGGTGGGGCTGATGTCACGGCCGATGAGCGATCAGGAGCGCCAGGACTTCATCCGGGCATTCGGGTATCCGCCATTGGAAGTCCCCGTGGCGCTGGATGCCATGGGCATCCTCGTGCATCGCCGCAATCCGCTGGAGTCGATCAGCATCGCGCAACTCGATGCCATCTTCTCGGCCAGTCATGAGTGTGGCAGTCAGCGGGCCGATCGGTGGGGGCAACTGGGGCTGTCGGGAGACTGGGCTGAGCGTCAGATCAGCCGCTTCGGGCGCAGTGCCACCTCCGGGACCTACGGTGCCTTCCGGCGTGTCGCCCTGTGTGGCGGCGACTTCCGGCTGGACGTGAGCGAGCAACCGGGGTCGGCGTCGATCATCGGCGCCGTGGGCTCCTCGCCGGGCGGGATCGGCTACGCCAGCTTCAGCACCTCATCTCCCATGGTCAAACAGCTGTCGGTGAGTCGTGACGCCGGCAGCATGGCGATATTTCCGAGTCGGGCCAGTATCCGCGACGGGCGTTACCCGCTGACACGCGCCCTGTACATCTACGTCAATCGTGTACCTGACAAGCCGCTGCCGTCATTGGAGCAGGCGTTCCTGTCGTTGATCATGTCGCGTCAGGGACAACAGGCCATCCTGCGGGAAGGCTATGTACCGTTGCCGGACGATCAGCTGAACCAGTGGCGTGAACGTCTGGGGCTGGATGAGGGCGAGGGTCTCTGAGTACGCTTGTCATCTCGCTGTCATCTCATGGACATAATCTTGAGGCAGACCCCATCTTTCGCTCGCGGGAGTGATCCCTCCCCGCGCGCTTCTTCTCTTGTGGTGAATATTCATGCCGGCTGCTGCTGAAGCCTCACGAATGCAATCTCGCCGTCTGCGTCGCGATCGCCTGGCAAGCCTGTGGCTGACGGTTGCAGGTCTTGGCGTGATGGCGCTGGTGGTGGTGATGCTCGGCTATCTGATCAGCGTGTCATGGCCGCTGCTCAAACCGCCCGGCACGACGCCGAGCAGCTCGCAGGTACTGGAATCTCGAGCATTGGACACTCGCGCCGCGGACATGGACGAGTGGCGGATCGAGTGGCTGGCCGGCAACCGGTTGCAGCTGATCCAGCACACCGATGACGGTCTGCGTCGATCGAGTTCCCTCCAGGTACCCGAGGGACTGGATCATCGGCAGGCTCATCTCACGCAGAGCCGACAGCAGCTATGGCTGCGCATGCCCGATCGACAAGGTGATCGTCTGTGGCTGGCAAGACTGGCCTCGACCACGCCGCAAGGCAGCTGGCAGCAGCAATGGCTGCCCGGCCCGGCCAGCCTTTCGGCCCTGGAGGGGCAGTTGCTGGTCACGGCAGGGCCGCATGCCTTCACTCAATGGCAGTTGAACGATGCGTCCGCCGGCCAGGTACCTCTGGCCCGCAAGCTGGGCCGGCAGGAGCATGCTGCCCAGCCGATCACCGCCCTGAGTGTCCTGCGCGGCGGCAAGAGCCTAATCCTGGGGGATGCCGGCGGTGGACTGAGTCATTACCTGCTGCCCGCGCATGCCAGCCCGCTGATCAAGGCGGGAGACTTCGACAGTGGCCTGTCGGCCCCGGTGAGAACCATCGCCGCGGCACATCATGGGTTGGGCTTCGCGGCACTCGACGCGGATGGCCGACTCGGGCTGTATCTCGCCACGGCCGAGCGTCGTCGGCAGCTGGTGGACTGGCTGTCACCCGCACAGGTGGCGGCAGGAGTCGAGTTGAGCTTCCAGCAGGAGGATCGTCGTCTGCTGGCACGGCCAACGTCCGTGGCAGGTGGTCTGGGGGCTCTTGAACAGGCCTATGCGGGTCTCGAGATCCGTGATCCGCATCAGGTCGTGGGGCTTGGCGCGATCTTCGGCAAGGTCTGGTATGAGGGGCGTGACGCACCGGCCTGGATCTGGCAGCTGGAGAGCACCGGTGCCCATGAACCCCGCCTGTCGCTGGTACCCATCATGTGGGGGACGCTCAAGGTCGCGCTGGTCGGCCTGCTGTTTGCCGTGCCGTTGGGACTGGGCTGTGCCATCCATGTGGCCTGTTTCATGGCCCCGCGCCAGCGGGCGCGCATCAAGCCGATGCTGGAGATGATGGAGGCCTTGCCCACGGTGGTGATCGGCTTCATCGCGGCGCTGGTGGTCGCGCCCTTCGTCGAGCGTGAATTGATGGCCGTGCTGCTGGGGCTGGTACTGATTCCGCTGGGCACCATGGTGGCCGGTTTCGTGTGGACCCTGTCGCCGCGCGCACTGCGCAGCCTGATGCCGGAAAACATGGCCGCCTTCGGGCTGTTGCCGCTGCTGATGCTGCTGCTGTGGCTGGATGTGACGCTGGCTCATCAACTGGAAGCCTGGTGGTTCGAGGGCGACATCCGTCAATGGCTGTTTGCCCATCACGGCATCGATTACGCCCAGCGCAATACCCTGGTGACCGGTATGGCGCTGGGGCTGGCGGTGATGCCGACACTCTTCACGCTCAGTGAGGATGCGCTGTCCTCAGTCCCTCGCGGACTGGCGGCGGGGTCCGCGGCACTGGGGGCGACACCCTGGCAGAGTCTGCGCCGCGTGATCCTGCCGGCCGCCGCCGTCGGGCTGTTCTCCGCGATGATGATCGGCATGGGGCGCGCCGTGGGCGAGACGATGATCGTGTTGATGGTCGCCGGCAACACGCCGCTGGTGGATGCCAGCCTGTTCGAGGGAGTGCGCTCACTGGCGGCGACCCTGGCGATCGAGTTGCCGGAAGCCGAGGTCGGCAGCAGCCATTACCGCCTGCTGTTCCTTGCCGCGCTGGCCTTGTTCCTCTTCACCTTCGTGGTCAATACGCTGGCGGAAGTGCTGCGGCTGCGCTTCATGCCGCCGCAACGTGGAGGCTGGGGATGAGTCGTCCTGATGTGGTACCGCCGTCCTCGTTGCTCAGACCTCGTGAGCCTGTGACGGCGCGTCTGGCGCGTTACTGGCGTGATGGTGGCCCCTGGGGCTGGCTGAATGCCATGGCGGTCAGTGTCTCGCTGGTACTGGTGCTGGGGCTGATCAGCCTGCTGGTGGTAGGCTCGCTCAGTCACTTCTGGCCCTCACGGCTGGTCGAGGTCGAACTCACCACCCAGCCGGGGCAGAGCGTCACGGCGCTCAAGACCACCCGTGGCGAGCCGGCGGCGGACAACCGTCACCTGCTGGGCGAATTGATGCATGAGGAGCTGCGTCCCTCGGCAGCGGACACCGGTGATCAGCAACGTGAGCGACAGTCGCAGCGCTGGTGGCTGCTGCAGACCTCCTCTCAGGATGGGGCCTCGGCGAGCTGGCAGTGGCTGCCGGATACCCTGATGGAGAATATCCGCTTTCCTCGCCAGGCACTGATGCTGGAAATGCGCGACGGGCGAGTGCTGTATGGCATGGCCAGAGCGCTGAGTGATCCGCTCACCGGTGAGCTGGATCATTCTCCGCAGCTCTCCTCCGACAGTGCGGTCCCGGGGGCACCGACTCCTTCACTGCACCAGAATGCCGAGGCACTGCATGCGCGGTTGGAGGCGCTTGAGGGCCAGCGCCGTCAGCTGGCGGCACTGCGCGCTGACAGCGAGGCCTTGAGCGCGCGCCTGCTGGCCTTGCAGCAGCAACTGTCCGCTCGACAAGGGCCTGTCACGACGCAGGACGAGGCGGATGCCTCCTTGATCGCGGAGCTCGAGACGACACGCGAGGCACTGATCACCCGTGAGGGGCAACTGCTGGCCCTCCGGGGAGCCCTGGACGCCGGCCAGCTGCTGCTCGGGGGCAATGGTGGTCATGAGGGGCGCATCGCGCTGAATGACATCCGTCATGTCTGGCAGCCGAATGCCATGGGCTTTGGCGGACGACTGTTGCTGACGCTGGAGCGCTTTCGCGACTTCGTCTCCGGCTCGCCCAATGAAGGCAGTGGCGGCATCTGGCCCGCCATCTTCGGTACCGTGCTGATGGTGGTGCTGATGGCGATTCTGGTGATGCCCTTCGGCGTGATGGCGGCCCTCTATCTGCATGAGGTCGCGCATCAGGGGCGTCTCACGCGACTGACCCGCATCGCGCTGCGCAATCTCGCCGGCGTGCCTTCCATCGTCTATGGAGTCTTCGGGCTGGGGTTCTTCGTCTACGGGCTGGGGGCCGGCCTGGATGAACTGTTCTTTTCCGAGCGTCTGCCGACCCCCACCTTCGGCACCGGTGGATTGCTGTGGGCATCGCTGACGCTGGCGCTGCTGACGCTGCCGGTGGTGATCGTGGCCACGGAGGAGGGGCTGGCGCGGGTGCCGCATCGCCTGCGCGAAGGCGCGCTGGCACTGGGTGCCACGCGCTTCGAGACCCTCAGGCGCGTGGTGATACCCGCGGCATCTCCGGCCTTGATGACCGGGCTGATTCTGGCGGTGGCGCGTGCGGCAGGCGAGGTCGCGCCCTTGATGCTGGTCGGCGTGGTCAAGCTGGCGCCGGACCTGCCGCTGGATGACAGCTTCCCGTGGCTGCATCTGGATCGCAAGTTCATGCACCTCGGCCATCAGGTCTATGATCTGGCCTTCCAGAGCAGCGATGCCTTCAGCAGTCGCCCGCTGGTCTATGCGACCGCACTGGTGCTGGTGGTCGTGATCCTGTGCCTCAATCTGAGTGCCATTCGCCTGCGTCACATGCTGGCACAACGTTACAAGGGAGCCACCGAATGAAGCGTGACTCTGCACGTGAGAGCGTCCAGTCGAGCTCGCAGCACCCCGAGGTCGTCAATCCGCAGGACACGTGCCTGGAAACCCGCCACCTGTGCCTCGATTATCAGGCGCAGGTGGGCAAGGAGCGTCACCGGCGGCGTGCGCTTGACGATATCAGCCTGCGCATCGCGCGCAAGCGCGTGACGGCTTTCATCGGCCCCTCGGGGTGTGGCAAGTCGAGCCTGCTGCGCACCTTCAATCGCATGACTGATCTCGATGAGCAGTCACGCCTGAGCGGCAAGGTCTGGCTGGAAGGCGAGGACATCCATGCCCGGGGCGTGGATGTCCCCATGCTGCGCCGGCGCGTCGGCATGGTGTTCCAGACGCCCAACCCCTTTCCGATGTCGGTCTACGAGAACGTGGCCTTCGGGCTGAGGCTGGTCGGCGAGAATGACAAGCGCCATCTGGATGACAAGGTCGAATCCTGTCTGCGGGCCGCGGCGCTGTGGGAGGAAGTGAAGGACCGGCTGTTCGACAGTGCGCTGGGGCTTTCCGGTGGCCAGCAGCAGCGCCTGGTGATCGCGCGCACGCTGGCGGTGGAGCCGGAAGTCCTGCTGCTGGATGAGCCAGCCTCGGCGCTGGATCCGATCTCGACGCTCAAGATCGAGGAGCTGATCCGCTCGCTGCGCTCACGCCTGACGTTGGTCATCGTCACCCACAACATGCAGCAGGCAGCACGTGTCTCGGATGCCACGGCCTTTCTGCATGAAGGGCAGCTGGTGGAATATGCCCCGACCGATCAGCTGTTCACCAACCCGCGTCGTCGCCAGACCGAGGACTACATCACCGGCCGTTTCGGGTGAGATCACCGAAGCGGCACTGCAGGTGGCTGACACGTGTCTCGCGCGGGACGTTGGCGGATGGGCCATCGCGTTGTGGATATTTCAGCGCGGCGCGAGATTCGATTGGCGTCCCGGCGCTCGAGTGAAATATAACTGCAATCAAGAGGCGTCATGCTAGGAGGGAGCCGCCTGCGCCAGACCCTGCTGCAGCGCTTCTACATCAATGCCACATGTCAGAGACCGCCTGCCTCGGCGGATGACTTCCCGGGAGAGGGTAATGGATATCACCAGCGATTCGCACGGCAAGCACATATCCCAGCAGTTCAATCACGAGCTGGATGCGCTGAAGACACACCTGCTGGCCATGGGCGGTCTGGTGGAGAAGCAGCTGCAGGATGCCGTCACGGCCCTGCTGGAGGGTGACAGCGAGACGGCGACACGCGTGCGTGACAATGACAAGGCCGTCAACGACATGCAGCTGAAGATCGATGACGAGTGCACCCGCGTGCTGGCGCGCCGTCAGCCGGCGGCCTCCGATCTGCGTCTGGTGCTGGCCGTGATTCGCGCCACCTCGGATCTGGAGCGTATCGGCGATGAATCCAGCAAGATCGCGCGCAATGCCATCTCGCTGGTCGAGAACGGCCAGAGCCCGCGTGGCATGGTCGAGGTGCGTCACCTCAGTCAGCATGTGCGCAGCATGGTGCGTGACTCGCTGACCGCCTTCGCCCGCTTCGACACGGATCTGGCGCTCAAGGTACTGCGTGAGGACGCCTCGGTGGATCTGGAATACCAGAGCGCGATGCGTTCGCTGATGACCTTCATGATGGAAGACGCGCGCCAGATCACCCCGGTGCTCAACGTGATGTGGATTCTGCGTGCGCTGGAGCGTATCGGGGATCACGCCGACAACCTCGCCGAGTACGTCATCTTCCTGGTCAAGGGCGTGGACGTGCGTCACACCGACACCCATGACCTCCAGCCGCAGGATCTCGACAAGCCCTGACGTGCAGGCCCCTTCCCCGGGGCCTGACGCCTGTCTGCCGATGACGCCCCGCCTCTGTCCCGCCGACGGAGTGCGGGGCGTCTGCCATTCGATGCGCCGACAGCTGCGTGGGGCGGGTGGTAGTGCTAGGGTGTGGCTCCGGCCGCCTGAGGGCAGCCGCCTTTCACGAGATGACGAGGACGTCGCATGATTGATGCCGTATCGGCGCTGGTCCGCGGGACCCGCATGGTCTATACCCCCGGGCTACGCCGTTTCGTGTTCGTACCACTGGCGATCAACCTGGTGCTCTACAGTGCCACGCTGTGGCTGTTGTTCAGCCAGTTCGAGGGCTGGATCGATTACTGGATGCTCAAGGTGCCCAGCTGGCTGGAATGGCTGAGCTGGTTGATCTGGCCGGTGCTGGTGCTGAGTCTGTTGCTGGCGGTGTTCTTCACCTTCAGCCTGGTGACCAATCTGATCGCGGCGCCGTTCTACGGCATTCTGGCCGAGAAGGTTGAGCATCGTCTGGATGGCACCCTGATCGAGGATGAGCGTGGCCTGGTGAAGATCGGGATCGACTCGCTGGGGCGCGAGATGGCCAAACTGGGTTACTTCATTCCCCGCATGATCGCGCTGTTCATTCTCGGCTTCATTCCGGGCCTGAATCTGCTCTCACCGCTGCTGTGGGGGCTGTTCTCGGCCTGGAGCATGGCGATCCAGTATCTGGACTATCCGATGGACAACCATCAGGTCAGCTTCGGCGACATGAAGCAGCGTCTCAAGGCGCGCTGGTGGCCGTCACTGACCTTCGGTGGTGCCGTGTTCGTGCTGACGCTGGTGCCCTTGGCCAACCTGCTGTTCATTCCCGGGGCCGTGGCGGGTGCCGTCCTGATGTGGCAGAGCCACTACCGACAGCTGCCTGCCCCGCGCCGCTGAGCCAGGCTTTATCGCGAGCGTTGATGAACGCAGATACCACGACGCCCCGCCGTGACCTCATGCAGAGGGCGCGGCGGGGCGTTCGTGTCAGTGGGGCTGCAACCGTCAGGCAGTCGTCGCGCAGCGGCGTTCCGCCGGGAAATGACAACGGAAGCGTGCGCCCTCGCCGGGCAGGCTGTCGATCTCCAGGCGGCCCTGATGGCGGATCAGCACATGCTTGACGATGGCCAGTCCCAGCCCGGTGCCACCAGTGGCGGTGCTGCGTCCCTTGTCGATGCGATAGAAGCGCTCCGTCAGGCGCGGTAGATGCACGGGATCAATGCCGTCACCGTCATCCTCCACCTCGACCATCACGCCCTCGGTGGTGCTCTGGCAGCGCAGCGTGATGTGGCAGTCTTCCGGCGTGTAACGCACCGCATTGAAGACCAGATTCGAGATCGCGCTTCTCAGCTCCTGCTCCTCACCCATCAGGGCCAGTCCGGGCTCGACCTCCACCGTGATGACATGCCGCTCCTTCGAGAGGCCTTCGGCATCTTCCCGGATACGCGTCAGCAGCTGTGCCATGTCGATGCGACGTCCTTCGCCCGACAGCTCGTCGGTCTCCAGGCGCGACAGGGTCAGCAGATCCTCGACGAGGTGCTGCATGCGGTCGGTCTGACTCTGCATCTGTCCCAGGCCACGCTGCCAGCGCGGGGGCAGGTCATCGGCATAGTCGGAATAGGTCTCGAGGTAGCCGGCCAGTACCGTCAGCGGCGTGCGCAGCTCATGGGAGACATTGGCCACGAAATCGCGGCGCATTTCCTCGAGACGGTAGAGACGGGTGACATCGCGCACCATCACCAGGCGCTCGTTGTCACCGAACAGGGTGATGGAGATCTGCAGGGTCAGGTTGTCGGAGAGCGGCGATTGCAGGGTCAGCGGCTCACGATAGGCCAGCCGATTGAAGTAATCGATGAACACGGGGTCACGCAGATAGTTGGTGACGTGCTGGCCGCGGTCGTGACTGGCCTTGAGGCCGATCAACTGCTCGGCAGCGCTGTTCCACCACTCCATGTCGCCGTGATTGTCGAGCATCACCAAGCCATCGCGCATCGCTTCCGAGGATTCCTGGATGCGGTTGAGGATACTGCGCAGTCGCTCCTGCGCCTGACGCTGACCCTTCTGGTAGCGATACAGACGATCGAGCAGATCCCCCCAGACGCCATCGCCGGGCGGCGGCTCTTCATGGGGGTTGGTGATCAGCCAGGTGTAGAGGCTCTTGAGGTGCTTGAGATGGACGAACAGGTACAGCGCCAGCCCCAGCGCCAGGCCCCAGCCCAGCAGGCCGAGCAGTCCGCCGACCAGCCCGAAGCCGCCCGCCAGATAGCCCAGCCGCCATAGCTCGTTCGTCCAGTAGCGCATCCGCGTCTCAGGCCTGGGCGCTGAAGCGATAACCGGTACCGCGGACGGTCTGGATCAAGTGCTGATGCCCCTCGCCCAGCGCCTTGCGCAGACGACGAATGTGCACGTCCACGGTGCGCTCCTCGACATAGACATTGCCGCCCCAGACCTGATCCAGCAGCTGGCTGCGGGTGTAGGCGCGCTCCTGATGGGTCATGAAGAACTGCAGCAGGCGGTATTCGGTGGGGCCGACCTCCAGGGAGTTGCCGTGTGCGGTCACGCGGTGGCTGGCGGGGTCGAGCATCAGACCCTCGACTTCCACCGACTCCTCGACGCCCTTGGGCGTGGTGCGGCGCAGCACGGCCTTGAGGCGTGCCACCAGCTCGCGTGGCGAGAAGGGCTTGGTGATGTAATCGTCCGCCCCGGCCTCGAGCCCCTGGATCTTGTTGTCTTCCTCGCCCTTGGCGGTGAGCAGGATGATCGGCAGCTCCGCCGTGGTCTCGTCACGCTTGAGGCGGCGCGCCAGTTCCAGCCCGCTGGTGCCGGGCATCATCCAGTCCAGCAACAGCAGATCGGGCTTTTCATCGACGACGATGGCGTGGGCGTCCTGGGCATTGTCGGCCTCCAGCACGCGGTAATCCGCCATTTCCAGGGCGACGGCGATCATCTCGCGTATCGAGGATTCGTCGTCGACAATCAGTACGGTCTTGGAGCTCATCGCTAGATCCCATGCAGCAGTCGGCGCACGCGCCAGAATGACAAGTCGATGACGATTACAACCTGCTTATATGACAGTGAGATGACAATCGCCAGCTTGGCAGCTTGCCGCCCGGCTTGCCAGCGAGTCCCTCAACTCTCTCAAGGCGTGAATGTCACGCCTCGCCGCACGAGGAAGGTCGCTGGCAGACCGGATGAGGACTCGGGCCCGTTGGCCGGAAAGAGGGGTCAGGCAGCTGGCCAGGTCGCCAGCGCGATGCCCGCGAAGATCAGCAGGCCGGACCAGTGGTTGTTGAGAAATGCCTGGAAGCAGGGGCCACGCTCCCGCTCGCGAATCAGGCGCTGCTGCCAGACGAAGGTCACGGCCGCCGCGGCCAGCCCCAGCCAGTAGAAGATGCCCAGCGCCAGGTGCAGGCCGATGCCGATCAACACCGCCAGCATGCCCAGCTGCAGCAGACCGATCATCAGCGTGTCGGCGCGGCCGAACAGGACGGCGGTGGACTTGATGCCGACCTTGAGATCGTCATTGCGATCGACCATCGCATAGGCGGTGTCGTAGGCCACCGTCCACATCAGGTTGGCCGCGAACAGCCACCAGCCATAGGTCGGCACCTCCTCAAGCGTCGCCGCGAAGGCCATCGGAATCGCCCAGCCGAAGGCGGCACCCAGCACCACCTGCGGCAGATGATGGAAGCGCTTCATGAACGGATAGCTGGCCGCCAGTAGCACGGCGACGATCGACAGCAGCACCGTGGTCAGGTTGGTGAAGCACACCAGCACGAAGGCGGCCGCGACCAGCACACCGAACAGGGTCAGCGCCTCGCGCTCCGTGATGCGTCCTGAGGTCAGCGGGCGGTCCCGGGTGCGTTCGACATGCTTGTCCCAGTGGCGATCCGCGTAGTCGTTGATCACGCAGCCGGCGGCACGCATCAGATAGACACCAGCCACGAAGATCAGCAGCGTATCGCGGTCCGGTAGCCCATCGGCCGCCAGCCACAGGGCCCAGAGGGTCGGCCACATCAGCAGCCAGGTGCCGATGGGGCGGTCCAGACGAGTCAGGGCGAGGTAATCGGCCAGTTTGGACGGGCGGGAAGCGGATGACGCTGACATCAAGACTCCTGATCGAACGGCAGTGGGGAATCAGAGTTCCAGAGCGTGCTGGAACCGAGGGGTGAAACCTTCCTGGACCAGTACCCGGAAGCGACCGTGCGAGAACATCGAGCGGCGCATCCACAGGCTGGCGGTGCGTGCCAGCGGCTGCGTGCTGGCAAGTCTCAGTGGCGCCCGGCTGACATCGATGGCGCTGCGGGTCAGGTCGGGCTGGCGGAACAGCCAATGGCCCAGCGAGCCTTCGCCGAGCGTCGAAAGACGGTGGCCATGGGCCAGGTCCAGCGCCGCCAGCGAGCGCGCGATCACCCAGGGCTCATCGCCATGACACAGGGCCACTTCGCGCCGCCAGACATGGCGTCGTGGCGCGATACCCAGCATCCGCGCCTCATCCCGCCGGGCAGGGCCGGTGTCCTGCAGCAGCAGGCGCACGCGCAGCCCCTGACCATCGAGCATGCGCATGGCGTGATCGAGACGCTGGGTCAGCGAGTCGCTGGAGGACAGCCATGGCCACCAGCCGGCCGGCATGACGCCTTGCAGGCTCGCGGCGGGCTGCCAGTGGCGGCGGACCGCCGAGTCCATCGCTCTCTGGTGAGCGCAGGGAGTGCTGAGTTCCGAGCGAGACATGGCCCGGATGGCGATCTTGCCGGCAAACGCTGCCGAGTGGGAGTGACAGACCACGATGAATTCCCTGTCAGGATGACAAGTGGCGAGTCTAGCACGCCCGAACCGCAAGGCCTGCAGCGTGAGCATGCCCGCGCCAGTGGCAGGCTGGTATGCTGGGGCCCGACTACCCTCTTTTCCTCTCGGATCGATCTCAGGAGATGGCGCCATGCGCGACCCTCGTACCCTTGTCATCATCGGCACCGGCATGGCCGGCATTGGCTTGGCGCGTGCCCTGCGTTCGCGTGACAAGGACAGTCGACTGATCCTGGTCAGTCAGGACAGTGGCCACGATTACGCCAAGCCTCTGCTGTCCACCGCCTTTGCCAAGGGCATGAGCGCCCGGGCATTGGCACGGCAGACCTCCGTGGCCCTGGTGGATGAACTGGACGCCGAGCTGCGCACCCATCAGCGAGTGACGAGCATCGATACCCACGCGCGACAGGTCTGGCTGGGCGAGGAATGCCTGGCCTATGACGAGCTGGTGCTGGCACTCGGTGCCGCGCCGCGGCGACCCTTCCCCATCGATGACTCGGTCGGCTCGCGCGTGATGAGCATCAATGATCTCGATGACTACGCCGCCTTCAGCGCCACGCTGACGGCAGCGCGTGAGGCGGGGGAGAGTGGCCGTGTCGTGATCGTCGGTGCCGGTCTGGTGGGGTGTGAATACGCCAATGACCTGAAAGCCGCAGGACATGAGGTCACCCTGGTCGCGGCGGAAGACACTCCGCTGGATGGCTTGCTTCCCCAGGCGCTCGGCCAGCGACTTGGCAAGGCCTTCGATGCCATCGGCGTGCGTCGGCTGCAAGGCGAGATGGTCGAGACCATCACCGCCGGCAAGGCAACGCAGGCACCTGTCAGCGTGGTACTGCAGAGTGGTCATGCGGTGGAGGGCTCGCTGGTGCTGCTGGCTACGGGGCTCGCGCCACGCATCAAGCTGGCACAGGGCGCGGGGTTGAGTGCTGGCGGGGATGGCATCCGCGTCGATCGTCACCTTGCGACCTCCCGGCCGCATGTCTGGGCGCTGGGAGACTGCGCCAGTGTCGAAGGGGTCAATGCCATGTACGTGCAGCCCCTGCAGGCCGCGGCTCGGGTGCTGGCCGCCAATCTGTGCGGCGAGGCGGTCGAGCTCGACTGGAAGGCCTGGCCCGTGCTGGTCAAGACACCGGCGCTGCCCATCGTGGCCTACCCGCCTCGGACGGCCGTGGCGCGCTGGGACATCACGGGCGAGGGAGATGATCTCGATGCACGCGCTCTCGATGCGAACGAACGCTTGATTGGATATGCGTTGACAGGCGCCTCCGTTCGCAGGAAAGTCGAGCTGGCGCGGCAGGCACCGCCGTTGCTAGGCTAGGCGATGCCATGGCCGATGGTCGCAGACCCCTTGAAGCCAGCGTAGTCAGGCACGATAGTGAAGTTTCCGTCACAGAGCGTCAGGCGAGAATCAGGGACGACGTGTTACCGGTGACGTTCACCCCGTGAAAGGGGGACCCGGTATGGCATCGCCCAAGCGCCATGCAATGCCAGCAAGTGCAGCAACATCCGTGCAAGAACAACATCCGTGCAAGAACAACAATGAATCGGCGGCTGAGCCGCCCGTGCAGAATGCCAAACCAGGAGGGCTTTTCATGCGCAAGCCAGAACTCGCTGCGGCCATCGCCGAGCGTGCGGATCTGTCCAAGGACAAGGCTAGTCAGGTGTTGAACGTGATTCTCGACGAGATCACCCACACGGTCGCCAAGGGCAACGATGTTTCATTGATTGGTTTTGGCTCCTTCACGGTGCGTCAGCGTGCAGCGCGTACCGGCAAGAACCCCCAGACAGGCAAACCCCTGACCATCCCGGCCAGCAAGACAGTGGCCTTCAAGCCGGGCAAGTCATTGAAGGATGCGGTGACCAAGTAAGTCTGGTCCACGCCGCCGCGCCCCTGCTGGCGTGGCGGCCCGCCATGCTTGCCCGATGTCAGTATCGATGCCACCGGCTCCGCCACTCGGGCCCGGTGGCATTTTGTCATGGACGGTATCGATGGCTGTTCGCGGCTGACCGCTTGACCGTGCCGCCTCTCAAGGAAGGATTGACGCCATGAAGCTCAAGTTGCTGTTGTGGGTACTGGGCCTGCTGCTCAAGCGTGCCTTCCGGCGCGACCCCGAATTTCGCGCTCAGCTCGAGACGCGTTCGCTGGATTGGGGCGTTGCCACGGAGGATCTGAGCATCGCGCGTCATTATCGGATGTCTCGGGAAGGTGTGACCTCCGGCACCGGTCTGCCGGTGGATACGGAGCTTGAGCTGCGCTTCGCGGAGGCTGAGAGTGCGGTGGCCTTCCTGCTCAAGCCGTCTCCCAAGGCCTTCTTGAATGGCATGATGGAGCAGCGCGTGCGTCTGGTCGGGGATTCCGCCCAGCTCAATCGTCTGCAGTCATTGCTCAAGCGGATTCGCTGAACCGACGGCCATGCCGTAGTGACCGAAAAAAACGCCCCGCTGATCTGCTCAGCGGGGCGTTTTTCGTGAGGGCACGCAAGGTGTCACAGCAGATGCTTGAGGCCCGGGATGCCCTCGATGACCTGGTCGACCACACCATCGCCGGCTTGCTCGCGCGCATAGCTCAGCGTCTCATCGGCCACGCCACGTGCCTGATCCATGTTCAGGTCCAGTCCCATCAGCTTCTGGCCCAGCTCCAGTGCTCCCCCTCCGCTGCCTCCGGTGAATGCACTGACCGCCCCCATCAGGCCGCCCATGAGGCCACCGCCCCCGGACTCGGCGGCTTCCTCGCCAGCGCTGCCGATCAACCCTTCGGCGCCCGGAATGGCCCCCAGCAGTGATGCCGCCGGCCCATCCGGGCCCTGTTCACGCACGAACTTGAGAATGAGGCCGACCGCCTGTTCGGCAATCTCCGGTGACAGCCCGAGGGCGCCAGTGACACGTTCGATGAGTGGGTGCATCGGTATTCTCCATGAAATCCGGGGTAGGCATGAGTGGGTAGCATGAGTGGGTAGAGTGGCACGGACGGAGAGTTTGGCGCCTGAAGCGCTTGCCAACGCTTGTGTGAGCCGGAGCTATCGGACACGGCAGAACAGGGTGGTATGCTAGCGGCATAAATCTAAAGTCTAATGCGCTGCTCGCGCCCTGGTCACGGAACACTTCATGACACGCTCCCTGCAACACTCGCTCATCCACTCCCTGCGTCGACTGTGGACGCTGGATGCCTTCAGCTATTCGCTGCGCATGCTCATCGCGCTGGGCGGTGTGATGGCGGTAGGGTTCTGGCTGGACGAGATGGCGCTGGTGATCCCGCTGTTTCTCGGCGTGATTGCCTCGGGACTGGCGGAAACGGATGACCATTGGCGCGGGCGACTGCGCGCGCTGGGAATGACGCTGGCCTGCTTCAGCATCGCCGCCGTCTCGGTGGAGCTGCTGTTCGGCATGCCGCTGCCCTTCGTGATCGGCCTGGCGCTGGCCACCTTCACCCTGCCGATGCTGGCGGCGATCGATGCCCGCTACGGGGCCATCGCCCGCGCCTCGCTGATTCTGGCCGTGTACACCATGATCAGTCTCGAGCAGCAGCATGGCGATGGGCAGATCGCGCTGCTGGAACGCAGCCTGCCCGAGTGGCTGCGTGAGCCGGGACTGGGCATCAATCTGGTCCAGCCGTTGCTGCTGGTGATCGGCGCGACCTGGTATGGCCTGCTGTCGGTATTGTGGTGCGCGCTGTTCTCGCGTCAGCCGCTCAAGCACAGCATGGCGACCCTCTACCGTGAACTGGGCCGCTATCTGATTCTCAAGGCTCAACTGTTCGAGCCACTGCGCAACGTGGATCGCTCGGCGCGTCGTCTGGCGCTGGCGGAGCAGAATGGTCGCGTGGTCGTGGCGCTCAACCAGACCAAGGAGATGGTCTTCCGGCGTCTCGCCGGGCGGCGCGACACCAGCAAGCTGGATCGCTACCTGCGGCTCTACTTCATCGCCCAGGATCTTCATGAGCGGGCCAGTTCGAGCCATTACCCCTATGGCCAGCTCAGTGATGCCTTCTTCCACCACGATATCCTGTTCCGCTGTCAGCGCCTGCTGGAGCAGCAGGGCGGCGCCTGCAAGGGGCTGGGCCGGGCGCTGCTGATGCGTCAGCCCTTCGAGGCCAGTGACAGCCAGCAGGCGCTGGAAGACCTCAACGCCTCGCTCGAGTATCTCAAGCAGCAGCATCGTCCTGAATGGCGTCATCTGATGCAGGCGCTGGAGGCGCTGGCGGGCAACCTGCGGTTGATCGAAGGGCAGATCGAGCGACTCGGCGATCTGGAAGCCAGCAGCAGCGAAAGCGACAACAGCCTGCTGGACCGCTCGCCTCACGGCACGCGGGACATGCTCGAGCGCATTCGCAGCCATCTGACCCCGCGCTCGCCGATCTTCCGTCACTCGCTGCGCCTGACCGCGACCCTGGTGGCCGGCTATGGCGTGCTGCTGGCGGTCCACCCGACCCAGGGCTACTGGATTCTGCTGACGGGGCTGTTCGTCTGCCGGCCCAGCTTCGGCGATACCCGGCGCACCCTGGCTCAGCGCATCGTCGGTACCTTGATCGGCCTGCTGGCTGGCTGGGCGCTGATCAGCCTGTTCCCGGCCCCCACCCTCCAGGCCGGCATCGCCGTGGTCGCGGGGGTGCTGTTCTTCGCCACGCGCGGGTCACGCTACACCCTGGCGACGGCGGCCATCACCCTGATGGTGCTGGCCTGCTTCAACCAGGTCGGTGATGGCTTCGATCTCATCTGGCCGCGACTGTTCGATACGCTGGTCGGTGGCCTGCTGGCGGGGCTTTCCGTGGTGTTGATCCTGCCGGACTGGCAGGGCCGCAAGCTCTATCGTCAGGCCGGTGTCAGCCTCAAGACCAGCGGGCGCTATCTGGGGGAGGTGCTGTCCCAGTATCGTCACGGCAAGCGCGATGACCTGGCCTACCGCCTGGCGCGGCGCAATGCCCACAATGCCGACGCCGCCTTCTCGAGCCTGCTGGCGACGGCGCGCAAGGAGCCGGGCCATTTCCGGCGTGACGTGGAACCGGGCTTCGGCTTCCTGCTCCATGCCCATACCGCGCTGGGGTATCTGTCGGCATTGGCGGCGCATCGTGGCGAGCTGGAATCCACCTCGTCCGCCAGCAGCGGCATCGAGACGCTGTTGCGCCATGGCGAGCGTCTGAGTCAGCAGCTGACGACATTGGGTGAGCAGCTGGAGGCGGGCGGCGAGATCACCCTCACGCTGGAAAGCGATCATGAGATCGCGGCGCTGGAGGCCGAGATCGAGCAGGTCGAGTCCACCACCGGGCGCCTGGCGCTGTCACAGCTGATTCTGGTGCTGCGGCTGTTGCAGCCGCTGGAAAGTGCCGGCACCCAGCTGATCAAGGCCAGCCGCGCCAGCTGAGGGCTGGCGCGGCTGGCAAGTGGCCAAGTGAACGAGTGACCAGGTGAACGAGTGCGTTGGGGGACAGGTGGGCAGGGCGCTCAGACGGCGCCGTATTGGCCAGCCGCCTCCCCCAGCCAGCGGCGGATCAGGGGCTCCGCGGCCTGGGGGGCCTCAGTGAGAATGGCGTCGGCCAGGGTGGTAGTCGGGGCGATCAGGTCACTGTCACGCTCGAGATCGGCGATCTTCATCCCCGCCAGTCCCGTCTGACGCGTGCCCAGCACTTCGCCAGGCCCGCGCAGCTCCAGGTCCTTCTCGGCGATCTTGAAGCCGTCGGTGGTCTCGCGCATCACCGCCAGGCGTTGCCTGGAGTGCTGAGAGAGCGGCGGGTGATAGAGCAGCACGCAGAAGCTCTCGGTGCTGCCACGCCCGACACGCCCGCGTAGCTGGTGCAGCTGCGACAGGCCGAGACGCTCGGGGTTGTCGATCACCATCAGGCTGGCATTCGGCACATCGACCCCGACCTCGATCACCGTGGTGGCCACCAGCAGGTCATGTTCGCCTTCCTTGAACGCCGCCATCACCTCGGCCTTCTCGGCCGCCTTCATGCGGCCGTGCACCAGACCGATGGACAGCTCCGGCAACGCCTCGGTCAGCTCGTCACGCGTCACCTCGGCGGCCTGACAGGTCATCACCTCGGATTCCTCGATCAGCGTGCATACCCAATAGGCCTGACGACCCTCGGCGCAGGCGGCGCGAATGCGCTCGACCACCTCGGGGCGCCGCGGGTCGGCCACTGCCACGGTCTGCACCGGGGTACGTCCCGGGGGAAGCTCGTCGATCACCGAGAGATCGAGATCCGCGTAGGCGCTCATCGCCAGAGTGCGCGGGATCGGCGTGGCGGTCATGATCAGCTGATGGGGGGTCAGGCCGCCGGCCTCGCCCTTCTCGCGCAAGGCGAGACGCTGATGCACGCCGAAGCGATGCTGCTCATCGACGATCGCCAGCCCCAGGCGCTGGAAGGTCACGTCGGCCTGGAACAGCGCGTGAGTCCCGACCACCATGCGTGCCCGGCCATCAGCGATGGCCGCCTTGGCATCCAGCCGCGCCTTGCCCTTGAGCTTGCCGGCCAGCCACGCGACCTCGATGCCCAGCGGCTCCAGCCATTCGCGGAAGTTGCGATAGTGCTGCTCGGCGAGAATCTCGGTGGGGGCCATCAAGGCGGCCTGACAGCCGCCACCGATGGCGATCAGAGCCGCCATTGCCGCCACCACCGTCTTGCCCGAGCCCACGTCGCCCTGCACCAGGCGCAGCATCGGCACTTCGCGCGCCAGGTCACGGCGTACCTCATCCAGCACACGGCGTTGGGCGCCGGTCAGCGAGAAGGGCAACTGGGCAAGAAAGCGGGTGCTCAGGCCACCGCTGGCGCTCAACGAGGGGGCGCCATCCTGCTGGATGCGCGCTCGCACCTGCCGCAGGCTCAGCTGATGGGCGAGCAGCTCTTCCTGGGCGAGACGCCGCTGACTGGGATGCACGCCGTCGCTCATCTGATCGACGGGCGCATCCGGCGGCGGCTCATGCAGGAAACGCAGGCACTCGATCACCCCGGGCAGGCGAAAGCGTGCGCGCAGGGCCTCGGGGATCAGGTCCGGCAGCTCATGGGGCGTCTCCTCGAGCTGCTTGAGGGCCTGGCCGATCAAGCCGCGCAGGCGCGCCTGATTGAGTCCTTCGGTGGCCGGATAGATGGGGGTGAGGTGGTCTTCCACTGGGGCCGCGCCCTGACCGAGCAGACGGTATTCCGGATGATAGATCTCGAGACCGGTGGCCCCGGCACGCGCCTCGCCGAAGCAGCGCACGCTGTGGCCACGCTGGAACTGCTGTTGCTGGGCGGGAGAGAAGTGGAAGAAGCGCAGACTGAGGATGCCGCTGCCATCGCGCAGGCGCACCAGCAGGCTGCGCCGGCGACCCTTGACGATGTCGCAGGCCGTCACCTCGCCTTCCACCACGGCCTCCATGCCGCTCTTGAGCGTGCCGATGGGGGTGACGCGAGTCCTGTCCTGATAACGCAGCGGCAGGTGGAAGAGCAGGTCCGCCACGCGCTCCAGTCCCAGCCGCGACAGCTTTTCGTTCAGCGCGGGGCCGACCCCGCTCAGGCTGTCCAGCGGTTGCGCCAGCGCGCCGGTGGCAAAGACACCGGCGCTGGCGGGCCCGGCAGATGAGGCGTCCGTGCCCGCCCTGCTCATGCCGGTTCGTGGCTCTGGGAAGCGGAACCCTGCATGCCGTTCTCGTTGCTCTGGCGGGCGCGGGTCGAGCACTCGGCGATCGCCTGGCTGATCACGTCAATCGCCTTGGGGCGCGGGAAGCTGGCACGCCATGCCAGGGCCACGCTGCGGCTGGGGGCGGGGTCCTTGAAGGGCCGTGTCTCGAGCACGCCGCTCTCGTAATGGCCGGTACCGGTGGCCGAGTAGGGCAGCACGGTGATACCGAGGCCTGAGGCGACCATGTGACGAATGGTCTCCAGCGAGCCCCCCTCGGCGATCAGGGTATTCTCGGGATTGTTGATCTGATGGCCGATGGCCGGACACGCCTCGAGAATCTGATCACGGAAGCAGTGGCCCTCGCCCAGCATCAGCAGACGCTCATTGATCAATTGCTCCTTGGCGATGCTGTCCTGTTCGAGCAGCGCGTGACCCGACGGCAACAGCACCTCGAAGGGTTCTTCGTAGAGCGTCTTGGTCAGCACGTCGGTCTCGGTGAAGGGCAGCGCCACGATGATGATGTCCAGCTCACCGTTTCTGAGCTTGCGGCGCAGATCGCCGGTCATGCCTTCCTCGATGTAGAGCGGCATCTTCGGCGCACGCCGCGTCAGTTCCGGCACCAGATGCGGAAACAGGTAAGGTCCAATGGTATAGATGGCGCCGATGCGCAACGGGCTGGAGAGCTGATCCTTGCCGGCATTGGCCAGCTCCTTGATCACGCTGGACTGTTCCAGCACGCGCTGGGCCTGCTGAACGATCTTCTCGCCGAGCGGTGTGACCTGTACGGTGGACTTGGAACGCTCGAACAGTGCGACTCCCAGCTCCTCTTCCAGCTTCTTGACGGCCACCGACAGGGTCGGCTGCGAGACGAAGCAGCGCTCTGCGGCGCGTCCGAAATGACGCTCCTGGGCCAAGGTTACGATGTAGCGGAGTTCTGTTAGAGTCATGATTCCTGCCCGGAACTGGCATCCTGGGATGCGGTGGGTACCGATTCGTTTTACCAAGGAGCACGGCAAAGGTGAAGAAGACGAGTCTCATCCTCGGTTGTGGCGACGTTGGCAGCGCGCTGGCGCGCGAGCTGCTCAAGGCCGATCAGCACGTCATCGGTGTCAGACGCGATGTGTCCAGGCTGGCGGATCTCGGTATCGAGACGCTGGCACTGGACATCACCGCGGAAGGTGCTCTGGCCAGCTTGCCAGATGCCGACACCGTGGTACACGTGCTGAGCGCTGACCACTTCGACGAAGACGCCTATCGGGCCGCCTACGTCGATGGCATTCGTGCGCTGGTCGCGGAGCTGGAATCGCGTGCCAACCCGCCGACACGCGTATTCTTCGTGTCCTCGACCTCCGTCTACGCCCAGAAGGAAGGCGAAGAGGTCGACGAGCAGTCCCCCACCGACGCCACCAGCTTCTCGGGGCAGCTGATGCGGGAAGGCGAGCAGGTCCTGCTCGACTCCTCGCTCAATGGCACCGTGGTGCGCTTCTCCGGTATCTACGGGCCGGGTCGCGACATGCTGATCCGTCAGGCGCGCGATGGGCGCATCGCCGCCAGCAATCCGCCACTCTACTCCAACCGCATCCATCGTGACGACTGCGCGGGGGTGCTGGCGCACCTGATCGCACTGAGTCTCGAGGGCAAGCCGGTCGAGCCGATCTACCTGGCCACCGACTGTGATGGTGCACCGCTGCACGAGGTGATGGCGTGGTTGGCACGTCAGCTCAAGGTCGAATCCACCGAGGTGATCCAGTCGCCGCTGCGGCGTCGCTCCAGCAAGCGCTGCGGCAATGCGCTGCTGCTCGAGAGTGGCTATCGCTTCCGTTACCCGACCTTCCGCGAGGGCTATGCCGAGGTGCTCAAGGAGCATGGCGTGACGGTACCGGAGAGCGAGCTTTCCGGACGCTGAGCGCCGCACGGCGATTGACTTGTCCACAGGAGGTCGCGCGTGACGCATCCTGACCGGCTGTGGACAAGTCGAGGCGCCGGGAGCCAAGGCTGCCTGGCCCGATAACTGACAGTGCCCGCCCCGGGTTTCCGGGGCGGGCACTGTCGTTTCAGCAGACCACGTTTCAGCAGGTCTGACGTTTCGGCAGATCAGGCGGCAAGATCCACCGTGATCAGTCGCCGATGACCATCACGCCTTCGGCTTCGAAGGCCACGCCCTTGGGCAGTGCCTTGACGCCGACGGCGGCACGCGCCGGGAAGGGCGCGCTGAAGAACTCTTCCATCACCGCGTTGACGCGAGCGAAGTCATCGAGGTCCGTCAGGTAGAGGTTGAGCTTGACGATATCGCCCAGGCTGCCGGCGGCCTCTTCACACACGGCGCTCAGGTTGGTGAACACCTGACGCGCCTGCGCCTCGATACCGCCTTCGACGACTTCCATCGTCTGCGGGTCCAGCGGAATCTGGCCGGAGAGATAGACGGTGTTGCCCGCCTTGATGGCCTGGGAGTACGGCCCGATGGCAGCGGGTGCCTTGTCGGTGTTGATGATCGCGCGATTGCTCATGTTGTGCTCCTTGTGACTGTCTTTCCTACTGGTCTTGTGCCAGTTGCCTTGTGACAGTGAATTGCGATTGTGTTTGTGAGTGCGCTGCTCGCCTGTCTCGGCGAGGTGTCGGGCAGAGGCCCGTCGTGTCCATGGACGACCTTGCGGAAGTCCCAAAAACGAAAACCGCGCCGCCCGCCGGTGGCGAACGACGCGGCCTTGAATCCGATCAACTGATGACGCGGGTAATGCGCTCCACGTGCAACAGGTTGCGCATGCGCTTGATGATGCGTGCCAGGTGAATGCGATCACGTACTGCCAGGGTCAGATTGACGATGGCCAGGTGAGCGTCGCGCTCCTCGATGCCGATGCGTTCGATATTGGCTTCCGCGTCGGTGACGAGTTCGGCCAGCTCGGCGATCAGCCCGCGCTGGGTCTGGGCTTCGATGCGCAGGGCGACGGTGAAGTCGCCTTCGATCTGCTCGGCCCAGGTCAGCGGGAAGACACGCTCCGGATCGCTGGCCAGCTCGGTCAGATTGCTGCATTCCTGACGATGGACCACCAGGCCCTTGCCGGCTGACAGGTGGCCCATGATGGGCTCTCCCGGCAGCGGGTGGCAGCAGCGTGCATAGCTGGTGACCATGCTGTCGCCGCCACTGACTTGCATCGGCCCGATGCCACTGTCCTCCGGCTGGACGTTGCCATCCTTGGCCGAGAACTTGGGCTGCTGTGCCGCGGGACTCATCCTGTCGTTCAGCAGGCTCTGCGCCACGCTGTAGGCGGCGCGGGTACCGAGACCTATGGACTCGAGCAGATCATCACGCCCGCCTTCCAGCTCAAGCTCCGCCGCCAGGGTATCCAGGCGCTGGGGCGGCAGCTGTTCGAGGGTGATGTCCAGGCCGGCGAGTGCCTTGATCAGCAGGCGCTGGCCCAATGCCACGGACTCGCTGCGCTGCTGATGCTTGAGGTAGTGGCGAATGGCGGAACGCGCCTTGGCGGTGGTGACGAAGTTGAGCCACGCCAGATTGGGCTTGGCACCCGGTGCGGTGATGACCTCGACGGTCTGGCCGCTCTCCAGTGGCGAGGATAGCGGCGCCAGATGACGATCGATGCGACAGGCGATGCAGCTGTTGCCGACATCGGTGTGCACCGCATAGGCGAAATCGACCGCCGTCGCACCGCGCGGCAGCTCCATGATGTCGCCCTTGGGGGTGAACACGTAGGTATCATCGGGGAACAGGTCGTTCTTGACGTGCTCGATGAATTCCAGCGAGTTGCCGGCATGGCGTTGCATCTCGAGCAGGCCGCGTACCCACTCGCGGGCACGCGCGTGGCTGCCGGCGCCGATGGGACGGTCGGTCTGCCCGGCCTTGTACAGCCAGTGGGCCGCGATGCCGTTGTTGGCCATCGCTTCCATCTCGCGGGTGCGGATCTGCACCTCGATGGGCATGCCGTTCATGCCGAACAGCGTGGTGTGCAGACTCTGGTAGCCATTGGCCTTGGGGATCGCGATGTAATCCTTGAAGCGTCCCGGTACCGGCTTGTAGAGATTGTGCACCACGCCGAGGATGCGATAGCAGCTGTCCACGTCATCAGTGATGATGCGGAAGCCGAACACGTCCATCAGTTCATTGAAGGGCTTCTGCTGGTCACGCATCTTGCGGTAGATGGACAGCAGATGCTTCTGACGGCCGATCACCGAGCCGGGCAGCTGATCGCGCTCCAGCGCGTTCTGCAGGCTGGCCTGGATCTCGCGCATCAGGGTACGACGATTGCCACGCGCGGCGGTGACGGCACGCTTGATGCGTTCGGAGCGCATCGGGTGCAGCGCCTGGAAGGACAGATCTTCCAGTTCGACACGGATGGTGTTGATACCGAGGCGGTTGGCGACGCGGGCGTAGATCTCGAGCGTCTCACGGGCGATGCGCCGCTTCTTCTCGGGGCGCAGGGCACCGAGGGTACGCATGTTGTGGAGACGGTCGGCCAGTTTGACGATGATGACGCGGATGTCCTGGGACATCGCCAGCACCATCTTCTGGAAGTTCTCGGCCTGAGCGACTGCCTTGTCCTCGAAGGTGATCTGAGTCAGCTTCGAGACGCCATCGACCAGCAAGGCCACCGGCTCGCCGAACTGGCCGGCCAGTGCCTCGAAGGTCACGCTGGTGTCTTCGATGACATCGTGCAGCATGGCCGCCATCAGGCTCTGATGGTCCATGTGCATGTTGGCGAGAATGTTCGCCACCGCCAGCGGGTGGGTCACATAGGGTTCACCGGAACGCCTGCGCTGGCCATCGTGGGCCTGCTCGGCGTAATAGAAGGCGCGCCTAACCTGACGGATCTCTTCCTCGGGAAGATAACCGCCCAGGCGGTCTGCCAGGTCATCGATCGTGAACATTCAGCGGCCTTGGCTCAAGGTGGTTCCGGGCCCGCACCCCGCGTGATGGCCATGATGGCGCGACGTTGGAGGTGCGGATCAGCACACGTACAGGAGAGGGAGAGCCGGGGCTCAGTCCTCGATCTGCGGCAGTACCGGCTTGCGCTGGATCGGAGCTTCGACCGGCTCATTCAGGATGTCGCGGTTGACCAGACCCGCCGCCACTTCGCGCAGGGCCAGCACGGTCGGCTTGTCGTTTTCCCACGGCAGTTGGGCGTTGCGGCTGCCACGTGACAGCTGACGGGCACGACGAGTGGAGATCATCACCAGCTGGAAGCGGTTGTCGACGTTCTCGAGGCAATCTTCTACGGTTACGCGGGCCATGGCAGTGCACCTTCAATAGCGGGATATTCGGGGGTTCGCTGTCGGCGTGTAATCAGCGCAGAGTGCCGCGACCGCTAGGGGCCGCATACCCTGATCATCTGACAGTATCTCGCACACGACGCAAGCACAATGCCGCTGCGCCAGCCCGCCAGGGGCGAGACAGCGCAGCGGCCAATGAATCTGAAAGGGAATCGAGTCTACTCGACGCCCTTGTGGCGTGACAAGTAGGGCGCTATCCGGTGGCGCGACATGGCGCGCTCTCGGCGGCGTAAGCGACCAGAGCGCGCATGATCAGCACCGTAGGCCGCAACAAGTCCTTGTCATGCCTGGACTTCGTGCACGGGCGTCATCCGGCGAGCAGGGAGTCCAGCAATGCGGCATGGCGCGCCTGTACGCGCGGGCGGCGTGCGCGTTCGGCGGTGATCAGACTGCACAACTCGTCCAATGCCTGAGTAAAATCATCGTTGATGACGATCAGGTCGTATTCGTCGTAGTGGGACATCTCGCTGACGGCGTCACGCATGCGCCGGGCGATGACGTCTTCCCCATCGGTACCGCGGCCGGACAGACGCTCGAGCAGCGCTTCACGCGACGGCGGCAGGATGAAGATGGAGACGGCTTCCGGCACTTGGGCGCGTACCTGCTGGGCGCCTTGCCAGTCGATCTCGAGGATGACGTCCTCGCCCTTGCTCAGGCGAGCTTCGACCGCCGGACGCGAGGTGCCATAGAAGTTGTCGAAGACCTGGGCGTGCTCGAAGAAGTCGCCCTGCTCGATCATCGTCTTGAAGTGATCGACATCCACGAAGTGGTAGTTGACGGCATCCTGCTCGCCCGGGCGCTGGCCGCGGGTGGTGTGCGAGACGGATACGCCGATGCCGTCCATGCGCTCCAGCAATGCCTTGACCAGTGTGGTCTTGCCGGCGCCGGAGGGCGCGGAAATGATGTAGAGAGTGCCACGGGCGTTGCTGGCGGCAGTGGAGGGTGCTGATGATGTCGAAGACATGGAAGGGATCCGCTTGCTGTCGCTGAATCGGCGCATTATCGCACACTCACCCCTGCTTGGGCTGCAGGCAGACATGACGGTGTCATGTACCGATGTTGCACTTCCGGCACCACAGTTGTCGTGATGAATCGGTTGGGCCGGCGTGGCGTTATCTGCAACAATGGTCGTATATTTCATTGATCGCTCAAGCATCGGCCAGCCTGCGAGTCGGCTCGGCCCCATGAGGGATCGCACGGTTTGCTGACGCCTCGCCCAAGGCAACTTGAGGGGGGGTGCCGCAATACCGTTTGCCAGACGATAGAGCAGCGCCATGACGTGCAGCAGGCGTCCAAGAGAGACGCCACGCACGAGCGCATCACCTGTTACCTGTCCCGCGCGCCATTCATTCCCGCCTTCCTGGCAGATGATGAATGGCGCGCGGTCTTTTGCCTTGCGTAGCGCCAGCCATGCGCAGGCAATGCCATTCGTGGCCTGCACCTGTCAGCGGTGCTGCGGATGAGCACGGACACGGGTGATATCCCCTTTCAAGTTTCAGGAGACCCGGACATGTCTGCCTCCCCCGTTGCGCGCCATCCGCGCATCGCCGAACTGGCGCTGGCACTCGGTGCCTTTGCCATCGGCACTACCGAATTCGTGATCATGGGACTGATGCCCAACATCGCCGCGGACTTTCAGGTGTCATCCCAGCAGGTCGGCTATGCCATCAGCGCCTATGCGATGGGGGTGGTGGTCGGTGCTCCGCTGATCTCGGCGCTTGGCGCACGCCTGCCGCGGCGTGGCCTGTTGATCGGCCTGATGCTGCTGTTCGCGCTCAGCAACGTGGCCAGCCTGATGGCCCCCTCACTGACCAGCTTCGCCGCGCTGCGCTTCATCGCGGGGCTGCCGCATGGCGTCTATCTGGGGGTGGCCGCACTGGTGGCGGCGGATGCTGCTCCCGCCGGCGAGCGTGGCCGTGCCGTCGGGCGCGTGATGATGGGGCTGACGGTGGCGATTCTCATCGGGGCGCCAGCGGCGACCTGGTTCGGCAGTCTGTTCGGTTGGCATTCCGCGTTCCTCCTCGTCGGCCTGCTGGCGCTGGCGACGGCCGTGCTGGTGCGTGGCTTCGTGCCCTATCAGGCAGGCAATCAGAACGCGACGCCGCTGACCGAGCTGGCCGCGCTGATCAAGCCGCGGGTGCTCTATACCCTCGGCATCGCCTGCATCGGTTTCGGCGGCATGTTCAGTGTCTACAGCTATGCGGTGGAGACGCTCAACGTCCAGGCCGGACTGTCCCAGAATCTGGTGCCGATGGTGCTGGCCGTCTTCGGGGTAGGCACCATCATCGGCAACCTGATCGGTAGCCGTGCTGCGGACATCGACCTGATGCGCACCATTCCTGCCGTGCTGATCTGGAGCGCGCTGGTACAGGGTGGCTTCTACTTCGCCGCCGACGGTGTCTGGAGCGGTATCCTGTTCGTCGGACTGGTCGGCACGGGCATCGGCCTGGCACCGGCGCTGCAGATGCGCCTGATGGATGTGGCGGAAGACGCCCAGACCATGGCGGCGACCCTCAATCACGCGGCCTTCAACATCGCCAATGCGCTGGGCGCCTGGTGTGGTGGCCTGGCCTTCGCGTATGGCCCGTCCCACTCCTCCATCGGCCTGGTCGGGGTGGCCATGGCCATCGCCGGCTTGATCGTCTTCCTGCTCGGGCAGCGCCATGAGCGCCGCGAGCTGCAGACGGCTTCCGCCTGATGTGGGCATGAAGCGAGGCCGTGAAAGCCCCGTGAGCACAAGACGTCGCAACGCAGAACGCCGCCCTTCGGGGCGGCGTTCTGCGTTTCTGGGGCTCATCAGTGGCAAGGGACTGTCAGCATCTCTGGCGAGCGCGCGTCGGTGACATGCCGAAGTAATCCCGGAAGCAGTGACTGAAATGTGTGGTGCTGACGAAGCCGCAGGCCACGGTGACATCGGTGATGCTGGCATTGCCCTGGGTCAGCAGCTGGCGGGCGCGTGTCAGGCGCATCTCCAGATAATGGCGAGATGGCGTGGTATCCAGATGTCGCGTGAAAAGCCGCTCTATCTGGCGCCGCGACAGGGAGACGCAGTGCGAGATGTCGGTCATGCTCAGCGGCTCCTCGAGGTTGCTGCTCATCAACTCCAGGATGGAGCGCAGTGCCTCGGGAAGGTGACTGTCCGGTGCGGGCAGCGTCTGCTCGACATGCCACGGACTGGGCGTGGCCGGGCGCTCGCAGGCCAGAATCTCCTCGACGCTGCGCGCCAGATCCTCTCCGTGACGCTGACGCATGCCTTCCAGCATCATGTCCAGCGCACTGGCGGCGCTGGCACTGCTGAGACGCGCTTCCTCGACGACCAGCGGGGCTCGGGACAGCTCGAGCGCGGGGAAGGTCTCGCTGAACAGCGCCGCGTTCTCGGGGTGAATGGTGCAACGATGGCCCTCCATCACCCCGGCCGAGGCCAGGAAGTAGCTGCCGTTCCACAGACTGCCCAGGCGACAGCCCTGCTGGGCGGCACGGCGCAGCAGCTCGTTGAGCCTCGGGATCTCTTCCAGCATCACGCGATAGCCTCCGCACACGATCAGCAGATCGCACTGGGCAGGGTCCAGCTCGGCAAGCGTCAGGCCGGGCATGATGTCGATGCCCAGATCGCTGCGTACGCTGCCATCGTTCAGGCCACAGGTGTGCAGGCGATAGAAGGGATCGTCACGGAGCAGATTGGCAGTCACCAGCGCATCCAGTCCGGAGGTGAAGGCGGGGAGGGAGAAGTGCTCCAGCAGCACGAAGGCCACATCGAGCGGTGCGCTCCGGGAGCAGGTCACGTCCTGAAGCAGGCGCTGGTTGCGCAGTTTCATCGAGGGGGTGAAATCACGGCGGCGAGGCGATGTCATGGTATCGAGGGAGCACTATCGCGGATGAAGGAGGGGGCGGGGCAGGCAATGCCTCACGTGTCAGCTTCATCCTCTCAGGAGTTGGCAGGCACGGCGAGTGGCAATCCGGTGTCCTTGTGTTGGGCAGAATGTAATGCCGCTGTGGGCTTGGTGATACTTCGCGTAACACAGCAGTAAAATCATGGACTTGTCACAGCGATGCCAAGGGTGTGGCTGATAGACTGCCCGGCTAATCAGACCATGCCCAGAGGCAGATAAATGACGGATACCACCCGGACCCTTTCGTCCGGCGCCGCAACTTCAGCAGCCCCTACCCCTGTTTCCCGCGCTTCCTCCCGGGGCCTCGACTGGCCCGTCTTCCTCCTCAGCGGTGGCGTGATGGCGGTGTTCGTGATCGCCGCACTGGTCAATCTCGAGGGCGTCTCGTCGCTCATCCAGCATGCCTTCGATCTCTCGACCGCCTACTTCGGTGCCTATTGGCAGGCGCTGATGATCGCCACCTTCCTTGTCGCCATCGGCATGACGTTCGGTCGCACAGGACGGGTGGTGCTGGGTGGCCTGGACACGCCGGACATTTCCACGCCGCGCTGGATGGCGACCATCCTGTGCACGTTGCTGGCGGGGGGTGGCGTCTTCTGGGCAGCGGCGGAGCCGATCGCCCACTTCACCTCGCCGCCACCGGTGTTCGGCCCGGACGCCGCCGTGGGCAATCTCGATGCTGCCTACAACGCGCTGGCGCAGAGCTTCATGCACTGGGGATTTCTCGGCTGGGCAGTTCTGGGCAGCCTGACCGGCGTGGTCTTCATGCATCTCCACTATGAGAAGGGTCTGCCGCTCAAGCCGCGCACGCTGCTCTATCCGCTGTTCGGCGACCGGGTGATGCGTGGACCTGCGGGAGCGCTGGTGGATGCCTGCTGCGTGCTGGCGGTCATCGCGGGCACCGTGGGGCCAGTGGGCTTTCTCGGCATCCAGCTCAGCTTCGGGCTCAACGCGCTGTTCGGCATTCCCGACACCTACACGACGCAACTGGTGCTGTTGGCCATGTTGACCGCCGTCTACACCCTGTCAGCGGTGAGTGGTGTCATGCGCGGCATTCAATTCCTGAGCAGCGCCAATGTGCTGATCGGCGGCGCGATGTTGCTGTTCATCCTGATCATGGGACCGACGGAATTCCTGCTCAAGGCCTTCCCGCTGGGCATGGTGGACTACCTGAAACACATCGCGCCGATGGCGGTCTTTCGCGCGGACACTGGGTGGCTGAACAGCTGGACGCTGTTCTTCTGGGGCTGGTTCATCGGTTTCGGGCCCCTGATGGCGATGCTGGTCGCGCGTATCTCGCGGGGCCGCACGCTGCGCCAGATGGTGTGGTTGATCACTCTCCTGTCGCCGCTGGCGACCTGCGTGTGGTTCACCATTCTCGGTGGCAGCGGCCTGGCCTTCGAGCTGGCCGATCCCGGCAGCGTGTCCGGCCCGTTCACCGGCTTCAACCTGTCGGCGGCCTTGATCGCCATCACCCAGCAGCTGCCGTTCGGTTTCATCATGTCCGTGATGTTCCTGATTCTGTCGGCATTGTTCGTGGCCACCACTGGCGACTCGATGACGTATGCCATCTCGATGGTGATGAGTGGGCACGACGACCCACCACGCAGCGTGCGCGTGTTCTGGAGTCTGATCATGGGCGTGGTGGCAGCCTTGCTGATCTCGATGGGCGATGGCGGCATCAATGCGCTGCAATCCTTCATCGTCGTCACCGCCGTACCGGTCTCGCTGATCCTGTTGCCGAGCCTGTGGAATGCGCCCGGCATCGCGCGCAGGATGGCCCGCGAGCAAGGACTCTGATTCATCCTCATGACCTTGGCTGGCATGGTTCGCCCGACATGATTCGCCCGGCAGGATAGGCAGGGCCATGTCATCCGATGACGAGAAAGAAGACGCCGCCCTCCAGGGCGGCGTCTTCATGAGGAGAGGGACTGAGGGCACAAGCGGCGCGAAGGGGCACGACTCGAAGGATGCGTCATGTTACGGCGCGCCAAGAATGTAAAACGGCTGTAGGCTTGATGATACGTCGCGTTACATAGGTGTAAAAACAACCGCTTATCGCCTATTTCCTCCTGTCTCGACTGATACACTGCACCGTCACTCAGATCATGCCCAGAGGCTGACTAATGACGGATTCTTCCCGGACTGTTTCGTCCGGCTCCGCCACACCGGTAACTCCCCCCGCTGATTCCGCACACTCCCCGCAAGGTATCGACTGGCCTGTCTTCATCATCAGTGGTGGCGTGCTGGCGCTGTTCGCCATCGCCGCACTGGTCGATCTCGACGGTGTCTCCGCGCTCATCCAGAGTGCCTTCGGTGTCTCGACCCACTACTTCGGTGCCTACTGGCAAGCGCTGATGCTGGCGACCTTCGTCATCGCCATCGTGCTGACCATCGGCCGCACCGGACGGGTGCGCATGGGCGGACTCGCCGCGCCGGATATCTCGACGCTGCGCTGGATGGCCATCATCCTGTGCACGCTGCTGGCGGGCGGTGGTGTCTTCTGGGCAGCGGCCGAGCCGATCGCTCACTTCACCTCGCCGCCGCCGGTGTTCGGCGCGGATGCCCCGACGGGCAACGCCGATGCCGCCTACAACGCGCTGGCGCAGAGCTTCATGCACTGGGGCTTCCTGGCCTGGGCGATGCTCGGCAGCCTGACCGGCATCATCTTCATGTACCTGCACTACGAGAAGGGCCTGCCGCTCAAGCCGCGTACGCTGCTCTATCCGCTGTTCGGCGACCGCGTCATGCGTGGCCCCGTCGGCGCGCTGGTGGATGCCTGCTGCGTGCTGGCGGTGGTCGCCGGTACCGTCGGTCCCATCGGCTTCCTCGGCCTGCAGGTCAGCTATGGCCTCAATGCGCTGTTCGGCATCCCCGATACCTACGCGACCCAGCTCACCCTGCTGCTCGTGCTGACCGTCATCTACACCCTGTCAGCGGTGAGCGGCGTGACCCGTGGCATCCAGTTCCTGAGCAGCACCAATGTCCTGCTCGGCGGCGCGCTGTTGCTGTTCATCCTGATCATGGGTCCGACCGGCTTCCTGCTGGATGCCTTCCCGCAAGGGCTGGTGCGCTACGTCGGCGACTTCGTCTCCATGTCCACCTTCCGTGCTGACGATGGCTGGCTGAATGGCTGGACGCTGTTCTTCTGGGGCTGGTTCATCGGCTATGGTCCGCTGATGGCGATGTTCGTCGCGCGCATCTCGCGTGGCCGTACCCTGCGTCAGATGGTGCTGTTGATCGCGGTCATCTCGCCGCTGGTCACCTGCCTGTGGTTCACCATCATCGGTGGCAGCGGGCTCGCCTTCGAGCTGAGCAACCCGGGCAGCGTCTCCGGCCCGTTCACCGGCTTCAACCTGCCGGCAGCGCTGATCGCCATCACCCAGCAGCTGCCATTCGGCTTCACCATCTCGGTGCTGTTCCTGGTGCTGACCACGCTGTTCGTCGCCACCACCGGTGACTCGATGACCTACGCCGTCTCGATGGTGATGAGCGGCCACGACAATCCGCCGCGCGGCGTGCGCGTGTTCTGGAGCCTGATGATGGGCGTGGTCGCGGCGCTGCTGATCTCGATGGGCGATGGCGGCATCAATGCGCTGCAATCCTTCATTGTCGTCACCGCCGTGCCGGTGTCACTGATTCTGCTGCCCAGCCTGTGGAACGCTCCGCTGATTGCCCGCCGCATGGCGCGTGAGCAGGGCGTCTGATCGGCTCGCACGCTCGAGAGCAATGAGCGTGTCGCACCATCAAAAACGCCGCCCCGAGGGGCGGCGTTTTCGTGTCTGGCGATCAGTCGCCAGTCATCAGACGCTGACGTTCAGCGTCACATCGATGTTGCCACGCGTCGCATTGGAGTAAGGGCACACCTGGTGCGCCTTCTCGACCAGCGCATCCGCCTCGGCCTTGTCCATGCCCGGCAGGCTGATATCCAGCGCCACCTCGATACCGAAACCGGCCGGAATCTGGCCGATACCCACCTTGCCGGTGATCTCCAGGCCTTCCGGCAGCGTCACGCCTTCAGTGCTGGCCACGTGCTTCATGGCACCGATGAAGCAGGCAGAGTAACCCGCCGCGAACAGCTGCTCCGGGTTGGTGCCTTCACCGCCACCACCGCCCAGCTCTTTCGGCGTGCTCAGGGTGACATCCAGCGCCCCGTCGGAAGAACGCGACTTGCCCTCACGCCCGCCAGTGGTAGTGGCTTCTGCACGGTACAGCACTTGTTCGATAGACATGCCTGACTCCTTGAGCGGAAATGCCCTCAGCTGAGGGATGGAAACAAGATGGTGGCTCCGAAAGAAAAATCAAGGTTACATTAGGATAGGTTTTTAAGTTAACTTTGCTAATCTAAGCAGTCTAATTTTAATTTCAAATTAATTATTTTCAGGTAAAGTATTATGCCGCTTATACAAGATATAGAGAAATTTTTGAGTAGCTGGGAGGATGCTTGTAAAGAAACATTTACTAATCACGCGATTGCTGAACTATTTAAAGTTAATATAGGTGGTCGAGTTAAGACCTTTGTACATACAAAGCACCCAGATTTTATTGTCAAGGCTAGTGTTGGTGCTGGTAATTGGGCAAATGTACCTTGGATTTCGATGCTAAATCCGAGAATAACCACTAGCACTAAAGATGGGGTATATCCAGTATACCTTTTTAAAGCTGATGGTTCCGGCTTTTATTTGTCACTCAATCAAGGCACGACTAACCCTAAAGATAAGTATGGTAAGGTTGTTTCAGAGAAAAGGTCTGAAGTTATCGTACAGCATATTCGAAATGAAATACCCGAACTAATAGATTGGGAAAATGTAGATTGTGTACAGCTAAATGCTTCCACCAGTCTTGGGAAGTCATATGAGAAGCCAAATATTGCCGCTAAATTTTATGCATTTGATAATCTTCCCGAGGAAGAAGAGCTTTTTAATGATCTTGCCGAATTGTTATACTATTACAAGCGAGTTGAAACGTTATCTATTCTTGACAGCATTGATACCAAGTTGAGCGAAGTCAATGACTCTAAGCAGCTCGATTTTAATACAAATAATGTAGACGAGTCAGATAATGTTGACTTATCTGTGAACTTTACTCCTGATATATTTATTTATAAGCCGTTTCTCTTGCTTGCTGGCATTTCAGGAACAGGAAAAACTAGATTTGTGCGTAAACAAGCAGAGGCTACTGGGTCATTAGCGGATACTTATTGTTTAAGCTCTGTACGCCCAGACTGGCATGAACCAAGTGATCTTTTAGGATACATATCTCGTCTTAATGGCACGCCGCAATTTGTAGTTACAGATGTGCTATTTTTCATAGTTAAAGCATGGCGTGAAATATTTTCTGCAAAAGTAAAGTTTGAAGTATCAAAAAACGGTCGGTTAGAGGTTATCGGTGATAACAAAGACCTTGGCTCAATTAGACCCTATTGGCTTTGCCTTGATGAGATGAATTTAGCACCAGTAGAGCAGTATTTTGCTGATTATCTTTCAATATTAGAGACACGCTCATGGTCATGGAGGGACGGGTCATTCTCATATAGTAGCGACCCGTTACTCAAGTCATCTACAATATCTCAATTAGGAGAAAACTCCACATTAAGAGAAGATCTTGGACTTCAAGGCTCTATCTACGATATGGCATGGAAGATGTTTGAGCAATATGGCATCGGAATACCTTTCAACTTAATCGTTGCTGGCACGGTTAATATGGATGAAACAACCCATGGCTTTTCCAGGAAAGTGATAGACAGAGCGATTAGTTTTGACTTTGGCGCCTTTTTTCCAAATAGCTTTGATGAATTCTTTTTACCTACCATTCAAAATAAAGCTTTGAGCTATCCGCTACAGGCACAAGTAAGTCAATTAGACTTGGAATCAACTTGTGACCGTAATGGTGAAAAAAGTATTGTGTTTTTGAAGGCGATTAATGAAAGCTTGGAAAGTACGCCTTTCGAGCTGGCGTATCGTGCACTTAATGAGTTGTTATTAGCAGTTGTTTGTGCGCAGCCACAAGACGATAAAAGTCTGATAGCGGTGTGGGATGATTTTATGATGTGCAAGGTGCTTCCTCGCATTGAGGGAGATAGTGATAAACTTACAACTGCAGGAGGGGAAGAGATACTATTAAAGCTGAAAGTTGTGCTGCAGAGTCAGTTCGCATCTATTTTGAATCGAAGCGATAGCGATTTAATTCAGCGGCCAGATCTTTATCGGGAAAAAATAATAACAGATAGTAATAGCGAAAAGTTATTGAATATCCCGTGTCGCTCTATAAACAAACTGGAGTGGATGCAGCAAAGATTAGTTATCGCTACCTTCACCAGCTTCTGGCCTTGATCTTCTGCTTATAGTGGAAATAGACAATATGGAGGTCTAGCTATGCCAGAGTTATTTCGATTGCAAACTCCTGATTACGAGTTTTCAGTCTGGTCTAGTGATATTAGTCAGCGTGTCAAAATGTATAATACCACTATGGCTAGAAGCTCTAGTTCGGCCACTAGTAGTTCTAATGGAGATTGGAAGGAGAACAATATTTCTGCGGTACTTACAGAGGATATGTCGACTCCTAGTTACCAGTTACGCTTTTCACCTGAAATCGAGCTTGTTGATTTTCATTTAGAACCAAGTTCAAACCAGGAGAATGCAAGTACTTCTGTGGCAACAGAGCTGTCCACAAGTGTTTTAGTACCTAAAAAGAAAGATAATATATTATTAGGTTCACCAGTTTTTTTTGAGAATACCCAATATCAGTTTGAGTGGGTTTTCTTTTCTAAAGTGACGTTTGCATGCATAAAGCACCGTAGTCAAAATGTTAATGACACCTTTAGATTCTCAAAGCAACGAGGGCCAATGCCAGCTCGTTTGACAGGAACTATAAATACTGGGAACGATGTAGGATGGATGCGCTTGCCCTTATCTTTTGAAATTGAAGGCAAGACCTATCTACAAAATATCGCGTTCGAAGTGCTTCCAGTCAAGATGATGTTGCATCGTGACCTCCCATGTATGTATCGAGCGATTGATTCTATTTATCCGTTGTGGCGTTTCAGCCTTGTAGAAAAAACTGAGCAAGACACAGCGCTAGGGGATCAGCGAGGTCATTTTCCGTTAATGTGGCTAGCGAATTTTGCTGCTTTAAGGTTGCGTTTTGAGCAGGGACTCAAAGTGGTTTGTGCAGCACCTCATAGTCGCCTGCAGTCGCATATTGATAGTATCAAGGCTTCAAAGTTAAAGGGACGTCTTCCTAGAAAGCTAGCTGAGCGCGTGAAACAGGATTTTGCTTCTGGGCAATATGATAAGCGGTATAGGGTGAATAAAAAAAGGCTTAGTGTTGATACTCCAGAAAACAGGTTTATCAAGATGGTAGTAAGCCAAAGTAAGCGAAAATTAGCAAATTTCGAAAACAAGTTGCGCGCTAATAATCGTGCGCCTGAGAACCAGCGGTTATCAAATCATTTTTTAGATGAGCTACACTGCTGGCAGAAGCCTTTAAATAAAATATTAACTCAAAGCTTTATTAGCGAGGTCGGCTCTTTCTCTGGAATGACTCGAGAGTCATTGGTGCTACAACAAAAAACTGGTTATAGTGCAGTTTATCGAGTCTGGCAAGAGTTGAAATACTATCTCGATGCCTTTGACAATCAATCTAGTATGTCTATGAAGTCGGTGTCTGAGATTTATGAAGTGTGGTGTTTTTTATGCCTGAAGAAAATTCTTGAAGATGAGCTTGGTTTTAATGTGGTTGATAGTGAATTAATAAGTTTAGCTCAAAATGATTATTTTGAATATCAATTAAGAGATGGATTTGCAGGCGCCTTTTGTTTCAAGCGAAGTGATGGTGTAACAGCG
Organism: Cobetia sp. PS-4MA; assembly: GCF_057670765.1. Taxonomy (NCBI): domain Bacteria; kingdom Pseudomonadati; phylum Pseudomonadota; class Gammaproteobacteria; order Oceanospirillales; family Halomonadaceae; genus Cobetia; species Cobetia sp. PS-4MA. The sequence continues at coordinate 3,902,148 of NZ_CM173107.1, read as the reverse complement.
AGGTTGGCTCATGAGCCAAAATTCACAAAAAAAGGTAAAGACATTCGTTCCTATCTAGTGAGTCAGGAACCCGATATTGTATTAGAAATCACGATCCCAGGGAGTAAACAACCTGAAGAGGCACAAAAGTTTATTTGGATATTTGATGCGAAGTACCGCATAAAAAATCATAAGGAACGTTATGATGATCAGTCTGAAGATATCGATAATATAGACCGAGTGCCAGATGATGCAATTAATCAGATGCACCGATATCGTGACGCATTAATTCGATTAACTGATCCCAATAAGAAAAGTGATAAGTTTGATATTTCTTATCTATTAAGGAAAAGTCGACCCGTTTTTGGAGCATTTGCTCTCTATCCTGGTTTTTTTGATCAGAAAGCACATGATAATCCATATGCTCGTGCGATTGAAGAAGTTGGAATCGGGGCTTTTGCATTGCTCCCTAGTCAAGCTGAGACTGAATATTGTGGCCATCAATGGTTGTTAGAATTTTTGAGGTCACAAATTGGGGGAGTCTCTGCGGAGGGAATGAATAATTATTCATCCTCAAGTATAAAAGAAAATCTATACGTGCAAGAGGCTTCACGTATACCCTATTCTGGTATGCAGCAAGTACTATATTCAGATTTAACAATGACAGTAGCATTAAGTGGTAAGCGTAAGCGAGATGATGGCTACTTTGAGGCATTTGAACAAGGGCTTGCGCGCTGGTATCACATGCCGCAAAGTACTTTCTTGGGTAAATTTAAGCAACATGTGGTAGAAGAAATTCGCTACCTGGGTTTGGCATCTACATCTGATGACCAAACGAATACCAAAAAAATAGATAAGCTTTGGCCAGTTAAGCGCGTAAGGCTCCTCCCACGATATGAGATCGACGAAGAACAGGCTGGAAAAGCTTCTGATGCGTCTGAGCTATATTATTTATTTGAGCTTGGGAAGCCGCTTACATTACACGTTCCGGTAACGCGTGTGCCACATCGACCAATAGCTCATTCAATGAAACTCACTACTTTAACTCAGTTAGAGAGCGTAACAACTTTTGCCGATGTAGAGAAAGTTTACAAGGAGGCAATGGTGTAACCGTGCCTGGCGGAGGCCATGAATAATTTACCTTAAGCTATAAAGGCAGTTTGGCAATGGCATCCGCCAGTTTCTTAATACTGTTGGCCGTTATCACTCTATATTCTGAATCTGCTCACGCATCTGTTCGATCAGTACCTTGAGCTCGACGGCGCAGCGGGTGGTGTCGGCGACGACGGATTTGGAGGAGAGGGTGTTGGCTTCGCGGTTGAGTTCCTGCATCAGGAAGTCGAGGCGACGGCCGATGGGGCCTTTCTGGGTGAGCTGACGACGGACTTCGCTGACGTGGGTGTCGAGGCGGTCGAGTTCTTCATCGACATCGGCTTTCTGGGCCATCAGGGTCAGTTCGGCTTCCAGGCGTTGCGGGTCGAGGGTGGCGCGGACTTCCTCGAGGCGGGCGAGCAGGGTTTCACGCTGTCGGGCGAGGATGTCCGGCATCAGGCGACGGACTTCGGCGACGTGGGTGTCGACGCCATCGAGGCGTGCGCTGATCAGCTCGGCGAGGCGTTCGCCTTCGCGGGCGCGGCCTTCGATGTGCTCGTCCAGCGCGCGCTTGAACAGGCTGAGGGCATCGGCCTTGATGCGTTCTTGATCGGCGCCTTCGCGCACCAGCACGCCGGGGTAGTCGAGCAGGGCGAGGCGTGAGGGCTGCGGGGCGTCCGGGCAGTGCTGGCCGACTTCGGCGAGCACGCGACTGAGTTCGCCCAGGCGTCTGGCATCGACGGCGAGGCTGTCGGCACCGGCTTCGGCGTCAAAGCGCAGCGAGAGCTCGACCTTGCCGCGATTGAGGCGTTTGCGCAGGCCTTCGCGGAAGGTGCTTTCGAGTTCGCGCAGGCTGTCGGGCAGGCGGAAGTGCGGTTCCAGATAACGCTGGTTCACCGAGCGCAGTTCCAGTGTCAGGGTGCCGTAGTCGGCTTCATGGGTCTGGCGGCTGAAGGCGGTCATGCTGTGGACCATGACGTGCTCCTTGTCGGTTGGCTGTCGAGAGAGAGGCGGCGTATGAGCGACCGCGCTGATAGCCTGAAGTGTACGCGTGCCGCTCTTGAGCGCCCAGTGCTCTCGGGCGGGCGGCCCGGTGTGCGGTGAAGGTCGTCGCCCGTGGGCGTGGCGTGTAGACTCTGGCCTCCCGAAGACTGCAACAAAGGAATCCCCATGAGCGAAGCCAACGTGATCCGCCCCAGTGGCCGCACCCCGGAGCAGCCGCGCGAGATCCGCCTGACCCGTGAGTTCACTCGTCACGCCGAGGGCTCGGTGCTGGTGGAGTTCGGGGATACCCGCGTACTGTGCACCGCCTCTGTCGTGGCGGGCGTGCCGCGCTGGCTGCGCGGTTCCGGCAAGGGCTGGCTGACCGCCGAATATGGCATGCTGCCGCGCGCGACCCACACCCGCAGTGATCGTGAGGCGGCGCGTGGCAAGCAGGGTGGTCGTACGGTGGAGATCCAGCGTCTGATCGGCCGTGCGCTGCGCGCTGCGGTGGACCTCAAGAAGCTGGGCGAATACACCATCACCATCGACTGCGATGTGCTGCAGGCCGATGGCGGCACGCGTACCGCGGCGATCACCGGTGGCTGTGTGGCGCTGGTCGATGCGCTGCAGGGCCTGCAGCGTGAGCGCAAGATCAAGACGGACCCGCTGGTGAGTCTGGTCAGCGCCGTGTCCGTCGGTATCTACAAGGGCGTGCCGGTCACGGATCTCGACTATCCGGAAGACAGCAAGGCCGATACCGACATGAACGTGGTGATGGCGGAAGGCAAGGGGCTGATCGAGGTGCAGGGCACGGCCGAAGGCGCAGCCTTTGATCGCGCCGAGCTCAACGCGCTGCTGGATCTCGCCGAGCGGACCGGAGCGGAGCTGTTCGCCGCGCAGCGTGCGGCGCTGGGCATGCCCGCCGAGGCCTGAGTCCTTTTTCGGGACCCGACGGAAAACGCCCCCATCGCTTGCGCGGTGGGGGCGTTTTCGTCAGTGCCGGATGGCACATCATGCGACTGGCAGGGTGGCCCGAGGCCGAGCGCTCAAGGCGAGACGCGACGGATCACAGTTCGAGGTCGTACTCGACGATCACCGGTGCGAATTCGCTGAAGGTCGCGTCGGTATCGATCCATGCGTCCTTGATGTGACGACGCAGGTTCGGGTCGATGACCTGATAGTCGAGGCGCCAGCCTTCCTGACGGGCGCGCGGCTGGTCACTGTCCAGCGCCGGCCACCAGGAGTACTGGTGAGCCTCGCGATTGACCTCGCGGAAGGCATCGATGAAGCCGATCGGGCCGAAGACCTGATCCATCCAAGCGCGCTCTTCCGGCTTGAAGCCGGGCGTCATCTGGTTGTCGGACCAGTTGGCGAGATCGACGGTCTTGTGGGCCACATGCCAGGTGCCGCAGATCATGTAATCACGACGCTTGCGGCGCAGCTTGCTGAGGTATTCCTGATACTGCTCCATGAAGGCGCCCTTGGCGTCCGGATCACTGCCGTCAGGCATCAGGAAGGAGCAGATGCTGAAGCGGTCGTAATCGGCCTGCAGGTAGCGGCCTTCGTTGTCGCACTGCTCGAAGCCCAGTCCATACATGATGGCCTTGGGAATCTGGCGGCAGTAGAGGCCTACGCCCGAGAAGCCGTCTTTCTCGGCGTCAAGGAAGTAGCCTTCATACCCTTCCGGGTAGAGGATGCTGTCGTCGAGCTCGAAGCTCTTGGCCTTGAGGTTCTGGATGCAGACGACGTCGGCGTCCTGACTGGCAAGCCAGTCGAGGAAGCCGCGGCTGACCGCTTCTCGAATACCATTGACGTTAACTGTAGCGATTTTCATACGTGGTCCCTGGTTCGTCGCGCCTGTATGATACCCGAGCTTTAGACGATTTGGTAAATGGCTAACGAATTCAAAGGTGATATCGGATGCAGGACTACCAGCGGGAGTTCATTGAGTTTGCCATCGAGCAGGACGTGCTGCGGTTTGGCGAGTTTACGCTCAAGTCCGGGCGGGTGAGCCCCTACTTCTTCAATGCTGGCCTGTTCCGCTCCGGTCAGGCGTTGGCGCGCCTGGGTCGTTTCTACGCCCGCGCCATCGTCGACTCGGGCCTGGAGGCCGACGTGCTGTTCGGCCCTGCCTACAAGGGCATCCCGCTGGGTGCCGTGACGGCCGTCGCGCTGGCCGACCACCATCAGCGCGACATGCCGTTTACCTTCAATCGCAAGGAAGCCAAGACGCATGGTGAAGGCGGCTCGCTGGTCGGCGCGCCCCTGGAAGGCCGCGTGATGATCATCGATGACGTCATCACCGCCGGTACCGCCATCGGCGAAGTGATGGAGATCATCCACGCCGAGCGTGCCAAGGCGGCGGGGGTCGTGATCGCTCTGGACCGTCAGGAGCGTGCTCCGGATGGACAGGGTGGCCTGAAAGCGAACAGTGCCATCCAGGAAGTGGAAGCACGTTTCTCCATGCCCGTGGTCAGTATCGTGACGCTCGACCAGGTGCTGGAGTATCTTGAGCAATACGCACAGCAGGAACTGTCTGGGTACGCGGCAGCTATCCGCGACTATCGTGCGCAGTACGGTCTCCAGAGCGCCTGAGAGCGCTCATGACCCGCGCACACCACATTTCCCAGTCACGTAGAGAGACATGCACATGACAGCTTACCGTAACATTCTCGGCCTTTCGGCAGCTATCCTTGCCGCTAGCCTGTCCGCCCCGGCACTCGCCGGCAACGCCGATCTCAACCTCAACAGTGAAGCCGTCCAGGGCGAGCTGAACGGCGAGATCAGCAACGGCGTCCAGCTCGGCGGCGGTATCCTGTCCAGCGATGACCACGATGATGTCACCGCCGGTCACGTCCAGCTGCTGGGCACCGAGCGCACCAGCGAATACGACGTGGGCCTCGGCGCACGTTGGAGCCAGTACGACACCGACCACGGTGACGGCGGCGGTCTGGGCCTGGGCGGCTATGGCTACTACTACCTGCCGGGCGCGCCGCGCGTCTCGCTGGGTGGCTATGGCTACGTCACCCCGAACGTCGTGACCAGCGACGAGCTGGAGCACAGCTACGAGTACGGCCTGCGCGCCCGCTACCAGGTCATCGACAACGTCGAAGGCTATGTCGGCTACCGCAAGGTGAAGGCGGACTTCGACAACCGTGACGAGCGCACGCTGGATTCCGGCCCGCTGGTCGGCATGCGTCTGCAGTTCTGATTCCCGCCCTGCGCGACGGATGTGCATTGCGGTAAGATGGCGGGCCCTTCGGGGCCCGCTTTGCGTTGTCCTGGCGGGCGGTGCTGCCATGAGGGGAATGCTGGCCTGCCAACGCCCTGTTTCGTCATCTGCCGCGAGTTCGCTCATGCTCGATATCGTGCTCTATCAGCCCGAGATTCCGCCCAATACCGGCAACATCATCCGCCTGTGCGCCAATACCGGCTTTCGCCTGCATCTGATCGAGCCGCTCGGGTTCGAGCTGGAGGACAAGCGCCTGCGGCGTGCCGGACTCGATTATCATGAGTGGGCACGTGTCCAGCGCCATGCCAGCCTCGAGGCCTTCGTGGCAAGTGTGGCCCCGACGCGGATCTTCGCGCTCTCGACGCGGGGTCGCACTGCGCCACACGAGGCCAGCTTCCAGGCCGGGGATGCGCTGGTGTTCGGCCCCGAGACGCGCGGCCTGCCACAGGCGATGCTCGACAGTCTCCCCCGCGAGCAGGTATTGCGCCTGCCGATGCTGGCCGACAGCCGCAGCATGAATCTGTCGAATGCCGTCGCCGTCGTCGTCTACGAAAGCTGGCGTCAGCTCGACTTTGCCGGGGCCGTGCAGCTTGATTGAGTGCGCTGCCCGGTCGTGCCCGGCACCACCAGAGATGTTTCTTCGATTGATTTCCTCGCCCAGCAGGACACCGTGATGACCGAGATCCGTGATCGCCTCGCCAAGCTCAATCTCCGCCAGCAGGAAGCCGTGCGCGCCATCGATGGCCCCTGTCTGGTACTGGCAGGGGCCGGTTCCGGCAAGACCAGCGTGATCACGACCAAGATCGCCTATCTGGTGCAGGAATGCGGCATGAAGGCACGCAACATCGCCGCCGTGACCTTCACCAACAAGGCGGCGCGCGAGATGAAGGAGCGAGTCGGCAAGATGCTCAAGGGCCGCGAGGGCCACGGGCTGATCGTCTCGACCTTCCACACCCTCGGCCTGACCATCATCCGCGGCGAGCTGAAGACACTGGGCTACAAGCCGGGCTTCTCGCTGTTCGACACCGATGACGCCAAGGTGTTGATCAAGGAGCTGATGCACAAGGAAGCCGACACCGACGCCGAGCAGATCAATGCGGTGCAGAGTCAGATTTCCACCTGGAAGAATGACCTCATCCTGCCCGGGGCGGCGCTGTCGCATGCCGAGGATGAAGACGCCCAGTACGCCGCGGTGATCTACGAGGCCTACAACCGGCATCTCAAGGCCTACAACGCGGTGGACTTCGATGACCTGATCCTGCTGCCAGTGGTGCTGTTCCGTGACCATCCCGAGGTGCTGGCGCGCTGGCAGCGGCGCATCCACTACATGCTGGTCGATGAGTATCAGGACACCAACATCAGTCAGTATCTGCTGGTGAAGATGCTGATGCAGGAGCGTCAGACCTTCACCGTGGTGGGGGACGATGATCAGTCGATCTACGCCTGGCGTGGCGCGCGCCCCGAGAACCTCGTCACCCTCGGCGAGGATTTCCCGCGGCTGAATCTGATCAAGCTGGAGCAGAACTATCGCTCCACCGGCATCATCCTGCGCGCGGCGAACACCCTGATCGCCAACAACCCGCACGTCTACGACAAGACGCTGTGGTCGCAGATGGGCGATGGCGACCCGATCCGCATCATCATGAATCGCAACGAAGAGGCCGAGGCCGAGCGCGTGGCGGGGGAGATCCTGACGCGGCGCATCAAGGAAGGCGCCGAGTGGCGTGATTTCGCGGTGCTCTATCGTGGCAACTTCCAGGCGCGCCTCCTGGAGCTGAAGCTGCAGCACTATCAGATTCCCTACAAGCTCTCCGGCGGCACCTCCTTCTTCGGGCGCAACGAGATCAAGGACGCGATGGCCTATCTGCGGCTGCTGATCAACCCGGCGGACGACAATGCCTTCCTGCGCATCGTCAACGTGCCGCGGCGCGAAGTCGGGCCGGGCACGCTGGAGAAGCTGGCCAACTACGCCACCGGGCGTGGCGTGTCACTCTACGCCGCCTGCAGCGAGATGGGCCTGCGCGAGCAGCTCAGCGAGCGGGCGCTGGACCGCCTCGGCCGCTTCACCCACACGCTGGACCGCGTGCGCCGCGAGATGGATGCTGGTCAGTCGATCAGCGCGATCCGCGAGCTGTTTCATGAAGTGGATTACGAGGGCTGGCTGTATCAGAACGCCAGTGCCCCCAAGATCGCCGAGCGGCGCATGGCCAACGTCTGGATCCTGATCGACCAGCTGGAGAAGTCGATCAGCGGCAATCCCCAGGAGGAGGTGGAAGAGCTTGAGGGCAGCGAGGCGATGGTCGGTGACACCGAGACCGGTGATGTCGCGGCGGCCATCTCACGTCTGGTGCTGCGCGACATTCTCGAGCAGCAGGCCGAGGAGGACGATTCGGACCGTGTGCAGCTGCTGACGCTGCATGCCTCCAAGGGCCTGGAATTCCCGCACGTCTACGTGATGGGGCTGGAGGAAGACCTGTTGCCGCACCGCAACTCCATCGAGATGGAGACGGTGGAGGAGGAGCGTCGCCTCGCCTATGTCGGCATCACGCGGGCACGGCGCACGCTGGTGCTGACACTGGCCCGGCAGCGCAAGACCTACGGCGAGATGATGGACTGTGTGCCGAGTCGTTTCCTGGATGAGCTGCCACCCGAGGATCTCGAGTGGGAAGGGCGTGCCGACAAGCCGCAGGATCAGGAGAAGAAGGTGGCCCGCGGACGGGATGCCATCGCGGGCCTGCGTTCCCTGCTCGGTTAGTCGCGCTCGAGGGTCAGCGCACGGAGTCGAGCAGATAGTCCACGGCGGCCTTCACTTCCTCATCGGACAGCGCCGGGTTGCCGCCCTTGGCCGGCATGGCATTGAAGCCTTCGATGGCATGGGTGTAGAGCGTCTCGTCGCCCTTGGCGAGACGCGCTTCCCAGTCGCCGGCCTCTCCCAGACGCGGTGCGCCGGCCGCGCCCGTGGTATGGCAGGCCATGCAGATACCGCCGTAGACCTTCTCGCCGTCGATCGCGCTGGCAGCACTGGCGGAGTCACTCTCTGCCGCCGCAGACGGCTGTTGGCCCGCTCCGGCCATGTCACCTGCGCAATTCTCACCTTTCAGGCATAGCTCACCCACCGGCTTGAGGCGCTCGGCGATGGCGTCATGCGAATTGTCCGCGGCGAGCGCCTGTGAACTGACAAGCACGCTGAACAGCATCGCGCTCAGGGAAACCGGCAGGGATGAGCGCGTGAGGAATGACGCGGATGGCTGGCGAGCTTGCATGAGGTGCACCTTTTGAAGGCTGTGTATCGAGCCAGTATAGCGCTGGCCGAGGGGGCGGCAACCGTGTGACGGGCGTGATATCTCGACAACGTAGAATCAAGACGTTACCATAAGCGCGCCTTGGTTCTCCGCAACCATGGCATGCGCGCCCATAGCTCAGCTGGATAGAGTACTGCCCTCCGAAGGCAGGGGTCGCAGGTTCAAATCCTGCTGGGCGCGCCAACGAATTCCGTCATCGGCCGATCGGCAAGATGACATCCGAGAAGCCCTCGCACCTCACGGTGCGGGGGCTTCTTGCATTCTGGCTTGCGTGGACTGTCGTGCAGACTTCCTTTGACGCCATCAAACGAGTGTTCTAAAACGGAGTGAGCCACGACGACGTCTGTCATTCTCGACAGCTCCCACCGGATACGCTCATGACGCCTGCTTCCCCTGAAGACCCCCGTGCTGTTGACGACCTGCCTGCCACCTCCGACGCTGCGACTGCCTCATCAGACCACGAGGGAGAGGCCGAGATGGCTCGCATGCGTGAGTTGCTGGACGCTCAGCGAGCAGCCTTCGCCCACGCGCCGATGCCGAGTGCCGAGGAGCGGCGTGGCTGGCTGGCAGCGCTGCGTGATGCCCTCAAGGCGCACGAGGAGGCCTTGGTCGCGGCCATCAGCCGAGATTTCGGTCATCGCAGTGCTCACGAGACACGCCTGGCGGAACTGGTACCGAGCTACGAGGGCATTCGCCATGCACGCCGTCACCTGAAGGGCTGGATGAAGCCCTCGAAGCGCCACGTCAGCGCCGCCTTCCAGCCAGCCAGTGCAAGTGTCGTCTACCAGCCACTTGGTGTGGTCGGCATCATCGTGCCGTGGAACTATCCGCTGTATCTGGCGATCGGCCCCTTGATCAGCGCGCTGAGCGCCGGCAATCGGGTGATGATCAAGATGAGCGAATTCACGCCGGAAACCGCCGAGGCGCTGCGCGGCATGCTCGCGGATGCCTTCGAGGAAGCGCAGGTCGCGGTGGTGACCGGCGAGGCCGAGGTCGCGGCGGCCTTCTCGGCACTGCCCTTCGACCACCTGCTGTTCACCGGCAGCACGGCGGTGGGCCGGCATGTGATGCGCGCCGCGGCGGAGAATCTGACCCCCGTCACGCTGGAGCTGGGCGGCAAGTCGCCGGTGATCATGTCGCGCCAATTGATGGCGGACGACGCGCAGCGCCGCGAGGCGGCCTCACGTCTTGCCTTCGGCAAGGGCATGAATGCCGGCCAGACCTGTGTCGCTCCGGATTACGTGCTGTGTGCGGAAGATCAGATCGAGTCGCTGGTTCAGGCGTTGGGGGAGTGCTTCCAGCGCTTCTATCCGCGCTTCGCCGAGACGCAGGATTACTCGCGCATCATCAATCAGCGTCAATACCAGCGCGTGAGGGAAGTGCTCGAGGATGCACTGGCCAAGGGTGCGACGCTCAGGCCACTGCTCGACAGCCCTGACTGGGATGACCCGGCGCTGGTCGAGAAGCGTCTGATGCCGCCGCTGGCACTGCTTGAGGTGACGGATGAGATGCGGGTGATGCAGGAGGAGATCTTCGGGCCACTGCTGCCGATTGTCGCGCTGCCGGACGCGGCGGTGGATGAGCTGTCCGCTGCGATGGCCTACGTGAATGCGCGCCCACGCCCGCTGGCGCTTTACTACTTTGGCCACGACAAGCACGAACAGCAGCGGGTCACCGAGGGCACGCATGCAGGTGGAATGTGTCTGAACGACACCCTGCTGCATGTGGCGCAGGATGACATGCCATTCGGCGGCATCGGGCCATCCGGCATGGGGCATTACCACGGGCGGGAAGGGTTCCAGACGCTGAGCAAGGCCAAGGGCGTCTTTGCCAAGGGGCGCATGAATGGCGCGAAGCTGATGTATCCGCCCTATGCCGACGGGCCGGCAGCACGCGCCATCCATGGTCTGATCCGCCGCCTGCTGATGCGCTAGGCGGTATCAGCGGTGCAGATCGCCCGCGCTTTCCGGCTGGTAGTGGAGCGCCTCGATGCGTACCTCGTGCAGGCTGCCATCCGGCAGCCGCCACTCGATGAGGCTACCGACCCGCAGCCCCAGCAGAGCGGCTCCCAGAGGCGCCAGTACTGACAGGCCATCCTGCTGGTCTGACAGGGCGTGCGGATAGACCAGCGTGCGTATCAGGGTCTGCTGGCGGGTCAGATCCGTGAACTCCACGCGGCTGTTCATGCTGACGATATCGGCGGGCACCTCGTGAGGCTCGACGATATCGCCGCGCTCCAGTTCGTCCTCAAGCTGTTCCGCCACCTGGCGGTCGGCAGCCGAGACGCGATCAATCAGGCGCTCGAGGCGTTCGGCATCCAGACGATTGATGATGATCGAGGGAAGTGTGGCCATGTGACCTCCTGTCAGGTGTGGTATCCGCGCCTTGCTGACAAGGCCTGGCGAGTTACCAAAAAAACAGCCCTCCGCCGGGTAGGCGAAGGACTGTGTGCAGAAGTCATCATATAAACTTCACTCAGCGCTGAATAGTCCTGCAAGCCATCGTTTCAGGCGCTGGAGCTGACGAACAACCAGTCGCTGATCTCGGCATGATTCAACACCACCAATTGCTGCGCACGGGGCGACTCATCCAGATAATCCGGATTGATGCCCAGCTCACGCAGCACATACTGGACGAGGGCGCCGCGAGTCGGGAGGTGAAGCTCGCCGTCGACCATGCCGTGGTCCTGTTCGATCAGGCCACGCTCATCTGGCGTCAGGCGAGGGTCTGCCCCCAGGCGCAGGGTGACCCGGGTTTCCCAGCCGTCATCGAATTCACGTTGACTGCCTTCAAGTGCCTCGCCGAACAGCTCAGGGACATCGCGGAATCGAGACAGCACGAAGTCGCGAAAAGCCCGGTTCTTCTCACAGAAGGCCCGCACATGCCAGCGACCTGCGGCATAGACCAGCGTATGTGGACACAGGATACGCTCTTCCCCCTGAGGGGAGTTCAAAGAGGCGTAGGTGACCTCCAGGCGTGCTCCCTGGCTGGCCGCTTCAATCAATGTCCGGACCACGGGCGGGCTGGCGCTGCGGGACGGCAAGCGGAGCGCCTCGGTGTTGGCCTGACCGAGTCCGAGTCCGGTGAAGTGGGGATTCAGATTGTCATGATTGCCGAGCAGCTGCAGATATTCATCCACCTCACCCCGCGTCAGCATCGGGTGAAAATTGGCGGAGGGGCGGTAGCCCTTGATCACGGGATCATATTCAAGATTGTGTTCGGCGACGGTCTCGCGATAGGTCTTCATGACGCGTGACGCCTGCTGGCGTGCTATCCCGAAGGCGTTGCCCAGATGACGTGACGTGACGCGGCCTTCCCACAGGGCGATGATCTCGATCAGACGGTAGCGTGCCAGCGTGTCCCAGGGCAGGGTTTCCAGGCGTTCCTTGATGCTCATTGATGAATCCTTTCATACGGGTCTTCTATGGCGCCGAAATGCGAGATTGCTGGAGAGGGCCCTGGCAATGGCAACGCGTGGCAGGCGTCATTGATGATCGGGAAGATGACCCGGTTCCGGGCTTCCTGTGATGGCTGAGGACTTCTTAAATGCTGGGTAGGCATGAAAAAAGCTCCGGCAGAAGATACCTGTTCGGATGCGTTGACCCCAGTGTCCGCGAAAGGCGCGACTTCATTGCGTCGCATGAAAGTGACGCATTGAAATAATCTGTTGCCATATAAACAGGTTCCAGTTTTCTATTGCGGCTTCTGGCCGTTGCGAGCAACAAGTTGGCGCATCCGAAAACCACTATCGCCGGGTGGAAGAGAGCAGCACTGCGATATGCGCAACAACAGAAGCTTGATATGACTCACATTTAAGAGGTTAGAACGCGTTAGGCCAAGGAACGGACGTTTGAGGGGGGAAACTGCCGGCCCTAATGGCGACGCACTATCTGCAATGACATGCTCGAGTATTAGGGAAGTGGCGTTGTTCACGCCTGAAACGCAAAAGACCCGCCGGGAGGCGGGTCTTTTGCGTTTCAGGCTTGCCCTCCACTTGGGGTGGAGGGCTGCACGGGCAGCGTCTTACTTGCTGGCGCGCTTGCGCTCGTTCTCTTTCAGGTACTTCTTGCGGATACGGATGTGCAGCGGAGTGACTTCCACCAGCTCATCGGAATCCAGGAACTCGATCGCCTGTTCCAGGGTGAAGCGGATCGGCGGCGTCAGCACGATGTTCTCGTCGTTGCCGGTGGAGCGCATGTTATCCAGCTTCTTGGCCTTGGTCGGGTTGACGACCAGGTCGTTGGCACGGTTGTGGATACCCACCAGCATGCCTTCATAGACTTCGGTACCGTGACCGATGATCAGCTTGCCGCGCTCCTGCAGAGTGTACAGGGCGTAGGACAGTGCCTTGCCCGGCACCATGGAGATCATGACACCGTTGCGACGCTCGACGCCTGCGCCTTCCTTCAGGTCACCGTAGTGATCGAAGCGGCTGGTCAGGATGCCGGTACCGGAGGTCAGGGTCAGGAACTGGCCACGGAAGCCGATCAGACCACGTGACGGGATGATGAAGTCCAGACGCACACGACCCTTGCCATCCGGGTTCATGTTGGTCAGCTCACCCTTGCGGTAGCCCAGCTCTTCCATGATGGAGCCCTGGTGCTGCTCTTCACAGTCGATGATGACTTCTTCGTACGGCTCCTGCTTCTTGCCGTCGATTTCCTTGATGATGACTTCCGGGCGGCCCACGGCCAGCTCGAAGCCTTCACGACGCATGGATTCGATCAGTACGGAGAGGTGCAGCTCACCACGGCCGGAAACGACGAATTTCTCCGGCGTCTCACCCTGTTCGACGCGCAGGGCGACGTTGTGGATCAGTTCCTGATCCAGACGCTCACGGATGTTGCGGCTGGTGACGAACTTGCCGTCCTGACCGGCGAACGGAGAGTCATTGACCTGGAAGGTCATGGAGACGGTCGGCTCATCGACGGTCAGCGGCGGCAGCGCTTCGACGGTCGCGGTGTCGCAGATGGTGTCGGAGATCGCGAGGTTCTCGATACCGGTGATGCAGACGATGTCGCCGGCGGTCGCCTTGTCGGTCTGCACGCGGTCCAGACCCATGTGGGTCATGACCTGGCCGATCTTGCCCTTGCGGACAGCGCCTTCCTTGGTGACGATGGAAACCTGCTGACCCGGGCTGACGGAACCGCGCTTGATGCGGCCCAGACCGATGACGCCGACGTAGCTGTTGTAGTCCAGTGCGGAGATCTGCATCTGGAACGGACCGTCCAGCTCGACCTTCGGCGGCTCGACGATGTCGACGATGGACTGGAACATCGGGTCCATGGTGTCTTGCAGGTCTTCCGGATCCATGCCGGCAATGCCGTTGAGGGCAGAGCAGTAGATGATCGGGAAGTCGAGCTGCTCGTCGGTCGCGCCCAGGTTGTCGAACAGATCGAAGATCTGGTCGACGACCCAGTCAGGACGAGAGCCCGGACGGTCGATCTTGTTGACGACGACGATCGGCTTCAGACCCTGGGCGAAAGCCTTCTGGGTCACGAAGCGAGTCTGCGGCATCGGGCCATCGACAGCATCGACCAGCAGCAGCACGGAATCGACCATGGACATCACGCGCTCGACTTCGCCACCGAAGTCAGCGTGCCCAGGGGTATCCACGATGTTGATGTGGTAATCGTTCCACTGGATCGCGGTGTTCTTCGCGAGAATGGTGATGCCGCGCTCTTTTTCCTGGTCGTTGGAATCCATGATGCGTTCCTGACCCTCGGCCTTGCGGTCCAGGGTGCCAGACTGACTCAGGAGCTTGTCGACCAGGGTAGTTTTACCGTGGTCAACGTGGGCGATGATGGCTATGTTGCGAAGTTTCTCGATCACGACGGGAACCTGTGCGGAAAATGGGCGCTCGCGTACCGGGCGCTTGTGATTTGGGGCGCATTATAGGGGGCATGGCATGCCTCCTGCCAGCATCGTGCATTCACGAGGCGGGTCAGTGACGGCCATGGATTGGCCTGAAGTGCCCAAATGATTGTCTCTCAAGTCTTTTCCGCGCGCTTGTGACAGATGAAAAAAAACTTGTGGCCAGGGGCTGCCATGACGATCACGAGCGAAAAAGACCGTCATCGACAGCGAGTTCTCTCGAATTGACGCGGCCAGTGTGAGGCTGATGCGACCGGTCAGATTGGCCTGATGGCTCGCTGTGCACCATGTTGGTGCCAAGGCATTTTTTGATGCACCAATATGATAATTCGTGCCTGCGCAATCCTCTTTTCTGCACCTTGTGGGGTCATGTTTCTCGCTGCAAAATCCAGTATGTCATCTTTGGGTGCATGTATTTCTTCATTGTTTTCAGTTAGTTATTGTTGTTGATGTTCTGGTGTGCTTCATTCTGGCACGCTCGATGCATTATCAGGTCATCCTCTTCATGGCTGGCATCCATTGGCTGACCATGAGAAAAAAGACAGACAACGAAAGACCTGAACAGACAACGCTGACACCAACTGCAACCGAGCCGCCGGCTCCATCGGAGAATTACCATGGCTGAGAAGACACTTGCCCTGATTGAAGAACACGAAGTCAAGTGGGTTGATCTGCGCTTCACCGACACCAAGGGCAAGGAGCAGCACGTCTCCATCCCGGCGCGCACGGTTGACGAAGAATTCTTCGAGAATGGTCAGATGTTCGATGGTTCTTCTATCGAAGGCTGGAAGGGCATCAACGAGTCCGACATGATCCTGATGCCGGACGATGGCACTGCCTTCCTTGACCCGTTCACCGAAGACACCACTCTGGTGCTGCGCTGTGACGTCATCGAGCCGGCCACCATGCAGGGCTATGAGCGCGACCCGCGTTCCGTCGCCAAGCGTGCCGAGGAATATCTGAAGTCCACCGGTCTGGGCGATACTGCCTTCTTCGGTCCGGAGCCGGAATTCTTCATCTTCGATGAAGTGCACTGGAAGAACGAGATGAACGGCGCGATGTTCAAGATCTCTTCCGAAGAAGGTGCATGGGCGACCGATTCCACGCCGGAAGGCGGCAACCTGGGTCACCGTCCGCGTCTGAAGGGCGGCTACTTCCCGGTCCCGCCGATCGATAGCTTCCACGATATCCGTGCTGCCATGTGCAACACCCTGGAAGCCATCGGTCAGGAAGTCGAAGTTCACCACCACGAAGTGGCGAACGCCGGCCAGAACGAGATCGGTGTCAAGTTCAACACCCTGGTCAAGAAGGCCGATGAGGTTCAGGAACTCAAGTACGTGATCCACAACGTGGCGCACGCTTACGGCAAGTCCGCGACCTTCATGCCCAAGCCGCTGGTCGGTGACAACGGTTCCGGCATGCACGTTCACCAGTCCTTCTGGAAGGATGGCGACAACCAGTTCGCCGGTGACGAGTACGCGGGTCTGTCCGAAATGGCCCTCTACTACATTGGCGGCATCATCAAGCACGCTCGTGCGCTGAACGCCTTCACCAATGCGTCCACCAACTCCTACAAGCGTCTGGTGCCGGGCTTCGAAGCCCCGGTCATGCTGGCCTACTCTGCCCGCAACCGTTCCGCTTCCATCCGTATCCCGTACACCGCCAGCCCGAAAGGCAAGCGTGTCGAGGCTCGCTTCCCGGATCCGACGGCCAACCCGTACCTGGCGTTCTCCGCGATGCTGATGGCCGGTATCGACGGCATCAAGAACAAGATCCACCCGGGCGATGCCATGGACAAGAACCTCTACGACCTGCCGGCCGAAGAAGCCAAGTCCATCCCGACCGTGGCCGAGAGCCTCGAACAGGCACTGACCGCGCTGGACGGCGATCGTGAGTTCCTGACCCAGGGTGGCGTCTTCACCGACGACATGATCGATGCCTACCTCGAGCTGAAGGGCGAAGACATCCAGCGCCTGCGCATGGCGACTCACCCGCTCGAATTCGACATGTACTACAGCGTCTGATCTACCGACGGCGCATGTCGCTCACGGCCCCGCCCGGAGCAGTCTGAGCGCGGGGCATGCGTGAGGCGAGACACACAGGGTCATACCGACAGGTATGGCCCTGTTCTCGTTTCTGAGACATGTGCTCCAAGAGCTGACTCCCGGCTGTCCAGGACCCGCGACCCGTCGCGGAAAGTCGCGTCGCAACAAGCAGGGCTGGTATCAACGCGGGAAGCTTTGTAACTTGGCAGCAGGATATGTCACTTCTGGCACGCTGGTAGCGTTCGAGTGAGTGAAACGACTGGCAGAAGCGGATGCGCGCTTCTGGCTTCCCATGACTTCTTCAGGAATTCCCGGATGTGGCCCTTCACTTCTTCTTCGCGTGGCATCGGTTCAGTGGGTGACAGCAGGTCCTTGCCGGTCAAGGGAATGCGGCGGATGGCTCGCCTGCCGGGCATGACGACGCTCGGTCTCTGCCTGTCAGCGGTGCTGGCCCTGAGCAGCGTCTCGGCGGAGCTCGAGGCGGCTCAGGTCTACCGGCACGTGGATGCCAACGGCAACGTGGTGTTCAGTGATCAGCCGGCGGGCGGCAGCAAGGTCAAGCTGACGCCGCTGAGTGTGGTGCCTTCCACCGAGTCTGCTCCCTCGCGCGCGCCTGCTTCGCGTGGCGTGTCATCTTCCCCGTCCGAGACCGCTTCCCGTAGCCGACCCTCCGCGCCTGCCGTGGATGTCAGCTTCCGTGGCTATACCCGCTTCTTCATCCAGAGCCCGAGCAATGAAGAGACGCTGCCTACGGGGCAGGCCGGCAACCTGGCGGTGCGCCTGGCCATCGAGCCGCAGCTGCGTCCCGAGCACAAGGTACGCGTGACCGTGGATGGCGCGCCGTCGCAATCGGCCATGAACAGCAGTGTCTTCATGGTGCCGGGGCTCGAGCGTGGCAAGCACGTCATCCAGGCGGAGCTGCTGGATGCCTCCGGACGAGTGCGCCAGACCACCGAGCCCCGAGTGGTCTACGTGCAACGCGCCAGCGTCAATCTCCCGCGCAATCCCAACAACCCGGCCAATGCCGGGGGTGGCTGAGAGATGGGGGTGACAGTCCTTCTGGCTTGCGAATGACACGTGACTCGCGCGCCAGGTCATCAGGCCACCTTCGGGTGGCCTTTTTTGTCGCCAGGTCTGGCAACGGTATCGCCCGCGATGCAGCAGCACGCCCGCTGATGAGCAGGTCTGCTTCATCGGGTTGGCAGTGCGATCCTTTGGTGCACCATAATGGTGCTTCAAATCGACGCCCGAAAGAGGTGCATCGGCGCGGGTGCCATGCACGCGGCATTTGCACCAGACTGGCGCGGTTATTGCAGAACAGGGAGACGTACTGCGAATGGCGGATAAAG
The DNA here is from genome assembly GCF_057670765.1 of Cobetia sp. PS-4MA. Lineage (NCBI taxonomy): Bacteria > Pseudomonadati > Pseudomonadota > Gammaproteobacteria > Oceanospirillales > Halomonadaceae > Cobetia > Cobetia sp. PS-4MA. The sequence continues at coordinate 3,884,291 of NZ_CM173107.1, read as the reverse complement.
GCATGCATCAACGACTGCTCGAACACCTGAATACTGCCGTGGTGGTGCTGGATGCACAGCTGCGCGTGGTATGGCTGAACCCGGCGGCCGAGACGCTATTGGCGGTCAGCCTGGTGCGCGTCAAGGGCAGCTCCCCTGAACATCTGACCGGGCTGGATGAAGAGCCCATCAAGGTGCTGCGCAAGGCGCTGGAAGAACAGCATCCCTATACCCAGCGTGAGGCCGAGATCGTCAATGCGGCCAACGAGCCGCTGACGGTGGACTTCACCGCGACCCCGGTCAGCGCCAATGAGCTGCTGGTGGAAATCGAGCCGCGTGATCGTCTGATGCAGATCTCTCGCGAGGAGGCGCTGATCGCTCGGCAGGAAGCCGTCAAGGTGCTGACACGCGGACTGGCGCATGAAGTGAAGAACCCGCTTGGCGGTATCCGGGGCGCGGCCCAGTTGCTGGAGCGCGATCTGCCGGAACCGCAGATGGTGGAGTTCACGCGCATCATCATCGAGGAGGTGGATCGCCTGCGCGATCTGGTCGATCGCATGCTGGGGCCGAATCGGCCACCGCTGCAGTCGCCGGTCAATATCCACTCGGTGACCGAGCGGGTGCGCTCCCTGCTGGCGGCGGAAGGGCATCACATCAAGCTGACGGCCGACTATGACCCGAGCCTTCCTGAAGTCATCGGCGATGAAGGCCAGTTGATCCAGGCGGTGCTCAACATCGCGCGCAACGCGACCCAGGCCCTCAACGAGCAGCCGCAGCCCGAATCAGCCGATGGCAATGAGGCGCCGTGGGAGATCACCCTGCGCACGCGGGCCCGGCGGCAGTTCACGCTGGGTCATGAGCGCCATCGTCTGGTCTGCGAGCTGGCGATCAGCGACAACGGCCCGGGCATTCCCGAGGCGCTGCGCGAGACGCTGTTCTACCCGATGGTCTCGGGGCGCGCCGAAGGCTCAGGGCTCGGGCTTTCCATCGCCCAGGGCATCCTGCACCAGCATCAGGGGTTGATCGAGTGTGACTCGCGCCCCGGCCATACCGAATTCCGACTATTAATCCCGCTTGCCGGCACTTCTGGAGATCCCTCATGAGCGAGACTGCACGCGTCTGTATCGTCGATGATGACCGCGCCATCCGCTGGGTACTGGAGCGCGCTCTGGCCCAGCCTGACCTCGAGGTGGAAAGCTTCGAGCGCCCGGATCAGGCAGAAGCCAGCATCATGCGCCAGTGCCCGGATGTGCTGATCACCGACATCCGCATGCCCGGTATCGATGGCCTCGATCTGATGGCACGAGTCCGCGAGCGTTATCCGGACCTGCCGGTGATCGTGATGACGGCCCATTCCGACCTCGACAGTGCCGTGGCCTCCTATCAGGGCGGTGCCTTCGAGTATCTGCCCAAGCCCTTCGATGTCGATGAGGCGCTGGCGCTGGTGCGGCGCGCCGTGGCGCACGCGCGGGAATCCAAGGCCCCCGCGGTGGTGCCGGAAGGATTGACCAAGGAGATCATCGGGGAAGCGCCAGCGATGCAGGAGGTCTTTCGGGCCATCGGTCGCCTGTCCCAGTCGCACATCACCGTACTGATCAACGGCGAATCCGGGACCGGCAAGGAGCGTGTCGCCCAGGCGCTGCATCAGCATTCGCCCCGCAAGGCCAAGCCGTTCATCGCGTTGAACATGGCGGCGATCCCCAAGGACCTGATGGAGTCAGAGCTCTTCGGCCACGAGAAGGGCGCCTTCACCGGTGCCACCGCTCTGCGTCGCGGACGCTTCGAGCAGGCCGATGGTGGCACCCTGTTCCTGGACGAGATCGGCGACATGCCGGCGGAAACCCAGACACGTCTGTTGCGGGTGCTGGCGGATGGCGAGTTCTACCGCGTGGGGGGCATCACGCCGGTCAAGGTGGATGTGCGTATCATCGCCGCGACCCACCAGCACCTGGAGGCGTTGGTGGAGGATGGTCGTTTCCGTGAGGATCTCTTCCACCGCCTCAACGTGATCCGCGTCCACCTGCCGCGGCTGTCAGAGCGCCGTGAGGACATCCCGCGCCTGATGCAGCACTTCCTCGCCGAAGCCGCACGCGAGCTGGCCACGGACCCCAAGGTGCTCACCGAGGCGGCCGAGAAGCACCTCACGCGTTTCGACTGGCCGGGCAACGTGCGCCAGCTGGAGAACACCTGTCGCTGGCTGACGGTGATGGCCTCGGGCCGCGAGGTGATGGTCGAGGATCTGCCGCCGGAACTGCGTGACGTCAGTGGCACCGAGGCCGCGTCCGGGGACTGGCGTGGTGCCTTCCGTGAGTGGGCGGACCGCGCGCTCGCCGCCGGCCACACCCATCTGCTGGAAGAGGCGGTGCCCGACTTCGAGCGCATCCTGATCGAGACGGCGCTAAAGCATACCGGCGGTCGCAAGGGCGAAGCCGCCGAGTTGCTGGGCTGGGGACGCAACACGCTGACGCGCAAGCTCAAGGTGCTGTTGCCGGCACTGGCCGAGGATTGAGCCGCCCCGGCGCCAGACAGTCTCGAGCGCCCTTATCATCAGGCTGAGCGGGAGATGAACCGCCTGAGCGGGTCGAGAAACCGTCTGGGCGGACAGGAGAACCGCCCAGCGGTCTGGAGAGAAAGAGAACAGGGTGCCACAATCCCTGTTCTCTTTTTTTCTGCCCGTCATTCACCGTTGTCTGCTCGCCGGCGTCATTTCTCGGGCGCCTGCCAAGGAGTTGCCTGATGTCATCAATGAACTGGGAACGACTGCTGGAGCCGAGTCGCCTGCATGACGCACCGGGCACCGTATCGCGTGAGATGGGCCGTACGCCCTTCCACAAGGATCACGACCGGATCGTGTTCGCGGGCTCCTTCCGACGGCTGGGTCGCAAGACCCAGGTGCATCCGCTGACCGACAACGACCACATCCACACGCGTCTGACCCACTCCCTGGAGGTCGGCTGCGTCGGGCGTTCGCTAGGCATGATGGTCGGCGAGAAGTTGAAGGACCATCTGCCCGAGTGGGTCACGCCCGCCGACCTCGGCGTCATCGTCCAGACCGGCTGTCTGGGACATGACATCGGCAACCCACCCTTCGGGCATGCCGGAGAATATGCCATCCGTGACTGGTTTGCCGCAGAGGCCGCCAGTGACCACGGGCGTCTGTCAGGCCTGAGCGAGGCCGAGCGCGAAGACCTGCTCACCTATGAAGGCAACGCCCAGGGCTTTCGTATCGTCACCCAGATCGAATACAACCAGTTTCATGGCGGCATGCGCCTGACGGCGGCGACGCTGGGCACCCTGCTCAAGTATCCCTGGACGGTGAAGCACGCCACGGCAGGCGGCAAGTTCGGTTGCTACCAGAGTGAGCGTGAACTGCTGGATCAGGTGGCCGAGCGCTGCGGGCTGCTGGCGCGTGACGATGGCCGCTGGTGTCGCCACCCGTTGGCGTGGCTGGTCGAGGCCGCCGATGACATCTGCTATGCGCTGCTCGATCTCGAGGATGGCCTCGAGATGGGCATACTGCAGTTCGAGGAGGTCTACGAGATTCTGACCGGCATCAGTGGTGGCGCGCCGCGGGAGTATGACGACATGGTCGCGCGTGGCACGTCACAGCGGCGCAAGGTGGCGGCCCTCAGGGGCGCGGCGATGGAGCGGGCGGTCAATGACGTGGCCCAGGCCTTCGTGCAGCATGAGGCGGAATTGCTGGCGGGCACCCTCAGTGAGGACCTGCTGGATCTGTGTCATCCCGATCTCGGCTGGGGCGTGCGGGAAGCCAAGAATCTGGCGCGCCAGAAGATCTTTCGCAACGAGCGCAAGGCCAAGCTGGAAATCGGCGCCTACACCACGCTGGGCATCCTGCTCGAAGCTTTCATCGGGGCTGCCCATGAGCTGCACACCACGGGGCGCTCCAGCTTCAAGCATCAGCGCGTGCTGGCGCTGATCGGCGAGAACACCCCGACGCGTGACTGGGATCTCTACCGCAGTTACCGGCGCATGCTCGATTTCATCGGCGGCATGACCGATCACTTCGCCGTGGACCTCGCTCAGGAGATGGGTGGCCGCTTGCGCGGCGACTGAGCCATCCGCTCGAGCATGACGACTGTCCGGCAAGCCGTGCCGGGCAGTCGTGGTCTGCCGTGTCATCTCCGCGTTGCCTTGCCGGCCTCCTGCCGGTCACGCGCCCCATCTGTTCCGGCAACTCCTTTCCCGCTTTCCCTCCGTCCCTCTTTTCCTTTTTTCCTCGATGTCTCCGTCGACGTGATCCTGGCCGGCTGCTGTCTCGCGTGACGTCCTTGCGCTGACAAGCGGTAAATTTTCTTTACGTAGCCTATCGAGTTGTTGTACTAGCTTTGTACGAAGTGTGAGCGCGCAGGTCACTTTTCATTCATGATAAGCTATTATCATGCAGGGTAATAACGATAAACGAGGCTTATTTATGAGCAAGAAAACCCCCGGAGGAACCGCTGCCAACGCGGAGAACAAGCCAGAGAAGGCCTTCGACATGATCGACAAGCCGACCTTCTTCGGCTCGATCTTTCTGCTGCTGGCAGTGACGTTGCCATTGGTCATCTTCCCCGAGCAGGGTGCGATGTGGGTATCGGCGGCCAAGAATTTCGTCACCAGCAAGCTGGGTGTGCTCTACCTGATGCTGGGTGTCGGAGCCGGTGGCTTCATGATCTACATCATCTTCAGTGATATCGGGCAGATCAAGCTGGGCGACGCCGAAGAGAAGCCCGAGTTCTCGATCGTGTCGTGGGCGGCCATGCTGTTCTGCGCCGGTATCGGGGCCTCCATCCTCTACTGGTCGATGATCGAGTGGGTCTACTACTACCAGTCGCCGCCGTTCCACGTGGAAGGTCAGACACCGGAGGCCGCGGAATGGGCCGCCGCCTACGGTATCTTCCACTGGGGGCCGCTGGCATGGGCGATCTATCTGATTCCCGCCGTGCCGATCGCCTACTTCTACTACGTGCGTCACCACAGTGTCCTGAAGATTTCCGAGGCGCTGATGCCGGTGCTCGGCGAAAAGCTGGCGCGTGGCTGGCTGGGCAAGCTGGTCGACATCAGCTTCGTCTTCGGCATGCTGGGTGGCGGGGCGACCACGCTCGGTCTGGCAGCTCCGATGATCAACGAGGGGGTGCATGAGCTGTTTGGCGTACCCAAGTCGCTGATGACCCAGGTCGTCGTGCTGCTGGTGTGTACCGCGCTGTTCGGCTACAGCGCCTACGTGGGGCTCAAGAAGGGCATCAAGCTGCTGTCGGACATCAACTTCTGGCTGGCGGTCGGGTTGCTGCTGTTCATCTTCATCGCAGGTCCGACCCTGTTCATGGCCAACACCGGTCTGGACGCGCTGGGGCGCGTGATGAGCAATCTGATCCACATGGCGACCTGGCTTGAGCCGTTCGCCGAGTTCAAGGGCTTCGAGAACACCCACTTCCCGCAGGACTGGACCATCTTCTACTGGGCCTGGTGGCTGGTGTTCGCGCCCAGCGTGGGGCTGTTCATCGCGCGCATCTCGCGGGGTCGCACCATTCGCGCGATGGTGGCGGGCTCGATGTTCTTCGGCACCATGGGCTGCTTCCTGTTCTTCATGGTGATGGGCAACTACGGCCTGTACCTGCAGCTGTCAGGTGAGCTGGACGTGGTGACCATACTCAACGAGCAGAGCCCGACCGCTGCCATCTTCGCCATGCTGCATACCCTGCCGCTGGACTATGTGGTGATCTTTGCCTTCACGCTGCTGGCACTGATCTTCACGGCCACCACCTTCGACTCCATCTCCTATATCCTGGCGGCCGTGGTCCAGAAGGAAGTGGATGAGGAGCCGATGCGCTGGAACCGTCTCTTCTGGGCCTTCGCGCTGTCGTTCATGCCGATCGTGCTGATGTTCGTCGGCGGGCTGGAAACCTTGCAGACGGCCTCGATCATCGGTGGCGTGCCGTTGCTGGCGGTGGCGTTGCTGCTGTGCATCTCCATCGTGCGCGCCGCGCACTATGACCTGCGCTACCAGCCGGATTACACGGTCAAGGAGATCAATATCGAGGAATTCCCGGAAGACGACCCCTGGACGGAAGAGGGCACCTGGGAGATTCCGGACGAGGACGTGCCTGCGGCGGGCAAGCCGCAGCAGGACACGCCCAAGAATCATGTCGAAGGCGACCCGCACAGCCGTCCTTCCCGACTGTGATCCGGCCGGCCTGAAGGATCAGGCCGCCGACAGCAGAAAGCCGCCCCTCGGGGCGGCTTTCTGCTGTCTGGATGACGGGCTGGTGAGTCTCAGGGGCGATGATTCAGGCGGTTTCCTGCAGTGTCTCGCTGCGGGCGCGGCGCGGTGTCAGCACCGGCGGCGTCGGGTCCTTGTCGTCATTGTCGAGGGCCAGATAGCGACTGATGGCGGCACCGATACGCCGTGAACTGTCCTGAATGCCCTGGTTGCCGAACAGACGATTGAACTCGAAGACCATCGGATGGCCATCGACCATCGCGATATCGAAACCGGCGTGGTCGACACTCAGCGCCTCGGCCAGCTGCAGCGCCAGCTCGATGGCGGGCGCCGGGATGTTGTCATAGGCCGTCTCGCCGCCCTGACTGACATTGGAGCGATAGCCGCCCAGCGGCGTGACGCGCCAGTAGGCAGTGATGACTTCGCCACCGACCACCACGATGCGCAGGTCGCGATCGATATCCAGCCGCGGCTGGGCATACAGCACCGGGTGCTCGGCTGCGTGGGCTTCCAGCTCGCCACGTGACTGGATCAGCTTCACCCCGGCCCCCATGGAGCTCTTCACTTCCTTGACGATCAGCGGATAGCCGAAGCGTGCCTCGATGTCGTCGATAGCCTGACGGCTGGCACCCCGAATCTCGGTGGGCGGCACATTGTCCGGGCAGATGGCCTGAAAGACGCGCGTCTGCTCGACCTTGTCGTGGCCGATGGCGTAGCTGGGCAGGCTCGGGAAGATGCGTTTTCCCAGGCCGTAGACCAGGGTGGTGATCTGCCAGTATTCGGGAAACAGCAGGATGTCGGCGGCGCGGATCTCGTCGAGGTGATCCAGCATGCGTTCCGGCTTGATGTAGCGAACGCCGGCGATACCGAGGGTGCGAAATGCGTCGAAGGTGATGAGTTTCATGGGGGATATGTCGCCAGAAGCGCCATTATTGCGACGGCGCGATCAAGGAGCCAGGGCTGGACCGGCGCGTATTTAACGTCGCGCCGGCCCGCTTGGCAAGTCCTTGTGACGGGCGGATGGGCGACCGCCAGTCGCTGGCCTAGGGCGTTTCCATGCGTTCGGCCTGTACCCGCAGCAGAATCGCCTCGTTGATGCGCTGCTTGAGTGCCTCATCCAGCGCCGGGCAGCCATCCTCCGGGGTCATGCAATGGGTGCTGAGCCACTCGGCCAGCCCTTCGCCATTGACGACGTCCGGGTCGCCCTTGCGCTGTTCACCACGCCGGATGATCTGCCAGCCCGGCAGCGCCAGAATGCCGTGTACCGGTACCTCGACACCACACTCGCGCTTGAGCCAGGCGGCAGTCCAGTCACGCGCGACGCGTGTCTCGCGCAGCGGCTTGCGCTCGCGCCCACCGGGGAAGTGCAGGCGCCCATCCTCCAGCTTGACCTCGTTCTTGATCGCTCCCAGAGCATCCAGCGGACGCGAGCGCGCCTTGGTGCGGATGGCATAGGCACCGAGCGGCGTGAGCACCAGATGGTCGATATGGAAGCCGTCGGCGGGGACGTCATGATAGACCACGCTGCTCAACTGCTCCGGGCGAATGAGCTGATCCAGCTCCTGGCCGATGGACAGCTCGCAGGCCAGCCCCAGCTTCAACTTGCGGATGCGCTGGAAGTGGCGGGTGAGGCGCAGCGCGAAGATCAACACGAACAGCGCGCAGGCCAGTCCATAGCCCGCCCACTCCAGCCAGTTCTGCTCTTCGCCGAACACCATGCGTCCCATGCCATAGATCAGCGGGCTCAGGGTGATGAGCGGTCCCAGTGCGCCATCGAGAAACAATGACTGGAAGGCATCATCGAGGCGGTCTCGCAGGCTCTGGCCCGGCTCGCGCAGCTGGCGGCGGGTCAGGGGTGACTGGATGCGGCGCTCATGCAGGCCGCGCATGCCCAGCACCACCAGCGCGATGGCGCCCAGCGGGGTGAGAAAGAAGACAGGTAACAGGTATTCCAGCCAATCCATCGGGATGTCCTATCTACAGGAGAGGGGGGCGTATTCAGTGGCCCAGCGCACGTGGCAGCGGCACGATCGGCACCTCGACCTCACCCTGCGCTGCGTTGTGGGTAGTGTCCAGTACCGGCACCACGCTGTCATTGATCCAGTACAGCTTGCCGTCACTGCGCACGTCGGCCTGCAGTGCATAGCGATGGCCATCCTCGATGGCATTGCGATCATATTGCAGGCTGACCGGGAAAGGCCCCTGGCGCAGCCCGCCGAAGCGGGTGCTGGCGATCAGGTTGGCCGGTGCATCGGCTCTGGAGATATCCACCAGGCGGACCTCCAGCAGCGCATCACCCGGTGCCTGGAAGGCTTGCTGTGGCACCACGCGTGCCTCCAGCTGAGCGAAGTCAGGGCCGGTCATGCAGCCCGCCAGCCCCAGCGTGCCGAGCAGCAGTGCGCCGATGGCCAGAGAGCGGGAAGGATGAGGCATGGAGAGTTTCAGCATGGAGGTCCCTTGTGCGGTCGGCGATACGCCGCCAACCGAGATGTCTGATGAGACGGATGCCGGGGCGTGCAGGTTCAGCCGCCGGCCAGCTTGACGGTATAGCCGCGTCGCGTCAGCTCGGTCTTGAGCGTCTCGCGGTGATCGCCCTGGATCTCCACGATACCGTCCTTGAGGCTGCCGCCGGTGCCACACCGCTGCTTGAGAGTCTTGGCAAGCGCCTTGAGTTCCTTCTCCGCCAGCGGAATCCCGCTCACGGTGGTCACGCCCTTGCCCTTGCGGCCGCTGGTCTCGCGGCGGATACGCACCACGCCATCGAGGCTGTCGAGCCGTTCGCGCTCGGCGAGGTCCGCGCACTCGCAGTCGGCTTCGGCGCGGCGGCATTCGGGGCAGGTGGCGCCGTGTTCAGTGGAATAGACAAGCCCGGAAAGTTGATCCTTGAGCGAGGCCATGATGTCTCCTGCGGTACCAGAAAAATGATGCGTTGTCGGCGGTGTCTGAGGAAAGGATACCCGTGCGCGTCGGCAGCGGCACCCTGATGCGTCAAAAAAAGGCGGCCCCTGCGGGCCGCCTTTCGTTCATGCCGTCGTGCGCATGGCCGTCAGATCAGTTGATCTTCGGGTCCAGCTCGCCACGGTGGTAACGCTCGAACATCGCTTCGAGGTTGATCGGGTCGATCTTGCTGCCGTGGCCGGCAGCACCGAAGGCTTCGTAGCGAGCGATGCAGATGTCGCGCATCGCCTTCACGGATTCCTTCAGGTACTTGCGCGGGTCGAATTCAGACGGGTTCTGGGCCATGAAACGACGGATGGAGCCGGTGGAGGCGAGGCGCAGGTCGGTATCGACGTTGATCTTGCGCACGCCGTGCTTGATGCCTTCGACGATCTCGTCGACCGGAACCCCGTAGGTTTCCGGAATCTTGCCACCGTATTCGTTGATGATTTCCAGCCAGTCCTGTGGCACGGAGGAAGAGCCGTGCATCACCAGGTGAGTCTCGGGGATGCGGGCGTGGATTTCCTTGATGCGCTGGATGGACAGGGTGTCACCCGTCGGCGGCTTGGTGAACTTGTAGGCGCCGTGGGAGGTGCCGATGGCGATGGCCAGGGCATCGACGTGGGTCTTCTTGACGAAGTCGGCGGCTTCTTCGGGGTCGGTCAGCATCTGGTCGTGGTCCAGCTTGCCTTCGGCACCGATGCCGTCTTCTTCACCGGCCATGCCGGTTTCCAGCGAGCCGAGGCAACCCAGTTCGCCTTCGACGGACACGCCACAGGCATGCGCCATCTCGACGGTGCGACGGGTCACATCGACGTTGTATTCGTAGCTTGTCGGGGTCTTGCCATCTTCCCCCAGCGAACCGTCCATCATCACCGAGCTGAAGCCCAGCTGGATGGAGCGCTGGCAGACGGCTGGCGAGGTGCCGTGATCCTGGTGCATGACCACCGGGATATGCGGGAATTCCTCGATCGCGGCCAGAATCAGGTGGCGAAGGAACGGCGCGCCGGCGTATTTGCGAGCGCCTGCAGAGGCCTGGACGATCACCGGAGAGTCGGTGTGGTCGGCGGCTTCCATGATGGCGCGCATCTGCTCGAGGTTGTTGACGTTGAACGCGGGAATGCCGTATCCGTACTCGGCTGCGTGGTCCAACATCTGGCGCATGCTGATCAATGCCATGACATCACCTGTCTTCTTGGGGAATGGAAAAGGGAGTAGCGTCTGGCCACCCTGTGCCGCAGGCAGAGGATGGCCCTGTTACCGTGACCCAGTTACCGGGTACCCCGGGCATGTGGCTGGCTCAGGGTACCGGGACAGTCGATGAGGACCTTGTCGCTGCGCCATTCGAGCGCAGCCCGGGTCAGCTTGCAGCGGCTTCCAATGCCGCCACGGCCGGTAGCGTCTTGCCTTCCACGTACTCGAGGAAGGCACCGCCACCGGTAGAAATGTAGGACACGCGGGACTCGACAGCGTATTTGTCGATGGCCGCCAGGGTGTCCCCACCACCAGCGATGGAGAAGGCGTCGCTCTCGGCGATGGCCATGGCCAGCTTCTCGGTACCGTTGGCGAACTGGTCGATCTCGAACACGCCCACCGGGCCGTTCCACAGAATGGTGCCGGCATCCTTGAGCAGCGCCCCGAAGCGGGAGGCGGTGTCCGGGCCGATATCCAGAATCATCTCGTCATCACGCACGTCGGCAACGTCACGCACGATGGCCTCGGCCTTGTCGGAGAACTCGGTGGCCACGACGACGTCGGTGGGCAGCGGGATCTCGACCTTGTCCATCAGCGCGCGAGCGGTCTCCAGCAGGTCAGCCTCGTAGAGCGACTTGCCGACGTTGTAACCGGCGGCGGCGATGAAGGTGTTGGCGATGCCGCCACCGACGATCAGCTGATGGCACTTGTCGGACAGCGCCTTGAGCACGTCCAGCTTGGTGGAGACCTTGGAGCCGCCGACGATGGCGACCATCGGCGCGCGCGGCGCGGCGAGTGCCTTCTCGAGGGCTTCCAGCTCGGCAGCCAGCAGCGGGCCGGCGCAGGCGTCCGGGGCGAAGCGTGCCACGCCATGGGTAGAGGCCTGGGCGCGATGCGCGGTGCCGAAGGCGTCCATCACGTAGATGTCGCACAGGGCGGCGTAGGCGCGAGACAGCGCTTCATCGTCCTTCTTCTCGCCGGCATTGAAGCGCACGTTTTCCAGCAGCACGACCTCGCCCTCGGCGACGTCCGGTGCCGTGTCGAGATAGTCGGTGATCAGACGCACCGGGCTGCCCAGCAGCTCGCCCAGGTGTGCCGCGACCGGTGCCAGAGAGAACTGCTCTTCCGGCTGCCCTTCGGTGGGACGGCCCAGATGGCTCATCAGCATGACGCGCGCTCCCGCATCGCGGGCCGCCGTGATGGTCGGCAGGCTGGCGCGGATACGCGCGTCGCTGGTCACCTGACCATTGCGAACCGGCACGTTGAGATCTTCGCGGATCAGCACGCGTTTGCCTGACAGGTCGAGGGCGGTCATCGTTTGCACGTTCATGACGGGTTCCTTGGTCGTGAATCGGTGGAGAGAGCTCCCGTCGCCAGAGGCGTTGTCATCTCGCAGGCGTGCCAATGGGTGGCGACGTCCAGCATGCGATTGGCAAAGCCCCATTCGTTGTCGAACCAGCACAGCATCTTGATCAGCCGGCCGCCGGCAACACGGGTCTGGGTCGCATCCACGATACCCGAGCGCGGATCGTGGTTGAAGTCGATGGACGCCGTCGGCTCCTCGCTCAACCCCATCAGGCCCTGCAGGCGTCGTGCGCAGGCCTCGCGCAGCAGGTCATTGACCTCGTCCGCGCTCACGTCGCGCTTCACCTCGATGGACATGTCCATGCAGGACACGTTGATGGTCGGCACCCGCAGGTGCAGACACTCGAAGCGTCCTTCCAGATGCGGCATCAGGCGGTTGATGCCCTTGGCCAGCCCCGTATCCACCGGCACGATCGAACTCATCGCGGAGCGCGTCAGGCGCAGGTCCGTCTGGTGGTAGGCGTCGATCACCGGCTGGTCGTTCATCGCCGAATGCACCGTGGTGGTGACGCCACGCTCCAGCCCGAAGGCCTGCTCCAGCACCGTGAGGATCGGGATCAGGCAATTGGTCGTACACGACGCCGCCGAGACGATGCGCATGCCGCCAGCGTCTTGCCCTGTCCCGGCGGGGGCCAGCGCCGATTGGTTGATGCCGCACACGATGGTGGCATCGACATCGGCGTCGGTATCGCCGGGCTGGGAGAACAGCAGCCGTCCCGCGCCTGCCGACAGATGGCGCTCGGCGGTGGCGCGGTCCTTGAAGCTGCCGGAGCACTCCAGGACCAGGTCAATCCCCAGTGCCCGCCAGGGCAGGCAGTCTGGATTGGCCTCGGACAGGATGCTGATCGCATGACCGTTGACGACCAGCTGGCCGTCGCGCTGCTCCACCGTGCCGGGGAAGCGGCCATGGGTGGTGTCGTAGCGTGTCAGATAGGTGATGGTGTCCAGGTCTGATAGCTCGTTGATCGCCACCACTTCCAGTGGCAGCGTCTCGCCACGTGCTTCACGTTCCACCAGCGCTCTCAGCACACACTGACCGATGCGTCCGTAGCCATTGATGGCCACTCGCAAGGGGGCGTTCCCCTGGCGAAGGCGCATGCTGGCCTCCTGGGAGGCGTCGGAGGTGGGCAGAGGGGACTGATGGCTCAATGAGGTCTCGTTCCGGGTGTTTTTCAGGGGGTCCATGGTAGCGCATCGCTTTGCTGGGCGGAGGGAGCGAAAGGCGCGCAAGCGCCTGATTTCTGGTTTTTTTCGTCTAAGAACACGTAGTCACACTACCCAACTGGAGGGGTTGTGTAGTCGCCATCCGCACTGTCTGTCGAGGGCTGGATCGCCGGAGAATGACCGTTCATGCAGGATGAATCGTGTCATCAAGCTGTGACTGACATGGAGCGCGTCGACTACAGGCGACAGCCGGTGACGGTGGAGGGCTTCTCGAGTGTCGCACAGACGAAAACGCCGCCGCTCCCATCGGGAGGCGGCGGCGTCGATCTGCATCCCACTCCGTCATCGACGGGGTGAGTCAGGCGGTGATCAGCCCAGCAGCGTGTTGGCGCGTTCGACCACGTTCTCGACCGTGAAGCCGAAGTGCTTGAACAGGTCGCCAGCCGGCGCGGATTCCCCGAAGGTCTCCATGCCGATGATGTCGCCGTTCAGGCCGACATACTTGAACCAGTAGTCACGATGCCCGGCTTCGATCGCCACGCGCGCGGTGACGGAGGACGGCAGCACGGATTCGCGGTATTCCGCGTCCTGGGCATCGAACAGGTCGGTGGCCGGCATGGACACGACACGCACGGCGCGACCGGCGGCTTCCAGCTCGGCGGCGGCATCCATCGCCAGACCGACTTCGGAGCCGGTGGCGATCAGGATCAGTTCCGGCTGGCCGTTGGCGGCGTCCTTCAGCACGTAACCGCCACGGCTGATGTTGGCCAGCTGGGCCTTGTCGCGGTTCTGGTGCGGCAGGTTCTGACGCGACAGGATCAGCGCGGTCGGGCCGGAGTGACGCTTGATGGCCGCATCCCAGGCGGCTGCGGTCTCCACGGCATCCGCCGGACGCCAGGTGGACAGGTTCGGCGTGGTGCGCAGGCTGGTCAGCTGCTCGATCGGCTGGTGCGTCGGGCCATCTTCGCCCAGACCGATGGAGTCGTGGGTGAAGACGTAGACGGCCTGCTGACCCATCAGGGCGGCCATGCGAACGGCGTTGCGCATGTACTCCATGAATATCAGGAAGGTCGCGCCGTACGGGATGAAGCCGCCGTGCAGACCGGCGCCGTTCATGATCGCGCCCATGCCGAACTCACGCACACCGTAATGCAGGTAGTTGCCGCTGAAGTCTTCGCGGGTGATCGCCTGGGCGCCCTTCCAGAAGGTCAGGTTGGACGGGGCGAGGTCGGCGCTGCCGCCGAGCAGTTCCGGCAGCTGCGGGCCGAGCTGGTTCAGGCACTCGAAGGAGGCCTTGCGCGATGCCGGGCTGTCGCCGGCGGCCTGAGCGTCCTCGATCATCTTCTCGCTGCTCAGGGCGTGCGGCAGCTTGCCTTCCAGACGACGGGTGAACTCGGCGGCCAGTTCCGGGTGCGCGTCGGCGTAACGGGCGAAGCGCGCATCCCAGTCACTCTCGAGCTTGGCGCCGCGCTCGCTGGCATCCCAGCCCTGATAGATGTCTTCCGGGATGTGGAAGGGTGCGTGGGTCCAGCCCAGCTTCTCGCGGGTCGCCGCGACTTCGTCGTCACCCAGCGGAGCGCCGTGGCAGGACTCGGTGCCTTCCTTGTTCGGGGAGCCGAAGCCGATGACGGTCTTGCAGATGATCAGGCTCGGCTTGTCGTCGTGGCTCTTGGCCAGGGCGATGGCGGCGTTGATCTCTTCCGGCTTGTGGCCGTCGACGTTGGCCACGACGTGCCAGCCATAGGCTTCGAAGCGCTTGGCGGTGTCATCGGTGAACCAGCCTTCGACTTCCCCATCGATGGAGATGCCGTTGTCGTCATACAGGGCGATCAGCTTGCCCAGACCCAGGGTGCCGGCCAGCGAGCCGACCTCGTGGGAGATGCCTTCCATCAGGCAGCCATCGCCCAGGAAGCACCAGGTGGTGTGGTCGACGACGGTGTGGCCCGGACGGTTGAACTGCGCCGCCAGTGTCTTCTCGGCGATCGCCATGCCCACGGCATTGGCCAGCCCCTGGCCCAGCGGGCCGGTGGTGGTCTCGATACCCGGCGCATAACCGTATTCCGGGTGACCGGCGGTCTTGGAATGCAGTTGGCGGAAGTTCTGCAGATCTTCAAGGCTCAGCTGGTAGCCCGTGAGGTGCAGCAGGGAGTAGAGCAGCATGGAGCCGTGGCCGTTGGACAGCACGAAGCGGTCACGGTCGGCCCAGTTCGGGTTGGCCGGGTTGTGCTTGAGGTGGTCGTTCCAGAGCACTTCAGCGATGTCGGCCATGCCCATGGGGGCGCCGGGGTGGCCAGACTTGGCCTTCTGAACGGCGTCCATGGAAAGTGCACGGATGGCGTTGGCCAGGTCAAAACGGGAAGGCATGCAATAGCTCCTCGCCTGCGGGGCGTCAAGAGTGTGGCAATGAATCACGGCGTTCTGCCTGTGGTGCGCAGCGCGCCGGAAAGGACAGTGCGTCGCGTGAACCTTGTGCGTACGAAGCTTCGCCCGTACGCGATCTCCGGGCCAGTATTGTCACCGAGATGACGGGGCGCGGCAAATCGCATCCGGGCCCCGCAGCCGTCCATGCGTCTTGCTGACTTATGCCGGTTGGTGTCCTTCTTGTGGCAAAAAGGTCTCGAAACGGCCGTCGTGCAGTCCGCATGGCGCTAGGCACTCACATAAGTGGCGTGTAAACTCGCCCCCCCGAGGCCGGGCCGTCTGTGTCAGTCCTCAACGTGCGCCGCAAGCGTGTTTCTACTCGGTCTCAAGCAGCCATCTGCCGTCAGTGGCCGAATCATCCCCGCATCCGAAAAGAGGGTCGAGGACCAATGAGCGAATACTCACTCTTCACATCCGAGTCCGTGTCCGAAGGGCACCCGGACAAGATTGCCGACCAGATTTCCGATGCCGTGCTCGATGCCATCATCGCGCGCGACAAGCAGGCACGCGTGGCGTGCGAAACGCTCGTCAAGACAGGCGTGGCCATCGTGGCCGGTGAGATCTCCACCAGCGCGTGGGTCGATCTCGAGGAGCTGGTACGTCGTGTCATCACGGACATCGGCTACACCTCTTCCGATGTCGGTTTCGACGGCGAGACCTGTGGTGTCCTGAACCTGATCGGCAAGCAGAGCGTCGATATCGCCCAGGGCGTCGATCGCACCAAGCCGGAAGATCAGGGCGCGGGCGACCAGGGCCTGATGTTCGGCTATGCCACCAACGAGACCGACTCCTTCATGCCGGCGCCGATCCACTACGCTCACCGTCTGGTGGAGCGTCAGGCGGAACTGCGCAAGAACGGCATGCTGCCGTGGCTGCGTCCGGATGCGAAGAGTCAGGTCACCTTCCGCTACGACGAAGCCGGCAAGCCGGTCGCCGTCGAAGCCGTCGTGCTGTCCACCCAGCATGACCCGGAAGTGTCCCAGGAAGACCTGCGCGCGATGGTCAAGCGCGAGATCATCGAGCAGGTCCTGCCGGCCGAGTGGCTGTCCGAGACCACCGAATACCACATCAACCCGACCG
Source organism: Cobetia sp. PS-4MA (assembly GCF_057670765.1). NCBI lineage: Bacteria > Pseudomonadati > Pseudomonadota > Gammaproteobacteria > Oceanospirillales > Halomonadaceae > Cobetia > Cobetia sp. PS-4MA. The sequence goes on along the minus strand of NZ_CM173107.1, from coordinate 3,867,931 downwards.
GCAACTTCGTCATCGGTGGCCCGGTGGGTGACTGTGGTCTGACGGGCCGCAAGATCATCGTCGACACTTACGGCGGCATGGCCCGTCACGGTGGTGGTGCCTTCTCCGGCAAGGACCCGTCCAAGGTCGATCGCAGCGCCGCCTATGCCGGTCGTTACGTGGCCAAGAACGTCGTCGCCAGCGGTCTGGCCGACAAGTGCGAGATCCAGGTCTCCTACGCCATCGGTGTCGCCGAGCCGACCTCCGTCTCGATCAACACCTTCGGCACCGGCAAGATCAGCGATGCCAAGATCGTCGAGCTGGTGCGCGAGCACTTCGACCTGCGTCCGTATGCCATCACCACCATGCTGGATCTGGCGCACCCGATGTATCAGCTGACCGCTGCCTACGGCCACTTCGGTCGTGAGCCGTTCGAGCACAGCTACAGCTGGACCGACGTGACCGGCGAGAAGAAGACCGAAACCTTCACCGCCTTCCCGTGGGAAAAGACCGACCGTGCCGCTGGCCTCAAGGCTGCTGCCGGCCTGTAAGGTCGTCAGCTCGACAGGCCTGGCAGGGGAGGGGCATCTCGCCCCCACCGGCTCAGTGTCATGACAAGAAAACCCGCTTCGGCGGGTTTTCCTGTCTCTGGTGGAGCGTTAGCGGCGCGAGCCCGTCTGACACGCAGGTCTGACCCTTTGTGGGACAGCAACAGGAGAGAGGCCCAGTGGCTGATCTACGCTATCTCAAGGGCTACGGCCCCGAGATCCAACAGCAGGCGAGTGAACTGCTGGCGTCGGGCAAGACGGCAGCCTTCTTTCTCGCTAGATATCCCGAGCCACATCAGTTGCAGGGGGCCCGTGCGCTGCATGACTACACCATGGCGCTGAAGAATCAGCACCTGCGCAGCTCGGCGCCGATCAGCAAGGTGATCTATGACGACCGGATTCACGTCATCGACAACGCCCTGGGGCTGCACACCTTCGTGTCGCGGGTGCAGGGCAACAAGCTCAAGGCCAAGCACGAGATCCGCATCTCGTCGTTGTTTCGGCGCCTGCCGGAGCCGCTGCTGAACATGATCGTGGTCCATGAGCTGGCGCATCTGCGCGAGAAGGCCCACGACAAGGCGTTCTATCGACTCTGCTGTCACATGCAGCCGGAGTATCATCAACGTGAGTTCGAGCTGCGTCTCTATCTCTGTCACCGTGAACGTCACGGCGATCTCTGGTAGTCACGGCCAGTGCTGGCAGTCACGATCAGCGCTGCTGGCCACGCGAGTGGCTCACCACACCAGCTCGTATGAAAGACGAATGACAAGGACGTCATGCCCTCCAGGGTATCGGCGCCACTGCAAAGGACCGTTTTCGGATGCTCAATCTCGCTGCACTGTTCATTACCATCACTGCCGTGTGCATGTGGTTCAACCATCGGGTCCTGCGCCTGCCCCCGACCATCGGCGTGATGGCCATCGGTCTGGTGCTGTCACTCGGCGTGATCGGACTGGATCACTTCGCGGTGACCACCGTCGTGGCCGACATCGCGGAAGACTGGCTGGGGCGCATCAACTTCAACAGCCTGCTGATGGACGGCATGCTGTCCTTCCTGCTGTTCGCCGGTGCGCTGCACGTGGATCTCTCGCGTCTGAAGGCCTATCGCCGCTCCATCGGCCTGCTGGCCACGCTGGGCGTGCTGGTCTCGACCCTGGTGATCGGCTCCGCCGCCTGGTGGCTGTTCCAGTGGGCCGGCATCGAGGTGCCCTACCTGTATTGCCTGGTGTTCGGCGCGTTGATCTCGCCCACCGACCCGATCGCCGTGCTCGGCATCATGCGCAGCGCCGGAGCGCCTGCCGACATGGAGATCCGCATCGTCGGCGAGTCACTGTTCAATGATGGTGTGGCGGTGGTGCTGTTCACCGCGCTGTTGAGCGCGGCCTCGGCGGGCAGCGGTGAGGTCGAGCTCGGCCACATGGGGCTCCTGTTCCTCGAGGAAGCCGGCGGCGGGATTCTGCTCGGGCTGGCACTGGGGGCGCTGGTCTATCAGCTGATGCGCAGCATCGACCAGTATCAGGTCGAGGTGATGCTGAGCCTGGCGCTGGTGTTGGGCGGCTACGCGCTGGCCTCGGCGCTGCACGTCTCCGGCCCCATCGCGATGGTGGTGGCGGGGCTGATCATCGGCAACATGGCGCGTGATGGCGCCATGTCCGACAACACCCGCCGCTATCTGGACGGTTTCTGGGAGCTGGTCGACGAGATCCTCAACGCGGTGCTGTTCGTGCTGATCGGCCTCGAGCTGGTGCTGATGCCGATCACCCTGACCTCGATCGGCATCGCCCTGGCGCTGGTGGCGGTCATCCTGCTCTCGCGTCTGGCGCTGATCGGCATTCCGCTGAGCATCTTGCGGCGCTGGTATACCTTCCGGGCCGGCACCACGCGCGTGCTCACCTGGGGTGGCCTGCGCGGCGGCATCTCGGTGGCACTGGCCCTGGCGATTCCCGAAGGTGACTTCCGCGAGCCGCTGGTGGTCACCACCTACATCATCGTGCTGTTCTCGATCCTCGTGCAGGGGTTGAGCATCGGCAAGCTGGTGACCGCAGTCGTCGGTGATCGCCGTCATTCGCAGGAGTCGAACGACCAGCATTGAGTCAGGGCCTGCCAAGAGAAACGCCCCCTCACTGACAGCAGTGAGGGGGCGTTTTCGTTGCTGTCGAGAGAGGCAAGCCAAGGGCATCGCAATGGCAGGTCAGAGGGCAGCCAGCCCCCGGGCAAAGACGCCGCTGAGCGGCTTGGCCTCGCCGCCCGGTGCCGCGCGGGTGACGGCGGGCTGGCGCATCAATGTCAGCAGCAGATCCCGTCCCGCCAGCAGCGGGTCGACCACCGGCAGACCGATATCCCGAGCGATGGCGTCGCGCAGCGGGCCCATCGCGGCGCAGCCCAGCACGATGCTGCCGGCACCGCTCGCCCTGGCCTGCTCACAGCTCTCAAGCAGCGCCTGCGGGGGAGTGCGTGCCTCGGACAGCGCCAGTACCGGGACGTCACAGGCCAGCAGCGCCTTGCACAGCGGACGCATCGCATAGCGCTCCAGCAGCTGCTCGGACATCGGCAGCGTGCTGGTCATGCTGGTGACGATGGCAAAGGAGGGTGCCGCCAGCGTGGCCATGTGCATGGCGGCCTGGGCGATGCCGATCACCGGCACGGGGCTCAGTTCGCGGGCGGCCTCAAGGCCGGGGTCACCGAAGCAGGCCAGCAAATAGCCATCGGCGGGGGGCGTGTCCAGCAGGCCTTCCCGGTCCCGGGCGATCAGACTCAGCAGCGCGACCACCGCCATGGCTTCCTCGACGGCCGTCTCGATGCTGGGGGCGCCATGCTCGGCGGTCAGTACCTCGAGTCGGACGTCGTCCGCGAGCTGTCGTTGCAGCGAGTGCGCCATCTGCTGGCTCATCGCCTGGCTGGTGTTGGGATTGATGACCTTGAGACGCAACATGGCGCGTGTCTCCTGTGATGAGGTTCGGCTCGCGGGGATGGGTGAGACGTTCGAGCAGGATGGTCAATACGTGAGCAGCATTCGTGCCAGACGGGCAATCACCGCTTCAGCAACGTTCGTTTCATCGTTGGTGCGCCCTGGTGGTGCATATGGCGAATTCAGGGGGAATCGATGGTGCTTGAGGGGGCAGCGATTTCGGCTTGAGAGGCACTACTGGCAGGAGGTGCAGGCAGAGCAGGGGTTGGGGGAAACGCTGGGAGATTGAAAAGCCGCAACATGTGTTTCATTGGCATGCTTGTTGATAGGGGGATAGGCATGGCGAGGCGTGATGCCTCGTGACCGGCCCACGGACGGAACGTCCACTCGGGCACCAAGCCCCCTCTGGAGACAACAATGACACCCCAGACTCCCCCTGACCTGAGCAACGCCAGCAAGCGGCTCATCAACGACGACCTCGCGCCCTGCGAGCAGAACTGGAACTGGTACAACATCTTCTCGTTCTGGATGTCCGACGTGCACAGTGTCGGTGGCTATGTCTTCGCCGCCAGTCTGTTCACCCTGGGCCTGGCCAGCTGGCAGATTCTGGTCTCGATGCTGGTGGGGATTCTGGTGGTGCAGGTGTTCGCCAATCTGATCTCGCGGCCCAGCCAGCAGACGGGGGTACCGTTTCCGGTGGTCTGCCGCCAGTCCTTCGGCATCTATGGCGCCAATATCCCGGCGATCATCCGCGGGCTGATCGCGGTGGTGTGGTACGGCATCCAGACGTATCTGGCGGCACATGCCTTGATGCTGGTGCTGCTGCGTTACGTGCCGTCGCTGGAGGGGCTGACCGAGGTCCAGTACCTCGGCCTCTCGCAGCTTGGCTGGTACTGCTTCCTGTTCATGTGGGTGCTGCAGGCGCTGGTGTTCTGGTGGGGCATGAACGCGGTGCGCCGTTTCATCGATTTCGCCGGGCCGGCGGTCTATGTGGTGATGTTCGCGCTGGCGGGCTGGATCGTCTGGCAGGCCGGCTGGGACAACATCAGCTTCACGCTGGGCAGCAAGACACTCTCCGGCAGTGATGCCCTGTGGCAGATGGTGATTGCCGCGGCCCTGGTGGCGGGCTACTTCGCGGGTCCGACGCTCAACTTCGGTGACTTCTCGCGTTACTGTGCCACGCCTGGTGACGTGAAGCGCGGTAACTTCTGGGGCCTGCCGGTCAACTTCCTGCTGTTTGCCGTCATCACCGTGGTAGTGGTGTCCGGCACCCAGCCCATCTTCGGCGAGATGCTGCATGACCCGATGGAGACTGTCGCGCGCATCGACAACGGTGTCGCGGCGGCGCTGGGCATCCTGACCCTGGTGCTGGCGACCATCGGCATCAACATCGTGGCCAACTTCGTGTCACCGGCGTTCGATTTCTCCAATGTGGCGCCGTCGCGCATCAGCTGGCGGATGGGCGGCATGCTCGCCGCCGTCGGCTCCATCTTCATCACGCCGTGGAATCTGTTCAACAATCCGGAAATCATCCAGTACACCGTGGGCATTCTCGCTGCGGCCATCGGCCCGGTGTATGGCGTGATCCTGTTCGATCACTACTTGGTCCACAAGGGCGGCATCAACACCCGGGCATTGTTCACCGACAGCGCGCAGGGAGAGTATTTCTTCGAGAAGGGCGTCAATGTCGCGGCGGTCAAGGCGTTGCTGGCCTCCTCGGCGGTGACGCTGGTCATCAGCTTCCTGCCGCTGGGTGACATCACCCACTTCACGCTGTTCATCGGCGGCCTGATGGCGGCAGGGCTGTATGGCATCTTCTCGGGATATTGGCTGGGAGATGCCGCCTCCGCGCGCATCTATGTGCCTGCTGGCTCACGCGGCAAGGTCGTCTGATCGCAGGCGAAAGGCGCGAGTCACGTCGAGACGCTCAGGGCCCGTACCTTCCCGGTATCGGGCCCTGAGTGCATCTCGCCGCCAGGACACGTGGCTGTAGCGTTGGCGGGACGCGAGCCGTCGGGATAGGGGGAGGCTGGCGGCAGGTGTAGCATGAGGCCATGCCCCAGCTTTCCGAGAGGACGTGCCGTGTCGTTCCATGATCACCTCATGCCATGCAGTGAGATGGAGGATGAGGAGTCTCGCCATTATCGGGCGCGACTCAATCATACCTTCGTGCTGTTCGCGATGGCGGGTCTGGCGTGCTTTCTGCTGTTCGATTACTTCCAGGTCCCTGACGCCTGGCCGACTCTGTGGCTCGGGCGCTTTCTGCTTCTCGGTGTCTGTGTGCTGTGTGTGACGCTACTGCGTCGCCAGCCACGTCGGCCCGACGATATCGCATTGCTCGGCGCCGTCTGCGCCAATCTGTATTTCTGCTTCGGCGCGACGATGATCCAGGATGCCATCACGCTATCGCTGTGGAACCTGAGCTTCTCGACCTCCATGCTGATCGCCATGCCGGCGTGGCTGGTGTGGGGCTGGCGGTACCAGCTGGTCAGCAGTCTGCCGTTGATACTGGGCTATCTGCCGCTCTTTCTATGGCTGAGCCCGCTCTCGCTCAAGGACCTTGCCGGCGCGGGAGGTGCCTACATGATCGCGACGATGATCATGGCGCCGGCGCTGGCGCACGCTCGCAGCTCCACCTTCCTGCGTACCGTCAAGCTGCGCCGGGCACTGGAGGTGCGCAACGCCGAGCTCAGCCACATGAATCAGCAGCTGCTCACGCAGCAGCATGAGCTGGAATACCGTGCCAACCATGACCTGCTGACCAGCCTGCCCAACCGCCGTTGTGGTCTCGAGTTTCTCGATAGGACGTTGGCCGCCAGCCTGCGAGAACGCCGGTGTCTATCCATCCTGTTCGTGGATGTCGATCGCTTGAAGTACGTCAACGACACCTTTGGCCATCCCCAGGGGGACCGGCTGATCCAGCTGGTCGCCGCAGGCGCGGCACAGGCCGCGGGAGAGGAAGGGATGGCCTGCCGTCTGGGCGGAGACGAGTTTCTGGTCGTGCTGCCCGGGGCCTGCGACATGGCCAGTCAGCAGGCGGCGAATCAGCTGATGCATCACCTGGAGGCGCAACGTCTCGAGGAGCAGATCGCCTTTCCGGTCGAGGTGAGCATCGGGCGGGTCACGCATGACTCGGTACTGCAGGGCGAGATCAGCGTGCAGGATCTCATCCACATCGCGGATGATCGCATGTACCGCCAGAAGCGCGCCGGCCGGCATGCGGTGGTAAAGGGGAGCAATCAGCAGGCGTGAGCGGCTAGTTGTCATCGCCCGGTCATGGTCCTGTTATGGAGGCGTCATCGCACGCGGTCACTCTGGTCCGGCAATCCGGGGCGTAGCCATGTCTGTCTGCGCTCGCCGATCCCGAGGTGATTGATCAGAGGTAACTGACATGCCCGTGCCGCACTTCGCTCCCCCGTCTTCTCCGGCATCTTCTGCAGAGGCGGCGCCACGGCATGCGTCACTCGGCCAGGTGCGGACATTGTTCATCTCGGACGTGCATCTGGGCACGCCGGACTGTCAGGCGGCGCTGCTCGCGAAGCTGCTGCGGCGCGTGCGCCCTGAGCGTCTGTATCTGGTCGGCGATATCGTGGATCTGCTGGCGATGCGCAAGCGTGCGGTGCTCGACAAGGACCAGCAGGCGCTGGTGGCGCGGGTACTGCGCCTGGCACGCAGTGGCTGCGAGGTCATCTACATTCCCGGCAATCACGATGCCGCCTTCCGTCGTCTGTGCGGTCTGAAGCTACACAACGTCAGCATCGAGCGGCGCGCGATCCACACCACCGGCAGCGGGCGCCGCCTGCTGGTCTCCCACGGCGATGAATTCGATACCCATGTGCGCATCGCGCCGTGGCTGCTCACGCTGGGGGATGGCATGCACGGCTTCATCCTGTCGCTCAATCGCTGGTGCAACCGCGCGCGTGGCATGTTCGGTCTGCCTTACTGGTCGCTGGCCAGCGCGCTCAAGCGCCGCAGTGGCGTCGCCCAGCGCTACGTGGCCCAGTTCGAGGAGGCGGCCATGCGCCAGGCCCGTCTCGAAGGCCTGGATGGCTATGTCGGTGGGCATATCCACCAGGCGGGCTTTCGGGTCGAGGATGGCGTGCTCTACTGCAACGACGGCGACTGGGTAGAGCACTGCACTGCGCTGGCAGAAGATGGCGATGGCGCACTGCATCTGATCGACTGGCAGGGGCAGATTCTCGAAAGCGCCCCGCGTCATGTGATGCCGCGTCAGGCCGTGCCACCCGCCACCGAGGCCGTCACCCCCGAGATGGCCGGGGCCTGAGCCTCACCCCAGCCCGCTGATCGTCAGCATCCATGACAGGTAGAGTGGGATGATCAGCGGGGCCGCCAGGGTAGTCAGCATCACCGCGATCGCGCCCTTGGCCGGCTGGATGTTCAGCTCGATGGCCAGCACGACCACATTGGCGGCCATCGGCACCACCCCCAGCAGCAGCAGGACCTGCGCCAGTACCGGGTCGAGTGCGAACAGGCTGCCCAGCAGCAACACGCTGCCCAGACTCAGCAGCGGCCACATCACGAAACGCAGGGCAGTCGCGGCCAGGATGAAGCGCGGGTCGACCTCGCGCAGGCTGACACCCCCCAGCGTCATGCCGATGATCATCATGCCCAGCACCGTGTAGCTGTACTTGAAGTAGTCGAGCCCCTCCATGACCGCCCCCGGCACCTGAAGCCCCAGCGTGCCGACCAGCAGTGCGGCCATGAAGGCGTAGATCAGCGGCAGCCGCGCGATCTTCACCAGACTTTGCTGCATCGAGAACTGCCCGCGCGCACTGACGTAGAAGCCCAGCGTGAACTCATACAGGGTGATGCCAAGCAGGCAGAACAGGTACTGGGTCACGCCTTCCGGCGGCAGCAACAGCATCGCGACCGGCAGGCCGAAGTAGCCGGTGTTGCCGGTGCCGGAAGAGAAGGCGAGCAAGGCGGCCTCCTGCGGCGGGAAGAACTTCGCGGCCAGTGGACGCACCAGCAGACAGATGAGGCTCGACAGCGTGAACAGGCCCAATGTCAGACCCAGATCGCTCAAGGAGGGCTCGCCCAGCACCAGTCCGCGGAAGAAGGTCAGCGGCGCGATCACGTAGATCAGCAAGGTGGCGATGGGGCGTGGGTCGATGGCCAGCTTGCGGGCGCAAAGTGCGCCGATGGCAACGAAGGTGATCAGCATCCAGAGCGGTTGCTGCAGATCCAGGTGATCCATCACGGTTCCTTGTGAAGTGGGGCGGGGCGTGCGAGCCATCATGCCGTGAGTCATGTGCCGACGTCATCTCGAAAACGGCGCCCGCTCAGACCGCAGGGAGGATGTGGCGCAGCAGGCGAGTCGGGTAAGGCGTTGTGGTTATAAGAAAGCAGATTCTTATATGAATGATATTGATGTTGAGGCGAAAACCTTTCATTGGCCGTGGATCGAGGCGCAGGTCATGATGCATGACATGCACCGTGCGCGCGCTTGTGTCATCAGCGCAGCGCCTCACGGCAGCACGCACACCGCGACGTGTGCGGCACAAGAACATCAATGCCGGACACGACCGACCAGGAGGCCGCCCCATGAGCGTCAGCGAACACCCCTCAGGCATCAGTTTCGAGTTCTTTCCACCGAATACCGAGGTGGGACATGAAAAGCTGATGGGTGTCCGTGACCGCCTGGCCGCGCTGGACCCGGCATTCTTCTCGGTCACCTATGGCGCTGGTGGCTCCACGCGTGAGCGCACCTTCAATACCGTGCAGTCCGTGCGCAGCAGCGGTATCTGCACGGCGCCGCATCTGTCATGTGTCGGCAGCGACCGTGGTGAGCTGCGCGAGATTCTCGGCGAGTATCGCGAGCAGGGCATCAAGCGCCTGGTGGCGCTGCGCGGTGATCTGCCGTCCGGGATGGGCGCGCGCAGTGAACTGCGCCATGCCAATGAGCTGGTGGAGTTCGTGCGTGACGAGACCGGCGATCATTTCGAGATCGCGGTGGCCGCCTACCCGGAGTGTCACCCGCAGGCTGACAACTACCGTATGGATCTGGAGAACTTCGCACGCAAGATGAATGCCGGGGCCGACATCGCCATCACCCAGTACTTCTTCAATGCCGATGCCTACTTCCACTTCGTGGAGCGAGCACGTGATCTGGGCATCCAGCAGCCGATCATCCCGGGCATCATGCCGATCACCAATTACACCAAGCTGGCGCGTTTCTCCGACTCCTGCGGTGCCGAGATTCCGCGCTGGATTCGCAGGCAGCTCGAGAGCTACGCCGATGACAGCGAGAGCCTCCAGGCCTTCGGTACCGAGGTGATCTCGCGGATGAGTCAGCGTCTGCTGGATGGCGGCGCGCCGGGTCTGCATTTCTATACCCTCAACCAGGCCGGGCCGTGTCTCAAGGTGCTGGAAAACCTGGGGATCTCTTCTCGCTGAGGTGTGCTCGCCCGGCGTGCGCGGCAAGTCATTGGCAGAATTGCATTGAATGTGACGTCTCTCGCCCTGAGGTCTGAGGGGTAGCCGCTTGCGACAGCGGCCCGCAAGCCACTCAAGGCGTCGGCAGTGAAGCCGGCCTCAGTGAAGGAGAGATTGGTCATGAATCACGAAACACGGCACACGGCATCCTTTGCGTCATCTACCAGAAAGCCCTTCAAGAGCGCCGCTGCGGTGGCGCTGGGTGCCTGGTTGTTCGGCGGTGTCGCCCAGGCGGCCACCGAGGTGGAAATGCATCGTGTCAGCAGTGACGGGGTCGGCGAGACCGTCGGTAGCATCATGGCCGAGGACACTGCTGATGGTCTGCTGCTGACGCCGAAGATCGAAGGACTCGAAAGCGGCATCCATGGCTTCCACCTGCATGCCAATGCCAGCTGCGAACCCGCCGAGAAGGACGGTGAGGCCGTGGCCGGTGCCGCGGCAGGTGGCCACTTCGACCCAGAGGAGACCGGCACCCACCAGGGCCCGTATGGCGATGGCCACCTGGGCGATCTTCCGGCGCTGAGCGTCGATGCCGATGGCAAGATCTCGCTGCCGGTGTTGGCTCCGCGCCTCAAGGAGAGCGATCTCGGCGGTCATGCGCTGATGATCCACTCCGGCGGTGACAACTACACCGATACGCCCAAGCTGGGTGGTGGCGGCTCGCGCGTTGCCTGCGGCGTGGTCAAATGAAAGCCGTGGGCCAGTCGAGCTGACAGTCCGTCGAGCTGATACGCAAAAGCCCCGCCATCTGGCGGGGCTTTTTCATGCAGCAAGCATGGATGCCACGGGGGCTCACGATATCACATGCGGTCAGTGCCGCTTGCCGGGGTCCAGGATACGCACCGGCTGGACCTCATCACTCGCGGGCTCGTCGCGTGGCGCGTTCACGCGCGTGGACAGCTCCTCGAGGGTGGGCGGTTCCTCGATGGCCTGTTGCTCGAAGAAGTCACAGGACACGCAGTCACGGTAGCGTGTCTCGTTCTGCTCCCAGGTGCGCAGGCGGTCCATTGCTCCGCAGCGTGGGCAGACGGCACCCGCGATGAAGCGCTTGATGGTAGACATGGTGCCTCCAGTCAGGATCTGGTTGTGTCAGGCCGCTCGGCATCGGGCAATGCGAGCGTCAGGCGGACGATGCGCCATATGATACGCCCCCGACCGGCAAAGGTCAGGGGCGCAGGGACAGCGGTGTGTGATCAGGCTTGCGCCGTCATCAAGACCGGGGTCTGGGCGAGGCTCAGGCCGCCTGGGCACCGATGCCGGAGTGACGCAGCAGGGCATCGACCTGCGGGTCACGGCCCCGGAAGGCGCGGAACAGCTCGGCGGCATCACGCGAGCCACCCTTGGCCAGTACCTCTTCCCGGAAGCGCTGACCGGTAGCAGTGTCGAAGACCGCGCTTTCCTCGAAGGCGCTGAAGGCATCCGCCGACAGCACTTCGGCCCACTTGTAGCTGTAGTAACCCGCGGCGTAACCGCCGGCGAAGATGTGGCTGAAGCCATTCTGGAAGCGGTTGAACTCGACCGCCGGGACCACGGCGACCTTGCTGCGTACCTCGTCGAGCAGCGTCTGGACATCGCCGGCGGACGGCGTGTCGAGCTCGTGATGCAGGCGGAAGTCGAACAGCGAGAATTCCAGCTGGCGGACCATGGTCATCGCCGCCTGGAAGTTGCGGGCTGCCTGCAGGCGCTCGAGCATGTCGTCGGGCAGACGCTCGCCGGTGTCCACGTGACGCGCGATCAGATCCAGCCCTTCACGCTCGTAGCAGAAGTTCTCCATGAACTGGCTGGGCAGCTCGACGGCGTCCCACGCCACGCCATTGATGCCGGAGACTTCGGCGACTTCCTGACGGGTCAGCATGTGATGCAGACCGTGACCGAACTCGTGGAACAGCGTAACCACTTCATCGTGGGTCAGCAGCGCCGGGCGGCCACCCACCGGGCGGGTGAAGTTGCAGGTCAGATAGGCGACCGGCAACTGCAGGCTGCCATCCTCGCGGCGACGACGCACGCGGCACTCGTCCATCCAGGCGCCGCCACGCTTGCCTTCGCGGGCATAGAGATCGAGATAGAAGCCGGCGATCGGCGTGTCATTCTCGATCACCTCGTAGTAGCTGACGTCGTCGTGCCACACCGGCACTTCACGCTGCTTGAAGGTGATGCCGTAGAGGCGATTGACCACCTCGAACAGCCCGTCGATGGCCTGCGGCGCCGGGAAGTAGGGGCGCAGCTGTTCCTGATTGATCGCGTAGCGTGATTCGCGCAGCTTCTCGCTGGCGTAGCCGACATCCCACGGTTGCAGGTCATCGATGCCGAGGCTTTCGGTGGCGTAGGCCGCCAGCTCGTTGAACTCTTCACGCGCCTGGGGCACTGCGCGGGTCGCGAGGTCCTCGAGGAAGCTGATGACCTGTGCCGGCGAGTCGGCCATCTTGGTCGCCAGTGACAGTGAGGCGTAATCGTCGAAACCGATCAGCCTGGCCAGTTCCTGACGCAGGGCCAGAATCTCCTCGATCACCGGACCGTTGTCGAAATCACCGGCGTTGGGACCCTTTTCCGAGGCGCGGGTGACGAAGGCGGTGTAGACCTCCTCGCGCAGCTCGCGGTTGTCGGCGTAGCTGAGCACCGGGAAGAAGCTCGGGAAGTCCAGGGTGATGCGATAGCCTTCCAGCCCCTTGGCCTCGGCGTTGGCCTTGAGCGCCGCGAGGCCGCTTTCCGGCACGCCCGCCAGCGCCTCTTCCTCGACATCCTTGTGCCAGGCCTGGGTGGCATCCAGCACATGGTTGGAGAAGGTGTTGGAGAGTTCGGACAGGCGCGCCTGGATCTCGCCATAACGCTGCTTCTTGTCCTGGGGCAGATCGACACCGGCGAGACGGAAATCGCGCAGACTGTTGGTGATCGCCTTCTGCTGGGCTTCATCGAGGCTTGCGAATTCGTCGCTGTCCGCAAGGCGCTGATAGGCCGCAGCCAGATCGCTGTTCTGACCCACCCAGGTGGAGTAGGCCGACAGCTTGGCCAGACAGGCCTGATAGGCCTCGCGCAGCTTGGGGGAATTCATGGTCGAGTTGAGGTGCGAGACCGGTGACCAGGCCTGACTCAGGCGGTCGCCCAGCGCTTCCAGCGGCGCGGCGAAGTTGTCCCAGCGCGTGTCGTCGCGGGTGGCCTCGATCAGGCGCTCGATCTCCTGCTGGTTGTGCTCCAGCAGTTCGCTGATCGCGTCTTCGACATGCTCGGCCTTGAGGGTGTCGAAGGGGGGCAGAGTGTTGCGTTCCAGCAGGGGATTGATCGACATCGTGTACCTCGCGTCATCGGATGGGCGGCAGCGGTGAACGGTAAAGGAAGACTGGCGCATCGGAGGCGCCACGAGAACGGTGTCACCGTCGCCGCGGGGATACCTAGAATGTGAGGCCTTGGCGCGTGTTATTCAATCTATCGACCCGATAGGAGGCGGCCCGGACCTCTCCGCGTGGGACGCCCGAGCCGAGCCCGCATTGGCCCTGAACGACGCGGCTGCTATCTTGCAGCCCCTGATGAGCCTTCATTGACTATCGATTCTTCACCACGAGAGCAGACATGAGCGAAACCACCGAACGCTGGGGCAGTCGCCGCGCCTTCATCCTGGCCGTCACCGGCGCTGCCGTCGGGTTGGGCAACATCTGGCGCTTCCCGTACATGACGGGCGAGAACGGCGGTTCGGCCTTTCTGCTGCTGTACATCGGCTTCGTGCTGCTGCTGGGCCTGCCGGTGATGATGGCCGAGATCATGATCGGTCGCGCCGGTCGGCGCGGGCCGATGCAGGCGCTCGCCCATCTGGCGACCAGCGCTGGCCGTACGCCGAACTGGCGCTGGCTGGGCTTCTTCGGTGCCATCACCATGTTCTTCATCCTGTCGTTCTATTCGGTGGTGTCGGGCTGGTCGATCGAGTATCTGGTCGATTCACTGAAGGGGGACTTCAGCGGCATGAGCCCGCCGGAGATCGGCGCCTCCTTCGGTGCCTTTCTGGAAGACCCGGTCACCATGACCTTCAACCACACCGTCTTCATGCTGATGACCATGAGCGTGGTGGCCGCCGGCATCTCCTCGGGGCTCGAGCGTCTCAACAACCTGATGATGCCGCTGCTCTATGTGCTGCTGCTGGCATTGGCCGGTTACAGCATCAGCACTCCGGGCTTCGGTCCCGCCATCAGCTGGCTGTTCATGCCCAATCCCGACGCCATCACGCTGGACGTGGTGCTCAATGCCATGGGGCATGCCTTCTTCACGCTGGCGGTCGGCGCCTGTGCGCTGATGGCCTATGGCGCCTACATGCCGGAGCGCCAGAGTCTGCCGACGGCCGCGATCGCCGTGGCGGCGCTGGACATCGGGGTGGCATTGCTGGCGGGGATCGCCATCTTCGCGGCGGTGTTCAGTCAGGGACTGGACCCGGCTTCCGGGCCCGGCCTGATGTTCGTCAGCCTGCCCATCGCCTTTGCCAATCTGCCGGGCGGCAGCCTGCTGCTGGCGCTGTTCTTCCTGTTGCTGCTGCTGGCGACCTGGACCAGCTCGATCAACATCGCCGAGCCCATCGTCGAGGTGCTGCAGGGCTGGGGAATAACACGTCGGCGTGCCGCGCTGGCGGTGGGTATCGCGGTCTGGGCGATGGGCCTGTTGTCGGTACTGTCCTTCTCGAGCCTCAAGGAAGTGCACCTGCTGGGCGAGATGAACGCCTTCGATGTGGTGACGACGATTCCGCCGGACTTCTTCCTGCCGATCGGCGGCCTGCTGATCGCCATCTTCGCGGGCTGGATCATGCCGCAGAATCTGGCATTGGCGGGGCTGGGGACGTCGCGTCGTTTCTTCCGTCGCTGGCGTTGGGTGCTGCGCTGGATCTCGATTCCGCTGGTGCTGGTCGTGCTGGGGTGGAGCTTCTTCAAGTAGGCCGCCAAGGGTTACGTGAGCAGGGCGTTTAGTCCTCGGGAGGGGCGGTGCCGCAAGGCGGGGAAATGAGCGTCGTCGAGCAAACCGCAACGCGATTCAGGCTGCCGCGCTATTGGCATCATGATGATGGGAGCAGTAGGCTGGTGGCCTAATTCAGGAGGCAAGGCATGAGCATTCGATCCTTCAAGGGCCTGACGCCGCGGCTGGGCGAACGGGTTTTCATCGACCCCAGCAGTGTCGTACTGGGCGATGTCGCCCTCGGTGATGACAGCTCGGTATGGCCACTGGCCGTGATCCGCGGTGACATGCACCGTATCCGTATCGGCGCGCGTACCAGCGTGCAGGACGGGGCAGTGCTGCACATCACTCACGCCAGCGACTTCAATCCGGGTGGCCATCCGCTGGAAATCGGTGACGACGTCACCATCGGCCACAAGGCCGTGCTGCACGGCTGCACCATCCATGACCGCGTGCTGGTCGGCATGGGAGCCATCGTGATGGACGGTGTGGTGGTGGAGGATGAGGTCATCATCGCGGCGGGCGCACTGGTGCCGCCTGGCAAGCGTCTCGAAGGCGGGCATGTGTATGCGGGCAATCCCGCGCGTGCGCTGCGTCCCATCAAGGACAGCGAGCGTGAGTTCTTCACCTATTCGGCGGTGAACTACGTCAAGCTGAAGGATCAGCATCTGGCTGAGGATTACGCCGGCTGAACCTCCTTCAAGGAGTTCCCCGAGCGCAGCAAAGAGCACTCCCCCGTCGGCCCTGGCTGGCGGGGGAGTGCGCGTTTCGGGGGCTGCATTTCCCGAGCGTTGACGGTGGAGGCAGCATCTGCACTCACAAACCCGGACAAGCCATTGTTTTTCATGAAATGCTTGCGTCATAATCTGGACATATATCCAGTGCCAGCGTGTGGTGACTGGTCCAGTGACATCGTCGAGGGCTCGCGACCCGTATCTCATGGCCAATTTTCGTACCCATATCACCGTGGCAGCCTTTGCCGGCGGTATCGTGGCGGCGGCAGGCTGGCAAGGCGGCCTGTGGTCGCTGGCGGAGGGTGTGCCGCTGGCGAGCCTGACGACCTTCGGTGGCATCCTGCCGGACATCGACTCAGACAACTCGCGCGCCATCCGTATCCTGTTCACGCTGTTTGCGGTGCTGGCGACCATGGCCTGCGTGCTGCTGCTGCAGGACCGCCTGCTGGCGGGGCCGCTGATGATGGCGGGTGGCGCGACCTATCTGGGCGTGCGCTATGTGGCCAGCGCCATCTTCAAGCGTTTCACCGTCCATCGCGGCATCTGGCATTCCCTGCTGGCCTCATTGCTGTGCTCGCTGGGCGTGACGGCCGCCAGTCTGCATCTGCTCGGCCAGAGTGAGGAGCAGGCCTGGTGGCAGGGCGCCGCCCTGTTGTTCGGCGCCATGATCCATCTGTTGCTGGATGAGATGTACAGCGTCGACATGGTCGGAGCGCGTCTCAAGAAGAGTTTCGGCACCGCCTTCAAGCTGTTCGATTACCGCGAGCCGGGCAACTCGCTGGCGATGGTGGCGGTGATCGCCGCGATGACTCCCTGGCTACCGCCGCTGGCGGTGCTGGTGGACATCATGCACCTGCAGGGACCGCTGTCCGTCTTCGGCGCCAGCCTGTCTCGCCTGATGGCCGGTGTCTGACACGACGGCTACCTCTCCCGCAGTCCGCCATGCGCTTCAGCGCCGGTAGGGTTCGGCACTCAGGCCATGCTTCTTGAGCTTGTCGTAAAGTGTCTTGCGCGGCAGTCCCAGTCGTTCGCAGGCCATCACGACCTGTCCGCGGCACGCGGCCAGCGCGTCACGGATGAGCGCGGCCTCGAAGGCCTCCATGCGTGTCGGCAGTGCCTGCCCTTCGGTTGCCTGGCTGACGCTCTCTTCCAGTGACATCTCCGCCTGCAGGCTGCGTTGTTCGGCGGAACCTCCCGGCGGCTGCCCCTCCGCCATGCTGTCGCCGATATTGCCCTCCAGTCCCCCCAGCAGCACATGACGCTCCGCACAGTTTCTCAGCTCACGCACATTGCCCGGCCAGTCATGGTCGAGCAGCGCCTGCAGCGTACGCGAATCCAGCGGCGGAACCTCCAGACTGGTGCGCTCGCTGGCCAGAATGGCGAAGTGTCGAAACAGCTGCAGGATATCCTCGCGATGCTCACGCAGTGGCGGCAGATACAGCGTGACGACGTTCAGGCGGTAGTAGAGGTCTTCACGAAAGTCGCCGGCGCTGGCCGCTTCACGCAGGTCACGCTTGGTGGCCGCGATGACGCGGATATCGATGGGGCGCGGTGTATTGCTGCCCAGTCGCTCGATACTGCGCTCCTGAAGGACACGCAACAGCTTGATCTGCAACGACACCGGCATGGACTCGATCTCATCGAGAAACAGGGTGCCGCCGTCGGCGTGTTCCAGCTTGCCGATCCGGCGCTCGCTGGCGCCGGTAAAGGCCCCCTTTTCGTGGCCGAACAGCTCCGACTCGATCAACGTTTCCGGCATGCCGCCACAATTGAGTGCCACGAAGGGCTTGCTGGCACGGAGACTGCGCTCGTGCAGACAGCGGGCGACACGGTCCTTGCCGGCTCCAGTCTCGCCGTACAGCAGGGTATCGGCATCCACCGCCGCCAGCCGTGAGACCTGGGCATCCAGGCGCTGAATCACCTCGCTGCTGCCGACCAGGCGCGGCCCGGCGCTGTTGCGCTGGGTATCCAGCTGCTCGCGCAGTGAGCGGTTCTCCAGCGCCAGACGTCTGGCGGCCACCGCACGCCGCACCCCGTCCAGCAGCCGCTCACGATCGAAGGGTTTCTCGATGAAGTCCCAGGCGCCGCCCTGCATGGCGGAGACGGCGGTATCGACATCGCCATGCCCTGTCATCACGATCACCGGCAGCTCGTCATCCAGCTCACGGGCAGCGCGCAGCAGGCTCAGACCATCCATGCCCGGCATGCGGATGTCGGTGATCACCACGCCCTCGAAGGGGGCTTCGGTGTTCAGGATCTCAAGCGCTTCCTCGGCACTGGCCAGCGGCCGGGTGAGGTAATCGGCCAGCATCAGGCTCTGGCTCAGGCTGTCGCGTAGATGAGGTTCGTCATCCACGACCAGCACCTGCATGTCAGCATTCGTGACATCACTCATGACGGCTCCTGTGAATTGGCGGCGGCGGATGGGGAAAGGGGCT
Source organism: Cobetia sp. PS-4MA (assembly GCF_057670765.1). Taxonomy (NCBI): domain Bacteria; kingdom Pseudomonadati; phylum Pseudomonadota; class Gammaproteobacteria; order Oceanospirillales; family Halomonadaceae; genus Cobetia; species Cobetia sp. PS-4MA. The sequence continues at coordinate 3,849,942 of NZ_CM173107.1, read as the reverse complement.
GTGAGGGCGTGCCCGACGCCGGCAGCGTCAGCCGGAACAGTGCGCCCCCCAGCGGTGAGGGATGCGCCTCGAGGGTGCCGCCGAGATCCGCCACGATACGCGCGCTGATCGACAGTCCCAGTCCCAGTCCCTTGCCATCGGCGCGCTGGGTATAGAAGGGTTCGAAGACCCGCGTCAGCTGGGCTGGCGCAAGTCCCGGGCCGTTGTCATGCACTTCCAGCACCACTTGCGTGCCTTCACTGCCGGCTCGTTCATGCAGGTTCAGCTGGAGGCAGGCTGGCGCTGACGGCCTGTCGGCCAGCGCATCCAGTGCATTGCTGAGCAGATTGACCAGTACCTGCTCGAGGCGTACCGGTTCGGCGCGCACCCTGGGCAGGGCGGTGCTCTGCTCACGCGTGATGTCGACTGCCTGGGCATCACGGCGTGGCTGCAGCAGGCGCAGGGCGTAGTCGAGACTGGTGGCGAGGTCGACCGCTTCCAGGCGGTCACCACTCTTGCGCGAGAACTGGCGCAGCTGGGCGCTGATCTCGCCCATGCGCTGGGTCAGCTCGGTGATCTGGCGCAGGTTGCTCTCGACCTGAGGTGTCTGGGCACGGGCGAGGAAGGCGCTGGCATTCTCGGCATAGGCGCGGATGGCGGCCAGCGGCTGGTTGAGCTCGTGGTTGATGCCGGCGGCCAGCTCGCCAAGCACTGCCAGCTTGGCGAGCTGGATCAGTTCATCGCGGGTCGCGCGCAGCTCACGCTCGGCGCGGGTGCGTTCCTCGACTTCCGCGCTCAGGCGCGCATTGCTGGCAGCGAGGTCACGGGTGCGCTCGACCACGCGTTGCTCGAAGGCATCGCGTGCCTGGGCGAGAGCCTCGGCCTGGGCGCGCCGCTCGCTGACATCGAAGACCGTCACCAGCCAGCGCGGGCCATTGGGGCTCGGTAGCGGGGCGCAGGACAGCTCCAGCGGCACGGCCACTCCGCTGCGCAGGCCATGCACTTCCAGCGGCCCGATCGGGCGGGGGCGGGTCAGGTGGTCCAGCAGCGCACGCTCGGCCGGCAGGAACAGTTCGCGCAGGTCACGCCCTTCGCGTGCGCTGGGCTGCCGGGGGCTGTCGTCCCGTGAGGCATCGGCGCTCAAGGGCGAACCGAACAGCGCCACGGCGGTAGGATTGAGGTACACCAGGTGAGCACGTTCATCGAGGATACACAGCCCCGCCTGAGTGCGGTCGATGATGCCCCGCACCCGTTGCTGACTGGCGGCGAGCGACTGTCGTTCACGTTCGGCGAACAGACGCCGCTCGCGCAGGATGCGCAGCCGTTGCCAGCCCAGCCCCGCCAGCAGGCACAGCAGTACGTAGCCACCGGCGGCCAGTCCGGCGGCTTGCCAGATGCTGCCGCGCAGCGGGGCCAGTGGCTTGAGCACATGCAGGCGCCAGCCGATGTCCGGCAGCGGGCGTGACAGGCTCAACCAGGCGTGCTGCCAGAGATCGCCCGGCGTCAGTTGCAGCAGCTCGACCGTGGTGACGGCGTCGAGACGCAAGGGCGGCTCGGGCGTCGACAGATCGGACAAGGCTTCACGGTGATAGAGCCGCAGGGGGCGCAGGCGTTGATTGGCATAGCGCTGGGTGTCGAGCAGCCGGTTGCGGGTCTCGTCACTGAGGGGGTCCAGCGTGCGCAGTACCCGGTCGGGCTGACTGGCGATGAAGATCACGCCGTGCGGGTCGGTGACCATGATGTCGGCATTCTGATCCAGCCATGCCGCTTCCAGCGCGGCGATCTGCACCTTGGCCACCACCACGCCGCGCCGCCCGCGGGGACTCACCACGCTGGCGCTGAAGAAGTAGCCACGCTCGCCGGAACTGGTCCCCAGCCCGTAGAAGCGTGCTTCGCCGCCGTCGATGGCGTCCTTCCAATAGGGGCGGAAGCGATAGTTCTGGCCGATGAAGGTGGATGCCGAGCGCCAGTTGCTGGCGGCGATGGTGGTGCCGACGTCGTTGACCAGGTAGAGGTCGGACACCTTCGCGAGCGCGCGCATGCGATCCAGCCGTTGATTGAGTGCCATCTCGGCGCTGGGGTCATCGGGGGCATCAAGGAAAGCGCGCAGCTGATCGTTCTCGGCGACCAGCCGTGGCAGGTAGGCATGCTGACTCAGTTGACCACGCAGGCTGGCGGCGGTCAGGCGCAACTCGTTGTCTGCTTCATGGGTCAGGCGCTCGAGTGACTGGCTGCGCGCGACGGCCACCGCCTGCCAGACGCACAGCATCAGGCCGATCGGTAGCACGATCGCCAGCAGCAGACGCCAGTGGTGAGGCAGACGCGTGTCCTTCATCGGCAGGCCTTCCTGGGCAAGGGCTCAAGGGGAAGGGGGGGAGCGGCCACCCTCACTGATCCATCAGCGTTGCACCCTCAGCGCTCCGGCATGGCCTGGGCACGGCGCAGGGCACGCTGTGCACGGGTTTCGGCGCGCTCCAGCTCCAGCAGTGAATCCTCGACGAACACCAGGTGCTCGTGGGCCGCGTTGCGGGCGTCTTCGGCGCGTCCTTCCATGATCGCCTCGAACAGGGTGCGGTGCTGCTGGATCAGGCGCGGACGCGATTCGGGCTTCTCGAACAGGTGGCGCAGGTTGGCCACGATGCTCTTCTCCAGCAACTGGAACAGGCTGCGCATCGAGTGCAGCAGCACCACGTTGTGTGCGGCCTCGGCGATGGCGAGGTGGAAGGCGGCATCCGCGCCGGCTTCCAGTTCCGGATCACGTCCCTCGAAACTCTTCTCCAGCGTCTCGAAGCATTGACGCAGCATCTCCTTGTCGGCCGGGGTGGAGCGCATGGCAGCGTAATAGGCGCTGATGCCTTCCAGGGCGTCGCGAAACTCCAGCAGGTCGAGATTGAACTCGGAATGCCGACCCAGCAGCGCGCTGAGCGGGTCGGACCAGGCGCGCGCCAACTCTTCGGATACGTAGGTGCCGCCACCCTGACGTGAGGTCAAAAGCCCGCGCGCCGCCAGCTTCTGGATGGCTTCCCGCACGGACGGTCGCGAGACCTCGAACTGCTCGGCGAGGGTGCGCTCCGGAGGAAGCCGCTCACCGGGCTTCAGACTGCCCTCGAGAATCATGCTCTCGAGGCGCTCGGTGAGCACATCGGCGATACGGGGTTGGCGGACGGGGGCGTAACGCATGGAAGTGTCCTTGCGGCAGGAGTGAAAGGTGGCGCCGAGTGCTGCAGGCCGGTGTGCGGCATGCAGAAGAGGCGCGACCGAGGATCAGTGTGGCGTGTGGCGACTTCGCGCTATAGCCGACATTGGTCTTACCAATATGTATGACAACCACGCCTCGCGTGGCTGATTGGGATCGCCAACAATTGGTAATACCAATTTTAAAGGGCGATGGTGCTTTGACCAATGTCTAGATATCAGGCAGCTCATGATGTTTGACCGCCATGAGGGCGACGCCTAGATTATGCCGAGGTGCAGCAAGGTAAATTGGTATGACCAATTTATGTGAAGACCTGACCAGAGGGTGCGCCAACCCCGAGTGCTTCACTGCTGTGCCCGACAACAATCACAACAATTCGCCTGCGGAGTTTCCGTCATGTCCGAGCCCCTCCTGGCCTTGCTGGCCTTTGCCCCCATTCTGCTGGCGGGCATCCTGCTCGTCGGCCTGCAATGGCCCGCGCGCCGCGCCATGCCATTGGTCTTCCTCGTCACCGCTGCCATCGGCTATTTCGTGTGGCAGATGTCGCTGACGCGCATTCTGGCCTCCACGCTGCAGGGACTGATGGTCACCGTCTCGGTGCTGTGGATCATCTTCGGCGCCATCTTCCTGCTCAACACCCTCAAGCATTCCGGGGCGATCGCGGTGATCCGCGGTGCCTTCACCACCATCAGCCCGGATCGTCGCGTACAGGCGATCATCATCGCCTGGCTGTTCGGCAGCTTCATCGAGGGCGCTTCCGGCTTCGGGACGCCTGCGGCCATCGCGGCGCCGCTGCTGGTCGCCATCGGCTTCCCGGCGCTGGGGGCGGTGATGGTGGGCATGATGATCCAGTCGACGCCGGTATCGTTCGGTGCGGTGGGCACGCCGATCGTGATCGGCGTGAACGCAGGCCTCGACAAGGCCAGCCTCAGCGAGCAGCTGCTGGCGAATCATTCCAGCTGGGAGGCCTTCCTGCAGCTGATCACCTCGGAAGTCGCCATCGTGCATGGCATCGTCGGCCTGCTGATGCCGCTGTTCATGACCGTGATGATGACGCGTTTCTTCGGCGCGAAGAAACGCTGGAGTGAAGGGCTGTCGATCGCACCGTTCGCGCTGTTCGCCGGGCTGTGCTTCACGCTGCCCTACGTGGCGGCGGGAGTCTTCCTCGGCCCGGAATTCCCGTCACTGATCGGTGCCCTGGTCGGCCTGATCATCGTGGTGCCGGCGGCGCGTGTCGGTTTTCTTCTGCCGAAGGACAGCTGGGATTTTCCGCCCGAGGCCGAATGGCCCAGGCATTGGCTGGGCGACCTGACGCTGGAGCGTGATGAGGTCGAGATGGCCGCCGCCGGCAGACGCCCGCTACCACTGTGGCTGGCATGGCTGCCGTATGGCCTGATCGCGCTGCTGCTGGTCGCCTCGCGCGTGTCGGGCGACGTCAAGGCGTGGCTGGTCAGCGTGCAGTTCAGTGCCACGGACCTGCTGGGGGCCAGCGGTGTGTCGGGGTCGATACAACCGCTCTACCTGCCGGGCGGCATCATGGTCTTCGTGGCACTGATCACCCTGATGCTGCATCGCATGCAGACGCGTCAGCTGGTGGCGGCGGCCAGTGAATCCTGGCGCACGCTGGTCGGGGCCGGATTCGTGCTGGTGTTCACCATTCCCATGGTGCGCATCCTGATCAACTCCGGCGTCAATCTGAACGACCTGGCCTCGATGCCGGTAGTGATGGCGGACGTGGTGGCTGACAGTCTCGGTCAGGCGTATCCACTGTTCGCGTCCGGCATCGGCGCGCTGGGGGCCTTCATCGCCGGCTCCAACACGGTCTCGAACATGATGCTGTCCCAGTTCCAGTTCAATGTCGCTGCCCAGCTCGGGCTGTCGGGAGCGCTGATGGTGGCGCTGCAGGCGGTCGGGGCGGCGGCCGGCAACATGATCGCCATCCACAATGTGGTGGCGGCCTCGGCGACCGTCGGCCTGCTGGGGCGTGAGGGACGCACCCTGCGCATGACGGCGATTCCGACGGCTTACTATCTATTGGCTTCTGGCGTGCTTGGCTTGCTGGCGTTCCACTTGCTTGGCCTGAGTGACCCATTGCTCAAGTGACAGAGCCTTTTCGTGATGCTGCCCTGACTGACATCCACACCGTTTTTTCAAAAAGAGATTGGCCATGACTGCTCCTGACGCCATTGCACGAGATGCCTTGAGCGAGACCCCATCGGCGACTGAGCGTGCAGCTGCCTATCTGGCATTGCGCGAGGCGCTGGCATTGCACCTTCCCGCTGAGCGCTTGATTCATGACGCGTTGCGGACGCTGGCCTACGGCACGGATGCCAGCTTCTATCGCCTGGTGCCGCAGCTGGTGGTGCGCGTGCATGACGAGCAGGAGCTGGGACATGTGCTGCGCGAGTGCCGAGCGCGCAAGCTGCCGGTAACCTTCCGGGCGGCCGGGACGTCGCTGTCCGGTCAGGCGCTGACGGATTCGGTGCTCATCCAGCTGGGCGGTGAGTGGCGTGGGGCGCAGGTGCTGGAACAGGGCGGTCGTATCCGCCTGCAGCCGGGGGTGATCGGCGCGCGTGCCAATCAATTGCTGGCCCCCTTCGGGCGCAAGATCGGCCCGGACCCGGCCTCCATCAACAGCTGCATGATCGGTGGCATCGCGGCCAACAACGCCTCCGGTATGTGCTGCGGCACGGCACACAACAGTTATCGCACCGTGGAGGACATTCGCGTCATTCTCGCCGATGGCACCTGCCTGGATACGGCGGTGCCGAAGAGCGTACAGGCCTTCCGTGCAAGCCACGCTGGCCTGCTGGCAGCGTTGGAAAGGATGGCCTGCGATGTGCGGGCGGACCCTGAACTGGCGGAGCGCATCCGCCACAAGTACCGCCTCAAGAACACGACCGGCTACAGCCTCAATGCGCTGGTCGACTATGCCGATGGTCTCGAGATCCTCAAGCATCTGATGATCGGCTCGGAAGGCACGCTGGGCTTCATCGCCTCGATCACCTATCGCACGGTGATCGAGGAGTCACACAAGGCGGCGGCGCTGGTCTACTACCCGAACATCGATGCGGCCTGTCGCGCCACCATGCTGCTCAAGACGGCGCCGGTGGCGGCGGTGGAGCTGATGGACCGCGCGGCGCTGCGCTCCGTCGAGGACGCGCCGGGCATGCCGGAGGTGCTGCGCACCCTGCCGGAAGCGGCGGTCGCGCTGCTGGTGGATGTGCGCGGCGCGCATCAGCAGGAGCTGGAGGCGCGCATGGCGGAGGTCGCCCGCGTGCTGGAAGGCATCGAGACCTGTGAAGCGTGGGCCTTCACCCAGGATGCGCAGCGCTATGCGTTGTACTGGAAGATCCGCAAGGGGCTGTTTCCGGCGGTCGGTGCGGTGCGTGACCTGGGGACCACCGTGATCATCGAGGATGTCGCCTTCCCCATCGAGCGGCTGGCGGAAGGGGTCGGGGCGCTGACGGAGGTCTTCCAGCGTCATGGCTACTCCCAGGCGATCCTGTTCGGCCACGCGCTGGAAGGCAACCTGCATTTCGTCTTCCCGCAGGGCTTCGAGCGTGAAGGCGAGGTGGAGCGCTATCAGGCATTGATGGATGACGTCGCACGGCTGGTGGGGCAGGAGTACGGTGGTTCGCTCAAGGCTGAGCATGGCACCGGTCGCAACATGGCACCTTATGTAGAGCTTGAGTGGGGCAAGGAGGCCTACGCCCTGATGTGGCGTATCAAGGAGGCTTTCGACCCGGACAATCTGCTCAACCCGGAAGTCATCCTGACGCGCAATTCCCGTCTGCATCTGGAGAACCTCAAGCCTCTCCCGGCAGCAGACCCGCTGGTGGATCGCTGCATCGAGTGCGGATTCTGCGAGTCGGTCTGTCCGTCGAAGAATCTCAGCCTCACTCCACGTCAGCGCATCGTCATCCGGCGTGAGATCGCACGCCTGGCTGCGCTCAAGGCACCGGATGATGCACAGCGCGACCAGCTGGCAGTGCTCAGGAAGGAATACGCCTATCAGGGCATGGAGACCTGTGCGGGCGATGGCCTGTGCGCGACCCAGTGTCCGGTCGGCATCAATACCGGGGATCTGATCCGCGGTCTGCGCCACGAGGAGAACGCCGGTGCCGATCATCCGGGCAAGGTGAAGGTGGCGCACTGGGCCGGCGAGCACTTCACCCATGTCACCAGTGGCATGCGCGGTGTCTTGCGCCTGGCAGATGGGCTGCATGGTGTGGTCGGTACGCGCAACATGCGACGGCTGACTCAGGCCGCACGCAAGGTCTCCGGCGACAGGGTGCAGCAATGGACTCCCAGCATGCCAGGCGCCGCTCCGCGTCCCTATCTCAAACGTCTGGCGCAGCCATTGGGGCGCAACGAGACGCCCAATGGGCATGTCGTCTATTTCCCGTCCTGTGCCACGCGTGTCTTCGGGGTCGCCACTGACGACATCGATCCGCGCAGCGCCACCGAGATGGCGCTGGCCCTGATGGACAAGGCGGGATTCGAAGTCGTTCTGCCCAAGGGAGTGGATGCTCTGTGCTGCGGAATGGCCTTCCAATCCAAGGGCCAGTTCGAGGCCGGGGATGCCAAGGCCGCCGAGTTGGCAGTCGCGCTGGTGGAGGCGAGCGATGGCGGGCGTCTGCCGATCTTCTGTGATACCAGCCCGTGTCTCGCCCAGGCACAGGCCTACGCACGTGAACATCTCGAGGTATCGCTGACGCTGGTCGAGCCGGTGCAGCTGGTGCTCGACTATCTATTGCCACACCTCTCGATCACACCGCTCAAGGCAAGAGTCGCGGTGCATGTCACCTGCTCCAGTGTTCGCATGGGCTTGGCGGAGCGTTTCGTGGCACTGGCGCGCCAGTGTGCGACCGAGATCGTCGTGCCGGAAGAGATCACCTGCTGTGGTTTCGCGGGAGACAAGGGCTTCGCGACACCGGAGCTCAATGCTTCGGCGCTGAAAGGGCTGAAGGACGTGGTCGCCGACTGTGACTATGGTGTCTCCAACTCGCGCACCTGTGAGATAGGGCTGAGTGAGCACTCAGGGCTCAGTTATCAGTCGATTCTTGGCCTGGTGGATCGTGCCTCGGCATCAAGGCAAGGATAGAGGGCAAGGATAGGGAGAAGAGGGAGTGTGACGCTCCGTGACAGCGTGATGACAATCTCTTGAAAAAGCCCTTGCCCTCAGCCCGGTTCCTGCGTAAAGTACGCATCCGCTGCCGGGGACGCATGGCGTTACCAGCGGTGAAAGAGGTTTGCAGGTGATTGTTTTGTTTGATGTTTTTGAAGTCCGCTTCCAAATCATCGATTGACAATCCCGGGCGATTCGCTAGAATACGCCGCACTCCTTACGGAACAGGTGATCGAGCAATGCTCCTCACCGCTGGATGATGCTTAGAGGCAGTCGATTGACTCATCATCAAGTGCTTGACTTCTCAAGCGTTCCGGATAGAATATGCCTCCTCGCTTAACAGCGACGCTCTTTAAAAATTTGATCAGGTAATTCGTGTGAGCGCTTGCCGATGAGTGGTGACAAGGTCACCAAATATCGGAGCAAGCCTCTCACGAGAAGTTTGACTCTGAACCAAGTTTGGTCTGCTTAACAGACTATCAAGCTTTCAACTGAAGAGTTTGATCATGGCTCAGATTGAACGCTGGCGGCAGGCTTAACACATGCAAGTCGAGCGGAAACGATTCTAGCTTGCTAGAAGGCGTCGAGCGGCGGACGGGTGAGTAATGCATGGGAATCTGCCCGATAGTGGGGGACAACCTGGGGAAACTCAGGCTAATACCGCATACGTCCTACGGGAGAAAGCAGGGGATCTTCGGACCTTGCGCTATCGGATGAGCCCATGTCGGATTAGCTTGTTGGTGAGGTAACGGCTCACCAAGGCGACGATCCGTAGCTGGTCTGAGAGGATGATCAGCCACACTGGGACTGAGACACGGCCCAGACTCCTACGGGAGGCAGCAGTGGGGAATATTGGACAATGGGCGAAAGCCTGATCCAGCCATGCCGCGTGTGTGAAGAAGGCCTTCGGGTTGTAAAGCACTTTCAGCGAGGAAGAACGCTTCGGGATTAATACTCCCGAGGAAAGACATCACTCGCAGAAGAAGCACCGGCTAACTCCGTGCCAGCAGCCGCGGTAATACGGAGGGTGCAAGCGTTAATCGGAATTACTGGGCGTAAAGCGCGCGTAGGTGGCTAAGTCAGCCAGGTGTGAAAGCCCCGGGCTCAACCTGGGAACGGCATCTGGAACTGCTTGGCTAGAGTGCAGGAGAGGAAGGTAGAATTCCCGGTGTAGCGGTGAAATGCGTAGAGATCGGGAGGAATACCAGTGGCGAAGGCGGCCTTCTGGACTGACACTGACACTGAGGTGCGAAAGCGTGGGTAGCAAACAGGATTAGATACCCTGGTAGTCCACGCCGTAAACGATGTCAACTAGCCGTTGGGTCCCTTGAGGACTTAGTGGCGCAGCTAACGCAATAAGTTGACCGCCTGGGGAGTACGGCCGCAAGGTTAAAACTCAAATGAATTGACGGGGGCCCGCACAAGCGGTGGAGCATGTGGTTTAATTCGATGCAACGCGAAGAACCTTACCTACCCTTGACATCCAGAGGACTTTCCAGAGATGGATTGGTGCCTTCGGGAACTCTGAGACAGGTGCTGCATGGCTGTCGTCAGCTCGTGTTGTGAAATGTTGGGTTAAGTCCCGTAACGAGCGCAACCCCTATCCTTATTTGCCAGCGAGTAATGTCGGGAACTCTAAGGAGACTGCCGGTGACAAACCGGAGGAAGGTGGGGACGACGTCAAGTCATCATGGCCCTTACGGGTAGGGCTACACACGTGCTACAATGGCAAGTACAAAGGGTTGCAATACGGCGACGTGGAGCCAATCCCATAAAGCTTGCCTCAGTCCGGATTGGAGTCTGCAACTCGACTCCATGAAGTCGGAATCGCTAGTAATCGTGGATCAGAATGCCACGGTGAATACGTTCCCGGGCCTTGTACACACCGCCCGTCACACCATGGGAGTGGACTGCACCAGAAGTGGTTAGCCTAACCTTCGGGAGGGCGATCACCACGGTGTGGTTCATGACTGGGGTGAAGTCGTAACAAGGTAGCCCTAGGGGAACCTGGGGCTGGATCACCTCCTTATCGACACTGTCTATCGCTCGCGGCAAGTGCTCACAACGAATTACCTGATCTTATTGCTGGCTTAGCCGGCAGTGGCAAGCGTGCTCGACAGAGCGCGCTTCTCACTGTTCTCTGAACAGCCGCTCTTTAACAATGTGAATCATGCTGACGATGGAATGTGCGCCAAGCACATCTCCATCAAACGATATGTCGGAGAGGTCCGACAGATTCGTAATCCTTGACAGACCCCTTGGGGTTATATGGTCAAGCGATTAAGCGCATACGGTGGATGCCTTGGCAGCCAGAGGCGATGAAGGACGTGATAGCCTGCGATAAGCGTTGGCGAGGTGGCAAATACCCTGCGACCCAACGATTTCCGAATGGGGAAACCCACTCACCATCAGGTGAGTATCTATAGGCCAATACATAACCTATAGAGGCAAACCCGGGGAACTGAAACATCTAAGTACCCGGAGGAAAAGAAATCAACCGAGATTCCCCAAGTAGCGGCGAGCGAACGGGGACCAGCCCTTAAGCGATACAACTGACAGACGAACAAGCTGGGAAGCTTGACGATACAGGGTGATAGTCCCGTAGTCGAAGTCTGAGTATCGTGAAATCGAGTAGGTCGGGGCACGAGAAACCTTGACTGAACATGGGGGGACCATCCTCCAAGGCTAAATACTCCTGGCTGACCGATAGTGAACCAGTACCGTGAGGGAAAGGCGAAAAGAACCCCGGCGAGGGGAGTGAAATAGATCCTGAAACCGTATGCGTACAAGCAGTGGGAGCACCTTCGTGGTGTGACCGCGTACCTTTTGTATAATGGGTCAGCGACTTATATTCTGTGGCGAGCTTAACCGTATAGGGGAGGCGTAGCGAAAGCGAGTCTTAACTGGGCGACCAGTCGCAGGGTATAGACCCGAAACCGGGCGATCTATCCATGGCCAGGGTGAAGATTGAGTAACATCAATTGGAGGCCCGAACCCAAGTATGTTGAAAAATGCTGGGATGAGCTGTGGATCGGAGTGAAAGGCTAATCAAGCCCGGAGATAGCTGGTTCTCCTCGAAAGCTATTTAGGTAGCGCCTCACGTATCACCGCTGGGGGTAGAGCACTGTTTCGGCTAGGGGGTCATCCCGACTTACCAACCCGAGGCAAACTCCGAATACCAGTGAGTGCAGCGTGGGAGACACACAGCGGGTGCTAACGTCCGTTGTGAAAAGGGAAACAACCCAGACCGTCAGCTAAGGTCCCAAAATCCTGATTAAGTGGGAAACGATGTGGGAAGGCTCAGACAGCTAGGAGGTTGGCTTAGAAGCAGCCATCCTTTAAAGAAAGCGTAATAGCTCACTAGTCGAGTCGGCCTGCGCGGAAGATATAACGGGGCTAAATCAGGTACCGAAGCTACGGGTTCATCCTTATGGATGAGCGGTAGAGGAGCGTCGTGTAAGCCAATGAAGGTGGATTGAGAAGTCTGCTGGAGGTATCACGAGTGCGAATGCTGACATGAGTAACGATAAGGGGAGTGAAAAACTCCCCCGCCGGAAGACCAAGGTTTTCTGTTCTACGTTAATCGGAGCAGAGTGAGTCGGCCCCTAAGGCGAGGCGGAAACGCGTAGTCGATGGGAAACGGGTTAATATTCCCGTACCGGATGTGGTTGCGATGGGGGGACGAAGAAGGCTAGGTGAGCCAGGCGTTGGTTGTCCTGGTGAAAGCATGTAGGCCGAGGAATCAGGCAAATCCGGTTCCTCTGAGGTCGAGATGCGAGACGAACTGACTACGGTCAGGAAGTCATCGATGCCACGCTTCCAGGAAAAGCCTCTAAGCTTCAGATCACATGCGACCGTACCCCAAACCGACACAGGTGGTCAGGTAGAGAATACCAAGGCGCTTGAGAGAACTCGGGTGAAGGAACTAGGCAAAATGGCACCGTAACTTCGGGAGAAGGTGCACCGGTTCGAGTGAAGGACTTGCTCCGTAAGCTCTTACCGGTCGAAGATACCAGGTGGCTGCAACTGTTTATTAAAAACACAGCACTCTGCAAACGCGCAAGCGGACGTATAGGGTGTGACGCCTGCCCGGTGCCGGAAGGTTAATTGATGGGGTTAGGATTCGTCCGAAGCTCTTGATCGAAGCCCCGGTAAACGGCGGCCGTAACTATAACGGTCCTAAGGTAGCGAAATTCCTTGTCGGGTAAGTTCCGACCTGCACGAATGGCGTAATGATGGCCACGCTGTCTCCACCCGAGACTCAGTGAAATTGAAATCGCAGTGAAGATGCTGTGTACCCGCGGCTAGACGGAAAGACCCCGTGAACCTTTACTATAGCTTTACACTGGATGCTGATGTTGTCTGTGTAGGATAGCTGGGAGGCTTTGAAACCACGTCGCCAGATGCGGTGGAGCCAACCTTGAAATACCAGCCTGACATCATTGGCGTTCTAACTCAGGTCCGTCATCCGGATCGAGGACAGTGTATGGTGGGTAGTTTGACTGGGGCGGTCTCCTCCTAAAGAGTAACGGAGGAGCACGAAGGTACCCTCAGCACGGTTGGAAATCGTGCATTGAGTGCAAGAGCATAAGGGTGCTTGACTGCGAGACAGACACGTCGAGCAGGTACGAAAGTAGGTTCTAGTGATCCGGTGGTTCTGTATGGAAGGGCCATCGCTCAACGGATAAAAGGTACTCCGGGGATAACAGGCTGATACCGCCCAAGAGTTCACATCGACGGCGGTGTTTGGCACCTCGATGTCGGCTCATCACATCCTGGGGCTGAAGTCGGTCCCAAGGGTATGGCTGTTCGCCATTTAAAGTGGTACGCGAGCTGGGTTTAGAACGTCGTGAGACAGTTCGGTCCCTATCTGCCGTGGGCGTCGGAAGTTTGAGAAGAGCTGCTCCTAGTACGAGAGGACCGGAGTGGACGAACCTCTGGTGTTCGGGTTGTCATGCCAATGGCATTGCCCGGTAGCTACGTTCGGACGGGATAACCGCTGAAAGCATCTAAGCGGGAAGCCCCCTTCAAGATGAGACTTCCCTGAGGCCTTGCGCCTCCTGAAGGGCCCTTGAAGACTACAAGGTTGATAGGCTGGGTGTGGAAGCACAGCAATGTGTTGAGCTAACCAGTACTAATTGCCCGTGAGGCTTGACCATATAACACCCAAGGGGTTTGCGCAGGCAAACCGCCGGGATTGCGACAGGATCGACGACATATCGGTCAGCATGATTCATATTGCGAGTCGCGAGGCCACAAGCCTCGAGACTCAGGCACCGCAAGGTGCCACCGTTTCGCCTGACGACCATAGCGAGCGTGAACCACCCGATCCCATGCCGAACTCGGAAGTGAAACCGCTTAGCGCCGATGGTAGTGTGGAGTTTCTCCATGTGAGAGTAGGTCATCGTCAGGCACTTATACCGAACCGCCCCTGTAGCCTTGCTGCAGGGGCGGTTCTCTTTGTGCGTAGGAAAAGTGGTGCTCGGCAAGAGTCGTGTGCGAGACAAAAGCTGCGCTGAGTAAAGAGTGCTGGGCCGGGCGTGCTGGGAACACGCGATGAGAAAAGGTCACGCGTCCCTAGGGTAGCGTTTCTCCCTGTAAGAGTAGCGGATGGCCGCCCCACGACCGTCATGAAAAGCTCGTCAGGCACTTATACTGAACCGCCCCTGCAGCCCAGCTGCAGGGGCGGTTCTCTTTGTGCGTAGGAAAAAGTGGTGCGCAGGAAAGTGATATGCAGATCGGGGTGGCGTGCACCCCGCTGAGTCATCCATACGAGAGTTCTGTCCCTGTCGCCTCGACGTGAAGCCCGATTCCTCCTGGAGTCGGGCTTTTTCGTGGGTTGACCTTGATTGTGCAAAGACGGTGCTTTGCCCCTCGTGGCATGAGCCGACGATCAAAATGCCGTAGTCTCTAGGCATATCTCTTTGATGACAGGGAAGGCAATGGACGAGTTGATCGTGGTCGGTGCCGTGTTTGCGGTTCTGGTCATCGGTGGGGCGCTGACGGGTTGGCTCAGTCTGCTCAAGATCAAGGGGCTGGAGCAGCGTGTTCTCAAGCTGGAAGCACAGCTGCGAGAGGTCGGGCCACAGCTTATGCACAGCACCTCCAGGCGTCAGGGTGTGGATAAGTCGAATGATGGCTCTACCACGACTGACGGTGCCGAGGGGGGCTTGTCACCTGATGGGAAGAAGGCCGCAGCGAGCCGAAGTCCTATTGACGAGGCATCCTCTCATCAGACGGATGCGGATGCAGGCGCCGCTCCCGTGAAGCTGCTCGAGTCGCTATGGACACGCTTGCTGCATGGCGCGTCTGGCAGGCCCAGGGGGGAGGGGCGTGAGAGCGGCAGCACGGAGCGCGCCGGTGGCACCCCCATGGCGCGGAGCTTCGCGGTAATGCGCGAGCACTGGATGATACTTGTCGGTGCCCTGTCTCTGGTCATGGCGGGCGTGATGCTGGTCGGTTACTCCCTTGAGCAGGGGCTGCTGGGGCCGGGCATGCGACTGGCGCTGGGACTGGGCTTCGGTATCGGCATGATCGTGCTGGCTGAATGGCTACGATGGCGCACGACGCAATCTCCCAGCTTGACCGGAGCCGTGAGTGGTGCGGGAAGTCTGGTCACCGCAGCAAGTCTATTGGCCGGTCACTACCTGCTGTCGTTGGCTTCTCCACTCGTCACCTTCATGCTGTTGGCTCTGCTGAGTCTGTGGACGCTGGAGCGTGCCCGCCATCATGGCCCTTGGCTGGCCGCGCTGGGCATGCTGGGTGGTTACGCCCTCCCGCTTGCCTTGCCCCTTCAGGCACAGTTGGGAGGAGCCGCCAGCCTGATGCTGCTGGGGCATCTAGGGGTCATCGCCCTGGCATGCCGCCTTCTGCACCGGAAGATCGGACTGAACTGGCTGTATTGGGGGGGATTGTGCGGTGCCTTGCTATGGTGGATGGCGCTGCTCCCCCTGGAGGCGGGAACTGTTGATCTGCGACCTGTCTCAGGCGAGCTGGAGCGCGGACTTGTGGGTCTCTGGTTGTGCCTGTTGGCTATTGCGTACCTCCATACCTGGCGAGACGAGTCTGGACGATCCGAAGGCCGGGTGGTGGCAGATGGCGCGCAGGGTGGCGTGAGTGCCACGGGGGAGGCCATGACCTGGTGGCCATGGCGTGCCACCCCGCGGGTGCAGCGTCATTGGATCGCGGGTCTGCTGCTGGGGGCCGTCAATGCCATGAGCCTGTTGCTGCCCCATGTTGGGGGGCTGGAGGCTGCCAATGACATCGCGCCCGGTGACTGGTTGCCGAGTGTCCTGCTGCTGTGGGTCACGGGATGGACCGCACGACACATGGCGGCTAGCTGGTCGATGATGGTGGGGGCGGTAGCGTTCTGGTTGTTGGCATGGGGATGGAGCCCACTGACGGCGAGCGGGATCTGGGTGATGACAGGGCCGATGGCGCTGTGTGTCGGGTTGGTTGGCCTTGCCTGCTGGAAACCGCAGGCCTCGCAGGCACCTGCCAAGCAGGCGCACATGCTGTCTGCCTGCTGGAAACCGCAGGCCTCGCAGGCACCTGCCAAGCAGGCGCACATGCTGTCTGCCTGCTGGTGGGCCATGGCGACTCTGGTACCGCTGGTCGCGTGGGGGCTGGCCGTCTGGAACGGCACCATCCCTGTCGAGGCGGAGGGTGGAGCGGCCCCATGGCTGAACACCGCCATGCCACCCTTGATCTGGGGGCTGGTATGTTGGATTGGCGCCAACCGTTTCCATTCGCGAGAAGGAGTGCGTCTGGCTGCCGGCCTGTGGCTGCCCGCTCAATTCGGGATTGCGCTGGCGCTGGTGATCGCGCTTGACGGTCCATCGCTGACACTGGCGTTGGCATTGCAACTGCTTGGGTTGACGGGGTGTGAGTGGCGTTGGTGGCGACTCCAGGCTGATGAGGATGGCGCCGGACGCTCCCTGTTTGCCGAGTTGGCGCGCCTGCTTGCCTGGGGGTTGGCCCTGCGTCTGGCCTGGGGTGTCGTCACTGGCACGTATGACGACATCAGTCACTGGCCGTTGCAGGTCTTTCTGCCGGTGCTTGTCTGTGTCGCCCTCAGCAGTCATGGCATGCGTCACCGCAAGTCTATCCAGCGCTGGCTGGAAGGGGTCGTGGTTCAGCTTGCGCTCGCCACGACAGTGCTGGAGATTCGTTATCTGCTGACAGACGGTCAGCCTTTCTCCGGCCCTCTTTCACTGGCGGAACTCTCCCTGCAGGTGTTGGCGCTCGCTGGTGTGGCGGCGGGCTATGCCTGGCGCGGGCGTGGTTCGGCGACGAATGTCGCGCTATACCGCCTGCTGGCCTCCGTCGTGGGCGGCCTGGCAGGAATCATCTGGCTTGCCGGCATCGTTCTGGCATTCAATCCGCTGTGGCAGGACGGTGATGTCGGTCGCTGGCCATTGTTGAACTGGCTATTGCCCGCTTATGCGCTGCCGGCGCTGGGAGCCGCCCTGGTATGGCGTCTTTCGCGGCATGCTGCCTTGCTGCGTCGTCTCTGCGAGGTGGTGGGTCTGCTGGCTGTCGGGCTATGGATTGGGCTCAGCTTGCGCCATGTCTGGCATGGTGGCGCGCTCGGGCTCTGGCTCGGGGTCGAGCAGGCGGAGCTTTATGCCTATAGTCTCGCCTTGCTGGCCGTTGCGGCGAGTCTCGTGATCGGCGGTGCCAGAATGGGGCAACCGCACTGGCAGCGCGTCGGACAGGGGCTGTTGGTCGTGACGATTCTCAAGGTCGGACTCTGGGACACGGCGACTCTGGATGGCCTGTGGCGAGTGGGGTCATGGCTCGGGCTTGGAACCGTGCTGATGCTGCTGTCAGCGTTGTTCAAGCGCCTGGCAGGGGCCGGTACGTGAAGGGAGGAGCAGGAATGAGTGAAAAGCCCCCGAACTTTGGTCGTTGTTCTTGGCTCGCAAGCCCATGAATCCGATAGAATGTGCCCTTTTGCACAGGGACGCTCCCCGCATGACCATCCGTGATCTCATTCGCCTGCTCGGAGATGGTGACTACCACTCCGGAGAGGCCCTGGGCGAAGAGCTCGGGGTGTCGCGTACGGCGGTCTGGAAGCAGCTCAAGAAACTTGAGGCGCTTGATATCCCGCTTGAGGCTGTGAAGGGGTTGGGCTATCGACTGGCCAACCCTATCGAGTTGCTTGATGGACAGCGGATCATCGAAGCGCTGCCACGCGAGACTCGCAAGCATCTGAAGCGCCTGTTCATCGAGGAATCGTTGGATTCCACCAATACCTTCATCCGTGAGCGCTTTCGCCAGGGAGCGGGTCATGCAGAGGTCTGCCTGGCTGAGGTGCAGTCTGCCGGGCGGGGTCGTCGTGGTCGCGAGTGGCAGACGCCATGGGGCCGCAGCCTGGTCTTCTCACTTGGTTGGCGCTTCGAGTCAGGTGCCGCGTCACTGGAAGGCTTGAGCCTGGCGATCGGCGTGGCAGTCGCCGAGGTGCTGGAGGCGGATGGGTTGCCTGCGCGCCTGAAGTGGCCGAATGATGTCCTGCTTCAGATACAGAAGGACCAGCCGAAGATTGCCGGCATTCTGGTCGAGGTGACAGGTGATGTCTCCGGGCCTTGTGATGTCGTGATCGGTATCGGGTTGAACATCGAGTTGCCGGCGAGTCATCGCGAGGATATCGGGCAATCGGTCGCGGCGGTACGTGACATCATCCCGGGCGCTTCACGCAACGCTTATGCGGCTCGCCTGATGGAGTCGCTGCTGGCCCTGTTGCCTGAGTTCGAAGCTGAAGGGTTCTCTGCCTGGCAGCAGCGCTGGAATGAGCGCAATGCGTTCAAGGGGCGCGATGTGGTGATTCTGCGAGGCGACAAGCGGGAGGAAGCCATCGCTGAAGGTGTGGATATCAACGGAAATCTCGAGGTGCGCATGAATGGCGAAACCATCACACTCGCCGGTGGCGAGATCAGTCTGCGCGCTGTCTCATGATTCTGGATCTTGATATCGGCAACACCTTGTCCAAGTGGCGTCTCAAGGACACTGTCTCCAGCGAGATCCGCTCACGCGGCGCAGTATGGACACGTGAAGAGTGGCGTCCAGGGGAGGATATTCCCGATCTGGACGTCGTCACGGCAGTGCGCATTTCCAGCGTGGCGCGCAAGCAGGTATTGGATGAGACCGTCGAGCTGTTGCGCAAGCAGGTCGGGGCAGTGCATGTGGCACGCTCGACACGTGAGGCGCTGGGGGTCACCTGCGGGTATGAAGAGCCGCAGCGATTGGGGGTGGATCGCTGGCTTGGTGCGCTTGCCGGGCATCATCTGACCGGCGGATGTTGCAGTGTGGACTGTGGAAGCGCCATTACCGTGGACTTCGTGTTGCCGGGCGGGAAGCATCTCGGGGGCTATATCATTCCCGGGCTACGCCTGATGAAGGAGAGCCTCAAGCTGGGGACGCGCAACGTGGCCATCGACCCGGACAGTGAGGTGGACAGCCTGCTGGCGCCGGGACGCAATACGGTGGAGGCGGTCAATCACGGGATCTACATGGCGGCGGTCAGTGCCGTCAATCGGTTGTATGCCGAGGTGTGTGATCGTGAGGGGGTCGCGCTGCCGCTGTTGCTGACCGGAGGGGATGCACGCGTGGTAGCGAGAGGCCTGCGGGTTCCTCATGCATTATGGCCGGACATGGTCTATGCCGGTCTCGAGGCGCTTTTCCCGCTGACAGCGGCGGAGCGTGCCGGACGCCTGTCAGGCGCGCCGGAGCAGCCGCGCGTTGCTGATCTGGAAAAACTTCGCTCAGGGCTTGCACTTACCCAGATGCTTTGACATACTACGCCCCGTTCTGAGGAGATACATTCCCTCAAGCGCTTGAAGTCAAAAGAAATCAAGCACTTGACAGCGTATCCCAGGCGACGTAAGATTTGTCGCCATAGAAGAGGTGGGGTTCCCGAGTGGCCAAAGGGAGCAGACTGTAAATCTGCCGCGAAAGCTTCGAAGGTTCGAATCCTTCCCCCACCACCAGATTCGCTCATGATGGCATGTTCATCTGGGCAGCAAGAGTTGGAAAGCGGGCATAGTTTAATGGTAGAACCTCAGCCTTCCAAGCTGATGACGCGGGTTCGATTCCCGCTGCCCGCTCCAGTTCATCTCGTCTGACGAGATTGCGCAAAGGTTTTGCTCGTGTAGCTCAGGGGTAGAGCACACCCTTGGTAAGGGTGAGGTCGGCGGTTCAAATCCGCCCACGAGCTCCATACAACGGAAAGGCGAGTCGCAGTTTGGCTCGTCTTTTTCGTTTCCGACGACCTCCCAGGTCGCGGTCAAAGATAAGGCTTGTCAGTATGGGTTGTCTCAGCTATGATGGCGCCCGCTGTTAATTCAGCCTTGTTTTTAGTCTCTGGAACACGCAAGTGTTACAGGCCAGTAGCTCAATTGGCAGAGCAGCGGTCTCCAAAACCGCAGGTTGGGGGTTCGATTCCCTCCTGGCCTGCCATCCTTCCCCAGGATGGTATTCGACTTCTTACCGATTCTCGATTCTAGCGATCGCTGCACCCTTGAGGAGTCTCTTTGATGAAACAGAACGCCGAGGTGCAGGAAGCGCGCCACGACGGATTCAAGTGGTCGGTCGTTGTCATTCTTCTTGTGCTGGCTGTTGCCGGCAACGCCTATTTTGCTGACCAAGCGCTGCTTTATCGCGTGCTTGGCGTCGTCGTGCTTGGCGTTGCAGCGGCTGCTCTGGCCATCACGACCAACAAGGGCCGTGATGTCGTCGAGCTGGCAAGCAGTGCGCGCCGCGAGATCCAGCGCGTCGTTTGGCCGACCCGACAGGAAACTGTCCAGACAACTGCCATCGTGCTGGGTGCCGTGCTTATCGTGGGCCTGTTGCTATGGCTCATCGATACCACCCTCGGCTGGCTGATGTCCGGCATCGTCAGTTAACGGAGTTTCCATGTCCAAGCGTTGGTATGTCATACACGCCTATTCCGGTTTCGAAAAGCAGGTCATGCGCTCCCTGAATGAGCGTGTGAAGCTGTATGCCATGGAAGAACACTTCGGTGAGATTCTGGTGCCTGTGGAAGAAATCGTCGAGATGCGTGACGGCAAGCGCCGCAAGAGTGAGCGCAAGTTCTATCCAGGCTACGTGCTGGTCGAGATGGACATGAATGATCAGTCCTGGCACCTGGTGAATGAAACCCCGCGCGTCATGGGGTTCATCGGTGGCACGCCGGAGAAGCCGGCTGCGATCACCCAGAAAGAAGCCGACGCCATGTTGCGTCGCGTTCAGGACGGTACTGACAAGCCGCGTCCGAAGACTCTCTTCGAGCCGGGCGAGACAGTGCGCGTCACCGACGGTCCTTTCGCCGATTTCAATGGCGTCGTCGAAGAAGTGAATTACGAAAAGAGCCGTCTGCAGGTCAGCGTGCTGATCTTCGGGCGTGCCACGCCAGTGGAGCTCGAGTTCTCGCAGGTCGAGAAGGACTGATCTCTGGATCACCTTTCCTGTCTGGATACGAGCATCACGGCAACACGACGGGTCGCCTGAGGCGGCCCGGTTTCACGGGGAGCCGCAAGGCGCTACCACCCAAAATGGAGTCCTATCATGGCCAAGAAAGTACAGGCTTACATCAAGCTGCAGGTCGCAGCCGGTAAAGCTAACCCGAGCCCGCCCGTGGGTCCTGCCCTCGGTCAGCACGGTGTCAACATCATGGAGTTCTGTAAAGCGTTCAACGCCGCTACCCAGAACGTCGAGCCGGGCCTCCCGACTCCTGTGGTCATCACCGTGTATTCCGACCGCAGCTTCACCTTCGTCACCAAGACGCCGCCTGCCGCCGTCCTGCTGCTGAAGGCTGCTGGTCTGAAGTCCGGTTCTGGCGAGCCGAACAAGAAGAAGGTCGGTACCGTGACTCGCGCTCAGCTCGAAGAGATCGCGACCACCAAGGAACCGGATCTGACAGCTTCCAATCTGGACGCTGCTGTTCGCACCATCGCCGGTACTGCCCGTAGCATGGGCCTGAACGTGGAGGGTCTTTGATCATGGCCAAGATTTCAAAGCGCGCCCAGGCGATCAACGCAAAAGTCGAATCCGGCAAGGTCTACAGCGTCGAAGAAGCTGTCGCCCTGCTGTCCGAGCTGTCCACCGTCAAGTTCAAGGAGACTGTTGAAGTCTCTCTGAACCTGGGTGTCGATCCGCGTAAATCCGACCAGGTCGTTCGCGGCGCTACTGTCATGCCGAACGGCACCGGTAACGACGTGCGTGTCGCTGTCTTCACCCAGGGCGCCAACGCTGAAGCAGCGAAGGAAGCCGGTGCAGACGTCGTCGGCATGGACGATCTGGCTGAGCAGGTCAAGAAAGGCGTGATGGACTTCGACGTCGTCATCGCTTCTCCGGACGCCATGCGCGTCGTCGGTCAGCTGGGTCAGATCCTCGGCCCGCGCGGCCTGATGCCGAACCCGAAAGTCGGTACCGTGACGCCGGACGTCGCGACTGCCGTGAAGAATGCCAAGGCAGGTCAGGTGCGTTTCCGTACTGACAAGAACGGCATCATTCACGCCGGTATCGGCAAGATCGACTTCAGTGCAGACGCGATTCAGGGTAACATCGACGCCCTGGTCGCCGAAGTGAAGAAGCTGAAGCCGAGCACTTCCAAAGGTATCTACCTGAAGAAGATCACCCTGTCCAGCACCATGGGCCCGGGTCTGACCGTCGATCACGCCAAGTACGCGTAAGGCAGTCACAGAATGTTTCACTTTGCGGTCCCCGTGCTCAGCCGCGGGGCGCCGTCAAAGACCGCAGGTGCCAGCCTTGTCGCTTCGGTGGCAGGGCTGGCTTAATCGTGACGTGATGCCTGCATCGCGCGCAGCCTGCGCAGATGGTGTCCCAGCCTCGCTGGTGGCAGCCATCCTCCAAGACTCTCCCGCGCAGTTCAGGTGAGAGAGATGGTAAACCACTGGGGAATTCGTTCCCCGGCACGAAATGGAGTCAACACCGTGGCTTTAGGTCTCGAAGACAAGAAGGCAATTGTTGCTGAGGTCAGCGAAACCGCCAAGGGTGCTCTCTCCGTAGTCGCTGCCGACTCTCGTGGTGTAACTGTTGGCGCAATGACCGAATTGCGCAAGCAGTGCCGCGAAGCGGGCGTCCAGCTGCGTGTTGTTCGCAACACCCTGGCTCGCCGTGCGCTGTCCGGTACCTCTTATGAGGTGCTGAACGAGTCCTTCGTCGGCCCGACCCTGCTTGCATTCTCCATGGAACACCCGGGCGCTGGCGCTCGTCTGTTCAAGGAATTTGCCAAGAAGGTCGAGGCATTCGAAGTCAAGGCACTGGCCTACGAAGGCGAGTTCATCCCGGCGGCCAACATCGACCGTCTGGCATCTCTGCCGACCCGCGACGAAGCACTGTCCAAGCTGCTGTCTGTCATGAAGGAAGCTTCTGCAGGCAAGCTGGTCCGTACTATCGCAGCACTGCGCGATCAGAAGCAGGAAGCCGAAGCCGCCGCGTAAGCGTCGCTTCTTCCTCCTGGCTGTCTCGTGCAGCCTGAATCGATTTCCGTTTGACCGAGCATCTTTGCTCCGCAAAGTTTAGGATTGCTAAAATGGCACTGACCAAAGAAGACATCATCAACGCCGTCGCTGACATGACCGTCATGGAAGTGGCTGAGCTGATCGAAGCAATGGAAGAGAAGTTCGGCGTTTCTGCCGCTGCCGCCGTCGTTGCTGGCCCGGCCGCTGCAGGTGAAGCCGCTGAAGAACAGACCGAGTTCGACATCGTTCTGACTGCTGCTGGTGACAAGAAAGTCAACGTCATCAAGGCTGTTCGCGAACTGACTGGCCTGGGCCTGAAAGAAGCCAAGGCAGCTGTTGACGGCGCTCCGGCCACCCTGAAAGAAGGCGTGAGCAAGGAAGACGCTGAAGAAGCGAAGAAGAAGCTGGAAGAAGCTGGCGCGTCCGTGGAACTCAAGTAACTCGTGTTCCAGGCTACGCACGCTGCGTAAGCTTCCTGGCTGGTGGCGGACTCCGCCACCAGCCTTTTTCTGTTGCAAGACGAATTATGACGGCGAGCCAGCCCGCAAGGGAGGCTTGCCGTCCGCGCCTGATGGACATCGCCGCGCCATCAGGTATGAGCCGACCACGCATCGGTCACCCAAGGTGAACAAGCTGGGGAATACAGATGGCTTACTCATACACTGAGAAAAAACGCATCCGCAAGGATTTTGGCAAACTGCCCCAAGTGATGGATGTGCCTTACCTGCTGGCCATCCAGCTTGATTCCTACCACGACTTTCTCCAGCAGGACAGGGCGCCAGAACAGCGCCTGGAAGTCGGCCTTCACGCTGCCTTCAAGTCCGTGTTCCCGATTGCCAGTTTCTCTGGCAACGCAGCGCTCGAGTATGTCAGCTACCGTTTCGGTACGCCGGCGTTCGACGTAAAGGAATGTCAGCTGCGCGGAGTGACCTACTCTGCACCGCTGCGCGTGAAAGTGCGCCTGATGATCTACGACAAGGAATCGTCCAACAAGGCGATCAAGGACATCAAGGAGCAGGAAGTCTACATGGGGGAAATCCCCCTGATGACAGAGAACGGTACCTTCGTCATCAATGGTACTGAACGTGTCATCGTGTCTCAGCTGCATCGCTCGCCGGGTGTGTTCTTCGATCACGACAAGGGCAAGAGCCACTCGTCCGGCAAGTTGCTGTACTCCGCACGTGTGATTCCTTACCGCGGTTCCTGGCTGGACTTCGAGTTTGACCCGAAGGACAACGTCTACGTCCGTATCGACCGTCGTCGCAAGCTGCCGGCCTCCGTGCTGCTGCGTGCCATGGGCATGACCAGCGAAGAGATCCTCGGTACCTTCTTCGATACCACCATGTACCACATCGAGCGCAGCGGCTTCTCCGTTGAGCTGGTGCCGTCACGCCTGCGTGGCGAGACTGCCGCCTTCGACATCAAGGATGCCGATGGCAGCGTGATCGTGGAAGAAGGTCGTCGCATCACCCAGAAGCACGTCCGTCAGATGGAAAACTCCGGCCTCGAGCGTCTCGAAGTGCCGATGGAGTACCTCTACGGCAAGGTGCTGGCCAAGGATCAGATCGATCCGGCCACCGGTGAGCTGGTGTGCGAATGCAACAGCGAGATCACCCCGGAACTGCTGGAGAAGATGGCCCAGGCCAAGATCACCCAGTTCGAGGTCATCTACACCAACGATCTGGATTGCGGTCCGTTCGTGTCTGACACATTGAAGCTGGATACCACGCGTAACCAGCTCGAGGCACTGGTCGAGATCTACCGCATGATGCGTCCGGGCGAGCCGCCCACCAAGGACGCGGCAGAATCACTGTTCCAGAACCTGTTCTTCAGCGAAGACCGCTACGACCTGTCGGGCGTGGGTCGCATGAAGTTCAACCGTCGCCTGCGTCGCGAAAGCGATACCGGCAGCGGCGTGCTCGATCAGGACGATATCCTGACCGTCATGCAGGAACTGATCAGCATCCGTAACGGCAATGGCGATGTCGATGACATCGACCATCTGGGCAACCGTCGTATTCGCTCTGTGGGCGAAATGGCGGAAAACCAGTTCCGTGTCGGTCTGGTCCGTGTCGAGCGTGCGGTCAAGGAGCGTCTCTCCATGGCCGAGAGCGAAGGCCTGATGCCGCAGGATCTCATCAACGCCAAGCCGGTTGCGGCGGCGGTGAAGGAATTCTTCGGTTCCAGCCAGCTCTCCCAGTTCATGGATCAGAACAACCCGCTGTCCGAAGTGACGCACAAGCGCCGTGTCTCCGCGCTTGGTCCGGGTGGTCTGACTCGTGAGCGCGCCGGCTTCGAAGTTCGTGACGTTCACGCCACGCACTACGGCCGTCTGTGCCCGATCGAGACGCCGGAAGGGCCGAACATCGGTCTGATCAACTCCCTGGCGACCTACTCCAAGACCAACAGCTATGGCTTCCTCGAGACGCCGTACCGCAAGGTCGTGGATTGTCAGGTCACCGACGACGTCGTCGATCTGTCCGCGATCGAGGAAGGCGATTTCATCATCGCCCAGGCCTCCGCGACCGTCGACGAGAACAACCGTCTGGTCGACGACCTGGTTCAGGTGCGTCACCGTGGCGAGACTACCTTCATGGCGCCGGAAAAGGTCACCATGATGGACGTGTCTCCGCGTCAGGTCGTCTCCGTCGCTGCGGCATTGATCCCGTTCCTCGAGCACGATGATGCCAACCGCGCCCTGATGGGTGCGAACATGCAGCGTCAGGCCGTTCCGACCCTGAAGGCTGACAAGCCGCTGGTCGGTACCGGCATGGAGCGCTTCGTGGCGCGTGACTCCGGCGTCTGCGCCGTGGCACGTCGTGGCGGCGTCATCGACTCCGTCGATGCCAAGCGTATCGTCGTGCGTGTGCGGGAAGAAGAGATCATCGGCGGTGAAGCCGGCGTTGATATCTACAACCTGACCAAGTACGTCCGCTCGAACCAGAACACCTGTCAGAACCAGCGTCCGATCGTGCGCCCGGGCGACGAAGTCGCCATCGGCGATATCCTGGCCGACGGCCCGTCCGTCGACATGGGGGATCTGGCACTGGGTCAGAACATGCGTCTGGCGTTCATGCCCTGGAACGGCTTCAACTTCGAGGACTCCATCCTGTTCTCGGAGCGTGTGGTGCAAGAAGATCGCTTCACCACCATCCACATCCAGGAACTGACCTGTGTCGCGCGTGACACCAAGCTCGGGCCGGAAGAAATCACGTCCGATATCCCGAACGTCGGCGAGTCCGCACTCTCCAAGCTGGATGAGTCCGGTGTCGTCTACATCGGTGCCGAGCTGAATCCGGGCGACATCCTGGTCGGCAAGGTCACGCCGAAGGGCGAGACCCAGCTGACGCCGGAAGAGAAGCTGCTGCGTGCCATCTTCGGCGAGAAGGCGTCCGACGTGAAGGACACCTCTCTGCGTGCCCCGACCGGCATGAAGGCCACCGTCATCGACGTTCAGGTCTTCACCCGTGACGGCGTCGAGAAGGATCAGCGTGCGCTCTCCATCGAGCAGATGCAGCTGGCCGAGGTCCGCAAGGACCTGCAGGAAACCTACCGCATCGCGGAAGAGGCGACCTTCGAGCGTCTGCAGCGCAACCTGGTCGGTCAGGCGGTCAACGGTGGTCCGAAGCTCAAGAAGGGCGACGTGCTGACCGATGACTACCTCGAGGCCCTGCCGCGTCAGGAGTGGTTCAAGCTGCGTCTGCAGGACGAATCTCTCAATGAGCTGCTGGCCCAGGCCGATGAGCAGCTCGAGATCCGTCGTCGCGAGATGGACGAGCGCTTCGAAGACAAGAAGCGCAAGCTCACCCAGGGCGATGATCTGGCACCGGGCGTGCTCAAGATCGTCAAGGTATACGTCGCCGTGAAGCGCCGTATCCAGCCGGGTGACAAGATGGCCGGTCGTCACGGTAACAAGGGTGTCATCTCCGCGATCATGCCGGTGGAAGACATGCCGTTCGATGGTTACGGCGAGCCGGTAGATGTCGTGCTGAACCCGCTGGGTGTTCCGTCGCGCATGAACGTCGGTCAGATCCTCGAGACCCACCTCGGCATGGCCGCGCGTGGTCTGGGCGTGAAGATCGAGCACATGCTGCGCGAAGAGCGTGCCGAGCAGGTCAAGCAGATCCGCGAGTTCCTCGACAAGGTGTACAACACCGTCGGTGGCCGTCAGGAAGACCTCTCCGTGCTCAGCGATGACGAGATCATCACCATGGCGCACAACCTGAAGAAGGGCGTGCCGATGGCGACGCCGGTCTTCGATGGCGCCAAGGAACACGAGATCAAGCAGTTGCTCACGCTGGCCGGTATCCCTGATTCCGGACAGATGGACCTCTACGATGGCCGCACCGGCGAGAAGTTCGATCGCAAGGTGACCGTCGGTTACATGTACATGCTCAAGCTCAACCACCTGGTGGATGACAAGATGCATGCGCGTTCGACCGGCTCCTACTCCCTCGTCACGCAGCAGCCGCTGGGTGGTAAGGCGCAGTTTGGTGGTCAGCGCTTCGGTGAGATGGAGGTCTGGGCCCTCGAGGCGTACGGCGCTGCCTACACCCTCCAGGAGATGCTCACGGTCAAGTCCGATGACGTGGAAGGCCGTACCAAGATGTACAAGAGCATCGTAGATGGCGATCACACCATGCAGGCGGGCATGCCCGAATCCTTCAACGTGCTGGTGAAGGAAATCCGCTCGCTGGGTATCGACATGGAGCTGGAAGGCTGACGCCGAAAAGCCACAAGTATTGACGGTCCGCAAAGCCTGGTGTCAGCAGCCAGGCTTTGCCCATGACAACTCCGCAACGGAGCGACCCATGAAAGATTTGGTGAAAGTTCTCAAATCGCAGGCGCAGTCCGAAGAATTCGACGCCATCAAGATTACCCTGGCGTCTCCGGACATGATTCGCTCGTGGTCTTTTGGTGAAGTGAAGAAGCCTGAAACCATCAACTACCGGACATTCAAGCCGGAACGTGATGGTCTTTTCTGTGCCAAGATCTTTGGCCCGGTGAAGGACTACGAGTGCCTGTGTGGCAAGTACAAGCGGATGAAGCATCGCGGCATCATCTGTGAGAAGTGTGGCGTTGAAGTGACCAAGGCGGCAGTGCGTCGTGAGCGTATGGCTCACATCGAACTGGCCAGCCCGGTCGCGCACATCTGGTTCCTGAAGTCGCTGCCGTCCCGTATCGGCATGCTGCTCGACATGACTCTGCGTGATATCGAGCGTGTGCTGTACTTCGAAAGCTTCGTGGTCATCGATCCGGGCATGACGACCCTCGAGAAGGGTCATCTGCTCAACGATGAGCAGTATTTCGAGGCGCTGGAAGAATTCGGCGATGACTTCGATGCCCGCATGGGTGCCGAGGCCATCAAGGCGCTGCTCGAGGACATCGAGCTGGAAGAAGAGGTCGAGCGCCTGCGTGAAGAGATTCCGCAGACCAACTCCGAGACCAAGATCAAGAAGCTGTCCAAGCGCCTCAAGCTGCTGGAAGCCTTCTACTATTCCGGCAACAAGCCGGGCTGGATGATCATGGAAGTGCTGCCAGTGCTGCCGCCGGACCTGCGTCCGCTGGTACCGCTGGACGGCGGCCGCTTCGCGACCTCGGATCTGAACGATCTGTATCGCCGCGTGATCAACCGCAACAACCGCCTCAAGCGTCTGCTCGACCTCAATGCGCCGGACATCATCGTGCGCAACGAGAAGCGCATGCTTCAGGAATCCGTGGATGCTCTGCTCGACAACGGTCGTCGCGGTCGCGCCATCACCGGTTCCAACAAGCGTCCGCTGAAGTCACTGGCCGACATGATCAAGGGCAAGCAGGGTCGTTTCCGTCAGAACCTGCTGGGCAAGCGTGTCGACTACTCCGGTCGTTCCGTCATCACCGTCGGCCCGACCCTGCGTCTGCACCAGTGTGGTCTGCCGAAGAAGATGGCGCTTGAGCTGTTCAAGCCGTTCATCTACGCCAAGCTGCAGGCCTCCGGTCACGCCAGCACCATCAAGGCCGCCAAGAAGATGGTCGAGCGTGAAGCCCCGGAAGTCTGGGATTTCCTCGCCGACGTCATCCGCGAGCACCCGGTGCTGCTGAACCGTGCCCCGACTCTGCACCGTCTGGGTATCCAGGCGTTCGAGCCGCTGCTGATCGAAGGCAAGGCCATCCAGCTGCACCCGCTGGTCTGCGCGGCGTACAACGCCGACTTCGATGGTGACCAGATGGCCGTCCACGTACCGCTGACGCTGGAAGCCCAGCTGGAAGCGCGTGCGTTGATGATGTCGACCAACAACGTGCTGTCGCCGGCCAACGGCGAGCCGATCATCGTGCCGTCCCAGGACGTCGTGCTGGGTCTGTACTACATGACCCGCGAGAAGATCGGTGCCAAGGGTGAGGGCATGGCCTTCGCGAACCTGGGTGAAGTCGAGCGCGCCTTCGGCACGCACAGCGCTCACCTGCACGCGATGGTCAAGGTCCGTCTGACAGAGACGCTCAAGGATGAAGAATCCGGCGAGCTGTACGAGAAGACGTCCCTGCACGACACCACCATCGGTCGCGCACTGCTGTTCCGCATTCTGCCGAAGGGCATGCCGTTCGAGCTGATCAACCAGGTGATGAAGAAGAAAGCCATCTCCGGTCTGATCAACGAGGCGTACCGTCGCGTCGGTCTGAAGGACACCGTCATCTTCGCTGACCAGCTGATGTACACCGGCTTCCGTCTCGCGACCTGGTCCGGCGCCTCCATCGGCGTCAACGACTTCGTCATTCCGGACGCGAAGAAGGTCATCATCGACGCGGCCGAAGACGAAGTGAAAGAGATCGAAGACCAGTTTTCCTCCGGTCTCGTGACCGCGGGCGAGAAGTACAACAAGGTCATCGATATCTGGGCGCGTGCCAACGACCGTGTCGCCAAGGAGATGATGGCGGGTATCTCGAAAGAGACCGTCGTCAACTGGAAGGGCGAAGTGGTCAACGGCGAAGACGGCAAGCCGATGGAGCAGGAGTCGTTCAACAGCGTCTTCATCATGGCTGACTCCGGTGCTCGTGGTTCCGCGGCCCAGATTCGTCAGCTGGCCGGCATGCGTGGCCTGATGGCCAAGCCGGATGGCTCGATCATCGAGACGCCGATCACCGCCAACTTCCGTGAAGGTCTGAACGTACTCCAGTACTTCATCTCCACCCACGGTGCCCGTAAGGGTCTGGCGGATACGGCACTGAAGACCGCCAACTCCGGTTACCTGACGCGTCGTCTGGTCGATGTTGCCCAGGATCTGGTCATCACCGAAGCGGATTGTGGCACTCAGGAAGGTCTGATCCTGCACCCGGTCATCGAAGGCGGTGACATCATCGTCCCGCTGTCTCAGCGTGTGCTGGGTCGTGTCGTGGCACAGGATGTCGTCGATCCGGTCTCTGATGAGGTCCTGATCGCACGCGGCACCCTGCTGGATGAAGCCTGGTGTGCACAGCTCGATACCATGGGCGTCGATGAGATCATCGTGCGTACCACCATCGGCTGTGAAACCGTGCACGGTGTCTGCTCGGCCTGTTATGGCCGTGATCTGGCGCGTGGCCATCAGGTCAACGTCGGTGAAGCCATCGGTGTCATCGCGGCACAGTCCATCGGTGAGCCGGGTACCCAGCTGACCATGCGTACCTTCCACATCGGTGGTGCCGCCTCGCGTGCTTCTGCCGTGGATAGCGTCCAGGTCAAGCACGGCGGCCACGTGCGTCTGCACAACATCAAGTCGGTCGAGCGCGCGGATGGCAAGCTGATCGTCGTCTCGCGTTCCAGTGCGCTGGCTGTCGCTGACGATCACGGTCGTGAGCGTGAGTTCTACAAGCTGCCGTATGGTGCCGAGCTGTCCGTACGTGACGGTGACAAGGTCGAGTCCGGTCAGTCCGTCGCCAAGTGGGATCCGCACACTCACCCGATCGTCGCCGAAGTGGCGGGTCAGGTGCAGTTCACGGACATGGAAGATGGTCAGACCATCAACCGTACCACCGACGAGATGACAGGCCTGTCCTCCATCGAAGTCATCGAGAGCGCCTCGCGTCCGTCCGCGGCACGTGACAAGCGTCCGATGATCATGCTGGTGGATTCCAGTGGCAAGCACGTGACACTGCCGGGCTCCAACACGCCGGTCCAGTATCTGCTGCCGGGCAATGCCGTGGTATCCGCCGAGAATGGCGCAGCCGTCGGTGTGGGTGACGTCATCGCACGTATCCCGATGGAAGCGTCCGGTAACAAGGACATCACCGGTGGTCTGCCGCGCGTTGCCGACCTGTTCGAAGCACGTCGTCCGAAGGAACCGGCCATCCTGGCCGAGATCTCCGGTACCGTGACCTTCGGCAAGGAAACCAAGGGCAAGCGTCGCCTGACCATCACGCCGGCCGAAGGTGACCCGTTCGAGCTGTTGATCCCGAAATGGCGCCAGATCAGCGTCTTCGAAGGGGAAACGGTCGAGAAGGGTGAGGTCATCTCCGATGGCCCGAGCAATCCGCACGATATCCTGCGTCTGCTCGGCGTCGCGGAAATGACCAAGTACATCACCACCGAAGTCCAGGAGGTCTATCGCCTCCAGGGTGTCGGCATCAACGACAAGCACATCGAAGTCATCGTGCGTCAGATGCTGCGCAAGGTGGAGATCACCGATTCCGGCGATTCCAGCTTCATCACCGGCGACCAGGTGGAATACGCCCGTGTCGTCGAAGAGAACATGCGTCTCGAGGCCGAAGGCAAGTTCCCGGCCAAGTTCGACCGCATCCTGCTCGGTATCACCAAGGCGAGCCTGGCGACAGAATCGTTCATCTCGGCGGCCTCCTTCCAGGAGACCACACGAGTTCTGACCGAAGCCTCTGTCACCGGCAAGCGCGATTATCTCCGTGGTCTGAAGGAGAACGTCGTGGTGGGTCGCCTGATCCCGGCGGGTACTGGCCTGGCTTATCACGATGAGCGTCGCCGCCGTCGTGATGGCCTGCCGCTCGCACCGGCCCCGTCGGCACAGGACGTCGAGCAGGAGCTGGGTGCCCAGCTGACCGCTCTCGACGCGGACGACGACGACCTCTGAGGTCTTGAGCCCCGCCGTCGCTGACGGCGGGGTTGACGCCCTTGTGGCCCAAGCCCTAGAATATGCAGCCTTTAACAGTAGGGCAGGTGCATCCTGTCCGATTGTTGGAAGGCAGTACAACCCATTGGAGCAAGCAAATGGCAACCGTAAACCAGCTCGTGCGCAAGCCGCGCAAGCGTCAGGCGTCCAAGAGTGACGTCCCTGCGCTGCAGGCATGCCCGCAGAAGCGTGGCGTGTGTACTCGCGTATACACCACTACCCCGAAGAAGCCGAACTCCGCACTCCGTAAGGTCTGCCGTGTTCGCCTGACCAACGGCTTCGAAGTCTCTTCCTACATCGGCGGTGAAGGTCACAACCTTCAGGAACACTCTGTTGTTCTGATCCGTGGCGGTCGTGTGAAGGATTTGCCGGGTGTCCGTTACCACACCGTTCGTGGTGCACTGGATACCTCTGGCGTGCAGAACCGTAAGCAGGGCCGTTCCAAGTACGGCGCCAAGCGTCCGAAGGCGTAATTCAAAGTTTAATATCGGTCTGATAAGAGTAAGGTCGGGTGTCGCGTCCATCGCGAGGCATCCCGGGTTTACCTGAAGGACCCTTCTACTGAGGGCTTATCATGCCTAGAAGACGTGTAGCAGCTAAGCGCGAAATCCTGCCGGATCCGAAGTTCGGAAGCGAGCGCCTGGCCAAGTTCATGAACCACCTGATGATCAGCGGCAAGAAGTCTGCAGCCGAGCGCATCGTTTACGGTGCCCTCGACCGTGTTGCCGAACGCTCCAATGATGAGCCGCTGGATCTCTTCGACAAGGCGTTGGAAGCCATCCAGCCGATGGTTGAGGTGAAGTCCCGTCGTGTCGGTGGTGCTACCTACCAGGTGCCGGTCGAAGTTCGTCCGTCCCGTCGCCAGGCACTGGCCATGCGTTGGCTGGTGGACGCTGCGCGCAAGCGCGGCGAAAAGACCATGGTGCAGCGCCTCTCTGGCGAGATCCTGGATGCCGCTGAAGGCAAGGGTTCTGCTGTGAAGAAGCGTGAAGACGTGCACCGCATGGCAGAAGCCAACAAGGCCTTCTCCCACTACCGCTTCTAAACAACGGGGATACTCACCGTGGCACGCAAGACTCCACTTAAGCGTTACCGCAACATCGGTATCTGTGCCCACGTCGACGCCGGTAAGACTACCACTACCGAGCGCGTCCTGTTCTACACCGGCCTGTCCCACAAGGTCGGCGAAGTCCACGATGGTGCTGCCACCATGGACTGGATGGAGCAGGAACAGGAACGTGGCATCACGATCACCTCTGCGGCGACCACCTGCTTCTGGCAGGGCATGAACAAGCAGTTCGACGAGCACCGTATCAACATCATCGATACTCCGGGGCACGTTGACTTCACTGTTGAAGTCGAGCGTTCACTGCGTGTTCTCGATGGCGCGGTCGTGGTGCTGTGTGGTTCTTCCGGTGTCCAGCCGCAGACAGAAACTGTCTGGCGTCAGGCCAACCGTTACGAAGTTCCGCGCATGATCTTCGTCAACAAGATGGACCGCGCTGGCGCGGACTTCTTCATGGTCGTCGAACAGGTGCGCAAGCGCCTGGGCGCGAACGCCGTGCCGATCCAGATCAACTGGGGCGCGGAAGACGAGTTCAAGGGCGTCATCGACCTGATCAAGATGAAGGCGATCGTCTGGGACGAAGACAATCACGGCATGAACTATGAGCTGATCGACATTCCGGCTGAGCTGCAAGACACAGCTGCCGAATGGCGTGAGCACATGCTCGAGTCTGCTGCTGAAGCGTCCGAAGAACTGATGGACAAGTACCTTGAAGAAGGCGACCTGACCGAGGAAGAAGTCAAGGCTGCGCTGCGTCAGCGTACCCTGGCCAACGAAATCTGCCTCGTGACCTGTGGTTCTGCCTTCAAGAACAAGGGTGTCCAGGCGGTTCTGGATGCGGTCATCGAATACATGCCGTCTCCGCTTGAAGTCAAGGCCATCGAAGGTGAGCTTGACGACAAGGACGGTACCATCGAGACCCGCGAAGCTGACGACAAGGCTCCGTTCGCGGCGCTGGCGTTCAAGATCGCGACCGACCCGTTCGTGGGTACCCTGACCTTCATCCGCGTCTACTCGGGCGTGCTGAAGTCTGGCGATGGCGTCTTCAACTCCGTCAAGAGCAAGAAGGAGCGTGTCGGTCGTATCGTCCAGATGCACTCCAACTCTCGTGAGGAGATCAAGGAAGTCTATGCTGGCGATATCGCCGCATGTATCGGTCTGAAAGACGTGACCACCGGGGATACCCTGTGTGATCCGGACAACAAGATCGTGCTTGAGCGCATGGAATTCCCTGAGCCGGTCATCTCCGTCGCCGTCGAGCCGAAGTCCAAGGCCGACCAGGAAAAGATGGGTGTCGCACTGGGCAAGCTGGCCCAGGAAGATCCGTCCTTCCGCGTCGAGACCGACGAAGAGTCTGGTCAGACCATCATCTCCGGTATGGGTGAGCTTCACCTGGACATCCTCGTTGACCGCATGCGTCGCGAGTTCAATGTCGAGGCGAACATCGGCAAGCCGCAGGTGGCTTACCGTGAGACCATCCGCACCAAGGTCGAGCAGGAAGGCAAGTTCGTTCGTCAGTCCGGTGGTCGTGGTCAGTTCGGTCACGTCTGGCTTCGCATTGAGCCTCTGACTGCAGAGGACAAGGGCGACGACGAAGAAATGACCTTCAAGTTCGAGTCCGAGATCGTCGGTGGTGCGGTTCCGAAGGAATACGTGCCGGCCGTCGAGAAGGGTGCCGCTGAGCAGCTCAAGAATGGTGTCATCGCCGGTTATCCGATGATCGACGTCAAGGTCACGCTGTTCGATGGTTCCTACCACGACGTCGACTCCAACGAGACCGCGTTCAAGGTTGCCTCTTCCATGGCGATCAAGGCCGGTGCCCCGAAAGCGGGTGCAGTGCTGCTTGAGCCGCTCATGAAAGTCGAAGTCGTCACGCCTGAAGATTTCATGGGTGACGTCATGGGCGACCTGAACCGTCGTCGTGGCCTCGTTCAGGGCATGGATGATTCTTCCACTGGCAAGATCATCAATGCACTGGTGCCGCTGGGTGAGATGTTCGGTTATGCGACCGACCTGCGCTCACAGACCCAGGGCCGCGCAAGCTACTCCATGGAGTTTGCGAAATACGACGAAGCGCCGAACAGCATCGTCGAAGCCGTCATCAACCAGAAGTAACCGATTAGCTAACGAAAGAGGTTATAGCAGTGGCTAAGGAAAAATTTGAGCGTTCGAAGCCGCACGTCAACGTCGGCACCATTGGTCACGTCGATCACGGCAAGACCACTCTGACTGCGGCACTGACTCGTGTCTCTGCAGAAGTTTTCGGTGGTGACGCGCGTGCGTTTGACTCCATCGATAACGCCCCGGAAGAGCGTGAGCGTGGTATCACCATCTCCACCGCTCACGTGGAATACCAGTCCGAAGTGCGTCACTACGCGCACGTCGACTGCCCGGGTCACGCTGACTACGTCAAGAACATGATCACCGGTGCTGCCCAGATGGACGGCGCTATCCTGGTCTGTTCCGCAGCTGACGGCCCCATGCCGCAGACTCGCGAGCACATCCTGCTGTCCCGTCAGGTCGGCGTTCCGTTCATCGTTGTCTTCCTGAACAAGGCTGACATGGTCGATGACGAAGAACTGCTCGAGCTGGTCGAGATGGAAGTGCGCGAACTCCTGAGCGAGTACGACTTCCCGGGTGACGACACTCCGATCGTCATCGGTTCTGCTCTGATGGCTCTGGAAGGCAAGGACGACAACGGCATGGGTACTACCGCCGTTGCCAACCTGATCAAGGCCCTGGATGCGTACATCCCGGAGCCGGAGCGTGCTATCGACCAGCCGTTCCTGATGCCGATCGAAGACGTCTTCTCCATCTCTGGCCGTGGTACCGTCGTGACTGGCCGCATCGAGCGTGGTCTGGTCAAGACTGGCGAAGAGATCGAGATCATCGGCGTGCGTGACACCACCAAGACTACCGTTACCGGTGTCGAGATGTTCCGCAAGCTGTTGGACGAAGGTCGTGCTGGTGAGAACGTCGGCGCTCTGCTGCGTGGCACCAAGCGTGATGACGTCGAGCGTGGCCAGGTTCTGGCCAAGCCGGGCTCCATCAAGCCGCACACCAAGTTCGAAGCAGAAGTCTACGTTCTGTCCAAGGAAGAAGGCGGTCGTCACACTCCGTTCTTCAAGGGCTATCGTCCGCAGTTCTACTTCCGTACCACTGACATCACTGGTACCTGTGAGCTGCCGGAAGGCGTCGAGATGGTCATGCCGGGCGACAACGTCCAGATGGTCGTGTCTCTGATCGCTCCGATCGCCATGGAAGATGGTCTGCGCTTCGCTATCCGTGAAGGCGGTCGTACCGTCGGCGCTGGCGTCGTGGCCAAGATTGTCGAGTAAGGTTCTCCTTACCTGACACAGAAGGGGGCCCTGTTGGGCCCCCTTTTCTCGCATGTTTGACACCTGATGTCAGTCTGCCTATAATGCGCATCCTTTGAATGCGTGGGTGACGGCCTACGCCGTCGACATCCATTGGAGTTTTGGGCAATGCAAAACCAGAAGATTCGCATCCGGTTGAAAGCATTCGACCACCGTCTGATCGACCAGTCCTCTGCAGAGATCGTTGAAACTGCAAAGCGTACCGGTGCTCAGGTTCGTGGCCCGATCCCGCTGCCGACCCGTCGCGAGCGTTACACCATCCTGGTATCTCCGCACGTCAACAAGGACGCGCGTGACCAGTATGAGATTCGTACCCACAAGCGCGTTCTCGACATCGTCGAGCCGACAGAGAAGACTGTCGACGCGCTGATGAAGCTTGACCTGGCCGCCGGTGTGGACGTCCAGATCAAGGTTGACTGATACCTCACTAGTCACTGCGGCCCAGCGCTCTCAATGATGGAGCAGCAGCCGCCACGCCGGGATGGCGTCATACAATGTGCTAGTGGAATGCTCTGGAAAGGGCAGCCATAGCGGGTGACAGCCCCGTACACTAAAGGAGACTGAACATGTCTATCGGTTTAGTCGGTAAGAAGGCCGGGATGACCCGCGTCTTCACCGAAGCTGGCGCATCCGTGCCGGTTACCGTGATTGAAGTTGAGCCGAACCGCATCGTGACCATCAAGTCCGTCGAGACTGATGGCTACAATGCGATTCAGGTGACAACTGGTTCCCGCAAGGCCAAGCACCTCACCAAGGCAACTGCTGGTCAGTATGCCAAGGCAGGTGTTGAGGCTGGTCGTTCCCTGATGGAGTTCCGCCTGGAAGAAGGTGATGAAGCTCCTGCAGTGGGCGGCGAACTCACCGTATCCCTCTTTGAAGCTGGTCAGAAGATTGACGTGACTGGCACCTCCAAGGGTAAAGGTTTCCAGGGCGCAGTTAAGCGCTGGAACTTCCGCACCCAAGACGCTACCCACGGTAACTCACTGTCGCACCGCGCGCCGGGTTCCATCGGTAACTGTCAGACCCCGGGCCGCGTCTTCAAAGGTAAGAAGATGGCTGGCCAGATGGGCAACGTCCGTTCCACCGTCCAGAGCCTGGAAGTGGTCCGCGTCGACGCTGAGCGCAATCTTCTGTTGGTCAAGGGTGCCGTTCCAGGTGCTCCGGGCGGCGAAGTGATCGTGCGTTCCGCTGTGAAAGCTCGCTGAGGGGAATTAACCGATGAATCTTAATCTTGCAGGTGCAGGCGGCGCAGTAGACGTCTCCGATGCTACCTTTGGTAAGGACTTCAACGAGGCTCTGGTTCACCAGGTCGTCACCGCCTATCTGGCTGGTGCGCGTCAGGGTACCGTGGCTCAGAAGACCCGTTCTGACGTGTCCGGCGGTGGCAAGAAGCCGTGGCGTCAGAAAGGTACTGGCCGCGCTCGTGCCGGTACCATCCGTTCCCCGTTGTGGCGTTCTGGCGGTGTGACCTTTGCAGCGCGTCCGCAGGACCACTCGCACAAGGTCAACCGCAAGATGTATCGCGCTGCCATGCGTTCCATCCTGTCCGAGCTGGTCCGTCAGGATCGCCTGGTCGCGGTCGACGCAATCACTGTCGATGCTCCGAAGACCAAGCTGCTGATCGCCAAGCTCCAGGAACTGGGCCTTGAGAAAGCGCTGATCGTCACAGAAGAGCAGGACGTCAATCTGTACCTGGCTGCGCGCAACATCCCGTATGTTGACGTCGTCAATGTCGCTGGCGCTGACCCGGTCAGCCTCGTCGGTTACGACAAGGTGCTGATGACTGTCGCTGCCCTGCGCAAGTTCGAGGAGAACCTGGGATGAATCAGGAACGCGTATTCAAGGTCCTGCTTGGTCCTCACATGACCGAGAAGGCCGCGGTCGCTGCCGAGAACAACCAGTACGTGTTCAAGGTTGCCAGCGACGCGACAAAGCCCGAAATCAAGAAAGCCGTCGAAGAGCTGTTTGGCAAGAAAGTCGATCGTGTTCAGGTTCTGAACATGAAAGGCAAGACCAAGCGCACCGCTCGCGGTGTTGGTCGTCGCGCTGGTTATCGCAAGGCCTATGTAACTCTGGCCGCCGGCGAGACCATCGAAGACTTCTCTGGCGCCGAGTAAGGCAGGAGTACGGAACATGGCAATTGTTAAGACAAAACCTACCTCCGCCGGTCGCCGCCACCTGGTAAAAGTCGTCAATGACGAACTTTTCAAAGGTCGCGCGTACGCTCCGCTGCTTGAAAAGCAGTCAAAGTCCGGTGGTCGTAACAATAATGGTCGCATCACTACTCGCCACATCGGCGGTGGTCATCGTCACCATTACCGTCTGGTCGACTTCAAGCGCAACAAGGATGGCATTCCGGCCATCGTCGAGCGCCTGGAATACGATCCGAACCGTAGCGCGAACATCGCGCTGGTGAAGTACCTCGACGGCGAACGTCGCTACATCATTGCACCGAAAGGTGTCTCTGCTGGCGACCGTCTCGAGTCCGGTGTCAACGCACCGATCAAGAAAGGCAACGCTCTGCCGCTGCGCAATGTCCCGGTGGGTTCCACCGTTCACTGTGTAGAGCTGAAGCCGGGCAAGGGCGCTCAGATCGCTCGTAGTGCAGGTACCAGTGCCCAGGTCGTGGCACGTGACGGTAACTACACCACGCTGCGTCTGCGCTCTGGCGAGATGCGTAAGGTGCTGTCCGAATGCCGTGCAACACTCGGCGAAGTGGGCAACTCCGAGCACAGCCTCCGTCAACTGGGCAAGGCCGGTGCTAAGCGTTGGAGAGGCGTGCGCCCGACCGTTCGCGGTGTCGCGATGAACCCTGTCGATCACCCGCATGGTGGTGGTGAAGGTCGTACCTCTGGTGGCCGTCACCCGGTCAGCCCGTGGGGCGTCCCGACCAAGGGTCACAAGACTCGCAAGAACAAGCGCACCGATAAGCTTATCGTCCGTCGCCGCAAGGCCAAGTAAC
This sequence comes from Cobetia sp. PS-4MA, assembly GCF_057670765.1. Classification (NCBI taxonomy): domain Bacteria; kingdom Pseudomonadati; phylum Pseudomonadota; class Gammaproteobacteria; order Oceanospirillales; family Halomonadaceae; genus Cobetia; species Cobetia sp. PS-4MA. The sequence continues at coordinate 3,810,656 of NZ_CM173107.1, read as the reverse complement.
AGATATTGAGAGGTAACGGCTGTGCCACGTTCACTGAAGAAAGGTCCATTTATTGACCTTCATCTGCTGAAGAAGGTTGAGACAGCAGTGGAAAAGAACGACCGCAAACCGATCAAGACCTGGTCGCGTCGTTCCATGATCCTGCCGAACATGGTCGGGCTCACCATTGCCGTCCATAACGGTCGCCAGCATGTCCCGGTTCTCGTTTCTGAGGAAATGGTCGGTCACAAGCTCGGCGAGTTTGCTGCCACCCGCACATACCGCGGGCACGCTGCAGATAAAAAAGCCAAACGGTAAGCCAGAGAGGATTTAAGAGATGGAAGTAGCTGCTAAGCTGCGCGGCGCTCGTTTATCCGCCCAGAAGGCCCGTTTGGTGGCTGACCAGGTGCGCGGTAAGCCGGTCGCCGAGGCGCTGAATCTGCTCGCTTTCTCACCGAAGAAGGCCGCGAAGATTGTTCGCAAGGTTCTGCAGTCCGCGATCGCGAATGCGGAAGAAAACAACGGCATGGACATTGACGAGCTTCGCGTCTCGACTATCTGTGTCGACGAGGGCATGACGCTCAAGCGCATCCAGCCACGTGCCAAAGGCCGTGCGGATCGCATCTTGAAGCGCACTTGTCATATCACCGTCAAGGTAGCCGAGAAGTAGGAGACGACCAATGGGTCAGAAAGTTAATCCGACAGGTTTCCGACTGGGTATTGTCAAGGATCATACCTCTGTCTGGTACGCCGAAGGCGCTACCTATGCCGACAAACTGAACAACGATCTGCAGGTGCGTGGATTCCTGGAAGAGCGTCTGAAAAGCGCTTCCGTGAGCCGCATCAGCATCGAGCGTCCGGCAAACAACGCCCGTATTACCATTCACACTGCCCGTCCGGGTATCGTGATCGGTAAGAAAGGTGAAGATGTCGATCGCCTTCGTCGTGAAGTTTCCGAGATGATGGGCGTTCCCGTCCACATCAACATCGAGGAGATTCGCAAGCCGGAACTCGATGCCAAGCTGGTCGCTGCCAATGTGGCAGGTCAGCTCGAGCGTCGTGTCATGTTCCGTCGTGCGATGAAGCGTGCTGTGCAGAACGCAATGCGTCTGGGCGCCAAGGGCATCAAGATTCAGCTCTCCGGTCGTCTCGGCGGTGCCGAAATCGCCCGTACCGAATGGTACCGCGAAGGCCGCGTTCCGCTTCACACCCTGCGTGCTGACATTGATTACTCCACCTTCGAAGCTCACACCACCTACGGCATCATTGGTGTCAAGGTCTGGATCTTCAAAGGCGAGATCCTCGGTGGCATCGAAGAGGTGCGAGCCAAGGCGAAGCAGCCCGCGTCCGCACCCAAGAAGAAAGGCAAGTAAGGGGGTAATCGATGTTACAGCCCAAGCGTATGAAATTCCGCAAGATGCAGAAAGGTCGCAATCGTGGCCTGGCGCATCGCGGAAGCAAGGTAAGCTTTGGTGAGTTTGGCCTGAAAGCCACCGGCCGTGGTCGTATCACCGCTCGTCAGATCGAAGCTGGCCGTCGTGCCATCACTCGTCACGTCAAGCGTGGCGGTAAGATCTGGATCCGCGTCTTCCCAGACAAGCCGATTTCCAACAAGCCGTTGGAAGTTCGTATGGGTAAAGGTAAGGGTTCTGTCGAGTACTGGGTCGCACAGATCCAGCCCGGCAAGGTCCTTTACGAGATCGAAGGTGTATCCGAAGAGCTGGCCCGTGAAGCATTCAGTCTGGCCGCTATGAAGATGCCGATCTCCACCACCTTTGTTAAGCGGACGGTGATGTGATGAAAGCCCAAGAACTCCGTGAAAAGTCAGTCGAGGCGCTCCAGGAGCAGTTGTTCGAACTGCTGCGTGAGCAATTCAATCTGCGCATGCAGAAGGCTACCGGTCAGCTGAGCCAGGTTCACCTGCTCAAGCAGACTCGTCGCCAAATTGCTCAGGTTAAGACTGTGCTCAACCAGAAGTCAGGTGAGTAAAATGGCCGAAGAAACTAAAGCACGCACACTCACCGGCAAGGTGGTGAGTGACAAGATGGAAAAATCCATCGTTGTCATGGTCGAGCGCCGTGAGCGTCACCCGATCTATGGCAAGTACCTGAGACGCTCCACCAAGCTGCACGCCCATGATGAGGCGAATCAGGCTCGGATCGGTGACACCGTCTCTATCGCCGAGACTCGTCCGCTGTCCAAGAAGAAAGCCTGGACCCTGGTCGAGGTGGTTGAACAGGCCAAGGGTTGATCCCGAGGCCAGTTCCCACCAGGCAGTCAGATTAGGTTTGGAGAAAACCGATGATTCAGACTCAGACAATGCTGGATGTCGCCGACAACAGTGGCGCGCGCCGGGTGCAATGCATCAAGGTGCTGGGTGGTTCACACCGCCGTTACGCTCGTGTTGGAGACATCATCAAGGTCACCGTCAAAGAAGCTATCCCGCGTGGCAAGGTCAAGAAAGGCCAAGTCATGAAGGCAGTGGTCGTTCGTACCAAAGCCGGTGTCCGTCGTAATGACGGTTCCGTGATCCGCTTCGACGGTAATGCGGCCGTTCTGTTGAATAACACCAACGAACAGCCGATCGGTACCCGTATCTTCGGCCCGGTTACCCGTGAACTTCGCAGTGAGAAGTTCATGAAGATCATTTCCCTGGCGCCCGAAGTGCTGTAAGGAGCGGAAGCGGATATGCAAAAGATCAAACGTGACGATGAAGTCATCGTCATCGCCGGGAAGGACAAGGGCAAGCGCGGTACCATCAGCAAGGTGCTGAAAGGTGAGCGTCTGCTAGTGTCCGGTGTGAACATGATCAAGCGTCACACCAAGCCCAACCCGATGCTGGGCACCCAGGGGGGTATCGTCGAGCGCGAGGCTCCGATTCACGCGTCCAACGTGGCCATCTTCAACCAGGAGACCGGCAAGGCGGATCGTGTCGGTATCCAGGTTCAGGAAGACGGTACTAAGGTACGCATCTTTAAGTCGACTCAGAAGCTGATCGACGCCTAACGCGAGTCGGGTACAACATGGCGAACTTGAAAGAACGTTATCAGAACGAAGTGGCCGCCCAGCTTAAAGAGCAGTTCGGCTACGCCAACGTGATGCAGGTGCCGCGTATCACCAAGGTGACCCTGAACATGGGCATCGGTGAAGCCACCGCTGACAAGAAGCTGATCGACAACGCGTTTGCCGATCTCCAGATGCTGTCTGGTCAGAAGCCGATCATCACCAAGGCACGCAAGTCCATCGCTGGCTTCAAGGTCCGCGAAGGATGGCCGATCGGTGTCAAGGTGACCCTGCGCAGCGATCGTATGTGGGACTTCCTGGACCGTCTCGTGAACGTGGCTATCCCGCGCGTTCGTGACTTCCGCGGTCTGAACCCGAAGTCCTTCGATGGCCGTGGAAACTACTCCATGGGTGTGCGTGAGCAGATCATCTTCCCGGAGATCGAGTATGATAAGATCGACCGGATTCGTGGCCTGGACATCACCATCACCACTAGCGCCAACACCGATGATGAAGGTCGTGCGTTGCTGGGCGCGCTGAACTTCCCGTTCAAGAAATAAGGGTGGATCATGGCAAAGAAAAGCATGGTTGAGCGTGAGCTCAAGCGCACCAAGCTGGTCGCAAAGTACGCCGCCAAGCGCGACGCACTGAAGACCATCATCAATGACGTCAACGCTTCTGAAGAAGAGCGCTTCGACGCACAGCTGAAACTGCAGCAGCTGCCGCGTGATGCCAGCCCGGTCCGTCAGCGTAACCGCTGCCGTATCACTGGCCGTCCGCACGGCTACTACAACAAGTTCGGCCTGAGCCGCAACAAGCTGCGTGAAGCCGCTATGCGTGGTGACGTGCCTGGTCTGACCAAGTCCAGCTGGTAACACCACTGCAAGAATTCAGGAGCGCAACGTAAATGAGCATGCAAGACACTCTGGCGGATATGTTCACTCGTATCCGCAATGCGCAGATGGCCACCAAGGAGACGGTTACCATGCCGTCTTCCAAGCTCAAGGTTGAAGTGGCCCGCGTATTGAAGGAAGAGGGTTACATTTCCGAGTTTGCTGTCGCAGAAGGCGCGAAGCCGGAACTGACCGTGACCCTCAAGTACTTTGAAGGCAAGGCGGTTATCGAGAACATCAAGCGTGTTTCCAAGCCGTCCCTGCGCCAGTACAAAGGCAAGGGCGAGCTGCCGAAAGTCGCAGATGGCCTGGGTATTGCGATCGTTTCCACCTCCCGGGGCGTGATGACCGATCGTGCGGCCCGTCAAGCTGGTGTCGGCGGCGAAGTCCTCTGCACCGTATTCTAGGAGTTTGGAATGTCCCGCGTAGCCAAGTATCCGGTTAAATTGCCGAACGGCGTCGAGGCAAAACTCGATGGCGACAAGCTGACCGTGAAGGGCAGCAATGGCCAGCTGGAACTGACCGTCCACCAGGACGTGGTCATCAACCTGGAAGAAGGTCAGATGACCTTCGCCCCGGCTGAGACTGCCAAGAACTGGGCAATGGTTGGTACCACACGTGCTCTGGTCAACAACATGGTGTCTGGTGTTTCCGAAGGCTTCACAAAGTCTCTGGAAATCAATGGTGTGGGTTATCGTGCCCAGGCCAAAGGCCAGACAATCAACCTGACACTGGGCTTCTCACACCCGGTCGACTATGAACTGCCGGCAAGTGTTACGGCTGAAACGCCGAAGAACACTCAGATCGTCCTGAAATCTGCTGACAAGCAGGCTTTGGGTCAGGTCGCCGCAGAGATTCGCGCGTTCCGTCCGCCGGAGCCCTACAAGGGCAAAGGTATTCGGTACAGCGACGAAGTCGTCCGTCGTAAAGAAGCCAAGAAGAAGTAAGGCAGGGTTATGAACGCGAAGAAAGAATCTCGTCTCCGTCGTGCCCGCCGCGCTCGTGCGAAAATCCGCGAGCTGGGCGTGTTTCGCCTGTGCGTGAACCGCACCCCGCGTCACATCTACGCGCAGATCATCTCGCCGGATGGCGGCCAGGTCCTGGCCACCGCATCCACGCTCGACAAGAGCCTGCGCGAAGGTTCTACCGGTAACTCGGACTCCGCCGCCAAGGTGGGTGCTCTGATTGCCGAGCGCGCGAAGGAAGCGGGTATCAAGCAAGTGGCTTTCGATCGCTCCGGGTACAAGTACCACGGTCGCGTGAAGGCCCTGGCCGATGCCGCACGTGAAGGCGGCCTGGAATTCTAAAGGGTTTTACGATGGCGAATATCGAACAGAAGGGCGGTGACCTGCAAGAGAAGCTCGTGCAGATCAACCGCGTCGCCAAGGTAGTCAAGGGCGGCCGTATCTTCGGTTTCACCGCTCTGACTGTCGTTGGTGACGGCAATGGTCGTGTTGGCTTCGGTCGTGGCAAGGCGCGTGAAGTGCCGGTCGCGATCCAGAAGGCAATGGACCAAGCTCGTCGCAACATGATCAAGGTTGACCTGAAGGGCCACACCCTGCAGTACCCGGTGAAGGCTCGTCACGGCGCATCCAAGATCTACATGCAGCCAGCATCCGAAGGTACCGGCATCATTGCCGGCGGTGCGATGCGTTCCGTGCTCGAACTGGCAGGCGTCCATGACGTCCTGGCCAAGTGCTACGGTTCCACCAATCCGGTCAACGTGGTGCGCGCGACCATCAACGGTCTCGCTGCCATGAAATCTCCGGAAGACATCGCCGCCAAGCGTGGCCTGTCTGTCGACAAGATTGCGGGGTAAGGCACCATGGCAGCTAAGATCACGGTAACCCAGATCCGCAGCACCATCGGCGTCCTCGAAAAGCACAAGGCCACCATGAAAGGCCTTGGGCTGCGTCGCATCGGTCACACTGTCGAGCTGGAAGACACCCCCGCGGTACGCGGCATGATCAACAAGGTTCATTACCTTGTCCGTGTTGAGGGAGAGTAATCCATGAAATTGAATACCCTGAGTCCGGCCCCGGGCTCCAAGCACGCTGCAAAGCGTGTCGGTCGTGGTATCGGCTCCGGTCTTGGTAAGACCGGCGGTCGTGGCCACAAGGGCCAGAAGTCCCGTTCCGGTGGCAGCGTCAAGCCGGGCTTCGAAGGCGGTCAGATGCCTATGCAGCGTCGCCTGCCGAAGTTTGGTTTCACTTCCGCGAAATCTCTGGTTTCCGAAGAAGTGCGCCTGAGCGAGCTGGCACTGGTAGACGGTGATATCGTCGACCTCGAAACGCTGAAGAAGGCCAACGTGCTTCGTGATTCCACGAAGTTCGCGAAGGTCATGCTCTCCGGCGAACTGGACAAGGCAGTCACGGTCCGCGGCATCAAGGTCACCAAGGGTGCCCGTGCTGCGATCGAAGCTGCCGGTGGCAAGGTAGAGGACTAAATGGCTAAGTCAGGAAACGTACCGGCGATGCAGGGAAGTGGGTTGAGCGAACTCTGGGCGCGTTTGCGCTTCGTGTTCATCGCCATCGTGGTGTACCGAATCGGTGCACACATCCCCGTTCCCGGTATCAATCCTGACCAGCTTGCTGCCTTGTTCAGGGAAAACCAGGGCACCATCCTGAGCATGTTCAACATGTTCTCCGGTGGTGCACTGGAGCGAATGAGTATCTTCGCGTTGGGCATCATGCCCTACATATCCGCGTCGATCATCATGCAGCTCCTGACGGTGGTCTCGCCTCAGCTAGAGCAGTTGAAGAAGGAAGGTGAGGCCGGTCGTCGCAAGATCAGCCAGTACACGCGCTACGGCACGGTCGTACTGGCCCTGGTCCAATCGATCGGCATGGCAGTCGGACTGGTCGGAAACGGTGTCGCCTATTCCGCTGACTTCAGCTTCTACTTCACCGCCGTGAGTACGTTCGTGGCTGGTGCAGTGTTCCTGATGTGGCTGGGAGAGCAGATCACCGAGAAGGGTATCGGCAACGGGATCTCACTGATCATCTTTGCTGGTATTGTCGCCGGGCTGCCGAGTGCCATCGGCCAGTCTTTCGAACTGGCGCGCAATGATGGTGCCTGGAATGTGCTTCCGCTGCTGGCGCTGACGCTGCTCGCAGTCGTTACCGTTGCCTTTGTGGTGTTCATCGAACGCGGTCAACGCCGCATCACGGTGAACTATCCGCGCCGTCAGGTGGGCAACAAGATGTATGCCGGTCAGAGCAGCTACTTGCCGATGAAGGTCAACATGGCCGGGGTCATCCCGCCGATCTTCGCGTCAAGCATCCTGCTGTTCCCTGCATCGATGGGCCAATGGTTTGGCCAGAGTGAAAGCATGCAATGGTTGCAGACGGCTTCTCAGGCTCTCGGGCCGGGCCAGCCACTGTACATCTTGCTTTTCGCTGCCGCTGTAGTATTCTTCTGCTTCTTCTACACGGCGCTGGTCTTCAATCCCAAGGATGTTGCTGACAACCTCAAGAAGTCAGGAGCTTTCCTGCCGGGGATTCGCCCAGGCGAACAGACGGCCCGTTACATCGATAAGGTGATGACTCGCCTGACGCTGTTCGGCGCCCTCTACATCACCCTCGTCTCCCTGATGCCGCAATTCCTCGTTGTCGCCTGGCAGGTTCCGTTCTATTTCGGCGGTACCTCTCTGCTCATCGTGGTTGTGGTGGTCATGGACTTCATGGCCCAGGTGCAGTCGCATCTGATGTCAAATCAGTATGCGTCGGTGATGAAGAAGGCCAACCTCAAAGGCTATGGCAGCGGTGGCATGATGCGCTGATTGCGCAGCCCCTGTTAGCAAACTGGAGAGAACGATGAAAGTTCGAGCTTCCGTCAAGAAAATTTGCCGTAACTGCAAGATCATTCGGCGTCGTGGCGCAGTGCGGGTCATCTGCACTGAGCCGCGCCACAAGCAGCGTCAGGGTTAATCCCTCGACCCCGCTTAGCTGAATACAAGCTCGGGTGCTGGCATACCCCCTTGTTCCCAACGGGATCAAGGGGTATGCTATTGCGCCCTTTGTGGATGTAAAATCCGCCGCTAACCTTTCGGAGAAAACTGATGGCCCGTATTGCTGGCGTCAATATCCCGGACAACAAGCACGCGGCGATCTCGCTGACTTATATCTTCGGGATTGGCCGTACGCGTGCACAGCAGATCTGCGCCGCTCTCGGTTTAGAACCGAGCGTCAAGATCGCTGATCTGTCTGTTGAACAACTGGACCTGGTTCGTGCCGAGGTGGGTAAGTACACCGTCGAAGGCGACCTGCGTCGTGAGATCACGCTGAACATCAAGCGTCTCATGGACCTCGGTTGCTATCGTGGCCTGCGCCATCGTCGTGGTCTTCCGTTGCGCGGTCAGCGCACCAAGACCAACGCACGTACACGCAAAGGTCCGCGTAAACCGATTCGCAAGTAAACGAACTGGCGTTTAGACAGGAAACATCTAATGGCTAACCCGAGTAAGCGCAAGAAGGTTAAAAAGCAGGTAGTGGATGCCATCGCGCATATCCATGCCTCTTTTAACAACACTATCGTGACGATCACAGACCGCCAGGGCAATGCTCTCTCCTGGGCAACTGCCGGTGGTTCGGGTTTTCGTGGTTCTCGCAAGAGCACCCCGTTCGCTGCGCAAGTCGCAAGTGAACGTGCAGCGACCGCTGCAGCCGAATATGGTGTGAAGAACGTCGACGTGCTGGTCAAGGGCCCGGGTCCGGGTCGTGAGTCCGCCGTGCGTGCTCTCAATGCCGCAGGCTTCCGCGTGCAAAGCATCACCGACGTGACCCCCATCCCGCATAATGGGTGCCGTCCGCCGAAGAAACGCCGCGTTTAAGGAGACAGACTCATGGCTCGTTATATTGGACCGAAGTGCAAACTGTCTCGTCGTGAAGGCACCGACCTCTTCCTGAAGAGTGGCGTGACTCCGTTCGAGAAGAAGTGCAAATCCGAACAACCCCCGGGTGTTCATGGCCAGCGCCGTCAACGTCTTTCAGACTACGGCCTGCAGTTGCGTGAAAAGCAGAAGGTTCGTCGCATGTACGGCGTTCTGGAAAAGCAATTCCGCAATTACTACAAAGAAGCCGCTCGCGTGAAAGGCGCGACTGGCGAGGTTCTGCTCCAGCTCCTCGAGGCTCGCCTCGACAACGTCGTCTACCGCATGGGCTTCGGCTCCACGCGTTCCGAGGCACGTCAGCTGGTCAGCCACAAGGCGATCGCCGTGAACGGCCGTACCGTCAACGTCGCTTCCTTCAATGTGAAGGCCGGTGATGTGGTTACCGTTCGTGAGAAGGCCAAGAACCAGGCTCGCATCCAGCAGTCTCTGGCACTCGCTGCCAACCGCGGTGATGTCTCCTGGGTCGACGTCGACTCCAAGAAGATGGAAGGCACTTTCAAGGCTGTCCCCGAGCGTGGCGACCTGTCTGCCGATATCAACGAAAACCTGATCGTCGAGCTGTACTCCAAGTAATGTGATGCCGGGCTGATTCGTCGGCCCGGCTGGAGTACCCAGATTATCCGTTTGGCAGCCTTAAAGGTGTTCTTATGCAGCGCTCAGTGACAGAGTTTCTCCGTCCTCGCGATATCAAGGTCGAGGAAGTCAGCGCCCATCATGCGCGGATCGTCCTCGAGCCCTTCGAGCGTGGTTTCGGCCACACCCTGGGGAATGCTCTGCGTCGCATCCTGCTGTCTTCCATGCCCGGCTGTGCCGTCGTGGAAGCTGAGATCGAAGGCGTTCTGCACGAGTACAGCGCCATTGAAGGGGTACAGGAGGATGTCATCGAAATCCTGCTGAACCTCAAGGACGTGGCCATCAAGATGCATGGTCGCGACGAAGCTGTGCTGGCGCTGAACAAGAAGGGCCCGGGCATCGTGACTGCTGGCGACATCGCCGGTGACCATGATCTCGAAATCGTGAATCCGGATCACGTCATCGCTCACCTGAATGATGGTGGCGAGCTGAAGATGCAACTCAAGATCGCTCGTGGCCGCGGCTACGAACCGGCTGACGCGCGTCTCTCTGCAGATGACGAATCACGTGCCATTGGCCGTCTCCAGCTGGATGCGACCTTCACGCCGGTTCGCCGGGTCTCCTATGCTGTCGAGGCGGCGCGTGTTGAACAGCGCACCAACCTTGACAAGCTGGTGATTGACCTGGAAACCGACGGCACGCTGGATCCGGAAGAAGCGATCCGCCGCTCCGCAACCATCTTGCAGGAGCAGCTGGCCGCCTTCGTTGATCTGGAAGCAGACAAGGAACAGGAAGTCGAAGAAGAGGAAGATCAAATCGATCCGATCCTTCTCCGTCCCGTAGACGATCTTGAGCTGACCGTTCGCAGTGCGAACTGTCTCAAGGCCGAGAATATCTATTACATCGGTGATCTCATTCAGCGCACCGAAGTTGAGCTGCTGAAGACCCCGAATCTCGGCAAGAAGTCCTTGAATGAAATCAAGGACGTGCTGTCCGCGCGTGGTCTGTCCCTCGGCATGCGGTTGGAAAACTGGCCGCCCGCAAGCCTGAAGGACGACAAGGCTTCCGCTTAAGGAAGCCCGGTCGGCTCAAGCCCCAGACTGGTAAGGAATCACAACCATGCGTCATCGTAAGAGTGGTCGTCACCTGAACCGTACCAGCTCTCACCGTGAAGCCATGTTCAAGAACATGTGCATCTCTCTGGTAGAGCACGAAGTCATCAAGACTACCCTGCCGAAAGCCAAGGAACTGCGTCGTCATATCGAGCCGCTGATCACCCTGGCCAAGCAGGATTCCGTTGCGAACCGTCGTTTGGCGTTCTCTCGTACCGGTTCCAAGGAAGCGGTCGGCAAGCTCTTCAATGAGCTCGGCCCGCGCTACACCACCCGTCCGGGCGGTTACCTGCGTATCCTGAAGTGTGGCTATCGTGCCGGTGACAATGCCCCGATGGCATTCGTCGAGCTGGTCGATCGTCCGGCTGCCTCCGAGGCAGCGGGCGAAGAGTAAGCTTCGGCTTGCTTCGTCCACAAGAAAAGGCCAACCCTTCGGGGTTGGCCTTTTTTTATGCCTGTTAGACAGGCTTGTCGGTTGGGCAGCTCATGCGGCCAGGCGTCATGGGCAAGCCCTGACTCGTCACGTTCCGCAAGGAAACGGTACGAAGGAGTCAGGGGTGTCGCTGGGGCACCTGACGAAGGTCAGTTGCTGGTTTCTGCCTTCTTCTTGCTGCCGGGCTTCCCGCCATTGGACGGCTTGCTGTCCGCTGACGTGTCTTGAGCGCCTGTCTTGGCGTTGGAGGCTCTCTGGCGCTTCAGCAGCGGTGCCAAGAAGCGACCGGTATGCGAGACCTCCTGCGTTGCCAGTTGCTCCGGTGTCCCCTCGGCGATGATCTGGCCCCCGCCTGAGCCGCCTTCCGGCCCCAGATCGATCAACCAGTCAGCGGTCTTGATCACATCCAGGTTGTGCTCGATGACGACGACGGTGTTGCCGTGATCGCGCAGGCGGTGCAGGACCACCAGCAGTTGTCGGATATCCTCGAAGTGCAGGCCGGTGGTCGGCTCATCGAGAATGTAGAGCGTCTTGCCGGTATCGCGCTTGGCCAGCTCGCGCGCCAGCTTGACGCGCTGGGCTTCCCCGCCGGAGAGCGTGGTCGCGCTCTGGCCGAGGCGAACGTAGGACAGGCCGACATCCATCAGTGTCTGCAGTCGACGCGCGATGGCGGGCACCGGCGAGAAGAACTCCAGTGCCTCCTCGATGGTCATCTCCAGCACTTCATGGATGTTCTTGCCCTTGTACTGGACCTCGAGCGTCTCACGGTTGTAGCGCTTGCCCTTGCAGACATCGCAGGGCACGTACATGTCAGGCAGGAAGTGCATCTCGACCTTGATCAGGCCGTCGCCCTGACAGGCTTCGCAGCGCCCACCCTTGACGTTGAAGCTGAAGCGGCCCGGCTTGTAGCCGCGCGCGCGCGCTTCCTGGGTCCCGGAGAACAGCTCGCGGATCGGCGTGAAGATCCCGGTATAGGTGGCGGGGTTGGAGCGAGGTGTACGCCCGATGGGGCTCTGATCGATGTCCACCATCTTGTCGAACAGATCCAGCCCCTCGATCTTGCCGTAGGGCGCCGGGGTCAGCGTGGTCGCACGATTGAGCTCACGTGCGGCCAGCGGCATCAGCGTGGCGTTGATCAGTGTCGACTTGCCTGAGCCGGAGACGCCGGTGATGCAGGTCAGCAGGCCTGTCGGCAGCGTCAGCGTCACATTCTGCAGGTTGTTGCCGGTGGCACCTGTCAGGCGCAGCACCTTTTCGGGATTGGCAGGCAGGCGATAGGGCGGCACGGCGATCTCACGCTCGCCACTCAGGTACTGTCCGGTCAATGAGCCGGGCGTCGCCTCGATCTGCGCCGGGGTGCCCTGGGCGACGATCTCGCCGCCGTGCACGCCGGCGCCTGGGCCGATATCGAGTACGTGGTCCGCGGCACGGATGGCATCTTCATCATGCTCGACCACGATCACGGTGTTGCCCAGATCACGCAGGTGAATCAGTGTCTTGAGCAGGCGATCATTGTCACGCTGATGCAGGCCGATGGAGGGCTCATCGAGGATGTACATCACGCCGACCAGGCCGGCGCCGATCTGGCTGGCAAGACGGATGCGCTGTGCCTCACCCCCGGAAAGGGTGTCGGCGCTGCGCTCCAGCGTCAGATAGTCGAGGCCGACATTGACGAGGAACTCGAGGCGCGCCTGGATCTCGTTGACGATCTTGGCAGCGATCTCGCCCTTGCGTCCCGGCAGGCTCAGCTTGCCGAACTCTTCCCACGCTTCGCCGATCGGCTGGCGCACGACCTCGGCGAGGGTGCGATTGTCGACGTAGACATTGCGTGCCTCGCGGCGCAGACGCGAGCCATCGCAGCTCGGGCAGGGTTGAACGGCCAGATAGCGGGCGAGATCCTCGCGCACCATGTTGGATTCGGTCTCACGGTAGCGCCGCTCCATGTTGGGCAGTACGCCCTCGAAGGGATGCTCGCGCGTCACCTTGCGGCCGCGGTCATTGACGTAGCTGAACGCGATGTCCTCACGTCCGCTGCCATTGAGCACGGCATCACGCGCCTCATCACTGAGCGATTCCCAGGCGGCTTCCAGAGCGAAACCATAGTGCTCGGCGACGGCCTGCAGCTGGCTGAAGTAATAGACGCTGCGACGGTCCCAGCCCTTGATCACGCCCTCGGCCAGCGACAGCTCCGGATGGCTGATCAGCTTCTCCGGGTCGAAGTATTGCTTCACCCCGAGACCGTCACAGGTCGGGCAGGCGCCAGCCGGGTTGTTGAAGGAGAACAGGCGTGGCTCCAGCTCGGCCAGGGCATAGCCACACACCGGGCAGGCGAAGCGCGAGGAGAACACCAGGTCTTCCTGTTCGCCGTCCATGAAGTGCAGCCGGGCGCTGCCATCGGCCAGGTTCAGTGCGGTCTCGAAGGACTCGGCCAGACGCTGCTTGAGGTCCTCGCGCACCTTGAAGCGATCGACGACGACGTCGATATCATGCTTCTTGTTCTTCTCCAGCGGCTTGAGGTCATCCAGCTCGACGATGAGGCCATCGATACGCGCGCGGACGAAGCCCTGGGCGCGCAGCTCGGAAAGCAGTTGCAGGTGCTCGCCCTTGCGCCCGCTGACTACCGGTGCCAGCAGCATCAGTTTGCTGCCCTCGGGCAGGGCCAGCGCCTGATCGACCATCTGCGAGATGGTCTGGGCTTCCAGATCGATGTCGTGGTCCGGGCAACGCGGCGTACCGGCGCGAGCGTACAGAAGGCGCAGGTAGTCGTAGATCTCGGTAATGGTACCGACGGTGGAGCGGGGGTTGTGCGATGTCGATTTCTGTTCGATGGAAATCGCCGGTGACAGACCCTCGATGTGGTCGATGTCCGGTTTTTCCATCATCGACAGAAACTGGCGAGCATAGGTGGACAGTGATTCGACGTAGCGCCGCTGTCCCTCGGCATAGAGTGTGTCAAAGGCAAGTGACGACTTGCCGGAACCGGAGAGCCCGGTCACCACGATCAGCTTGTCACGCGGCAGTTCGACATCGATGTTCTTGAGGTTGTGGGTGCGCGCACCCCTGACCTGAATCCTGTCCATTGCCACCTCGGGCTGCGTCGATAAAAGCAACGATTATAAGGCGCGGGCGAAACGCCCGGCAAAGGCTGCATGCTTTCAAAGCCGACAGGCGAGCCTTAGAATGTGCAGTCCATCGGTGATCAGCACCCATGGAGTCTACTCTCTGGCGACCCGCGTGGTCGGCCTCCCTTTCTTGACTGTCCTGCTCCGGAGCCCGCCGCCATCCATGAAGACCTCTCGACTGCTAGCGCCGGAACGTCGCGCCATCGTCGGCCTTGCCAGCCTGTATGCCACCCGCATGCTCGGGCTGTTCATGGTGTTGCCGGTGCTGGCGCTCTACACCCGTGATCTGGCTGGCGCGACGCCGACGCTGGTCGGCGTCGCGTTGGGCGGGTATGGCCTGACCCAGGCACTGCTGCAGATCCCCTTCGGCTGGTTGTCCGATCGCCTCGGGCGCAAGGCCGTGATCGGCTTCGGACTCGGGCTATTCATCCTTGGCTCGTTGGTCGCGGCAAATGCCGACAGCATCGAGATGATCATCCTTGGTCGTTGCCTGCAGGGCAGCGGTGCCGTGGCAGGTGCGATCATGGCGCTGCTGGCCGATCAGACGCGAGAGGAGGTGCGCACCATGGCGATGGCCTCCATCGGCATGTCGATCGGCGTCGCCTTCGCGCTGGCGATGGTCGCGGGACCCCTGACCGCGGATGCGTTCGGACTTTCGGGCGTCTTCTGGCTGACGGCCATCATGGCCGTGGCGAGCGTGTTCGTACTCTGGAAACTGGTGCCTGCCGCACCCAGGCGTCAGCATCAAGATGTGGGGCTTGATCGTCGCCAGCTCAAGGGCATTCTTGCGAATTCCGCATTGTTGCGCATGGATGTGTCGATCTTTGCGCTGCACATGATCCTCACGGCCTGTTTCGTGGCCATTCCGCAGCAGCTGGTCAACTTCGGCATCGCGCCCGCCCATCATGGCTGGGTCTATCTGCCCTTGATGGGCCTGGCGTTTGTCGCCATGCTTCCGCTGGTCATCGTGGCCGAGAAGTACCGCCGCATGAAGCCGGTCTTCCTGGGCGCCGTGGCGACCATCGCGACAAGCCTGTTGCTGCTGGGGGTGGATGGCATCGAGCACGCAGGTCTCGTGCCCTTCCTTGGCCTGCTGTGGCTGTTCTTCGTGGCCTTCAATCTGCTGGAAGCCACCTTGCCGTCGATGATCTCCAAGCTGGCGCCGGCCGGTGCCAAGGGCACCGCGATGGGGGTGTATTCGACCAGCCAGTTCCTCGGTGCCTTCGTGGGGGGTGTCGGCGGCGGCTGGCTGACGGGCCATTTCGGGCTGAGTGGCGTCTTCTTCGGCATGGGGTTGCTGGCGCTGCTGTGGCTGGCTGTGGTCTGGAACATGCAGCCGCCGCGACATCTTGGCAGTGAAGTGGTCGGCCTGTCGCCAGAAGCCGCGAGGCTTCCGGCCGTCGAGTTGCAGACGCGCCTGCTGGCCATTGCCGGCGTGGAAGAAGCTCTGGTCGTGCGTGAGGAACAGGTCGCCTATCTGAAGGTCACACGCGATACACTGGATGACAAGGCGCTGGCGACTTTCACTCGTCAGCGTGATGGCGAAACTCCGGCAGGTGCCGAGGCACCTGCCAGCTGAACCTTGACACTGGCAGATCACTGTCAGTGCACTCGATACCTTCGCCGGTGCCTGATGTGCACCGGTCTATTTTCAGGAGTAATCTTCATGGCTCGCGGCGTAAACAAGGTCATTCTGATCGGTAATCTCGGTCAGGATCCGGAAGTCCGTTTCACTCCGTCCGGTAGTGCGGTGTGCAACCTCAACCTCGCCACCACGGATACCTGGAATGACCGTCAGAGCGGTCAGCGTCAGGAACGTACCGAATGGCACCGTGTGGTGATGTTCAACAAGCTGGCGGAAATCGCTCAGCAATACGTCAAGAAAGGCTCACGCCTCTATATCGAAGGTCGTCTGCAGACGCGCAAGTGGCAGGATCAGAACGGCAACGACCGCTACAGCACCGAAATCGTCGCCAATGACATGCAGATGCTGGATACCCGTGGTGAAGGCGGCGGCGGTGGCGGCTTCAGTGGCGGCGGTCGTCCCCAGCAGGCACCTCAGCAAGGTGGTCAGTATGGTGGTCAGCAGCAGGCCGCGGCAGCTCCGCAGCAGGGTGGCCAGTTCGGCGGCCAGCCGCCGGCACCGCAGCAGGGTGGCAACTTCGGTGGTCAGCCGCCGGCGCCGCACACTCCGCCTCCGGCTCAGCAGCCCGCTCACCAGCCTCCTCAGCAGAACTCGCAGAACAACAATTTCGGCGCGCCGCCGGCTGGCAGCTTTGACGATTTCGATGATGAGATTCCGTTCTGATCATCAGCTCCATGGTCATCCATATTGCCTCGAACCCCCGCTCTGCGGGGGTTTTTCGTTTCTGGAGGCAAAGGAAACCTCTCGAGGTATCGAGGGTACTGCGTGAGAGGGCGGGGAGGTTTTCAGGCATCCCCCTCCATCTGCCAGGATATCGGCCGATACATCCAAAGTCGCTCTGCGAGCGTAAGGGGGTATGCCCCGAGTCCGATGATCGGGCCATTACGCTGTCGTCTCACTTGAGGACACTGAGCGTGGAGGAAAAAATCAGGCAGTTCCGTACCTTGCAGGTAAACTATCGTTTCAAGTGTATGTCCACTTTCAGCTCGTTCCCCTTGGCAGGCCCCCGATGATTGAGGTCATTCATGCATGGTAGCTATTCCCCCTCACTGGTATTGCTTTCCATTCTGGTCGCGGTACTGGCATCTCATGCTGCCTTGCAGCTGATTCGGCAGGTCGCGCTGTCGGTGTCGCGTGCCAGTCGCCTGGGGTGGCTGCTGGGTGGGGCTCTGGCGATGGGCCTGGGCATCTGGTCAATGCATTTCATCGGCATGCTGGCCTATGACATCGGTACGTCGGTCACCTATGAGTGGGGCTTGACGCTACTCTCGATGATGGTGGCCGTGCTCTCTTCCGGACTGGCGCTGTGGGCCAACACGCTGTCGCGCTTGACGCTGTCATGGCTGTTTGGCAGCGGAGCGGTGATGGGGGGCGGGATCGCTTCGATGCACTATCTCGGCATGGCGGCGATGCAGATGCCGATGGCGTATCGCTACGATGCCCCGTTGTTGGGACTGTCGATTCTGGTGGCCGTCATCGCCTCGACGGCTGCGCTGTGGCTTGGAGGGCTCTTTCTGCATCAACGCCGCCCGCGTCGCAGTTATCAGGCCCTTGCTGCGTTACTGATGGGGGGAGCGATCGCAGGGATGCACTATCTGGGCATGGCGGCGATGGAAGTGGTGCCCGACTCGGTGATGCCGGCTCCCCCGCTTCGTTCGGGGGGAGGGCAGCATGTCTGGCTGGCAGTGATACTCGGGGTTGCCTCACTGGCCGTGCTGGGACTGACGTTGCTGGCGCTGAAGGCAGAAAGTCGTGTACGGCGCAGTCGACACTATCGGGCGCGGTTGAGCGGTCTGCTGGAGTACCGCACCCGGGAATTGCGTCACGAACGGGATCAGGTGACCGTGATGCTGGATTCCATCGATGAAGGGGTGATCAGCCTTGATCGGGAGGGAATGATCCGCCACATCAATCCCATCGCGGCAGAATTGTGTGGCTGGGATCCCGCGCTGGCCCGGGGCCGCCCCTGGGCGCGCATTCTGCAATTGCGCCATGAGGGCTCCCTCCACATGATGGATACCCACCTGGATGTCGTGCTCAGCCGCGGGGAGGTCGTGCACATGGCGAACCAGACCCTGCTGGTCGCCAGGGATGGCAGTGAGTGTGCGATAGAGCTCAAGGCGTCTCCGGTCCGCGCTCGCAATGATGAGGTGGAAGGTGCCGTGCTGGTCTTCCGTGACATCAGTTATCGCCAGGCGATGATTCGTCGGCTCGATTTCCAGGCCCATCATGACAGCCTGACGGGGCTGCAGAACCGCAGTGCCTTCGATGATGCTCTGGGGGCCTCGCTGGAAGACGGCGATCTGCATCAATTGCTGTATCTGGATCTCGACTTCTTCAAGGTCATCAACGACACCTGCGGTCATGCAGCGGGGGATACCGTGCTGCGCGAGATTGCGCATCTGATGCGCGAGCAGATCCGGGATTCTGATGTGCTCGCCCGTCTGGGAGGCGATGAATTCGCGGTCATCCTCTACCGATGCAATCGTGAACAGGCACTGGAGCGCGCCTCGAGACTCTGCTCGACCATCGCGGATTATCGTTATCTCGAGGATGGGCGTCAGTTCCAGCTGGGTGTCAGCATCGGCCTTGCGTCCATCACGGGGAGTGCACCGGCCACGGAAGTGCTGCGTCAGGCCGACGCGGCCTGTTACATGGCCAAGCAGAATGGTCGCAACCAGGTGCATGCCTATCACGAGGAAGATGCCGGGCTCGAGCGTGCCCAGCGCGAGCTCCAATGGTTGCCTCTGTTGCAGGAAGCGCTGGAGAAACGCTTCTTCACGCTCTATATCCAGCCGATTGAATCGTTGTGCCGCCCGTCCAGTGGGCCTTACTACGAAGTATTGCTGCGCTACGTCAATGCCGAGGGCGAGCATATGACCCCGGCCCACTTCATGGGCACTGCCGAGCGTTTCGGGCTGATGCCTGCCATTGATGTCTGGGTCGTCACTGAAGCGCTGCAGGTACTGAAATCCAATGATGGGCGCATTGAAGAAGACGCCATCCTGGCCATCAATCTCTCGGGGCAAAGCCTGAGTGACATGCCATTGCGCGATCAGCTGATCACCATGATCGAGGAGAGTGGCGTGGCGCCTGAGCGATTGTGCTTCGAGATCACCGAGACGGCCGCCATCAGCAATCTGGCGCAAGCACGCGAATTCATTCGTGGCATTCGTCGCCTTGGCTGCAGCTTCTCGCTGGACGATTTCGGCAGCGGAATGTCCTCTTTCGCCTATCTCAAGGAGTTGCCCGTCAATCAGCTCAAGATCGATGGCGCCTTCGTGCGCAATCTGACCCGTGACAGCCTGGACGCTGCCATCGTCTCGGCCATCTGCCGCATCTGTGCCCAGATGGGCATCGTCACCATCGCCGAATACGTGGAGCGACGTGACTTGCTGCCGGCACTTGAGCAGATCGGTGTCGATCTCGTTCAGGGCTATGGTATCGGTCGCCCCCAGCCGCTGGGAGGGGTGCTGCTCACTTCTGGTCCCCGGCGCGACAACGGGCCTGCAGCCAGCCTGCAAGGTTGATAGAATGTCGCCTTTGCATCGGCACGCTTCGTGCCGATGCGTCTGTTTGCCGGAGTGTGCCTGTGAAACTCTTGCTGCTGGATGCCGGGCATTGCCTGAGCCTCGGCCTGGCCCGAGTGGCCAACACCCGTACGGATCTCGAGCTTCAAGTGCTCGATGCCGTGCGTATCGACGCCAGTGATATTCGCTCGCATCGCGCGGATGTGGTGATCGTGCCTCCCTTCGTCAGTCCTGCGGACTCGGCACCGGCAGACGTCACGGCGCATGCCGAGCACGTGGAAGCCGTGCTGGCGGCCTGTGTCGAGACAGACACGCCGCTGGTATGGTGCGTGGCGGACCAGATGTTCGAGCAGGGCGGGGAAGGCTTGCTCGATGAGGAAGAGGTGCCGTCCCCCATCGATACGGCATTGCGTCGGGTCATCGCCACGGGCGACCGTATCCGCGCCGAATTGCCGAGCCATCTGATCGTGCGTCTCGGGCCGTTGTTCGGCCCCGATGGCCGTGATGCCTGGCTGCCGACGCTGATCGAGTCGTTGCTCGCGGGTCAGGAAGTCCGCGCTGCGGAAGACGTCATCCTGTGCCCGACCAGTGTCGACGCCGTGGCCATGGCGCTGGTCGGCATGCTGCAACAGCAACGTTGCGGTGCGGGTTCCTGGGGCGCCTATCATCTGGCGGGTACCGAGCCTGTCAGCAGTTACGCCTTCATCAGCGTGGTGCGGACTCAGCTGATCACTCGGCTCGAGGGGATCGGGGAGGAGGTATCACCCGGCCCGATCAAGGCGTTGACGCTCAACTCGGGAACTCCGCTGCGCCGAGTGCTCAACTGTCGACGAGTGCTGGAGACCTTCGGGGTGCATCAGAAACCCTGGCGGCTGGAGCTGTCCCGCCTGCTGGACGATTGGGTGGCACAGCGCACCCCGGTGACCTCACCTCAAGAGGATGTCTGACGTGCGGAGATCTTTACTGTGAATGCACTGCGTAGTGTGTTGTTTTACTTCGGTTATTTCATGGCGTTGCTGCTCAGTGCCCTGGTGCTGGTACCCGTGGCAGCCTGCTTGCCGCTCAAGGCACGTTATCGCGTTCTGCATAGTTACAACCACCTTGTGCTCTGGTGGTTCCGTCTCACCTGTGGCGTCAGGGTAGAGGTCAGCGGGCGTGAGCAGCTGCCCGAAGGGGCATGCGTTCTGCTCTCCAACCACCAGAGTGAGTGGGAAACCATCTATCTGCAGGTGGTCAAGCGGCCGCTGTGCACCGTGCTCAAGCAGGAGTTGCTCAAGATTCCCGTCTTCGGTTGGGGTCTCAAGCTGCTTGAGCCGATTCCGCTGGACCGCAAGCAGCCCGCCAAGGCGCTCAAGCAGGTGTTGAGCGTGGGAACGCAGCGGCTCAAGGATGGCTTCACGGTGCTGATCTTCCCGGAAGGGACGCGCCTGGCACCGGGGACGCGCAAGAAATTCAACAAGTCAGGTGCCGCGATTGCCTGTCGTGCTGGAGTGCCGGTCGTCCCGGTGGCCCACAATGCAGGCGAGATCTGGCCCAATGACAGCTGGATCAAGCGTTCTGGCACCCTGCATGTCGTCTTCGGGCCTGCGATCGAGACCACCGGCCGCAAGCCGGATGCGGTGATCGCGGATGTCGAGGGGTGGGTGGAAGACACCTTGCAGCGGATATCCCGCACTCCACGTCCGCCACTCGAGGAAAAGGCGCCGGCAGACAGCGTGGGCGTCTGAGCGCTCCGACTGGAGGAAGTCGGGCGGTGAAGTGATGTGAAAGCCAGCCGATAGCTCGGCATCAGCAAAAAGGCCGCCCCATGGGGCGGCCTTTTCGTGTCATGCATCACCGGTCAGAGATCCATGATCTCAGTCCTGGAAGCGCTCCAGGATCAGACAGGCGTTGGTGCCACCGAAGCCGAAGCTGTTGGAGAGCACACGCTCGATCTTCACGCCATCACGGCGAGTGGTGACGATATCGAGGCCGTCGGCGCGTTCATCCAGTTCGCTGACGTTGGCGGAGGCGGCAATGAAGTCGTTCTCCATCATCAGCAGCGAGTAGATGGCTTCCTGCACGCCAGTGGCGCCCAGAGAGTGGCCGGTCAGCGACTTGGTGGAGCTCATCGCCGGGCTGTCCGCACCGAAGACTTCCTGGATGGCCTTGAGTTCGGCGACATCACCCACTGGCGTCGAGGTGCCGTGAGTGTTGATGTAGTCGATCTTGCCATTCACGGTTGCCATCGCCTGACGCATGCAGCGTGCGGCGCCTTCACCGGACGGTGCCACCATGTCGTGGCCGTCTGACGTTGCGCCGTAGCCTGTCACTTCGGCGTAGATCTTGGCGCCACGTGCCTTGGCGTGCTCCAGCTCTTCCAGGACCAGCATGCCGCCACCGCCAGCGATGACGAAGCCGTCACGGGTGGTGTCGTACGGACGAGACGCGGTTTCCGGCGAGTCGTTGTAACTGGTGGAGAGCGCGCCCATGGCATCGAACAGGCAGGACAGTGTCCAGTGTTCTTCTTCACCGCCGCCAGCGAAGACCACGTCCTGCTTGTTCAGCTGGATCTGCTCGACAGCGCTACCGATGCAGTGAGCCGATGTCGCACAGGCCGAGGAGATCGAGTAGTTGATGCCCTTGATCTTGAACGGCGTGGCCAGACACGCGGAGACGGTGGAGCCCATGGTGCGGGTGACGCGGTACGGTCCGACGCGGCGCAGGCCCTTGGCGCGCATGATGTCAGCGGCCTCGACCTGGTTGGCGGAAGATGCGCCACCGGAACCGGCGATCAGGCCGGTACGCTCGTTGGAGACCTGCTCCGGGCTCAGGCCGGAATCAGCGATCGCCTGCTCCATGGAGATGTAGGCATACGCCGCGGCATCTCCCATGAAACGCAGTTGCTTGCGATCGATATGGTCTTCGAGGTTGATGTCGACTACGCCCGCGACCTGGCTGCGGAAGCCAAGCTCGGCGTATTCCTCTTTGCGGCGGATACCGGAACGTCCCTCTTGGAGGGATTCCAGGACCTGCTGGCGATCATTGCCCAGGCAGGAAACAATGCCCAGCCCGGTGACTACCACTCTACGCATGGGAGCCTCCCGTTCAGAAGTTCGCAGTGGAGGTGAACAGACCGACGCGCAGGTCGTTGGCCTGATAGATGTCGCGGCCATCAACGGTGACTGTGCCATCGGCGATGCCGAGGATCAGCTTGCGAGTGATGACCCGCTTGATGTTGATGGTGTAGGTCACCTTCTTGGCGGTCGGCAGGACCTGACCGGAGAATTTCACTTCTCCGCAGCCCAGCGCACGACCGCGGCCCGGGTTGCCAAGCCAGCCGAGGTGGAATCCGACCAGTTGCCACATGGCATCGAGGCCTAGGCAGCCCGGCATGACCGGATCGCCCGGGAAGTGGCAGTCGAAGAACCACAGGTCCGGAGTGATATCGAGCTCAGCGATCAACTGCCCCTTGCCGTGGCTACCGCCTTCCTCACTGATGTGAGTGATGCGATCCAGCATCAGCATGTTGGGAGCAGGCAGTTGCGCATTGCCCGGGCCGAAGAGTTCGCCCTGGCCGCAGGCCAGCAGCTCGTCGCGAGTAAAGGAGTGTTGCTTGGTCACTGAGTCATTCCGAGTAGCGGGATGGTTATGCCGTACGGGGCGTAACAACGCCCGAATGGGGCTAGTCTAATGGCTGGCCCCACTGAATGCACGTGGGGGGCAGACTAAAGGGCACCATGGGGCGGTGCAAATATCTGCTTCAGCTTTTGGCGTGCCAGTCGATAAGACGATGGGTGTCAGCGGGCTGGCATGACATTTCCGTGGAGAATGGGCAGCATTGGTGCGCGGGCCAGCCTGGCTGTGAAGTGGCCATTTGCATGATGAAACCGTGTAGTGGATATCGTCATCTCGACCGAGGGTCCGGTATGTGGCCGAATGCTTCCTTCAATCGCCCCCTCATCTGGGGGGGAGTCATTGCCCTGTGCCTGATGCCGTGGCTGCCAGACCTCGAACTGCGACTGTGCGCGCTGATACCGGTCATCCTGGCAGGCGCGGACATCCTGCGGTTGATGCGCCGACTGCATCTGCGGCGTGAGTTGCTGGAGGCGGCCGTGCACCTCAGCAGCGATGGACTCCTGATCAGTGATAGTCAGAACAAGGTATTGGCGGTGAATGCCGCCTTCAGTCGGATCACCGGCTACGCGCCGGAGGAGATCATCGGGCGCAACCCTTCCCTGCTGTCCTCGGGCCGCCATGACGAGGGCTTCTATCGCCGCTATTGGCAGGCCCTGGCGGTGCATGGCTATTGGGAGGGCGAGGTCTGGAACCGGCGCAAGCAGGGCGATGAGTACCCTGAGTGGCTAAGGGCGCGACGCATGGAGCGCGCGGGAGAGGTGTTCCACATCGCGCTGTTCTCGGATATCTCGCGCCATAAGGCGCGGGAGGAAGACCTGCAGCGCATCGGGCTGGAGGACACTCTGACCGGCCTGCCCAATCGACGTCGTCTGAGTGACCTGATGGTGAGTCGTCTGGGCAGCTTGCGGGCCGGGGAAGCCCTGGACCTGGCGCTGATCGACATCGATGCCCTCAAGAGCATCAACGACTCGCTGGGCACCGAGGGGGGAGACCGTCTGCTCAAGCTGTTCGCGCGGCGCCTCACGGAGCTGGCACGCGGCGGTGTCGCAGGACGCATCGGCGGTGACGAGTTCGTGATTCTGCGAACCACGGCGGGGGGAGACCACGGTGAGTGGATCGAAGAGCTGCGCTCGACGCTGACCCAGCCACTGGAAGTGGACGATCAGATTCTCCACCTGGCGCTCTCGATCGGCAGCTGTCGTGCACCGGAGGACGGGCGTGATCCCGAAGTGGTGATGCAGCGCCTGGAAAGCGCGCTCTACGCCGCCAAGCGCCACGGTCGCAATATCGACATGCGCTTCCAGCCGGCACTGGATTCCGGTGCCGATCTCCAGCTGGGATTGGCCAACGATCTACGGGCAGCGCTCGAGAGCCATGGCCAGTTGCAGCTGCACTACCAGTGTCAGCATCAGGCCAGTACCGGCAAGGTGAGCAGTGTCGAGGCGCTGCTGCGCTGGCAGCATCCATTGCGTGGGCCGGTGTCGCCTGCTGACTTCGTCCCGCTGGCCGAGCGCCATGGCCTGATGCTGCGACTGGGCAACTGGGTGCTGCGCGAGGCCGTGCAGCAGCAGGCGAACTGGCGACGTGCGGGACACCGCCTGTGCATCTGGGTGAATGTCTCGGCACTGCAGCTGATACAGGGCAATTTTGAGGCCTCGCTGGCCGCGCTGCTGCTGGAGTATGACGTGCCGGCGGACAGCATCGGCCTGGAGTTGACCGAGTCGGTGTTGCTGGATGAGCGCGCCGGTGACATCTCGCGCCGGCTGGCGACCCTGCGCAGCAGAGGCCACCAGATCGCGGTGGATGATTTCGGGACCGGTTATTCGTCGCTGTCCTATCTGAAGGATCTGCCAGTGGACAAGCTCAAGCTGGATCGGGCCTTCATTCGCAGCTTGCCGGGGGAGCGCTCCGATGCGGCCATCACCATGGCGGTATTGGCGATGGCCAAGGGGCTGGGCATGGAGATGATCGCGGAGGGTGTCGAGACGGCAGAGCAGCGTGAATACCTGGTATCGCACGGTTGTGGCTGGATTCAGGGCTTCTACTTCTCCCGTCCCGCGCCGGCGGCGGACGTCATCGAGCGTCTCAATGGCTATGAATCCGGCCAGTTGTCCATGGCCATGGCCTGAAGCCGCCTCGATGCACGGACATCATGTGCCTGGCTGGGCCAGCTTCCAGCGCGAGATGGCCAGGCATAGCCCGCCCCAGATGAGGGCCTGTGCCGGCAACAGCCAATCGACGAGCGTGACGTCAGCGAGCTGAGCGCCGCCGTAATAGGACAGGGGCGCGCTTGTCGCCCCGCCGATGGCGGCGAGCCATGGGCGCTGCCATAGCCAGTGCAATGCATGATGTACGGTACTGGCGAACAGCGGCCACAGGCACCACATCCACACGGGCAGCGGCAGCCAGTGTGTCCAGTCCGGCGCGGTGGCTGGCAGCGAGTAGCCACCGGCCAGGGTCAGACCGCCGTCCACCACCATGCCCAGTGCCAGAAAGCCCCCCAGCCATCGCAGCTCTCGTACGCGCCGGGCCTGTGGGACGACCCAGCCCAGATGCGCGGCCAGAATGAGCGGGGTGACCAGCAGTGCGACCCAGGCGCCCCCCAGCACGCAACTGAACCAGCCAAGCTGAAACAGCCCGGCATTCAGCAGTGGGGTGATGCGTGGAGAGAGCACGTTCAGGCGTTCCAGTCCTTGAGTCCCATCTGCACCGGGCGGGCGCCAGGGCCTCCCAGCAGCAGCTGACAGGTGCCGATGGTGCGCTCCCGGAAGCCCCCTTCACAGTAGGCCAGGTAGTAGCGCCACATCCGCACGAAGCGTTCGTCATACCCCTGTGCATAGACATCGTCGAGGCGTGCCTCGAAACGCTGCCCCCACGCCTTGAGCGTGGCCGCGTAATGCAGGCCGATATCCTCGAGTGTCAGCAGGTTCAGCTGGGTATCACGTTGCATGGCACCCAGTATGGCGCCATGTGAGGGCAGGAAGCCGCCCGGGAAGATGTAGCGCTTGATGAAATCCATCTCGCGGCTGGCGGCCGCGAAACGCTGATCACGGATCGTGATGGCCTGCAGGGCGATCAGGCCTTCGGGCTTGAGGAGTCGCTCGAGAGTCTTCAGGTAGGTCGGCAGATACTGATGCCCGACCGCCTCGATCATCTCCACCGAGACGATACGGTCGAAGCGGCCCTCGAGGGCACGATAATCCTGCTTGAGCAGCGTGATGCGGTCTTCCAGTCCTTCCTCGGCGATGCGTGCCGCCGTGTAGGCATGCTGCTCATCGGAGATGGTAGTGGTGGTCACGTGACAGCCGCGCGTTCGGACAGCATGGATGGCAAGGCCGCCCCAGCCGGTACCGATCTCCAGCAGATGATGCTGTGGCCCCAGCTCCAGCAGGTCGAACAGTCGCTCCAGCTTGTGCGTCGAGGCTTCCTCGAGGTCTGCCTCGGGATGCGGAAAGACCGCCGCGGAGTACATGCGGTGCTCGCGATCGAGGAACAGCGCGAAGAGGTCGTTGCCAAGATCGTAGTGCGCCGAGATATTGCGCTTCGAGCCCGCCAGGGTATTGCGCGCCAGCGCGTAGGCGACACTCAGCGCCCACTTGGAAAGGCGCGATGTCCCGCTGTCCACCGAGTCATTGACCTGTTCCAGATTGAAGGCGAACAGACGCACCAGCCCCACCAGATCATCCGTCTCCCACTGACCGTCCATGTAGGCTTCCGCCGCCGCGACGGTGCCCCCCAGTGCCATGCGCCGCCAGGCGCGCGAATCGTGGATGCGCAGCGTGATGTCACGTGGCCCCCCTTGCCCCAGCACATGGCGCTCACGACCTTCCAGCACGGTCAGGCTGCCGCCCTCGAGTCTGTCGAGCATGCGCAGCAGCCGAGGGCGCAGCAGGCGGGTCAGGCGGTCATCGTGACGGGGGATTGCCACCGGACTGGGGGGAACGGGTTCAAACTGGCTCATGGTGATGTCCTCATGACGGATGCCGAGTCTCTGGCTGAGGGCGCGGATGATCGAAGATCGGCACGCGCTTGAGCGCCAGACGCAGCGCCTCGTAATGGATGCCTGCCACGGTCTTGAGTGTCATCCACGGAAAGCGCAGCAGCAGGCGGGTCATGGCGCGTGGAGTCGCGGGTTCCAGATGCAGGCTCAGGCTGGCATCGAAGAGTGATTCCCCGGGCTTGCGTGTCACTTCCTCGCCCAGTGGATGATTTTCCATGTGCAACAGGAGCTCATCGTTGCTGGGGTCATTGAAGCGCCAGTGATAGCGCATGCCCATCGGCATGAAGGGAGAGACATGCAGGCGCTTGTCGAAATGCGCCGAATGCATGCGCCGTCGCGAATCGGTGCGCGAGGCATACAGCACACGCTCGCCCCAGGGAATGTTGGTCACCTCACCGAGCACGGCGCCCAGCTGGCCCGTCGCGTGGTAGAGGTAATAGAGTCGGATCGGATTGAAGCCCACCCCGAAATGCCGCAGCTGGGTCAGCAGGAAGATGCGGCCTTGCGGCAGGGGCGCATGATCGCCCGCCATGGCGAGCTCGCGTCGACAAGCCTCATGGACACGCTCGATCAATGGGCCATCCGTCAGACCGTGCAGGGCTGCCGGGAGATGGTCGCGCTCGCGAAAGGCCAGCGGTGCCGCCCGGCTGGCGCTTGCCAGACGCCGGCCTGCCATCAGGTCCGGCAGCTCATCCAGCGCCAGCCACGCCATCGCGACGCGATAGCGAAAGGCATGCTGGCGCGGCGCATGGCGACGATGGCGCAGCGTGCCGTAGCCGATACGGCTGGCGGGCGCCTTCAATCGTCTGCCTCGCGGGCACCCAGTGCCTCGGCGACGCGCAATGCACTCCACACGCCATCTTCATGGAAGCCGTTGCGCCACCAGGCACCACAGAAATGGGTGCGTCCCACCGGGCCACCAGGCCGTGGCGAGACACCGGAGATCTCCATGAAGCGCTGCTTGGCGGCCTCGGCCTCAAGCGTGAAGCGCGGGTGATCATAGGCGTAACGGCCCAGTACGAGGGCGGGGTCGATGGCATCGCTGTCGTTGAGCGTGATGCAGAAGGTCTCTCGAGGCGGATAGTCGCGCTCATCGAGGCGCTGCAGGATGTTCATGTCGTAGGTGACGCTGGCTCGCTGGGCGTCATCCCGGCCATCGAGACGGTAGTTCCAGCTCGCCCAGGCCTCACGACGCCTGGGCAGCAGGGAGGTGTCGGTGTGCATCACCACGTCATTGCGCTGGGTCGTGATCGCCGAGAGCACGTCCTGCTCACAGGCGCTGGCGTCTTTCAGCAGAGCCAGTGCCTGAGGCGCATGACAGGCCAGCACCACCTGATCGAAGCGTTCGCAGCGCCCATCGACGTGCTCCAGTGTCACGCCGTCGACATCGCGCCGTATCTGGCGGATCTCGCTGTTGAGGTGAATGCGCTCGGCATAGCCCTCGGTCAGCGGGGCGATGTAGCTGCGTGACCCACCGATCAGCGTGAACCACTGGGGACGATCGTTGATCGACAGCAGGCCGTGATGGCGGAAGAAGCGCACGAAGAACTGCAGCGGGAAGCGCTCGATGTCCGCGATGCTGGCGGACCAGATCGCCGCGCCCATCGGCAGCAGATAATGCTCACGAAACACCTGTGAGTAGCCGTTGGCGTCGAGATAGCTGCCCAGGGTCGCGTCCTCGGCGAGCCTGCCGCTGTCCAGGTCCGCCGCGGCCTGCTGATTGAAGCGCAGGATGTCACGCAGCAGTCGATAGAAGCGCGGGCGCAACAGGTTGCGTTTCTGGGCGAACAACGACATCAGCGTATGGCCGTTGTACTCGAAGTCCTCGGCGGTGGTGTGTACCGAGAAGCTCATCTCGGTGGGCTGATAGGCGACATCGAGACGCTCCAGCAGGCGCTGGAAGTGGGGATAGGTGCGGTCGTTGAAGACGATGAATCCGGTATCGATGGCCCATTCGCTGCCATCGGCGGTCTGCACGTCCATGGTCGCAGTGTGGCCGCCGAGACGCTCGGCCGACTCGAAGACATGCACCTCGTGGTGACGACTGAGGTAGTAGGCCGCTGCCATGCCGCTGATGCCGCTGCCGATGACGGCGATCCGCTGGCGGGGAAGAGGAGCTGTTGCCTGTGACGTCGTTGTATTCATGCCACTCCAGAGAAGGAAGACCTGCGATCAAGAAACATGCTGTTCGTGGCAGGCATCCGCCTGCCTGATGTCGGTCAATCTCGCGTCATGCGCAGTCCGATCTGGCGGCGCAATGTCGTCGGTAGAATGCCCAGCAGCTTCACCAGCAGCGTGAAGCGCCTGGGGAAGTGGATATCGAGCCGGTGACGCGCCAGCCCTGACACGATCGCCTCGACGGCCTGATCGACCGTGACCTGCATCGGCATCGGGAAGTCATTGCGCTCGGTCAGCGGTGTCTTGACGAAGCCCGGATGAATCACGCTGACATCGATCCCCTGGGCATCCAGGTCCAGCCGCAGCGACTCGAGGAAGTAGCTCACTGCAGCCTTGGAAGCTCCGTAGGCTTCGGCGCGTGGCAGCGGCAGGTAGGCCGAGGCACTCGACACCGCCGCCAGCTGTGGCCGCTCTCCCCCCTGCGCGGCAGCCGTGCGAAGCAGGGGCAGCGCGCTCTCGATCACATCCACGGCTGCCTGGAAATTGGTGGCGAAGACTCGGTGAACCAGGTCGGCCTCGAAATCACGTGCATCCAGATATTCGCAGGTACCTGCGTTGAGGAGCATCAGGTCGAGTCCACCGAAGTCTTCCTCGATCTGTCGTGCGGCCGTGCGGATGGCATCACGGTCGGTGAGATCCAGCGTGATCACCAGTGCATCACCGGGGCCTTGTTCGGCGTCGGCCGCGATGGCCTTCAGCTTGTCGGTGGAGCGTGCGCTCAGCACGACACGATGCCCATCGGCCAGCAGGCGACGCGCCAGCCCTTCACCGATCCCGGAGCTGGCACCGGTCAACCAGATGCGCTTGCGTGTCGTGGCTGGGGGCCTGGCTTGACTGGGCATTCTCTCTCCTTGGCGTGTTCGCCTGTCGCGATGAGCGCACCGCTTGACTGTCGGTGGGGGATGTCATCTGCGTGCCTGGGGGCACATCAGTCCATGCGTCGCTTGAGCAGCCTGATCACCTTGCCCAGCAACGGCACCTGCTCGTAGAGCAGCTCGCCGGCATCGAAGAAGTCACGGTGCCGACATACCTTGCCGTGTCGGAATTCGAGGCGTGAGGCACCTTCCACCACGATATCGCTGCCGCCGTTCAGGCGCGGATGGCGATAGGTCATCGTCCAGCTCAACCATGCCAGTCCCTGCTCCGCGCTCTCCCACGTGTCCGGTGCCTCATGCGACGTGGCCGCCGGCTCTGGCCGAGTCGGGCCCAGCGGATGATGAAACACGAAATCAATCGATGAGACATTCGTGTACAACCCTGAGAAATACTGGTTGAGCGCTTCGAGGCCCTGAACTTCGTGCAGAGGATCGCGAAAAACGACATCGTCACTATAGACTGATTTCAGCAGCTCTGTAGAGGTTTTGTCCAGCTTTTCGTAAAGGCGACAGACCCGAACCAGCGCCGGGCTCATCTCGGGGGGCAGCGATTGCATGGTTGTGCTCCTGACGTCGAGACAATGAAAAAGCGGCCCGCTGGAGATCAGCAGGCCGCCTGGCAGGGTCATTCGCTTCTGGTGAGCGCCTTGAAGGCATCGAGGGCTCGCTGGCGGGCGGCCTTGTGGTCGACGATCGGGCGCGGGTAGCCACAGGCATGGCAGTCGTCAGCCGTGGGCTGGTGACGACGCTTGGCGGGAAGTTCGGCCAGCTCAGGCACGAAGCTTGCGATGAAGTCGCCGTCCTTGTCGAAGCGTTGCCCCTGGGTGGTGGGGTTGAAGATGCGGAAATAGGGCGCGGCATCGGTGCCGGTCGAGGCGGCCCACTGCCAGCCGCCATTGTTGGCCCCCAATTCACCATCCACCAGGTGCGCCAGGAAGTAGGCCTCACCACGGCGCCAGTCGATCAACAGGTGCTTGGTGAGGAACATGGCCGTCACCATGCGCAGGCGATTGTGCATCCAGCCGGTCTCGACCAGCTGGCGCATGGCGGCATCGACGATGGGGTAGCCGGTACGGCCTTCGCACCAGGCGGCGAAGCCTGCGTCATCATCGCGCCATTGCAGGGCTTCGGTATGGCGCTGGAAGGGACGGTGGCGATTGACGCGCGGAAAGCCGACCAGGATGTGCTGGTAGAACTCGCGCCAGATCAGCTCGTTGACCCAGGTGGTCAGACCGACATCACCGTCGGCGAGACTGCCGTTTTCCGCCAATACCGCCGCGTAGCACTGTCGAGCCGAGATCATGCCGAGCGCCAGATAGGGGGACAGTTCGCTGGTGCCGCGCGTGGCGGGCAGGTCGCGCTGCTCGTGGTAGCGGCGCGCCCGGAAGGTCATGAAGCGCTCCAGGCGCTCCTGGGCGGCATCCTCGCCGGCAGGCCATCGCTCCGCCTCCAGCGGCTCGCTCGGCCCATGTTCCACGTCGACGCTATGCGTGTCGGGAAGCGCGGGAATGGCGTCTCCCGAAATCTCGCGTCCCTCGGCGTCTCGGGGCGCATTCTGCACCGCGGGAGCCTCGTTGAGCGCCAGACGCCGCGCGTCGATCTCCTTGTGCCAGCGCTTGGAGAAGGGTGTGAAGACGCCGTAATAATCGCCCTTGCCGGTCAGCAGTTCGCCGGGCGTGAAGGCGAGCATGTCAGTGTAGCGATGCAGGCGGATGTCGCTGTCGGCCAGGCGCGCGCGGACGAGTCTGTCGCGTTCGCGCTCATTGACGGCGTACTCGTCATTGAAGTGCAGCGCCTGGGCGCCAAGTTGCGTGCACAGCGTGGCCAGCGCTTCGGGTACTTCCGCGAAGGTGTCGCAGTCGAGGACCTTGAGCGGGATGTGATGGCCGGCGAGTGCCTGCTGCAGGACGTGCAGACCGCGACGCAGGAAGTCGAGCTTGTTGGCACCATGACCATGGGTCATCCACTGGGCGTAGCAGGGGATGACCACCGCCACCACCGGGCCGCGTGCGGCCGCTTGCGAGAGGGCGGTATTGTCATGCACGCGCAGGTCGCTTCGCAGCCACACGAGCTGCAGAGGCTGTCGGCTCGCATCGGAGTCAGCCCCGGATTCGGTGTCCGTACCGGGAGACCGTGAGGCGGTGGAAGTGCGGGATGTGGGAGAAGGGGCAGGCATGAAAGCTCCTTTGCGGTCGAAAATGTGCATCGCGCAGGAGCTTCGGGAGGATCAACGAGCCAGCAAGGACCTCAGGCGGACCACCGCTTGAACGGGGTCGGCCCCGAGACCTTCCAGGGGCCCGTCCACCAGCTCCTGCTGGCGAATCTGGGCGGCCGGGCCAGCGATGGCCAACGGCACGGAGAGTTGTTCTGCCACCCGCGGCAACTGGCGGCGCATGACATCGCTGCGCTCGGCCTGAGTGCCGACCAGGATCACGGCCTGCGCCTGGAATCGCTCAGCGGCCAGTGGCAGCTCGGCCAGGGGCAGCGGGCCATCCAGCAGGCTGACGTGATAACCGGCATCGCTGGCGACCAGCGCCAGCAGCAGCAGCCAGCTCAATCCCGGTTCATCCGGCAGGCGCGTCAGAGTGATGTGCGGGGCATGGCGCTCCTGATTCGCGAACATCAGGCGGGCGCCGATACGTGAGCGCAGGAAGCTCTCGAGGAAACATTGTGCCAATCGGGCCCCGAAGGTCGTGGTGCCACGCTCCTCCAGCTGCTCGACCACCGGCTTCCACAGGCGTTCGACCACACTGTTGACCGGATACAGCGCCAGACTCTGGTTGTAGAGCTCCGCCAGCCGAGACTCATCCTGGGCGTCGATGGCGGCCATGATCAGTTGCTGCTGGCCGCCCCAGCTGCCTTCATCCGGCATCGGCGCCGTCTCTGGCTGGGGCTGATCCAGCAGCTCCCGCACCTGACTGACGGGCACGCCCCTGTTGAGCCACTGCAGGATGTGCTCGATGCGCTCGATGTCCTCGCGGGCATACAGGCGATGTCCCTTGGGCGTACGGCGCGGTTCGATCAACCCGTAGCGGCGCTCCCAGGCTCTCAACGTGACCGAATTGACGCCGGTCAGGCGTGAGACTTCACGGATCGGAAACAGGGGCGAGCTGGCAGTTTCCGTGGCCTTGTCAGTCATGGATGGTGTTACCTCTGCGGTGACGAGGCATCCCGGATGAAGCACGAAGGGGAACGAAGCACAGAAGTGGGAACTGAAGCATTCGAAGCGCTGCGGGATGCCGGCAATGCATCTTGTGCATTAGCTGTACATGTGGGGCTCAGGATGGCGCAGCCGCCTCGGCCTGACAAGTGGCATCACGCGTCAATTCACGTCGCATATTCGACGCGCAGGCCTGAAGGTGGCATCGCAGAGCCTTTCCGGTTCGCAGTCTCTCTCGGGTCATCGGGTCATCATGCGTTGTCCTGTTGCTCCACAATCTCGATCAAGGCCTCGACAAACGCTGGATGGGCACCCACCGGGTCCAGCAACGTGATCGGACAATCCGGATGCTGCTGGCGGGATGTCTCGAGCATGGCGGGGACGTCTTCGCGCAGATGGCGGCCCGCCGCAAAGAACAGCGGCAGGATGTCGATACGCGCCGCACCGTCTGCCGCCAGGGCGGCGATGGTGTCGGTCAGCAGCGGGTCACACAGTTCCATGTAGGCCAGACGTGTCGGGCGCTTCAGGCGACTGGCGAGCGAGGTCTCGAGTGCCTCGAAGGGCTCGCGCCAGCGTGGATCACGCGAGCCATGCGCCAGCAGGATCAAGGCATCATCCTGGTGTTCCGTCTTGCTCATGAGGGCTTCCTGTCATGGGGGGATCGTGGGTCAGTTCTCTGAACTCGCGGGCTCATGAGTTCAGCGCGTCAGCCAGTCGCTCTGCCGCTTCGCGTCCTGACAGCCAGGCATCTTCGACTCGCGGTCCTTTCAGTGCATCGCCCGCCAGGCTCAGACCGTGCTGGCTCATCGGCGAGGCGGGCATTGCCTGAGGTGCGCAGCGGGTCGGATGAGCATAGCGCCAGCGATGGGCCGTGAGCGATACCTTGCCTTCACTCCAGTCCTCGCCAAGCGCCTGGATCTCGGGCAGTGCCGTGAAGGCTTGCCAGAGTGCCGCGCAGATGTCCTCAGGCGAGTCTTCCAGGTGAGTCTGGCTCCAGCCGGCGGTGGCCAGCAGGCTCAGGGTCTCGCGAGCCCCCGAGGGGGGCTGGCGGCCGGGGCGCGAATGCTGTCGCATCACGCAGCGCAGTGGGGCGTCATCTCCGCGACTGACCAGCAGCCCCTGCCAGTCCTCGATGCCTGCCAGGGCCGGCAGCGGTGTCTCCAATGCGGCCATCACGGTCCAGGTGGGTGCCATCTCGATCCGCGAGAGCAGGGCGCTCAGCTCGGGCGCCAGAGAGTGTGGAGTCTGTTGCGCCGAGGCCGGCACGTTGCCTTCAGCGTCGGTGCCGGCGTCATTCAGCAGAGCACGGGCCTGAGGGGCCGGGGCGGTGATCATCACATGATCAAAGGGACCATGCCGCTCGCCGTCCCGGTCCTCAAGCTGCCAGCGAACCTTGCCGCCCGCCGCTTCATCGCGGATCAGGCGTGTGATGCGCAGGCGAGTGTGCAGGGTGGCATTGACCGGCAGCTCCTCGCTCAGGTGGCGGCTCAGGGCGCTCATGCGCGGACTGGCCACATAGCGGGCAGAATCATCGCGAAGCCGCTGCCATTCCTGCGTGTCAGACGCTGTCTTGCCCAGACGCAGCAACCTGTCACCCCAGGGGGCGACGATACCGTCTGCCCGCCATGTCTCGAGTGCTGACTGGAAGCGCGGATCACGCGCGGTGAAATACTGAGCGCCGATGTCGAGGGGGCCGTGGGGAGTGCGCCGACTGGCCAGACGCCCGCCCGGGCCGCGTCCCTTCTCGAAGATCGTCACCGCGTGACCCTGCGCTGCCAGGTACGAAGCAGCAGAGAGACCGGCGATACCGGCACCGATGATGGCGATGGACGATACTGACATCAGGCAGGGCTCCTGCTGGGGAAGATGGACCGGGAGGATGCAGCATGAAATGACGCCGGCATCCCTTGAAGTTAACTTCTTGTGCAGGATTGTACAATAAAGGTATAGATTCATGGCAAGAGTTGGCACACTCGATGCTTCATCGCCGAGGAGGACAGCATGCGAATCTTGATCACGGGGGCAACGGGATTTGTCGGGCAGGCACTCTGCCGCTCACTGGCCGCGGCCGGGCATGAGCTGGCAGTGGTGTCACGTCGTCCGGAGCGGGCCGAGCGGCAGTTCGCCGAACTGGGCATCACCCTGAAGGCGGCGGATTCGGCGCTGATGTTCAAGGACTGGCAGCCACAGGGCATCGTCAATCTGGCGGGGGAATCGATTGCCGGGAGGCGCTGGAGCGAGGATCACAAGCAAGAGCTGCGTCGCTCGCGGCTGGAAACCACCGAGCATCTGGTGCTGCTGTGTCAGCAACTGGCGGCTGAGGGGCAGGCTCCCCAGGTGATGGTATCCGGTTCGGCGATGGGGTATTACGGCGCGCAGCCCAAGGCGGGCGAGCCGGGTGATGTCGAGATCGACGAGCAGGCAACGCCTCACGATGACTTCAATCATCGCCTGTGTCGCGACTGGGAAGCGGCCGCCATGCCAGTCTCGGACTGTGGTGTTCGCCTGGCGATCATCCGCATCGGTCTGGTGATGGAAGCGGATGGCGGAACGCTCGCCAAGTTGTTGACGCCCTTCAAGTTCGGCTTGGGTGGGCGTCTCGGCGATGGCCGTCACTACATGCCGTGGATCCACCGCCATGATCTGATCCGCATCATCGAGCGTCTGCTGGAGGATGAGGACTTGAGTGGGGCCTTCAATGCCAGTGCACCGCATCCGGTCACCAACATGGGCTTTACCCACGCCTTGGCGCGCGGTCTGGGGCGCCCAGCGATCCTGCCGCTGCCGGCCAAGGCCCTCAAGCTGGGGTTGGGAGAGATGAGCACGCTATTGCTGGAGGGCGCCCGCATGGTGCCGGCGCGCCTGCTGGCCGCAGGCTTCACCTTCGACTACCCGACCCTCGACGTGGCCTTCGCCGACATTCTGAGAAAGTGAAGGCCTGGTCTGATGCTGCAGGACTTGCCCCTGGTGGCTAGAGCTTGGTGGCTAGAGCCTCTTGGCCAGAACCTGGCGGCTAGAACGGCAGCGGAGCGTTCAGCACCAGCGATGGCGCGTCACTGCCTGTCGCTGACGGAATCACCAGCTGTGCGGCATGCAGCAGCAGGCGAGGGCTGGCATTCAGTGCCGCCCCGCGTGCATAGAAGCCATCACCGATGATGGGATGGCCGAGCGCCAGCATATGCAGGCGCAGCTGATGCGAGCGCCCGGTATGAGGTGTCAGCAGGACACGGCTGGCGGCGAGGGTCTGAGGCGAGCCATCCGGGCGCTGGCCATCGAGCATCAGGTGACGCTCGACTTGATAGTGCGTCAGTGCCGGTTTGCCATGGAGGAAGTCGACGATCTGCCGCGGTCTGCGCGGCCAGTCACAGCGCAGCGGCAGGGCGATGCTGCCCTCGTCGGGCGTGAGATGCCCTGCCACCACGGCCACGTAGCGTTTCTCGAGGGTGCGCGACTGGAAGAGGCGCGACAGCCGCCGCTGTCCCTCGACATTGCGCGCCACCAGCAGCACCCCGGAAGTTGCCACATCCAGCCGATGCACGGCACGGGAGTCCTCGCTCAACCGGCACAAGCGCGAATGGACGCTGTCGAAGCGTGAAGGGTCGCGGCCCGGTACCGAGGGCAGCTCGGCCGGCTTGTCGATCGCCCACCAGTCATCGCCTGCCGCCAGCAGCGTCAGCCCCACTCCCTCGACACGCGCGACCTCCTCGGCAAGGCGTTGTCCCTGCCAGCCATGCTCGGTCGTGGTGTCGGGTCGGCTTTCTGGATGTGATGTCGCCATGACGGTGCTCTAGGGTGGTAGGGATTGGACGGTCAGGCCCAAGAATAACGCTTTCGGCGACTCACAATGAAAAGCGCCCCACTTGCCGATGGCAGGTGGGGCGCTTTTCTTGCGTCATCGGCAAGCCGTGACGTCAGGGGCTACCTGACGTCACGTCGCGGGCAGATCAACGTTCGTGAGCATCCACGGTGACGATGACGCGCACGCTGTCCAGACGCAGACGCGTGGTCTCGATGGCGCCATCGAGAGCGGCACGCTCCTGGCGCAACGCTTCCAGCTCTTCCTCGCGCACCGACGGGTTGTGGCTGGCCAATGCTTCGAGGCGGGCGAGCTCAGCACTGAGCTGCTCACGCATCTGCTGCTGGGCCTGCTCGACGATGCTCGGCAGTTCGCGCTCGGCTTCCTGCTCGGCGTCGCTCATCAGCTTGCGCAGTGTCGCGTGGCTCTGCTTGATCAGATCACGTGCGACCGCCTTCTTGACCGGCTTGAGGTTCTTGGCCAGCCCGCCGAAGGAGACCTTGTCGGACAGGTTGCTGCCGTTTTCATCCAGCAGCACCCGGATGGCGGTCGGTGGCAGGAAGCGACCCAGGCGCAAGCCGCGCGGTGCGGTGGACTGGGTGCGGAACACCACTTCCGTCATCAGGCGACCGCCCGGGATCGCCGGGTGCTTGAGCAGTGCCAGCGCGGTGTTGCCCATGGAGCCATCGATGATGCGCACCAGCATCTCGCGGACCAGCGGGTGCTCCCACGACAGATGCTGGACATCTTCGCGTGACAGCGCCGTGGCGCGGTCGCTGGTGACGCTGAAGCCTTCCTCGCCCTTCACCAGCCCCGGCAGGCCGTCGAGCATGTGCGGGCCTGGTGCCAGGTAGGTGATGCCATCGCCGAGGTCCCGGCTCTCGATACCGAAGATGTCGAAGGCGCGCTCCAGGTAGCCCGGCAGCGCCTTGTCGTTGTCCAGTGTCTCGATGGCGGCGATGACTTCCGCGGCGCGCTCGTGACGACAGGCATTGAGTTCCAGCAGACGGTTGCGACCGGACTGGCGCTCGGCTTGCAGGGCGTCGAAGCGTTCGCGGGTCTGCTCGATGATGCTGTCGATCTCTTCGCTGTCGAGCAGGGCTTCTTCCAGCTCGTCACCGAACTGGGAATACAGCTCGCTGCCGATGCCGTGGGGCGCACTGAAGGCGTCCATGCCATCGCGGTACCAGCGCAGCAGCTGGGCGCCCGGTGAGCCTTCGAAGACCGGTACGTGGATCTCGATCGGGAACTGCTGGCCGATGCGGTCCAGACGCCCGATGCGCTGCTCGAGCTGGTCCGGATGCACCGGCAGGTCGAACATCACCAGGTGGTGGCAGAACTGGAAATTACGGCCTTCCGAGCCGATTTCCGAGCACACCAGCAGTTGCACGCCTTCTTCCTCGGAGGCAAAGGCGGCGGCGGCGCGATCACGCTCGACCAGGCTCATGCCCTCATGGAAGACCGGTGCATGCACGCCGCCCAGCACGCGCAGACCTTCGGACAGCTCACGCGCGGTATCGGCGGTGTGACAGATCACCAGCGCCTTCTCGTTGCCGAGGTCGGTCAGGGTTTCCAGCAGCCACATGACGCGCGGGTCGATCTGCCACCAGGGCTCGGCGTTCATGCGGTCATCGGGCAGGGCGCGGTACATCTCGTCGAGGAACAGCACCACCTCGGGGTGGTTCATGCCGGTCTCGATCAGCAGGTCATCGAGGTAGTCCTCGTCACGCTCCAGCTTGCGCACCACACGCCGGTAGGAGGAGGGCAACTCCAGCTCGTGGACGTGCAGACGACGCTCGGGGAAGCCTTCGACGTGGGTGCGCGAGTTGCGGAACATCACGCGGCCGGTGCCGTGGCGGTCGAGCAGCTGGTCACGCAGCTGACGACGGGCGCTGTCGCGCTGGGCGTCATCGCTGTCGCTGTCCATCAGGGTCTCGAGCAGGGCGCGGCTGTCGCCGTCATCCAGCAC
Organism: Cobetia sp. PS-4MA; assembly: GCF_057670765.1. NCBI lineage: Bacteria > Pseudomonadati > Pseudomonadota > Gammaproteobacteria > Oceanospirillales > Halomonadaceae > Cobetia > Cobetia sp. PS-4MA. The sequence goes on along the minus strand of NZ_CM173107.1, from coordinate 3,771,879 downwards.
GGCGGTCAGGCTGTCCAGGCCGCTGGTGTCAGTCGGCAGGGCATCCAGGCTGTCGATGGCCGAGGCCACGGCGACGTAACCCTCTTCCTCGGCCTTGAAGCGCTCCAGGTCGTGGTAGCGCTCCGGGTCGAGCAGGCGCAGGCGCGCGAAGTGGCTCTCGAGCCCCATCTGCTCCGGTGTGGCGGTCAGCAGCAGCACACCGGCGGTCTGGCGGGCGAGTGATTCGACGCAGGCATAGCCCGGGCCGACCTTGTCTTCGCTCCAGTCGAGGTGGTGGGCTTCATCGACGATCAGCATGTCCCAGTCGCAGGCGGCAGCCTGGACCTGACGCGACGGGTTGGCGAACAGCCAGTCCTGGCTGGCCAGAATGATCTGGTTGCCTTCGAAGGGGTTGCGCGTGCCGTGGGCCTTGCATTGCTCTTCATCGAGCAGCGAGACATCCAGCGCAAAGCGGCGCAGCATCTCGACCAGCCACTGGTGGGTCAGGCTCGCCGGTACCAGGATCAGGGCGCGACGGGCACGACCGCTGAGCAGCAGGCGATGCAGGATCAGGCCGGCTTCGATGGTCTTGCCCAGGCCGACTTCATCGGCCAGCAGCACGCGCGGTGCGTGACGGCGCGAGACCTCATCGGCGATGTACAGCTGGTGCGGTACCAGGTCGACCTTGGGGCCGGAGAGGCCCAGCGCGGGGCTCTGCTCGACACGATGGAAGTGGCGCAGGGTGCGGTAACGCAGGTCGAACCAGTCATTGCGGTCGACCTGGCCGGTCAGCAGGCGGTCACGGGCCTGGTTGAACTGCATCTTGTCGTTGAGGCGTGCCTCGGGAAGCTCGAGCAGCTCGCCGGCGCTTTCGCCTTCACGTTCACAGATGTAGAGGATCTGGCCGCGCACTTCCTTGGAATCATCGACGATCAGCCATTCGCCATCGTCGGACTGGATGCGGTCGCCATTGCCGAAGGCGACTCGGGTCAGGGGCGCCTCGCGGAGGCTGTAGGTGCGGGTTTCTTCGCTGGCGGCAAAGAGGACGGTAACCGTGCGGAAATCGACATTGAGGATCGTGCCAAGGCCGAGATCGGCCTCACCATCACTGATCCAGCGCTGACCGGGAATGAAGTCGCTCATGATGCCTCGGGGTAGGACAAAGACGGGAATCGGGAATACAGGGGCGCGGTATCTTACCGGATCACGCGCCGTGGCTTAAGCGCCTTTTGTCCTTGTGAGGCGTCTTTGTCCTCTCGTGTCATCACTGGGCGTGGTGCACCCATGGCATGAGGCCTTCTCTCATGATTTGGGGGAGAGTGTCCGTCACGATCCAGACGGGGGCATCAGCGCCTGCAGCTGGGCGCGGCTCAGCTCGCCGATGTGGCGTTCGATCAGGCGGCCTTCGCCATCGAATATCAGGGTGGCAGGCAGGCCCTGTGCGTCGGCGAGCCCCATCAGCTGCATGGCGGGGTCCAGCAGGGCGTACTCCAGCGTGAGTCGCTCACTCTTGAGGAAACGAGTGACCGCGAGCGCCTGTTCGCCCTGATTGGCCAGCACCACGGTGACATCCGGCCGGGCGTCCACCTCGGCCAGCAGCGGCATCTCCCGGCGGCAGGGCGGGCACCAGGTAGCCCACAGATTGACGATCACGCGCTGATTGCGGACCTCATCCAGCGACACCGGGCGGCGATCCAGATGATGCAGGGTGATCGACGGCATGCGCTCGATGGAATGCGTGCTGCCCAGCGGGTCGAGCTGCTTGAGGCCGAGGAAAGCGGTCAGGCCCAGAGTCAGACTGCCCAGCGCGATGACCTGGCGAATCGCGCCATGCCGGCGCAACAGCCACAGGCTGGCCAGGGTCGCGGCCAGCATGCCGCCGAGCAGGTGGTAGCCCGGTTGCCACAGCTTGAGAATATCCAGCGGTGTCTGCTGATAACTTGCCCAGTGCAGGGCGACGTAAGTGAGGCGCGCACCGATCACCCAGCTGACCAGCATGCGATTGAACCAGCGCGAGGGGCTCAGCGATGGAGAGTCGTGAGCGGGCGCGGTCGCGCCCCTGGCGTGCATGCGCGCCAGTAGACGAATCAGCAGCGAGAACTCGATCAGCATCACCAGGGCTGCCACGAAGGCATAGAGGCGTTCGACGGAAATCAGGGCAGGGCCCAGAGCGATGGCATCCATGCGGTTATCCTTTGGCGGTGTCCGGGAAGGGGCATTCGAGTCAGCAATACCTGTCGAGCGGCGCTTGGCCGGCGCTGCAGTCGCGAGGCTCGAGTATGCGATAATCGACGGACTTCGACATCCACGCCTCGCGCGCTGAGCATTGCTCTGTCGCCGAGGACGCTTCAGGGATATCCCATGCTTTCACATCATTATGACCGTAGCCGTGCGATCGCCGTTGCCAGTCAGGCCGCCGGCCTTATCGCCATCGTCGCGCTGGAAACCTGGCTGGGGGATGCCGCCCGCCCGTGGCAGGGGCTGGTGTTCGCCCTGATGCTTGCCTGTGGACTGGGGCTGGCGCTGCGCAGTTACTACCTCAAGCAAAAGGCCCGCCGCGACCGAGAACGTGCTGGTCGCGAGCGGGCCCGCAAGGCGAGTGACACCTGGATGTCCGATTGACGCAGGTGAGCGACTCAGTAGCTCTGCAGTCGGTAGCCTTCACGCTCCATGCAGTACTTCAGCAGCGTCTGTTTCTCGTTGTCTGACTTGTCCGTCAGGCCAAGTTCGTACTGGCAGCCGGCCCAGGTGTTGTGAGCCTCCGTGCTGTTGGCACCGGGCTTCTCCCATTGGGTACGGGTGGAGGCGCAGGCGGAGAGCAGGGAGGTGAGCAGCAGGGACAGCATGGCAAGGCGCAGTGTGTGCATGTGGCATCCTGAGGGATGTAAGGCATTGGAGGGGAGTTCGTCACTGGGCAACATCAGCCGCAGGAAAACCTTCCAGCATCAAAAAAGCCGCTGATCAGTGATCAGCGGCTTTTTCAGATATCTGGTCGGAGTAGCAGGATTCGAACCTACGACCTCTGCCTCCCGAAGGCAGCGCTCTACCAAGCTGAGCTATACTCCGATGCGTCGTGAGCTTGTCTCGACGGAGGTGAATTATACGCAGACAGCTTTGCTTTGCAAGCCCTTGAGGTCAAAAAGTTTTATCGATGTCTCAAGGGGCAATTCGGCTGTCGAGAAGCGCGCTTCTCTTCACCTCATCCTGCCGGTACTTCTCGTCACGTTTTCCTGCTGGTGGTCTGTCTCCCCGTGGCTGAAAGGGGGGTCAGGCCTGACGGCCGACACTCAACAGCGCGATGCGTTCGAGGCTGTCGCGGAAGTCACTCTCCGGCAGCGCCTCGAGTTCCGCCAGGGCGTTGTCGGCCATTTCCTGCGCGCGACTGCGGGTATAGTCGAGGCCGCCGGTGAGGCGCACGACTTCCAGTACCTCGTCGAGTTGCTCCAGTCCGCCCTTCTCGATGGCGCCACGTACCAGGCTGGCCTGCGCCGGGCTTCCGACCTGCATGGCGCGAATCAACGGCAGGGTCGGCTTGCCCTCGGCCAGGTCATCACCGACATTCTTGCCCATGGTCTCGGCGTCGCCCTGATAGTCGAGCAGGTCATCGATGAGCTGGAAGGCGAGGCCCAGGTAGCGGCCATAGTTCTGCAGCGCGCTGACCTGTGCTGCCGTGACGGTGCCATCCGCTTCCTGGGCGAGTATCGCCCCGGCATGCGCGGCTGCCTCGAACAGCATGGCGGTCTTGCCGTGGATGGTCTCGAAGTAGGCGGCTTCATCGATGTCGGCATTGCCGATGTTGGTCAACTGCAGGACCTCGCCTTCGGCGATGGTGCAGGTGGCGGCGGAGAGAATCGCCATCACGTCCATCGAGCCGACTTCCACCATCATCTGGAAAGAGCGGGAATAGAGGAAGTCACCGACCAGCACTGAGGGCGCGTTGCCCCAGGTGTCATTGGCGGTGGAGCGACCGCGACGCAGACTGGACTCGTCGACGACATCATCGTGCAGCAGTGTCGAGGTGTGCATGAACTCGATCAGTGCGGCCAGGTTGATGTGGCGATCACCCTGATAGCCGAGTGCGCGGGCTGCCAGCAGCACCAGGACCGGGCGCAGGCGCTTGCCACCACTCTGGATGATGTACTGACCGATGGTCTGGACCAGCGGCACGCGCGACTCGAGCTGCGCGAGAATGGTGCGGTCTACGGCGGCGAAGTCATCTGCCACTGCCGCGTGAAGGGTCGATGCGTCGGCTTGCATGAGGTCGTCGTGCCCGTAGCGAGAGGTGAGGCCGCCGTGGCGTGCCATTTGCCGGTTATGCTATGGGGCACCCCTATGGCCGTCAAGGCGTGCACCCGCGCAGGGATGCAGGCTGGCGGCGGGTCGGGCGTGTGCATCTTGACATTGCTTGTCGATCGCGGCACGCGGCGCTATAATACGCGGCCGTGACTCATCCCGCTCCCTGTCAGATGGCTCCAGAAGGGGCGCCACTCGCAGCAGGCCACCCAAGAGCACACCCTTGATGAGTTCGATGGAGAGAATCATGTACGCAGTTATCAAGAGCGGTGGCAAGCAGTACCGCGTTCAGGAAGGCCAGACCCTGAAGCTCGAGAAGCTTGAAGTCGCCACTGGCGAAACTATCCAGTTCGACGAAGTCCTGATGGTCGCTGAAGGCGACGACATCAAGGTCGGCGCTCCGCTGGTTGAAGGTGCCAAGGTTGCTGCCGAGGTCGTGTCTCACGGCCGTGGCGACAAGGTCACCATCATCAAGTTCCGTCGCCGGAAGCACTCCATGCGTCGTGCGGGCCACCGTCAGTGGTTCACCGAAGTCAAGATCACTGGTATCTCTGCGTAATTGCAGCGCTACCCACCATAGGAGAATTATCCAATGGCACATAAGAAGGCGGCGGGCTCTACCCGCAACGGTCGCGATTCTGAATCCAAGCGCCTTGGTGTGAAGCTGTTCGGTGGCCAAGCGGCTATCGCCGGCAACATCATCGTGCGTCAGCGCGGCACCCGTTTCCACGCCGGTACTGGCGTTGGCATCGGCAAGGACCACACTCTCTTCGCTCTGGCCGACGGCCACGTGAAGTTCGAGACCAAGGGTCCGAAGAACCGCAAGTTCGTCAGCATCGTTTCTGCCTGAAACGTCTGACAGCTTACGCAGACTGGACGATGCCCCGGTATCGTATGACGGTCTGCAAGGAAGCCCCGCTCAGGCGGGGCTTTTTTGTCGCATGACGGCCCGGGTCGTCGTCAGGAGAGAGCAGCATGCAGTTCCTTGATGAAGCGTCGATCATTGTCGAGGCCGGACGTGGCGGCAATGGTTGCCTGAGTTTTCGCCGTGAGAAATACGTGCCGCGTGGTGGCCCCGATGGGGGTGACGGCGGGCACGGCGGCAGTGTGTACCTGATCGGGGATGATTCCCTCAATACCCTGATCGACTTCAAGTTCCAGCGCTATTACCAGGCCGAGAGCGGTGACGCCGGCCAGGGCCGTCAGATGGCGGGCAAGGCGGGTGAGGACCTGATCGTCAAGGTGCCGGTCGGCACTACCGTGATCGACGAGGAAACCCTCGAGATCATCGGTGACGTGACGGAAATCGGCCAGCTGGTGCTGGTTGCGCAGGGTGGGCGTCGTGGTCTGGGCAACATCCACTTCAAGTCCTCCACCAATCGCGCGCCGCGCCAGACCTCCAAGGGCACCTGGGGTGAGCGTCGCAACCTGCGTCTCGAGATGAAGGTGATGGCGGATGTCGGCCTGCTGGGCATGCCGAATGCCGGCAAGTCGACGCTGATTCGCGCCGTCTCCGCGGCCAAGCCCAAGGTCGCCAACTACCCCTTCACCACGCTGGTGCCGAACCTTGGCGTCGTGAAGATCGGTAGCCACCAGCACTTCGTGATGGCCGACATTCCCGGCCTGATCGAAGGGGCGGCGGATGGTGCCGGCCTGGGGCTGCGCTTCCTCAAGCACCTGACGCGTACGCGCCTGTTGCTGCATGTGGTGGATATCGCGCCCTTCGACGAGAGCGACCCGGTCCACGCGGTCGAGGCGATTCTCAATGAGCTCAAGAACTTCTCCTCGGCACTCACGGAGCTGCCGCGCTGGCTGGTGATCAACAAGATCGATCTGCTGGCGGAAGAGGATCGCGAGGCGATGGTCAAGGACCTCGTCGAGCGTCTGGGCTGGGAAGGTGAGCTGTTCGTCGTCTCCGCGGCCAGTGGTATCGGCACTCAGGAGCTGGTGCAGGCCGCACACCGCTGGCTGGGCGAGCAACGCCTGCAGCTGGCGGAAGATCCGGAAGCTGCCGAGGCGCATGCCGCCCTGCTGGCGCGGATGGAGAACGAGTCGCTGGAGCGCGCTGAAGAGCGCCTGACACGTCGCAAGCGCAAGAAGGGTGACGAAGAAGAGGACGATGACGACTTCAATGACGACGATTACGACGTCGAGGTCGAATACGCGCCCTGAGGTCGAGGTTCGTCCGGTGGCTGCCCTGCGAGGCAGTCACTGAGTGACGAGCGACCCGCTTCGCGATTCACGCCCCGCCCCGAGCCTTCAGGTCTCGCGGCGGGGCGTTTTCGTTGCAGGTGCCGCTCGAGGGTGATGACAGCAGCGGGGCGGGAGCGGACAATGACGCGACGGGGCAGTCACAGCCTGCCGAGCGGGGCGGGAGACCACATGACAGGAGATAGCGCGGTGGCGGAGCAGAAGGTGGCGGAAGTGGCGGAGATGGGCAGTCGGGTCGGACGTGAGGCATTGGCCCGGGCGCGGCGCGTGGTGGTCAAGATCGGCAGTGCGCTGCTGACCGACGACGGCCGCGGGCTGGACGATGCCGGTATCGGGCGTTGGGTCGACCAGATCGCGGCACTGCATGCGCGTGGCATCGAGGTGATCGTGGTGTCTTCCGGCGCGATCGCCGTCGGCATGTCCCGGCTTGGCTGGACGGCGCGACCCAGTGGCGTGCATGAGCTGCAGGCCGCGGCGGCGGTCGGCCAGAATGGCCTGACCCAGTGCTATGAAGAGCATTTCCATCGTCACGGCCTGACCACCGCCCAGATTCTGCTGACCCACGACGATCTCTCCAATCGCAAGCGTTACCTGAATGCACGCTCGGCGCTGCGCACCCTGGTGGAGCTGCGCGTGGTGCCGGTGATCAACGAGAATGACACTGTCGTCACCGACGAGATTCGCTTCGGTGACAACGATACGCTCGGCGCGCTGGTCGCCAATCTGCTGGAAGCCGATGCCCTGTTGCTGCTCACCGATCAGGAAGGGCTGTACGACGCCGACCCGCGCCATGATCCGGCGGCCAGGCTGATCGAGGAAGCGCAGGCCGATGACCCGATGCTGGTCAAGGTCGCCGGTGGCGGCGGGGTGCTGGGGCGTGGCGGCATGGCCACCAAGGTGCGGGCGGCGCGCCTGGCAGCCCGCAGCGGCGCGCTGACGGTGATTGCCTCCGGCCGCCAGCCTGACGTGATCACGCGCCTGGCCGCTGGCGAGCGCTTCGGTACCCTGCTGCTGCCCGAGCATGCGCCGATCGCGGCGCGCAAGCGCTGGATCGCCGGGCAACTGCAGGTGCGGGGCACCCTGACGCTGGATGCCGGTGCCGTCAGCGTGCTGACCACGCGTGGTTCCAGCCTGCTGCCGGTGGGCGTGAAGAAGATCGAGGGAGCCTTCAAGCGCGGTGACCTGGTGCAGTGTGTCGATGAATCCGGCGCGCGGATCGCCAAGGGGCTGGTCAACTATTCCGCGGTCGATGCCGAGCGCATCCTGGGGCTGCCGAGTCATCAGATCGAGGCTGCGCTGGGCTATATCGAGGCGCCGGAGCTGATCCATCGCGACAACCTCATCGTGCTGTAGGGCGCATGAGGCCTGCCGATGCGGGCCTCATACTGGCAGTCATCCGTCCGGCCATGCTAGACTCTGCCGTCCTGTCGGGAGCTGGTCCGCTCCGATGGCGAAGGCTTGGCGGGGCTTCCACGTCAAGTCGCTGATTTCTCTATGGTCTTCACGTCAAGTGTCGAAAGCGAGAGATGACCGGACCCGCTGTCGCCCCGCGACAACGTCTTCCAAATTCAAGTTCATGAGTACGCGCCTACGGGTGGACTCATAAGGAGCATCAAAGTGGCAAACTCCAAGCAAGCTCGCAAGCGCGCTCGTCAGGCTGAAGTCCGTCGTCAGCACAACTCCGCACAGCGTTCCGCCGTGCGTACCAGCGTCAAGAACGTGCTGAAGGCCGTCAAGACTGGTGACCACGCTGCTTCCATGGCCGCTTTCAATGTCGCGCAGAAGGTCCTCGACCGTTACGCCGACAAGGACATCCTGTCCAAGAAGAAGGCCGCTCGCGTCAAGAGCCGTCTGAACGCACGCGTCAAGGCACTGGCTGTCTGAGACGTGTTCGCGTGAAAAAACCGGCTTCGGCCGGTTTTTTTGTGTCTGTCTATCGTGTTGGATGGCATCGGTATCGGATCAGGGAAGTGAAAGGGGTGTCAGGGTGAGCAAGCCGCAGGATGAGTCGCCCAGAGGCGATCAGGATGTCGGGAAGGAGTCGGGTCGCCAGGCCGTGCAGACTGGCTCTCAGGCGACGGCTCAGGCAGAGACCAGCAGTGGAGACAGCCTGCCGGTGCGCGCGGGACTGCTGCGCTCCGGACTGATCGTCAGCGTGATGACGATGCTGTCGCGGGTGCTGGGGCTGGCGCGAGACGTGATCATCGCCAGTCTGCTGGGGGCAGGCAGCGGGGCGGATGCCTTCTTCGTGGCCTTCAAGATCCCCAACTTCATGCGTCGTCTGTTCGCCGAGGGGGCCTTCAATCAGGCCTTCATTCCGGTGCTGTCCGAGTATGCGACCCGGCGCACGCGGGAAGAGGTCCGCGAGTTGCTGGATGCCGTCAGTGGCAGTCTCGGCGTCATTCTGGCGCTGATCACGGCGCTGGCGATGCTGTGCGCGCCCTGGCTGGTGTGGGTCTTCGCGCCCGGGTTCGGTGACGATGCCGGCAAGCTGGCGCTGACCGGTGACATGCTGCGCCTGACCTTCCCCTATCTGTTGCTGATCTCGCTGACCGCCTTCGCCGGCAGCGTGCTCAATACCTGGAATCGCTTCGCGGTGCCGGCCATCACCCCGGTGCTGCTCAACCTGAGCCTGATCGGTGCGGCGCTGTTGCTGGCACCGCGTTTCGAGACACCCGCCATGGCGCTGGCCTGGGGCGTGTTGATCGCCGGTGGCGTGCAGCTGCTGTTCCAGGTGCCGTTCCTGCTGCGTCTTGGCCTGATGCCCAAGCCATGGCCGAACTTCGCCCACGAAGGCGTGCGGCGCATCCTCAAGTTGATGACACCGGCGCTGTTCGGGGTCTCGGTCTCGCAGATCAACCTGCTGCTGGATACCGTGCTGGCCTCGTTTCTGGTCACCGGCAGCGTGTCGTGGCTCTATTACTCCGACCGGCTGGTCGAACTGCCGCTGGGCATCATCGGCATCGCCATCGGCACCGTGATTCTGCCGGCGCTCTCCAAGCGTCACGCGGAGCAGTCGCTGGAGCACTTCCAGAAGATGCTCGACTGGGCGCTGCGTTCGGTATTGTTGATCGGCGTGCCGGCGGCGCTGGCGCTGGGCGTGCTCGCGGAGCCGCTGCTGATCACGTTGTTCCACTATGGGGCGATGACGGACAATGATGTGGTGATGTCGGCCCAGAGCCTGCGGGCCTACAGCTTCGGGCTGCTGGCCTTCATGCTGATCAAGGTGCTGGCACCGGGCTTCTATGCGCGTCAGGACACGAAGACGCCGGTCAAGATCGGCATCATCGCGATGGTCGCCAACATGGCCTTCAACCTCGCGCTGATCGTGCCGTTGGCCCATGCGGGCCTGGCATTGGCCACTGCGCTGTCGGCCTTCCTGAATGCCGGGCTGTTGGCGCGTGGCCTGTATCGCGAGGGTGTGCTGCGCTTCCAGCCGGGCTGGGGGCGCTATTCACTGACGCTGATTGGCGGTTGCGCCCTGATGGGCGGCGGCCTGCTGTGGCTGTCACCGGACTGGACCACCTGGCTCGGTTGGGGCCTGTGGGAGCGCTGTGCGATGATGGGGGCGCTGGTCGTCGGCGGTGTGCTGGTCTATGCGCTGTGGTTGGGGCTTTGCGGCATACGTCCGCGCCACTTCCGCATGCAGGGCTGAGCCCCGACTCCCGATTCACATCTCGCGTTCCAGCAGTTTTCTCTCTGGTGGGGCAACGGTGGCTGTCAGCGCCGTGCCCCTTCGCTATAATCGACCACTTTCGGCGGCTTGTGTGATGCACGCATGGACTTGATCAGAGGACTCCACAATCTCGCCCGCCTGCGCAAGCAGGATGGCAGTCGCGGCTGCGTGGCCACCATCGGCAATTTCGATGGGGTGCACCTCGGCCACCAGGCGATTCTGGAGCAACTGCGCGAGCGCGCGGCGGCCTATGGGCTGCCGGCCACGGTGGTGGTGTTCGAGCCGCAGCCGCGCGAGTTCTTCGCGGGTGACAAGGCGCCGCCACGCCTGACGCGACTGGCGGAAAAGGTCCGCCTGCTGGGTAGCCACGGCGCCGAGCGCGTGCTGTGCCTGCCCTTCAATGAGGCGCTGCGCTCATTGTCGGCCCGTGAATTCATCGAGCAGGTACTGATCGATGGTCTCGGCGTGCGCCACCTGGTGGTCGGCGACGACTTCCGCTTCGGCTGTGATCGTGCCGGTGACTTCGCGCTGCTGGAGCGCATCGGCGCCGCCGAGGGCTTCGCGGTGGAGCATACCCGCACCTTCGAGATCGCCGGTGAGCGTGTGTCCAGCACTCGCGTGCGCAAGGTACTGGCCGCGGGTGATATGGCATTGGCCGCCAGATTGCTGGGACGAGCCCATCACTGGCAGGGGCGCGTGGTCGCGGACCGTCAGCTGGGGCGTACCATCGGCGTGCCGACCGCCAATCTGCCGCTGCCGAATGCGCCGCTGGCGGTCTCCGGCGTCTACGCGGTGATGGCGCATCTGGCCGATGGCCGCGCCTGCCCGGCGGTGGCCAATATCGGCTGGCGCCCGACGGTCGGCACGCCGCGCCCGGTCCTTGAGGTTCACCTGCTGGACTTCGCGGAGGACCTCTATGGCCAGTCGATGCGTGTCAGCTTCTGTGCCTTCCTGCGTGGCGAGCAGCGCTTCGATGGCCTGGAAGCTCTCAAGGCCGCCATCTACGCCGATATCGCATTGGCACGCCGCTTCTTCGCGCTGGCCGCAGGCGAGACGCCCGCCAGTGATGAGCAGGCATTGCTCGATTGCATGACCTCGATGGCTGACCTGCCGCTGGCCAGCCGTCCGCTGAGCGCACTGATGAATGCGCCGACGGCACCCTTACACGGCACTGCTGAGGTGTCTGATTCCACAGCTCGGGAAGCTCAGGCTTCCCGCCCCCACGACGGCTGACCCGAAAGGCTATGAGCGACTACAAGCACACTTTGAATCTGCCCGATACCGACTTCCCGATGCGCGGCAATCTCCCCAAGCGTGAGCCGGACCAACTGGCCCGCTGGAACGAGATTGACCTCTACGCGCGTCTGCGTGAAGCAGGCAAGGGCCGTCCGAGCTTCGTGCTCCACGACGGCCCTCCCTATGCCAACGGCAATATTCACATCGGTCACGCCGTCAACAAGATTCTCAAGGACATCATCGTCAAGTCCAAGACGATGGCGGGCTTCGATGCGCCTTACGTGCCGGGCTGGGACTGTCATGGTCTGCCCATCGAGCATAAGGTCGAGACCACCCACGGCAAGCATCTCGAGTCCGAGAAAGCCCGTCACCTGTGCCGCGAATACGCGGGCGTGCAGGTGGAAGGTCAGAAGCACGAGTTCATCCGTCTCGGCATCGTCGGTGACTGGGGCAACCCGTATCGCTCCATGGACTTCGCCAACGAAGCCGGTGAGATCCGTGCGCTGGCCGAGATGGTCAAGGGCGGTTATGTCTTCAAGGGCCTGAAGCCGGTCAACTGGTGCTTCGACTGTGGCTCTGCGCTTGCGGAAGCGGAAGTCGAATACGCCGACAAGACCTCTGACGCCATCGATGTCGCCTTCGCGGCAGACGACAGCGCGGCGCTGGCCAAGGCCTTCGGCCTCGAGTCACTGAGCAAGCCGGCGGCGATCGTGATCTGGACCACCACCCCGTGGACCATCCCGGCCAACCAGGCGCTCAACGTTCACCCGGACTTCGTCTACTCGCTGGTCGATACCGGCGAGCGCCTGCTGGTGCTCGCCGAGGAGCTGGTCGAGGACAGCCTGGCGCGCTTCGGGCTGAGTGGCGAGACACTGGCGACCGTCAATGGCGCGGCACTGGAGAATCTCAACTTCCGTCATCCGATCTACGATCGTCTGTCGCCGGTCTATCTGGCTGACTATGTCGAGACAGGTGCCGGTACCGGTATCGTTCACTCCGCGCCGGCCTATGGTGAGGATGATTTCCATACCTGCCGTCGTTACGGCATGAGCTTCGACGAGATCGAAAGCCCGGTGCAGGGCAACGGCGTGTACGTGCCGGACCTGCCGGAATTCGGTGGCCAGTTCATCTGGAAGGCCAACCCGAACATCGTCGCGCGTCTGGAAGAACTCGGCGCGCTGATGGCGCACGAGAAGATCACCCATAGCTACATGCACTGCTGGCGCCACAAGACGCCGGTCATCTATCGCGCCACGGCCCAGTGGTTCGTCGGCATGGACATCGCCGGCACCGATGGCGTGACCCTGCGTGACAAGGCGCTGTCCGCCATCGAGGACACCACCTTCATCCCGGCCTGGGGCCAGGCGCGCCTGAAGAGCATGATCGCCAACCGCCCTGACTGGTGCATCTCGCGTCAGCGCAACTGGGGCGTGCCGATTCCGCTGTTCCTGCATCGCGCCACTGGCGAACTGCACCCTGACAGCGTCGCGCTGATGGAAGCGGTCGCGGATCGCGTCGCCGAGCACGGCATCGATGCCTGGTGGTCACTCGACAGCCAGGAGCTGCTGGGCGAAGAGGCCGAGAACTACGAGAAGGTCACCGACACGCTGGACGTGTGGTTCGATTCCGGCACGACCCACTGGCATGTGCTGCGTGGCTCGCACCCGCATGGTCACGAGGAAGGTCCGCGTGCCGACCTGTACCTGGAAGGCTCCGACCAGCACCGTGGCTGGTTCCACTCGTCACTGCTGACCGGCTGTGCCATCGACGGCCACGCACCGTACAAGGCACTGCTGACTCACGGTTTCACCGTCGATGCTCAGGGCCGCAAGATGTCCAAGTCGGTCGGCAACGTGGTTGCGCCGCAGCAGGTGATGGACAAGTTGGGTGCCGACATTCTGCGCCTGTGGGTGTCCTCCAATGACTATTCCGGTGAGATGGCCGTCTCGGACGAGATCCTCAAGCGGACTGCCGATGCCTATCGCCGCATTCGCAACACCTCGCGCTTCCTGCTGTCCAACCTGAACGGTTTCGAGCCCGAGCGTGATGCGCTGGCCTTCGACGACATGCTGGCGCTGGACCAGTGGGTGGTCGATCGTGCCGCCCAGCTGCAGGCACGTGTCGAGCTGGCCTACGAGGAATACCGCTTCCTCGATATCTATCAGCAGGTGCTGACCTTCTGCTCGCGTGAGCTGGGCGGCTTCTATCTGGATGTCATCAAGGACCGCCAGTACACCACGCAGCCGAACTCGCGTGCGCGTCGCAGCTGTCAGACGGCGCTGTATCACGTGATCGAGGCGCTGGCACGCTGGATGGCGCCGATCCTCTCCTTCACCGGAGAAGAGATCTACGCCAACATCCCGGGCCCGCGCAAGGACACCATCTTCCTGGAGACGGCCTACACCGGCCTGACCACGCTGGCGGATGATGCCCCCATGGGGCGTGAGTTCTGGGAGCAGGTGCTGCACGTCAAGCAGGCGGTCAACAAGACGCTGGAAGGTGCGCGCAACGCCGGTCTGGTCAAGAATGGCCTGGCGGCGGAAGTCACCCTCTACGTCAATGACGAGCTAAAAGCACTGCTGGCAAGTCTCGGCGACGAGCTGCGCTTCGTGATGCTGACCAGCGGCGTGACCCTGGCGCCTCTCGATGCTGCGGGTGACGCAGAAGAGACCGAAGTGTCCGGCCTCAAGGTGGCGGTCAAGGTCAGCGAGAATGCCAAGTGCGAGCGTTGCTGGCACCACCGTCCGGAAGTCGGCACCCTGCCGGAACATCCGACCCTGTGTGGCCGCTGCGTGACCAACCTGCCGGATGGCGAAGGCGAGACGCGTCACTTCGCGTGATCGCTGACGCGACCGCGGCATCGTTCAGCCTCCGCTGAGCGCTGATATCGAACGCCGGGCTCTGGCCCGGCGTTCGTGTCTTGCCGCCGACGGATTCATTTCATGCAGGGATGCCCATGGCATCCCCGACAGGAAGGTAACATGACGTCTTCTTCACAACCGCCTGCCAGTGAGGCCGGCTCGGCCGCCAGTGAGCCGATGCGTTCGCCGTTGCGCTGGCTGTGGCTGTCAGTGGTGATCGTGGTGCTGGATCTGACCACCAAGTGGTTGGCCAGCAGTTCTTTGATCTACGGTCAGGCCAACGAGGTGCTGCCGGTCTTCAATCTGACGCTGCTGCACAATACCGGCGCGGCCTTCAGTTTCCTGGCCGGTCATGACGGCTGGCAGCGCTGGCTGTTCGCCGGCATCGCCGTGGTGGCGGCCATCGGTCTGAGCATCTGGCTTGCGCGCCTCAAGCGTCACGAGACCTTCACGGCGCTGGGCATCGCGCTGGTACTGGGTGGCGCACTGGGCAATCTTTATGATCGTGTCGTGCATGGTTACGTGGTGGACTTCCTGTCCTTCCACTGGGGCAATGCCTTCTTCCCGGCCTTCAATGTGGCGGACGTCGCCATCAGCCTGGGAGCCGTGGCACTGATCATCGAATCCTTCCGTGGCCGCTCCGAGTGAGTGGCGCAAACGAGGTCAGCATGAGCGAATATCGTATCGCCGAAAACATGGAGGTCAGCCTCCATTTCCGTCTGCGTCTGGAAGACGGTACCGAAGTGGATTCCACCTTCGACAAGACGCCGGCCACCTTCCAGGTAGGCGATGGCAATCTGCCGCCGGGCTTCGAGCGGCCGATCATGGGCATGGCGGCAGGTGAGACCGGCAGCTTCACGGTCACGCCGGAGCATGCCTTCGGTCAGCACAATCCGCAGAATGTCCAGACCGTGGCGCGCAAGAGCTTCGATGACGAGATCGAGGTCGGCATGGTGATGTCCTTCGCCGAGCCGTCAGGCTCGGAGCTGCCGGGCATCATTCGCGAGATCGATGAGCGTGACGTCAAGGTCGACTTCAACCACCCGCTGGCCGGGCGTACCCTGACCTTCGAGGTCGAGGTGCTGTCCGTCTCCCCCGCGACCACGCACTGAGTCTTCTTTTCCAGGGGCGCCTCACACGTGTGCCCCTTGCCATCAAGCGGAGCCTGTCATGCAGATCAAGCTGGCCAACCCGCGCGGTTTCTGCGCCGGAGTGGATCGCGCCATCGATATCGTCAACGGGGCGCTCGACGTGTTCGGGCCGCCGATCTACGTGCGTCACGAGGTGGTGCACAATCGCTTCGTAGTCGACTCCCTCAAGGAGCGCGGCGCCATCTTCGTCGAGGAACTGCACGAAGTGCCGGATGACGTCATCGTCATCTTCTCGGCCCACGGTGTCTCGCGTGCGGTGCAGGAAGAGGCCGAGCGTCGCAACCTCAAGGTCTTCGATGCCACCTGTCCGCTGGTGACCAAGGTGCACATGGAAGTGCTGCGCTATGCGCGCAAGGGCCAGGATTGCGTGCTGATCGGCCATGAGGGTCACCCGGAAGTCGAGGGCACCATGGGTCGCTATGACACCTCCAAGGGTGGCACCATCCACCTGGTGGAGGACGAGTCCGATGTGGCGCGCCTGGAGGTCAAGGACCCGGATCAGCTGGCCTTCGTCACCCAGACCACACTGTCCATGGATGACACGGCGCGTGTGATCGATGCGCTGCGCGAACGCTTCCCGGCGATTCAGGGGCCGCGCAAGGACGATATCTGCTACGCGACCCAGAATCGTCAGGACGCCGTACGCATGCTGGCAGAAGCCTGCGATGTGGTGCTGGTGGTCGGCAGCCCCAACAGCTCCAACTCCAATCGCTTGCGCGAACTGGCCGAGCGCATGCAGACCCCAGCCTGGTTGATCGATGATGCCGAGCAGATCGAGGCCGCCTGGCTCGAGGGTATCGGCAGTATCGGGATCACGGCAGGCGCAAGTGCGCCCGAAGTGCTGGTGCAGGGCGTGATCGATCGCCTGATGGCACTGGGGGCTTCGGCGCCCGAGGAACTGGAAGGTCAGGAGGAGAATATCGTCTTCTCCATGCCCAAGGAGCTCAAGGAGCGCTTGATCGCCTCGGATCAGATTCGCGAGCTGTAACGCTCTGTAAGTCATTGGTCATCTGAAAGCCGCGACTCTGTCGCGGCTTTTTTCATGTCTGATCCGCAATATCTGGCTCTTTGTGAGTTATTGCGCATGTTCTAAATGCCCTGATCATTCCGGTGAGCGTTGATCTGGCCTGAGGATATATGAAAAAAAATGTAATGCTCAGTTACGAAAATGATACATAATGGAGGGTAAGCCACCTCTGGAGATATCGGCATGCCATGCCATCCCCTAGCCAAAAGCGTCATCGGTGCTCGTGCACGACGCGGGGCAGCGGGAGCGTGCGGGCCCAGAGGAGCACGAGGCTTCACGCTCATCGAAGTCATGATGGTGGTCGCGATCATCGGGATTCTGGCGGCGGTAGCAGTGCCATCCTATCTCGGGTACATGGAGCGCAGCTGGCGTTCTCATGCTCAGCAGGCGCTGGGCCAGCAGGCCAGGCAGTTGCATGGCTTCTATGGACACGATTTCTCCGAGGCGCCGGTGCTGGAGGGTGAGTTGCCAGCCGATGGCGTCAGCAGTATCGAGGATGCCGGCGGCAATCTGCGTTACCTGATCTCCTATCGCAGCCTCACGCCGAGCACCTTCGTGTTGCAAGCCACTCCGCAGGGAGCACAGCTCAACGATGACTGCGGCATTCTGTGGATGGATGAGGTCATGAATACCGGCGCGGAAGGAGGGGGGCGGTGTTGGTGAAGTCTGCGAGACCATCCTCTCGACATCGGGTCGGGAGAGAACTGCCTTTCGCGTTGCATGAGAGGCCACGAGAGGCCGGGGAGCCTGACATCATGCGTCATTCACGCGGTTTCACGCTGATCGAGCTGGTGGTGACGGTGGCGATCATCGCCATCATCGCTGCCTGGGCGGTGCCTGCCTGGCAAGGGATGGTACAGCGCTCTCAGGTGGAGTCCGACGTTCGCGCCCTGACGCATGCCCTGGCGATGGCACGCAGTGCCGCGACCAGTCGCGGCACCATGGTCAGCGTCTGTCCCTATGCTCCGAGCGTTGCCACGCCGAATCCCACTGTCTGCGATGCGGACTGGTCGAATGGCTGGGTGGTGTATGAAGGCAGTGGGGCCAATTTCACGGCAGGGGATCGCATGTGGGTTCATCAGGGCAGCAACTCGGTGGCGCAATCCGGCGGTGCCAGTCGTATCACCTTCAATGATCGCGGCACACTCAACAGCGGCAACAGCACGCTGGTGTTCTGCGCAGCCTCGGATTCCACTTCCGTGGTGGTGGCGCCTTCAGGGCGCGTGAGACTCGAGACGGGAGGTGATTGCTCATGACAAGGCGTAACCCTCCGAAGATCGCGACGGCGCATCGACAGCGTGGCGTCGGTCTGATCGAGGCGCTGGTGGCCGTGCTGCTGCTTGGTGTCTCCTTGCTGGGGTTGGGGCTGCTGCAGGTGCAGACGTTGCAGCACCAGCGCGTCAGTTACAGCAATACGGTGGCACAGCTGCTGTCATTGGACATGGCCGAGCGCATCCGGGCCAATCTCGAAGCCATTGCGCAATACGATGGTGCCGATACGCAGGACCCACCGGACAATGGATGCTCGTCAGACTGCACGCCTGCTCAGTTGGCCAATCAGGATGTGATCGACTGGCGAACGGCCATTCAGGGTTCCACTCTGACCAGCGGTGTCGGCAACGTGACGGTAGACGAGCGCCTGGTCGGCGGTGCCGGTATCGGGGTGCATGACGTCAGTGTCCAGGTGCAATGGAGCGATACGCTCAATGGTGGAATGGATATCCAGGCATATCGCTTCGAGGTGGAGCCATGAACCCGCGTGTCTCTATCGCTGGCAAGAAGTTCTCTCGCTCTCCAGCCTCTCGCGCGCATCAGGCGGGGGTTGGCCTAGTCGAACTGATGATCAGTCTGGTGCTGGGTCTGCTGATCACGGCGATGGCGGTGCAGATGTTCTCGACGTCACGCAGTACCGTGAGTACCCAGGAAGCCCTGTCCTATCTTCAGGAGTCGGCGCGTTATGTCTCGTTCCGGCTTCAGCCCCTCATGCGCAATGTGGGCTACGCGGGGTGTGCCAACAGTCGTGATATCACCAATGCCAGTTCAGTGGATGACTCCCACGATCTCACGGCGCCCTTCGGTGGGCAGCAGCGTACCCAGCGTAGCCTCAGCTATTTCAATCTGACGTTCGTCGCCGCCAGCAAGGATGGCGATGAGACCACGCTCATCAGCAGCATGACCTCACTGGGCGGACCGCTGAGCGTGCGCAATGGCAGTGAAGCGGCCTTCGTGACCGACGAGTTCGCGCTGGTCAGTGATTGCAACAGCACCGATGTCTTCAAGGTATCGGGGACGACCCAGGGCAGTATCGAGACCAACGATACCCTGTCGCGTTCCTATGGCAGTTCACAGTCATCGAACGCCTATCTGTATCCGGTGCAGGCCTGGGAGCTCCGGCTGGATGATCAGGCCAATGACAGCTCGGTGCGTGCGCTGTATCTCGATCGCATCGATGCCACCTTTGCGCGCGAAGAGCTGGCCTCTGGCGTCGAGGGCTTCGATGTCAGCTTCAGTCTGGACACCACCGGCAACGGCAGTGTCGATCGGGTCAAGGTGCCTGCCGCCACGGTTCGCAGCGAAGACCGTTGGGATGAGGTGCGTCGCATCGAGATCGCCCTGACGCTCGAGAGCCTGCCAGGCGTGGTGCCGGGCGGAGATAACGATGGCCGTCTGACACGCACCTTCAATCTCACGTTCACGCCGCGCAATCTGCAACTGAGGGGCAGCTGATGCATACATCGCCGTCAACATCCGGGCCCTGTGCGGCAACGAGGGGGCCCGCGCATCAGCAAGGCATCGCGCTGCTGATCGTGCTGGTCATGCTGGTGGTGATCGGTCTGCTGGCCGTCACCGGCGTGGAGGACAGTCAGTTGCAGACCCGGATGGCCGTCAACAGCCGTAACTTCGAGCAGTCCTATTACAACGCCGAGACCAGCCTCAGCATCGGTGAGCGGGCGTTGCAGGAGGGTCTGGAGAATGGCGCCTGGGAACTGGGCGATTTCGATGACTCGGCTGGGCTGATGCTGGCACTCCCTGAGGATGCGCCGCCGATCAACCCGCTCTCTGAAGCGGATTGGCAGGCCAATGGCATCGATACGCTGGATGATGACGGCGCGGTGATCGGGGCGTACGTGATCGAGTATCTGGGCAAGGTCGGTCAGCCCCCACTGAATACCAGCAACGAATTGAATGCGGTCGGTACGCGCCTGGATGCCTTCCGCGTCAGTGCAATGGGCCTGGGAGGCGGCAATGGTGCCTCCTGGACAGTGGTGCAAAGCGAGTTGGAACTGGGCCCTTACTTCTGAGAGGAGCATGAACATGCGTTATCTGCTGAGTGGTGCCCTATGCCTTTTCGCTCTGCCTTGCCTGGCGGCTCCCGGGGAAATCGCTCGTGCGCCAGTGACGGAAGCCACCGGTGTTCAGCCCAATATTCTGTTCATCCTTGATGATTCGGGCAGCATGGCCTGGGAGGATACTCTCAACAAGGGGGTGGAACACTGGAGTCTCCAGCCGGCTTCCTCGCTGATGGGTTACACAGGGGTGTATTCCAAGAGCGGGATCTGGATAGAGAACAACCATGATGCTGATGATCGTATCGTTTCCTATACGGATCTTGGCGGGGCGATCGGGGCCTGCATGGGCTTCAATGTCATGGCCTACAACCCTGCGCTGACCTACACCCCCTGGGCGGGAGCTGATCGAGCGGGAATCGCCTATCAGAACATGAGCCTGTCGAATGTCCGTGAAGATCCCTACGAGCCTACCAGCTTGGCCAGGATGAGCGATGACGCCTACTACGTCCGCTGGGACGACAATGGTGATGGGGACTATGACTACGGTGAATGCGGCGTCTATAGCAACAATTCGGGGCGCCTGTATCTGGACGACGATCATGTCGTTGAAGTAGAAGATCTGTCCGCGGCTCAGCAAGTCAATTTCGCCAACTGGTTCACCTACTATCGCGACCGCATGCTGGTGGCCAAATCCGCCATGGCCGGTGTGATCAACGCCAATGAGTCCCGGGTGGGGCTGCGCACCATCCAGGGCCGCAACAATCGCAACGTTGCGGATATGACGGATACTGATGAACGTGAAGCCCTGCTGGAGGAGCTGTTTACCGCCTATCCCTCCGGTGGCACCCCTCTGCGTACCGCGCTCAAGAATGCCGGGGAGTATTACTCCAGCACTGGTCGTTCGGCCCCCATTCTGAGTGCGGATGAGGGCGGCATGTGCCAGCAAAACTATTCCATCATGATGACCGATGGCTACTGGAATGGCTCCAGTCCCAGCGTCGGCAACGTCGACGGTGGCAGCGGCGACTTCATCAGTGCCAGTCACCGTGACAGCTATTCCAATACGCTTGGCGATGTCGCGATGAAATATTATCGCGAGGACCTGCGGACTGACTTGATCGACAGCGTGCCGACCATACCGGGAGTGGATGAAAATTCCGCTCAGCACATGGTGACCTACACCGTCGGTTTCGGTGTGGATGGCTCACTGTCCGAGAACCCTGCTGATCTCGAGTCTGCCTTTACCTGGCCGCAGCCGGTTGCCAACGCCAATACCACCATCGACGATCTGCGCCATGCGGCCTGGAACGGGCGTGGTGAATATCTCAGCGCCGCCAACCCGCAGGCATTGATTGATGCGTTGAACAATATCGCTCAGTCGATCGCAGGACGCGCGGCCAGTACCGGTAGCCTGGACATCAGCAGTGGTGGGCAGACCAGCGGCGCGTACGTGATTCAGACCATCTATGATCCCGCTGATTGGTCGGGCGATGTCGTTGCACGAAAGATCGGCACCAATGGCACCTTGAGCGCCACCTCGGATTGGTCCGTCGCGGAGTGGTTGCGTGATGATGATAGCCGTAGCTCCAGTCGCAAGGTAATTACCTATAACCCGGGAATCGCGGAAGTTGACGAGAAGGCCTTCTTCTTTGATATCGAGGAGGCCGGCTCATTGGAGGCGGAACAGATTCTCGACCTCGTCGGTTTCCTGGACGAGACGCTGTTGACCGATGCCGTGCTGATCTCCGTGCGTGAAGCTGCAAATGGAGTATCTGGCATCATCGGCAACGGGCTGGGTCTGGGGTTGGGCAATGGCAATGGCCTTGCCAATGCCGTGGGACTGACCGGTGGACAGAGCGGAGTGCTGGACCTGGTCGGCGATACCGTGACGCAGTTGACAGGGCAGATCCTGGATACCAGTGGCACCTTCCTGAAACTCAATGGCACCCCGCTTGCCGTGAGAACGTCGGAGCTCGAGAATCTCATCGGCTATCTCAAGGGCGATGATACCTATGAAGGTACCTTG
Source organism: Cobetia sp. PS-4MA (assembly GCF_057670765.1). NCBI lineage: Bacteria > Pseudomonadati > Pseudomonadota > Gammaproteobacteria > Oceanospirillales > Halomonadaceae > Cobetia > Cobetia sp. PS-4MA. Next base: position 3,750,129 of record NZ_CM173107.1, on the reverse strand, counting down.
TTCCGTGATCGTGACGACAACTATCTCGGTGATATCGTCCACGCCTCGCCGGCCATCGTCGGCCCGCCTTCCGCCAGCTACCGCAATGACATGGAAGTGTCTTCGTACCGCTCCTTCAAGACCTTGCATGAAGATCGCCAGTCGATGATCTACATCGGTGCCAATGATGGCATGTTGCACGCCATCGACATGGAAAGCGGGGAAGAGAAATTCGCCTACATGCCATATGCCGCTTTCAGCATCGAGGGAGGGCGTGGCATTCGTCAGCTCGCCGACCAGAATTATGTTCACCAGTATTACGTCGATGCCACGCCTGTCGCGCGCGATGTCCACGTACAACTGGGAGAGGAAGACGCTCCCAGCTGGCATTCGGTCCTGGTGGGGGGGCTTGGCGCGGGTGGCAAGGCGGTCTACATGCTGGATATCACGGATCCCGAAGCCTTCGACACGCTGGGGGAGTCCAATGGCACCTCGCCGGCGGATATCGTGCAGTGGGAATTCACCCACGAGGATCTCGGTTACACCTTCAGCGACATTCAGGTTGCTCGACTTGATGATGGCAAGTGGTACGCCATCTTCGGCAATGGCTACAACGCGGATAGTGACGGGCGTGCCAAACTGTTCATCGTGGACCTGGAGGACCCGGAAAACTTCGCGCTGCTGGATTCACAGCAGGGCAGCAATGCCGGGGGTTCCTGCACGTCAGCCAACAGCGACTGCAATGGCATGTCGAGCCCGGAGCTGGCGGACATCGATGCCGATGGCATTACCGATTGGGTCTACGCGGGTGATCTTCACGGCAACGTCTGGGTGTTCGACATGCGTGATTTCTCGTTGGATGACGTGGGGAGCGGCGAGACGTCGCGCCTGTTCCAGTCATGTGCGGTGGCTCTGAACAGCACGACATCGACCTGTCCGACGGCTTCGCGCCAGCCCATCACCTCGCGGGTGGCCGTGGCACGCAGCGGTGTCTTCAACAGTACCGTCGATACGCCGTACCTGAATGTCTATTGGGGGACGGGGCAACTGTTGACACTGCAGGATGCCATCGACACCTCGACGCAGTCTTTCTATAGCGTATTGCACACGGGCGACACGACGCGCCGTTATCACGGACAGCTGGAAAAGCAGAGCTTCACGAACATCACCGGGGTCAGTGATGCACGTACCGTCACCGGTGTGGGTGTCGATTATGCCAATCAGAACAACAATGGCATCCAGTACGGGTGGTATGTGGAGCTTTCCGATTCCGGGGAGCGTCTGGTGACGATTCCGGCAGTACGTGGCGATCTGATCGTCTTCAATACCACGATCCCGGGCAGCAATGGCCCCTGTACCGGTGGTGCCAGCGGCTGGTTGAATGCCCTCAGCCTGCGTAATGGTCTGCAACCGGTCCGCAGCAACAACAGTGTCCAGCAGGTCTTTGACTACAATGGCGACGGCAAGGTGGATGCCAGCGACAACGTCAACAATCAGGTCGTGCTGTCGATAAAGACGGACGGGGAGCCCACCTCGCCCAAGTTCCTGGGAGATACCCAGTACGTCGGTCAGGGCGGTACCAATCAGGTGGTCGAGATGGCCATGGACTTCGGGATCGATGGACTGGAAGGCCGTAGTGCCTGGTACCAGCTGCGCTAGGAGAGGGAACATGCAGATATCACGACACAAGTGGCAGCGGAGCGGCGGCGCATGGATGCTGGCAGCCTGTGCACTCCTCACGGGGTGGGGCGGGACGGCCATGGCGGCAGATACCTTGATTCAGCTGGACATGGAGCAGACCGTCACAGGCGTGATTGATCAGGTGGAGGGGGACCAGCTGCAGCTCAACGACATGGGGTTCGTGATCCTGCCCACCACGCGCGTCCTCAATCGCAATGGGCGAGAACTTCAGGCATTCCACCTCAATCCGGGGCAGGAGGTCGAGGTACGCTTCGATCCGCGCGGTGAGCCAAGACCGGTGATCGATATCACGCTGCTTCGCAGGGGGCGTTGATGATCAGACGAACTGGCGGTTCTCGATCACAAGGTGGTTTCGGCTTGATGGAGCTGATGATTGCCGTGGCCATCATCGGAATCCTGGCCGCTATCGCCTATCCCAGCTATCAGGATCAGGTGGAGCGCTCACGCCGCACGGATGCCATCACGTCCCTGCTGGCGCTTGCTCAGACCCAGGAGCGCATCATGGCCACCTGCGGAGAATATGCGACCGCCAGTGTGACTACCGCCACGGACTGTGATGATGCTCTGGGGCTCGGCGGAGACGGGATCGGGCTTGGACAGGCGGATACGGCCAGCGAGGAGGGCTTCTATACACTGGCCGTCGCGGGGGACGCCGACAGCTATACGCTGACGGCCACTGCCACGGGCAGTCAGGCCAATGATGAGGACTGTGCCACTTTCACGTTGACGGAGCTGGGTATCAAGGGAGCTGCGGTATTGGCAGATTCAGAAGGCACCGACAGTAGCAATTGCTGGTAACGCAGCACACCCTGCCATCCGTTTGCAGCAGACACGAGCCCCGATTCTTTTGGATCGGGGCTTTTCGTTGTCCAGAAACTCGCGCCACCAAAGATGAAACAATGATGAATATGAGTAATTTGTGGGATGTCAGGTAATTCTATGTAACATAATAATTCCATTATGTGGCTGGTTGACGTTACATTGCCCCATTTCACATCGCGAAGGGCACCTTCGCCTGCGTGTTTCTCAGGGATATGACGATGTCAGTTTTGCATGTGCTTCGACGCACACGTCAGCAGGAGGGGCAGCAAGGATTCACGTTGATCGAGCTGATGATCACGTTGGCGGTGCTGGTCATCACGATCACGATCGCCGTCCCCGCCTGGCAGGGAGTGGTCGCGCGCAATGCCGTGACCAGTACCGCCGAGACACTCATTGCCTCGGTCAACTACGCGCGCAGCGAGGCGGTGGCCAGTGGTGGCAGCATCACGCTCTGTCCGCTGAATGCCGCGGGTGATGCCTGCATGAATTCGACCCGCTGGAGCAATGGCTGGGCGGTCGTGCAGGGCACTCAGGCGGATGCACGAGTATCGCTGGGCGATGATCTGTTGCGCCTGTTCGATGCCGCCATCACCGTGCAGGCAGATGTCACCGGCGTGACCTTCGATGATCAGGGTGCGACCTCTGATTCCACCTGGTTGTTGATCTGCGACCAGTCGGGCGGGCAGGGTCATCGCCAGCTTGAATTGACGCCCATCGGACGAGTATTGACGGAGACTTATGGCAGCGATGACCAGAGTTGCTGAGCTTGGCGTGTCCCGCGCAAGCGACGGTCAGCAAGGTACCAGCCTGCTTGAGGCGTTGATCGCGCTGCTGTTGATGGGGCTGACATTGCTGGGTTTCGGGCTCATGCAGATGGAGAGCCTGCAGGCCAACAACGAGAGTTATGCGCGCACCGAAGCTCGTATTCTCCTGGTCAGCATGGCTGAGCGCATCCAGGCCAACCCCGATGGTGTGGATGACTATGATGGTCTTTCCACCGCGGGGGCAGGAAATCCGGGGGGGTGTCCCTGCAGTGTTGCCGAGCTTGCCGCCCGTGACGTGGCGGTGTGGGCGGACAGGCTCGAGGACAGCAGTCTGAACGCGCCGGTCGGCTCCATCGCCAGTAGCGGTAGTGATCTTCTCACTCTGACCCTTGGCTGGAGCGGCGCCGCGCAGCTCGGGCAGAACGAAGACAGCATGGACGCCGATGCCCAGGCATTGAGCGAGACCCTACAGATACGCGTGGTGCCTTGATGTCGTCGAAAGCCTTCCCCTCGCTGCGAGCCTTTGCATCGCGCTCGCCTCGGGCATCGCGCTCGATTCCCTCACGGCGTGCCCAGCAAGGCGTCGGCCTGGTCGAATTGATGCTGGCGCTGGTGCTGGGACTGTTCATTTCCGCCATGGCGCTGGAATACTTTCTGTCCTCGCGCTCTACCCTCAACACCACGTCTGCCGTGTCTTACCTGCAGGAGTCTGCGCGCCATGTCACACGCCGCCTGCAGCCATTGGTGCGCAATGCCGGCTTTTCCGGCTGTGCGTCGGTGAGCAGTGTCAGTGATGGTACCGGCAGCCATGCGCTGTCCGATTCTCCTCTGACGGCCGAGTCCGACACGGTGGCGGGGATCACCTACGACCGTCTGGCCTTGCAGGTACCGGCGCTGGGAGCGCAGCGCGGTTGGCAACTCGGGGCGAGCGTCGCCCAGGGCGATACCTCGCTGACCCTGGAAGACTACACCTCCGGCACACTGGAAACGGATAGCGTCGTGCTGATCAGCGACTGCGAGAGCGGCGACATTGCACGCCTCTCGGGCGATGGCAACAACTCGCTCGATCTGTCGAGCGCCGTCGAGCACGGCTATGGCGGCACCATACAGACCCAGGCGTATGTCTATCCACTGCAGCGTTGGTACCTGTTGCTGTCACAGGCCGATGACGATTCCCCCGTTCGGCTCTGTCTGAACGGCGAGGATCTCAATGGCGATCCGGCAGCAGGCTGTGGCGAAGAAGTGGCGCGATACGTCGAAGCGTTCAACCTGACCTTCGATACGGCCTCCGGCAGCGGTAGTGCGAGCCGCTTTGCCGTGGAGCGTAGCGTGGCGGAGGTGGAAGCCGCGAACGATTGGAGCAGTGTCAGACGGATCCACATCAGCCTGACCCTCAAGACGCCGCCGACGATCAACGTCGAGGGTGAGGGGAACGGTGAGTTGCAACGCACCTTCGATATCACTCTGAGTCCGAGGAATATCGGCCTATGAACCAGTCAAGTTCTCCCCGGCCGCCACGCCAGCAAGGCATGGCATTGCTGGTCGTGCTGATCATGCTGATCGTGGTGGGCGTGATGGCGGTGACAGGCAATGAAGATACCCAGTTGCAGACCCGCATGTTGATGAATACCCAGTTCTACGACAACGCCTATGCGGAGGCTGAGAGCCTTCAGCAACAGGCGGAGAGTCGTCTGCTCGAGGGGGAGCTGACCCTGGATGATTTCGATGGGGACGGCTTCTACGACGTGACGGCGGGGGAGGAGCTGGGCTTCGATCCTCTGCAGGCAGACGCCTGGGAGGGAGAGGGTGTCTTGAGCGGTGATGCGGCTGACAACGGCAACTATGTCATCGAGTACCTCGGGGAGACGACGGAAGGCGTTCTGAATGACGATAACCTGAGCAGCAGCAAGTTGTTGAATGCCTTCCGCATCACGGCCGCTGGCTGGAGTCTTGAGAGCGCAGGTGACCCTGATAGCAAGAAGCGTGCACTGGCAGTGGTGCAAAGCGAAATCATGATGGCCGATTGAAGGGAATCTATCGATGAAATCGAAGCACTCACCTCGCCGCAGCGACTTGCGTCGTCTTCACCTGCCAGCCTTGCTGTCAGGCGGACTGCTGATGGTCACCCTGCCCGTGCTGGCAGACAGCGACACGCTACTCCAGTTGCCCACTACCCAGAGCGTCGGCGTTACCCCCAACGTCCTGCTGGTACTGGATGATTCGGGCTCGATGTCATTCGAGGATACCTTCGAAGGTGGTGAATACGAACAGGGTTATAATCTGATTTATACTTGGTACTATAAGTCCTATTACTGCCAAGTTTCCGGGTGCTCGATTGTGTTCAGACCTCGCACCAATTTATCCAACAAGTTCTTTTGTTCATCGCAGAATACTCAGGCATATGACCCAGATCAAACCTATCTACCTTGGAAAAAAGGTGATGGTGATGAACGCTATGATAATATGGATCCTACTGCGGCATGGATAGATTTTAGTGCGGGGGATAGTAAAAACAATAAAGTCGATCTTACGGACTCTAGCCTGAATTATCGTTATTATACTGGAAGCGACTGTAGTATCAAGAGGTCTGTCTCTGACTTGACGACTGCGCAGAAGGTCAATTATGCCAACTGGTTTACTTACTACAGGAGTCGTTTGAGTGTCGGTAAGGCTGCTGGTTTGGAGCTACTTTCCGGTATTGAATATCGCACAGGCTTTATTACGATAAATCCTGGGGCTAGTACTTCGAAAAAAGTTGAAGTTGATAATATTTTTGACTCGATCATTCAGTATGTAACCAATGTCCTGGGGGTTGTGGTTGAGCTGGTGACAAATAGTGATAGCGGCAACAATCATCTTGAAGAGGTCAGGGATGCTATTGTCGAATCGGAAATAATCCCAAGTTCGATCAGTGGTTATAATACCTATCGTGGTACGCCTCTCCGTGAGGCACTGTATCGTGCTGGTGAATATTACAGTGATAATTATTCCAGTCTGGGCTCTACACCGATTCTTTCCGAAGATGAAGGTGGCATGTGTCAGCAGAACTTCACTGTTCTGATTACTGATGGTTTCTGGAATTCCGAAGACTCCTCAGACTCCAATGCAATTGAAAGAGATATTCGTGATGCCAATGGTGATGGTCGCACTTGGCAACAAAGTAATGGCCGATCTGGCGGCGATGCTACCTTGGCGGATGTCGCTTATTATTATGCCCATAATGATCTCTTGCCGAAGCTTGGAAGCGGGACCTATGAAAAGCAGGTAATGACGACCTATACGGTGGCATTCGGGGTCGAGTCGACCAGTAACGACTGGGATGACAAGGGTCGCGTCACCGAGAGCAGCTCCAGCACCATCGATGATCTGGAACAGGCGGCCATCGATGGCGGCGGCTCCTACTTCAATGCCTCCAGCCCGACGGACCTCGTCTCGGCGCTGGCGGCGATCGCCTCCGAGATCGTCGCGGTAGGCAACAGTGTCAGCGGCCTCTCCACCAACCTGACGACGGCCAGTGTCGAGACGGACAGCCGACTGGTCGAGAGCCGCTATTCCGCCTCGACCTGGACGGGAGATGTGGTGGCTTCGTCGGTTCAGGAGGGCAAGGATGTCGAGGACGACGACCAGGTCTGGAGTGCTGCCACCCAGCTGAGTGAGGCATTGGAGGATGAGGATGGCCTTGAATCGCGTACGGTCTTTACCATGTCCGGCGGCAACGGAGTCGAGTTCACGCCCGACAACGCGGGCCGCCTGAGCTCGAGCCAGCGCAACGATCTCGCGCGCATGGAGGTTGGTGGCAACTCCACCGATGACCATGTGAAGGCCGCGATCGAGTGGTTACGGGGCAGCGATGAATACGAAGGTGATGGCCTGCGCAATCGCACAGGCGTTCAGCTGGGCGACATCATCGGCTCGTCGCCTGTCGTCGTGACACGTGATGACTCGACGACGCAGGGTAGTGTCTTCGTCGGAGCCAACGACGGCATGCTGCATGCCTTCGACCTCGAGACCGGTAACGAGCAGTTCGCCTACATTCCGGAGCTGCTCTACAGCGAAGAGGACGACGCAGGGCTGGGGTATCTGACCGACCCGGGCTATCAGCATCGCTACTATGTCGATGGCGAGGTACGGCTGGCCAGCCTGGATGGAGAGGAATGGCTGGTATCCGGTCTTGCCGGCGGTGGGCGCGGCCTGTTCGCGCTCAATGTCACCAAGGCCGTGGCCGGTGACGACTTCGATGAAGATGATGTGGTGCGCTGGGAATTCGGTGCCAGCGACGACGATGACATGGGGCATGTCTACGGCAGCGCGCATATCGTCACATTGAACAACGGCGACAGCGCGGTGCTGGTCGGCAATGGTCTGGAAACGGCCGATGAGAAAGCCGCGCCGACGTTGTTCGCGCTGGAGCTTGATGGCGTCAATGCCGGCGGCGTGATCGCCAAGCTGTCTCCCAGCGGGGTGACCGGTGGACTGGCAAACCTGCAGGTCGCGGACCTCGACAGCAATGGTACCGTCGATTTCGCCTATGGTGGGGATCTGCAGGGACGGCTGTGGAAGTTCGATCTCAGTGATGATGACAGCAGCAAGTGGAGTGTCACGCGGCTGTTCACGGCCTGTGCTACCAGCCTGACCGGTGGGGAGTGCCAGACGGATGCGCTGCAGCCGATTACCGTCAAGCCGACGTTGAGCCGCTACTCCGGAGGCACGCAGACCATGTCTTCGCCCAACCTGCTGGTGTCCTTCGGAACAGGGCAGGACATGTACGCTGATGCCGAGGACGAGGCCTGGATCACCCAGAGCCTCTACACCGTGCTGGATGCTGGTGGCAGTCATACCAGCTTGATGCGCAGCAACCTCGAGGAGCGGACTTTCGTCAGTGGCAGCTACACCAACGGCGAGCTGACAGGCCGGACCCTTGGCGGCGACAGCTTCAGCTATTACCCCAGCCAGCTGGAAGATCAGGACAGCGATCGCTTCGGCTGGTATCTGGATCTGGATGCCTCCGAGCAGGAAGAGCTGGTCGAGCCGGCCAACCTGCTCTCCAACCTGGTGGTCTTCTCTACCAGCACCTCCAGCACGGGGACCAACTTCTGTGAAAGCACCGGGGGCGGCTGGCTGGTCGCGCTGGATACCGAGACAGGGTTGCCGACCTACGATGACAGTGAAGGCAGCTATGTGACCATCTTCGATTTCAATCAGGATGAGGCCTTCAGCGCCGATGATCTGGTCGGCACCATCATCGACAACACCGTCGCCGTCGGCAATGTGGTCGTCAGCGTGAAACTGAGCGGTACGCCGACGTCCAGCGTCAGTGTCGGCAATACGGTCTATGTGGGTAGCAGCTCATTGGGAACGGTAGAAGGCACCGTCTCATCCTACGACCTGAACGTGTCCAGCTCGACGGATACCGGTCGTGTTTCCTGGTATCAACTGCGCTGATCGCATTGCATCTGTGATGCATGCCCCCGACGCCGTCACGCTCTCTCAGAGTGTGGCGGCGCCTTCACTTCCCAGCAGTACCTTCAAGCCCCCCTTTCAAGGAAGATCTTCATGGCCAGCTTTCTCTCTCTAGGCGCTAGCCTGCCCCGCAGCGCCCTGTCTCGCAGTGCTCTGTCCCGCAGTGCTCTGTCTCGCAATGCGCTGTCTCACCGCAGATACGCCCGCGGTTTCACGTTGACGGAAATCATGATCGTGGTCGTCATCGTCGGCATCCTCGCGGCGATCGCCTACCCGAGCTATCAGGATCAGGTAATCCGCTCACGTCGTGCCGATGGGCAGGCGGCACTGATGTCATTGGCCCAGGCTCAGGAGCGCTACATGGCGCGTTGCGGTGGCTACGCGACCAGCATCGCCGGTGACAGCGATTGTGACGAGGAGGGGCTGGGGCGCGCCACCGAGTCGCCGGAAGGCTATTACGCCCTGAGTTTGGAGGATGGCGCCACGACGACCCGCTTCACGCTGATCGCGACTGCGGTGGCGCCTCAGAGCGCCGATACCGATTGCCCTGCGCTGACCCTCACCAATACCGGCATCCGCGACACGACCGGCGATGGCGATTGCTGGTAGCAGTGGCGAGAGCGGCCACGGCGCGATGCTGGATTGGGCGCGGCTCGCTTGCACCGCCTTGCGGGCGGCGTATTCTGGAAGCCTTTCCCGGTCTTGAGGCAGGAGCGAACAGGCGTGAATGACTTTGTGGTGGTAGGCGGTGGCGTGATCGGCATGCTGACTGCGCTGGAACTGGCGGATGGCGGTGCCGAGGTCACGCTGGTCGAGCGGGGCCAGTGTGGGCGCGAGGCATCCTGGGCGGGCGGCGGTATCGTCTCGCCGTTGTATCCGTGGCGTTATAGTGCGCCGATCTCACGCCTGTCTGCCTGGTCGGAAGGTTTCTACCCCACGTTGGCCGAGCGCCTGATCGAGACCACCGGCATCGACCCCGAATATCGCCAGCAGGGTCTGCTGTACCTGAATGTCGAGGATGCCGAGCAGGCACTGAGCTGGTCCGAGGAATACGCCAAGCCGCTGACGCGCGTGGAGGCTGACTTTCTTTACGACAAGGCACCGGCCGTCGCGCCCGGTTGCGAATCGGCGCTGTGGATGCCGACGCTGGGCAGCATCCGCAATCCGCGCCTGGGCAAGTCACTGCGCGCCGCTCTCGATGCCCACCCGCGCGTACGTCTGCTCGAGAATGTCGCGGTGCAGGGCATTCTGCTGCAGGACGACACCGCCATCGGCGTGCAGACCGCCAATTCAGTGCTGTCCGCCGGACAGGTCGTGGTCTGTGGGGGCGCCTGGAGTCGCGAGATTCTGAGTAAGGCGGGGCTGGCGCTGCCGGTGCGGCCGGTACGCGGCCAGATGGTGCTGTTCAAGGCACCCAAGGGGCTGGTGGAGCGCGTGGTACTCAAGAATGGACGCTACGTGATACCGCGGGGCGATGGGCGCATCGTGGCGGGTTCCACGCTGGAGGAGGTCGGCTTCGACAAGGCGACCACCCTTGAGGCGCGTGAGTCGCTGATCAAGAGCGCCTGCGAGATCATCCCGGCGCTGGCCGAGTGTGAGGTCGAGCATCACTGGGCGGGGCTGCGTCCCGGTTCGCCGACCGGCACGCCGTTCATTGGTGCCGTGCCCGAACGCCGCCACCTGCACGTCAATGCCGGTCACTATCGCAATGGCCTGGTACTGGCGCCGGCCTCGACCCGCCTGCTGGCGGACCAGTTGCTGGGGCGTACGCCGATCATCGACCCCACCCCCTACCAGCCCGAGACCTTGCTGGGCGAGATCGCCACGCTGGAAGCCTCGTCCCAGCCAGACGCGACGCGCTGGGCCTGAGCATCGTCATGGCGTCTTCCCCCTCGAGCCTTCGTCTCGAGGGGGAAGACAGTGCGTTACTTGCGTGGGCCCTCGTCGAGGAAATGCTGCTGGTGCTCCTGACAGCAGAAGTGCAGCGCTTCATGGCGGATGGCGTCATTTTCCGGCAGATGCAGATCGCAGTAGGCGCAGCGCACCATGTTCTGGGCCTCGCGCTCGGCAGGCTGGCCGTCATCGTGGTTGTCCTGGCTCAGCTTCCATTGGCGATACATGCGATAGAGGCGCAGGCCTGCCCAGAACAGGACGACGAATACCAGCAGACGGATGATCAACAGGCTCATTCCTATATGACTCCCAGATGAGGCGGCGCGCGTGGCTTTTTGCCAGCGGCGCGACCTTGCGGGACAATGGCGGCCATCATGAGACTGATGAGCCGGTGCACGGCTCAGCAGTCTGAGCCAGATGTCTGGCCACAGTGTACTGGCCCCTTATCGAACCGCCAATCGAGAGATCCTTACCGCATGCAAGATCTGACTCTGGTGATGGCCCAGCTCGACCCGCTGGTCGGTGATATCCCCGGCAATACCGAGCGTGCCATCGAAGCCGTCCGTGAAGCGAGTCTCGAGCACAAGGCCGACGTCGTCGTGCTGCCCGAGCTGTGTCTGACCGGCTACCCGCCGGAAGACCTGTTGCTGCGCGAATCCATGGAGGCACGACTCGACGAGGCGCGCGCGCGGATGGCCAGCAAGGTCGCGCGTGGCGTGATGGTCATCGTCGGCTACCCCGGCATGCGTGACGGCAAGCGCTACAACCTGGCCGGCGTGCTCAAGGATGGCGAGTGGATCGCCGAGTACGCAAAGCAGGCACTGCCCAACTATCAGGTCTTCGATGAGCAGCGTTACTTCACGCCGGGCTCCGAGGCCTGCGTGGTGGAATGCCGCGGCGCCCGTCTGGGTATCGTGATCTGTGAAGACCTGTGGGATGGCGCGCCCGTTCGTCAGGCACGGGATGCCGGCGCGGACATTCTCGTCAGCCTCAATGCCTCGCCCTATCATCTGGAGAAGCCGGCCGAGCGCAATCATCTGTTCGCTCAGCGGGCGGCCGAAGTGAAGTGTCCACTGGTCTACGTCAATCAGATCGGTGGCCAGGACGAGCTGGTCTTCGATGGTGGCTCCGCCGCCATCGATGCCGAGGGCAATACCTGCGTGCAGGCACCCTGGTGGGATGTCGGCCTGATGCCGGTGCAGTTCCTCAAGGAGGAAGGCGGTAGCTGGGCGCCGCAGAGCGGCGAGATCGCCGAGCTGCTGTCACCGGAAGAGTCGCTCTACTGTGCACTGGTCACCGGCCTGCGTGACTACGTCAACAAGAGCGGCTTCAAGGGCGTGGTGCTGGGTCTCTCTGGTGGCATCGACTCCGGCCTGTCGCTGGCGATTGCCGTCGATGCGCTGGGCGCGGACCGCGTGCATGCGGTGATGATGCCGTACCACTACACCGCGGACATCTCCAGGGAAGACGCTGCCGAGCAGGCGACACTGCTGGGCGTGAATTACGAGGTGATGCCCATCGCGCCGATGGTCGAAGCCTTCACCGAGACACTGGCGGAGAGCTTTGCCGGCAGTGAGCGCGACACCACCGAGGAGAACCTGCAGTCACGCTGTCGTGGCGTGCTGCTGATGGCCATCTCCAACAAGAAGGGCCTGATGGTGCTGACCACTGGCAACAAGAGCGAGATGGCGGTGGGTTACGCCACGCTCTATGGCGACATGGTCGGTGGCTACAATGCGCTCAAGGACGTCTACAAGACCTGGGTATTCCGTCTCGCCAACTGGCGCAACACCATGGGCCCGGCGATTCCGGAGCGTGTCATCACGCGTCCGCCGTCCGCGGAGCTCGCCGAAGACCAGCTCGACAGCGACTCGCTGCCGGACTACGACACCCTGGATGCGATTCTCACCCATTACATCGAGGGTGACATGAGTGCCGAGGCGATCATCCGTGCCGGTTTCGAGGAAGAGGATGTCTATCGTGTGGTGCGTCTCGTCGACCGCTGTGAGTACAAGCGCCGTCAGGCACCGGTGGGCGTGCGTGTCACGCCGCGTGGCTTCGGGCGTGACCGTCGCTACCCGATCGTCAATGGCTGGGCGGCCGGCGACTGAGGCAACTCATGTCCGGTGTCAGGGATTGCGGATTCTTTGCGCAAGCCGCTGAAAGCGCCTGAGTCCGACGATTCTGGCCATGCTGACAGCACGAAAAAAGCCCGTGATCGGTGATCACGGGCTTTTCGATGGTGAGGCGGGAAGCCTGATCGTCAGACGGTCAGGTCATCCGCCTTCACGTAGCGCGGCTCGAAGGTACGGCCATCCAGACGCTTGTTGTCCGGATCATTCTGGATCAGCACCTTGAGCGTCTCGCTGGCGCGGTCGCGCAGACCGAGGCCCAGATAGCCTTCGACCATCACGGCCAGCGCATCGCGAGTGGCAGGAGTGTTAGGGTAGTGCTCGATCACCCACTCGCCACGCTTCACGGCGGCCAGATAGGCCTGCTTGCGCAGATAGAAATCCGCTGTCTGCAGCTCGCCACGCGCGAGTACGTTGCGCAGATAGATGATGCGCTGACGCGAATCTGCGGCGTAGGTGCTGTTGGGGAAGCGGCGCACCAGTTCGCCGAAGTCGACGTAGGCGTCCCGCGTCGCACCGAGATCCCGCTTGGAGATGTCGATCAGGTCCAGCGATTCCAGGCTGAAGCGCCCTGCACTATAGGCTGCCAGTCCACGCATGTAGTAGGCATAATCGACCTGCGGGTGGTCCGGGTGCAGCCGAATGAAGCGGCTGGCCGCCGCGCGTGCGGCTTCCCAGTTGTCCACCTGGTAGTAGGCGTAGATCAGCTCCAGCTGCGACTGTTCGGCATAGCTGCCGAACGGGAAGCGAGTATCCAGTGCTTCAAGTTGCTGCACGGCGGAGTTGAAGCGGCTGGTATCCAGGGAAACCTGAGCCTGACGGTACAGCTCCTGCTCCTGAAGATCCGGTGCCGGCTCGTTGGACGCACAGCCGACCAGCAAGGTGCTGGCCAGGGCGAAGGCAGTCAAGGGAAGGGCGCGCATCGGTTTCCTCATCTCGGGCAATCCATGGCGGGCATGCTAGAATCCGCCGATCCGCACTCACTATAAAGCAAAGGCCCTTTCCTGCGAAACGGCCTCAGAGAGCAATATGGCAGACACCATCAACCGCGAAGAGCGGATCCCGGAGGCGATGATTGGCATGCGCCTTGATCAGGCCTGCGCCGAGATCTTCTCCGACTATTCCCGCGAGCGCCTCAAGCACTGGATCAAGACCGGTGCCTTGACCCTCGACGGTGCCGCTGTCAAACCCCGCGAGAAGGTCTATGGCGGTGAACGTCTGGCCCTGACCGCCGAGCTTGAAGAAGAAGTCAGTCATGGCCCCGAGGACATCGAGCTCGAGATCGTCTTCGAGGATGACGACGTGCTGGTCATCAACAAGGAGCACGGCATGGTCGTGCACCCGGGGGCCGGCAATCCGGATGGCACGCTGCTCAATGCCATCCTGCACCATTGTCCGGGCAATGCCATGCTGCCGCGTGCCGGTATCGTGCATCGTCTCGACAAGGACACCAGTGGCCTGATGGTGGTCGCCAAGTCGCTGACCGCCCAGGCGGACCTGGTCGAGCAGCTGCAGGCGCGTACCGTGTCTCGCGAGTACGATGCCGTCGTGACCGGTGTGCTGACGGCGGGCGGTACCGTGGATGCGCCCATCGGGCGTCACCCCAAGGATCGCAAGCGTCAGGCCGTGACCCATAGCGGCAAGATGGCGATCACGCATTTTCGCGTGGTGGAGCGCTTCCGGGGTCATACCCATATCCGCTGCAAGCTGGAAACCGGGCGTACCCACCAGATCCGTGTGCACATGGCGCACCAGCGCTATCCGCTGATCGGGGACCCGGTCTACGGAGGCCGTCTGAAGCTTCCGCCGGGGGCCAGTGACCCGCTCAAGGAGCTGCTGCGTCAGTTCCCGCGTCAGGCGCTGCATGCCCGTCGCCTCGCCTTCATCCACCCGATCACGGGCAAGGAAGTCGAATTCCGCGCCGAGATGCCGGGTGACATGCTGGTCTTGATCGACTATCTCAAGGAAGACATCGCCCGCTGAGGGGCTCGGTTCGCGTATCCCATCGCGCCAGGAGAGGTTATGCACGACGACAGTCTACGCCCGACCCTGATTCTGCCGGACTGGCCAGCACCCAGTCCGGTGCAGGCCTTCGTGACCACGCGTGAGAGTGGCCCGAGTCAGGGGCCATACGCTGGCTTCAATCCGGCGCGGCATGTCGGGGATGATCCGGCGATGGTCGCGCGGGTGCGTGATCTGCTCGCGGCGGAGGTCGATGATGGTCGTCCACTGGCGTGGCTGGATCAGGTGCATGGGACTCAGGTGGTGGATGCCTTTGACGTCTGTCACGCCGATGAGCGCCATGAGGCGGTGCCACCACGTGCTGACGCCTGCATCAGTACCGGTACGGGGCAGGCCTGCGTGGTGATGACGGCGGACTGCCTGCCGGTGCTGTTCTGTGATCGTCAGGGGACGCGGGTCGGGGTGGCGCATGCGGGCTGGCGTGGCCTGGTGGAAGGTGTGCTGGAAGCCACTGTCGCTCGTCTTGGAGATGACCCGGGCGAGCTGATGGCCTGGCTGGGCCCGGCGATCTCCAATGCCCAGTTCGAGGTCGGCCCCGAGGTGCGTGACGCCTTTATCGCGGATCTCCCCGAGGCCGACGACGCCTTCGAATCCAGCCCCTATCGGCTGGGCCACTACATGGGCGACCTCTACAAGCTGGCTCGCCTGCGGCTGGAGCGTGCGGGGGTCGGTCATGTCAGTGGCGGTCACTTCTGCACTGCCTCGGAATCGCGCTTCTACTCCCATCGCCGTGATGATGGCGTGACGGGGCGAATGGCCACGGTGATCTGGTTACGCTGATAGCGTGAAATGGAGACCTGGCCGCCGCGATGCACCGACGCTCGGCAAGCCGAAAGACGAAAGCGCCCCGTTGACCTGATCGCTCAGGTTGGCGGGGCGCTTTTCCGTGTCGAGCGGAAGCCCCTGGCGACATCTTCAGGCGCTGAAGGCCAACCTGCTGCAGGGGAACCTGATCTGGATCATGCTTCGCGGACAACATGCTGCGTTGCCGCAAATCACGCCTTGAAAGCGACCCCCCAGCCCCCCATCTCTAGGGTTAGATACGAAATGTTACAGGCGAAGCTCCTGAGAAGAGGAGTACCGCCATGACTCTCAGGAGAAGGCACCATGCGCATCGACAAACTCACCAGCAAGCTGCAGAACGCGCTTGCGGATGCCCAGTCGCTCGCCGTCGGGCGAGGCCACAATGAAATCCATCCCCAGCACCTGCTGCTGGCCCTGCTGGAGGACCGCGATGGCGGTCTCAAGGCGTTGGTCAACAAGGCGGGCGGTGATGCCACCAGCTTGATGAGCGGGCTCAAGCGTCAACTGGATGACCTGCCCACCGTGTCCCAGTTCGACGGCAATGTCGCGCCTTCCCAGGCGCTCGGCAAGCTTCTGAATCTGGCCGACCGCGAAGCCCAGAAACGCGGCGATCAATACATCGCTTCCGAGCTCGCGCTGCTGGCCGCGCTGGAGCTGGGCGGTGATCTCGGCAAGTTGTTCACCTCCTCGGGCATCAAGAAGCCCGCCCTGACCTCCGCCATCGATGCACTGCGCGGTGGCGAGGCGGTGGGAGATGCCGACGCCGAGAACAATCGCGAGGCACTCAACAAGTACACGATGGACCTCACCCAGCGTGCGCGCGACGGCAAGCTCGACCCGGTGATCGGGCGTGACGAGGAGATTCGTCGCACGATTCAGGTCCTTCAGCGTCGCACCAAGAACAACCCGGTGTTGATCGGTGAGCCCGGTGTCGGCAAGACCGCCATCGTCGAGGGGCTGGCCAGCCGTATCGTCAATGGCGAGGTGCCGGAAGGCCTCAAGAACAAGCGTGTGCTGTCTCTCGACATGGGCTCGCTGCTGGCGGGGGCCAAGTTCCGCGGTGAGTTCGAGGAGCGCCTCAAGTCCGTCCTCAAGGAGCTGTCGCAGGAAGAAGGCCAGGTCATCCTGTTCATCGATGAGCTGCACACCATGGTCGGCGCGGGCAAGGCCGAGGGCGCGATGGATGCCGGCAACATGCTCAAGCCGGCGCTGGCGCGTGGCGAGCTGCACTGTGTCGGTGCCACCACGCTTGACGAGTATCGCCAGTACATCGAGAAGGATGCCGCGCTGGAGCGTCGTTTCCAGAAGGTGCAGGTGGATCAGCCCAGCGAGGAGGACACCATCGCCATCCTGCGTGGCTTGAAGGAACGCTACGAGGTGCACCATGGGGTGGATATCACTGACAGTGCGATCATTGCGGCCGCGCGCCTCTCATCGCGCTACATCACGGACCGTCAGCTGCCGGACAAGGCGATCGACCTGATCGATGAAGCCGCGTCACGCATCCGCATGGAGCTGGACTCCAAGCCGGAAGAGATGGACCGTCTCGACCGCCGTCTGATCCAGCTCAAGATGGAGCGTGAAGCGCTCAAGAAGGAGACCGACGAAGCGGCACTCAAGCGTCTCGGCGCGCTTGAGGACCAGATCGCGGAGCTGGAACGCGAATATGCCGATCTCGATGAGGTCTGGAAGGCCGAGAAGGCCAGTATCCAGGGGGCAGCGCAGTTCAAGGCCGAACTGGAACAGGCGCGCATCGATCTGGAACAGGCGCGGCGTGCCGGCGACCTCAGCCGCATGTCGGAACTGCAGTACGGCGTGATTCCGGGGCTCGAGAAGCAGATCAGCGAAGCCGGCGAAGGCGAGGCGGATACCTCCGCCCACGTGCTGCTGCGCTCCAATGTCACCGAGGAGGAGATTGCCGAGGTCGTCTCGCGCTGGACCGGCATTCCGGTCTCCAAGATGCTCGAAGGCGAGCGCGACAAGCTGCTGCGCATGGAAGAGGCGCTGCACGAGAAGGTGATCGGTCAGGACGAGGCGGTGATCGCGGTGGCCAATGCGGTGCGTCGCTCACGCGCCGGGCTGTCGGACCCGAATCGCCCCAATGGCTCCTTCCTGTTCCTCGGCCCGACCGGGGTCGGCAAGACGGAGCTTTGCAAGTCGCTGGCCAGCTTCCTGTTCGATACCGAAGAGGCGATGGTGCGCATCGACATGTCCGAGTTCATGGAGAAGCACTCCGTGGCCCGCCTGATCGGCGCACCTCCCGGTTACGTCGGTTATGAAGAGGGTGGCTATCTGACCGAGGCCGTGCGTCGCAAGCCGTACTCCGTGCTGCTGCTCGACGAGGTCGAGAAGGCGCATCCGGATGTCTTCAACATCCTGCTGCAGGTATTGGAAGATGGCCGCCTGACCGATGGGCAGGGGCGTACCGTCGACTTCCGCAATACCGTGATCGTGATGACCTCGAATCTGGGGTCCGAGATGATCCAGCGCATGAGCGGTCTCAATGGCGAGCTGGCGGACGAGGAAGACACGCAAGAGAGTGTCGATCGCAAGGCGGCCTTCCAGTACGACGACATGAAGACGGCGGTGATGGAAGTCGTGGGCAATCACTTCCGGCCGGAGCTGATCAACCGCATCGATGAAGTGGTGGTCTTCCACGCGTTGGGGCAGGCGCAGATCGCCTCCATCGCCGGCATTCAGCTCGAGCGGCTCAAGGCGCGGCTGGCCGAACGTGATCTCGGCTTCGAGATCACCGATGCCGCGATGGCGCTGCTGGCCAAGGCAGGCTTCGATCCGGTCTACGGTGCGCGTCCGCTCAAGCGCGCCATCCAGAGCCGTATCGAGAACCCGCTGGCCCAGGCGCTGCTGGGCGGTGAATTCGTGCCCGGTGACGTGATCCAGGTCGGCGAAGAGGGCGGAGAGCTGACCTTCACGCGCTGAATCGCGCGCCCGTGAGTGACGCCCCACCGTGACGGAAGTCTGTCTTCCGCTTGCGGTGGGGCGTTTTCGTGTCTGTCGTCTGGGCGCAAAATGACAACCCGGTGGCAGGGATGCTGAAAATCACGAGGCAGAAAATTGCGAATTAAATGCCATCTGTGAGGTTTTACGCACGCATATGGCCGTATTTCCCGTTATCGGTGTGGCATTTGGCGTAGGCGGCGCACACTGGCGTAAGGTTGAGTTGACAGCCCCTTGCGGCTGTTGGACTCTTGACCATTCCTGATTGCGGGCGTGGCCATTCGGGCGACCCTCGAAGCGCCACGTGAAGGACAGACGCTGAGTCGCTGTCCGCCTGTCGAAGGATATGCCGATCAGGGTACGCCAACCGTACCGATCGGCCATCAGCCCCGACCGCATCCAACCGATGCGACAAGAGTGCAGGCCCTAACCGGGCCGCAGACGCCAGGGTTTGGCATCAGGTGCCGCAACTGTTGCGGTAGCGACATTCAGGTCGCACTCGATCCGGCTTGCGTATTGCTGCCGGACGCACTCGAGACCTCCAGGGGAGAACAACCAAGTGGAATTGCTTTCCGGCGCTGACATGATCGCCCGCGCGCTGCATGACGAGGGCGTGGAGTATATATACGGCTATCCCGGTGGAGCGGCGCTGCACATCTATGACGCCCTGTTCCGTCAGGACAAGGTCCAGCACATTCTGGTCCGCCACGAACAGGCTGCTACCCACGCAGCCGATGGCTACGCACGCGCTTCCGGCAAGCCCGGAGTCGTGCTGGTCACCTCAGGCCCCGGCGCGACCAATGCCGTGACCGGTATCGCCACGGCCTACATGGACTCGATTCCCATGGTCGTGCTGTGTGGCCAGGTCGCCAGTCACCTGATCGGTGAAGACGCCTTCCAGGAAACCGACATCGTCGGTGTGACTCGCCCGATCGTGAAGCACAGCTTCTCGATCAAGCACCCGAGCGAGATTCCGGAAGTCATCAAGAAGGCCTTCTATCTGGCCTCCAGCGGACGCCCGGGGCCGGTCGTCATCGATATCCCGAAGGACATGACCGCCCCGACCGAGCGTTACGAGTACAGCTACCCCAAGAAGGTACGCATGCGCTCCTACAGCCCGGTCACCCGTGGCCACAGCGGCCAGATCAAGAAGGCCGTCGAGCTGATGCTCAAGGCCCGCCGCCCGCTGTTCTTCACCGGCGGTGGCGTGGTCTCCGGTCGTGCCAGCGAAGCGCTGACCGACCTGGTGCGCCGTCTGAACTTCCCGATCACCACCTCGTTGATGGGCATCGGTGCCTATCCGCAGGGCGATCGCCAGTGTCTGGGCTGGCCCGGCATGCACGGCTCCTATGAGTCGAACAATGCCATGCACCACACCGATCTGATCATCTGCATCGGTGCGCGCTTCGATGATCGCGTGACCAACAACACCTCGAAGTTCTGCCCGACGGCCAAGATCATCCACGTCGACATCGACCCGAGTTCAGTCTCCAAGACCGTGCGCGCCGATGTACCGATCGTCGGTCCGGCCGATGCCGTGATCAACGAGATGATCAGCCTCGTGCAGGGGCGTGAGCTGGCCAACCCTGATGCACTGGAGGCCTGGTGGTCCCAGATCGATGGCTGGCGTGCCGAGCGTGAAGGCAAGCTGTATGAGCCGTCCGCCCCGGGCGAGCCGCTCAAGCCGCAGCAGGTGGTGGAAGCCGTGCACCGTGCGACGCGTGGCGAAGCCTTCGTCGCCACCGATGTCGGTCAGCACCAGATGTTCGCCGCCCAGTACTACAAGTTCCAGCGCCCCAACCGCTGGATCACCTCCGGTGGTCTGGGCACCATGGGCTTCGGCTTCCCGGCGGCCATGGGCATCAAGATGTCCTACCCGGATGACGATGTGGTGCTGTTCACCGGGGAAGGCAGCTTCCAGATGATGATGCAGGAGTTCTCGACCTGTAAGCAGTACGGGATCGGGGTCAAGATCATCAACCTCAACAACCAGTCGCTGGGCATGGTGCGTCAGTGGCAGGACCTGAACTACAAGTCCCGTCACTCGCATTCCTATATGGAGTCGCTGCCTGACTTCGTGCAGCTGGCGGGCGCCTATGGCTTCCGTGCCATCAAGGTGCACACGGTGGAGGAGCTCGAACCTGCGCTGGAAGAAGCCTTCCGCAACAAGGACGAGCTGGTGTTCCTCGACATCTATGTCGACCCGCGTGAACACGTCTATCCGATGCAGGTGCCTCTCGGCTCCATGCGTGACATGCTGCTTACGAAGACGGAGCGGACCTGATGCGCCATATCATCTCCATTCTGATGGAAAACGAACCGGGCGCGCTGTCACGGGTCGTCGGCCTGTTTTCACAGCGCAATTTCAACATCGAGACCCTCAACGTGGCCCCGACCGAGGACGCGACCCTGTCACGTCTGACCGTCACCACGGTCGGCGAAGATCGCGTCATCGAGCAGATCACCAAGCACCTCAACAAGCTGGTGGATGTGGTCAAGCTGGTGGATCTCACCGAGGGCAGCCACATCGAGCGCGAGCTGATGCTGGTCAAGGTCAAGGCGTTGGGCGCCCAGCGTGACGAGATCAAGCGCACGGCGGACATCTTCCGTGCCCAGATCGTCGACATCACGCCGAGCCTCTACACCATCCAGATCACCGGTGACGGTGGCAAGCTGGATGCCTTCCTGGCGGCGATGCAGCCGGTAGGGGTGCTGGAAGTGGCTCGTACCGGTGTCTCCGGCATCGCCCGCGGTGAGAAGGTGTTGAGCCTGTAAGACGGTGATTGTGGAAACGCGATACAAGAACGGCGCCCCTCGGGGCGCCGTTTTCGTTGTGGCGTGGGGCGGGCCATGTAGCGCAATGTTCCGTGGCGCAGGGTCACTGCGTCATCACTCCTCTGGCCGTCGCGGGGTACCGGGCAGCTGTTCCCAGAGTGCGCGTACCAGTGGATGTCGAAGACGTTTCTCCTGTACGCACAGCCCGACCTTGTAGGGGGTCAGCGGCGGATCGACATCGAGGATGCGCACCTGATCGGCCAGCGGGGAGTTGTCGAGCACGATCTGCGGCACCACGCCGATCCCGAAGCCCAATCCGACCATGCTGACGATGGCCTCGTTGCCGGCGACCTGGGCATACAGGCGCGGCTTGATGCCACGAGTGTGGCACCAGGCATCGAAGCGCTCGCGCGCCAGGCCGGTCTCGGAGAGGATCATCGGGACGCGCGCCCAGTCGATGTGGTCGTCGCCCGCCGCCGAATCGTCTGCCCCGCCGATGCCTTCCAGCTGATGGCCGGGGCCATCACGACGCGGGGCAATGAAGCGCAGCGGCGACTCGGCGAAGTCGGTGAAGGCCAGGCGCGAGGGCAGCACGTCCGGGCGTGCGGCGATCGCCAGATCCTCGTGGCCCATCAGCACGCGCTCCAATGCCACGGCGGGGTCACCGGTATGCAGTTTGAGCTCCACATGCGGATGGCGGGCCCGGAAGGAGGCGAGAATCTCATACAGGAAGCTGTAGCTGGCGGTCACCGAGCAGTACAGGGATAGCTCGCCACGCAGTTCGTCGCTGTCTTCCAGCAATGACTGACGAATGTCATCCCACTGACTCAGGAGTTCGCGAGCATGACGACGGAAGCGCTCTCCCGCCGGTGTCAGTGCGACGCTGCGGTTGTCGCGCTCGAACAGGCTGACGCCCAGTTCCTCTTCCATGGCGCGAATGGCACGTGACAGGGCAGAGGCGCTCAGGTGCAGGGCAGTGCTGGCGCGTCCGAAATGCAGCGTTTCGGCGAGGGTCAGGAATTGCTTGAGTTGACGATTGTCCATGCCGGAGTCCGCTGTCGATGAGTGCTGAAGGGGGAAATGCCTTGTGTTGCGTTATATGGCATATGATGGTGCAAATATAGCATTTTACGCAATGCCGAGGTGCAGGTAAGGTGGACTCATCGCCGCGCAGGAGGAGGACGGCAGACCTTGATCCAAGGCGCACGACCTCCCAGGGACGCAGAGCGGTCAGGATAGATGGCCGTCGGCGCTGGACACTGACATACGCCCTTCCCTCGCGGGAAGGGTCGCAAGAACAACAGACACTCTTTCAAGATCTCACGCCATCCCGCTGACGGGGTGAGCCGCCAGGAGCAATGACGATGAAACTCTATTACGACAAGGATTGTGACCTCTCCCTCATCCAGGGCAAGAAAGTGGTCATCCTCGGTTACGGTTCCCAGGGCCACGCCCACGCGAACAACCTGAAGGAATCTGGCGTCGACGTCACCGTAGCCCTGCGTCGCTCTTCCTCCAGCTGGGCCAAGGCCGAAGCGGCTGGCCTGAAGGTTGCTGAAGTCGAGGAAGCGGTCAAGGCGGCCGACCTGGTCATGATCCTGGCGCCGGACGAGAACCAGAAGGCCATCTACGAGAACCAGGTGGAACCGAACCTGAAGCAGGGCGCGACACTGGCCTTCGCTCACGGCTTCAACGTCCACTACAACCAGGTCGTGCCGCGTGCTGACCTCGACGTCATCATGATCGCGCCGAAGGCACCGGGTCACACCGTGCGTTCCGAGTTCGTGAAGGGCGGCGGTATCCCGGACCTGATCGCCATCCACCAGGATGCGACTGGCCAGGCCAAGGACATCGCACTGTCCTACGCGGCAGGCGTCGGCGGCGGTCGTACCGGCATCATCGAGACCACCTTCAAGGACGAGACCGAAACCGATCTGTTCGGTGAGCAGGCTGTCCTGTGTGGTGGCGCGGTCGAGCTGGTCAAGATGGGCTTCGAGACCCTGACCGAAGCCGGCTACGCACCGGAAATGGCCTACTTCGAGTGTCTGCACGAGCTCAAGCTGATCGTCGACCTGATGTACGAAGGTGGCATCGCCAACATGAACTACTCCATCTCCAACAATGCGGAGTATGGCGAGTACGTGACCGGCACCGAAGTCATCAACGAGCAGTCCCGTGTCGCCATGCGCAATGCACTCAAGCGCATCCAGAGCGGTGAATACGCCAAGATGTTCATCCAGGAAGGCAACACCAACTACCCGTCCATGACGGCCCGTCGTCGTCAGAACGCCGAGCACCCGATCGAACAGACTGGTGAGAAGCTGCGCGGCATGATGCCGTGGATCACTGCCAACCAGCTGGTCGACAAGTCACGCAACTGATCCTGCCTATTGGATCCGGCGTGAAATGAGCGGGGCGCTCTCCATCAGGAGGGCGCCCCGCTTGCGTTGTTGCTCTATAAGCGCTATCGAATGGGGGAGGGAAGTGACAGTCGACGGTGAGGCCGCTAGGGTGTCACTACTATTCGCGCTCACTGGCAGGTGTAGAATGTGGTTACCCTGCCACGACGAGGCATGATGCAAGGAATCCCATGACTGACGAAAATCGACATCCCGGCGCAGAAGATGCCCCCGAAGAACCGACCCGCCGTAGCAGTTCCGTGCTGGACAAGGTGGTGGAAGAATTCACCGACGACAGCGAAGTCGTGGAAGAGGCCATCGAGGATGGCAAGCCCGTTCGTCGGCGTGGCATCTACCTGCTGCCCAACCTGTTCACCACGTCGGCATTGTTCTCTGGCTTCTTCGCTGTGGTATGTGCGCTGAACGGCGAGTTTGCCAATGCCTCCATCGCCATCTTCGTCTCGATGGTGCTGGATGGTCTCGATGGACGTGTGGCTCGCCTGACCAATACGCAAAGCGCCTTTGGTGCGGAGTACGACAGCCTGGCGGACATGTTGTCCTTCGGCGTGGCACCGGCACTGGTCACCTTCAGCTGGATTCTGCAGGATGTCGGCAAGATCGGCTGGATCGCCGCCTTCGTCTATGTCGCGGGTGCGGCGCTGCGCCTGGCGCGCTTCAATGTCCAGATAGGCTCCACCGACAAGAAGTGGTTCATCGGCCTGCCCAGTCCGGCAGCGGCGGCACTCGTGGCTGGCTGTGTGTGGACCATGCACAACTTTGACGCCGAGACCTTCGCCTTCAAGTCGCTGATGGTCTTCGTGGTCGCGGCTGCCGGTATCCTGATGGTGTCGAACATCAGGTACTACAGCTTCAAGGAGATCGACCTCAAGGGGCCGGTGCCCTTCGTCGCGCTGCTTGCCATCGTGCTGGCCTTCGTGGTCATCTCGCTGGAGCCGTCCGTGATGCTGCTGGGTCTGTTCGGTTGCTATGTCGCCAGTGGTCCGATCATGGCACTGGGCCGCAAGCTGCGCGGCAACAAGTAAGCGCCAGCTGCCATTGGTGTGATGATCGATATTCGGCCCCGCCATTTCTGGCGGGGCCGAATGCGTTTCTGGCCAGGGAAGAGATGTGTCAGCAAGCGACGGCGAGACGAGGCCAAAGGAGCAAGAAGAGGTGATGAGGGAAAAGGTGTCGCCCGCATGTCCTCGAAATGACAATCGATGGAAAAACCCCTTGCCCTCAGCCCGGTTCGTGCGTAAAGTACGCATCCGCTGCCGGGGACGCATGGCGTTACCAGCGGTGAAAGAGGTTTGCAGGTGATTGTTTTGTTTGATGTTTTTGAAGTCCGCTTCCAAATCATCGATTGACAATCCCGGGCGATTCGCTAGAATACGCCGCACTCCTTACGGGACAGGTGATCGAGCAACGCTCCTCACCGCTGGATGATGCTTAGAGGCAGTCGATTGACTCATCATCAAGTGCTTGACTTCTCAAGCGTTCCGGATAGAATATGCCTCCTCGCTTAACAGCGACGCTCTTTAAAAATTTGATCAGGTAATTCGTGTGAGCGCTTGCCGATGAGTGGTGACAAGGTCACCAAATATCGGAGCAAGCCTCTCACGAGAAGTTTGACTCTGAACCAAGTTTGGTCTGCTTAACAGACTATCAAGCTTTCAACTGAAGAGTTTGATCATGGCTCAGATTGAACGCTGGCGGCAGGCTTAACACATGCAAGTCGAGCGGAAACGATTCTAGCTTGCTAGAAGGCGTCGAGCGGCGGACGGGTGAGTAATGCATGGGAATCTGCCCGATAGTGGGGGACAACCTGGGGAAACTCAGGCTAATACCGCATACGTCCTACGGGAGAAAGCAGGGGATCTTCGGACCTTGCGCTATCGGATGAGCCCATGTCGGATTAGCTTGTTGGTGAGGTAACGGCTCACCAAGGCGACGATCCGTAGCTGGTCTGAGAGGATGATCAGCCACACTGGGACTGAGACACGGCCCAGACTCCTACGGGAGGCAGCAGTGGGGAATATTGGACAATGGGCGAAAGCCTGATCCAGCCATGCCGCGTGTGTGAAGAAGGCCTTCGGGTTGTAAAGCACTTTCAGCGAGGAAGAACGCTTCGGGATTAATACTCCCGAGGAAAGACATCACTCGCAGAAGAAGCACCGGCTAACTCCGTGCCAGCAGCCGCGGTAATACGGAGGGTGCAAGCGTTAATCGGAATTACTGGGCGTAAAGCGCGCGTAGGTGGCTAAGTCAGCCAGGTGTGAAAGCCCCGGGCTCAACCTGGGAACGGCATCTGGAACTGCTTGGCTAGAGTGCAGGAGAGGAAGGTAGAATTCCCGGTGTAGCGGTGAAATGCGTAGAGATCGGGAGGAATACCAGTGGCGAAGGCGGCCTTCTGGACTGACACTGACACTGAGGTGCGAAAGCGTGGGTAGCAAACAGGATTAGATACCCTGGTAGTCCACGCCGTAAACGATGTCAACTAGCCGTTGGGTCCCTTGAGGACTTAGTGGCGCAGCTAACGCAATAAGTTGACCGCCTGGGGAGTACGGCCGCAAGGTTAAAACTCAAATGAATTGACGGGGGCCCGCACAAGCGGTGGAGCATGTGGTTTAATTCGATGCAACGCGAAGAACCTTACCTACCCTTGACATCCAGAGGACTTTCCAGAGATGGATTGGTGCCTTCGGGAACTCTGAGACAGGTGCTGCATGGCTGTCGTCAGCTCGTGTTGTGAAATGTTGGGTTAAGTCCCGTAACGAGCGCAACCCCTATCCTTATTTGCCAGCGAGTAATGTCGGGAACTCTAAGGAGACTGCCGGTGACAAACCGGAGGAAGGTGGGGACGACGTCAAGTCATCATGGCCCTTACGGGTAGGGCTACACACGTGCTACAATGGCAAGTACAAAGGGTTGCAATACGGCGACGTGGAGCCAATCCCATAAAGCTTGCCTCAGTCCGGATTGGAGTCTGCAACTCGACTCCATGAAGTCGGAATCGCTAGTAATCGTGGATCAGAATGCCACGGTGAATACGTTCCCGGGCCTTGTACACACCGCCCGTCACACCATGGGAGTGGACTGCACCAGAAGTGGTTAGCCTAACCTTCGGGAGGGCGATCACCACGGTGTGGTTCATGACTGGGGTGAAGTCGTAACAAGGTAGCCCTAGGGGAACCTGGGGCTGGATCACCTCCTTATCGACACTGTCTATCGCTCGCGGCAAGTGCTCACAACGAATTACCTGATCTTATTGCTGGCTTAGCCGGCAGTGGCAAGCGTGCTCGACAGAGCGCGCTTCTCACTGTTCTCTGAACAGCCGCTCTTTAACAATGTGAATCATGCTGACGATGGAATGTGCGCCAAGCACATCTCCATCAAACGATATGTCGGAGAGGTCCGACAGATTCGTAATCCTTGACAGACCCCTTGGGGTTATATGGTCAAGCGATTAAGCGCATACGGTGGATGCCTTGGCAGCCAGAGGCGATGAAGGACGTGATAGCCTGCGATAAGCGTTGGCGAGGTGGCAAATACCCTGCGACCCAACGATTTCCGAATGGGGAAACCCACTCACCATCAGGTGAGTATCTATAGGCCAATACATAACCTATAGAGGCAAACCCGGGGAACTGAAACATCTAAGTACCCGGAGGAAAAGAAATCAACCGAGATTCCCCAAGTAGCGGCGAGCGAACGGGGACCAGCCCTTAAGCGATACAACTGACAGACGAACAAGCTGGGAAGCTTGACGATACAGGGTGATAGTCCCGTAGTCGAAGTCTGAGTATCGTGAAATCGAGTAGGTCGGGGCACGAGAAACCTTGACTGAACATGGGGGGACCATCCTCCAAGGCTAAATACTCCTGGCTGACCGATAGTGAACCAGTACCGTGAGGGAAAGGCGAAAAGAACCCCGGCGAGGGGAGTGAAATAGATCCTGAAACCGTATGCGTACAAGCAGTGGGAGCACCTTCGTGGTGTGACCGCGTACCTTTTGTATAATGGGTCAGCGACTTATATTCTGTGGCGAGCTTAACCGTATAGGGGAGGCGTAGCGAAAGCGAGTCTTAACTGGGCGACCAGTCGCAGGGTATAGACCCGAAACCGGGCGATCTATCCATGGCCAGGGTGAAGATTGAGTAACATCAATTGGAGGCCCGAACCCAAGTATGTTGAAAAATGCTGGGATGAGCTGTGGATCGGAGTGAAAGGCTAATCAAGCCCGGAGATAGCTGGTTCTCCTCGAAAGCTATTTAGGTAGCGCCTCACGTATCACCGCTGGGGGTAGAGCACTGTTTCGGCTAGGGGGTCATCCCGACTTACCAACCCGAGGCAAACTCCGAATACCAGTGAGTGCAGCGTGGGAGACACACAGCGGGTGCTAACGTCCGTTGTGAAAAGGGAAACAACCCAGACCGTCAGCTAAGGTCCCAAAATCCTGATTAAGTGGGAAACGATGTGGGAAGGCTCAGACAGCTAGGAGGTTGGCTTAGAAGCAGCCATCCTTTAAAGAAAGCGTAATAGCTCACTAGTCGAGTCGGCCTGCGCGGAAGATATAACGGGGCTAAATCAGGTACCGAAGCTACGGGTTCATCCTTATGGATGAGCGGTAGAGGAGCGTCGTGTAAGCCAATGAAGGTGGATTGAGAAGTCTGCTGGAGGTATCACGAGTGCGAATGCTGACATGAGTAACGATAAGGGGAGTGAAAAACTCCCCCGCCGGAAGACCAAGGTTTTCTGTTCTACGTTAATCGGAGCAGAGTGAGTCGGCCCCTAAGGCGAGGCGGAAACGCGTAGTCGATGGGAAACGGGTTAATATTCCCGTACCGGATGTGGTTGCGATGGGGGGACGAAGAAGGCTAGGTGAGCCAGGCGTTGGTTGTCCTGGTGAAAGCATGTAGGCCGAGGAATCAGGCAAATCCGGTTCCTCTGAGGTCGAGATGCGAGACGAACTGACTACGGTCAGGAAGTCATCGATGCCACGCTTCCAGGAAAAGCCTCTAAGCTTCAGATCACATGCGACCGTACCCCAAACCGACACAGGTGGTCAGGTAGAGAATACCAAGGCGCTTGAGAGAACTCGGGTGAAGGAACTAGGCAAAATGGCACCGTAACTTCGGGAGAAGGTGCACCGGTTCGAGTGAAGGACTTGCTCCGTAAGCTCTTACCGGTCGAAGATACCAGGTGGCTGCAACTGTTTATTAAAAACACAGCACTCTGCAAACGCGCAAGCGGACGTATAGGGTGTGACGCCTGCCCGGTGCCGGAAGGTTAATTGATGGGGTTAGGATTCGTCCGAAGCTCTTGATCGAAGCCCCGGTAAACGGCGGCCGTAACTATAACGGTCCTAAGGTAGCGAAATTCCTTGTCGGGTAAGTTCCGACCTGCACGAATGGCGTAATGATGGCCACGCTGTCTCCACCCGAGACTCAGTGAAATTGAAATCGCAGTGAAGATGCTGTGTACCCGCGGCTAGACGGAAAGACCCCGTGAACCTTTACTATAGCTTTACACTGGATGCTGATGTTGTCTGTGTAGGATAGCTGGGAGGCTTTGAAACCACGTCGCCAGATGCGGTGGAGCCAACCTTGAAATACCAGCCTGACATCATTGGCGTTCTAACTCAGGTCCGTCATCCGGATCGAGGACAGTGTATGGTGGGTAGTTTGACTGGGGCGGTCTCCTCCTAAAGAGTAACGGAGGAGCACGAAGGTACCCTCAGCACGGTTGGAAATCGTGCATTGAGTGCAAGAGCATAAGGGTGCTTGACTGCGAGACAGACACGTCGAGCAGGTACGAAAGTAGGTTCTAGTGATCCGGTGGTTCTGTATGGAAGGGCCATCGCTCAACGGATAAAAGGTACTCCGGGGATAACAGGCTGATACCGCCCAAGAGTTCACATCGACGGCGGTGTTTGGCACCTCGATGTCGGCTCATCACATCCTGGGGCTGAAGTCGGTCCCAAGGGTATGGCTGTTCGCCATTTAAAGTGGTACGCGAGCTGGGTTTAGAACGTCGTGAGACAGTTCGGTCCCTATCTGCCGTGGGCGTCGGAAGTTTGAGAAGAGCTGCTCCTAGTACGAGAGGACCGGAGTGGACGAACCTCTGGTGTTCGGGTTGTCATGCCAATGGCATTGCCCGGTAGCTACGTTCGGACGGGATAACCGCTGAAAGCATCTAAGCGGGAAGCCCCCTTCAAGATGAGACTTCCCTGAGGCCTTGCGCCTCCTGAAGGGCCCTTGAAGACTACAAGGTTGATAGGCTGGGTGTGGAAGCACAGCAATGTGTTGAGCTAACCAGTACTAATTGCCCGTGAGGCTTGACCATATAACACCCAAGGGGTTTGCTTTGGCAAACGCCGGGATTGCGACAGGATCGACAACATATCGGTCAGCATGATTCATATTGCGAGTCGCGAGGCCACAAGCCTCGAGACTCAGGCACCGCAAGGTGCCACCGTTTCGCCTGACGACCATAGCGAGCGTGAACCACCCGATCCCATGCCGAACTCGGAAGTGAAACCGCTTAGCGCCGATGGTAGTGTGGAGTTTCTCCATGTGAGAGTAGGTCATCGTCAGGCACTTATACTGAACCGCCCCTGCAGCCCAGCTGCAGGGGCGGTTCTCTTTGTGCGCGGAAAAAGTGGTGCTTGGAGAGGTGGTGCACAGAAAAATGGCGCACTGGAATGTGATACCAGAATCTTGGTGATCTTCGACGTGCCAGGTGAACGTACAAGTCTTCATACGCTTCGAGTGGGGAGGGCGCACGGTCCTGGTGGTGCTCACACCGCATGGGTAAAGATATTGTCTCGTTCCAGGTCGGTAATGGGGTGTGGAAAACTTTCATTGAGCGGCTCATGTCAGGTTATCCACACCCCTTTTTTCCAGGTGTGACTCTCGGGAATCATCAGAGCGATCGATCAGGCCCGCTTCTTTACCATGATGTCGTCCTGAATCGTGACGGCCGAAAGCGCCGAACACTGCATGGCTGGATGCTTTTTGAAGAAAGCGCTTGCACTTGCAGAGGTGAATGCGTAAAGTACGCATCCGCTGCCGGGGACGCATGGCGTTACCAGCGGTAAAAGAGGTTTGCAGGTGATTGTTTTGTTTGATGTTTTTGAAGTCCGCTTCCAAATCATCGATTGACAATTCCGGGCGATTCGCTAGAATACGCCGCACTCCTTACGGAACAGGTGATCGGGCAACGCTCCTCACCGCTGGATGATGCTTAGAGGCAGTCGATTGACTCATCATCAAGTGCTTGACTTCTCAAGCGTTCCGGATAGAATATGCCTCCTCGCTTAACAGCGACGCTCTTTAAAAATTTGATCAGGTAATTCGTGTGAGCGCTTGCCGATGAGTGGTGACAAGGTCACCAAATATCGGAGCAAGCCTCTCACGAGAAGTTTGACTCTGAACCAAGTTTGGTCTGCTTAACAGACTATCAAGCTTTCAACTGAAGAGTTTGATCATGGCTCAGATTGAACGCTGGCGGCAGGCTTAACACATGCAAGTCGAGCGGAAACGATTCTAGCTTGCTAGAAGGCGTCGAGCGGCGGACGGGTGAGTAATGCATGGGAATCTGCCCGATAGTGGGGGACAACCTGGGGAAACTCAGGCTAATACCGCATACGTCCTACGGGAGAAAGCAGGGGATCTTCGGACCTTGCGCTATCGGATGAGCCCATGTCGGATTAGCTTGTTGGTGAGGTAACGGCTCACCAAGGCGACGATCCGTAGCTGGTCTGAGAGGATGATCAGCCACACTGGGACTGAGACACGGCCCAGACTCCTACGGGAGGCAGCAGTGGGGAATATTGGACAATGGGCGAAAGCCTGATCCAGCCATGCCGCGTGTGTGAAGAAGGCCTTCGGGTTGTAAAGCACTTTCAGCGAGGAAGAACGCTTCGGGATTAATACTCCCGAGGAAAGACATCACTCGCAGAAGAAGCACCGGCTAACTCCGTGCCAGCAGCCGCGGTAATACGGAGGGTGCAAGCGTTAATCGGAATTACTGGGCGTAAAGCGCGCGTAGGTGGCTAAGTCAGCCAGGTGTGAAAGCCCCGGGCTCAACCTGGGAACGGCATCTGGAACTGCTTGGCTAGAGTGCAGGAGAGGAAGGTAGAATTCCCGGTGTAGCGGTGAAATGCGTAGAGATCGGGAGGAATACCAGTGGCGAAGGCGGCCTTCTGGACTGACACTGACACTGAGGTGCGAAAGCGTGGGTAGCAAACAGGATTAGATACCCTGGTAGTCCACGCCGTAAACGATGTCAACTAGCCGTTGGGTCCCTTGAGGACTTAGTGGCGCAGCTAACGCAATAAGTTGACCGCCTGGGGAGTACGGCCGCAAGGTTAAAACTCAAATGAATTGACGGGGGCCCGCACAAGCGGTGGAGCATGTGGTTTAATTCGATGCAACGCGAAGAACCTTACCTACCCTTGACATCCAGAGGACTTTCCAGAGATGGATTGGTGCCTTCGGGAACTCTGAGACAGGTGCTGCATGGCTGTCGTCAGCTCGTGTTGTGAAATGTTGGGTTAAGTCCCGTAACGAGCGCAACCCCTATCCTTATTTGCCAGCGAGTAATGTCGGGAACTCTAAGGAGACTGCCGGTGACAAACCGGAGGAAGGTGGGGACGACGTCAAGTCATCATGGCCCTTACGGGTAGGGCTACACACGTGCTACAATGGCAAGTACAAAGGGTTGCAATACGGCGACGTGGAGCCAATCCCATAAAGCTTGCCTCAGTCCGGATTGGAGTCTGCAACTCGACTCCATGAAGTCGGAATCGCTAGTAATCGTGGATCAGAATGCCACGGTGAATACGTTCCCGGGCCTTGTACACACCGCCCGTCACACCATGGGAGTGGACTGCACCAGAAGTGGTTAGCCTAACCTTCGGGAGGGCGATCACCACGGTGTGGTTCATGACTGGGGTGAAGTCGTAACAAGGTAGCCCTAGGGGAACCTGGGGCTGGATCACCTCCTTATCGACACTGTCTACTGCTCGCGGCAAGTGCTCACAACGAATTACCTGATCAAGTTAGTTTATCGAGTAGTAGTGTCGGGTCTGTAGCTCAGTTGGTTAGAGCGCACCCCTGATAAGGGTGAGGTCGGCAGTTCAAATCTGCCCAGACCCACCAAAAGCTTCGTGCTTTTGTCGACACGGTTTGCCGACTTTTGGGGCCATAGCTCAGCTGGGAGAGCGCCTGCCTTGCACGCAGGAGGTCAGCGGTTCGATCCCGCTTGGCTCCACCATCAAGTTCCGGTTCAAGCTTCTACTACCTGATAATGCTGACAGTTCACAGTGACAAGCATATCGCCTTCCTCGAGAAGGTTGTGTGACTTCTCACTGTTCTCTGAACAGCCGCTCTTTAACAATGTGAATCATGCTGACGATGGAATGTGCGCCAAGCACATCTCCATCAAACGATATGTCGGAGAGGTCCGACAGATTCGTAATCCTTGACAGACCCCTTGGGGTTATATGGTCAAGCGATTAAGCGCATACGGTGGATGCCTTGGCAGCCAGAGGCGATGAAGGACGTGATAGCCTGCGATAAGCGTTGGCGAGGTGGCAAATACCCTGCGACCCAACGATTTCCGAATGGGGAAACCCACTCACCATCAGGTGAGTATCTATAGGCCAATACATAACCTATAGAGGCAAACCCGGGGAACTGAAACATCTAAGTACCCGGAGGAAAAGAAATCAACCGAGATTCCCCAAGTAGCGGCGAGCGAACGGGGACCAGCCCTTAAGCGATACAACTGACAGACGAACAAGCTGGGAAGCTTGACGATACAGGGTGATAGTCCCGTAGTCGAAGTCTGAGTATCGTGAAATCGAGTAGGTCGGGGCACGAGAAACCTTGACTGAACATGGGGGGACCATCCTCCAAGGCTAAATACTCCTGGCTGACCGATAGTGAACCAGTACCGTGAGGGAAAGGCGAAAAGAACCCCGGCGAGGGGAGTGAAATAGATCCTGAAACCGTATGCGTACAAGCAGTGGGAGCACCTTCGTGGTGTGACCGCGTACCTTTTGTATAATGGGTCAGCGACTTATATTCTGTGGCGAGCTTAACCGTATAGGGGAGGCGTAGCGAAAGCGAGTCTTAACTGGGCGACCAGTCGCAGGGTATAGACCCGAAACCGGGCGATCTATCCATGGCCAGGGTGAAGATTGAGTAACATCAATTGGAGGCCCGAACCCAAGTATGTTGAAAAATGCTGGGATGAGCTGTGGATCGGAGTGAAAGGCTAATCAAGCCCGGAGATAGCTGGTTCTCCTCGAAAGCTATTTAGGTAGCGCCTCACGTATCACCGCTGGGGGTAGAGCACTGTTTCGGCTAGGGGGTCATCCCGACTTACCAACCCGAGGCAAACTCCGAATACCAGTGAGTGCAGCGTGGGAGACACACAGCGGGTGCTAACGTCCGTTGTGAAAAGGGAAACAACCCAGACCGTCAGCTAAGGTCCCAAAATCCTGATTAAGTGGGAAACGATGTGGGAAGGCTCAGACAGCTAGGAGGTTGGCTTAGAAGCAGCCATCCTTTAAAGAAAGCGTAATAGCTCACTAGTCGAGTCGGCCTGCGCGGAAGATATAACGGGGCTAAATCAGGTACCGAAGCTACGGGTTCATCCTTATGGATGAGCGGTAGAGGAGCGTCGTGTAAGCCAATGAAGGTGGATTGAGAAGTCTGCTGGAGGTATCACGAGTGCGAATGCTGACATGAGTAACGATAAGGGGAGTGAAAAACTCCCCCGCCGGAAGACCAAGGTTTTCTGTTCTACGTTAATCGGAGCAGAGTGAGTCGGCCCCTAAGGCGAGGCGGAAACGCGTAGTCGATGGGAAACGGGTTAATATTCCCGTACCGGATGTGGTTGCGATGGGGGGACGAAGAAGGCTAGGTGAGCCAGGCGTTGGTTGTCCTGGTGAAAGCATGTAGGCCGAGGAATCAGGCAAATCCGGTTCCTCTGAGGTCGAGATGCGAGACGAACTGACTACGGTCAGGAAGTCATCGATGCCACGCTTCCAGGAAAAGCCTCTAAGCTTCAGATCACATGCGACCGTACCCCAAACCGACACAGGTGGTCAGGTAGAGAATACCAAGGCGCTTGAGAGAACTCGGGTGAAGGAACTAGGCAAAATGGCACCGTAACTTCGGGAGAAGGTGCACCGGTTCGAGTGAAGGACTTGCTCCGTAAGCTCTTACCGGTCGAAGATACCAGGTGGCTGCAACTGTTTATTAAAAACACAGCACTCTGCAAACGCGCAAGCGGACGTATAGGGTGTGACGCCTGCCCGGTGCCGGAAGGTTAATTGATGGGGTTAGGATTCGTCCGAAGCTCTTGATCGAAGCCCCGGTAAACGGCGGCCGTAACTATAACGGTCCTAAGGTAGCGAAATTCCTTGTCGGGTAAGTTCCGACCTGCACGAATGGCGTAATGATGGCCACGCTGTCTCCACCCGAGACTCAGTGAAATTGAAATCGCAGTGAAGATGCTGTGTACCCGCGGCTAGACGGAAAGACCCCGTGAACCTTTACTATAGCTTTACACTGGATGCTGATGTTGTCTGTGTAGGATAGCTGGGAGGCTTTGAAACCACGTCGCCAGATGCGGTGGAGCCAACCTTGAAATACCAGCCTGACATCATTGGCGTTCTAACTCAGGTCCGTCATCCGGATCGAGGACAGTGTATGGTGGGTAGTTTGACTGGGGCGGTCTCCTCCTAAAGAGTAACGGAGGAGCACGAAGGTACCCTCAGCACGGTTGGAAATCGTGCATTGAGTGCAAGAGCATAAGGGTGCTTGACTGCGAGACAGACACGTCGAGCAGGTACGAAAGTAGGTTCTAGTGATCCGGTGGTTCTGTATGGAAGGGCCATCGCTCAACGGATAAAAGGTACTCCGGGGATAACAGGCTGATACCGCCCAAGAGTTCACATCGACGGCGGTGTTTGGCACCTCGATGTCGGCTCATCACATCCTGGGGCTGAAGTCGGTCCCAAGGGTATGGCTGTTCGCCATTTAAAGTGGTACGCGAGCTGGGTTTAGAACGTCGTGAGACAGTTCGGTCCCTATCTGCCGTGGGCGTCGGAAGTTTGAGAAGAGCTGCTCCTAGTACGAGAGGACCGGAGTGGACGAACCTCTGGTGTTCGGGTTGTCATGCCAATGGCATTGCCCGGTAGCTACGTTCGGACGGGATAACCGCTGAAAGCATCTAAGCGGGAAGCCCCCTTCAAGATGAGACTTCCCTGAGGCCTTGCGCCTCCTGAAGGGCCCTTGAAGACTACAAGGTTGATAGGCTGGGTGTGGAAGCACAGCAATGTGTTGAGCTAACCAGTACTAATTGCCCGTGAGGCTTGACCATATAACACCCAAGGGGTTTGCGCAGGCAAACCGCCGGGATTGCGACAGGATCGACGACATATCGGTCAGCATGATTCATATTGCGAGTCGCGAGGCCACAAGCCTCGAGACTCAGGCATCGCAAGATGCCACCGTTTCGCCTGACGACCATAGCGAGCGTGAACCACCCGATCCCATGCCGAACTCGGAAGTGAAACCGCTTAGCGCCGATGGTAGTGTGGAGTTTCTCCATGTGAGAGTAGGTCATCGTCAGGCACTTATCCCGAACCGCCCCTGCAGCCTTGCTGCAGGGGCGGTTCTATTTGTGCGCGGAAAAAGTGGCACGAAAGAGAAGAGAGACAAAGGAAGGACTGCGTCGTGCTTGCCAGGGGAAGCCGTAGACGGGGAGCAGAGTTCCAGGGAGTCGCAGGGGGCAAGAGAGCAAGAGAGCAAGAGGGTGTGGAAACCTCGCTGTACGAT
Organism: Cobetia sp. PS-4MA; assembly: GCF_057670765.1. Classification (NCBI taxonomy): domain Bacteria; kingdom Pseudomonadati; phylum Pseudomonadota; class Gammaproteobacteria; order Oceanospirillales; family Halomonadaceae; genus Cobetia; species Cobetia sp. PS-4MA. Next base: position 3,713,563 of record NZ_CM173107.1, on the reverse strand, counting down.
TCCTTGGGGTATTCACATCGTGTCGACTGTCGGGGTGATGCACGTGAGCGCCGTGAGGCTCGCATGAGTCCGTTGTTTCCGAGAGCGGAGGAAGTGCTATGGCGGCTTCTCTTTATCGAGCGTCAAGCGTCGCGGGTTGCGCACCTCGGAGTTGCTCGACTTTTTCTTCATCAGGGTGAACTAAAGCGTCATGCCAGACTCTGAGTAGGTGAGTTTCGACGTTCCCTTGCTTAGAAACTTGTCTGTGCTATCCCATCAGCAGACTTTTTGAGATATGGCACTCCTGCCTTGCAGTCGAGCAGCCAGTCCGCCGGCCACTTCCCCAGTGGCCGGTTTTTTTATGTCTGCCGTCTGGCTCCTTGCCTTGCAGGCATGAAAAAGCGGCCGGATGAGTGATCATCCGGCCGCTCTGGTATCTGATGGAGTCCTCAGTGTGAAGACCGCATCAGGGAGGGAGGAGCTGTTTAGCTGTTCTGCTCGATACCCTGAATGTACCAGTCTGCACCATCGCGTAGCTCACGGACCAGGTGCCAGGTCTCGTTGAACTCGTTCTGCTCGCCATTCTCGTCGAGCACGCCGTGGAACAGCACTGTCGCTTCCGCCTGCTTGCCGATTTCCTGCACGCTGCCCAGTTCAGCGAACAGACGCACGACTTCGGTACGGTTGTTGGCTGGCTGCTGAGCGCGTTCTTCGCGCAGCATGTTGTAGAGCTCCGGCGTCACGTATTCCTGGATGCGCGGCAGGTCATTGTTGTCCCAGGCGCGTTGCAGGGTCATGAAGTGCTCCTTGGCACCACCGAGGAACTGTTCCTTGTCGAACCAGGCAGGCTCACTGACGGGAGCTCCGCCGCCCAGCCCTGCACCGATACCGCCAGCAGGCGCCAGCGACTCGCCCTGCTCCTGGTGCGCTTCACGTGCCTGCACATTACGTGGCTGATCATCGTGACGGGGGGAGGCGCTACCGCTGCCTGCCGGCCCGCCGCTCGCCATGGCGGCCTTCTTGCGCGCGCTCAGGAACTTGAAGGCGATGAAGGCGATCACCGCGATGATCAGGAAGTCTGTCATGCGCAGACCATCGAAGGCGCCACCGAAGAACAGCGACGCCAGCAGACCACCTGCCAGCAGACCTGCCAGCGGACCGGCAAACTTGGACAGACCGCTGGAGGGCTTGGACTTCGCTGCAGTGCTGCTGTTGGTGGCCTTGTTGCTGCCAAACAGTGAGCTGGAGGATTTTCCGCTGTCAGCGGATCGTGAGTAGCTACCGAAACTCTTGCCGCCGCCGAGGCGCTTGGCCTCCGCGTGTTCGACGCTCAGACCGAAGCCGAGCAAGCCGACCATCAGCATGATGAACAGATGGCGCATGTGGGATCTCCTTGGATGCGCTAGCGTGTAAGTGGAAGCCCCATTCTAGCCCTAGAATCGACGTGGGAGGACCAATGGACGACGAAAAGTCTCAACACCTGATGGCGAGGCGGTCATTGTTGTTGCTGATCGACTTTCAGGCCCGCCTGATGCCGGTACTGAGTGGCGGAACCGAAGCCATCAACAGTGCCATCTGGCTGGGCGGCATCGCCCAGGCGCTGGAAATTCCCGTGTGGCTGACGGAGCACTGTCCGGACAAGCTGGGCGAAAGCGCTCCCATGACACACTTGCTGAGCGAGCGAACCCGCTGCTTCACCAAGCGCAGCTTCAGCGCGCTGGAGGCGCAGGATTTTCGAAAGGCGCTGGAGCAGAGCGGATGTGATCAACTGGTGGTATGTGGTGCCGAGGCGCATGTCTGCGTGATGCAGACCGTGCTGTCACTATGCGGTGCGGGGTATCGAGTGGCGCTGGTAGCTGATGGTGTCGCCAGTCGCCGCCCGCGTGAGGCAGCATTGGGAGTGACCCGCTGCGAGGCGGCGGGGGCCAGTATCGTCAGCGCCGAGATGGTGGCTTACGAATGGCTTGGAAGCGCGGATCACGTCCTTTTCGGCGATATTCATCGCCGTTATCTCAAACCCCGGGCAGGAGAGCACCTGGCGTTCCCCGGGTTGGGTGGGTGAGTCGCAGGGCGACCTGCAAGGGCGACCTGCAGGGCGCGCGTCAGGCGCGCGCCGCGTCGGCTTCACTGCGCGTGAAGACCAGCGTATCGCCCTCTGAGGCGGCATTGGAGAAGCGGTAACCGGCCACATCGAAGTCCTTGAGGTCCTCGGCCGTCTCGATATCGTGCTTGAGCATCCAGGCGCTCATCAGGCCGCGTGCACGCTTGGCGTAGAAGCTGATGATCTTGGACTGACCATTCTTCTCGTCCTTGAAGACCGGCGTCACGATACGGTGGCGGAATGCCTTGGCGTCGATGGCCTTGAAGTACTCGTTGGAGGCCAGATTGACCAGTATTGGCGTGCCACTGTCTTCGACGGCCTGCTCCAGTGCCGGCGTCAGCGTCTTGCGCCAGTAGGCGTAGAGGTCCTTGCCGGCCGGGTTGCTCAGGCGGGTGCCCATCTCCAGGCGATACGGCTGGATGAGATCCAGCGGGCGCAGTAGCCCGTAGAGGCCGGAGAGAATGCGCAGCCTGTGTTGCGCGCGCTCGAATTCTTCCTCGCTGAACGTTTCTGCCGCCATGCCCTGATAGACATCTCCCTGAAAGGCCAGTACCGCCTGCTTGGCGTTGTCTGGCGTGAAGGGGGGCTGCCATTCCTGAAAGCGAGCGGCATTGAGGCCGGCCAGCTTGTCGGAAAGCTTCATGAGGCTTGCGATGTCCTGCGGTGATTGCTCGCGCAGGATATCGATCAGTGGCTGAGCCTGATCAAGAAAGTCGGGTTGGGTATGACGGGAGGTCACGGGGGCGCTGTCGAAATCCAGCGACTTGGCGGGCGAAATCACACTCAGCATGAAGACCTCCTGACAGGGGAAAGGTCTCAGTATATCAGGCAGACAAGATGGCCCCGAGTCCGTCGGGACTATCGGGGCCATAGATTGCGATGCGTGACGCCAAAGGCATCAATAGCGTCGGATCAGGAAGACGCCAGCGAACAGCAACAGCACGCCCGCCACGCGCCCCAGCGAGAGATCATGCTGCGGGAAGGTTGCCCAACCGAAGTGATCCAGAACGACCGAAGCCGTCAGCTGGCCCGCCAGGAAGGTGGCCATCATGGTGGCCGCGCCCAGCTTGGGTACCAGGATCACGCTGGCTGCCACGAAGAAGGCCCCCAGCAGACCACCGGTCCAGCTCCACCAGGGAGCCGCTTTCAGGGCACCAATACCCGGCATGGGCAATCGCATGGCCAGCACGATACCGATCAGGGCGATCGAGCCGATCACGAAGCTGACCATGGCGGCCATGAGCGAACTGTGGGTCTGCAGGGCCAGCGTGGAATTGACGCCGGCCTGGATCGGCATCATGGCACCGGCGGCCACGGCCATGAGAATCATGCTCAGTTCAGCGGGATTCATGGGGTTTCCTTGGAGACGAACAGGCCGGTCATCACGACCGGCCTGTCGGGTTGCGCGTCAGGGACAGATCAGGGGCAGGGGTTCGGCGCGGTGTTGTGGATCATCTCGATCTCGGCCAGCACCTCGTCGCTCAGTTCCACCTCGAGGCTTTTGATGTTGCTCTCCAGCTGCAGCATGGTGGTGGCACCGATGATGTTGCTGGTCAGGAACGGACGCGTGTTGACGAAGGCGAGTGCCATCTGCGCCGGGTTCAGGCCATGACGGCGTGCGATATCCACGTAGCAGGCGATGACGTGCTGGGCCGGCTCCGCGTTGTAGCGCTGGAAGCGCTCGAACAGGGTCAGACGCGCGCCTTCCGGACGGGCGCCATCCAGATACTTGCCGGACAGGGTGCCGAAGGCCAGCGGCGAATAGGCGAGCAGGCCCACATCTTCGCGGTGCGCGAACTCGGCCAGCCCGACCTCAAAGCTGCGGTTGACCAGATTGTAGGGATTCTGGACGCTGGCGACGCGCGGCAGATTCAGGCGCTCGGCCAGATTCAGGCACTGCATCACGCCCCAGGGCGTCTCGTTGGACAGACCCACGGCGCGAATCTTGCCCGCGGTGACCAGTTCGCCAAGGGCGGAGAGGCTTTCTTCCAGCGGCGTCATGTCCTCGTCTTCCACCGGCTGGTAACCCAGCTTGCCGAAGAAGTTGGTCTTGCGATCCGGCCAATGCAGCTGATAGAGGTCGATGTAATCGGTGCCCAGACGGCGCAGGTTGTCGTCACAGGCGGCGATGATCTGCTCGCGGGTCAGGCGTGAACCACCGCGGAGGTAGTCCATGCCCGGGCCGGTGACCTTGGTGGCGATCTTGACCTGGTCACGGTTGCCGCGTGCGGCCAGCCAGCTGCCGATGTACTGCTCGGTGCGGCCCTGGGTCTCGCCATTGGGCGGGACAGGGTACATCTCGGCGGTATCGATGAAGTCGATGCCGGCATCGAGCGCACGATCCAGCTGCTGGTGGGCATCGGCTTCGCTGTTCTGCTCACCAAAGGTCATGGTGCCAAGGCACAGCAGACTCACGTCAATGCCGGTGCGGCCTAGAGCTCTACGTTGCATGCAGGATTCCCCTGTCGGGTGGTTGGCAAAAGCGGGTAAGGCGAGCGTGCGTCGCCTGCGTGTGTCAGGGCAGGTACGGCGGCGGTTTCACTCGTGGGACGGCGCACATATTAGCAGCGTAACAAAAACCCACAAGGCGGGCTTGAGTCCCCCTGATTGCGCGAGTATGCTTGGCGCCCCGTTGTCAGGGGAGCAGCCTCGCGAGGCCGCCCGCATGGGCAAACTGACAGCGTTGGCAAGGAGAACAGCGTCGCAGGCTCAGGAAAGGGCCAGATACGGCGTCATCCCTCTTATCTGTTTCAAGGTTACTCGTCATGCCGCAGGCCTCAACCCTGATGACCGGACTGAAATACCGCCTGGCGGAGCGTCTGTTCCACGCCTCCTGGCTTTCCGGCTCTCAGCAGAAGCATCGTCTGACCATGCGTCTGTTCAATCACTGCGCCAAGGCCGGTCATACCGGTGCGCTGTCATTGTACGGCCACATGCTGTTCCAGCGCGGCAGTTCGGCGCAGGAAAAGGCCAAGGGTGCCCGTTTCGTCGTCAAGGCGGCACAGGCGGGTGACATCCATGCCCAGTACCAGGCAGGGTGCATCTACGAGCATGGCTGCGCGCAATACCAGAGTGACCCGGCCAAGGCCGTGACCTGGTATGCACGTGCGGCAGAGCGTCATCATGCGCTTGCCGCGCAGCGCCTGGCACGTGCCTATCGTGAAGGCTCGCTGGGGCTGGCGGTCTGCCCGCACAAGGCGGAGCACTGGGAAGCGCATGCACGCAGCGGTGACGACGCCGCCCTCCACTGAGCCAATCCGACGGCTGCTGCCGTCGTCGATCGCCTCCTCTGACAGCGCCCTCCTCGTGAGGGCGCTGTCGTCTCCGTCTCTTCTGATGCCCACCGGATGAGCAGGACTCGCCAAACGGGGGGCAATTCCCGTAACCTGAAGACATTCAACCCCTTCTTGCCTGGTCCTTGGCTGCCTAAGATACCGTGGGAGACGCGTGTGACGCTGCCTATTCTGCTCGATATTGAAGCCTCCGGCTTTGGCCGCGGCAGCTACCCGATCGAGATCGGTCTGGCGCGTACCGATGGCAGCAGCTGTGCCTTCCTCATCCAGCCGCTGGAAGAGTGGGTGCACTGGGACCCCAAGGCTGAGTTGTTGCATGGTATTTCACGCGCCCGATTGGCACGTGAAGGTCGCCCGGTGCGGGAAGTGGCGCAGTGGATCAATGATGAGCTGAGCGAGACACGTATCGCGTACAGCGATAGCTGGGGCTACGACAATACCTGGTTGTCGTTGCTGTTCCATCATGCCGGCATGCTGCCGCATTTCCGGCTGGAAGCGCTGCGCCGGCTGCTGGATGAGGAGCAGCTGAATCGCTGGGCCGAGCTCAAGGAAGCCGTGATCGCCGAAGGCGGCATCCAGCGCCATCGCGCTGGAGATGATGCCCGTCTGCTGCAACTGACCTGGCAGAAGGCCCAGGCCATCGAGCGCAACGACTGAGCGTTCAGCCCGGCGAAAGATGACCGGCGTGAAAGCCCCTGCAGAAGGCAGCCCATCGGGCTGCCTTCTTGCGTTCTGCCAGTCGACGACGGACTCAGGCCCCGCTTACCGCCAGCAGCACCTTGCCAGTGCTGGCGTTGTCCTGCACATAGGCATGCGCAGCCTCGGCGTCCTGGATCGGCCAGCTCTTGTCGATATGCGGACGTATCTCGCCTCGCGCCAGGCGTGGCCAGACGTGGACATAGAGTGCATCCAGCACCATGCCCTTGCCCTTGGGCGAGCGGGAACGCAGGGTCGAGCCGATCAACCGCTGGCGCTTCATCAGCATGCGCCCCAGATCCAGCTCGTCCATGCGTCCGCCCATCAGGCCGATCAATACCATGCGGCCATCCTGATTCAGGACCTGCTGATTGCCTGACAGGTAGCCGCCGCCGACCGGGTCGAGAATCATGTCAGCGCCGCCCCATTCGTTCACGGCATCGACGAAACTGCCATCGTGGCGATTCCAGCCGGCATCGGCCCCCAGCCGCAGGCAGGTGTCCAGCTTCTCCTGACTGCCGACGATCACGAAGCAGGGATGGCCGAACAGGCCGCACAGCTGGATGGCAGTGGTGCCGATACCGCTGGCCCCGGCGTGCAGCAGGACGCGTTCCTTGTGCTTGAGGTTGCCCTCGATGAACAGGTTCAGCCAGGCGGTGGCGAACATCTCCGGCAGGGCAGCCGCCTCACGCAGGCCGTAGCCCTCCGGCACCGGCAGTACCTGCAGGGCATTGACCACCACCTCTTCGGCATAGCCTCCGCCTGCCAGCAGGGCGCAGACCGGGTCCCCCACCTGGAAGCGTTCCACGTGTCTGCCTACCTCGAGGATGGTGCCGCTGACCTCGAGACCGAGAATCTCGCTTTCCGCGGCCGGGGGCGGATACTGCCCGGCGCGCTGCATCAGATCCGCGCGGTTGACGCCGGCCCAGGCCACCTGGATACGCACCTCGTCCGAGGCGATACCTGAAGGGGCCTCGGTTTCCTGCCAGACCAGCGCCTCGTTCTCGACGGCTATCGCATACATTCGCTATCTCCTTGGCTTGGCAACCGTGGCTGCCTTGCTGTGATCGCTCCGTCCTCAGACGGATGTCTGTCATCTCACTGTACGGGGACTGTGACGCACCTGTCATGAAGTGGCGCGATTCTGACGTGATATCAAGCCTCTGTTTCAGACTGCGAGTGACGCACCGCGTTGCGCAAAGGAGTGAGCATGATCGATACCGCCCGTGTCATCGCCGCCAAGTATCCCGCCTTTGCCAGGCGCCACCCTCTGATTCGTCGCCCGGCGCTGGCGCTGCTGCGGCGTCTGGTTCACGAGAGCGAGATCAATGCCTTCCTCGCCGAGTATGCCGGTCTGCGCGGTTTCGACTTCATCGACCGTGTGCTCGATCACTTCTCCTTCGCCTACTCCGTCTCCTCGCGGGAGCGCGAGAACATCCCTGCCTACGGGCGAGTGGTGATCGTCGCCAACCACCCGCTGGGCTCGCTGGACGGCCTCGCGCTGCTCAAGCTGGTCGGCGAAGTGCGCCGTGACGTGAAGATCGTCGCCAACGACATCCTGATGAAGGTCGAGCCGCTGGCGCCCTTGCTGCTGCCGCTGGACAACCTCAGTCGCCGTGGGTATCGCAGGAGCAGCACCCAGATCTGCGAGGCACTGATGAATGAAGAGGCCGTCATCATCTTCCCGGCCGGAGAGGTCTCGCGCGCAGGGCCGACCGGGCCGCGTGACGGCAAGTGGCTGTCGGGCTTCCTGCATTTCGCGCGCAAGACCAACGCGCCGGTACTGCCGATTCACGTCAGTGGTCGCAACTCGACGCTCTTCTACACCCTGTCATCGATCAACCGTGGCCTCGGCACGCCGCTGCTGGCCCACGAGATGTTTCGCCAGCGCGAACGTCAGCTCAAGCTGCGCATCGGGGAACTGATTCCGCTGGCGCGTCTCGACAGTGATGCCCTGAGCACCAATGCCAAGACACGCCTGCTGCGCAAGCATCTCTATCGCATCGGACGCGGCAAGCGCGGGCTGTTCGTGACCGAGAAGGCCATCGGTCATCCGGAGGAGCGCCAGGCGCTGCGTGAGGAACTGACGCCGTGTGAGCTGCTGGGTGAGACCCGCGACGGCAAGAAGATCTACCTGTTCGATGCCTTTCCCGGTTCCAGCGTGATGCGCGAGATCGGTCGGCTGCGCGAGTTGAGCTTCCGCCGCGTCGGCGAAGGGACGGGAGAGCGTCGTGACATCGACCGTTACGACGCGCATTACCGTCATCTGGTGCTGTGGGATGACGCCGATCTCGAGATCGCCGGGGCCTATCGCATCGGTGAGGTGGGCAAGATCATGGCGGCGCATGGCGAGAAGGGGCTCTACAGTCCGACCCTGTTCCGCTTCACGCCGGAGATGTTCGCGCATATGCAGGAGGGCCTGGAGCTGGGGCGCAGCTTCGTGCAGCCACGCTATTGGGGGCGCCGCAGTCTTGATTACCTGTGGCAGGGGCTGGGTGCCTATCTGCGCCGTCACCCCGAGATTCGCTGGCTGTTCGGCCCGGTCACGCTCTCCAACAGCTACCCGGAGGCTGCTCGGGCGTTGATCGTCAGCTATTACCGCCACTACTACGGGGATGAGGAGGGGCTGGCACGTGCACGGGCACCGGTCGCGCAGAGTGCACCGGGCAGTGCCGCCCATGAGGCGGAGCGTCTGTTCGATGGTCAGGATGCCGAGGGTGATTTCCGTCGCCTGCGCGCCCAGCTGGACGCGATGGGCGTGACGGTGCCGACCCTCTACAAGCAGTACGCCGAGGTCACCGAGCCCGGCGGCACTCGCTTCCTCGACTTCAGTGTCGATGCCGATTTCGGCTACTGCATCGATGGGCTGGTGATGGTCGATATCCGGCGCATCACTGCCAGCAAGCGCAGTCGCTATCTCGGGGAGCCGGCCTGTCGCGATCAGGCCGGTGCACGACACCCCGTCATGGAGGCTTGACCCATGCTGCTTGCTTCAGGCCTGCTCGCCTGACGAGGGGGCCAGGCGGTCAAGCAGGGGAGTGATCTCGCGTTCGCTGATCAGACGGGCGCGAGTATCCGCGTCGAGGAAGCCCGCCTCGACGGTGCGATCCAGAAATTCCAGCAGCGGCGCGTAGAAGCCGTCACTGTCGAGGACGGCGATCGGCTTGGCGTGAAAGCGCAGGTATTGCCAGGTCCAGGTCTCGAACAGCTCCTCCAGCGTGCCGATCCCGCCCGGCAGGGTCACGAAACCATCCGCCAGCGCGGCCATCTGCGCCTTGCGCTCATGCATGTCCGCCACTTCGATCAGCCGAGTCAGCCCGGTGTGTGCCTTCTCGTTGCGCAACAGCGCCTGCGGGATCACGCCGACCACCTCACCGCCTGCGGCCAGCGCGGCATCTGCCAAAGCGCCCATCAGTCCGGCACGTGCTCCTCCATAGACCAGTCCCCAGCCACGTTCGGCGATCGCGGTCCCCAGTGCCTCGGCCTGCTGGCGGTGATGCGGGGAGGCCCCCTCGCGGGAACCCAGATAGATACAGATGCGATGCATGTTGCTCTCCTGAAAGTGTGTTGTGGCACGCAAGGTCGAGTGCCACGCCAGAATGTCGTGGTCTCCATCCTACCCGAGTTGTGCGGCGGGGCCATGACGCCTTGGCGCAACCTTGCCTTGCAGAGTGAGAGAGCATGCTCGGCGTGGTACCTGCATTCACGGGCCTGCTCTGCTACCCTTGCCGCCCCCGCAGGCGACGGCTGGCGGGCGCTGACGCCCATGAGCCTTTTCATCGGGGTGCACTCCAACATGACGCGACGTCCTGACGGCGGGCGCGGGACAACAAGGCAGGAGAGACAGATGGCGCAGGTGCGCGGACGCTTCGCCAGTCGGCTGGGCTTCTTGATGGCCGCCGCTGGTTCGGCAGTAGGGCTTGGCAACGTCTGGGGCTTTCCGTCCCAGACCGCCAACAACGGAGGCGGGGCCTTCGTGGTGATGTATCTGGTGCTGGCCTTCCTGCTGGCGTGGCCGGCGTTGATGGCCGAGCTGGTCATCGGGCGGCATGGTCAGGCCAATATCGTCACCAGCATGAGTCTGGGGCGCGGCATCACCAAGCGCTTCGGCGCGCTGGCGGGCTGGGCGGGCATGCTGACCGCCAGCCTGATCCTGGCCTTCTACGCCATCGTCGCGGGCTGGCTGCTGGGCTATACCGCCGCGCCGGTCAGCGCGGCGCTGGGCATGTCGTCCGCCGCCAGCTGGCTGACCACCTTCGACTTCACGCGCAATGTCTCGCTGACGGCGGTCTTCCTCGCCCTGACCATGGCGATCGTGGTCGGTGGCGTGCGCGGCGGGATCGAGAAGTGGTCCACACGTCTGATGCCGCTGCTGCTGGCCCTGCTGGTGGGGTTGATCGGCTACGTGCTGACCCTGCCGGGCGCCGATGAAGGCCTGAGTGTCTATCTCACCCCGCAGTGGGATCGCATCTTCGATGCTGACCTGATGCTGAGCGCGATGGGCCAGGCATTCTTCTCGCTGTCGCTCGGCGTGGGGGCAATGCTGATCTACGGCTCCTATCTGGGGCCGGAGCAGAACCTGCCGCGTCTCGGCGTGCTGGTGACGCTGATCGACGTCGGCATCGCCTTCCTGGCCGGCCTGCTGGTGATTCCGGCCATGTATGCCGCGCGTCATCTGGGCGTCGAGATCTTCGATGCCGACGGCCTGCTCAAGAGCTCCGACACGCTGCTGTTCGATACGTTGCCCGCGCTGTTCGGACAGATGGGTGGCGCGGGAGACGTCTTGATGGTGGCGTTCTTCGCGCTGATGAGCGTGGCGGGCATCACCTCCTCCATCTCGATGCTGGAAGTGCCGGTATCCTACGTGGTCGAGCGTGGCTGGCTGGGACGGCGTGCCGCCACCCTGGCCGTCGGGGCCGCCATCATGGCCATCAGTCTGACCATCGCCGCCAACTTCGGGGCGCTGTTCGGTCTGGTGATCATGTTGACCACCCAGTACAGCCAGCCACTGGTCGCGCTGGTGATGTGTCTGCTGGTCGGCTGGGCAATGTCGCGCCATGCGCTGCTCAAGGAGATCCAGAGCGGGGCGCCGGACATCGAGTCCAGCCTGTTCTGGAAGATCTGGCCGTGGTACGTGCGCCTGATCTGCCCGCTGTGCATCGCCTTGGTGTTCGCGCACTCGCTGTAAGCCGAAACGCCCCCTGCACGACGCAAGAAGCCCGCCAATTGGCGGGCTTCTTCGTCTTGTGCCTCCTGGCCGACGGCCTCTGCTCGAGGGACTGAGTGTCGGCTAGATCGCAGGCAGGGCTCAGGGCAGCTCGGATAGCACGTCGTAGTTGGCATCGACCCAGTGCCCGATGGCATTGCCCTCGGCATAGGCGAGATGCTGGGCGTACTGGGTGTGCAGGCAGCGCACCTGATTCCAGTCGCGGATGCCGCCGACGCCACGCTCACGCATCAGCTCAGCGAAGCCCTGGGACTCGATGGCGCTGCGCTCGGCCTCGCTCATGAAGCTCCAGCGCTCGGCGACATAGGCTTCATGACTGGCACGATAGCGCGCCAGCAGTTCCTCGTCGGTCTTGAGGCTCTCTTCCAGCTCCTTGATCACGCCTTCGGCCTCGATGCGTGACAGCGAGATCTTGAGGCGCTCGTCGCACAGCCAGTAGAGGGTCGGGAAGGGCTTGCCATCCACCAGCGAATGCATGCGCAGCACCAGCGGGGTGCCCTCGCCATCGGTGGCGGCCACGGCCTGGATGCCGCGCGGCTTGCGCCCGAGCTGGCGCTCGATGATCTCGAGCTCACGCGCGTCGGGACTATGATTGGTCAGGATCACCATGCTTGCAGTCAGGCTCCAGCACACACTTGTTGGACCGGGAGACGGCCCGGAAGAACGCCTGGTTGAGCTGCTGGGGGCTCGGCACATAGCCATGCCACTCGCGCTCGCAGTAGTCACTGCCGCGCGCCATCAGCTCCGGGGCCAGACGATTGAACCAGTCATCATAATCGTAGGGGTCAAGGCCCGGCAAGCTGATGTGCGGGTAGTCGGCGAAGCGCTCGCCGAACCACTGCTCCAGCGAGGCCTCGACCTGCGCATGCAGCTCGGTCATGTCCGGATAGATCCACTTGCTGTAGCGAATGCCCATCGGGCCTCCTCGCTGGCGTGGCGGCAGGGAGCGTCAGGGTGACAGGTGGCGAGAGCCTCAGTCCTCACGCGCCAGCGGCGCGAACTGCCCATTGCCCAGTTCACACAGTAGCGCGGGAGCGAGACCGATCTCCAGTCCTCGGCGTCCACCGCTGATGAACATCTCCTTCACCCCCTCGGCGCTGTCGTCCACCCACAGCGGCAGCCGCTTCTTCTGGCCCAGTGGACTGATGCCGCCGACCACATAGCCGGTGGCGCGCTCGGCGGCCTCGTGGGGGGCCAGGGCTGCCTTGCGGGCATGGCAGGCACGCGCCAGGGCCTTGAGGTTCAGCGTGCCGGTGACGGGCACCACGGCAACCACCAGCGACTGGCGAGCACTGCTGCCTTCCAGCTGACAGACGAGTGTCTTGAAGACCCGTGCCGGCTCAAGCCCCAGCGCCTGGGCAGCCTCTTCGCCATACGCAGGCGCCCGAGGGTCATGGGCATATTCCAGGGTACGGTGAGGCTTGCCCTTGAGCAGCTTGAGCGCGGGTGTCATGCCGGTACGCTCCCGGCGGGCGCCGTGCTGTGCGTGCCGAGCGCGCGGGCCTTCTCGCGCAGGGCAGCGAGATCCAGCTCGGCGCTGTCAGTGTGTTCGTGCAGGTGGGAGAGCAGGGTCGTGCGCAGCTCGCCTTCGATGCGCTGCGATTGCTTGGCGTGATGATCGAACTGCACCAGCACGCAGTGGCCACGCGCCCCGCAGATACCGCGCTGCCAGGCTTCCTGGGTCACGGTGAAGGAGCTGCCGCCAAGCCGCGACAGCCAGGTGCGAATCTCGACATCCTGGCCGTATTGCAGCTCGGCGAGAAAGTCGACCTCGATGCGCGCCATGATCAGCGGCCATTTGCGCGGGTCGAGATCCGGCACGAAGACGCGGAACAGGTCATTGCGCGCCCACTCGAACCAGGCCGGCAGGCGCGTGTTGTTGATATGTCCGAGGGCATCGGTATCGAAGAAGGCCGGCTCCAGCGTCTTGAAGTACATGTCATCGCTCCTGTGCGTCCTTGCGGGCTTTTCAGCCTATCAGGAAGCTCAGACGCTGGCTGTACGCCGTGCGGCTAGTCGTCGTTGCAGCGGTGTGAACACGCCCAGCCATGCCGTCGCGATCACGAACCCCAGCAGGGTGCCCGCCGCGACCCCCATGCTCGGGTAGCTGAGCGAGACCACCAGTGAATAGCACAGCAGCGAACCAAGGCCCGCCGGGTAGTGCTTGATCACGGTGGCGACAGCGGCCGTCCCCTGAGTCAGATGCAGAATGATCAACAGCGGATACATGGTGACAGGGAAGGCCGCCACCAGCCCGGCCCAGGACGGTGGCAACAGATGGGCCAGCGCGGTGATGCCGAACACGATGCCGGCCGCGAGGCCCGCACGCGCCAGCAGCGAAGGCCACGAGAACGGGGTCTTGCGACTGCGGGTTTCCGGTACGTCGCGGTACAGGCGCATGCACAGCATGATGGCGATCAGCGTCACGATCACGCCGCTGACGCGGGTGAACTCGAACTGCGCCAGGATCACGCTGGCCGCCAGCCAGCCCAGCAGGCCACCCAGAGTACCGTTGATGACACCGCGCAGCCCCTCTGCACGCCCGCATAGCCAGTAGCCGACCCCCAGGGCGAGGGTCGAGGAGAATCCGGCCAGCGTGTAGATGGCACTCTCACCGGCGAATTCGGGGGAAATCTCGACCCCGATGAAGCCCAGCGTGATGGCCGTGCCGAGCGGATAGCCGGACAGCAGCCCGGCCATGCGCGTCGAGAGACGCTCCGCGATCAACGACAGGCCGATCACCACCGCGACCGAAATCAGCAGCTTGAGCAGCTGCAGGCCAAGCTCCCCATGCAGTACCGCTGTCATCAAGTGGCGTCCCAGAACTGGCGGCGCAGCAGGGAGATCTTGCCCAGTGCCTTGCCGGAGGCCTGATGTCGGTGTGCCTCGGCGACTTCACGGAAGTCGAACTGGCGCTCGTCCAGGCGCACCTTGAACTCGCCTTCCTCGACCAGTTCCACCAGCTTGCCCAGTGCCTGACGCTGCTGCTCGTGACCGATGCCGGCGCTGAGCGGTAGCAGGATCGACAGCACTTCCAGGCTGCGACTACCGGCATGCAGCGGCGAGAGATCTACCGTGGTGCGCGCATTGATGGTCACGATGCGCCCGCCCAGCCTGCTGGCGGCGAAGCTGGCGGCCAGGTTGTCACCCCCGACGCAATCGAAGACCAGATCAAAGCCCTGGCCAGCCGTCAGGCGCTCCACGTAGTCGGCCACCGCTTCCTCGCGGTAGCGAATGACGTGGTCCGCGCCACAGGCACGTGCCAGCTGCGCCTTGTCATCCGTGGAGACGGTCGTGGCGACTTCCGCACCGATGCATCGGGCGATCTGCAGTGCGACATGACCGACACCGCCGGCGCCGCCGTGAATCAGTACGCGTTGCCCCGCCTCCAGCTGGCCACGTTCCACCAGCGCCTGCCAGGCGGTGATGAACACTGCAGGCAATGCCGCGGCTTCCATGAAGCTCAGGCGGCGGGGCTTGCGGGTGATCAGACGCTCATCGGCGATCATGTAATCCGCCAGCGCCCCGGGGTGAGACGCGACACCCCCGGCAAATCCGAGCACTTCATCGCCCGGTGAGAAGGTCAGCACATCGTCTCCGACGGCATCGACGATGCCGGCGACATCACCATGCAGGATGCAGGGTTCGGGGGGGAGAAGGGCGACCTGCCCGCTGGCCAGCTTGAGATCGAGCGGGTTGACGCTGGAAGCGGCGACGCGAATGCGCACCTGTCCGGGGCCGGGTTCCGGCAGTGGGCATTGCGTGCATTCGAAGTCGGCATCCGGGCCGGGGTTGCGCAGCACCATGGCGTGCATGGAAGCGAGCATGAGACGTCCTCGTTGAAACGAATTCCGGCCAGTTCGGCCAGTGAGCGCCACACCCTACCCATTGCGCTGCGCCGCGGCAATGCGACTTGGGTGGTTTCCGCCGTCCTGGTGACGGAATTGCATGATCGACAACGAAAAAGCCCCTGCCGAAGGGCAGAGGCTTTGGGTCATGCGGCGGGTGACGACTGCGTCAGACCCGCCTGAGAGGGAGAGGTGTCACGCGTTCTGGCGCTTGGTCTCCTTGTCGATCGGGGCGATCTCGCCGGACTTCAGCTTGGCGAGGTACTGGCTCAGCTCGCGCTTCACGACCGGCATCAGGTAGTAGAGACCGATGATGTTGGCGATGGACATGGCGAAGATCATGGCGTCGGAGAAGTCGATGACCGGACCGAGGCTCATGGAGGAGCCGATGACCACGAAGGCGAGGAAGATCAGCTTGTAGACGATCTCGGCACCCTTGCTCTCACCGAACAGGTAGGTCCAGGCTTTCAGGCCGTAGTAGGACCAGGACAGCATGGTGGAGAAGGCGAACATCAGCACCGCCAGCGCCAGCACATACGGGAACCACGGGAAGGCGGTCTCGAAGGCGTAGGACGTCAGCTGGACGCCGCCGAGGCCTTCGACCTGATAGGCGCCGGTGATGACGATGACCAGTGCGGTCATGGTGCAGATGACGACGGTATCGATGAACGGTTCGAGCAGCGCGACGATGCCTTCGGTGGCCGGCTGGGAAGTCTTCACGGCAGAGTGGGCGATGGCGGCGGAGCCGATACCGGCTTCATTGGAAAAGGCGGCGCGCTTGAAGCCCTGGATCAGTACGCCGACGATACCGCCGCCGACCGCGACCGGTGCGAAGGCACCTTCGATGATGGCGCCGAAGGCCGCCGGAATCGCGCTGAAGTTGAAGCCCAGAATGATGAGAGCCGCGATCACGTAGATGACCGCCATCATCGGCACCAGCTTCTCGGTGACGCGAGCGATGGACTTGATGCCGCCGATGATGACCATGCCGACGATGGCGGCCATCACGAGACCGAACAGCCAGCCGTAGCCGATCAGGAAGCTGGCATCACCGCCGGTGACGTTGACGGCCTGCTGATAGGACTGGTTGGCCTGGAACATGTTGCCGCCGCCGATGGAGCCGCCGATGGCGCAGATGGCGAAGAAGATCGCCAGGATCTTGCCAAGCCCGGCCTTGCCATTCTCCGCGAAGCCCTTGGACAGGTAGTACATCGGGCCGCCGGAGATGGAGCCATCGGCATTGACGTTGCGGTACTTCACGCCAAGGGTACATTCGCAGAACTTGGAGGCCATGCCGAGCAGGCCGGCCAGAATCATCCAGAAGGTCGCGCCCGGTCCCCCCAGCGAGACGGCGACCGCGACACCGGCGATGTTGCCCAGCCCGACCGTGCCGGAAAGCGCGGTGGCCAGTGCCTGGAAGTGGGACACCTCGCCTTCATCCTTCGGGTCGGTGTAGTCGCCCTTGACCAGACGCACGGCATGCCCGAACAGACGGAACTGCACGAAGCCGAAATAGAGCGTGAAGACGACGGCAGCGATGATCAGCCAGCCGACGATCAGCGGGAACTGGGTGCCTGCCACCGGCACGGAATAGAAGATGGTGGAGACGATCGGATTGACGATCGGCCCGACGATGTCACTGATGGCCTGATCCATGCCTTCGGCACGGGCAGAGCCTGCGGCCATGAGCGCTGCCATGGCAGCAGCCCAGGGGGCAAGGGAGCGGAATCGACTCATGAGAAGGGACCTCGGGAGCATGTTGTCATTGTTGTGGGATCAGTCTGCGGACGCCTGGCGTCATCCATCAGGGCACGACGGTGACGGGGACCGAGGCTTCCTGGATCAGATGCGCGGTCACGCTGCCGAAGATACGAGAGCGCATGCTCTCCCCCTTGCGACCGACGATGATCTGCTCGGCATTCACTTCCCGCGCCAGCAGGCTCAGGATCTCGGCGGCGTCACCGTGACGAACGCGGCCTTCCACCTGATACCCCTCCTTCTCGAGCTCCGTGATGGCAGGCGCGAGAACGCGCTCGCGTGCCAGCTTGATCTCGCTTTCACGGCGACTCGCACGCTGGGCGTTCTCTTCCGGCGTGTTGAAGCTGTAGGGCGACCATTCGACGACATAGCAGAGAATGATGCGGGTTTCGGGGCCGACCAGCGTCGCGACGCGCTTGGCGTGTGCGATGGCACTGTCGCCGCCCGGCGTTCCATCCAGTCCGACAATCAGGGAGGTGGTCATTGAGAGCTCTCCAGAAGCTTGCCGGTCACTGTGTCTCGGCGACTCGGCCAGCGGATTCTTGTTGAATTACCGTTCTTGGACGGTTGAAAGCACTTTACTCCTCGGCAGGTGCAGAAATCCCTGCGTTTATCATGCTTCATGAAACGGTGATTAAACGTAAAAGGGCGGCAGGAGGCGCCTGGGGAAGGAGTCAGGCAGACACGCAGGAGGAGGCATGTGGAGGAGAGTCGTGCCCACAGAGACGAGCCGTACCAGTCAGGCTGGCAACGAGGTTCGCCTGGAGTGCCCCACCACGCTTGTGGCCGGGTGGTGGGCGCCAGAGGTGGGGCGGGGGAAGGTGTCGTTGTCGTAGCGGGGAAGGGCATGCGCCCATGTGTCAAGGGACGACCGGGACAAGCGCTAGATCAGGCGCTGGTGGGTCAGATCCTTCCAGGCGCTTTCCATGGGCCAGGCCAGCGGCTTTCTGAGGTGGTCGGGCAGTGCCATGAGTGCGGCATCCGGACTTTCGTGCTCACGCATGCGTATCCAGCAGTACGCCCAGGCGCAGGCCTCGTCCTCATCCTGCGGCAGCGGGCGCACCGGCATCTGCATCAGCAGGAACAGGGCGGCCTTGGGAGCCCACAGTGGGGCGCCGCCGTCATGGGCCCAGCGTTCCAGCTGCTCGCCTTCCGGATTGCTCTCAGGCTGCCCCAGCTTCGCCACGCGGGCCGTATCGGCCAGCAATACCGCCAGGCGCTGGCTGTCGCCTCTTCCATGGGTCAGCCAGGCACGCAACAGGCCGGGGAGACCGCGTTGTGCTTGCGGGTAAAAGGTGTCTTCGGACATGCACAAAGCCTTATGCTGTAGTCATTCCACGGGGTTGTCCGCCTGTTGCCGGCGGTTCGAGCGGCAGGTGGTGCCTCATGTCTTCATGGCTCGCATGGGCCAGCACCGGGAGAGATTCTACATGGAGCACGATTTCATCACCCCCATTGACCGCAGTCAGTATCCCTCCCAGAAGTGGGAGCGCTACGGCGCGGATGTCCTGCCGCTGTGGATCGCCGACATGGACTTCAGCGCGCCGCCGGCCGTGACGCGTGCGCTGGCGGAGCGGGTTGCTCACCCGATCTACGGCTATGCCAAGCCCTCTCAGGGGCTCGACGACAGTCTGCGCGACTGGAGCCGTGAGCACTATGGCTGGGAGATACCACGTGAGGCCATCGTCTGGCTGCCCGGCGTGGTGCCGGCACTGCATCTCGCCAGCCTG
Source organism: Cobetia sp. PS-4MA (assembly GCF_057670765.1). Lineage (NCBI taxonomy): Bacteria > Pseudomonadati > Pseudomonadota > Gammaproteobacteria > Oceanospirillales > Halomonadaceae > Cobetia > Cobetia sp. PS-4MA. Next base: position 3,694,931 of record NZ_CM173107.1, on the reverse strand, counting down.
GCATTGACGTCAGAAGGGGCGGGGGTCGTGACGACCACGCCGATCTACCCGCCCTTCCTGCAGGTCGCGCAGAAGACGGGGCGTATCGCGCAGATGGCGCCATTGGCGGAGCCTGCCGAGCCAGGTGGCCTGTGGCAGCTGGACCTCGAGGCACTGGAAGCCGCGATCACCCCCGAGACGGAGCTGCTGCTGTGGTGCCATCCACACAATCCTACCGGCCGTGTCTGGCGCGAGGAAGAGCTCGAGGCGCTGGCAGCACTGGTGGAGCGTCATGATCTGCTGGTGGTGTCCGACGAGCTGCATGCCGACCTAGTGGTGGACCCCGCATCGCGGCATATCCCGCTGGCCAGCCTCAATCCGCGCCTGGCGGCGCGCTGCGTGACACTGTGGGCGCCGTCCAAGACCTTCAACACGGCGGGGCTGACCTTTGCCTGTGCGGTGATCACCGATCCGGACCTGCGTCAGCGCTTCGTCGCCGCGACCCGTGGCCTGATGCCGGATATCAATGTATTGGGCATGGTGGCGACGGAAGCGGCGTGGCGTGAGGGAGAGCCGTGGCGTCAGGAGCTGCTGGAGGTGCTGCGCGGCAATCTCGATCTGCTCGAAGCGCATGTGGCCGGCTGGGAGCGCGTTCGCATGACGCGCCCTCAGGCGACCTATCTGGCCTGGCTGGACATGCGTGAGGCCGGCCTGGGCGATTCGCCTCAGCAGACATTGCTGGAGGAGTGCGGTGTCGCGCTTTCCGATGGGGCCGACTTCGGCTGGCCGGGGTTCGTGCGCCTGAACTACGCCACCACACGTCAGCAGCTTGAGCAGGCATTGCAGCGTCTCGATGAACGCCTGAAAGGTGCGCTGCAGGGGTAGTCAGATGTCTGATCTGGATCAAGCGCCGATGAGATGCTGGCAGGAAGTGGCGAGCGAAACCTTGAATTGAGAATCATTATCGATAACTCTGAGGGCAGGCCGTTCATCGTGAGCGGGCATCCTCAGGAGGGATGATGATGAGACATGAGCTGGCAGAGACATCTCGTTGGGCGCGAGCCGATGTTGAGTCGTCCGGCGTGATGGCATGTCGAGAATGGTGTTGCAGGGGCGGGAGTCTTCGGTTGGCCAGGGCGAAGGAGGCGGGGGTCATCACGCCCGCGCTGGAAGAGCTCCCGCCTGGCTGTCCGCTCAGCGCCCGCGAAGCGCGTGCGAGGCCATCACTGCTGAAAGGGTGGACGCGTCGGGGCGGCTGAATCCAGGGCTCATCCGCATCCTTTCCCACCCTGCTGCACGCACACGCTTCACGACATTCATCCGCTACCTGCGACAAGGGGCCCCGAGGACAGCTCACGTCCTCGGGGCCCCTTGTCGTGGGAAGGTGGTTGCCGTCTGCGACTCAGTACATCAGGGCGAACAGCTGGCGGCGGAAGCGCACGGTCAGCTCATGGGTCGCGCCGAGGGCATCGAACACGCGCAGCAGCGTCTTGCGGGCCAGATCATCCCCGTATTGGCGGTCGGTCTTCATCAGGCCGATCAGGGCATCGAGCGCCAGCTCGTAGTGGCCATCGGCAAGATCACGCATGGCGCGCTGGTAGCGGGCCTCGCTGTCATCCCGCTCGATCATGGCCTGGACCTCTTCCGGGCTCGGCGCCTCGGCGATGAAATCGATGCGTGCACGCACACCACGCGCCTTCGGGCCATCGCGGTCTTCCGGCTTGAGGGAGTCCAGCAGCTGGCGGGCCTCTTCGCCGTTGCCTTCGGCAACCAGGACCGAGGCGAGCTGGATGCGGTAGTCCGGTGTCTCGGGGGATTCCTGCGCCAGCTGCTGGTAAATCGCCTTGGCGGTCGCCAGATCGCCGGTTTCCAGTGCGCTGGCGGCCTGCTCGACGAGGCTGGGGCCGGCACCGGCAGCAGGCATCACCTTGTGCTGCTCGAGGAACTGGCGAATCTCGGCTTCCGGACGGGCGCCGGTGAAGTTGCCTGCCAGACCGCCCTGGATGACCAGCTTGACGTCGGGTACCGAGCGCACTCCCAGCTGGGCAGCGATGTCCTGCTGTTCCTCGGCGTTCAGCTTGGCGAGGATGAAGCCACCGGCATACTCACGGGCCAGCATCTCGAGAATCGGCGTCAGGACGCGACAATGCTCGCTCTGGGGAGACCAGCAGTCCAGCAGCACCGGTACCTGCTGCGAGGCCTCGAGGATCTGCTGCAGATTGCTCATGTCGACATCGATGATGTAGGTGTTGGCGTCTTCTGCCTGGCGGGGGGCGCTGGCAGCAGCTCCTCCTACCACGCCTTGCGGTTGGGCGGCGGTGGTGTCATTGCCGGTCAGTGGCTGGCCGGTATTGGGATCGATGATCATGATGCATGCCCCGGAAGTGTCTGCGATTCAAGGCTCGCACGCGAGCCGGCTGGCCTGATGATGCGGGCCGCGGCGGGCGAGTTCAAGATGTGCAGGGGTCATCTGGTGCGGGCGGGGGGCTCAAGGCTTGAGGTCGTCCCCGGCCAGGCGGGCGATGCATTGGATCTCGTCCTCGCTCAATGGCATGACGGAAAGGCGGGCACGGCGGACCAGGTGACTGTCGGCCAGCTCGGGCTTCTCCTTCAGGCGCGCGATGGGAAGTGCACTGCGCAGCGAACGCAGATAGCGCAGGTGCGGAGCGACCCAGCGCGGCGTCTTGCCGGCCTCGAGGTCCGCCATCTGGCGAGGGTCGAAGCCCTTGTGCTCGGGGTCGCTGGCTGTCGGGTCCGGCAGGGCGAGCTCGCTGACCACGGCCAGCCCGACCACTGCAGGTACCTTGCAGCTGGAGTGCTGGATGAGCACGACATCCCCGAGCTGCATCTCGCGCAGGAAGTTGCGCGCCTGATAGTTGCGCACGCCATCCCAGAGTGCCGGCGACTCGCGGCGCAGGTCTTCCAGCGAGAAGGCGTCGGGTTCGGTCTTGACCAGCCAGTGGCGCATGCAGGCACTCCTTCGAGACTGACGTGATGAGTGTGAAGGTGATGGGCGTGGAGAATGGGAGGAATGAGGTCCGGGCGCTGGCCTCGTCGATATCCTCGCACAGGAATGTCACGCATACGAAAAAGGCCTGATGCAGGGCATCAGGCCTTTCGAATTCTTGGTAGCGGGGACCGGATTTGAACCGATGACCTTCGGGTTATGAGCCCGACGAGCTACCAGACTGCTCCACCCCGCAACACTGGGTACTGCCTTTGCTCCAACTCTGACGCATCAGAGGTTGGTAGCGGGAACCGGATTTGAACCGATGACCTTCGGGTTATGAGCCCGACGAGCTACCAGACTGCTCCATCCCGCAACATCACGTTGTTTCCCAAGTGCCGAAACTGCTGGCGCTTGCTGGTAGCGGGGACCGGATTTGAACCGATGACCTTCGGGTTATGAGCCCGACGAGCTACCAGACTGCTCCACCCCGCATCAACGTGGGGCGTAGTATAAGGATATACAGTGCTGAGTCAACCGTTATCCCGTAATCAGCCGGAAGACTTTCCTGAGGCGGCCAGGCGATGGGGGGGAGCGAGGGTGATGGAATTGACCTCAATCAATGTGAGAGATCTGCTACATACTTTCCGTGGGAATCCTGTCCATACTGAGAGTGACACGCCTCGCGCAGGGCGGTGACAGTCTTCACCGAGCGCACGGTTGTCGCCATGCTGTCAGAGACGCCTGTCAGTGTTTGTCGTTACCGGAAGATCGCCAGCCAGTCGATGAGCGATCAACGGCGAAATGCCATGCTGTGCTCCCTTGCGGGCACAGGACGTTCCAGGAACAGGGAGAGACAATAACATGACGCAAACAGCACCCGTTGCATGGGTCACCGGTGGCACCGGTGGCATCGGTTCCGCCATCTGTCGTGAGCTGGCGAGCCAGGGGTACCAGGTGATTGCCGGTTACAGGAACAAGGAAAAGGCAGAAGGCTGGTTGCAGGAACAGCGTGCTGCCGGGTTCGAGAACATCGCGCTTTCCGGTATCGAGCTGGACAACTTCGAAGCCTGTCAGGCAGGCGTCAATGAAATTCGCGAGCGCTTCGGGCCGGTGGCCGTGCTCGTCAACTGCGCAGGGATCACGCGTGATACCTCCATGCGCAAGATGAGCTACGAGCAGTGGCGCGAAGTCATCAACTGCAACCTCGATAGCGTCTTCAATACCTGCCGTGCCGTCATCAATGACATGCTGGAGCACAAGTACGGCCGCATCGTGAACATTTCCTCCATCAACGGCCGCAAGGGCCAGTTCGGTCAGGTGAACTACTCGGCCGCCAAGGCGGGCATGCATGGTCTGACCATGGCGCTGGCACAGGAAACCGCGACCAAGGGCATCACCGTCAATACTCTGTCGCCGGGCTATATCGCCACCGACATGATCATGAAGATTCCGGAAGAGATTCGTGAATCCATCCGCGAGACGATTCCGGTCAAGCGTTATGGTCAGCCGGACGAGATCGCTCGCGCGGTGGCATTCCTCGCGGACGAGAAATCCGGTTTCATCACCGGTGCCAATCTGGACATCAATGGTGGCCAGTTCATGGGCTGATGTCCGTTCGTGCTCATGCGCCCCGGCGTCTCGCGACGTACCCGCAGGGTGGCAGAACCCGGCAGGGCGGAAGAGGCCATCAAGCGTACAAGAGGCCGCAGAGCGCACTCACAGGAACCAGGATCTGACAGGAGAGGGGCAAGCGCACTTTTCCTGTCGTGAAAACCACGAAGCCCCCGTCTCTCTCGAGACGGGGGCTTCGTCGTCGTAGGGTGCCGGTCAGCTGACTGTCTATGCCGACCCGACGCCGTCAGTGGTTGAACAGGGCATCGAAGCGCGGCAACTCGGCCTGCCAGGCTTCCCAGTCCAGCGGACCATTGGCCAGCAGCGCATCCAGCACCTCGTCGAGTTCCTCATCACGCTCAAGGCGCTCGCCCAGTTGCTGATTGATGCGGGCCACCTGAACGGTCAGGCGCCGCGATTCGTCTTCCGCACCCAGCGGCGCCTCGAACAGGATCGCCAGATGGACACGCAGCTCCGCGAGGCGCTCATTGGCGGCGTTGGCGCTGACCGGCTCGGCACGGCGCATCTGGTTGCGCGCGGCATTGGCCTGGCGGCTGGCATCGTCGAACGCCGATGACTCGGGGAGTTCGACATCCTCGATATTGCCCTGGCGTGCACTGGCATCGGCGACGGCATGTTGCTCCAGCAGGTCGCGCCACTGCTGCCATTCCTGGCGCAGCTGCTGGGCATGGAGTTCATCCAGGCGCTGTTCGCGACGCTTGAGAATGCCATTCCAGCGCCGACGCATGCCGTCACCGCGCTTGCCACGCGGCAGGGCACCCAGCGCGTCGGCTTCCTTGAGCGCGTCGTCCAGCTGGGCGGCGTCTTCCAGGGTCGTCGGTTCCCAGCTATCGAGGCGCTCGATCAGAGCCTGCCATTGTTCGAGGCGGACCTGCTCGCGCGTGTCACGCGCTTCACGGTCCTGATCACGTGCGGCGAAGATGCGGTCGCAGGCGGCGCGGAAGGCAGACCACAGGCGTTGCTCCTCGCCCTTGGGGGCACGGCCCAGTTCCCGCCAGCGAGTCTGCAGTGCCTTGGCCTGCTCGGCGCGCGCACGTGCCGGAGCGTCTTCATCGGCCAGCGCTTCGGCGGCGTCCACCAATGCCTGCTTGGCCGCGGCGATCTCGCCGGCGCGCTGGTCGATCAAGCCTTGCAGCGCGGTCAGCGCTTCACCGAAGCGATGCGACAGCTGGCGGCCCGGGCCTGCCGGTACCGGAGTGTGACGGCGCCACTCTTCGCGTGCGCGGTCGCGGATCTGGCGCAGGGCGTCCGGGTCCGCATCGCCCATGGCGTGTCCATTGAGCGATTCCAGCTGCTCACAGAGCGCCTCACGCATGGCAAGGTTGTGCTCGCGTGCCTGCTTGCGCGCTTCGCGGTAATCCTGCAGCTGTTGCTTGATGCTGTCCGAGGCGCTGCGGAAGGACTGGCTGGACTCACGGCTGGCAGCGGCATCGCCCAGGCTGCGCCACTGCTGAATCAGTTGCTGATGCTGGCGGTCGCGCTGCTCATCACTGAGGTCCTCGCGCTCGGCCAATGTGGTGATGGCTTCCAGCAGCTGTTCACGCTTGGGAGCGGCGACGAAGTTCTGCCAGTCACGCAGCTCCGCGACGCGAGCGCCCAATTGACGAAGGCGCGTCTGACGCTCGCTGTCGAGCTGGCCTTCGGTGCGGTCGCGCAGTGAACGATGCAGGCGACTGGCGGGCTTGAGCTTGCCGGCTTCCAGGTAGGTGTCCAGCTGATCCAGTTCGGCGCTGATGGCTTCCAGATCAAGCGTTCTGGGCTTGTCGCTGCTGTTCGTGGCGGGCTCATCGGTCGCGGCGGCCTCGTTGGCACTCTCTTCATCGGTCGTCGCCGGCGGTGCAGCTGCCTCCAGCGCCTGGCGCACGGCATGCAGCGTTCTGGTGAGCGGCAGCTCTGCTGGCCAGGCGATCTCGCGCTCGAGACGTGCCATCTGTTCCAGGTCATTGTCGACCAGCGCCGCGTCCATCTCGCCCTGGCACAGCTGATGGCGATACCAGGCATCGAGCGGGTCCTGCAGCTGTTGCTGCAGGCGCTGATGACGTTCGAGCAGTTCGGCCGGGGCCGAGAACTGGTCGGTCAGCTCGCGCCAGCGTTCGCCTTGCAGACGACGCTGAGCCTGAAGGCTGGCGAAGTCATGATCATTGACGCACTCGCGACTGAGGAGGTCCGCGCGCGCCTGGTGCAGGGCCGTGAGGATCTCTTCCAGGTGGGTGCTCAGGTTGGCACTCAGGCGTTCATGCTCACGGATGGCCTGTTCACGGGCTTCATGATCGCTGATGACCTTGTACGCCTGCAGACGCGCTTCCTCGAAACGCTGCTGGACGTCGTGGTCGGCGGCCGGCAGTCGCTCCCACTCGCGCAGCAGTGAGCGATAGCGTGATGGCACGCTGTCTTCCCAGGCCTGACGCGGCAGCTTCTCCATCTGGCGCAGCAGGTTGTCACGGCTGGCATTGAGAGCGTCTGCCTGCTGGGCATCCGCGCGGCGCTGGGCGAGCGTGTCGCGGGCCTGACGCTGGACGTGACGATCGCGTCTGGCGCCGCGCACCAGCTGCTCCAGCCCGTCCTGACTGGTGATGCGAGCGGCGGCGGCATGGCGCACCGCCGCGATGCTGTTGTGGCAGGCCTGATGGATCAGGGCGGCTTCATCGGTGAGACGTTCCAGCGCGACCAGACGCAACTGTTGATTGTCCCCGCGCGCCGCGATGGCGGCCAGCAGCTCATTGTCATCGAGGCGTGCGACCAGCTGTTCGCGATCCAGCAGGGAGGGGGCATCCTGACCACCGCTCAGCAGCTCGACGAGTCGCTCGCGTACCAGCCCGTCGGCCCGGTCCAGCAGCGGCAGCAGTCGCTCCGGTGTCGCCATGCGTGCCAGAGCGGCATGACGCACCTCAAGCGCAGGGTCCTCGAGAATCAGAGACTCGAGTATCTGGCGCTGATCCGGCGTTTCAGGGTCCAGCTGGGCCGCGGCAGCGGAGCGAATGGTCGGGTTGGCATGCTGCCAGCGAGGGGCGAACAGGCGGCCAGTGAGGCGGGAAAGCAGTCCGGTCATGAGAGAGCGGTTATCCAGGCAAAAAAATAGAGGGGCGCAACAGCGGCCAGTCACTCGGACAGGACCAGGACACTCGGGTCTGTCGGTGAACCGGGGTGACGGCGCATGAATTTCGTCACCCCGCTATCTTATCAGTCACGAGGCCATGTTGTGTGGTCTCACGCGCCCATCGGTGCAGGGAAACCGGGGGAGAGTGTCTGCCGAGCGCCTTCGCGCGGGATGAGTCAGGTCATCACGAGATGACTCTTTCGTGCGTCGTGGCCTCGCGACACCTGACAGTGTGGACTGCTGGCCGTATCATCAGTTGCAGCGCCGTGTCAGCTCACATAGCTTTGTTCAGCAGAGCGATGGTTCATGAAAGGCCATTCCTCGCTCGGGTGATACGTCATCACGAAGCTCGCTTCCTGCAGAAGTCGCACTGCGTCGCGGGGAGATGGGGCGTCCGGCCTCGGCGTTTCACCGCATGAGTCGTCGGGCAGGTACCTGCCTGCCGGGCAGATGGCCTTCTGCTTCGGGATGCCATCCCAGGGATGTCTCGAGCGTCACGAGCTTCTTTCACGAGTGTCGGAGGGTGTCACTTCCCTCACGCAACCCGGAGTCAGGTCATGAGTCTCAGTACGGACAGGGCCTCCCAGGCCTTCACCTTCAAAGGCGGCATGCTGCCGATGACGGTCATGGAACTGGTCAGTGGAGACCCGGAGCAGATCCGTGCCCAACTGGTCAGCAAACTCAGCCAGTCCCCCGCCTTCTTTCAGCACACGCCGGTGGTGTTGAGCGTCGAGAAGCTCGACGAGCCGCACCTGGCGCTGGAGCGTATCTGCGCCGTGTGTCGCGGCCACAAGCTGTTGCCGGTGGCGGTGCGCGGTGGTGGCGACCCGGTGCGCCAGTCTGCCTGGGCATTGGGTCTCGGGTGGTTCCCGCCCCAGGAAAATCGCGGCCGGACGCTGGAGTCCGTGCCGCCGGTCACGACTGTCGAGCCTGAGGCGAAAGCGACTCCCGCCGACGAGCCACAGGCGACTGTCGCGGACGAAAAAGCCGCGGTTGTTGAGGTGCCGGCCCATGCCAGCAAGGTTTACCGTGGTACCGTGCGCTCAGGGCAGCAGGTCAGCGCGCCAGAGGGTGATCTGGTGATCATCGGTGCCGTGAATGCTGGTGCCGAGATTCTGGCCGCCGGCAGCGTGCACATCTATGGCGCCCTTCGCGGCCGGGCGCTGGCCGGCATCCATGGCGATCGCAACGCCAGCATCTACTGCAAGGAACTGCATGCCGAGCTGCTTTCGGTAGCGGGAACCTACAAGCGCCTGGACGACATCGACAATCGTCTGCTGGGTGCCAGTGTCGAAGTCGTGCTCGAACACGACCAGCTTTGTATCGCACGCCTCGGTTGAGTGATGCCGGCGTGCCTCGAACGATATCCAATATTTACCGGTGATCCCCGTTTCACGGGGGACTCTCAGCAAGGAAGATACCTTTGGCCAAGATTATCGTAGTGACGTCAGGCAAGGGCGGAGTCGGCAAGACGACCAGCGCCGCCGCCATTGCCACCGGACTGGCTCTGCGCGGCAACAAGACCGTCGTGATCGATTTCGATGTGGGTCTGCGCAACCTGGATCTGATCATGGGTTGCGAGCGGCGCGTGGTCTACGACCTCGTCAACGTCATCCAGGGCGAGGCCAATCTCAAGCAGGCGCTGATCCGCGACAAGCGCATCGACAACCTGCATATCCTTCCGGCCTCCCAGACCCGTGACAAGGATGCGCTGACGCTGGAAGGCGTCGAGAAGGTGCTCGAAAGCCTGCGGGAAGAATTCGACTACGTCATCTGTGACTCCCCGGCCGGTATCGAGCGCGGTGCCCAGCTGGCGATGTACTTCGCGGATGAAGCGGTGGTGGTCACCAACCCGGAAGTCAGCTCGGTGCGCGATTCCGATCGCATCATCGGTCTGCTGTCTTCCAAGACACGCCGTGCCGAGAACGGCGATTCTCCGGTGCGCGAACACCTGCTGATCACCCGCTACCATCCGGCGCGCGTGACCGGGGGTGACATGCTGAATCTGACGGACATCCAGGAAATCCTGTCGATCCCGCTGATCGGCCTGATTCCCGAGTCGGAGGCCGTGCTGCGCGCCTCCAACCAGGGGGTGCCGGTGACCCACGACCAGAAGAGCGATGCTGGTCAGGCCTATGTGGACTGCGTTTCCCGCCTGTTGGGCGAGGAAGTCCAGCTGCGCTTCCATGAAGTCGAGAAGCGCGGTCTGCTGGCCAGAATGTTTGGAGGGGGGCGCAAGTGAAATTACTGGATTTTCTGAAGCGAGAGCGCAAGAAGACGGCCAATGTCGCCAAGGAGCGGCTGCAGATCATCGTGGCTCACCAGCGCAGTCAGCGTGACCAGCCGGATTACATGCCGATGCTGGAGCGTGAGCTGCTGGAGGTGATTCGCAAGTACGTTCAGGTCGATCAGGATGCCATCAACATCTCGCTGGACCGCGAGGATGATTGTTCGGTGCTCGAGCTGAACGTCACTCTGCCGCGCCCCGGCGAGGCATGAGCAGACTCGACAACCGCTGATTCGTACGACTTTCCTGCCAGAACATCGCCCCCCTCGGGCGCGGTGTTCTGGCATGTGCATTTTCTGACCGTCCGCGTGGAGATTTCCTGTGGCAGAGCCCACCTTCCTGTGGCACGACTACGAGACCTTCGGCGCCGACCCGCGCCGCGATCGTCCATCGCAGTTTGCCGCCATTCGTACTGATGCGGAGCTCAACGAGATCGGTGAGCCGCTGACGCTCTTCTGCAAGCCCGCTGACGACTTCCTGCCTCATCCGATGGCGTGCCTGATCACGGGGATCACGCCCCAGCAGGCCGAGCGTCGCGGCCTGCCGGAGGCCGAGTTCGCCGGGCGCATCAACGACGAGATGAGCGTGCCGGGCACCTGCTCGGTGGGCTACAACAGCCTGCGTTTCGATGATGAAGTCAGCCGTCACCTGTTCTATCGCAACTTCCTCGACCCCTACGGGCGTGAGTGGCAGAACGGCAATTCGCGCTGGGACCTGATCGATGTGGTGCGCGCCTTCCATGCGCTGCGCCCCGAGGGGATCGAGTGGCCGCGGCGCGAGGACGGAGCCCCCAGCTTCCGTCTGGAAGATTTGACGGCCGCCAATGGCATCGAGCATGCCGGCGCGCACGATGCCCTGGTCGATGTGCGGGCCACCATCGCCCTGGCGCGTCTGCTCAAGTCACGCAATGCCCGGCTTTTCGAGTATCTGCTCAAGCTGCGCAACAAGCGTCATGTCGCCAGCCTGCTGGACATCGGTGCGCGCAAGCCGATGCTGCACATCTCACGTCGCTATCCGGCCTCGCGAGCATGCGGTGCGCTGGTGGTGCCGCTGGCGGAGCACCCCTCCAATGCCAATGGCGTCATCGTCTATGACCTGTCGGTGGACCCGGCACCGCTGATGGATCTCACTCCCGAGGAGATTCGGGCGCGGGTGTTCGCCAGTGCGGATGACCTGGCGGAAGGTGAGGAGCGCATCCCCCTCAAGGTCATTCATCTCAACAAGAGCCCGGTGCTGATGCCGGCGACGGCGCTCAAGGATGTCTCCGGCCCTCACCAGGGGGAATACGGCGAGATCGTCGCGCGCCTCAAGCTCGACCCTGCACGATGTCGTGAGCACTGGAAGTGGCTCAAGGACAATGCGGGGGTCGGCGTGAAGGTCGCCCAGGTGTTTGCCGAGACGCCGCCGGCCGGCCCGGCTGACCCGGACCTGATGCTCTATTCGGGAGGCTTCTTCTCGCCCGCGGACCGCAAGGAGATGGAGCGCGTGCGTGCCTCTCACCCCGAGGCACTGGATGACACGCCCTTCGCCTTCCAGGATGGGCGGCTCGAGGAGATGCTGTTCCGCTACCGCGCACGCAGCTACGGCTACACGCTTGATTCAGCCGAGCGGGAGCGCTGGGAGCAGTGGCGCTGGGAGCGCATGAATGACGAGCAGGTCGCCAGCCTGACCGTGAAGGGCTTCGTCAGCGAGATCCAGCGTCTGGCCCAGAACGAGCAGGATCCGGCGCGCGTGCAGATTCTGGAAGAACTGGCGATGTATGTGGAAGGCATCATGCCGCCACAGGCCTTTGGCTGATTCTCGAAATTCTCGCAGCCACAACGACACGACCCCGGCGAATTCGCCGGGGTCGTGTCGTTCATCTCTCGGAAAAAACTGACGCTCCACTCGTCTCTGATCTGCCCTTCACTTCACGGCTCCGTTCCTCACGGAAGCGTTCTGACTGACCCGCCTGGCCGTCGGGCATGCACGCGTGGCGCGATCAATGCTGGGCATTGCCCGCAGGTTGCGCCGAGGGAGCGGCGGTGGTGGCACCGTGCTCGGCACGTGGCGCCTCCGGCAGCAGGGGGAGCGCGAGCGTCGGCAGGCGCTGATCGAAGTCGCTGGGGATCTCGGGATCAAAGGCCAGTTCCAGCGGCGCCGCCTGAGTCACCTGCTGCCAGGCGTCACGGATATCCTGGACGCTGACCTGCTCCACGGCGTGGATCAGTTGCTGGCGGCGATCAAAGTCGGTCCAGCCGAAGCTCAGTTCGCTCCAGTTGCGTGATGCAAGCTCGGAGAGGCGGCGCGGCTTCTGCTCGAGACCATCGATCACTGCGCTGCGATAGCTGGCGAGCGTGGCCTCATCCAGCGCCGTGATGCGCTCATCGAAGGTCGTGAAGAAGGCATCCATGCGCGAGAACAGGGTCTTGCTGTCCTTGGAAGGCGACTGGACCAGCAGGCTCAGGCCCGGGGCATCCAGCATGGGGGAGTAGCTGGCCGAGACGATGTAGCCCAGTTGCTCATCGGTGCGCAGCCGGCTGTAGAACGGGGCTTCGATCAGCTGGCCCAGCACGGCCAGACTGGCCTGACTCTCGAGCGTGCGATCCTTGCCCTGCAGGTAGCGCAGTGCGCCGGCATCGCCGCGTGAGCTCTCCGGTCGCAACGCGAGGGGCTGGTCCACCCGGTGGATGGCAAGCTCCGGGATGCCGTCGCGCGTGACGCGGGGGGCCAGGCCATTGATCACCAGCTGACCGGTCTCGCGTGCCTGAGTGTCGCTCAGGTTGCCTGCCACCATGGCCTGGACATGCAGGCGTGCCAGGAAGCGCTTGCGGAAGGCGTCCAGACGTTCGCTGGTGACCTGCGCCAGCACGTCCTGCTGCTGCGAGACGGTGGTGGGCTGGCCGACCAGCGCTTCACTGAGACTGCGGCCCAGCTGCGTATACAGGGGCGCCTGGGCGCGATTGCTCAGGCTGCGTGTCATGCGCTGCGTGATGCGTGCCAGTCGTTGAGAGTCGATGTCACCATTGACCAGTTGATCCAGCACCTCGCGCATTTCCGGCTGCTGGCCGTCGCGCCAGCCACTGAACTGCAGCGTGATGCCGCGGCCATGGGCATAGGCCAGAGCATCCTGTCCGGCCAGACGTGCCGGGTACAGGCGGGCATTCAGGCTGTCGTTCAGCCACGCCGCCAATACGCGACTCATGACCTCATCCTCGACCGAGGCGCTCACGGCGGGGTTGAGCAGCCCGAAGCGCCACTCGGCCTTCGGGACCCCGAAACTGTCATCACCCTGATACCAGAGTTCGGCACCGGGCTCGTCGATCAGCTGACGTGGCGGCGCATCGGGCAGATTCAGGACCTGGAAGTCGCTGGCCAGATAAGGATTGGGGGCCGGAAGGGCAAGCCGGGCGGCCAGCGAGGGATCGTCTCCGGCACGGGCGACGGCATCGTCCGTGAGGCGCGTCAGGGTATAGGGCGCCTTGAACCATTTGCCCTGTTGCTCTCCCGTGACATCAGGGCCGGAGTAGACCTCCAGCAGGTTCTCTGGCGTCAGGCGATCAAGGGTCGACTCGATCAGCTCGGCGTCATAGTCCTGCATCAGGTAGGGCGCGGCCAGCACATCCTTGACCGGATAGCGCGTCATCATCATGGCCAGGCTGCTGGCCAGGTCCACGGGAGAGCTGCGCTGCTGGAAGCGGAATTCCTGCTCGCCCAGCGCCGCCTGCTCCTTGTAGCGCCACTCCTCCAGGCCCTGCTGGCGAATCAATGCCAGATAGTCGAACAGCGCGGCGCGGATTTCCGGCTGATGCCGGGCGCCTTCGGGCGTCAGGGTGACACTGATGCTGAGCAGGGCATTCTCGCCATCGCTGGGGCCGCCGCCGGCCGAGAGCCCATCCGCCCAGCCCTTGTCCTTGAGCACCGCCAGCAGGCTGCCTTCCCCTTCATGTCCGATGAGATTGGCAAGGTAGCTGACCGGTTTGACGCGATACTGCGCGACGGGGTCCTCGATGGGGAACATGAAGTCGAGCTCGCGCTCCTGCTTGAGTGCCTTGACCTCCACGCGTGCGGGCAGCTCATCGGCAGTGACCAGCGGCGCATCGATCTGTGGCCGTGAGAGCTCGCGATTCGGGACATCGGAGAAGTTGTGGCGCGTCAGTGACTCCAGTGTGTCCAGCGATTGGGGGCCGACCAGGGTGAGGCGCATCACGCCGGCGCCGTAATGCGCCTGATAGAAGTCCACCAGGCGTTGGCGCAGGCTGCCTGCCTCGCTGTCCTTGAGTGTCTCGAGGCTGCCGACGCTGAAGCGGTTGAAGGGGTGATCTGGATTGAGCGCCTGCTCGACAGCCTCATTCACGCGCCGCCCGTCATCCTGCAGGCGTGCCTGATATTCGGAATGTACGGCATGACGCTCGCGGTCGACGTAGTCGGCATTGAACTGTGGTGCGACGAAGAAGCGGGCAAAGCGCGGCAGGGCCTCGGCGAAGGCATCCGGTGCGATATCGAAGAAGTAGTTGGTGTCCTGGCTGGCGGTGAAGGCGTTGTGCTGTCCGCCGTGACGGGTGATGAATTCCTGATAGGCATCAGGCTCTGGATAACGATCGGTGCCGAGGAATAGCATATGCTCGAGGAAGTGAGCAAGTCCGGGAACGTCATCGGGGTCCTGGGCGCTGCCCACTTCCACGTCCATGGCAGCGGCAGCCTTGTCAGCCGCCGGGTCGCTCACCAGCAGCACCTTGAGGCCATTGTCGAGCGTCAGGCTGCGATAGTCGCGCTGGTCATTGGCGCTCTTGATCACCGGGCCTGCCTGGGTGATGGCAGAGGCCGAGGTGGCTGACGTCATGGAGGACGGTGCGGGGGGCGTGGAGGAATCGGCCAGGCTGACGCCGGGCGACAGGCCGGTGATGACGATGGCGGCGATGGCAGCGCTCAAAGCGAGCGGACGGAATCCTGATGGCAAGGACATCTTCTCTCCTGGTTCACGGCACCGATGACACTGGCATGGTGGTTCGATAAGGGCGATTCATGCGTCGCAAGCGCGCAGGTAGATCAGCAACGGCTCACGAGCAGCGCAGGTCCGAGGATGTGCTCCCCTCCTGGCGATACGCGTGTCTGACCGGCCTGGATTCAGCGTTCCCGATCTGAGCATGCTGTCCGGGCGCCGAGTGGCGTCTCTCAGCTCAGCATCGGGCCGGTGGGGTGCGCGACGCTCCATTCCTGGTGCGCGGGATCATTGACCCGGCGAGCGACGGGGAAGGCCGCGAGGCTGGCGTCCGGTGTCAGCATGGCACGTACCCTGTCCAGCGGGGTATCGGCGCTCAGCCATTCCCGCACCTGATGCGGGGCGATCACCGCCGGCATGCGGTCGGTCAGACGTGCGGTGACACCCGCGCACGCCACGCTGATCAAGGCGAAGCTGTCGCGCCCCTCGGGGGGCAGTCCTTCCATCAGCGGGGGGCTGAAGTGGCGGGTCCACAGCGCGGCGAGCAACAGCGGAGCGCGGGTGGCGTGCGTGACCAGAAAGGGCTGCTTCATGCGCGGCTGTTCCTTCCAGACATAGACCCCACCGACGGGAATCAGTGCCCGTTGACTGGTAAAGGATTCGCGGAACATGCGTCGCGTTTCCAGCGACTCGGCGCGCGCCACGTGGGGAGCGTGGTCCATGACCTCCAGCCAGCTGGGCGTCAGCCCCCAGAGCGCTGGCACCTGGCGAAGCCTCGGGCCTTCCAGGCGCAGCATCGAGACCGGCAGGCGTGGAGCGCGATTGGCGCTCACCAGGCGCTCCTCCCGCAGCTGACGCGTGAGGGCAGGCGTCGCGAGTGATCCGAACAGTTCACTGGGCGGCAGGTCTTCGGGAAACGGGGGAAGGTACAGGCGTCCGGCCACGGAAATCCTTTGAGATGAAGGGCAGGGGGGAACATGCAGGGCGACGCATTGCCCAATCATGAGCGCGAGAGCCCCGCTGCACGCGGCAGTCGCCAGCATGCCACACCTTGGTGGCGCTTGCGTTTGTGCTCAGTCTCGATATGCTGGACGGAAACACTGTTCGATTCAATGGCTGACACGGGGCGCTTCAGGAGCAGGATGCTCAGGTATCGTGACTCTCTCTGCCAACCCGCGCAGTCCGGACACACACCGCGCCAGATTCGCTGCGCGGTAACGCATCTCAGCACCAGAGGAATTCGATGGCCCGTCCACGTCAGCATGCACCGGAAGCGCTGCATGCGCGGGTAATGGAGACATGCGATGAATGGCTCAAGCAGCAGCCCGTTCACGCCTTGTCCTTGCGCAACCTGGCTCGCGAAGTCGGTTGCGCCCCCAGTACCCTGCTCAAGCTCTACGGCAGTTTTGGCAACCTGCTCCAGCACGTCAATCTGACGACCCTGGACCGTCTGCGCGATGCGATTGCCGGGCAGGAGACCCCGAGCCCCTCCCAGCGTCTCAAGGCATTGGCGCGAGCCTATTGGGGCTTTGCCCAGCGCGACCCCTATCGCTGGCAGCTGCTGTTCGATTTCCCGCTGGCCCAGGAAGGGGAGCTGGATCAGCGTCAGAACGCCATGATCGAAGGCTTGTTCGAGCGAGTGGAGCTGGCTCTGGTCGAGTACGCTCCCAAGGTGGAGTCAGTGGAAGCCAAGCGCATGGCGCGAACCCTGTGGGGCAGCGTGCATGGCCTGGTCCAGCTGGGCATGAATGAACGCCTGGGTCTGTGGCAAGGACAGCCGCTGGAAGTCACGGAACTGCTCGACCAGCTGCTGGATACCATGCTGGCGGGGCTCAAGGTGCGCAGCGAGGCTGCAGGCTCGGGGGATGCCACGGAAGCAGGGCGATGAGTCGAGACCTTCTGCGGCGGCCACGCTTTGCCCCCTTCTTCTGGACCCAGGCCCTCGGGGCCTTCAATGACAATCTCTTCAAGAACGCGCTGCTGCTGCTGCTGACCTTCGTGGTCATCGAGCAGCGCGGTTGGGACACCGGCGTCGTCAACAATCTGGCCGCCGGGTTGTTCATCCTGCCTTTTCTGCTGTTTTCCGCCTGGGGCGGCCTGCTGGCGGACCACCTCGACAAGCAGCGGCTGATCGTCAGGCTCAAGTGGCTGGAGCTTGCCACCATGAGCGTGGCGGCGGGTGCCTTGATCTTCGAGGCCTGGGAGCTCTTGCTGGCGCTGCTGTTCATGATGGGCACCCAGTCCGCGCTGTTCGGCCCGGTCAAGTACGCCATCCTGCCTCAGCATCTCAAGGCCGATGAGCTGGTCAGTGGCAACGCCTGGGTTGAACTGGGTACCTTCCTCGCCATTCTGGTCGGTACCTTGGCGGCTGCGGCCTTGATGGCGCTGGGCGGTGAGCTGGCGCGCTGGGCGCTGTCGGCATCGCTGGTGTCGCTGGCGGTGCTGGGCGTACTGGCTGCCATGCGCATTCCGCCGGCGCCTTCCGCTTCTCCGGGGCCGGTGCCCTGGCGGCCGCTGTCCGGCAGCGTGGCGGTGATGCGCGAGGGGCTGAGCAATCGTCGGCTACGCTGGGCGCTGCTCGGCATCAGTGCGTTCTGGTTCCTCGGTGCGAGCTATCTGACGCAATTGCCGGCGTATGCGCGGGATATCGTCCATGGGGCCGAAGGGGCGACATCGGCCCTGCTGGCGGCCTTTGCCATCGGCATTGGCCTGGGGTCGCTGGCCTGTGAGCGTGTCTCGCGTGGACGACTCGAGACAGGGCTTGTGCCCTTCGGGGCGCTGATCATCTTTGCCGGCGGGCTGGACCTTGCCTTGCGCCCGGCGCTGGCTGAGGCCCAGATGGCCACGCCGCTGATCGAGCTGCTGGGTATCGCCGGATTCTGGCGCATGTGGCTGGATCTCGGCGTCATCGGCTTCGGCGGCGGCCTGTATATCGTGCCGCTCTACACGCTGTTGCAGCTGCGCAGCCCCGAGGACCATCGCGCGCGCATGATCGCGGCCAACAATGTGCTCAATGCCTTGCTGATGGTGCTCTCGGCCGGTGCCGGCATTCTGGTGCTGGGCGTGATGGGGCGTGATATTCCGGACTTCCTGCTGCTGCTGTCCTTGATCAGTGGATTGATCGCGGTGATCTGCATGCTGCGTGACCCGCGGCCCTTCCTGCGGCTGATCATCTTCATCCTCATTCACCTGATGTATCGGCTGCACCTCAAGGGGCGCTGGCGGATACCGGCGGAAGGCGCGGCACTGGTGGTGTGCAACCACGTCAGCTTCATGGATGCGCTGATACTCGGCGGCGCCAGCCCGCGCCCATTGCGGTTTCTGATGGATGCCGAGATCTATCACTCTCCTTGGCTCAAGTGGTTCTTCCGCATTGCGGGGGCCATTCCGGTGGATTCCTCGCGCAAGGACCCCGCCGGTGTGCGTCGTTCACTGGAAGAGGTCGGCAAGGCGCTGCGCGAGGGCGAGGTGGTCATGATCTTCCCGGAAGGCAAGCTGACGCGAGATGGGGAAGTGGGACGCTTCCGGCGTGGGCTGGAGCTGATCCTCGCGCGTGATCCGGCGCCGGTGATCCCGATGGCTCTGGGGGGCTTGTGGGGGTCGTGGTTCTCCCACGGCGGCGGGCCGGCCTTTGCCAAGTGGCCGCGTCGTCTGCGTGGTCGGGTGGAGTTGTGCGTCGGTCGCACCTTCGCGCCGGAGAACGTCAAGGCTGCGGAGCTGGAAGAGGCCGTGCGCGATCTGCATCGCAAGGCGACACGCCTGGCGGACTGCCAATGACGGGGTGAAGCTGCTCTGGTCGAGGGTGGCTGCCCCCTCACGTGGTGAGCGCAAGAGCGTTCCCTGAAAAAAAGACGCCGTCCGTGGCTTCACGGGCGGCGTCTTTGCGTATGCGGTTCACGTTCTGCGGACAGTGATGGCGCTTACGCGGGGGCGCTGGAGCTGCTGCCGTGGGCGGCAGGCTGATTGGATGGCGCGGTGTGGCGGGTGACCCAGAAGCCGATGCCGCCCACCAGGCATGCGGCAAGCATGACCAGCGGTACCGGCAGCATGTTGGAGCCGTTCAGCCACAGGCTGGCAATCGCACCGTAGAGTCCGCCGCCTAGGAAGAGCGCGGTGCCCGAGATGGCGTTGGCGACCCCGTGGCCGCGGGTGAACAGCGACTGGTAGTCCGCCATCACGTTGGGGGTGATCATGGCGCCTGCGCCAAGTACCACCAGCATGCCGGGAATCAGGGTGGCGGCGCTGATCGTGCCAGTGAGGCCCAGCCCCAGCAGCCAGGTGATGCCGGTCAGCTGGACGCTCAATGCCAGCTTGACCAGCGTGCGCGTGCGCAGGTGCTTGAGGCCGAGGTGATTGAGACGGTTGCCGACGAACATCGCGACCACATTGGCGCCGAAGGCCAGCGCGAACTGCGGCGGTGTCATCCCGAGTAGCCCTTGATACAGGTAGCTGGCATTGGTGATGAAGGTGAACATGATGCCGGGCCCGCACAGGATCAGCATCAGGTGCCCCGGGACTCCCCGGGTGGTGAGGACGTCGCCATAGCTGCGCAGCACGTTGCGTGGTCTGAAGGGCGTGCGCTCGCTGGCGGGGTGGGTCTCCGGCAGCCAGCGATGGATGATCAGACCGACTATCAGCCCGTAGACTCCCAGCGTGAAAAAGATCGTCGTCCAGTGGCTCAGCGAGATCACCAGGGCGCCCAGGGACGGCGCTATCAGTGGCGCCGTCATCAGTACCATGGTCACGTTGGTCATCAGGCGCGCGGCGTCCTTGCCGGTCGCGACGTCTCTCACCACGGTGCGCGAGACACCGCCGGTCATGCCGGTGGCGATGCCCTGAAGCACTCGCCAGACCAGCAGCCAGTGGAAGTCTCGTGTCAGTGCGCAACCGAGTCCGGCGACGAGAAACAGCACGAAACCAGTCAGGGCGACGGGGCGGCGCCCGAGACTGTCGGACAGCGGGCCACCGCCCAGCTGACCCATCGCGTAGCCGAAGAAGAACATGGTGATGGTCAGGCCGATGCGATGCTCGTCCACACCGAAGTCGCCTGCCATGGAAGGCATGGCGGGTAGATAGGCGTCGGTCGCCAGAGGCGCGAGCGCCACCATCAGTGCCAGCATCAGCGTGAAGCGTGCGGGGTGGTGGTGCAGGACAGTCGTCGGGGAAGAGGCTTGGGTCATGAGGGCCATTTGCGGGTAGTGGGCAGTGCAGGAAAAGGTGGTCCGGCGATCCGGGCAGGCACAGGATAGCGTGTGTCTCCGGCATTGGCCGCCCCGTGGCGTGCAACACCGCATTGCAATGGACGTGAACGCGAAGGGCCCGCCAGATGGCGGGCCCTTCGCGCATGACGCTGCAACGTTACCCTGCAGGCGCTGGATCAGGTGCGCGTGGTGCGCGAGGCCTGCCAACAGCGTGCCGAGGTGATCTGGTTGTCCTTGACCTGCTGGATCTCGATGCGGGTCGTGCCGATGGCCAGACTGGCTGGCGCATCCGGGAAGGATTCCAGGTGCTCGAGGATCAGACCATTGAGCGTCTTGGGGCCATCGGTCGGCAGCTGCCAGCCGATGGCCTTGTTGATCTCGCGGATGTTGGCGGTACCCTCGATCACGTAGCTGCCGTTGTCCTGGGGATGGATTTCCTGATGAGTGCCGGCCACGTCGGTGGTGAACTCGCCGACGATCTCCTCGAGGATATCCTCCAAGGTCGCCAGCCCCTGCACATCGCCATACTCGTCGACCACGATGCCGATGCGGCGCTTCTGCTTCTGGAAATTGAGCAGCTGGGTATGCAGCGGGGTGGATTCCGGGATGAAGTAGGGCTCGCGGGCCTCCTGGATGATGGAGGCCTTGGTGACCTCGTCCAGTGACAGGAAACGGGCCGCATTGCGCAGGTGCAGGATGCCGATGATGTTGTTGATGTCACCCTTGTAGATCGGCACTCGTGTGTGCTGACTGGCGCGGATATGACTGAGAATGATGTCGAGATCATCATCGAGGTCGATACCGAAGATTTCCTGACGCGGCACCATGATGTCATCGACGGTAACGTTCTCGAGGTCGAGGATCGACAGCAGCATGCCCTGGTGACGGCGCGGGATCATGCTGCCAGCCTCGTGGACCACGGTGCGCAGCTCGTCACGGGTCAAGCTGTCGGCCCCGCCGCTGACATCGCGAACGCCGAACAGGCGCAGCAGGCCATTGGAAATGCCATTGACCAGCCAGACCAGCGGATAGAGCAGCTTGAGCATGGGTTCGAGAATCACCGACGCCGGGTAGGCGATACGCTCGGGATTCACGGCGGCCATGGTCTTGGGTGTCACTTCGGCGAAGATCAGCACCACGATGGTGAGGACGGCAGTGGAGATGGCAGGGCCGGAGACATCACCGAAGTAATGGATGGCAATGATGGTGGCCAGAGACGCTGCCAGATTGTTGACGAAGTTGTTGCCGATCAGGATGACGCCGATCAGACGGTCCGGGCGAGATAGCAGGCGGGTGACGCGCTTGGCGCCGCGCTCACCGCTCTTCTCGCGGTGGCTCAGGCGATAGCGGTTGATCGACATCATGCCGGTCTCGGAGCTCGAGAAGAAGGCAGACAGGAAGATCAGGATGACCAGCAGGCCGAACAGCAGCCCCAGCGGGGTGTCGTCGCTCAAGAGTGAAGGGTCCTCGGTGGCGGATTTACGCGCATGATACTGCTGCCGTGACGGCAATGCACCAGCTGCTGCGGGTGCTGCCCGTCACGACAGCGACGCTCAGTGGGAAAACACGACCTGCAGGGCGAACTTGGTGCCGAAGAAGGCCAGCGCCAGCACCAGGCAGCCGCCCAGCGTCCAGCGCGCCGCGCGCTGTCCGCGCCAGCCCAGGACATGATGGCCGAACAGCAGCACGGCGAAGATCACCCAGGCGCCGAAGCTCAGGACCGTCTTGTGCGCGAGGTGCTGGGCGAACAGGTTGTCGAGGTAGATCATGCCGCTGAGAATCGACACGCTGAGCAGGATCATTCCGGCCCAGATCAGCTCGAACAGTGCGCGCTCCATGCTGGTCAGCGCGGGCAGTACCTGGACGATGCCGCGGGTGTGACGCTTCTTCAGCGCATGTTGCTGCAATGACAGCAGACCGGCCTGCATGGCCGAGATGCTGAAGAAGGCCAGTGCCGCCACCGAGGTGAGGATGTGGGCGATGAGCCCCGCGGAAAGTGGATTCTCGGTATTGGCGCTGGGAAGATTCATCACGCCAAGGACGCAGATGGCCGCCACGGGGAAGAGGGCGGCACCGCCGGCAATCACCGGCTTGAACATGCTGGCCAGGATCAGCAGCAGGCTGATGGCCCAGCTGACCAGCGAGGCGCTCTCGAACAGTCCGAGGTGCAGCTCGCCGCCATGGCTGATGGTGAGCCAGACGATCACGGCATGGCAGGCGACGGCTACCAGTGCCAGGCCGCGTACCAGACGTGGTCTGGACGGTACCCGGCGGATGAGCGTCAGGCCCTGCCACAGGCCGGCGCCGAGATAGAAGATGATGGCCAGAAAGGCAAAGGGCAGAGCCTGCATGTGCTGTTGTCCAGGTGCCGAGGATGTACGAGGAGGCAGGTCCTGTACGAGACGCTGCCTATATGATGTGACTATACCGAATGCACTCATGTGATTGCATCCACGCCACGCGCTTTGAGGAGGCTGGCGGAGCCGTGTCGGGGAGAGAATTCCCGGCGAGAGAGGATTTGGTCGGCGCTTGAGTGTCCCCATCATGGAGACAGACCCGCCCTGTGCGTATAATGCGCCACAGGATGAACCATTCACGCGCTGGGGCGTCATGCCGTGACCCCCGGAATCGAGGACAGCACTGTCCTCGAGCCGCTGCGAGCGGCCCCCAGACGTCCCTAGCCGGAGAGGCCCATGTTTCAAAGTTTGAGTGATCGCCTGTCGCAGACGCTGAAGTCGATTACCGGCCAGGCCAAGCTGACGGAAGACAACATCAAGGACACGCTGCGTGAAGTGCGCCGTGCGTTGCTTGAGGCGGATGTCGCACTGCCGGTGGTCAAGGCCTTCATCGACCGCGTGCGCGAGCGTGCCGTCGGTCAGGAAGTGTCCAAGAGCCTGTCGCCGGGTCAGCAGTTCGTCAAGATCGTCCAGCAGGAGCTGGAGGCGATCATGGGCGAAGCCAATGAAGGTCTGGTGCTCAAGGGCAGCCCGGCCGTCATTCTGATGGCGGGTCTGCAGGGTGCGGGCAAGACGACCACCGTCGCCAAGCTGGCGCGTTATCTGCGTGAGCGCGAGAAGAAGAAGGTGCTGGTGGTCTCGGCGGACGTCTATCGTCCGGCCGCCATCGACCAGCTGGAAACGCTGGCCAGGGAAGTCGAGGTGGATTTCTTCCCCTCCGACTCCTCCCAGCAGCCTGTCGCCATCGCTGAAGCGGCGATGAAGCACGCGCGTATCCAGTTCCACGACGTGGTGCTGGTGGATACCGCCGGCCGTCTGCATGTCGATGCCGACATGATGGACGAGATCGCGGCGCTGCATCGCAGCGTCAATCCTGATGAGACGCTGTTCGTCGTCGATGCGATGACCGGTCAGGATGCCGCCAATACCGCCAAGGCCTTCCATGAAGCCCTGCCGCTGACCGGTGTCGTGCTGACCAAGGCCGATGGTGATGCGCGTGGTGGTGCGGCGCTGTCCGTTCGCCACATCACCGGCAAGCCGATCAAGTTCATGGGGATGGGGGAGAAGGTCGATGCCCTCGAGCCCTTCCACCCGGACCGCATCGCCTCGCGCATCCTCGGCATGGGCGACATGCTGTCGCTGATCGAGGAAGCCGAGCGCAGCGTCGACAAGACCAAGGCCGAGCAGCTGGCCAAGAAGGTCCAGAAAGGCTCGGGCTTCGATCTCGAGGACTTCCGCGATCAGCTTCAGCAGCTCAAGAACATGGGTGGCATGGGCAGCCTGATGTCCAAGCTGCCGGGCATGGGGCAGCTGGCGGAAGTCGCCCAGAGCCAGGCCAGCGAGAAGGAGCTGGGCAAGCTCGAGGCGATGATCAACTCCATGACACCCAAGGAGCGTCGCAACCCGGATCTCATCAATGGCTCGCGCAAGCGTCGCATCTGCATGGGCTCCGGTACCCAGGTGCCGGACCTCAATCGTCTGCTCAAGCAGCACAAGCAGATGGCCAAGATGATGAAGAAGGCCGGCAAGAAAGGTGGCATGCAGAAGATGATGCGTGGCATGTCCGGCATGATGGGCGGCGGCGGTCCCGGTGGCATGGGTGGCCCCGGCGGCATGGGCGGTCCCGGCGGGATGGGAGGCATGGGTGGCCCGGGCGGCGGACGCTTCCCGCGTCGCTGAGTCTCCGGCAAGGCTCTGAGGTTCTCGTCGACAGGATTTCGTGGCGTCAGAGTCACGAATCGCGCCCCGTGACACGGCTCGTGTCGCGGGGCGCGCGTATGGCCATGGAAAAAGGTTTCCAAGGCTTGGCATTTTCCGTAGAATGTCGCCTCTTCGTGTGGACCCTCCATGCGAAGCCGAGTTCTGTGGCACGATTTTCACTTCAACACGAAGGACAGATTACGCAATGGTTACCATTCGTCTGGCACGTGGTGGCGCCAAGAAGCGTCCCTTCTACCACCTGGCTGTAGCTGATTCCCGCACAGCCCGTGATGGCCGCTTCATCGAGCGCGTCGGCTTCTTCAACCCGGTCGCTCGCGGCCAGGAAGAGCGTCTGCGCATCGATCTCGAGCGTATCGCTCACTGGCAGCAGCAGGGCGCACAGGTCTCTGACCGTGTCGCTCAGCTGATCAAGGAAGCTGGCAAGCAGCAGGCTTGATTTCCAGGATGCCTACTCACTCGAACAACCCGCAGCCGACCGCACACACCTCGCATGGCGATGATGTGGTGGTCATGGGGAAGCTTACCAGCCCCTATGGCGTGAAAGGCTGGCTCAAGGTGTACTCCTACACCAGCCCGATCGATGGCATCTTCGACTACGCCGGCTGGATCCTGAAGCTTGACGGGAAGCAGATTCCCGCGCGACTTGCCCAGGCACGTCGTCATGGCAAGGGTCTGGTGGCGCAGCTGGAAGGTGTCGACGATCGCGAAGCGGCGCAGGCGCTGGCCGGGGCGGAGATTCTCCTGCCCAAGCAGCAACTGCCGCAGCTCGAGGTGGGTGAGTACTACTGGCATCAACTGGAAGGTCTCGAGGTGGTGACGCTGGATGGCCAGCGCCTCGGACAAGTGAACACCCTGATGGAAACCGGTGCCAACGACGTTCTGGTGATCAAGCCGAACGACGACAGCATCGATGAGAAGGAACGGCTCGTGCCGTACCTGCCCGATCAGGTGGTTCGCGATGTGGATCTCGTCAATGGACGCATGAGCGTCGATTGGGAT
This sequence comes from Cobetia sp. PS-4MA, assembly GCF_057670765.1. NCBI lineage: Bacteria > Pseudomonadati > Pseudomonadota > Gammaproteobacteria > Oceanospirillales > Halomonadaceae > Cobetia > Cobetia sp. PS-4MA. Next base: position 3,669,687 of record NZ_CM173107.1, on the reverse strand, counting down.
CCCGAATTCTGATGAAAAGCACAGAGAGCTGACGCCTGTGTGGATTGGTGTAGTAAGTCTGTTTCCGGAAATGTTCACGGCGATCACCGCCAGTGGCGTGACCGGCCGAGCGGTCGACAAGGGTCTGCTCGAGGTCGATTTCTGGAACCCGCGTGACTACGCCACCGACAGGCACCGTACGGTCGATGATCGTCCCTACGGCGGTGGTCCCGGCATGTTGATGAAGGTCGAGACCCTGCGAGGCGCCATTCGTGACGCCCGTGCCGCTGGCGGTGACGACGCCCGCGTGATCTATCTCTCCCCGCAAGGCCGCAAGCTGGATCAGGCCGGTGCCCGCGAACTGGCGACGAATGAGCGCCTGATCGTGGTGGCCGGACGCTATGAAGGCATTGACGAACGCGTGGTGGAAGAGGAGATCGACGAGGAATGGTCGATCGGCGATTACGTCCTGTCTGGCGGTGAGCTGCCAGCCATGGTCCTGATCGATACGGTAGCGCGCCTGGTGCCGGGCGTACTCGGGCATGAAGCCAGTGCGGAGGAGGATTCCTTCACCGATGGCCTGCTCGATTGTCCGCACTACACTCGCCCCGAAGTCATCGACGGCAAGCGAGTGCCGGAAGTGCTGCTCAGTGGCAATCATGCCCTGATCAAGCGCTGGCGGTTGCAACAGTCTCTGGGACGTACCTGGCTCAGGCGTCCGGATCTGCTGGAGAGCCGCACGTTGACTCGTGAGGAGCGCAAGCTGCTCGACGAGTTCATCGCGCAGCACGCCCGGAAAGGCAAGGCCTGACCTTCGCGGACCTCGCGTTCGCTGTCAGGAGAAGGCCGCCACCGTGGCGGAGGTGCGGCACGGCCCGGAGTCATCTTGCGGGAGCCCCGTGGCGCGTCACACACAAGGTCGATCCCCGTGTTCAAGGCCGTTTGCGGTGCCGGGGTCATGACGAACATCAGCCTCAGGGTTGATGCTAACGAATTTGGAGCTAGCGATGAGCAGCAAGAACAAACTGATCCAGGCGATCGAAAACGAGCAGATGGCCAAGGAAATCCCGGCCTTTGCACCGGGCGACACCATCGTCGTCCAGGTCAAGGTCGTCGAAGGTACCCGCGAGCGTCTGCAGGCCTTCGAAGGCGTGGTGATCGGCAAGCGTAACCGCGGTCTGAACTCCGCCTTCACCGTCCGCAAGATCTCCCACGGTGTGGGCGTCGAGCGTACTTTCCAGACTTACAGCCCGCAGGTTGCTGCCATCGACGTCAAGCGTCGTGGTGACGTCCGTCAGGCCAAGCTGTACTACCTCCGTGAGCGTAGCGGCAAGTCTGCACGCATCAAGGAAAAGCTGGGCTAAGCGCTCCGCATTCCCTGACTGCAGAACTCGGCAGTACGGCGGAGGAGCGAATTGCCACTTGCTCCTCCGCCACACAAAGACCCCGCCATGCCTCGCATGGCGGGGTCTTTGTGTCTGTGGATGAGGGAAAGTTGCCGCAGTGACCGTCGGATTCATTTCAACGTCAGGGCGTCACGGTAGAATTCGGCAGTCGTCGCGCCGGAAGGTGTCGGTTGCGCGCATCGGGAAGGAGGAAGCAGGCATGAAGGATGACGAGACGCTGGTCGCGGCATTTCTCGATACGTTGTGGCTGGAGCGCGGCGCCAGTGACAACACGCTTGGTGCCTATCGAAGTGACCTCGAGAGCTGGCAGCGGTGGTTGCTGGAGCAGCAGGAGTCCGGAGGCGAAGCCACGCCATTGCTGGAGGCGACCCCTATGCAGGTGCAGGCATTCTGTGACTCACGACGTGAATCGCATGCGCTGCGCTCCACCGCGCGACTGTTGTCTGCGTTGCGGCGGTTCTATCGCTGGGCACTGGCCGAGGGCATGATCGAGGCGGATCCCGTGCATGAGGTGCGCCTTCCCCGCGTGATCCCCAGCCTGCCCGGCACGCTCGACGAGGAGGAAGTCGAGCGCCTGCTGGAGGCGCCGGATCTCGAGACGGCCATCGGCCTGCGCGACCGGACCATGCTGGAGGTGCTCTATGGCGCGGGATTGCGCATCAGTGAACTGGTCGGTCTGCGGGTCGATGCGCTCAATCTGCGCCAGGGTGTGGTCAGAGTGATCGGCAAGGGCGATCGCGAGCGTCTGGTGCCGTTGGGCGAGGAGGCCTGTGACTGGCTGTCACGCTGGCTGTCGGCTGGCCGACCTGCGATGATGGCCGACCAGACGCGCCCGGCGCTGTTTCCCGGTCGGCATGACAAGGCCATGACGCGGCAGACCTTCTGGCACCGCATCCGGCGCCACGCCGTCACGGCCGGTATCGACAAGCCCCTGTCACCGCATACCCTGCGCCACGCCTTTGCGACGCACCTGCTCAATCATGGTGCCAACCTGCGTGTCGTGCAGCTGTTGCTGGGTCATCGTGATCTATCCACGACCCAGATCTATACCCATGTGGCTCAGGCGCGTCTGGAACGCCTGCACGCCGAACATCATCCGCGTGGTTGATACCAGGCACTTCGCCCCGCGGACGCCAAGGAGAGTCTGATGAGCAAGTTCACCCGCCGCCCGCAGCGCCTGCCACAGGCGTTGCGTCTGTTGAGCGCTGCTACCCTGCTGAGCGTGATGGCACCGCTCGCCCAGGCTGACGCGCTGGATGACCTGCGTGACAAGCTGGTGGTCAATGGCCAGCCGTTGCCGGTGGAGTCGCTGGCTTCCAGTCCGATCGAGGGTCTCTTCGAGGTGAAGCTCACCAGCGGCGAGACCTTCTTCACCGATGCGACGGGCAAGCACCTGATCGTCGGGGAAATGTACCGCAACGACGGTGACAAGGGGCTGGTGAATCTCAGCGAGCAGAAGGCCAATGGCGAGCGCCAGAAGCTGCTGGCCGAGGTCAGTGAGGACGACATGGTCATCTTCCGTCCGGCGGGTGAGGTCAAGGCGGTGATCAGCGTCTTCACTGACACCACCTGCCCCTATTGCCGCAAGCTGCATGAGGAAGTCCCGGAGCTCAATGCGCGTGGTGTCGAAGTGCGTTATCTGGCCTTCCCGCGTGGCGGTCTGCGCTCGCAGGGCGCACGCGAGCTGGCTCAGGTATGGTGTGCCGAGAATCGCACCGAGGCGATGAACCAGATCAAGAATCAGAGGCAGGCACCCAAGCAGGAAGCCAGCTGTGATGCCCCGGTGGAAAGCCAGTATCAGCTCGGTACGCGCATGGGCGTGCAGGGCACACCGGCCATCGTGATGCCGGATGGCAAGATGGTGCCGGGTTATCTGCCGGTGGATCGCCTGACCACCATGTTGGGACTGGATGGCTGATGGTGTGACGCCTCAGAGTGGCTGCGCGTTGACAGGGCGTCCTGCCTTGCTACCGTGGTCACGAAAGACACAGACGCGAGCCGTCTGGATAATAGACCGACGACAGGTCGGCAAGGCCATGGCGCTCCGGCGCGGCCTCCAAGGCTGGATACCGTAACAAGAGAGGAAAGCGACGTTGAAACCGGTGAAAGTAGGAATCTGTGGTCTGGGTACCGTAGGCGGCGGCACGTTCAACGTGCTGGTACGCAATGCCGATGAGATTGCGCGTCGTGCTGGACGCCCGATTATCGTCGAACAGGTTGGCGCTCGTCGTGACAACCCTGACTGCGATATCACCGGCGTCAGCCGCACGCATGACATCTTCGAGGTCGCGCGCAACCCCGAGATCGATGTGCTGGTCGAACTGATCGGTGGCTATGACGTGGCCTATGAGTTGGTGATGGAAGCGATCGCCAACGGCAAGCATGTCGTGACCGCCAACAAGGCGCTGATCGCCGTGCACGGCAACGAGATCTTCCGCGCCGCGGCCGAGAAAGGGGTGATGGTGGCCTTCGAGGCAGCGGTCGCCGGTGGCATCCCGGTCATCAAGTCCCTGCGGGAAGGCCTGGGCGCCAACCGTATCCAGTGGCTGGCCGGCATCATCAACGGCACCGGCAACTTCATTCTCAGCGCGATGCGCGATGAAGGCCGCAGTTTCGATGACGTGCTGGCCGAGGCGCAGGCGCTGGGCTATGCCGAAGCGGACCCGACCTTCGACGTTGAAGGCATCGATGCTGCCCACAAGCTGACCATCCTGGCCTCCATTGCCTTCGGCGTGCCGCTGCAGTTCGACAAGGCCTACACCGAAGGCATCTCGCGCATCACGGCTGATGACATCGAGCAGGCCGACAACCTGGGCTATATCATCAAGCACCTGGGGATCACCCGCGCCACGGCCAAGGGCCTTGAGCTGCGCGTGCATCCGACGCTGATTCCCAAGGAGCGCCTGCTGGCCAACGTGCATGGTGTCAAGAATGCCATCGAGGTGATGGGCGATGCAGTGGGCCCCACCCTCTATTATGGTGCCGGCGCCGGTGCCGAGCCGACGGCCTCTGCCGTCGTGGCGGATCTGCTCGACGTGGCGCGCGATATCGCCACCGACCACCGCTACCGCGTGCCGTATCTGGCCTTCGCCGAGATCAATCAGCACGGCGACACCCTGCCGATCCTGCCGATGGAAGAGATCGAGACGGCCTGCTACCTGCGTCTGCATGCGGTGGATCGCCCGGGCGTGCTGGCGCGTGTCGCGTCGATTCTCTCCGAACAGGGCATCTCCATCGAGGCGATCATCCAGAAGGAGGCCACCGAAGGCGAGCTGGTGCCGATCATTCTGCTCACGCACCGCGCGCGCGAACTGCACATGAACGAAGCGATTCGCCAGCTGGAAGCGCTGGTGGATGTCGCCGGTTCCGTGGTGCGCATTCGCGTCGAGGATCTCGACGACAACGCCTGATCGCGGGCAAACGGTACCGGGTCATCGAGGTTGATGGCTCGGTACTGCTGGGCAGCCGGCGCAGGCCGGAAGAGCAAGAATCATAACGGTGGCGAACGCCACGGGAAGACACGACATGCGTTATATCTCCACGCGCGGCCAGGCGCCGGCGCTCGGTTTTGAAGATGTGGTCCTCACGGGGCTTGCCAGCGATGGTGGCCTGTATGTGCCGGAAACCCTGCCGCAGTTCAGTGCCGAGGAACTGACGGCGATGGCCGGTGAGTCCTACGCGGAAATCGCCTTCCGTGTCATGAAGCCCTTCGTCGATGGTGCCATCGATGACGAGACCTTCCGTGAACTCGTGCGCGAGACCTACGCGACCTTCAGTCACGATGCGGTCGTGCCGCTCAATCAGCTCGACAGCAACCATTACCTGCTGGAGCTGTTCCACGGCCCGACGCTGGCCTTCAAGGATGTCGCGCTGCAGCTGCTGGGTCGCCTGCTCGATCACTTCCTCGCCAAGCGTGGCGAGCGTGCGGTGATCATGGGCGCGACCTCCGGTGATACCGGTTCTGCCGCCATCGAGGGCTGCCGTGCCTGCGATCATGTGGATATCTTCATCCTGCATCCGCACAACCGCGTCTCCGAAGTGCAGCGCCGCCAGATGACTTCCGTGCTGGCGCCCAATGTCTTCAATGTCGCCATCGAAGGCAACTTCGACGATGCCCAGGCGATGGTGAAGGCCAGCTTCGCCGACCAGGATTTCCTGGATGGCACGCGTCTGGTCGCGGTCAACTCGATCAACTGGGCGCGCATCATGGCCCAAACCGTCTACTACGTGGCCGCCGGTGTGGCGCTGGGCGCTCCGGCGCGTCAGGTCAGCTTCACGGTGCCGTCGGCCAACTTCGGCAACATCTTTGCCGGCTATCTGGCCTCGCGCATGGGGCTGCCGGTCCGTCAGCTGGTGATCGCCACCAACGCCAACGACATCCTGCACCGCACCATCTCCTCCAACGACTTCTCGCGTCAGGAGCTGAAGGCGACGCTGGCACCGTCAATGGATATCGTGGTGTCCTCCAATTTCGAGCGTCTGCTGTTCGAAGCCTATGGCCGTGATGGTCAGGCGATCCGTGAACTGCTCGAGCACTTCTCGCGCGAACCGGCGGCGCTGGCAGATGCCCCGCTGGCCAGGCTGCGTGAGCTGTTCTCCAGCCACAGTGTCGACGACGAGACGATTCTCGAGGTCATCCGTGAAGCGCATCAGCGCACCGGCGAGATCCTCGATCCGCATACGGCGACAGGCTATCGCGCGGCAGAAGTCTGCCGGACGGATACCGCGACGCCGATGATCACGCTGGCGACGGCGCATCCGGCCAAGTTCGCCGAAGCGGTGGCGCGTGCTGGTTTCGCGGGTGTCGATCTGCCGCCACATCTGCATGACCTGCTGGAGCGCGAAGAGCGCTACAGCGTGCTGCCGGCCGAGCTGGCTGCCGTGCAGGACTTCGTGCGCGAGAATCGCCGCGGGTGATCGCATCAACGACGGCTCAGGCCTCCGGGGCTGAGCCGTCGTCCTTCTTTCATGGCCGTCATTTTCGCAGTCCGCTGTCGAAATGACGGCCATGTCGTTTGTCAGGAGTTCTTCATGTCTGTCACTCCCTCCTTGTCACCCTCCTTGGCACAAGGCACCGCATCGCGCCCTGATGAGCGTACGCTGGCGGCCAGCATCGCGAGGGTCATCCAGCCTCGCGTCAGAGATGAGCGCCTCTACCAGCAGGGGATCGCGACGGGGCTCAGCGAACTGCAGGCACGAGTACTGGCAGGGCGGTTGACGCTGGAGAGCTGCAAGGCGCCGCTGGAGGCGCTGGTCACGCCGGCGCTCCGGCATATCGAGCATCCCGAGCGGCTGGCGGATGGCCGGCGGGCGGCAGAGCGCATCGCGCGTGCTGTCGCCGTGGGTGAGCACATCGGCATCCTCACGGACTATGACGTGGACGGCATCACCTCGCATGTGGTGATGCTGCGCACGCTGACGGAGCTGTTCGATGTGCCCTACGACCGGGTGCACAGTCTGATCGGTCATCGCATCCACGATGGTTACGGCATCAGTCTGCCGCTGGTCGAGCGCATCATGACACTGTCGCCGCGCCCGAGCCTGATCGTCACCGCGGATTGTGGTTCCAGTGATGAGGCGCGCCTGGCGCTGCTCAAGGAAGCGGGGATAGAGGTCGTGGTGACGGATCACCATGCGCTGCCTCAGGAAGGGCCGCCGGCTTCCGCCTACGCGACCGTCAATCCGACACGTGACGATTGTGCATATCCGGATGCGACCATCGCCGGTTGCATGGTGGCCTGGTTGACCATGTCATTGACGCGCAATGTGCTGATCGAGCAAGGCAGATTGCCGGGGGATGCACCCAAGTTGTCGCCATGGCTGTCATATGTGGCGCTGGGGACGGTGGCGGACTGTGTGTCACTGGGGGGCAGTGCGATCAATCGTGCGGTGGTCAATCTGGGTCTGACGTTGATCAATCGCATGCAGGAGCCCTGCTGGCGAGCCATGGCAGAGCGGCTCGGTGCCGATAGCGTGCCCTTCGATGCCGAGACGCTGGCCTTCCAGATGGGGCCGCGCATCAATGCCCGCTCACGACTGGATGATCCTTACGCCGCACTGCATTTCATGCTGGCGCGTGAAGATGAGGCTGCTCAGCGCGCGCTGGAGGTGCTCGATCAGGACAATCAGTCGCGCAAGGCGATCGAAGCCGAGATGGTGGAGTCGGCGCGCGCCTTGGCGCTCGCCTCGTTGCGGGAAGGGCATCAGGTGATCGTGGTGCATCTGGAAGATGGTCACCCGGGAGTGCAGGGCATTGTCGCTTCACGTCTCGTGCAGCAGTTCGGGCGTCCGACCGTCGTGCTGACACCAGCCGCGGTGCCCGGCATGTTGACCGGGTCCGGGCGCTCCATCGAAGGATTGCATCTGCGGGATGCGTTGCAGCGAGCGCATGACCTGGCACCGCAGTGTCTGCCGCGTTTCGGTGGGCACAGAGGTGCGGCAGGGGTGGGCTTGCCCCTGGCGGAGAAGGATACCTTCACTCGTGCTCTGCAACAGGCGGCCGCGGAGCAGTTGGGGGAGAGGGCGCTCAATCCCTTGATTCTCAGCGATGGTGAACTGGTGGAAGGGCAGTTGAGTCTGGAGACGTTGGATGAGCTCGAGCGTCTGGCGCCCTTCGGGCGTGAGTTCGAGGCGCCTCTCTTCGAGGGCGGCTTCCTGGTCGAGAGCCTCAGGCCGGTCGGCGCCGATGGCACGCACCTCTCATTGGAACTCTCGCTCGGGCGTACACGCCTCAAGGCGATCTGGTTCCGTGCGTTGTCACCGGGGGAATCACCGGCATTCGGCGTGGGGGCCTCGCTGAAGTGTGCTTACAAGTTGTCGCGCAATCGCTGGCGGGGGAGGGAGTCACTGCAGTTGATGCTGGAACACGCAGTGCCTTTATGAGCTTGTTTGAATTGATAGCGATATCTGGCCAAAAAGCCCTTGCCATCAAGCCGATTCCTGCGTAAAGTACGCATCCGCTGCCGGGGACGCATGGCGTTACCAGCGGTGAAAGAGGTTTGCAGGTGATTGTTTTGTTTGATGTTTTTGAAGTCCGCTTCCAAATCATCGATTGACAATCCCGGGCGATTCGCTAGAATACGCCGCACTCCTTACGGGACAGGTGATCGAGCAACGCTCCTCACCGCTGGATGATGCTTAGAGGCAGTCGATTGACTCATCATCAAGTGCTTGACTTCTCAAGCGTTCCGGATAGAATATGCCTCCTCGCTTAACAGCGACGCTCTTTAAAAATTTGATCAGGTAATTCGTGTGAGCGCTTGCCGATGAGTGGTGACAAGGTCACCAAATATCGGAGCAAGCCTCTCACGAGAAGTTTGACTCTGAACCAAGTTTGGTCTGCTTAACAGACTATCAAGCTTTCAACTGAAGAGTTTGATCATGGCTCAGATTGAACGCTGGCGGCAGGCTTAACACATGCAAGTCGAGCGGAAACGATTCTAGCTTGCTAGAAGGCGTCGAGCGGCGGACGGGTGAGTAATGCATGGGAATCTGCCCGATAGTGGGGGACAACCTGGGGAAACTCAGGCTAATACCGCATACGTCCTACGGGAGAAAGCAGGGGATCTTCGGACCTTGCGCTATCGGATGAGCCCATGTCGGATTAGCTTGTTGGTGAGGTAACGGCTCACCAAGGCGACGATCCGTAGCTGGTCTGAGAGGATGATCAGCCACACTGGGACTGAGACACGGCCCAGACTCCTACGGGAGGCAGCAGTGGGGAATATTGGACAATGGGCGAAAGCCTGATCCAGCCATGCCGCGTGTGTGAAGAAGGCCTTCGGGTTGTAAAGCACTTTCAGCGAGGAAGAACGCTTCGGGATTAATACTCCCGAGGAAAGACATCACTCGCAGAAGAAGCACCGGCTAACTCCGTGCCAGCAGCCGCGGTAATACGGAGGGTGCAAGCGTTAATCGGAATTACTGGGCGTAAAGCGCGCGTAGGTGGCTAAGTCAGCCAGGTGTGAAAGCCCCGGGCTCAACCTGGGAACGGCATCTGGAACTGCTTGGCTAGAGTGCAGGAGAGGAAGGTAGAATTCCCGGTGTAGCGGTGAAATGCGTAGAGATCGGGAGGAATACCAGTGGCGAAGGCGGCCTTCTGGACTGACACTGACACTGAGGTGCGAAAGCGTGGGTAGCAAACAGGATTAGATACCCTGGTAGTCCACGCCGTAAACGATGTCAACTAGCCGTTGGGTCCCTTGAGGACTTAGTGGCGCAGCTAACGCAATAAGTTGACCGCCTGGGGAGTACGGCCGCAAGGTTAAAACTCAAATGAATTGACGGGGGCCCGCACAAGCGGTGGAGCATGTGGTTTAATTCGATGCAACGCGAAGAACCTTACCTACCCTTGACATCCAGAGGACTTTCCAGAGATGGATTGGTGCCTTCGGGAACTCTGAGACAGGTGCTGCATGGCTGTCGTCAGCTCGTGTTGTGAAATGTTGGGTTAAGTCCCGTAACGAGCGCAACCCCTATCCTTATTTGCCAGCGAGTAATGTCGGGAACTCTAAGGAGACTGCCGGTGACAAACCGGAGGAAGGTGGGGACGACGTCAAGTCATCATGGCCCTTACGGGTAGGGCTACACACGTGCTACAATGGCAAGTACAAAGGGTTGCAATACGGCGACGTGGAGCCAATCCCATAAAGCTTGCCTCAGTCCGGATTGGAGTCTGCAACTCGACTCCATGAAGTCGGAATCGCTAGTAATCGTGGATCAGAATGCCACGGTGAATACGTTCCCGGGCCTTGTACACACCGCCCGTCACACCATGGGAGTGGACTGCACCAGAAGTGGTTAGCCTAACCTTCGGGAGGGCGATCACCACGGTGTGGTTCATGACTGGGGTGAAGTCGTAACAAGGTAGCCCTAGGGGAACCTGGGGCTGGATCACCTCCTTATCGACACTGTCTACTGCTCGCGGCAAGTGCTCACAACGAATTACCTGATCTTATTGCTGGCTTAGCCGGCAGTGGCAAGCGTGCTCGACAGAGCGCGCTTCTCACTGTTCTCTGAACAGCCGCTCTTTAACAATGTGAATCATGCTGACGATGGAATGTGCGCCAAGCACATCTCCATCAAACGATATGTCGGAGAGGTCCGACAGATTCGTAATCCTTGACAGACCCCTTGGGGTTATATGGTCAAGCGATTAAGCGCATACGGTGGATGCCTTGGCAGCCAGAGGCGATGAAGGACGTGATAGCCTGCGATAAGCGTTGGCGAGGTGGCAAATACCCTGCGACCCAACGATTTCCGAATGGGGAAACCCACTCACCATCAGGTGAGTATCTATAGGCCAATACATAACCTATAGAGGCAAACCCGGGGAACTGAAACATCTAAGTACCCGGAGGAAAAGAAATCAACCGAGATTCCCCAAGTAGCGGCGAGCGAACGGGGACCAGCCCTTAAGCGATACAACTGACAGACGAACAAGCTGGGAAGCTTGACGATACAGGGTGATAGTCCCGTAGTCGAAGTCTGAGTATCGTGAAATCGAGTAGGTCGGGGCACGAGAAACCTTGACTGAACATGGGGGGACCATCCTCCAAGGCTAAATACTCCTGGCTGACCGATAGTGAACCAGTACCGTGAGGGAAAGGCGAAAAGAACCCCGGCGAGGGGAGTGAAATAGATCCTGAAACCGTATGCGTACAAGCAGTGGGAGCACCTTCGTGGTGTGACCGCGTACCTTTTGTATAATGGGTCAGCGACTTATATTCTGTGGCGAGCTTAACCGTATAGGGGAGGCGTAGCGAAAGCGAGTCTTAACTGGGCGACCAGTCGCAGGGTATAGACCCGAAACCGGGCGATCTATCCATGGCCAGGGTGAAGATTGAGTAACATCAATTGGAGGCCCGAACCCAAGTATGTTGAAAAATGCTGGGATGAGCTGTGGATCGGAGTGAAAGGCTAATCAAGCCCGGAGATAGCTGGTTCTCCTCGAAAGCTATTTAGGTAGCGCCTCACGTATCACCGCTGGGGGTAGAGCACTGTTTCGGCTAGGGGGTCATCCCGACTTACCAACCCGAGGCAAACTCCGAATACCAGTGAGTGCAGCGTGGGAGACACACAGCGGGTGCTAACGTCCGTTGTGAAAAGGGAAACAACCCAGACCGTCAGCTAAGGTCCCAAAATCCTGATTAAGTGGGAAACGATGTGGGAAGGCTCAGACAGCTAGGAGGTTGGCTTAGAAGCAGCCATCCTTTAAAGAAAGCGTAATAGCTCACTAGTCGAGTCGGCCTGCGCGGAAGATATAACGGGGCTAAATCAGGTACCGAAGCTACGGGTTCATCCTTATGGATGAGCGGTAGAGGAGCGTCGTGTAAGCCAATGAAGGTGGATTGAGAAGTCTGCTGGAGGTATCACGAGTGCGAATGCTGACATGAGTAACGATAAGGGGAGTGAAAAACTCCCCCGCCGGAAGACCAAGGTTTTCTGTTCTACGTTAATCGGAGCAGAGTGAGTCGGCCCCTAAGGCGAGGCGGAAACGCGTAGTCGATGGGAAACGGGTTAATATTCCCGTACCGGATGTGGTTGCGATGGGGGGACGAAGAAGGCTAGGTGAGCCAGGCGTTGGTTGTCCTGGTGAAAGCATGTAGGCCGAGGAATCAGGCAAATCCGGTTCCTCTGAGGTCGAGATGCGAGACGAACTGACTACGGTCAGGAAGTCATCGATGCCACGCTTCCAGGAAAAGCCTCTAAGCTTCAGATCACATGCGACCGTACCCCAAACCGACACAGGTGGTCAGGTAGAGAATACCAAGGCGCTTGAGAGAACTCGGGTGAAGGAACTAGGCAAAATGGCACCGTAACTTCGGGAGAAGGTGCACCGGTTCGAGTGAAGGACTTGCTCCGTAAGCTCTTACCGGTCGAAGATACCAGGTGGCTGCAACTGTTTATTAAAAACACAGCACTCTGCAAACGCGCAAGCGGACGTATAGGGTGTGACGCCTGCCCGGTGCCGGAAGGTTAATTGATGGGGTTAGGATTCGTCCGAAGCTCTTGATCGAAGCCCCGGTAAACGGCGGCCGTAACTATAACGGTCCTAAGGTAGCGAAATTCCTTGTCGGGTAAGTTCCGACCTGCACGAATGGCGTAATGATGGCCACGCTGTCTCCACCCGAGACTCAGTGAAATTGAAATCGCAGTGAAGATGCTGTGTACCCGCGGCTAGACGGAAAGACCCCGTGAACCTTTACTATAGCTTTACACTGGATGCTGATGTTGTCTGTGTAGGATAGCTGGGAGGCTTTGAAACCACGTCGCCAGATGCGGTGGAGCCAACCTTGAAATACCAGCCTGACATCATTGGCGTTCTAACTCAGGTCCGTCATCCGGATCGAGGACAGTGTATGGTGGGTAGTTTGACTGGGGCGGTCTCCTCCTAAAGAGTAACGGAGGAGCACGAAGGTACCCTCAGCACGGTTGGAAATCGTGCATTGAGTGCAAGAGCATAAGGGTGCTTGACTGCGAGACAGACACGTCGAGCAGGTACGAAAGTAGGTTCTAGTGATCCGGTGGTTCTGTATGGAAGGGCCATCGCTCAACGGATAAAAGGTACTCCGGGGATAACAGGCTGATACCGCCCAAGAGTTCACATCGACGGCGGTGTTTGGCACCTCGATGTCGGCTCATCACATCCTGGGGCTGAAGTCGGTCCCAAGGGTATGGCTGTTCGCCATTTAAAGTGGTACGCGAGCTGGGTTTAGAACGTCGTGAGACAGTTCGGTCCCTATCTGCCGTGGGCGTCGGAAGTTTGAGAAGAGCTGCTCCTAGTACGAGAGGACCGGAGTGGACGAACCTCTGGTGTTCGGGTTGTCATGCCAATGGCATTGCCCGGTAGCTACGTTCGGACGGGATAACCGCTGAAAGCATCTAAGCGGGAAGCCCCCTTCAAGATGAGACTTCCCTGAGGCCTTGCGCCTCCTGAAGGGCCCTTGAAGACTACAAGGTTGATAGGCTGGGTGTGGAAGCACAGCAATGTGTTGAGCTAACCAGTACTAATTGCCCGTGAGGCTTGACCATATAACACCCAAGGGGTTTGCTTTGGCAAACGCCGGGATTGCGACAGGATCGACAACATATCGGTCAGCATGATTCATATTGCGAGTCGCGAGGCCACAAGCCTCGAGACTCAGGTACCGCAAGGTGCCACCGTTTCGCCTGACGACCATAGCGAGCGTGAACCACCCGATCCCATGCCGAACTCGGAAGTGAAACCGCTTAGCGCCGATGGTAGTGTGGAGTTTCTCCATGTGAGAGTAGGTCATCGTCAGGCACTTATACTGAACCGCCCCTGCAGCCCAGCTGCAGGGGCGGTTCTCTTTGTGCGCGGAAAAAGTGATGCTCGGCAAGAGTCATGTGCGAGACAAAAGCTGCGCTGAGTAAAGAGTGCTGAGCCGGGCGTGCTGGGAACACGCGATGAGAAAAGGTCACGCGTCCCTAGGGTAGCGTTTCTCCCGGACGGCCGCCCCACGACCGTCATGAAAAGCTCGTCAGGCACTTATACTGAACCGCCCCTGCAGCCTTGCTGCAGGGGCGGTTCTCTTTGTGCGTAGGAAAAATCGTGCTCGGAGAGGTACACGCGCTGCGTGAGAAGGGCGAGATAGGAGATAGCTCTGCCTGGACGGTGTTTCTCCCTGTAAGAATCGCGGGTGGCCGCCCCACGACCGTCATGCAAGGCTCGTCAGGCACTTGTACCAAACCGCCCCTGCAGCCCAGCTGCAGGGGCGGTCTGCGTTGGGGTATCGAGGTGGGCAGAGTACGGTAAAGCGGGAGGCGCTTCGTCGAGGTAGTGACGCAACGTTATGCAGAACCGCGGGGAGAGCGGTTGTGGACAGGTGGGCGCCAACCAGGAAGACAAGTTGTCCACACCCTCTGGCGGCGCGAGAGCGTCCCGACTTACCGGGCAACTGTCGCTGTTACATGGCGCTGTCCCGGAAGAGCGGCAGGGTCTTGGCGGACATCGGACCCGCTAGAGGCTGACGCGAAGACGCCCTGCCACACAGTGCGTGGCAGGGCGTCTTGAGTTGCCTTCACTGATCAAATGAAGATGCTACGGATCGGTGGCAGAGCCGTGGTTCATGACCTGGCCAGCCAGAACCACCAGACGATGGCAGCGATCAGGCCAAGCCCTATCAGATTGACGAGTATGCAGATCATGCTGACTCTCCTTGTGGCATGGTGGAAGAATTTCCTGTGCTGTCCGTACGTGACCGAGCTGCCCCCGGGGGAGTGAACCCCCGCAGGCGGTTGGCGTTCGTCACGACCGTCACGGAAGACAGTGACATGGCCAGCCCGGCGATCACCGGCGACAACAGCATGCCGGTGAAGGGATAGAGAATGCCTGCCGCAATCGGAATGCCGATCAGGTTGTAGCCGAAGGCACCCACCAGGTTCTGCTTGATGTTGCGCAGCGTGGCCTGGCTGATCGCGATCGCGTCCGCGACCCCTGCCAGGGAGGGCTGCATTAGCGTGATGCCGGCCGTCTCGATGGCGACATCAGTACCTTCACCCATCGCGAAGCCGACATCGGCCAGCGCCAGCGCCGGCGCATCATTGATGCCGTCGCCGACCATTCCCACCACATGGCCTTCCTGTTGGAGGCGGGCGATCTCATCGTGCTTGTCATCCGGTGAGACGCCGGCACGATAGTCATCGATCCCGGTCTCACGGGCCACGGCAGCGGCCGTGTGCTGATTGTCACCGGTCAGCATGATCACCTTGAGGCCAACGGCATGCAGGCGAGCGATGGCGTCGCGGCTATCGTCACGCAGCGGGTCGGCCAGCCCGAAGACGGCGATCAATGCATTGTCACGTGCCATCAGGATCACGGTGCGGGCATTGTCTTCCAGCGACGTGATCTGCTCACTCAGCGGTGCAAGGCTGATACCTGCATCCTCCAGCATGGCAGCGTTGCCCATGCGCCAGGTGCGGCCTGCATCGTCCTGAGCCTGAATGCCGCGCCCGCTGATGGTCTGGTAGTCATTGAAGGCCTTGCTGCGCGAGGCCTCGGGACGCTGTGCTTCGATATGTGCCAGCAGCGCGGTGGCCAGGGGGTGCTCGGAGCCCCGCTCCAGCGCATGGGCAGCATCCAGGATGTCCTGCTCGCTTTCCCCCGCGGCCAGATGCGTTTCAGTGACTTCCGGCTTGCCGCGCGTCAGGGTACCGGTCTTGTCGACCACGAGTGCGGTCAAGCGACTGGCGGTCTGCAGGGCCTCACCGCTGCGCACCAGCACACCATGCTCTGCCGCCTTGCCGATCCCGATCATGGTCGAGATCGGCGTCGCCAGACCCAGTGCACAGGGGCAGGCGATGACGAGAACCGCCGTCGCGACCACCAGCATATGCACGCCAGTCGGGGCGGGCCCGACGTTGAACCAGAGAAGCGCCGCGACGATGGCGATGATCATCACGCTGGGCACGAATACGCCGGAGATGGTATCGGCCAGCCGTCCGATCGGGGGACGCGAGTTCTGCGCCTGACGCACCTGACTGATGATGCGGCCCAGGCGTGTCTCGCTGCCGATGCGCTCGACCTCGAAGACCAGACTGCCACGCGTGTTGAGCGTGCCGGCAGCCACGTCATCGCCGACACCACGTGAGACAGCCAGTGGCTCACCGCTCAACATCGATTCATCGATGTGGCTCTGTCCTTCGATCACCTTGCCATCCACCGGGATGCGCTCACCGGGGCGAATGCGCACGTGGTCACCGCTGCGTACGTCGTTGACATCGATCTCGCGCTCTTCGCCCTCGCGAATGACCCGAGCGGTACGGGTCTGCAGATCCAGCAGCGCGCGCAGTGCTTTCTGTGTACGCCCGCGGGCTCTGACCTCCAGTGCCTGACCAAGACTGATCAGGCCGATGATCATGGTCGAGGCTTCGAAGTAGAGGCCACGAGCCGCCTGAGGCACCGTCTCGGGGAAGATCAGCACGCCCATGGAATAGAGCCATGCCGCCCCGGTACCGAGTGCCACCAGCGTGTCCATGTTGGCCTGATGATGGGTGAAGGCCTTCCAGGCGCTGGTGAAGAAGCTGCGTCCTGCGGTGGCGAGCACACCCAGCACCGCGATCCCGATGGCCAGCCACACTCCACGTTCGAGACCTTCGAAGCCGGGATGATGGAAGAACATGCTGATCATCAGCGGGATACCGATGCCCAGTGACAGCACGCTGTCACGGATGCGGGAGCGATATTCCTGGTCAGCCTCTTCCTGCTGTTGCGCGTCATTGGCGCCCGGGTCTTTCACCACGCTGGCCCCATATCCCACCCCTTCGATGGCCGCGATGATCTCGGTGGTCGCAAGCTGGCTTTTGACCTGTGCCGTGCGCGAAGCGAAGTTGACCTCGGCATGTTCCACGCCATCCAGCCCATCCAGTGTCTTCTGGATAGTGGCGACACAGCTGGCGCAGGTAATGCCGGACAGCGAGAGCTCAAGACTTCCGCTATCCGTCGGGCTGGCCGGAGAGGGTTCTGCTGCCGATGGAGCCGCCGTTGCGTGATCCTCCGTGGTGTCGTCGGACTCAGTGAGATCCCCTGATGTGTCGCCCTCGGCAGGAGGTTCCAATGCATAGCCCGCCTCGACGACAAGACGTTCAAGCAAGGCTTCCGGCAGCCAGCTGGAGACCTGCAGGACGTTGTCTGCCGGCTTACCGCTGACGGTCGCGGACGAATCCCAGTGCTGAATGGCATTGCGCAGCTTGGCGACGCATTTCTGGCAGTGCATGCCGTAGACGTTGATCTCGAGGTTCGCAGGGGTGGCCGGTGCTGCCGGGGTGAGCGGATAGCCGCTGTCCTGCGCCACCTTCGCCACTCCTTCCTCACCCAGCCTCGTGTGTACCAGCAGCAGCTGGGCCTGGGGAGCGCCGACCAGTTCGGCCTGATCATCCTGTGCCAGCAAGGCCTTGCGAATCCTGGTGACACACCCTTGGCAGCTGATGCCGTCAGTGTTCATCACGCTGATCGTGGCAATGGGGTCGTGGCTCATGAGGTCCTCCCGGTGTCAGGGGTGTACGTTCCGTTCTCTTCTGAGGGGGGCGGGAACGATTGCCCCTCGATCAGGCAGCACACGCTGTTGCCATCCGGCACGCCGTCCGGCATGTCCTGCCAGCTCTCCATGGCATGCTCCATGCGCTCTGCCAGGGCTTCCAGCTCGCGGATGCGCTCACGCACTCGGGGCAGATGTTCCTTGAGCAGGTCTCTCACCATGGGGCAGGGGGAGTCATGCTGGTCAGCCTGCTGCAGAATCTGCTTGATATCGGCAAGGCTGAAGCCCAACTGGCGTGCCTGACTGATGAACTTGAGACGTACCAGCGCCTGCTCATCGAAGCGCTGGTAGTTGTTGACGGGATCGCGCCGGGCCGTGATCAGGCCCTGGCGGGTGTAATGGCGAACGGTTTCGGCGGTGACGTTTCCTTCGCGGGCCAGTTCAGCGACTTTCATTGCATCATCTCCTCGTGATCAAGAGTGGCGGAGAGAGCATTCGGCTGCCCTGAAGGTCTGTCGGCAGCCAATGTTCCGTGAATGATCCTCAGTGTAAGACCTATGTGCAGGACATAGGTCAAGCGACCCACTACATACGAAAAACCTGATGTTCGACCAATAGGCTAGAGAGGAAGGCGAGAGCCCCGCCATGTTTTAAACGCTGGCGAACAGACGCTAAATGATCGCCAGGACATGGGGTTAGCAACACGATGACAGTGCAGACATGAATGAAAGTTCCCCAAATACTAGAAATCTCCCTATTCAAACAAACGTTCGCCCTTGACTTGAACGGGCGACTCGCCCAAAACGTAGGTGTCAGGGCTATGCATCAACGAACGATAACAACAACATGCAGCTCTCCAAGCCACCTGCAATGGGACGCCATCCATAATGAAAAACAAGATGAACAAACTCACCCTCGGGGTCGCGCTGGCAGCGGCTGCCACGGCTTATGCCGGTGGCGTTCACGCGGGGGCCTTCCAGCTCAACGAGCAGAGCGTCAGCACTCAGGGGACGTCCTTCGCCGGGCGCGCCTCGAATGCCAACGATGCTTCCACCGTCTTCGGCAACCCGGCTGGCATGTCCTTCCTGGATCGCGCCCAGATCACCGGTGGGGTGACCTATCTGGACGTCAATACCGATATCGATGTCGCCAGCGCGAATGATGCGCTCGGTCGGCCAGTCTCTGGCGGAGATGACGGCGACATGGTGCCGGGGGCGGCAGTGCCTTCCTTCTATTATGTGCAACCGATGAACGATCAGGTCGCGCTGGGCTTCGGGGTCTATGCGCCCTTTGGTGTGATCACCGATTATGGCTCTGATTTCCGTGGCCGTTATTTCGCCAATTACAGTGAAGTCGAGGTGGTCACCGCCCAGCCGACCATCTCCTACCGCATCAATGACAAGTGGGCCATCGGTGCCGGTGTGACCTACAACAGCATCAAGGGTGAGCTGACGTCGAATACTGTCGATGTCGGCGCAGGGGATGGCAAGGTCAAGATCAAGGGCGACGATGCCGCCTGGGGCTACAACGTCGGGGTCATCTTCCAGCCGGTGGAAAGTACCCGTCTCGGTCTGTCCTATCGCTCCAAGGTCGACTACAGCCTGGAAGGCGAGGCCAAGTACAACAATGTCTTCACTGGCACGGGCTTCGCGAATACCGAGCAGGATGCGTCGCTGGACGTGACCTTGCCGGAAAGCATCGACTTCTCCGTGACGCACAAGCTGGATGATCGCTGGACGCTGATGGCGGGCGTGACCTGGGTGCACTGGAGCCGCTTCGACGAGATCGCGGTGGAAGTCGACAACATGAACGACATCGTCGAGGAGCAGGGCTACGAGGACAGCTGGCAGTATGCGGTCGGTCTGAGCTATCAGCTCAATCCGCAGTGGGTGCTGCGTACCGGCATGGCCTTCGATGACAGCCCGACCGTGGACGAGCATCGCAGCGCGCGTATCCCGTCCGGGGACCGCACCATCTTCTCGCTGGGGGCCGGCTGGACGCCGATGCCGGAGCTGACCATCGACATGGCCTACACCTACCTGTGGGAAGAGACGGCCACCGTCAGCCTGAGCGAGCCCAACCGTGGGACCTATGAAGCCGATTACGAGAATGAAGCGCATGGCTTCGGTCTCGGCGCGACCTATCGCTTCTGAGTACGTAAGCAGCTGAAACGCTGAGCGGATCTCAGGACAACCAATACAGAAACGCCCGGTCACATGACCGGGCGTTTTTTGTTGCCCCTGCCGGAGGCCATCCGGCAGGGGCGGGACCATCGCCTCAGCGCGAGCATCGGCGGTCCGTCACCAGCGTCTGACATGACGATCAGAAGTCGTAGCGTGCCAGGAACATCAGCTGGTCCCGGTCAGCACTGTACTCGCTGCCGTCTGACTGGCGGCTGTTGTCGAAGCGATACTCGGTGGCCAGCGTCAGGTCCTTGACCCGCCAGGCCGCGCCCAGGATCTGATAGGCGTAGCGGGCTTCGCTGTCGGTGTCTTCCAGGTGGTTCAGGCCGCCATAGAGCTCGACGCTGTCATCGCCCCAGATGACCTCCTTGAACTTGTAATTGACCACGAATTCCGCGCCGCGCGCCTTGTCGACGAAGGCTTCCGAGGAGTCCAGGGTGCTGCCGGCGATGTGGTTGCGATATTCCCCGCCGACGAGCGCGATGTACCAGTTGCCCGGCGACCAGTGACCGCCGAGCAACCAGGCATCGACATCGCCGTTCTCGCTGTTGCCGCTCTCGTAGTCGCTCAGCTCCGTATGGTGGAAGACCCCGCCCACCGTGACGTCCTCGTTCGGATGCCAGTTGAGCGCGGCTTCATAGCTGTAGTCGCGCTCATAGCCTGAGTACTCGGTCTCGGTGGTGAAGACGCCGTCCTCGAAGAGCGAGGTCTCGTTGCTGTGCTGGCCATCATGACTGAGCTGGTAGAGCAGGCCGACGGTGAACTCTCCGAAACCCTTCTTCCAGTACAGCGAGTTGTCCGGGCGTCCCGTGCCATGCAGACCACCATCTCCGCTGCGGCCTTCGAAGGTACCGGACGCCTCGCCACCATTGATCCAGAACCAGTCGGTGTTGACGGCCACCATGTCGTACCAGGGACCATACTGCTTGCCGACCGTGAAGCTGCCCCATTTCTCGTGTGCCGCCCCAGCGTAGAGCATGCGCTTGTAGTGAGCATCGGTACCATCCTTGAACCAGGGGTCGAAGCCCCATTCGGCCCGGATGATGGAGCTCCAGCCTTGCTGGAACTGATGCTCGTGGATCAGGCGAATCCGCGAGCCACCGTTGTAGATCTCATCGTGTGCGCCATCCTGGATCACGGCAAACGCCGCCAGGCGGCCACTGAACTCGACGCGGTCGGTATCCGTCTTGTAGACCTCGATGGCCTGAGCCATGGGGCTCATGCTCAGCAGTCCCGTGCCGAGCAGGGCTGCGCCAATCGCGTGACGCAGACGAGGGTGAGTGAGAAGGGGGATGCTGGCTGTTGTTGTAGGTTGCATCGTCATCCTGTGCATGTCTTTCCATCGGTGTGGGGAATGCCGGAGCATCCTGCTCCGGCCTCGTTCGGGTGCACGCACCCGGTTGGCAGCCAATGTCGATTCGCGTGACCGACTCGGCTGTCCTTGCCTGAGCCTTTTCTCAGGCAAAGCGGGGTCTTGATGGGCGCCGAAGCGCCCATCAGGCATGTCGTCGTGTTCAGGGTGTCAGTGGTGCGCCTGGCCCAGGTCCGGGGCGAAGGCAGCCTGCATCAATTCACGGGTGTAACGCTCACGGGGCGCCTCGAAGATGGCGTGGGTACTGCCGCTTTCCACCACCTCGCCTTCCTTCATCACGATGAGGTGGTCTGACAGTGCACGCACGACCGCCAGGTCATGGCTGATGAACAGGTACGTCAGGCCATGACGCGCCTGCAGGTCGCGCAGCAGGTCGATCACCGTGACCTGTACCGAGCGATCCAGCGCCGAGGTCGGCTCATCCAGCAACAGGAATTCCGGCTTGAGCACCAGGGCGCGAGCGATGGCGATACGCTGGCGCTGGCCGCCGGAGAATTCATGCGGATAGCGATTGCGCATGCCGGGGTCGAGGCTGACCTCACAGAGTGCCTCACAGACCTGTGCGTCGCGTTGGGCGCGATTGAGCTCCGGATGATGCACGCGCAGGCCTTCGCTGATGATCTCGCCCACGGTCAGGCGCGGCGACAGGGAGCCGAAGGGGTCCTGGAAGACGACCTGCATGCGTGAGCGCAGCGGTCGCATGCCGGACTTGTCCAGCGCGGCGATGTCCACGCCATCGAAGTCGATGTTGCCCTGGCTCTTGAGCAGGCGCAGCAGGGCACGACCCAGCGTGGACTTGCCGGAACCGGACTCGCCGACGATGCCGATGGTCTGGCCGCGTCGGACCTCGAGATCGATGCCGCGCACCGCCTCGAAGGCGACCTTGGGGCCGAACAGCGGCCGCTTGATGGTGAAGCTGACGCGCACATCGCGTGCCGAGAGCAGCACCGGCGCATCCGCCGCCACCGCGGCCTTCTCGCCGGCCGGTTCGGCATCGATCAGCATGCGGGTGTAGGCGTGCTGCGGGTTGTCGAAGACCTCGTGGGTGGTGCCGGTCTCCAGCAGCTCGCCGTGGCGCATCACGCAGACGCGGTCCGCGAAGTGGCGCACGATGCTCAGGTCGTGGGTGATGAACAGGATCGCCATGCCGTAGCGTTGCTGCAGCGACTTGAGCAGCCGCAGGATCTGCGCCTGCACCGTGACATCCAGCGCGGTGGTCGGCTCATCGGCGATCAGCAGGTCCGGCTCGCAGGCCAGCGCGATGGCGATCATCACGCGCTGACGCTGACCACCGGACAGCTCATGGGGATAGCTGTCGATACGCCGCGCCGGCTCCGGGATGCCGACCTGCTCCAGCAGTTCCAGCGCCTTGTGACGAGCCGCGCGGCCCTTGAGATCACGATGCAGTGCCAGTACCTCGATGATCTGTCGTCCGATGCGATGCAGCGGGTTGAGCGAGGTCATCGGCTCCTGGAAGACGGTGGCGATACGGTTGCCGCGCAGCTCGCGCATGCGCCGCGTCGAGGCGCTCAGCAGGTCTTCGCCGCGCAGGCGGATGGCACCCTTGATCTCGGCGAGTTCCGGCAGCAGGCGCAGGATGGCGGTCGAGGTCACCGACTTGCCGGAGCCGGACTCGCCGACCAGCGCCAGCGTCTCGCCCTTGTTGAGGGTGAAGCTGACGCCCTTGACGGCGGGTACCGCGCCGTCCGGGAGCTGGAAGTCGACCTTGAGGTCATCGACTTCCATCAGCGGCGGCGTGCCCGGCGCCTCGGCGGCCAGTCCCAGGCGAGTCAGGGTGTCGGCGCGGGCCTGGTCGGCGGCGTTGCGCGCTGGCGGCAGGCTGGAGGCGGTGCCGGAGGGTGAAGGTGAAGAGGTCATGATCAGCGCTCCGGTTCAGCGAGTCTTGGGGTCGAGGGCGTCACGCAGGCCATCGCCGAGGAAGTTGAGGCAGAATAGGGTCGCGGCGAGTAAGGCCGAGGGCACCAGCAGCATCCAGGGCGCGGTCTCCATCATGTCCTTGCCTTCGGAGATCAACACGCCCCAGGAGGTCAGCGGTTCCTGCACGCCAAGCCCGAGGAATGACAGGAAGCTCTCCAGCAGGATGACCTTGGGCACCGTCAGCGTGACGTAGACGATCACCGGGCCCAGCGCGTTCGGAATCAGGTGACGCGTCACGACCTGCAGATCACGCACGCCGAGTGCATGCGCCGCCTCGACGAATTCGCGCTTCTTGAGTGCCAGCACCTGGCCGCGCACGATGCGCGACATGTCCAGCCACTCCACCGCACCGATGGCGGCGTAGATCAGGAAGATGTTGCGACCGAACACCACCATCAGCAGGATCACCAGGAACATGAACGGCAGCGAATACATGATGTCGACGAAGCGCATCATCAGGTTGTCGGTGCGCCCGCCGAAATAGCCGGAGACGGCGCCGTAGAGCACGCCGATCACCAGACTGACGAAGGTGGCGACCAGCGCCACCGACAGCGAGATCTGACCGCCATGCAGGGTACGGGTCAGCAGGTCACGGCCGTTGACGTCGGTGCCGAAGATGTGGCCGGAGGCCAGGTCCGGGCCGGTGCCGATGGCGTTCCAGTCGACCTCGTCGAGTTCGAAGGGCGTCAGCCATGGGCCGATCAGGCAGGCCAGCACGACGAGGGTCATCACCACCAGGCTGCACATGGCGGCGCGGTTCTGCTTGAGACGACGCCAGGCATCGCGGGTCAGGCTGTCGCCTGCCGGTGCCGCAGGGGGCTGGCCGTCGAAGGCACTGGCAGCGCCGGTGCCGTGGGGGGCGGGAGTTGTCTGTGACATGTCAGGGCCTCGGGTCAGTCGTCGTAGCGGATCTGCGGGTCGAGCATGCTGTAGAGCAGATCGACGATCAGGTTGAGCAGCAGGATCAAGGCGCCATAGAAGACCACCGTGCCCATCACCAGGGTGTAGTCACGATTGAGCGCACCCTGCACGAAATAGCGGCCGATGCCGGGGATACCGAAGATCTGCTCGATCACCACCGAGCCGGTGATGATCCCGGCGATGGCCGGGCCGAGGTAGGAGACCACCGGCAGCATCGCCGGTCGCAAGGCATGGCGCAGAATCACCTTCCACTCGCTCAGCCCCTTGGCGCGGGCGGTGCGGATGTAGTGACTGCCCAGTACCTCGATCATGCTGGCGCGCATCATGCGGGCGATGTAGGCGATCTGCTGGATGGAGAGTGCCACCACCGGCAGCAGCAGGTTCTGCCAGGCGCCTCCGTTCCAGCCGCCGGCCGGCAGCCAGCCGAGCAGCACGCCGAACACCAGCGCCAGCAGCGGAGCGATCACGAAGTTGGGCACCGCGATCCCCGCCAACGCAGTACTCATCACCACGTAATCCGCCGTCGAGTTGCGCCGGATGGCCGCGATCACCCCCAGCGGCACCCCGATCAGCAGCGCGGCCAGAATCGCCCACATGCCCAGCTCCAGGCTGGCCGGGAAGCCCTGGCTGATCAGCTCGCTGACGTCGAAGTCCTTGTACTTGAAGGACGGGCCGAGATCGCCCTGTACCAGATCACCCAGATAGCGGATGTACTGCATCGGCAGCGGTTCATCCAGGTGATAGGCCGCGCGCAGGTTCTGCTCGATTTCCGGCGGCAGGCGGCGTTCGCCATCGAAGGGGCCGCCCGGGGCGACCCGCATCAGGAAGAACGACAGGGTGATCACGATCAGCAGGGTGGGAATCGCCTGCAGCAACCGTTTGAGGGTGTAGCTCAGCATCCAGTGCTCCGTTCGGGCCGCTGCCCGGGTGTGTCGTTGTTATGGGTGGCTGTCATCGGTCAGTGCGAGGTGTCGATATGCAGATAGCGACTCGGGTGAACGTCCAGCGCGTTGGGGGCCCAGCCGCTGATGGCGGGGGTCACGAGGCTGGAGGTGACGTAGTCGTAGAGCGGCAGCACCACATCGTGGTCGAGCAGATACTGCTCGGCATCGTGCAGTTGTTGCCGGCGAGCATCGTCATCGCCCTCGCGCGCCGCCGCCTCGATCAGCGCATCGTAGGCCGGTGAGCTGAGCCCGGGTGCGTTGGAGGTGTTGTCGCTGCTGAAGGCGTTCAGGAAGTCGTAGGCATCGGCGATGGTCGCGATCATGCCGTAACGGCCGACCTCGAAATCACCCAGCGCCAGATCCCGGTAATGCACCGCGGCCTCGGTATTGGTCAGCGTCACGTGCACGCCCAGCGGCTTCCACATCGCTCCGAGCGCCACGGCGATCTTCTTGTGGTCTTCCAGGGTGTTGTAGCGCAGGGTCAGCTCAAGCGGGTGGTCTGGCCCGTAGCCCGCGTCTGCCATCAGCTCGCGGGCCTTCGCCATGCGCCGGTCCATCGACCAGTCAGCGAAGTCGAAGCGCGCGCCCTGATGTTCACTCAACGCCTCGGGCACGAAATGCCAGGAGGGGATCTGGCCCATGCCGAGAATGCGCTCGGTGATCACCTCACGACGCGTGGCCAGATTCAGCGCACGACGAATGCGCCGGTCCGCCACGGGCGAGCCCTCGCGCAGATTGAAGACATAGAAGTACTCGCCGAGGATCGGGTAGGTGTGCAGGGCCTCGGCCAGATTGTCCTGAATCCAGGCGTAGTGGCTGGCGGGTACGCCGTAGGCGATCTCGACTTCACCCGCACGGAAGCGATTGAGCGCGGCATGGCTCTCCTCGATGGGCAGGTAGACCACCTCGTCGAGAGTGACGTTCTGTGCGCCGTGATAGCGCGCGTTGGGTGTCAGCGTGATATGCGACTGCGGTGCCCATTCCTTGAGCACGAAGGCGCCCGAGGTGACCATGTTGGCCGGCCGCGTCCAGTCAGCGCCATTGGCCACGATGACATGGCGTGGCAGCGGGGCGGCTTCGCTCATCGCCAGCGTCTGCGCCAGTGTTGCCGACGGATGACTGAGCGTGATGGTGAGCGTCTGCGCATCGGGCGCGGCCACGCCGAGCTGATCCGGGGGCAGCGCGCCGGTATTCACCGCGCGGGCATTGACGATCGGGTAGTAGAGGGTGGCGTTGTGGGCCGCGGTAGCCGGTGTCAGCAGGCGGCGCAGCGCAAAGACTGCATCCTCGGCGGTCAGCGGCGTGCCGTCTGACCACTCAAGCCCCGCGCGCAGATGGAAGGTCCAGATCCGTCCATCGGCGGACGACTCCCAGCGCTCTGCCAGCCCGGGAATCAGCTCGCCGTCGGCGGAGTAGGCGATCAGCGGCTCGAACAGATCACGCACGATGCGTGTCTCCCAGGTGCCGCTGGTCTGTTGCGGGTCCAGCGAGCCGGGTTCGGCGCCATTGGCGATGCGCAGGATCTGTTCGTCCTGGCTTGCGGGGCTTATGGAGCTTGTGGAGCTGGTGGAGCTGGTGGCTTGTGCGGCCATGGCGCTGCTGGAAGCGCTCATGGACACGGAGAGTACGGACAGCAGCAGGCCTGCGCCGAGGCTTGCCGCGCATTGCATCGGGGAAGTGGGGGACATGCGTCGACTCCTTGTCACGCCCGTGGGGCGCGACGGCATCTTCTGGTGCCATCCTTGGCAGATGCCACGCGGCCGCCCTGGTGGACAGCCGCGTGAACCCATGACATTCGAGAGAGCGGCGAGCCTGGTCAGAGGCTCAGCTGGCTCGCCTCACTCGGAGAACGAGACCCAGCGCGAGCGGTGGATATCCTCGATGTTGCCCTGCCAGCCGCTGAGCTTGGGATTCACCAGGTTGCGTGACACGTAGTAGTAGATCGGCAACACGGCGTAGTCATCCAGCGCCTTGCGCTCGGCGTCCTGCATCAGGGCCTCTCGGTCATCCATGTCGAGGGTATCGGCGGCCTTTTGCATGTCGTCATCCAGCGCCTTGTTGGAATAGGCGCCGTAATTGTTGGGCACGCCGGTTTCCAGCAGGTTGAGGAAGTTCTGGGCGTCGTTGTAATCGCCGATCCAGCCGGCGCGACCGACATCGAACTTGCCCTGGCGCATGTCCTCGTAGTGCACCGCGACCTCGGCATTCAGCAGATTGACCTTCACGCCCAGCGGCTTCCACATCGCGGCGGCGGCAATGGCCACCTTCTTGTGGTCCTCGCTGGTGTTGTAGCGCAGGGTCAGCTCCAGCGGGTTGTCCGGGCCGTAGCCGGCGTCCTCCATCAGAGACCTGGCCTTCTGCATGCGTTCATCCATCGACATGTCCTTGAAGGGCATCTCCTGGATGTCGTAGTGGTTCACGCCGGTGGGCACGAAGCTGTAGGCCGGCACTTCGCCGGTGCCGAGAATCTTGTCGGTGATGATGTTGCGGCGGATGGAGAGGTTGAGCGCCTCGCGCACCCGCGGGTCTGCCGTGGCATGGCCGTCGCGTGAATTGAGCACGTAGTAGTAGATACCCAGGTAGGGCGCGACGTGGGTGGCGTCCGGCAGATTGTCCTTCAGCCAGCCGTATTGCTGGGTGGGGAATTCGCGTGCGATGTCGATCTCGCCGGCACGGAAGCGCTTCAGGGCGCTGTTGCGCTCCTCGATGGGGTAGTAGATCACCTCATCCAGCGCGACCTCCTTGGCATCGTGGAATTCAGGATTCTTGACCGCGACGATGCGGGTCTGCGGCTGCCACTCGCTCAGCTCGAAGGCGCCGTTGGAGACCATCTTGCCGGGGTCGGTCCAGTCCTTGCCGTACTTCTCCACCACATGTTTCGGCAGCGGGTAGGCGGTGTAATGCGAGAGCTGGTCCAGGAAGTAGGGCGTAGGGCGCTCGAGGGTGATCTCGAGAGTGTGGGCATCCACGGCTCGCACGCCGAGGGTATCCGGCTCGGCCTCGCCGCTGTTGATGGCCTTGGCATTCTTGATCGGATACAGGATGTAGGCGTAATCCGAGGCATTCTCGGGTGTCATGATGCGCTTGAGCGCGTACACGAAGTCCTCGGCGGTCACCGGCTCACCGTCGGACCACTTGCCGTCCTGGCGCAGCGTGAAGGTATAGGTCTTGCCGTCATCGGAAATCTGCCATGACTCGGCCGCGCCGGGAATGCGCTCGCCATCGGCGGCTTCGGTGACCAGCCCCTCGAAGAGATCGCCCACCACGTCATTTTCCCAGGTGCCGGAGATCTGCTGCGGGTCCAGCGAGGCCGGCTCCCCCATGATCGCCAGCTTGAGCGTATCGGCCATGAGGCCCGGGGAAGCGGCGATGCTCCCGGCCAGCAGCAGGGAGCTTGCCAGTCGCTTGAGCGCGAAGCGCTTGGGGAGGGCCGGCGCATGAGACGAGGAGTGCAGTAGTGCCATGGTAGGGAGGCTCGCTATTGTTGTTAGGGGGAATACGAGTGATGCCTTCTACCATCGAGTCTTTTCCTGCCTGCTGTCCATGTTAAAAAATGGATAGCTCATGCATGCATTCGATGATCACCATGCAAGGCACGGAAAATCGGGCGTTCCGGGGCTGACAGTCGTTTGAATGACTTTGGTCGCAGTCGCATGGAAGGCAGGCAGCTGCCGGCTGGCGGGCAGCGTGACGGATACCCGAGAGCGTCCTTCGGCCACCTGGCCACGGATGATGGGGCGGGCATGGTCGCCACGCCGGGAAATGGCTACAATATCGGGCTTCGCGCGCTGTCGATCTGCGCAGGTGTCCAGTGGACAACGTCTCGCAGGCTGTCCCCTTCGACAGGGCTGTCGCGCCCCATTCACGCATCATCGCCTCAAGACAGGACGACCATGCAAGAGATCAATCCGATCACCAACCTCATCAAGGACCTGTCCGAAAGGGCAGAAGTCCTGAGGGGGTATCTTTGACTATGCCGAAAAGCAGGATCGGCTAGAGGAAGTCACTCGCGAACTCGAGAATCCGGATGTCTGGAATGACCCGGAATACGCGCAGAAACTCGGCAAGGAGCGTGCGTCGCTGGAGCTGGTCGTCAAGACCCTCGACGACATGAGCAACGGCCTGTCCGACTGCGCTGACCTGCTGGAGATGGCGGTCGAGGAAGAGGATGAAGGCACCGTGGACGAAGTCGTCCGCGAGCTGGATCAGCTCAAGACCAGCCTCGAGAAGCTCGAGTTCCGCCGGATGTTCTCCGGTGACATGGATGCCAACAACGCCTACCTCGACATCCAGGCCGGCTCCGGTGGTACCGAAGCTCAGGACTGGGGCAACATGCTGCTGCGCATGTACCTGCGCTGGGCCGAGCATCACGGCTTCAAGACCGAGATCGTCGAGGCGAGTGCCGGTGAAGTCGCGGGCATCAAGTCCGCCACCATTCACATCGAGGGCGACTATGCCTTCGGTTGGCTGCGCACCGAGCTGGGTGTGCACCGTCTGGTGCGCAAGAGTCCCTTCGACTCCGGCGGCCGTCGTCACACCTCGTTCGCGTCCGTGTTCGTGTCGCCGGAAATCGATGACAACATCGAGATCGACATCAATCCGGCCGATCTGCGCACCGATACCTATCGCTCCTCCGGTGCCGGTGGTCAGCACGTCAACACCACCGACTCCGCGGTACGTATCACCCACATCCCGACAGGGATCGTGGCGGCCTGCCAGACCGAGCGCAGCCAGCACTCCAACCGTGACCGCGCCATGAAGATGCTGAAGGCGCGTATCTACGAAGCCGAGATGCAGAAGCGCAACGCCGCCAAGCAGGAACTCGAGGACTCCAAGTCCGATATCGGTTGGGGCAGCCAGATCCGCTCCTACGTCCTCGATGACCAGCGCATCAAGGACCTGCGGACCGGTGTCCAGTCGAGCAACTGTGACAAGGTGCTCGACGGCGATCTCGATGACTTCATCGTCGCCAGCCTCAAGATGGGGCTCTGATCGCGAGGAGACTCGCGAACCAGCGCCCATTCGCCTCCGCCGGTATCGCCGGCGGAGGCCACGAATTCCCGAATCGCGATCAGTCCTGATGCGCTATCCCCAGGCTGATCTTGATCTGTCGTGGCTTTGGCCATGACCCTTTGATACGAGACAGGCCCCTCCATGTCGACAGAGCAGACCCCCGCCATTGATGAGCAGCAGGCCGCCGAACAGGCTCAGGAAGAGAATCGCCTGATCGCCGAACGTCGCGCCAAGCTGAGTGCCCGCCGTGAGCAGGCCGCCGCCGAAGGCAAGAGCGCCTTCCCGAATGACTTCCGTCGTGACAGCCTCGCCGCTGACCTGCAGGCGGAGCTGGGCGAGAAGGACAAGGCCGAGCTGGAGACGCTGGACCGCAAGGCCGCCGTCGCCGGGCGCATCATGCGCAAGCGTGGCCCCTTCATCGTGTTGCAGGAAGTCTCCGGCCAGATTCAGCTCTATGTCGACAAGAAGGGCCTGCCGGAAGCGCTGCTCGAGGACATCAAGGGCTGGGACATCGGCGACATCGTCGGTGCCAGTGGCCCGGTGCACAAGTCCGGCAAGGGCGATCTGTACGTCATGATCGAAAGCGCCCAGCTGATGACCAAGAACCTGCGTCCGCTGCCAGACAAGTTCCACGGTCTGTCCGACCAGGAAATGCGCTATCGCCAGCGTTACGTCGATCTGATCATGAACGAGCAGTCACGCCGCACATTTGCGCTGCGTGCCGGCATCGTCGCCTCCATCCGCCGCTTCCTCAGTGACCGCGGCTTCATGGAAGTCGAGACCCCGATGCTGCAGCAGATTCCGGGTGGCGCGACCGCGCGTCCGTTCATCACCCATCACAACGCGCTGGACATGGAAATGTACCTGCGCATCGCTCCGGAGCTGTACCTGAAGCGTCTGGTGGTGGGTGGCTTCGAGCGCGTGTTCGAGATCAACCGCAACTTCCGCAACGAAGGGCTGTCGACGCGTCACAATCCCGAGTTCACCATGCTCGAGTTCTACTGGGCCTATGCGGACTACCGTGACCTGATCGCGCTGACCGAAGACATGATCCGCACCGCAGCCCAGGAAGTGCTCGGCACTACGCAGATCACCTGTCAGGGCAGCGAGTACGACCTGAGCCAGCCGTTCATCCAGATGACCATGCGCGAGTCGATCATCAAGTATGGCGATGGCATCACCGCAGCCGACCTGGCCGATTACGACGCCGCACGCGCCACGGCGGAGCGTCTCGGTATCCAGGTCAAGCCGATCTGGGGGCTGGGCAAGCTCGAGACCGAGATCTTCGAAGCCGTCGCCGAGCACCGTCTCGACCAGCCGACCTTCATCACCGAGTACCCGGCCGAAGTCAGCCCGCTGGCGCGTCGCAACGATGCCAACCCGCACGTGACCGATCGCTTCGAGTTCTTCGTCGGTGGCCGCGAGATCGCCAATGGCTTCTCGGAGCTCAACGACGCCGAAGATCAGGCCGAGCGCTTCCAGGCTCAGGTGGCCGAGAAGGATGCCGGGGATGACGAAGCCATGTTCTACGACGCCGACTACGTGCGCGCGCTGGAATACGGCATGCCGCCGACGGCGGGTGAAGGCATCGGCATCGACCGTCTGGTGATGCTGCTGACCGACAGCGCCTCCATCCGCGATGTGCTGCTGTTCCCGGCGATGCGTCCGCAGCAGGGCTGATCGCGCTGCTCGCCTCCCGTGGTGAGTCATCGTGACGAACCGCGCTGATGGCACTTGCGACGCCTCCGATCCTCGATCGGGGGCGTCGTGGTCTCTGCAGGGCGACATTGGCTGACGACGAGCGGTGGCCGAGGCGCAATCGTCACGGATGAGGCGAGGCGGTGCTTGGCTTTGTTGCCTGCGAGCGGCCATAATGGTCGGCGTCCTGTCAGTCAGCCGTTTCATGGTGCTGAAGCTGACGACAGTATCGTCGAGGTCTACCGTGCGAGAGCGTGTGCCGGCTGTGTCGAGCCACCCACGATGGCGGTGTCCTGCCTTGGGAATTGTCCCCCTGAATGTCCTGGAGAGTGCAGAATGAAGCTGCTTAACCGTTCCGCCCTGAGCGTCAAGCCGACCCAGGCGTTTGTCGACTGGATCAACTCGCTGGAATCCGAAGGTGAGGGAGGTGAGGATCTGGCGCTGGAGGATGTCAATCAGGAGAGTACCGTCTACCTGATTCCCGAGATGGACACTCGCGAAGCGCTGGATGGCTTCGTGTCCGAGCGCTGGCTGGACGTACTGGAAAGCGAGCTGCGCGCCTGGGAGGAAGACACCCGCCATTGGCCGGAGCCGATGGACAAGGCGCTGTTCGAGCGCTTCCTGACCGTCGAGCACAGCTACCTGGCCGTTGACCTGGATGACGAGGCGCCGCTGGAAGTCTGCGAAGTGGACGACGAGCTGCTGGCGGATCTCGATTGAGTCCGTCGCGCGCCGTCTGTTGACGTGACGGCGCTGTCAGTCAGCGCGACAGGCGTTACAATGGCCTCGGGCAATGTGCTCGGGGCCATTTGCGTTCTGTGGCGGCTTTCCCCGTGGTATCTGTCACCCGGTATCTGCCACGCGGTACCTGTCACGTGGAGCGCCCTTTTCCCGACATGTCGTTTCATTTCACCTGCCGTCCATCCGCTCGGCGGCTGCCCCATTCAAGGAGATCGCGCATGAGCGTCCAGGCCCGGATAGAAAGCAAGCTAGCGACGCTCGACCCGCTGATGGTCGAGGTCGTCAACGAGAGCCACATGCATAGCGTGCCGGCCAATTCCGAGACGCACTTCAAGGTCACGCTGGTCAGCGAGCGCTTTGACGGCCTGATGCCGGTCAAGCGTCACCAGCTGTTGTACGCCCTGCTGGATGAAGAGCTCGCCGGCCCCGTCCACGCGCTGGCGTTGCATCTGTATACCCCGCAGCAATGGACGGCGCGCGGCGGTGAGATTCCCGAATCCCCCAACTGCCTGGGCGGTGGCAAGCACTGACCATGACCTCTGAACCGCAACGCCTGCAATACCTGGACGCCATGGGCCTGACCGCCTGGGTCGGTCGCTATCAGCTGCCCAATGCGCTGCCCACCGAGGCCTGTGAATGGCCAGAGCCGGTGGTGGCTGAGCCGGTGGCGCCTCAGGCACGTCTGCATGCGCTGATTGAAGAGGCGCCGCAACCGACGGTGAGCTCGCCGCAGGCGGAGCCGGCTCCTGCGCGAGCACCGGGACCATCGCCTGCCGCCAGTGCGCGCGCCCTTCTGGGCATGGCGCCGGCCGAGGCCTCCGTGGCCACGGCCGTGCAGACCCGCGAGGCGACGGGGGACGAGTCAAGCAGCACGGCCTCCTGGGGGACGCCACCTGCTCAGGCGACGACGGAGACAGTGGTCGAGGCGCAGGTCACGCCTCCGGCCGACCAGCCGCCGCTGCGATTCAGCGTACAGCTGGCAGCACTCGACGGACGCTGGTTGGTCATGTTGCCCGGTGATGAGGCGCCGCATCTGGAAGGCGAGGCGTTGCTGAAGGCATTGTGGCGGGCGGCAGGCATCACGCCGACGACAGATCTGACGTTCAGTCACTTCCGCTGGCCATTGCTCGCGAACCTCAAGGCCAGTGCACCGCTGGATGAGGCTCGGGAGGGATTGCGGGCCTTCCTGAATGGCCCCGCACGCCGTGATTGGCAGCCCGAGCGGGTCCTGATCTTCGGCAATCGCGAAGACTGCGCGACCCTGCGTGAGGTACTTGGCATCACGTCCTCCTCGGGAGACGCCGAAACCTCAAGCCTGCTGGACATTCCCGTCTGGCAGGGGCCCGAGCTTGCCACGCTGGCGCGCTCCAGTGATGCCAAGCGCCAGCTGTGGCCGCTGCTGATTCGCTGGGGAAAGGCGTGGTCCCGCGGGATGACGGAAGGCACGTCGTCATGAGCGGGGCTGACGGCGAGACGGGCGCGGTGCGCAAGCTGGTGCTGGACGATGCGACGCTGGCGGCATTGCAGGCCATCGAGAGCACCCAGGCGCATGGGCTCTCCAGATGCCAGCTGGCGGATGTGCTCAGCGATGCCTCACGCTGCATTCTTGGCTGGCATGCGTCAGCCACGCCTGAGCGGTTGGCGGGATTCGTGGTACTGGCGCGCGGCCCTTTCGAGGCCGAGATCGAGGCGATCACCGTGCATGCTGACCTGCGCGGTCAGGGTATCGGGCGGGCCCTGTTGCAGGCGGCGATCGAGTGCGCCAGACAATGGCATCATGCCACTGGGCTGGAGCGCCTGTTGCTGGAGGTGCGCGCAGGCAATGACGCGGCGCGTGCGCTCTATGCGCATGCCGGGTTCCATGTGGATGGCGTGCGGCGCGGCTACTACCCGGCCTTGCCTCCTGCGCCCTCGGGAACTCGCGAAGATGCGCTGCTGATGTCGCTGTCACTGGAGTGAGGTGCCGGCAGGACATCTCTTCAGAGGCTGGCCTTCTGGGGCACATCGCAAGCGACTGCTGACAGAGACGACAACGCCACCGACAGGAGACTGTCGGCGGCGTTGTCGTGCAAGGCCAGAGTGATCAGGCGCTCTGGGTCTCGCTCTCGTTCTCGCTGAAGCGGGCGATCAGGCCTTCCAGACGGCTCGCCCACTGGTCGCGCTCTTCCTGCAGGCGCGCATTGGCCTGACGCAGCTGCTCCAGTTCCTCGCCCTGGCCTTGCTTGGCGTCGCTCAGTCGCTGGTTTTCTTCCTTCAGCTCATCGACTTCCATCTTCAGCATCTCGATGGAGTCGATCGCCTGGCCGACTTTCTGCTCAAGCTGGGTAAAGAGTTCAGTGCTCATGCTATCTCCTTGTCGGGCCCCAAGGGCTCGAGGGTGTTCGTTGAGGGCGGTAAAAGTATGCGGTGAATGCTGGTGCGATGAAGATCGGCCACCCCGGCAGTCCCTGCCGGAACGGCGCAGCGATACCCGCCTGCAGGCAGACTACGATGCTGCCTTTATCGACACAAGCGCGAAAGGTGCTCAGGCCGGTTGCTGGCGTCGATAGAGGCGTCCGTGACTGTCGCCGGCGCGACTCTCGCGATGCAGCTGCCAGTTGGCGGGGACCTGAGGCGTCAGCTCCGCCTCGACTTCCAGATAGATCATGGCGCCATCCTTCAACCAGCCCCGCGACTCGAGCAGCTCGCAGCTCTCGGCGGCGAGTTCGAGCCGGAAGGGCGGGTCGAGCAGGACCAGATCCACGCCCTCCTCGGGCGGGGTGCCGCTCTGTAGCCAATGGATCACGTCGGCGGTGATGACCGTCGCCGGCAGC
This sequence comes from Cobetia sp. PS-4MA, assembly GCF_057670765.1. Classification (NCBI taxonomy): domain Bacteria; kingdom Pseudomonadati; phylum Pseudomonadota; class Gammaproteobacteria; order Oceanospirillales; family Halomonadaceae; genus Cobetia; species Cobetia sp. PS-4MA. Next base: position 3,634,681 of record NZ_CM173107.1, on the reverse strand, counting down.
GGGCCTTCATTGCTCAGGGTCGTGATGTTGTCGGCCAGCGCCCGAGCGACACGGCTCTCGCGTTCCACGAAGGTGACCTGGGCTGCCTCCCGTGACAGCGCCTCGAGTCCCAGTGCGCCGCTGCCGGCGAACAGATCCAGTACTCTGGCGCCACCGACATGAAAGCCGAGCCAGTTGTAGAGTGTCTCGCGAACGCGGTCTGGCGTCGGCCGCAGGCCGGGCGCCTCGATCACGGTCAGCAGGCGGCGCTTGAAACGTCCGCCGATGATTCGCAGACGCCCCGCTGGCCCTGCCTTGCCAGAGCGCGAGGGGGCTGAGGATTTGCCCCGTGCGGGGCCTTTGTGAGGTGCGCGTTTTTTCATGCCGCGAGTCTAGCATGTGCGACGCCGGATGCCGCGTGGTGCGTACCTTAAGGCTTGAAGGGATGGTAGGATGACGCCACTTTCACGAGTTCAGGACTGTCTCGCCATGTTCGGTTTTTTCAAGCGCAAGAAACACAAGGCTCAGGAGCAGCAAGCCTCCGAGCAGCAGGCCCTCGAGCAACAGGCTCTTGAACAGACACAAGATGCCACGCCCCACGAGCAGGGCTCCGGCAAGCAGGACACTGCCGAGCAGGCAGCCCGGCTAGAGGCCGAAAAGGCGGAAGCCGAGCGCCTGGCCGCCGAGGAAGCCGCCCGTGTCGAGGCTGAAAAGGTTGCAGCTGAAAAGGCGGCAGCCGAAAAGGCCGAAGCCGAGCGCCTGGCCGCCGAGGAAGCTGCCCGTGTCGAGGCTGAAAAGGCGGCAGCTGAGAAAGCCGAAGCCGAGCGCCTCGCCGCCGAGGAAGCCGCCCGTGTCGAGGCTGAAAAGGCGGCAGCTGAGAAGGCCGAAGCCGAGCGCCTCGCCGCCGAGGAAGCCGCCCGAGTTGAAGCTGAGAAGGCTGAAGCTGAGCGCCTCGCCGCCCGCGAAGAAGAAGAGCGCCTGGCTGCCGCGCAGCTGGCCGCCATCGAGGCCGAAGAACAGGCCGCGCTGGAGCAGGCTCGCCTGGAAGAAGAGGCCCGTGCTGCCGAAGTCGCCGTGGTGGAGGCTGATGCCACGGTGGACGATGAGGATGCCCGCGATACGGCGCGCGATGGACGTGAGAAGCCGCGTCGTGGCTTCTTCGCGCGCATCAAGGCAGGTCTAGGCAAGACGCGCGCCAACCTGACCGAGGGTGTCGCCAGTCTGTTCCTCGGCAAGAAGCAGATCGACGATGAGCTGATGGAAGACCTCGAGACCCAGCTGCTGATGGCAGATGTGGGCATCGAGGCCACCACCGAGATCATCGACAACCTGACCGCGCGCATCTCGCGCAAGGAATTGAAGGAACCGCAGGCGCTCTACGAAGCGCTGCAGGAAGAGCTGCGCGTGATGCTGGCGCCGGTCGCGAAGGATCTCGAGCTGCCGGCCAAGGGCGATGGCCCCTTCGTGATCCTGATGATCGGGGTCAACGGGGTCGGCAAGACCACCACCATCGGCAAGCTGGCCAAGCGCTACCAGAGCCAGGGCCGCAGCGTGATGCTGGCGGCGGGCGATACCTTCCGTGCCGCAGCGGTGGAACAGCTCAAGGTCTGGGGCGAGCGCAACAAGGTGCCGGTCATCGCGCAGCACACCGGTGCTGACAGCGCCTCGGTCATCTATGACGCTCTGGAAGCCGCCAAGGCGCGTAACGTCGATATCCTGATCGCCGATACCGCGGGCCGTCTGCACAACAAGAGCCACCTGATGGAAGAGCTCAAGAAAGTACAGCGCGTGATGGCCAAGCTGGACGTCGCCGCGCCCCACGAAGTGATGCTGGTGCTGGATGCCGGTACCGGCCAGAACGCGCTGTCACAGGCCTCCACCTTCCATGAAGCGGTCAACATCACCGGCCTGACACTGACCAAGCTGGATGGTACCGCCAAGGGTGGCATCATCTTCGCGCTGGCCAAGCAGCTCAATCTGCCGATTCGCTACATCGGCGTCGGGGAGGGAGTGGATGATCTGCGGCCCTTCGCGGCGGACGATTTCGTCAACGCCCTGTTCGCGCGTGCCGGAGAGGAAGAGGATGCACGTCCGGCGGATGGCGCGGAGACACGCGAGGCATGATTGCCTTCGAGCATGTGGGCAAGCGCTATGGAGGGCGCTTCGATGCACTCGCCGGGCTCGATTTTCGCATCGAGCGTGGCGAGATGGCGTTCCTGACCGGGCATTCCGGGGCAGGGAAGAGCTCATTGCTCAAGCTGATCATGCTCCTCGAGCGTCCCTCGCGTGGCCGTATCCTGGTGGCCGGGCACGATATCGGACGCCTGCATGCCTCGCAGGTGCCTTACTACCGCCGCCAGATCGGTGTGGTCTTTCAGGACCATCAGCTGCTGAGCGATCGCAACATCTTCCACAACGTGGCGCTGCCCCTGATGATCCAAGGGGTCACGCCGCGCGAGCAGGCGCGTCGCGTGCGTGCCGCTCTTGACAAGGTGGGCCTGCTGCATCGCGAGAAGGCGCTGCCCATCGAACTCTCCGGGGGGGAGCAGCAGCGCGTGGGCATCGCGCGTGCGGTGGTCAACAAGCCAGCCTTGCTGCTGGCGGATGAGCCGACCGGCAACCTGGACCCGAAACTCTCGACCGATATCATGCGTCTGTTCGAGGACTTCAATCGCATCGGTACCACGGTGATGATCGCCAGTCATGATCTGGCGCTGATCGCGCGTCTGCACCATCGCACGCTGGAGCTTTCCGACGGTCGCCTGATTGCCGACAAGGAGGCCCGATGAGCCCTCCCCGCACTCACCACGAGTCCTCGTCCGACAAGCGCCAGGCGGGAAGAGGTCGTGCCGCCAAGGCCGCCTCGGACGCTGTCGAATCCACGGAGTCTGTCGAGCGTCAGGCGCGCAAGGGCGCGCGCTCCAGCCGGATTTCCGTCGAGAGTCGCTATCGCAGCTGGCTGCGTCATCATGGCGCCATGGCGCGTGACAGCGCACGCCGTCTGCTGGTCACTCCGGTCGCCAGCCTGCTGACCATGCTGGCGATCGCCATCGCGCTGACACTGCCTGCCGCGCTGTGGCTGGCGCTGGACAGTGCGCGCCTGCTGGACAATGAGCTCAATGACAGCGCTCAGCTCACCCTCTATCTCGAGACGTCGGTCGACGAGAGCCAGGCACTGACGCTGTCGGACTCGCTGCGCGGCGCCCCGGGCGTCGGAGGCGTACGTCTGATCACTGCCGCCGAGGGCATGCAGGAATTCGCCCAGGCACTCGATCTCAAGCGCTCACTGAGCCTGCTGGACGACAACCCCTTGCCGGCCAGCATCGTCATCACGCCGCTGGATACCTCGCCGGAATCCGTCCGCGATCTCGCCGCACGCCTCGAGGGCGAGCCGGGCGTCGAGAGTGCACGACTGGATCTGGCATGGCTGGAGCGTCTGCGTCAATTGGGTGAGCTGGGTCAGAAAGTGACGCTGGGACTTGCGCTACTCTTCGGACTGGGGGTGCTGCTGGTGGTAGGCAATACCATCCGGCTGTCGGTGGAGAGCCGCCGGCAGGAGATCGAGGTCGTGACCCTGATCGGTGCGACCCACGCCTTCGTGCGGCGTCCCTTCCTGTATAGCGGTGCCTGGTATGGCCTGGGCGGCGGGTTGCTGGCGTGTGGCATTCTGGCGCTTGGCGGTAACTGGTTGGCGGCACCCGTGACGGCTCTTGTACAAAGTTATGGCGGCAACTATGTGTTGCCCGCACTGGGCATCACAGGGGGTACCACGCTGCTGTTTTCGAGTACAATACTGGGTTGGTTGGGGGCCTGGATCGCGGTCGGACGTCATCTGGCGAGTATTTCTCCGCGCTGATGCCGATCTTTTTTCGCGGTTTTCCGCCAGTGTTCCTCTCCAGATAGGTCATCAGTTACGCTCCGGAAACAATTGCGCCGGGCGTCAGTGAAGGGGCTGGTGGGTGGTTAAACGTACTGCACACCCGCTGGTGTTACGAAGCGCTACTCGTCATGACAATTGTACACGTCATGTACAGCTATTGACGGGAACCTGTCGCAACCTTCACAGTCTCACTACTTGCATGCGTGTTAGGCAACCATGGAGACATCTGCATTATGAGCACCAGTCTTCAGCCACTTGGCCACCTGTCACCGGGTCAAGATCTAAACGGCTATATCCAGTCGGTGAACCGTATCGCTGTGCTTACTGCTGAAGAAGAGCATGAGCTTGCCCTGCGGTTGCATGAAGAGAATCATCTGGAGTCGGCCCGTCGACTCGTCATGTCGCACCTGCGTTTCGTGGTACATATCGCGCGCAGCTACAGCGGCTATGGCTTGCAGCAGGCGGACCTGATCCAGGAAGGCAATGTCGGCCTGATGAAAGCGGTCAAGCGTTTTGACCCCCATCAGGGCGTTCGCCTCGTGTCCTTTGCCGTGCATTGGATCAAGGCCGAGATTCACGAGTTCGTGCTGCGCAACTGGCGCATCGTGAAAGTCGCGACCACCAAGGCCCAGCGCAAGCTGTTCTTCAATCTTCGCGGTGCCAAGAAGCGTCTGGCATGGCTGAACAATGAAGAAGTGGACGCCATCGCAGGCGACCTGGACGTCAAGCCATCGGTGGTACGCGAGATGGAAAGTCGTCTCTCGGCACACGATGCCGGCTTCGATGCGGGTCCCAGTGATGACGAGAGCTCCGCTTACCAGGCGCCGGTCAATTATCTCGAGGACCACAGTCTCGATCCGGCGGCTCAGGTCGAGCAGCAGGATCTGGAAGATGACTCCCACGGGCGTCTGCTCAAGGCACTGGCAGCACTGGATGAGCGTTCGCGCGATATCCTCCAGCAGCGCTGGTTGAGCGACAACAAGGCGACGTTGCACGAGCTGGCAGACATCTACAGTGTCTCGGCAGAACGTATCCGTCAGCTGGAAAAGAACGCCATGAAGAAGCTGCGTGAATCGATGGGTGACATGAGCGAAGGGTTCGCTGCCTGACACTCCCTCGCTGACTTCCCGCAGTAGATGAAGCCCCGCCGGTGTTCCGGCGGGGCTTCTGTCGTTGAGGGACAGTGAAACGACCGGCTATGGCAGTAGACAGTTGTATCGTGCAACAGAATGTTTCATTCTGTTGCACTACGCTAAGCGGTCATTTCCCTTCCTCATTGGTGGCTATGTGGACCCGATTACCTCGCGTCAACCAGGCACACATTCACTGTGGCGCATCCTTGGCATCAATGTCGCTTTGCTGGTGGTGTTGGGCGGGCTGTTTCTGGCGGGACAATGGTTTGATGTCCGCGAACAGGAGATGCAACGCCTCGAAGCGCTCGATACGCAACTGCACATCTCGACTGAACAGCTCGTGGCGGATGTCGCCCGCGAGATGATGGTGCTCGAGCGTGTGTTGCACGAGGAGACACCAAGGCAGTGGAGAGGCTCGCTCGAGAGTGCGCTGGGGCGTCATCCGGCGCTGGTCTCCCTGATGATGGTGCCGTTCGCCGATTATCGTGGCAGCAGCCTCAATCAGATCGGTGTCGGGCGCAGCTGCAAGTGGCAGCTCTCGCAGGCCGAGGCGCAATCCCTGCCCGGCAGAAGCAATCTGTTGTTCGGTTCGGCACTGCCTCTCGGGTCCGGCCAGCCCGGCTTGCCTTTCTATCGCCATATGCAGCTCGAGGACAAGGCGTGGCTGCTGATCGGGTGCCTGGATTTCTCGGAGTCCAGAAGTCTGCTGGCCAATCCGGGGGCGGATGACGGGCAGCGCCTGCGCCTGTTCTCGACCAACGGTCTGCTGCTGTTTTCCAGCCCTCAGGAGCACGCGCTGGGGGTGACGGGAAAGTTGCCGTTGCCGACGCTGGCCAACATGGGCAAGTACATCTCCGAGCGTGGCGTGCGGCGCTATCACGTGGACGGCTTTGATGGCCGTCCGCGCATGGCGGCGGGCAGTTTTATCGCACCACTCAAGCTGTTCAGCGTCGTCAGTCAGCCCGTCTCGAGCCTGTGGTGGGTCTGGTGGCAGCGTATCTGGTTTGGTCTGCTGCTGGGAGGCATCTTCCTGGTGGTGCTTGGCGTGATGATCGCGCGTGCCGAGCGGCAACGCAGTGAGCGCCACGATGAGCTGGAGGGCGAGCTCGAATCGATGGCGGCGCGCTCGCGTACTCTGGTGACCTTGATGGATAACCTGCCCGGCGTGGTGTATCGCATCGAGGTCAACACCGGCACGCTGACCTTCATCAGCAGTGGTGCCGCGGAATTGTTCGGACGTTCGGCCGAGTCTCTGGTCGGGGCCGGCATCACCCTCAATGAGCTGATCCATCCCGAGGATCGCCCGTCCGTCGCGTCGGCGCGTCACTGGGCGATGTGCGCTCAGATGCGTCATGAACAGGTGTTCAGAATCGTCGCGGATCACGAGCGCTGGGTGCTGGACCGCAGCGTGATGATCGAGGGAGAGGAGGGCGTACGTTACTGGGAAGGCCTGCTGCTGGACATCAGCGCCCACAAGGAGTCGGAGCGTCAGCTCGACTACCTGGCGCGCCACGATGCCTTGACGGGGCTCTACAACCGCAAGGCCTTCATGGCGGCGGCGGATGAGCGGGTCGCGATCGGAGGCGTGATGATCTATGCCGACATCGATCGCTTCTCGACGGTGAATGATGGTCTGGGGCATGAGGCGGGGGATCAGCTGCTGGTCTCGATCGGTGAGCGCCTGCGGCGCATCCTGCCGTCCGGTGGCCTGGTCGCGCGTCTCGGGGCGGATGAGTTCGGCCTCTATTTCCCTCAGGTCGGCGAGCAAGCCGAGCAGATCGTGGCCGATGTCCAGCAGAAGCTGGAGCGCCCCTTCACGATTCTCGGGCGTCCCTTGATCATCAGCCTGACGGCCGGCTACTCCCTGGCCGAGGCAGATGGTGACGCCCAGGCGTTGATGCTCAATGCGGACGTGGCGCTCTATCATGCCAAGTCGCGTGGCGATCATGCCCTGCGCTGGGAGTCCTCGCTGGACAAGCATGTCGCCTCGCGCATGACGCTGGAGCAGGACCTGCGTCAGGCCATCGAGCGCCAGCAGCTCTTCCTGCACTACCAGCCGCAGCTGAACGCGGCGGGAGAGCTGCTGGGGGTCGAGGCGCTGCTGCGCTGGCAGCATCCTGAGCTGGGCATGATCTCTCCGGCCCAGTTCATTCCGCTCGCGGAAGAGACGGGGCTCATCTTCCGGCTGGGGCGTTTCGTGCTGGAAGAGGCCTGCGCCCAGATGGTGCGCTGGCAGGAAAGCGGCCTTTACATGCCGCGCATGGCCGTCAACCTCTCGGCGCGCCAGCTGACCTCGGGCTATGAGCATGAAGTGATCAGCGTGCTCGAGAGTCAGAATCTCGCGCCGACGCGCCTGGAGGTCGAGGTCACGGAGACCCTGTTGATCCAGGACATGGAGGGTGGGCTCAGCGTGCTGAGAGCGCTGCGGGAGCTCGGTGTGCGTGTGGCGCTGGATGACTTCGGGCAGGGATACTCGTCACTGTCCTATCTGTCTTCCCTGCCGCTGGATGTGCTCAAGGTCGACCGCAGCTTCGTGATGAATATGGACGCTCTGGCGGAAGATGCGTCCGAGCAAGGGCGCGGCGGTCAGGTGGCCAGCGAGCAGGGAGCCAATGAGCAGGCCATCCAGCTGGTAGGTGCCATCATCAGTCTGGGGCATTCGATGGGGCACGAGATCGTGGCGGAAGGTGTCGAGACACAGGCGCAGTTCGAGGGGCTCAAGCGATTGCGCTGCGACAGTTATCAGGGCTACCTGCTGGCGCGCCCGATGACGGCGACGGCCATCGTCGAGCGTTATGGGCCTGGCAACTGAGTCTGCACGTGAAGGTGGCATGAAAAAGCCCCCGTCTCTTCGAGGCGGGGGCTTTTCCTTGGCTCATGCGGAGGGCCGTCAGACGGCAATCCGCTCCTGGCTGCTCAGCAGCAGGTCGCGACTCAACAGTCTCCACTGTTCTTCCCAGTGCTCGGTGGGTCGCTTGCGATAGTCGCTGCGGACATACTGTCCGATGCGGCCTTCGGCACTGGCCAGCAGGAGATTGGCTGCGGCTGTCACGGTAATGGCAGGCCGCAGGCCTTCACGAGGCTCGGCCTCGCGCAGTACCTGCTTGAGCTGGGTCTCGAGACGTTCGAACAGCTGCGCCATGCGCACACGCAGACGAGCCGTCTCCCCGGTCAGGGCATCGCCGTTGAGCAGGCGGCACAGTCCGGGATTCTTCTCGGCAAAGCCAAGCAGCAGGCTCAGGATATGGTGCACCCTGGCATGAGCCGTATCGTTGTCCTGCAGAATCAGCGCGATGCGCTCGAACAGGGTGCTCTCGATGAACTCGATCAGCCCTTCGAACATGCGCGCCTTGCTGGGGAAGTGACGATAGAGTGCAGCCTCGGAGACGCCGACCTGACGTGCCAATGCCGCGGTGGTGATACGTTTGCCGCTGTCCTCTTCCAGCATCAAGGCAAGTGCCTGGAGGATCTGTTCGCGACGTGATTGTTTTGGATTCGCCTGCGTCATGGAATCTTGTCATTTCTCGCGGCCTGCAGCGATGTGCTGCGGGCGGGTCCGTGTCCTGAGGCGTGTCGCTGGCCTCGCGCGAATCACCGGAAGTCTGGCCCCGGCTTTATGCTCTTCATGCCTTGGAGGTGTCCGGATCAGCATTGCTGATCAAGGTGCCGACACCGGCATTGGTGAAGATTTCCAGCAGGGTGGCATGCGGTACGCGACCATCGATGATGTGTGCACTGCGCACGCCCTGCTTGACGGCATCCAGCGCGCAGCTGATCTTGGGCAGCATGCCGCCATAGATGGTGCCGTCCTCGATGAGTCCATCCACCGCTTCGGTGGTCAGCCCCGTCATGACTTCGCCCTCGGCGTTCAGAAGGCCGGCGACGTTGGTCAGCAGCATCAGCTTCTCCGCCCCCAGCGCTTCTGCGACCTTGCCGGCGACCAGGTCGGCATTAATATTGTAGCTGCGTCCCTCATCGTCGACGCCGATCGGCGCTATCACCGGAATGAAGTCATTGCGGGTCAGCAGCTCGATCAGATCCGTCGAGACATGCTCGACTTCACCGACGTGACCGATATCGATGATTTCCGAGGCATTCATGCCCGGCATGTGGCGGGTGACCTTGAGCTGGCGCGCGCGAATCTGGCCGCTGTCCTTGCCGGTGACGCCGATGGCCTTGCCGCCGCACTGGTTGATCAGATTGACGATGCCCTTGTTGACCAGGCCGCCCAGTACCATCTCGACCACATCCATGGTCTCTGAGTCGGTCACGCGCATGCCGTCAACGAAGCGTGATTCGATGTTCAGCTTCTTGAGCAGGGCGCCGATCTGAGGGCCGCCGCCGTGCACGACCACCGGATTGATGCCGACTTCCTTCATCAGCACCATGTCGCGGGCAAAGGAGTCGATCAGGGTATCTTCGGTCATGGCGTTGCCGCCGTATTTGACCACCACGGTCTTGCCCGAGAACTGCTGGATATAGGGCAGGGCTTCGGACAGGACCTCGACCACCTGGTGCGGGTCGCGGTTGGCGTGGCTCATCAACGTATCACTCCACAGAAATTGGGTCCGAAAGGAGAGTTCGGACACTGTCACTCGAGACTATCACTTGCGTTACGCCTGCGCGCACCACGTCATGGAAAGAGGTGATGGCAACCGGCGCTGCCATGGGGAAGAGTCACCCGGGCCGGGGAGTCAGCGGACCGGCACGGCGGTCATCCTGCTGCCGCGCCGGTCGTTGATCGCCTGCCCGGGCCGATCAGAACGCCTCGATCAGAACGGGGCGGTGATGCTTGGCTCGGCCTGCTTCAGTGCGGCACGGAAGCTGTCCTTGATGCGCTCCAGCGCCGCCTCTGACTTGCCTTCGAAGCGCAGTACCAGCACCGGTGTGGTGTTGGAGGCGCGGCACAGGCCCCAGCCGTCGGCGTAGTCGACGCGAATGCCATCCAGCGTGGTCTTCACGCCGTCGTCACCGAAGTCACCTTCGCTGGCCAGTCGCTCGACGATAGCGAACTTGGTCTCATCGGTCACTTCCACGTTGATCTCGGGGGTGCCCAGATCCTGCGGATAGCGTGCGAAGAAGGTGTCGGCATCGACATCCTGCTTGGCGAGGATTTCCAGCAGGCGCGCCGCGCCGTAGAGGCCGTCGTCGAAGCCGAACCAGCGCTCCTTGAAGAAGATATGGCCGCTCATCTCGCCGGCCAGGGCCGCGCCGGTTTCCTTCATGCGCGCCTTGATCAGGGAGTGGCCGGTGCGCCACATTTCCGGTGTGCCCCCCGCCTTCTCGATCACGGTGGCCAGGTTGCCGGTGCACTTGACGTCGAAGATGATGCGCGCGCCCGGTACACGTTCGATGAGGTCTTCCGACAGTGCCATCATCAGACGGTCGGGATACAGGATCTCGCCCTTGGGCGTGACGACGCCGAGGCGATCGCCGTCGCCATCGAAGGCCAGACCGATATCCGCGCCGGTTTCCTGCATGGTTCTGATCAGGTCCTGCAGGTTTTCCGGCTTGCCCGGGTCCGGGTGATGGTTCGGGAAGTTGCCATCGATCTCCTCGAACAGCGGGATGGTCTCGACACCGAGGCGACGGATCAGCTCCGGGCCCAGCTCACCGGCCACGCCATTGCCGCAATCGACCACTGCCTTGAGCGGACGCTTGACGACCACGTCGCCGGTAATCTGATCCAGGTAGCGTTCGCGCACGTCTTCTTCACGCAGGCTACCTTCGCCTTGCGCCAGATCGCCTTCCTGCAGGCGGCGATAAAGGTCGGTGATGGTGTCGCCGGACAGGGTCTCACCCGCCAGCACGATCTTCAGACCGTTGTAGTTGGCCGGGTTGTGGCTGCCGGTCAGCATCACGCCGGAGCGGGTGCCTTCCAGGATGTTGGTGGCGTAGTAGAGCACCGGAGTCGGCACCATGCCGATGTCGATGACATCACGGCCGGCATCGCGCAGGCCGGCAATCAGCGCCTTGGACAGGCGCGGTCCGGAGAGGCGACCATCGCGGGCGACCACGACGGTGGACTCACCGCGTGCCGCGGCTTCGCTACCGATGGATTGGCCGATGGCGCGCACGCCGTCTTCGGTGAGGGTCTCATCCACGATGCCACGGATGTCGTAGGCGCGAAAAATTGAAGCGGGTACCTGACTCATGGTGCATCCCTGTCGGTTGAATCAATCGTGAGAAGTCATGGTCGGCATGCCGTGCGAACACTATCGCGGCATGCCGACGGGTGCGGCTAGCAAGCGGTTCCGTCTGTCACGGAGCGCTGTCGGGTTTCGGTGGCGAGTCGTCTGCAATGCGCTGTCAGTGACGACCCGTCAATGACGACCAGAATGGCCAAAGCCGCCTTCACCGCGCTGGCTGGTCTCGAATTCCGTGACCTCGACCAGTTCGGCCTGTACTACCGGGACTAGCACGTACTGTGCCAGTCGCTCACCGGGTTCCAGCACGAACTCGCTGTCGCCGCGGTTCCAGACCGAGATCATCAGTTCGCCCTGGTAGTCGGAATCGATCAGACCGACCAGATTGCCCAGCACGATGCCGTGTTTATGCCCCAGACCGGAGCGCGGCAGGATCATGCCGGCCAGCGCCGGGTCGGCGATATGGATCGCCAGGCCGGTACGCACCAGCTCACAGGCGCCCGGGGCCAGTGTCAGCGGGGCATCCAACAGTGCGCGCAGGTCCATGCCGGCACTGCCGGGAGTCGCATGGTGGGGTAGCGGGTAATCGCGAACGCGCTCGTCGAGGATCTTGAGTTCGAGCCGGGGGCGGGTCATCTAAGGTGTTTCCTGGTCATCGATGGCGGAGGTCGCCATGTTCAAATTGGCGGCACCATGGAGGGCGCCGTCTTGATGCAGTGCCAGTGCGCGCTCGAGAATCGCACGCGCCAGCGCAATCTTGGGGCAGGCCGCGATGGCCTGTTCATGCAGTCTGTCATTTGCCTGGCCGGGGTGTCGCCACACCAGGGTGGCGGCATTGCTGTCACTGCCGAACCCCAGTCCCGGGGTGCTGACGTCATTGGCCACGATCATGTCGAGACGCTTGCGTGTCAGCTTGTCGCGGGCATAGCGAAGGACATCGCGAGTCTCGGCGGCGAAGCCGACCACCAGCGGAGCGGGCTGTCCGCTGGCGCGCCGCGCCTGACTCTGCTCGGCAATGCCGGCAATGATATCGGGATTGCGGATCAGATGGACCTGCATCTGTTCTTCGCCGGCCTGCTTCTTGAGCTTGTGCTCGGCGACAGCGGCAGGTCGGAAGTCGGCGACGGCGGCGCAGCCGATGAAGACCTGGCTATCCTGCAGCGCCGCTTCGGCAGCGCCTTGCATCTGCAAGGCTGACTCGACATCGATGCGCTCGACGCCAGGCGGTGTGGGCAGGGCGACAGGCCCACTGATCAGGCGAACTCTTGCGCCCAGTGCCGCGGCTTCGCTGGCCAGGGCATACCCCATCTTTCCGGAGCTGTGATTGCTCAGATAGCGCACCGGATCCAGCGCTTCCCGGGTCGGACCGGCGGTGATGGTGATGGTCAGGCCCGCTGCCGGCAATGGTGCCGGCTCGCCCTCGTCGAGCAGCTCGCTCAGACCGGCGACGATCTCCTCTGGCTCGAGCATGCGCCCGGCTCCCACGTCGCCGCACGCCTGTTCGCCGCTGGCCGGGCCGAGCAGCGTCCAGCCATCGGCACTGAGCTGCCGGGCGTTGCGCTGGGTGGCAGGGTGCGCCCACATCGCCTGATTCATCGCCGGGGCCACGACCCAGCGTGCGTTGTTGGCCAGGCACAGGGTAGTGATCAGATCATCGGCACGGCCATGGGCCAGGCGGGCCATGAGGTCGGCAGTGGCGGGGGCGATGAGAATGACCTCCGCCCAACGCGCCAGCTCGATATGTCCCATGCCGGCCTCTGCCTCAGGATCGAGCAGCGAGGTATGCACGGGATTGCCCGACAGCGCCTGCAGGGTCAACGGCGTGATGAAGGCCTGGGCACCTTCGGTCATGGCGACGCGTACCTCGCCCCCGGCCTTTTTCAGCAGACGAGTGATGAGCGCCGCCTTGTACGCTGCGATACCGCCGCTGATGCCCAGCAGAATGCGCCGTCCGGCGAGTGAGTGCATGGTGTCCTGCATCCCTGATCCGTCAATGTCAAAGCTCTCGCGTTCGCCTCTACCATATCACCGTGATGCAACCTTGCGTAGCGTCGCTGGCCGGGCACGCCGTCTGTCGCGGGTGCGGACACTGACCTGTCGCGGTACGACGAGCCGCGAGCCAGGAAGGCTCAGCCAGCCAGAAAGCGCGCCAGGCATGCAAGCGTTGAGAGTGACGCTGGCGGCAGTGACGGGCGAAGACCACGCTTCTCAGTCCAAATGCTGATGTCGCGTCATGCTCCTTGGCGTGTCGGTGGGCCTGCCCTGAGGCAGGCATGGCCACTCTCGTGGCGCGCCGGATGTCAGCATCACTGTCACGAGAGGAAAGTGTGCATGGGCATCAGGGAGTGGCCAATCGGGGAGCGGCCCCGTGAGAAGCTTCTGTCATCGGGGGCTGCTGCGCTGTCAGATGCCGAGTTGCTGGCAATCTTCCTGCGAGTGGGAATCAAGGGACGTTCGGCGGTGGACCTGGCGCGCGACCTGTTGACCACCTTCGGCGGGCTGCGCCCACTGCTGGAAGCCAGTCAGCAGGATTTCTGTGCCGCGCGAGGCCTGGGAGATGCCAAGTACGTACAGTTGCAGGCGTCGCTGGAGCTGTCCCGTCGACATCTGGAAAGCCTGTTGATGCGCGGGGCGGCATTGACCTCACCGCTGCTGGTACGGCGCTACCTCTCCTCTCATCTGCGTGATCTGCCACATGAGGTCTTCGCCGCACTCTTCCTGGATAGTCAGCATCGCGTCATTCGCTTCGAGACACTCTTCACCGGCACGCTGGATGCTGCTGCCGTCTATCCGCGTGAAGTGGTCAAGCGGGCGCTGGCGCTCAACGCGGGTGCCTTGATACTCGCCCACAACCATCCCTCCGGAGTGGCGGAGCCCAGTGATGCCGATCGTCGTATCACCCAGCGCCTGGAAGAGGCGTTGGGACTTTTCGATATCCGGGTGCTGGATCACTTCGTGGTGGGGGACGGCGAGGTGATCTCCTTCGCCGAGCGTGGCTGGTTGTGAGCCAGGCATCGCCTCGGTCTTGTGCGACCTTTTTCGACAAGGCGCTGAGACGAGAGCAGGGGGAAGAGAAGGAAGAAGAAGGAGCGGATGGGAAGGAGGCGCCCTGCGGATGTCCGGTCTGGTCAATTGTCGGGCCTGCCAGGTGACAGGGATTGCAAAACAGGGCGTCGATTGTGGTAATGTTGCGCCTCCCGTACCACCCACCACAGAATTCGCGACCACTCTGGCCGACATTGGCTGAGTGAAGCGTCTGGCTAAGCAAGCGTCTGTACCGATGTGACAGCTCGGGCGAAGCGTGTTGGCGAAAAAAATCCGTCTTGGGCGTGCTTTCGCGTTCCTCTTCGGGTAAAATGCTGCGCCTGCACGTTCCAGTACCCTGAAGCTTGTCTTCCGGAATGGACGTAACACACTTTGAAATCAGGGCATGAGGCGGCGCCTGCCACTTCCGGTTTGCCCGACAGGTTTTGAACAACTTAGCCAACGCAGCGGTTGGAGGCTCCAATGTCCAAAGTATGTCAGGTTACCGGCAAGCGCCCGGTGACTGGTAACAACGTTTCTCACTCCCAGCGCAAGACTCGTCGCCGGTTCCTGCCGAACCTGCACACCCACCGTTTCTGGGTTGAATCCCAGCAGCGCTTCGTCAAGCTGCGCGTCTCTACCAAGGGCATGCGCATCATCGACAAGAAGGGTATCGACGAAGTCCTCAAGGACCTCACTGCACGTGGCGAGCGCTTCTAAACACTAGAAGACAGCCCCTGTAGCAATGGCAACCGAGCCGAGGGCAACGCTCTCAATCGTTCGGTGAATGCGACTGTGGAAGGAAACTGAAAATGCGTGACAAGATCAAGTTGGTGTCAAGTGCCGGTACTGGCCACTTCTACACCACCGACAAGAACAAGCGTAACACTCCGGACAAGCTTGAATTCAAGAAGTACGATCCGGTCGTTCGCAAGCACGTGATGTACAAGGAAGCCAAGATCAAGTGATCTTGTCTCCCGCCAGCGTGCTGTCGGAACCCTCGAAAACCCGGTCCTGACCGGGTTTTCGAGTATCTGGATGTCGGAGTTCCGGCATCCTGCAACAGGGTGGCGGCTTCTGTCGTCACCCTGTTGTGCGTCTGGCGGTCAGTCGAGGAGGAAGCATGCCCGAATTACCGGAAGTCGAGACGACTCGCCGTGGTATCGCACCATTGGTCGAGGGCCAGGAGGTCACCGAGGTGATCGTGCGTCAGCCACGGCTGCGCACGCCAGTACCGAGTGAGCTGGCGGAGTGGCTGGTGGGGCAGCGTTTCGGTGAGCTCTCGCGCCGTGCCAAGTACCTGCTGTTGCCGATCGCCGATGGCCACCTGCTCTGGCATCTGGGCATGTCCGGCAGTCTGAGGCTGGTACCCATCGGCACGCCGCCCCGTACGCATGACCATGTCGATGTAGTGCTGGGCAATGGCCAGGTGTTGCGCTATCACGACCCGCGTCGCTTCGGTTTCGTCGACTTCGTGCGCGGTGACCCGCACGCTGACACACGTCTGGCGAGGCTCGGGCCGGAGCCCTTGTCGGATGCCTTCACCGGTGAGCTTCTCTTCGCGCGCTCGCGCAAGCGACGCGTGGCGATCAAGCCTTTCCTGATGGACAACGCCAATGTGGTCGGCGTGGGCAACATCTACGCCAGTGAGGCGCTCTTCATGGCTGGCATCGACCCGCGTCGTCCGGCGGGGGAGACCTCTCTGGAGGAATATGAGCGCCTCGCCGAGGCCTCGCGCAGCGTGCTGGCGGCTGCCATCGAGCAAGGCGGTACCACCTTGCGTGATTTCGTCGGTGGTGATGGCAAGCCCGGCTACTTCGCCCAGCGCCTCAACGTCTATGGGCGAGGGGGCGAGCCCTGCCGTGAGTGTGGCCATGAGATCATGAGCCTGGTGCTCGGGCAGCGTGCCAGCTGCTTCTGCCCTCATTGCCAGAGCTAGTGCCGTTCGTGCCGGCACGGGTCAGACATGTCTCGCTGGCCCTTGATGATCACTTGACCGGAGGCTCCGTGACCGGGGCCGCCATGACGACTAGAATGGCCCCATTCGGGCGCGCCCTGTCGTCGTCCTGTCCCTTTCCCTGTCTTATGGATGATTCCCGTGACTGAACGTCTGCGCCTGAAGAAGAATGCTGATCGCCGCCTCAAGGCTGGCCATCTGTGGCTGTACTCCAATGAAGTCGATACCGTCGCGACGCCACTCAAGAATTTCGAGCCGGGTGCCCAGGCGATCATCGAGGCCAGCAACGGCCGCGCGATGGGCGTTGCCTACGTCAACCCGAACTCGCTGATCTGCGCGCGTATCGTCTCGCGCAACCCGGAACAGCGTCTGGACCGCTCGCTGCTGGTGCATCGCTTCAACCAGGCGCTGTCACTGCGCGAGAGCCTCTATGACAAGCCGTTCTACCGTCTGGTCCACGGCGAGGGCGACCTGCTGCCGGGTCTGATCGTCGATCGCTTCGGCGACGTGCTGGTCTGCCAGCTCAACACCTTCGGCATGGAGCGACTGGCGGAAGTGATCGTCGATGCGCTCTTGAAGGTCGTCAAGCCGACCGCCATCGTGTTCAAGAACGATTCCAGCGGTCGCCGTCAGGAACAGCTCGAGCGCAACGTCGAAGTCGTCTATGGCGAGCTGCCGGAAAGCGTGCTGCTGGAAGAGAATGGGGTCCAGTTCAGCGCGCCGGTACTGGATGGCCAGAAGACCGGCTGGTTCTATGATCACCGCGACAACCGTGCCTGGCTGAATCGTCAGGTGGCAGGCAAGCGCGTGCTGGACCTGTTCAGCTACGTCGGTGGCTGGGGGGTGCAGGCGGCGGCGCATGGCGCCAGCGAAGTGCTGTGTGTCGACGCCTCCGGTGCGGCACTTGAGCGTGTCTCGGGCAACGCCGTGCTCAACGGTGTCGAGGATCGCGTCTCCATCGCGGAGTCGGATGTCTTCGAGGCACTGACGGCCCTGCGCGCGGAAGGCGAGCAGTTCGACGTCATCATCGCGGATCCGCCCGCCTTCATCCGCAAGCGCAAGGACATCACCAACGGTGAGCGCGCCTATGCACGCCTCAACCGTGAAGCCATGCGCCTGCTGGGCCGCGACGGTCTGCTGATGTCCGGCTCCTGCTCCATGCATCTCGCGCCGGAGCGCCTGATGGATGTGGTGCGTGGCGCCGTGCGTCACCAGGACCGCCACGGTCAGGTCATCTTCCAGGGCCATCAGGCCAGCGACCACCCGGTGCACCCGTCCATCCCCGAGACCTCCTACCTCAAGGCGCTCGGTGTGCGGGTCTATCGCGACTGAGATCGAGTCTCGGGTCGCGACCAGGAGCGCGATCGGGATCGCGAGCGATGAACGTGTCCTTTGACACGAACGACAACGCCGCCCTTCGGGGCGGCGTTGTCGTTGATGGCTTCCGTAGCGCCCGGACTCTGATAGTCTGACGGCATGTATCGACGACTGACATCCCATCACAATCTCGTGCTGCTGGATCACTGGCGCAACCTTCTGGAAAGCGAGGGTATCCCGTGCGAGCTGCGCAACCGTCTGCTGGGTTCGGCAGCCGGGGAGTTGCCCGTCAACGATTGCGAGCCGCAATTGTGGGTTGCCGAGCACAATCTCGCCCGCGCTCGCCAGCTGCTGGCGCATATCGAGGCCGCGCCTGCGCAGCCGGATTGGCAGTGCGCCTGCGGGGAGCGCCTCGAAGGCAGCTTCAGTGAATGCTGGTCCTGCGGTGCCAGTGCGCCCATGCGTGATGATGCAGGGCCCCGCGAGCAGGATGACGACACGGAGTTCGTGGCATGACGGACGTACAGGCATCGGAGACCGTCATCGGCAACACGGCCCCCTTGCGGGAAACCTGTGAAGGGTGGGCGCTGCCGTCTCCCTTCCTGCTGCCGATCGCGGTAAGTGTCGAGGCGCTGGATGGCTATGGCCATGTCAACAATGCCGAATACGTGCGCTGGCTGGAGAGAATCAGCTGGGCACATTCCGAAGCGTTGGGGCTGGGCCTTGAACACTATCGTGCCCAGGATCGTGGCATGGCGGTGCATCGTCACGAGATCGACTATCTGGCCAGCGCACGGCTTGGCGATTCGCTGATGCTGGCCACCTGGCTGGTGGCGTGCGATGGCCGCCTGAGCCTGACGCGCCGCTTTCAGCTGCGTCGTTGCTCGGATGGTCTGACGCTGTTGGAGGCACGCACGCGCTTCGTCTGCATCGAACTCTCGAGTGGGCGAGCCAGACGCATGCCTGAGGCTTACCGTGAATGCTATTCGGCGGTGCTGGTGAGCGAGGATGCTGCCAGCCAACGATGATTCCCTGCATTCCACTGCATTGCTGTCATGTTTTGGTGAATCTTGCTGGCATCTGATTGGCGCGACGCTGACGAGTCTGCTGTGCTTGTAGGAGGTGTCGAGATGACATCGCCGTATTCCGCCAGCAGTGCAAGGAGCTCGTCATGCAGATCGCCGTGCCGAAGGAAATCAAGAACCACGAATACCGTGTCGCTCTGACGCCCGCCGGGGTGCGAGAGCTGATTGCCCATGGCCATGACGTCATCGTCGAGCGTGGTGCGGGTGAGGGCAGTGGGTTCAGTGACGCCGAGTACCAGGGGGTCGGGGCTCGTCTTGAATCGGATGTCGAGCAGGTCTTTCGTGAGGCCGAGCTGATACTCAAGGTCAAGGAGCCTCAGCCGGCCGAGGTGGCGCGTCTCACCAGCGGCCAGACATTGTTCACCTACCTGCATCTGGCCGCCGCCCGTGAGCTGACCGAAAGCCTGCTGGGTAGCGGGGTGACCGCGATTGCCTACGAGACCATCACCGACACCGCCGGTGGTCTGCCGCTGCTGGCGCCCATGAGCCGCGTTGCCGGGCGCATGGCGATCCAGGCCGGCGCGCATGCGCTGGAGAAGGCGCAAGGCGGGATGGGGGTGCTGTTGCCCGGTGTGCCTGGCGTGCCACCGGCGCGGGTCACGGTGATCGGCGGCGGCGTGGTGGGGGAGAATGCGGCGCGCATGGCGCTGGGGCTGGGCGCCGAGGTGGTGATTCTCGATACGTCATTGAACCGCCTCGAGACGCTGGATCACCGCTATCAGGGACAGATTCGTACGGTCTATTCGACGTCCGAGGCGCTGGATGAGGCGGTACGCCATTCGGCATTGATCATCGGGGCCGTGCTCGTGCCCGGTGCCGCGGCTCCCAAGCTGATCCGTCGCGAGCATCTGCGCAACATGATGCCCGGTGCGGTACTGGTGGATGTCGCGATCGATCAGGGCGGATGTTTCGAGACCAGTCGCGCCACGACCCATGCGGAACCGACCTATCTCGTCGATGGTGTCGTGCATTATTGCGTGGCCAACATGCCGGGGGCTGTGGCGCGTACCTCGACCCAGGCACTCACCAGCGCGACGCTGCCTTATGTGGTGAAGCTCGCCAATGGCGGCTATCGCAAGGTATTGCGGGAAGATCGTCACTTTGCGGCAGGCCTCAACGTGCATGCCGGCCAGCTGACGATTGCGGAAGTCGGCGCTGCCTTCGGCATGCCGGTGATCTCGCTGGAAGATGCCCTGGCAAAGGGCTGACGCCTGCCGGCGGGTACATGGCGTGCATGGGGCGCTGGTCGTCTGTCCGGCCCTTACGAAGGCCATGCCCCTCAGGGTAAGATGAGCGCAATGCAGCGGCAGGACATGGCGGGTTCATCGCATCGTGATGCGCGCCGTCGTGCCCTGTCGTGATTCATTGTGAGCAGGTCCCGCCAAGTGGCACGCTCCCCGACTCAGACGCCCAAGAAGTGCATCCATGACCAAGACCCGCGTTCTTACCGGCATCACGACCACCGGCACCCCTCACCTCGGCAACTATGTCGGCGCCATCAAGCCCGCCATCGAGGCCAGCCAGGACCCGACGGTCCAGTCCTTCTATTTCCTCGCCGATTTCCATGCTCTGATCAAGTGTCAGGACCCGAAGCGCGTGCAGGAATCCCGCCGTGAGATCGCCGCCACCTGGCTGGCGCTGGGGCTGGACACCGACAACGCCATCTTCTATCGCCAGTCGGATGTGCCGGAGATTCCGGAGCTGATGTGGTTGCTCAACTGTGTCTGCGCCAAGGGCCTTATGAACCGTGCGCATGCCTACAAGGGCGCCGTGGCCGAGAACGAGGAAGCGGGCATCGAGGACGTGGATCGTGGCATCAGCATGGGGCTGTTCAGCTATCCGGTGCTGATGGCGGCGGACATCCTGATGTTCAATGCCCACAAGGTGCCGGTGGGGCGTGACCAGATCCAGCATATCGAGATGGCGCGTGACATGGCCGGGCGCTTCAACCACCTCTTCAAGGGCAACTACTTCACCATGCCCGAGGCGGTGACCGACGAGAAATCCCAGCTGCTGCTGGGCCTCGATGGCCGCAAGATGTCCAAGAGCTACAACAACACCATTCCGCTGTTCGGCACCGAGAAGCAGCTGCTCAAGAGCGTGCGCAAGATCAAGACCAATTCGCTGGAGCCGGGGGAGCCGAAGGACCCGGATACCTGTTCCCTGTTCCAGATCTATTCCGCCTTCGCCACCGAGGCGGAAGTCGCCGCCATGCGTGAGCAGTACGCCGCCGGCATTGGCTGGGGCGATGCCAAGAATCAGCTGTTCGAATACCTGAACGACCATCTCAAGGCGCCGCGTGAGCGTTACGTCGAGCTGATGGAAGATCCGGCACATGTCGAAGCCATCCTCAAGCGTGGTGCCGAGCGTGCGCGCGATGAGGCCGCGCCGATGATGGAGCGCCTGCGTCGTGCCGTCGGTCTGGGCAACTTCGTGTAATCTCGAGGACACCCTGCACAGCCCGGCACCAGACGCCCGCCATCGCTTTCGATGGCGGGCGTCGTCGTCTGGGAGGTGAGCTGACGGGGGTGACTCATATTCCATGGCGGAATGGATGGCGTGCTGAAAATTCGTTCACAGCTATAAGGCAACGCGTTAGGCTTGCCGCATTGATGAACGCGACATGACGACTTCGTTCAAGGAGCAAGACATGAGTCACGATGCGATACCCGGCAAGGCCAGCCAGTCCGGCCTGCCGACGACCGCCATCAACCCGAAGGCCATTCTGGCCGGAGGCTTGCTGGTGGTGGCTGCCATCCTGCTGGGGCTGGTGTCCGGCTGGCGCCAGGGCTTGCTGATGCTGGTAGGGGGCGCGCTGGGCGTGGTGCTCTACCACGCGGCCTTCGGCTTTACCTCCGCCTGGCGAGTCTTCATCACCGAGCGCCGAGGACGCGGCCTGCGTGCCCAGATGCTGATGCTGGCG
This sequence comes from Cobetia sp. PS-4MA, assembly GCF_057670765.1. Lineage (NCBI taxonomy): Bacteria > Pseudomonadati > Pseudomonadota > Gammaproteobacteria > Oceanospirillales > Halomonadaceae > Cobetia > Cobetia sp. PS-4MA. The sequence continues at coordinate 3,613,237 of NZ_CM173107.1, read as the reverse complement.
ATCGCCGTGGTGCTGTTCTTCCCGGTATTGGCCTCGGGCAGTCTGTGGGGGCAGGAGGTCTCCGGCTTCGTCTCGCCGCTGGGTGTCTCGGTAGTGGTCGGTGCCTTCCTGTTCGGGCTCGGCATGCAGCTGGGCGGCGGCTGCGCCTCGGGCACGCTGTTCACCGTCGGTGGCGGCAATGCGCGCATGGTGATCACCCTGATCTTCTTCTGCGTCGGCTCGGTGATCGGCACCGCGCACTTCAGCTGGTGGCAGAGCCTGCCGTCGCTGCCCGCCGTCTCGCTGGTGGACAGCTTCGGCGCGCTGGGTGGCATCATCGTCAGCCTGGTGCTGTTCGCCATCATCGTGGTGGTGACACGCACGCTGGAGAAGCGCCGTCACGGTGAGCTCGAGAAGGCCACCGTGACCGACAGTCAGCCGCGTGGTCTGTCACGCTTTCTGCGGGGTCCCTGGCCGCTGCTGGCGGGTGCCGTGGCGCTGGCGCTGCTCAACTTCGTGACGCTGGCGCTGGCCGGTCGTCCCTGGGGCATCACCTCGGCCTTCGCGCTGTGGGGCACCAAGGCCTATACCGCGCTGGGCTTCGATGTCAGTGACTGGGGCTACTGGCAGGCGGCGGGCAATGCCAAGGCACTGGCCGCACCGCTCTATCAAGACATCACTACGGTGATGAACATCGGTATCGTGGTGGGGGCGCTGGCGGCGGCGCTGCTGGCCGGCAAGTTCGCGCCGAAGTGGAACATTCCGCTGCGCTCGGTGGTGGCTGCCGTGCTGGGTGGTCTGCTGCTGGGCTATGGTGCGCGCCTGGCCTTCGGCTGCAACATCGGTGCCTACTTCGGTGGCATCTCCTCCGGCAGCCTGCATGGCTGGCTGTGGCTGGTGATGGCCTTCGCCGGCAACATGCTGGGCGTGAAGCTGCGCCCGTTCTTCGCGCTTGCGCCGCGCAAGCCGGCATCGCGTGCCGATCTGGCCTGAGCCATTCCCCGCACGTGATCGCGAACGCCTCGCTCCTTCCCCGTCAGGGGGATGAGCGGGGCGTTTCTCGTCATGCAGCACCCTTGTCTGCGCAACGCACGCCGACCCTGCACAGGCTGCCGGAGATAGCACTGCGCGTGCTATCATCATGCCTTGTTCGCACGTGGAAACTGCACGTCGAAAGGTCCCTCGGACGCCCGGTTGCCAGCAGGTCTTCTGCGGTGCTTCAGCGGGCATGCTGCGCGTGTCTGCCGGCATGCCGAGAAGCTTGCCGAGCGTGAGGTCGTCCCCACTGATTCAAGAGTCTCGCCATGACGGATACTTCCAAGCGCGCCCTGTACGTTCCCTACGCCGGCCCGAGCCTGCTCGAGATGCCGCTGCTCAACAAGGGCAGCGCCTTCAGCCTCGAGGAGCGTGTCAGCTTCAATCTGATGGGCCTGCTGCCGCAGAATGTCGAGAGCATCGAAGAGCAGGTCGCGCGCGTCTACAGCCAGTATCAGCAGTGCGCCACCGACCTCGACAAGCACATCCTGTTGCGCTCGGTGCAGGACGACAACGAGACCCTGTTCTTCCGCGTGATCGAGGAGCACCTCGAGGAGATGATGCCCATCATCTACACCCCGACCGTCGGTCAGGCGTGCGAGGAGTTCTCCAACATCTACCGCAACCACCGTGGCCTGTTCATCTCCTACCCGGACCGCGAGCACATGGATGACATCCTGCGCTCCGCGACCAAGGACAACGTCAAGGTCATCGTCGTCACCGATGGCGAGCGTATCCTGGGCCTGGGCGATCAGGGCATCGGCGGCATGGGCATCCCCATCGGCAAGCTGTCGCTGTACACCGCCTGTGGCGGCATCAGCCCGGCCTACACCCTGCCGATCTCGCTGGACCTGGGCACCAACAACCAGAAGCTGCTCGACGACCCGCGCTACATGGGCTGGCGTCACGAGCGTGTCACCGGTGATGACTACAACGCCTTCGTGGCCGAGTTCATCACTGCCGTGAAGCGTCGCTGGCCGAAGGCCATGATCCAGTTCGAGGACTTCGCGCAGGCCAACGCCATGCCGTTGCTCGAGCGTTACCGCGATGAAGTCTGTTGCTTCAATGACGACATCCAGGGCACCGCCTCCGTCGTGGTCGCGACCCTGATGGCGGCCTGCAAGGCCAAGGGCGAGAAGCTCTCCGACCAGCGCGTGACCTTCCTGGGTGCCGGCAGTGCCGGCTGTGGCATCGCCGAGATGATCGTGGTGGCGATGGTCAAGGAAGGCATGGACGAGGCCGAGGCCCGCAAGCGTGTCTTCATGGTCGATCGCTTCGGCCTGCTGACCAGCGACATGGAAGGCCTCTACGACTTCCAGAGCCGTCTGGCTCACGACGTCAAAAGCGTGGCCGACTTCGGTGACCGCGGCCTGCTGGATGTGGTCAAGGCCGCCAGGCCGAGCGTGCTGATCGGTGTCTCCGGCCAGCGTGGCCTGTTCAGCGAAGACGTGATCCGTGCCGTGCAGGCCGGTTGCGAGAGCCCGCTGGTGATGCCGCTGTCCAACCCGACCTCACGCGTCGAAGCGACCCCGGCGGAAGTCATCGAGTGGACCGACGGCAAGGCACTGGTCGCCACCGGCAGCCCGTTCGCGCCGGTCGAGCACAACGGCCACACCCACGCGATTGCCCAGTGCAACAATGCCTACATCTTCCCGGGCATCGGTCTCGGTGTGCTGGCATCCAGCGCCTCACGCATCACCGACAACATGCTGATGGCCGCGGCCAATGCGCTGGCCAACAACGCTCCCATCGTCCTGAAGGGCGAGGGCGCGCTGCTGCCGTCGCTGGGCGACATCCAGGACATCAGCCGTCAGATCGCCTTCGACGTGGCACGTCAGGCCCAGGCCGATGGCGTGGCGCTGACCTCCAGCGACGAGATCATCCAGGCCAACATCGAGAAGAACTTCTGGCAGCCGCGTTACCGCGCCTACCGTCGCAAGGCGTTCTGATCGCGCCTGCGCCGTCAGTGAGCGCATGAAGCAGATTGCCTGAAACAGAGTGTGCAAATGAAGAAGCCCCCGCAGGCCATGCCTGCGGGGGCTTTTGTATTGCGGTCAGCGCTGCGATCAGCGGCTGGCGGGTTACAGCATGCCGCGCAGCACGTAATGGAGAATGCCGCCGTGGCGGTAGTACTCCAGCTCGTTGTCGGTATCGATGCGGCACAGCGCCTCGATCTTCTGCTCACCCTTGTCGCTCTTGAAAGTGACCTGGACCTTGCCGCCGGCCGTCAGGTCATTCAGACCGCTGATGCTGATTTCCTCATCACCGGTCAGGCCGAGAGACTGGCGGCTCTCGCCTTCGGGGAACTGCAGCGGCACCACGCCCATGCCGATCAGGTTGGAGCGGTGGATGCGCTCATAGGACTCGGCAATCACCGCACGCACGCCCAGCAGCAGGGTGCCCTTGGCGGCCCAGTCACGTGAGGAGCCGGTGCCGTACTCCTTGCCCGCGACCACCACCAGTGGCGTGCCTTCCTCGGCATACTTCATGGCGGCATCGTAGATGGCCATCTGCTCGCCGGAGGGCACGTGGCGTGTCTCGCCGCCCTCGACGCCATCGAGCATCTCGTTGCGGATGCGCACGTTGGCGAAGGTGCCGCGCATCATCACCTCGTGGTTGCCGCGACGCGAGCCATAGGAGTTGAAGTCCTTGACCTCGACACCGTTCTCCTTGAGGTAGCGACCCGCCGGGCTGTCCGGCTTGATGGCACCGGCCGGTGAGATGTGGTCAGTGGTCACCGAATCGCCGAGCATGGCCAGCACGCGAGCGTTCTCGACGTCCTGCACGGCCTTTGGCTCGCGCTCCATGCCTTCGAAGAACGGCGGATGCTGGATGTAGGTGGAATCCTTCCATTCATACACCTCGGCTTCCGGTACCTCGATGGCCTGCCAGGTCTCGTCGCCGTCGAAGACTTCAGCGTACTCCTTGCGGTACATCTCGGTGCGTACCTGTTCGACGGCCGTGGCGATTTCCGCCTGGGTGGGCCAGATGTCCTTGAGGAAGACATCGTTGCCGTCGTTGTCCTTGCCCAGCGGCTCCTTGGAGAGGTCGGTGCGCACGGTGCCGGCGAGGGCGTAGGCCACCACCAGGGGCGGTGACGCCAGCCAGTTGGTGCGGACGTTGGGATGCACGCGACCCTCGAAGTTGCGGTTGCCCGACAGCACCGAGGCGACCGTCAGGTCACGCTCGTTGATGGCGGCTTCGACAGGGTCCGGCAGCGGGCCGGAGTTGCCGATGCAGGTCGTGCAGCCATAGCCGACCAGATTGAAGCCCAGCTCGTTGAGGTCATCCTGAACCCCCGCCGAGGCGAGATAGTCGGTGACGACCTTGGAACCCGGTGCCAGAGAAGTCTTGACCCATGGCTTGGTGCGCAGGCCTTTCTCGCGTGCCTTGCGGGCCACCAGGCCTGCCGCCAGCATCACGCTGGGGTTGGAGGTGTTGGTGCAGGACGTGATGGCGGCGATGACCACGTCCCCGTGATCGAGACGGAAGGTCTCGCCGTCCAGCTCGCTGTAGTCGGTATCCTTCTCGTAGCTCTGCTCGACATCGACGGCGGTCTGGCCACCCTCGGACAGCCACTTGCCGTCCTCGACCGCGGGAATCTGACCCAGCTGGTCATCGAGGATCTTCTCGAAGGTCTGCTTGATGTCGGTGAGCGCGACGCGATCCTGCGGACGCTTGGGGCCGGCCAGAGAGGCGACGACCTCACCCATGTCCAGCTCCAGGGTGTCGGAGAAGATCGGCTCGTGGCCCGGCTCACGCCACAGACCCTGCTCCTTGGCATAGGCTTCGACCAGCGCGACCTGTTCATCGGAGCGGCCGGACAGACGCATGTAGTTGAGCGTCTCGTCATCCAGCGGGAAGAAGCCGCAGGTGGCACCATATTCCGGCGCCATGTTGGCGATGGTCGCGCGGTCCGCCAGTGGCAGGTCGTCCAGGCCATCACCGTAGAACTCGACGAACTTGCCGACCACGCCACGGCTTCTCAGCATCTGGGTGACGGTCAGCACCAGGTCCGTCGCGGTGATGCCTTCGTTGAGCTTGCCGGTCAGCTTGAAGCCGACCACTTCCGGAATCAGCATCGAGACCGGCTGGCCGAGCATCGCGGCTTCCGCCTCGATCCCGCCGACACCCCAGCCCAGCACGCCCAGGCCATTGATCATGGTGGTGTGGGAGTCGGTGCCGACCAGGGTGTCAGGGTAGGCGAGCGTCTTGCCATCTTCCTCGCGGGTGAAGACGGCGCGACCGAGATATTCCAGATTTACCTGGTGGCAGATGCCGGTACCCGGCGGGACGACGGAGAAGTTGTCGAAGGCCTGCTGGCCCCAGCGCAGAAACTCGTAGCGCTCGCGGTTGCGCTCCATCTCGATGCGCACGTTGTCCTTGAAGGCGCTCGGGTCACCGTAGTGATCCACCATCACCGAGTGGTCGATGACCAGATCCACCGGGGTCAGCGGATTGACCTTCTCGGGGTTCGCGCCCAGTGTCTTGACGGCGTCACGCATGGAGGCCAGGTCGACGACGCCGGGCACACCGGTGAAATCCTGCATCAGCACGCGGGCCGGGCGATAGCCGATCTCATGAGTGCTGGAGGCGGTCTTCTGCCAGTCGGCCAGCGCCTTGATGTCGTCCTTGGTGGCAGTGTCACCATCCTCGAAGCGCAGCTGGTTCTCCAGCAACACCTTGAGCGTGAAGGGCAGTCGCGTCAGGTCGCCAAGCGACTCGGCGGCCTTCTTGAGCGAGTAGTAGTGATATTGCCTGTCTCCGACCTGCAGTTCGGAGAGGGTATTGAGCGAATCCAGTGACTGAGAGCGCTGGGAACCCATGATTCTCCTCCTTGTCGTTGTCTTCACCGGCCAGACTGCTGATGTGTCATCCAACAGGTGCGTCAGGTGCCTTGGCCGGCTGCGACGCGTCGCCTGAGAGCGACTGCCAAATCGCGGGATACTGCCTATATAAGGCTATGGTCATCATCTGACCGGAATTCAAGCGCCTGCTTGCTTGAGGATAGTGCGCAGTGAGGAACCCCGCGTCGCGTTCGCTGCCATAGAGACGGATGAGAGACATCGTGAGGGAGGTGAGCATGGCGCTCATGGCTCGTGGACTGTCAGCCGCTGGCAAGGCCTTCGCCGCGATCAATCGCATCTCTCACATGACATGACGGAGGTTGGCATGAGTGATCAAGGGCGTGAGCCGGGTGAGTTGCCGGAAGATGACGAGGTACTGGATGCTGCCGTCGAGCAGTGGCTGGCGGAGCATTCCTCGGGGCAGTCCGATGAGTGGCCGGGGCATGAGCTGCTCGAGGACAAGCATGAGGGCGTGACCAGTGAGGCGCTGCACGAGGCGGAAATCAACTGCCCCTACTGTGACACGCCCTTCACGGTGTTCCTGGATCTGGACGAGGGCAGTCTGACCAACATCATCGACTGCGAGCGCTGCTGTCAGCCGATTCAGGTGCGCCAGCAGGTGGACCCCGTCAGTGGTGAGCTGGACGGCCTGGATATCGGCCAGGACGATGACGTGCTCTGACCTCGGGGGGGGGGGCGATCTCAGACGCGATCTCAGGTGCCCTGATTCAGCGCATCTGCCCCGAATCGCGCCGCAAGAGCGAGAATCCCGAGCAGTGCACAGGAGATACTGTATTCTGTTTCAGAGGTCACTTATGATTCCGGCGCAGCAGGCATCGTCATCGAGCTTTCATAGGCAAACTCTATGATGGTGATTGCGCCAAACATTTGGCATCTGCCACCTGAGGCGATTAGTCTGTGTGGCGATTCATCACGAAGGCGGCTTTGCGCCTTCCATCATCATTTCTCAGGAGATCACCATGAGCGTATTGGTCGGACGTCAGGCCCCGGATTTCGAAGCCGCAGCTGTGCTGGGCGACGGTACCATCGTCGACAACTACAAGCTGTCTGATTCCAACGGCAAGCTGCGTGTGCTGTTCTTCTGGCCGCTGGACTTCACCTTCGTTTGCCCGTCTGAAATCATCGCCCACGACAACCGTCTGGCGAAGTTCAAGGAACTCGGCGTTGAAGTCATCGGTGTTTCCATCGATTCCCAGTTCACTCACCACGCATGGCGCAAGACCTCTCCGGACGCTGGCGGCATCGGTGAAGTCGGCTTCCCGATCGTGGCTGACGTCAAGCACGAAATCGTGCAGGCCTTCGGTGTCGAGCACCCGGAAGCTGGCGTCGCACTGCGCGCGTCCTTCCTGATCGACGAAGACGGTGTCGTTCAGCACCAGGTCGTCAACAACCTGCCGCTGGGCCGCAACGTCGACGAGATGGTCCGCATGGTCAAGGCCCTGCAGTTCCACCAGACCAACGGCGAAGTCTGCCCGGCAGGCTGGGAAGAAGGTCAGGAAGGCATGAAGGACACCGCTGAAGGTGTCGCCAAGTACCTGGCAGGTCACTCCAGCAGCCTGTAAGTCGCTGCCTGGTCGCGATCAGCCGCGTCATCGCTGACTGATCGAGCGTCCGCCTTTCGACACCCTCCCATGAGTGGCTCGACTGGCAGGCGAACCGGAAGCCGTCGCCCCTGGCGGCGGCTTCCGTGTATCTGAGGCTAGCGTCATAAGCTTCTGCGATGCCGGTCTGAGCGCAGTGCTGAAAGCTCGGCGCGTCTGCGCTAATCTGCGCAGTCCCTGTTCACCATCCACTCCGTGTCCTGAGCCATGCCGATCGCAGGCGCTGTCTGCATCGCTCAGTACATAGATCATCAGTCGTCACCCGGCGTCTGGTGAATTTTCCGCCTTCATCTGTCTTGAGGTCATCCATGAGCAATGTCCGTCACGAACGTCTGATCATCCTCGGTTCCGGCCCGGCGGGTTACACCGCTGCCGTCTATGCCGCGCGTGCCAACCTCAAGCCGCTGCTGATCACCGGCATGCAGATGGGTGGCCAGCTGACCACCACCACCGATGTCGACAACTGGCCGGGCGATGATGCCGGCGTGCAGGGACCGGAGTTGATGGAGCGCATGCGCCGTCACGCCGAGCGCTTCGAGACCGAAGTCCTGTTCGATCACATCAACGAAGTGACTCTCGGCGAGCGTCCGTTCCTGCTCAAGGGTGACAACGGCAGCTACAGCTGTGATGCGCTGATCATCGCCACCGGTGCCAGTGCACAGTATCTGGGCCTGCCGAGCGAGCAGCAGTTCATGGGCCAGGGCGTCTCGGCCTGCGCGACCTGTGACGGCTTCTTCTATCGCAATCAGGAAGTCGTGGTGGTCGGGGGCGGCAACACCGCGGTCGAGGAAGCGCTGTACCTGTCCAACATCGCCTCCAAGGTCACCCTGGTGCACCGTCGCGACAGCCTGCGCGCCGAGAAGATTCTGCAGGACAAGCTGTTCGACAAGGTCGAGAACGGCAACATGGCGGTGGAATGGCACCACACGCTGGATGAGGTGCTGGGTGACAACTCCGGCGTCACCGGCGTGCGTCTGCGTCATGTCGAGAGTGGCGCCACCAAGGAGCTGAGCTCGATGGGCGTGTTCATCGCCATCGGCCATCGTCCGAATACCAGCCTGTTCGAAGGCCAGCTGGAGATGCAGGGCGGCTATCTCAAGGTCCAGTCCGGCCTGGAAGGCAATGCCACCCAGACCAGCATCCCCGGTGTCTATGCCTGTGGTGACGTGATGGATCACGTCTATCGCCAGGCGATCACCTCTGCCGGTACTGGCTGCATGGCAGCGCTGGACGCCGAGCGCTATCTGGATGGCCTGACTGCCTGAATGGCCTGACCCTCCGCGCTCGCGTCTCCTGACAGGCCGTCAGGGAGGCACGCACAAGAACGGCCCCGTGGCATGCGCTGCGGGGCCGTTCTGCGTTTTGATCACAGGTGCCAGTGCTCGCTTCAGTAGTGAGGAGGAAGCTCGTCGGCAGGCGACAGTGAGTCGGTCTGTGTCCGTTCACTGCCAGATTCGCGCAATTGGCGCAGCTGCGCGCTCATCAGCGCGGTGAGGCGCTCGAGCGTCTCTATCTGGCGTTGCTGGGCAATCACGGTGCGATCCAGCGTCTCCAGCCAGTCATCCTGGTGGGCCAGGCGGCTTTCGAGCGCCTCCAGGCGTGCTTCCAGCCGAGCATCGCCGGGAAGATCGGTCGGGGTCGACATGCGCTATGAACTCCTGAAGAGAGGTGTCAGTCCCGGTGGGTGAGTCAGTGGCGTGAGGATATCACCAGCCACAAGCGGACCGACAAGGGTTGAGGGGAGGCACGTGGTGGCATCAGACGCATTCTGGTGAGGCGTGTTAGACTGATATCGGTGTGTTCTGCTTTCTTTTCGCGCAGTGCACCTGTTGACGGCAGCTGTCAGTTTCGCCTCTGGCACTGACATGGCTGCCGGTTCCATCGACTGATGTGGGGAGACTCGCATCACGAGCCACGACGTGGCCAGGCTGACACCGAGTGTCAGTGACAGCCACGGGCATCGCCGTGAGGCGTTGCGTTCAGGCAGAGGTCCGACGACTGACGGTCGCATCGCGTGTCGTCATCCTCCCGGATTCTGCCCTTGCTGCGGCGTCTGGCAGAACATTCTGATATGGATCATCTGAAGTACCCCCTTCTGCCTTGTCGCGTTCCACCTTAATCCATTGCTTAGAGAGTTTATCTTGATGAGTTCCAAATCGTTCTTCCGTTGTTTCATCATCAGTCTGTTGCTGGCATTGCCGGCACCGTTGCTGATTGCCGTCTTCATCACCCTGACCGGCGGCGAGCTGGCCGACACGCTGTCCACGGCACTCAGCGTCGAGGGCTTTGAACTGGCCTACGCCGCTGCTGCCGTCGCCGTCTTCATTCTGCTGCTGGTCGCCACCCTGGCCATTCCGGTGCTGACACCGCGTTCCGCGGCGCTGGCCGAAGTCGAGGACGACGATCGTGAGATCGGCGAGGTCAAGTGGTTCAACGTCAACAAGGGCTATGGCTTCGTGACCCGCGAGAGCGGTGAAGATGTCTTCGTGCACTTCCGTGCCATCCGTGGCAAGGGCCATCGCACGCTGGCCGAAGGTCAGAAGGTGCGTTACCACGTCATCAGCAATGAGCGTGGCCTGCAGGCGGATGACGTGACGGTCATCACCTGATCGCTGACTCGCTCAGTGAAAGACGACAACGCCCCGCAGGCTAGCCTGCGGGGCGTTGTCGTTCATGGCCTGCACATTGGGGTGACGAGCGTCGCGTCACTCAGCCCTGGTCTGGCCAGGTGAAGGCCTCTTCGCTGCCATCGGCCATGACGCGGAAGAAGCGGTCCGGCTCATCACCTGGCTGCCAGCTGCCCAGCGAGCAGCGCGCCTCGACCTGCAGCCCTCGGGCGGCGGCGCGAGCACAGTCGACATCACGTGCCCAGGGAGTGCTGGCGCTGTCGAACCACAGGCTGGCGAACCCGTCAGCGACCTTCTCCACGACCAGTACCGCGATCTCGGTGCCGTCACGCGTGAGGCGGGTCCGGTGCTGCAGCTTGCCGGCCGGCTGGAAGACGACGACCTGCCCGAACTGCTCGCCCAGCCAGGCACCGAGCGCTTCCAGGCTCAAGGGCTTGAGGTAGATCTCGATGTCCGGGTATTGCTCATCGGCGTCAGTGTGCGGGGTGTCGCTCATGCCGTGGTCTCTCGGGTCGCGGGGACAAACAGGTATTCCAGGATGTGTTCATAGGCGCTGGAGAGCTGGTCCAGATCGCTGGCCATGACGCGTTCATCGATCTTGTGGATGGTCGCGTTGACCGGCCCCAGTTCTACCACCTGGGTGCCGAGCGTGGCGATGAAGCGCCCGTCCGAGGTGCCGCCGGAGGTGGACAGTACCGGCTTGCGGCCCAGCGCGCGTTCCACGCCGTGCACGGCGGCATCGACCAGCGCGCCTTCCGGTGTCAGGAAGGGCTCGCCGCTCAGGTTCCACTCGATCTCGACGTCCAGCCCGTGCTTCTCGAGGATCTCGTAGGTGCGACGCTTGAGGTCATCGGCGGTCAGCTCGGTGGAATAGCGGAAGTTGAACACCACTTCCAGCTCGCCGGGGATGACGTTGGTCGCGCCGGTACCGCCACGGATGTTGGAAATCTGGAAGCTGGTCGCCGGGAAGAAGTCGTTGCCGTCGTCCCAGTGTTCAGCGGCCATGGCGGCCAATGCCGGGGCGGCCTCGTGGATCGGGTTGCGTGCCAGGTGCGGATAGGCCACGTGGCCCTGCACGCCTTTCACGTGCATGACGGCGCCGAGCGAGCCGCGACGGCCATTCTTGATCACGTCACCGGCGTAGTCGGTGGAGGACGGCTCGCCGACGATGCAGTAATCCAGGCGTTCGTGGTGCTCGCGCAGATACTCGACCACCGCGCGGGTACCGTGAACCGCCGGGCCTTCCTCATCGGAGGTGATCAGGAAGGCGATGCGGCCTTCGTGGTCCGGGTTGGCGGTCACGAAGCGCTCGGTGGCGGTCAGCATCGCGGCCAGCGAGCCCTTCATGTCGGCAGCACCACGGCCACACAGGAAGCCGGCGTCATCGATGCACGGTGAGAACGGCGGGTACTGCCAGTTGGCTTCCGGGCCGGTGGGCACGACGTCGGTGTGGCCGGCGAAGGCCAGCACCGGACCATGATGACCGCGTACTGCCCAGAAATTCTCGACATCACCGAAGGGCAGGCGGGTGATTGTGAAGCCAAGTGCCTCGAGACGGTCGATCATCAGGGCCTGGCAGTCCAGATCATCCGGTGTGACGGAAGGGCGTTCGATCAGGTCGAAGGCCAGTTCCAGCGTCGGCGAGAGATTGCTGGGGCGTGACGGAAGCGGTGCGTGTGAATCAGTCATCATGGGCCATCGCTGCAGGCGTCGCCGCGAGGAGCGGCAACGCGAAATTCGGGGGAGACGAAATGTCTTCGTGCCGGCTCGAGCATCGCTGCCCGAGCCGGAAGATGCCGCGGCTACCTGTCTGGCTCACTTGCCTGACAGGCAGCCGTCACGCGCCTCAGTTGTGGGCGTGCAGGGCATCATTGAGCGCGATGGCGCTCTTGTTGGTGAGGCATTCCACGCGACCGGTGATGGAGTTGCGACGTAGCAGCAGGTCATCCTGGTTCGCCAGCTCACGTGCTGCGACCGTCTCGACTTCCTTGCCTTCATTGTCGAAGACCATGACCTTGGTGCCGGCGGTGATGTAGAGGCCAGCTTCCACGGTGCAACGATCGCCCAGCGGGATGCCGATGCCGGCATTGGCGCCGATCAGGCAGCCTTCGCCGACCTTGATGATGATGTTGCCGCCACCGGACAGGGTGCCCATGGTGGAGCAGCCACCGCCCAGGTCGGAGCCCTTGCCGACGAAGACGCCCGCAGCGATACGGCCCTCGACCATGCCCGGGCCTTCGGTGCCGGCATTGAAGTTGCAGAAGCCTTCGTGCATCACGGTGGTGCCTTCGCCCAGGTAGGCACCCAGACGCACACGTGAGGTATCGGCGACACGGATGCCGGTCGGCACCACGTAGTCGGTCATCTTCGGGAATTTGTCGACGCAGTCCACGGACAGCGTGCGACCTTCCAGGCGGGCCTTGAGACGACGCGCCGGCAGCTCCTCGATGTCGATGGCGCCTTCGCTGGTCCAGGCGACATTCTTGAGCAGCCCGAACATGCCGGTCAGGTCGATGCCATGCGGACGCACCATTCGGTGGGACAGCAGGTGCAGCTTGAGGTAGACCTCCGGCACGCTCTGCGGCGCGGCATCTTCCTCGAGGAACATGGCGACCAGCGGGCGCTGGGAGCTGGCCAGGCTTTCGGCCAGTTCGGCCTGGGCGCTGTCGCCGGCGTCGCGCAGGGCGCTTGCCAGGGCGGCACAGTGCTCCGGCAGGAAGCTCGTGGCAGTGGTGCCGGCCGGTGCGTCCAGTGCCTTGCGAGCGGCGTCAGCAACGGCAGCGGTCGGCTTGAACAGCGGGGCAGGATAGTAGACTTCCAGCCAGTCGCCGGTGGTGTTCTGGGTGCCGATTCCGAGGGCAAGGCTCAACATCGTGTCAATCTCCGGGGTGTCCAGTGGTGTAAGAGGTAACTCAGTCCTGCGGTTCGTAGACCGCCTTGTCATAGCCGATCACCAGATCCACCTCGTCCTCGGCCGGATGGCGTTCGAGGATAGGGCGCTTGATCAGGGTCGGGTGCTCCAGCATCAGTGCGCGTGCCGAGTTGGCATCGAGGCTGTCACGTTGTTCATCGCTCAGGTTGCGCCAGCTGGTGCTGCGCTTGTTGAGCAGGCTGCTCCAGGCGGTCTGCTCCAGCCAGGATTCCAGCAGGCTGGCGGAGAGGCCATCCTCACGCAGGTCATGCCAGCGGTAGGGCACGCCCCGGCCATCGAGGGCGCGGCGCGCCTTGCGGCAGGTATCGCAGGTCTTGATGCCGTAGAGCACGTGCATGGCGGTCTCCTTTAGCCAGTCCACCCCGCCGCGCGGGGCTGTCATCCAGTATTGGGCTGTTGTCAGCCCGTGCGGGTCTGGCGCTCAGCGCAGGCGTTCGACGAAGCGACGCAGGCGCCGGGCGGCTTCGACGGTCTGTTCCAGTTCGGCCACCAGCGCCAGACGAATGCGTCCGGCGCCCGGATTCACGCCGTCCACCTCACGCGCCATGTAGCTTGCCGGCAGCACGCCGACGGCCTCTTCACGCAGCAGCTCGCGGGTGAAGGCGGCGTCATCCCCGCCCGGCACGGCCGGGTAGAGATAGAAGCTGGCTTCCGGGGTCGGGAAGTCCATCACCGGCGCGAGGATCTCGGTCACGGCGGCAAACTTCTCGCGGTAGGCGTCGCGATTGGCCAGCACGTGGGCTTCATCATTCCAGGCGGCGATGGAGGCGTGCTGGTGGTGCAGCGGCATCGCGCAGCCGTGATAGGTGCGGTAGTGACGGAAGCGACGGATCACCTCGCCATCGCCGGCCACGAAGCCGGAGCGCAGGCCCGGCAGGTTGGAGCGCTTGGACAGCGAGTGGAAGACCACGCAGCGCGCGTAGTCATCGCGGCCCATGGCGGCACAGGCTTGCAGCAGGCCCGGCGGCGGTGTGGCTTCGTCGAGGTAAAGCTCCGAATAGCACTCGTCGGAGGCGATCAGGAAGTCGTGCTCGTCAGCGAGGCGAATCAGCTGCTGGAAGTCGGCCAGCGGCGTCACCGCGCCGGTGGGGTTGCCCGGCGAGCAGACGAAGACGATCTGGGTGTCACGCCATACCTCGGCCGGCACCGCGGCGTAGTCGGGACGGAAGCCGTTCTCGGCGGGGCAGGGCAGGTAGGTGACCTCGCCGCCGGCCAGCAGCGTCGCGCCTTCGTAGATCTGATAGAAGGGGTTCGGCACCAGCACGCGCGCCGGACGCGTGCTGTCCAGCGAGGCCTGGATGAAGGCGAACAGTGCCTCGCGGGTGCCGGTGACCGGCAGGACCTGCTGGTCGATATCCGGGGTGGCGTTGAGCGAGAAGCGCTTCTCCAGCCAGCTGGCGATCGCGGAGCGCAATTCCGGCAGGCCGCCGGTGGCGGGATACTTGGCCACGCCCATGATGTGCTCGCGCAGGGTGTCGAGCACGAACTCGGGCGGCGCGTGACGCGGCTCGCCGATGGTCAGCGCAATCGGGTCCAGAGCGGGGTTGGGGACGACGCCCTCGCGCAGCTTGGCCAGGGTTTCAAACGGGTAGGGCTTGAGCTGGTCGAGATCCGGGTTCATGCACGTTCCATGGGTGATGGCCGTTGCCGGCCGAGCAGGAAGGAAGGCGTCCGCGAGTCCGCCGGACTGCCATGCAGGTCGACTCGCGATTATAGGGAAGGCGGCCGGTCCCCTCAATCGCGGGGTGCCGGCGGCCTCTCGCTGTTCATGCCTGCGCGACGCGTCAGCCGCGCTCGCCGACCTGGAGCACTTCGGTCAGGGCATCACGCAGGCGCGTCTGGCGCTCTGGGTCGGTGATCGGCTCACCGGCGCGGTCAGTGATGAAGAAGATATCCTCGACGCGCTCGCCCAGGGTGACGATCTTGGCGGCATCGATGGCGATCTCGTGCTCCATGAACACGCGGCCGATGCGCGCCAGCAGACCCGGGCGGTCAGAGGCGATCACTTCCAGCACGCTGCGGCCATTGGTGTAGTCCTGGCTGAGCGTGATGCGTGGCGCGATGCGGAAATGCTTGAGCTGACGCGGTGTGTGACGGTTGACGATCACCGAGTAGTCATCCGGGTCATCCAGCTCTTCGACCAGATGGGTGCGGATGTCGGCGAGACGTGCGGCGTCGCGGATCGGCTCACCGTCATCGTCGAGCAGGATGAAGGTGTTGAGCGTCCAGTTGTGGCTCGAGGTGGCGATGCGTGCATCGTGGATCGAGAGCCCCAGCTGCTCCAGTGCCGCCGCCGTGGCGGCAAACAGGTTGTCCACCGAGCGGGTATGGATGAAGACCTTGGTGCCGCCTTCGGTCATCTCTTCGGTGGGTGCACTGGTCAGCACCAGCGGCAGAGGTTCGCCATGCTCGTCCAGCTGGGGGGACGCCTGACGTGCCAGGATGCCCTGGGTGTGCCAGGCCACCTCGCTGGGCGCGTAGCGTACGAAGTAGTCGTCACCGAGGCTGGCCCACAGCGCTTCGGCGTCGCTGCGTGAGGTGCCCATGCCGGCCAGCAGTGACAGGGCTTCCTCGCGGGTCTCGGCGATCCATTCGTGGCGTTCCGGCGGATGCTCCAGGCCCCGTCGCAGCGCCCGGCGCGTCTCCATGTGCAGCTGACGCAGCAGCGCCGCTCGCCAGCCATTCCACAGCGAGGGGTTGGTGGCATTGATGTCGGCCACCGTCAGCACGTAGAGGTAGTCGAGATGCGTCTCGTCGCCGACGATCTCGGCGAAGCGCGTGATGATCTCGGGGTCGGCGATGTCCTGCTTCTGCGCGGTCATCGACATCAGCAGATGGTGACGCACCAGCCAGCTCAGGGTGCGAGTGTCGCGCTGACTGAGATCGTGACGGCGGGCGAAGTCCTCGATTTCCAGTGCGCCGATCTCGGAGTGATCGCCGCCGCGTCCCTTGCCGATGTCATGATAGAGCCCCGCGATCCACAGCAATTCCAGCTTGGGCAGTTCACGGATCAAGGCGGCGGCGACGGGGAATTCCTCTTCCGCGTCAGGGGCGCGGAATTCCTGGGCGACCTTGAGCAGGCGCAGGGTGTGGGCATCGACGGTGTAGACGTGGAACAGGTCATGCTGCATCAGGCCGACGGCACGACCGAAGGCCGGCAGGTACTTGCCGAGGATGCCGTAGCGCGCCATGCGCTTAAGGACGCGTGGCACGTTGCCGCCGGAGCGCATCAGCTCCATGAACAGGCTCTGGTGACGGACGTCGTCACGGAAGGCGTCATCGATCTGGTGACGATGATCACGCAGTGCGCGGATGGTGTCGGCGCGCACGCCCTCGATCTCGGGGTGCTGGGCCATGAGCAGGAACAGCTCCAGCAGCGCGGCGGGGCGACGGCGGAACACGCCTTCCTCGCGCAGGCTGATGTAGCCGCTGCGAATCTCGAAGCGCGGATTGAGCGGCACGATGTTGACCGGCTCGTCATGGCGCAGGATGGCCTCGTCGAAGTGCTGCAGCAGCATGTCGTTGAGACCCGCCAGGGCGGTGACGTGACGATAGTAGCGCTTCATGAACTGCTCGACCGCTAGGTGCTCGGGCGTGTCCTGGAAGCCGAACAGCTCGGCGATGGTGCGCTGGTGGTCGAACAGCAGCCGGTCCTCGGCGCGTCCGGCCAGCATGTGCAGCGCGAAGCGCACCTGCCACAGGAAGGCTTGGCCCTGGCTGAGGATGCGCAGCTCGGCATCATTCATGAAGCCCAGCTCGACGAGGTTGTCGTAGCGCTCGACCCCGAAGTGACGCTTGGCGACCCAGCCGATCATCTGGATGTCGCGCAGGCCACCGGGGGATGACTTGATGTTGGGCTCGAGGTGATATTCGGTATTGGCGAACTTGTGGTGGCGAGCGATCTGCTCCTGCCACTTGGCCTCGAAGAAGGCCTCGGCTGGCCACAGGCGGTCGGTACCCAGGCGCTCGCGCATGGCCTCGCGCAGCCGCTGCGGGCCGGCGATGACACGGGATTCCAGCAGGTTGGTGATCACGGTGACGTCGGCACGGGCCTCGCGTTCGCAGTCACTCAGCGAGCGCACCGACTGGCCGATCTCGAGCCCGATGTCCCACAGGAAGGTGATGAAGGCGGACAGCGCCTCACGGTAGGGCATGTCATCGTCCTGCTCCAGCAACAGCAGCAGGTCGATGTCGGAGTGCGGGTGCAGCTCACCGCGGCCATAGCCGCCCACGGCGAGCAGGGCGATGCCATCATCCGGCCAGGCCTGGCGTTGCCAGGCGATGGCCAGCAGGCGATCGATGGCGCGGGCACGGCCATGGATGAGGTCGCGGATGTCGGCACCCGCCTTGAAGCGGGCCTCGAGACGCTCCTGTACCTGTGCCAGAGCCCGCTTGAACAGCGGGATGGGCGTCTTCGTCGTGGCCAGCTCGCCGTCGAAGGTGACGGCATCGTAGAGCGCTTCACGCTCGACGAAGTGGTAGTGGTGCAGGAGCATCGTGATCAACCCTCGAGGAAGGAGAGGTCCTCTTCCGTGCGACGTGTCAGCACCTCGACGCCGGTGGCGGTGACCAGCAGGGTGTGCTCCCACTGCGCGGACAGGCTCTTGTCCTTGGTCACGGCTGTCCAGTCGTCCTTGAGTACCTTCACCTTGTAGCCTCCGACATTGACCATCGGCTCGATGGTCAGGCACATGCCTTCCAGGAGCTCGGCGTCGGCACGGGCTTCGTAGCCGTCATAGTGCAGCACCTGCGGGTCCTCATGGAAGCCGGCGCCGATACCGTGGCCGCAGAAGTCACGCACGACACTGTAACCTGCCGCTTCGGCATGCTTCTGGATGGCGCGACCGATCTCGGAAAGACGCACGCCCGGGCGTACCAGCTCGATGCCCTTGTAGAGACATTCCTGGGTGATGCGGCACAGGCGCTCCGCCTGGATGGTCGGTTCCCCGACGATGTACATCTTCGAGGTGTCGCCGTGATAGCCGTCCTTGATCACGGTGATGTCGATGTTGAGGATGTCACCCTTCTTGAGCTTCTTGTTGTCATCGGGGATGCCGTGACAGACCACGTGATTGATCGAGGTGCAGATCGATTTCGGGAAGCCGTGGTAGTTGAGCGGTGCCGGAATGCAGCCCTGAACCTCGGTGATGTGATGGTGAGCGATGCGATTGAGCTCGCCCGTGGTGACACCGGGACGGACGTGCTCGTCGAGCAGCTCCAGCACTTCAGCCGCCAGACGGCCGGCGACGCGCATCTTGTCGATTTCTTCAGCTGTCTTGATGGGAATGTTCATGAGGACTCGAGGCAGGAGATAAGAGGGATGAAACGCCGCCAGGCCGCGCGTGGCGGGGGAATGGCGCGACGCATCGCGTGCCGTGTCGGGCAGTCGCGACTTCATATCGTGGTCGAGCTATGGTATAAAGCCGCGCGCTTTCCTGCAAATTCTCCTCGATCGGCCACCTCCGGGCATCTGGCCGAGGCGACATTGAAAGGACTGACGTACATAACCCCAATCCACACACGTTCCGTCACATGGTCCCGGGTGCCGCGCAAGCGGTCGGATCCATGGGGGACGTGGAGGCCCAACCCGATATCCAGGAGATATTCACATGGCGCAAGTCAACATGCGCGATCTGCTCAAGGCAGGCGCACACTTCGGTCACCAGACCAAGTACTGGAATCCGAAGATGTCCAAGTTCATCTTCGGCGCTCGCAACAAGATCCACATCATCAACCTCGAGCACACCCTGCCGGCGCTGAACGAAGCCGTGTCAGTGGTCGAGAAGATGGCTGCCAATGGCAACAAGATCATGTTCGTGGGCACCAAGCGCGCTGCCGGCAAGATCATCAAGGAAGAAGCTCGCAAGGCTGGCCAGCCGTACGTCAACCATCGCTGGTTGGGCGGCATGCTGACCAACTTCAAGACCATCCGTCAGTCCATCAAGCGCCTGCGCGAAATCGAGCAGATGCATGAAGACGGTACCTTCGCGAAGCTGACCAAGAAAGAAGTCCTGATGGCCACTCGTGAGCAGGACAAGCTCGAGCGTTCCATCGGCGGTATCAAGGAAATGGGCGGCCTGCCGGACGCCATGTTCGTGATCGACGTTGACCACGAGCGCATCGCGATCAACGAAGCCAACAAGCTGGGCATCCCGGTCATCGGCGTCGTCGATACCAACTCCAACCCGGACGGCGTGGACTACGTCATCCCGGGTAACGATGACTCCATCCGTGCCATCCAGATCTATGTCCAGGCAATTGCAGGCGCCTGTGGCAAGAACAAGGAAGAAGAGCTGGCCGGTGAGTTCGTCGAAACTGCGGCTGAAGAAGACGCAGCAGAGTGATCCTGGCGGCTTGATCTGACTGTCACACACGCTGCGCTACACTAAGTGCGGCATGGCCTAGCCAAGCGGCAGTCAGGTCAGGCAATGAGGGGGCCACGGCCCCCTCATTTGCGACCGCTCAAGCGGTCGTGACCGAATTCCCGTATTCAAAGACGTCGACACGACAGAGGTTTCATCCCATGGCAGCTATCAGCGCATCTATGGTCAAGGAACTGCGTGAGCGTACTGCGCTCGGCATGATGGAATGCAAGAAGGCTCTTACCGAAGCCGGTGGCGACATCGAGCTCGCGATCGAGAACCTGCGCAAGAACTCCGGCCTGAAGGCCGCCAAGAAAGCTGGCCGTGTGGCCGCTGAAGGCGCCATCGTCATCAAGGTCGCCGACGATGCCAGCTATGGCGTGATGGTCGAAGTCAACTCCGAGACCGACTTCGTCGCTCGCGATGACAACTTCCAGGCCTTCACCAAGCTGATCGCCGACCGCGTGTTCGAGACCAAGAACACCGATATCGCTTCCCTGATGGAAGGCGAGCTGGAAGACACTCGTGGTCAGCTGGTTCAGAAGATCGGTGAGAACATCTCCGTGCGTCGCGCCGAGCTGGTCGAAGCGCCGGCCGGTGGTGTCGTCGGTGGTTACGTCCACGGCGGTCGCATCGCGGCTCTGACCCTGCTGCAGGGCGGCACCGCTGACGCGGCCAAGGACGTCTCCATGCACGTCGCAGCCGTGAACCCGGTCTGTGCACGTCCGGCAGACATGCCGCAGGAACAGATGGACGCCGAGAAGGCCATCATCCTTGCTCAGCCGGACATGGCTGGCAAGCCGGCGGAAATCGCCGAGAAGATGTCCCAGGGCCGTCTGAAGAAGTACCTGGCTGAAAACAGCCTGACCGAACAGCCGTTCGTCAAGGACCCGAACCAGACCGTCGCCGAGTTCGTCAAGGCTGCCGGCGGTGAAGTGGTATCCTTCGTGCGCATGGAAGTCGGTGAAGGTATCGAGAAGGAAGAAGTGGACTTCGCAGCTGAAGTCCGTGAGCAGGCCAGCCGCGCGTAAGGGCTGACTGTTTTCGCTTCTCACGATGGCGTGCGCTTAGTCGCACGCCATCGTGTATCTGGCCCCCGCCTTCGGGCCGCCCCGTCCCCGTATGTCAGTATCAGGAGAAATTCGCATGGCCACCATTTCCGCTGAACGCAATGCCAAGTACAAGCGCATACTGCTCAAGCTTTCCGGTGAGGCCCTGATGGGCGATGGCGAGTTCGGCATCGACCCCAAGGTGCTGGATCGCATGGCGCTGGAAATCGGTCAGCTGGTGGGCATCGGTGTCCAGGTCGGCATCGTGATCGGCGGCGGTAACCTGTTCCGTGGCGCGGCCCTGCAGGAAGCCGGCATGGAACGCGTGACCGGCGACCACATGGGCATGCTGGCCACCGTCATGAACGGTCTGGCGCTGCGTGATGCACTGGAGCGTTCCAACATCCGCTCTCGCGTCATGTCTGCCATCCCGATGAGTGGCGTGGTAGAACATTACGACCGCCGTACCGCGATCCGTTATCTGACCTCGGGTGACGTCGTCATCTTCTCCGCCGGCACCGGCAACCCGTTCTTCACCACGGATTCCGCCGCCTGTCTGCGTGGCATCGAGATCGATGCCGATGCCGTCATCAAGGCGACCAAGGTGGATGGTGTCTACGACAAGGACCCGGTCAAGTTCCCGGATGCCGTGAAGTACGAGAGCCTCAGTTATGACGACGCGCTGGAGCAGAAGCTCGGCGTGATGGATTTGACCGCCATCTGCCTGGTGCGTGACCATGACATGCCGGTACGGGTGTTCAACATGAACAAGGTAGGCGCGCTGCTCAACCTGGTGGTGGGTGGCAAGGAAGGCACGCTGATTGATAGAGGGTAAGATTGTGATCAACGATATCAAGAAAGACGTCGAAGCACGCATGAAGAAGACCATCGAGTCCCTCGGTGCCGCCTTCAGCAAGATTCGTACCGGTCGTGCGCATCCGAGCATTCTCGATGCCGTGACGGTCGACTACTACGGTAGCCAGGTGCCGCTGAATCAGGTGGCCAACATCACCACCGAAGATGCGCGCACCCTGACTGTCGTGCCGTGGGAAAAGCCCATGGTGCCGAAGGTCGAGAAGGCCATCATGACTTCTGACCTGGGTCTCAACCCGTCCACCGCCGGTGACGTGATTCGCGTGCCGATGCCGATGCTGACGGAAGAGACGCGTCGTGGTTACACCAAGCAGGCGCGTGCAGAAGCGGAAAACGCCCGCGTGGCGCTTCGCAATGTGCGTCGTGACGCCAATGGCGACATCAAGAGCCTGCTCAAGGACAAGGACATCTCCGAAGACGATGCACGTCGCGGAGAAGACGAGATCCAGAAGCTGACCGACAAGTATGTGGCGGAAGTCGACAGTGCTCTGGAGCACAAGGAAACTGACCTGATGCAGGTCTGATCGGGTCTGCCGCCGGCACCCTGTCGGCGGCATCCGGTGCTCGTAGCGAGACCCCATGACGTCACCGAATTCCCTCTCCACGCCACGCCATGTGGCGATCATCATGGACGGCAACAACCGCTGGGCGAAATCCCGCGGCTGGGCTGGTATCCGTGGCCATCGTGCCGGTGCCGAGACCGTCCGCAGTACCATCCGTCGCGCTGCCGAGCAGGGCGTCGAGGTACTGACCCTGTTTGCTTTCTCCAGCGAGAACTGGAAGCGTCCGGCCAATGAGGTCAGTGCGCTGATGGAGCTGTTCCTCATGGCGCTCAAGCGTGAGGTCAAGAAGCTTCATCGACACGACATACGCCTCTCCGTGATCGGGGAGCGCAGCCGCTTCTCAAGCTCCATCCAGAAACATATCCGCAGTGCCGAAGAGATGACGCGCGACAATCGCGGCATGCATGTGGTCATCTGCGCCAACTACGGTGGCCGCTGGGACATTGCCGAGGCTGCCCGACGTCTGGCGACGCAGGTCGAGCGAGGCGAGCTCAAGGCCGCGGATATCGACGAGTCCCGCCTCGGGGCCGAGGTCTGTCTGAGTTCGCTCCCGGAAGTGGATCTGTGCATTCGCACCAGTGGCGAGCAGCGTATCTCCAACTTCCTGCTTTGGCAGCTGGCCTACGCCGAGTTCTACTTCTCGCCGGTGCTGTGGCCTGATTTCGACTCGGCGGCCTTCGATGAGGCGCTCGATGCCTATGCCCAGCGTCAACGGCGCTACGGCATGACCAGCGAACAACTCGACGCCGAGGGGCTCTAGTGCTCAAACAACGAATCATCACCGCGCTCATTCTCGCCCCGCTGGCGCTGTGGGGGCTGTTTGGCCTCGACGGTGCCGCCTTTGCGGTCATGACCGGGGGCGTGGTGGCACTGGCCGCCTGGGAATGGGCCAATCTTGCCGGCGTGCGTGCCGGCGCGGCGCGTCTGCTGTTTCCTGCCTGCATGGCGCTGGCGATGCTGCTGGTGTGGTGGGCGGATGCCTCCCAGGCTCGCTGGCCGCTCTATCTGGCGGCGCTGGCATGGGCCGTCAATCTGCGCTGGGTGATGCATTACCCCGAAAAGCGTCAGGAATGGCATGCCACCGGCATGCGACTGGGTGTCGGGGTCCTGGCGCTGTTGCCGACCTGGTTCGGCTTTCTCCAGCTCAAGACCAGCGGTGGCGAGTGGCTGCTGTACGTGCTGCTGATGGTGTGGGCGGCGGATATCGGTGCCTATTTCTCCGGCAAGCGATTCGGCAAGCGCAAGCTGGCGCCACGTGTCAGTCCGGGCAAGTCCTGGGAAGGTGTCTACGGCGGGCTGGTCGCCACCGGATTGCTGGCCACCGGCTATGCGCTGGCAGGGCAGGCCGACTGGCTGCCGCTGCTGCTGGTCACGCTGGGCGTCACTGGCGTCTCGGTGCTGGGAGACCTGCTGGAAAGCATGTTCAAGCGCGAGCGTGAGATGAAGGACTCCAGTCAGCTGTTGCCGGGGCACGGCGGCATCATGGACCGCATCGATAGTCTGACGGCGGCCGTGCCGTTGTTTGCGCTACTGTTGCCCTGGGTGCTGGGAGGTGGTGCGTGATGGCGGGTGACATGTCCTCCAATGCGCCGGTGCAGCGCATCACGATTCTGGGGGCCACCGGCTCCATCGGCTCCAGCACGCTGGATGTGATCTCGCGCCATCCGGAGCGTTATGTGGTGCATGCATTGAGTGCCGCCACGCGCCATGAGGCATTGCTGGAGCTGTGCCTGGTCCATCGACCTCAGGTGGCGGTGATCGCCTCCGCCGAGGCGGCGCTGTGGCTCGGTGAGGCGCTCGAGGGCGTCGAGAGCTACCAGGGCACGCCCATCGAGGTACGTCACGGTGAGCAGGCGCTGGTGGACATCAGCGAGGCCCCCGAGGTCGACAGCGTGATGGCGGCCATCGTGGGTGCTGCCGGGCTGCTGCCGACTCTGGCCGCGGTGCGTGCGGGAAAGCGCGTCCTGCTGGCCAACAAGGAGGCGCTGGTGTGTGCCGGTCAGTTGTTCATGGATGCGGTGAAGCAGCATGGTGCGACGCTGCTGCCCATCGATTCCGAGCACAACGCCATCTTCCAGTGCCTGCCGCCCGAGCATCGCGATGGGCTGGCCCCCATCGGGGTCGAGAAGCTGCTGTTGACTGCCTCGGGTGGCCCGTTCCGTGACGAGGCCGAGTGGCCTGCCGAGCGCCTGGCGACGGTGACGCCGGACGAGGCCTGCGCGCATCCCAACTGGTCGATGGGGCGCAAGATCTCCGTCGACAGTGCCACCCTGATGAACAAGGGGCTGGAACTGATCGAGGCCTGCTGGCTGTTCGCCTGTGGGCCCAACGACATCCAGGTCGTCGTGCATCCCCAGAGTGTCATTCACTCGATGGCGGCTTACAGTGATGGTTCGGTGCTGGCCCAGATGGGCAATCCCGACATGCGCACGCCCATCGCCTACGCGCTGGCCTGGCCGGAGCGCATCGATGCCGGCGTCGAGCCGCTGGATCTTTTCCAGGTGGCGCGACTCGACTTCCGTGCCGCCGATGAGACGCGCTTCCCGTGTCTGCGTCTGGCGCGTGAAGCCATCGCGGCAGGCGGCACCTGGCCTGCAGTGATGAATGCCGCCAATGAGGTGGCAGTGGCAGCCTTCCTCGAGGGCCGCCTGGCCTTCGATCGTATCCCGGTGGTGGTGGAAGCCGTCATGCAGGCTCGCCCGCCCCTGGCGGTGGATGGTCTCGAGGTGATCCTGTCCGAAGATGCCGCGGCACGTGAGTTGGCAGCCGCCCAATTGGCCCTCGTCGGGCCCTGAAATCCTATCTTGCACTGTCTTGTCACTTTCCTTGTGGGCGTGACAGGGCAGGCTGCCCATCTCGGGCACCAATTTCCAGGAGCGCGTGATGGGTGTGATCCAGAATATTCTTGCCGTGATCGTCGTGCTGGGGGTGTTGATCACCATCCATGAGTACGGTCATTTCTGGGTCGCGCGTCGTTGCGGCATCAAGGTGCTGCGCTTCTCCATCGGTTTCGGCAAGCCGTTCTGGTCGTGGACGGACCGCCACGGCACGGAATACGGTGTCGCGGCCATTCCATTGGGCGGCTACGTCAAGATGCTGGATGAGCGCGAGGGGCCAGTCGACCCGTCGGAGCGCCATCTGGCCTTCAATACCAAGTCCGTCTGGAAGCGCATCGCCGTCGTCTCGGCAGGGCCGCTGGCCAATTTCCTGCTGGCGATTCTGGCGTACTGGGCGCTGTTCGTCGCCGGTACCACGACCGTGGTGCCGATGGTCGGAGCGGTGGCGCCGGACTCTCCTGCAGGGCGTGCCGGGCTGACGCCCGATGCGGAAATCGTCGCCATCAATGATCAGCCGACACCAAGCTGGGAGGCGATCAATCTGCGCCTCATCGGCGCGATAGGGGACGACCAGCTGACGATCACCACCCGTGCTCCGGGCGCCAGTGCCTCGCGTGAACAGACACTGGATGTCGAGCGCTTCCTGGTGGATCAGGATCCGCCGCGTCCGCTGGTCACGCTGGGCATCACCGCCTGGCGGCCCCAGCTGCCGGCGGTGCTGGGGCGAGTGCTGGAGGACGGTGCGGCGCAGGCTGCCGGCTTGAAGGCGGGAGACCGTATCGTCAGCATTGATGGCGTGCTGGTGGTGGACTGGATCGACTTCGTCGAGCGTGTGCGCGGTGCGCCGGGCGAAACGCTGTCCGTGCTGGTGGCGCGTGATGGCAAGGAAGAGACGCTGTCACTGACGCCCGCGAGCAATGCGCTCGATGACGGGCGTGTCGTGGGGCAGGTCGGCGCCGGTGTCGAGAATGTCAGCTGGCCGGAAGAGTATCAGCGTGAGCTCAGCTATGGGCCCCTGGCTGCCGTGGGGCAGGCGGTGAGTAAGACCGGCGAGATGACGGTGCTGACGCTGGACTCCATCCGCAAGATGTTGGTGGGCCTGATCGCGCCCTCCAATCTGTCCGGACCGATCACCATCGCGCGGATCGCCGGTGATACGGCTCGCTCCGGGCTTGAAGCCTTCCTGGGCTTCATGGCGTATCTGTCCATCAGTCTCGGGGTATTGAATCTGCTGCCGATTCCGGTGCTGGATGGCGGGCATCTGCTGTTCTATCTGGTCGAGGCGGTGCGCGGCAAGCCACTGTCCGAGAAGGTGCAGAATGCCGGGCTCAGGATCGGCATGGCGCTGGTCGGGTCGTTGATGTTCATGGCGATCTATTTCGACCTCATGCGTCTGTGGTAACCACCAGGATGGCGAAGACGGGGTGCCTCAGGATTGCCTCGCGTTTCCTGCAAGATGAACCAGAGCTGAACTGTCGCCCCTCATGAGGGTCAATTCATTGCACGGGCTGGCCAACATGGCCAACTCCCGTCATCATGCCCACACGACTTCGGCCCCGATTGCCGACCCCCAGGGGTGCTGTCTTGTCAGTAGCCAGGGGTTGTGTATAAGGTGCCTGTTTATCCAAGCGGGCGGAATCCAGAGAAGCGAAGCGACTGCATGAAACTCAAGACCATTGGATTGGCAGCTGCGCTGCTCGGGGCCAGTCAAGGCGCCTTGGCCGCGTCTTTCAAAGTATCCGACATCCGGGTAGAAGGCCTTCAGCGCGTGTCTGCGGGCACCGTGTTCAACGCCTTCCCCGTCTCCGCTGATCAGACCGTCGAGGATGATGATCTGTCCTCCGCGGCGCGCCAGCTGTTCGACACTGGCCTGTTTGATGATATCCGCCTCAAGCGTGATGGCGATGTGTTGATCATCGACGTGGTCGAGCGCCCGACGATCTCCAAGATCGAGATCGACGGCAACTCGCAGATTCCCGACGAGGACCTGCGCAAGGGCCTCAAGGAAGCCGGGCTGGCCGAAGGTCAGGTGTTGCAGCGCTCCACCCTGGAAGAGATGCAGCGTGAGCTGGAGCGCGTCTACCAGGCGCAGGGCCGCTACAGCGCTCGCATCGAGACCTCGGTGGAAACCCTCGAGCGCAACCGTGTTCAGGTCAATATCGACGTCAAGGAAGGTGCGGTCGCCAAGATCCACCAGATCAACATCGTCGGCAACTCCGCCTTCGATGACGAGACCCTGCGTGAACAGCTCGAGCTGGAAGACCGCCCGAGCTGGTTCTTCGGCTGGTTCTCCGACGACGAATACTCGCGCGAGAAGCTGACCGGGGACATCGAGACGCTCAAGTCCTGGTATCTGGATCGTGGTTACGTGAACTTCCAGGTGCGCTCGACCCAGGTGTCCATCTCGCCGGACAAGTCCGAGATCTTCGTCACCATCAATGTCGACGAAGGCAAGCCGTACAAGATCGGTGAGATCGGTTTCGCCGGCGACATCAAGATGAAGGAAGAGCGGGCGCGTGATCTGGTCAAGCTCGCTCCGGATGCCCTCTATTCCCAGCGTGATGTGACGGCTTCTAGCGAGGCCCTGCGTCAGGCATTGGGAGCCGACGGCTTCGCCTTCGCCAAGGTCAACGCCGTGCCTGAGGTCAATGAAGAGAGCGAGACGGTGGATCTGACCTTTGCGGTCGACCCCGGCAAGCGCGCCTACGTGCGTCGCATCAACTTCAAGGGCAATACCACGACGGCGGACGAGGTGCTGCGTCGTGAGATGACCCAGCTCGAGGGTGCGCCTGCCTCGACGGACAAGATCAAGCAATCCAAGCAGAAGCTCGAGCGTCTCGGCTTCTTCAAGCAGGTCGATGTGGACACGCGTCCGGTCGCCGGCGAGCCGGATCAGCTGGACGTCAACTACAACGTCGAGGAACAGCCGTCGGGCTCGATCTCGGCGTCGGTCGGCTTCTCTCAGGGTGACGGGGTCATCTACGGGGTGGGGCTGTCGCAGAAGAACTTCCTGGGCACCGGCAACGAAGTCAACATCAATGCCCAGAAGTCCGATGACTACACCAATGTCAGCTTCGGCTATACCGACCCGTACTGGACACTGGATGGCATCTCGCGTGGCTACAACCTGTTCTACCGCAAGGTGGATTACGACGATGATGACGATGTCGCCAGCTACGCGACCGACAGCTTCGGCGGTGGCATCAACTTCGGTTACCCGATCAACGAACTGTCGCGCCTGAATTTCGGTGCCGGTTACGAGTTCGTGCGCGTCAAGGACTTCGATGACAGCCCCGCCGAGGTCACGCAGTACATCAGTGATGAGGGCGAGGATTTCAACCTCTACAAGCTGACCGCCAGCTGGTCGCGCAACAATCTCAACCGCGGCATCCTGCCCACGGCGGGCAGCTCGCAGCTGCTGTCACTGGAAGTGGCAGTGCCCGGCTCCGATGCGGACTATTACAAGTTCCGCTACAAGGGGCAGAAGCTGTTCGAACTGCATGATGACTGGTCGCTCAAGTTCCGGACCGAACTTGGCTATGCCAATTCGTTCTCCGGCGATACCTACCCGTTCTTCAAGAACTTCTATGCGGGTGGTCTGGGCAGCGTGCGTGGTTACAGCTCCAACACCCTGGGTCAGGCATCCACCGAGGTCGATGACGGTGATGACGATACCCTGGGCGGCAACATCCTGGTCGAGGGCGGGATCGATCTGATCTTCCCGATGCCTTTCATCAAGGACAAGCGCAGCGTCCAGCCGTCGTTCTTCGTGGATGCGGGGAATACCTATCTGACGTCCTGCTACGATGTCGGCTCCAGCTATTCCAGTTCCTGTGAGAGTGGCGTGGACCTCGGCGATCTGAATTACAGCGCCGGTATCGGCCTGTCATGGATCACGCCGGTTGGCCCGCTGACCTTCAGTGTCGCGCAGCCCATCGGTGACGATGACGACGACGACACCGAGATCTTCCAGTTCTCACTGGGCCAGACCTTCTAAGGCGGACATGACGCCACACCGGTGGGCAACCGATGTGGCGTCATGTCCCCGCTGCCGGCGCCGCCGTTCCTGTTCTGGCGTCGGTCACCGAACAACAGGCCTACAAGGAGTTTTATGATGCGTAAATTGACCCGCGCACTGTGTCTGGCAGGCGGCCTCGCAGCCTTTGCGACCCCGATGATGGCCCAGGCCACGGAAGTGGCGGTCATGGACTGGCGCCAGGCGCTGTTGAGCTCCGATGCTGCCCAGCGTTCCATGAATCAGCTCAAGAATCAGCTGGCTGGCAAGCAGGATCAGGCCAAGGCGCTGGCCAAGGAGCTTGAGACCATGCAGAACAAGCTGCAGAAGGATGGTGCGGTGATGTCGGATTCCGAGCGCCAGTCACTGCAGCAGCAACTGCGCCAGAAGGGCGGGCAGTTCCAGCAGCTGCGCGGCCAGGTCCAGCAGCAGCAGCAGCAGGCCGAGCAGGCATTCCTCAAGCAATCCAAGCCCAAGCTGGACAAGGCCATTCAGCAGGTCGTCGACAAGCACGGTGTCGAGCTGCTGGTGGACCGCAGTGCCACGGTCTACAGCAAGGATGGTCTCGACCTGACCGATGAGGTCACCCAGGTCTTCAACTCGCTCAACTGATGTCGTCGCGCGTCACGGCGCGCGATGCCAGCATTGAGCATGCCTACGCGAATGCGAGCCAGCGGCGCCCGACGCCTAGAGACAGCATGAAAAAGCAACAATTCTCCTACACTCTCGAGGATCTGGCTCAGCGGCTGGGTGCTCGACTCGTTGGCGACCCGAACGTTCGGGTCTCTGGTCTGTCGACGCTGGTGGACGCGGCGCCAGGCGATATCGCCTTCCTCGCCAATCGCGCCTACCTCAAGTATCTCGCGGACTCTCAGGCCACGGCGGTGCTGCTGCACGAGAGTCATCTCGACGAGTGCAAGAGCCATGCGCTGGTGCTGGACAATCCTTACCTGGCCTATGCCGAGCTGTCACGGTTGTTCGATCCCATGGCACAGGCACCGCAGGCCAGCGTGCATCCCAGTGCGGTCGTCGATGAGACGGCCACGTTGGGCGCGAATGTCGAGATCGGCCCGCAGGTGGTGGTCGGCCCCGGTGTCAGTATCGGGGATGGCTCCCGTCTCCAGGCCGGGTGCGTCATTGGCGCTGACAGCGTGCTGGGCGAAGGGTGTCTGCTGCATCCCAATGTCACGCTCTATCACGGGGTGGTCATCGGGGCGCGGGCAGTCCTGCACAGTGGCTGCGTGATCGGTGCCGACGGCTTCGGTTTCGCCCACGACGGCAAGGGCTGGCACAAGATCGCCCAGCTGGGTGGCGTGATGATCGGTGATGATGTCGAGGTCGGCAGCTGCACCAGCATTGACCGAGGAGCACTCGGCGACACCATCATCGGCAATGACGTCAAGATCGACTCCCAGGTCCAGATCGCGCACAACGTGCAGATCGGAGATCACTCGGCGCTGGCCGGCTGTGTCGGCATCGCCGGTTCCACCAAGGTGGGTCGCTACTGTCTGATGGGCGGTGGCGTGGGGCTTGCTGGGCATCTGGAAATCTGTGATGGCGTGCAGGTCACCGGCATGAGTCTGGTGACCAATTCCATCACCAAGCCGGGCGTGTACTCGTCGGGTACCGGGGCGATGGACAATGGCCTGTGGCGCCGCAATGCCGTGCGTTTCAAGCAGCTGGATCAGCTCGCACGACGTCTGAACCAGGTCGAGAAGGACTTGAAGGACAGGTAGCGCTGCTCTGGCACCGCGGCAGGTGCCAGCAGGCGTTGTCCATGAGGCAGTGGTCGCCGGTCATGTGCCTTGTGCCGAGCGCCTGTCCAGGCAGGTCATCTCGTCAGCCCGGCGACTCTGGGCAATGAGCGGCTGCCAGTCGCGCGCAAGGACGCTATAATGCGCGCCATTGCCAGAACGGCGGTCCGGACCGTCATTACATGCCTGCCCGAGTGCGGCAGGCATTTCGTTATTTCAGAGGTTGCAAGCCAATGGTTATGGACGTCAACGAGATCCGTGAGTATCTCCCGCACCGCTATCCTTTCCTGCTGATCGATCGGGTCATGGAACTGTCCCTTGGCGAGTTCATCGTCGCGCGCAAGAATGTGAGCATCAATGAGCCGTTCTTCAATGGCCACTTCCCGGGACACCCGATCATGCCGGGTGTGCTGATCGTTGAGGCCATGGCTCAGGCGGCAGGTATTCTGGGTTTCAAGACGGTCGACAAGCGTCCTGCCGATGGTTACATCTATTACCTCGTGGGCAGTGACAACGTGCGCTTCAAGCGTCCGGTCATGCCGGGCGACCAGCTCGAGATCAGCGCCCGCGTGCTGCGCGAGAAGCGTGGTATCTGGAAGTTCGCCTGTCAGGCCAAGGTCGACGGTGACGTGGTCTGTGAAGCCGAAATCATCTGTGCCGAGAGGAAGGTCGCTTGATACATCCTACTGCCATTGTCGATCCCGGCGCCCGCCTGGCCGACGATGTCGAGGTCGGTCCGTTTTGCGTGATCGGTGCCGACGTCGAGATCGGCGCTGGCACGGTGGTGGGGCCGCACGTCGTCATCAAGGGTACGACGGTCATCGGTGAGCGTAACCGCATCTTCCAGTTCGCCTCGGTCGGTGAGGATTGCCAGGACAAGAAGTACGCCGGTGAGCCGACACGCCTGGAGATCGGGGATGACAACGTCATTCGCGAGGGTGTGACCCTGCACCGGGGTACCGTCCAGGATGCCAGCCTGACACGCATCGGCAGTCGCAACCTGTTCATGGCCTACTCGCACGTGGGCCATGATTGCATCATCGGGGATGACTGCATCATGGCCAATCAGGCGACGCTGGGGGGGCATGTCCATCTGGGCAATCACGTCATTCTTGGCGGACTGTCGGCGGTGCACCAGTTCTGTCATGTCGGCGAGCACGCCATGGCGGGCGGTGGCTCCATCATCACCAAGGACATCGCGGCCTTCGTGATGGTCAATGGGCACCCTGCCGAGGCGCATGGCCTCAACAGCGTCGGCCTCAAGCGCCGTGGTTTCAGTCGCGAGACCATCTCCGCCCTGAACGCGGCCTACAAGACGGTCTTCCGTCAGGGGCTGACACTGGCGCAGGCACTCGAGAAGCTGGAAGGTGAGCCGCCTCTCGCCGAGCGCGATGTCTTCATCGCCTCGCTCAAGGCGTCCACTCGTGGCCTGACACGCTGAGCATGCGCATCTACCTGGTAGCCGGAGAGCTCTCCGGTGACATCCTCGGTGCCAGCTTGATGCGCGCGCTCAAGGCGCGTCATCCCGATGTCGAGTTTCGTGGCATCGGGGGGCCGCGCATGCAGGCCGAAGGCTTCGACAGCCTCTATCCGCTGGAAACTCTCTCCATCATGGGGCTGGTCGAGGTGCTCAAGCATCTGCCGGAGTTGATCAAGGTGCGTCGCCATCTGTTGCGCGACGCGCTTGAGTGGCAGCCTGACGTGATGATCGGTATCGATGCTCCCGACTTCAATCTGGGGCTCGAGCTGCGCCTGCGCAAGCGGGGCATCACCACGGCGCACTATGTCAGTCCCTCCGTCTGGGCCTGGCGTCAGGGCAGGGTGAAGACCATCCGCCGTGCCGTCGATCGCATGCTGACCTTCCTGCCCTTCGAGGCGGCCTTCTATCGCGAACATCAGGTGCCGGTGACCTTCGTCGGCCATCCGCTGGCGGATGAGTTGCCGCTCGAGGATGATCGCGATGCTGCTCGCCTGCAGCTGGGGATTGCCCCCGACGTGCAGTTGCTGGCGGTGTTGCCGGGATCCCGTGGCAACGAGATCCGTTTCCTCGGCGAGACCTTCCTGGCCTCCATTGAGCGCCTTTGCCAGCGTTACCCTGCGCTTGAAGTGGTGATTCCGGCCGCCACGCCGCTGCGGCGTAGCGAGCTTGAGTCACTGATGCAGGGGCGCGAGGCGCTGGATCGCAGTCGCATTCACCTCATCGATGGCCAGTCGCGTGAAGCGATGACTGCCGCCGATGCCGTGCTGCTGGCCTCCGGTACGGCAGCGCTCGAATGTCTGCTGTGTCATCGTCCGATGGTGGTGGCCTATCGCATGGCGCCGATGACCCACCGCATCGCACGGCACATGGTCAAGACCGATTGGATTTCGCTGCCCAACCTGATTGCCCGCGAGACATTGGTGCCGGAGCTGATCCAGGACGCAGCCACGCCGGAGTCCATCGAGGAAAGCCTCGCTCCCTTGCTGTCGCGTGCCGCCGGCGATGTCTGTCGCCAGCGTGAGCTGCGTGAGCGCTTCGTCGCCATGCATCGTGAGTTGACCTGTGATGCCAGCGCCGCGGCCGCCATTGCCATCGGTGAGCTGGCGGGGCGCTGATCACGGCCGCCCGAGATGCCTTTACTGACTGATACCCCCTGATCGGCAGGCCGCAACAGTGGTCTGTCGGTTGTCTGACGCCCCGAGATACCATGACCGATTCTGCCGATCGACCCGCCGCTCTGCCCGCCAGTCGCAAGCGCAAACCTGCCGATGATTTCCCGGCGCTGGTGATCCCCTATCACGGGGAGCTGCTGGCAGGTATCGATGAGGTCGGGCGTGGACCGCTGGTCGGGCCCGTGGTGGCGGCAGCGGTGATTCTTGACCCGAATGACCCTATCGAGGGCATCACCGACTCCAAGAAACTCAGCGAGAAGAAGCGCCTGGCACTGTACGAGCAGATTCGTGCGCGTGCCTGGGCCTGGGCGATCGCCGAGGCCACCAGTGAAGAGATCGATGAGCTGAACATCTATCAGGCCACGCACCTTGCTATGCGGCGTGCTGTCGATGCCCTGGGCGTACGCCCGGAATATCTGCTGGTGGATGGCAACCGCTTGCCGGGGCACGAGATTCCCGGCATGGCAGTGGTGAAGGGCGACCTGCGCCACGCCGCCATCGGCGCGGCTTCCATACTGGCCAAGGTATACCGCGATGCCCAGATGGCAGCGCTGGATGCCTGCTTCCCCGCCTACGGTTTCGCGCGTCACAAGGGCTACCCGACCCGCGAGCATCAGGCTGCCATCGAGACGCATGGCATCCTTACCCTGCATCGCAAGAGCTTCGGGCCGGTCAAGCGGCTTTACATGGCCGGGCATGTGCCGCAGGCCGTGCCGGAAGATGCATTGATCGCGCTGCCAGCCCCGGTTGAGCCAACCGCTGAGCCGGACAAGGCTGTCGAGTCATCAGAGCAATCGTCGGGGCCGTCAGAGCAGGAAGCGGCCCTGGCGACGAGTGAGCCGAGCCAGTCTCCCGCTGCAAAAAAGCCGCCAGCCGTGGTCTGACTGATGCCAGTGAGACCACGGCATCCCCGTCAGTCGAGGTCGTCCTGACAGGCGAGGCGTCTTCAGACGCTGCCCCCGACGCGCTATCCTTGGCAGCGGAGTCCCCGCCTTCAGCGTCCGAGGCGCCGGCAGCGTCAGCGCGGCCATCGTCACCCGCCGCGACTGAATCCTTTACCGTCACGCAGACTTCACGAGCCGATTCCATGACCACGCCCTTTGTTCACCTGCGCGTTCACACCGAGTTCTCTCTCGTCGATGGTCTGCCCGGTGTCAAGCCGCTGATCAAGGCGACCGCCACGGCAGGCCAGCCGGCTGTCGCGGTCACCGACGAGGCCAACCTGTTCGGGCTGGTCAAGTTCTACTCCAATGCCCGAGGGGCCGGGATCAAGCCGATCATCGGTTCCGATCTGTGGATGACCAATCCGCAGGACGTCACGCGTCCCTACCGCATCACGCTGCTGGCGATGAATGACATCGGCTATCGCCATCTGACCGAGCTGATCTCGCGTGGTTGGACCGACGGCCAGAAGCAGGGGCGTGCCTATCTCGAGAAGCAGTGGATCTTCGAGCAGGCCGAGGGGCTGATCGTGCTGTCCGGGGGTCGCGAGGGCGAGATCGGGCGTCATCTGCTCTCGGATCACGAAGACACCGCACGGACCCTACTGAGCGAATGGAAGGCGGTCTTCGGGGATCGCTTCTATCTGGAGCTGACCCGTACCCAGCGCCAGTACGAGGAAGAGTGCCTGCACCTGTCGGTGACGTTGGCGGAGGCGACCGATACTCCGGTGGTCGCCACCAATGACGTGCGCTTCCTCAAGCGTGAGGACTACTGGGCCCACGAGACGCGCGTGGCCATCGGGGAAGGCAAGGCGCTGGATGACCCGCGCCGCGAGACCCGCTACAGCGATGAGCAGTACCTGAAGACCGCCGAGGAAATGCACGAGCTGTTCGCCGACATTCCCGAAGCGCTCGAGAACAGCGTGCTGATCGCGGCGCGCTGTTCCGTGACGGTTCAGCTGGGGACCTACTTCCTGCCCGAGTTCCCGGTGCCGGAAGGCATGACGATGGATGAGTTCTTCCGCAAGGTTTCCCATGATGGCCTGACGGAACGCCTCGAGAAGCTCTATCCGCGCGACAGGCATCCCCGCGACAGCGAAGCCTGGGCTGACACCGAACAGCGCTATCGTTCCCGCCTGGACTTCGAGCTCGACATCATCCTGCAGATGGGCTTCCCCGGGTACTTCCTGATCGTCATGGACTTCATCCAGTGGGGCAAGGACAACGGCGTGCCGGTCGGCCCGGGGCGTGGTTCCGGTGCCGGCTCACTGGTGGCCTATGCCCAGAAGATCACCGATCTGGATCCGCTGGAATACGACCTGCTGTTCGAGCGCTTCCTGAACCCGGAACGTGTCTCCATGCCCGACTTCGACGTCGACTTCTGCATGGAGAAGCGCGATCGCGTCATCGATTACGTGGCCGAGCGCTACGGTCGCAATGCGGTCTCGCAGATCGTCACCTTCGGCACCATGGCCGCCAAGGCGGTGGTGCGTGACGTGGCGCGTGCCCAGGGGCGTCCCTACTCGCTGGGAGACAAGCTCTCCAAGCTGATTCCCTTTGAAGTCGGCATGACGCTGGAGAAGGCCATCGAGCAGGAGCCTCAGCTCAAGGAATTCATCGAGAACGATGAAGAGGCCCAGGAAATCTGGGAGATGGCGCTCAAGCTCGAGGGCACCACCCGCGGTACCGGCAAGCACGCCGGGGGCGTGGTGATCGCTCCCACCAAGCTGACCGATTTCTCGCCGCTGCTGTGTGAAGAGGATGGCAGCGGTCTGGTGGTGCAGTTCGACAAGAACGATGTCGAGGAAGCCGGGCTGGTCAAGTTCGACTTCCTGGGGCTGCGTACCCTGACCATCATCGACTGGGCGACCGAGATGGTCGACAAGGTCCGTGAGCGTGAAGGGCTGCCGCCGCTTGAGATCGATGACATTCCGCTGGATGACGCCAAGACCTTCGACATGCTGCAGAAGGCGGAGACGACGGCGGTCTTCCAGCTGGAATCCCGCGGCATGAAGGAGCTGATCAAGAAGCTCAAGCCCGACTGCCTGGAAGACATGATCGCCCTGGTGGCCCTGTTCCGCCCGGGCCCGCTGCAGTCCGGCATGGTGGATGACTTCATCAACCGCAAGCACGGTCGCTCCGAAGTGTCTTATCCACACCCGGATTATCAGCACGAGCTGCTCAAGCCGGTACTGGAGCCGACCTACGGCATCATCCTGTACCAGGAGCAGGTCATGCAGATCGCGCAGGTGCTGGCCGGCTACACGCTGGGCCAGGCCGACATGCTGCGCCGCGCGATGGGCAAGAAGAAGCCGGAAGAGATGGCCAAGCAGCGTGCCGGCTTCATGGAAGGGTGTGCCGAGAAGGGCATCGACAAGGACCTGGCGGGCAACATCTTCGACCTGGTGGAAAAGTTCGCCGGTTACGGCTTCAACAAGTCCCACTCGGCGGCCTATGGTCTCGTCTCCTACCAGACGGGCTGGCTGAAGGCGCACTATCCGGGGCCGTTCATGGCCGCGGTGATCTCGACCGAGATGCAGACCATCGAGAAGGTGGTACCGCTGATCGAGGAATGCCGCCATATCGGCCTGACGGTCACGCCACCGGACGTCAACATCGGTGGCTACAAGTTCACCGTCGACCTCGAAGGGCGCGTCGTCTACGGGCTGGGCGCGATCCGTGGCGTGGGCGAGGGCCCGATCGAGGCGATCGTCAGCGCACGTGCCGAGGGTGGGCCGTTCAGCGACATCTTCGACTTCTGCAAGCGCATCGATGCTAAGAAGATCAACAAGCGCACCCTGGAGGCGTTGATCCGCTCCGGGGCGCTGGACAACATCGGCCCGTCCCGTGCGGTGCTGATGCTGGCGGTGGAGGATGCGCTCAAGGCCGCCTCCCAGAATCATGCCAACAACGATGTCGGCATCACCGACATGTTCGGCGATGCCTTCAGCGAGCCGGAAACGGATGTCTACGCCGGCTATCGCAAGGCGCGTGAGTGGACCGACAAGGAGCGCCTCACCGGCGAGAAGGACACCCTGGGGCTCTATCTGACCGGCCATCCCATCGATGAATACGAAGGTGAGCTCAAGCGCTTCATCAATGCGCGCATCAGCGACCTGAAACCGTCGCGGGAGCCGCAGCGCATCGCCGGGCTGGTGATCGCCATGCGCACCATGAAGTCCAAGCGTGGCGATACCATGGCCTTCGTGACCCTGGATGATCGCACCGGACGCATCGAGGCCTCGATGTTCGGCGAACTCTACGATCAGGTACGCAACAAGCTGGTACCTGACAGCGTGGTGATCGTCGAGGGGGAGGTCAGTCAGGATGATTATTCCGGCGGCCTGCGCCTGCGTGGCAAGGATGTCACGCCGATCATCGATGCGCGGGCGCGTTTCGGTGAGGCCGTCGAGATGAGCATCGCCGCCGAGGATATCGGCGGACGCTTCACCCAGCAGTTGTCCACGCTGTTGACGCCGCACCTGGCCAGCGAAGGCCTGCCGATGCGGCTACGCTATCGCAATGCCGCCGCGGAGGCCTGGCTGGAGCTTGGTGACCAATGGCGCGTCGCCCCCAGCGATGAACTGCTGATCCAGCTGGGTGAGGTGGAAGGCCAGCGCGGCGTGCGACTCAAGTACCGTGAGTGATTGTTGATCAAGGGGAAGGGACGCCATCCCTTCCCCTTGATGATGCAAGTGAAACCAGGTGGTGAAGGGCGTGGGGGAGAGGCAATCCCGCGCCGAACGGGCGGGCAAGGTTTGCACCTGTCGAACAGGGTGCGATAATGCCCCCCTATCTTTTCCGTACCCAATTCCATGCCGACTGTGACCGCCGTGAGCCACAGATCGCCTGAGCGCTTGCTCAGGGGGAGTGACCCGGCCGACTCGCTTTCCTGGCTGCCCGAGACGACGAACGAAACGCCTTATGAATCCCAATTATCTGGACTTTGAACAGCCGATCGCCGAGCTGCAGGCCAAGATCGAGGAACTCCGTCTGGTCGGTAACGACTCCCAGGTCAACCTGTCTGACGAGATCGCTCGTCTGCAGGACAAGAGCACCAAGCTCACCGAGTCCATCTTCAAGGACCTCGGTGCCTGGCAGGTATCTCAGCTGGCGCGTCATCCGCAGCGTCCGTATACCCTCGACTACCTCGAGAACCTGTTCACGGATTTCGATGAGCTGCACGGCGACCGTCACTACGCGGACGATGAAGCCCTGGTCGGTGGCATCGCGCGTCTCGACGACAAGCCGGTGATGGTGATCGGTCACCAGAAAGGCCGTGACGTGAAGGAAAAGGTGCGTCGCAACTTCGGCATGCCGCGTCCGGAAGGCTACCGCAAGGCCTGCCGTCTGATGGAGATGGCCGAGCGCTTCAAGATGCCGATCCTGACCTTCATCGACACCCCGGGTGCCTATCCGGGCATCGGTGCCGAGGAGCGCGGTCAGTCCGAGGCCATCGCCTACAATCTGGCAGTGATGTCGCGTCTCAAGACCCCGATCATCTCCACCGTCATCGGTGAGGGTGGTTCCGGTGGTGCACTGGCCATCGGCGTGTGTGACGAGCTCAACATGCTGCAGTACTCCACCTACTCGGTGATCTCGCCGGAAGGGTGTGCCTCCATCCTGTGGAAGAGCGCAGAGCGTGCCGCCGATGCCGCTGATGCCATGGGCATCACGGCCTCGCGCCTCAAGGAGCTGGGCTTCGTCGACAACCTGATCAAGGAGCCGCTGGGTGGCGCGCACCGCAACCCGCAAGCTGCTGCCGACAGCATCAAGGCCGCGCTGGGTGAAGGCCTGGAGCGTCTTGGCGCGCTGGATACCGACGCCCTGCTGGAGCGTCGTTACCAGCGCCTGATGAGCTACGGCGCACCGGCATGATCTCTGCACATCACGCTTGATGCGCATGCAGTTCACGCCTGAGTGACCAGGACGCCTCCGGAATCTTCCGGGGGCGTCCTTGCGTTCAGGGTCGCTTTTTCTCCGCTCACTCCATCCATCTGCTTTCGCGACGGGAGCCCGGCATGTCTCTGTCTTCTTCACTGGACTCGATGTCCTCGTCTCCGCAGTCTCTTGGCGAGATGGCGGAATCGCGTGCACTCGTTGCCGTCCGTGCGGCGTTGGCAGCAACGGATTCACGGCACACGGTATGGATCGCACTCTCGGGCGGACTGGATTCGGTGATGCTGGCGAGGCTGGTGGCGCGAGCGGCGCAGGAGTGCCCACGGCGACTGCGGCTGGTGCATGTGCACCATGGCCTGCAGGCGGCCAATGATGATTTCGAGCGTCTGGCGCGCAGGCTGGCCTCGCGGTTGGGGCTGCCGTTGAGTGTGCGCCATCTGGCGCTGGATGAGGCCGCATTCAAGTCGCGAGGCGTGGAGGCTGCCGCACGTGAGGCGCGGCTGGCGGCACTGACGGCCTGTCTGGCGGCGGGCGATAGCCTGTGGCTGGCGCAGCATCAGGATGATCAGGCCGAGACACTATTGCTCAACGCGCTGCGCGGCAGTGGCGGGCGCGGGCTGGCGGCCATGCCGCCTGAGCGGGCGCTGACCGTGGGCAACTCGCCCACTGGGCGAGATCTGCCCCCCCATGCGCGTGCACGACTGGTACGCCCGCTGCTGGATGTCTCTCGCCGTGATCTTGAGACTCTGGCGAGTCAGCAGGGGCTGTGTGTCTCGCGAGACTGGTGCGAGGACCCCAGCAATCTCAGTCAGCGTTTCGATCGCAATTATCTGCGTCACACGGTGCTGCCGGCACTCGAAGGGCGTTGGCCACAGGCTGCGGGCAGCCTTGCGCGCTCGGCGCAGCAGCTCCAGGAAGAGCAGTCATTGCTGGATGAGCTGGCGGCCGAGCTGCTGGCGAAGGTACGGCTGTCAGGCGCGGAGCGCGTCACGCCGGGGCAGGAGCTGGAGCAAGGGCAGGAGCAAGAGCAAGAGGTGCAGCTGTCGCTGGCACGTCTGGGCGAGTTGAGTGAGCCACGCCAGCGTCTGGTGTTGCGTCACCTGTGCCAATCACGCGGCTGGCCGGTGCCGCCGCGCGGGCGCCTGGCCAGTCTGCAGCAGTGGATCGCCACGCCGCCGGACTCGGTGGCGGAGGTGCGCTGGCACAGTCCGGTCTCAAGTCTGGTGGTGCGCCTCTGGCGCGATCAGCTGTGGTGGCAGGCGAGTGATACCGTTACAAGGCATGGTCTTGGTGATGGGGTCAGTGACTGCCAACGGCGTGAACTGGATGATCGGGCGAGACAGAGCTGGCAGGCATTGGCCGCGCAGGAGGACGAAGTCGTGATCGGTCAGCGTCAGCCGGGTGATGTCATGCGTCTGGCTGACAGGGGCCGGCGGGACCTCAAGCGCCTGCTGCAGGAAGCCGACATCCCACCCTGGCAGCGCCACCAGCTGCGGGTAGCGCGACGTGCCCGCGATCAAGCCATCGTGGCGCTATGGCATCCCGCGTGCGGGTGGTGGTTGCGAGCGAAGCCGAGTGGCTGACTGTGGGCCTCAGAAGTCGGCCCCGGGAGTCAGTCTCGACAGAGAGTCTCACGGGGCCCTGGGCGTAGTGGCGGGACAGCACGAGGCCAGGGCGGCGTCCGTTCTCAGTCGACGTCTTCGAGAGTGAGCGTCATGTCGGCGGCCTTCTGCAGACTGCTTTCCTGGGTCAGGTCATCACAGATCAGACTGTGATCCCGATATTCTTCTGCCAGGCTCAGTCGCAATTCGTCGCCCTTGGCGCTCAATTGCGTGCCGAGGACAGGCTGTTCAGGGCGTGAATGATTGAGCATCACGGCGATGCGCAGCAGGCGTGCCAGACGGGCGAGGCGTGGCTGGAGCGTCAGCGGCAGATTGGCAAGCTCCCGGCTGGCGAACTTGCGACGATGGGCGCGTACCAGGAAAGCGAGCGCCTTCTGCTCCGGTCGCGAGAACCCCTGCAGGTCGGAATGCTCGATCAGGTAGGCGCCATGACGATGGAACTGGCTATGCGAGATGGCCAGCCCGACTTCATGCAGTTCGGCCCCCCAGGCCAGCATCTGGCGGGAGGTTGCCCCCAGTGACCACGCATCCGCGACCTGGTCGAACAGCGCCAGCGCGGTATCGCGCACGTTGGCCGCATGGCGGGTGTCGATACCATAGCGACGGCGCAGCAGATCGATGGCCGCGATGCGCGAGTCTTCCGCCGTATTGCGACCGATCAGATCAAACAGCACGCCTTCGCGCAACGCGCCATCGGAGTAGCGGATCTGCTCGAGTTCCAGGGCTTCGAAGATACCGCACAGGATCGCGACCCCGGCCGGGAAGACGCTGGCGCGGTCACTTTTCAGGCCTGGCAGGCTGACCTTGTCGAGACGCTTGAATCCCAAGAGAGCGGTGCGCAGACGATGGAGTCCCTCGCGAGTCACCAGGCCGTGTGCTGCCCAGCCATGGGCTTCCATCACGCTGGCGGCTGCCTTGATGGTGCCGGAGGAGCCGACGGGGTCGTCCCAGCCCAGCTCGCGATAGCTGCGCTGTATGCTGGCCAGCTCCGAGCGAGCGGCCAGTTCGGCACGGCGCATGCGTTTCTCGCTGATCTCGCCGTCAGAGAAGAATGCCTTGGTATAGGCCACGCAGCCCATGTGCAGACTTTCCAGCAACAGCGGCTCGAACTGTTCACCGATGATGAATTCCGTCGAGCCGCCGCCGATGTCGATGATCAGGCGCTTGCCATGCACATCGGCCAGGGCATGGGCGGCCCCCAGATAGATCAGGCGCGCTTCTTCACGGCCGGCGATGATCTCGATGGGATGTCCCAGCAATTCCTCGGCGCGATCGATCAATGTCTGGCTGTTGTGCGCGGCACGCAGCGCGTTGGTGCCGACGATGCGCAGATGCTCCGCCTCGATGCCATCCAGGAAGGGCGCGAACTGTGCGAGGCAGTTGAGCGCACGCTCCATGGCATCTTCACTGAGCATGCCGTCTTCATCCAGGCCAGCTGCCAGCTGGATCTTCTCGCCCTGCTTGGCCACGACCTGCAATTGTCCGGCCTGATGATTGGCCAGCAGCAGATGGAAACTGTTGGAGCCGAGATCGATGGCGGCCAGCTTCAACAGTGGTGCATCGTCACTGGTGTCTGTGGCAGCGGGGGAGCTGTCAGGTAGAGAGGAGGCTGAATCACTCAAATGCATGGTCCTTGTGGCAGGTCCTGCTGGCAGGCCTTGCGCGAACGGGCGCTGCTACATGCGCTGTCCTCGAGGGCAGGGCGCCATGTGCCAAGCCGTCCACGCTGCGGAGTATCACGGTAAAGAATGCAATGTCAGTCTGGATCAAGGTTGCGGCGACTTGTGTGAGGTGTCAAACCTCATGGCATGTCGTCGGCAGGATCGGTCGAGAGTGGGGCATGTCAGAGACAGGGCGTGGTAGTCTACTGGTGCGACATGACAGTCGTGCGAAGCGCCAGAGAGCGATGCCTCTCGTGCAAGGCGCTCGCGTGACACCGCCCGTCCCGGGACTTGCCGTCATCGTCGTCACGCTGAAGCATCATCATTTACCTGCAGGAAGATCAGCAAGGCCGATGTGGCCTGGGAGATAACGTCGCGATGAGCGAACGTGTGGCACCGATTTCAGAAAGAGACTTTGAATCCGTGGTGTTGGAGAGCGAGCAGCCGGTACTGGTGGATTTCTGGGCCTCCTGGTGTGGGCCGTGCAAGACGGTGGCCCCGACACTCGAGTCGCTGGCGGAGGAATATGAAGGGCGGTTGAAGATCGTCAAGGTCGATGTCGATGAGGCCCCTGAGCTGGCGTCCCGTTTCGGCGTTCGTGGCGTGCCGACCCTGATGCTGTTCCTGTCCGGAAATGTCGAGGCCAGCAAGGTCGGGGCGATGCCTCGTGCGCAATTGGCCGCCTTCCTGGATGCCAACCTGTGATGGGGGATGACGCCGTCAGTTGAGCGGCGGCCCCGTCCCCCGGGCTGCGCTGGCATGGCCTCTGAGCACGGGACTTGCGTTCGAGGTGAAGCTTGACTACCATCGAGGCGTTCGCCTGATTACACGCTCTCTGATTGCGTCATGTCGACCGTCCCACGGTCCCCCAGTTGTCAGCCAGCCCTCTGGTAATTCTGTCCTTCTATTCACAGGTCAGCCACCAGGCGATTCATACCGCTAGATTCCATATCGAGAAGACTTTTACGTCAGGAAGCACGACGCCCCATGTCCTTGCGGACGGGCTGCAGTCGCTCGACACTCCGTTGCCGAATCCGTTGTACGGCCGTGGTGAGTGATCTTTCCTGAACCTTTGGCACCTGTATTCTTTCCACTCAGGCGCTTGCCCCCGGGAATGCTGTCGAGATCAGCCTGCACTCACACAGTACAGTGTCAGTCTCTGCCTCCTGCTCGTCTTCTCGATTCCCTTCTTATCTTCAGCCCTGCTGACACGAGCTACGTTCAAACAAGCCGATGAATCTTACCCAACTCAAGCAAAATACCGTCCCGGAACTGCTGGAACTCGCCCAGACCATGGGGATCGACAACCTGGCACGTTCGCGCAAGCAGGACATCATCTTCGCCATCCTCAAGAAGCACGCGAAAAGCGGCGAGGATATCTATGGTGATGGTGTGCTGGAAATCCTGCAGGACGGCTTCGGCTTCCTGCGCAGTGCGGATTCTTCCTATCTTGCTGGCCCCGACGACATCTACGTTTCCCCGTCCCAGATTCGCCGCTTCAATCTGCGCAAGGGCGATACCATTTCCGGCAAGATTCGTCCGCCGAAGGAAGGGGAACGTTACTTCGCGCTGCTCAAGGTCAATCAGATCAACTTTGACCGTCCCGAGAACGCCAAGCACAAGATCCTGTTCGAGAACCTGACGCCGCTGTTCCCGCAATCGCGTCTGCTGATGGAAATCGGCAACGGTTCCACCGAGGACATCACCTCGCGCATCCTGGATCTCACGGCCCCGATCGGCAAGGGACAGCGTGGTCTGATCGTGTCACCGCCCAAGGCGGGCAAGACGATGATGCTGCAGAACATCGCCGCCTCCATCACTCGCAACAACCCCGAATGTCACCTCATCGTGCTGCTGATCGATGAGCGTCCCGAGGAAGTCACCGAAATGTCGCGCACCGTGCGCGGCGAAGTCGTGGCCTCCACCTTCGATG
Source organism: Cobetia sp. PS-4MA (assembly GCF_057670765.1). Lineage (NCBI taxonomy): Bacteria > Pseudomonadati > Pseudomonadota > Gammaproteobacteria > Oceanospirillales > Halomonadaceae > Cobetia > Cobetia sp. PS-4MA. The sequence continues at coordinate 3,569,034 of NZ_CM173107.1, read as the reverse complement.
AGCCGCCGGCCCGTCACGTCCAGGTCGCCGAGATGGTGATCGAGAAGGCCAAGCGTCTGGTGGAGCACAAGAAGGATGTCGTCATCCTGCTCGATTCCATCACGCGTCTGGCGCGTGCCTACAACACCGTGGTGCCGTCCTCCGGCAAGGTGTTGACCGGTGGTGTCGATGCGCATGCCCTCGAGAAGCCGAAGCGCTTCTTCGGTGCCGCGCGCAACATCGAGGAAGGCGGCAGTCTGACCATCCTCGCCACGGCACTGGTCGACACGGGTTCCAAGATGGACGAAGTCATCTTCGAGGAGTTCAAGGGCACCGGTAACATGGAAGCGCACCTCGATCGCAAGCTGGCCGAGCGTCGTGTCTTCCCGGCACTCAACATCCGTCGTTCCGGTACGCGTCGTGAAGACCTGATCGCGTCTGAAGATGAAATGCAGCGCATGTGGATCCTGCGCAAGCTGCTCAATCCGATGGAAGACGTAGCCGCGACCGAATTCCTGATCGACCGCCTGAAAGATACCAAGACCAACCTCGAGTTCTTCGAGGCCATGAAGCGCCGCTGAGCCGATGTCCTGAGTTGACGAGGCAATGCCATGGATTCCCCACGTGATTCCGCTCAATGACGGAATCACGTGGGGAATCAGCACTTCCCGAGACGCCCATCTCCTGATCAGGAGATGGGCGTCTTGCGTTGTCGGCCTGCCGACTATCGGCTGGCAATGGTATGCTCGGAACCTGATCAAGCCGACCGGAAACTCCCATGCAGTATCGAGACTTGCGCGATTTCATCGCGGCGCTGGAAGAGAAGGGCGAACTCAAGCGCATTCGTGCCGAGGTGGACCCTTACCTGGAGATGACCGAGATCTGCGATCGCACCCTGAAGGCGGGTGGTCCGGCGTTGCTGTTCGAGAACGTCAAGGGCCACAGCATGCCGGTGCTGGGCAATCTGTTCGGCACGCCGCGTCGTGTGGCGCTGGGCATGGGGCAGGAATCGGTCGAGGCACTGCGCGAAGTCGGCGAGCTGCTCGCCTTCCTCAAGGAGCCGGAGCCGCCCAGAGGCTTCCGTGATGCCTGGGACAAGCTGCCGATCTTCAAGCAGGTGATGAGCATGGGCCCCAAGCGGGTCAAGCGTGCGCCCTGTCAGGAAGTCGTGCTGGAAGGGGATAATGTCGATCTCGACATGATTCCGATCCAGCACTGCTGGCCCGGAGACGCCGCGCCGCTGGTGACCTGGCCGCTGGTGATTACCCGCGGGCCGCACAAGGAGCGTCAGAACCTCGGCATCTACCGTCAGCAGAAGCTTGGCAAGAATCGGCTGATCATGCGCTGGCTGGCGCACCGTGGCGGGGCTCTGGATTTCCGTGAGTGGCAGAAGGCCCATCCGGGTGAGCCCTTCCCGGTCGCCGTGGCGCTGGGGGCTGACCCGGCGACGATTCTGGGCGCTGTCACTCCGGTGCCGGATACGCTGTCCGAGTATGCCTTCGCGGGGCTGCTGCGCGGCTCGCGCACCGAGCTGGTCAAATGCGGCCTGTCGGAGCTCGAGGTGCCGGCCAGCGCCGAGATCATTCTCGAAGGCTATCTGTATCCGGATGACATGGCACCGGAAGGCCCCTACGGCGATCACACCGGCTATTACAACGAGGTCGAGACCTTCCCCGTCTTCACCATCGAGCGCATCACCCATCGGCGCGATCCGATCTATCACTCGACCTATACCGGGCGTCCACCGGATGAGCCGGCGATTCTCGGTCTGGCCCTCAATGAGGTCTTCGTGCCGATTCTGCGCAAGCAGTTCCCGGAGATCGTCGACTTCTATCTGCCGCCGGAGGGATGCTCCTACCGCATGGCGGTGGTGACGATGAAGAAGCAGTACCCCGGCCACGCCAAGCGCGTGATGATGGGAGTCTGGAGCTTCCTGCGCCAGTTCATGTATACCAAGTTCGTGATCGTGCTGGATGATGATGTCGATGCCCGCAAGTGGGAAGATGTCATCTGGGCCATCACCACGCGGATGGACCCGAGCCGTGATACCGTTCTGGTCGACAATACGCCGATCGACTATCTCGATTTCGCCTCGCCAACGGCGGGGCTCGGCTCCAAGATGGGCATGGATGCCACCAACAAGTGGCCCGGCGAGACCGACCGCGAATGGGGCGAGCCCATCGTGATGAGCGACGAGATCGTCTCGCGGGTCGATGAGCGCTGGGACAGTCTGGGCATTCTGGATTGAGTCTCACCTGACCATCACCACTCATGCATTTACCCTGCCTCGGCGCCAGGCGTCGCGGCAGGCTTCAGACAACAAGAGGATACGATGACGGCGCGGACCCTGACCTGTCATGTCGAGAGTGTGGAAGACCTGACCCCGGACGTGTTTCGTGTGCGCTTTGCCGCACGTCCCGAGGCCCTGGCGCATGCGCCGGGCCAGTATCTCGAGATGAAGCTCGACGACACCACCTGGGTACCGTTCTCCATCGCCAACGCTGCCAAGGGAGATGGCGTGCTTGAGCTGCATATCCAGCACTGGCCGGAGCGCAGCAACTCGGCGCGTCTGCGCAGCCTGCTGGTCGCGGCCAATCAGCTGGAGTTGCGCCTGCCGAATGGCGAATGCGTGCTCGATCTCGACGACCCCAGTCCCATCGTGCTGATCTGTGCCGGTACCGGATTCTCGCAGATGCATGCCATGTTGCAGGCAGCGTTTGCACACGGCCTCAATCAGCCCATCGAACTGTGGTGGGCCGCGCGTGAGCGTCGGGATCTGTATCTGGAAAGCGCCGCGCTCCACTGGGCCGCCAGTCAGCCCAATTTCCGCTACGTGCCGGTACTGGAAGAAGCGCCTGAGGCGGGTGATGCCCACCATCAGGCACTGGAAGCGGCTGGGGTCGAGGCAAGCTTCAATGGCCATATCGGACGTATCGATGATGCGCTGCGAGCGCATGCGGAGAGCATGGCAGGCAAGCGCGTCTATCTGTCGGGCTCGCCCGGCATGGTCTATGCCTGTGTCGATGCGCTGACGCCGCTGGGGGTCGAGGCCGGCGCGCTGAGCTCCGATGTCTTCAGTTATGCACCACGCGAGCCGCTGCTGGATCCGGCGCTGGTATCCGGCTGAAGCTGCCTGACGTTGCCTGAAGGAGTCGAGTGAATGAGTCAGTCCCCCATCCTGATCACCGGTGGCGCCCAGCGACTGGGGCGCTACTGCGCCGAACGTCTGGTGGATGATGGCCATCCCGTCATCATCAGCTACCGACGTGAGCGCGAAGAGCTCGATGCCCTGCGGGCGTTGGGTATCCGCACCGTCCAGGCGGATTTCTCCAGTGAGGCGGGCATCCAGGCCTTCATCGCGACGATTCGTGAGATGACGCCGACGTTGAGGGCCATCGTGCACAATGCCAGCGACTGGGCGCCGGATGGTGGGGCGGAGGAGCGCGGCGAGATGTTCGAGCATCTGTTTCGCGTCCACATGCAGGCGCCGTATCTGATCAATCTGGCGCTGCGTGATCTGCTGGAGGCAGGTATCGAGACTCAGGCCGACATCGTCCACATGAGTGATTTCGTGGTTCAGAAAGGCTCGCGCAAGCATGCGGCCTACGCGGCCAGCAAGGCGGGGCTCGAGAATCTGACCTTGTCGTTCGCATCGATGTTCGCGCCACGCATCCAGGTCAACACCATCGCGCCGGCGCTGATCATGCTGCGCCCGGACGACGATGATGACTACGCCGAGCGAGCGAGGGCCAAGTCTGCGATGCAGAGTGTGCCGGGCCCAGGGGTGATCTGGCAGGCGCTGCGTTATCTGCTGGACAGTCCCTATGTCACGGGCACGACACTGCCGGTGGATGGCGGACGTCATCTCACGTGACGGGTGTTTCCTGCCGGTGTCCGGGTAGCCTCCAGGGATCGAGGCCCGGCAGGGCAGCATGAAAAAGGCCCCCGCTGAGAAGCGGGGGCCTTTTTCGTTGATGCGACGTCGTGTGGTGACGCAGCGTTTGCCGCCAGTGCTTGCAGGCAGTGCCTACAGAATGTGGCGGCCTTCGACGGCGGTGAACTGGCCTTTCTTGAGCGTTGGCCCCATGTTCTGACCGGAGGGAGCGCCGCCCGGATTTTCCAGCGTGATCACCAGGTCGCTGTCGGGGAAGGCGGCCAGATATTCCTTCGGCACTTCCACCTTCATGGTGCCGGAGTGCGGCAGGATGCCCAGTGACATCGGCTCCTTGCCATCCTTGGCCATCAGCCACAGCTCGCAGACCTTGCCGGGGGCCGGGGCGTTGGGGCTGACGGCCTGGACCATCATCTCACCCGAGTGGGAGGCATTGACGATCCAGCCGGGGCTGCTGTCAGGGTTGCTGACCACGAACACGTAGTCGCTCTCCATGCTCTCGTTCTGACCCAGACTGAAGGTCAGGCTGACGGCGAGTGCGAGGCTGAACGCCGTGGCCGTCATGCCTTGCCACAGGCCCAGGCGACGCCACCACGGCTGCCGGGCGGTGCCCGTCGCCTCGGCGATGCCTTGCCAGACATCGGCGGGCGGTGCGACAGGGGGCAGCTGTTCATTGAACACGTTCAGGTGTTCGCGCCAGCGCTCCACATCGCGCTGCAGGTCGTGACTCACGGAGAGCAGCGATTCGAAAGCGGCGCGCTCACTGCGTGTCAGGGTTCCGAGCGCGTACTCGCCCGCTGCGGTTTCACGCAGTTCGGGATCGCTCAGATCAAATGACTCATGCATGTCTTTAACCTCTCGAGTCCACGTCGGACCCAGCTCTTGACGGTGCCCAAGGGCTGGTCCAGTTGGTTGGCCAGATCCTGGTGGGTGAGGCCTTCGAAGTAGGCCAGTTCCAGGGCGCGGCGTTGATCGTCATTCAGCTCGGCCAGACACTGGTGGAGTTCACCACTGTGCTGGGCCAGGTCGACATCTGCCTCGATATCACTTCGACCGGGCATGGCAGCGATCAATTCGTCGCTGTCGTGCTCGCTGGGTCGCTGTCGACGTATCCAGTCGATGGCGATGTTGCGGGTCATGGTGCCGAGCCAGGTCATCGGGCGGGCGCGGCCGGCGTCATACTGGCCGGCGGCGGCCCATACCCGGATGTAGACCTGCTGAAGACAATCCTGCGCGGATGCCTCATGCCTCAAGATACGCAGCAACTGAGCGTATAGATGCGCACTGGTTGCGCGATAAAGTCGATCCAGTGCCTTGGCATCCTGCCGGGCACATCCCGACAGATACTCTATCAGTGCATCATTTCGGGAATCCTGCATGTATGCATTCCAAGCTGTGGGCGCGGTGTCAGGCACCGCTGGACGAATGCGCGTTGCCGATCATGTCGTTCGACAACCAAAGGTTATACTGATGCCACTCCGGGCTGATAGTCCTTCTTTATACGTGCAGGCAACGGTTTGTTGCCCGATCACGCTTGCGTGCGACGTTTCGTAGTGCAAGGATAGAGTCATCGACGCTTCATCGTCATCACTGGACACCGGCCCGACCCATGAATCAATCCTCAAGCTCCCGCCTTCGCACTGCCGCTGCCTGCCCTTCGGGTCAGCTGGCGTCGGCTGCGTGTGCGGCTGGTTATTGGTATTGGTTTACACAGGGGCGCGCCTGAGGTTACGGCGTGCCTGTCTCGTACGGGCTGCCACCACCTTGAAGAACCCCCGGTCGCAGCCACGACCGGGGGTTCTTGCGTTTGGGCCCGGCAATCTCTCATGACGAGAGAGGCGTGCCACCCTAACGTGCCAACGATGATTGCAGCATGAATGACTGGAGGAATGACCATGCGTACCACGATCCCGACTACCCGCTTCTCTTTCGCTTCCGCTCGGGTCGTGCATGGTTATTGGCGCTGGCGATTTAGCGGCGTCCTGCCTCTTTCCGCTGTCACCGCGGGGCAGGGCGAGCAACATCGGGGTGACGATTCGCGAAGTCCCTGTCTGTCAGAGTGAATATTGCGTGATGAAGCCGAAGCTTCGTCACAGGAGAGAAGACCATGAACGCCAGCCTTGAACGCGTGTTGACGAATGACCCGCACACAGCCGATACCACTGTCGACACCATGACCGCCGAGACTACCCCCGTGACCCGCTTCGATGCCGCCCAGACACCGACCACTCCCGGACGCATCAGTCGTGAAGCCCTGCCCAGCGCCAGCGAATTGCGCGCGCAGCTGCCGGTGGATGCTGACCTGGCCGGCCAGATTCGCCAGCACCGCGCTGAGATCAACGCGATTCTTGCCGGGGAGGATGATCGTCTGCTGGTGGTGGTCGGCCCGTGTTCCATCCATGATCTCAAGGCCGCGCGTGAATACGCCCAGCGCCTTGCGGTGATCGAACCGCAGGTCCGTGATCGCCTCAAGCTGGTGATGCGTGTCTATGTCGAGAAGCCGCGCACGACGGTGGGCTGGAAGGGGCTGGCCTATGATCCGCATCTGGATGGCAGTGATGACATGGCCAGCGGCCTGCGTCAGGCGCGTGAACTGATGCGCGAGATCAATCAGCTGGGCCTGCCGGTGGCGACGGAGCTGCTGCAGCCCCTGACGGCCGCCTACCTGGAAGACCTGCTCGGCTGGGCGGCCATCGGGGCACGCACCACCGAGTCACAGATCCACCGCGAGATGGCCTCCGGCCTTGGCTGCGCCGTAGGCTTCAAGAATGGAACCGATGGTGGGGTCGAGGTCGCCGTGCAGGCGATCGGTGCGGCAGCTCACGGGCATCGCCACTTCGGCATGGATGACAGCGGGCGCCCGGCGCTGATCGAGACCGCGGGCAATCCCCACACCCACGTGGTGCTGCGGGGCGGCCATGGTCAGCCCAACTACGATGCAGACTCGGTGGCCGCCTGCCGGCGAGAGCTGGAAGGGGCCGGTCTGACACCGCGACTGATGGTCGACTGCAGTCATGCCAACTCGCGCAAGGACCACCGTCGTCAGAGCGCAGTGATGCTGGATGTGCTCTCCCAGCGTCTGGCCGGTGATGGCGCCTTGATCGGCGTGATGCTGGAAAGCCATCTCAACGAGGGCAAGCAGGCATTGCCGGCAGCGGACAAGCTCTCGCAGCTGCGCCATGGCGTTTCCGTGACCGATGCCTGTCTCGGGTGGGAGACGACGGAGCATCTGCTGAGTCTGGCGGCAGAGCGTCTGCGAGACGCCTGACCCAGACACCACCCTGCTGGTGAAGCCCTCTTTCCTCACGGCTGACGGAGCAGGTCTCGCGCTTGTGAATTCCCCGCGCCCGATGGTCATGCGACCGTCGGGCGCTGTCGTTTGCATGAGGCGTATCGTTCGCGTCATACGACTGTCATTTGGTTCGCGTATCACTCTTGTTGCCCTTGGCGGCCCCACAGGGGCCAGGCCTGAAAAGAACAACCCGCAACCTGACTACGGGGAAGCAGCATGAGCAAGGAAATTGAAGATCATCGCCTACTGAATGCCAGTCACAACGAGACATTCTCTTCCATCATCGACAAGCACCTTTCCCGTCGTCGCGTGTTGCAGGGTGGTCTGGGCATGGCGGCTGCCAGCATGCTGGGCGGCTTCGGGCTGGCGGGCCTGAGCGGTGCGGCCAATGCCGACAGCGGCAAGACCACAGGGACTCCGGCGAAGACACCGCTGGCGCTGGCCTTCGAGTCCATCAAGGGCTCTCGCACGGATGCCTTCGTGGTACCTGCAGGGTATACCGCCCATGTCCTGGCACCGTGGGGCACTCCGCTCAACGACAAGGCACCGCAGTGGAGTGAATCGCTGGCGATGACGCCGGAGGCCCAGCTCAACAGCATCGGCATGCATCACGACGGCATGCACAACTTCGCGCTGAGCGAAGACACCGCCTCCAGCAATTTCCTGCTGGTGATGAACAATGAGTACATCGATCAGGATGCCCTGTGGGCGCCCAAGGGCGGCGCGACCAATGCGGAGTCCGGCAAGCGCCCGGCCGATGAAGTGCGTACCGAGATCAATGCCCACGGCGTGACCGTCGTCGAAGTCAAGAAGGATGCCGGCGGCAAGTGGGATGTGGTGAGCAACTCCGGCTACAACCGTCGCTATACCAGCGCCAGCGAGATGGTGTTGAGTGGCCCGGTGGCAGGCAGTGATTACGTCAAGACTGCCTTCTCTCCGGATGGCACGCGCACGCGTGGTACCAACAACAACTGCGCCAACGGCTATACCCCCTGGGGCACCTACCTGACCTGTGAGGAGAACTGGCCGGGGTACTTCGTCAAGCGCAGTGATCGTCAGAGCGATGATGATCGCATCGGCATCGAGACCGAGCGTGGCCGCTACGGCTGGGAAACCGCCGCGGGAGATGCCAGCGAAGTCGATGGCGAATTCGCGCGCTTCGACAATACGCCGACGGCGGACAGTGCCGACAAGGATTATCGCAATGAGCCACGTACCTTCGGCTACATCGTCGAGATCGACCCCTACACCGGTGAGAAGGCCGTCAAGCGCACCGCGCTGGGACGTTTCCGCCATGAAGGCTGCTGGCCGGGCAAGCTGGTCGAAGGCGAGCCGGTGGTGTTCTATTCAGGCCATGACTCGCGCAACGAATACATCTACAAGTTCGTCTCCGATGCCAGATGGGAGGCCGCCGATGCGCACGTGCCGGGAGCCGACAAGAATCGCCTGACGATCGGTGACAAGTATCTGGACAAGGGCACGTTGTATGTTGCCCAGTTCTCCGCCGACGGTACTGGCAAGTGGCTGAAGCTGACGCCGGACGCCGTGACCAGGGATGGCCGGACGCTTGCCGCTGCGCTGGGCCTGGCGGCCGATGATCTGGCCGGCGTCATCATCCATACCGCGGACGCGGCGGATCTGATGGGCGCCACGCCGATGGACCGCCCGGAGTGGGGTGCCGTCGACCCGGCTTCCGGTGAGGTCTACATGACACTGACCAACAACTCCAAGCGCACCGAAGAGGGTACCGCGGCTGCCTTCACCAATGACGGCAAGGCCATCGAGGAGCCGGGAGTCGGTTACAAGACGGCGCCGACCAATGCCGCCAACCCGCGCGGTGGCAACGAGGCAGGACAGATCATCCGCTGGCGTGAGGCAGGGGATCACACCGCCTTCGATTGGGAGATCTTCGTGTTCGGCGCGGCGGCCAGTGACGCCGACAACCTGTCCGGCCTGACCGAGATGAATGAATTCGCCAGTCCGGATGGCCTCTACTTCGACGAACGTGAGGACGAGCAGGGTATCCTGTGGATCCAGACGGACAACGGCTACGCCGGTGTGGCGGACGCCACCAATGACCAGCTACTGGCGGTCGTGCCGGCCGCGCTTCAGCAGGCCGAAGGGGATGCTGCCGTGATCGGTGCCGATAACCAGGCACAGCTCAAGCGCTTCGCGGTTGGCCCGAACGGCTGTGAAGTGACCGGCATCTTCGCGACACCTGACAGGACGGCGTTGTTCGTCAATATCCAGCATCCCGGCAACTGGCCGCAGAGTGTGGATGCGACTGCCGAAACTGACGGCAGTGTGCGCCCGCGCGCCGCGACCGTCGTCATCCAGCGTGAAGATGGTGGTCAGATCGGCGTCTGATCCGTTGAGCGCTTGATCCGATCGTCAGCTGCCAGGCCCCCGCATCCAGGATGCGGGGGCCTTTTCATTGTCTGGTTGGGGGGCAGAAGGATCGGGACAGGAGGACTGGGACAAGGCTTGTCTGCTCAACGCAGACTGCCCCCACGCAAGCGTGAGGGCCGAGAGTCAGGTGAATGGACTGCGCCGGATGAGGCGGGCCCGAGCGGGGCGCGATCAGGCCTTGGCAGCGTAGGCGAACAGCAGGGTTTCCTGCACGCTGATCGGCTCTGCATCGCCGGCATCCAGTTGGGTGTAGTGACCATCGCTTTCCAGGCGCCAGCTCTGGCAGTTGTCGACCAGATAGGTGTCCAGGTCCTTGCGGATGCGCTGCGCCAGCTTCTTGTCGAGCAACGGGAAACAGGTCTCGACGCGATGGAACATGTTGCGCTCCATGAAGTCCGCGCTGGAACACCAGGTCTCCGGCTGGCCGGCATTGTGGAAGTGGAAGGTGCGAGTATGTTCCAGGAAGCGACCGATCACCGAGCGGACGCGGATATTGTCGGAGATGCCCGGAACGCCCGGGCGCAGACAGCAGACCCCGCGGATGATCAGATCGCACTGCACGCCCGCGCGTGAGGCGCGATACAGCGCGCGGATCAGCTTGGGTTCGGTCAGTGAGTTGCACTTGATGATGATGTGGGCGCGCTTACCCTTCTCGGCGTTGCGCGCTTCCCGGTCGATCATCTCCACCAGCCGCTCATGCAGCGTGAAGGGGGCATGCAGCAACTTCTCGATATTGCGTTGCTTGCCCATGCCGGTCAGCTGCTGGAAGACCTTGTGCACGTCCTCGCACAAGGTCTCGTTGGACGTCAGCAGGCTGTAATCGGTGTACAGGCGCGCCGTCTTGGCGTGGTAGTTGCCGGTGCCGAGGTGCGCATAGTGGCGCAGTTCGCCATTTTCTCGCCGCACGATGTGCAGCATCTTGGCGTGGGTCTTGTAGGCCATCACCCCGTAGATGACGATGGCGCCTGCCTCCTGAAGGCGGGAGGCCAGCTGCAGATTGTCGGCTTCATCGAAGCGGGCGCGCAGCTCGATCACCACGGTGATCTCCTTGCCCTGGCGTGCAGCTTCCACCAGCGAGGAGACGATGTTGGAATCGGCTCCGGTGCGATAGAGCGTCTGCTTGATGGCCAGCACGTTCGGGTCGCGCGCTGCCTCGGCCAGCAGACTCTCGACCGGCGAGAACGACTGGAAGGGGTGATGCAGCAGGATGTCCTCGCGGCGAATGGCATCAAACAGGCTGTTGTCACTCTTGAGTGCCTTGGGCGTGCCGGGAGTGAACGGTGCGTAGAGCAGGTCCTCGCGGCCCACGTCGCCGATGACTTCCATCAGGCGATTGAGATTGACCGGTCCCTTCACCTGATACAGGTCTCGCTTCTCCAGCTCGAACTGCTTGAGCAGGAAGGTGTAGAGCGCCTCCGGACAGTTGTCCGCCACTTCCAGGCGCACGCCATCGCCGTAACGCCGCGCCAGCAGCTCGCCGCGCAGCGCCGAGGCCAGATCCGAGACATCCTCGGCATCCACCGAGAGGTCGGCGTTGCGCGTCAGCCGGAACTGGTAGCAGCCCTTGATCTTCATCCCCGGGAACAGTTCCTGGGCATGGGCATGAATCATCGAGGACAGGAAGACGTACTCGGTATAGCCGCTCTCTGCGAGCGCTTCCGGCACGCGAATCAAGCGCGGCAGCGAGCGCGGAGCCGGAAGAATGGCCAGGCCGCCCTCGCGCCCGAAGGCGTCCTTGCCTTCCAGCTCGACGATGAAGTTGAGGCTCTTGTTGACCAGGCGCGGGAAGGGATGTGATGGATCAAGCCCGATCGGGCTGATGACCGGCTGAATCTCTTCCTCGAAGTATTCGCGAACCCAGGCTTTCTGGGCGTCGTTCCACTGATTGCGACGACGGAAGCGGATGTGTTGCTCTTCAAGCGCCGGAATCAGTTCTTCGTTGAGGATGCGGTACTGGCGCTCCACCTGCTCGTGGGTGATGCGCGAGATCTCATCGAGCACCTTGCCGGGCAGCATGCCATCCGGGCCGGGCTCGGTGCGGTCGAAGGCGATCTGATGCTTGAGACCCGCCACGCGGATCTCGAAGAACTCGTCCATGTTGGACGTGAAGATCAGCAGGAACATCAGCCGGTTGAGCAGCGGATGCGAAGTGTCCTGCGCCTGTTCCAGTACCCGGATGTTGAACTGCAGATTCGACAGCTCACGATTGAAATACAGGGCGGGGTCGGCCAAGTCGGCTTCGGGGGAGGGCGTGACCTTGGCGTGAATGCCCTTGCGCGTGCGATTGATGCGCAGGGGCGGAGGTTCAAGGGCTGGCGGCTCGTCGGTGACCAGCTCCATGTCGCCCTCTTTCCCCCGGGACGCCGCCGGGGCGGCAGCGTCCTGATGCGGTTGGGGAGCGGTGTCCAGCGAGGTGTCTGACGCGTCATCTATGGCGTTCTTGTGGGTCTGTTCCATCATCAACTCCATGACCCCGGTCAGACACGGTCGCCGGGGTAGTCAAAGGCGATTCTTCTCCGCCAGCAGTTCCGCGGCCCGGCGGGCAAAATAGGTGAGAATGCCGTCGGCACCCGCACGCTTGAAGCACATCAATGATTCGAGAATGACCTTGTCGGCATCCAGCCAGCCGTTCTGGAAGGCGGCCATGTGCATGGCGTACTCGCCGCTGACTTGGTAGGCGAAGGTCGGCACTTCCAGTTCACGCTTCACGCGAGACACCACATCCAGGTAGGGCATGCCCGGCTTGACCATCACCATGTCGGCGCCCTCGGCGAGATCCATGGCCACTTCATGCAGCGCTTCGTCGCTGTTGGCCGGATCCATCTGGTAGGTCTGCTTGTCGGCCTTGCCCAGATTGCCGCTCGAGCCCACCGCATCACGGAACGGGCCGTAGTAGTTGGAGGCGTACTTGGCCGAATAGGCCATGATGCGGGTATTGATCAGGCCTTCCTGTTCCAGCATGGCACGGATGGAGCCGATGCGGCCGTCCATCATGTCAGAAGGGGCCACGACATCGGCGCCCGCTTCCGCGTGTGACAGTGCCTGCTTGATCAGGGTGTCCACGGTGCGGTCGTTGAGCACGTAGCCGTCATCATCGAGGATGCCGTCCTGGCCATGCACGGTGTAGGGATCCAGCGCCACATCGGTGATCACGCCCAGCGTCGGGATGGCTTCCTTGAGGGCACGCACCGCGCGCTGCACCAGGCCATTGGCGTTGTAGGACTCCTCGGCCAGCAGGCTCTTGGCCTCGGCATCGATCACCGGGAACAGCGCGATGGCCGGCACGCCCAGCGCATGGACCTCACGGCATTCCTCGACCAGCAGGTCGATGGACAGGCGCTCGACCCCGGGCATGCTGGTCACGGCTTCACGACGCTGCGAACCTTCCAGCACGAAGACCGGCAGGATCAGATCATCGGCCGTCAGCTGGTTCTCGCGCATCAGGCGGCGAGAGAAATCATCCTTGCGCATGCGGCGCATGCGAATCGCAGGAAACTGGCGTGGGGTACGTTGACTCAAGAGAGGCTCTCCGGATCTAAGGCTCCGGTTCCGTGAGGGACGCTGGAAGTCTAGGTCTATAATATTTCAATGATATTACAGGCCAGACGGCGCCCATACGACCGAAGGAGATGGGATTGGCCGAGCAAGCTGTCGGCACGATGCTTTCGAGTATATCAGTGCATGCAGGTCGGAACAGGGGCGCGGCATGGGGCAGGGTGTCGCGTCGTGTGCACTGTCATCCTGCCCGCCGAACCGCGAGGGGCGCCCTTGAGATGTGGTCATGCCGCCCATAGTCTTGGGGCATCGGAGTGACGAATACCCAGGTGCTGCAGGCCGCCGGCATCATCTGTCCTTTCCAGCCGGTACCTCTTCACATGGTGCTTGCCTGTAGCGGATTCCTGTACGAATCTGTCACTTCTGACCTGTCGGCAGCCGCCGAGCAGTTCACCGTCAATGGAGTAACACATGACCAAGCAGGTAGCCCTGATCCTATCCGGTTGCGGTGTCTATGATGGCTCCGAGATCTACGAAACGACCCTGACCATGCTTCGGCTTGATCAGCTGGGCATCCGCTACGAGTGCTTCGCTCCGGACATCGATCAGCATCATGTGCTCAACCACGCCACCGGCGAGGAAATGGACGAGACACGCAATGTGCTGACCGAGTCGGCTCGCCTGGCGCGTGGCAAGGTGCGTCCGTTGCCGGAGCTGTCCGCCGAGGACTTCGACGCGCTGATTCTGCCCGGTGGCTTCGGTGCCGCCAAGAATCTCAGCAACTTTGCCGTCAAGGGCGCGGATCTGACGCTGGTGGATGGTCTGCGCGAGGTGGTGCAGCCCTTCCATGCGGCCGGCAAGCCGATCGGCGTGATGTGCATCGCGCCGGTGATGGTGCCGAAGCTGCTGGGCGAGGGGATCTCGGTCACCATCGGCACGGACCCTGAAGTCTCCGGCGCCATCAGTGCCCAGGGCGGTCTGCACAAGAGCTGTGAGGTGACGGATATCGTGATTGATGCCGCCAATCGCGTGATCACGACGCCAGCCTACATGCAGGCAGAGCGCATCTCCGAGGCTGCCGAAGGCATCTTCAAGCTGGTGGAGCGTCTGAACGGCTGGATCGAGGAAGACCAGGCCAAGGCCAGTCAACAGGATTGACACGGTCGCACGGCACCCAGCAGGAAACGACGAAGCCCCCGCCATTGGCGGGGGCTTCGTCGTTTCCTGCGTCATGATTCTTGCGCGTCATCGTTCAGGCGCTGTCTGCTCGAGTCTTCGCGTCAGGGGGCCTGCTGCGAGGCCTCATCATCGCTCGCCGGACGGCGGCGCTTGAAGGCGCGTGCGGCGAGAATCCCGACCTCGAACAGCAGCCACATCGGAATCGCCAGCAATGACTGCGAGATGACGTCAGGCGGTGTCAGCAGCATGCCGACCACGAAGCAGGCGATCACGATGTAGGGGCGTTTCTTGCTCAGCACCTCCACGGACGTGGCCCCCGTCCAGATCAGCAGGAAGGTGGCGATGGGAATCTCGAAGGCCACACCGAAGGCGAAGAACAGCTTGAGGACAAAATTCAGGTACTGATTGATGTCCGTCATGATCGCCACGTTCTCGGGGCCCGTGGTGGTGAAGAACTGGAACAGCAGCGGGAAGACGACATAGTAGGCAAACGCCGCACCCGCATAGAACAGCAGGATGCTGGAGGCCAGCAGCGGCAACGCCAACGCCTTCTCGTTCTCGTAGAGTCCCGGCGCGATGAAGGCCCAGGCCTGATAGAGCACCGCCGGAATCGCCAGGAACAGCGCCACCACCAGTGTCAGCTTGAAGGGGGCCAGGAAGGGCGAGGCCACCTCGGTGGCGATCATCTGAGAGCCGGGAGGCAGCAGGGCCATCAGCGGCTCGGCCACATACAGATAGATCTGATTGGAGAAGCCATACAGCGCCGCGAATACCACGAGGACCACGACAGTCGCACGCAGCAGGCGGGAGCGCAGTTCGATCAGATGCTCGATGAGCGGGGCGTGGGCAGCCTCGCCGGAGGCGGAGGGCTGCGGGTCATGCGGATCACTCATCAGGAACGCGGCTCCCGTGACTCACTGGTGGGGGTGGCGGAGGTCTCTTGCTCGCCTGAGGTCGTCTCCGTGGTCGAGCGAGCACTGTCGGCGGCAGGCGAGGCGTTGGCATCCTCCTGTGACGCGGGCGAGGAATGCGTGATGGTGGTTTCCACCTCACGCGCCTCATTGCGGGCATGTGCCAGGGTCTCGTCGAGCTGCTTCTTCTGCTCATTGAGCGTCTGGCGCAGTTCTTCGGCTTCCAGCTGGGCGCTGATTTCCTGCTGGATCCCCGAGACGCTGCGCTTGATGCGCCCCAGCCACAATCCCGCCGTACGTGCCGCCCGGGGCAGACGCTCCGGGCCGAGCACGATCAATGCCAGCAGCGAGATCAGTGCCAGTTCAAAAAAGCCGATGTCGAACATGCGGCTTACGAGCGCTTGTCAGCGGTATCGCGGCGCTCGGCCTCGACATCGATGGTATCGCCGCGGGATTCACCGTGGGAGACCTTCTGCTGAGGAGCCGTGTCTTCGGGGGCCTTTTCCTCTTCCTTCATGGCGCCCTTGAAGCCTTTGACCGCGCCACCGAGGTCTGATCCGACGTTGCGGAGCTTCTTGGTGCCGAAGATCAGGATGATGATGCCGAGCACGATGAGGAGCTGCCAGATACTGA
The DNA here is from genome assembly GCF_057670765.1 of Cobetia sp. PS-4MA. NCBI lineage: Bacteria > Pseudomonadati > Pseudomonadota > Gammaproteobacteria > Oceanospirillales > Halomonadaceae > Cobetia > Cobetia sp. PS-4MA. The sequence goes on along the minus strand of NZ_CM173107.1, from coordinate 3,553,244 downwards.
TGCCACCTAACATGGGAAGTTCTCCATTTTGGCCGATGGGACTAGGTCACGAGGCCTTGAGTCTTGCAGGGTGAGAGCACCACTGCCAGGGAAATCGGCTTGCGCTGCAAGTCGTCTGCTTGATCATCACTGACCGCGAGCGGCCTTTTCATCATGGCCGGAGACGCCGAAGCGTCGCGCCAGCTCATCCAGCACGTCCTGATGGTCCAGCCCGAGGTGAGAAAGCATTACCAGCGAGTGGAACCACAGGTCGGCGGTCTCACCGATCACTGCACGGTGGGAGTCCACGTCGTCCTGAGTGAAATCCTTGGCGGCCAGTACCGTTTCCGTGGCCTCTTCGCCAATCTTCTCCAATACCTTGTTGAGGCCCTTGTGATGCAGGCTCGCGACATAGGAGGACGTCGGATCAGCGTCGCGCCGCTCTGCCAGTACGTCTGACAGGCGGTTGAGAATATCACTCATGAATCATCATTCCTGAAAGCATGGGGTCTGGCATGAAAACCTTATCTGCATGAGAACCGTTGCATGAGAGCCGTTGCAGGAGCGTCGCGGCCAGCCGGACAACCGGGCCCGAGCGAAGGCAGCGAGTCCAGCCCGAGGCTCCTGCCTCATCGAGCACTGCCGCGAGGCAAGGCCCGGCGACTCAGGATGCAAGGGTTACATGACAATCATATTGCACTGCGCCCCGAGGGGCGGCAAGTTTCGGTCAGCGCCGCGAGCGAAGCAGGGGCGCGGCTAGCGCCACAGCAACAGCACGATGCCCAGCCCCGCGCCGACCAGCACCATCATCGGTTGCGTCTCGGCCCAGGCGATCAGCGGTTGCCAGCCGAAGGCCACGGCGATCAGCAGTCCACCTGCGCGCAAGCGCCAGCCGGTGCTGGACGCATGATTGACACGATCGCGCAGCGTGGCGAGTGCCTCGGTCTGACGCTGTCGAGCGCGGTGTTCATCATCGATGCGCTGCATGGCCTGGAAGGCCATCACCGGCAGCTGCGGCAGCTGATGTGACAGCTCCGGAGCCTGCTTGACCATCTCGGCCCAGAACGCCTTGGGGCCGGCGCGCTCCTTCATCCAGCGCTCCAGATAGGGGCGGGCGGTGGCCCACAGGTCGAGATCCGGATACAGCTGACGGCCGAGGCCCTCGATGTTGAGCAGCGTCTTCTGCAGCAGGACCAGCTGCGGCTGGACTTCCATGTTGAAGCGGCGCGCGGTCTGGAACAGGCCCAGCAGCACCTGGCCGAAGCTGATGTCCTTGAGCGGCTTCTCGAGAATCGGCTCGCAGACGGCCCGGATGGCCGCGGCGAACTCGTTGGCGCGCGTGCCTTCCCCGACCCAGCCGGACTCGATGTGCAGCGCCGCGACCTCGTAGTAATCCTGACGGAAGAAGGCCAGCAGATTGCGCGCCAGATAGTCCTGGTCCTCGCGGGTCAGGCTGCCGACGATACCGCAGTCGATGGCGATGAACTGCGGGTCATGGGCGTTCTCTCGCGAGACGAAGATGTTGCCGGGGTGCATGTCGGCGTGGAAGAAGTTGTCGCGGAACACCTGGGTGAAGAAGATCTCCACGCCGCGCTCGGCCAGCTTCTTCAAGTCGGTGCCCTGGGCTTCCAGCTCGTCGATGTCGGCGACCGGGATGCCGCGGATGCGCTCCTGCACCATTACCCGGCGCCGCGTCAGCGGCCAGTGGATGGTCGGCACGTAGAGCAGGGGCGAATCGAGGAAGTTGCGCTTGAGCTGGGAGGTGTTGGCGGCCTCCTTGTGCATGTCCAGCTCATCGAACAGCGTGGCCTCGTAGTCGGAGACCACTTCCACGGGGCGCAGACGCCGTGCTTCCGGCGAGAGCTTCATCAGCAGACGCGCGAGCAGATACAGCAGGCCGATATCCTTGCGCATCACCTCTTCGATGCGCGGGCGGATCACCTTGACCACCACGTCGGCACCATCGTGCAGGCGTGCCGCATGGACCTGGGCGATGGAAGCCGAGGCCAGCGGTTGCGCCTCGAATTCGGCGAAGGCTTCCTCGACCGGCATGCCCAGCTCCTGCTCGACCAGTTCGCGCGCCACCTCGTTCTCGAAGGGCGGCACCTGGTCCTGCAGGCGCTTGAGCTCATCGGCGACGTCCGGTGGCAGCAGGTCACGACGAGTCGAGAGCATCTGGCCGAACTTGATGAAGATCGGGCCCAGCGCTTCGAGTGCCAGCCGCAGGCGCTCACCACGCGAGCGCTTGCCGACAGGCAGCAGGCGCAGCGGTGAGAGCTTGACCAGCGGCCGCAGCAGCGCAGGTACGCGAGACAGCGGGATCAGATCATCCAGTCGATAGCGGGCGATGACCCACAGGATGCTCAGCAGGCGATAGAGTCTCACGACGGCTGGCACTCCCGATCAGCGGACTGTGGCGTGGTGACGGCCTCCAGATGGCGTCGCAGGCGCGCCAGGCGTGCCTCGGTGCGATCCAGGCACTGGGTCAGCTCGGTCAGCTCGTCCCGCGCGACCTGCAGCTGAGCATGGCCGGGCAGCCAGCGTGCTTCCTCGGTCAGATACTCGCGCAGATCCAGCTCCAGCTCACGACGGCTGGTCAGCCCGAAGCGACCGAGGCTGCGCAGGCCGGTGGCCAGACTATGACCGGGGGTCTCGCCGAACCATTCGCTCAAGGCCCCTTCCCAGTCGAGATCGAGATCCATCACCAGATCCCGTGCGCTTTCCAGCAGGTGCAGACGGCCACGCACGGCCAGGCGGCCCTCGAACATCAAGCGCTCGATGGGCTCACCGGACAGCAGTGCCGCGGCAGTTTCCATGTCCAGCTCCACCACCACGTCGCCGTCGCTCTCGTTGGCCTCGGGCAGGCGCAGCAGATGCAGCCCCTGCAGGTCGAAGTGCACCAGCAGGTCGAAGGCGGGGCGCTCCAGGCGCAGCAGCAGGCGTCTGCCGGCAAGCGCATTCAGGCGCATGGCGGAGGCGGGGTCACGGGCGAGCAGGCGGTTGAGCGTGCGTTCCGCCGTCGCCACCAGCAGGGGGGTCAGCAATGCCATGACAGCCTCAAAGCTTGATACCACGGTGCAGCGCGACGATGCCACCGGTGAGATTGGTGAACTCGACACGCTCGAGACCTGCCTCTTCCATCATGCCGGCCAGGGTCTTCTGGTCGGGGTGCATGCGAATGGATTCGGCCAGATAGCGGTAGGAATCGGCGTCGCCAGCGACCATCTCGCCCATCTTCGGCAGCAGGCGGAAGCTGTACTGATCGTAGGCGGTGGAGAGCAGCGGATTGACCGGCTTGGAGAACTCCAGCACCAGCAGACGGCCTCCGGGCTTGAGGATGCGCTGCATGGAGCGCAGGGCCTTGGCCTGGTCGGTGACGTTGCGCAGCCCGAAGGCGATGGTGATGATGTCGAAGGTGTTGTCAGGGAAGGGCAGCGCCTCGGCATTGGCCTGCACATACTCGACATTGCCACCCACGCCGCGGTCGAGCAGCTTGTCACGCCCGACGTTGAGCATCGAGGCGTTGATGTCGGCGAGCACCACGCGACCCTTCGGGCCGACCAGGCGCGAGAACTTCAGCGTCAGATCCCCGGTGCCACCGGCAATGTCCAGCACCGTCTGGCCCGGACGGGCACCGGCACGCTCCAGGGTAATGCGCTTCCACAGACGGTGGATGCCGAAGGACATCAGGTCATTCATCACGTCGTACTTGGCGGCGACACTGTGGAAGACATCCGCGACGCGGCCTGCCTTCTCGTCCACGGCAACTTCCTGATAACCGAAGTGAGTCGTACGCTTGTCCATGACTTCCCCTGTTGTGACGCCACCCATGGGGGACGTCAGCGCAATATGGTGAGCTTTCGCAGTGGCTCGATTGTAACCGCTGGCCAGCGGGCTGTCTTTTGACAAGACGTCGAGTCGGACATCTTGCCGCGCCCCATTGGCATCAGTGGCTTACAGCTGATTGAGCGGAATGCCTAGCGGCTCACGCGAGGCACCGGCCTCTTCCAGCTGGCGCAGGTAGTAGGCCCACATGGCATCGCGGCGGTTGGCCAGTTCCCACAGGTATTCCCAGGTGTAGAGGCCGCTGTCGTGGCCATCATCGAAATGCAGCTTCAGCGCGTAGCGACCGCTCTGGGTGATGTTGGCCAGACCGACGTGGCGCATGCCGACCTGCAGCGTTTCCTGGCCGACACCGTGTCCGCGCACTTCCGCGGAGGGGGACATCACGCGCAGGAATTCGGTGCTGAGGCGGAAAGTCTGGCCATCCGCATAGCCCAGTTCCAGTTCACGCTCCGACTTGTGATAGTGCACGCGCGTCGGTACCGGGGCCTCGTCGGCGTCACGGGCATGGCGCTCATTGAGGCGGTAGTCGCGCTGCTGGCTGCGAGGTTCGTCCTGCTCGGCAGCGTGGTCTTCAGGTGTGTCGTGGCTCATCAGGGCATCCTCGTGTCAGCCCGCCGTCCAGCATGACACCACGCTGTAAGGCGACCGAAGGAACAGGAGCGTCGAGCGACATCTCGGGCGCATCGACGTATCTATGTCGCATGATGCACTGACGCCCGAACCGGGCCAAGCCGGATCGGGCGTCAGTGGCATCTCTCAAGGTGGCGATTGCCGCCATGAGGGCTTCTCGCGGGTCAGGCGCTGACGCCAGACGTCAGAGAATGTAGCGCGACAGGTCTTCGTCACACGCCAGGTCACCCAGGCGAGCATCGACATAGGCGGCATCGACCTTGAGCTCACCCGCCTGATCGGCACCTTCGTAGGAAATCTCTTCCAGCAGGCGTTCCATCACGGTATGCAGACGACGCGCGCCGATGTTCTCGGTGCCTTCGTTGACCTGATAGGCGATCTGGGCGATACGCTCGATGGCGTCATCCGCGAAGCTCAGCTCGACGCCTTCGGTGGCCAGCAGCGCCTTGTACTGACGGATCAATGCCGCGGACGGCTCGGTCAGGATGCGCTTGAAGTCGTCCGGGGTCAGGGCATTGAGCTCGACGCGGATCGGCAGACGGCCCTGAAGCTCCGGAATCATGTCCGAGGGCTTGGACAGGTGGAAGGCGCCGGAAGCGATGAACAGGATGTGGTCCGTCTTGACCATGCCGTGCTTGGTGGAGACGGTGGAACCCTCGATCAGCGGCAGCAGATCGCGCTGCACGCCTTCACGGGACACGTCGCCACCACTGCCGGACTCGCCACGCTTGGCGACCTTGTCGATCTCGTCGAGGAAGACGATACCGTTCTGTTCGACGGCCTCGATGGCACGGCTCTTGAGGTCTTCATCGCTGACCATTCTGGCCGCTTCTTCCTCGTGAACGAGCTTGAGGGCTTCCTTGACGCTGATGCGACGGCTTTCCTTCTGCTGCTTGCCCATGCTGGAGAACATGGACTGCAGCTGACTGGTCATCTCTTCCATCCCCGGCGGGGTGGCGAAATCCAGGCTCTGGCTGGCCGGGCTCAGCTCGATGTCGATTTCCTTGTCATCCAGCTGACCTTCGCGCAGCTTCTTGCGGAACATCTGACGCGTGCTGCTGTTGTTGGCCGCCGCATCATATTCCTCGCCACGGGCGCGCGGCAGCAGCGCATCGAGGATGCGATCCTCGGCGGCATCCTCGGCCTTGTCGCGCACTTCCTTCATGGCCTCTTCACGCACCAGCTTCATGGCGACCTCGACCAGGTCACGGATGATCGATTCCACGTCACGTCCGACGTAGCCGACCTCGGTGAACTTGGTCGCCTCGATCTTCAGGAAGGGCGCGCCGGCCAGCTTGGCCAGACGACGGGCGATCTCGGTCTTGCCGACACCGGTCGGGCCGATCATCAGGATGTTCTTCGGGGTGACTTCCGGGCGCAGATCATCGTTGAGCTGCATGCGACGCCAGCGATTGCGCATGGCCACGGCCACGGCACGCTTGGCTTCCGGCTGACCGACGATGTGCTGATCGAGGGCGTTGACGATTTCCTTCGGGGTCATCTGGGACATCTCAGGACAGCTCCTCGATGATGGCATTGTGGTTGGTGAAGACGCAGATGTCGGCCGCGATGGAGATGGACTTCTCGGTGATCTCGCGGGCGGACAGCTCGGTGTTCTCGATCAGGGCGCGGGCGGCGGCTTCGGCGAAGTTGCCGCCGGAGCCGATGGCCAGCACGCCGTGTTCGGGCTCGACCACGTCACCGTTGCCGGTGATGATCAGCGAGGCATGCTTGTCGGCCACCACCAGCATGGCTTCCAGCTTGCGCAGGGCGCGGTCGGAGCGCCACTCCTTGGCCAGTTCCACGGCGGATTTCACCAGCTGGCCCTGATACTTCTCGAGCTGCGCTTCGAAGCGTTCGAACAGCGTGAAGGCATCGGCGGTACCGCCAGCGAAGCCGGCCAGCACCTGATTGCGATACAGGCGACGCACCTTGGCGGCGTTGCCTTTCATGACAGTGTTGCCAAGGGATACCTGGCCGTCACCAGCCAGGGCGACCTGGCCGTTGCGACGCACGGAGACGATCGTGGTCATGGATAACTCCTGAGAGAGCATGCCGGCGATTGGAATAAGGTGAACGGGGCCGGGCATGGCATTTCGGGGCAGACGAGGCCAGGGCCTCGTCGCGTAAAACGGGTGGTGGTCGTCAGTCTGGCAATTGTCACTGCTTGCCGCGACGTGTCACTGCCACCGTGGCGGATCGCGGTCTGATATCTCACCGGAATGCTGTAAATGGGGGCGCTGATGCGGGTTTCAAGTCATCGGCGACTCAGCGTTGACGCCCGTTGTGCAGAGGGCTGGCGCCCTTTACGCAACGGGCCCGCTCAACATGTGAGCGGGCCCGTTGGCCTGTGGCGTCATGCCGAGGTCATTGCAGCTTGATCAGCAGAGGCTCGATGCCCTGGGTGTTCATCAGATCCTGTGCGCGGTTGAGCTCGCGGGTGTCCTTGTACGGGCCGACCTGAACGCGGTGCCAGACGGTACCGCCAGAAGCATTGACGTCACTGACCTTGGCCAGCAGGCCGAGATCCTTGAGTTTGCCGGCCAGTTTCCTGGCATCGGACATCTCGCGGAAGGAGGCCGCCTGCAGCATGTAGTTGGTCAGCGAAGCCTCGGACTTCTTGGTGCTCTCGGCGCTGCCCGGACGCGGAGTGGACTTGTACTCATCCACCTTGGGGGCGATCACCTCGGTTTCCGGCAACAGGGTGTAGAACTCGAAGGTCGGCATGCTGCCGCCGCTCTCTTCGGGAGTGTCCTTCTGCGATGCCTTGTCCTGCTGGCTACCCTGTTGTGCGGCCTGCTGACCATTCTGCTGAGTGTTGGCCTTGGGCACGATGGCAGCCACCGGCAGACGCGGCGCCTGTTGCTGGAAATACTGAGCCAGCACGAAGCCGGCGACCAGACCGACGATCCCCCACAGCCATCCCGGGAAGCCGCGGCTCTGACTGGCGGCGGGCTGCCGGCGGGGGCTGGCTCCCTGACGGGAAGCGGGCTTCTTGCTGGCGGGGCGGCGAGCAGCCATGGCTTACATCTCCTCGGGAGCGCTGACACCCAGCAGGGCCAGGCCGTTGCGGATGACCTGAGCGGTCGCCAGACCCAGCGCCAGGCGCGCGTTGCGGGTCGCGTCGTCCTCGACCATCACCTTCACCGCGTTGTAGCAGGTGTGGAAGTCAGAGGAGAGGTCCTGCAGATACTGAGCGACCTGCTGCGGTTCCCGCACCTTGGCGGCGTGGGTGACGACGTCCGGGAACTGGGCCATGCGATTCATCACGGCCTTTTCCTGATCGCTGGTCAGCAAGGACAGTTGCGCCATGGCCAGAGATTCATCGAAGGCCTTGTCTTCACGGCTGGCCTTGCGCAGCACGCTGTGCACGCGGGCGTGGGCATACTGGATGTAGTAGACCGGGTTGTCGTTGGACTGGGAGCGGGCCAGGTCGATGTCGAAGGTCAGCTGGGAGTCGGCGCGCCGCGCCGCCAGGAAGTAGCGGGTCGCGTCGCGGCCGACTTCCTCGATCAGGTCGCGCAGGGTCACGTAGCTGCCGGCACGCTTGGAGAGCTTCACTTCCTCACCGGAGCGCATCACGGTGACCATCTGGTGCAGCACGTAGTCCGGCCAGCCTTCCGGGATGCCGGCCTTGAGGGCCTGCAGGCCCGCACGCACGCGAGTCACGGTGGAGTGGTGGTCGGCACCCTGTTCATTGATGACCTGGGTGAAACCGCGCTGCCATTTGTCCAGGTGGTAGGCGACGTCCGGCAGGAAGTAGGTGTAACCGCCGTCACGCTTGCGCATCACGCGGTCCTTGTCATCCCCGAAGTCGGTGGTGCGCAGCCACATGGCGCCATCGTCTTCGTAGGTATAGCCGTTGTCGACCAGGCGCTTGACGGTGTCTTCGACCTTGCCGTCACGGTAGAGCGAGGATTCGAGGAAGTAGACGTCGAACTCGACGCCGAAGGCCTTGAGGTCCAAGTCCTGTTCATGGCGCAGGTAGGCGACGGCGAAGACGCGGATGGCGTCGAGATCGTCAGGTTCCGCGGCGCCCGTGACCTGCTTGCCATCGGCTTCGACGGTATCGCCGGCCATGTAGGAGGCGGCCAGTTCGCGGATGTAGTCACCGCGATAGCCATCAGCCGGCCAGCTGGCGTCATCCGGGCCCAGGCCCTTGGCGCGTGCCTGAACGGAGAGCGCCAGATTGTTGATCTGGGCGCCGGCGTCGTTGTAGTAGAACTCGCGCGTGACGTCGTGGCCGGTGGCGGCCAGCAGGCGGCACAGCACGTCGCCGACCGCAGCGCCACGCCCGTGACCGACATGCAGCGGCCCGGTCGGATTGGCGGAGACGAACTCGACCTGGACCTTCTCGCCGGCGCCCACGTCGCTGTGCCCGAAGCGGTCACCTTCGCTGAAGACGCGGCGCACGATGTCGGCCACCGCCCCGGTCTCGGCGAAGAAGTTCAGGAAGCCGGGGCCGGCGATCTCGACCTTGGAGACCGCGTCGGAGGCCGGCAGGGCGGCGACCAGCTTCTCGGCCAGCTCACGCGGCTTCATGCCGGAAGCCTTGGACGTCATCATCGCCAGGTTGCTGGCGTAGTCGCCGTGGGTCTTGTCCTTGGTCGGGTCGACCTTGATCTGCGGGCTGGCGTCGGCGGGCAGAGTGCCGTCGGCCTTGAGGGAATCCAGGGCCTGGCCCAGCAGTTCGATGATCGTCTCTTTCATGGAATATCGGTCTCTTCACGGCTCAGGTCGCACCGCGTGCTCTGGAGCAGGCGGTTGCAGGCATCAGGCCTGCGGGCAATGGGGGAGTGCGGATGTCGCTGCACGATGGCGGGCATTATCACCGATCCTGCGGCTTGCATAAACCGTCGTGATCAATCACGGCGCAATCCGTGTCCTGGCGGGATAGTGGTCAGTTCAGTATCGGAGCTGGCGACACCTGCCTGAGCCCCCCTGCCAGACTCAGGCCATGCCGATGGGATCGACATCCAGTGACCAGCGCAGGCGGCGCGCGTCACGATCCTGCTCGCAGAGCGTCACCAGCCAGGCGGCGGCTTCATGCAGCGGGCCGCGTTTCGCCGCGCGCAACAGCAATTGGGCGTGATAGCGATTCTGGCGGCGCTCCATCGGCGCCGGTACCGGGCCGAGGCAGTCCACCTTGAGGTCGGCGCTGTCGATGTGCTGACGCAGGGCGCTTCCTACCTTCAACAGCCACTGCTCGACCTGCTGCTGATCGGTGGCTTCGGCGCGCAGCAAGGCCAGATGGCTGAACGGCGGCAACTGCGCGATGCGGCGCTCCTCCAGCAGCTCGCCGGCCAGCTGTGGGTAGCCGGCCTGGATCAGTGTCAGCAGGTTGGGGTCTTCCGGATGGCGGGTCTGGATCAGCACCTCACCGGGGCGTTCGGCGCGTCCGGCTCGCCCCGCGACCTGCACCAGCAGCTGGGCGGATTGCTCCAGCGCACGGAAGTCGGCGGCGTAGAGTCCGCTATCGGCATTGACCACCACCACCAGCGTGACGTGGGGGAAGTGGTGGCCCTTGGCCAGCATCTGGGTGCCGACCAGCAGGCAGGGTTCGCCACGGCGGATCACTGCCAGCGCTTCACTCATGGCGTCCTTGCGTTGGGTACTGTCGCGGTCGATGCGCAGCACCGGCACGTCGGGGAATTTCTCGCCGAGCAGCTCTTCGGTGCGCTCGGTGCCCGCGCCTTGCGGACGAACATCGCCGCTGCCGCAGGCCGGGCAGGCATCCGGCAGCGGGCGGGTGCGTTCGCAGTGATGGCAGGTCAGCTGCGGGGGATGGCGATGCAGGGTCATGCGTGCGTCGCAGTTGTCACATTCGGCGATCCAGCCGCAGGCATGGCAAGTCAGCGTCGGGGCGAAGCCGCGCCGATTGATGAATACCAGCACCTGATCGCCCTGGGCGAGGCGCTTCTCGATGGCGTCCAGACTCTGGGTGGAGAGTCCGCCCAGCGTCATGCGGCCGCGCAGGTCGATCGGGTGCAGGCGTGCCGGTTGGCTGCGCCCGGCACGCTGATGCAGATGCAGGTGAGTGAAGCGCCCTTCGCGGGCATGACGCAGGCTTTCCAGAGACGGCGTGGCGCTGCCGAGCACCACCGGGATGCCTTCCTGCTTGCCACGTACCAGCGCCAGATCCCGGGCGTGATAGCGCAGGCCATCCTGTTGCTTGAAGGAGCCATCGTGCTCCTCGTCGACGATGAGCACCCCGAGCTTTGCCATCGGCGTGAAGATGGCAGAGCGCGTGCCGATCACGATGCGCGCGCGGCCGCTGCGTGCCGCCTCGAAGCCATCGAGGCGCTCGCCATCGCTGACGCCGGAATGCAGCATCACCTGGGGGACGCGGAAACGTCTGCGGAAGCGCTCCAGTGTCTGGGGCGTCAGGCCGATCTCGGGCACCAGCACCAGAGCCTGGCCGCCGCGATCCAGCACCGCCTCGATCAGTTGCAGGTAGACCTCGGTCTTGCCGGAGCCGGTCACGCCCTCCAGCAGCGTGGGGGAGAAGCGACTCAGGCCTTCATGCAGGCGCGAGAGCGCGCGGCCCTGCTCGTCATTGAGTGCCAGGCTGGGCTCGGCCAGCACGCCCTTGCTGGCCTGCTCCGGGGTGGCGCCGGTGACAGGCTCTTCACGTGATTCGATGAAGCCACGACTGCGCAGGGTTTCCAGCTGCTGGCGGGTGAAGCCTTGGGCGGTGATCGCGCTGTGTACCAGGCCATGACGGTGCTGAGCGAGCAGCTCGAGCAGTGCGATCTGGCGGGTCGCGCGGCCGAGGCTGGCCGGCTCCGTGATACGCCCCTTGTCGGTGAGTGACCAGCGCTCACGGGTGCGTGCCTCGAGGGCACGTCCCTGGCGCAGCAGCGATGGCATCGCCTGCGCGAAGGTGTCGCCGAGCGAGTGCTGGTAATAGCGTGCGGTGAACTGACATATCCACAGCCAGTCGGCCGGCAATGGCGCTTCGTCGATCACCTCGCTGACGGGCTTGAGCTTCTCGATGGGAAAGGCTGAGTCGCTGCGCAGCTCCGCGATCACCCCGACCAGCTGGCGACGGCCGAACTCGACGCGCACGCGCAGACCGACCTGCCAGCCATGGCGAGGTGGCTGGCGTGCTGGCAGATAGTCAAACAGGTCGCGCAGGGGGCCGGGAATCGCGATGCCCAGTACACGTCCGGGCAGGTGAGTCGCAGTCTTGTCGCTGGTGTCAGGCACGCAAGGCATCCGAGGAAGAGAGAATGAGAAGACGAGAGGAAAACGCCACGCAGTCTACAGAGTGTTGCCGGCAATAAACGTCACAAAGTTTGGTCTTGTCGCAGATGGCTGGTAAAATGCGTCGCCTTCCGTCGGAGTCGGCGGAATGACCGGTTACATCCAAAACCCGTGTACGGTGCCTGGCAATCGATCAGGTGGCGGTGCACAGCGACCTGAGGTTACACACCATGAAACAGGGTATCCATCCGGACTACCAGCGCCAGACCGCAACCTGCTCCTGCGGCGCGCAGCACGAAATCGGTTCCACTTCCAAGCAGACCTTCGCGCTGGACGTGTGCTCCGAGTGCCACCCGTTCTACACCGGCAAGCAGAAGCAGGCTACCACCGGTGGCCGCGTCGAGCGCTTCAACAAGCGTTTCGGTGCTGCCATCAAGCGCTGATACCTTCAGCTGCTTGTCGCTTGCATGGCGCTGTGCATCGCGCAGCGCCATCAACGAAAAAACCCGCTTGCGAGCGGGTTTTTTTGTGCCTGTCATTCGATGCAGGTGAGGGGATTGGTGCCGAGATGGCACTATTCCAGCGCCACCAACGCATCACCCCTCTGCGCGGGAGGCATTTCCATTTCCGGCGCCGGATGCGCGCGGTCATTGCGCGGATTTTCATGAGATACGCGGGGCGAAACGCCACGCCGACCCGTCAGTGATAAGGAAAGGTTTATGACTGAGTGGGGCATCCATAACGTTAGACGAATGGCTAAAACAGTTTTTAAACATCCGTATTAATTCCTTTTATAACAACAAGTTGCGTTGGTTGTTCGCGAGGGGGTTTTTCTATATTCTGGTCACAGCCAACCCCCGCTAAAATACCGGATGACACGCATGTCTGATGCCATGAAGAAAGCAGCACTGCAATATCACGCCGAACCGATTCCCGGAAAGCTGTCCATCGAGCTGACCAAGCCGACAGAAACTGCCAAGGACCTCGCGCTGGCCTACAGCCCGGGTGTAGCCGAGCCGTGCCGCGAGATTGCTGCCGATCCGGAAAATGCCTACTTGTATACCGGCAAGGGCAACCTGGTCGCCGTCATCTCCGATGGCACCGCCATCCTGGGGCTGGGCAATCTCGGGCCGCTGGCTTCCAAGCCGGTCATGGAAGGCAAGGGCGTGCTGTTCAAGCGCTTCGCTGGCATCAACTCCGTCGACGTCGAGATCGATGCGGAAAGCCCGCAGGCCTTCATCGATACCGTGCGTCGCATCCACACCACCTACGGTGGCATCAACCTGGAAGACATCAAGGCACCGGAGTGCTTCGAAGTCGAGCAGGCGTTGATCGAACAGTGCAACATCCCGGTCTTCCATGATGACCAGCACGGCACGGCCATCGTCACCGCTGCCGGCATGCTCAACGCACTCGATATCGCCGGCAAGTCCCTGGAAGACGCGCGTATCGTCTGCCTGGGCGCTGGTGCTGCCGCGATTGCCTGCATGAAGCTACTGGTCTCCAGTGGTGCCAAGGTCGAGAACATCTTCATGCTCGATCGCAAGGGCGTGATCCACAGCGGCCGTGATGACCTGAATCAGTACAAGGCGATGTTCGCCACCGAGACCGAGCTGCGTACGCTGGATGATGTCATCGAAGGTGCGGACGTCTTCGTCGGCCTGTCCGGCCCCAACCTCTTGAAGGCCGAGCAGCTCAAGAAGATGGCTGACACGCCGATCGTGTTCGCGTGCTCCAACCCGGATCCGGAAATCCATCCGGATACCGCTCGCGAAGCGCGTCCGGACGTCATCATGGCGACAGGTCGCTCCGATTACCCGAACCAGGTCAACAACGTGCTGGGCTTCCCGTTCATCTTCCGCGGTGCGCTGGACGTGCGAGCCACACGCATCAATGAAGAGATGAAGCTGGCGGCCGTTCACGCGCTGAAGGACCTTGCTCGCGAGCCGGTCAGTCAGGACGTGCTGGATGCCTACGAGATCGACAGCCTCGAATTCGGTCCGGGGTATATCATCCCGACGCCGATGGATGCGCGTCTGCTCGAGCGTCTGCCGGCTGCCGTGGCGCAAGCCGCCATCGATTCCGGTGTCGCGCGCAAGCCCTATCCGGCGCATTACCCGCTGACCAATGCGGATCAGGTCTACGGCTAAGCGTCATCGGGCCCCGCTTGCGGGGTGCTGAAGAAAAAGCCCTCGTCGGAGATGTCCGGCGAGGGCTTTTTGCTGTCTGTCCAACAACTTTCAGTGGCGCACTAGAAGCTGTAGAGAATCGAGGCGGCGGTGGTGGTGTCGGTCTTGGCGTCCGTGTCATCCGGCGGGCTGGTGTTGTTCTTGATCTCGTGGGAGAGCTTCAAGGCCAGGCTGGAGTTGATGGAGACGGTCAGTGCGGTATAGCTGCGGCTGATGATGTTGTCCCGGGTACCTTCCACCGAGAACTGCTGCTCGAAATTCGAGGTATCAGACAGCTGCCAACGATAATCCATGGCCGTGTAACCGAGGAGATAGTTCTCGTGATCCCCCTCGGTGATATTGTCGTAGCGATAGCCCGGACCCGCCTCGACAGAGAGATTGTGCTCAGGGCCTGACAGCAGGCGAATCCCGTACCCCCCGATGGAGGTGACTTGATCGTCATAGCCGGAGAAGCGCTCCTTCTCCCAGCGCAGCAGCCCGAAGGCATAGCGATCACGCCCCAGGTCATAGCGCTCACGCTGACCGATCAGGTACTGCTCGGTGGTGGTCTCGCCGCTGCTGGACACATGCTTGGCTTCCATGCGGAAGGTATGGGTCCAGGGCTTGAGGTGCCAGGACAGGCGGGCCTTGCCCAGCAAGGTTTCGCTGTTCGAGTTGCCGGAGAGCTTGGTAAAGCCCAGCTCGGCCTGACCGCTGAATGGCTCGGAATCCTCGCTGGCGGCGGGGGGAGCGTAGAAGAGGTCATCATCGGCACTGGCCTCGCGAAGCGGGCTCAGGGCCAGACACAGCAGCAGGGTCATGCGCAGTGTGGGCAATGGGTGAAGCATGCAGACTCCGGGCATGGTGAAAGGGGGCATTGAAGGACAGCGAGGCCAGATGGATGAAAGAAGAGCGACCATGGGCCGCTCTTCTTTCACCTCACTGCGCGCGGTGTGGACGGGCGCAGGTGACCTGCTTCAGATCAGAAGATGGCCTCGAAAGTTCCAGTACCTTCTGAGCCGCTCTGTTGCTCCAGCTCCTTGCGGATGGTGCGTTCCTTGTAGGGCGGCAGATTGTCCTTGCGGAACAGCTCGCTGACGCCGCCGGATTGACCACTGTGCAGGCGCTTGCCGGACTCCGGGTCGATGGTCGCGCTCACGATGTCATCGGGGCGCTCCATCCTGGCGGATGGCATGCCCTTGAGGGCGCCACGCATGTAGTCGACCCAGATGGGCAGCGCGGCCTGGGCACCGTACTCGGCGAGGGTGTCATTGGAGTCCTTGCCGACCCAGACGGTCGCGACCAGCTTGCTGTTGAAGCCGGAGAACCAGGCATCACGCTGGTCATTGGTGGTCCCTGTCTTGCCAGCCAGGTCATCGCGACCAAGCGTCAGGGCCCCACGGCCGGTGCCGCGCTTGATGACGTCTTCCATCATGTCACGGATCAGGTACATGGATTCCGGCGAGGCGATGCGCTCGGCCAGCGGATACTGACGGCCATCACGATTGACGGTCACCATGCCCGGCGTGCAGTTGGCGCAGGCGACGGCCGGATGAGCTTCGTAGTCGGTCTCGTCGTCACCGCGCGTGACGGTGTCGATGTACCAGGGTTCGACACGGAAGCCGCCGTTCGAGAGTACGGCGTAGGCACGGGCCATTTCCAGCGGTGTCAGCGAGGCGCTGCCCAGTGCCAGTGACAGGCCGTTGGGCAGCTCTTCGCGCTTGAAGCCCACCTTGACGAGGAAGTCGAGCGTCTTCTCGAGACCGACGGTCTGCAGCAGTCGCACGGACACCAGGTTCAGGGAGCGATAGAGACCAACGCGGATCCGGGTCGGGCCAGTGAACTTGCCGCCGGCGTTCTCCGGGCGCCATACCTTGTTGCCATCCTGCATGACCACCGGAGCATTGTTGATGATGGTCGCCGGTGACATGCCGCCCTGCTCGAGCCCCGAGAGGTAGATGAATGGCTTGAAGATGGAGCCGGCCTGACGACGTGCCTGAATCGCTCGATTGAACTTGCTGGCGGAATAGCTGAAGCCGCCCTGGAGTGCGAGGATGGCGCCACTTTCCGGGTCCAGTGAAACGATGGCCGACTGGGCATCCGGCAGCTGACCCAGGCGATAGCCATCATCTTCCTTGATGACGCGTACCAGATCGCCGACCTGGGCGATCTCGGCGGCAGAGCCGGGTACACCACCGCGCCAGCGGGAGCTCTTGTACTCGCGAGCCCATTTCAGGCCGTCCCAGCCAATCGTGGCCAGGCTGGCGTCTGCCAGCAGGACCTTCATCTGCTTGCCATCATTTTCCACCACGATGGCGGCTTCGAGCGGGCCATAGTCCGGCGTGCGATCCAGCACTTTCAGCCAGTTGGAGACATCGCGGTCGATGCCCTCGATGCGCTTCTCGCTCTTCTGGGCGGCCTGTCTGGCCGTTTCCAGCACTTCGGGAGAGCGAGAGATCTCTTCTTCGAGGCCGGCCTGATCGGTCTGGTCCTGAGCTTCCGCCAGTGACGCCGCGATACCGGATTCCTCCACGCCACGCCAGCCATGGCGGGTGTCATAGTCGATCAGGCCCTTGATCAAGGCATCGCGAGCCTGCGGCTGCAGCTTGCTGTCCAGCGTCGTGGTGATGCGCACATTGTCGGTATATGCCTTGTCACCGAAACGATCGACCGCGAAGCTTCTGGCCATCTCTGCGACGTAGGGCGCCTCGACTTCCGGGCGCGTGTAATGGCGTGCCGCGGTGATCGGTGCCTTGACGGCCTCGTCATAGGCCTGAGGCTCGATATAGCCCAGTTCCTTCATGCGCAGCAGGATCCAGTTGCGACGGATCAGGGCGCGCTGAGGGTTGGTGAGCGGGTTGAAGCTGGAGGGGGCCTTGGGCAGGCCTGCCAGCATGGCCTGCTCGGCCAGGGTCAGTTCATCGAGAGACTTGTCATAGTAGGTGCGTGCCGCAGCCGCGATCCCGTAGGCGCGATGGCCCAGGAAGATCTTGTTGACGTAGAGCTCGAGGATCTCCTGCTTGGAGAGGATCTGCTCCATCTGCAGTGACAGCAGGATTTCGCGAATCTTGCGCGTGAACGTCTGATCCAGCGTCAGCAGGTAGTTGCGCGCGACCTGCATGGTGATGGTGCTGCCGCCCGATTGGATGCTGCCGCTGGAAGCCAGCTGGACGGCGGCACGCGCGAGGCCCTTGGGGTCGATGCCCGGGTGCGAGAAGAAATTGCTGTCCTCGGCCGCGAGCAGGGCATCCACAAACGTCTCGGGGATCTCGTCGAAGGTGACCGGGATGCGGCGCTGGTCACCGTATTCGCCGATCAGCTTGCCGTCACGGGTGTAGATGCGCAGCGGCGTCTGCAGCTTGGTATCCTGCAATTGATGAACATCGGGCAGGCCAGGTGCGAAATACAGGGAGGCGCCGACGATGGCCAGCAATCCCGCAGCACACAGTGACAGCAGCAGCCAGAACACTGGCGAAAGTAGTCGTCTCAATAGCTTCATGGGCAAGACAGGGTCCGTGGGTAATGAAAGGCGGGTGGCTGCGGGGGGATTGGCAATTCCATTGCTGGGGCATTATAAGTAGCGGGTCCAGATGCGGCCAGCGTTGAACCCTGTCTTGCGCGTCTGTTGTGTTATTCTGCGAAACATAATGTAACCTCTCAGCAGAAGAGGGTGCCGCGGCGGTGCCGCACGGGAAGCGGCGGCCCGCCAGTCAGACGGGGTCGTCATCAGAGCAGGGGAATGCCAATTGCTGGGACTCAAATCCGCCGGCAAGGGACTGATTGGCGTCGATATCACATCGGCGACCGTCAAGCTCCTGGAGCTGTCCAGACACGGAAATCGATACCAGATCGATAGCTACGCGGTGCGCCCCTTGAAGGAAGGCGCAGTCGTCGAGCGGCGCATCCGCGACATGGATGAAGTCGTGCTGGCGATCAAGCGCGCGGTCGAGCAGGCCCAGCCGCGCTCGCGACGAGCCGTCGTGGCGGTGCCGGCCAGTGCCGCCATCACCAAGACGTTGAGCTTTCCGACCAATCTGGCCGATGACGAGATCGAGCAGCGCATCGCGCTCGAATCCGAGAAGCATTTTCCCTTCCCGCTCAATGACGTGGCGTTCGACTTCCAGCATCTGGGGGTCAATGCCCGCAATCCTGATCAGCAGGATCTGCTGCTGGTGGCCTGTCGCAGCCTGGATGTCGATCAGCTCACCTCCGCGCTCGAGCAGGCCGGCCTTGAGCCGTCAGCGGTCGATGTCGAGACCTTTTCGCTGGAGCGTGCCTTCGGTGAATTGCGCCATCAGCTCCCCCCTACCTACGACAATGAAGAGTGCGTCGCGGTCGTCGATATCGGTGCCACCATGACGGCTTTTCATGTCATCCAGAACGGTCGCATCGTCTACAGCCGGGATGCCGTGTTCGGGGGGCGTCAGCTGACCGACGAGATCATGAACCGTTTCGATCTTTCCAATGACGAAGCGGGCCTGGCCAAGAAGCGCGGTGGTCTGCCGGACACCTATGACAGTGAAGTGCTGGATCCGTTCCGTGACACGCTCGTGCAGCAGATCGCGCGCTCCCTGCAGCTCTATTACACCGCCGGCAAGCGTCGTGAGGTCCAGCGCATTCTGCTGGGAGGAGGGACCGCCGCCATTCCCGGATTACGTGAGTCACTGGCAGGGCACACCGGACTGGAAGTGATCATGGCCAATCCCTTCACGCACATGAGCGTCAACCCTCGAGTCGACATCCAGGCGCTGGCCGGTGATGCCCCTGCGATGTTGACGGCCTGCGGGCTTGCGATGAGGAAGCGCTCATGACCATCGAGATCAATCTGCTGTCGTGGCGTGAGGAGCGTCGCGAGAAACGCAGCAAGCGCTTCTTCGGCATTCTGGCGCTGGCCGCCGTGGTGGGGGTGGGAGCCGGGTTTGGCATGAGCGAGTATTACCAGAGCCAGCTCGAGGCGCAGAAGCAGCGGCATGCCTTCATCGAGAAGGAAATGGCGCGGCTGAATCGCGATATCAAGGAAGTCGAGGATATCGAGAGTCGGCGTGATCAGATGCTGGCGCAGATCGAGCTGATTCGCAGTCTGCAGTTCTCGCGCCCGGAAACGGTACGTGTCTTCAATCAGCTCGTTGCGACGCTGGTCGAGGGTGCCTGGTACCAGAGCATCAGTCGCAGCGGACGTCAGATCAAGGCCAACGGCATCGCGGAGAATACGCGTCAGGTGTCCGGTCTGATGCGCACGCTTGCGGCATCGGATGTCTTCGGTACGCCGACACTGTCCGACGTACAGAGCAGCGACGATGATCGTCGCAGCTTCAATATCATGATTCCCGAGACACCGACGGCTGTCGCTTCCAGTGCTGCCGATACGAAGGCCGCCAGGCAGGGAGGTCGGAAATGAGTTTCCTCAATGCCGAAGTGCGTCGTCTCAAGTCGACGGACTTCCAGGATCTCGACCTCAAGGAGGCGGGTATCTGGCCCGTCACCTTGCAGGTGGTATTGGTGCTGATCGTCTTTGGTGCCCTGTTCTGGGCGTCCCACTGGTTCCTTGCGGCACCCAAGGCCGAGGATCTTGAGCGCCTGCAGGCCAAGGAACGTCAGCTGCTGAGCCAGTTCGAGACCAAGGCCTTCAAGGCGGCCAATCTGCCCGTGATGCGTGAGCAGATGGCCGAGCTGGAGACGCGCATGGAACAGCTGCTCGAGATGCTCCCGACCGATGCCGAAGTGCCGGCTCTGCTCGATGACATCAGCGAGACGGCCATCAACAACCAGCTGGAGGTGGAATACATTCGCCTCAAGCCGGCCCAGAATCGCGATTTCTACGTCGAGCAGCCCTTCGATATCAAGGTGCGCGGCGATTACCACCGCATTGCCGCCTTCGTGTCTGGGGTCGCCGGGCTTTCGCGTATCGTGACGTTGCATGACTTCGTGCTGACACCGGTCTCGCAGGGTGAAGACCTGGAGTTGTCGCTGCTGGCCAAGACTTACAACTACCGCCAAGGCGCACCGTTGCCATCGGGAGGTAAATGATGAGTCTGACGACACGTCGCAAGCATGTCGTGCTGGGTGGTGCGGTGTTGCTGACACTGCTGGCCGGTTGTGGTGACCCGCAGCTGCCTGCGCTGGAGAGCGAGCTCGAGTCGCTCAGAGGGCGGCCGACGGGGCAGGTCAAGGACCTGCCGCCTCAGCCCGAGTATCATCCCGTGACGTACGACATGGCAGATGCTCGCAGTCCTTTCCAGTCGCGACTGCCGGAGCCGGAGGAGGAGCTCGCCATGGTGGACAATGGCGTGCGGCCGGATCTGGATCGCCCCCGCGAGCCTCTTGAGGCCTGGCCGATGGAGCAGCTCAGCATGGTGGGGACCCTGGATGTGGACGGCAGTCGCTCGGCGTTGATCTTGACGCCGGAGCAGGAGGTGCAGCGTGTGAGTGTCGGCGGACACATGGGGAGCAATTTCGGCCGCATCATTCGCATCGGTGATACTCAGCTGGACCTGGTGGAAATCGTGCCCAACGGTCAGGGCGGTTGGATCGAACGAACCCGCGCCATGGCATTGACTCAACCGGCAGATGCCAGCGGTTAGCGCGTGCTGGCGGCGCTGTCTGCAGAATCGTCACGGAAGATGAGCGGTCGATGACCGACACCATAATGCTTCGACAAGAATAAGGCGCGATCAGCTTCAATGGCTGGGCGGAGCCGCAGCGAGACAGGGGACAAGGGAACATGACGCGATTGCAACGAATGAGTCTGCTGGGGTTGGCGGCTTTCGGCAGCCTGATGGCGAGTGTGGCGCAGGCGGCCTCCACGCTGCAGGATCTGGAATTCACTTCGCTGGGTGGCGATCGGATGGAGCTCAAGCTCGATTTCGCCGGCGGGGTGCCTGAGGTCAAAGGATACCGGATCGAGACACCGCCGCGTATCACCATCGATCTCATGGATACCAGCAGTCAGCTGGACAAGCGCCGCTTCGAGCTCGGCCTCAATGGGGTCGAGGAGCTGGTGGCGCTGGAGGCCGGCTCGCGTACGCGCCTGGTCATGAAGCTCAGCCAGACCCGTCCCTATGTGACGCGTACCGAAGGCAATAGCCTCTATGTCATCGTCGGTGAGCAGGGCGGTCCGGTGGCCGCCGCCGCGTCAGGCCAGTCCGCGCAGCCGCAGCAGCAGGGTGGCGGACTGGAAGTCGCGGCGGAGCCTTCCGTCAGTGGTATTGATTTCCGTCGGGGCAGTGAGGGGGAAGGGCGTGTCGTGGTCAACTTCAATCGCGCCAATGTCGAGTCTCGCGTGACCGAGCGTGGCCGCAAGATCTATATCGATCTCAAGGGTGTCGCCCTGCCGCCAGAGCTGAATCAGGTGCTGGATGTCGGTGATTTCGCGACTCCGGTCTCGAGGATCGATCCGCAGCGTACTCGTGATGGTGTGCGCCTGGTGGTGGATGCCAATGGTTACTATACCCAGTTGGCCACCCAGGCCGGCAACGAGCTGGTGCTTGAGGTCAAGCCGCTGACACGGGAAGAGCAGGCGGAGCGGATCAAGGACAAGTTCCCGTACACCGGCAAGAAGATCTCGCTGAACTTCCAGAATATCGAAGTGCGCTCGGTGCTGCAGATCATCGCGGACTTCACTGGGCTCAATCTGGTGGCCAGTGACAACGTCACCGGCAACGTGACCCTGAACCTCAAGGAAGTGCCCTGGGATCAGGCGCTGGACCTGGTGCTCAAGTCGAATGGCCTGGCCAGTCGCCGCATGGGCAACGTTCTGATGGTCGCGCCGGCGGAAGAGCTGGCGGCACTTGAGCGCAAGGAGCTGGAAGCCAATCAGCAGGTCAAGGAGCTGGCGCCCCTGACGACGGAGTACATTCAGGTGCGTTATGCCAAGGCGGCGGACCTGGCGGCATTGCTGCGCGGTGAAGGCGGTATCGGCCTGCTCTCCGAGCGCGGTCGTGTCATGGTGGATGAGCGTACCAACACCATGTTGATCCAGGACACGCGCGACACTCTGGAGTCCATTCGCGGTACCCTCGAGTATCTCGACATTCCGGTGCGTCAGGTCCAGATCGAGGCGCGCATCGTGATCGCGCGCAGCAGCGTGTCGAGTGAAATCGGTGTCAACTGGGGGCTTTCCAACAGCAGCAACGGCAAGTTCGGCCTGGAAGGTGCGTCGACCGGCACGACCAGTGACGGTGGCCTGAGCGTCAATCTGGGTGACGACAGTGATCCGGGCAGCACCTTCAGCTTCGGTTACCTGTCCGGCGATATCCTGCTGGATCTGGAGCTTTCGGCGCTGGAAAGCGAAGGCAAGAGCCAGACCATCTCCCAGCCCAAGATCATCACCGCCAACCAGAAGAAGGCCGTCATCAAGCAGGGTCAGGAAATTCCCTACGAGGAGGCGACCTCCAGCGGCGCGACCAACATCGAGTTCAAGGAGGCGGTGCTGGCGCTGGAGGTCACGCCGCAGATCACCCCGGACAACCGCATCATCATGGATCTGTTGATCAACAATGACGACGTGTCCGATGACAGCTTCAATGGCGAGCCGGCCATCGATACCAATGAAATCGAGACTCAGGTGCTAGTCAATGATGGCGAGACGGTGGTGCTGGGCGGTATTCTGACCTCTGAACAGATACGCAGCGTCTTCAAGACACCTTTCCTGGGGGATCTGCCGGTGATCGGGAATCTCTTCCGCTATACCGAAGAGTCCAACGAGAAGGTAGAATTGCTGGTATTCATAACCCCGAAGATCATCGAGGACGGCCTGGCGGTGCGCTGATGCATGTGATTCCCAACGTATTCCTTGTCGGCCCCATGGGGGCCGGCAAGAGCACTATCGGCCGCCTGCTGGCGGCCGACTTGCATCGTGAATTTTGCGATAGCGACCACGTGATCGAAGATCGCTGCGGTGCCAGCATCCCCTGGATCTTCGATGTCGAGGGCGAGGCAGGCTTTCGCGGGCGCGAGCAGGCCGTGATTGACGAGCTGACCTCGCTGTCCGATGTCGTGATGGCCACCGGTGGTGGTGCCATCATGGCCGAAGCCAACCGGCGTGTGCTGCGAGAGCGCGGCACGGTGGTCTATCTCTATGCTCCGGTCGAGCAGCAGCTCAAGCGTGCCGGACGTGACCGCAATCGTCCTCTGCTCCAGCAGGATGACCCGGGGCGGGTGCTCAAGCGTCTCTTCGAGCTGCGAGACCCTCTCTATCGCGACACCGCGGATATCATCGTGCGTACCGATCGACGCAGCCCGCGTGCGGTCACCAACGAGATCCGGCGCCGGCTCAAGGCATTGTCAGACCCGCTCCACGTGCATGGCTAGCCCCCCCTGGGGAGTCTGGCTCTCGCTTACATTCAGGCGCCGTCATTCGTTTCGCCGCAAGGAGAATCATCATGTCCCTGGCTCCCGCTCATCGTCTCGATGTCGCACTTGGCGAGCGTAGTTACCCCATTCACATCGGCCCGGGCCTGACGGCGCGAGGAGACCTCATTCGTGAGCATCTCGCCGGTCGTCAGGTGATGATCGTCACCAACACCGTGGTGGCGCCACTGTATCTGGAGGCGCTCAAGGCATCACTTGGCGATGGTCTGGATATTCGAGAGGTGATTCTCGAGGATGGCGAACAGACCAAGCACATGGCCAGTATCGGTCTGATCTGGGATGCCCTGCTCGAGGCCGGCTTCAATCGTCGTTGCACCTTGATCGCCCTCGGTGGGGGAGTCATCGGCGACATGACCGGTTTTGCCGCCGCCTGTTATCAGCGGGGGGCGGCCTTCATCCAGGTACCGACCACGCTGCTGTCGCAGGTGGATTCCTCGGTGGGGGGCAAGACCGGCGTCAATCATCCGCGCGGCAAGAACATGCTGGGTGCCTTCTGGCAGCCGAGACTGGTGTTGATCGATACCTCAAGCCTCAGGACATTGCCGCAGCGTGAGCTGTCGGCGGGCATGGCCGAGGTCATCAAGTATGGCCTGCTGTGGGATGAAAGCTTCCTGAGCTGGCTGGAAGACAACATGCAGGCCTTGATGGCGCTGGATGAAACCTTGCTCGGAGAGGCCATCCGCCGCAGTTGTGCGATCAAGGCGGATGTCGTGGCGCAGGATGAGACCGAGCAGGGCGTGCGCGCACTGCTCAACCTCGGCCACACCTTCGGGCATGCCATCGAAACGGACCAGGGCTATGGCGTCTGGCTGCACGGTGAAGCCGTCGGCACCGGCATGCTGATGGCCGCTGAGCTTTCGGCGCGCATGGGGTGGCTGTCGAGTGCCGATGTCGAGCGTATTGCCAAGGTGATCGACAAGGCCGGTCTGCCGCTGCAAGCGCCGGAGGACATGGGGGTCGAGGACTTCCTGCGTCACATGCAGCTGGACAAGAAGAATGTCGATGGTCGTCTGCGTCTGATCCTGCTCGAGCGTATCGGGCGTGCGGTGATTACCGAAGAGGCGCCTGCCGGCCTGCTGGCGGACATGCTGGAGCACTGGCCGCGCAGCAGCCACTGATCCCTCGACCAGCCGTTGGCTGGTGCACGGAATCTGCCGCAGAAAAAAGCCGTCACCTCAGGGTGGCGGCTTTTCTTTTTGTCGAGCGTCAGTGGGCACTTCAGGTGGACGTGCCCAGGGCGCATGTCCGATGTACGGGGCGGGTGTGCTGGTGAGTGTGCAGGACAAGTGCATTAGCGGGGCGTGATTCCTGAATTGGTATGCCGTATGCGTAATCGGTATGGGGAGAATTGAATAAAAACGCTGTTTTTTATTCATCCAAGACTAAAGTTGCAAGGCGAAACCCGCGAGGCATGTCTACCCGCTAAGCGCTTGAGCCTACAGGGTTTTTTGGAATGAGGTGTCTCTAACCTTCGGTTTTGTCAGGTTTTTTTGCCCGATGGGCGACCTGTGGAGAATTGCGCGGTGGGGAAGCGCGGGGATATGCTCGAGGGAAATCTGGCGTCGTGTTGCGACACTGATGGCGCCACTATCGGCAGGCATAAAAATAAAGATAACCGATAACTATAACCTCGAAAATGCTTGTTGAAAAGCATCTGGACACATGATTTCTCCGTGAGGCACGCCCATGAATAAAGGTCTCCACCAACCGGGAGAGTTCCGCGACAACTGCGGCTTCGGCTTGATCGCCCATATGGAAGGGCAGGCAAGCCATGAGCTGCTGCAGACTGCCATTGAATCCCTGACGTGCATGACTCACCGCGGTGGTATCGCTGCCGACGGCAAGACCGGTGATGGCTGCGGCCTGCTGCTCAAGATGCCGGATGGCTTCATGCGCCAGATCGCCCGAGAGACGCTCGGGCTCGAGCTGGGCGAGCGCTATGCCGTCGGTACGCTCTTCCTGCCGAATGATGACGCGCGTGAACAGTCCGCGCGTGATGCTTTCGAGTCCGCTCTGACGGCACGCAACCTCGAGGTGCTCGGTTGGCGTGACATGCCGGTGGATGACAGCGTGTGCGGCCCGATGGCCCGCGACTGCCTGCCGCGCATTCGTCAGGTCTTCGTTGCAGCTTCCAGTGAACGTACCGATATCGCCTTCAATGTCGACCTGTTCATGGCGCGCAGATACGCCGAGCAGGCGCTGAAGGGCGAAGAGGACTTCTACGTCTGCTCGCTGTCCGGCAAGGTCATCTCCTTCAAGGGTCTGGTGATGCCGGAAGACCTTCCGCGCTTCTACAAGGACCTGGGCGACCCGCGCCTCGAGACCGCGATCTGTGTCTTCCACCAGCGCTTCTCGACCAACACCGCGCCGCGCTGGCCGCTGGCCCAGCCGTTCCGCTTCCTCGCCCACAACGGCGAGATCAACACCATCGAGGCCAACCGTGGCTGGGCAAACGCGCGCAAGGAGAACTTCGTCTCCGAGCAGCTGCCCGAGATCGCCGAGCTGGACGAGATCGTCAACACGGTCGGCTCCGATTCCTCCAGCATGGACAACATGCTGGAAGTGCTGCTGACCGGTGGCATGGATATCTATCGCGCCATCCGCATGATGGTGCCGCCGGCCTGGCAGAACGTCGAGCAGATGGATTCCGACCTGCGGGCCTTCTACGAATACAATTCCATGCACATGGAAGCCTGGGACGGTCCGGCGGGCATCGTGCTCACCGATGGTCGCCACGCAGTATGCATGCTGGACCGCAACGGTCTGCGTCCCGCGCGTTGGGTCATCACCCGCAATGGCTTCATCACGCTGGCCTCCGAGATCGGTACCTACGATTACAAGCCGGAAGATGTCGTCGCCAAGGGGCGTGTCGGGCCGGGGCAGGTGCTGGGTGTCGATACCGAGACCGGTGAAGTGCTGCACACCGATCAGGTCAGCGAGCGCCTCAAGGGCGCCCATCCCTACAAGCGCTGGTTGCGTGAAAATGCCAATTACCTCGAGTCCGCGCTGACCGAGCTGGCGCGTTTCCAGCCGATGGAAGCGGACACGCTGGACGTCTATCAGAAGATGTTCCAGGTCAGCTTTGAAGAGCGTGATCAGCTGCTGCGCCCGCTGGCCGAGAGCGGTCAGGAGGCGGTCGGCTCCATGGGGGATGACACCCCGATGGCCGTGCTGTCGCGCCAGAACCGCGTACTGACCGACTATTTCCGCCAGAAGTTCGCCCAGGTCACCAATCCGCCGATCGATCCGCTGCGCGAAGCGATCGTGATGTCGCTGGAGACCTGCTGTGGCGCCGAGCTCAACATCTTCGACGCGACGCCGGAACACGCGCATCGTCTGATCCTGACCACGCCGGTGCTGTCACCGCGCAAGTTCAATGCGCTGGTCAATCATGAGGACCCGGCGTTCACCTCCCAGACACTCAAGCTGCACTATGACCCGAGTCAGGACTCTCTGAAGCAGGCGCTTCAGGGCATCTGTCAGCAGGCCGAGGAAGCGGCGCGCAATGGCAAGGTGATCCTGGTGCTCAGCGACTGCGGGCTCGCCAAGGGACAATTGCCGATTCACGCGGCGCTGGCGACCGGTGCCATTCACCATCACCTCGGAGCACTGGCACTGCGTCCGCGCGTCAATCTGGTCATCGAGACCGGCTATGCGCGTGATGCACACCAGATGGCAGTGCTGTTCGGGGTGGGTGCCACGGCGGTCTACCCCTACCTTGCCTATCAGGTGATGGCCGACATGCATCGCACCGGCGAGCTGTCCGGCAACCCGGCCGATGCCCGCGAGAACTATCGCAAGGGCATGCAGAAGGGCCTCTACAAGATCCTGTCCAAGATGGGCATCTCGCACATCGGCTCCTACCGTGGTTCGCAGCTGTTCGAGGCCGTAGGGCTCAACAGTGAAGTCATGGACATGTGCTTCACCGGCATGGCCTCGCGCATCGAAGGCGCCGGCTTCGCCGAACTGCAGTTCCAGCAGGAGCTGCTGGCGCGTGAAGCCTGGCTGCCGCGCAAGCGCATCAAGCAGGGCGGTTTGGTCAAGTACGTGCACGGTGGTGAGTACCACGCCTACAACCCTGACGTGGTGATGAAGCTGCAGCAGGCCGTGCAGCAGGGGGACTACGGCAAGTGGAAGGAATTCGCGCGCCTGGTCAACGAGCGCCCGGTCGCTACCATTCGCGATCTGTTGAGCCTCAAGCCCGTGGCCGAGCCGCTGCCGCTTGAGGAAGTCGAGTCCGTCGAATCACTGCTGCCGCGCTTCGACAGCGCCGGCATGTCTCTCGGCGCGCTGTCTCCCGAGGCACATGAGGCGCTGGCGCAGGCCATGAACGAGGCCGGCGGGCGCTCCAACTCCGGTGAGGGCGGTGAAGACCCGGCACGCTACGGCACCGTGCGCTCCTCCAAGATCAAGCAGATCGCGTCCGGGCGTTTCGGTGTCACGCCGGCGTACCTGGTCAATGCCGAGGTACTGCAGATCAAGGTCGCACAGGGCGCCAAGCCCGGTGAGGGCGGTCAGCTGCCGGGCGGCAAGGTCAACGACCTGATCGCACGTCTGCGCTACGCCGTGCCGGGGGTGACACTGATCTCGCCGCCGCCGCACCACGACATCTATTCCATCGAGGATCTGGCACAGCTGATCTTTGACCTGAAACAGGTCAATCCGTCAGCGCAGGTCTCGGTCAAGCTGGTCTCCGAGCCCGGCATCGGCACCATCGCCACCGGTGTCGCCAAGGCCTATGCCGACCTGATCACCGTCTCCGGCTACGACGGTGGCACCGCGGCCAGCCCGATCACCTCGATCAAGCATGCCGGTTCCCCGTGGGAGCTGGGGCTGCCCGAGGTGCACCAGGCGCTGCGCATCAATCAGTTGCGTCACAAGATTCGTCTGCAGACGGATGGCGGTCTCAAGACCGGCCTGGATGTGGTCAAGGCGGCGATTCTGGGGGCCGAGAGCTTCGGCTTCGGGACGGCACCGATGGTGGCGCTGGGCTGCAAGTACCTGCGTATCTGTCACCTGAACAACTGTGCCACCGGTGTCGCGACCCAGCACCAGGCGCTGCGTGATGAGCATTTCCGCGGCACCGTCGAGATGGTCAAGCACTACTTCCGCTTCATCGCTGAAGAGGTGCGCGAGCTGATGGCGCTGCTGGGCGTGCGCCAGATCACCGACCTGATCGGTCGTACCGATCTGCTCGAAGTGCTGGAAGGCGAGACCAACGCGCAGCGTCGTCTCGACCTCACGCCGTTGCTGGGCAATGACTTCGTGCCCGAGGACGCGCCGCAGTTCTGCCAGGTCAGCCGCAACGAGCCGCATGACCCCGGCGCCAAGAACCTCGAGATGCTGGCGGCGATGGAGTCCGCGATCGACAGCCGCAGCGGTGGCGAGTTCAGCTTCCATGTCACCAACTGCGATCGCTCCATCGGGGCGCGCGTCTCCGGTGAGATCGCCAAGCGGTATGGCGAGGCAGGACTGGCGGGCTCGCCGCTCAAGGTCAGCCTGACCGGCGTGGCAGGGCAGAGCTTCGGGGTCTGGAATGCGCATGGCCTCGAGATGCATCTGGAAGGCGATGCCAACGATTACGTCGGCAAGGGTATGAATGGCGGCAAGCTGACCATCGTGCCGCCGCGCGGCTCGCGCTTCGAGAGCCACAAGACGGCCATCATCGGCAACACCTGCCTGTATGGGGCGACCGGCGGCAAGTTGTATGCCGCGGGAACTGCCGGCGAGCGCTTCGCGGTGCGCAACTCCGGTGCGCATGCCGTCATCGAAGGGGCGGGCGATCACTGCTGTGAGTACATGACCGGCGGGCTGGTCTGCGTGCTGGGCGAAACCGGCGTCAACTTCGGTGCAGGCATGACCGGCGGCTTCGCCTATGTACTGGACGAGAGTCGAGACTTCGTCGACAAGTACAACCACGAGCTGGTGGAAATCCACCGTATCAATACCGAAGCCATGGAGGCCTATCGTCGCCATCTGCGCGAAGTGATCGAGGAATACGTGGCCGAGACCGGCTCCGAGCGCGGTCGCAACATCCTGCGTGATTTCCCTGACTTCGTGCGTCACTTCTGGTTGGTCAAGCCCAAGGCGGCAAGCCTGGGTGGATTGCTCGATCAGTCCCGGCGTCAGCCGGAGTGACCGCATCCCTCACCCTGGCAAGCCCCGGGTGAGGGCCCGCACCGCGACGGTGCCCGGATTTTGAGAGAGGATTCATCATGGCCAATCAGCTCGCCAACGACTTCCAGTTCATCGATGTGGGTCGTCAGGACCCGCAGAAGAAAGATGCTCGCGTGCGTGCCCGCGAGTTCAACGAGATATACGCCGAGTTCAAGCCGGTGGAAGCGGCCAGTCAGGCGCATCGCTGCCTGGGTTGCGGCAACCCCTACTGCGAGTGGAAGTGTCCGGTACACAACTACATCCCCAACTGGCTGAAGCTGGTCTCCGAGGGCAACATCCTCGAGGCTGCGGAGCTTTCGCACCAGACCAACTCGCTGCCCGAAGTCTGTGGGCGCGTCTGCCCGCAGGATCGTCTCTGTGAAGGCGACTGCACCCTGAATGATGGCTTCGGTGCCGTCACCATCGGTTCGGTCGAGAAGTACATCACCGACACCGCCTTCGCGATGGGCTGGCGCCCCGACATGTCCAAGGTCAGCTGGACGGACAAGCGCGTCGCCATCATCGGTGCCGGCCCGGCGGGTCTGGGGGCAGCCGATATCCTGGTGCGCAACGGTGTGCGTCCGGTGATCTATGATCGTCACCCGGAGATCGGTGGGCTGCTGACCTTCGGTATCCCGGAGTTCAAGCTCGAGAAGGGCGTGATGACGCGCCGCCGCGAGATCTTCGAAGAGATGGGCATGGAGTTCCGTCTCAATGTCGAGATCGGTCGTGACATCGGCTTCGATGCCCTGCTCGAGGAATACGATGCCGTCTTCCTGGGCATGGGCACCTACAACGCCATGAGCGGCGGTTTCCCGGGCGAGGATCTTCCGGGAGTTCACAAGGCGCTCGACTTCCTGATTGCCAACGTCAATCACTGCCTGGGCTTCGAGAAGGACCCGGCCGATTACGTCTCGATGGAAGGCAAGAAGGTCGTGGTGCTCGGCGGTGGTGATACCGCGATGGACTGCAACCGCACCTCCATCCGTCAGGGCGCCGATACCGTGACCTGTGCCTACCGTCGCGACGAGGCCAACATGCCGGGCTCGCGTCGTGAGGTGACCAATGCTCGTGAGGAAGGCGTCGACTTCCTGTTCAATCGCCAGCCGGTGGCGGTGGTCGGTGAGGGCAAGGTCGAGGGCGTCAAGGTCGTGCGTACCCGCATGGGTGAACCGGACGCCAACGGGCGCCAGCGCCCGGAAGTGGTGCCGGGTTCCGAAGAGATCCTGCCGGCGGATGCCGTCATCGTCGCCTTCGGCTTCCAGGCCAGTCCTGCATCGTGGTTCACCGATTTCGATATCGGGGTCGATGAGCGTGGGCGCATCGCGACCAGTGCCGAGCGACTCGCCTTCCAGACCACCAATCCCAAGGTGTTCGCCGGTGGTGACATGGTGCGCGGTTCCGATCTGGTGGTGACCGCCATTGATGAAGGTCGCCGGGCCGCAGAAGGGATTCTCGATTTCCTGGAAGTGTAAGGAGATCGCAGTATCACGTATCAGGCCCGCCATGGCGGGCCTGATACGTTGGGCGGGTGCCCGTGGCGGCGTCACCAAGGATGGATGGAGTGGCAATCAAATTGAGCCGGAGCAGCCTTTCCGCTAGACTGGCGACCCATCCTGATCCGTTCCCCCGGATCTCTCCTACAGCTCACGTTTTCGGCAGGTTTCCATGACACGATTTATCTTCGTGACGGGCGGCGTTGTGTCCTCGCTTGGCAAGGGCATCGCATCCGCTTCGCTGGCGGCTATTCTCGAGGCCCGTGGCCTCAAGGTCACCATTCTCAAGCTGGATCCGTACATCAACGTCGATCCGGGCACCATGAGCCCGTTCCAGCACGGCGAAGTCTTTGTCACTGAAGATGGCGCGGAAACCGATCTGGACCTCGGTCACTACGAGCGTTTCATCCGCTCGCGCATGACCCAGGGCAACAACTTCACCACCGGCCGTGTCTACGAGCACGTGCTGCGCAAGGAGCGCCGCGGCGACTACCTGGGTGGAACGGTTCAGGTCATCCCGCACATCACCGACGAGATCAAGCGTCGCGTGATCGCTGGCGGTGAAGGCTATGACGTCGCGCTGGTCGAGATCGGTGGCACCGTCGGTGACATCGAGTCCCTGCCATTCCTGGAGTCGATCCGTCAGTTGCGCGCCCAGCTGGGTAGCGAGCGTGCCATCTTCATGCACCTCACGCTGGTGCCGTACATCAAGACGGCTGGTGAGACCAAGACCAAGCCGACCCAGCACAGCGTCAAGGAGCTGCGCTCCATCGGTATCCAGCCGGATATCCTGATCTGCCGCAGCGAAGTCGAGATCGAGGAAAGCGAGCGTCGCAAGATCTCGCTGTTCACCAATGTCGAGGAACGTGCTGTCGTGTCACTGCAGGATGCCGACACCATCTATCGTATTCCGCTGATGTTGCATGAAGCCGGTCTCGATGAGATTGTCTGCGACAAGCTGCGCCTGGAGGCCAAAGAGGCCGACATGTCCGAGTGGGTGTCGGTACTGGATGCCAAGCTCAACCCGCTCAAGACCATCAACATCGCGATGGTCGGCAAGTACATGGAGCTGCTGGACGCCTACAAGTCCCTGAACGAGGCACTGATTCATGCCGGTATCCAGGGACGTGTGAAGGTCAACGTCGACTTCATCGATTCCGAAGAGATCGAGCGCAACGGTACCGATCGTCTGATCGGCAAGGACGCGGTGCTGGTGCCGGGCGGTTTCGGCGAGCGGGGTGTGGAAGGCAAGATCGCCACCGCACGCTTCGCACGTGAGAACAAGGTGCCGTATCTGGGTATCTGTCTGGGCATGCAGGTCGCGGTCATCGAGTTTGCCCGCAACGTGGCAGGCTGGACTGATGCGAACTCCACCGAGTTCACTCACGACACCCAGCACCCGGTGGTCGGTCTGATCACTGAATGGCTGACGCCGGAAGGCAAGATCGAGACCCGTGACGCGGCATCCGACCTGGGCGGCACCATGCGTCTGGGCGGTCAGGCCTGTCGTCTGCTCAACGGCTCCAAGGCGCATCAGGCCTATGGCAGCGATGAGATCGTCGAGCGTCACCGCCACCGCTATGAGGTCAACGACCAGTTCGTGCCGGCGCTGGAAGAGGCCGGTCTGATCTTCTCGGGCCGCAGCGTCGACAACTCGCTGGTCGAGATGGTCGAGCTGCCGGACCACCCGTGGTTCGTCGCGTGTCAGTTCCACCCGGAGTTCACCTCCACCCCGCGTGATGGCCACCCGCTGTTCTCCGGCTTCGTGAATGCGGCGCTCAATCACAAGGCGGCGCGGACTCGCGGCGAGTGATAGGGTGATCGCCGGGCGTCACGCCAGAGTGGCGCCCGTGGGTCTTTTCCGCGGCGGCTCATCAAGAATGTCCGGCAGGCAAGGGCATCGCGGCTGAGCCGCCGGTGGGCAACGTTTTTGATGGACGGTGCAGTGATGAGCAACGAACAACGCGTGATCGAATTTGCAGGCCTGCAAGTCGCCAATGATCGGCCGATGACGCTTTTCGGTGGCATGAACGTGCTGGAATCGCGTGAGCTGGCACTGGAGGTCGCCGAGCAATATGTTGAGGTGACATCGCGCCTCGGCATGCCGTACGTCTTCAAGGCCAGCTTCGACAAGGCCAATCGCAGCTCCATGCACTCCTATCGCGGGCCGGGGATGGAGAAGGGTCTCGAGATCCTCGCCGAGATCAAGTCGCGCTTTGGCGTGCCGATCATCACTGACGTCCACGAGCCTCATCAGGCAGCTGCCGTGGCCGAAGTGGCCGATGTCATCCAACTGCCCGCCTTCCTGGCGCGCCAGACGGATCTGGTCGTGGCCATGGCGCGCACCGGTGCCGTCATCAACGTCAAGAAGCCGCAGTTCCTGGCCCCGCACGAAATGCGCCATATCGTCGCCAAGTGCGGTGAAGCGGGCAATGACCGGATTCTGCTGTGCGAGCGCGGCTCCAGCTTCGGCTACAACAATTTGGTGGTCGACATGCTCGGCATGGCCGAGATGAAGGATACGGGGCTGCCGGTGCTGTTCGATGTCACCCACTCGCTGCAACGCCCGGGTGGGCGGGCCGATTCTGCCGGTGGTCGTCGTGAGCAGGTCTTCGATCTGGCGCGTTCAGGCGTGGCGCTGGGGCTGGCAGGCCTGTTCCTCGAGGCACATCCGGACCCGGACAACGCCAAGTGTGACGGCCCCTGCGCATTGCCGCTGGATCAGCTCGAACCCTTCCTGCGCCAGTTGCAATCGCTGGATTCGCTGGTGAAGGGCTTTGCGCCGCTGGATATTCGCTGAACATGACTACTGGCCGTTCACTACCCTGTGAGCGGCCTTTTTGCGCTATGGGCAAGATGCCCGTCGTGGTGTTTCAATCCCCCGTGTAGAGGACGACACAAGATGGCCAATATCGTCGAAATCCGCGCCCTTGAGGTGCTCGATTCCCGTGGTAACCCGACCGTACAGGCCGAGGTCGTGCTGGAAGGTGGACAACGTGCCAGCGCCTGCGCGCCTTCCGGTGCCTCCACCGGTTCGCGCGAAGCGCTGGAATTGCGTGATGGCGACAAGAGCCGTTATCTGGGCAAGGGCGTACTGAAGGCAGTCGAAGCCGTCAATGGCCCGATCCGCGAGCGTCTCGTGGGCATGGATGCACTGGACCAGCGTGCGCTGGATGACGCCATGCTGGCGCTGGATGGCACCGAGAACAAGGAATCGCTGGGTGCCAATGCGATCCTCGCGGTCTCCCTGGCCGCAGCCAAGGCAGCTGCCCAGGCCAAGGGCATCGAGCTCTACGCTCACATCGCCGAGCTCTACGGTCAGCCGGGCAAGTACTCCATGCCGGTGCCGATGATGAACATCATCAATGGCGGCGAGCATGCCGACAACAATGTCGACATCCAGGAGTTCATGGTCCAGCCGGTCGGCGCGCCGACCTTCCGTGAAGCGCTGCGCACCGGCGCCGAGATCTTCCACGCGCTCAAGAAGGTCCTGCAGGGCCGCGATCTGAGCACTTCCGTGGGCGACGAAGGTGGTTTCGCACCGAACCTTGCCTCCAATGCCGAAGCGCTGGCGGTCATCAAGCAGGCGGTCAGCGATGCGGGCTACACGCTGGGCACTGACGTGACCCTGGCGCTGGATTGTGCCTCCTCCGAGTTCTACAAGGATGGCCAGTACAACCTGTCTGGTGAAGGCAAGAGCTTCGATGCACGTGGTTTCGTCGACTACCTGGCCGAGCTGGCGGACGAATACCCCATCGTGTCCATCGAAGACGGCATGGACGAGTCTGACTGGGAAGGCTGGAAGCTGCTGACCGACAAGCTCGGCGACAAGGTGCAGCTGGTCGGTGATGACCTGTTCGTCACCAACACGCGCATCCTGAGCCGTGGTATCGATGAAGGCATCGGCAACTCCATCCTGATCAAGTTCAACCAGATCGGTTCACTGTCCGAGACCCTGGATGCGATCAAGATGGCGCAGGCCGCTGGCTTCACTGCGGTCATCTCCCACCGCAGTGGCGAGACCGAAGACACCACCATCGCCGACCTCGCCGTGGGTACCTGTGCCGGGCAGATCAAGACCGGCTCTCTGTGCCGCTCTGACCGTGTCGCCAAGTACAACCGCCTGCTGGTGATCGAGCAGCAGCTGGGCGATGTCGCCTACAATGGCCTGAAAGAGATCAAGGGCCAGTAAGCAGGCGACAGGCTTGTGGATGCCGTCTTGGTCGTCGGCATCCACAACGCTTCCACATGACGGGGTCGTACCTTCGGGTGCGGCCCCGTCGTGCGTTACACGTGCTGTCCGCGCAGGTTGCGTCTCAAGTACGTGGACTTTCCCCATCTCTGCAGTCAGTTCATGTAAGCCTTTTCCTACAAGATATGCAGGACATAGAGGATAACTGCTGCACTCCGGATACGTGTTCAATCGTATGTTTTTCTATAGATCACTGTTTTACAACAGTTTTATCTAAAAGCTTCCTTGTTTGTCCCGATTCGTCTGAGCGGTTTGGCTAGTTCCTGATTCCGTGAAGCCAGCGCCGACACTTCCCCTATCACCGCCAGCGAGCATTTTCTGACCGCCGATTCCGTCTCAACCGCTGAACGCATACCGGGGAGGACCAACCATGGCGACGCTGACCGACGAGAGCAGCCCATTTTGACAGGCATTTCTACCCGCCGGGCACGCTGATACTGGCTGCCGATGACCGTCAGCTCTCTGCGTGGTGCCTTTGTCCGACAGACGATCAGCATGGCGTGCCTCGGGGATAGCGCAGGCGGCTTCGCAAGGTGTTCAACACCGTCATGCGTCCGATGTCCTGCCCGAAGTCGAGGATGATCTGCCGCGCCTTGTGAATCACGAGCGCCGCACGATGCACCAGCTCTTGTAGCACGGTGCGGATCCGGCGCCGCTTGGCGGGATGGCGCACCGGGCTCAGCTCGCCGGTCATGCCCAGCTGCCCCATCAGCCGCAGGATGTTGTAGGCCAGCTGGGCGAGGTGCAGGATCAGATCGTTGGTGGCGAACTTGCCCGACGGCAGCCGCTCCAGGTCGAGATCGGTCTTGATCTCACTGTGGAATTGCTCGTGGGTGGCATGCGCCTGGTAGCGTTTGATCACCGCCTCCGGCGCCTCGTCCAGGCTGGTCCACCAGCCTTCCAACTCATAGTCCGGTTCGAGCAGCAACTGGCCATCGCGATCGGCGGTGCGCTCTACCAGGCGCATCACGCGTTGGACGACGTATTCGGTCTTGTTGTCGTCGTGGATCGAGACGGTCTGCGTCCACAGCGCCTGGCGCTTGCCAGGACGCAGCTCTTCCCAGTAGTCCGCCGCCACAGCCAACCAGGTATCCTGATCCGCCGTGGCCGAGCCGCGCGGGTTCCATTTGACGACATAGTCGAGCCGGCGCCCCTCGTCGGCAAAGACCTGGCGCTGCTGTTCGAGAAGCGCCAGGTGCGCCTGGCTGTCGAAGCCGCTGTCCTCGCGTAACAGGATCGGTTGCTTGGTCAGGCCTTGGGCGCGAGGCAGTACCCGCTCCAGGAAGGCGTTGCTCTCCTTCATGGTGTGCTGCTTGCCAGGCCGCAGTTCCAGACCCAGGCACCACCCTTCGTTGCCCAGATAGGCGGCGATCGGGGTGTAGCCATCGACCTTCTGGTAGGTCCGCGAGACGCCTTCCTTCTTCGAGTTGCTGTTGTCCATGACGAAGGTGTCGATGTCCAGGCAGACGTGCGTCGTCTCGGCGGTGATCGGTGCTTCGATCAGTGACAGCAGGGTCGTGGACCAGGTGGCGGTGCGCGCCTGCAGGTCGTTGGCGGCAAGTTTCTCCAGCCGCTGTCGCAGCGTCGCCGCGCTCGGCACCTTCTGCAGGGTCAGCAGTTGTTGGAAGGGCTTGTCGCGGCGGAAGTTCTCGACAGCGTCATAGTCGCTCATGCCCAGACACAGCAGGCCCAGGTAGCTCTTGATCACGTCACTGGTGCGCATGCCCAGCGTGGTGGGGAAGCGGCTGTCGATGCTGTCGACGCCAGCGATCTCGAAGCATTGCCCGATGATGGACAGCCCGGCGTGGCTGGTGAGGGTGCGGCGACTGGCGCGGAACTTGACGTTGGGCATGGCACTGTCTGGGTGAATGGCGATATTCGCTATATTGCCATGCAGTTCAGTAGGTTAGAAGCATTTCTGGGGGCTGGTCTCACGGATTCAGGTAGTTGCCTGATGACGGCTTGCTGACCAGAATAGCGTCATGGAAGCGGGATGCGGCGGGACACCGCACCTTTGAGCAGGATGCTCTTGATGATCTTCCAGGGAGTATGTCGGGCAGGATGCCCGACTCGTCTGAACAGGATGTTCAGCGAACAGGAACCGTCAAAGATGACGGAAGCAGCAGCACTGCATGGCATCTTGCCCGAGGAGCGGGCAGGAATTGGCCAGGGACCACGGATGAATGGCCAGGTACAGGAAGTACCGGATCAGGAAGATCCAGAGTGACGGTATCGTCATTGGCAGCGGACGCGCAATCACGACAGGGATGGTTGATGGGTCTCGACCCGATATGCAGTCAGGAAGCTCGCCTTCACAGGAGTGACGGATGACGGGACATCATCCGTGTCAGGCAGACGAGGCAATCAGCGGCAGAATCTCGACGGCAGGATGCCGAGGCAAGGATGTCAGATCACGGAACATCATGAGACTGTCAGCTGAGGCAGGTCAGGAGCGGCACGGGCAGGATGCCGGGCAATGCATCTGCGATGCAGTTGCATGAGCAGGACAGCAGGGCAGGCAATAAGCAGAAACGGGCATTGTGGTGGGACAGCTGCGCAAGCAGTGCCACAATGCCCCATGCGTGACGGTGCGCTCTGAATGGCAGGATGCCATGACGGGCAGGGACAGCACCCAGGAACACGATCCAGGACGGATCGACAGGGACACGCTTGGAGCGGGCGACCTTTCGGGGTTGCCCTTTTTTGTGCCTTTTTTTCGGCCCCACCCGCCGGGCTGGCTGACCATGAGCGCTCAAGACGAAGACGGCAGCCACCCCTGAGGGAGTGGCTGCCGTCTTGATGAGAACCTGGTGCTTGCCCGGTCAGGTCGGGCAGGGCATTTACTGCTCCAGGTATTCGAGCTTGCCTTCGACACCATCCCACTTCTCAGCGTCTTCCATGGCGTCCTTCTTCTCGCTGATGTTCGGCCACACTTCGGCCAGATCGGCATTCAGCTCGATGAATTCCTTCTGATTCTCCGGCACTTCGTCCTCGGAGAAGATGGCTTCCGCGGGACACTCCGGCTCGCACAGAGCGCAGTCGATGCACTCGTCCGGGTTGATGACCAGGAAGTTGGGGCCTTCATAGAAGCAATCGACCGGGCAGACCTCCACGCAGTCAGTGTATTTGCAGCGGATGCAGTTCTCGGTGACGATGAATGCCATCTGGGTCTCCTGACGCGGGTCGGCGTCTCTCGTAGGTCGTGGTCCAGCGCCACTCTGTGCCGTCTGAGCGGCATCTTGAGTTTCAGGTTATAAGCGGCGCGAGTGTTATAAGGCGTTATTCTAGTGGCGCTCTGCCGCCCTCGCAATCAGCGTGGGCGGATCGTTTTGGAATGGTGCTATGCCCATCGCGCACTGTCGAGTGTCGGCAGGCGCATGGTGTCATGCGACTTGTCAGTCGACTCACTCCGCCGCTTACTGGATCTTGCGCCATTCATAAATGAGTTCCAGTGCCCGCTTGGGGCTCAGGTCATCCGGGTCCAGCTGGGTCAAGGCTTCGACGATCGGGTGAGGCGGTGCCGCGAAGAGATCATTCTGCTGCGGTACTGGCTGGCCGAGTGCATCTTCACGGGCAACCTGCGGACGATCGACCTCCTGCTGCTCGAGACTGGTCAATTTCTCACGTGCACGCAGGATGACGTTCTGCGGGACCCCGGCCAGCTGGGCAACCTGCAGGCCATAACTCTGGCTTGCCGGCCCCTCCTCGACACGGTGCATGAAGACGATGCCATCGCCATGCTCTGCGGCGGTCAGGTGAACGTTGGCCACGCCATCGACGTGCTCGGGGAGTGCCGTCATCTCGAAATAATGGGTCGCGAACAGCGTGAAGGCGCGCGTGCGGGCCAGGTGCTCGGCGCTTGCCCAGGCCAATGACAGGCCATCGAAGGTCGAGGTGCCGCGACCGATCTCATCCATCAGCACCAGACTCTCGTCGGTGGCGTTGTGCAGGATGCTGGCAGTCTCGGTCATCTCGACCATGAAGGTCGAGCGGCCACCGGCCAGGTCATCCGAGGAGCCGATACGCGTGAAGATGCGATCCAGCGGGCCGATGCAGGCGCGAGCGGCGGGTACGAAGCTGCCGGTATGCGCGAGCAGTGCGATCAGCGCGGTCTGACGCATGTAGGTGGATTTACCGCCCATGTTGGGGCCGGTGATCACCAGCATGCGGCGCGCATCGTCAAAGCGCACGTCGTTGGGCACGAAGGGGTGGTCGCTGACATGTTCCACCACAGGGTGGCGGCCGCCTTCGATGTCGATTCCCGGCGTGTCGCTGAGCTGCGGGCGGACGAAGTCCAGTGCGGCGGCGCGATCAGCAAAGGCGGTGAGCACATCCAGTGACGCCAGGGCGCGTGCCGTCTGCTGCAGGCCATCCAGTTCGGTATTCAGGTCATCCAGAAGGTGCTCATACAGCAGCTTCTCGCGGGCCAGCGACTTGGACTTGGCCGACAGCGCCTTGTCCTCGAATTCCTTGAGTTCCGGGATGATGAAGCGCTCGGCATTCTTGAGCGTCTGGCGGCGGATGTATTCCGGCGGAGCTTCCGCTGACTGGGAGCGCGGCAGCTCGATGAAGTAACCATGCACGCGGTTGTAGCCGACCTTGAGGTTGCTGATGCCGGTGCGCTCACGCTCACGGGTCTCG
The DNA here is from genome assembly GCF_057670765.1 of Cobetia sp. PS-4MA. Lineage (NCBI taxonomy): Bacteria > Pseudomonadati > Pseudomonadota > Gammaproteobacteria > Oceanospirillales > Halomonadaceae > Cobetia > Cobetia sp. PS-4MA. The sequence continues at coordinate 3,513,501 of NZ_CM173107.1, read as the reverse complement.
AGGGCCACCAGATACTGACCGGCGTTCTCGGAGAGGCCGCGATACTCGTCCAGGTCATCGTCGTAGCCATCGGCGATCACCCCGCCATCGCGCAGCACGACCGGCGGATTCTCGATCAGCGCTTCGCTGAGCATGGCCGAGAGGGCGGGGAACAGGCGGATGCCATCGCGCAGGTCATCGATGGCACTGCCTTTCTCGACGCTGGCGAGCACGGCACGCAGCTCTGGCAGTGTATTGAGGCCATCACGCAGGCGCGCCATGTCTCGCGGGCGGGCGCTGCGCAGTGCAACACGCGCCAGGATGCGCTCCACATCGCCGATCCGCTTGAGCAGGCCTTGCAGTTCGAAGGGGTAGTCACCCTCAATCAAGCGCTGCACTGCCGCCTGGCGCTGGCCGATCTGGGTCTGATCGCGCAGCGGGCGGTTGAGCCAGCGCTTGAGCAGGCGTGAGCCCATCGCGGTAGCAGTTACGTCCAATACGCTGGCCAGCGTGTTGTCGCTGCTGCCGCCAAGATTGGTGTCGATCTCGAGGTTGCGACGGCTGGCGGCATCGATCACGACCGAATCGTCGCGACTCTCCACGGCCAGCGCCGTCACGTGGGGCAGACCGGTGCGCTGCGTGTCACGCGCGTAGTCGAGCAGGGCACCAGCAGCGGTGACCGCGCAGGTCAGATGACTGCAACCGAAACCATTGAGGTCCTGAACGCCGAACTGATCGCACAGCAGGCGCAACGCGGTCTCATGGTCGAAATGCCAGTCACTCTGACGGGTCAGGCCCGGGCGTGAGGCAAGACTGCTTGGCAGTTCACGACTCTCGCCGACCATCAGCTCGGCGGGTGACAGACGCTGGATCTCGGCCAGCAGTTCTTCATCGCCATTGACTTCCAGTACGCTGAAGCGTCCTGAGGAAAGCTCCAGTGCCGCCAGGCCCCAGGTCTCACCGTCTCGATGCAGCGCCACCAGCAGATTGTCACGGCTGGCATCCAGAAGCGCCTCGTCATGCAGGGTGCCCGGTGTGACGATGCGCACCACCTTGCGCTCGACGGGGCCCTTGGTGGTCGCGGGATCGCCGATCTGCTCGCAGATGGCCACGGATTCGCCCATTTTTACCAGGCGTGCCAGGTAACCCTCGGCGCTGTGATAAGGCACCCCTGCCATGGGAATGGGGGAGCCGCCGGAGCTGCCACGTGCCGTCAGGGTGATGTCGAGCAGTTGCGCGGCTCGCTTGGCGTCCTCATGGAACAGCTCATAGAAGTCGCCCATGCGATAGAACAGCAGCACACCGGGGTGCTCGCGTTTGATCTTCATGTACTGCGCCATCATCGGCGTCATCTGGGGCGCGCTGTTCTTGGCCATGGCCATGGACTTCCTTGACTGCACTGCAATGGGAAAAAGACGCACATGCGAGAACACGGCATGCGGGATGCGCGATATTCTACGGACTGGCGCGGCCGGCTCCAATGCCTGTGATGCCTCCTGCTCGCTTCCCTTTTCCTCAGACCACTTCTAGAAAGGAGTTCGTTCATGGCCCGATTGACGGATACGACGTCCGAGGCACCGGATGCGAATGCACTGGCCGAGCAGCTGCAGGCGCTGGCATTGGCGCGCGGAGTCCAGATCACTGCTGCAGAGTCATGCACCGGGGGTGGCGTGAGTGCCGCGATCACGGCGATTTCCGGTAGCTCCGGCTATTTCGAGGCGGGCTATGTGACGTACTCGAATGCGGCCAAGCGGCGTCTGCTCGGCGTCAGCGAAGCATCGCTCGCGGACTTCGGGGCAGTCTCCGAGGCCGTCGTGCGCGAGATGGTCAGGGGAGCGTGTCGTGACAGCGGTGCCGAATTGGGGGTGGCAATCAGTGGTGTGGCGGGTCCGGGAGGCGGTAGTGAAGAAAAGCCCGTGGGGACGGTGTGGCTGGCATGGGGCAGTGAGGCGCGACAGCAGGCGCGGTGTTTCCACTTTCCGGGAGACCGGCAGGCCGTGCGCGACGCCGCCGTGAGGGTGGCATTGCAAGGCTTGATCGAATGCGTGGAAGCCTGGCAGGGCTGAACTGGTGAGGCTCGAGACGCATGCAACCCTCTGCGTTGAGACTGCTGCCTGAAAAAGCGCATCACCGGACTGGCAGAACGATGAAACATGCGGCATCATACTGTCCATGTATACAGGGTTTTGCCATGACAGCCCAGCCGCTAGGCTGACAGTCTCTGCATCACCCGAAGCTTGAGAATTTCCTATTTCAGGTGGTTGCCCATGCGGCGCCGCCGTTCGACAGGAGGCCACATGGCACAGGACGACAATCGTACCAAGGCGCTGAACGCGGCGCTGTCCCAGATCGAGCGCCAGTTCGGCAAGGGCGCCGTCATGCGCATGGGCGATGCCCCGCGTGTGGCCATCCCGTCGGTATCCACCGGGTCTCTGGGCCTGGATATCGCGCTTGGCATCGGTGGCCTGCCTTTCGGTCGAGTGGTCGAGATCTACGGTCCGGAATCCTCGGGCAAGACGACACTGACGCTCTCGGTCATCGCCCAGGCCCAGAAGCAGGGCAAGGTGTGTGCCTTCATCGATGCCGAGCACGCGCTGGATCCGTCCTACGCCGAGAAGCTCGGCGTCAATCTGGACGAGATGCTGGTCTCCCAGCCGGATACCGGTGAGCAGGCACTCGAGATCGTCGACATGCTGGTGCGTTCCGGTGGTGTCGACGTCATCATCGTCGATTCCGTGGCAGCCCTGACGCCGCGTGCCGAGATCGAGGGTGAGATGGGTGACTCCCACGTCGGCCTGCAGGCGCGTCTGATGTCCCAGGCGCTGCGCAAGGTGACGGGTCACATCAAGAATGCCAACTGCATGGTAGTGTTCATCAACCAGATCCGCATGAAGATCGGGGTGATGTTCGGTAGCCCGGAAACCACCACCGGTGGTAACGCGCTGAAGTTCTACTCGAGTGTCCGTCTCGACATCCGTCGTACCGGCTCCGTGAAGTCCGGCGATGAAGTCACCGGTAACGAGACTCGCGTCAAGGTCGTGAAGAACAAGGTCGCGCCGCCGTTCCGCCAGGCCGAGTTCCAGATTCTCTACGGCAAGGGCATCTACCACGCCGGTGAGGTCATTGATCTGGGCGTGCAGTGTGGTCTGGTCGGCAAGGCAGGTGCCTGGTACAGCTACCAGGGCAGCAAGATCGGTCAGGGCAAGGCCAACTCCGCCCAGTATCTGGAGGATAACCCCGCGATCATGGAAGAGATCGAGAGCCAGATTCGCGCCCAGCTGCTGGCTTCTCCGGAAACCAAGGAAGAGGCCAAGGAAGAAGTGGTCGCCGAAAATGAAGATGATCTGGATCTCGATTGAGACCTGCTCGAGAACGTGTTCATTGAGCGCTGATTTCAGCGCCTTTCAGTGATCTGCAGCGCCCGCCCCGTTTTCGGTGGCGGGCGCTGTGCGTTTTGCACCGGGGATTTCGCCATCTTGGGTGCCTCTCCAGAAAGGAGCGCCAACATGCACGATCAGGAAAGAGAGACCGTCGGGCCGGACTATCAGCCCCTCGATGTCGGCGCGATGACGCCGCAACGGCGTGCCCGCAATGACGCCATCGCACGTCTGGCACGCCGCGAGCACAGCCGTCGCGAGCTGCACGACTATCTCAAGGAGCGCGACTACCTGCAGACCGTCAGCGATGATGCGCTGGCGGAGCAGTCCGCGAGTGGCGAGGAGGGCGCCGAGACGCGCTTGAGTCGTGATGAGGTCGAGCTGCTGATCGAGGAAGTGCTGGAGCGTCTGGTTGAGGAAGGCCTGCAATCCGATGAGCGCTTCGCCGCCAGCTTCCTGCGGACACGGGTGCTGAGGGGGCAGGGCCCCAGGCGTATCCAGCAAGAGTTGCGCCAGCGTGGCATCGACAACGAGACGTCAGGTGCCGTGATGCGTGCTGCCTGTGATCCGGTGCCTGATGCCTTCGGACATGTTGATGCGGTGGACTTCTTCGAGCTGGCGCGCGAGACGTTGGCAAGGCGCTTTTCCTCAGCGGGCGAGGGTCACAAGGAGCGTGCGCGCCGAGAGCGCTTCCTGCTCCAGCGCGGCTTCGACTACGAGCAGTTGCGCTACGCCATGGAGTCCGCCTGGACGGAAGACGAGGCGTGAGGCCAGCCATTGCCCGGGCAATGGCTCGGAACGCGCAAACCGGTCACTCAAGCCATTTCCCCCCCTTTAGCTTGCGCGAACAGGCGTTATACTAGGTCGTCTTGCGACGGCACGGGGCAGGCGCCTTCTTTCATGCTTTTCATTGCACCTCCATGCATTCCCACATGGATGAATATGCAGAAACCATGCGGAAGTCATGCAGAAGAAGACCCCCGGAGCGTCTTTACGCACATCGCTACGGAACCTCTATGAAAAGCGCAGAAATCAGAAACGCCTTCCTGACCTATTTCGAGAAGCAGGGGCATACCATCGTTCCCACCAGTTCTCTGGTGCCGAACAACGACCCGACCCTGCTGTTCACCAACGCCGGCATGGTGCCCTTCAAGGATGTCTTCCTGGGCCGTGATCCGCGTGGCTACAGCCGTGCCACCTCCGCACAGCGCTGCGTGCGCGCCGGCGGCAAGCACAATGACCTGGACAACGTCGGTTACACCGCACGTCACCACACTTTCTTCGAGATGCTGGGCAACTTCAGCTTCGGTGACTACTTCAAGCGCGAAGCCATCCAGTTCGCCTGGAAGTTCCTGACCGAAGAGCTGGGCCTGCCGAAGGAGAAGCTGTGGGTCACCGTGCATGTCAGCGATGACGAAGCCCGTGACATCTGGTTCAACGAGGTCGGCATCGATCAGAGCCGCTTCTCGCGTCTCGACGAGGACAACTTCTGGCAGATGGGCGACACCGGCCCCTGTGGTCCGTCTTCCGAGATCTTCTATGATCACGGTGAAGACGTCGCCGGTGGCCCGCCGGGCAGCCCGGACGAAGATGGCGATCGCTACATCGAGATCTGGAACCTGGTCTTCATGCAGTTCGACCGTGACGCCGAGGGCACGCTGCACCCGCTGCCCAAGCCGTCCATCGATACCGGCATGGGGCTGGAGCGTGTTGCGGCCGTGATGCAGGGCGTGCACTCCAACTACGAGATCGACCTGTTCCAGAATCTGCTGGCCGCAGCAGCCGAGATCATCGGTCACGACAACATCGCCACGCCGTCACTGCGCGTGGTGGCTGACCACATCCGCTCGTGCGCCTTCCTGATCGCCGATGGCGTGCTGCCGTCCAACGAAGGGCGTGGCTACGTGCTGCGTCGCATCATCCGCCGTGCCGTGCGTCACGGTCACAAGCTGGGCGCGCGCGGCAGCTTCTTCTACAAGCTGGTCGCGGCGCTGGATGCCGAGATGGGCGATGCCTATCCGGAACTGCGCTCTGCGCGTGAGCAGATCGAGCGTGTGCTGCTCAAGGAAGAGGAGCAGTTCGCGCGTACGCTGGAGCACGGCATGAAGCTGCTCGAGGAGGCCATCGCCGAGCTGGATGGCAATACCCTCGACGGCGAAACCATCTTCAAGCTCTACGATACCTACGGCTTCCCCTACGACCTGACCGCCGACATCTGCCGCGAGCGCGAACTGATCCTCGATGAGGCCGGTTTCGAGGCCGCGCTGGAAGCTCAGCGTGAGCGTGCACGTGCTGCCAGCAATTTCGGGGGCGACTATTCCGCCAACCTGACGCTGGAAGGCGAGACGCAATTCACCGGCTATGATCACCTCGAGGGTGAGGCGACCGTCACCGCACTGTTCGACAGCGAAGGCAATGCGCTCGAGCGTCTCGAGGCCGATACCAAGGGCATTGTGGTACTCGATACCACGCCGTTCTATGGCGAGTCCGGTGGTCAGGCGGGCGATACCGGTTATCTGCATCTGGAGGGCGGCCGTTTCCAGGTCAGCGATACCCAGAAGCAGGCCGGACATCATCTGCATCACGGTGTGCTGATCGAAGGTTCGCTCGCGGTGGGCGACGCGGTGCGTCCGCAGGTCGATGCAGATCTGCGTGCTGCCTCCGTGCGCAACCACTCCGCCACGCACCTGCTGCATGAAGCGCTGCGCCAGGTGCTGGGTGAGCACGTCCAGCAGAAGGGCTCGCTGGTCACGGCCGAGCGCCTGCGCTTCGACTTCAGTCACTTTGAGGCGATGACCGCAGAACAGCTCTCCGAAGTCGAGCGCATCGTCAATGCGCAGATTCTCGCCAACGCCGAGACCACCATCGAGTTCATGACTCTCGATGAAGCCAAGGCGCGCGGCGCGGCGGCACTCTTCGATGCCAAGTATGGTGAGCAGGTCCGCGTGCTGACCATCGGTCAGGATGCCTTCTCCATCGAGCTGTGTGGCGGGACTCACGTCAAGCGCAGTGGTGACATCGGTCAGATGCACATCATCGCCGAGACTGGCATCGCCTCCGGCGTGCGCCGCATCGAAGCCATCACTGGCCGTGCGGCACGTGATTTCCTGCTGGCGCAGGAAGCGACCCTGACTCGTCTGGGTGAGCGCCTCAAGGCCAAGCCGGAGCAGGTCGAGGAGCGTGTCACCAGTCTGCTTGAGCGCAACCGCGGTCTCGAGAAGGAGCTTGAGCGTCTGAAGGCCAAGCTGGCGTCCGCCTCTGCCAGTGACATGCTGAGCGACATCGCGGATGTCCAGGGGCTCAAGGTGCTGGCCAAGCAGGTCGAAGGCGTCTCCGGCAAGGAGTTGCGTGGCCTGATGGATGACCTGAAATCCAAGCTGGGTTCCGGCATTTTGGTGCTTGGCGTCGCGGATGGTGACAAGGTCAGCCTGATTGCGGGCGTCACCGATGATCTGACCTCGCGCATCAAGGCGGGTGATCTGGTGCGTCACGTGGCTGAGCAGGTCGGTGGCAAGGGCGGTGGTCGTGCTGACATGGCGCAGGCCGGTGGCAGTGATGCCGCATCGCTTCCCGGGGCACTGGCCGGCGTGCCAGCCTGGGTAGACGCCCAGCTGGGGTAAGAAGACAAGATGAAGGCCGGGCTTCTCGTGAGGAGACCCGGCCTCTTTTTGGGCCCGCATGAGTCTCATGTGGGGACAACGCAAACGGACACGGATAACGGAAACGCACATGGCGCTATACGTTCAGAAGTTCGGAGGCACTTCGGTCGGCTCGGTGGAGCGGATCAAGGCCGTCGCCGAGAAGGTCAAGCGATTCCGCGACGAAGGACATCAGGTTGTCGTGGTCGTCTCAGCCATGAGTGGCGAGACGAACCGACTGATCGGTCTCGCCAGCGAGATCAACGATGACCCGACGCCGCGCGAAATGGACATGCTGGTCTCTACCGGTGAGCAGGTGACCATCTCCCTGCTGGCCATGGCACTGCAGAAGATCGGTGTCGACGCGACCTCCTATACCGGCGCTCAGGTAGGCATTCGTACCGATAGCGCGCACACCAAGGCGCGTATCCAGCGCATCGACACCGATGACCTGCGCGAAGACCTCGATGCTGGCAAGGTCGTGGTGGTCGCTGGCTTCCAGGGGGTCGATGATGAAGGCAATATCACGACACTGGGGCGCGGTGGCTCGGACACCACCGGCGTCGCCCTGGCGGCAGCCCTCAAGGCGGACGAGTGTCAGATCTATACCGATGTCGATGGTGTCTACACCACTGATCCACGTGTGTGCTCCAAGGCACGTCGTCTGGAAACGGTGACCGTCGAGGAAATGCTGGAAATGGCGAGCCTTGGCTCCAAGATCCTGCAGATCCGTTCGGTGGAATTCGCCGGCAAGTACAATGTTCCCCTGCGTGTGCTGTCTTCCTTCGAGGATGGCCCGGGTACCCTGATCGTCGCTGAGGAAGAAGACAACATGGAAGAACCGCTGATCTCCGGCATTGCCTTCAATGTCAACGAAGCCAAGCTGACCCTGCTCAACACGCCGGACATTCCGGGTGTCGCCTCCAAGATTCTGGGCCCGATCGCCGATTCCAACATCGAGATCGACATGATCGTCCAGAACGTCTCCCCGGACGGCAATACGACCGACTTCTCCTTCACGGTGGCCAAGAGCGACTTCAAGGCGACCCAACGCATCCTCAACGAGACGGTCATTCCGTCCGTCGGCGGCGGTGAGCTCAGAGGCGATGACAATATCGCCAAGGTCTCGCTGGTCGGTGTCGGCATGCGTTCCCATGCCGGTGTCGCCTCCAAGATGTTCCGCGTGCTGGCGGAAGAGGGCATCAACATCCGCATGGTGTCCACGTCCGAGATCAAGATCTCCGTTCTGATCGACGAGAAGTTCATGGAGCTGGCCGTGCGTGCACTGCACACCGCCTTCGGCCTGGATGCGGAAGCCGTCAGCGACGAGACTGCCTGATTTGCATTGAATGATCAGCACAATGGTGCTCAGATGAAGTGACTTGCCACCCGTGGGTGGCTCGTCCTTCCGCCAGGGACTGCACTGCATGGAAGTGAGGCCCGGCAAGGAGCGCCAGGGGCCCTGCCTCATGCACCCGATACATTGGCGATCGCACCTTCTGGGGGAGAGCCGGTGTGTCGGGTGCTTTCATTCAACGAGTCATTCAGTTGATATGAAGGGGTGATGTTGGCCGTCGGAGCATGCATGACGCATAATCTCCAGGCCTCATGCACCTCGGTGGCCGGCTCGTCCCTGCCGGTCGCTGACTTCGAATCCTGTTGCCGTCCCGGCTGTATGAATTACTGACAAGGAGATCAGTCATGCTCATCCTGACCCGTAGAGTAGGTGAAACGCTGATGATTGGTGATGACATCACCGTCACCGTGCTCGGTGTGAAGGGAAATCAGGTGCGAATCGGTGTCAACGCACCCAAGGACGTCGCCGTCCATCGTGAAGAGATCTATCAGCGTATCCAGCGCGAGAAGGAAGACAATGGTGATGCCATCGCCTGATGGCATGTCATGCCCACCAGATGGCTCCGGATACTCTCGAGAGCACCACACGAACGCCAACCACGCTGTCCACCTGGTTGGCGTTCGTGTTTCTGGGATATGGTCTGTGCGGTCTGGGCGTTGCCCGGTCCTGGCGGCCTGAGTGACTCGATCCGTTCAGGCTCAGATGCATGCGTCGGAGGCATCAGGCAGAGCTGAATGGGCGGCTGAGCGTCAAGTCAGTGTTCCATAAGGAAAAAATTCACTTTTTTCCTGGAAAGGGGGAGACAGACGACTTCTTCTTGGGTATTATTCCCGCTCCCTCGAACGAGACGCGACGACAGGCTAGCCATCGTCATGTTCTGGTTCATGCGGGGAGATTGCTTGGGGGCGCGCAGCCTCGAGCCTGTTGTCGAATGGTGATGAGATGCTCTGCATCGAAGCCAAAAAATCGACACAGGGGCTAGACAAAGCCCAATCAAATGAGTAAGATATGCGCCGTACCTGATGAGGAGAGGTGGCCGAGTGGCTGAAGGCGCTCCCCTGCTAAGGGAGTATAGGGTTTATAGCCCTATCGAGGGTTCGAATCCCTCTCTCTCCGCCATTAGGTACAAATGCAGTAAGATGCGCCCTTAGCTCAGCTGGATAGAGTACCTGACTACGAATCAGGCGGTCGGAGGTTCGAATCCTCCAGGGCGCGCCACTGCAATGCAATACGGTGTTGGAAAGACACAACACTCGCAAGTCAAGTCCTGAAGACATTTGAAATGCTCAGGCCACAGATTTCAAGGTTTATGCGCCCTTAGCTCAGCTGGATAGAGTACCTGACTACGAATCAGGCGGTCGGAGGTTCGAATCCTCCAGGGCGCGCCAATTGAAAAACCCGCTTCACTGAAGCGGGTTTTTCTTCGTCTGAAGAAAAGTCAGGCATCTTCGGTCTCAGCCGGCATGGCCTCGATCCTTGCCTTCATGTCATGTCTGACAGTTCCCCGTTTTCCTTGACTGTGATGTCACGCCTTCGGGCGGACGATCGCTAGGGCGCCCTTTTCGCGAGGGGCGCCTTTTTTTGTTTCGGACGGATCAGGCGAGGGCGGGCAAGTCGGCGGATTCCGGCATGCGGGTCACCGATGTCAACAGACTCGGCGCCAATGCAAGCGAGGTACCTGCAACCAGACCGGTGAAGAATTCGGCGCGCCCCTTGTGGCGCTTGATGGCCTGGAAGCGACGTTCCGCTTCCTCGTTGCCGCTCTGGCGCATCATGTTCATCCACTGCTTGAGCAGCGGCACCATCACCTTGTCAGGCAGATGGGCGCAGCGTTCGGCGTGGGAGAGCAGCACCTGTGCACGCTGTGTCCAGTCCGTCTCGGGCAGCAACTCCCCGGTCATCTGCCAGTGCTTGATGCGCGCCGCGAGGAAGGGGTCGGCCAGGGCGGCACGCCCCAGCATCACATCGCGACAGCCGGACAGTGAGCGAGCCCGCCAGTAGCAGGGCATGTCCCAGATGTCCCCATTGGCAACGACCGGAATGGAGAGCTCGGACGTGATCTTGCCGATCCATTCCCAGTGCGCTGGCGGACGATAGCCTTCCTGTTTGGTCCGCCCATGCACGACCAGCTGCGTGGCGCCCCCGGCCTGGGCTGCCTGAGCGCATGCCAGTGCCAGGCGACGGTCGTTGAAGCCGAGGCGAATCTTGGCCGTGACGGGTACCCCGGTGCCCTTGAGGGCATCGCGCACGCCCTCCACCGCACGAAAGACGCGGTCCGGCGAGCGCAGCAGGGCTGCGCCTCCGTCGTGACGGTTGACGGTCTTGGCCGGGCAGCCGAAGTTGATGTCGACGCTGGGTGCCCCCAGGCGTGCCGCGACGCGAGCGTTGATGCCCAGCGCCTCGGGGTCGGCACCCAACAGCTGCAATGCGACCGGTGTGTCGTGTCGTGTGCGTGCCGTCCGTGTCGGGGAGGCTTCCAGCAGCTCCGGGCAGATACGCTTGAAGACGCGAGGCGGTAGCTTGACATGCGTCACGCGCACGAATTCCGTCACACACCAGTCATAGCCGCCAAGGCCGGTGAGACATTCGCGCGTGATGTCATCAATCACGCCTTCCATCGGCGCGATGCCGATGCGGCCAGCCCGCGCGAGGGCTTGTGGGGTCAACGATGGTGTCATTGCAATTGCCGTGGAATCAGGCACTTTAAAGCGATCAACAAGCACTGAATGCCGCTGCATGGGGTGTCGACAGTGGCCAGCGACGCAACGGCGTGAACGCTTGGACGTGTCGAGCATCATCGAAGGCATGGGCAATCATCGCTCATGCCGCACCCTGATTGGCGCGATGACGAGAATGACTCGAGGACACTGGCATGCAAGAGAATGATCTGCTCGGTGAAGGCTTGAACCTGATGGTGTTCGGGATGGGGTTCGTGTTCGTGTTTCTAAGTCTGCTGGTAGTCGCCATGATGGCGATGGCCAAGCTGGTGGACCGTTTTGCGCCCGCGCCGCTACCGGCTGCAGCGCGCACGACGCGCGCGCCTGTCTCGGCGGCACCTGCAGCAGAGGATGACAGCGAACTGACGGCTGTCATGGCGGCGGCGATTCACCGCTTTCGCCAGGATCATCACAAGCACTGAGATGTCGCGGAAGTCGTCGGTGCTGCTGGTACTCTCGGAGCGCCGGAGCGACACCGCAGCGAGAAAGCGGCGATTCTATCATGAGCCGTCCGGTGGGGAGACCACCTCTCGAGTGCAATATTCTGTGTGGCAGGCGCGGTGAAAGGCAAGCCTGCCACCACGGCAGAACCCGATATCCACATTATAAAGAACAAGGGATCACTCATGGACAAGCAACCGCTGGGCATCACGGATGTGGTACTGCGCGACGCGCATCAGTCATTGCTGGCCACGCGCATGCGCCTCGATGACATGCTGCCGATCGCCGCCAAGCTGGACGACATCGGCTTCTGGTCGCTGGAGAGCTGGGGCGGCGCGACCTTCGACGCCTGCATCCGCTACCTGGGCGAAGACCCCTGGGCGCGCATTCGTGCCTTGAAGGAAGCGATGCCCAAGACTCAGCAGCAGATGCTGCTGCGCGCCCAGAACCTGCTCGGCTATCGTCATTACGCCGATGACGTGGTGGATGCCTTCGTCAAGCGTGCCGCGACCAGCGGTGTCGATGTCTTCCGTGTCTTCGACGCGATGAATGACCCGCGCAACCTCGAGCGTCCGCTCAAGGCGGTGCTGGATCAGGGCAAGCATGCCCAGGGCACCATCTCCTACACCGTGAGCCCCGTGCACACGCTGGAGATGTGGGTGGAGCTGGCGCAGAAGATCGAGTCCATGGGGGCCCAGTCGCTGGCGATCAAGGACATGGCGGGCCTGCTGACGCCGTATACCGCCTTCGAGCTGGTCTCGCGCCTCAAGGCGAGCCTGTCGATCCCGATCCACATGCAGTGCCATGCCACCACCGGGCTTTCCACCGCCACGGCTCTCAAGGCCATCGAGGCGGGCATCGACAACGTCGACACCTCCATCTCCTCGATGTCGATGACCTACGGCCACAGCCCGACCGAATCGGTCGTCGCGATGCTGGCAGGCACCGAGCGCGATACCGGACTGGACCTCGAGAAGCTCGAGGATATCGCGGCCTACTTCCGCGAGGTGCGCAAGAAATACGCGGCATTCGAGGGCAGCCTGCGCGGTATCGACTCGCGCATTCTGGTCGCCCAGGTGCCGGGTGGCATGCTCACCAACATGGAAGGCCAGCTCAAGGAGCAGGGCGCCGGTGACAAGCTGGATGACGTGCTCGCCGAGATTCCGCGCGTACGCAAGGACCTGGGCTACATCCCGCTGGTGACCCCGACCTCACAGATCGTCGGCACCCAGTCGGTGATGAACGTGATGATGGGCGAGCGCTACAAGTCGATCTCCAAGGAAGTGCAGGCGTTGCTCAAGGGGGAATATGGCGCGGCGCCGGCACCCTTCGACAGCGAACTTCAGTCCCGCGTGCTGGAAGGCGCCGAGCCGATCACCTGCCGCCCGGCAGACAACCTGACGCCGGAGATGGAGCGTCTGCGTGAGGAGCTCAAGGGCAAGGCCAAGGAGGAAGGTATCGCGCTGGAGAGCGGCGAACGCGAGACCGATGACGTGCTGACCTACGCGCTCTTCCCGCAGATCGGCCTCAAGTTCCTGCGCAACCGTGGCAACCCGGATGCCTTCGAGCCCGCCCCGCAGGCTGTCGATGACAAGGCATCCAAGGCCGCCGCAGCGTCGGTCTCTGGTGCTCCGGCCGTCAGTGCTCAAGGCGCGTCGAGCGGCCCGCAGACCTACACCCTGAACGTCAACGGCAAGCAGTATGTCGTTGAGGTTGCCGAAGGCGGAGACATCACCCAGGTGCAGGCCAGCGAGCCTGCGGCATCGGCTCCGGCAGCCGCGGCACCTGCCGCCCAGGCCGCCTCCGGTGAGCCGGTGAATGCGCCGTTGGCGGGCAACATCTTCAAGGTCAATGTCGCCGTCGGTGACAGCGTGGCGGAAGGAGATGTCGTGATCATTCTCGAGGCCATGAAGATGGAGACCGAGATCCGTGCCCACCAGGCCGGTACCGTCTCCGCGGTGAAGGTCAAGGAAGGCGACAGTGTCAGTGTCGGCGACGTTCTGATCACCCTCTGAGCCGGTGTGTCCGGCCCGTCGGCATGCACGACGGGCCGGTCGGTGATGCTCCTCTGCAAGGCGACACGACATGGACAAGATACTCAACCTCTGGCACGGCTCGGGGCTCTACAACATGAGCTTCGGCCAGCTGGCGATGATCGTCATCGGCCTTGGCCTGCTTTATCTGGCGATCCGCAAGAACTTCGAACCCCTGCTGCTGGTACCGATCGGCTTCGGCGGCATTCTGGCCAACATTCCGGAAGCCGGACTGGCGCTATCTGCTGCCGAACAGGCGGCGCATCTCGGCAAGCCGGAGCTGCTGGCTTCAATGGCCAATCTGCTCAACGTCAACATCGCCAGCCTGCCGCTGGATGAGGCGCGCCACGCGGTGGAGCAGGCACTGCATGGCGAGATTCCCGCAGTGCTCAAGCAGCAGGCCAGCAACATGGCGCTGGATGGTGGCTTCTCCAACGGCATGCTGTACAGCTTCTACAGCGTGGCGATCGCTTCCGGCATCGCGCCGTTGGTGATCTTCATGGGCGTTGGGGCGATGACGGATTTCGGTCCGTTGCTGGCCAACCCCAAGACCCTGTTCCTCGGGGCGGCGGCGCAGTTCGGCATCTTCGCGACGCTGCTGGGCGCGGTGGCGTTGACCTCGATGGGGCTGATGGACTTCAGCCTGCAACAGTCGGCGGCCATCGGCATCATCGGTGGTGCGGACGGCCCGACCTCCATCTACGTCGCCAGTCTGCTGGCGCCGGAGCTGCTGGGGGCAATCGCCGTGGCGTCCTACTCCTACATGGCACTGGTGCCGATGATCCAGCCGCCGATCATGCGCGCGCTGACCACCGCCAAGGAACGCAGCCTGGTGATGACGCAGCTGCGTCCGGTCTCCAAGACCGAGAAGATCCTGTTCCCGCTGGTGCTGTTGATCATGGTGGCGATGCTGCTGCCGGACGCCGCACCGCTGCTGGGCATGTTCTGCTTCGGTAACCTGATGCGCGAGTGCGGTGTGGTGGAGCGTCTGTCGGATACCGCCCAGAACGCGCTGATCAACATCACTACCATCTTCCTGGGACTGTCGGTGGGCTCCAAGCTGCAGGCCGACAAGTTTCTGGCGGTGGAGACGCTGGGCATTCTGGCCCTCGGCGTGGTCGCCTTCGGCATCGGCACGGCCTGCGGGGTACTGATGGCCAAGCTGATGAACAAGGTTTCGAAGACGCCGATCAATCCGCTGATCGGGTCGGCCGGTGTCTCGGCGGTACCGATGGCGGCACGTGTCTCCAACAAGGTCGGGCTTGAGTACAACCCGCACAACTTCCTGCTGATGCATGCGATGGGGCCGAACGTGGCCGGTGTGATCGGCTCGGCGGTGGCCGCTGGGGTGATGATCAAGTACCTCGGCTGATCCTGTCCGCAGTACTGAGACGACAACGCCCGCCATGGCTTCCATGGCGGGCGTTGTCGTCTCTCGGGCCTTCATCAGCGGCGCTTTATCTTGTCTCGGTCGAGGGGCTGGAGGGCGTGGCTGAGACGGTGCGCTGGCCTGGCTGCATGCGGGATGCCGGGTCATGGATGGCTTGCCAGAGGCTCAGCAAGGCAGCGCGATCGACACGCTGACTGGGCAGTCGCTGGCTGTCGTCCAGAGAATGCCATTCACGTGTGCTGGTCTGGCGGGCCAGCGCGAAACGGAAGGGGTGGTAGCCGGGCGAGCCCAGGCGGGTATCGGTCACCGCCAGCAGCGTCTCACCCTCTGATGTCCGCTCGCGGCTCGCCCGCAGGTAGGGCGCGGCGAACCAGCGCAGACGCTGTCCATCCTCAAGCTTCCCGACCTCGGCATCCAGCGCTGGCTGGCGCGGGAAATCCCGTCGCGCCAGTGCCATCAATTGCTCGTCGGAATCGAAGACGCCGACCATCCACTCGTGATCCGCCAGTGGCGTGACCACGCTGACCCGCCATAGCAGGCTGTTGAAGGGCGTGGGCTGCACCATGCGAGGGGCGTCCGCGAACCCCTGACTGGCCAATACCGGCGACATGCGATGTTCCACCCAGCTCTTGGCGGCCAGCCCCCAGCCGAGATAGAGGCTCGAGAGCATCAGGCCAGTGGCCAGCAATCGTCCCGCATGGCCGCGTATGGCGACCCACAGGCCGGTGATCAGCAGCGGCAGGGTGTAGAGCGGGTCGATGATGAAGATGCTGGCCAGGCTCACCGGTCGGCTTGGCCATGGCCACAGCAGCTGGGTGCCATAGGTGGTGAAGGCATCCAGCAGCGGGTGCGTGACCAGGCACAGCAGGCAGTAGGCGATCAGGCGGCCACGCCCCAATGGTGCCAGGCGTGGAAGACGGGCGAGCAGCCAGCCGAGCAGAATGCCCAGCAGCCCCAGCACCGGCAGGGAATGGCTGAAGCCGCGATGATGGGTGTAATTGGCGACGGCGTCGCCGTAGTCGATCATCACGTCGAGATCGGGCAGGGTGCCGAGTGCCGCTCCACCGAGCAATGCATGACGGATGGCAGCGCCGCGTCTTTCGACGGGCAAGTGTCGGATGGCGGGCGCCATGACGGCACCGCCCACGGCGGATCCGAGGCAGATCTGGGTAAGGGAGTCCATCGGCGGGCTACCTGCGAGAGGGAAGGGGGAGTGAAGAGGACGAGCTGGTGTCAGGCATCCGCATGGATCGCCTCCAGGGCACCCGGCTCGGCCCAGCGCGGGCCGGCGTCCAGCACGCGAGCCTGTACCGGACAGTCGTCACGATGACAGCCCGGCAGATAGCCGCAGCTCATCAGCAGCTCGTTGACGATCTCGGGACCAGTGAAGCGGAAGGTCTTCTTGAACAGCTTGACCCAGGCGGACAAGGGTTGCGGATGATGGGCATCCAGCCATTGGAGAAAGCTGCCGTGCGAGTCCTTCATCTGCAGTACCACGCCCGCGTTGTGGATCACGGCATTGACCTTGAGGCGGTTGCGGATGATGCCGGCATCGCTCAACAGACGCGCGCGCTCTTCATCTCCATAGGCGGCGATACGCGCGATATCGTAATTCTCGTAGGCCTCGCGAAAGGCCGCGCGCTTCTTGAGCACCGTCAGCCAGGAAAGGCCGGCCTGGTTGATCTCCAGCACGAAACGCTCGAACAGTACCCGGTCATCGCTGACCGGGAAGCCGTATTCGTGATCATGATAGGGACCATGAATCGGGTGCTGGGGAGCATTCTCGCAATAGGTGCTGGCAGTGACGACGTCGGCCATCAGTCCTCCTGCACCGCGAAGCGGCCACTGCCGAGAAAGACGACGGCCAGTGCGCTGGCCAGGAAGAAGCCTTGCAGTTCCAATGCCCAGCCACCGGACGATGACAGGCTCAGCAGCTGCCCCATGTGAGCCACGGCAATGGCGAACAGCATGTTGGCGACGACGATCAGGCCGGCGATGCGGGCGTGCACGCCGAGGATGAGCATGATGGGCGCAATGATCTCGCCGATGTAGACCCCATAGGCCACCACGCCTGGTATCCCCATCTTCTCCAGCTCGCCGGCGATCCAGCTCAACGTGCCGCCATCACCGAGCAGTTTCGAGAGGCCGTGGAACAGCAACAGCAGTCCCAGAGTCAGGCGCAGGATCAACTTGCCGAGGTCATCATTTTCGAGAAATTGCACGTCAGAGCTCCTTGCTCAGCGAGGGTTGCGGGAAATCAGCGAGAGAGGTCAGGCGTTGGGGTCGTCCACCAGCAGGCGCGAGAAGCGCACGATCTCGGCATTGCGATTCGCCCAGCCCAGACGCTCCCAGAAGCGGTGGGCCTCATGATTGTCATGCAGGGTATCCAGGTGCACCTTGTCGATGCCTTCCTGTGCCAGGGCGTCCAGGCAGCGCTCGACCAATGTTCTCGCGATCCCCTGGCCTCGCATGTCCGGGGCCGTCATCACATGTTGCAGGTAGCCGCGCTTGCCATCATGCCCGGACATGGCACATCCCACCAGCCGCACGCCGGAGAAGGCCAAGTGGCTCATGCCGGGGTTGCGGATCAGATAGCGCTCGACGGCGGCATACTCATCCGCCTTGCGGATCACCACCCCCGGGGTGGCCTCCATCATGTGCATGAAGGCCGAGTGGTCGGCGGGTGTCATGGGGCGATAGGTGACGGGTAGCATCGACGAGCCTGTCATGGAAGGTGAGCCGGTGATCGCTGGGGCTGCCAGCTGGAGAAGATATCAGTCGCGCGGGATATCGAAATGGCCCGGGCGCGCCGCGACACGTGCCAGCCACGCCTGTATGGCAGGATAATCATCCAGCGCGAAACCGCCTTCATCAGCGACATGCGTATAAGCATAAAGGGAAATGTCGGCGATCGTGAACTGATCCCCTACCAGCCAGTCATGTTCGGCGAGATGATGCTCCATCACCCGCAGGGCACGCTTGCCGCCCTCCTGCTTGGCGGCGTACTCGTCACGGCGTTCCTCGGGCAGGCCGAGGTAGCGATTGATGAAGCGGGCAGTGGCGATGTAGGGCTCATGGCTGTATTGCTCGAAGAACTGCCACTGCAGCACCTTGGCACGCAGGAAGGGGTCACTCGGCAGATAATCGCTGCCATCGGCGAGGTAGTTCAGGATGGCGTTGGACTCTGACAGTGTCTCACCGCGATGCAGCTCCAGCAGCGGGATCTTGCCATTGACGTTGCGGGTCAGGAATTCCGGCGTGCGAGTATCGCCGGCCAGAATGTCGACTTCGATGTAATGGTGATGGCGTTCGAGAAGGTGCAGCAGCAGCTCGACCTTGTAGCAGTTACCGGAGCGGCGATCACCATAGAGCGTCAGCATGGAGGAGCATCCTGTGCAGGCGTGTAAAAAGCGTCCTGACAGTCTAGCGAACATCGCGAGGGAAAACAGTGGTGATGCGAACAGTGTTCGATATCCGTGATGTACTGCCGTCCCTCGCAGGCCAGCGACGATCAGCCCAGGATGAAGATGACGCAGGAGGCCGTCAGTGCCCCCATCACGCGGTTGAAGATCCTCCAGGCGCGCTCGGTATTCAGCAGACGCCCGATGGCGGTGCCGAAGCCTGCCCACAGGGAGATGCAGGGCAGCGCCACCAGTTCCGCGAAGCTCGCCAGCAGGATCGCGTTGAGCCACACCGGCCCGTCTTCCGGGAGAAAGCCCGCCATCAGCGCGATACCCATGACCCAGGCCTTGGGGTTGGCGAACTGGAACAGCGCGGCTGCCAGAAAGCTCATCGGCCGTGCATCCTGTCGGCTCGACAGGTCGGGTGGTGGGGCCATGGCAATCTTCCAGGCCAGATAGAGCAGATAGCCACTCCCCAACACCTTGAGCAGTGTCTGCACGATGGGGTAGCGCTCGAAGACCAGTCCCAGTCCCAGCGCGATGCCGATGAACAGCACCAGGCAGCCGATCATGATGCCGAAGATATGCGGCAGGGTGCGCCAATAGCCATGATTGGCTCCGGAGGCCGTCAGCATGACGTTGTTGGGCCCCGGTGTCAGAGTCATCGACAGCATGTAGAGCGTGGCTGGGGCAAGAAAGGCGAGGGATTCCATGGGTGTCCTTCAGCGTGTGGGGCGTTGGCGTGATGCCGCATTATTGTATGGGTGCAATTGTGATGGATGTCGACACGTTCCAGCATTTTATGGCTTGTTGGTGCCATGTTTTGAGCATAATCTGATGACAATTACCGTCAACAGGTTTTTTGTCACCATGACAATGTGGACTCCGACACTTGATCCCACCCTGCCGCGTTACCGTGCGCTGGCGGAGGCCATCCGCCTCGATATCGCCTCAGGCCTGCTCAAGGAGGATGAGCGACTGCCGCCGCAACGCCGACTTGCGGATGCGCTGGGCGTGACGATCGGTACCGTGACACGCGGCTATGCCGAGGCCGAGCGACATGGGTTGGTCAGGGCGCGTGTGGGGAGCGGAACCTACGTCAATGCGCCGGTCAGCGCGGGGCCTGTGCCCGACAGGCGCTTCGGACATGCCTTGCATGCCAGGCCATCATTCGGGATCGCGGCGGAGTCGGATGACTCCCTTTCGGCATCCTCTGGTGTGATGGATCTCACCATGAGCCTGCCACCGCCGCATCCGGCGCGGCAGCAGGGGATGGCGGCGGCGCTGACCGCGATCAGCCACTCCCCCGAGGCATTGGTGCGGAGTGTCGAATACCAGAATGAATTCGGGGTGGGCAGTCATCGCCAATTGCTTGCGAGCTGGATGAGCGAGCTCGGCATGCCGGTCGACCCCGAGGAGCTGATGCTGACGCAGGGAGGGCAGAATGGCATTACTCTCGCGCTGTCGGCCTTGCTGGCCCCCGGAGAGGCGGTGGTCACGGGAGCGCTGACCTACCCCGGACTGATCGCCGCGAGTGCTGAGCGGGGCCTGAAGCTGCTGCGAGTACCGCTGGATGAGGAGGGCATGGATGTCGAGGCTCTGGCGCGGCTGTGTCGCCAGCAGGTGCCCAGGATGGTCTACGTGATGGCCGAGCAGAACAATCCGGGGGCGGCGCAGCTGTCCCACGCACGGCGAGAGGCGCTGGTTGCCCTTGCGCGCCAGCACGATTTCTGGATTCTAGAGGACGGCGTGCAGTATCTGCCGAGGGAGGAGTGCGGGACTCGTCTCTATCAGATGGCTCCTGAGCGCACCCTGTATGTCTTCAGTACCTCCAAACTGCTGGCTGGCGGTCTGCGTCTGGGCGTATTGCGCGCCCCGGTGGAAGTGCTGTCCCGGATTGGCGCTGTGCTGCGCAGTCACAGCTGGATGGTGGCACCGCTGCTGATGGAAACGGTCTGCGCCTGGCTGACCAGTGGCAATGCGACACAGCTGGTGGACTGGCAGGTGGAGGAGATGCGGGCGCGCCAGCGACTGGCACGTACTCTGCTGGGGGAGTGGACGCTCTCTTCGCGGCCTTCATCGTTCGATCTGTGGCTGGTGCTACCCGAAGGGCAGCGTAGCCAGGCTGTGGTCGAGTCATTGGCTCGGCGCGGGGTACATGTCACCAGTGCCGAGCCTTTCTGTGTCGGCAATGAACCTCCACCACAGGCATTGCGGCTGTGCCTGAGTGCCGCCGAGAATCGTGAGGTCCTGACGCGGGCCCTGGAGATCGTCCGTGAGGTGCTGCATGCCCCGCCGCCGTTGCGTTGCACGACGCTCTAGCCGCTGTGCGCTGGCGAGCCTCATGATCTGCCGGAGGATTCGGCCTCCTGAGCCAGCCTTGCTTGCTTGAGTTCCACTCCCCAGCGATAGCCACCGAGACCACCATCACCCCGCACCACGCGGTGGCAGGGCGTCAGCAGGGCGAGGGGGTTGGCACCGCAGGCATTGGCGACGGCGCGGCTGGCAGTGGGTCGCCCCAGAGCTTCAGCCAGTTGCCGGTAGGTCAGGGTCTCGCCGCTCAGGGTGGTATTCAGTTGCTGCCAGACACGCAGCTGAAATGCGGTACCGCGGACATCCAGTGGCAGCTCGATGAAGAGCGCCTGGCTCGTCTGTGGAGTCTCGCAGAGTGCCAGCAGGCGCGCACCGAGCATTGCATGCAGTGATTGCCCTGCCTCGTCATCGGGTGTCACCTGTTGCCAGTCAGCCTCTGGCAGACGAGCTTCCAGAGTACTCTGCCCAGCATCACGGCTATCCGTCAGCTGGATGGCCACCACTCCACGTTCACTGAGCGCGGCGCTCAGCCAGCAGTGATGCTCGGGCATACCGAAACTGCATGGCCAGTGCATCGCCAATAGTGTCTCGCCACTGCCTCCTTTCGAACGAGCGCTGGGTGTCATGCCGCCGGCGCGTGCATGGGCACGGCTGGTGGAGCGATAGCCTGCCGTGAGGATGGCATCGGTGACACCGCGCCCTTGTTCGAGCAGATCATGAAAGCGCAGCTGGCGCAGTCCGCTGGCATAGTTGCTGGGCGACAGGCCGAGCCAGGCCTTGAAGCGGCGCTGAAGGTGAGAGCTGCCAAGGCCCGTGAGGATGGCCAGACGGCTCAGTGACGGTGTCGGCCGGCTCTCGGCGACGGCGGCTTCCAGTTGCCGACAGACGGCGATGAGCCAGTGTGGCATGTCGGGGATATCGCGGTTGTCCGAGGATGAATCCGTCTCTGGGTGACAGCGACGGCACGCGCGCAGCCCGGCTGCATGCGCGGCGCGGGTGTCAGGGAAGAACCTGACATTGTCACGCCGTGGAGGCGGTGAGGGACAGCCGATACGGCAGAAGATGCCGGTGGTGATCACGCCATAGCGCAATGACTCACCGGCAATCGACTGGCGAGCCAGCAGGCGTTGCCAGATGGCGTCTTGTGCCGCTCGTGAAGGAGTCATCGTTCGTCTCGCGGTGACGGAGTTCCGCCCAGTATCGCCACGTGGCGACTACCTCGCACTCCGCATCTTGCACTGGCTTTCGAGATCGGTGTCTCAGAATTCCATCGATTCCTGGCGCTTTTCCTCTTCCTCGGCCTGCTTGCGCAGCTTCTTGCGAATCGCGGCCTTGTGGAAGCGCAGTTTCTGCTCCTGGGTTTCCAGGTTCAGTGGCGGCACCGGAACCGGATTGCCGTCCGGATCCACCGCGACCATGGTCAGGTAGCAGCTGTTGGTATGACGAATCAGGCGACCCTGGATGGACTCGGCGACGACCTTGATGCCGATCTCCATCGAGGAGCGCCCGACATGATTGACGGAGGCCAGGAAGGTCACCAGCTCGCCGACGTGAATCGGCTGCTTGAAGCGCACCTGGTCCACCGACAGAGTGACGACGTAGCTGCCGCTGTAGCGGCTGGCACAGGCGTAGGCGACTTCATCCAGCTTCTTGAGAATGGCGCCACCGTGCACCTTGCCGCTGAAGTTGGCCATGTCCGGTGTCATCAACTCGGTCATGATCAACTGGTGCTGACCGGGGAGGGCGTCATTGAGGGTGGCCTGATCAGGCTGGGTGTCATTCATGCAGGAATCCTTGATGAGCGAGTCAGGGTCAGAAAGGCTCGAGTGACCCTGGGGACGGGTATCGGAGCGGGATGATTCTTGTCCCTGACAGTCTGAGGGATTCGGCGTCACTTGGCACCCTGTGAGCGGCATATCAGCACTCTCTGAACGACCTGTCCCCCGAAGAATCACTCCCCGGGGGCCAGGTGGCATGACGTTGCGAGGGGCCGGGAGTCGTGGCGTTCGAACGTCTCGTCAGAGATATTTCGTCACGGCGACCTTCTCATAGAAGGGTCAGTCCCAGTGAGATGATGATACCGGTCACCAGCAGCTGCACCAGACAGAACCCCATGATGTCCTTGGCCTTCAGGCCCGCGATGGCCAGGACAGGCAGTGCCCAGAAAGGCTGCAGCATGTTGGTCCAGGCATCGCCCCAGGCGACGGCCATCGCGACGCGTGGCAGGTCGGCACCCAATGCCTGGGCGGCAGGAATCATGACCGGTGCCTGAACCGCCCACTGCCCACCACCGGAAGGTACGAACAGATTGACGATACCGGCACTGATGAAGGACCAGAACGGCAGGCTCTCGGCGCTGGCGATCGACACGAATCCCTCGGAGAGGGTAGTCGCCAGTCCGGACTGCACCATGATCGCCATGATGCCGGCATAGAAGGGGAACTGGATGACGATACCGGCGCCGCCCTTGATGGCCTCGTTCAGACTGTCCAGCAGCTTGCGCGGTGTGCCATGCAGCACGATGGCCAGGAACAGGAAGCTGAAGTTGATCACGTTGAGATTCAGGCCTCCGCCACGAATCACGAAGTGATCCACCAGCCAGGCGAGGCCGAACAGCCCCACGACCCAGGCGAGGATCGGTGAGTTCTCGAGACGCTCGGCGGGACGAGGCTGGTCGCTGATCTCGGTGGGCTTTTCCTCCAGCAGGGCCGGATCCACGTACACGCTTTCCTTCTCGAAGGGCATCATGGCGCGATTGACCAGCGGCATGATGATCAGCAGCGCCGCGACGATGGCGATGTTGAAGAAGGCAAAGATGGTGTCCGAGGTAGGCACGATGCCGATGCTCTCCTCGGTGAAGTGGCCCGCGGTGGCGATGGTCAGCGGAATCGAGCCCGAGATGCCCGCATGCCAGATCACGAAACCTGAGTAGGCGCTGGCGATCAGCAGCCGGTAATCCACCTTGATCATCTTGGCCAGCTGCTTGGCGAACAGTGCACCGATCACCAGTCCGAAGCCCCAGTTGATCCAGCTGGCGATCAGCGAGACGAAGGTGACCAGCATGATGGCACTGCCAGGCGTTCTGGCCAGCGAGGCGATGCTGGCCAGGCCCTTCTTCACCGGCGGCGTATTGGCGAGCATGAACCCCGAGATCAATACCAGCAGCATCTGCATGGAGAAGGTCAGCAGATTCCAGAAGCCATCGCCCCAGTAGCGCATTACCTCGGCGGGGGAGCGTTGCTCGATCAGCATGGCGGCTGCGGCCGCGACGACGGTCAACAGCAATACGAAGATATAGGGGTCAGGTAGATAGCGCTCGACCAGCTTGACGGCTGGCCGGGATAGCGATTGCAGCATGTGATGCTCCCTGTGGCTTTTTATCGGTATGGGAGTTGGGTTGGCATGCTCACATTAGTCTATCCGATAGCAGTAGAGTATCGCGCGATGGTCGAGGGGTAGGGCTCCGATGCGCCTGGCGAGCACTTCATCGCTGGATCAACCCAGGGCGTGCTCTGCTCGATAGGGTTCAGCGCCAGTGGTGACGGCGATGATGCAGATAGTAGCCGCCGAGCACGACAGAACGAACGCTGGTAAACAGCAGGAACGCCAGCCACAGGCCATGATTTCCGAAGCTCTCGAGCAGGGGCCACAGTCCGATGAATGCCAGCAGGGAGACCACCAGCGTATTGCGCATTTCACGTGTCGCCGTGGCACCGATGAAGATCCCGTCCAGCAGGTAGCTCCATACGGCCACCAACGGCATGGCGACCATCCAGGGCAGATAGGTGATTGCCAGTTGTCGTACCTCGGGCAGGTCCGTCAGCAGGGCGATCATCTGCGGGCCAAGGAGCCATAGCAGCAGGCTTGCGGCGGCGGCAGTGACCAACGAGAAGCGCGTAGCCGCCCTGACGCTGCGAGTGAAGCGCTGCCAGTCTCCCTGTCCCACGGCGCGGCCGACCTCGGATTCAGCAGCCTGCGCGAAACCATCGAGCCCGTAGGACGTGATCATCACGAATTGCAGCAGCACGGCATTGGCCGCCAGAGTCTCGTCCCCGAAGCTGGCTCCCTGGGACGTGAAATAGGCCGTGGCGCCCAATAGACACAGGGTGCGCACGAAGAGGTGCTGATTGACGCGGATCAGTACGCTCCAGGCGGACAGTGACAACAGGGCGGCGCGATCACTGTGACCCGGCATGCGGGAGAGTTGACGTGACACCAGCCACAGGCCGGCCGCCAACCCGCAGTAATCCGCGATCACACTGGCCAGGGCCACGCCATCACTGGTCATCCCCAGGCCTGGGACGAAGGCGAGATCCAGCACGATATTGAGCACATTGGTCAGCACCAGGATACCCAGCGTCACCCGTGAATTCCCCAGGCCCAGAAACCAGCCCAATATCACGTAATTGATCAGTACGGCGGGTGCCGACCACAGGCGAATGCTGGCGTAGTCATGGGCCAGTGCGCGAGTGGTCTCGCTGGCCTCCATCAAGCCCAGGCCCAGCGAAATGAGCGGTGAGCCGAGCAGCATCAGCAGCATGCCGATGGCCAGTGCCAGCAGAATGCCCTGTCCGAGCAGCGTTCGCAGCCGATCGTGATCGCCACGGCCATGTGCCTGGGCCGTCATGCCGGTCGTGCCCATGCGCAGGAAGCCGAAGCCCCAATAAAGGAAGCTGAACAGCACCGCGCCCAGCGTGACGGCACCCAGATAGATCGCATCTTCCAGATGCCCGACCACGGCGGTATCCACCAGTCCGAGCAACGGCACCGAGATATTGGAAAGGATGATCGGCCAGGCGAGCTGCCAGAGATAGCGGTCGGTGCGAGCGGCCGATGGAGAAGAGGGGGCGGCTTGTCGTGAAGAATCGGTCATTGGGGATCGTTGCCGTAGTGGGTGATGCTGAATCAGTAAAAGGAGCAGCGCGGGTGACGCGGCGTGAGTCCGTTGGCGTTGACCACAGCATGAGGGTAGAGAGCTGGGCGTATGGCTTTCGGAGCGCTAATCTAGAGAACGTGAGATGGATGACACGGCTTGTCAGGCGCTGGTGGTGCTTGCCCCAGTGTATAGACTCATAACAGGGACGCTTGGAGCGTCCATACGCAAGGGACCTGAGCATGAAATCCATGATTTTTCAGTCGGGCATGTGGCTGCGCAACGGAATCGCGGCTGCGGGCATGACACTGATGCTGGCATCTCCCGCCTATGCCATCGAGTTGCCCAGCGAGCAGGGGGATGATACTCCGAGTGCCGGCATGATGGTGGCTGATGCGCTTGTCGGGCGCCCTCTGCTGTTGGCGACGACGGTCGTGGGGGCAGCGCTGTTTGTCGTTTCGGCTCCGTTCGCGGCCATGGGGCAGAATATCGATGAGACTGCTCGTGTGCTGGTGGCTACACCGGCGCAGGCAACCTTCGCGCGCTGCCTTGGCTGCAAGACGACGCGTGTTGACTGGGACTGACTCCCGCTGGGGGGCGACTTGAAGCATCGCCTGTCCAGAGCCATGCAGGAATGTGACAAGACCCCGCACACGACACCGCCGGCCATCATGGCCGGCGGTGTCGTCTTTGAGGTCAGCGGAAAGAGGCTGAACTCGAGCGCTGCAATATCACGAGGCCTCATCTGGGAGAGGACGTGACTCGACGGTCTTCGGTGGGGGGCAGATTGTTGAAGCACAGAACGCGTTGACGGCCCGAGCGCTTGGCCTGATAGAGCGCGTTGTCGGCCATGCTGAACAACGTGTCGGTCGACTGACTGTCGTGGGGAGCATTGGCGACGCCGGCGGAGAAGCTCAGCCCTGTCAGCTGTCCCAGGGTGTCATGCTCGAAACTTTCTTCCCGGAAGGCTTCAAGGATGGCTTCGACGCGTGCGCGTGTCACGGCAGCGCTGGCCCCCGGCATCAGAATGACGAACTCTTCCCCACCATAACGGCAGGCTTCATCCGAGCTGCGCAGCGACTCGCGGATGATGCTGGCGAGGCGAGACAGAACCTGGTCCCCCATCTCATGACCGTAGGTATCGTTGACCTGTTTGAAGTTGTCCAGATCCAGAACTACCAGTGAAAGGGGGTTGCCGATGCTGGCTTCTGCCAGTTTCTGTGGCAGCACTTCATCCAGATGCCGGCGATTGTAGAGTCGAGTGAGGGTGTCCCGACGTGCCTCATGGGCCAGCCCCTGTTTCAGTTGCAGGTCAGCCAGCGCCAGCATGATCAATTGACAGACGTCCTCTGCCAGCGGGCGGAGGTGCTCCTGACTCTCGCTGTCAGAGGGGATCTGCAGCGTGAAGTTGCCGATCACCGTATCCCCGACGCTCAGTGAGTGATTGAGTACGCAGACTTCCGTGGGAGCCGTCCCCCACTGGATATGTGTCTTCTGCTGGTGATCCGCCGGATCTGCCAGCTGCAGCGTGCCCTCGCAGCCGGCGAACAGGCTGGGCAGGCGCACATTGAGCTGGGTGACGATCTCGTCCAGTCGTGAGCAGGTCAACAGGCGTTCCGAAAGATGATGGATCTGGGTGCGGCTTTCCGAGAGGCGCGACAGCTTGAGATTGGCGATCTGGAGGTCTCGTTGCGCGCGTTTGCGATCCGTGATGTCGTGCACGATCGAAAACAGCAGGGTGCGGCCATTGAGGTCAACCGGGCCTGTGAAGATCTCGACGTCACGCAGTTCGCCGTTGGCCAGCTGATGGCTGGCTTCAAAGTGGTTGTCAGTACGGTTGACCACCGAACGGATGCGCTTCGAGAGCGTCTGGCTTGCCAGCACGTTGATGCGTCCCAGGGGCATCCCACACATCTCACCGATGCTGTAGCCGTAGAAATCGGCGGCGACCGGGTTGGCATCGATGATTTCAGCCAGTTCCGGATCGATCAGCAGCTTGATGGCGTTGCCGGTACTGAAGACTTCCTGATAGAGCGTCGCGTTCTCCTCCAGCAATTCGATGGCGCGGCGACGGTCCTCGATGTTGTTGACCAGCACCAGGGTGCGATCCTCGCCTTCAAGCGGAGTAAGGGTGACTTCCGCCCAGAACAAATGCCCGCGCGCGGTCTGCATGTGGTATTCGTCCTGGAAGTTGCCGCCCTCGCGCTGGAGCTGCCCCCAGGCACGCTTCAGGCGACTGACTTCCTCGAGGGAGAACAGCCCCCAGAGGGACTGCTGAAAGAGCTCGGCTTCACCTCTGCCCAACAGGTTGTGCATGGCGGAGTTGGCATCGACGATGGTGCCGCTGCGATCTGCCACGATGATGCCCACGGGGGCCGAATGGTAGATGGAGCGCAGCCGTGCCCGACTGGTGATCAGGCGTTGCTGCTGTTCCTTGATCCAGTCGATATCGCTGTGGGTGCCGATCATGCGCAATGGCCGACCGTCCGGTGAGCGTTCGACGACTCTTCCCTGATCCAGAATCCACTTCCATTCGCCGCTGCGGGTCAGCATGCGATGCTCGTTGCGGTACTCGACGCTGTGCCCCTCGAAGTGTTGCTTGAGATCTTCCAGCGTCCGCTGCATGTCGTCAGGGTGTATGCGCGATTTCCATTCGTCGAAGCTGCTGCCGATGTCCTCTTCTTCATAGCCCAGCGTCGCTTTCCACTGCGGAGAGTAGAAGACCTGATCGCTGTCCTGCTTCCAGTCCCAGACACCGGCGCCTGAACCTTCCAGCGCGAACTGCCAGCGCTGTTCCGCTTCTGCCAGCGCACTGCTCATGTCCTTGAGTCGCTGGTAGGGGTAGACCAGGCGTGAGGAATAGATGGCGTGGTAGAGCATGCCGTAGGCGGCCACCTTGTACAGGTGTCCCAGGAGATTGAAGACGTCGTGGGCAGTGGCATACAGGGTGAAGCAGAGCTCCGAGAGGCCAGTGGCAAGCGCGGCGACGGCCAGCCAGCTGATGTTGGTGCCCTCGGGCAGACGTCGGGAGCTGAGCAGCAGGATCGCGGCGATCAGGGATCCGATCGCCAGTACCCATTCGTAACCGATCTTCCACGCCGTCAGGCCGCTTCCGGGGATGAAGGTCGCGGGGAGGTAGTCAAGATGATAGAGCCCTACCCAGCTGACCAGCAGGCCAATGACAAGCGTCAAGACGAACGCCAGTGGCAGTCGGCGGCGCGTCATCGGACGTGAGGTGATCAGGCAGGGTGCCAGCAGCGCCACGACGAAGGCCGTCCGCCCCGCCAGCCAGAAGTGGATGGCTTTCTGTACCGACGCATCACTGACGAAGTTCGGCATGCCGTCATAGCTGAAGATATGAATCAGGTCGAAGAAGGCTGAGAGCAGAAAGGCACAGCCCATCACCACGAAGCTGACGGGGACCGTGCTGCGATGGCCCTGGAAGATGGAGATGGCCGCCATCGAGGCAACCAGTACCGCACCGATCTCAAGCAGTGAATGCGGGATGAGGTATTGCGCGACTGACGTGAAGATATCGGGGCGTGGCAGCAGGATCAGCAGCACCATCAAGACCAGCATTCCGGCCAGACCGACCAATCCCGAGGCGGGAAGTGGAGTATGGGCTTTGAAGGCTGGCATTTTCAGGGCTGACGGCAGTTGGCGTGATGACATGTGCATTCCGTGCGCGTGAAGGGCGATCGGTGACTGTATCCCTACAGGATAGAATACTTCTGTTACTGTGTACTAACAGAAATTAACCGATCGTCGCGCTATCAACCATCATATTCTTTATCGCTGATGAAAGTGCGAGGCGCCTGCCTCCCGGTGAGTCGCGCAAGGCGAGCCGTCCTGCACGGTGTCAGCGGCTGACCGTTGGCATTGAGACTCGTGCGGTCATCGCACATCGCGAAGCACGCAGGATGGAAGAGGTTGAAAAGAGAGAAGAGAGAAGAGAGAAGAGAGAAGAGAGAAGAGAGAAAACAATAGAAGAGAGACGAGCAAGCGGGAGGAGAAAGGAGAGGCGACAGGACAGGAGGGAAAGGAACGCTGCCAAGGAGGGAGTCAGGACATGGCTTCTACCGGCGTTGCAGGAGTGCCAGGCCACCACGAGCGCCTGACAGGGGCAGGCGCACGTGGTGGCGGGCAGGTGCAGGTCAGTTGCCCAGCGCTGCCGTGATGATCTGGTACTTCTCCATCAACTCTTCCTGGCTTTCCTTGTTGGCCGGGTCGAGCGGGATACAGTCAACCGGGCAGACCTGCTGGCATTGCGGCTCATCGAAGTGGCCGACGCACTCGGTGCACAGGTCCGGGTCGATGACATAGATCTCTTCACCCGGCGAGATGGCGCCATTGGGACATTCCGGCTCGCAGACGTCGCAGTTGATGCACTCATCAGTGATGATCAGGGCCATGGTGGTGTCCTCAGCTTGTGGCGGTGTCGGCGCCGGGCGGATTGAAGTGGCTGGCAAGAGCCTCGGCCACTATCGGGTGCACCAGACGCGACACATCACCCCCGTGTCGCGAGATTTCGCGCACGATGGTCGATGAAATATAGGAGTTCTGCAGTTCCGGGGTCAGGAACAGGCTGTCGACGTGCGGCGCCTGTGCCCGGTTCATGTTGGCCAGTTGCAGCTCGTACTCGAAGTCGGATACCGCGCGCAGGCCGCGCAGAATGATACGCGCATTCTGCTGTTCCAGCAGCTCCGTCAGCAGACAACTGAAACCGATGACCTCGACATTGTCGAGATGCGAGAGAATCTGTCGGGCAAGCTCGATGCGCAGTTCCAGTGGAAGGGCGGGTTGCTTGCTCGGGCTGTAGGCGACCGCGACGATGACCTTGTCGAACAGGCGAGCTCCACGCTCGATCAGGTCGGTATGGCCATTGGTGATCGGATCGAAGGTGCCGGGGTAGACGGCAATGTTCTTGGGCATGACGAACTCGTGCTCTGTCAGCGGGCCATCGCGGACGGCCTTGCTGCAATGGACGACGAAGGGTGAGAAGCCTGCGCTCTGGTCTTGGTGCAAGACGCCTGCGGGCAACGAGCGAAAGCTGGTGGCCAGTCCGAGTGTAGAACCCCCAGCCTTGCAGTGGCCAGCAGGCTGGGGGAGCGCTCTTCATGGCAGTCGCTCACGAGGTGTCGCTAGAGTGACCCGAAGGGGTTGTCGACCTTGAGAGAGACGGCTTTCGCGTATCCCGGAATGCGGATCTCGCGATCAGTGATCTCAAGCTCCGGCCCTTCCAGCACACCCTCGCCGAAGCGGTAGGTCGGTGTGAATTCACCGCGCTGCGCCTTGTCCAGATAGTCCGCCCGACGCTGCTCACAGAGGCCGCTGCGCTCACGCCAGGCCGCCAGGGCGTCGTCACCATGTCGCGCTGTCAGCAGCTTCAGCGTGACATCGGCCGACAGCACCACGCCGCTGGCGTTGTTGCCACCGAATCCCTTGGCATTGATGAAGGCGACATCGGCCGAGAATTCGCGAGCTTCGCGTCGGATGTCGAGATGGCTGTGATGCACGTCTTCGGCGATGGCATCCAGCGTCGGAATGCCCGGCAGAATGCCGGTGGTCATGCTGCCGAGTGCCGAGACCGTCTGATCACCCGCCGCGCTGCCCTGGCTGTGGCCGACGAAGG
Source organism: Cobetia sp. PS-4MA (assembly GCF_057670765.1). Classification (NCBI taxonomy): domain Bacteria; kingdom Pseudomonadati; phylum Pseudomonadota; class Gammaproteobacteria; order Oceanospirillales; family Halomonadaceae; genus Cobetia; species Cobetia sp. PS-4MA. The sequence continues at coordinate 3,482,350 of NZ_CM173107.1, read as the reverse complement.
TCTTCACCGCCACGACAGGCCATGCTTCGATACCGTTGGCCCGCGCCACTTCGTTGAGCACATGGGATTCGGTCGTGCGGTTCTTCGGTGTGGAGGTGGCGTGCGCATGCACGAAACTGCGCTGGCGTACGCCTTCATCACCGACGATGTCTCGCGCCAGCGCCACCGCCTTGCTCAGCGTGATGTAATTGCCGACGCCCGGTGCCGAGATGGACCGCTTCCAGCCATCCGCATTGACGAAGACATCCGGGACACTGCCCAGGATGCGAGCGCCGGTCTCCAGCGCCAGCTCATCTGCCATCAGAATCACGAACTGGGTCGCTTCGGCGATGGTGAAACCGCAATTGCGCGCAAAGGGACGGCAGGCTTTCTGGTAATCGCTGTCAGTGAGGACTTCCAGCGCATCGAGGGCCTTGAGGCTCTCGTCATCGGCCAGCGCCCCCATGCTGCGGAACCCTTCAATGACTTCCGGCGTGATGGGCGCATCCGCCGTGCCTACCATCACTACGCGACGACGTCCGCTGCGGATGTCATTCAGGCCCAGCTTCAGGTTGTAGAGGAAACTGGCGCAGGCACCCATCGCGGCACCGGCTCCCCCGACATTGCCAAGCACATAGGCATTCAGGAAGTCGGCCGGCATCTGGGCATAGCCCAGCGGCATCTGCTTGGAGGTGGCGCGCTCGCCGGCCACGAAGGACTTCATCAGTCCGCCCCAGCCTTCAGTATCCATCTGGCCGATCGAGTTGCCGGCATAGACGGCAATGTCGTCGGGGTCGAGGCTGTCGCGCAGCGAGTCCCAGTCAAGTCCGCTGTCGCCGAGGCAATCACTGGCGCCGAAGATGGTCATCGACAGGCCGCGAGGGTGATGCACGCTGCGGTAGAGCTGCTCCGGCGCGAAGCCGCTGGGCAGCTGACCGGCGGCGCGGACCAGTGCCTTGCGGTTGTCCGGCAGCAGGACATCGAATTCGCCTGCCGGCACCGTGACTTCGACGCGACGATTGTCCAGCTCGCGGATCTGCCACGCGGCGGGTGGCTGCTCCGGCAGCTGGCGGCTGCGCAGGGTGAAGCTCAGGTCCTCGGTCAACGTCAGGCGTGACTGGCGGTTGGCGGGAATCCCGGCGTCATTGAAGCGTTCGTCTTCGATGCGACGAATCAGGGAATGTGCCAGTACCTGCTCTTCCAGACGAGCCGCGAGTGCCTGTGCCTCGGCGGGCTGGCCTTCGGCATCGAACCACTGACCCTGCTCGTCGCAGCGGGCGAGATTCATGAGCGATGCAAGGCCCAGCAGGGTCTCCTGGCGGTCCGTCTCCGACAGAGTCTCGAGCACCGTGCGCCGGAAGGCTTGATGACCCGAAGTCCTGCCGGCGGCGTTGACTCCGCCCATGCCGACGATCACCGGTAAGTGTGACAAGCCGCTTTCCTCGTGAAAAATGCTGTGAGTCGTTGGTCTGGGCGACGCCTCTGCGGGCATTCGTCCAAATGATGCCGCGATGATAACACCCCCTCAATACAGGCGTCATGCACCCTGCTCTCAGGCTGCGGCGCTAGCGAGGACTCGCTGCGAACACTGTGCGATATCCTGCGTTGCAGGCTAGGCCATTCCACCGAGGTCCTGGGTCACGAAAAAAGATCAATCGTTTGTTTGATTATGGGCGTGACGGATGAGATGCTTCAGGGGCTGTTTGAGTCGCTAGAGTTGGTGTAGGCGCGTGCCGAGAGGCATGCGCCTTTTTTTGTGCATTGCCTGCCGGCGCTTGCCGCCAGACCGAGCGGGGCGCGGCGGATTCCCGAAAGAGGAATCTGCTAGAATTCCCTCGTCCATTTTCTGCTCGCCTGCCACCGGAATTCCGATGTACGCCAACTCCCGTCAGATCGACTCTCCCCAGACCGGCCCCCACGAGGACATCGAGCGGCGCGTACGCCGTGCGATGGCACATCCGCTTCGCAAGCCAGTCGCGGAGCACACGCGTGAGGCGTTTGAACAGGCGCAACGCTGGCTGGCGGAACAGGACAAGCCCTTGTGGCTGGACAGCGGCTGTGGCGTCGGGCGCTCGACCCGCCTGCTGGCACTGGCCCATCCGGATCATGCGGTGATCGGGGTCGATCGCAGCGAGGACCGCCTCACTCGCAAGCACGGCGAGCTTCCGGACAACGCGTTGCTGGTACGTGCTGATCTCGTTGATTTCTGGCGTCTCGCACTGGCGGCAGGCTGGGCGCCGGCTCATCACACCCTGCTGTATCCCAATCCCTATCCCAAGGCGCGTCACCTCAAGATGCGCTGGCAAGGCCATCCGGTATTTCCGATCATCATGGCATTGGGCGGTCGGCTCGAGTTGCGCACCAACTGGCAGATCTACGCACTGGAATTCGCTCAGGCCATCGGTCATGCCACCGGTGTCGAGGTGACGGCAGAGGCCTTTGTCCCGCACGGCGATTATCTGACCCACTTCGAGCGCAAGTATCATGAGTCCGGTCAGGCGCTGTGGCGCCTTGAATGCCAGCTCGAGCACACGCCTGAGCGTTACCCCCTGCAGGTGTGAGGCGTGTCATGCCGGCGGCAGGTTCTGGTTGGCGATGGCGGCGTGACTGTCACGGAAGGTGTCGCGCAGTGATTGGCGCAGCCAGCTGGCGGCAGGGCCGCGGGGGCTGTCACGTCGCGAGATCAATTCGATATCGATATCGGCGGTGGCGCCCAGTGCACTCAGGTCCAGTATCGTCAGCCGCTTCTGGAAGGGCGGGTAATGGGCGATGTGACGTGGCACCTGTGCCCAGCCCAGGCCACGTGTCGTCAGTTCCGCCATGGCATAGAAGCTGTTGAGCTGCCAGAAACGCTGTGAACGAGGAGCTTCCTGGCCGGGGCCCAGCTGCTGACGCTGACCGATCATCAATTGACGGTGATCCGCCAGATCGCTGTGGGTCGGGCTCTCGAGCTGTGCCAGGGGATGGTCGCGGGCGACGATCAGCACCTGCTCCAGTCGTCCCAGTGCCTCCCGCTCCAGTGCCATGGCACAGAGCGGCTGGCAGAACAGGATGCCGAGGTTGGCCTCGTGCTGCTCCACCCAGCGCGCCACTTCATCCTGAGCCCCATTGAGCAGATTCAGTGTCAGTGTCGGATACTGCACCGCCATCTTTTCCAGTACTTCCATCACGGGTGGCATCTCCACCAGCGCTTCATCGATCGCCAGTGTCAGGCTGGCTTCCAGGCCCTCGCTGAGGGTGCGTGCACGAGCCTCCAGGCGTTGGCATTGCACCAGTACGCTATTGGCTTCGTGCAGCAGTGCCTTGCCTGCAGGTGTCAGGATGGGGGTACGCGGGGTGCGATCGAACAGTTCGCAGCCCAGGTCCATCTCCAGATTGGCGATGGCGGTGCTGACGGCGGACTGCGCACGGCCCAGACGACGTGCCGCGGCGGAGAAAGACCCCGTTTCCGCGACGCAACGCAGCGTCGTCAGCTGTTCCAGTGTCCAGTTCATTGCCTTTCCTCTTGCCTCGATCCATCTGAATACTAGATGGATACTAACTTTCATCCATCTCCATGACCTCTAGAATGCCTGACATATCCACCTCGCACAGCCGCACGGCATCATGTGCGAAGTCTGAGCAGGAGTCTCGGTGATGCGTTCCAACAAAGAGCGATTGGCACAGGCTGGGTTGCTGGAGCTGGGCGGCATTCTGATCGTGGCCCCGCTGTCCGCCATGTTGACGGGGCATGATCTGGCGAGCATGGGGAGCCTGGCCGTGGTGATGTCCACGCTGGCCGTGATCTGGAGTACGGTCTGGAACTGGATGTTCGACCGCTGGGTACCGACTCGCCAGCGCAATATGCTTCAGCGCATCACCCAGGCACTCGGCTTCGAGCTGGGACTGGTGCTGGTGACGGTCTTCCTCGTCGCGGCCTGGCTGGAGATCGGGCTATGGCAGGCACTGTTGCTGGACCTTGGTTTCGTGGCCTTCTTCCTTGTCTGGGCCATGATCTTCAATCCACTGTTCGACGCGGTCATGACCCGCCTGCTGGCACGCAAGGCTGCCCGTGAGCGGAAGCACCCGTCACCACATTCCATGAGGTGAGTCGATGAGTTATGTCTTTCTGGCGCTGGCAATACTGGCAGAGGTCATCGCGACCAGTGCGCTCAAGGCCTCCGAGTCCTTTTCGCGACTCGGCCCCAGCCTGATCGTGGTGGTGGGGTACGGCATCGCCTTCTATCTTCTGACGCTGGTGCTGCGGGACCTGCCGCTGGGCGTCACCTATGCGGTGTGGTCTGGACTGGGGATCGTGCTGGTCACCCTGTTCGGCGCGGTGGTCTATCGCGAGATGCCGGACCTGCCGGCGATCCTGGGTCTGGCGATGATCGTGGGGGGAGTTGCCGTCCTGCATCTGTTTTCCAGCGCCACTCCTCATTAAGCTAGAGGCATCACGGCGCCAATCCGGCTGTGACATGGATGCTCACCGACGACGTCACTGGATGCCTCATGCCTCTACTTCGCACTGCACCAACCTCTGCGCGACCTGCGTTGCTGCCCACGTTGCTCTCTTCGCTGCTTCGCCCGTTCAAGGCGGCGGCACACCCCGCGGTGTCGGGAATGTCGCTGCGCTTCACGCGCTCGCTGCGCGGACTGGCCATCGCCGCCGGCGCTACCCTGGTGGCGACCGGGCCGGCGCAGGCAGCCGGGTTCGACAACCTCACTCGCCTGGCTGACAAGGGTTTCATCGTCAGTGCCCAGGCCCGCATGCTGGACACCGGCGAGACGCTGGCCTCGGTCGATCCCGGCCTGCAATTGACGCCCGCATCGTTGTCCAAGCTCTATATCGCCGGCGCGGCGCTGGACCGTTTCGGGCCGCAGTATCGCTTCTCCACACGTCTGCGCAGCACGGGCTCGATCAATGACGGCGTGTTGACCGGCGATCTGGTGCTCGAGGGCAGTGGTGACCCGGCATTGACCAGTGAAGAACTGTGGCGTCTGACCGAAGAGCTTCGCTTCAGGGGCATCCGGCGTATCGAGGGACGCCTGCTGGTCAGTCAGTGGCGTTTCGGGCCGGTGCCATGCATCAGTACCGATCGCTGCAATGCCTCGCGTCGCTCGAGCAACGCCTATGATGCGCTGCTGTCGTCCGCGGCCAGCAACTATGCCAGCTGGTGCGTGAAGGTGATGCCGGGGGCGGGCAGTCAGGCGCCGGCGCGACTTGCCAGCTGTGACACGACCCAGCCCACCGAGATCTTCGACAATCAGGTCACCACCGTCGCGGCCGGCGGAAAGAATGCCCTCAATGCGCGGCGTACCACCAGCAACGGGCGCGATACGCTGGTCGTCAGTGGCACCATCGCCGCCGACAGCCAGCCGCGCAGCATCTACCGTGCCGTGTCCAATCCGGCGCTGTATACCGGCGAGCTGATGCGCGACATGCTGGCGCGTGCCGGCATCGCGGTCACGGGCGGCGTGGATATCACCACCACGGCGCCGCCTTCCAGTGCGGTACAGCTGGGGAGTGTCGAGGGCAAGCCGATGCAGGAGCTGTTGACGCGGATGCTCAACTACTCCAACAACTTCATGGCCGACCAGCTGACATTGGCACTGGTCGGTGGCAGTCAGGCCACGCTGCGTCAGGGAGGCGCCAAGCTTGAGACCTTCGCCAGCGCGATTCCGGGTCACGGTCCGCTGACGCTGTATTCAGGCAGTGGTCTGACCTCGCAGAACCGTACCAGCGTCAACGGTCTGATCGCGTTGCTCGACAGCATGTACCACCGTCCGGCCCTGTTCCCCACTTTCGTTGCTGGGCTTCAGGCACCGGCCAATGGTCCGATGCGCTTCATTCGGCGCGGCAGCGAGACCTTCCGCAATCACGTGATGGTCAAGACGGGAACGCTCAACAATCCTGTGCCGGTGCGCGCCATCTCGGGCTACTTCCGCACCCAGACAGGCCGCTGGGGAGCCTTTGCCGTGATGGTCAACGGGCGTGCCGCCGTGCCGTATCTTTCCTGGCCGCAGGTGCTGGATCCGGTCGCGGAGGACCTGACCGCGATGATCGAGCGCAATTGATCCATCGGCCGAGACTGCATGACACGAAAGCCCCCGCCAGCTGGCGGGGGCTTTCGTCTTCATGGCCTGTGTGACAGGCACAAAAAACCCCGCCCGAAGGCGGGGTGATCCTCCACACGCCCGGCATGGCTGAGAGGAGGGCACTCGGGACGCTCGACAGGGCGTAACGAGATGCCTAGAGCATAGCGTCGTGAGGCCGCCTTGGCTAACCTCAAACAGCGTATTGCACCGCAACAATCAATGACTTGGCGCAATTTTCGAGGCAATGGCGCATTTTTTCCGTGATCGGCTGCGATTCGTGGTGCGCGCTGGCATGTCAGCGGGCGGGATCCAGCAGTACGCGGCCACTGATGTTGCCGTCGATCATGGCCTCGGCACGTGCCGCGATGTCATCCAGTCCCACCGTCTCCAGCTGCATCCGCGCATGCAGCTCGCTGGAGACCTCGGCCAGGCGTTGCCACACCTGCTGGCGACGCTCGGCATTGATCATCACGCTGTCGACGCCAAGCAATGAGACGCCGCGCAGGATGAATGGCATCACGCTGGTGGGCAGGTCCGCGCCCGCCGCGAGTCCCACGGCCGCCACCTTGCCATCGTAATGCATCTGCGCCAGCAGGTTGGCCAGTACCTGGCCACCGGCAGTATCCACGGCACCGGCCCAGCGGCTCTTCTCCAGCGGACGGCCCTTCTCCTCGAAATCGCTGCGCAGATGGACCTCGCTCGCACCCAGTGACTCGAGCCACTCACGCTGCTCGGCCTTGCCGCTGACCGCGTGGACCTCGAAGCCCTGCTCGGCCAGCATCTGCACTGCCCAGCTGCCGACCCCGCCAGTGGCACCGGTGACGATCACCGGGCCTTGCTGGGGCGTCAGGCCGGCCTCTTCGAGACGCATCACGCACAGCATGGCAGTCAGGCCCGCCGTGCCGAAGGCCATGGCCTGTTCGGCGCTCAGGTTCGCGGGGCGCTTGACCAGCCACTCGGGCTTGACGCGCATGCGCTCGGCCAGTCCGCCCCAATGACGCTCGCCCACGCCCCAGCCGGTCAGGATGACCTCGTCGCCTGGCTGGAAGTCCGGCGAATCGGAGGCCTCGACACGTCCCGCGAAATCGATGCCCGGCACGAAGGGCAGCTCGCGCACGATCTTGCCACGGCCGGTGATGGCCAGCGCATCCTTGTAATTGAGGCCGGAACGCTCGATGGCCACCGTGACAGGCAGGTCGGGTAGCTGATCATCGGAGAGTTCGACGACTCGGGCGCGTGGGGTCTCGTCGTGCAGCATCAGTGCGCGGGACATGGCAGTCTCCTCGTGATTGGCGTTGGTGTTGGCGCTCTTCCTGCGTGAAGGTGTCAGGGCGTCTGACGTGAGACGCTCGGTCTCACAGTGCCTGCAAGCGACGCCGCGGGGAAGTCCCGAGACCTCGACATTGGGATGAGACTGACGCAACCGGGGCCGCTGATCAGATGAAGCTGCGCACGGTGGCCAGGCCGACAAGGGTCATCAGCACGGTATAGGGCAGCGCCATCCATACCATACGCCCGTAGGACAGCCGGACCAGCGGGGCGATGGCCGAGGTGAGCAGGAACAGGAACGCCGCCTGACCATTGGGGGTCGCCACGCTTGGCAGATTGGTACCGGTGTTGACCGCCACCGCCAGCGCATGGAAATGCTCACGACTGATGTTGCCTGCCAGGTACTCGTTCTTTACCTGAGTGATGTATACCGTCGCCACGAAGACATTGTCCGAGATGGCGGACAGCAGTCCGTTGGCGAGGAACAGCGCCCCCGCCTGGTCCTCCATCGGCAGACTGAGCACCCATTGGATGAAGGGCTGGAACAGATGCTGCTCGTGGATGACGGCGACGATGGTGAAGAACACCACCAGCAGTGACGTGAAGGGCAGCGCTTCCTGGAAGGCGCGTCCGATCTGATGCTCATCGGTGATGCCGTTGCCGGCGGTCAACAGGATGATCACCGCCAGCCCGATCAGCCCGACCTCGGCCAGATGCAGCGCCAGTGACAGGACCAGCAGGATGGCCACCACCCCCTGCACGATCAACGCTGCGCGCTCGCGCGGGGTGCGGCGCGCATCCTGATGGCGATCATAGTCCTCGAGAATCCGGCGGACGCTGGCAGGCAGGCGTTGGCCATAGCCGAACCAGCGGCCGCGTTCCAGCAGCACGCACAGCGCAAGTCCGGCGAAGAAGGTGGGAAGGGTGACGGGGGCCATCTGCAGGAAGAAGGACAGGAAATCCCACTCGGCGGCCTTGGCGATCACCAGATTCTGCGGCTCGCCGATCATGGTGCTGACGCCCCCCAGCGCGGTACCGACGGCACCATGCATCAACAGCGAGCGCAGGAAGCCGCGGAAGTCCTCGAGATCTTCGCTGTGGATCGCCTCGACACTGATGTCGTTGGCGTGATCATGCTGGGTATCGAAATTCTTGCCTGACGCCACCTTGTGATAGACGGAGTAGAAGCCCACCGCGATACCGATGATCACCGCGGTCACGGTCAAGGCATCCAGGAAGGCGGACAGCAGGGCGCTGGCCAGACAGAACATCAGCGACAGCCAGGTCTTGGAGCGCACGCCGAGAATGATCTTGGTGAAGGTATAGAGCAGCAACGGCTTCATGAAGTAGATGCCTGCCACCATGAACATCAACAGCAGAATCACCGGCAGATTGCGCTCCATCTCCTGCATGATGGCATCCGGGGAGGCCATGCCGATGGCGACGGCCTCGATCGCCAGCAGGCCGCCGGGTTGCAGCGGGTAGCACTTGAGCGCCATGGCCAGCGTGAAGATGAACTCGCCCAGCAACAGCCAGCCGACGATCACCCCACCCTGAGGGCCGCTGAACCACAGCAGCAGCGGATTGGTGATCAGGAACAAGCACATCAACTGCTTGTACCAGCGCGGCGATTGGCCGAGGAAGTTGCGCGCCAGTCCGTGACCGAGTGTCTGGCGTGTGTCGTGAGATGAGGAAGGCATGGGCAGTTCCCGGGCGTTGACTTGTTGTTGTTGGATGACAGTATCGGCAATGCCGCAACATCGCGGGCTTTGCTATCATCGCCGCCGTCATCGAGCGCCTGGCGGTATTAGAGCATGCTCGGTGATGAGGTCTCGGGTAGCCTTTGGTCGTGAAAACCGCGCAGCTAGCGCTGCGAGGTCGCCAGCCGGTGTGCTGGCAGCTCTTCCCGAGACGTGTTTCTGGTAAACGTCATCGTCCGATTGAAAGATCGGCCTCTGCAGCCACCGTGCTGCGTCTGCACGAGACCCGAAGATGAAATCACGGCATACCGGCCTGACCCACCTCAAGCACTCCGCGCGTTACTCTCTCAAGGGGCTCAAGGCGGCCTGGCGCAATGAAGAAGCCTTCCGCCAGGAATTGATCCTGTGCGCGCTACTCTTGCCGTTCGCCTGGTGGATCGGGGAATCGCACATCGAGTGGCTGCTGCTGGTCGGCTCCATCCTGATCGTGTTGATGGTCGAGCTGCTCAATTCCGCGGTGGAGTGCGCGATCGATCGCATCGGCCCGGAGTTTCATGAACTGTCCGGGCGCGCCAAGGACATGGGCTCGGCAGCGGTGATGCTCGGTCTGATCTTCGCGGGCCTGACCTGGGGCACGTTGCTCTACGACAAGCTGTTCGGATAGGGCATATCGCCTGTGGGGCATGGCCGTGTCATGTCCCCTCTGCCTCCGTTATGCTGAAGGTCGGATCGAAGGAGACGACCATGCCCGACAACGCCCCCGCCTCATCACCCCACTCTTCCCGCCCGTCAGCGGATCTCCCGCTGCCGGCAGACTTCCTGCCGCTGGAGTCGCTGCTCGGCCAGCAATCCGAGCACAGTCGCCAGACACTGGAGGAGGCTGCCGGCGCCGCACGGGAGCGTCTGAACGAGAGCCTGATGCAGGCCCGGAGTCTCAGCGAGATGCGCGGCGATGCCAGCTCGCCCGTGGCGTCGTTTCTGGCGCTGGGGGCGCAGCAACGTCTCGAGCTCGCCCGTCTGGTCACGCTGTCGGACTTCGCTCTCGATACCCTGTGCCGTCGCCCTGAGCTTCTGGCCGAACTGATCGAGAGCGGCGAGCTTGAACGCGCCTTGCCGCCACGGGAATTGAGCGCACGGCTGGCGGAGGGGCTGTCGGCCGCCGAGGATGAAAAGGCGATGCAGCAGGTGCTGCGGCGTTTCCGCCAGCTGCGCATGCTGGGCATCATCTGGCGTGATCTCAATGGCACGGGCATGTGGGACACGGCGGGCGCGGTCTCGCGACTGGCCGAGGTCTCGCTTGAAGGTGCGCTGGGGTGGCTGGAGGCCTTTCTTGAACCGCGCTATGGCCGCCCGGCAGCGGATCGTTTCGGAGAGCCGCAGCGGTTGGTGGTGCTCGGCATGGGCAAGCTGGGGGCCGGAGAGCTCAACCTGTCCTCCGATATCGACTTGATCTTCGCCTTCCCCGACAAGGGCGAGACGACGGGCGGGCGCAAGTCGCTGGATCACCAGGAATATTTCACGCGCCTGGGCCAGAAGTTGATCGCGGCGCTGGATGCGATGACCGCCGATGGCTTCGTGTTCCGCGTCGACATGCGCCTGCGGCCGCTGGGGGACGGCGGTCCACTGGTGGGCAGCTTCTCGATGCTGGCCAGTTACTACCAGGATCAGGGGCGTGAATGGGAGCGCTACGCGATGCTCAAGGCGCGTCCAGTGGCCGGCAGCATCACCGCGGGCGAGCGACTGATCGCGCATCTGCGACCCTTCGTCTACCGCAAGTATCTGGACTTCGGCGCCATCGAATCCCTGCGCGAGATGAAGGGGATGATCAATCGCGAGGTCAAGCGCCGCGGGCTCTCTGACAACATCAAGCTGGGGTCCGGTGGCATTCGCGAAGTGGAATTCGTCGCCCAGGCCTTCCAGTTGATCCGCGGTGGCCGCGAGTCGGAACTGCAGGTCACCTCACTCAAGACAGCCTTCGCGCGACTGCCCGAGCTTGGCCTGCTGCCACAGGCGGTCGTGGATGAGCTGGTGCCGGATTACGTCTTCCTGCGTGATCTTGAGCATGCCCTGCAGGCGCAGGCCGACCGCCAGACCCAGACATTGCCGCTGGACCCGCTGGGGCGCGAGCGTCTCGCGCTGGCGATGCAGCTGCCGGACTGGGAGGCGCTCACCGAGCGACTCGAAGAGGTGCGCGCTCGCATCCGGCTGCACTTCGACAACGTGATCGCCGCGCCGGAAGACGAGGAAACCGAACCGCCCGAAGGGCAGCAGGCACTCGATGAGTGGCGTGCCCTGTGGCGCGATGAGCTGACGGTGGAAGAGGGTCGGGAGCTGCTCGCCGAAAGCGGATTCGAGGCACCCGACGAGAGTCTGCGGCGCCTGAACAGCCTGCGTCGCTCACGGGCAGTGCAGGGGATGCAGCGCATCGGTTTTGATCGTCTGGATGCCTTGATGCCCTCATTGCTGCAGGCGCTGGGCTCGGCGGCGGGCGACCCGGAAAAGCCCGGCGAGCATGATGCCAGTCGCGTGCTGGAGCGTGTGCTGCCGCTGATCGAGGCCGTGTTGCGTCGCACGGCCTACCTGGCGCTGCTGCGCGAGAATCCTGATGCACTGACGCAGTTGATGCGCCTGTGTGCGGCGAGCCCCTGGATTGCCGAGCAGCTGGCGCGCTATCCGGTGCTGCTGGACGAGCTGCTGCACCCGCACAATCTCTACTCGCCCGCCGACAAGGTGCGTCTGGCCGATGAGCTGCGCATCGCGCTGTCACGCATCCCCGAAGATGATGAAGAGGCGTTGCTCGAGGCGCTGCGCGTCTTCCGGCACGCCCAGGTGCTGCACGTCGCGGCCTCCGACATCGCGGGGGCGCGCCCGCTGATGAAGGTGAGCGATTATCTGACCTTCATCGCCGAGGTGATCCTCGAGCAGGTGCTGGCGATGGCCTGGAAGACCCTGACCCGCAAGCACGGCTTTCCGCTGGGGCGGGATGGCCAGCCGATCACCGGGGACAGTCTGAGTGGCTGCTTCGTGATCGTCGGCTACGGCAAGCTGGGGGGCATCGAGCTGGGCTATGGCTCGGATCTGGATCTGGTCTTCCTGCACGATGCCGCCAGCAAGGGCCAGACGGATGGCCCGCGCCCCCTCGACAACCCGCTGTTCTTCACCCGGCTGGGTCAGCGCATCATTCATCTGCTGACCGCGGTGACTCCGGCCGGTGCCCTCTACGAAGTCGACATGCGCCTGCGGCCTTCCGGCAACTCCGGACTGCTGGTCTCGAGCCTGGCTTCCTTCCGTGATTACCAGCTTTCCCAGGCCTGGACCTGGGAGCATCAGGCGCTGGTGCGGGCACGTGCCGTGGCGGGGGATCCGGCGCTGGCGCTGGCGTTTGAGCAGACACGTCGGGAGGTGCTGGGGCAGGCCCGAGAGGCCGATGCCCTGGGCAAGGAAGTCGTCGCCATGCGCCACAAGATGCGGGATCACCTGGGGAGTTCCGCCAAGGACCGGGATGCAGGCCAGTTCCACCTCAAGCAGGATGCGGGAGGCATCGTCGATATCGAGTTTCTGGCCCAGTACTGCGTGTTGTCGATGAGCCATCAGGAGCCTGAGCTTCTGAGATGGAGTGACAACATGCGACTGCTCGAGACGCTGGAGGCCTGTGGGCGCCTGCCGGGTGAACAGGCCAGTGAGCTGCGCGAGGCCTATCTGGCCTATCGCAATACCAGCCACCGCCTCGCGCTGGAAAAGCGTGGCAGCCTCATCAATCTCGAACAGGTGCCGCTCATCGCCATGCACCGCGAGCGTGTCATCGCCATCTGGCAATCCTTGCTGGGGGAGTGATCTTGACTCAGACATTTCGTGTTCAGCTCAGGCATTCCCTGTCCCGATGATTCGCGCGGCGTGATTAAACGCCATATCAATGCTCGCAATCCCCTGTCGCCATCCCCAAGAAAGGGTGCACCAGACAACGTTGACAGGGGAGGTCAGCATGATGGAGTGGATCGCGAATCACTCGAAAACCATCTCGGCGATTGCCAGTATCGGCTCGTTCTTCATCTGGCTGGTCTACGCACAGCTGCTGTATCACAACTTCCGTCGCCAGCGGCGCCCGCGCGTGTTGATCAATCGCGGCAAGTCCAAGGGGATCGACAGCCTGTGCATCGTCAGCAACATGAGTGCCGAATCGATCTTCATCGAGCACATCATCGCCCGGCTGGATACCAGTCATGGCAGCCTGCTGATGGATGTCACCGAGTTCGAACGCAGCTATCAGGAAGGTGACGAGCAGAGTGACAATCAGCAGGATGGCGACAGCGAACAGTCCGCGAAGGAGGCTTCCAGCAGCAGTGAATGGCGTATCTCCGATACCACGCGTCAGGGGCCGCTGGGCTCGGGCGACTTCCTGCATATCGGGACGTTCTCTGAAGTCATCGAGCGCATGGCGCGCCGCAATGGCATCTCGCTCGACGGTCACTGGCCCAGCAATGAGCAGCTGAAATTCCAGCGCCTGACGCTGCGCATCATCGGCATCTATGGCAGTGAGGACCACCCGATCGGCGTCGAGCGTGCCTTCCGTCTGCACGATGCCAATGGAGAATGTGCGCTGGTACCGGAGCGCTGGGATTCCAATCGCCTGTCATCACGCCGTCAGCGTCACAAGTTGCGCAAGCTTCTGAATCGCATCAGTGGGGAAGACATCAGCGAGCAGTCTACCTTCCAGCCTCCGAGTGACGACGAGTCGCGCGACAAGACGTCATGAGCGCGGGCACATGAGGCTAACGCATGAACTACCGGTCGCATGAAGCTCTGGTCGCATGAATCACCGGGCGCATGAATCATCACAAGCACGACAGCGGTGTCTTCACACTGTCAGGGCGTCGAGGATGGGGTAGGCTTTCCTGAGCCCCATTTACGGAGATCCTCGGATGCAGGAACGCGTCACGCCCTTTCAGCTGTTCATTCTGGTGCTGTCACTGTATGTCATCGGTGCGATGGTCGTGGATCTGATCTTCGAACTGTCGCCTCCGGTCCAGCGACTGCTGCAGTACATGGACTACGTGGTCTGCCTGTTCTTCTTCGTCGATTTCTGCAAGCGGTTCGCCAGTGCGAAGAGCAAGCGCGAGTACATGAAGTGGGGCTGGATCGACCTGCTGGCCTGTATTCCGGCAGGCCTCTTCCAGGGGGCGAGGCTGTTTCGCGTGGTGCAGATACTGCGAGTGCTGCGCGCCATCAAGTCGATGGAGATGATCTGGAAGCTGCTGTTCCGCAATCGCGCCGAGGGGGTGTTCGCCTCTGCGGCCACTGCCACGGTGCTGCTGGTGGTCTTCGGCGCACTCACCATGCTGATGGTGGAGACTCCCAACCCCGACAGCCCCATCAACACTGCCGAGGAGGCGCTGTGGTGGGCCGTCGTGACGGTGACCACCGTCGGCTATGGGGACTATTATCCCATCACCACCCTGGGGCGGGTCGTGGCCGTGCTGTTGATGGTGGGAGGCGTGGGGCTGTTCGGGAGCTTCGCGGCCTACATCAGTTCGATCTTCATCGAGGATGACAGTGAGCAGGAGGCGCGCGCGGCGCGTGCCCAGCGCGACATGACCCGCGCGCTCTATCACCAGATCAGCGAGCTGACGACCGAGGTGCGTGAATTGCGCACCCGGCTCGATGAAGTGGCGGTGATGCAGGGGGAGTCGCTGGCGGAGCGCGAACAGCGCCGTGAGGCGCTCCAGCGTGAGGTCAATGACGAGATGGCCCGGCGTCTGGACGAGGCCGGCACCACTGCGCCGCAACGCAAGACGGACCCCGGGCCTGACGGAAAGCGTTGAGTCGTGGTCGGGCCAGAAAAAAGCCCCTGACACCCAAAGGTGTCAGGGGCTTTTGCATGCCTCGAGGCGTGCCCGGCTCAGTCGAAGTTGCGCGAGTAGAAGATCTCGAGCATTTCGCGACGCAGGCGGCTTTCGATGTTGGTGGCTTCCTCGAAGGTCAGCTCGCGACGCGAGGTGCCGAAGAGGTAGTTGTCCAGCTCGAAGTCCTTGAGCAGCATCTTGGTGTGGAACATGTTTTCCTGATACACGTTCACATCGACCATCTGGTAGGCACACTTGGTGTCTTCCGCCAGGTAATCCTGGATCGAGGTGATGTCGTGATCGATGAACAGCTTCTTGCCATCCACGTCGCGGGTGAAGCCGCGCACGCGGTAATCCATGGTCACGATGTCGGAGTCGAAACTGTGGATCAGGTAGTTCAGCGCCTTCAGCGGGCTGATCATGCCACAGGTCGAGACATCGATATCCAGACGGAAGGTGCTGATGCCGTTGTCCGGGTGGGACTCAGGGTAGGTGTGCACCGTGACGTGTGACTTGTCCAGATGGCCGACGACCGTCTCGGGCAGCGGGCCCGGGCCCGGCTCCGTCTGGGCGGGGTCCGTCTCTTCCAGCTCATGCTCGGCGATCAGGATGGTCACGCTGGCACCATGCGGCTCGTAGTCCTGACGTGCGATGTTCAGCACGTGGGCACCGATGATGTTGGTGACATCCTTGAGTATCTGGGTCAGGCGCTCGGCGTTGTAGAGTTCATCGATATAATCGATATACGCCGTACGCTGTTCTTCGGTCTGCGCGTAGCAGATGTCGTAGATATTGAAGCTCAACGAACTGGTGAGGTTGTTGAACCCGTGAAGGCGGAGTTGATCGCTCACGTCCAGGCCTCCTTGAGATGGGAGGGTGGTATGACATCCGATGCCTCTATCACGCCCGTGTGGCGTTGCCATCCAGGGGTGAACATCGGGCCGAAGAAGGTGTCCTGCGGCGCTCGTTTCGTGGCCGATGGCCGAGGAGCGACCGGGAAGACAACCGGTTTGAGGGGCGTATTATGCACAGGCAGGGCTGACACGCCAGCGTCAATTCCCGTCGAGCGTCGCTCGCTGGCGTGAGTCCCCCCTCTGCCACCCGCCGTCAGATCGCTCATGGCGGCGGGTGGCAGAGGGGGAGTGCCGGGAGATGATCAGGCGGCGCTGTCGATGACTTCGTAGGAGTGCGTGATCTCGACGCCACCGGCGCTGAGCATCAATGACGCGCTGCAGTACTTTTCGGCGGACAGCTCCACGGCGCGTTTTACCTGTGCTTCCTTGAGGTTGTAGCCCGTGACCACGAAGTTGACGTGAATGCTGGTGAAGACGCTGGGCACGCCATCGGCGCGCTCGGCCGTGAGGTCTGCGCGGCAGTCCGTGACCTGCTGGCGGGCCTTCTCGAGAATCTGGATGACGTCAAAGCTGGTGCAGCCGCCCAGCCCCATCAGCAGCATCTCCATCGGGCGCGGGCCGGTGTTGCGTCCGCCATTTTCCGGATTGCCATCCATGACGACGCTGTGGCCGCTGCCGGATTCCGCGAGGAACTGGCGACCATCGGTCCACTTGATGCTGGTGTTCATTGCCATGACGAATTCTCTCCCTTCGGTGAATCAATGAGTCAGTGAGGTGCACCGGTGCGCAGGCGGGACCGCACGAAGGCGCACAGAATAGCATTGCCGCGCCCGCGGCCGGAGGAACGTCCGGCGCTGAGCTTATGCCTGCGAGCTCATGCCTTTGGATGTGTCGGGCGATCGCTGAGCAGCCTGTCCAGCTCGTCCAGTCTTTCCGGCGTTCCGACGTCGATCCATTCGCCACGGTGATGCAGTCCGCGTGCCTCCCCGCGCTGCATGGCATCGCGCAGCAGCGGTGCCAGCTTGAACACGCCATCACCCTCTCGCAGAGCCGGCGTCTCGTGCAGGGCGCGCCGGATCAGGCGTGGGGACAGCCATGACACGCCGGAGAAGGTCAGGCGGTCTGCGTTGTCCATGCGCTCGTCCGTTCCATTCACGGGGTCGTCGCGCACTTCGCCATCCTGCATCAGCAGGAAGTCGCCGCTCGGATGGTGTGGCGGGTTGTCCACCAGTACCAGGCCCGCCAACGGCCTTGGCGGCAGGCTCTGAGTCTGGCTGGCCAGTGCCTGAGCCATCAGCGCCCCGAGATCCACATCGCACCAGACATCACCATTGATCAGCAGGAAGGGTGTCTCGTCGGCGTCATCGGCCGTCAAAGCGCCGGGCAGTGTCAGTGCGCGTGCGATGCCGCCACCGGTCTCCAGTGGCGTCGTCTCATGGGAGAACGTCAGCGTCAGTTCGCGCCCGCGACCCTGCCAGCGCGCCTGCAGCAAGCCGCAGGGAGAGCGAGCAGCGGCGAAATGCTCCAGGATCTTCTGCGCAAGATGGCCGACGTTGATGACGATGTCATCCACGCCTGCGGCTTCCAGCCTGAGCAGGTGATGCTCCAGCAGCGGGCGTCCTGCGACGTTCAGCAGCGGCTTGGGCGTGTGGTCAGTCAATGGACGCATGCGAGTCCCGAAGCCCGCGGCCAGAATCATCGCGCGCATCAGCCTTTCTCCTGCGTGACATCTGTCTGACGTGCCTCGGCGTTGCGCATCAGGCGTGCCGCGCGATCGGCCAGAGCGGCCAGCTCATCGTAGTCGTCGAGGTTGATCTCCGGCGTCTCGCCATTGGCCAGTCGCAGGCCTCGTGCCTCGCACTCGGAGGCCAGACGCAGTGACAGCGCCGGGGTCAGCACCTCATCCAGCCAGTGGGTGAAGGAGATCAGTTCGGGGCAGAAGGCCAGACCTTCACGCAGATGGCCGAGGAAGCGTGGCATCAGCGTCAGATAGCGTGGCTTGGCGTCGCGCAGGGTCAGGCGCGCGAAGATGCCGAGAATCTTGAGATTGCGCTGCACGCCCATGCGCTCGACGCTCTGACGATACGCGAGCGGGCTGGGGGCCGGCAGGCCAGCGGCGTCATAGCGTGGCAGGGCGGCAAGGCGGGCCTGTTCGATCCAGCGCGCCATGGCGGGCTCCGGCCAGCGCCAGTGGCGGTCACGCAGCAGCGAGATCAGGTCGTAGTTCTCGGGACCGATGACGGCATCCTGGAAGTCGATGATCCACAGCGTCTCGCGCGACTGGCCGGCATCGGCATGCAGGAACAGGTTCTGGGCATGGAAGTCGCGGTGCACGGTGACGAGAGGTTGCGCGCGCGCGGCCGTCAGCAGCTGTCCGCAGAGCGTTTCCCAGGCGGCGTAGCGGCGGTCATGTGGCATGTCGAGCAGCTGCTCCAGACACCATTCGGGGAAGAGGTCCATCTCGGCCTTGAGGCGCGCATCGTCATAGGCGGGCAGGTCGGCCAGCGGCAGTTCATGCAACTGCTCGAGCAGGCCGATGGCCTCGCCATAGTAGTGGTCGGCGTGTTCGGTGCTGGTCAGGGCCGTCATCAGTGGCGTATCACCGAGATCCTCAAGCTCCAGAAAGCCTCGGGCGTCATCGAAGGCGAAGACCTCGGGCAGGGGCAGGCCGGCTTCCCGCCACTGGCGAGCGATGGCGACGAAGCCATGGCTGTCCTCCTTTTCCGGCGGTGCATCCATCAGGATGCGGGGCGACATGCCGGGGACGCTCTCATCGAGATGCAGACGGAAGTAGCGACGAAAGCTGGCGTCGTCGGCCACAGCGCTCATGCGGACGGCGTCGGGGGTGAGGTCGTGGCGTGCGGCAGCCCAGGCGTGGAGGGCCTGACGGCGGGCGTCGGATGTCATGGGGCGGGGCTCCTGTCGGCGGATACGGGGGCCGGCTGTCAGTTGACGCCTGTGCCGCGGCCCCGCATGCTGGGGTGTGGTGACCACAGGACAGGCGGAACCGGCAAGCAGGAAGGCCGGTTGCTGGGCCTGTATAATACCGATTCCCCCAGCCAAGGACACAGAGCAGCCATGGCCCAGCGCAGCCATTCAATACACACGGGCAAGCCGGTGTCCGCCCTCGGGCGGCCGCATCGTCGTCTTGCGTCTTCCACGACGGCGACGCGTCTCCCCGTCAGCCAGCCGGCGACATGGCGGCTCAAGCCGCTGGTGCTGCGTCTCCTGTGGACGCTGGCCCCGCTGGCCGCTGGCGCGCCGCTGATGGCGCAAGCCGCCCCGCCGGAGCCGCTGTCGGCAAGCCAGCTCGACTGGCAGCCTTATGAAGAGGTGCCGCAGGGGCAGCTGTGCAGCGGTCGCTACGTGACACCGGCCTACCGGATCGATGCGGGTGACACGCCCGAGCAGGTCGCGACCTCCGCCGACAAGGCCAATTATGGCAATGATGGCGTCGCGACCCTGATGGGCGAGGTAGTGCTCAGACGGGGTGATTCCCAGCTGGAATCGCCTGAGGTCAGCGTCAACGAGGCGCGAGACACCGCGACGGCCAAGGGCCCGGTGACCTACCGTCAGCCCGGCGTGCTGCTGCGCGGAGATGATGCCCGCGTCTCGCTCAACAGCGACGCGGCCAGCGTCGACAATGGTCACTACGTCTTCCACAAGCAGCGTATCCGGGGGGATGCGGTGCAGTTGGCGCGTCTGGAAGATGGCCGTTATCGCCTGAAGGATGCCAGCTTCACCTCCTGTGAGCCGGGCAACAGCCTGTGGCGTCTGGTCGGCAGCGATATCACCATCGACCGGGAGTCCGGTTGGGGGGAGGCGACCCACGCGCGCATGGAAATGGGCGGCGTGCCGGTCTTCTATTGGCCCTATGTGCGTTTCCCGGTCGATGACCGCCGCCACACCGGGTTGCTGTGGCCGCAGCTCAGCTACACCAGCTCCAGCGGCTTCGATTATGCCCAGCCCATCTATCTGAACCTGGCCCCGAATTACGATGCCACCATCACGCCTCGCTACATTTCAGAGCGCGGTGAGATGCTGGAAGGTGAGTTCCGTTACCTGCTGCCGCGTGGCGACGAAGGCACGCTGGAAGGCGCCTGGTTGGCCGATGACGATGGCGGCAGTGATCCGGATGACGATGAAGAGGATCTCATCGGCGAGGATCGCTGGTACATCAATTACCAGCACTCTGGTCGCTATGACGCGCGCACGGCCTATCAGCTCAAGTATGGCGCGGCATCCGACGGCAATTACTTCGATGACTTCGGGCGCAACTTCGGCGAGACCGAGACGGACAGCCTCGAGCGTCTCGCGCGACTGAATTACCGTGGCGACGTCTGGGATCTCGAGTTCAAGGCGCAGGGGTATCAGCGGATGGACTTTCCGCTGGATGACGAGGACAAGCCGTTCTATCGCCTGCCGAGCCTGACTGCCAACGCGCGCTGGAGCCAGACCAGCGGCTTCTATGAAGAATGGAATTCCAACGCCACCTACTTCTGGCGTGATGTGGACGAGACCGACACGGACATCGACGACGATGAAGCCGCCAACGGCACCCGTCTGCGTCTGGCGCCGGCCGTGGGCTGGCGCAGCGATCAGAGCTGGAGCTTCATCGAGCCGCGTGCCCAGCTGATCAGTCTGAGCTACGACCTGGACTACGGGGATCGCGAGACCGATCGTGACAGCAGTACCTCGGCGACCATTCCGGTGCTGTCACTGGACAGCGGCTTGATCTTCGACCGTGATACCGAGTGGTTCGGCGAAGGTTACAAGCAGACGCTGGAGCCGCGTCTGTACTACGCCTATGTCCCTGAGGTCGATCAGTCCGACTTCCCGGACTTCGACACCTCCGAGGATGCCTTCAGCTGGAATCAGCTGTGGTCTCCCTACCGCTTCAGCGGTGGCGACCGAGTGGGCGACACCAACAAGATTTCCTACGGCGTCTCCTCGCGCTTCATTAGTGACGAGAGCGGTCGCGAACGCCTCAAGCTGGGCGTTGGCCAGTCCAGCTACCTGTCGGACCGCAACATCGACATGGATGGGGACCCGGACAAGACGTCGCGCTCCGACTTCGACAGCTACTCCGATTACTATCGGGCGACGCGTGACCGCTCGCCGGTGGTCTTCCAGGCCGATGTGGTCCTCAACGACCAGTGGACCGCGACCCAGGCCGTGTTCCAGGACTTCGATCGCGGTGTCACCGAAAGCGCCCAGACATCACTGCGTTATCGCGCCAAACAGGGCACGGTACTGAACTTTGGCTTCAATCGTGAGATCGAAGGGTTCGTGCCTTACGATGATGAGGACGATGAAGACGTGCTGGGCTATACCCGCAACGAGTGGGATTTCTCGTTCGCGACGCCGGTCAGCGCAAGCTGGTCGCTGCTGGGCCGCTATCAGTACGACAGCACCAATTCCCGCTCGCTGGAGAAGGTGCTGGGTGTCCAGTACAACGACTGCTGCTATGGCGTCCAGGTCACCTGGCGGGAATGGCAGGATGACAACGACACCGCCAATACCATCTCGGATGATGAAGAGAAGAACGGTATCTTCCTGACCTTCGAGTTCAAGGGACTGGGTGGCGTCGGCCAGAGCGCGGACAGCTATCTGGAGCAGGCGGTGCCGGGCTATCGCAACGCCGGTTTCTGACCCCCGGGATGCGTCACGCACGCTGACGACAGGGCGCCGCTGCAAGGCGGCGCCATCAACATTTTTACGTCGAGAGAACACCCGATGCGCAAGACCCTGATTGCCCCGCTGGGGCTGGCATTCGCGCTGGCAAGCCTGCCGGTGAGTGCCGCCGAGTTGCTCGACCGTGTGGTTGCCGTGGTCAACAAGGACGCCATCATGCAAAGCGACATGGAGCGGCGTGTCTCCCAGGCCAGCCAACAGCTGCAGAGTCGCGGTATCAACCTGCCGCCGCGCAATGTGCTGGAGCGCCAGGTGCTCGACCGCATGGTCAATGAGCAGATTCAGCTGCAGATGGCGGAGCAGGCCAATCTGAGCATCGATGACACCCAGCTCAATGCCACCCTGCGGGGAATCGCCAAGGACAATGGTCTGAGCCTGGAGGCCTTTGCCGACAAGCTCGAGCAGGATGGCATGTCGCTGGCCGATGTGCGTGATCAGGTGCGTCGTGAACTGCTGGTGCAACAGATCCAGCAGCGTCGCGTGGCCAGCAAGGTGCGCATCTCCGATCGCGAGATCGACCGGTATCTCAACCAGCAGGACGTCGGCAGTGATATCCAGTATCACCTGGCGCACCTGCTGGTCGCCCTGCCGCAGGAGCCGACACCGGCTCAGGTCAAGGCGGCGCGCGAGCGTGCCGATGGTCTGCGTCAGCAGATCGCCGATGGGACGGACTTCGCCCAGGTGGCAGCGGCGGAATCCGCTGGCAGCCAGGCGCTGAGTGGCGGGGATCTCGGCTGGCGCGCCGGCGGTGAGCTGCCGAGCGTATTCGCCGATGTGGTGCCGGACATGCAGGCAGGTGAGGTGTCCCAGCCGTTGCGCAGTGCCAGCGGCTATCACCTGGTGAAGCTGATCGAGAAGCGTGGCGCAGGCAAGTCATTGATTTCCCAGACTCAGGCGCGTCACATCCTGATCCAGCCCAACCCGAACATGAGTGATCAGCAGGCGCTTGAGCGTGCCGAGTCCATCCGCCGTCGCGTGCTGGGTGGCGAGGACTTCGCCGCGCTGGCCCAGGAGTTCAGCGACGACAAGGGCAGCTCTCTCAAGGGTGGCGAGCTGGGGTGGGTCAGCCCGGGGCAGACGGTGTCGTCCTTCGAGACTGCCATGAACGCCCTGAAGGTGGGTGAGGTCAGCCAGCCCATCAAGACGCGCTTCGGCTATCACATCATCGAGGTCGAGAATCGTCGTCAGCAGGATGTCACCAATTCCAGCCAGCGTGACAAGGTCCGCAAGACCCTGTTCCAGCGCAAGCTCAATGACGAACTGGAAGCCTGGCAGCAGCAGATCCGCGCCGAGGCCTATGTCGACAACCGCCTTGATGAGCAGTGAGCGCGCCATGTCGTCCGAGGTGATCGCGCTGACCGCCGGGGAGCCGGCGGGCATCGGTCCCGAGCTGCTGGTGATGCTGGCGGCTCAGGCCGAGGACTTCCCGGCGCAGCTGGTCGCGGTCGCCGATCCCGACCTGCTGGCCAGTCGTGCCCGGCTGCTGGGGCTTTCGCTTGAATTGCATGAGCTGAGCCCCGGCGACCCCCTGCCACCGGCCCGCAATGGTCATCTGGCCGTATGGCCGGTGCCGCTGGCGGTGCCCAGTGAGCCGGGTGTGATCGATGCGCGCAACGGTGATCATGTCCTGCAGATGCTCGACGTGGCCATCGCCGCCTGTCAGGCCGGACACGCCAGTGCCATGGTGACGGCGCCGCTGTCCAAGGCGGCCGTGATCGAGGCCGGCCACGCCGGTTTCACGGGGCATACCGAGTATCTGCGCGACGTCTGCGGTGTCGAGGAAGTGGTCATGATGCTGGCGTGCCCGGGACTGCGTGTCGCGCTGGCCACCACCCATCTGCCGCTGCGTGAGGTGGCTGACGCCATCACGCCGCAGGGGCTGACACGAGTGCTCACTATCCTGGCGGAAGATCTCAAACGCTACTTCGGGCGTGAGACGCCGCGCATCGCGGTGTGCGGACTCAACCCCCATGCCGGCGAAGGTGGGCATCTCGGCGTCGAGGAGATCGAGGTGATCTCACCGACGCTCGAGGCACTGCGCGCCACGGGCATGCAGCTGGCGGGGCCGCTGCCGGCGGATACCCTGTTCACGCCACGTCATCTCGATGGCGTGGATGCCGTGCTGGCGATGTATCACGATCAGGGGCTGCCGGTGCTCAAGTACGCCGGATTCGGTCAGGCGGCCAACATCACGCTGGGCCTGCCCATCGTGCGTACCTCGGTCGATCACGGTACCGCGCTGGATCTCGCGGGCACGGGTCGGGCCGATGTCGGAAGTCTCGTGCAGGCCGTGCAGGTGGCCATCGAGATGGCAGCCGCCGCGCGAGCCTGAGATAATCCCCCATCATCTGGCGTGACCGTCCATGCGGCACGCCGAGCGCGCACCTCAAGCAGGCGTCGCCGCTACCCCAGTCATTCGACCATCCAGGATGGTCTCGCCGTCCTTTCCATGTCCCTCGATGCCTCTGCATCGATTCCACAGGTGAAGGATGGCGTCTTGTTGTCGGGAGTCCACAGGGCTCCCCGGAGGAAAGTCAGTCCCATGTCCCAACATTTCCCGGCGCATCGTGCGCGCAAGCGTTTCGGCCAGAACTTCCTGCAGGATCTTGGCGTCATCTCCCGTATCGTCAGGGCCATTCGTCCGGCAGAGGGGGAGCGGCTGGTCGAGATCGGTCCGGGGCAGGGGGCGCTGACCGGTCCGTTGCTGGAAGCGGCGGGCAAGCTGGAGGTCATCGAGCTGGACCGTGACCTGATCCCCGGGCTGCGCGTGCAGTTCTTCAACTATCCCGATTTCGTCATCCACGAGGGCGATGCCCTGCGCTTCGATTTTCCGGCGCTGGTGGGCGATGGTCCGGCACTGCGCGTGGTCGGCAACCTGCCGTACAACATCTCCACGCCACTGATCTTCCACCTGCTGGAAGCGCGTGGCGCGATTGCCGACATGCACTTCATGCTGCAGAAGGAAGTGGTCGAGCGTCTGGCGGCTGAGCCGGGTGGTACGGACTGGGGCCGTCTGTCGGTGATGACCCAGTATTACTGTGCGGTCGAGAACCTCTTCCTGGTGCCGCCCAGTGCCTTCTTCCCGGCGCCAAAGGTGGACTCGGCCATCGTGCGTCTGGTGCCGCATGCCGAGCTGCCGCATCCGGCGACTGACGAGAAGCTGCTGGCCATCATCGTGCGGGAAGCCTTCTCCCAGCGTCGCAAGACTCTGCGCAACAACTTCAAGGGGCGTATCGATGCCGAACAGCTGACGGCGCTGGGCATTGATCCCTCGCGTCGCCCGCAGACGCTGACGGTCGCGGAGCTGGTGATGATCACCAACCATCTGAGCGCCCAGGGCATGACCGCCAGCCAGGCGGACAGCGCGCCCCGCAAGCGCCCCCGCAGCAATGTCGGTCACGGTGAGGTCACGACCTCGCAGGCCGCCACTGACAGCGATCACGACGCATGAGCGGCGTGGCGGACATTCATGTCGACGCCGTACCGGAGTACTGCGCCGACGAGAGTCGTCCGAGCGAGAACCGCTTCGTGTTCCGCTACACCATCACGGTGCACAATGGCAGCGACGAGACGATCCAGCTGCTGGCGCGTTACTGGAAGATCACCCAGGGAAGCGGCAACGAGCAGGAAGTCCGCGGCAAGGGGGTGGTCGGCAAGCAGCCGCTGATCGCCCCGGGGGAAAGCTTCCGCTATACCTCGCGGGCCGTCCTCGACATGCCGGTCGGCGTGATGCAGGGGGCCTATACCTTCTCCGATGCCACCCATGCGCGCACCTTCGAAGTCGCCATCGCGCCATTTCGTCTGGCCGGGCCGCATCAGGTGCATTGATGCCTGCCGAGTCTCGGGCCAAGTCGGGACATGGCCCATCGGTCTGTCGCCGTCCTGAACGAAACCATCAGCAAGTCATTCACGTAGCAGGCCGCCAGGCGGCCGGGGGAGCAGCATGACGCAGTGGGCGATTGGCGATCTGCAGGGATGTCACGTTGAGTTCGAACGCCTGTTGCAGCGTCTGGAGTTCACGCCCGGACGTGATGTGATGTGGTTGGCCGGAGATCTGGTCAATCGCGGGCCGGGCTCGCTTGAATGCCTGCGCCATGCCAAGGCTCTCGGGGACAGTGCGCGCATCGTGCTGGGCAACCATGATCTGCATCTGCTGGCGGTCGCGCATGGCTTCGGGCGCCTCAAGCGTTCCGATACGCTTCAGCCCATTCTGGACGCGCCGGATCGCGACGAGCTGCTTGACTGGCTGCGTCGCCAGCCGTTGATGGTGGAAGAGACCATCGATGCGCGGCGCACGGTGATGACGCATGCCGGCGTTCTGCCCGGCTGGACCTTGAATCAGGCGGCAGCGCTGGCCCGCGAGGCGGAAGCTGCACTGGCGGGGGACGCCTATCGCGAGTTTCTCGGCGAGATGTATGGCGACACGCCCGATCTCTGGCGGGAGGATCTCAGCGGCATCGCGCGGCTGCGTTGCATCGTGAATGTCTTCACCCGCATGCGTTTCGTGGACCGCGAGGGTCGCATGGACTTTGCGGCCAAGGAGGGGCTGGATTCCGCGCCCGAGGGCTATCGTCCCTGGTTCCAGTTTCCGCGTCCCGAGGGAGCCTGGGATGACTCTCCGCGCCTGCTGTTCGGCCATTGGGCGGCGCTGGAAGGCGAGACTCCAGCGGCGCGCCAGGATGTCGCGGCACTGGATACCGGCTGCGTATGGGGTGGCGGGCTGACAGCGCTCGATCTCGAGACGGGGCAGCGCGTGTTCGAACCGGCGGTGACATCGCGCGACTGACTCTGCAAGGCGCCTCCCCTGCGCGGCGCACGTCCATTTTCCTGTCCCTATCTTCAGCGGAGTTCCCATGAGTTTCGAACATCTTGATCTGGCGTCACTGGCGCAATGGCGCGACGGCGAACAACCCTTCGTGCTGCTGGACATCCGTGATCCGCTCAGCTTCACCCAGGGGCGCATTCCCGGCAGCCGGCATCTGGACAACGCCAGTGCAGGGGCGATCCTGGAAGAGACACCTCGCGACACACCGCTGGTAGTGGTGTGCTATCACGGCCACTCCAGTCAGCAGGCAGCGGCCTGGCTTGCCGGGCAGGGCTTCGAGAAGGTCTACTCTCTCGATGGCGGTTTCACCCAGTATCAGCTCACCCATGGCGACGATGTCGAAAGCGGTAGCTGATCCCACCTTTGCCTGATTGTCTCATCTCCCTTCTGCCAAGGAGTCCCCATGACTCGTAGTGCCCCTCATCGACTTGATGCGTCATCGGACCGCCTGCTGCAAGGGCTCGAGGTCTATCGGGTAGGGGGCGCCGTGCGCGATGCGCGCCTGGGCTGGCCATGGCATGAGTGCGATTTCGTGGTGGTGGGCGCGACGGTCGAGGACATGCAGGCGCGTGGTTTCCGCCCGGTGGGGCGCGACTTTCCGGTCTTCCTGCACCCTCAGACGCAGGAGGAATATGCGCTGGCACGCACCGAGCGCAAGTCCGGACATGGCTACGTTGGCTTCACCGTGCATGCCAGCCCCGACGTGACCCTGGAAGAGGATCTCGTGCGTCGTGATCTGACCATCAATGCCATGGCCGAGCCGCTGGACAGTCCGCCCGGCGAGGGCGAACTGGTGGACCCCTACGGCGGACTTGCGGATCTCGAGGCACGACTGTTGCGCCACGTCTCCGACGCCTTCAGTGAAGACCCGCTACGCGTGCTGCGCGTGGCACGCTTCCTGGCACGTTATCAGGGGCTGGGTTTCACGGTCGCCGAGGAGACTCGCGCGTTGATGCAGGGGATGGTCGAGAGCGGCGAAGTCTCGCATCTGGTCGCTGAGCGTGTCTGGAAGGAAACCGAGAAGGCGCTGGGGGAAGCCAGTCCTGAGGCCTACTTCCAGCTGCTGGATGAGCTGGGTGCCCTGAGCGTGCTGATGCCGGCACTGGCGAGGGAGGCCCGTGCGCTTGAGTCAGCGCTGGAGCGGCTGGATCGCCTGCCGCGACAGCTGGTCGATGAGGCGGAGATGGTCTGCTGGCGCATGGCACGGCTGGTGGAGCACCTGTCGCGTGAGGAGATCGATACCCTGGCGCAGGAGCTGCGTCTGCCCAGTGCCGTGCGCGATGCGGCTCAGCAGGCGCGTCTGTGCCGAGAGCTGAATGATGCGTCGCATCGAGAGGGTGGCGTGCAGGCGGAAGATCTCAAGGTCTGGCTGGATGGCGTCGATGCGTGGCGTCGTGGTGAGCGTCAGTCGGTGCTGGTGGCCTTGCTGGCAGTGGAAGACAAGGGGCTGGCGCGGCTGGGCAATGCCGCCTGGCAGGCCGCGACGGCGGTCTCGCCGCAATCCCTGGTCGCTCAGGGGCTCAAGGGGGCCGAGATCGGGCGGGCGATGGGCGAGCAGCGTCAGCAGGCGATTGCCGAGGCGTTGCGTGAGTGGCGAGCCACGCCAGAGGTCCATGCGCCGCACTGTGGTTGTGGCCACGCTCACTGAGAGGACGATGCACGCAGAGGCAAGGGTCGGGCTGCGGAGTGAGGGTCTACAGGCGCGGTTCGCTGCCATCGCTCAGGCGGCGCAGATTGAGCGCGTGACGCACCACGATCAGACTGGCGAAGACGAGTATCACGCCGCTCATTTCCGGCGCCAGCCACAGGCTGAAGAGCGGGGCGGCAAGCCCTGAGACGAGTGAGGCAATGGCGGCGGTGCGCAGGCGCCACGCCAGTCCGATCCACAGGGCAGCACAGCTCAGGGCCACGCCCGGTGCCAGCATCAACAGCACGCCGAAGGCGGCAGCGACAGCCTTGCCGCCTCGATGTCCACGATGCCATAGCGGCAGGCTGTGGCCGATCAGCACCGCCAGTCCGATCAGTCCCAGTGCCCAGGCGGGCAGGGCGATCTCGCCACCCAGCCACAGGGCAGGCATGCCCTTGGTGGCATCGAAGGCCAGGACCAGCGCGGCAGGCATGGCACCGTGCAGTCGCAGTACATTCGAGAAGCCCGGATTGAAGGAGCCGGCCAGCCGCGGGTCGGTCAGGCCCAGGCGCTGGCAGATCCACACCGCTCCCAGAACCGACCCTCCCCCATAGGCCAGTGCCAGCAGCAGGCTCAGCTGCTGCCAGTGTGCCAGCGTGGCCACCCAGCCGATGATGTCGCTCAGCATGCCTCCCCCGCACATGACCCGCTGCGCGCCGTCAGCCATGTCGCTTGCGGACAGGCGCATCGCGCGGCTCGGTTTGGCCAAGCAGGGGCTGGGTGCAGTAGAATCTCGGGCATGATGGCGGGGCCTTTGGCGGCGTCGTTTTACTGGTTCATCCGACAAGCATAGAGGTAACGCCATGGATCGTGTGCTGATCGAGGCTCTGGCAGTTGAGACCGTGATAGGAGTCTATGACTGGGAGCGTACCATTCGCCAGCGTCTGGTGATCGATCTGGAGATGGCGACGGACATCCGTCCTGCCGCGGCCGGGGATGATCTGACGCATACCCTTGATTATGCTGCCATCAGCGCTCGGATCCAGACCTACGCAGACGACAGCCAGTTCGAGCTGGTGGAGACCTTCGCGGAGCGTCTCGCCGCGCTGCTGCGGGAAGAATTCGGGATTCCCTGGCTCAGGATGACGGTGCGCAAGCCGGGGGCGGTCCCGGAGGCGCAAGCGGTGGGCGTGCGCATCGAGCGTGGCACGCTCGTGGATGTCAGCGCATGACTCTGGTGCTTGTCTCCATCGGCAGCAACATCGAGCGTGATCATCACGTGCGAGTCTGCCTGGATGCCCTGGAGGCGACCTTCGGGGAGCTCACGCTGTCTTCCGTCTACGAAAGCGAGCCGGTGGGGTTCGTCGACGGGCGCAATTTCTACAATCTGGTGGCGGGATTCCACAGTGACTGGAGCGTCGGTGAGCTGCAAGCCTGGTGCAAGCAGGTCGAGTTCGCCAACGGACGCCTCGAGGGCAGCCCCAAGTTCAGTCCGCGTACGTTGGATATCGACATCCTGACGGTCGGTGAGCTGACCGGCGAGATCGACGGTGTCCTGCTGCCGCGTGAGGAAGTGGATCGCAATGCCTTCGTGCTGCTGCCACTGGCGGAAGCCTTCGCCGAGCAGCGCCACCCGGTGCGTGGGGTCGACTATGCCAGCCTGTGGCAGTCATTCGTCGAGCATGGGCATGCCGAGTCGCAGCCCTTGTGGCCGGTGGAGTTCAGCTGGCGTTGTCGGAGGATCTCCCGCACCGGCGTCGCGCCGTGATGAGGCGGCACTCTGCGCGGTCTGATCACGGCGCTGAATGACGCTCGCGCCATGACCTGCGCCACATGAAGCACGAACGCCCTGCCGGGTAGCCCGGCAGGGCGTTGCTGTTTTCATCGGAACCGTTTTCATCGTAGCCGTTTCATCGCAGCTACGCCTTTTCACGGCCGCCGAGACGCGCCGGGAGCGGCAGTGATCAGTCGTGATGCCCCTGCGGCGCGGACAGGCTATCGAGAGGCCAGCGTGGTACGGCCTTCATCGGGCCAGTGTCCTGCTCACCGGCGTTCAGTCGTTGTGCCCCCACGTAGGCGATCATGGCGCCATTGTCGGTACAGAAGCGACCGCGCGGATAGTAGGCGCGGGCGTTGCGCTTGGCCAGTTCATGGCTCAGGCGCTCGCGCAGGCGGGTATTGGCACTGACGCCGCCCGCCACGACCAGACGCTTGAGACCGGTCTGATCCAGCGCGCGGCGGCACTTGATGACCAGGGTGTCGACCACGGCTTCCTCGAAGGCGCGCGCGATGTCGGCGCGATGCTGTTCGTCCGGCTCGCCACTGGCCTTTGCCTTCTTGAGGGTGACCATGGTGTGGGTCTTGAGGCCCGAGAAGCTGAAATCCAGTCCGGGGCGATCCGTCATCGGGCGCGGGAAGCGGTAGCGCTTCGGATCGCCCTGCTCGGCCAGCTTGGCAACCTGCGGGCCGCCGGGGTAGGGCAGTTCCAGCATCTTGGCGGCCTTGTCGAAGGCCTCGCCTGCGGCATCATCCACGGACTCGCCCAGCAGCTCGTACTCGCCCAGCCCGCGCACCGCCACCAGCTGTGTGTGGCCACCGGAGACCAGCAGCGCCACGAAGGGAAATTCCGGTGCGTCGTCTTCCAGCATCGGGGCCAGCAGGTGGCCTTCCATGTGATGCACCCCGAGCACCGGAATCTGCCAGGCTCTGGCCAGGCCATGGGCCGTCGAGGCGCCGACCATCAAGGCGCCCACCAGCCCCGGGCCTGCGGTATAGGTGATGGCATCGATGTCAGCGGCTTTCAGATTCGCCTCGTCCATCACCTGCTGGATCAACGGCAGCAGCTTGCGGGTATGATCGCGAGAGGCCAGCTCCGGCACCACACCGCCGAATTCGGCGTGCATGGCGATCTGGCTGTAGAGGGCGTCTGCAAGCAGGCCCTGGTCCGTGTCGTAGATGGCGACGCCGGTCTCGTCGCAGGAAGTCTCGATGCCGAGCACACGCATGGCTGACTCTCAGGAAATATCAGAAGTAGGGGGCGGCACGGCCAGCGAGGCTGCCTGAGCGAGCCCGAGAGGCGAGGGTGCCGTGAATGCGCGATATTCTACTGGCTGTGAGCACGGGTGTCGCGCCAGCTGGCGTTATGCGAGAGACGATTTCCGGTTTCCGCGTTTGCAAAGGCGGGGACGGGTGTCTAGAATATGGCACTCTGCAAGACTGGGTCGTGCATCCGACCACCCCGCAAAAGCTCCCCGAATCATGATTCCAGCCAGCGACGGCTACCCTCACCGGTGGTGTCGCAGGCGACTGATTGATGCTGGATCGACCTGCAGGTGGCGGTTTACCGTCGCTGGCTGGTGGCTCCTGAGGAGTGGCTGCACCGGATGTGCGTTCAAACCGAACTCATGATCTCAAGGTAGGTGAGTGTTTAATGCCTTCAGTTAAAGTACGTGACAACGAGCCGTTCGACGTCGCCCTGCGCCGTTTCAAGCGCTCCTGCGAAAAAGCCGGTGTTCTTTCCGAAGTGCGTCGTCGTGAGCACTACGAGAAGCCGACCGCTGTTCGCAAGCGTCAGCAGGCGGCCGCTGTAAAGCGCCACGCCAAGAAGGTTCAGCGTGAGCGCAAGCGTTTCGAGCGTCTCTACTGATCCGTACTTTTGGGGAGTGATCCACTGCTCTCTGGAAGGACACCAAGCGGCTGCCTCACGGTGGCCGCTTGTTTTTGTCTCTGGTGATCCGTTTGTTCCCGAGTCGTGTGTCAGTTCACTGCACACGTTGCTGTTTCTCGAGGGATGGCCTGACCCGAGCGCTGTCGTCGATGTGATCGCCCGTTGGCGTGATGTCGACTCACTGCGTTGGGGTCAGTCCGTTTTTCCATGACTTCTGGCGAACCATGGCTGGTCTCATCCCGCAAGGCTTCATAGACGATCTGCTGGCCCGTACCGATGTGGTCGAGGTGGTAGGTGAGCGTGTCCAGTTGAAGAAGGCTGGCAAGAGCTATGTCGGCCTGTGCCCCTTCCATCAGGAAAACTCTCCCTCGTTCAACGTCATTCCGGACAAGCAGTTCTATCACTGCTTCGGGTGCGGGGCGAGCGGCAGTGCCCTCAAGTTTCTGATGGAATTCGATCGTCTGCCGTTTCCGGAAGCGGTCG
Organism: Cobetia sp. PS-4MA; assembly: GCF_057670765.1. Taxonomy (NCBI): domain Bacteria; kingdom Pseudomonadati; phylum Pseudomonadota; class Gammaproteobacteria; order Oceanospirillales; family Halomonadaceae; genus Cobetia; species Cobetia sp. PS-4MA. Next base: position 3,450,334 of record NZ_CM173107.1, on the reverse strand, counting down.
AGCAGCTTGCCTCGCGTCTGGCGCTCGAGGTGCCCCGTGAAGGCGGCAATCAGAGCCCCCATGAACGTCGTGAGCGCCAGCGCCGCGAGCAGGCCCGTGAAGAGGGTGTCAATCTGCTTGAGGCGGCGGCTGACTTCTATCGCCAGCGCCTGACGGAACCTGCCGCACAGCCCGCCCGTGAGTATCTTGAGGGGCGTGGGCTGTCGCGTGAGGTGATGCGCGATTTCGGTATCGGCTTTGCGCCCCAGGGCTGGGAACATCTCAAGCACCATCTGAGCAAGCTGGGTGTCAGCGAAGAGGTGCAGATCGAGTACGGCCTGCTGATCCATCACGAGGAGAGTGGGCGGCGCTATGACCGCTTCCGCGATCGCGTGATGTTCCCGATCCGTGACTGGAAGGGGCGCACCATCGCCTTCGGTGGTCGCGTGATGGGCGATGCGAAACCCAAATACCTGAATTCCCCCGAGACGCCTGTCTTCCACAAGGGGCGTGAGCTCTACGGCCTGTATGAGGCCCGCGAGGCGAATCGCAAGCTTGAGCGCATGCTGATCGTCGAGGGCTACATGGACGTCGTGGCGCTGGCGCAGTATGGCATTCGCAATGCCTGCGCCACCCTGGGCACCGCGACCAGTGAGGAACACCTCAAGCGCCTCTATCGGCTGGTCGATGAAGTGGTGTTCTGCTTCGACGGTGACAAGGCTGGCCGTCAGGCCGCGCGCCGGGCACTGGAGACGGTGCTGGACGTCATGATCGATGGCCGTCAGGCACGTTTCCTGTTCCTGCCTGAGGGTGAAGACCCGGATTCGCTGGTGCGCAGTGAAGGGCAGGAAGCCTTCGAGAAGCGGGTGACCTGCGCCTCGGGGCTCTCCGAGTTCCTGTTCGAGCAGGCGGCGGAAGGGCGCGACCTCAAGCGCATGGAGCAGCTGGAGCGCTTCGTGACCCAGGCGCTGGAATGGATCTCCCGGGTGCCCGAGGGGGTGCTGCGTTCACTGCTGCTCAAGGAGCTGGAGCGCCGCAGTGGCCTGGAGCGTGAGCGGCTGGATGCCATGCTGGTGGAGCGTGCCGCGGCGCGTGATGCCCAGCAGGCGCGTCTCCGGCAGCATCAGCAGCTGCGCCAGTCGCACTCCGCCGCTCCGGCGGGGAATCGCCTGGAAGGTGGCAGTCTGAATGAACCGCAGGGTGGCGACTGGTCATCGCTGGATGCGATGGCAGATGCCGGCTTCGGTGAGCAGGATGCAGAGGGCTGGCAGCCGGAGGACTGGGCGCCACCCCCGGAGGCTGGTGGTGCCTCGGGTGGGCGGTCTCGTCCGGGCGCTGCCTCGCATGGCGCGGCGCGCAAGACGTCACCGCGTCACTCGGTCAGCATGCTGACGCGCCTGCTGCACCTTCTGGTGCATGAGCCGCAGCTGGTGGCGGAGCTGCCGGCAAGCGATGAATGGATCGAAGGCGCCGGCGAGCCGGCAGACAGTGAGGATGTCCGTCTGCTGGTCGAGGTGGTGAGATTGCTCAAGGCTGGCCAGTATCGTTCGCCTCAGGTGCTGCTGGCGCACTTTCTGGGCACTGCTCAGGGGCCGCGCCTCGAGCAGTTGGCCGCGCGTGAGTTGCTCATCCCGCGTGAAGTGCGCAGCGAGGAGCTGAAGGGGCTGGTGGAGCATTGCCAGCATCAGCTGGCGCGCACGTCACCCGAGGCGGAATACCAGGCCTTGCTGGCCAAGGAAAAGCAGGGCGAGAAGCTGTCGGCTGAGGAGAAGCAGCGGCTGATGGCCCTGCTGATGCAGCTGGCAACGCGGCGCTGAAGCTCACGGAGCCTTTCGGTGACCGCATGTGGGAGATGGGCCGTCCTCGCGGATGAAAAAGCGTTGGCTGACCTTGAAAGACGCTCTCACACACACTATCTAATGGGGTAGTTCCCGATGCGGACTGCCGCAACGTAACCGATAACGCTAACACACCTGGATGGTCCGGCAAATACGCCGCTGGCAGCATCTCCCGATGGCACGCTATACTGGTGCGCTTGATGCTCTCTTCGTCCCTAACCGGCGCTTACTCGCTGAGCAGCGTCGCGTCCAGGTGCTTCATTCTTCTTCGTCGAGATTAGGGGTTCTATGGCTGGTAATGCGCAGCAGCAGTCGCGTCTCAAGGAGTTGATCGCGCGCGGCAAGGAACAGGGTTACCTGACCTATGCCGAGGTCAACGATCACCTGCCCGAGGATATCGCTGATCCAGAACAGGTGGAAGACATCATCAGCATGATCAACGATATGGGCATCAAGGTCGCTGAAGAAGCGCCTGATGCCGATACCTTGATGATGTCTGATTCCTCCACTGACGAGTCCGCCGCCGAAGAAGCCGTCGCTGCTCTCGCCGCGGTGGAAAGCGATGTGGGACGCACGACCGACCCGGTCCGCATGTACATGCGTGAAATGGGTACCGTCGAACTCCTGACCCGTGAAGGCGAGATCAAGATCGCCAAGCGGATCGAGGAAGGCACGCGTGAGGTCATGTCGTCTCTGGCCTTCCTGCCGGGAGCGGTCGACTCCATTCTCGAAGCCTACGATGGCACGCTCGGCGAGGACGGCGGACGTCTGTCCGACCTGTTCTCCGGTTTCATCGATCCGGATGAAGGCGTACCGGGTGTCGCTGAAGTCGAGGTCGAGGAAGTCGAGGAAGTCGAGGAAGGCGAGGAGTCTGAAGGCGAGGACGACGACGAGGACGACTCCGCTTCCGAGGGTGGTCCGGATCCTGAGCTTGCACGCGTGCGCTTCGAGCAGATTCGCGAGCAGAATGATCTGACCAAGGCCGCCATCGAGAAGTACGGTTCAGGTTCTCCTGAGGCCAAGGCCGAGCAGGAGCGTCTTGCCGAGCTGTTCTCGCCGATCAAGCTGGTGCCCAAACACTTCGAGCGCCTGGTCGGTCAGGTTCGCGTGTCCGTCGAGCAGGTGCGCGAGCAGGAAAAGGTCATCCTGCAGATCTTCGTCAAGCGCGGCAAGGTGCCTCGCAAGAGCTTCATCAAGGCATTCCCGGGCCACGAGTCCGACATGGACTGGTTCGACGGCTTCATCGGCGGCAGCAAGAAGTACGCCGACAAGCTCGAGCCGTTCCGTGCCGACGTGCTGCGTGCCCAGCGCAAGATCGCCTTCGAGCAGGACATGGTCCAGCTGCCGGTCAGCGAGCTCAAGGAAGTCAATCGTCGCCTGTCGATCGGTGAAGCCAAGGCGCGGCGTGCCAAGAAGGAAATGGTCGAGGCCAACCTGCGTCTGGTCATCTCCATCGCCAAGAAGTACACCAATCGTGGCCTGCAGTTCCTGGATCTCATCCAGGAAGGCAACATCGGCCTGATGAAGGCCGTGGACAAGTTCGAGTACCGTCGTGGTTACAAGTTCTCGACCTACGCCACCTGGTGGATCCGTCAGGCGATCACGCGCTCCATCGCGGATCAGGCGCGCACCATCCGTATTCCGGTGCACATGATCGAGACCATCAACAAGCTGAACCGTGTCTCGCGTCAGATGCTGCAGGAAATGGGTCGCGAGCCGACGCCGGAAGAGCTGGGTGAACGCCTCGAGATGCCGGAAGACAAGGTGCGTCGCGTGCTCAAGATCGCCAAGGAGCCCATCTCCATGGAGACGCCGATCGGTGACGACGATGATTCGCACCTGGGTGACTTCATCGAGGACGGCACCATGGTCTCGCCGATCGACTCCGCCACCGGCGAAGGTCTGATCGAAGCGACCCGCGGCATCCTGTCCGGCCTGACCGCACGTGAAGCCAAGGTGCTGCGCATGCGTTTCGGTATCGACATGAACACCGACCACACCCTCGAGGAAGTCGGCAAGCAGTTCGATGTCACCCGTGAGCGTATCCGTCAGATCGAAGCGAAAGCGCTGCGCAAGCTGCGTCACCCGTCACGCTCCGAGTCACTGCGTTCCTTCATGGAAGAGTGATCTGAAGCGTTCGGGGCCACGGTTCAGCCGCTGGCCCCGCTGACAGCACAACGCCCGCCCCCATGCGAATGGGAGGCGGGCGTTGTCGTTTCTGGACGCGAGTGAATGGCGTGGATAGCAGGCGGACATGATCGTCTTGCGATGCGCTGAGTGGTGGTGCCGTCAGGCTCCATGCCCCAGCTGATGCGAGGATGAGGTCGCGGCCACGCTGAAGATGACGCGTCCCTTGACGCACTGGCGGGACACCGGGCCCATCTGCTCACTGCTCAAGCCATCGGGGTGCTCTCCGTACAGCCAGAGGCGGCCGTGGTGGTCGATGCGATCTACATGCTTGATCAGCCGTCCCAGCGTCGGGTGTTCCACCACGATGGTGGTACCCGGTGCCAAGGGCCAGTGTCCAGGCCAGCGCATGCTGATGACCAGACTGTGCTGCGGGAGGCGGGGGGCAAGACTATGACCGTGCAGGCGGTAGCTGTTGAACCAGCGCATGTGAGGCTCCTTGAAGGTGAGGGCATGACACGGTCGGGGTCTTGTCGGTGTCTTTCCTGAGCAGTGGTGATAGTTGTAGGGTATCCACTGCTTAGTAAAATATAATCATTCTCATTTGATGTCCAGGCATTCTCATCCCCGGACGGAGGGTTGGTGCCGGGCAAGGGCCGAAAAAAAGCCGCGGCTCATGGTGAGCAGCGGCTTCTTGGGTATCACGAACGTGCGGGATTCTCGGGGTTCCAGCGGCGCTGGAGAGGGACTGGAGCGATGTGCGTCAGAGTGCGGCGTCGAGTTCGCGCAGTCGGGCACGGCGCTGGCGACCCATGCGAATGGCCAGCAGCACGATTTCGGCCACGGCGATCGCCATCAAGGTGTAGCCGAACAGTTCGGTGACTTCCTCGGCAGCATTCTTGACCGAGCGCAGGTAGGCGCTGCCCATCAGGGTTTCCCAGAACTCCGAGCGACCATAGAGGCGCGAGAAGACATAGGTGGCCAGGAAGCCGGCGCCAAACACTCCGAAGGCGAAGCTGCGACCGAAGTGTTCGAACTCGGCCACGAAGCGGGTGCGATGGCGCCATACGCCGATGATGACCGGAATCGCGACCACGCTGACCAGGATCTGCCAGCTGCCATCACCGAGCATGCCATCGAGCATGGCGTCCTGTTCACGGATCAATGACGCTGCGAACAGGCCGAACAGCAGCAGGCTGACGGTGCGCAGATCCGGCAGGCGTGAATGTACCAGCCACATGGTGGCGGCACTCAGCGCCAGCAGGGTGCTCTGCATGTGTTCCGTCCAGCTGGCTTCGCTGAAGCCGACATCGCCGAAGTGATGGGCATCATGCATTACCAGCGACATCATTGCTGCCACCACGGGGGCATAGATGGCCAGGCGCAGGCAGGCCTGCATGAACAGCGAGGTCGGCTTGCGACCATAAAGAGGCTGTTCGGCGCTGATGGGCAGCGGGACGGTATGGTGGTGTCGTGTCTGTGAGGTCAGGCGAGACAAGGGACTCTCCGGACAGTCCATGGACTGCCTGTCAGGGTGAGGGTGTCGTTTGCCTGCTCATTATAACGATGCAAAGGTGGCGGGTTAATATTGCCTTAAGAAAACTGTGAGGTGCCATTTGAGCATCGATGTCGCGTCATCAATCACTCATCCCTGTCTCAGGCGGTCGCGCTCGGCCTCTTCGACGATCCAGTCATGCACGGCCTGGATACGGCCATCGTCCAGAGTGCCGTGGGGATGGACGATGACGTAACGCTTGCCGGTCAGCACGCGCTCCGCGAACGGGGCAATCAGGATGCCGCTGTTCAGCTCATGGGTGATCAGGGTGCGTCTTGCCATGGCGACGCCCATGCCGGCGATGGCCGCTTCCATCGAGAGATGATTGCGATTGAAGGTATAGCCACGCTGAACGTTGACCTCCGGTGCGCCGATGCTCGCCAGGTAGAATTCCCATTCGGCATGGTCGTGGCTGCCGCGCCACGCAGTGACGTCATGCAGGAGGGGGTACCAGGCGAGATCCTGAGCATTGCGCAGTGGGGGGCGGCCGCGCATCAGGCCGGGGTGGCAGACGGGGAAGATCTCTTCTTCCATCAGCTCCGTGACCTGCATGCCGGGGTAGTGGCCATCGTTGAGGTCGACCGCCAGCTCGAAATCCCCCTCGCGCAAGGGTGAGTCACTGTCCTCGGCACGTACGTGCAGCTCGATGTCCGGGAAGCGTGCCTGCAGGCGGGGCAGGCGTGGTGCCAGCCATTTCGAGAGGAAAGACGGCACCGAGCGCAGGCGCAGCACGCCGCTCATCAGGCCGCTGCGCAGCCGCTTGACCTCCAGCCCCACTGCGCCGTAGGACTGCTCCACCACGCGTGCCAGACGCGCACCTTCCCCCGTCAGTTCCAGCCCGCGTGAACGGCGTAGAAACAGCTTGAAGCCCAGCCGCTCCTCCAGCTGCTTGATCTGCTGGCTGACTGCACCCGTGGTGACATGCAGTTCCTCGGCGGCACGCGTGAAGGAAGCGTGCCGAGCCGCACAGGCGAATACCTGAAGCCAGGCGTGGGTCTGGCCATTGAGATGGCGTGGGCTGATGGGGTGAGGCGTGGCGAGTGGCGAGTCGGAGGGCTTGGGCATGCAGGAACTCGTGCTGGCAAGAGACGACAGATGGATGCTGACTGAACAGGGATGACGCTTACGGCACAGTCTACGCCGTTTTTGTCTCGTATGGTTTAGTAAAACTAAAGCCATGGGCAATTTTTATGGTTTGTGACTGTGGTGCCCCTCCCTCATCATGGCGTCATTCACTCGCACGGCCACTGGCTCGGCGGGAATTCGAGATGAGGTGTCGTCATGTCCATCAGCGTATTTGATCTCTTCAAGGTCGGTGTCGGTCCGTCCAGCTCGCATACCGTGGGCCCGATGCGCGCTGCCGCACAATTCGTGGAAACGCTGCGCGCAAGGGATCTGCTCGAGCGTGTGGCGCGCATCGAGGTGCAGCTGCATGGCTCGCTGTCCGCGACCGGTGTCGGGCATGGCACCGACAAGGCTGCCATCCTCGGGTTGATGGGCGAGCTGCCCGAGACCATCGACCCGACCATCATCGAGCCCTGCGTCGAGGAGCTGCTGGAATCCCAGACGCTGCTGCTCGACAACCGCATCGCGGTGCCCTTCGTGTGGGTGCGCGACATGCAGTGGCACGACGAGCCCTTGCCCTATCACCCGAATGCCATGCGTCTGGTGGCGCATGGCTACCGTGAGGAGCTGTACCGCAATGTCTACTACTCGGTAGGCGGCGGCTTCGTGGTCGATGAGGTGGAAGCGGCGCGTGATCCGTTGCTGGAAGACGAAACCCTGCGCCTTCCCTATGAGTTCAATACCGCCAATGAGCTGCTGGCGCTATGTCGCATGCACAAGATGCGCATCAGTGAGCTGATGATGGCCAATGAGTGCTCGTTGCGCAGCGAAGCTCAGGTGCGTCGCGGTCTGTGGCGCATCTGGGAGGTGATGAACGAATGCATCGACAACGGCCTCAGCCATGAGGGCATTCTGCCCGGCGGGCTCAACGTCAAGCGGCGTGCCAAGCGGCTGCACGCGCGCCTTCTGGATGTGGAGTCCAGCAAGTCGATCATCACCTCGACCTTCTCGGCGATGGATTGGGTCAACCTGTTCGCGCTGGCGGTCAATGAAGAGAATGCCGCTGGTGGTCGCATGGTCACCGCGCCGACCAATGGCGCGGCGGGCATCATTCCGGCGGTGCTCAGCTACTACATGAAATTCCAGGAGGATGCGCGCGAGGAGGATGTGGTCGATTTCCTGCTCACGGCGGCCTCGGTGGGCATCCTGTGCAAGAAGAACGCGTCCATCTCCGGGGCGGAAGTCGGCTGTCAGGGCGAGGTCGGTTCCGCCTGCGCGATGGCGGCGGCCGGCCTTGCCGAGCTGATGGGCGCGACGCCGGAGCAGGTCGAGAACGCCGCGGAAATCGGTCTCGAGCATAACCTGGGGCTGACCTGTGACCCGATCGGCGGCCTGGTGCAGATTCCCTGCATCGAGCGCAATGCGATTGCCTCGGTCAAGGCGATCAATGCCGCCCAGATGGCGATGTGTGGCGATGGGGATCATTTCGTCTCGCTGGACAAGGCGATCCGCACCATGCGCGACACCGGCCGCGACATGCAGGACAAGTACAAGGAAACCTCCAAGGGCGGGCTCGCCGTCAACGCCATCGAGTGCTGATGCGGCTCCCTGTTCCGACGCTCTCTTTTCTCTTCTGAAGTCTTGCCATCTTCGGAGGCTAACGCATGGTCTCCGGCCAGAGATCATGTGCTCGGCAACCCTCATTGACGCCTCTCGGCACGGATTTCCGTGACCGGGATGGCGTCTTTTTTGTGCGTCTCTTTCACCGACCGTCACCACCCGACGCCTGATATCTGGCAAGGAATTGTCCCCTTGCGCGTGCCCTGGCGGCAATCACCTGCCGCTGGCATCGCCATGCCCGATATTTCGCGCCTGTCGATGATCAAGCAGAAACTGATATATCGGCTATTGGTCGAGTGACGTGGGATGAGGCTGGCAGCGTGAGTGGCAGTGTTCTAGTTTACGTTAACGTTAATTGCGCTGAGTGCAACGCCCCTGTCGGGCGGCGCCAGCGCCTCTTCACTCAGCCTTGTCGCACAGACACTGCCGGCTTGCCGGACAGGGACGGAGACCCGACATGCCATCACCTCCCATTCAGGGACCGCGCGCCAGTGGAGGTGCCTCTGCCACGGCGCCCATTCTCGAGACACGTGGCCTGAGCAAGGATTTTCGTGGTTTCACCGCCGTCGATGATGTCGATCTGCAGATTCAGGAAGGCCACATCCATGCGCTCATCGGACCGAATGGCGCAGGCAAGACCACGGTCTTCAACCTGCTGACCCGGTTCCTGCCCGCGACCCGTGGCGAGATTCTCTATCGTGGCAAGTCGATCACCCGCATGCGCTCGCATGAGATCGCGCGTCTCGGGCTGGTGCGTTCCTTCCAGATATCCGCAGTCTTCGCGCAGATGACGGTGCTCGAGAATGTGCGGGTGGCACTGCAGCGCTCACAGGGCACCTCGTTTCACTTCTGGAAGTCCGAGCGCAGCCTCGACAGCCTCAATGAGCAGGCGCTGCATCTGCTGGAAGAGGTGGGGCTGCGCGAGGACGCCAGCCGAGTGACGGCCAGTCTGCCCTATGGCCGCAAGCGTGCGCTGGAGCTCGCCACCACGCTGGCACTGGAGCCGACGGTGATGCTGCTGGATGAGCCGACCCAGGGCATGGGCGCCGAGGATGTAGACCGTGTGGTCGAGCTGATTCGCGTCGCGGCACGTGGGCGCACGGTGCTGATGGTCGAGCACAACCTGAGCGTGGTCAGTCGTCTGTGTGACCGCATCAGTGTGCTGGCGCGCGGACGCGTGCTGGCGGAAGGCGACTACGCCAGCGTATCGGCCGACCCCGAGGTGCGCGAGGCGTATCTGGGCAGCGAGGTGACCGATGTCACAGCGGATCAGCACGAGGAAGTTTCATGACCGAGATCCTGGAAAGCCCGGCCAAGCGTCAGGCCCCTGCGAGTGACTCCGCCACGCCGCAAGAGCAGCTCTGCCTGCGCGAGCTGAACGCCTGGTATGGCGAGTCCCATGTGCTGCATGGCGTCAACATGACGGTGCGGCGCGGCGAGCTGGTGACCTTGGTGGGTCGCAATGGTGCCGGCCGCAGCAGCACGCTGCGCGCGATCATGAACATGGTCGGCCGGCGCAGTGGCGGGATCTTTCTCAAGGGTCGCGACACCATGAAGCTGGCCCCGCATCACATCGCCCATCTCGGTGTGGGCTACTGTCCCGAGGAGCGTGGCATCTTCTCGAGTCTGAGTGTCGAGGAAAACCTGCTGTTGCCACCGATGGTCAAGGGCGCAGGGCATGGCCAGGGTCAGAGCCAGCGTCAGGGTCAGAATCAGGGCATGTCGCTGGATGAGCTCTACGCGCTGTTTCCCAATCTGCATGAGCGGCGCAACAGCCAGGGCACGCGCCTCTCCGGTGGCGAGCAGCAGATGCTGGCGCTGGCGCGCATCCTGAGAACCGGGGCCGACCTGCTGTTGCTGGATGAGATCACCGAGGGTCTCGCGCCGGTCATCAATCAGAAGCTGGGTGAGGTGCTGATGATGCTGAAGGCGCGCGGCATGACCATCGTGCTGGTCGAGCAGAACTTCCGCTTTGCCGCACCACTGGCCGACCGCCATTACCTGATGGAGCACGGCACCATTCTTGAGGAGATCTCCGCCGCTGAACTGCCGGCACGCCACGAATATCTGCACAAGGTACTGGGGGTCTGAACTCCCGGTCGGGGTGAGCTGCACCGCGCTTGCCGCCATGCACCGCCGTTGCATTCGCCAATCTGAAGTCCGTACGTCTCACCACAACAATCACAATACTGCCGGGTAAAACCGGTCTGGAGATGTCATGCACGCCACCGTTTCATCCAACGCCACCCCTGTCGCGTCACCGTTGTCACGTCGCATCACGGCGGCCACACGCCGGCGCCTGTGGCCGCTGTCCGCGCTCATGATGGGGTCACTGCTGTCGGCGGGAATCGCGCAGGCCGATATCAGTGACGGCGTGATCAAGATCGGCTATCTGGCCGACATGTCGGGCACCTATCGTGACCTGGCAGGCCCGGGCGGCCTGGATGCGCTCAAGATGGCGGTCGAGGACTTCGGCGGCAGCGTCAACGGCATGCCGATCGAGGTATTGAGTGCCGATGACCGCAACAGCGCCGATGTCGGTGCCAATACGGTGCGCGGCTGGATCGATCAGCAGAATGTCGACATGGTCGCAGGCCTGGTGGCCTCATCGGTAAGTATCGCGGTGACGCGGATTCTCGCCGAACAGGACACGCTGGGAATCGTCTCCGGCTCGGCGGCCTCCAGCATCACCAATGAGCATTGCACGCCCAATCATGTCCACTGGGTGTATGACACCTATCCGCTGGCGCATGGCACGGCCAAGGCCATCGTCGATGAAGGCGGCGACAGCTGGTTCCTGCTGACTGCGGATTACGCCTTCGGTCATGCCCTGGAAGGAGATGTGGAAAAGGTGGTGACCGAGAACGGCGGGAGCATCGTCGGCAAGGTGCGTCATCCGTTCCCGACCAGTGATTTCTCCTCCTACATCCTGCAGGCGCAGGGTTCCGGCGCCAAGATCGTCGGGCTGGCCAACGCCGGGGCGGACACCGTCAATGCGTTGACCACGGCGAGTCAGTTCGGCGTGGTGCAGTCGGGGCAGTCGCTGGCCGGGCTGTTGATCTTCCTCAACGACGTGCACGCGCTGGGGCTTGAGGTCGCGCAGGGGCTGCAGCTCACCACCGGCTGGTACTGGGACCTCAATGACGAGACGCGTGCCTGGTCCCAGCGCTATCACGAGCGCAATGCGCGCATGCCGACCATGGTCCAGGCCGGCATCTACTCAAGCACCCTGCATTACCTGAATGCGGTGGCAGCCACCGGCAGTGATGACACCGCCACCGTACGGGCGAAGATGGGCGAGACGCCGGTCAATGACATGTTCGCCAACAACGGCACCATCCGTGCCGATGGGCGCATGGTGCACGACATGTACCTGGTCAAGGTCAAGGCGCCCGCCGAGTCCCAAGGCGAGTGGGACGTCTATGACGTGATCCGCACCATTCCCGGCGCTGAGGCCTACCGACCGCTGGCGGACAGCCAGTGCGAGCTGGTCAAGGGCTGAAGGCGAACGTCAGTCGAGTCGCTGAGACGTATGACATGGCGCTGCTGATCACGGGATCGGCAGCGCCGAACGGCTGACGCAAGTGGGCGCTGAAAAGGACTGAGCGGATGACGATGATTCTTGGAATACCCCTGATGGTACTGTTCGGCCAGCTGATGCTGGGGCTGATCAATGGTGCCTTCTATGCATTGCTGAGTCTGGGGCTGGCGGTGATCTTCGGTCTGTTGCGCATCATCAACTTCGCGCATGGTGCCCAGTACATGCTGGGGGCCTTCGCGGCGCTGCTGGGGGCGCAGTATCTGGGGCTCAATTACTGGGCGGCGCTGATCGTGGTGCCGCTGGTGGTGGGGGCGCTGGGCATTCTTGTCGAGCGCTTCCTGCTGCGCCGCATCCAGCATCTCGATCACCTCTATGGCCTGCTGCTGACCTTCGGTCTGGCGCTGATCCTCGAGGGCACGCTGGTGAATCTGTTCGGTGTCTCGGGGTCGAGCTACCCGATCCCCGAGGCGCTGAGTGGCGGCTTCAAGCTGAGCTTCATGTTCCTGCCCACCTACCGCGCCTGGGTGCTGGTGGCGGCGTTGGTGGTCTGCTTCGGAGTCTGGTTCCTGATCGAGCGCACGCGTCTCGGTGCCTATCTGCGCGCGGGAACCGAGAATCCTGAGCTGGTGCAGGCCTTCGGCATCAATGTGCCCTTGATGGTGTCACTGACCTACGGACTGGGCGTGGCGCTGGCCGCCTTCGCCGGCGTGCTGGCCGCACCCTTGTATCCCGTCTCGCCGACCATGGGCTCGAGCCTGCTGATCGTGGTGTTCGCGGTGGTGGTCATCGGTGGAATGGGCTCGATTCTCGGTGCCATCCTCACCGGGCTCGCGATGGGGCTGATCGAGGGGCTGACCAAGGTGTTCTATCCCGAGGCCGCCAATACCGTGATCTTCGTGGTGATGGTGATGGTCTTGATGCTTCGCCCCGCCGGGCTGTTCGGAAAGGAGGCCTGACATGGCCGTACTGCAACAGGACCACCAGGCCGCGCGTGCAGGCAGCGCGCCGCGCAGAATCACCCCGCTGGGCATGCTGTATCTCGTGCTGTTCCTGCTCGGGTTGCTGGCGCCCTGGGTCGCCTATCCCGTCTTTCTGATGAAGATTCTGTGCTTCGCGCTGTTCGCGAGCGCCTTCAATCTGCTGCTCGGCTTCGTGGGGCTACTGTCCTTCGGGCATGCCGCCTTCCTGGCCACGGGTGCCTACATCACCGGCTTTCTGCTCGCGGAGTATCCGGGCCTGAGTCCCGCGCTGGGCATCGTGGCCGGCACCTTGGGGGCCGTGGTGCTCGGCACGCTGTTCGGGGCGCTGGCCATCCGACGACAGGGCATCTACTTCGCGATGATCACGCTGGCCCTGGCCCAGATGATGTTCTTCTTCTTCATCCAGGCGCCGTTCACCCATGGGGAAGATGGCCTGCATGGCGTGCCGCGCGGTGAGCTGTTCGGCGTGTTCGATCTGGCGGACAACCACACGCTCTATTACGTCGTGTTCGCGATCTTCGTGGCGGCCTTTGCCCTGATCCGCCGTGTGGTGCATTCCCCCTTCGGTCAGGTGCTGAAGGCGATTCGCGAGAACGAGCCGCGTGCCATCTCGCTGGGCTATCACACCGATGCCTACAAGCTGGTCGCCTTCGTGCTGTCGGCGGGGCTGGCGGGCCTTGCGGGAGCGACCAAGACGCTGGTGTTCCAGCTCGCCTCGCTGGGCGATGCCAGCTGGCACATGTCGGGGGAGGTGATCCTGATGACACTGCTGGGCGGTGTCGGCACGCTGCTCGGGCCGCTGGTGGGTTCCGGGCTGGTCATCGGGCTTCAGCATCAGCTGGCGCAGTCCGCGCTGGGGGATTGGGTCAGCGTGATACTGGGCGCCATCTTCGTGGTCTGCGTGCTCAGCTTCCGCAGCGGCATCATCGGGGAATGCCAACGCTGGATCGCGCGTCGTCAGCAGCGGGAAGAAAAATGAGCGGCGAGGGTGGGGATGAGAAGCGAGGTCAGCAACAAGGTGCGGGTGGCGCGTTTTGCTCTTAAGCAAAGAAAATCAATGGCTTGCCGATGACTTCAGGCATAAAAAAAGTCCACCCAAGTGGGTGGACTTAAATGCCATTGTATATCGAGGGGGATACGCCGGTCCCGGATCCTCGACTCAGCAATGAGCACGCCATGCGAGATAGCCGCCATTTGCCATCTCGCTTTATAGATTGCATACCTGGTGCCAGCTTTCTAGCAAGTCATTCAAAATCAATAGCTTGAGTGTTTTCTCTTCGCCAGATGCCTGCCAGGTGGCGGTCAGGCGAGTCGAGGCGTGCGCATTGCCGGGCGGATCATGGTGCGTTGCAGCATGGTTGTGCACCAAATATGTGCCATTTTTCGAGCATATCCGTACGTCATCAATAGCTTATGTGCTTTTCAGGCATCGGCCTGTCCGCTAGCACTGTATCTGCACGGCATCCCCCTCGAGGCGAACCGGCCACACCTGAAGCGAGAGCGTCTCGTCATCCAAGCATTGGCCATCTTTGAGTCGATAGCGCTGCTTGTAGAGCGGCGAGATCACCAGTGGCTCACCGGCATGATCGCCCAGCAGACCGCGGGCGATCACGTTGGCGCCGGATACCGGATCATGATGGTCGATGGCGAACAGCGTGAGGGCGTCGCTGTCCGCGCTGGAGGGTAGCGTGAACAGCGCGATCTGGAAGTCCTGGCCGGCCTGTTCCAGCCAGGCGGCCATCCCGGAGCCCGGCACCAGGTCCCCGCGCTGACAGAGTGTCACCCAGCGACGTGGCGACTCCTCCTTGGTTGAGGTGTCAGGTGCCGTGTCCTGTGCCGTGTGGCACGCTGTGGAGAGCGGTGTGGAAGCGAGTGCAGGCGATGTCATGAGCGCACCTCCGTGGCCAGGTTGGCCGTCAGTTCTGTTGCCAGGCTGATGCCTGAGTCCGTTCCCTCATCGAGAGAGCCGCCGTCACTGGTGATCAGCTCGCCGCGGCTTGCCGGGCGTATCTGGTCACGCTCGATGATGTTGACCACGGCAGGGTCGGGTCGCTGGTCATTCACGTAGTGGCGGAAGCGCTTGAGCTTCTCGGGACTCTTGAGGGCATTGGCCCATTCGCATTCGTAGCGGTCCACCACCTGTTGCATCTGCTCCTCGAGGGTCTCGCCAAGCCCCAGACTGTCCTCGAGAATCACCTCCTTCAGATAGTCGAGCCCGCCTTCGAGGCCCTCGCGCCAGACGGAGGTGCGCTGCAGGCGATCGGCGGTGCGAATGTAGAACATCAGGAAGCGGTCGATGGTGCGGATCAGTGTCTCGTCATCCAGATCGGTCGCGAACAGCTCCGCGTGACGCGGGCGCATGCCGCCGTTGCCGCAGACGTAGAGGTTCCAGCCGTTCTCGGTGGCGATCACGCCGACATCCTTGCTCTGGGCCTCGGCGCATTCGCGGGTACAGCCGGAGACGGCGAACTTGAGCTTGTGCGGTGAACGCAGGCCCTTGTAGCGGTCTTCCAGCGTCAGCGCCATCGCCATGCTGTCCTGCACGCCATAGCGACACCAGGTGCTGCCGATGCAGGATTTCACCGTACGGGTGGACTTGCCGTAGGCGTGGCCGGTCTCGAAGCCGGCGGCGATCAATTCACCCCAGATATCCGGCAGTTCATGCAGCTGGGCGCCGAAGAGGTCGATGCGTTGCCCGCCGGTGATCTTGGTATAGAGGTTGTAGCGCTTGCCGATCTCGCCGATGGCGATCAGCTTGTCCGGCGTGATCTCGCCGCCGGGAATGCGTGGCACCACGGAGTAGGTGCCGTTCTTCTGCATGTTGGCCATGAAGGTGTCATTGGTGTCCTGCAGCGGAATGTGCGAGGACTCGGTGATCGGCGCGTTCCAGCACGAGGCCAGAATCGAGCCCACCGCCGGCTTGCAGATCTCGCAGCCCAGGGCATCCGGATGGCGGCCGTGGCTGGCCATCAGCTCGGCGAAGGTCTGGATGCCTTCGACGCGCACCAGCGAGTAGAGCTCCTGACGCGTGTGCGCGAAGTGCTCGCACAGTGAGCGATCGACCTCGACGCCACGACTTTCCAGCTCGGCATCCACTACCTTCTTGAGCAGCGCCGCACAGCCTCCGCAACCGGTGCTAGCCTTGGTGCAGGCCTTGATGGCGCCCAGATCACTGTTGCCGTCATCGATGGCGCTGCAGACATCGCCCTTGGAGACGTTGTGGCAGGAGCACAGCGTGGCGCTGTCGGGCAGGGCATCCGCGCCCAGCGTGATGGCTTCGCCACTGGCATCCGGCAGGATGAGTGCCGCCGGGTCCTTGGGTGCCGTGATGCCATTGGTGACGTACTGCAGCAGGGTGTCGTAGCGCGAGTTGTCACCGATCAGCACCGCGCCCAGTACCTGCTTGCGGTCCTGCGAGACGACAAGGCGTCGATAGACACCTTCGGCTTCATCGCAGTAACGATAGCTGATCGCGCCTTCGCTCTTGCCGTGGGCGTCACCGATGGAGCCGACATCCACCCCCAGCAGCTTGAGCTTGGTGGACATGTCGGCGCCCTGGAAGCGGAAGCGCTCCTGCGCATCGCTTGTGGCATCGCCTGTGCTGGCGGCCAGCAGGGACGCCACGCCGCGTGCCATCTGATAGCCGGGCGCGACCAGCCCGAAGATGCGCGATTGCCACAGGGCGCACTCGCCGATGGCAAAGATTTCCGGGTCCGAGGTGCGGCATTCGTCATCGATGATGATGCCGCCGCGCTCGCCGATCTCGAGGCTGGCGCTGCGTGCCAGTGCATCCTGAGGACGGATGCCGGCGGAAAACACGATCAGATCCGCTTCCAGATGCTCACCGTCGGAGAAATTCATCCGCCACTGGTACTCCTCGCCGGGCACGATGTCGGTGGTGGCGCGATTGAGGTGCACTCCCACGCCCAGCGCAGTGATGTGTTGCTTGAGTGCCAGGCCGCCATCCTCATCCAGCTGCACCGGCATCAGGCGTGGCGCGAATTCGACCACATGCGCCTCCAGACCGAGTGACTTGAGGGCGTTGGCGGCCTCAAGTCCCAGCAGGCCGCCACCGACCACCACGCCACGCGTCTTGCCGTCGGCAGCGGCGCGTATCTGGTCGAGGTCTTCCAGGGTGCGGTAGACCAGCCGATTGCTGGCGGCGGCCTCGCTGCCTGGCTCGCCAAGGCCCTGGATGGGCGGCACGAAAGGCGTGGAGCCGGTGGCCAGCACCAGGCTGTCGTAGGGATAGCGCCCTTGGGGAGTGATGACATGGCCGCCGTCGCGATCGATCGCCGTGACGCACTCCTCGAGGTGCAGCGTGATACCGGCGCTGGCGTAATCCTCCACGCTGCCGAGCGCGAGAGAATCGGCATCGCGTCCGGTGAAGTACTCCGAGAGATGTACGCGGTCGTAGGCGATGTGGCGCTCTTCGCCGAAGACATGAATCTGGTAGTGCGCGGTGGCGCCCAGCGCGATCAGCTGCTCGACGCAATGATGGCCTACCATGCCATTGCCGATGATGATCAGGTGTTTCATGCGGCCTCCTCGAAGGTGTCAGGGGTGGTGTCGCGATCAGGATGTTGAGATGCAGTGTTCTGGTGGGTCGCTCTGCCGCCGGGGTCATTCGGTGGGCCAGAGGGTGTCTCGTCCAGTTGTGCCAGCGCTTGTGCGGGCATGAGCAGCAGGTCGTCACGAATCGCTGTCAGTGGCGTGCCTGCCTTGAGGGCTTCGAACAGCGCGTTGCCGGCACTGACATCGCCGTAGAGCACCACGCCGACCAGACGCTCATCGCGCAGCAATAGTCGGCGGTAGTCACCCAGGGCGTGGTCCTGATAGACCAGCACCTCGTCAGTGGGATGTGGCATCAGCTCGCCGCAGCTGTAGAGGTCGATACCGCTGACCTTGAGGCGGGTCGCCAGAGGGGCATTGCGATAGGGCGGGGTCGCTTGCTCAAGAAGATGGCGTGCGAGCACCTCGATCTGTGCCCAGATGGGCTCGATCAGACCGAAGGTCTCGCCCTCTACCTCACAGCATTCGCCCAGCGCGAGAATGTGCGGATCGCTCGTGAGCAGGTGGCCATCGACCTGGACGGCGCGCTGGCAGGCCAGGCCGGCAGCACGCGCAAGCGTTATCTCGGGGCGGATGCCAGTGGCGGCGATGGTCAGTCCGGCGTGCAGTTCACGGCCATCCTTGAGACGCACGCCAGTGATGCGGCCCTTCGGCGTTTCGAGCCATTGCTCAAGATGCGCGTCGGTGATGATCTCGAGGCCGCGCTCGCTCAGCTCCTGCTCCAGCAAGCCAGCGGCCACGTCATCCAGCTGACGATTCATCAGTCGCTCGCTGCGCTGGATCAGGGTCACCGCCAGTCCGCGCTTGCGCAGTCCTTCGGCGGCTTCGAGCCCCAGTAGGCCGCCGCCGATCACCAGGGCATTGCCGTCGTGACCGGCTCCGGTGCGACAGGCGGCCTGCATCTGCTCGACATCCCTGAGGTCACGAAAGCCCATCAGTCCCGGTGGCCAATCATTGGCATCCAGTGCCTGAGGCAGGTGAGCGGGGAGCGGCAGTGGCAGCGCCGGGCGTGACCCCGTGGCGATCACCAGACGCTGATAGGGAATGCGGCGACCGCTGGCGGTCTCGACACAGCGGGCGGCGCGGTCGATCTGACAGGCGGGATCACCGCTGATCCGTGTGATGCCATGCAGCGAGAACCAGTCGGCCTGCTGGCTGATCAGGTCATCGGCTTGTGTCTCGCCCGCCAATAGTGGGGAGAGCTGAATGCGGTTGTAGGGCAGGTGAGGCTCTTCACCGATCACCGTGACTGCCCAAGGGAGCTGGCGATCAGGTGACAGCGCGACCAGTTGCTCCAGCAGCTTCTGCGCCGCCATGCCATGACCGATGATGATCAGGGACGGGGTCGTGTCGCCGGTGGAAGATGACGGATGCATGCTGCCTCCTTGCGATGGGATATCGAGTGCAAAAAAAAGCGCCTGCTTGCCGCCGTGAAGTTCACGACGTCAAGCAGGCGCCTTTGCCTGGAAGATGAGGGCTAAGCATTGGATAGCGAGTTGCAGTGCTGCGCGACGATACGGCTGTCACTCGGGACTGCGGCAGGTCTGGCGGACCGTTGGCTGCCGTGCATCCGCATGGATGCGCGGCGAGACCTGCGATTCGGGGTCGTCATTGACCCAACCTGTCAGGAATACAGCGAATTTGGTGCCGTCTGAGGAAAAACCACCAACTTTCATTGGTTTGTGAGTATTTCGATGTCGAGGGTCAGGTGTTTTCGAGTGGCTTGAGGCGCCATGGGAGCCGCCTGTCGTGAGGGAATGGTGCAGGAAGTCTCAAGGATGCACAGGGCTGGTGCGACAAGGCGGAGTGAGCGGCAGGGTCTTGCGGCTTCTGTCGACAGACTGGTGAGACTGAATGGTGCAAGTTGCTGTTATCAAAGAGAAAGAGAAATGATTGGTCTGGTATCTGCCTCTTTTACCGCATTCATGTGCAGACATGACTGAGGGATCCATGTTCGCGTCAGCAATGACGTCGGGCATTACATCCGGCCAATGGCGGCTTGATCAGTCAGTCCGCGCGATGACCCGAACCGGGTCAGATACCTAGTCAGTGAACAGATATCAGCAACAGGCAAAGGCGCCTGATGACCGCACGCTTCGTGCTCGGTCGTCAGGCGCCTTTTTCGTGGTCAACGTTCTGTGCTCAATGCACCAGGGAGTGATGTCGATGCAAGTCAGGAATCCCCCAGACGCCCCGCAACCTGCTAGATGTCGTGCCACTACCACCTGCCCGTATTGCGGTGTCGGATGTGGTGTGGCGGTCGAGCTTGAGCAGGACCAGGACAATGTGCGCATCGTGTCGTTGAGTGGTGATGTCGCGCATCCGGCCAATCATGGCCGGCTCTGCGTCAAGGGCTCCGCGCTTGCCGAGACGCTGTCGGCCGATGGGCGTCTGACGATGCCGCAGGTGCGTGATGAGGCCGGGGTATTGCGAGAGGTGAGCTGGGAGACGGCGCTGGACCTGATCGCCGCACGCTTTGCTGATCTGAGCAGGACGCATGGCGGAGAAAGCATCGCCGCCTATCTCTCGGGGCAGCTGCTGACCGAGGACTATTACGTCGCCAACAAGCTGTTCAAGGGCTTCATCGGTACCCCTCATCTGGATACCAATTCGCGACTGTGCATGGCCTCGGCCGTCGTGGCTCACAAGCGTGCCTTCGGAGCGGACGCCGTGCCCTGCAGTTACGAGGACCTCGAGCGTGCCGAGCTGGTCGTGCTGGTCGGCAGCAATCTGGCCTGGAACCATCCGGTGCTGTTTCAGCGGCTCAAGCAGGCGCGTATCGACAATCCATTGCTGCGAATCGTGGTGATCGACCCCCGGGTGACCGACAGCTGCGAGATAGCCGATCTCTATCTTGGCCTGCGTCCCGGCAGTGATGCGCGTCTCTTCAATGGTCTGCTGGCCTACATGGCAGATCGCGGACGCCTGGATCGCCTCTATCTGAAGGCGCACACCCAGGGCTTCGATGCGGCGCTCAAGGCGGCAAGGCGGGAAGACTGCTCGCTGGCGGCAATCGCGCGTGACTGTGATGTCGATGTGGAGCGTCTCGAGACTTTCTATTACTGGTTCGCGACCCAGTTGCATGTGGTGACGCTGTTCTCCCAGGGTGTGAACCAATCGACCAGCGGTACCGACAAGGGCAATGCGATCATCAATTGCCATCTGGCCGGGGGCAAGCTCGGGCTGCCGGGGGCGGGACCGTTCTCGATCACCGGACAGCCCAACGCGATGGGCGGCCGGGAAGTCGGTGGACTGGCCAATCAGCTGGCGGCACACATGGACTACGAGACGCCGGGCGCGCGGGAGCTGGTCGGTGAATTCTGGAACGCCCCGAATATCCCTCAGGGGCCGGGGCACAAGGCGGTCGAACTGTTCGCGGCGATCGAGCGTGGAGAGATACAGGCGCTATGGATCATGGCGACCAATCCGGCGGTCAGTCTGCCGGACAGTACGCGCGTACGTGCGGCGCTGGCGGCCTGTCCGCTGGTGATCGTCTCCGAGTGCATGGCGGACAGCGACACCCTGGCGTATGCCGATGTGGTGTTGCCGGCCAGCAGCTGGAGCGAGAAGGATGGCACCGTCACCAATTCCGAGCGCTGCATCTCGCGTCAGCGTGGATTGCTCGCACCGCCGGGCGAGGCACGTCACGACTGGTGGCAGCTGGCGGAGGTCGGCAAGCGCATGGGGTACCAGGCGGCATTTGGCTACTCGGGGCCCCACGCGATCTTCCGCGAGCACGCCAGGTTGTCCGGCTTCCGCAACGTCGCGCCACGTCACAAGGCGGGCAGCAAGCCTCTGGCGGCTTCCTCGATCAGGCGGCTGTTCAACATCGCGCCGCTGGCCGAGCTGGATCGCGAGGGCTATGACGCGCTCAGACCGATTCAATGGCCGGTACGGCGTGGTGAAAAGGGGGAGCTCATCGGCACATTGCGGTTGTTCGAGGATGCCACCTTCAATACGCCGAATGGTCGCGCGCGGCTGGTGCCCGTGACCCCGCAATGGCCGCATCAGGCGCTGAGTGATGCGACACCGCTGCGCCTCAATACCGGTCGCATTCGTGATCAGTGGCACACCATGACACGGACTGCGCGCAGCGCGCGCCTGATGAATCATCGCGCCGAACCCTTCGTGGAGCTTCACCCGCAGGATGCCGCGGCTCGCGGCCTGCAGGACGGGGCTCTGGCGCAGCTTGCAGGGCGTGATGAGCAGGGGAGCGTGCGTGGCGACTATCGTGCGCGTGTGCGTATCAGTCATGGCCAGCGTCAGGGTGAGGTGTTCATCCCCATGCACTGGAATGATCACTTCGCCAGTCACGGGCGCGCCGGGGCGTTGCTGGCCGGCCTGGTCGATCCTTTCTCCGGTCAGCCGGAATCCAAGCATGGCGCGGTCGATGTCATGCCATTGCCCTGTGAATGGCAGGCCACCTTGCTGATCGCCCCTGGCGTATGGGGTGGGCATGAAGATCTTGCAGGCGCGATGACAGAGCTCGAGGGATGCTATTGGGCGCGCATCCCGCAGGCGACATTGGTGCGCTATCAGCTGGCAGGGGAAGGGCAGCCGGATTGGGCGCTCTGGTGTGAAAGGCATCTGAGTGTTCAGGCGGGGCTCTGGGCACAGGATGTGGCACAGGGAGGCATCAGTGCCGCAGGTTTTCGTGAGGGACGGCTGATCTGGTGGTTGAAGGTCACCGCTGGCGCGGCACGCTCCGACCGACAGCCCAACATCGCCTGGCTGGGGGAATGTTTCGCCTCTGACCAGCTTTCCGCACTTGAGCGTCGCAGTCTCCTCGCCGGACGCCTCTCTGGTCAGGCGGATGTCGGGACGATGGTATGCGCCTGCCATCAGGTCGGCGAACTCACGATTCGGCAGGCTATCCAGTCGGGTGACCGTTGCGTGGAAGCATTGGGGGCGCGATTGGCCTGCGGCACTCGCTGTGGCTCCTGCCTGCCTGAACTCAAACGTCTTGTGGAAGAGGAGCGATCCGATGAGCGGACTGATTCGTTGGAAATGGCGTGATCTGATGGCATCGAGCATCAATTCAGCAACCCTCGGCATCTCCATGGCACGGCTGACGGAAGGCTTGCTGTCGCGTCGCGAGTGGCGTGCCATTGGCGGACAGGCACCATCACGGGCTGATGCCGGGGCCATCACGCCTGCCTGGGACGGGCTTCTTCCGGGGCAGGTCGCGTTGGTCGGAGCCGGGCCGGGGGATCCGGATCTGATGACGCTCAAGGCCTGGAGAATGCTCAATGCAGCGGATGCCGTGGTCTATGATCGCCTGGTCGGTGACGAGATTCTGGCTCAGCTCCCGATGCACTGTGAGCGCTATTACGTCGGCAAGGCCTGCGGCAATCACAGCGTACCCCAGGACGAGATCGGCGCGCTGATGGTGCGTCTGGCCAAGGAGGGTATGCGTGTGGTCAGGCTCAAGGGCGGGGATCCCGGTATCTTCGGTCGCATGGGAGAAGAGCTGGCGGCACTTGATGAGGCTGGCATCACCCGTCATGTCGTTCCCGGCATCACCGCGGCCGCCGGTGCGGCAGCTTCGCTGGGCATGCCGCTCACCGACAGGGCTCATGCTCAGCGGCTGCGATTTGTGACCGCCCAGCTGTGCAACCGGAATGACCAGCCCGAATGGCAGCAGCTGGCACGCCGGGATGAAACGTTGCTCTTCTATATGGGGCTGAATCGCCTCGACACCATCTGTGATGAGCTGCAGCGCCATGGTCTGCCGTCAGACTGGCCGATGATGCTGGTGGCCAATGCGAGCCTCCCCGAGCAGCAGGCCTTGCACGGCACCTTGGGTGACATGGTGGCTCGTCTGGCAGAACGCCCGCTGCCGACACCCTGCCTGATCATCGTGGGCAGCGTATGCGAGATGGCAGCGGGGCGAGACCTCATGATGGCTGCGGCCATGGCACATTCCTCAGAGCGCGAAGCGCGTGTCGCCTGACAAGATCAGCCGCGCCGAGGCGGCTGCAAGGTGGCCAGTCTTGTCACGGGGTCAGAAGGGGAGTCGTCCTGGAGGGCATGTGGATGAATCTTTTATCCACAAGGCCTTGAAACCAGGCCGGTGAATGCGTAAAGTACGCATCCGCTGCCGGGGACGCATGGCGTTACCAGCGGTGAAAGAGGTTTGCAGGTGATTGTTTTGTTTGATGTTTTTGAAGTCCGCTTCCAAATCATCGATTGACAATCCCGGGCGATTCGCTAGAATACGCCGCACTCCTTACGGGACAGGTGATCGAGCAACGCTCCTCACCGCTGGATGATGCTTAGAGGCAGTCGATTGACTCATCATCAAGTGCTTGACTTCTCAAGCGTTCCGGATAGAATATGCCTCCTCGCTTAACAGCGACGCTCTTTAAAAATTTGATCAGGTAATTCGTGTGAGCGCTTGCCGATGAGTGGTGACAAGGTCACCAAATATCGGAGCAAGCCTCTCACGAGAAGTTTGACTCTGAACCAAGTTTGGTCTGCTTAACAGACTATCAAGCTTTCAACTGAAGAGTTTGATCATGGCTCAGATTGAACGCTGGCGGCAGGCTTAACACATGCAAGTCGAGCGGAAACGATTCTAGCTTGCTAGAAGGCGTCGAGCGGCGGACGGGTGAGTAATGCATGGGAATCTGCCCGATAGTGGGGGACAACCTGGGGAAACTCAGGCTAATACCGCATACGTCCTACGGGAGAAAGCAGGGGATCTTCGGACCTTGCGCTATCGGATGAGCCCATGTCGGATTAGCTTGTTGGTGAGGTAACGGCTCACCAAGGCGACGATCCGTAGCTGGTCTGAGAGGATGATCAGCCACACTGGGACTGAGACACGGCCCAGACTCCTACGGGAGGCAGCAGTGGGGAATATTGGACAATGGGCGAAAGCCTGATCCAGCCATGCCGCGTGTGTGAAGAAGGCCTTCGGGTTGTAAAGCACTTTCAGCGAGGAAGAACGCTTCGGGATTAATACTCCCGAGGAAAGACATCACTCGCAGAAGAAGCACCGGCTAACTCCGTGCCAGCAGCCGCGGTAATACGGAGGGTGCAAGCGTTAATCGGAATTACTGGGCGTAAAGCGCGCGTAGGTGGCTAAGTCAGCCAGGTGTGAAAGCCCCGGGCTCAACCTGGGAACGGCATCTGGAACTGCTTGGCTAGAGTGCAGGAGAGGAAGGTAGAATTCCCGGTGTAGCGGTGAAATGCGTAGAGATCGGGAGGAATACCAGTGGCGAAGGCGGCCTTCTGGACTGACACTGACACTGAGGTGCGAAAGCGTGGGTAGCAAACAGGATTAGATACCCTGGTAGTCCACGCCGTAAACGATGTCAACTAGCCGTTGGGTCCCTTGAGGACTTAGTGGCGCAGCTAACGCAATAAGTTGACCGCCTGGGGAGTACGGCCGCAAGGTTAAAACTCAAATGAATTGACGGGGGCCCGCACAAGCGGTGGAGCATGTGGTTTAATTCGATGCAACGCGAAGAACCTTACCTACCCTTGACATCCAGAGGACTTTCCAGAGATGGATTGGTGCCTTCGGGAACTCTGAGACAGGTGCTGCATGGCTGTCGTCAGCTCGTGTTGTGAAATGTTGGGTTAAGTCCCGTAACGAGCGCAACCCCTATCCTTATTTGCCAGCGAGTAATGTCGGGAACTCTAAGGAGACTGCCGGTGACAAACCGGAGGAAGGTGGGGACGACGTCAAGTCATCATGGCCCTTACGGGTAGGGCTACACACGTGCTACAATGGCAAGTACAAAGGGTTGCAATACGGCGACGTGGAGCCAATCCCATAAAGCTTGCCTCAGTCCGGATTGGAGTCTGCAACTCGACTCCATGAAGTCGGAATCGCTAGTAATCGTGGATCAGAATGCCACGGTGAATACGTTCCCGGGCCTTGTACACACCGCCCGTCACACCATGGGAGTGGACTGCACCAGAAGTGGTTAGCCTAACCTTCGGGAGGGCGATCACCACGGTGTGGTTCATGACTGGGGTGAAGTCGTAACAAGGTAGCCCTAGGGGAACCTGGGGCTGGATCACCTCCTTATCGACACTGTCTACTGCTCGCGGCAAGTGCTCACAACGAATTACCTGATCAAGTTAGTTTATCGAGTAGTAGTGTCGGGTCTGTAGCTCAGTTGGTTAGAGCGCACCCCTGATAAGGGTGAGGTCGGCAGTTCAAATCTGCCCAGACCCACCAAAAGCTTCGTGCTTTTGTCGACACGGTTTGCCGACTTTTGGGGCCATAGCTCAGCTGGGAGAGCGCCTGCCTTGCACGCAGGAGGTCAGCGGTTCGATCCCGCTTGGCTCCACCATCAAGTTCCGGTTCAAGCTTCTACTACCTGATAATGCTGACAGTTCACAGTGACAAGCATATCGCCTTCCTCGAGAAGGTTGTGTGACTTCTCACTGTTCTCTGAACAGCCGCTCTTTAACAATGTGAATCATGCTGACGATGGAATGTGCGCCAAGCACATCTCCATCAAACGATATGTCGGAGAGGTCCGACAGATTCGTAATCCTTGACAGACCCCTTGGGGTTATATGGTCAAGCGATTAAGCGCATACGGTGGATGCCTTGGCAGCCAGAGGCGATGAAGGACGTGATAGCCTGCGATAAGCGTTGGCGAGGTGGCAAATACCCTGCGACCCAACGATTTCCGAATGGGGAAACCCACTCACCATCAGGTGAGTATCTATAGGCCAATACATAACCTATAGAGGCAAACCCGGGGAACTGAAACATCTAAGTACCCGGAGGAAAAGAAATCAACCGAGATTCCCCAAGTAGCGGCGAGCGAACGGGGACCAGCCCTTAAGCGATACAACTGACAGACGAACAAGCTGGGAAGCTTGACGATACAGGGTGATAGTCCCGTAGTCGAAGTCTGAGTATCGTGAAATCGAGTAGGTCGGGGCACGAGAAACCTTGACTGAACATGGGGGGACCATCCTCCAAGGCTAAATACTCCTGGCTGACCGATAGTGAACCAGTACCGTGAGGGAAAGGCGAAAAGAACCCCGGCGAGGGGAGTGAAATAGATCCTGAAACCGTATGCGTACAAGCAGTGGGAGCACCTTCGTGGTGTGACCGCGTACCTTTTGTATAATGGGTCAGCGACTTATATTCTGTGGCGAGCTTAACCGTATAGGGGAGGCGTAGCGAAAGCGAGTCTTAACTGGGCGACCAGTCGCAGGGTATAGACCCGAAACCGGGCGATCTATCCATGGCCAGGGTGAAGATTGAGTAACATCAATTGGAGGCCCGAACCCAAGTATGTTGAAAAATGCTGGGATGAGCTGTGGATCGGAGTGAAAGGCTAATCAAGCCCGGAGATAGCTGGTTCTCCTCGAAAGCTATTTAGGTAGCGCCTCACGTATCACCGCTGGGGGTAGAGCACTGTTTCGGCTAGGGGGTCATCCCGACTTACCAACCCGAGGCAAACTCCGAATACCAGTGAGTGCAGCGTGGGAGACACACAGCGGGTGCTAACGTCCGTTGTGAAAAGGGAAACAACCCAGACCGTCAGCTAAGGTCCCAAAATCCTGATTAAGTGGGAAACGATGTGGGAAGGCTCAGACAGCTAGGAGGTTGGCTTAGAAGCAGCCATCCTTTAAAGAAAGCGTAATAGCTCACTAGTCGAGTCGGCCTGCGCGGAAGATATAACGGGGCTAAATCAGGTACCGAAGCTACGGGTTCATCCTTATGGATGAGCGGTAGAGGAGCGTCGTGTAAGCCAATGAAGGTGGATTGAGAAGTCTGCTGGAGGTATCACGAGTGCGAATGCTGACATGAGTAACGATAAGGGGAGTGAAAAACTCCCCCGCCGGAAGACCAAGGTTTTCTGTTCTACGTTAATCGGAGCAGAGTGAGTCGGCCCCTAAGGCGAGGCGGAAACGCGTAGTCGATGGGAAACGGGTTAATATTCCCGTACCGGATGTGGTTGCGATGGGGGGACGAAGAAGGCTAGGTGAGCCAGGCGTTGGTTGTCCTGGTGAAAGCATGTAGGCCGAGGAATCAGGCAAATCCGGTTCCTCTGAGGTCGAGATGCGAGACGAACTGACTACGGTCAGGAAGTCATCGATGCCACGCTTCCAGGAAAAGCCTCTAAGCTTCAGATCACATGCGACCGTACCCCAAACCGACACAGGTGGTCAGGTAGAGAATACCAAGGCGCTTGAGAGAACTCGGGTGAAGGAACTAGGCAAAATGGCACCGTAACTTCGGGAGAAGGTGCACCGGTTCGAGTGAAGGACTTGCTCCGTAAGCTCTTACCGGTCGAAGATACCAGGTGGCTGCAACTGTTTATTAAAAACACAGCACTCTGCAAACGCGCAAGCGGACGTATAGGGTGTGACGCCTGCCCGGTGCCGGAAGGTTAATTGATGGGGTTAGGATTCGTCCGAAGCTCTTGATCGAAGCCCCGGTAAACGGCGGCCGTAACTATAACGGTCCTAAGGTAGCGAAATTCCTTGTCGGGTAAGTTCCGACCTGCACGAATGGCGTAATGATGGCCACGCTGTCTCCACCCGAGACTCAGTGAAATTGAAATCGCAGTGAAGATGCTGTGTACCCGCGGCTAGACGGAAAGACCCCGTGAACCTTTACTATAGCTTTACACTGGATGCTGATGTTGTCTGTGTAGGATAGCTGGGAGGCTTTGAAACCACGTCGCCAGATGCGGTGGAGCCAACCTTGAAATACCAGCCTGACATCATTGGCGTTCTAACTCAGGTCCGTCATCCGGATCGAGGACAGTGTATGGTGGGTAGTTTGACTGGGGCGGTCTCCTCCTAAAGAGTAACGGAGGAGCACGAAGGTACCCTCAGCACGGTTGGAAATCGTGCATTGAGTGCAAGAGCATAAGGGTGCTTGACTGCGAGACAGACACGTCGAGCAGGTACGAAAGTAGGTTCTAGTGATCCGGTGGTTCTGTATGGAAGGGCCATCGCTCAACGGATAAAAGGTACTCCGGGGATAACAGGCTGATACCGCCCAAGAGTTCACATCGACGGCGGTGTTTGGCACCTCGATGTCGGCTCATCACATCCTGGGGCTGAAGTCGGTCCCAAGGGTATGGCTGTTCGCCATTTAAAGTGGTACGCGAGCTGGGTTTAGAACGTCGTGAGACAGTTCGGTCCCTATCTGCCGTGGGCGTCGGAAGTTTGAGAAGAGCTGCTCCTAGTACGAGAGGACCGGAGTGGACGAACCTCTGGTGTTCGGGTTGTCATGCCAATGGCATTGCCCGGTAGCTACGTTCGGACGGGATAACCGCTGAAAGCATCTAAGCGGGAAGCCCCCTTCAAGATGAGACTTCCCTGAGGCCTTGCGCCTCCTGAAGGGCCCTTGAAGACTACAAGGTTGATAGGCTGGGTGTGGAAGCACAGCAATGTGTTGAGCTAACCAGTACTAATTGCCCGTGAGGCTTGACCATATAACACCCAAGGGGTTTGCGCAGGCAAACCGCCGGGATTGCGACAGGATCGACGACATATCGGTCAGCATGATTCATATTGCGAGTCGCGAGGCCACAAGCCTCGAGACTCAGGCATCGCAAGATGCCACCGTTTCGCCTGACGACCATAGCGAGCGTGAACCACCCGATCCCATGCCGAACTCGGAAGTGAAACCGCTTAGCGCCGATGGTAGTGTGGAGTTTCTCCATGTGAGAGTAGGTCATCGTCAGGCACTTATACTGAACCGCCCCTGCAGCCCAGCTGCAGGGGCGGTTCTCTTTGTGCGTGAGAAAAGTCGTGCTCTCAGAAGGTTGTGCGAGAGAGGGCCATGGATAAGCGAAGCCCGCTGAAACATTGACTCAAGAAGCCGCTATCATTTCCGTGATAGCGGCTTCCTTGTTTATTGATCAGTACGGAGGGTGAAGTACGGCAGTACTCTGCTGATGATCAGTCTCATGGGCAGGCATTCCACGTTCTCGGGGGATATTCTTTCTACTGCAGAACATGATCGATGACTGCGATGTCATTGAATACCACGCACGGGACGACTCATGAACAAGCGCAAGGAGGCGGCATGTCGAGGTACTTTTCATTTATCCCATCAAGGTCATTGCTGGCAGGGTTGATGGTGCTCTTGATAGGTCTGACGGCTTCAGAGGTGGCATCTGCTGGTGAGCGTGAAGAGAAGATAAAACGTTGCCAGTTCATCAAGAACAAGATCGAATATTATACCGCCATGCGTCGTGGCGGTGGGTCTTCAGGCCAGATGCGTAGTTGGCAGTCTCAGCGCAATGACTACAAGCAGCGTTATCGGGACGAGAACTGTACGCGGGTCCGAACGGCACTGAAGTGATCTGCATCTCGTGGCAATGGCGGTGGTTGCAGCACGACCCCTTGGCTGCAAGTCAGAACAAACGATGCCCCTCAAGAGTGCTTCTCAAGAGGGGCATCGTCGTTCCATCGATCGTTCAGGAGCGTTGGCGCAGGCGCGTCAGCCCTTCCTGAGCGCTGGACGCGACCAATTCGCCATGGCGATTGTAGAGGCTGCCGCGCGAGAAGCTGCGAGCACCGCCTGCCCATGGGCTATCCATCTCGTACAGCAACCAGTCGTTGACGCGAACATCCTGGTGGAACCAGAGTGAGTGATCCAGGCTGGCCATCTGCAGCTCCGGGGAGCCGAAGCGGACACCGTGTCCTCCCAGCGCAGTGGCCAGCAGGTTGAAGTCGGAGCTGTAGGTCAGGAGATAACGGTGCAGAGCATCATCTTCCGGCAGCTCGCCTGAAAGACGGAACCAGAGGCGCTGACGAGGTGGCGCTGATGACGCGCCCTCGCTTGTCGTAGCCGGGGCCTTCATGCGCAGGAACTCGATGGGATGGCCCTCGTAACGTTCGATGCGTGCCCCCTGTTCGATCAACTGCTCAGGGGATTCGATATCGGGCATGGCGAGCTGATGCGTGAAGCCCTCTTCCTTGCCATGGAAGGAGGCGCTGCAGAAGAAGATGGTCTTGCCGTTCTGGATGGCGCTGATGCGTCGGGTCGTGAAGCTGCCGCCATCACGTACGCCATCGACCTGGTAGACGACTGGCTTGTGAGCATCCCCCGGGCGAAGAAAGTAGCCATGCAGCGAATGCACCTTCCGTTCCGAGGGGACGGTGCGTGTCGCGGCGGACAACGCTTGGCCAAGTACCTGCCCCCCGAACAGTTGTGGAAAGCCGAGGTCCTGGCTGTGGCCCCGGAAGAGATTCTCTTCCAGAGTTTCCAGCCCCAGCAAGGTGACGAGTGATTCAAGCGGTGTCGGTGAAGCGTCGGTCATCGTCCCATCCTTCAGGAAAAAGAGTCACGGCAAGCGGCTTTGATACGAGCAAATGAGCGGGTTGGCATTAGTCGGTATCATGTCACTTGCGCCAATGACATCAGGATACCGGAGAATGACGGTGAGCGACGAGAGCGTGAGGTCTGAGGCGGCGATGCCTCGCAAGGATCAGTACTACATGCACCGCGCCCTGGATCAGGCGCGGCTGGCATTGGAGGCTGGAGAGGTGCCAGTGGGAGCCGTCGTGGTGAACCCACAGGGGGAGATCATCGGGAGCGGGTTCAATGCCCCGGTGGGGACTCCGGATCCGACGGCACACGCCGAGATTCAGGCACTGCGTTCAGCAGCGGCCAGGCTTGGCAACTATCGGCTTGATGACTGCACGCTCTATGTCACCCTCGAGCCCTGCATGATGTGCAGTGGCGCCCTGATCCATGCCCGTGTGGCGCGCGTGGTATATGGTGCCGCTGAGCCGAAGACGGGGATGGTGGAGTCTCGGGCCAACCTCTTCGTGCAGCCGTGGCATAACCATCAGGTACAGATAGAAGGTGGGGTGCTGGCTGCCCAGGCGAAACGCCTGCTCAAGCAGTTCTTCGCCGAGCGGCGCGCTGCCGCGTTGCCAACCGATGCGTCACCCTGACTCGGCGCTTGCCATGACCCTGCGATGAAGCCGGTGCTTCAAGGGAGCATGAGGCTTCAGGCGGCGACCTGGACCTGATTGCGCCCACTGGACTTGGCGCGATACAGCGCCTCATCCGCCGCCTGAAGCAGTGCTTCCAGTCGCAGAGGTGCTCTGGCCACGCAGGCCATGCCAACCGAGACGGTGACGACACTGTCCGTGGCAGGCTGGGGGAGACCTGCCGCCTGTACGGCACGACGCAGCTCTTCCGCGAGCGTCCGGCCGACAGCACGAGGGCATTCGGGGATGCAGACGACGAATTCCTCGCCGCCGAAACGTGCCAGAATCCCTCCCGCTGCCTCGACAGGCGCTCGCGATACCGAGGCTATCTTCTGCAGATAGCGATCGCCCTCGAGGTGCCCCAGCTTGTCGTTGATCGATTTGAAGAAATCGATGTCCAGTATCATCACCGTCAGTGGCATCTGGCCATTGAAGGTCTGCACCTGCTCGAGGAAATAACGGCGATTGGGGAGCTGGGTCAGCTCATCATGACGTGCCAGCCATTGTATCTCGTTCTGCAGTCGCTCTCGGCGCGTCATCTCTTCCTTCAGGGCATCGTTGGCTTGCTTGACGATGCCATGCTCCTGGGAGACGCGGCGGTACATGTAGACCACCAGGAAGAGCAGATACGAGAGCATGATGCCGGTCAGGAGCGTGACTTCTGGCAGGCGGCCACGGCTTGCCGCGAGGTAATGCTGCGTCGGCTGCAAGCCCAGCGTCAGGTCCGTGGCGGGAAGTTCGATGGGGATTCGATGCCCCCAGGGAGCAAGACGGCTTTCCGGGCCTACATGAATGTAGACATTGCTGCGTTCTGACAACGTGATGGCAAAGGCATCATTGCGGGCGGCATCCAGTGCCTGGTCCAGCAGCGGTGCCAGATCTACCACCATGGCGATGGCGCCGAGGATGTCGCCATCACGCGGATTGCGCACAGGCAGGTAGGACACCATGCCCTTGCCGCCCTGCAGGAGATCGATGATGCCGGTGTGGCCTTCAATGCCCAGCTCCAGCGGATTGCGCAGGGGGGTATCTGGCTGGGCATCAAATAGCCTCACGCCCAGCAGATCATGGTTGCCGCCCTTGTCGGGGAATACCAGAGTCACCACGCTGTCGGGATCAATGAAGGCGATATTCTGGAAGTAATTGAAATCATTGTAATAATTTCGTGCCAGACGTTGCCATTCACCCCGTGAAGGTGTCTGCCCCATCAGGCTCCAGAAGCCGGCGAAGCGCCGCATGGCATTGAGTTGATCATCGATCTCGCGTGACAGCTGTGTCGCGATCTTGTCGCCCAGTACATAGGTCGCCTGGTTGATGCGGTTGTTCTCATCCTTTGTCTGCTGTTGCCACGCCAGAAGACAGACGAGCGTGATGGAGGCAGAGATGGCCAGGGGCAGCACGTTGCGTCGCCACATGCGAGTGAGCGCTGGCAGCAGATCCAGCCATTGTGCAGCCAGAAGCAATCCCAGGAAGGCAAGCAGCGTGGTTCGCTCCACCCCTACCAGTGGCATGCTGGCCACGGAGAGACTCGGGTCGGCGATGATGGCGAAGATCAGTATGAGAGTCGTCTGCGCCAGCTGTATCGTGGCGCCGAAGCCCAGGCGCATCCGCAAGAGAGAACAGCAGTTGAGCCCCAGGCATGCCAGCAGAATCAGAATCGGAGGGCGAATGTTGGCGACATGCCAGTCACCGGGCAGGGCGGTCAGCAACGCGCCCCAATGATCGACACCGACCCAGCTTTCCGGCAAGAGAAAGGTGCAGGTAAGCACCAGGTTGATGAGCAGGGACATGCCGAGAAACAGTGGACTGAGGAACAGGTTTCGCCAGTGCCACGCAGTCTGCCCTGCCGCCTGCAATGTCAGCATGATCAACAGCAGTGCATTGGCTTCGTGGCCGGCGCGAGGCCAGAGGCCCAGCAAGGCGACGCCGAAGGCAAGCAGGCCAAGCAACATCAAGATGAATCTGCGTGTCATTCCCTGTCCTTAGAAGCTCCTGATGCACCACGCCCCGTGCGCGCTTTTCTCGCCTGTCACGAGTCGCCGACAGGTTTCCCACTACCTTGTTCATGGATCACAGGATCGGGGGGACGGTATCGAAGGGATTGTTGTCCCCTTCATCATCGGTTATCTGGCGCTCATTCAGCTGATAGAACTGCTGCTGACTGCGGTAAACATAGTTGAGTATTTCATAATACCGCCGGATGTTGCGTACATAGATGACAGGCTCACCACCGCGGGCATAGCCATAACGTACCTGTTGATACCATTGGCGTTTCTGCAGCAGAGGCAATGCCTCGCGCACATCCTTCCAGTGATCGGGGTTGCCACCTTTCATGCGCACGATGCGCCTGGCATCCAGCAGGTGCCCGAGACCGACATTGTAGGCTGCCAATGTCATCCAGGTCCGGTCCGGCTCCTGAATCCCTTCGGGAAGACGTCCCTTTATACTCACAAGATAGCGTGACCCGCCATCGATACTCTGGACGGGGTCCAAACGATTGGCCACGTTCATCTCGCGGGCGGTGGCGTTGGTCAGCATCATCAGCCCACGTACCCCGGTAGGTGACGTCGCTTTCGGTTGCCAATGGGATTCCTGGTACCCCACCGCCGCCAGTAGTTTCCAATCGATGCCGGTATCGCGAGCGGCTTGCTTGAAGGTATCGATGTAGCGCGGGAGCCGCTCTCGTGCCTGGCGGATGAAGGTACGCGCGCCCACATATTCCAGATAGTCATCATGCCCGAAGTACTGGTCGACCAGCTGGTCCAGGGTGCCATCCTCGCTGCGTGTCTCGAGAAAATCGTTGGCAGCGCTCAGCAAGGAGATATCTCCCTGCGCCGGGAAGGCCCAGGCCAGAGTCAATGGGTCCCCCACGGTGAAGCCGTTCTCCACATTGGGGAAGAACAGCCGATTGAGCTTGAACTGGTGGGCGTAGACGACCGCCACGTCCAGGCTGTCTTCCTCGATGCGCTGCAGGAGGTCGGCCACCTCGA
Source organism: Cobetia sp. PS-4MA (assembly GCF_057670765.1). Taxonomy (NCBI): domain Bacteria; kingdom Pseudomonadati; phylum Pseudomonadota; class Gammaproteobacteria; order Oceanospirillales; family Halomonadaceae; genus Cobetia; species Cobetia sp. PS-4MA. The sequence continues at coordinate 3,416,123 of NZ_CM173107.1, read as the reverse complement.
GTTCGCCGGTTTCCTTCCAGCTGAGCTCGGGAAGCTGCTGTTGAAGCTCATGCAGAATCAGGCTGGTACCGGCTCCCTTGATGACGCCGATCCGCTTGCCGACCAGATCTTCAAGCTCTCTGGGCGGTTGCATTCCGCGTCGATAGACCACCATCGCCTGCAGTTCGAGAATCGGTCGAGTGAAGCGCAGCCCCTGCTCTGACAGGTCAAGAGGGAGGGTGGCGGCAGCAAAATCGGCCTGATCATCACGCACGCTTCGGGTGAGGGATTCGATATTGTGTTCTGCATCCATCGACAGGCTGACGCCGAGGTAGTCGGCAAAGTCTCGCGCCAGCTCATACTCGAAACCGGTGGGGCCCTGACGGCCACGGTAGTAGGTGGTTGGGCTGTTGCGAGTCACCACCTGAAGGAAGTCGCGCGTGCGAACATCGTCAAGCCGGGAGGGCGGGGCGATCAGGGTCTTTTCCGGCAACAGCAGGGCCAGCGCCATCACCACGAGCGCAAGCCACCGGCGCGAATGGCGCAGCAGTGCTTGCAGGGGCGTGATGAGGGAGGAAAGCGAGGTCTTGAGCATGCGTCAGCATCATTCACGGCAGGGGTTTCACCATACCGACAGCGCTTCACACTGTCATCCAACGCATGTGACTGTCGGGCTTCGTTCACGGGCGGCTTTCACGTATGATATGCGCTTGCTGCCGCCGCTCGGCGGTTGTCCGTTCACGCTGCTTCAGAGGCTTTCCCTGACCATGCTCGAACTGCGAGGCGCGCCTGCCCTTTCCGCCTTCCGTCACTCCCGTCTACTGGCTGCATTGCGCGAGCTGGTGCCGGAGGTGGAATCCCTTCATGCCGAGTACCTGCATCTGGCCGAGGTCGATGGTGAACTGAGCAGTACCGACCGGACCACGCTCGAGCGTCTGCTGGACTACGGCCCCAGTCGCGACGAGAGCTCTCCCGAAGGTCATCTCTTCCTCGTCGTTCCCCGCCTCGGCACGCTGTCGCCCTGGTCTTCCAAGGCCACCGACATCGCTGCCAACTGTGGTCTCCCGCAAGTCCGCCGCCTCGAACGTGGCATCGCCTATCGCATCAAGCTCGACGCCCCTCTGAGCGAAGAACTCTTCGCCACGCTGTCTTCCCGCCTGCACGACCGCATGACCGAAACGGTGCTGACGCGTACTCAGGACGCGGCGCGCCTCTTCCAGCATCAGGCCCCGGCAAAGCTTGCCCATGTCGACATCCTCGGCGGTGGTCGTGACGCACTGGTGCAGGCCAATGGCTCTCTGGGCCTGGCACTGGCGGATGACGAGATCGATTATCTGGTCGAGTCCTTCAAGACTCTGGGCCGCAATCCTGCCGACATCGAACTGATGATGTTCGCCCAGGCGAACTCCGAGCATTGCCGCCACAAGATCTTCAATGCGGACTGGACCATCGACGGCGAAGCGCAGTCGCACTCGCTGTTCAAGATGATCAAGAACACCTACCAGCATCATCCGGATGGCGTGCTGTCCGCCTACAGTGACAATGCCGCCGTCATGGCAGGCCCGACCGCCGGGCGTTACTTCCCGACAGGCGAAGGCCACATCTATACCTATCATCAGGAACCGATCAACATCCTGATGAAGGTCGAGACTCACAACCACCCGACCGCCATCGCCCCCTATCCGGGCGCCGCGACCGGTGCCGGTGGCGAGATTCGTGATGAAGGCGCGACCGGTGTCGGCTCCAAGCCGAAAGCGGGTCTGACCGGCTTCAGCGTCTCCAACCTGCGTATCCCGGGCTTCGAACAGCCGTGGGAGCACGACTACGGCAAGCCGGAGCGCATCAAGACCGCCTACGACATCATGCTCGAAGGTCCGATCGGTGGCGCTGCCTTCAACAACGAATTCGGCCGCCCCAACCTCAACGGCTACTTCCGTACCTATGAGCAGGATGCCTTCGGCGCCGGTGGTATCGAGCGTCGCGGCTATCACAAGCCGATCATGCTGGCGGGCGGCTACGGCAACATCCGCAGCCAGCACGTCGAGAAGGGCGACATTCCGGTCGGCGCCAAGCTGATCGTGATGGGCGGTCCGGCGATGTTGATCGGTCTGGGTGGCGGTGCCGCCTCTTCCATGGCCTCCGGCAGCTCCAGCGAAGACCTCGACTTCGCCTCCGTGCAGCGTGACAACGCCGAGATGGAGCGTCGCGTGCAGGAAGTCATCGATCGCTGCTGGGCGCTGGATGACAAGAACCCGATCTGCTTCATCCACGATGTCGGCGCGGGCGGTCTGTCCAACGCACTGCCGGAGCTGGTCAAGGATGGCGGTCGCGGTGGTCTGTTCGACCTGCGCGCCGTGCCGAGCGCCGAATCCGGCATGAGTCCGCTGGAAATCTGGTGCAACGAATCCCAGGAGCGCTACGTGCTGGCGGTGGCGCCGGAGAATCTGGCCACCTTCGAAGCGCTGTGCGAGCGTGAGCGCTGCCTCTACGCTGTGGTCGGGGAAGCACTGGAAGAGCACGAGCTGATCGTCAAGGATGGTCACTTCGATACGCGTCCGGTCGACCTGCCGATGGACGTGCTGTTCGGCAAGCCGCCCAAGATGTCACGCAGCTTCGAACGTCAGGCGCTGGAACTGCCGGCACTGGCACTGGACAACCTCGACCCGCGTGAAGCGATGACCCGTGTGCTGCAGCTGCCCACCGTCGCCTCCAAGAAATTCCTGATCACCATCGGTGACCGCTCGATCACCGGCATGGTCGCGCGTGACCAGATGGTCGGTCCGTGGCAGGTGCCGGTGGCGGATTGCGCCGTCACCACCAGCTCCCTCGACAGCCACGTCGGTGAAGCGATGGCGATGGGCGAGCGCACGCCGGTCGCGCTGATCTCGCCGGCCGCCTCCGCGCGTCTGGCCGTAGCCGAGGTGATCACCAACCTCGCTGCCGCGCCGATCGCCAAGCTGTCTGACATCAAGCTCTCCGCCAACTGGATGAGCGCTGCCGATCACACCGGCGAGAATCAGGCGCTGTTTGATGCCGTCCACGCCGTCGGCATGGAACTGTGCCCGGCGCTGGATCTGACCATTCCGGTCGGCAAGGACTCCATGTCCATGCGTACCGCCTGGCAGGACGAGAACGGCGAAGACAAGTCGATCACCGCGCCGCTGTCGCTGGTGATGACAGGCTTCGCGCCGGTCACCGACGCCATGCGTACCCTCACGCCGCAGCTGCGTCGCACGCTGAATGGCGAGGCCGTGGAGACGGACCTGATCCTGATCGATCTCGGCCATGGCGCTCACCGTCTCGGTGGCTCCGCGCTGGCGCAGGTCTATGGACAGGTCGGCAATGACGCGCCGGATCTTGCCAAGCCGGAAGACCTCAAGCACTTCTTCGAGGCCATCCAGCGCTTCAATGTCGAAGGCAAGCTGCTGGCCTATCACGACCGCAGCGACGGTGGCCTGTTGACCACCCTGATGGAAATGTCCTTCGCGGGGCGTGTCGGTCTCGACATCTCCCTCGACTGGACCGCCGCCGAGCCGGGTCAGGCCACCGGCGCGCTGTTTGCGGAAGAGCTGGGTGCCGTGGTGCAGGTGCGTCGCGAGCACACCGAGTCCATTCTCGCCGAGCTCAAGGCCGTGGGTCTCGAGCACAGTGGCGTGATCGCCACGCCGCGTCATGATGAGCAGATCAACATCACGCTGCTGGGCCAGAACCTGCTCTCCACCACGCGTGCCAGTGCCGAGCGTCTGTGGGCCGAGACCAGCTATCGCATGCAGGCCGCGCGTGACAACGCCGATTGTGCCAAGAGCGAATTCGAGTCCATCAACGACGTGCGTGATCCGGGTCTCTCCGTCCAGGCCACCTTCGACGTCAACGAGGACATCGCGGCGCCGTACTTGAACACCGGTGCACGTCCGCGCATGGCGATCCTGCGTGAGCAGGGCGTCAATGGTCAGCTCGAGATGGCGGCAAGCTTCGACCGCGCCGGCTTCGAGGCGGTGGACGTCCACATGAGCGACATCCTTGAAGGGCGTGTCGATCTGGACACCATGCGGGGTCTGGTCGCCTGTGGCGGCTTCTCCTACGGTGACGTGCTGGGCGCCGGCGGCGGCTGGGCCAAGTCGGTGCTGTTCAATGCGCGTGCGCGTGAACAGTTCGAGCGCTTCTTCCAGCGTGACGACAGCTTCGCGCTGGGCGTCTGCAACGGTTGCCAGATGCTCTCCCAGCTCAAGGAGCTGATCCCGGGGGCCGAGGCCTGGCCGCGCTTCGTGCGCAACGAGTCCGAGCAGTTCGAGGCGCGTGTCGCGATGGTCGAGGTCGAGAAGAGTGCCTCGCTGTTCCTCGATGGCATGGAAGGCTCGCGCCTGCCGATCGCCATCGCGCATGGTGAAGGGCGTGCCGAGTTCCGCGACAGCGCTCACCTGCGCAAGATGCAGAGCAGCGGCCAGGTGGCGCTGCGCTACGTCGACAACTACGGCCAGACCACCACGCGTTATCCGGCCAACCCGAACGGCTCGCCGTCCGGTATCACCGGTCTCACCACCAACGACGGGCGCGTCACCATCATGATGCCGCACCCGGAGCGTGTGGCGCGCGCCGTCACCAACTCCTGGCGTCCGGATGACTGGGAGCAGGATGGCGCCTGGTTGCGCATGTTCCGCAATGCACGTCGTTGGGTCGATTGATCCCGCGAGAGTGCGCAATGCACAGGTGATGATTGCCTGACCGACGCCCCCATGGTGAACGCCATGGGGGCGTCTTGCGTTCTGACTGACGCGCGAGCCGATTGGCTGGCGGCATCTGGCTCCCTCAACGTGGCGTTCCACGTCGGGAGCTGGGTGTCGGACGCCGGGTGGCTTAAGGTGGGGGAATGCCTCGAGGTCTGGGGCACGAATCCCTGCCTGACACATTACAAGGATGTCGTGATGAAGCTGAAATGGTCGCTGTTGCCGCGTTATTCCGTCTTTCTGCTCTGTGTGCTGGGGGCTCTCGTCTGTCTGCTTCTGACGATGCAGACCCCCTGGGTGTGGCCGCTGGCCGTGATCTTTCTGCTGTTGGTCGCCGTCGGCATCAACGACATGCGGCAGTCGGATTATGCCGTGCGGCGCAACTACCCGGTGATCGGCAACATGCGCTATCTGTTCAAGGCGCTGCGCCCGGAGATGCGTCAGTACCTGTTCGAGTCGGATACCGACCAGCTACCGTTCTCCCACAAGCAACGTGAGCTGGTCTATGCCCGCGGACGCCAGCGCAATTCCTCGCAGCCCTTCGGTACCTTGCTGGATGTCTACTCCGACAGTTACGAATTCATCGGACACTCGATGCAGACCTCCGAAGTGCCTGACTTTCGTGACTTCCGTCTGACGATCGGCAATACGCAGTGTGCGCAGCCCTACAGTGCCTCGCTGTTCAACATCTCGGCGATGAGTTTCGGTTCGCTGAGTGGCAATGCCATCCGTGCGCTCAACAAGGGCGCGATGCTGGGAGGATTCGCGCACGATACCGGCGAGGGCAGCATCAGCCCCTACCATCGGGAATTCGCCGGCGATCTGATCTGGGAGCTGGGCAGTGGCTATTTCGGCTGCCGCACCGCGAAGGGGGACTTCGATGCCGAGAAGTTCGCCCGTCAGGCGGCCAGCGAGCAAGTGAAGATGATCGAGATAAAGCTGAGCCAGGGAGCCAAGCCGGGGCATGGCGGTGTGCTGCCAGCCAGCAAGATCAGCCGCGAGATCGCCGAGACGCGTGACATTCCGATGGGCGAGGACTGCATCTCGCCGGCCAGTCACAGTGCCTTCAGTACCCCTGTCGAGTTGCTGGAGTTCATCCAGCGGCTGAGAGAGCTGTCCGGTGGCAAGCCGGTCGGGTTCAAGATGTGTCTGGGCCAGCCCTGGGAGTTCATGGCCATCGTCAAGGCAATGCGCGAAACGGGAATCGTGCCGGACTTCATCGTGGTGGATGGCAGCGAGGGCGGCACCGGAGCCGCGCCGACGGAATTCACCGATCACCTCGGGACACCGCTGCGCGAAGGGCTGCTGTTCGTCCACAACACCCTGGTGGGCGCGGGGCTGCGTGATGACGTGCGCATCGGCGCCAGTGGCAAGATCATCAGTGCCTTCGATATCGCCTGCGTGCTGGCCTTGGGGGCGGATTGGGTCAATGCCGCGCGCGGTTACATGTTCGCCCTGGGCTGCATCCAGTCGCTGAGCTGTCATACCAACAAGTGCCCGACGGGCATCGCCACCCAGGATGATTTGCGACAGAAGTCGCTGGTAGTGGAAGACAAGGCCGAGCAGGTCCGGCACTTCCATCACAACACCCTGCATGCGCTGGCGGAAATCATCGCGGCCTCGGGGCTCTCGACCCCGTGGCAGATCACTCCAGACCATCTCGTGCATCGCGTGTCGGAGAATGAGGTGCGTCTGTTCTCGCACCTGCACCCCTTCCTGACGCCCGGCGCCTTGCTCAAGGAAGCGGACGATTTCCCCTTCTATCGCCGCGTGTGGGCGATGGCTCAGGCGGACAGCTTCCAGTCACGCTCGCTGGCAGACGTCTCGGGTGCCAAGCGCGAATAGACGTCATGCAAGAGGGTGCCTTGCGATGTCGATTGGCCGGGTGTGGCCCCTCTGCGACCAAACGACCGTTTCATGATGGCGTGCGGACAGCCACACTGGACCTCGAGATTGCGCTATCTGTCAGATGTCTCGCAGATACCTCATGTCGACATGGGCATTGGCTGCCCGTCGTGTCTCGTGAGCAATCGCTGACCGCCGTTTCATTCGCCGTTCGAGGGAGCCGCCATGAGTGATGCCGCAAAGTGCCCGTCCGCACGCCGCGTGACAGTGATGATCAATGAGCATGTCGCCGATGTGCGCCTCAATCGACCCGACAAGCACAATGGACTCGACTGGGCGATGATCGATGCCATCCTCGGTGCCCAGGCAGAGTTGCGGGCACGTGCCGAGGAGGGAGGGCTGCGAGCCATCGTGCTATCCGGAGAAGGCGCCAGTTTCTGCGCGGGGCTCGACATGGCCGCCATCATGGGAGAGGCATCGCGGGTGCCGCAGTTGCTCGTCGGGGGGGCCAATGGCTGCACGCCTGAGCGCAATACCGTTCAGCAGCTGGCACTGGGCTGGCGGGATGCCGGCGTACCGGTGATCGCGGCCCTGCAGGGCAATGTCTTCGGGGGCGGGCTGCAGATCGCGCTGGGAGCGGATGTCCGGCTGTGTGATCCGGATGCGCGCCTGGCGGTGCTCGAGATCGACTGGGGCATCATTCCTGACATGGGCATCAGCGTCACGGCACGTGGAGTGCGGCCTGACTGGTTGCATGAACTGAGCTGGAGCGGCCGCAAGGTTGCCGCCCGCGAGGCCCAGGAAGCCGGGCTCGTGACGCGCCTGGTCTCCAGTCCGCGGGAAGAGGCACTGGCGCTCGCGCGGGAGATCGCGACACGTTCTCCCAGGGCGATTCGCTGCATCACCCGGCTGTATGCCGAGGCGCTGGCGGCACCGGAGGGCGAGGCACTTGCCCTGGAGGCCAGGCTGCAATCCGGCTTGCTCGGCCAGCCGGAGCACATGGAATGTGTTGGCGCCAGGCTTGAAGGCCGCACGCCGCGCTTCTGAGCGCACCTGACTTTCATTCGGGTTATCCACACCCGGTCGCTTTACCGCCGGGGGGCGGGATCAGGATAATGGGTCTTCTGCAGGTGGGTGGCTGCCTCATCCCTCATGGGCAGCCATTGCCCCTCAACCTGTGCCCCTTTTCCGTGACCCGGCGAGCTCTCATGTCTGCACCACTCTTTCTGATCATGCCGCTGCCCATGGCCGGCCCACGTGTCCTTGCAGGGAACAGCCGGCATGTTTGAGCTACGTCCCTATCAGCAGGAAGCCGTCCGGCGCACCGTGGAGCATTTCCGCAAGAGTGACGAGGCGGCGGTGGTCGTGCTACCCACCGGTAGCGGCAAGTCACTGGTGATCGCGGAGCTTGCGCGTATCGCGCGCGGGCGCGTGCTGGTGCTGGCGCATGTGCGCGAGCTGGTCGAGCAGAATCACGCCAAGTACGAATCCTATGGCAAGGAGGCCGACATCTTCAGTGCCGGCCTCAAGCGCAAGCAGGCCGCGCGTCAGGTGGTGTTCGGCTCGGTGCAGTCGGTGGTACGCAATCTCGCGGCCTTCACGCCGGGTGAGCAGACAGGTGCGTTCACGCTACTGGTGATCGACGAGTGTCACCGGGTCTCGCTGGAGAAGGACGCCAGCTATCGCAAGGTCATCCATCATCTGCGTGAGCAAAATCCACGCCTCAAGGTGCTGGGACTGACGGCGACGCCGTATCGCCTCGGGCAGGGCTTCATCTTCCATCGTCATTATCACGGCATGGTGCGCGGTGATGACGACTGCTTCTTCCGTGACTGCGTGTTCGAGCAACCGTTGCGCCTGATGGTGCGCCAGGGCTTTCTGAGCGAGCCGCGGCGTGTCGATGTCGCCGTGGCGCGCTATGACTTCTCGCAGCTGGCACCGGGGATCGGCGGCAGCTTCCAGGAAGCCGAGCTCAACGAGGTGGTGCAGGGCTCACGCGCGACGCCAGGCATCGTGCTGGATATCGTCGCCCAGGCACGCGAGCGGCGTGGGGTGATGGTGTTCTGCTCCACCGTCGAGCATGCCGAGGAGGTCACGGGGCTCCTGCCCGAGGGTGAGGCGGCGTTGATCACCGGTGAGACGCCCGGCGATGAGCGCGAGCGCCTGATCCATGCCTTCAAGGCGCAGCAGCTCAAGTATCTGGTCAACGTGGCGGTGCTCACCACCGGCTTCGATGCCCCGCACGTGGACCTGATCGCCATCCTGCGGCCCACCGAGTCCGTCAGTCTCTATCAGCAGATCGTCGGGCGTGGGCTGCGCCTGAGTCCCGGCAAGACGGACTGCCTGATTCTCGATTACGCCGGCAATCCCTGGGATCTCTACGCGCCGGAAGTCGCCACACCCAAACCGGCAGGGGATACCGAGATCGTGCAGGTCGAGTGTCCCGTGTGCGGCAATGCCAATCTGTTCTGGGGGCGCAAGGATGGGGAGCTGGTGGTGGAGCACTTCGGGCGGCGCTGTCAGGGGCTGGTGGAGTCGCCCGACGGCGAGGGCAAGCCGCTGGTGCAGTGTGATTTCCGCTATCGCGCCAAGGCCTGTCCGCAGTGTGGCGAGGCCAATGACATCGCCGCGCGCCATTGTCACGCCTGTCAGGCGCGGCTGGTGGACCCGGATGACAAGCTGCGCGATGCGCTCAAGCTGCGTGATGCACGGGTGCTGCGCGTCAGCGGCTGGCAGCTGGAGGAGACGCGCAACGGGCGGGGACTGCCGCGTCTGAAAGTGACCTATTACGACGAGGATGGCACCGATCTGTCAGAGTGGTTCGCGCTCGAGACGTCCGCTCAGCGCCATGCCTTTCGCCTGAGTTTTCTCGCCCGGCACCTGCGGGCGCCGGGCAGTGACTGGGCGCCGAAGGACATCGCCGAGGTATTGGCCGGTGAGGAGCGCCTCAAGGCCCCTGACTTCGTCATCGGGCGCAAGAGCGGCCGCTACTGGCAGATTCGTGACAAGCTGTTCGATTACGCCGGGCGCTATCGCACCGGCATCGCGGCGGGGTGAGTCGTCTGCGTGACGCAGAGCATGACGCCTCCCGTACGAGACACGACGTCACGGGGATGCTGATCGGGGGCCGGGATTGTTAGACTGGCCGCTTCATACGTTTCAGGGAGAACTCACAAGGTGAGTGCCACCGATACCTCGGCCAGGCTGGTGTCCGGCTTACGCCCCAGCGGACACCTGACGCTCGGACACTATCATGCCGTGATCCGACGCTGGACCGAGCTGCAGTACCACCACGATGCCTATTTTCTGATCGCCGACTGGAACGCGCTGGCGGTCAGTGGGCATGCGCCCCATGAAATCGAGCAGTACAGCTGGGCCATGGTCATCGATTGCCTTGCCTGTGGGATCAATCCCAAGGTCGCCACCCTGTTCATCCAGTCGTGGGTGCCGGAGCTGACCGACGTGCACATGATCCTGTCCAGCGTGACGCCCAAGGCATGGCTGGAGCGTCTGCCCAGCTATCGTGAGATGGTGGCGGGACTCGGTGAGCAGCAGGGGGCCAGTTTCGCGATGCTGGGTGCCCCTCTGATGCAGGCGGCCGACATCCTGGCGCTGCGGGGCGAGGTCGTGCCCGCCGGACCGGAACAGCGCGCGCACATCGAGTTCACCCGCGAGGTGGCGAGGCGCTTCAACCATCGTTATGGACGCGACGCCGGCTTCGAGGAGCAGGCGGAGCGGGCCATCGCGCGACTCGGCAAGAAGAGTGGTCGCCTGTATCGCGAATGGCTGAGTGACTATCAGGAAGAGGGGGATCTCGAGGCCTTCGAGCGCGCGCGTGGACTGCTGGCCGAGACCAGCAAGCTCAACCGCAATCAGCAGGAGCGCCTGCTCGGCTATCTGGAAGGCGGCGGGCGTCGCATCCTCGGTGAGCCGGAACACTGGCAGGGGGACAGCCAGCCGCTGCTGGGCATGGAACTCAAGACCCGGCTATCGTCGCATGAGGAGGCCATCTTCCTGCGCAGTGGGCGTGCCGAGATAGACGCCAGCGTGCGCGAGATGCCCACCGACCCCGCGCGGGTGCGGCGCAGTGATCCGGGCGACCCTGAACGTTGCCCGCTGTGGAGTCTGCATGAAAGCTTCACTCCCGAAGCGGACCGCAAGTGGGCGGCCGCAGGCTGTCGTGAGGCCAGTATCGGCTGCCTGGACTGCAAGGGCTGTCTGGTCGAGCATATCGATGCCACCCTGACGCCGATCCGCGATCGCGCCGAGGCGCTGGAAGGCGAGCATGGCAAGGTGCGTACCATGATGACCGAGGGTGCCGAGCGTGCCCGGGACACCGTTCGCGATACTCTGGATGAGCTGCGACGCGTGATCGGCCTCACCTATCGCTGATCGGCCTTGCGCAGGGCGTCGCGAATCCGGCAGGTCCCCGCGCCACCATGACCTTCGATCCCATCGCGACTCTCGGTACCATCATGACTCTCGGTACCATCATGCTCTCGGTACCATCATGACTTGGGGGATGGGCCCTGAACGGCTAGAATGCCCGTCCCCCGGTCGCCGTGCGGCTCGATGGTGCCTCCGACGACCTGGAGCATCCTCCGCCCTGGTTCTCCCGACTTCAGCCTCCTGCAGGAGACTTCATGAGCGACCTGCTCGATGGCGCCAGCTTTTCCCTGACCGATGGGCATCAGCCCGCACCGCTGATCACCGCACCTGCAGCGGGATCGGCCGTGCTGGCGCGCGTCAACGACACGCCGCTCACCGAGATGCCGCAGGATCTCTACATCCCGCCTGAGGCACTGCGGGTCTTTCTCGAGACCTTCGAGGGGCCGCTGGATCTGCTGCTGTATCTCATCCGTCGTCAGAACCTCGACATCCTCGCCATCAACGTCGCGGCCATCACGCATCAGTACATCGAGTACGTCGAGCTGATGCACGCCATGCAGATCGACCTTGCCGGGGAATATCTGCTGATGGCCGCCATGCTGGCGGAGATCAAGTCGCGCAGCCTGCTGCCGCGCCAGCCGAAGGAGAGTGATGATGACGAGGAAGAGGACCCGCGCGCCGAGCTGATCCGGCGTCTGCAGGAGTACGAGCAGACCAAGCTGGCCGCCGAAGGGCTGGACGAGATGCCACGCCAGGGGCGTGACTGGTTCGTCGCCACGGCGGAGCTGCCGGAGCTGGAGACGCGTGTCGTCCACCCTGAAGTGGACCTCTCGGAGCTGCTCGGCGCGCTGTCCGGTCTCCTGCGTCAGGCGGATCTCGTCCAGGCGCACACCATCTCGCGTGAGGTGATGTCGACCCGTGAGCGCATGCTGGCGATCATGAATCTGCTGAGCCACGAGCACTTCACGCCCTTCGAGAGACTGTTCACCCTCGAAGAGGGGCGTGCCGGCGTGGTGGTCAGCTTCATGGCGATCCTGGAGCTGGCCAAGGAGGCGCTGATCGAGGTCGTGCAGAATGCGCCGCTGTCGCCCATTCACGTGCGTGCTCGTACGCCGGAGCCTGACAGCGAGGACGACGAGGACTGGCTGGCACTGGAATTCGCCGACGAAGACGAGGTGGCGGCCGACCAGGGGGCGTTCGATGATGCGCAGACGTCACCTTCCTTCCCCCCATCCGACGAGCAGGAGAACGCGCCGTCATGAGTTCGCGCGATGCCCCCCTCGACCAGATCATCGAAGCGGCGCTGCTGGCTGCCGGTGAACCGCTGACGCTGGAGCGTCTGGCGGGATTGTTCGATGAATATTCAAGCCCCACCAAGCCTGCGCTGCGTGAGGCACTGGGCCGGCTGGGAGAGCGCCATCCGGCCGACGCCAGTGCGTTGGAGCTGATCGAGACCGCCAGTGGCTGGCGGCTGCGTGTTCGCCAGCAGTTCTCTCCCTGGGTGTCACGGCTGTGGGAAGAACGCCCGCAGCGCTATTCTCGCGCTCTGCTGGAGACGCTGGCGCTGGTGGCCTATCGTCAACCGGTGACCCGTGGTGATATCGAGCAGGTGCGTGGCGTGACGGTCAGCTCTTCCATCATGCGTACCCTGGTCGAGCGCGGCTGGGTGCGGGTGGTCGGGCACCGTGACGTGCCGGGGCGGCCGGCGGTCTTCGCCACCACGCGCCAGTTTCTTGACGACTTCGGGCTCAAGACATTGGAAGAGCTGCCGCCGGTGCATGAACTGAAAGGCTTCGAAGGACTCGAACAGCTGGAAGCGGAGCTGTATGATGTGCCGCCCTCACAGACCTTGCCGCTGCCGGAAGACCCGGATGGCGAGGGCGACGGGGAGGCATCGGCCGATGATGCGCCGGATTCCGCTCCGTCAGGTCCTGATGCGGCAGCCGCTGATGCGCCGTCAGCCGAGACTTCCTCGGACACGACTTCCTTGAGCGAGACTTTCTCGGACAAGACATCGTCAGAGACGAGGGGGGCTCAGGTGCCCGCCGACTGGCAGCCGCCGGAGATCACCGCCGAGCAGCTGGAGGAGGCGCTGAAGGCGCGCGCGCTCGATGTCGCGGATGATTCACCGAATACCGCAGGACCCTCCGCCTCACAGGCGGAACATGATCACGCCGGGATGGCGTCCACCGGCTCGGGGTTCGACTTCGCCACGATCGAAGCGCGCCTCAGCCAACGTTTGCGCGGTGCAGAAGATGAGGACGGGGCTGGCGTTACGCCACCCAATGACTCCTCCGCTGCCGGGACCGTCGATGATGACGACCCTGCGTAAGCGAAATTCCTATTGATGAAATGGTTCATGTCATGAGCAAGACAGACACTGATAAGCGCAAGGCATCACGCCAGAACGACGGCAAGTCGACCACTGGCAAGGCCTTCGCGGGCGGCAAGGCGACGGACAGCAAGGCGGCTGGCAAGCACGCTGCCAGCAAGGACGGCGCACAGCCGCGTCGCGACATGGGCAAGTCCACCCGTGGCAGCAAGGCCAATGTCGGCAAGAAGCCGGCCGCCGCCGAAGCCCCGGAATTGCGTCCGCTGCCGCCGCAGGCCAAGGGCGACAAGCTGGCCGACGACGAGAAGCTGCAGAAGGTGCTGGCGCGCTCCGGTCTCGGCTCACGCCGTGAGATGGAAGTCGCGATCAGCGCTGGCCGCGTCAAGGTCAACGGCAAGGTCGCCCAGCTGGGAGACCGCGTCGGCCCCAACGACCAGGTCAGCCTCGATGATCGCCCGCAGAACCTCAAGGGCGCCGAGGAAAGTGCGCGCCGCGTCATCATGTACAACAAGCCGGAAGGCGAGCTGTGCACGCGCAAGGACCCGGAAGGCCGTCGTACCGTCTTCGAGCGTCTGCCGCGCCTGAAAGGTGAGCGCTGGATCGCCATCGGTCGTCTGGACATCAACACCAGCGGCCTGTTGCTGTTCACCACCGATGGTGAGCTGGCCAACCGTCTGATGCACCCGTCGACCCAGATCGAGCGTGAATACGCCGTGCGTGTCATGGGTGAGGTCAAGCGCGAGCACGTCGTCAACATGGTCAATGGCGTCATGCTGGAAGATGGCCCGGCGCGCTTCACCGACGTGCAGGAATTCGGCGGCGAAGGCATCAACAGCTGGTTCCACGTGGTGATCATGGAAGGCCGCAACCGTGAGGTTCGTCGTCTGTGGGACTCCCAGGGGCTGACCGTCAGCCGCCTGAAGCGCGTGCGCTACGGCAACATCTTCCTCGACAAGCGCGCTCGCGCCGGCGAGTGGGTGGAGATGGAGCAGAGCGAGATCGATGAACTGTCCACGCTGGCAGGTCTCGAGCACCGCAAGGCGCCGGCCCTGACGCCGGATGAGCAGAACCGCTGGAGCCGCGACAAGCAGAAGCGTCGTCCAGTGCGCGCCATGAAGAAGCCGCCGCAGCGCACACGCAAGCCGCGCTGAGGCTCTGCGGAGATCGCGTGCCTTGCGCTCGCCATCTCCGGCTGGCCTTCCGTGGGCCTGACGTGCATGTCAGCCTCGACATGCCGTCGGCAAGTCTCGCAAGCCCGCGCCTGTCGCGGGCTTGCGTGCATCTGGACGGTGGATGGCGTGGGGATCTCGGGGCGCCATGAGCGGTCAAGCTGGTCATTTGCTTGAAGTTTTTTTGCAAAAGACTTGCGTCGTCTCAGGAATGGCGGTATCTTACGCCCCGCTTCGCAAGGGTCGTTAGCTCAGTGGTAGAGCAGTTGGCTTTTAACCAATTGGTCGAAGGTTCGAATCCCTCACGACCCACCATTTCTCGAAATGGTCTCTTGCAAAGCACCCGGCGGCGGGTCGTTAGCTCAGTGGTAGAGCAGTTGGCTTTTAACCAATTGGTCGAAGGTTCGAATCCCTCACGACCCACCATCCGCCACCCAGTTTTGGGTCGTTAGCTCAGTGGTAGAGCAGTTGGCTTTTAACCAATTGGTCGAAGGTTCGAATCCCTCACGACCCACCAGATCTTGCCCCGTGCCTTCATTGGCGCGGGGCAATTTTTGTTATGCGTCAGAAAGATTCCGCGGCGTTGCCTCGACGCACGCCCGGGTACCTGGCGTGAGGTCGACTGGAGCGGGGAGCGTGGCAGGCGTATCCTTGTGCGCGAGCCACGGCTCATGTCCTTCAGAGGATGACGCTCGACAGGACACCGCCAAGGGCGATAGACGCCCAAGGCACCAGTTGCAGTCTGGGGAGCCCAGCTGCAGCGCAAGGGAGGGCCGCCACGCGCCGTTCGTGCTCATGGCCGGGCCCTGACCCACTCAGCACAGGGGGAGCCCCTGTGGGCTAGGTGAGAGACACATGAACAGCCTGACAAATGCCATGCCGGGTCGTGAGGCCCACGATAGCGTCCGCGAGCAGGTGCGAGAGCACCTCGCCCGTGCGTACTGCCCGACCCGTCCCGCGGCAGGGGATGCCGCGCTGATCGCCGAGATCAAGCAGCTGCTCGTCAAGCGTGATGCCGTGCTGGTCGCCCATTACTATTGCGATGACGCCATCCAGCAGCTTGCCGAGGACACCGGCGGCTGTGTCGCGGATTCCCTCGAGATGGCGCGCTTCGGCGCCCGTCATGACGCCTCGACGTTGATCGTCGCCGGCGTGCGCTTCATGGGCGAGACCTCCAAGATCCTCTCCCCGGAGAAGCGCGTGCTGATGCCGACGCTGGAGGCGACCTGCTCGCTGGATCTGGGCTGCCCGGAAGACGAATTCGCCGCCTTCTGTGATGCCCATCCCGATCGCACCGTGGTCGTCTACGCCAACACTTCGGCGGCGGTGAAGGCGCGTGCCGACTGGGTGGTGACCTCCTCCATCGCCGTTGACGTGATCGAGCACCTCCACGCGAAGGGCGAGAAGCTGATCTGGGCCCCGGACAAGCATCTGGGCGCCTATGTGCAGAAGCAGACCGGCGCTGACATGCTGCTGTGGGATGGTGCCTGCATCGTGCATGACGAGTTCCGCGCCCAGGGCATCACCGACCTGCTCAAGGTCCACCCGGACGCCGCGGTGCTGGTGCACCCGGAATCGCCGCAGTCGGTGGTGGAGCTTGCCGACGTGGTGGGGTCCACGTCCCAGCTGATCAAGGCCGCCGTCGAGCTGCCTCACGAGCAGATGATCGTCGCCACCGACCGCGGCATCTTCTTCAAGATGCAGCAGGCAGCACCGGGCAAGCAGTTGTTCGAGGCGCCGACCGCCGGCAATGGCGCGACCTGCAAGAGCTGTGCGCACTGCCCGTGGATGGCGATGAATGGTCTCGAGAATCTGGCCGCGGTGCTGCGCCGTGATCCCGCCGAGGCCAACGGCGAGGAAATCTTCGTCGACGACAGCCTGCGTGAGCGCGCGCTCAAGCCGCTGACCCGCATGCTGGAGTTCAATCGTGGCTGATCACGCCGACGCCTGATCGACGAGAGGCGCTGCAGGCAGGCGACGCAAACCGCCGCACCCGAGGAGTCGGGGCGGCGGTTTTTCATTGTCGGCGGGAAGGGGCGGTGGAGATCAGAACGCTTCGATGGCGTTGCGGTAGTCCTTGAAGTCCTCACGCCGCGCATTGATGCGATTGGCCAGCGCGAAGTCGTCTGCCTTGCGCGCCGCCTCATCGGCCAGTTTCAGCTGGGCGAAGGCACTGTCCATGCGTCCCTCGAGCTGCTCGAATTCCGCCCGGTACAGGAAGGCTTCGGCCTGATGCCCGCTGCGGCCACTGGCCTCGGCCGCCAGATTCCAGACCTTGGGATCATCGGGATGTTCGCGGCGCATGTCTTCCAGCTGTTGGCGTGCGCTGGCGGGGTCCTGCTGCAGCCTGACCTCGGCAAGTGCCAGGCGTGTCGGCAGGTAATCCGGCTGCAGGCGCAGCAGGCGTCTGGCGCGTTGCGTGGCCTCGTCATAGCGACGTGCATCCCGGGCGACCTCGATGGCACTGGCGCTGATTAGGGTGAGGTCGGGATGCTTGTGGTGCAGGCGGTCCAGCGCCGCGAGGGCGCTGTCGATCTCGTGATTCTCGGCGGCCGCCAGTGCCTGGTAGTAGGCGATGGCATCCGGATCGGCTGAATCCTCACGCAAGGTCACCAGCCCCTGGGAGGGCTGGCTCAGGTTGAGCGCCAGCAGGGCACGGGCGCGTATCATCTCGTAGGCCAGCGTGCCCAGCGGATCAGGGGTCGCGGTCTCCAGGGCATCGGCACGCGCCTGAGTGTCACCGATACGTGCTTCGGTGACCGGGTGCGTCAGCAGGAATTCCGGCGCGTTGCTGCCCTGCAGGCTGGCCATGCGCTGCATGGCGCGAAACATGCGGGGCATGGCCTCGGGGTCGAAGCCGGCACGCGCCAGCGCCTCGATGCCGACACGGTCGGCCTCCTGTTCGAAGCGGCGTGAGTAGGCCAGCTGATCCGAGATCGCCGCCGCCTGGGTGCCGGCCATGGTCGCGAGACCGGCCGAGCCGCCACCGCCGGCCGCGATCACCATGCCGGCGAGAAAACCGGCCAGTGTCGGCAGGCGAGTTTCAGCCTGACGTTCCATGTTGCGGGCAAAGTGATGCTGGGAGAGGTGGCCCAGCTCGTGGGCGAGCACCGAGGCGAAGGCGTCGCGGTCCGGCGCGAAGGCGAACAGCCCCGTATTGACGCCGACCACGCCGCCGGGCACGGCGAAAGCGTTCAGCTGACTGCTGGCCACCAGGGTGATGATGAAGTCATTGCGGTCCAGCTCACTCCAGGGCGCCAGCTTGCGAACGATGCCATTGATCCAGTCCAGCGTGATAGGGTCATCCCATTCACGCACGTGGGCGCGGAACTGGCGCAGCCAGGCGCGTCCGATACGATATTCATCGTTGCTGGAAATGCCGCCGCTGGCGCTCCCCAGGTCCGGCAGTCCATAGTCGTTCTGCGCCACGGCGGGGGGGCTGGCCAGGGAGGCACCCATCAGCGTCAGGCTGAGCAGCAGGCTGGATAGGGTGACGCGTGTGGTGCGTGCGTGACGAACGCGACCGCTCAAGGGGGACAGCAACGACATGCAGGCAATCCTCTTCAATAAGGTGCAAGGCACAGTCGGCCCGCACGACACATGAAGTGAGCCGGACTGACCTGGCGACCCCTCACTCTCAGGGAGTGGCGGGGCGGAAAGTTGCTTTGTCAGGCAAGGTGCCCTTAAATCGGGGCGTTTTCAAGCTGCACCCTTCATGCGTGTGGCAGAACATCATAACGAGAACGGAAGGGCAGATGGCATTCGAACGACCTGGCGCTGAGACTGCGAATCCGATGGCTGATTCCACGGCCGATACCCACCTGACAACGCTCGATGCGCGCGGCCTGCACTGTCCGTTGCCGCTGCTGCGCACCAAGCTGGCACTGGCTGGCATGAGTGCCGGCGAGCAACTCGAGGTCCTCGCCAGCGACGCCGGTGCCTGGGGCGACATCCCTGCCTATCTGGCGCTGAGCGATCACGCGCTGGTCTCGCGTGAAGAGACGGCCGCGGGTGATTATCGCTTCGTGATCAAGGCGCTCACGGAGGATGACCCCTCATGACCATGAAGACCCTGTTGCGTGGCTGGTTGGAGCGCTATTTCTCCGATGAGGAGGCGGTGGTGCTGTTTCTGGTGCTGGTGCTGGTCTTCGCGGCCGTCATCTGGCTGGGCAGCATGCTGGCGCCATTCTTCACGGCCTTGATCGTCGCCTTCCTGCTGCAGAGCGGCGTGAGCTTTCTGGAGCGGTTCGGCTTGCCGCGTCTGGCCGCCGTCAGTCTGATGACGCTGGTGTTCATGGGCATCATGCTGGCCAGTGCGCTGATCCTGTTGCCGCTGGTCTGGCATCAGCTGGCCAATCTGATCCAGGAGATTCCCGGCATGTTCGCCTCGGGTCAGCGCTGGCTGGGCGAGTTGCAGCAGCGCTTCCCCGGCCTGATCACGCCGGAGCAGGTCCAGCAGTGGGTCGGCGCCGCCGGGCGTGAGCTGACCCAGTTCGGGCAACGTGCGGTGTCCCTGTCGCTGGCGTCGCTCGGCAACCTGATGGGCGTGGTGATCTATCTGGTGCTGGTGCCGATCCTGGTGTTCTTCATGCTCAAGGATCGCGAGCGGCTGGTGGAGTTCACGCTGGCATTGCTGCCGCGCAAGCGCCTGCTGATGAGTCGGGTGTGGAACGAGATGGATGACCAGATCGCCAACTTCGTGCGCGGCAAGGTGATCGAGATCGTCATCGTCGGTGGCGTCAGCTACGTCACCTTCGTCATCTTCGGATTGCCGTACTCGGCGCTGCTGGCCATCGTGGTCGGTTTCTCGGTGCTGATTCCCTACATCGGGGCGGCGGGGGCGACTCTGCCGGTGGCCGCCGTGGCCGGTTTCCATTTCGGGCTGGGCGATACCTTCATGTACGTGATGATCGCCTACGGCATCATCCAGGCACTGGATGGCAACGTGCTGGTGCCGTTGCTGTTCTCGGAGGCGGTCAATCTGCACCCGGTGGCGATCATTCTGGCCGTGCTGTTCTTCGGCGGGATATGGGGCTTCTGGGGCGTGTTCTTCGCCATCCCGCTGGCCACGCTGATGAAGTCGCTGCTCTACGCCTGGCCGCGTCGTTCCCGTGCCGAGGCAGGCCTGCCCGAAGAAGAAGTGCAGAGCTGAGCGCATGTCCCGGGCCTCGTCCCGTGTCGCCTGCATGAAAAAAGCCCCGCCGATCGGCGGGGCTTTTTTCATGGGCGAGTGGCGGCGTTTCACCGCCATGGCCCTCCAGCAGGACCCTTGCGCACAGGCAGGCCTTGACGCTCGGGGCTTGCAGCCTTCCGGCGAGCATCACTTGCCGGCGTCGAGCTCGCGGGCGGCGTCCAGCACTTCCTCGACATGGCCCTTGACCTTCACGCCACGCCATTCGCGCGCCAGGTTGCCGTCGGCGTCGATCAGGAAGGTGGAGCGCACCACGCCGAGACTTTCCTTGCCCATGAATTTCTTCATGTGAATGACGTCAAAGATCTTGCACAGGGTCTCGTCCGGGTCGCTGATCAGCTCGAACGGGTAGCCCTGCTTGGCCCGGAAGTTCTCGTGGGTGCGCAGGCTGTCGCGGGAGACGCCGAGAATCACGGTGTTGGCCGCTTCGAATTCCTTGAGGTGGTCGCGGAAGTCACCGCCTTCGGTGGTACAGCCCGGCGTGTGGTCCTTCGGGTAGAAATAGATGACGGCTTGCTTGCCCTTGAGGCTCGCCGGGGTGACTTCGGTGTCACTGGTGGCTTGTGCGGTAAAATCGGGAATTGGCTGACCGAGGCTGACGCTCATCGTGCTCTCCTGGCGATGACTGACGGCCATGTGGCGGCTGACAGTGTGGAATGAGGAAAAAAACCGGCAGCCATGGGCATCGCGCTTGCCCAGTTCTGCGGTATGTCCTGCATTACACGCAGGGCGCCCGAACTTGTCAAAGACGGGGCAGAACTCTTGTGTTTCACCGCCTTGGCGACCGGCGTCATCGGGCCCGTCCGGCGTGCATCTGTCCCGTGGACAGGCGAGGGAATCCATCGCTTTGCACAACCGGTGCAGATGGCGTCTGTACAGGCTTCGATGGTCTTTGTAACATCATCACCCTTGGCGCGACTCGCGTGTCGGCGTGCCCACGCAATCAGAGTCCTGCGTCAACCAATCTATGTCAGATGTCTGTCCCCGGGATCTGCTGTTTCAACAGCACAGGGACACGCCTGGCGCATCAGGCACCAGAGGAGAATTCGAGGGATGATCACAGGTAGCATTGTCGCACTGGCGACCCCGATGAAGGCCACCGGCGAGATCGACTGGGACGCCCTGCGCCAGCTGGTCGCCTTCCACCTCGAAAATGGCACCGATGCCATCGTCGCCGCCGGCACTACCGGCGAGCCGACCACCATGTCCTTCGCGGAGCACTTCGATGTGATCCGCTGTGTGGTCGAGACGGTCGCCGGCAAGATTCCGGTCATCGCCGGGACTGGCGCCAACGCCACCTCCGAAGCCGTCGAGCTTGCCCGTTATGCCAAGGAAGTCGGTGCGGATTACTGCCTCTCCGTGGCGCCGTACTACAACAAGCCGACCCAGGAAGGGCTCTATCAGCACTTCAAGGCCGTCGCCGAGCAGGCCGGCATTCCGGTCATTCTCTACAACGTGCCGGGTCGTACCTGCTCCGATATCTACAACGAGACGGTCTTCCGCCTCGCCGAGCTCGACAACATCGTCGGCCTCAAGGATGCCACCGGCAATCTGGAGCGTGGTCAGGAGCTGATCGACCGCCTCAAGGGCACCGATTTCGCGCTCTACTCCGGTGATGACCCCACGGCCTGCGACTTCATCCTGATGGGCGGCCACGGTGACATCTCCGTGACGGCCAACGTCGCACCGCGCCTGATGCACGAGATGTGCGCCGCCGCCGTCGCCGGCGATGCCGAGCGTGCTCACCAGATCAACACGCGTCTGATGCCGCTGCACTCCGCGATGGGCGTCGAATCCAACCCGATTCCGGTCAAGTACGCCATGCATCGCATGGCGCTGGCACCGGAAGCCGGCGTGCGTCTGCCGCTGACCTGGCTGTCCGAGCAGTATCACTCCACGGTCGATGAAGCGCTGCAACTGGCCGAGGTGCTCAACTGATGAGTCAGCGTCTTGTGCCACTGGCCCTGCTGACGGCTCTCGCGGTCGCCGGCTGCTCCAGTGATGGTTATTACTATGACCGCAACAGCGAGTATGCGGACGCCAGCATCGCGCCGCCGCTCGAGCTGCCCGAGACACGCAATCGTGCCGAATATCAGGACTCGATGCCGGTGCCACAGGCCAGCAGCGATTTCCTGGCCAGCGATGACTTCGAGGCGCCGCGTCCGCAGCCGCTGGCGACCAGCGAGAAGGGACAGCGCGAATTCGTCGCCCTGCGTCAGAGTGGCGATGCCCGCTGGCTGGCGGTGAATGCCGCGCCTGCGGCGGTCTGGACGCGCCTGCAGACCTTCGCGCGTGACCAGCAGCTGGACGTGCAGAGCATCGATGCCGGCAAGGGCGAGATCACCACCAGCCAGGGCGTGATCAGCGTCAATCAGGGCCTGCGTGCCGACGCCTCTGAAGTGCGTTGTCAGCAGGGCGGTGACGTCTCCGGCAGCTGCCTGAACGCACTGCGTGGCTATCTGGCCGCCTCGCCTGCAGACAGCGGTGTCTCGCTGGCGGCGCAGTCGCTCAGCCGTGACGACCGGGTGCGTCTGGAAGGCCGTGACGGTACCTGGCAGATTGACCTGGCACTGGATACCGAGCGCAGCTGGGCCGAGCTGCTCTACCAGCTGCAGAAGAACTTCAACACCGACTACCAGAAGCTGGTGGATCAGAACCGCTCACGTGGCGAATTCATGGTCAACTACATCCCGCGGGAAGATCGCGACGGTGGCTGGCTGGGGATCGGCGGGGATGGCGAGCCGCTGCCGATGGTGCTCACGCTGCGTGGCGAGCAGGATCATACGCTGGTCACAGCCAAGCGCGCCGACGGTGAAGAGACCACGCCTGCACTGGCCCGCGAGCTACTCGACGCCGTGGCGTCGACGCTGCGCTGAGCATGCTGCTTGATGCGTCTGCCGCCTCATTCGACCTTGCGTCGGATGAGGCGGCTGCGTTCTCGGCGCCGGCCCGCAGCGGCGTGATGTCGATGGCCTCGCTGGGCAGTGGCAGCAAGGGCAACGGCACGCTGATACGCACGCGCGAGGCGCTGGTGCTGGTGGACTGTGGCTTCACGCTCAAGGAGAGCGAGGCGCGTCTGGCGCGGCTCGGGGTGCATCCTTCGCAGCTGGATGCCGTGCTGGTCACCCATGAACATGGTGACCATCTGGGAGGCATCGGGCCGCTGGCGCGCCGTCATGGTGTGCCGGTGCATCTGACCACGGGCACCTGGCTTGCCGGCCGCGCGAAGAAGCTGGGCACGTTGCCGAGCCGTCATCTGATCACGCCGCAGCAGGAATTCGCGATCAAGGATCTCGAGATTCTGCCGGTGACCGTGCCGCATGATGCACGTGAGCCAGTGCAGTTCGTGTTCAGCCGACGTGGCGAGACGGCCACGCGGCGTCTGGGCGTGTTGACGGACCTCGGTCACGTCAGCGAGCACGTGCTGAGCTGCTTTGCCGACTGCGATGGTCTGGTGCTGGAGTTCAACCACGACCCGCAGATGCTGGCCAGTGGCCCTTATCCGCCCAGCCTCAAGCGGCGGGTCGGTGGACGGCTCGGCCATCTGGCCAACGCCCAGGCCTGTGCCGCGCTGCCGTATCTGGGGCTGGAGCGCCTGCAGCGGCTGGTCGCCTCGCACCTGTCGGAGAGCAACAATCATCCGTCATTGGCCCGGGAGGCACTGGCCCCCTGGCTTGCGGATGACGATAGCCGCCTGATCATCGCCGCGCAGGACAGCGGCTTTGGCTGGCAGGCCATCGCCTGATACTCATGACGCCCGGTCGCTTCGCGATCGGGCGTTTGTGATTCTGGATGAGCTGACCAGATGGACAGCTCTCGAATCACGCCATACACCAACGCCACGGTCCTTCTCGACTGGGCGTGACAGACTCAAGCGTGATCGATTCATCGTCGACCGCCTCAACACTCGACGCGACTAGCGTCATCAGGGGGAATCTCATGGAAAAGCGTGAAGAGCTCTACGCTGGCAAGGCCAAATCCGTCTTCGTCACCGACGATCCGGATCTTCTGCTGCTGGAATTCCGCGACGATACCAGCGCCTTCGACGGCAAGCGTATCGAGCAGCTGGACCGCAAGGGCATGGTCAACAACAAGTTCAATGCCTTCATCATGGAGAAGCTCAAGGCGGCCGGTATCCCGACCCACTTCGAGCGTCTGGTCAGCGACAACGAGTGTCTGGTCAAGCGTCTCGACATGATGGCGGTGGAGTGCGTGGTGCGTAACATCTCCGCCGGCTCACTGGTGCGTCGTCTGGGTGTCGAGGAAGGCCTCGAGCTCAATCCGCCGACCTTCGAGCTGTTCCTCAAGAACGACGAGAAGGGCGACCCGATGATCAACGAATCGCTGGTCGAGACCTTCGGCTGGGCAGAGCCCAAGCACCTGGCGCGCGCCAAGGAACTGACCTTCCAGGTCAACGACATCCTCAAGCAGCTGTTCCTCGATGGCGGCATCCTGCTGGTCGACTACAAGCTCGAGTTCGGTGTCTTCAAGGGTGAGGTCGTGCTGGGTGACGAATTCTCGCCGGACGGCTGCCGTCTGTGGGATGCCGAGACGCGCGAGAAGCTCGACAAGGACCGCTTCCGTCAGGGGCTGGGCGGCGTGATCGAAGCCTACGAGGAAGTCGGCCGTCGTATCGGGATCGATTTCACGGCGTGAGCATGGCGTGAGGCCGCCGCCTCACTCACGATGCACGCATGAACGAGACGACCCTCCTGCCAGTGGCAGGAGGGTCGTCTCGTGTCAGAGGTTTGCATGTGCAGAGGTTTGCATGTGCAGAGGTGAAGCGGTACGGAGGCGTTACCCGTGGCGCAGTCTCGCCAGTTCGATCACCTGCTGTGCGACACTCGCCAGCGCGTGATCCTGACCTTCGTCATCCAGGCTGCCATCCTCGCGAAAGGCACTGCCTGCCCGGGATACCGCGATCTGCTGGGGCGCGACCAGCATGCCGAGGTTGTTCAGATAGAGTCGCACGAACGGCAGGGCGCGCATGCCGCCCATCCCGCCCGGGGACGCCGAGACGATGCCGACCGGCATGCCGCGCAAGGCATCCATGCCGCTCTGGCCTTCGGTGTCCGGACGCGACAGCCAGTCAAAGGTGTTCTTGAGCAATGGGCTGAAGAAGCCATTGTATTCCGGGGTGGCCAGCAACAGCCCCTGATGGCTGGCAAACAGGGCCTGCAGACGGTCTGCACTGGCAGGACGCCCGTTGGCTTCTTCGCTGTCCCCATCGTAGAGCGGCATCGGGAAGTCGTTGAGGTCGAGCAGGTTGATCTCGGCTCCCTGATCACCGGCCAGATGGGCGAGGCGAGTGATCAGGCGCCGATTGACGGAGGCCTTGCGGGTACTGGCGGCAAAGGCAAGCAGACGAATACTCATGCGGCGGACTCCCGGTGGAACACGTGAAGATGCTGGAATGCACGCCCAGTATGGTCAGGAGTCGTGACGGTTCGCCAATGCAATCTGGCATTGTCCTGATCTGGTACCGCTCTCTCGTTCAGCTGGCCACGATGGCGGCGACCTGCATCGTCAGGCTGCCGTCGGGTTGGGTGTACGCCGTGAAGCGCACATCCACGTCCACCAGCTGCACGCCATATTGACGCTTGCCATCGGCAGTCTTGGCGGCGTGGTAGGCGGGGCGCGGGTCCTGGGCGAGCACTTCCTCGATCAGCGCGCGCAGCGTGGCACTGTCGGAGCGCTGTTCAAGCTGCTGCTCGGCCTCGTCACTGAACATGACGGCATGGCGTGGCGGCGGGGCAGGCGCGTAACCGGCACGTGCCTGGGGCACGGCATCGACCCACGGCAGATAGGGCTTGATGTCCATCACCGGCGTGCCATCCAGCAGGTCATGGCCGCGCAGCAGCAGGCGCACGCCGCTGTGCCTGCCCGTCTGTCTGCCCCCCGGCCTGTCGCTGGCGCCTGTCTCGACGCCTGCAAGCTCGACCACCGACTGGCCCAGTCGGTTGGGACGATGGGTACTGCGCGAGGCGAACACGCCGGTGCGTGCATTGCCACCCAGGCGTGGCGGGCGGATCAGCGGCGTCCAGCGTGTGGGGCTGGCGTGGAACAGGAAGTGGATCCACAGGTGGCTGAAGCCGTCGATGTCGCGCACGCAGTCCGGGTCATCGAAGGGCGGCAGCAGGTGCAGGATGGCGGTGGCATGGCGTGCCAGACCCGGCTGGCGGGGAATGCCGAACTTGTCCGGGTAGCAGCTCTCGATGATGCCCACCGGCTGCATGGTCTGTTGCCCCAGTGTCATGGCCTGCTCACGCAGATGAGGGGGTAGCAGCGGCATGCGTCTGGCCAGTGCGGCATCGCTCATCGGGCGCTCGGCCGTGTCGGCGGTCGGATGGGGGCTGGCGGGCTGATCGGAAGAGGACATGGCAAGACCGTGGCAGAGGCTGAAGTGATGACGGGGCAGGATGTCGTGTGACATCCCGGGCCGCCATGATGCCATGCTCGTCGTCGTACGGCATGACTGGTCTCGCCGGGCTGGCTTGTGTAGTCTGCCGCGAGAGCAGTGCCCAGCGGCACTGAGTCGTGATGCTGGCGTCGGAGCGAGAGCGCTCCACGCGATTCTTGAGGGCCAATCAGACCATGTCAGACCCCATCGCCATTGCCGCCACCGCCGATGGCCTGCAGCCGACGCTGGATCTTGATCATCTGGCGCAGGCGAGCCAGCAGTTGATCGAGGCCGGGCGCGCACTGGACGCTGCCGGTCAGGTGCCCGCCACGGGCGGCAACTTCTCCTGTCGCCTCAGTGATCGCCTGATGGCGGTGACTGCCTCGGGCTGCCACAAGGGCCGCCTGACCAGTGGCGATATCCTGGTCAGCGATTTCGCCATCAGGTTGCTGGGCACATCACGCAAGGCCTCGGACGAGGCACGCCTGCATGGCCAGCTCTACGAGGATCTGCCGCAGGCGCAGGCGATTCTGCATACCCACTCCAGGGCCGCCACCGTGCTGTCGCTGTGTCATGAGGGCGACACCCTGAACCTGGAGGGCTTCGAGCTCAACAAGGCCCTGGAAGGTATCAAGAGCCATGAGACGCCAGTACGTCTGGCGGTGTTCGACAATACTCAGGACATCGATGCACTGGCGCTGGACGTGCGGGCCCGCCTCAAGGCGGATGCCGGCCTGCATGGCTACCTGATCCGTGGTCATGGCCTCTATACCTGGGCCAGCAGCATGACGGCCTGCCGCCGGCATGTCGAAGCGCTCGATTTCCTGATGGGCTGTGAACTGGAACTGAGGAGACAGCGATGAGCTTTCTGGCCATCTACGCCGAACAGGACGCCTCGCGTCCGCAGTTGATCACGACCGATGGCGCGCGGATCGCCAGCGAACTCGAGGCCGAAGGCATCCGCTTCGAGCGCTGGACGGCGGGCTGCGAGTTGCGTGATCCCACCGACCAGGCTCAGGTGCTGGCGGCCTACGCCGACGATGTCGCGCGTCTCAAGCTGGAAAACGGCTTCGTGACCGCCGACGTGATCGGTCTGACGCCGGATCACCCCGAGCGGGAAGCGCTGCGGGGCAAGTTCCTCGATGAGCATCGCCACGCGGAGCACGAGGTGCGCTTCTTCGTGCGCGGCAGCGGCATCTTCTACCTGCATCTGGGCGAGCGGGTGCTGGCGGTCGGTTGCGAGAAGGATGACCTGATCGCCGTGCCGGCCGGTACCGCGCACTGGTTCGACATGGGACCGACGCCGGACTTCACCGCCATCCGCCTGTTCACCAATCCGGAGGGCTGGGTCGCCAACTTCACCGACAACGACATCGCCGCCCGCTTCCCGCGTCATGAAGCGCTGGCGGAACACTTCACCCAGACTGCCGCCCCGCATTCCCAGGAGTCCGCATGATTCGCGCCATCGTCACTGACATCGAGGGCACCACCGGCTCGATTCGCTTCGTGCATCAGGTGCTGTTCCCCTATGCGCGCGCCAATCTGGGCGATTTCCTGCGCGCCAATGCCGAGCGCGACGATGTCGCCGAGCAGCTGGCAGCCACCCGTGAGCTGGCCGAGGCGCCCGAGGCAGACCTCGAAACCGTGATCGGCATCCTGGAAGGCTGGATCGATGCCGATCGCAAGGCCACGCCACTCAAGGCCCTGCAAGGCATGGTCTGGGCGAAGGGCTACGCGGACGGCGACTTCACCGGCCATGTGTATCCCGATGCCGTGAAGGGATTGCGTGACTGGAAGGAACGCGGGCTGTCCCTGCATGTCTATTCTTCAGGCTCGATCCAGGCGCAGAAGCTGCTGTTCGGTCACTCGGATGCCGGGGATCTCACACCGCTGTTCGCGGGCTACTTCGATACCACGACAGGGCCGAAGCAGGAGGCCGAGAGTTATCGTCGGATTGCCGCGCATCTGGGCCTGCCGGGTGCCGAGATCCTGTTTCTGTCCGATGTGGTGGCTGAGCTCGATGCCGCCGCGGCCGCCGGCTTCCAGACCTGGCAGCTGGTCCGTGAGCCCGGCATGGTCACGGGGGATCACCCTCAGGCCAGTCGCTTCGATGAAGTGTCCTTCAGCGGGTGAGAGGCAGTCGCTGATCAGACGTCTCTCGACACCCTCTGCGCCACCGCGAGTCAGCCGCATTCCCGAAAGCGAATCGCCCCGTCCCGGGGCACAAGGAGGACCTACGATTGCACAGCCAGACCGATAGCCGCGCAGCAGCCTCGCGCATCAGCATCGTGACCGCGCAGCCGCGCCACGCCGCGGATCAGGCCGAGGTGTTCTATCAGGCCGTGATGCAGGGAGCGGCCAGTCACTATGATCTGGCGCAACGCCAGCAATGGGCGTCCCGTGTGCCCAGGGATGCCGAGCGCTGGGCGGCGCGCCAGCATCGCTTCGAAGTGCTGGTGGCCGAACGGGACGGGCGCTGCATCGCCTTCTGCGAGTATGCCCCTGAATGGCCGCTGGCCCGGATCGAGATGCTCTACGTCTACCCGGGGCTGACCGGGCAGGGGATAGGCACCCGCTTGCTGGAGGAGGCCGAACAGGACCTTCGCCGACGCAAGGTGCGGGTGGTGAGTCTGGAGGCCAGTCTGATGCTGTCGCCAGGGCTTGCACGCCGCGGCTGGGAGAGTCTGGGGCTTGAGCACGTCAAGCGAGGCGGCATCTGCCTCAAGCGCGAGCGCTTCGAGAAACGTCTCGACGAGTGACGCGTGCGTCACGGTGATATCGGACATGAAGACGCCCCCACCGGTCACCCGGTGGGGGCGTCTTGCGTTCGACAGGGTAACGGACCTGGCTGGCGATCAGGCCATGGTATCGACGATACCGCCTTCCACCCGCAGCGCGGCACCTGTCGTGGCACTGGCCTGCTCGGAGGCCGCGTAGACGCTCATGTTGGCGACTTCCTCGGGGCTTGCCATGCGCTGGAGGATGGAGGTGGGGCGGGTCTGCTGGACGAAGTCGGCCTCGACCTCCTCAAGCGTCCTGCCTTGCTCCTCGGCGTTCTTCTTGAGCATCTCGAGCACGCCCTCGGAGCGGGTCGGCCCCGGCAGGATGGCGTTGACGGTGACCTGCGTGCCGGACAGCACCTTGGCGAGCCCGCGTGAGACGGACTGGACGGCGGACTTGGTCATGCCGTAATGGACCATCTCGCTGGGGATGTTGAGCGCCGACTCGCTGGACAGGAACTGGATGCGCCCCCAGTCGCGCTCCTTCATGCCGCGCGCATAGTGGCGGGACAGGCGTACCGCCGACATCACGTTGACTTGGAAGAACTGCTCCCAGGTGTCGTCGTCGGTCTCGAAGAAGTCCTGTGGGGCGAAGATGCCGACATTGTTGATCAGGATGTCGGTGTTCGGGACGGTCTGGATCAGCGTGTCGCAGCCTTCGCGCGAGCCCAGGTCCGCGGCCACGCCCTGTACCTTGCTGTCAGGGACATCACGCTTGAGCTGGGCGATGGCGTCATCGACACGTGCCTGGGTACGGCCGGTCAGGGTGACGCTGGCACCCGCGCGGGCGAGTCCCGTCGCGATGGCAAGGCCGATGCCGGCGGTGGAACCACTGATGATGGCGCTGCGTCCGTGTAGATCAATCTGCATGCAACCTCCTTCACGGCAAGCGACGGCGTTCGCACACGATGGCCTGGCACCTGGGTGAGTGCCGGGACAACGGTCACGAATCGGCTCGCTGCTGTCATCTGGATGTCCTTGTTGCGTGGCGGTGCCGGGCGCGCAATGCAAGGGGCAGCGCCGGTGCGGATCAGATCTTGCGAAGGTGCATGTGACGCAACAGGCCGCCAGGCCCGAGGTCGCGGTCTTCCATGCGCTGTATGGCATGCCCTTCCAGCAGGCCATCTAGAGGCACGCTGAGATTGGTGGCCAGCAGGCGGGCCAGCGGATTGAGCAGCCGCCGGATCACCCCGGCTGGCTGCTGACCGCGCAAGCCCTTGTCGAGCAGGGACATCTCGCCGTCCGATGCCAGCACGCGCAATGCTTCATCGAAGGCTGTCTGCGGTTCTGGCACGACCGCGAAGATCAGGTGGGCGATCACGACGTCAAAGTGGCCATCGGGAAAGTCGAGTGCCATGGCATCGCCCAGCTTGACGTTGGCATCGAAGCCCAGCGCCTCGGCGCGCTCGCGGCAGCGGCGCAGCATGGCGGGCGAGGCATCGACCACCTCAAGCTCGATGTCACGGGGCAGGAAGGGCAGGTCGAGCCCGGTACCGCCGCCGAGCAGCAGCACGCGAGTCCCGGCTTTCAGGTCCAGTGTCGCGATGGCGTCTCGGCGTGCCGAGCGCAGGACACGCGCTGCCACGCGGTCGTAGATCGGTGCGTAGAGGCTCCAGCGGCGGGTCTGCCAGCGTCCGCCTGACACCGTGGAGGCGGCAGGCGGACGCTGATGAGGAGATGGCGAGGACATGGGGCGCCTCCCTGGCGGTATGGCAAGGCGTCATGAAGATGGGCCGGCGTCACCGGTGGCATCAGCAGGACAGGAGCTGACCAGCAGGAAGACACTCACCTGTCATCTGGCTAGCGGGTCTCGACAGTGTAGATGCGCATCGATAGGTCGATGGCCGTCACGTCCTTGGTCAGCGCGCCGATCGAGATGCAATCCACGCCGGTGGCGGCGATGCCGGCCAGGGTGCTCTCGTTGACGTTGCCCGAGGCTTCCAGCACGGCTGGCTGGGCATGCGCCTTGTTGCGCGCAACGGCCTCGATGAGCTGATCGTTGTTGAAGTTGTCGAGCATGATGACGTCGGCACCGGCATCCAGCGCCTGTTCCAGCTCCGCGAAATTCTCGACTTCCACTTCGCAGGTCAGGTCCGAGGCGATATCGCGTGCTTCACGGACGGCGGCCGCGATGCTGCCACAGGCGGCGATATGGTTTTCCTTGATCAGGAAGGCGTCATACAGGCCGATGCGATGATTGTGGCCGCCCCCGCAGCTGACGGCGTATTTCTGGGACACTCGCATGCCGGGCAGCGTCTTGCGGGTATCCAGCAGACGCACGCCGCTGCCTTCCACGAGTGAAGCGTAGTGGTGGGCGCGGGTCGCGGTACCGGACAGCGTCTGCAGCAGATTGAGTGCTGCGCGCTCTCCGGTCAGCAGCGAGCGAGCGGGGCCTTCCAGCTCAAGGAAGGGCGTGTCGGCCTCGAGTCGGTCACCATCGCTGGCCAGCCACTTGAGACTGACACGCGAGTCGAGGCGACGAAAGAGCTCATCCACCCAGGGCACGCCGCACAGAATGGCCGCCTCACGGCTGATCACCCGGGCCTTGGCCCACTGTCTTTCGGGAATCAGCTCGGCGGTGATGTCGCCACCGCCAACATCTTCGGCGAGCAGGCGGGCGGCGCTGGTGCGGATATCCTCGGCGAGGGCGTCGTGGAAGTTCATGCGCGTCTGATCCTTGTGCAAGAAGTGCTGCCGGAGCTGGTATCGCGCCGCAGGAAGCCCCCCGACACAGACCCATGGCTGCCGAGCATGCCATAATGTGCGCCATTATAGGAAAAGCCGCGCGGGCGGTCAGTCCCTGTGTGCGATACCGGTGCGATATCTCGCCTGACGGTGCACCGGGCCGGCAGGATCACGATCAGGCCGTCATGAAACTCACGCCCCGCGTGCAATGTCGTTCCCGTCTGGAGTCATCGATGCCCCCCTCGTCTTCCTCCCCATGGTCGGGCCAGCTGGCGCGACTGGCCGTCACCCCTGAGCACTGGCTGGAAAATGCCCGTCAGGTGCCGTCGCCCAACCACAATGCGCGTCCCGAGGGCGAAGTGTCGGCATTGGTGCTGCATTCCATCAGCCTGCCACCGGGGCGCTTCGGGGGGCCGGCCATCGAGCAGCTGTTCACCAATCAGCTCGACCCCGGTGCCCATCCCTACTTTGCCGACATCCATCATCTGCGCGTCTCGGCGCATGTGCTGATCCAGCGTGATGGTCGTCTGGTGCAGTTCGTGCCCTTCGATCGTCGTGCCTGGCATGCGGGGCGGTCGCGCTGGCATGACGGAGCGCGTGAGCGCGTGGAGCTCAATGACTTCAGCATCGGCATCGAGCTCGAGGGCGATGAGGTGCACCCCTACCGCGAGGTGCAGTACCGGACGCTGGTACGGACGGTCGCCGGCCTGATGGCCCGCTACCCGGCGTTGACCCGTGAGCGCATCACCTCGCATGCGCGGATTGCGCCGTTGCGCAAGACGGATCCTGGTCCCGCCTTTGACTGGGCTTACTTCGATCGCCTGCTGGACGACATTCAGGACTAAGGTCGCAAGTGCCTCGCGATGGTGCAATGCAGCATGCAGGGGCCGGATTCCGGTCAGGGAGCGTAGCCACGGGGCGCGTTGGTAGTTTTATTACAAGACGTGCTCCAGGCGACGGCTGGCATGCGGCGGGAAATCCCGCTCGGCACTGGCCGAGACCCGCACGGCCACGGCGGTGCCAGTCCATGGCGCACGGCTGCGCGGCCATGCGCACCGAATTGGCACGGGGGGGTGTTTGCGGTATCTTTCACGCCAAATGACTGCATCTTGTGCCCTGCTTTGACGCACGAAGCACAACGCATCTGGCAGCCGGAGTCTCCGGTTGCCGCGGTTTTATCGGAGACGCGGCCCACTCAGAAGGCTGTGCCCACACTGAAGAGCGCCACTGGTTCCGATGTAGCATTTCGTCGGAACAACTGACAAAAAATTTCTTCACTCGGAGAGACGTCTATGAGTCTGGAGGCAAGAGAAGATCTCGATCCGATCGAAACCACGGAATGGTTGGACTCCCTGGAATCGGTTCTGGATCGTGAGGGTGAGGATCGTGCCCAGTACCTGATGTCACGCCTGGCCGACCGCCTGCGTCGTGATGGCCATCAAGTACCCTTCTCGGTGACCACGCCCCATCGCAACAGTATCCCCGTGCACCGCGAAGCGCGCATGCCGGGCGACCTGTTCATGGAGCGTCGTATCCGTTCGCTTATCCGCTACAACGCCATCGCTCAGGTGATCCGCAACAACCGTGCCCACAAGGGCCTGGGCGGTCACATCTCGAGCTTCATGTCCAGTGCGACGCTTTATGATGTAGGTTTCAACCACTTCTTCCGTGCACCGGAAGGCGATTTCGAAGGTGACCTGCTGTATATCCAGGGCCACGTGGCACCGGGTATCTATGCACGTTCCTTCCTGGAAGGTCGTCTCAGCCAGGAGCAGATGGACAGCTTCCGTCAGGAAGTCGACGGCAATGGCCTGTCCTCCTATCCGCACCCGTGGCTGATGCCGGATTACTGGCAGTTCCCGACCGTCTCCATGGGTCTGGGCCCGATCCAGGCGATCTACCAGGCGCACGTCATGAAGTACCTCAACTCGCGTGAGTTGAAGTCCATGTACGACCGCAAGGTGTGGTGCTTCATGGGTGACGGCGAGTGTGACGAGCCGGAATCCCTGGGTGCCATCTCGCTGGCGGGTCGCGAGAACCTCGACAACCTGATCTTCGTCATCAACTGCAACCTGCAGCGTCTTGATGGTCCGGTGCGCGGCAACGGCCGCATCATGGACGAGCTGGAAGGCGTCTTCCGTGGTGCCGACTGGAACGTGCTCAAGGTCACCTGGGGTCGCTTCTGGGATCCGCTGTTCGAGCAGGACAAGAAAGGCATCCTGCAGAAGCGCATGGACGAAGCGGTCGACGGCGACTACCAGAACTACAAGGCCAATGGCGGCGCGTACACGCGTGAGCACTTCTTCGGCAAGTACCCGGAGACGGCCGATCTGGTCAAGGACATGTCAGACGACGACATCTGGCGTCTGAACCGTGGTGGCCACGACCCGTACAAGGTCTACGCGGCGTATCACGAGGCGGTCAACAACGCCAATGGTCGTCCGACCGTCATCCTGGCGCACACCGTCAAGGGTTACGGCATGGGCATGGGCGATGGCGAAGCGGCCAACGAAGCCCACCAGGTCAAGACCATGGAGCACGAAGCGCTCAAGACCTTCCGTGATCGCTTCGGTATCCCGCTGACCGACGAGCAGCTCGAGGAAGTGCCGTACTACAAGCCGGCGGACGACAGCCCGGAAATGAAGTACATGCACCTCATGCGCGAACGTCTGAACGGCTACCTGCCCCAGCGTCGCACCGAGTATGAAACGCTGGAAATCCCGCCGCTGGACGACAAGATCTTCGCGTCCCAGCTCAAGGGCTCCAACGGTCGCGAAGTGTCCACCACCATGGCCTTCGTGCGCGTGCTCAACGGTCTGGTCAAGCACAAGACCCTCGGCGAGCGTGTCGTGCCGATCATTCCTGACGAAGCGCGTACCTTCGGCATGGAAGGCATGTTCCGTCAGCTGGGCATCTACACCGCGGCAGGCCAGAAGTACGAGCCGGTCGACAAGGGTCAGATCATGTATTACCGCGAGGACCAGAAAGGTCAGGTCCTCGAGGAAGGTATCTCCGAAGCGGGCGCCATGTCCGCGTGGGTGGCGGCGGCAACGTCCTACGCCAACCACAACCTGCCGCTGATGCCGTTCTACGTCTACTACTCGATGTTCGGCTTCCAGCGCATCGGTGATCTGGCGTGGGCCGCAGGCGATCTGCAGGCACGTGGCTTCCTGGTCGGCGGGACCGCCGGGCGTACTACCCTGAACGGTGAAGGTCTGCAGCACCAGGATGGCCACAGCCATATCCTGGCCTCGACCATCCCGAACTGCCGCACCTACGACCCGACCTATGCTCACGAAGTGGCGGTCATCGTGCAGGACGGCATGAAGCGCATGTTCGAGCAGCACGAGCCGGTCTTCTACTACCTGGCGGTGATGAACGAGAACTACGAGCAGCCGGAGCTTGAAACGGTGCCCGCAGACGACATCATCAAGGGCATGTACCTGCTCAAGGAAGGCGCGAAGGACGGCAAGGCACGCGTTCAGCTGCTGGGTTCCGGCACCATCCTGCGTGAAGTCGAAGCCGCTGCCGTGATGCTGAAGGACGACTACGGTGTCGATGCCGACATCTGGAGCGTCACCAGCTTCAACGAGCTGCGTCGCGAAGCGCTGGAACTGGATCGTCAGGCCTTCCTCAAGCCGGAAGAGACCCCGGCCAAGCCGCACATCACCCAGTGCCTGGAAGGACGTGACGGCCCGGTCGTGGCGGCCACTGACTACATGAAGCTGTTTGCTGACCAGGTTCGCGCCTGGGTGCCGGCTGACTATCACGTGCTCGGTACCGATGGTTTCGGTCGTTCCGATACCCGCGAGAAGCTGCGTCACTTCTTCGAAGTCGACCGCAACTTCGTCACCGTCCAGGCCCTGAAGGCGCTGGCGGATCGTGGTGAGATCGACCGCAAGGTGGTCGCGGAAGCGATCAAGACCTACGGCATCGACCCCAACAAGCCGAATCCGCTGAGCGTCTGAGCGGAGATCGCGGAACAGGCGAGCGGCACTCCATCCTCGACATCAAGATGATGCGAAGGTGATTCGGGTGTCGCTCCCCGTGCACGTTTTGGAAGGAGCACGATCTTGAGCAGCGAAATCATCAAGGTTCCCGACATTGGCGGTAGTTCCGATGTCGAGATCATCGAGATACCGGTGGCGGTCGGAGATGTCATCTCCGCCGAAGACACCATGATCACTCTTGAGTCCGACAAGGCCAGCATGGATGTGCCGGCACCGAAGGGCGGCAAGGTGGTGAAGATTCTCGTCAAGGAAGGCGACACCGTCTCCGAAGGCGACGACATCCTGGAGCTGGAAGCGGAAGGCGGTGGTGACACCTCCTCTGATGCTTCTGACGAGCAGGAAGCGCCGAAGGAAGAGGCTCCCAAGCAGGAAGCTTCTGAGCAGCAGGCGCCGAAAGAGGCCGCTGCTGCACCGAAGGCCGCTTCCGGTGGTACCCGGACCGTCGACATCGTCGTGCCGGACCTGGGCGACTCAGAGGCCGTGCCGATCATCGAGATGGCGGTCTCCGAAGGCGACGAAGTCGACGCCGAGGATGCGCTGATCACGCTGGAGTCCGACAAGGCCAGCATGGACGTCCCGAGCCCGCACAAGGGCAAGATCGTCAAGCTGACCGTCAAGGAAGGCGACAACGTCGCGTCCGGTGATGTCATCGGTCAGATGGAAATCGCCGGTGAAGGCGGTGACAGTGCGGCGGAATCAGCGCCGGCGGAAGAATCCTCCGCGTCTGCGTCTGAAGAGACCGCCTCTGAAGCGCCGGCTGCCGAAGAAGAGCCGGCCTCCGGTGAGCCGGCCTCCGGTGAGCCGGAGCGCAAGGAATTGCGTGTCCCGGATCTCTCCGGCAGCGACAGCGTGCCGATCATCGAGATGGCCGTGGCCGTCGGTGATGAGGTCAACGAGGAAGACGCGCTGATCACGCTGGAATCCGACAAGGCGACCATGGACATCCCGAGCCCCTACAAGGGCAAGGTGGTGGAGCTTTCCGTCAAGGAAGGCGACACCGTGTCCGAGGGCGACCTGATCGGTTACCTCGAGGTCGCCGGTGCCAAGCCTGCGCCGAAGGCTGCCAAGGCGGAGGCTCCGGCCGCGCCCAAGGCAGACAAGGCCGAGCAGAAGCCTGAGCCGACACCGGCCGGTACGCCGAGCCCGGAAGCCCAGATGGCGGCCCACAAGCCGAGCAAGGGTGCCAAGGTCCACGCAGGGCCTGCGGTTCGCCTGCTGGCGCGTGAGTTCGGTGTCGATCTGGCGGACGTCTCCGGCAGCGGTCCGAAGGGCCGTGTGGTGAAGGAAGATGTCCAGGCCTACGTCAAGCAGATGATGCAGAAGGCCAAGTCCGCACCGGCAGCCCCTGCCGCGCAGGCCACCGGCGGTGCCGGTATCCCGCAGGTGCCGGATCAGGACTTCAGCCAGTTCGGTGAGATCGAAGAGTCGAAGATGGGCCGTCTGATGAAGGCGGGTGCCACCAACCTGCATCGCAGCTGGCTCAACGTCCCGCACGTGACCCAGTTCGATGAAGCCGACATCACCGAGCTCGAGGCCTTCCGCAAGTCCATGAAGGACGAGGCGGAAGCGGCAGGCGCCAAGCTCACGCCGCTGCCGTTCATGATCAAGGCGGCTGCCCACGCGCTGGCCAAGTATCCGCAGTTCAACGTCAGCCTCAAGTCTGACGGCGAGACCCTGGTGCACAAGAAATACGTGCACATCGGTATCGCGGTGGATACGCCGGACGGCCTGATGGTGCCGGTGATCCGCAATGCGGATCAGAAGAGCCTGCTGGAGCTGGCCCGCGAATCCGTGGAGCTGGCCAAGAAGGCGCAGACCAAGAAGCTCAAGCGCGAAGAGATGACCGGTGGTTGTTTCACCATCTCGAGCCTTGGCTCCATTGGCGGTACCGCCTTCACGCCGATCGTCAACACGCCGGAAGTCGCCATCCTGGGTGTCTCCAAGGCGCAGATGAAGCCGGTGTGGGATGGCGCTGCCTTCCAGCCGCGTCTGATGATGCCGCTGTCACTGTCCTACGATCACCGTGCGGTGAACGGGGCGGATGCAGCACGCTTCACGGCGTATCTGGCTCAGGTGCTGACCGACGTGCGTCGTCTGCTGCTCTGATCCGTACCTTGCATGACAAGGGCAGGTGCCAGATGGCCTGTCGACAGAACGGCCTCCTTCGGGAGGCCGTTTTTTTTGTGCATGTCCGTTGGCGTGGCAGGGCGGCGACAGCTGTTGCTGCCCTGCACAACATGCGATGCTTCACGCCAACCTGCCGCGATCTGCCGCATCGTGCTGGCACTACCCGGGAAGGCCGGTTCTCGCAACACACAAGGAGCAAGACAATGGAATGGTTGATGGACCCTTCGGCATGGGTGGCTCTGGCGACCCTGACCGCGCTTGAGATCGTGCTGGGCATCGACAACATCATCTTCCTGTCGATTCTGGTCGCGCGCCTGCCCGAGGCTCAGCGCCAACGTGGCCGCATGATCGGTCTCGGCCTGGCGATGGGCATGCGCATCGTGCTGTTGATGTCGTTGTCGTGGCTGATGTCACTGACGACACCGTTGTTCAGCGTGCTGGATTTCAGCTTCTCCGGGCGGGATCTGATCCTGGTCTTCGGGGGGCTGTTCCTGCTCGGCAAGAGCACCCATGAGATCCATGCCAACCTCGAGGGTGAGGACCCGGCGGAAGAGGGCGCGAAGAAGGGCGGTGCCAGCTTCATGGCGATCATGGTCCAGATCGCGTTGATCGATATCGTCTTCTCGCTGGATTCGGTGATCACGGCGGTGGGCATGGTCGACCATCTGACGGTGATGATCATCGCGATCGTCATCTCGGTGGGCATCATGATGGTGGCGGCCAAGCCGATCGGTGATTTCGTCGATCGCCACCCGACCATCAAGATGCTGGCCCTGTCCTTCCTGATCATGGTCGGCATGATGTTGATGGTCGAAGGCTTCGGCGTCCATGTGCCCAAGGGCTACATCTACGTGGCGATGGCCTTCTCGCTGGCGGTGGAAATGCTCAACATCCGGCTGCGCGGCAAGCGGGCCAAGGCGGTGCGGCTACGTCGCAGCAGCCAGGCGGAAGAGGTCGCCGAGTGAGGTCATGACCCCCAGGCCATGACGCCTGAACCCTGAAATGAGTGGAACCCTGCCATGACGCCCCTGCGACCGAGTGCCGCGGGGGCGTCATGCCATCGTGAGGCTGGATCACGAGGCGCTGCACGCGCCGATCGCCTCGTCCGTCATCAATGAGCCAAAACAGTGCCAAGGGGCGTCATGCGCGCCTTTGGTGTGCTTGTGCGATGGCCGTGTGAGCGGTATCGTCAGCCCTTGCGTTGCATAGCGATGACATAATGAGATCGTCAGTGCGTGGAGAGTGTTCGTCACGCCACCAGTCGGTCCGCTTCCTGTTTCATCCTGGTCGCAAGCCGCTCGAGGCCCCGTGGCTGTCTCCTTCACTGTCATGTCGATGGGGAGACACTGCGCAGGTCAGCGCGTGAGCCGAGTCGTCTTGAGCGCTCGGCGGCCAGAGCGCCTCGGATGGCCATCTGCCGTCGAG
Organism: Cobetia sp. PS-4MA; assembly: GCF_057670765.1. Taxonomy (NCBI): domain Bacteria; kingdom Pseudomonadati; phylum Pseudomonadota; class Gammaproteobacteria; order Oceanospirillales; family Halomonadaceae; genus Cobetia; species Cobetia sp. PS-4MA. The sequence continues at coordinate 3,377,067 of NZ_CM173107.1, read as the reverse complement.
GGCAGGGCACACAAGCCCGGATGACCCATTTACACCCGTTTCACGCTTTTCATTTGCACACTCAAGGAGCAGTACCGATGCGTTTGATCCTGTTGGGCGCCCCCGGCGCCGGCAAGGGCACTCAGGCCCAGTTCATCTGCGAGCGTTTCAACATCCCGCAGATTTCCACCGGAGACATGTTGCGTGCAGCGGTCAAGGCCGGCAGCGAGCTGGGGCTCAAGGTCAAGGAGATCATGAATACCGGCGGGCTGGTGTCCGACGAGATCATCATCGCTCTGGTCAAGGAACGCATCAGCCAGCCCGACTGCGAGAACGGCTTCCTGTTCGATGGCTTCCCGCGCACCATTCCGCAGGCTGACGCCATGAAGGAAGCGGGCGTGAAGCTGGACCACGTGGTCGAGATCGCCGTGGCGGACGAGGAAATCGTCAAGCGTCTGTCCGGTCGTCGTGTGCACCCGGATTCCGGTCGTGTCTATCACATCGAGTACAACCCGCCGCGCGAGGAAGGCAAGGACGACGTCACTGGCGAAGCCTTGATCCAGCGTGAAGATGACCGTGAAGCCACGGTGCGCAACCGTCTGTCCGTCTACCATGAGCAGACCGAGCCGCTGGTCGAGTACTACTCCAGCTGGTCTGCCACTGGCGATGCCCAGGCACCGGCCTACCATCGCATCGAAGGCATCGGCTCCGTCGATGACATTCGTGCCCAGCTGGTCAGCGCGCTGGAGCAGTGAGTCGCGTTGCCTGAGACGGCATGAGGACTATGGCGCCGCCATGGCCCGCATGATGTGCTCTTTCGGTATCAAGCGCCTTGAAAACGCCCGCAGGCTTTGTCTGCGGGCGTTTTCTTTGGTCGCGAAAGCGAAATGGCGTGTTGCGACAGATCCCTTCTGCAGCGCAGGTTCGCGGCCTGTGGCACGACTGACGCACAGCGCCGACACCTGCCGTGGACACCCTGCGTCTTTTGCTGCTAGCGGGGGACGGGTAGAATCGCGTCACATTTTTCTGATGATGAACCGCCCATGACCACGCTTCTGGCCATTGATGCATCCTCCTCCGCCTGTTCCGTTGCCCTGTGGCAGGACGGCGTTGTTACTGCCGAGCGCTGTGAAGCTCCCCGTCAGCATACCCAGCTGATGATGCCGATGATCGAGACGCTGCTGGCAGACGCCCAGCTGACGTTGAAGGATCTGGACGCGCTGGCCTATGGCCACGGCCCGGGTTCCTTCACGGGCCTGCGCATCGCGGCTGGCACCATCCAGGGACTGGCCTTCGGGCTTGAGGTGCCGGTGATCGGTGTCTCGACCCTGGCGGCGCTGGCGCTGCAGGCCCATCGCCATCACCACGCCCGTTTCGTGTTGCCGATGCTGGATGCCCGCATGGGCGAGCTTTACACCGGCGCCTATCGTGTGGCGACCTCCGCCGAAGGTGAGGTCGAGGTCAGCCAGCTGCTGCCCGAGCAGGTCGTGGCGCCGGGACTCGTGGAGTTGCCCCAGGAGCTTCGTGAGCACGACTGGCTGGCCATCGGTTCCGGGCTGGTCATGCACGATGCGCTGCCGGAAGCCTTGCGCGCCAGCATCGTGCAGCGCCTGGAGGCACCGCAGCCGGATGCCGAGGACATGGTCATCCTGGCGGCGCAGGCCTTTGCGCGCGGCGAGGCAGTCGCTGCCGTCGAGGCGCAGCCTGTCTATCTGCGCAACGAGGTGGCATGGCGCTGATGGCGCCAGGGATCGCCATCCTCTCGCGTCAGTCAGGTGGTCTGCCAAGGCTGCCGTAAGGTTTCAGCATCACACTGCGGCCCCTGATATCGGTCGCGCATCGGCTGACAGGGAACCGTTCTGTCATCACCGCACCTCGCAGTGCCACAGGCGATGTCTGTCGTCCGTGTGGGCCATTGAGGCCCGTTACTCTTAAAAGGATGTTTCATGGAACTCATGCACGTGGTGGCGTTGGCCGTCATTCAAGGTCTGACCGAATTTCTGCCGATTTCCTCCTCCGCTCACCTGATCCTGCCCTCCCAGGTGCTTGGCTGGCCGGACCAGGGACTGGCCTTCGATGTCGCGGTCCATGTCGGTACTCTGCTGGCCGTGGTGATGGCCTTTCGCAAGGATGTCGTCAATATCCTCGCTGGCTGGTTCGGACAGTTCAGCGGCTCAGGCGGGCTTGCGGCGCGTCAGACCGACGACAGCCGTCTGGGCTGGGCGGTATTGCTGGCGACGCTGCCGGCCGTCGTCTTCGGTGGCCTGTTGGGCGATGTGGTGGAAACGGCCGGGCGTTCGACTGCCGTGATCGGCACGACCACCATCGTCTTCGGTCTGCTGCTGTGGTGGGCGGATGCCAAGGGCACGCGCACGCGGGATCTGGCGACGCTCACGCTCAAGGGGGCGTTGATCATCGGTCTGTTCCAGGCATTGGCACTGATTCCGGGCACCTCGCGCTCGGGCATCACCATCACTGCCGCGCTGCTGCTGGGCTTCGAGCGTCAGAGTGCGGCGCGCTTCTCCTTCCTGCTGTCGATTCCGCTGATTCTCGCGGCGGGCTCACTCAAGGGGCTGGAGCTGATCGAGACCGGCAGTGAAGCCCAGCTGTTCGATGTCGGACTGGGTGTGGTGCTGTCCTTCGTCTCGGCGCTGGTGTGCATCAAGCTGTTCCTCAAGGCCATCGACAGCATCGGCATGTTGCCCTTCGTCATCTACCGTCTGCTGCTGGGCGTGCTGCTGTTCGGCATGCTGTTGCTGTAAGTCGCTCACGGCAAGTTCAGTCTTTCTCCGACGGCGTCGCTCTTGCGGCGCCGTCGGCGTTTCTGTCAGCCTTGCTTGCGCTTATCATGTCGCCTTTGTGCTGGTCTTTCGCGAGTCCCAGCGTCTCTTCATTTCCATAGAGCCCGTTCATGCTGCCATCCGATCCCCTCGCTCTTTCCTCTGACGCCGCTGACGCGACCCCCGTGATCGCCATCGCTCGCTCGCAGCTGGCGGTGCATCCGGAGCTCGCCATGCTGGCGGCGCACTTCGGGATCGCCATCCGGGACGATGATGCGTTGCCGGCTCTGCGGCTCGAGGTGGCGCAGGACGAGCAGGGCATACCGCGGGTCGTGATCGCCGGTGACGAGCGCGAGTACGGCAAACCGCTGCATGTGGATTTCGTCGCTGGTCGGGCGGACCACCGCCGGCGTTTCGGCGGGGGACGCAATCAGCTGATCGCGCGGGCCTGTGGCCTGAATCGCGGCGTGCTGCCAAGCATCGTCGATGCCACCGCCGGGCTGGGGCGCGATGCCTTCGTGCTGGCCAGTCTCGGATCGCCGGTGCTGATGATCGAGCGTGTCGCCGCGACGGCGGCGATCCTGGTCGATGGCCTGACCCGCGCGCAGGGCTGTGCAGACGACGAGATACGTGAGATCGCGCTACGCATGCAGGCGCTGCAGGGGGATGCCTCGCGTGATCTGGGAGAGCTCGTCGCGCTGTGGGATCAGCCGCCGCAGGTGGTGCATCTGGATCCGATGTACCCGCACCGTGACAAGTCCGCGCTGGTGAAGAAGGAGATGCGGCTCTTCCGTGCCCTGGCGGGGGATGACGCGGATGCGCCGGCCTTGCTGGATTCGGCACTGGAGGTCGCGACCCATCGGGTGGTGGTCAAGCGTCCACGCAAGGCTGAGCCGATCGGCGGCATCGCGCCGAGTCATGTGGTGGAGGAGAAGACCAGTCGTTACGACGTCTACGTCAAGCAGGCGCTGCGCTAGCCGCGATGGCCGGGTGATGCACCCTGACGTGCATGACCGCTCTGAAGGTGACAGGACCCCGCTCGCGTCTGCCGCGAGCGGGGTCCTGTCGTTCATGCGAAGGGATGGCGTGGCACCGTTGTCAGCGTGGCTCGTCAGCCGAGTCAGCATTGTCCTCTGGCGTGTCCGGCGTATCGCGCAGGCGCACATGCTGCAAGCGATGGCGCAATGCCGGGTCGAACAGGTCGCGCCCACGGGTCTGCAGGTCTTCCAGCGCTTCGCCGAAGCACAGACGGTTGTCGTCCAGCCAGATGAAGTCCAGCTCCAGCAGGGTATCCAGCAGGCCACGGAACAGTCGCTTGTCGAAGAACTCGGGCGCGTTGAGGCCCGAGAGCAGCGTCAGCCGCTCTGCCAGCGCGCCGGAGTGGGTCTCGAGGGCTTCGCGATCCAGCGTGCCGCTGCCGTGTTGCAGCAAGGCCGCGATCAGCAGGTAGCCGCGCTCCAGCGTCGGCTGGACCGGCTGGGCCAGCAGCCGCAGCTGCTCGGAGGATTCCTGGCTTGCGACCGGACGCGACCAGCGTTCGGGCGTGTTCTCGGTTGCCGGCTGGTGCTCCAGCAGGCCCTCGTCGCTGAGCAGCGCGAGGGTGGCGGCGATATCGCCTTTCAGCTCCGGGGCTTCCGGCACGAACAGTTCACGTACCAGCACGGGCCAGGCCGGGCTGATCTGCTCATCCAGCGCCTGCAGGGTGTACTGGGCGGTGTTGCGGAAGGCGAAGGCGATCAGTGCCGGCAGCGCCAGCAGATGCAGGACGTTGTTGCGGTACCAGGTCAGCAGGCTGGCCTGTTCCGGTGTGGCGATCACCAGCTCACCGAGGTGCTGGGGGCGCAGGGTGACCAGCCCCAGGTGCGCACAGTGCGCGATCCATTCTTCCGGCGTGCCTTCGGGCAGACTGTGGTCCTGCCGGCCAGGCAGCTTGCCGGCCAGCCGCACCAGCATGGCCAGCTGGCGCTGCATCAGACTGGACTCGATGGCGTGGTGTGCGGTGGAAAGCAGTACCAGCGCCGACAGCGAGACAGGGTTGAGGGCCGCGGCGGCATTGATGCGCGTGGCGATCTCGTTGCCCAGTCGCGGCACGGCACTGGTCAGCCATTCCGGACGCCGCTGGTGGCGACTGGCCTGCCACTCGGGAGTGGTCTCGTCCAGCCAGGCTCCCAGCTTGAGCGGCTCGCCAATGTTGAGATAGACCTTGCCGAAGGGCTGCTTGAGCTGCCCCAGCACGCGAATCAGATCCAGCGGCGACTCCTTCTTCTTGCTGGCGCCCGACAGTTCACGCTGATAGCTGAGGCTCTCGAAGACCTTCTCGTAGCCGATGTAGACCGGGACGAAGGCGACCTCGCGGCGCGTGTCACGCAGGAAGGAACGCAGCGTCATCGCCAGCATGCCCGGACGTGGCGGCAACATGCGGCCCGTGCGTGAGCGTCCACCCTCGATGAAGTATTCCACCGGGTGCCCGCGGGTGATCAGCTGGTGGACATATTCATCGAAGACCGCGCCATAGAGGCGATTGTCACGGAAGCTGCGGCGCAGGAAGAAGGCGCCGCCACGCCGGAGGATCGGGCCGATCACCGGCATGTCGAGATTCTTGCCGGCTGCCACGTGCGGCGTCATCAGTCCTTCGTGGAACAGCACGTAGGACAGCAGCAGATAATCGATATGGCTGCGATGGCAGGGCACATAGATCAGCTCGCAGTCTCCGGCGATCGCCTTGACGCGCGACATGCCGCGGATCTCGATGCCGTCATACAGCTTGTGCCACAAGCGCTTGAGGGCGTGAGCCAGGAAGCGCTGCACGGGATAGCCCATGTTGGAGGCGATCTCGCGGCCGTATCTCAACGCGCGCTTCTCGAGACGCGCGGGACGCTGGTTCTGGTCGCGGGCCAGCTCGCTGATCACGTCCTGTACGGCGGGCGCCTTCTGCAGATTGCGGATCATGGTGTGGCGATGCGAGAGGTCCGGCCCCAGCAGTCGGGTGCGCACGCGACGAAAGTGCACGCGCAGCAGACGAGCGATGCGCCGGCGCGCCAGCGCCTGATCCTCGGGACCTTCGCGCAGCACCTCGTGGAGCTTGAGCGGCTGGCCGAAGTGCACATCCACCGAGCGACCATGCACGAGGATGGCGATGGCGCGACGCAATACCCCGGTGACACGCCAGCTGTCAGCGGAGATGAACTTCCAGAAGCCGAATTCCTTGCCCGGCGCACGCCCCCAGAACACGCTGACCGGTACCAGCTGGACCTCGACCTCATCCGGGGCGTTCTCCAGTGCCTCGATCAGCTGCGCGAGTCGTCGGGAGAGCAGGCCCTTGCCCTTGCGTGAGTGACGCAGCAGGCGCAACCGCGAGTGACTCAAGCGCATGTCGCCTATGCTCAAGGGCAGAGTGGGAGACGGCAGGCCACGCCCCTCGCAAAGCTGCTCGATCACCAGTTCATCGGAGAGCGCCTGATAGGGGAAGACGTAGACCACCGGCAGGTCGGGGTCGAGATTCAGGGCACTGTGGTCCAGCGCGTTGATGTCGGGTTCCACCGCGCGCAGCTCCACCCATTTGTCCAGCAGACGGCGGCTGAGGTTGCGCAGAGGGCGCAATAACAGGGTGACGGGCGACATGGCGGAGCCTCGCAGGTGTACTCGAAAAGTTCGATGGTGAGACGCTGTCACAAGCAGGATCGTTTGCGTTGACTCACAGGATGCGGGAGTGGCGATCTGAGGATATCGACGTTGGGTCGCCGCATGCATGATATTGATCATTATACGCATTCTGTTCGATGACGCCGATATCGGCTGTCATTGCCCAGTGCGGGAGCGATGGGAGGCATGTCATGCTCGGAATGTGGCGTTCAGGCAATCGATTTACCCTGCTGCCGGAGGGGGCGCGCTTTCTGCCCAGCATGCTGGAGGCGGTGGAAGGCGCACGTCACTCGATACTGCTCGAGCTGTATCTGGCCGAAAGCGGTCACCTCAGCCGGGTCCTGATCGAGGCTTTGAGCGCTGCGTGCCAGCGTGGCGTCAATGTACTGGTGCTGCTGGATGGTTTCGGCTCGCTGGGGCTCGAGGAGGCGGATCGCCAGCGCATGACCGAGGCCGGCATCGCCCTGCGCTTCTACAACCCGATTCGCTGGTGGCGGTTCGGTCGCAACCTGACGCGGGATCACCGCAAGCTGCTGGTCGTGGATGGCGAGGTGGGCTTCACTGGCGGTTTCGGGGCGGTCGATGAGTTTGCCGAGGCCTGGTCAGAAGTGGCGATACGCATCGAGGGGCCCTGTATCCGTGACTGGGTCAGGCTGTTCGCGCGGGTCTGGGATTCCGCTGCCAGCGAGGGGCAGGGGCGTCGTGAGGCCGTGCGCAGCGTCAACATCAATGTGGTCAACGTCGTCACGGGATATCTGGGGATGCGCGGGCGTGTCGTCTGGGGCCATGGATTTCGTTATCAGGCGATTCGCCACTCGCTCCAGCATCAGGCCAGCAGCACCCGCAAGCGGCTGTGGATCTGCACGCCTTACTTCGTGCCAACCTTCAGCATGCGTCGACGCCTCAAGCGGGCGGCTCGGCGCGGCGTCGATGTGCAGCTGTTGATCGCGGGACAGCATCACGACCATCCCGGCGTGCGTTCTGCAGGGCAGCGTTTCTATGCGAGTCTCCTCAAGGCGGGCGTGCGGATCCATGAATTCCAGCCGCGCTTTCTGCATGCCAAGTTCTCGCTGGCGGATGACTGGGTCACGCTGGGGTCATGCAACTTCGATCACTGGAGCCTGCAATGGAATCTGGAGGCCAATCAGGAGGTGCAGGACCATCGCTTCGCGGCGGAGGTGGCGGCGCTGTTCGAGCAGCATTTCGCGCGCAGCGTCGAGATCACCCGGGCTGCCTGGCAGCGACGCTCTCTGGCGCAACGCTGTCGCGAGTGGGGCTATGGCACCCTGGATAGCCTGGTGACGCGGCTGCGCTAGCCAGTTCACGGTGTCAGACACTGCTTCGTGACACGACAACGCCGGACGACCCCAAGGGGCGTCCGGCGTTGTCGTGTCTGGCGCTGCGCGGCGCAAAGAGGGGGATGGCGGGGGCTCAGCGCTTCTTGCCGCCACCCTTGCCAGCAGGCTTCTTCGCGCCGCCCTTGCCACTGCCCTTGCCGCCCGCATGCTTGCCACGCGGAATGCCCGCGGCGCCCGGCGTTGCGGCTCCCTTGCGGCGCGGTGATGGCTTGGGGCTTTCCGGCGGCACGCGATAGAGCAGATAGAGATCCAGCAGCAGTTCCGGCAGCTGGTTGACGAAGCGCTGGGCACCGACGGGGTCGGCGATCAGCTCGCCGATCTCCGGGTCTTCATCGTCGAATACGCCCGAGATGGCCATGAAGGGCAGCAGCAGCTCGGCCGCGGTCTCTTCCTGGGTCCCGAACCAGGCTTCCTCGTCCATGAAGACACCTTCCATGAAGCCTGCACACCAGTCACCGATCGGCGTCTCGACGGGGTCGAGGCCACCGAGTTCCAGCTCGAACAGCAGCTCAGGCAGGATACCGTGCTCGAGGGCGTCGATGGCATTGGCGCGCATCTGCTCGAACAGCGCGACCACCTGGGCTTCCTGCTCGGGGCTTTCATAGGCGGGCTGCCCCTGGAACAGCTCCGGCAGCCACAGGCTGGAAGGCACTTCGCGTGGTGCGATGGCCAGTGCCAGCATGAAGCCATGCGCGCTGATGATGTCGAGGGCTTCCGGGCCGACCAGGTCGGATTCAAGGAACTCATCGAGGATGTCGAGGGATTCATCATCCAGCAACGGCTGGGTCTGGACAGGCTCGGCCATGGGGAAGGTCTCACATGCGGGATAGAAGTCGGGCAGGGCGTCGCGGCCACTGCGAATGTGGCTAGTGTATCATCTCGTGGCAAGGGTTTTCGTCGCCACGAAAGCCCCTGAATCGTCGAATTCTCCACTTTCTTCAGCGGTTGCCGTTCACCTCGATCGTCTGGCATCAAGGGGTCGTCTCATGTCTTGTTCCCGTGTCGCGCACGCCGTGGATGGCAGTGTCGTCAGTCGATATCGCTTTCCCGTCGACCATGTGTTGGCGTGTCTCGGTGATGCGGTCGCCGACCCCCTGCCGTTGGCCGATGAGCAGACACTGGATGCCCTCAGCGAGCCGCAACTGCATGCCATGCTGCAATCCCGTGTGCTGGCCTGTCTGGCGCGCGCACGTGCGCACTATCCCGAGATGCGCATGCCCGCCGTGTCCTGTCGTCTCAGAGGACGCACTGCCGGGACAGCCGAACCGGCGCGCCAGCGCCTGCGCTTCAACTGGCAATTGCTGTGCGAGAACCGCCATCACTTCCTGAGCCAGACCGTCCCTCATGAGGTGGCGCACTGGGTGGTGATGGAAGTGGTGGAGCGCGCGTGCGGCCAGCGGGTCAAGCCGCATGGCCCGGAGTGGCAGCAGGTCATGACGAATCTCTATGGTGTCGCACCGGAGGTGACCCACCGCATGGATGTTTCCCGCGCGAGTCCGATGCCCTGGGCCTACGGATGCGATTGCGAGACACCGCACTATCTGAGTCATCGTCGACATGCCAATGCGCTTCGTGGGCAGCGTTACCGATGCCGGCAGTGCGGGAAAGCGCTCAAGGGGCCATTGAGCGATTCCTGATGCCTGCCATCGCCTTCCGTGCTGTCCTGCCTCCCGTTTTCAATGCCGCCGTGGCGCGCTCAGTCCCTCTGGAGTGCGGGTTTTCTGCGGCGAAAGTCGCTGTGACCTTGGTGTTATTTGTTGATAAATAGTTGAAATTATTGGGAAAAAATTGTCTACCAAGGTCTAGTGTGTGGCCCCCCCATGCTTGGGTTTAAGCTGAAACGGACTAGCCATGACTCGTCCGCAGCGTACCCGTGTCGTATGAGGCAGCCCGAGGCGTGTCGCCCGCCAACTTCCAGAGGTCGAACAACAATGAGCGAAGATGCCAAGGTCCACCCGGTCAAGCCTGATGTTGCCGCCCGTGCATGGGTAGATCGTGAGCGCTATCAGGCCATGTATCAGCAGTCTGTCGAGGCACCCGAGGATTTCTGGGCCGAGCAGGCGCAGTCGCTGGACTGGTTCAAGGCGCCCTCGGTGATACGCAGTACCGACTTCGGCCCTGAGAATGTCGATGTGCGCTGGTTCGAGGATGGTCAGCTCAACGTGGCCCACAACTGCCTGGATCGTCATCTCGAGGAGCGTGGCGACCAGGTGGCGATCATCTGGGAAGGGGATGACCCCAGCGAGTCCCAGTCGATCACCTATCGCGAGCTGCATGCGCGCGTCAGCCAGTTCGCCAATGGCCTCAAGGAACTGGGCGTGGGGCGTGGTGACGTGGTCACCCTGTACATGCCAATGATCCCCGAAGCGGCCATGGCGATGCTGGCCTGTACCCGTATCGGTGCGGTGCACTCGGTGGTCTTCGGGGGCTTCTCGCCGGACGCGCTGGCAGGACGGATCGCCGATTCCAGCTCGCGTATCGTGATCACCGCCGATGAATCGCTGCGTGGTGGCAAGCGAGTGCCGCTCAAGGAGAATGTCGACGATGCGCTGGAGCGCGATGGCACCGACTGCGTCGACCACGTGCTGGTGGTGCGGCGTACCGGGGGTGACGTGCACTGGGGGAGTCGTGATCTGTGGTTCCACGAGCTGGTCGACCGTCAGTCCAGCGACTGCCCGGCAGAAGCGATGGGCGCGGAAGACCCGCTGTTCATTCTCTACACCTCCGGCTCCACCGGCACGCCCAAGGGGCTGAAGCACACCACGGGCGGTTATCTGCTCTATGCCGCGATGACCCATCGCTACGTGTTCGATTACCACGATGGCGATATCTACTGGTGCACGGCGGATGTCGGCTGGGTGACAGGGCACAGCTACATCGTCTATGGACCGCTGGCCAACGGCGCGACCACGCTGATGTTCGAGGGGGTGCCCAGCTATCCGACTCACGGGCGCATGGGGGAGATCGTCGACAAGCATCAGGTCAATATTCTCTACACGGCCCCGACTGCCGTGCGCGCGCTGATGGCACACGGTGATGGCGTGATGGACTCCAGTTCCCGCGACAGCCTGCGCCTGCTCGGCTCGGTGGGTGAGCCGATCAATCCTGAGGCCTGGGAGTGGTTCCACCGCGTGATCGGCAAGGGCAACTGCCCGCTGGTGGATACCTGGTGGCAGACCGAGACCGGCGGCATCATGATCGCGCCGCTGCCGGGTGCCACGGATCTCAAGCCGGGTTCCGCCACCTTGCCGTTCTTTGGCGTGCAGCCGGCGCTGGTCGACAACGAGGGCAACATTCTCGAGGGAGCCACCGAAGGCAATCTGGTGATTCTCGACAGCTGGCCGGGGCAGGCGCGCTCCATCTGGGGCAACCATGAGCGTTACGTGCAGACCTATTTCTCCACCTATGCCGGCATGTACTTCACCGGCGATGGCTGCCGCCGTGACGAGGATGGGTATTACTGGATCACCGGACGCGTCGACGACGTGCTCAACGTTTCCGGGCACCGCATGGGCACGGCCGAGATCGAGTCATCGCTGGTCGCGCATGAGGCGGTCGCCGAAGCCGCGGTGGTCGGTTATCCCCACGACATCAAGGGGCAGGGGATCTACATCTACGTGACGCTCAATGATGGCATCGAGCCAAGCGATGAGCTCAAGAAGACCCTGACCCAGTGGGTGCGCAAGGACATCGGGCCGATCGCGTCACCTGATGTCATCCAGTGGGCACCGGGACTGCCCAAGACGCGTTCCGGCAAGATCATGCGGCGTATCCTGCGCAAGATCGCCGCCAACGAGACCGACGGTCTTGGGGATACCTCGACGCTGGCGGACCCGACGGTGGTGGATGATCTGATCGAGCATCGCGCCAACCGCTGAACTCGTCGGATGGCGGCCATGCAGGCCTGACGAGACACGTCGCGACATCGAAGCGCGGGAGCCTGGCTCCCGCGCTTTTTTCGTGTGCGTCCGGGTCATGCGCTCCTGTTTCGTGCGTGCCTGTCTCGTGAGTGCCTGTCTCGTGCACATCCTGGCCGTGTCTGAAGCAGGAAAGGTTGGCCATCGATGAGCGGCTGACTTGATAATGATGCGACAACCCGCATGCGACAGGTGGGCCTGATGGCCTCCATGAGCATTTCCTCATTCACTTCATGATCAAGGCAGCCCCCCATGTCAGCAGGCAAGTCGGATGCATCCTGCGCCACGTCTCAGCCCGCCACTTCCTCACAGGTTTCATCATCGTCATCCACCGAGGGCGAGAACCGTCCACGCGCTGTCGTGCTGATGTGCCTGTCGGCGATCTCCTTCGCGTTGATGGGGGCGATGGTCAAGTTGAGCGGTGACTTGCCGCTGTTCGAGAAGGTCTTCGTGCGCAACCTCGTAAGCCTGGTGGTTGCCGTCGTGATGGTACGCATGGCGGGTGCTCGTCTGCTGGGACACTGGCACCATCAGCCGTTGCTGCTGGCGCGCTCGCTGATCGGGCTTGGCGGCGTGATGAGCTTTTTCTACGCCATCGATCACCTGCTGCTTGCGGATGCGACTATCCTAAACAAGCTGTCGCCGTTTTTCGTGATGCTGTTTGCCGGCATGTTTCTGGCAGAGCGCCTGGGCGGCTGGCGGCTGGTAGGCATGCTGATTGCCTTCGTGGGGGCGACTCTGGTCATCAAGCCGCAGCTGGCGTTCGCCGAGGGAGGTGTGGAGGCACTGTTTCCGGCGCTGGTCGGATTGGGCTCGGCCATGTTGGCCGGCGCTGCCTACACGCTGATTCGGGCGCTGCGAGGGCGTGAGGCTTCCGCGACAATCGTGTTACATTTCTCGCTGGTCTCCAGCATCGTCACCCTGGTGCCGATGCTGATGAATCCGGTGATGCCCAGTGCGCCACAGGCACTGGCCCTGTTGGGGATCGGGGTCTTCGCGGCCGGTGGCCAGATCCTGATGACCACGGCCTATCGGCTGGCGCCCGCGGGGGAAGTGTCGATCTATTCCTATCTCACCATCGTGTTCTCCGCATTGGCCGGCTGGGCGATCTGGGGGGAAGTGCCGGACGCTGCCAGCCTCATGGGTTTCCTGCTGATTGCCGGTGTGGCACTGGTCGGTTGGCATGCGAGTCGCGTTGCGGTTAGGGTGGTCTGACTCTCCATCCGCAGGATGCTGTCAGAATTCACTTGTGCATTGTCCACTCATCATTGGGCAATCCGTGCGATACTCGTGTTCCCCGAGCGAAACATCAGTATGTCTCCCGATGGTGGGCTGCTTTGTTAAACGCGCGTTCCATGGGGTAACATGCCAGAAAATAACGGCGATCATTGACCGGCCAGGAAGGTCGGTGATGATCACCATCGGGGTTTTGGAGGAGACTCAATGGCCTTTGCCCAGAAGTTCATCGTTGCAGACGATCATCCGCTCTTTCGTGCCGCACTGACGCAGGCACTCAGGCAAGTGGCCTCACAGGCAGAGATTGTCGAAGCCGACAGCATGGACGCGACCAACGATATCGTTGCCCGCCACCCCGATGCTGATCTGATCCTGCTGGACCTGCACATGCCGGGAGCCCATGGCTTCTCAGGCCTGATCCAGCTGCGTGGTCAGACGCCGGATATCCCGGTCGCCGTCGTATCCGGTAGCGAGGAGCCCTACGTGGTGCGCCGTGCCATCGATTATGGCGCTTCCGGTTTCATCCCCAAGTCCGCAAGTCTGGATGTGATCGCCGAGGCGATCGGCGAGATTCTCGAAGGCGAAGTCTGGCTGCCGACGGACATCGCCGAAGCCATGGGCGAGTCCAGCGAAGATGAGTCCCGCTTTGCCGAAGCGATCGCCTCGCTGACGCCACAGCAGTTCCGCGTGCTCAACATGCTGACGGAAGGCCTGCTCAACAAGCAGATCGCCTATGAGCTGAATGTGTCCGAGGCCACCATCAAGGCGCACGTGACCGCCATTCTGCGCAAGCTTGGCGTGCATTCCCGCACCCAGGCCGTCATCGCGGCGCAGCGTCTGGAAGTCGAGCCGCCGAAGGTTCGCTCCTGAAGTGGCTGTGATTGACGGGATGATGCATCCCGTTCGATGAGCATGATCCTGCTTCGGAAAGACAAAAGCCCGCCCTGTCAGTGACAGGGCGGGCTTTTTGCGGATACAGCGCCTGCTCGTTCACAGGCGCTGCGCGATTCACCCGCGATCAGCCATCGCCGTTCTCCGGGGCTCCGCCTGTCTCATCCGAGGTACCGCTGGCATGCTTCTCGGCACGATTGGCCTGCAGGGTACGCGTCAGCAGTGCGCGCAGCGCCGCTGGACGCACCGGCTTGAGCAGCAGGTGATAGCCGGCACGGCGTACCTCCTCGGCGACTTCGTCAGTGCGATCCGCGGTGATGACGATGCCGGGCACGGAGCCTGCCAGGCGTTCATCCAGAGCATCCAGCGCCATCAGACCGGTCACTTCATTGTCGAGGTGATAATCGGCGAGGATGGCATCCGGATCACCATCCAGATTGCGAATCACGGATTTGGCGCCACCGATGGACGTGGCGGTGAAGACTTCGCAGCCCCAGCCGGACAGCATCGCCTTCATGCCTTCCAGAATCAGGCTCTCGTTGTCGATGCACAGCACGCGGGTGCCGGTCAGCTTGTTGCCGGCGCGCTTGCGGGCCGGGACGGCATCCGGCTGTTCAGCGGCCGGCAGTGTCTTGCTGATCGGGACGCTGACGGCGAAGACCGTCCCCACACCGACCCAGCTGCGCACCGTGATCGGGTGATCGAGCACGCGACTCATGCGCTCGGCGATCGACAGGCCCAGTCCCAGCCCCTTCTCGCTCTCCTTGTGACGCTCGCTCTGATCGAGACGCCGGAATTCCTGGAAGATCTCGGTCAGTTTGGACTCGGGGATGCCGGGGCCGGTGTCCCAGACTTCGATGCGAATGCGATCCCCCAGGCGGCGACAGCCCAGCAGCACGTGGCCCTGACGGGTGTAACGCACGGCGTTGGACAGGAAGTTCTGCACAATGCGCCGCAGCATCTGGCCGTCAGAATCCACCGCCAGCTGGGTCATCACCACCTTCAGGTCCAGCCCTCGGTCTTCCGCCATCACCTCGAACTCGGCCTTCAGCGGCTTGAGAATATCCGACAGGCGGAACACGCTGCGACGTGGCGCCAGCGCGCCGGCATCGAGCTTGGAGATGTCGAGCAGGGTGCTGAGCAGCTCCTCGGCGGCCTGCAGCGAGTTGTCGATGTGATTGGTGGTGGTCTTCATCTCGCCTTCCACCTGCTGGGCGAGAGCGGAGGTGAACAGACGTGCGGCATTCAGGGGTTGCAGCAGGTCATGACTGGCCGCGGCCAGAAAGCGCGTCTTGGAGGCGTTGGCATCCTCGGCCAGCTGCTTGGCCTGACGCAGTGCCTGCTCGGCTTCCGCGCGCACACGGTTCTCGGTACGCAATGCCTCGTTGACCTGTGACAGCTCCTGGGTACGCACGCGAACGCGTTCTTCCAGATTCTCGTTGGTTTCCTTGAGGGCAATCTCGGCCAGGCGGCGTTCGGTGATGTCCTGATAGAGCGCGAAGAAGCCGAGGATGTTGCCCTTGCCGCTGAAGTGCGGCGTATAGGTCACCAGCATGTAACGCACACCGCCCTCGGGGGCTTCCAGCGAGATCTCGAAGGAGACGCGTTCCCCCGCCAGGGCGCGCGTCATCCAGGGGGCGCGCTGGCGATAGATGTCTTCAGGCATCGCCGCCTCGGCCGGCTCGCCGATGACGGCGGTACGGTCGATGCCCATCACCGCTTCATAGGCGCGGTTGGTGAAGAGGTAACGACACTCCTTGTCGAAGTAGGCGATCAGCGCCGGCACGTTGTCGGTGTATATGCGGATGTTGTTTTCCGAGCGGATCAACGCCTCTTCGGTGCGCTTCTGCTGGGTGATGTCCTGGTAGGTATAGACGAAGCCGCCGCCGGGCATCGGGTTGCCCTGGATCTCCATCACGGTGCCGTCCTGGCGATAGCGCACGTAGCGATGCGGCTCGCCGTCACGGATGGCGTCCAGCAGCTGATCGACATGCTCTTCCGGGTCGCCCGGACCATATTCACCATTGTGCGCGTTGTAGCGGAAGATGCGATCGATCGGGGCGCCGACACGGATCAGGTTGTCAGGGAAGCGGAACATGTCCAGATAGCGCTGATTCCACACCACCAGGCGCATGTGCTGGTCGACCACGCTGATGCCCTGATGGATGTTCTCGATGGTGGCCTGCAGCAGGGCGCGGTTGAATTCCAGCACCTGTGAGGCTTCATCGACGATGGAGATGACATCCGAGATACCGATGCCGCGCCCCTGCAGGGCGGAGTTGACCACGATCCGCGCCGAGGAGGCACCGAGCACGGAAGCCAGGAAGCGCTCGGTGAACTGGATCAGGTCGATTGACGCGCGCCCGTGGAGTTCCAGCGGTTGGCCGCTGCGGCGTGCGTAATCTTCGAAGGCGCGTTCGACCTGCTCATGGCTCAGGAAGCGCTCACAGAGTACGCGCAGGTCCGAGACGGAGGTAGAGCCGGTCCACGGGCGCGAGACGCTGGTCTGACGCGTCTCGACGCTATCGACGAACAAGGATGCCTGGATGCGCTCGACCACGCGTTGCGGCGTCATCTGCGAGACGAAGATATAGCCGAACAGGTTGAGGCCGAGAGACAGCATCACGCCGTGGGTCAGCGGGTCACTGAAGCGGAAGCCGAACAGGCCATGCGGCGAGAGCCAGTCGATGCCGAGCGGACCGTAATTGACCATGTCGGCGGGCATCAGGCCTGCCTGGGCCAGTGCCGGAACCAGCAGGGTCCAGGCCCAGACGGCGAAGCCGAGGTTGAGGCCGACGATGACCCCCAGGCGATTGCCACGCTTCCAGTAGAGCCCGCCCAGCAGAGAGGGCGCGAACTGGGCCACGGCGGCGAATGACAGCAGCCCGATGGCTGACAGCGTGCTGTATTCGGCGATCAGCAGATAGAAGCCGTAGGCCAGGCCGAGAATCATCACGATGGTCAGGCGGCGGGCCAGCAGCACGATATGACTGTAGTCGCGGGCTTCGGTATCGAACCAGCGCAAACGGAACAGCAGCGGGATGACGATCTCGTTGGAGATCATGATCGAGACCGCGACCGCCGCGACGATGACCATGCCGGTCGCGGCCGAGAAGCCCCCGATGAAGGTCAGCAGGGTCAACCAGGTCTGATCTGCCGCCATCGGCAGTGCCAGCACGAAGCTGTCCGGTGATACCGAGCCATCCGGGAACATCGTCAGGCCGGCGGCGGCGATGGGCAGCACGAAGAAGGAGATGGCGATCAGATAGATCGGGAACAGCCAGCGGGCGCGGCGGGCATCCGAGTGGTGGGTGTTCTCGACCACCGCGACATGGAACTGGCGCGGCAGGCAGAAGATGGCCAGCATCGCCAGCAATGTCTGGGCCCAGAAGCCGGAGCCGAAGGTCTGGTTCTCGAGCTGTTGCTGGAGCTCCAGATAGGTGTCCGCCTTGGTGAAAAGATCCCCCAGGCCATTGAACATGCCCCAGGTGACATAGGCGCCCAGCGTCAAAAAGGCGATCAGCTTGACCAGAGATTCGAAGGCGATGGCCTGCAACAGGCCGACATGGTGCTCGGTGGCATCGGTATGCCGCGTGCCGAACAGGATGGCGAATATCGCCATCACCGCCGCGACATAGAAGGCGGTATCCCCTAGCCAGGCAGTGCGCGTGACGTCACTGGTGTCGGTCAGTACCTGATAGGCACTCGACACCGCCTTCAGCTGCAGGGCGATGTAGGGCAGGGTGCCGACCAGTGCCACCAGCGAGGCAAACACGGCCAGTGACTGCGTCTTGCCGTAGCGCGAGGCGATGAAATCGGCGATCGAGGTGATGTTCTGTCGCTTGGCGACGCGAATCATCTTCAAGAGGATCGGCCAGAACAGCAGACAGGTCAGGATCGGCCCGATGAAGATGCTCAGGTAGCTCCAGCCACTGGTCGCGGCCTGGCCGACACTGCCGTAAAAGGTCCAGCTGGTGCAGTAGACCGCAAGCCCCAGACTGTAGACTGCCGGTCGGCGACTGGCCGACCCGTGCTTCTTGGCGTTGCGATCCCCTCGCCACGCAATCATGAACAGTACCGCGATATAGCCCAGCGCCACTGCGATTAGCCACCACCCCTGGAACATGTTGCTCTCCTCTCTGGAAGCGCCATTCTACGCAGGCCCGGCCATGAGTCCCAAGCCTTGCAGGCCGCTCAGGGCTTCCTCCTGGCCATCAGACGACAAGATGTCTGCTCTCGCTCGTCCGTTCTCACCCGGCCTGAGGTGTCTCCGGCAGAAAATTGCGCCGCTTTCTTTCAGTGACATGACGAAAGAGCGGGGCCGTCTCGCCGTCATTTCCGACGCGTCACGAGAATGTCTCGTTACTCATTTGGCCAATAGACCAAGGGAGTGCGTCTTTAGTTTATCTTTCAAGTATCTGTTATTTAAGGAATTGATGAGAGGCGTCATGAGGTCTTCAAGCGGATGCTCATGCTCTCGACTAAAGTCAGCCTGCGATGAGCTGGCCCCTTGGCTACTGTCAGAAGCGAGTCGCCAAGTTTCCTGATAAGCAACGCAAGACGCAGGGAATATCACTCACTCCATGAGGACGAATGATTCAGTCAATGGAGACCATTCATCGGTTCATCGCCGATGGGTCTCTCGCCAATCACAATAACAATGCGAGAACTCCGTCATGAAGGAAGAGAATGCCAAGGCGTATTGGGCCGCCAATATCAGACTGATCATGGGGTATCTCGTGATCTGGTTTGTCGTGTCCTATGGATGCGGAATCCTGTTGGTGGATGTCCTCAACAATATCCAGTTCTTCGGTTTCAAACTCGGTTTCTGGTTTGCTCAGCAAGGGGCGATCTATTTCTTCCTCGCGCTGATCATCTTGTACGCCCGTTCGATGAACAAGCTGGATGAACGCTTCGACCTCCACGAGCAATGAGCGGTGTTGAACCGCTTCCGTGGGCAGGTCTGCGATGAATTCCAGCGACGGCTCTGCAGGAAAGGAACAGGACTGAGCGTTTCATCTCTCACGACAACAAGATGATCGATATCGCCAAGGACAACGCCAATGGATGTTCAATTACTGACGTACCTTTTCGTGGGCGCCTCGTTCGCGCTCTACATCGGCATTGCGGTGTGGTCGCGTGCCGGCTCTACCAAGGAATTCTACGTGGCGGGCGGAGGGGTCCACCCCATCGCCAACGGGGCCGCCACCGCTGCGGATTGGATGTCTGCCGCCTCCTTCATCTCCATGGCGGGCATCATCGCCTATGTGGGCTATGACGCCTCCGTCTATCTGATGGGCTGGACGGGTGGCTATGTGTTGCTGGCGATGTTGCTGGCACCGTATCTGCGCAAGTTCGGCAAGTTCACGGTGCCGGATTTCGTCGGTGACCGTTATTACTCGAGCGTCGCACGTACCGTGGCGGTGGTCTGTGTCATCTTCATTTCCTTCACCTATGTCGCGGGTCAGATGCGCGGCACCGGCATCGTCTTCGCGCGCTTCCTTGAAGTGGACGTGAACGTCGGTGTCGTCATCGGCATGGCGATCGTCTTCTTCTATGCCGTTCTGGGTGGCATGAAGGGGATCACCTATACCCAGGTGGCGCAGTACTGCGTGTTGATCTTCGCCTTCCTGGTACCGGCCGTCTTCCTGTCGATCATGATGACCGGACACGTGCTGCCTCAGACCGGCTTCGGCGGCACGCTGGTGGATGCACAGGGCAACGATACCGGCGTCTATCTGCTGCAGAAGCTGGATCAGGTCGTGACCGACCTCGGCTTCCGCGAGTACACCGAAGGCTCCAAATCCACCATCGATGTCTTCTTCATCACGGCGGCACTGATGTGCGGGACCGCGGGTCTGCCGCACGTCATCGTGCGCTTCTTCACGGTACCGACCGTCAGGGATGCGCGTATCTCCGCTGGCTGGGCGCTGTTCTTCATCGCACTGCTCTATACCACTGCGCCGGCCGTGGGTGCCTTTGCGCGGGTGAATCTGGTCGAGACCGTCAACGAGACAGCCTATGAGGAACTGCCGGGCTGGTTCTACAACTGGGAGAACACCGGTCTGATCGGCTGGGTCGACAAGAATGGCGACGGCATCATCCAGATGCGCGGCGGTGACCCCTTCGCGGGCAAGCCGAGCTATGAAGGCGACGCCGACAGCCAGGCCGCTCGTGGTGAGTATGGTCAGCGTCTGGTGAGCAACACGCCCACCGACAACGAGAGCGAGGTCTACATCGACCGCGACATCATCGTGCTGGCCAACCCGGAAATCGGCAACCTGCCGGCATGGGTCATCGCGCTGGTGGCGGCAGGTGGCGTGGCGGCGGCGCTCTCGACGGCAGCGGGGCTGTTGCTGGTCATCTCCTCGGCCATCTCGCATGACCTGCTCAAGAAGACCTTCAAGCCAGACATCACCGAGAAACAGGAGTTGATAGCAGCTCGCATGGCGGCAGCGGTGGCCATCGTGATCGCCGGTTACTTCGGCATCAATCCGCCAGGCTTCGTGGCGCAGGTGGTGGCCTTTGCCTTCGGTCTCGCGGCCTCGAGCTTCTTCCCGGTCATCCTGCTGGGGATCTTCTCCAAGCGCATGAACAAGGAAGGCGCCATCGCGGGCATGCTGGTCGGGCTGGTGTTCACCTTCAGCTACATCGTCTACTTCAAGTTCATCTCGCCGGAGCTCAACACGGCGGAGTACTGGCTGCTGGGCGTGTCGCCGGAGGGGATCGGCTCGCTGGGCATGGTGCTCAACTTCGTCGTCGCGGTCGTCGTCTGCAAGGTGACACCGCCGCCGCCCGAGCACATCCAGCATATCGTCGAGGATATCCGCGTGCCGCGCGGGGCAGGAACGGCAGTGGATCACTGATCCCTGACGACAGCGCCTGGCCCGCTTGACCTCTCGGTCTGCGGGTCAGGCCCTACATATCCCGAGGCCCCGTCGTGCATTCGCAGGCGGGGCCTCATGGCTTGATGATCCGTGCCCTTCGGGACGGAGAGCCAGTGGAGTCGTGTCATGCAAGCCACATTAGTCGAAATTCCGTTCGGCGAGCCGCCGTTCAGCCTGCTGGATGAGCGCAGCCGGGCACGCCTGGCCGAGAACGTCGACCTGCAGTACTTCGCGGCCCTGGAGCAACCGCTGATACCGGGAGCGGTGGGAGAGGCGCTCTTCATCATCCACAAGGGCGAGGTGGTCGAGCTGGCGGCAGAAACACCATTGCCGGACACCGCCACCCTGGAGCAGGCGCGACGTGAGGGTCACGACGCCTGGCTGAGTCTGCGCATCGGGCATTACAGCAAGGGAGATCTGTTCGGGGCCTTGACCCTGCTCAACGGCGAATGCCGGACACGCTTCGTCTGCGAGCAGGAAACGCTCTGCTATCAATTGCCGGCCGACCACTTCCATCAGCTGTGTGAAGACAATCCCGGGTTCGAGGAGTATTTCCAGCACAGCCTGCGTGACAAGGCCCGGCTGCTCGCGGCGTATCGGGACACCCGACTCGGCAGCAGCCGGGACCAGACAGGCTTCATGCTGGCGAGGGTGATGGATTGCATGCGTCCGCCACTGGTGATGCCAGCCAGCAGCAGCATCGAGGCAGGCGTGAAGGCCATGGGAGAGGCTGGTGCTGACAGTCTGATCATCGAGGTACAGGGCCGTTGTGGCGTGGTCACGCGCACCGATCTGCTCAACGCACTGGTGCTGGAGGGACTCCCTGCCACGCATCGTCTCGCCCCTCTGGGCACCTTCGCGCTGGTGGCGGTCACCGCCGAGGATTATCTGTTTCAGGCACTGGTCCAGATGACGCGTCATCGGGTCGCCCGCGTGGTGGTGCAGGAATCGATCGCTGCCGATGCCAAGGTGGTCGGAGTCATCGAGCTGACCGATGTGCTGGGCTTCTTCTCCAATCGTAGCCAGCTGGTCAGTCTCGAGATCGAGCGCGCGGCGGATCTGGAGGCGCTGGCGCTGGCCAGTGCTCGCCTGCCGGAGCTGGTCCGCGCGCTGGTTCTCCAGGGCGCGCATCTGCGCCATGCCATGGCACTGCTCAGCGCCCTCAATGGACGTCTGATCGAGCGCACCTTCGCCCTGCTGGTGGAAGAGCAGCACCGAGTCTCCTGCTGTCTGATGCTGATGGGCAGTGAGGGGCGTGGCGAGCAGATGCTCAAGACCGACCAGGACAACGGGCTGATTCTCGCTGATGGACATCAATGGCCAGACTGCAGCGACGCCATGCAGACCTTCAGCGCTACCCTGGCACGCCTCGGCTATCCACCGTGTCCGGGCAACATCATGGTCTCCAATCCAGAGTGGGTCGCGACCGAATCCCGCTGGCGCGGCAAGGTGGCGCGCTGGTGTGCCGGACGCGATGGGGAGGCGCTGATGAATCTAGCCATCGTCTTCGATGCACGCGCCAGCGGTGGCAATGCCGAGCTGGTCGACAGTCTGCGCGGACACCTGGTGCAGCATGCCCGACGTGATGAATTGCTGCTGTCGCACTTCGCGCGCCCGGCATTGCGGTTCTCGACGCCGTTGACGCTGTTCGGCTCACTGCGCTCACCCCGCCATGGCATCGACATCAAGAAGGGCGGCATCTTTCCCATCGTGCATGGGGTACGCACCATGGCGCTGGAGCGTGGCGTGATGGCGACCGGCACCTTTGCGCGTCTTGAGGCGCTGGTAGAGGAGGGGCGTATCGAGGCCAGCGACAGCGAAGATCTGTCTGAGGCCCTGTCGCTGTTCTCCGAACTGCGTCTGCGTCAGCAGTTGCGGCATCTCGAGGAGGCGCCGGCCAACGCTGGCAGACACGCTGAGCAAGAGCTGTCCGAGGCACGGGGTGACGCCAGCACCGCCAGTGCCAATCTCATCATCACCCAGTCGTTGTCTTCGCTGGAGCGGGACCTGCTGCGCGATGCCTTGAGTCGGGTCAAGGATTTCAAGCAGCGCCTGGCCCATCGTTATCACCTGGATTACTGACGCGCGGCCGAGCGCCGCAAGGAGATGGCATGTTCCAGCAGCTACGTCGTGCGGCAGACCGCCGCCGCCATGGGCATGGCGAGTTTGCCGAGCTGTTCAGACCCTGGCACGCCAGTGAACATGAGGGAGAGCGGGTGGCACTGGATTGCGAGACCACCAGTCTCGATGTCGAGCGTGCCGAGCTGGTCTCGCTGGCGGCGGTACGTTTCGATGCGCGCCGGGTGAGGACGGCCAGCGCGCTGTCGTTGCAGCTCCAGTGTCCGGAAGGCCTGCGCGGTGACTCCATCCGGATTCATCGCCTGCGCGGAATCGACCTGCATGGTGGCGAGGCGCTCGGCGACGCCTTGCACCAGTTGCTGGCCTTCATCGGCAATCGCCCGCTGGTGGGGTGGTGCATCGATTTTGATGTCGCGGTGATCAATCGCCACCTGCGGCCACGTTTCGGCTTCGACCTGCCCAATCTGCGTCATGATCTCGCGCGCGACTACCTGAAGCGCTGTCGTCACGCTCAGCCCGAGGCCGCGCCGGACCTGCGCTTCGAGGCCATGGCCGAGGCGCTGCAGGTGCCGGTGATCGGGCGGCACACTGCGCTGGGGGATGCCGTGACCAGCGCCATGATGGCGCAGCGCCTGATGCTGCCGGTCACTCAAGTCGTGCCACGTCACGATGCCTGTTAAGGCTCATGAGCCTGAGCCACCTGGTCCATGCGTCACCCGGGCGACGAGCCTGTGGTTGATGACCCTGTGGTTGATGGCCTTGCGATTGATGGCCCTGTCGTTGTTAAACCTCTTGGCTAATAAACCAAGGTCTGTTGCCGGAATGTCCAATGGCAAGACATCACCCGCTTGGCCACACTGGCCCTATACGACGACGCCACGCTGCTTTTCCTCATCGTGACAGGCATGCGCGAGCCCTTGTCGAACCGGATTACACGCCAGTGCAGTACCGACCAGCAACACGGTCAGCCATGCAGGATGCATTACCGAGCAGCTTGATAATCATAACGGGGTAGCGACAGCGTGCAGAGGTCATGATCGACGAAGACCTGCTGTCAGCCAGCCCCAGTCAGGCCCGAGGGATGTGAACGCTTCGCCCTGCGCGATGACGGATGCACTCTCGGGATCGCCATCACTACGCCAGGTGATGGCACCGGGCCTTGGGCACCTGCCTGAGGCCCGGTTTCAGATTGGGCACCACGCGCTGTTGCCTTTCTTGCCTATTCAGGGTTCTTGCCCACGAGGTGCGACATGCTGATCGCGACCAACACGTTATTGATCATTGGCCTTGCCATCGTTCTGTTTGCCTATTCCCTCTACATCCGTCGTACCCAGGATGTCCGGGGAGTACTGATGTTCTGGTCTCGCAAGCTGGCGCTCACCGCGCTCGAATTCCGACTGCAGCGCTTCGGCATCATGGTGATGCTGGGCGGAGTGGTCATCCGCTATCTGGAAGTCCTGCGGCTGTTCTGATCGCTTCCCGGCATCTGCACGAATCCCCCCACGCCCGCTGACTGCGGGCGTCTTGCGTATTGCGGCAGGCCGTCCGCCTCTGTGACGTGACACTGGCCGATGCTAGACTGTGTGCCCTCCCAAACTGCCTGTCTGATGCCCCATGTTCACACCTGAAACTGACGCCACCTCCCGCACGCATGACGCAGCGGATGCCAAGCATGAGCTGAACAAGCTGCAGAAGCGGCTGCGCCGCAATGTCGGCACCGCCATCACGGATTACGGCATGATCCGCGATGGCGACAAGGTGATGGTGTGCCTGTCAGGTGGCAAGGACTCCTACACCATGCTGGACATCCTGATGAACCTGCAGCGCAATGCGCCGGTCCAGTTCAGTCTGGTGGCGGTGAATCTGGATCAGAAACAGCCCGGTTTCCCGGAGCACGTGCTGCCGGCATGGCTTGAGTCAGTGGGCGTGGAATACCACATTCTCGAGCGTGACACCTATTCCATCGTCAAGGAGAAGGTGCCCGAGGGCAAGACGACCTGCGGGCTGTGCTCACGCTTGCGGCGTGGCTCGCTGTACGGCTTTGCCACCGAGATAGGGGCGACCAAGATCGCCCTTGGCCATCACCGCGATGACATTCTCGAGACGCTGTTTTTGAACATGTTCTTCGGTGGCAAGCTCAAGACGATGCCGCCCAAGCTGCTGTCGGATGATCAGCGGCATATCGTCATTCGTCCGCTGGCCTATTGCCGCGAATCGGACATCGAAGCCTATTCCACGGCGCGTCAGTTCCCGATCATTCCCTGCAACCTGTGTGGTTCCCAGGAGAACCTGCAGCGTCAGGTGGTCAAGGAGATGCTGCAGGACTGGGAGACGCAGCATCCCGGGCGGCTCGAGACCATGTTCCGTGCCGTCACTTCCGTGGCACCCTCGCACCTGGCGGACCGTGAGCTGTTCGACTTCGCGGGGCTGGATGAGAAGCGCGATCGCTTCCAGGCCACGCGTATCGATGCGCTGGACATGGACTCGGAGCAGGCCGGCATGGCAGAAGACCTCTTCGAAGCCGAGCGCCGTGTTCAGACTGCCTCCGAGACTGCGGCCTCATTGGGCCGGGAGCTCTAAGCCCGGATCCTGCTGACATCCGCGAATCCCCGACGCCATCTCGCCTGTCGCGAGGTGGCGTCGTGCGTTTCAGGGCCGGTAATCCTTAAATGGCAAGACGGGACAGCGCTGGCGTGCGTGAGTGGAACGTCATCGACAGTTGATGGCCCGCGACCATTGTCGTCTCGCCTGACGGGGCAACTGTCCGCATGCTCTGAGGATGTCGGATGACCCAAGGGCAGGGGGGCGGTGATGGACAATGATGTCGATGAACGTGGCAATGGTCAGCAGGGCCAACGTCTGGCGGCGACGGTGCTGCATGGCTTTGATGAGTACCGCTCGCGCTTCAAGCAGATTTCCAGCGATGCCAGACGGCGTTTCATCGAGGCCGACTGGCGTGAGGCACAGCAGGCCTCGGCGGCACGCATCAACCTCTATGACGAGAAGGTCGCCGCGACCATGGAGCGTCTGGCGCGCGCCTTCGAGCCTGAGCGTCTGAGCGAATGCACCCTGTGGGGCGAGGCCCGACGCCATTACATGACGCTGATCGATCAGCGCCTGGACTACAAGCTGGCCGAGACCTTCTACAACTCCATCTTCTGCAGTGTCTTTTCCCACCGTCATATCCGGGACGACTGGATGTTCGTGTCATCTTCCCGACAGGCGCCAGCTCGCCACTCCGGGATGAGCATCAGCCACCGTGTGCCGGTCGAGGGTGATTGGGCAGGGGCGCTGGACACGGTATTGAGCGAGGCCCCGCTGGGGATCGCCTTCGAACATCAGGGGCGCGACGTGACATTGGGCGCCGAGATGCTGCTCGAGGTGTTGCCACCCGAGGTGCGTGAGGCCTCCGATGCCACCTTCGAGGTGCTGCGCAGCGTCTTCTATCGCAACAAGGGGGCCTACCTCATCGGACGCATCGAGGGCGGCGGGCAGACGCTGCCGCTGGTGCTGCCGGTACTGCATACCGAACGCGACGGCGTCTATCTCGATACCGTGATCATCGAGCCCGAGGAAGTCTCGATCATCTTCTCCTTCACCCGCGCCTACTTCCAGGTCGAGATCGAGGTGCCCGGTGAGGTGGTGGGCTTCCTGCAGACACTGATGCCCGACAAGCCCATCGGCGAGCTCTACGCTGCCATCGGGTTCTACAAGCACGGCAAGACCGAGCTTTTCCGTGGCCTCAACGACCATGTCGCCAGTCGCACCGACCGATTCATCATCGCGCCGGGCGTGCGAGGCATGGTGATGGCGGTCTTCGTGCTGCCCAGCTATCGACTGGTCTTCAAGCTGATCAAGGATCGCTTTGCGCCCAGCAAGGACATGAGCCGCGACCAGGTGCGCCAGAAGTATCGTCTGGTCAAGCGCCACGACCGCGTCGGCCGTCTGGCGGACACCCAGGAGTTCTCCAATTTCGCCGTCGGACGCGATCATTTCGATCCCGACTGCCTGGCCGAGCTGCTGGAGGTCTGCAGCTCCTCCATCACGCTGCGCGGCAACAAGGTATTGATTCGGCATTGTTATACCGAACGCATGATGACGCCGCTCAATCTCTATCTCGAGCAGTGTGATGAGGATGAGACGCGCGCCGTGCTCAATGACTATGGCAATGCGATCAAGCAGCTGGCCGCGGCCAACATCTTCCCCGGCGACATGCTGCTGAAGAACTTCGGCGTGACCCGTCATGGTCGGGTGGTCTTCTACGATTACGACGAGATCAACTATCTCACCGAGTGCAATTTCCGCGAGATTCCCGAAGCGCTCTACCCTGAGCAGGAGATGGCCAGCGAACCCTGGTATTCCGTGGGACCGAACGACATCTTCCCGGAAGAATTCGGCCCCTTCCTGTTCGCGGATCTTGGGCTGCGCAAGCTGTTCTACGAGCTGCATCCGGAAATCTTCCAGGCCAGCTGGTGGAAGGGGCTGCAGGATGCCATCACGGCGGGACGGGTGATCGATGTCTACCCCTATCGCAACAAGCGACGTTTCGGGGTCGATCGCAGCCAGGACTTCATCGATGACTGAAGGCTTGCGTTCGGACAGGAAGCGCCCCCAGGCTCGGCAATGGGACGTCACGATCAAGTTCACAGCGAGAGAGAGTGTTGGATGAGTGAAGGTTTCAGGGATCCTGGCGCGCGCCATGGTCGGCATCTGGTCGTGCTCAGTGGCGCAGGCATCAGCGCGGAAAGCGGTCTGCGCACCTTCCGTGCGGAAGATGGCCTGTGGGAAGAGCACCGTCTGGAGGAGATCGCCACTCCGCAGGCATTTCGGCGTGATCCGCAGAAGGTGCTGCGCTTCTATGATGATCGCCGTGCCCAGGTCCGGCGGGCCAGGCCCAACGCGGCGCACAAGGCACTGGCAGAACTTGAACAGGCCGGTTTTCGTGTCTCGGTGATTACCCAGAATATCGATGATCTGCACGAGCGAGCCGGCTCGCGCGAGGTCATGCATCTGCATGGCGAGATTCTCAAGGCACGCTCGAGCGTCGACCACGGCTTGCGCTACCCGCTGCCGCGCGGTGGCATTCGGCTGGGAGACCTGTGTGACAAGGGCAGTCAGTTGCGCCCGGACGTGGTGTGGTTCGGTGAGGCAGTGCCACTTTACGGCGTCGCCGAAGGCATCGCGGCGGAAGCGGATCTGCTGTTGATCGTGGGGACCTCGCTCAAGGTGATGCCTGCCTCGAATCTCTATGCAGCGGCACCGTTGGATGCCCCCATCGTGCTGGTGGACCCGAATGCCCATGAGCTGGCGGAGCCCGGCGTGCATCCCCTGGCGGAAAGCGCCGGGCAGGCAGTGCCACGTCTTGTGCGCCATTGGTTGTATCAGGGACACCTGGGCCTGCCTGATACGTTATGATGCGCGGCTTCAGGCCTGCCATGGGCGGTGGGCCAGCAATCCCGGAGGCAAGCAACCTTCGGTGACCGGAAATTGAAAGCATGTTTGAGACGCTGAATCGTTTCTTCCCGCTGTGGGCCCTGTTGTTCGCCGGCCTCGCCGTGCTGGCGCCGGCGCCTTTCGTGGCCCTCAAGGATGTCATCCAGCCGCTGCTGGCCCTGATCATGTTCGCCATGGGACTGACGCTGTCGCGTGAGGATTTCATGCGTGTCGCACGTCGCCCGGGGCCCATCGCGCTGGGCCTGCTGCTGCAATACAGCGTGATGCCGCTGGCTGCCTTCCTGATCGCGCGGCTGCTGGGGCTGGACCCCGCGTTGACGGTCGGCATGGTGCTGGTGGGGGCCACTGCGGGGGGAACCTCCTCCAACGTGATGACCTGGCTCGCCGGTGGTCACGTGGCCCTGTCCGTCTCGATGACCATGGCCTCGACACTGCTCTCCATCGTGATGACGCCGCTGTTGACCTGGTGGCTGCTGGGGGCGGACATCGACGTGCCGGTGAGCGGCATGCTGCTGAGCATCGCCAAGCTGGTGGTGGCGCCCATCGTGCTGGGTGTCATCGTGCATCACTTCGCGCGTGACGCCATCCGCGAGTGGGAATCGGCGCTGGCGAGTCTGGCCATGCTGGCGATCGTGCTGATCATCGCCATCGTGGTGTCGCTCAATGTCGGTCGCCTGGCCACGCTGGGCCCGCTGGTGGCATTGGCCGTCGTGGCGCACAACGCCATCGGCCTGAGCGCCGGCTATGGCCTGTCGCGCCTGTTCGGACTGGATGAGCGTACCTCGCGCACCATCGCCATCGAGGTCGGCATGCAGAACTCCGGACTGGCGGCGTCACTGGCCAGCCAGTTCTTCTCTGCCACGGCGGCGTTGCCGGGAGCGATCTTCTCCATCTGGCACAACGTCTCCGGCTCGTTGCTGGCCGGTTACTGGAAGCGTCGGCCGCCGAAGTTCGTGACCGGCGGCAAGCACCGCTACGAGGTATAGCCGCGACACTTGCTGAGTGAACCACGCTCGGCGACACGAGACGGCAACATGAGAAAGGGACACGCATGCTAGAATGCGCGTCCCTTTTTCTTTGGTACTGACCACCCATCATGTGTGATTCCCGTCTTACGCCGGCCGCTGGTCATCCCGCCAGCGTTGATCAAGCCGCTTCCTCCGCCCCGGAGTCGACCGAGCCGGGCGAGGCCAGCGGTATCACGACGCTTCCCAGTGGCGAGCCGGATGAGTGGCACGGACGCCACCCGCGACGGGAATTCAAGGCGCGTGGCAGCCAGGTGATCCGTTGCGAGGCCTGCCGTCTGCCCAGGCTCAACTGCCTGTGCCCGTATCAGGTCTGCGCGCAGTCACGCATCACGTTCTGGTTGATCACCCACCCGCTTGAGCACTACAAGCCCACCAATACCGGGCGCCTGATCGCGGATGTGCTGGCGGGCACCGAGGTCTTCAGCTGGTATCGTGTCGAGCCGGACCCCCGCCTGCTGGCGCTGCTGGAAGATGAGCGCTATCAGCCGTTCATCATCTTCCCGGACGATCAGCCGGACTACGCTGATCGCGTGGTCGACGTGAACGCCATCGCCGGTGTCGGGCCCGAGGTGGCGACGCATACCGCCAGTGGCGAGGAGCGCATTCCAGTCTTCATCCTGCTGGATGGGACCTGGCGTCAGGCGCGTCGCATCTTCCGCAAGAGCCCTTATCTGGACGGTCTGCCGGTGCTGCCGCTGCACACCACGCGTCTGACGCGCTATCACCTGCGCAAGCCGGCGTCCCAGTCACATCTGTGCACGGCGGAGGTGGCGGCGGAGCTGCTGCGTCAGGCGGGGGAGGAGGAGGCGGCCAACGTGCTGGATGATTACTTCGACGCCTTCAACGACTGCTATCGCGCCAGCCGGATTCACTATGTGCTGGAGCCGACCGCACCGATGCGTCGGCTGTTGGCTCGCCGTGAGGCCAAGGCCGGCGAATAGCCGTGACACAGAAGTGAGAACGCCCCCGTCGGAGTCATCCGGCGGGGGCGTTCGCGTTCAGGGGCGGGCAGGAGCTTGTCCGCTCCGCCTGCTCGACGGGCAGGACTCAGCGTCGCCAGAAGGCCGGCGTGAACAGTACCAGAACCGTGAAGATCTCCAGGCGTCCCAGCAGCATCGCCAGAATCAGGATGCCCTTGGCCGCCCCCGGGATATCGCCGTAGTGGGTCGCGACCTCACCGAGTCCCGGCCCCAGGTTGTTGAGCGCAGAGCCGACCGCCGACCAGGCCGTGACCTGATCCAGTCCGGTGGCCAGCATGCCCAGCATCATCAGCACGAACAGCAGCAGGTAGACGGAGAAGAAGCCCCACACTGCCTCCGCGACCCCTTCGGAGATGCGCATCTTGCCCACCTTGACCGAGAGGATGGCGTTGGGGTGGATCAGACGATGCACCTCACGCACGCCCTGCTTGAGAATCAGCAGGATACGGATGACCTTCATGCCGCCGCCGGCGGACCCGGAGCACGCGCCGATGAAGGCGGCGATGAACAGCATCATCGGCAATACGCCCGGCCAGCCGGTGAAGTCGGCGACGCCGAAGCCGGTGGTGGTGGCCACCGAGACGGCCTCGAACAGGCCATGGCGCAGCGCCTTGCTGTCATCGTAGCTGCCGGTGAGCAGCAGGCCGGCGATGGTCACGCAGGTCAGGATCAGCAGCAGGATCAGGAAGAAGCGGGTCTCGGGATCGCGCAGATAATGACTGATCCGCCCCTCGCGCCAGGCGGCGAAGTGCAGGCCGAAACTGATCGAGGACACCACCATGAAGAACACGCAGATCATCTCGATGGTGGCGGAATCGAAGTAGCCGATGCTGGCATCGTGGGTCGAGAAGCCGCCCACCGCGACGGTGGAGAAGCTGTGGCCGAGGGCATCGAACCAGCTCATGCCGGCGGCCCAGTAGCTGGCGAAGCACACCAGGGTCAGGGCGGCGTAGATGTACCAGAGCGCCTTGGCCGTCTCGGTGATGCGCGGCGTCAGCTTGGAGTCTTTCAGCGGTCCGGGGATCTCGGTGCGATAGAGCTGCATGCCGCCGATACCGAGAGTCGGCAGGATCGCCACCGCCAGTACCACGATCCCCATGCCGCCCAGCCACTGCAGCTGCTGGCGATAGTAGAGGATGGAGTGGGGCAGCAGATCGAGCCCCGTCATTACCGTCGCCCCGGTGGTGGTAAGTCCCGAGAACGACTCGAACATGGCGTCGATGATCGACAGGTTCGGGTCCTCGGCGAGCAGGAAGGGCAGCGACCCGAAGGCACCCAGCACCGTCCAGAACAGTACCGTGATCAAGAAGCCATCGCGGTTGCGCAACTCCTTGCGGGCATGCCGGTTGGGATAGAACAGCGCGAAGCCGGTCAGCAGGGTGATGCCGAGGGCGATGGCAAAGGCGCTGAGGGTATGGTCCTCGAAGGCCAGCGAGATGAGCATCGGCGGGACCAGCGTCAGGCTGAACAGCATCAGCAGAATGCCGAGGATGCGATAGATGACGCGCAGGCTCATGCACGGCCCCCACGCATCATGACGCGAATGTGGCGGCCCATGCAGCGAGCCCGGCTTGCGAGAGACATCGTGGCGGCCATCATCAGAAGAAGGTCAGCCCGACCTGGAACAGGCGCTCGACTTCCCGGATACGGCGCTTGTCGACCACGAACAGGATGACGTGGTCGTTGGATTCCACCACCAGATCGTGATGCGCGACCAGCACTTCCTTGCCACGCACCACGGCACCGATGGTGGCACCCTCGGGCAGATTGATGTCCTCGATGCGCCGGCCCACCACCTTGGAGGAGCGCTCATCGCCGTGGGCGATGGCCTCGATGGCTTCTGCCGCGCCGCGCCTGAGAGAGTGCACGTTGACGATGTCGCCCTTGCGCACATGCGTCAGCAGACCGCCGATGGTGGCCTGCTGCGGCGAGATGGCGATATCGATCTCGCCACCTTGCACCAGGTCCACGTAGGCCGCGTTGTTGATCAGCGTCAGTACCTTCTTGGCGCCGAGTCGCTTGGCCAGCATCGAGGACATGATGTTGACCTCGTCATCGTTGGTCAGCGCGCAGAAGATGTCGCAGTCCTCGATGTTCTCCTCCAGCAGCAGGCGCTTGGAGGTGGCGCTGCCGTGCAGGACCACGGTGCGGTCGAGGCGCTCGGACAGGTCGGTGCAACGGGCCAGCGAGTGCTCGATGATCTTGACCTGATGGGTGTGCTCCAGCGTCTCGGCCAGGCGCTCACCGATGTGGCCGCCGCCGGCGATCACCACGCGACGGAAGTTGCGGTCCACGCGGCGCAGTTCGCCCATCACGGTGCGGATATCCTTGCGCGCCGCGATGAAGAACACCTCGTCATCGGCCTCGATCACGGTATCGCCACGCGGGATGATCGGACGATTGCGCCGGTAGATGGCTGCCACGCGAGTATCCACGTTGGGCATGTGACGACGCAGGAAACCGAGTTCCTGACCGACCAGCGGACCGCCATAGTAGGCCTTTACCGCTACCAGCTGGGCGACGCCATTGGCGAAGTCCAGCACCTGCAGGGCGCCGGGATACTCGATCAGGCGGCGGATGTGATCCGTCACCACCTGCTCGGGACTGATCAGCACGTCCACCGGGATGGCATCGTGGGAGAACAGGCCCTTGCGAGTCAGGTAGGCGGTGGAGCGCACCCGCGCGATCTTGGTCGGGGTATGGAACAGGCTGTGGGCGATCTGACAGGCAATCATGTTGACCTCGTCAGAATTGGTCACCGCGATCAGCATGTCGGCATCTTCGCCGCCGGCCTGACGCAGCACCTGGGGATAGCTGGCCGCGCCGGTGACGGTGCGGATATCGAGACGGTTGTGCAGCTCGCGCAGCCGCTCGGTGTCGGTGTCCACGACCGTGATGTCATTTTCTTCATGGGCCAGGTGTTCGGCGAGTGTGCCGCCGACCTGACCTGCACCCAGAATGATGATTTTCATGTCCGGCTCGTCCGCTGTTGCTCAGTCGGCACAGGATAAACCAGTGCCATGACGGAAGACAGCCGTGCCCCGGGAGTCGGGGCACGGCTGTCCTGGTGTGCCAGGCGCATCATCTCGCAAGCCGGGATGCGGTACGCCTGTCCGGTGATCCTGCCGAGCGTCAGGCGCCGGCCTTGGTGATGTGCGCCAGATAGAAGCCATCGTGGCCATTGACCTGCGGCAGCATCTGACGACCGGCACCGGAGACGCGGCCCCAGTCGGCCTTGATGGTCTCGGCCTTGGCATCCGGCGTGGCGGCCAGGAAGCGATCCATCACCCGAGCGTTCTCCTGGGTGATGATGGAGCAGGTGCCGTAGACCAGGGTGCCGCCGGGCTTGAGCATGCCCCACAGGTTCTCCAGCAGCTTGCCCTGCAGGCGCGCCAGGTCCCCGATGTCGTTCGGGCGACGCAGCAGCTTGATGTCCGGGTGACGGCGGATGACGCCACTGCCGGAGCAGGGCGCGTCGAGCAGGATGACATCGAAGGCTTCGCCGTCCCACCAGTCGCGCTCGCTGGCATCGGCGCACACGACGCCGGCGCCCAGTTCCAGACGCTCCAGCGTCTCTTCCACGCGTTCGAGACGCTCGCCGTCGATGTCGATGGCAGTGGCGTCCAGCGCGGGGAAGCGCTCCAGCATGTCCGCCAGCTTGCCGCCCGGCGCGGTGCAGGCATCCAGCAGGCGCACGCCTTCCCCTTCGGGGTTGATGGCCGTCACGGCGGGGGCCAGCAGCTGACCGGCCAGTTGGGCGGCCTCATCCTGCACGCTGACCAGGCCTTCCTCGAAGCCCGGCAGGGCACTGACGTCGCAGGCGCTGGCCAGGGTGATGCCGTGCTCGGCGAAGGGGCAGGCCACGGCGTCGATCTCGGCATCGGCCAGCTGGGCGAGGTAGTCCTCGCGGCTGATGGCGGCGACATTGACGCGCAATGTCATCGGGGCCTGGGCGTTGTTGGCGGCGGCGATGGCCTCCCAGTCGTCCGGCCAGTTGCGCTGGAAGGTGTCCAGCAGCCACTGCGGGTGGGAAAGCGCCACGGCGGGGTCCTTGTCGACCTCGGCTTCCAGTGCTTCCTGCTCACGCTGGAAACGACGCAGGCAGGCATTGAGCACGCCCGTCGCCCAGCCCTTGCCCAGGCCGCGTGCGGCGCCAGCGGTCTCACCGACGGCCGCATGCGGCGCGATGCGCATGTACAGCAGCTGGTAGAGGCCGAGCAGCAGCAGGGCGTGGATATCCTGGTCCTGCGCCTTGAAGGACGATTTCAAAAGCTTGCCCGCGAGTGCGTCCAGACGCGGCAGCTGGCGGCAGACACCGAAGCACAGTGCCTTGTAGAGGCCCTGGTCACGCCCGGCGACGCCAGACGGCAGGCCGTCCAGATTCAGAGAGGTCTTTGCCGCCAGTACCGGCGCCAGGGTGCGCGCAGCGGCAACCCGGACGGCAGCGCCCGGTGAGGCCGGGGCATTGTCAGGCTTGCGGCGCGCACCACCGTGCTTCGAACCACCGCCCTTGCTGCGGGCCGGCGGCAGGGAGTTGCGCTTCTTGCCGTTGCCCTTGGAGGACGGGTTGTCTGACTGGCTCATGCGGAAGTCTCGGTCTGTGAATCGGAATCAGGGGCGTGGTCGGCGCCGAGGACAAGGCCCTCGGGGAAGCGCGCGGCACGTGAGTTGAGCAGGTCCTTGACGGACAGCGGCTTGGCACCGGGCAGCTGGGCACGGGTGATCTCCAGCACCTGATGGCCATCACCGCAGGCGATGCGCAGGCAATCATTGCCGGGCGCCAGCAGAGTGCCGGGTGACACGAAGTCTGCGAGGCGCTGCTCGCCCGTGCGCGACATCCACAGGCGTAGCGGCTCGCCGTCCAGGCGTGTCCAGGCCACCGGCCACGGGTTGAAGGCGCGAATGCGCGCGTCCAGCTCGGCGGCGGGACGGGTGAAGTCGAGTTCCGCCTCGGCCTTGGAGAGCTTGGCGGCGTAGGTGACACCTTCCTCGGGCTGTCGGGTCGCCGGAAGATCGCCATCGGCGATGGCGTCGAGGGCCGTGACGATGGCCTCGCCGCCCTGTGCCGCCAGGGCATCATGCAGCTCGCCGCCAGTGGTGCTGGCGGTGATCGGGGTGCGACGGATCAGCAGCATGTCGCCGGTGTCCAGGCCGGCATCCATCTGCATGATGGTGACACCGGATTCGCTGTCGCCGGCCTCGATGGCGCGCTGGATCGGCGCGGCACCGCGCCAGCGTGGCAGCAGGGAGGCATGGATGTTCAGGCAACCGAGGCGCGGGATGTCGAGCACGGCCTGCGGCAGGATCAGCCCGTAGGCCACCACCACCATGATGTCGGCCTCGAGATCGCGCAGGATCTGGCGATCGGCCTCGTCCTTGAAGTTGAGCGGCTGATGGACGGGAAGGTCGTGCTGGAGTGCCAGCTGCTTGACGGGGCCGGGGGTCAGCTTGCGGCCGCGCCCGGAAGGGCGGTCAGGCTGGGTATGGACACTGACGATCTCATGGCGGCTTTCGAGCAGCGCGGCGAGACATTCGGCGGCGAAATCGGGGGTGCCGGCAAAGGCGATGCGCAGGGCTTTCGACATGCAAGAGCTCTCATATGGGGAGCGCGGCCGAGGGCCAGGCTCAAGGTGCTGACGGTAAAGGAGGGATTCAGGCGGTGCCGGTGAATCACTCATCAACAAGCAGGGAGGCCAGAGGAAATCCTCCGGCCTCCCTGCGATGTGACATGGCGCACCGGAGTCCCCTCCGGCGTGCGGATCACGCTTCCTGCAGCTTGTGGCGCTTCTGCATCTTCTTCATCACCCGATCACGCTTGAGCGGGGAGAGGTAGTCGACGAACAGCTTGCCTTCGAGGTGGTCGTTCTCGTGCTGGATGCAATGTGCCAGCAGGCCTTCGGCCTCGAGTTCGTAGGCCTCACCGTTGCGATCCTGAGCGTTGAGCCGTACTTTCAGATAGCGCGGCACTTCGGCGTAGTATTCCGGGATCGACAGGCAGCCTTCCTGCATCGGCTCCTGCGCTTCGCCGATGGGCGTGTATTCGGGATTGACCAATACCAGAGGCTGGGATTGATCTTCGCTGACGTCGATGACGATCAGACGACGATGCACGTCGACCTGGGTAGCGGCGAGGCCAATGCCACGCGCGTCATACATGGTCTCGATCATGTCGTCGATCAGGGTCTGCAGTTCCGCGTCGAAGGTGTCGATCGGGGCGGCAACATTGCGCAGACGCTCATCGGGGAATTCAAGAATTTCGCGCTTGGCCATGACTGGTGTAATTACCGTTGTGCTGTCAGTGGAGATTTGCCTGATATTGTAGTGTGCACAGCCGAGGAACGGAACCGATGGCCTTCAATGCTGCTACTATCGCGGCAATAGTCATGATTGATCGCGAGTTCCGTCAGGCAGGGGCAAGGCTGGGCGGCACGCGCTCGGCGCGGGTTTGAGACAGGCCATCACCACCGACAACAACAGGTGGCATCAACGCAAGGGACGCAGGAATGGGCATGAAACGACTGGTCGGCAACGCCGTGTTCACGGCACTCCTTGGCATGGCGACGCTGGGGGCAAGCGCAGGGACGTCGCTGGCGCAGGCGGCAACCGTACGTGATGACGTACCCTCCACCTATGTGGTGGTGCGCGGCGACACGCTGTGGGACATCTCGGGACGCTTTCTGCGTGAGCCCTGGCTGTGGCCGGAAGTCTGGCGTGCCAATCCGCAGATCAAGAATCCACACCTGATCTATCCGGGAGATCGCATCTCGCTCTATTACGAGAACGGCGAGCCTCGTCTGCGCCTGGAGCGTGGCCAGGGCGGCGTGGTCAAGCTCTCGCCCAAGATTCGCAAGATTCCCAAGCGCGAGGCCGTGCCACCGATCCCGCTCGAGAAGATCTCCGCCTTCCTCAAGGACCACCGCGTGGTCGATCCTGGCCTGCTCGAGAATGCGCCCTACGTGGTGGCCGGTGACGACACGCGTCTGATCAGTGGTGCCGGGGATACCGTCTATGCGCGTGGTCAGTGGCCGGCCTATGACACCTTCAGCATCTACCGGACGGGGCAGCGTTACCTGGACCCTGTCACCCAGGAATTCCTGGGCCTGGAGATGATCAGTATCGGGGATGTCCAGCTGGAGCGTCGCGAGGGCGACATCGGCGTGATGCATGTGGTCTCGGCCAATCGCGAGATTCTCAACGGTGATCTGCTGTTGCCGGCCGATGGCGGGGCCATCAGCACCAGCTTCCAGCCACAGCCTCCCGTCGAGGTGTCGGGCGGCGAGATCCTCGCGGCACCGGACGGACTGCGCAACATCGGTCGCAATGACATCGTGGCGCTCAACCGCGGGAGCCGGGATGGCGTGGAGCCGGGCTTCGTGTTCGGTGTCGAGCGTCAGGGCGAGACGATCACCGACCCCAAGACAGGGGAGCCGATCACTCTGCCGGGCGAAGAAGGCGGCCTGCTCATGGTCTTCCGTATCTATGACAAGGTCAGCTATGCCCTGGTGATGAGGGCGGAGCGCCCGCTGAGTGTCGGAGACAAGCTGCTGGAGCCGCATGGCTGAGCAGACATGCCCGGTATTTGATCCGCAACTGTGAGCATCCGCTCGGGAGGTGTGGCGTGTCGATCGATGGTGATGTCGAGCAGCGCCGCCCCTCGCGGGCGGATTTCGTCTTTCTGGCGCGTCTTCCGGGTATCGGTACGCACACCGTGGCCAAGCTGCTTGAACGAGCTGACTGGCCACAGGGGTGGCTGGCGGCACTGCCGTCGCGCCTTGCCGCGCCTGTGCGGCTGTGGTGTGAGCGACCCGCATCTTCACCGCTTCATCAACAGGTGATGACGGATCTTGCCTGGCATGCGCCAGAGCAGGGGCGTCATCTGCTGACCCCCGCCGATGCCGACTGGCCTGCCATGCTGGCGCTGTTGCCAGATCCGCCCATCGCGCTGTGGGCCCTGGGCAGGCGCTCCCTGCTCGAGCAGCCCATGCTGGCCATCGTCGGTGCCCGCAAGGCGAGCCCCGCTGGCATGACGCATGCGCATGACCTGGCCGCCGAGCTGGTCTCCCGGGGCTGGAGCGTTGCCAGTGGCCTGGCGCTGGGCATCGATGCCGCAGCGCATCAGGGGGCCTTGAATGCTGCGCAGCGCCTGGAAGCCGATGCCTATCCCGCGCCACCCTCGACTCTCGCCGTGCTCGGGTGTGGCGTCGACGTGACCTATCCTGCCCAGCACCATCAGTTGCGGCTCCGGCTGCTGGAGAGCGGAGGCCTGCTGCTGTCGGAGCATCCGCCTGGCACCGGGGCGCATGCCCGTCATTTCCCGCGTCGCAATCGTCTGATCACCGGCCTCTCGCATGGCGTGCTGGTGGTGGAGGCCACGCTGCGCAGTGGCTCGTTGGTCAGTGCACGTCTGGCGATGGAGCAGAACCGCGAGGTCTTCGCATTGCCCGGGCGGATTGATGACATCGCCTCCAGCGGATGTCTGGAGCTGATCCGTCAGGGGGCTACCTTGGTGCGTGATGTCGATGACATGCTTGCCGAGCTGAGTCATCTGATGCCGACGGAGCAGCGTCGCCCCTTGACCAGCCCTCGAGGTGTCGTTGACGCGCCATCCGCGCCTCGCGTCTCTTCCCCCCGTTCCGTGCCGACGGGGGCGCGCGGCAATGCGCTACCCGAGAATCTGCCGCTGCTGGAGGGGGACAGGCCTGTCGCGGAGACGTCGCCTGTGCCTGCCCCGCTGTGTTATCTGAGTGCGATGCCACTGGCACTGGATCAACTGGTGGAGCTCTCGGGGACGCATGTGAGTGTCCTGAGCATGCAGCTTCTGGAGCTGGAGCTGGAAGGGCGTGTGGTGCAGGCGCCGGGAGGCTGGAAACGCCTGTAAGCCGTTCAGACATCCCGTCATGGCCCGTCGTGTTTCACGCAAGCTTGCGCAGCGAGCCGTCTCTAGACATCAAAACGCCCTTCAGCGCTGCCTCGGCGGCATCTGAAGGGCGTTCCTGTTTTCTGCAGCCCTCAGGCGAGTCACGCTCGCCTGAGGGCGTTGCCGGCCATGCATGGCCGGCAACGTGAACTCACTTGCCTTGGCTGACGCTGCCGCTCTCGGGTTGCCAGACATTCAGTGCCGCCTCGCGCATGGCACGCTTCTCTGCATCGCTTGCTCCCCAGTTGCCGTCATAGACGACACCTTCCCATTCGCCGTAGGTCGGGTTGGGCAGCATGATGAAGCGGCGTCCGAATTCACCGGCCTGCTTCTCGACTTCCGCGTGGCGTGCCGCGCTGGTGGCTTGCTGGAAGGCCTGATCGAAGTCCCCCAGGTTGTCACCCATCAGGATGACGATGTCGTGCTCGGCCGTGACGCTGGCGCGGCGTGCGGTCTTGTCGGAGCTGTCGGTACGCGGCATCACGTGCTCGGCATTCGCCTGCGGGAAGCCCAGTGCGGCGAGATTGTCGATGGTGGCCTGCTTGCCGACCGCCTTGCGATTGGTGATGTAGTAGACATCGACACCGCTGTCGTGGGCGTAGTTGAGGAAGTCGACGGCGCCCGGGGAGGCGGTGGAGACGGCGTCGTCTACCCAGTCCGCCCAGCTCTGGCTGTCGTAGGTACGGCCTTCGCGCAGCGCCCAGCCACCATAGCTGGTGGTGTCGAGCACGGTATCATCGACATCCACGACCACCGCGAGTGGCTTGTCCTCGGCACTGCGGCGCGCGAGTGCCAGATTCAGACGATCATGCGCCACATTGAAGGCCTGCAGCGACAGGCCATGGAATTCAGCGCTGCGTTGTATCCAGAGGGTCGCCAGCATGGCCTGGTCGCTGAGTGGAGCGGCCTGGGCGGCGACGGGGGCCCCACCTTCGGTGGAATTCAGGGAGGGCGTCTGTTCCGCTGTCGGGGCTCCAGAGCTGGCACAGCCGGCCATCGTCAACAGGAGGGCGGCAGACGTACTGAGGGTCGCAAGACGGCGCATGAGGCAGGGTTTCCTTGTTCGGGAGGAGAGGGTGGATTCGTGGTGACCTGCGGTCATCGTGATCCAGGGATGATGCGATTGCGGGATGATGACGTGATGTCGGTGCCATCATAAGTCATGCCTGCGCGACTCAGCGTTGCGTCGGCCTCGCGCTGAGTGGCGTGGTAGAATCCGCCGACTGTCGATGCGGCGACAGGCAAGCCGCCTCGCCGTATCCTCTCTGCCAGTGTCCATTTCCAGGAGTCCGTGCGGATCATGAATGCCAGTGCTGTTTCGTTCGATCTTTCCGCGGTAGCGGCGGCTGCCGAGCATGTGCGTGGTGGCGGCATCGTCGCCTATCCCACCGAGGCCGTGTGGGGGTTGGGATGTGACCCCGACGATGGCGAGGCGCTGTCGCGCCTGATCCGGCTCAAGGAGCGCGATCCGTCCAAGGGACTGATCCTGATCGCCGGCGACGTGACGCAGATCGAGCCCTGGCTTGAAGGGATCTCCGAGCAGCAACGTGAACGGTTGATGGCCAGCTGGCCCGGCCCCTTCACCTGGCTGGTGCCTGACAATGGTCGCGCCCATCCGCTGCTCAAGGGAGAGCACGTGAGTCTGGCGGTACGTGTCAGTGATCATCCTCTGGTCCAGGCGCTGTGTGCGGCGCTGGATGGCCCGCTGGTATCCACCTCGGCCAATCGTGCGGGAGACGCTCCGGCGATGACGGCTGCCGAAGTGCAGGCTGCCTTCGGTGAGGCGCTGGCGGACGACGTGATTCTGACGGGGCCGCTGGGCGGCAATCCTCGCCCCAGTACCATTCGTGATCTGGTGACCGGCGAGGTCCTGCGGGCCTGAGCGTTCACTTTCTTGATGCAGGTCAGGCGCGCAGTCGAGTTCGTCTGCCCGGCCCGCGCGGGAGGGGTATGCTGGCGCTTTCGTTTTCCTCGGCAAGCGCAGCGACGTTATCGTCGCTTTGACATCTTTCATTTTTCGATTCATCGGAGGCATCGTGGCACACGCCAATCTTGAAGACGTGAAGGTCTACCTGCTCGACCTGCAGGACCGCCTGTGTGATGCATTGCAAGCCTGCGATGGCAAGGCTGACTTTCGGGAAGACAGCTGGGAGCGTGCCGAAGGTGGCGGCGGCCGCTCACGAGTCATCGAGAATGGCGGTGTCTTCGAGAAGGGCGGCGTCAATTTCTCGCATGTCTTCGGTCACGAGCTGCCGGCCTCGGCGACTGCCGTTCGTCCTGAGCTGGCGGGCCGCAGTTTCCACGCGGTGGGGGTCAGCTGGGTGTTGCATCCCCATAATCCGCATGTCCCGACCAGTCATGGCAACGTGCGCTTCTTCATCGCCGAGAAGGAAGGCGAGGAGCCGGTCTGGTGGTTCGGCGGCGGTTACGACCTTACGCCGTTCTATCCGGTGCTGGAAGATGCCCGTCATTGGCACCAGACCGCGCACGATGCCTGCATCGCCTTCGGCAGCGATGTCTATCCTCGCTACAAGGCCTGGTGTGACGAGTATTTCTATCTCAAGCATCGCGGTGAGACGCGTGGCATCGGCGGCCTGTTCTTCGATGATCTCAACGAGTGGGGTTTCGAGCGTTGCTTCGCCTTCCAGCAGTCAGTGGGAGACAGCTTCCTCGATGCCTATCTGCCCATCGTCGAGCGCCGTCGTGATACGGCCCATGGCGAGCGTGAACGCAACTTCCAGCTCTATCGTCGCGGCCGGTACGTGGAATTCAATCTGGTCTGGGACCGTGGCACCCTGTTCGGCCTGCAGAGCGGCGGACGCACCGAGTCCATCCTGATGTCGATGCCGCCGGTGGTCCACTGGGAGTATGGTTACCAGCCCGAGGAAGGCAGTCCCGAAGCCGCGCTCTATCGTGACTTCCTGCATGCCCGCGACTGGCTGGGCGGAGAGGCCTGATCGCGTCATTGGCCCTGATGTTTCACTGTGATTGTCACCGGAGTCCTGATGTCCCGCTACGCTGTATTCGGCAACCCGATTGCCCACTCGAAATCCCCGCTGATTCATCGTGCCTTCGCTGAGCAGCTCAAGGACTCCCTGAGCTACGAGGCGCGACTGGCGCCGGTGGATGACTTCGCGGCTGGCTGGGCCGAGTTCGTCGCTGAAGGCGGGCAGGGGGCGAATGTCACCATGCCCTTCAAGGAGCAGGCCTATCGGCTGGTCGAGGTATTGAGTCCGCGCGCTCGTCGCGCCGGGGCCGTGAATACTCTGCTGCTGGGCAAGAATGGCCAGCTGTATGGCGATACCACCGATGGCGTCGGGCTGACCCGTGACCTCGAGCGTCTCGAGGCCCCGCTCACGGACGCGCGTATCCTGATTCTTGGCGCTGGCGGCGCCGTGCGTGGCGTGCTGGAGCCTCTGTTGGCCAAGCAGCCTGCGGCATTGGTGATCGCCAATCGCACCGCTGCCAAGGCCAGCGCGCTGGCCGAGGACTTCGCGGACCTGGCGGGAGATGGCTGTCAGCTCTCCGGTGGCAGCTACGAGGCCATCGAGGGTCAGTTCGACCTGGTCATCAATGGCACCAGCGCATCGCTGGGCGGTGAGTTGCCGCCGTTGCCGGATTCGTTGTTCTCATCGCAGGCACTGGCCTACGACATGATGTATGCCGCCGAGCCGACCGTCTTCATGCGCTGGGCCAGCGAGCAGGGGGCACGGGGCGAGGATGGTCTCGGCATGCTGGTGGAGCAGGCGGCCGAGTCCTACTTCCTGTGGCGCCACAAGCGCCCGGATACGGCACCCGTGGCGGACATGCTGCGCAAGATGCTGGTCAGCGGCTGACAGGTCGCTGAGGCAGGTCAGTCAGTGACTGCAGCCCGGGTGGCCGGGATGCATGCAGGAGCCGGCACTTCGTTCAACGACGTGCCGGCTCCTTGCGTTGCGGGACAGAAAAGAAAGTGGATACCGAGGAGGTGGGTACGATTCTCAAGCGCTGGCAGCGGACAGCGCCGATGGCGTGCAGGTTTCCAGACGATAGCCATGTTGATACACGCTCTTCAGGCGCAG
This sequence comes from Cobetia sp. PS-4MA, assembly GCF_057670765.1. Classification (NCBI taxonomy): domain Bacteria; kingdom Pseudomonadati; phylum Pseudomonadota; class Gammaproteobacteria; order Oceanospirillales; family Halomonadaceae; genus Cobetia; species Cobetia sp. PS-4MA. The sequence continues at coordinate 3,333,858 of NZ_CM173107.1, read as the reverse complement.
GCCACGCCGACCGTCGAGTTCCAGCTTGCGGCGCAGGCGACTGATATGGGTGTCGACGGTGCGGGTGGAGATGTCGCCGTTGATCCCCCAGACCATCTCGAGCAGGTAAGCCCGCGAGAACAGCTCTCCAACATGACGCAACAGCAGCACGGCAAGCCGGTATTCGCGCTGCGTCAGATTGACGGGATGTTCGCCGCACCAGATGGTGTGCTCATCCTGTTCGATCCGGTACTGGCCGGGGAGCGCTTCCACTTCCTGCGATCCATTGCTGGCCTTGCTGTTGGCAAGGCGTCGTCCCAGCGCGGACACCCGGGCTGACAGCTCTCTGGGATTGATGGGTTTGCTCAGGAAGTCGTCGGCACCATGCTGCAAGGCATGCACGACATCCTCCTCTCCCTGGCTTGCGGTGATGAACAGGATCAACCCCTGCCAGCCGTGTTCATTGCGCAGCGTACGCGTCAGTTCCATGCCGCAGGCATCCGGCAGCTGCCAGTCGATGATCAGCAGATCGAAGCTGCGTTCACGCAATGCGCGCAACAGTTGGCTCGCGCGTTCGAATCCTGCCACTTCATGCCCCTGGGACTCGAGACACAGGGTCAGATAATCACGTTGATCATGGTCATCTTCGAGAATGCCGATATGCATGTCGTTGCCTCCCTGCATGGGTATGACCAGCAGTCTACGCGCCCCTTGCGTGAGACCGCGTCACAATGGTTCACGTTTGGCCCGACGATGGCGGCTTATACTCGTTCCCAGCTGCTCTCTTGCTGTCGTGCACCTCTGCTCATGGTGGCTCGTGATTGGCGATGATGCCTCGCGACGGTGAATCACTGGCCGTGATCAATGGCTACCCATGATCCACAGGAGTCTCCCTCATGCCTCTTCTCGAACTCTCACGCCGCTTCATTCTGGCGTCATGTCGCATGCGCCACTGGCTCCTGCTGATGGCGTTGTCGCTCTCACCCTTCGCCATGGCGCTGGAAGCACCGCAAGGGCCGGTCGTGCTGCGCGTCACGGGTGATATCCGTCACGTCAATGCCGGTGATGAGGCACATTTCGATCGCGCGATGCTACAAGCGCTGCCACAGCGGGAAACCGTGACCACCACGCCATGGCATGACGGTGAAGTCAGCTTCAGCGGACCGCTCGGTTCGGCGCTGATGGAGGCGGTGGGCGTTGACAGTGGCACCATGCGCATCGTCGCGCTCAATGACTACGCGGCCAATGCCCCGGTGCAGGATTACTTCGACTACCCGGTGATACTGGCCATGCAGACCGAGGGCAAGCGTCTTCGGGTACGCGACAATGGCCCGATCTTCATCATCTATCCCTTCAGCGAGCAGCCGGATCTCCTCAACGAGGAAATCATGACTCGCTCTGTCTGGCAGGTGAAGCGGATCGTCATCGAACGCTGAGCCCACATTCTCCGCTCCGTCTGATGAGCTCTGGCAGGATGCCTGTGCATGAATCCTCTTCGTTCTCTGCATTTCAGAACCGCCATCGCCATTGCCGCGACGCTGTTTTTCGTCTCGGCACTGGTGACTGGCGTGTTGGTCTACCAACGCCAGCAGGCCCTTGAGCACAAGCTGCGCGAGAACCTGATCTGGGCGGTCTATCAGTTCGACAGGGAGGTACGCGAGCTGCGCATGGTGGTGGCCGAGGAGCAGCAGTCTCCCACGCCACCGGAACTGATGGATGACAGTGAGCTGCTGTTGCGTCTGGATATCCTGTACAGCCGGGTACAGCTGCTGCAGAACGGTCAACTCGGCAGCATGCTGGCGGGGATGCCGGAACTGCATGTCCAGCTGCTGGCGATGCTGCCCAGAATCGAGGTGCTGGACAACGGCATCATGGAGCTTGCGAGTCGTCAGCAGCGTGAAGAGGCACTCTACGCGCAGCTGCTCAGTCGCCTGGTCTCTCTTCAGGAGCAGACAGGCAAGCTGCTGCTGGATATCAACGCGGAGGCTGCCTTGCAGCGCACGAAGGAGCGTACGGAGCTTCTCAATCTGTATGCACTCGCGCTGTCACTGGTCCTGCTGATGACCCTCAGCGGCACTGTCCTGGTGGTCGCTCTGATCGTCGAGAGTCGCGGGCGGGCCTCCAAGACCCGCAAGCTGGAGGAGCGTACTCAGGAGCTGGATGGCATGGTGCAGCTGGCGCAGGCCGCCAGTCGTGCCAAGTCGGAATTCATGGCGATCATGAGTCATGAAATACGCACGCCTCTCAACGGCATGGTCGGCGTATCGGACCTCATCGGTGAGGAAGTCTCGACCCAGCGTGGGCAGCAATATCTGGTGATGCTGCGTCAGAGTGCCGAGAGTCTGCAGGCCGTCATCAATGACGTGCTGGATTACTCCAAGATCGAGGCCGGCAAGCTGGAGCTGGACCGGCGCTGCTTCTCGCTGCCCGACTTTCTCGAGTCATTGTCCGCGCATTACACCCGTCAGGCAGACGGTGCCGGCAAGGGGTGCTCGCGCATCTTCCTGGAGGAGCGTGCCGATGACCTGCCTGTCTGGGTCGAGGGAGACGTCAATCGTCTGCGCCAGGTGCTGACCAACCTGCTCAACAACGCGTTCAAGTTCTGTCCCCAGGGGACCATCCGGTTGCGGGTGTCGTCGCAAGAGGACGAGACCCTTCATTTCGAGGTCCACGACAGCGGTTGCGGTATCGCCTCTGACCAGGTGAGTCAGCTGTTTGCCCCCTTCACCCAGGTGGATACCTCGATGGCACGTCGCCATGAAGGGACCGGGCTGGGGTTGGCCATCTGCAAGCGGCTGGTGGAGGCAATGGGTGGAGAGATCGGCGTGGAGAGTCATCTTGGCCTCGGCAGTCGATTCTGGTGTCGCGTGCCGTTGCCGGTGCTGACAGCCTCCGAGGCCTGCCCCCAGCAGACGGCGAGGGAAGCCCCCTTGCCCGAGGCCCGCGTTCTGGTGGTGGAAGACAACGAGGTCAATCAGTCGCTGGCTCGCGCAATGCTGGAATATCTGGGGCAGCAGGTCACGATCGTCGAGGAGGGGGAGCAGGCGCTGGCCTGGCTGTCGCAGGCGGACCATGAGGTTGATCTGATCTTCATGGACATGCAGATGCCAGTGCTGGATGGTCTGGAGACGACACGACGCTGGCGTCAACGGGAAGCCGAGACGTCCGCGACCCGCCTGCCGATCATCGCGATGACTGCCAACGTGATGCAGGAAGATGCACGCCGTTGCATCGAGGCCGGAATGGACGGTGTCCTGCACAAACCCTTCACTCGTGATGACCTGCAGCAGGTGCTGCACCAATATCTGACGTCCCGCCAGCGGGAGATCCCCGTGGGCGCTGGCGTGGGCTCTGGCGCGGAGTCTGACGCGAAATCTGGCACGGAAGTTCTCGCCATGGCGAGCCTGGCGGAGGAGCCCTCCGCCAGTAGCGTCAACGTGCCGTTGGCGGATGAGCAAGCGGCGCCGCTCGGTACGGAGCCGTCATCTGATGAGACACATGCTGGCGCCGATCCGGCCTCTGATCAGTGTGACCTGAAGGGCAACCCGTCATCGCTGCTTCAGCAGGCGACCTGTCAGGAGCTGCTTGCCACCCTGAGTCGCGAGGCTTACTCACGACTGTTGAGCAATTACCTGACGCGCCTCGAGGGGCGACTCGACGTGATGTTGACCCTGCTACAGCAGAGGGATCTCGGGGAGCTCAAGCGGGAAGCGCATTCCCTGAAAGGGGCCTCTGCTTCGTTGGGATGCAGCGGTATCGCCAGCGGTGCCAGGGCGTTGGAGGAGGCCGCGATCTCCGAAGACATGACCCGGGCCCATCATCATGTCGCCACGCTGCGCGCCTTGAGTGTGCCGACGCGCGACAGTCTTCTCGAGCAGGGATATTTGCTCTCCTGAAGGGCTTTTTCTCATGAAGTGCCTTTTGCAGGAGCCCTCATGTGAGGGCGATAGGCGAGCGAAGGGAAGTGAAGCGGAAGAGAAAAGAGTGTAGGGAGTGTAGGAAGTGCAGGGCTCGCAAGACAGAAACGCCACCCATGGTGACATGAGTGGCGTTTCTGTCTTGAAGGAGCATCCGCTTGCTCGAGTCGGCTTTCTTGATCCGGGCATGCGTTGATGGGAAGCCTGTCCGTCAGTGAACGGAAGGCGCATGGCGCTGGATGAGGGCGCTGACGGCAGTGGGGGGGCAGTGGCTCCAGGCATTGAAGTCGGTGACTGTCATGGGCCGTGCGAAGAGATAGCCCTGGCCGAGATTGCAGCGAGTATCGCAGAGGTAGTCGCGTTGCTGTGTCGTCTCGATGCCTTCCCCGACGATAGCGAGATTGAGTCGCTGGCCAAGCTCGACGATGGTGCGCGTGATGGCACGGGCTTCCGGGTGGCTATCGCTGCGGCCGACGAAGCACTGGTCGATCTTCAGCTCGTCAAAGGGCAGATTGTAGAGCTGCATCATCGAGGAGAAGCCGGTACCGAAGTCATCCAGTGCCAGGCGATAACCGCGCTCGCGAATGGCGTTCAGGAGATGGCGGGCGTAGGTCAGACAGTCGATACCGCAACTTTCCGTGAGCTCCAGGGTGATCGTATGGGGGTCGACCTGATGCTGGCTGGCAAGTGCATCAAGCTTCTTCAGCATGTCACGCGAGCGAAGCAGTTGTGGGGAAAGATTGAGCGCCAGATTCAGCGTGAGGCCCTGTGATTGCCACTCCTGCTGCTGACCGAATCCCTGATGGATAACCTGCCAGGTAAGCGATTCGATGCGATTGCTGCGCTCCGCCAGGGCGATGAACTGGTTGGGCATGACCATGCCGCGCAGAGGATGCTGCCAACGCACGAGGGCCTCGGCACCACTCAGCTGGCCACTGGCAAGATCGATCTTGGGTTGATAGACGAGATGCAGCTGCTGTTGGGCCAGGGCCTCATCCAGCTCCGCGAGCGTCAGCGGATTATGGTGTTCATCGAGATCATTGAGCATGGACGCCAGATGCTTGAGATCGAACGGCTTGCTGAGCTGTCCCAGCATGTCCAGGCCACTGCGTCGGCCCTGATTGATCATCGCCTGCATGTCGTCATCGTGACAGGCGCTCATCAGAATGATGCCCGCCTCGACATTGCGCTCACGCAGATAGCTGAGAACATCAGCGCCGGTGAAGTCCCCCAGTTCATAATCCACCAGGATGAGGTCTGCCTGCAGAGAGGAAGGGTCACAGGCGATGTCCTGCAGTCCCTCACTTTCCATGCAGCTGAATCCGAAGGTGGAAAGCAGTCCGGCGATCAGCTCACGAAAGTCCGGATCATCGTCGATGATGAGTGCATGTCGCGTCATGTGATACATCCTTGGCTGGGGGCGAGAGGACGCTCACGGTGACATTTCTCGGGGGGTAGGTGAGCGCATGTCTGAAGACTAGCAACGTCGCCACTCACAACGCGTATATCGACACATTTGGCGCCACCTTTTTACATTCATGCGCCTGGTGGAGTCGTCCGGATTCAGAGTGGCGCACGGCGGTGAGACGTCGGGACACGAGATCGATGAATGCGCGGCAGAGATGCCAGAGGCGCCCGACAGGCGCCTCTGGAAGACGGGGACGTTCTCCTGCGTAAGCTGGCTCAGCGCAGCCTGTCGCAGTTGGGCTTCTCGCCGGCGGCCCGTGCCTGTTGGTAGGTCGGCAATGCGGTCTCGAGGCGCTCGTTGAGCGCGGTCATGCGCTGCTCGTCACTGGGGTGAGTGGACATCCAGACCGGAGGCTGAGCGCCACCGGAGGCGTTCATGTTGGCCCACAGCTTGATGCTGGCACGTGGGTCAAAGCCGGCTTCGGCCATCAGGTCCAGCCCCAGCAGGTCGGCCTCGGACTCATGTGAACGCGAGAACGGCTTGAGCACGCCATATTCCGCGCCCATGCCCAGCAATCCCATGAGCTGGTCACCGCCGGTGCCTTCCAGTCCGGCCAGTGCCTGGGTCAGGGAAAGACCTGCGGACGTCAGGGATTGGGTCGAGACGCGCTCATTGGCATGGCGGGCCAGCACGTGGGCGATCTCATGGCCGATGACGGTCGCCAGCTGATCCTGATTCTCGGCGACTTCCAGCAGACCGGTGTTGACGCCGATGTAGCCGCCCGGCAGTGCGAAGGCATTGGCAGAGTCATCCTCGAATACCTTGACCTGCCACTCGCTGATGCCATAGCTGGCGGGCACCTTGGCGGTCACGGCATCTGCCACGCAGCTGACATAGGCATCCTGGCGGCCTTCCACCACCGGCAGCTCCTGTTGGTACTTGCTAAAGCTGGCTTCTCCCATCTTCTCCAGCTCCTGATCCGAATAGAGCGTCAATTGGCTTCGGCCCAGAGGAGAACTGGCGCAGGCACTCAGGGTGACGGACGCCGCAAGAGCCGCCAGCGGGAGCAGACGGCGCAGGGCGCGGGGAGATGAGTGATCGAGCAATCCTGGCATTGAGGCCTCCTGGCAATGGTGACGATGACAACCTTCGAGTGCACGGCAAGGCGGTGCTGAACGTGCAAGAAACGTGCAGACAGCATAACCGGATAGGCGCAGTGGTGCAGTCAGCGAAATGATACGTTGCTGAGATCACAGCAACGTCAGGCCAGACGGGCTCGCCGGGCATGAGATACTGGGCGCGATCTCATGGGCCTGCCACGGCCCTTGCCCCATGTACCTGACAGGGAGTCATCATGTCACCAGAGTTTGAACACCGCCTCTCGCAGTTGCTGGACCGTCTGGAGCCGATGCTGCCGCCGACGGCTGTCGAGGTGGACTGGACACGAGACGTCGCCGCCTTGTGGACCCGCCACCCCCTGGGCGGCCGCCTGACCCCGATCGCGCCGCGTGATGCCCTGACGCTCGAGGATCTGCTCGGCATCGCCCGTCAGAAGCGCGAGCTGCTGGCCAATACCCGCGCCTTCCTGGCGGGTCGGCCGGCCAACCACGCGCTGCTGTGGGGCGCGCGTGGCACCGGCAAGTCATCGCTGGTACGTGCGCTGCTCAACACCCTGGGCAGTGAAGGCCTGCGGTTGATCCAGATAGACCGTCACGACCTGCCGGCGCTGCCGGGGCTGGTCGCCGAGCTGGCACAACAGCCGCACCGCTTCATCGTCTACTGTGATGACCTGTCCTTCGAGGGCAGCGATGACGCCTACAAGGCGCTCAAGAGCGTGCTGGATGGCACCCTGACGGGCCCGCCGGAGAACGTGCTGCTGTACGCCACGTCCAACCGTCGTCATCTGCTGCCGGAGCACATGAGCGACAATCACGACACCCATATCGTCGATGGCGAGCTGCATCATGGCGATGCGGTGGAAGAGAAGATCTCGCTGTCGGACCGCTTCGGCCTGTGGCTGGCCTTCCATCCCTTCAATCAGGATGCCTACCTGGAGACCTGTCAGCACTGGGTGGAATGGCGTCTCGGCGCGGGCAGCTTCGACGAGGCGGCGCGTGCCGAGGCGTTGCGTTACGCCACTCAGCGCGGGGTGCGCAGCGGGCGTGCTGCCTGGCAGTTCGCCAACCTGTGGGCGGGACAGAAGACGCTGGAAGCCTGATGCCATCATGTGACCGGGGTGTGCAGCACCGGCCACTGGCCTGAGGCAATGCGCCCAGACGAAGACGCCGCCCCTGCAGTCATCTGCGGGGGCGGCGTCGTTCAGGTGCGGAACCTGTTCAGAGCATGCGCGGCGGCTGTGATCAGCGGCGTTGCTTGCGTTCCTTGCGGGCTTCCTTGGTGCGCGCCAGTGAACGCTCTTTCGCGCGCTCGCGGTCATCGCTGCCCTGGGCACCGTCGAAGGGGTTGTCGCCTGAGCGGAACTCAAAGCGCATCGGCGTGCCCTTGACCTTGAGCACCTTGCGGAAGGTGTTGGTCAGATAGCGCTTGTAGGCTTCCGGCAGCTTGTTGGTCTGGTTGCCGTGCACCACGATCAGCGGCGGATTGGCGCCGCCCTGGTGCGCCATGCGCAGTTTGATGCGACGGCCGTTGACCATCGGCGGCTGGTGCGCCTGAGTGGCATCCTGCAGCAGGGTGGTCAGGCGCTTGGTCGACCAGCGGGCCACGGCACTCTCGAAGGCGCGGTCGATGGACGGGTAGAGGTCACCCACCGCCGTACCGTGCAGTGCGGAGATGAAGTGCAGGTCGGCGTAGTCGGCAAAGCCCAGGCGACGCTTGATCTCGGAACGCATCTTCTCCTTGGCTTCGCTTTCCAGGCCATCCCACTTGTTGACCACCAGCACCAGGGCGCGACCGCTGGTCAGCACGAAGTCCAACAGGTGGAGATCCTGCTCGACCAGGCCCTGACGGGCATCGAGCACCATCACGGCGACGTTGCACTTCTTGATCGCTTCCAGGGTCTTGATGATGGAGAACTTCTCCACCACTTCGCGCACGTTCTTGCGGCGACGGATCCCGGCGGTATCGACCAGCAGATACGGCTTGCCACGACGCTCGAAGGGAATCTCCACGGCGTCGGTGGTGGTGCCGGCCTGGTCAAAGACGACCACGCGCTCCTCGCCCAGCAGGCGGTTGACCAGCGTCGACTTGCCGACGTTCGGGCGACCGATGATGCCGATGCGCACGCCGCGGTCATCCAGCTCCGGATGCAGGTCCTCGTCTTCGCCTTCCTCGACTTCCGGGTAGGGCGAGAGTACCTCTTCCAGCAGCGTGGTGACGTTGCGACCATGCTCGGCGGCGATGGCGCGCGGGTCACCCAGACCCAGGGTCCAGAAGTCGGACTTGCCGATTTCCTCGTCCATGCCGTCGGTCTTGTTGACCACCAGCCAGGTCTTCTTCTGGTTGATGCGCAGGTGGTTGGCGATGGCTTCATCGGCCATGTTCAGGCCGGCGCGCGCGTCGACCATGAACAGCACGATGTCGGCCTCATCGATGGCGGCCAGCGACTGGCCCGCCATCATCAGGTCGATACCTTCCTCGTCACCGCTGATGCCGCCGGTGTCGATGACGGTGTAGGGCTTGCCACCGACCTTGCCGGTGCCGTACTTGCGGTCACGGGTCAGGCCCGGGAAGTCGGCGACCAGGGCATCACGGGTCTTGGTGAGGCGATTGAATAGCGTCGACTTGCCGACATTCGGGCGGCCGACCAGGGCGATCACGGGGTTCATGAAATCTCACAGCATTCGCAGGGATAGCATCGATGCCGGCCCCGGGCGGTCTGCTTCGAACCATGACGGCTGGAAAGCACCTTGTGCAGGCAGGGCGATAGCGATGATATCGGACTTGGGTCACTGAAGGGCGTCGTCGGCAGGCGCCTGACGAGGCGTGTCTCCAGTATGGCCCGCAGAGTGGGCCTTGGCACTCTCTGCGGAAATGATCTCGGGGCTGAGTTCAGCGAATCTGCCGACACCTTAGCGCGTCAGCCGACTCGTGTGGTCAGCGGGGGCGGTATTCTAGCACTGCGAGCATGACGCTACCAATGGCGTAGACGGCATTGCGTGCCCACAACGCATCAACGGCAGCACTGGGGCTGCCGTTGATGCGTTGCAGAGGCTTCCCGACCGGACTCAGGGAGCTTCGAGATCCAGTGCGGTCAGCTCGCCATCATTGGTGTAGACGAAGATGCGCTTGCCTTCGGTGAGCGGCGTGATGCTGATGCCGTCGCCACCGACGTCGTAGCGGCCAGCCATTTCCCCACTCTGGGCATCGATCAGGTGCACGTAGCCTTCATAATCTCCCACCACCAGCTTGCCATCGATGAAGGCGGGTGAGGTCAGCCAGCGACCCTCGAGGTCTTCCGATTTCCACAGCACGTTGCCGGTGTTGGCATCCATCGCCAGGATGTGGCTGGCGTTGTCGATGCTGAACAGGTAGTCACCCACGACGATCGGTGTCAGGTAGCTGGAGGAAGGCTTGTCCCACAGCGGCTCGCCATTGCGAGCATCCAGCGCGATCAGACGGCCGTTGTAGCTGGTGACGTACAGGCGACCGTCACGGGTCAGCACCGGCTGGCCATCCAGATCCACCAGCTGGTCCACTTCGGTACGCCCGGAGGGCACCGCGACCCGCAGGTCCCACAGCTCCTGACCCGAGCGGTTGTCCAGGGTCACGAGCTTGCCATTGGCGAAGCCGGCGAAGGTGACCGGCTGGATGACGCGCGGTGCGCCGGTGCCGCGCAGCGTCAACGCGGGGATGGTCGCGGAATAGACCCACTGTTCCTCGCCGGTGAAGCGATCCAGTGCGGTCACGCTGCCATCGACGCTCTGCACCACGATCAGCTCCTCGTTGTACTGAGGTGCGGCCAGCACTTCGCTGGAGACTCGCGTGCTCCATTCGATGCTGCCGTCCTGCTGGTCAATGGCGCTGACCTTGCCATCGCGGGTACCGACATACAGACGAGACGGGTCGGCATTCAGTGCACTGGTGATGCCGGCCGGCAGGGTGATCTGCCAGACCTCGTCGCCGGTCTTGGCATCGAAGGCTTCCAGCTCACCCTCTTCAGCCGCCACGAACAGCCGGTCATTGGCCACGATGGGGGCCAGCGGGTAGTGAGCGCGACCCAGGCCGTTGCCGACCGATTCGCTCCAGGCGGAATCCAGCGCCACCGTGGCATCGAAGTCGACGAGTTCCTTGGGGGCATACTCTGGCTGGGCACTGCTGGCGCAACCGGCCAACAGGCTGACGGTCAGCAGCGACACAGGCAGCGACAGGCGGTGATTCAGTTTCATGACGGGCTCTCCACGGCGAGGTCGGCGAGTTTCAGATCCAGCCCGTAGACCGGCTGGCCGCTCTGCTCGGACAGGCGGCTGGCTTCTTGATAGGCCGCGACGGCTTCATCACGCTTGCCTTGTGCCACCAGTGCATCCCCGCGCACGGCGGCGGCCTGTGCCGCGAGGGTCGTGGGCGGGTTCTCCAGCAGGCTCAAGGCCTTGTCCTGCTCGCCGAGCTCCACATGGAGTCGGGCCAGACGCAGGCTGGCCAGCCCCTTGAGATAGCTGTCGGCGTCGCTGTCCACCACGCTCTGCAGTGCCTTGGCGGCAGCGTCGAGGTCATCGGCCTTCACCGACATGCTGGCATCCAGCAGATGGGCCATCTGGGTATAGAGACTGTCGGCGTGCTCGCTTTCCAGCTCACTGATCAGGTTGCGTGCCCGCTGGACACCCGCATCTTCCAGCGTGGGCTGACTGACGAGGCTGATCAGCTGTTGATAGCGCATGGAGGCTGCCTCGGACTGACTGGCCTCGTAATTCTGCCAGGCCTTGAAGGCAAAGATGCCGGCACCGGCCAGCACGACACCGGCGATCAGTGACTTGCCGTTCTCGCTCCACCAGCGCTTGATGGCCTCAAGCTGTTCTTCTTCGCTTCTGAGCTCTTCCGCCACGGGCGGTCTCCTTGACCTGGCCGGTACGCCGGCACATGCATTCGGGAGGCGGGGCGCACTGGCCCCGCCGGATATTCACTGGCCGTCTCAGGCGCTGAAGACACTCGCGAGACGCTCGCCGAGGGCGCGCTGATTCAGGGTTTCCTGATCACGCTCCTCGCGCAGGAACTTGAGTCCCACGGTCCCTTCGATGACTTCATTCTCACCGAGAATCAATGCCACGCGTGCGCCGCTCTTGTCGGCCTTCTTCATCTGGCTCTTGAAGCTGCCGCCGCCGCAATGCAGCACGAGGCGCAGGTCGGGCAGGGCGCTGCGCAGATCTTCGGCCAGACGCATGGATTCGGCTTCCGCCTGCTCGCCCATCGACATCAGATAGACATCGACGGTCTCACGCACGGCCTCCGGGACCAGTTCCAGTGTCTCGAGCAGCAGGATCAGGCGCTCGACACCCATGGCGAAGCCGACCGCCGGTACCGGCTTGCCGCCCAGCTGTTCGAACAGGCTGTCATAGCGGCCACCGGCACACACGGTGCCCTGGCTGCCCAGTGCGGTGGTGGTCCACTCGAACACGCTGCGCGAATAGTAATCCAGGCCACGTACCAGGCGCGGATTGATGACGTACTGGATGCCCGCCGCATCGAGACGTGCCTTGAGGCCCTCGAAGTGCACGCGGGAAGCTTCATCCAGGTGATCGCCGAGACGCGGCGCGGCATCGACGACGGCGGCCATGTCCGGGTTCTTGGTATCGAGAATGCGCAGCGGATTGCTGTGCAGGCGACGCTTGGCGTCCTCGTCGAGCACATCCAGATGCTGCTCGAAGTATTCGATCAGCAGGTCACGATAGGCAGCACGTGCTTCCAGGCTGCCCAGTGAGTTCAGTTCGAGCGTGACGTGCTCCAGCAGGCCCAGCTGACGCCACAGGCGTGCCGAGATCAGGATCATCTCGGCATCGATGTCCGGGCCATCCATGCCGTAGGCTTCGACACCCACCTGATGGAACTGACGATAACGGCCTTTCTGCGGGCGCTCGTGGCGGAACATGGGGCCGGCATACCACAGGCGCTGGATCTGGTTGTGGACCAGACCGTTCTCCATCGCCATGCGCACGCAGCTGGCCGTGCCTTCCGGACGCAGGGTCAGGCTGTCGCCGTTGCGATCCTCGAAGGTGTACATCTCCTTCTCGACGATGTCGGTCACCTCGCCGATGGAGCGCTTGAACAGCGCCGTCTGCTCGACGATGGGCGTGCGAATCTCGCGATAGCCGTACTGGCCCATCAGGGTCTGCACCTGGCGTTCGAAGTATTGCCATACCGGTGAGTGGTCCGGCAGCAGGTCGTTCATGCCACGGATGGCCTGGATCTTGGTGCTCAACGTTCTCTCCTGAATCCTTGCGCATCTCCCCGCGGCAGCGGCATGCAACAGCATGACGTCAGGCGGGGAGACGAAGGCGCATCGTGATGATGCGCAAGCCGACTGAGACGTGCTCAGCCCTGGCGGATGATGGTATCGGCCTCACGGGCCTCTTTTTCGGCGACCTTGTCTCGAATCAGACGTTCCAGATCATCGACGAGCGTGTCGTTGGTCAGCTTGCTGGCCGGCTTGCCGTCCAGATAGACCAGATTCGCCGGGCTGCCGCCGGTCAGACCGACATCGGTCTCCTTGGCTTCACCGGGGCCGTTGACGACACAGCCGATCACCGAGACGTTCAGCGGCGTCAGCACGTCCTCGAGGCGATTCTCCAGCTCGTTCATGGTCTTGATGACGTCGAAGTTCTGACGTGAGCAGCTGGGGCAGGCAATGAAGTTGATGCCCTTGGCACGCAGCTTGAGACTCTTGAGCATGTCGAAGCCGACCTTGATCTCCTCGACCGGGTCCGCGGCCAGCGAGACACGGATGGTGTCGCCGATGCCGTCCATCAGCAGCATACCGAGGCCGATGGAGGATTTCACGGTACCGGAACGCAGACCACCGGCTTCGGTGATCCCCAGGTGCAGCGGCTGTTCGATGCGCGTGGCCAGATCACGATAGGCGGCGACGGCCATGAAGATGTCGCTGGCCTTGACGCTGACCTTGTATTCCTGGAAATCAAGGCGATCGAGGTGATCGATGTGGCGCATGGCGGATTCGACCAGCGCGGCCGGCGTCGGTTCGCCGTATTTCTTCTGGAGGTCCTTTTCCAGGGAGCCCGCGTTGACGCCGATGCGGATCGGGATACCGTTGTCACGCGCGGCACTGACCACGGCACGCACACGGTCTTCACGGCCGATGTTGCCCGGGTTGATGCGCAGGCAATCCACGCCGAGCTCGGCGACGCGCAGGGCGATCTTGTAGTCGAAGTGGATATCGGCCACCAGCGGGATGTTGCTCTGCTGCTTGATGCGACCGAAGGCTTCAGCGGCATCCATGTCCGGCACGCTGACACGCACGATATCGGCACCGGCATCCTCGAGACGCTTGATCTGCGCGACGGTGGCGGCGACATCGTTGGTGTCGGTATTGGTCATGCTCTGCACGGAAATCGGTGCATCGCCGCCGACGGCGACGTTGCCGACATGAATCTTGCGCGAGACGCGGCGCTTGATGGGGGAGTGACTATGCATGGGATTCCGGATCATTCACCGAGTGTGAGTTTGGCGACGGTGCCGCGTGTGGCGCTTTTCAGATCAACCGGCTCGTTCATGTATTCAAGGACGACGCCCGCAGATTTGCCGATGGTGAGCTTGAAAGGCGGCTTGCCTTCCAGCGTCTTGCTGCTGCCTGGCGGGTTGGTGCCGTAGAGCAGTTTCTTGCCATCCGCATCACGGATGTCGGTCCAGGAATCCGTATTGAAGGTCAGTGTCAGCTTGCGCGGGTCAGCGGCAGGGGCGGTAGCTTCCTGTACCGCTTGCGGTTCTGTCGTGTCCTCTGCGCCGGCAGCCGCGGTGTCGCTTGCGGTGTCCGCCGCGAGGCTGGCATCCGCCGGCGTGGTGCCGGTTTCGCTGACGTCGCCGCCAGTCATGGCCGGAGTCGCGCCGGGTGTCGTCGCGACGGATTCGCCGGTGCTGGCCTCCCCGGCATCGTCAGCGGCAGGCGCTGCTGCCGTCTGGGAGAGGGTCAGCTCGATCGAGCCATCGGCATTGACGACCGGTGAGCCATCGTCGGTCGCGCCTTCGCTGAGGGGAGCGGCGTCGGACGTCTCTGACGGTGAGGTGCGTCCATAGTCTCCACTCTGCCACCAGACGTAGCTGAGGCCGATCAGTCCGGCGATGACCAGCAGACTGACGAGTCGAAACAGGTACTTGCCCAGCTTGCCGGGCGGGCGCACCGAGGGGCTCATCGCAGGAGGATGGCGCTCCACCTCGGTGGTGCCGAACTGGGCATTGTACTGGCCGACGACCGCTTTCTCATCCATGCCCAGCAAGCGGGCATAGGCGCGCAGGTAACCGCGGCGGTAGGCCGCGATGGGGATCTGGTCGTAGTGGTCGCGTTCCAGGTCATCGACCAGACTGGGGCGCAGGTTGAGCTGTGTTGCCACTTCATCACGTGACAGCCCCTGATGCTCCCGCTCAGCCTTGAGAAGCTTGCCAGGCAGTGTGTCGCTGACGGACATGTCAGGGGAGGGCTGATGTTCGCTCATGGCGCATCCTTGTAGGGAAGAACGGACGACCGGATACCTGTCCGGGCACTCTTCCGGTATTGCTGTGAACAGTTACTGTAAACAACTGCTGTGAACGATGGTCGTGAAAACGGGTGACTGCCAACAGGAGTGACCATCCGCTCCGGCTGTCGAGCTGACATGCCACGACGGTGACGTGACCTCGCCGGCGATGGCAAGCCGTCATGCCATGTTGACGTCGGCACTATACCAAGGCCGGGCCAGAATTTTCACCGGCATTTCGGTCTTCCGGTGCCTCAACGAAGCAACCTGTCGCCGAGTGGCGCCCGGTGAGCCGGGCGCGCAGGGCGTTTCCCGCGTCACGCCACGCCCGAGCCCCGGTTTCATGGTGTGCGGATGACCGCGCGACCGGCCTCGCGTGTTCTGATCTGCTCCAGCTGTCGGCCGTAGAGGTCCGCCAGACGTGCATCACCGCGTGCCACGG
This sequence comes from Cobetia sp. PS-4MA, assembly GCF_057670765.1. Classification (NCBI taxonomy): domain Bacteria; kingdom Pseudomonadati; phylum Pseudomonadota; class Gammaproteobacteria; order Oceanospirillales; family Halomonadaceae; genus Cobetia; species Cobetia sp. PS-4MA. The sequence goes on along the minus strand of NZ_CM173107.1, from coordinate 3,318,477 downwards.
CGACATCCACGGCCAGTTCCAGACTGTCACTGTCGGTGCCGTTCAGTCGGAAATATCGGCTCAGCGCCTGCTGGGCAGCGTCATCGTCACCGGCGTCGTGTTCCATGCGCGCCTTGGCGAGCCACGCCTCGGCTTCCCGCGGGTTGATCTTGACGGCACGATCGAAGTTCGCCCGTGCCTCGCTCGTCTTGCCCAGCTGCAGCTGACAGCGCCCCAGGTTGGTGTAGAGCTGGCCGCGGTTGTCATAGGTCAGATCCTGCGTGGCTTTTTCCAGCTGCTCGCAGGCGGCGACGTATTCCCCGCGCGAGTACAGGAATGCCGCATAGTTGTTGCGTGCCCGCGTGAACGAGGGGTCACTGGCGATGGACTGCTTGAAGTAGTCATCTGCCAGCACGTTCTCGCCCTGACGCTGATAGATCATCGCCAGCCCGGCCTTGGCTTCGGCATTCCCCTGCTGCAGCTTGAGTGCCTTCTGGAAGGCATTGTCCGCGCGTTGCAACTGATTACGACTCAGATAGGCCTCGCCGAGTTCCACATAGGCCGTCGATGCCTTGTTGTCATCGGGGGCCGCGTAAGGGTCATTGGTTTCCACGCGCGTCGCGCAGCCCGACAGGGTCAGGCCGGCAAGACTCAGGCACAGCAGCATGCCGCGAACTCGCGCCGTGGCGCCGCGGCGGGAAAAGCGATGAAGTGGCAGACGACTCGACATGCAATCCTCGCGAGATAAGGCTCGTGATCTGCCTGCGGGCGAGGATCGCTGCAGGCAACAGAAGCGCCTCCATCAAAGCGCTGCACTCCAGACAAGTCAAGGCGGGTTTGTCAGGCAGGGCGGTGGGGGTCGTCACAGTCGCGCGGCAGGCATCCCCATGGGCCATTTGCGGCTTCCCCGCGCGAAAACGCCAGCCATGAAAAGCTCATGGCTGGCGCTGGGAGTCACCGTGGTGGCCTCAGGTATCTGGCCCCGACAAGTGCTCTGGCTCAGTCGGCGTCGAGCTGGATGGCGTTGATGTAACGCTCGGCGCGACGGGTGCGGTCCTTGACCTGACCGACCAGCTGGCCACAGGCGGCGTCGATGTCATCGCCACGTGTCGCACGCACCGGGGCGGTGTAGCCCAGCTCATAGAGACGCTGCTGGAAGCGCATCACCTGATTGCGTGACGGCTTCTCGTAACCGGAATGCGGGAACGGGTTGAACGGGATCAGGTTGATCTTGCACGGCAGCTCGTCGAGCAGCGCGGCCAGTTCCTCGGCGTGCTGGATCTGGTCGTTGACGTCCTTGATCAGGGTGTACTCGATGGTGACGATACGCGCGTCGTCACACTTGGCCAGGTAGCGATGGCAGGAGTCGAGCAGCGCGCGGATGTTCCACTTGCGGTTGATCGGCACCAGCACGTTGCGCAGTTCATCGTTGGCCGCGTGCAGCGAGATCGCCAGGCTGACGTCCATCTCGTCGCCGAGCTGGTCCAGCTTGGGCACCACACCGGAGGTGGAGAGGGTGACGCGACGCTTGGACAGGCCGTAGGCGTTGTCGTCCAGCATCAGCTTCATTGCCGGCACGACGTTGTCGTAGTTCATCAGCGGCTCACCCATGCCCATCATCACCACGTTGGTGACCGGACGCTTGCGGGTGTCCTTGCGGTCTTCGGCGCCACGGGTGGCGACCCACACCTGGCCGATGATCTCGGCGGCGGTCAGGTCACGCTCGAAGCCCTGCTTGCCGGTGGAGCAGAAGCTGCAGTCCAGCGAGCAGCCGACCTGGGAAGACACGCACAGGGTGCGACGATTGCCGTTCTCGGACGGAATCAGCACGGTCTCGACATAGCTGCCGTCGCTGACTTCCAGCACCCACTTGCGGGTACCGTCCTTGGACTCGCCTTCATAGACGATGCCCGGCGCGCGAATCTCGGCGACCTGCTTGAGGCGTTCGCGCAGGGGCTTGGCGAGATTGGTCATCTCGTCGAAGCTGTCGACGCCTTCCTGGTGAATCCATTTCATCACCTGGGTAGCGCGGAATTTCTTCTCGCCGATGCTCTCGAAGAAGGCTTCCATCGCCGGGCGCGGCAGGCCAAGCAGGTTGGTGAGCTTCACGTCGGCAGGTGCCGCGGCATCGGTAGCGGTTGCAGTGGTATCAGTCATGGTCTCGGGCCGGTCGTGTCAGGGATGGGCAGGCGTCAGCTACAAGGATAGACGTCTGCAGGGTGGCGCTGTCAGCGGAGGTGGCGATGACTCGCGGACCTCAATGGACACTCGCAGTCAGGCAATGGGCAGGGAATGGCCGCACGGCACTGGCGGAGGTAGCTGCAGGGCTTCAAGAAAAGCGTATCGGACCTGCTCAAGCGTCGAATCTGCTTCAGGGAATGCAGATTGGCGCACGACGCTTCAGCACGTCCGATACCACGACGGCCCCGCCACGCAGGCAGGGCCGTCGAGTCATGCACGGCTGGTGATATCACGCCCGCAAGGGACAGACATCATCAGGCGCACAAGGCGAAATCAACCGCGCGGGCAGATTTCGTTGTCGCCGAAGAAGTAGGCGATTTCGCGAGCAGCGGATTCCGGCGCGTCAGAACCGTGAACGGCGTTGGCGTCGATGGAAGTGGCGAAGTCTGCACGGATGGTGCCAGCTTCTGCTTCCTTCGGGTTGGTAGCGCCCATCAGGTCGCGGTTCTTGGTGATGGCGTCTTCGCCTTCCAGCACCTGGATCATGACCGGGCCGGAGGTCATGAAGCCGACCAGCTCACCGAAGAAGCCACGTTCGCTGTGCTCAGCGTAGAAGCCTTCGGCCTGTTCCTTGGACAGGTGAACCATCTTGGAAGCGACGATCTGCAGACCGGCCTTCTCGAAGCGAGAGTAGATCTCGCCGATCACGTTCTTGGCGACGGCGTCCGGCTTTATGATGGACAGAGTACGCTGGGTCATGGTGAATCTCCTGAGACAAGCTTTGAAGAGCCGCACGGCCTGGGGCCTTGCGGCGGAAAAGGGCTCTGTCGACGCAGGGCTCGACAAAAGTGGGCGGCATTATAGCTGCTCGCGTCATCCACTGCATCCATCATGCGGATACTGGATGACGCGCGGATGGCAGGCGTCTTGTCTGCAATGACGCTCTACGCGCTGAGCCAGCTCTACACGCTGAAGCTGGATCTACACGCTGAGCCAGGTCTACACGCTGAAGCTCTCGCCACAACCACACTCGTCCTTGACGTTGGGGTTGTTGAAGCGGAAGTAGCGGTTCAGACCGTCCTTGACGTAGTCCACTTCGGAGCCGTCGAGCACGGCCAGCGCTTCGCTGTCGACATAGACAGTCGCGCCGTGATCGACGAAGACGACATCTTCCTCGTTGGCCTCATCGGCGAAGTCGAGCACGTAGCTGTAGCCGGAGCAGCCGCTGGGCTTGACCGAGACGCGCAGGCCAAGGCCGTGGCCGCGCTCGGCCAGCACGACACGGATCTGGTCGGCGGCGGAGGGGGAAATCGACAGGTGTGCCATGAGCAGTCTCCCGGGTCAGGCGCGCAGCGAGGTCAGGGCATGCCTGAGCTCGCCGAGCGCGGATTCAATGTCGGCGGCGGTGGTGAAGCGTCCGAAGCTGAAGCGCAGTGACGCCAGCGCCAGTGGACGGGGCACCCCGATGCCGGTGAGTACGAAGGACGGTTCGACACTGGCGGAATTGCAGGCCGAACCGGTGGAAATCGCGATGCCGCGCAGTGCCATCAGCATCGCCTCACCGTCCACGCCTTCGAAGGCGAGGTTGAGGATGCCGGGGGCGCTGACGTCTATATCGGTATTGAAATGCACGCCTTCAAGGCCGGATAGTCCGGCGACGAATTGCTGGCGCAGCGTGATCAGGTGCTGGTGGTCGGCATCGAACTGTTCGGCGCACAGGCGGTAGGCCTCGCCCATGCCGACGATCTGATGGGTGGGCAGGGTGCCGGAGCGCATGCCGCGCTCATGCCCGCCGCCGTGGATCAGGGCCTCTACCTTGATCTGCGGCTGACGTCGCACGTACAGCGCGCCAACCCCCTTGGGGCCGTAGGCCTTGTGCGCGGACAGCGACAGCATGTCGATGGGCTGTCGGCCGACATCGAGCTGCACCTTGCCGGGAGCCTGGGCGGCATCGACATGGAAGGCCGCGCCATGCGAGCGGGCGATATCGCCGAGGGCATCGAGATCATTCAGGCTGCCCAGCTCATTGTTCACTGCCATCAGCGATACCAGGATCGTGTCGGCGCGCAGAGCGTCACGCAGGCTCTGGGGGCTGATGCGGCCATCCGGCTGCGGTGCGATACGCGTGACCTCGAAGCCCTCGGCTTCCAGCGCACTGGCGGTATCCAGAATCGCCTTGTGCTCGATGGTCGAGGTGATCAGGTGACGCCCACGCTCGGCATTGGCGCGCATGTAGCCGGTCAGCGCCAGGTTGTCGGCTTCGGTGGCACCGCTGGTCCAGACGATCTCGCGCGGGTCGGCGCCGATGGCGTCGGCTACCTGACGACGCGCGCCCTCGACCGCCTGCTCGGCCAGCCAGCCCGGCATGTGACTGCGCGAGGCCGGGTTGGCGAAGGTGCCGTCCTGCGTCAGGTGACGCATCATCAGCTCGGCGACGCGTGGATCGACGGGCGTGGTGGCAGCATAGTCAAGGTAGATCGGCTGGGACATGGTGACTTCCTGAAGACATGACGAACGGGTTCAGCTGCCGGGCATGACGGTGATCGGTGTCGGCTCGCAGGCCTTGCGCTGACGACTGGCAATCTGGCGAACCTCCTCACGTGCGACAAGGTCCGCCAGGCTGATGCCATCGAGAAAGCCATGGATCTCATCGGACAGGTCACACCACAGATGGTGCGTGAGGCAGGTGTCGCCTGCCTGACAGTCCGAGAGTCCCTGGCAACGGGTGGCATCCACCGATTCATTCACGGCATCGATGATGCGCGCCACGGAGGTGCTTTCCAGCTCGACGTCCAGCAAGTAGCCGCCACCCGGGCCGCGTACGCTCTTGACCAGCCCGGCACGGCGCAGGCGAGCGAACAGCTGCTCGAGATAGGACAGGGAAATGCCTTGGCGCACGGAGATGTCGGCAAGGCAGGTCGGACCACAACTGGCATGAAGCGCCAGATCGAGCATCGCGGTGACGGCGTAGCGTCCCTTGGTGGTCAGGCGCATGGCGGAACTCGTGAGCTGGTGGAGCGAATGGCATCGGCGACAGGGCCGCAGTGTCGGCGCCGTCTGCAGGCAGACGGCGCATCAGACTGTCCATTATGGTGAGACGCGGCGAGGGGGTCAATCCCGACTGATTTGGTCAACTTTATCCGTGCTGGCGCTCGGACTCGCCATGACCGGAGGCGCTGGGTGTGGCGTCGGCTTCGCGGGTAACCGGCCGGGCCTGCGGACGCTTGTCCGCGGGCTCACCACCACAGGGCCCCAGCTCATCGATCAGCTGCGCGAAATCGGCGTCGTCCAGCTCGGGAAGGTGGCCGGCGCGATAGCTGGCATCCAGCTTGCGCAGCGTGCCGCACATCTGTTCGATCCGCTTGTCCACCGCATGCATGTGATCGAGCATCGCGTGCATGGAGCGCGCGACCGGGTCGGGCATGTCCTGGCCCATGCCGTAGGCATCGAAGCCGAACTTCTCCTTCATGGCTTCGCGGCTTTCCGGATCGACGGGCGGCTCCTCCGCCACGTCCGGTTCGGCGCGCTTGACGATCTTGCCGGGAATCCCGACCACGGTGGCACCGGCCGGGACTTCGCGTGTGACCACGGCGTTGGAGCCGACCTTGGCCCCGGCGCCGACCGTGAACGGGCCGAGAATCTTGGCGCCGGCCCCGACGATGACGCCATCGCCGAGGGTCGGGTGACGCTTGCCGGCATTCCAGGTGGTGCCGCCGAGGGTGACGCCGTGATAGAGCGTCACGTCATCACCGATCAGCGCCGTCTCGCCGATCACGACGCCCATGCCGTGGTCGATGAAGAAGCGGCGTCCGATGGTGGCGCCCGGGTGGATCTCGATGCCCGTCAGCCAGCGCATCAGGGTCGAACCGGTGCGCGCCAGCCACTTGGCGTTGTGACGCCACAACCAATGATTGATGCGATGCGCCAGCAGGGCGTGCAGACCCGGATAGTTGGTCAGGACTTCAAAGAAATTGCGTGCCGCCGGGTCGCGAGCAAAGACGCTGTTGATGTCTTCACGCAGTCGAGTGAACATGGCGTGTCCTCAAAGAGTGCGGTTTGCCGCGTCGGTCTGTGCCAGGCGGACCTGCTTGTCGACTGACGAGAGAATCCCGCGCAGGATGTTGATTTCCATGCTGTCGGGGCGGGCGCGCAGGTACAGTCTGCGCAGGCGTGCCATCAGCTGGCGCGGTTGTTCCGGGTCCAGGAAATCGATGCTGATCAGCGTCTTTTCCAGATGCTCGAACAGGCGCTCGAGGTCTGCGTGGCTGGCCAACGGACTGTCCCAGTCGATGCCGAATGGCTGGTCATCCTCGGCCCGCGGGGTCTCGCCGGCGGCTTCCTGATCAGCCAGCCATGCCTGGCGGCACTCGTAGGCCAGCACCTGCACGGCCGCGGCCAGATTCAGCGAGCTGAAGTCCGGATTGGTCGGGATGTGGACGTGACGATGGCAGCGCTGCAGCTCTTCATTGGAGAGCCCGGAATCCTCGCGCCCGAACACGATGGCCACGCGGGCCTCCGGCAGGCGGGTCTCATCGGCCAGGGTGGCGCCGAAGGCGCGCGGCGTGATCATCGGCCATGGCAGATTGCGGGAGCGTGCGCTGCACCCGACCACCAGACTGCAGTCCGCCACGGCCTCTTCCAGCGTCTCATGCACGTGGGCATTGGCGACCAGAGTATCGGCACCGGAGGCGCGTGAGGCGGACTCCTGACATTGCACCTGACAGCGCGGCGCGACCAGAGCGAGGTCGGCCAGGCCCATGTTGAGCATGGCGCGGGCTGCACCACCGATGTTGCCGGGATGGCTGGTACCGATCAGGACAATGCGCAGACGTTCAAGCATGAGGACTTCCAGGATAGCGATTGAAGGGCGGGGCAATCGACGCGGCCCGGACACCGGGCAGGGCGGGACGTGCGTCAGGACCCGATATCCTAGCATGAAGCCGGCGCGGGGAGCAGTCAGGCGCTGACCGATCAGGCCGGCTCTCTTCGCCGAAGATCGGGGATGGCGATGGCAGCCGGGCGTCGCATCTGCTAGACTTCGCCGTCCTGTTGTAGCGTATTCGCTCTCCTGCATTGCCGACCCCCGTGTCCGGCAGGTGTCATGAGCGTGGCCGTTGCACCCGCTGGCAGATTTCCGGGCCAGCCGCCTTACTGCGTTACACACCGTTCTTTAACAGCTTCCGACTCGTCAAGGCCTTGATCATGCATCCGATGGTCCAATTTGCGCTGCGTGCTGCACGCGGCGCCGCAGAGCAGTTCGTCCGTGTTCGTGAACGTATCGAAGTCGCGCGCAACGACAACGATCTCGATACCTTCATCGCTGACACCGCACGCCGCGCCGAAGCGCACATCGTGCGTCAGCTGGAACGCGGCTATCCGCAGCACGGCCTCTCCGGCCGTTACACCGACCATCGTGATGGCGAAGGCCAGGGCGCTGACTACCACTGGCGCATCGAGCCGGTGCACGGGTATTCCAACCTGGCATCCGCCTCTTCCGGCTTCGCGCTGTCCGTGGTCTGCCTGTTCAAGGGGCGTGCCGAGCACGCCGTGGTCATCGCGCCGTTCACCGACGAAGAGTACATCGTCAGCCGTGGTCGTGGCGCCCAGCATTCCGGTCACCGTATCCGCGTGACCAATGCCACCTCCATCGAAGGTGCGCGTCTGGCGATGGGTCTGCCGGAAAGCTGGCAGCGTCCGCGTCACCTGGCCACCTACCTGTCCATCGTCCAGCAGGTCGGCCCGCAGCTCGATACCCTGCGTGCCAATGGCTGTGCACTGCTGGATGTGCTCGAACTGGCCGCCGGCCGTGTCGATGCCGTCTACGTGCTGGGTCTGGAAGCCGGTGACAGCGAGATCGTCAGCCTGTTCCTGAAGGAATGTGGCGCACTGGCCGGCAGCGCCGATGGTACGCCGGTTGTCGTGGCGGAAGGCACGCTGATGGCCGCGGGTGCTCGCCTGTACAAGGCGCTGGCGCAGACCATGCAGCCGCACCTGTAAGATGCCGTGATTCGCAGTCCTGCCAGCCGCAGGACGACACGGAGAACGAAAAAAACCCCACCTCTTGCGAGGTGGGGTTTTTTTGTGCCTGGCGATCCGTGCCGGGCTGTCGAGCGAGGCGCTTACGGCGCGCCGTCCTCGAACTGCTCCTTGGGCGGGGGAATCAGATCCACGCGCTTCAGGCCGACCACCAGCAACAGCGCCGCTGCCACGTAGATGGACGAGAAGGTCCCCGCGACCACGCCGATGATCAGCGCGATGGCGAAGTTGTGGATCATGTCGCCGCCCAGGAAGAATAGCGCCAGCAGCACCAGCAAGGTGGTGCCGGAGGTGGACAGCGTGCGTGACAGCGTCGCGTTGATCGCGTCATTGAAGATCGACGGCATGTCATCGGTACGCGATTTGCGAATGTTCTCGCGAATGCGGTCGTAGACGATGATGGTGTCGTTCAATGAGTAGCCGATCACGGCCAGCACCGCGGCCAGTACCGTCAGGTCGAAGTCGAGTCCGAACAGGGCGAAGATGCCCAGCAGGATGATGACGTCGTGACCCAGCGAGATGAGAGCGCCGAGGGCGAACTTGTACTGGAAGCGGAAGGCCACGTAGACCATCACCACGGCCAGGGCGAGCAGCATGCCGAGACCGGACTGGTCACGCAGCTGATCACCGACCTGAGCACCGACGAACTCGGCGCGGATCAGGTTCACGCTATCGCCGGTGGCCTGCAGGTGCGCCACGATGTCATTGCCGATGCCGGCCTCGAAGCTCTGCTGCAGACGTACCAGAATCTCGTTGCTGGCACCGAAGGTCTGGACCGAGACGTCCTTGTAGCCGGCGGCTTCCAGTGTCTGGCGTACGCTGTCCAGCGCCGGCGCTGCCTGGTATTGCACTTCCACCAGGGTGCCGCCGGTAAAGTCGAGGCCCAGGTTCAGGCCGTGAATCACAAGGGCGCCAATGGCCACGATCGTCAGCACGATGGAGACGATGAAGGCCGCGCGCCGCTTGCTCATGAAGTCAAACTGTCGCATCACGATGGCCCCTCAGATCCAGAGTTTCTTGAGTGTCTTGCCGCCAATGGCAAGATTGATGATGCCGCGCGAGACCATGATCGCCGTGAACATTGACGTCAGGATGCCGATGGACAGCGTGACCGCGAAGCCCTTGACCGGGCCACTGCCGATGGAGAACAGGATCACCGCGACCAGCAGGGTGGTGATGTTCGCATCGACGATGGAGGTGAAGGCGCGTTCGAAGCCGGTATGCACGGCCTGGTGCAGCGGCATCTTGGAGCGCATTTCCTCGCGGATACGCTCGAAGATCAGCACGTTGGCATCCACCGCCATGCCCAGCGTCAGCACGATACCGGCAATGCCCGGCAGGGTCAGGGTAGCGCCCAGCATCGACATCGCGGCGATCAGGATCGCCAGGTTGGCGGTCAGGGCCACGTTGGCGACGACACCGAAGGCCTTGTAGCGGGCCAGCATGAACAGCACGACCAGCAGCAGGCCCAGCTCGACGGACAGGATGCCGCGCGAGATGTTCTCGGCACCCAGGCTCGGGCCGATGGTGCGTTCCTGCACGAAGTAGATCGGCGCGGCCAGCGAGCCGGAACGCAGCAGCAGCGACAGCTCCTTCGCCTCGGTCGGGGAATCCAGACCGGTGATGCGGAAGCTGTTGCCCAGCGCGCTCTGGATGGTCGCCAGACTGATCAGGCCCTTCTCGGTGTAGGGGATGCGCTTCTCGACTTCCTCGCCATCCTCCATCACGGTGCGCGTGCGGGTCTTGTGCTCGATGAACAGCACCGCCATGTTGCGGCCGATGGCAGCACGCGTGACGCGGTTCATGATCGAGCCACCGGTGCCATCCAGGTTGATGTTGACCTGCGGACGGCCACTTTCATCGAAGCTGGTGCTGGCGCTGGAGACACTGTCACCGCTGATGATCACGTCCTTCATGATGTTGGCGGTGCGCCCCGGCTGGTTGCGGAAGGCGAAGGTTTCCATCTCGCTGGAGGGCGTGTCGCTGGCCGCTTCGAGACGGAACTCGAGGTTGGCGGTGGCACCCAGTACGCGCTTGGCGGCGGCCGTGTCCTGCACGCCCGGCAGCTCGACCACGATGCGGTTCGGGCCCTGGCGCTGCACCAGCGGCTCGGAGACGCCCAGCTCGTTGACGCGATTGCGGATTGTGGTCAGGTTCTGATTGACCGCGTAATCCTGAATCTCCTTGATGGCGGCGGTCGTCAGAGTGAGATCCAGTACGGCCCCACGATCGACATCGCGCTCATCGTATTCGAAGTTCTGGAAGTCGCGCGAGACCAGTGAACGTGCCTTCGAGCGGTCTTCGTCGTCGGAGAAGGTCAGGCTCAGCGTGCCATCGTTGACCTCACTGCCGCGGTAGCGGATACGCTCCTCGCGTAGGGTTTCCTTGATGGCGCTGGCGTTGACTTCCAGGCGTTGCTTGACCGCGGCGTCCATGTCGACTTCCAGCTGGAAGTGGACCCCGCCGCGCAGATCAAGCCCCAGCTTCATCGGCGAGGCGCCGAGACTGGAAAGCCACGACGGCGTGGCATCAGCCAGATTCAGCGCGACGATGGCGTCATCGCCAAGGGTGTCGCTGATCAGTTCCTTGGCACGCAGCTGCTGGTCGTTGCTGGTGAGGCGAATCAGGCCGGTGGAACCATTGAGTTCCTCGGATTTGGGCGTGATGCCGGCGTTTTCGAGGGCGCTGGTGGCGCGATCGAGATCTTGCTGATCGATGGCATCGGCGCCGCTGGCGGCACTGATCTGCACGGCCGGGTCTTCGGGGTAGAGATTCGGCAATGCGTAGATCACGCCGACGGCAAGTACCAGGCAGATCACCAGGTACTTCCAAAGCGGATAGCGGTTGAGCATGGCAGCCCTGTCCTTGGTGGAGCGGGAGAGAAATAGCATGCTGCCGGCACAGGGGCCGGCAGCAGGAGGGAGATCAGATGGACTTGATGGTGCCCTTCGGCAGGACCGCAGCCACGGCGGACTTCTGCACGTTGACTTCGTTGCCTTCGTTCAGCTCCATGGTGATGAACTGCTCGCTGACCTTGGTGATGCGGCCGACCAGGCCACCACCGATGACGATCTCGTCACCCTTGGCCAGGTTGCTGATCAGGTTCTTGTGTTCCTTGGCGCGCTTGGACTGCGGACGCCAGAGCAGGAAATAGAAAATGACCACGAAGCCGACCAGCATGACGATCTGGCCGATGGCGCCGCCGCCGGCGACAGCCGCTTCGGCTTCCGCGTGTGCGGCAGGAATCAGGAATTCCAGCATGTGTATCTCCAGAGGTTACGAGTGAACTGTTGTTATGCAATGAGCGTGATTCGAGCGCTGCTTCACGCCTGTCTCGAGTCAGATACCAAGGCGACCGGAGCGGGTTGCTCTCCGGTCGCGCTTCGATTCGATCAGTCGGCCAGCGGCGGCACCGGCAGGCCGCGCGCGGCATAGAACTGTTCCACGAAGTCCTGCAATGTACCCGCTTCAATTGCACCGCGCAAACCAGCCATCACGGTCTGGTAGTAGCGCAGATTGTGGATGGTGTTGAGCATGGAACCGAGCATTTCTCCACAGCGATCAAGGTGATGCAGGTAGCCGCGTGAGAAGTTGGTGCAGGTGTAGCAATCGCAGTCCGGGTCCAGCGGTGACGTATCGTGCTTGTGGACGGCATTGCGGATCTTGACCGTACCGGTCGGCGTGAACAGGTGGCCGTTGCGCGCGTTGCGGGTCGGCATCACGCAATCGAACATGTCGACACCACGGCGCACGCCTTCCACGAGATCCTCCGGCTTGCCGACACCCATCAGGTAGCGCGGCTTGTCCTCCGGCATCCACTCGGGGAGGTAGTCGAGCACCTTGATCATCTCGTCCTTGGGTTCGCCCACGGACAGGCCACCGATAGCGTAGCCATCGAAGTCGATCTTCTTCAGGCCCTCGAGGGATTTCTCGCGCAGGTCCGGATACATGCCGCCCTGGATGATGCCGAACAGTGCCGAAGGGGAATCGCCATGGGTATCGCGGGAGCGCTGGGCCCAGCGCAGTGACATCTCCATCGACTTGCGGGCTTCATCATGCGTGGCCGGATACGGCGTGCACTCATCGAAGATCATCACGATGTCGGACCCCAGCGAGCGCTGGACGGCCATCGACTCTTCCGGGCCCATGAAGACCTTGGAGCCATCCACCGGTGAGCGGAAGTGAACGCCCTGTTCGGTAATCTTGCGCGTCTTGCCCAGCGAGAAGACCTGGAAGCCGCCGGAATCGGTCAGGATCGGCTTGTCCCATTGCGCGAAATCATGCAGGTCGCCATGCGCTTCGATGACTTCCGTGCCCGGGCGCAGCCACAGGTGGAAGGTGTTGCCGAGGATGATCTCGGCGCCGATCTCCTTGATGGATTCCGGTGTCATGCCCTTCACGGTGCCGTAGGTGCCGACCGGCATGAAGGCCGGGGTTTCCACCGTGCCGCGCGGGAAGGTCATGCGGCCGCGTCGCGCGCGACCATCGGTGGCGAGCTTCTCAAAGCTCATGAAGCATTCTTTGCGCATGGTTCTCTCTAAGGCTTGGCGGCGAAACAGGCCGCAGCGGGTGTGGGGCTAGCGTAAGCCACGTCGTGTTAACTGCGCATGACGTGGCTCATGTGATGAGGTATCGCTCGGGTCAGGCGCGTTCCAGCAGCATGGCATCGCCATAGCTGAAGAACTGGTAGCGCTCCTGCACGGCAGCCTGGTAGGCGGCCATGGTGTGCTCGTACCCGGCGAAGGCCGAGACCAGCATCAGCAGGGTCGATTCCGGCAGATGGAAGTTGGTGATCAGCAGATCCACCACCTGCCATTCATAACCGGGGTAGATGAAGATGTCGGTGTCACCGGAGTAAGGTGCCAGCTCGCCACCGTGGGCCTTGGCAGCACTTTCAAGGCAGCGCACGCTGGTGGTGCCGACAGCGACCACGCGACGGCCGGCGGCACGAGCGCGGGCGATCGTGTCACAGGCTTCCTGACCGACCTCGATCCATTCGCTGTGCATGTGGTGCTCGAGAATGCTGTCGACACGCACCGGCTGGAAGGTGCCGGCACCGACGTGCAGGGTGACGAAGGCGGTCTCGATGCCTTTCTCGGCCATGGCGGCCATGATCGGCTCATCGAAGTGCAGGCCAGCCGTCGGTGCGGCCACGGCGCCATCGCGCCTGGCATAGACCGTCTGGTAGCGCTCGCGGTCCGACAGCTCGTCATCGCGGGTGATATAGGGCGGCAACGGCATGTGGCCATGCTGGTTGAGCAGCTCGATCATCGGCGTCTCGCCGTGGAAGCGCAGCTCGAACAGCGCGTCCTGCCGACCTTCGACCACGGCGGTGATGCCGCCTTCGAAGATCAGCTCGGTGCCCGGCTTCGGCGACTTGCTGGAGCGAATGTGCGCCAGACCACGGTGTGCATCCAGCGGACGCTCCAGCAGCATCTCGATCTTGCCGCCGGAGGCCTTCTGGCCGTGCAGGCGCGCGGGGATCACGCGGGTGTCATTGAAGACCACGACATCGCCGGGTTCCAGCTGCTCGAGCAGGTCAGGAAAGTGGCGATGCACGATCTCGCCGCTCTTGCCGTCCAGGTGCAGCAGACGGCAATCACTGCGCTGCTCGGAAGGGTAGCGGGCAATCAGCTCATCCGGCAGACTGAAATCATAATCACTGCGCTGGAGCGGGCGCTCGGAAGCGGAGGGGGCAACGCCAGAGGCATCGCCGGAATCGATTCGTGACATGGCCAACGGAAACTCTGGTGGCACGGCGCGCAGAAGGCGCTCCGCTGCAATGGAGATACCCTGCTCGCAGGCGTTCATGCCGTTAGCGCGTCTGTCTGTCTGCCCGCTCTCGAGAGGCAGTGGTCAGGGGCGATACGCAGGATGGACTGGCGAGCCTGGGCAGGCGAAAAAGGTGGCTCATGATACCGAATGGCATGGCTCCCGCGAAGTCCCGTTTTCGAACGACCTGTCCCGCTCAGTGCGTGAATCCGTCGCTGGGATGCGTTGCATGTGTCTGATCTGGCGTGAAAACTCGTTGACCTCGGCGTAGGCTTCCGTATAATTTCGCTCCATTGCCGGTGTGGCGGAATTGGTAGACGCAGCGGATTCAAAATCCGCCGCTTAATAGGCGTGTCGGTTCGAGTCCGACCACCGGCACCATCTTGAAAACAGTCGCTCACGAGCGGCTGTTTGCGTTTCTGGCCCTCGCCTCAGATTCATTGCTCTCAACTTCATTGCCTTGTGATCCCAGAGCACTCTTCTTTCTATTTCCTCTTTCCTCTCTGTCCTTTCTTCGCGCTCTTGCCAGATGATGGTCTGGGTGTCTGAGGCATAAAAAAGCCCCGACCGGATGTCGGGGCTTTCTTGTCTCTGGCGCATCTGCCGGCGATTCACGCCTGATGTGGAACGCTCTTGACGCGTCGGTAGATGCTGTTGCTTGCGAGGGAAGGGTCAAGGAGTGCAATGCGCGTGCTCTGTATCGCGAGTTCCTGGCGCAGGGTAGACCACATGCCGATGAACTCGCGGCAATCCTGGCAGTTCACGAGATGGTCGGCGGATGGTGCATGGTATTGATAGTCCATCTTGAGGCCGGAACATACCGGACAACACAGAGCCGCTCGAGCTTTCCCTTTCATTTCTCCTCTCCCTCTCAGCATTCGACTGAATTCGGTGAGGTTCAGCGTAGTGGTCTCATTTCCTTGAGTTCGCGAGCTTGCCAGTCATCAAGATTCGTAAGCCCACCAGCTCAGGCTTACGGATCTTTCTGGCCGCGTGGCATAGCCCCCACACTCGCGAGTCATCCTCTGACAGGGCCTTTCCCTGGCTGCACTTGCCTGTGCACTTAGCCCATCACTACGCTGAACTCGCCGCTCTCCCTGAGCAGCGATTAAGAAATTACTGATTATTGAAAACTTGTACAAGAGTTAATTTGTTGCACAAGTTTTCAGGTATGTAAGATCGTGTACTTCAAGATAGTCTCATATCAAGATGTTCTCATGTAATGTGGCGTTCGATCGTTCTGATTCGCTGGCGACGCTGTCCGGCGCGCTTGATGGTCCACGTCATGTGCAAGACCAATGTCGCCTACATGACATGGTGATGTCGCTGCCGGGCCAGTCTGACGCTTGGTACAATCGGGCGTATCCGCTGGAGCTGCAGAGGGGAAGGCTGAATACGGAAAGCGCTCTCATCCCGTCAGCCATCGCGGGCAGGGGATTCAGAACCTGTACTGAACTTGAATGGAACTCGCGTGATGCTCGAGGGGCGCCTGGCGGCGAACCGCTGTTCAAGCATCGCTTTCACGAACTGCCATGGAACATGGAAAGACTGTCATGCATTGGATGCCACTGAATCTGTGGTTGTCACTGGTTGCGCTGTGCGCCATGGGGGCGATGTCGCCCGGGCCGAGTCTGGCGATGGTGCTTCGCCACACGCTGGGAGGTGGCAGAAGTGCGGGAGTCGCCGCTGGTATCAGCCATGCATTGGGGGTCGGGTTGTATGCCGCGCTCACCGCCTGGGGACTTGGTGCCTTGATCGTTCATTATCCGGGCATGTTCCAGGCGATCATGATTCTGGGGGCGGCCTATCTGGCCTGGTTGGGCGTCAAGGCATTGCGGGCGGGCCGTGGCGGGGCGCTGGAGGCGCAGGCCGTCACCACATCCCGTTCCATGGCGATTCGCGATGGCTTCATGGTGGCGCTGGCCAATCCCAAGCTGATCCTGTTCTTCGTGGCGCTGCTCAGTCAGCTGATCACGCCGGAGATGAGCGAGATGGGCAAGTGGCTGGTGGTCGTGACGGCGATGGGCATCGACGGTGCCTGGTATGTGCTGGTGGCGATGGTACTGTCGCACTCGCGGGTGCTGCCCTGGCTTCAGGCGCGGGCGGTATGGATCAATCGCCTGACCGGTATCGTGTTGCTGGCGTTGGCGCTGCGGGTCGTATGGGGTGTCTGACCGGCGCATGTCGGGAGTGACATGCACCGTTGAGGAATGAGATTGCCTGGTAGAAGACGGCCGCCCTGACAGGTGATGTCAGGGCCGCGTTGCGTTGCAGGGGGTGGCTGGTGGAGCCGGAAGATCACGGAGTGAAGATGTCGGAGTAATCCTTCACGGGAACCCTGATCTGCTGATCCGGACGTGCCTGAAAGTGCAGGGTCACGGGGATTTCATCGCCTGACGAGATGGGCTGAGTCAGCCCTGTCAGCATCAGATGGGGCCCACCTCCCGGCCGCATCTTCAGTGGGGACTTGGAGGAGAGGTGCAGGTGCCCCAGCTGGCGCATGTGCATCCGGCCTTCGCGCATCTGCATCTCGTGCAGCTCGATGCTCTGCGCCACGGGAGAGCTGGCGCCTGTCAGCGTGACCTTGCCTCGGGGGAGCGAGAGCGTGATATAGAGTGCAGCGGTCGTCGCGCCCGGAGGCGTGGGTAGTGCGAAGGCATCTTCCAGTACGGGATTTTCCAGCACGGGATTTTCCAGCATGGGGTCTGTCGCCACGGGGGGCGTCGCGGCGCTTGCATCGGTGCGCATCCACAGGATGCCGCTCATGGCGATTGCCAGCATCAGGCTCGCGCGTGAGAGTCGTGTCACGTGGTGTCGTCTCCTTGGCCTCTCATGGCAGTACCCGTGCCAACAGATGGCGCGGTGACATGCCCGGCGGCAGCCCATGTACGCCAGTGGCGCCGGGGATGTCGGTGCCTGCCAGTCGTGTGGCGCAGAAAGCCTCGGCCACGTCGGCAGGGGCATGGCGAATCAGCAGGGCAGCCTGCCATAGCACGGCCAGTGACTGGACCAGTTGCCGGGCTCGGGCTTCCTCGGCGTGATGAAGGAGGTTGCCGCGTTCGAAGGTGGCCAGTGCGGCGTCATAGCGAGGACTCTGCCCCCGGGCGTCCCTGAGCTCGCTGAGCAGCGCCTCGCCTGCGTCGGGGTGACGGGTCAGGGTGCGCAGGACATCCAGACACAGCACGTTTCCAGAACCTTCCCAGATGGCGTTGACAGGGGCTTCGCGATACAGGCGCGCTGTCAGGTGTTCCTCTATGTAGCCATTGCCGCCCAGGCATTCCATGGCCTCTGCCAGCAGTGCCGGTGCACGACGATTGTGCCAGTACTTGGCGATCGCCGGCGCAAGGCGGGCCAGGGGGCGCGCATCCGGTTCCCGTGTGGCGTCATCGAACTGTCGCGCAATGCGCAGACACAGTGTGATGCCGGCTTCGACTTCCAGTGCGATGTCTGCCAGCACCTGCTGCATCAAAGGTTGACTGGCCAGCGGCTTGCCGAAGGCATGACGTTGCTGGCAGTGGTGCAGTGCCTCGACCAGTGCCTGGCGCATCAGTGCCACCGGCGCGGTGGCAGCATCCAGTCGGGTCTGGTGGACCATCTCGAGAATGGTGGTGATGCCACGTCCTGGCTCACCAAGGCGCTGCCCTCGCGCATCGACCAGCCGGACTTCGCTTGAGGCGTTGGCGCGATTGCCGCACTTGTCCTTGAGGCGTTGCAGTTGCAGGCCATTGTGGCTGCCATCCTCCCGTCGCCTCGGTACCACGAAGCAGGTCAGCCCTTCCTCGAGCTGCGCCAGAGTCAGAAAGGCATCTGACATCGGGGCACTCATGAACCACTTGTGACCGTTGAGGCGATAGCCTTCACCCTCAGCGTGTGCCTGTGTCAGGTTGCTACGGACGTCGCTGCCGCCCTGACGTTCCGTCATGGCCATGCCGAAGGTCGCGCAGTGCTTGTCGCGAGGGGCACAGGTTCTCGGGTCGTGGCTGCGGGCCCGCAGGCGAGGGCCCCAGAAGGCGGCCAGAGATTCATCCTGACGCAGCGCGGGCCAGGCGGCATGGGTCATGGTGATCGGGCAGCAGAAACCGGGTTCGGCCTGGGTGAGCAGGTAAAGGGCGGCGACATGGGCCTGATGTCCTCCGCAGCCTTCCGCCTCCCAGGCGACACTGTGCCAGCCACCTTCCAGAGCGATGCGCATCAGCCGGTGATAGTCGGGGTGATACTCGACGTCATCCCGCCGCCGCCCTTGTGGGTCATGGGTGTGGAGGACCGGCGGATGCGCATTGACGGCAAACCCCATCGCGCGGGTCTCTAGCGTGCCCACCTGCGCCCCGAGGTCGGCCAGGCGAGTGAGCAGGTCCGCCGAGAGCCCAGGCGCGTGGCAGCGCAGCGCCTCACGCAAGGGGAGGTCATCGACGAAGGCATGGCGCAGCGGTGGTGCCGATTGATTGAGCACCTCATCGCGCCATGGAGCAGGCCGCTCCTCTTCACGAGAGTGCTCAGTCGAGGACGCAGGCAGCGAGTCGGGCATCGTGGGGTCCTGTCATGAGAGGTATGCCTTGAGCGTAGAACACCTGCGGCCTGCTGGCGGAGTGGAAGGCAGCTGCGTCGCATTCTGCTACCGTGGGGGCATCAGTCGGTGCGTGGCATCGCGACGATCAGCACAGGGAAAGGACAGGGTACGGTGATCCAGGACGAAATCATTCAATTGGTTGATGCACGCAATCGCCCATGCGGTACGGCTCCTCGTCGCCAGATGCGACGTTATCGCTACTGGCATCGAGCGACCTATGCCTTCGTGCTCAATGCCAGTGGAGAGCTGTGTATCCAGAAACGCACCATGAGCAAGGAAGTCTTTCCGGGGTATTTCGACCTCGCCAGTGGAGGGGTGGTCGGCGCGGGCGAAGCGGTCCACGTGGCCGCACGACGCGAGCTGGAGGAGGAGATCGGTGCCCGGGGCGTCGCGCTCAGACATTGCTTCGATTTCTGCTATCGCGATGCCACCAATCATGTCTATGGCAGCGCCTACCTCGCACGTTATGACGGTCCCTTGACGCTTCAGGCCGAGGAGGTGGCTGACGCCTTCTGGGTGACACCGCAACAGGCGCTGGAATTGCATCCTTCAACGCCGGACAGCCGTATGGCGCTTGAACGCCTCATTCGTGAGGGCTTTCTCGTCTCTGCCATGGAAGAGTAGGCAATGATGGCCTGTCGGCGGCGCGCCATGACCCTGCACGCGCCTGCATGTGCTTTCTCTGTCCCGCTCTCCCTACCACTCTCTGTGCTGGAGTCTGCGCATGAATGCCAAGGTATCGCCCCAACAGCTGGAAGAGGTGGAGGTTGCACTGTCGAGCGTGCTGGCGGGCAAGCCGCATCAGATCCGGCTCGCTCTGTGCTGCCTGCTGTGTCAGGGCCACGTGCTCATCGAGGATCTGCCCGGGCTTGGCAAGACGACGCTGGCCCAGGGACTGGCGCGTCTGATCGGCACCGACATGCAGCGCGTCCAGTTCACCAGTGATCTGCTGCCCGCCGACATTCTCGGCGTATCGGTCTTCGACCCTCGCGAGAGCGCTTTCCATTTCCATCCGGGCCCCGTCTTTCACTCGCTGGTGCTGGCGGATGAGATCAATCGTGCCACGCCCAAGACCCAGAGTGCGCTGCTGGAGGCCATGGAAGAGCGACAGGTGACCGTGGAGGGCGAGACGCGTCGTCTGCCGGAGCCTTTCTTCGTCATCGCCACTCAGAACCCGCTTCAGCAATCCGGTACCTTCCCGTTGCCTGAGTCCCAGCTGGATCGCTTTCTGATGCGTCTGTCGCTGGGGTATCCAGAGCCTGCGGCTGAGCGAGAGATACTGAGAGGCAATGCCGGTCGCCAGCACATCGAGGCGCTGCGTCCCCTGTTGCCGCTCGAGGTACTGCGTGAGTGGCAGGCATCCGTGACGCGCGTGCGTCTCTCTGAACCGCTGCTGGATTACTTGCAGGCACTGGTCGCTGCCACACGGTCGTCGCCGGAAGTGCCTTATGGCCTGTCGACGCGAGGCGTGCTGGCATTGGCCAACGCCTCGCGTGGCTGGGCGTTGCTCGCGGGGCGTGACTACGTGCTGCCGGAGGATGTCCAGGCCGTCTGGGCGCCGGTGGTCGGCCATCGCCTGAGCGAGGGCAGTGTCGCGGAGGGAGATGCCGTGGCTCGCCATCTGCTGGGGCAGGTGGCGGTGGTGCCTGCATGACACGAGCGGCCAGTGTCGGACCATGGGGCCGGCTCAAGGCGCGCATGTTGCGCAGGATGTCCATCGCCGGCGGTGAGGCGCTCCATCATGCCCGTCTGATGATCCTGCCCACGCCCTTCGGCCTGTTCTGGGCGGTGCTGGTGTGCATGCTGCTGCTGCTGGGGATCAACTACGAGAATTCCCTCGCGCATGCGCTCGCATTCTGGCTGTTCTCGCTGGCGGTGATCAGCATCTTTCGAAGCTGGCGCAATCTTGCCGGTGTGCGCGTCCAGTTGATCGCGGATGGCGAGGCCTACGCAGGCGGTGAGTTGCGCCTGCTGGTCCGGCTGAGCGGGCGGGCGCGGGCGCGCGCCATCGATGTGCGTCTCGGGAATAGTCGTCAGCGTCTCGAGATTCATGCCGGAGAGGGCAGTGCGCCTATGGGGCTGCCGGTCGCTCTTCGTGGGCAGTTCACCTTGCCGCCATTGACGCTGGAGTCTCGCTGGCCGCTGGGGCTGGTGCGTCTGTGGTCCTGGGTCGCGATCGAGATGCCGGTGATGATCCACCCCTGTCCGCAGATGCCGGCCGCACCGCAGGGCAGTCGCAATACGCTGGAACAGGTCGAGCAGGGCGACTTCGCCGGCCTGCGTCGCTATGTGGCCGGTGATCCACCGGCGCATGTGGCCTGGAAGCACTGGGGGCGCAGCGGTGAGCTGGTCACCAAGCGTTTCGAGACGCCGGCACGCCCCTCCTTGTGGCTGGACTACGAGGCGTGCCATGGCGACATGGAACAGCGTCTCGGCGAATTGACGGCACGCGTGCTGGCGGCGGAGAAGTCACAAGCGACCTATGGGCTGCGCCTGCCGGGCCAGACGCTGGCCATCGCCAGTGGTGGGGCGCATCGGCGACGCGTACTGGAAGCGCTGGCCTTGTTTGGAGGAGAGACGGTGCTGCCCTGGGAGGTTCAGCAGCAGGCCGTGGCGTCTCGAGAGCTGGCCGGGAGGGCAAAGACATGACGCGAGCACATGGCAATGTCTCTCGCCGCTGGTGGCAACGCAAACCTCTGACGCCTGATCAGGCGCTTGGCTGGCTTGAACTGCGCCACCTGTTCATTGGCCAGTGTCTCGTGCTGGCGCTGCATCTGTTGTGGATGCCGATCTGGCTTGCACTCCCTGCGCTGCTGGCGGCGCTATGGCGGTTTCAGCAATTGCGCGCCCGCGTGCCGCGTGCCGGCATTCTGCTGCGGCTGGCGGCGGTATGTCTGGTGGCAGCAGGGCTGTTTCTGGAATACGGGCAGATGTTGCGCCTGGAGGCGATGATCGGCCTGCTGGTGGGAATCTATCTGCTCAAGCTGCTGGAAACTGACAGCCTGCGTGATGGTCGCGTGGTCTGTGGGCTGGGGTTTGTCGTGCTGGCCTCCGCATTCCTGCATGATCAGGGGCCGGTGATGGCAGCTGCGGCGATTCTGGCCGCTGGCTGGCTGATCGGTGGTCTGGTCCTGATCGCCGGAGCGCGCCGCAGTGGTGAGGCACTGCGTGAGACTTGCTGGTTGATGGGCTTGTCATTGCCGCTGATGCTGGGATTGTTCGTGCTGTTTCCCCGTCTGCCGCCACTCTGGAACGTTCCTCAGCTGGAAGAGGCCACGACCGGTCTGACGGATAGCGTATCGCCCGGTGATATCGCAGCGCTGGGGCGCAGTGACGAGCTGGCTTTCCGAGCCCGTTTCGACGGTGCCTTGCCGGCAGCTTCAGAGCGCTACTGGCGTGTCTATACCTTGAGTCTGTTTGATGGCGTGCGCTGGTCACGTGCCTCCCCTGATAGGCTGCAGAGTGCGTTGGGTGGGCCAGCGTCGCGCTATGCCGTGCGTGGCAGGGGCGTGGATGGCGGGAGCCCCCGGCACCGTTATGAGCTGTTGCTGGAGCCGGACCCGCGCCCTTGGCGGCCAAGCCTCGGCGCTCCGTTGTCGAGTGATCAGGAGGCGCGTTATCTGGTGGACGGCACTCTGGAAGGGATGTCGTCACTCAACACCCGTGCATTGCTGAAATTGAGTTCCTCCGGTCAGCCTCCCTTGGCGGCACCACAATGGATGCAGCGTCTGGATCTGCTGTTGCCTGAGGATGGCAACCTCCGTGCTCGCGCATTCGCTCGTGATCTGATGCATCAGGCGGGTGGAGACCCCCAGGGCTTCCTTCGCCTCCTGTTCCAGCATTTCCATCGTCAGCCTTACCACTACACCCTCACGCCCCCGCGTCTTGAGGGCATTAATCGTGTGGACGATTTCCTGTTTGATAGCCTGCAGGGGTATTGCACGCATTACGCATCGACTACCGTCTTTCTGGCGCGGGCAGCAGGAATCCCGGCGCGCATGGTGGCGGGCTATCTCGGTGGAGAGGCGCAGGGTGGCGCCGCGAGCGGTGAGCGTGAGTTGAGCATTCGGCAGTACGACGCCCATGCCTGGGTCGAGGTGTTCCATGGGGGGCGCTGGCACCGGTTCGACCCGACGGCGGCGGTGGCTCCCGAGCGTATTGCCCAGGGGGCGCTCAGTCTGCAAGGTCAGCCGGGTTTCATGGCAGATGCCGGTCTGCGCGCCTTCACGCTGAATAATTCCATGCTTCGTGATCTGAGGCGTCAGTGGGAGCGTTTCGAGTACCGCTGGCAGCGAAGTGTCGTGGGGTTCCGCCTGGAACAGCAGCGTAGTCTGTGGCAGCGGATGTTCGGCGAGTTTCGCTGGGAGTGGCTGGTCTGGGGGGTACTCGGATTGCTGGCTTGTGTGGTACTGGTAGGAGCGGTGCTGGTGCTCTGGTCTGGTCGTGAGGTAACGACACATGCCGGTGTCAGAGCCTACCGTCGGCTGGCGAAGCGTCTGGAGCGCTCCGGGCTTGGCCCTGGCCCGGGTGAGGCGCCCGGCAGTCACCTGCGGCGTGTCGCACGGCTGCAGCCGGAAAATGTTAAAGAATTGTTACAGCTGTCGGAAGTCGTTGAACAATGGATTTACAATGATGACGCGCAAGAGGGCGCTTCTCATGCCGGCGGCTCGTCTTCTCGTAGCATGCGTCGCCAGTGGTCAGCGTTATGCCGTAAGTTGTCATAGTTCACGTTTTCCATCGTGGTGGTGTGTGATTCCTTGTTTTCTGGGCATTTTTCGAGATTAGGTATCTCAGTCTCGTTGCGTGGCACCACTACGGAAAATTGCTAGGTTGCGGTAAGTGTTTTTGTGTATCAAAATGTAACCATCTGATTTTGTCGATCATGCCATTGCGCCCTTCGCAGCATGATGCAGCACCTTTCCCCAGCAGGAGTAAGTCCCCATGGTTCAGGTCATTCGCACAGAAGGCACAGTACTTGTTGTTTCCGCCACTAACGAGTCGCAGCGTGTCGTCAATGGAATGACGCTTGAACCTACTGCCACCCTGATCGCGCCGCAGGGAGCGATCATCGTGCTGGAAGACGGTTCTCGGTTGGTGGTGCCGCAAGGGGCCCCGATCGGTATCGAGGTACTGCTCGCAGAGTCTCGCGATGACGCACCTGTCGACCCGACGGTAGAAGCATTGCGCGAAGCGATTGCCCGAGGCGAAGACCCGACGGCCATTCAGGAGGCACCGGCAGCGGGGGAAAATGCAGGGTCTCCGGGCAGCAGTCGCAGTGGCTTCCTGGATGCCTCTGGCGTCGGTCGGGATGGCCGTGTCGAGCGCACTTCCTACGAATATGAAGGTGGGTTCACCGATCCCACCTATACCGATGAAGACGAAGATGGCCTCGGGTTGGATCCTGAATCGACGGAAACCGACCTGGCCTTGACCGTCGATGCGCCGGCGCTGACCTCCGACACCACGCCGACCATCGTCGGCACCACCGATGCCGAAGACGGCAGCACCGTCACGCTGGTCATCACCGACAGTGACGGCAACGAGCAGACCGTCACCGCCACCGTCGAGAATGGCACCTACAGCGTCGATGCCGAGACGCCGCTGAGCGAAGGCGAGTACAGCGTCGAGGCCACTGTCACCGACCCGGCCGGCAACACCGCGACCAGCAATGATGTAGGCGAGGTCGACGCAAGCGCGCCGGCGCTGACCGTCGATGCCCCGGCACTGACCTCCGACACCACGCCGACCATCGTCGGCACCACCGATGCCGAAGATGGCAGCACCGTCACGCTGCTCATCACCGACAGTGAAGGCAACGAGCAGACCGTTACCGCGACCGTCGAGAACGGCACCTATACGGTTGACGCCGAGACCCCGCTGAGCGAAGGCGAATACAGCGTCGAAGCCACCGTCACCGACCCGGCCGGCAACACCGCGACCAGCAATGACGTGGGCGAGATCGACGCAAGCGCGCCGAGCCTGACCGTCGATGCGCCGGCGCTGACCTCCGACACCACGCCGACCATCGTCGGCACCACCGATGCCGAAGACGGCAGCACCGTGACCCTGGTCATCACCGACAGTGAAGGCAACGAGCAGACCGTTACCGCGACCGTCGAGAACGGCACCTATACGGTTGACGCCGAGACCCCGCTGAGCGAAGGCGAATACAGCGTCGAAGCCACCGTCACCGACCCGGCCGGCAACACCGCGACCAGCAATGACGTGGGCGAGATCGACGCAAGCGCGCCGAGCCTGACCGTCGATGCGCCGGCGCTGACCTCCGACACCACGCCGACCATCGTCGGCACCACCGACGCCGAGGACGGCAGCACCGTCACGCTGCTCATCACCGACAGTGAAGGCAACGAGCAGACCGTCACCGCCACCGTCGAGAACGGCACCTACAGCGTCGACGCCGAGACGCCGCTGAGCGAAGGCGAGTACAGCGTCGAAGCCACCGTCACCGACCCGGCCGGCAACACCGCGACCAGCAATGACGTGGGTGAGATCGACGCAAGCGCGCCGGCGCTGACCGTCGATGCGCCGGCGCTGACCTCCGACACCACGCCGACCATCGTCGGTACCACCGATGCCGAAGATGGCAGCACCGTCACGCTGCTCATCACCGACAGTGAAGGCAACGAGCAGACCGTTACCGCGACCGTCGAGAACGGCACCTATACGGTTGACGCCGAGACCCCGCTGAGCGAAGGCGAGTACAGCGTCGAAGCCACCGTCACCGACCCGGCCGGCAACACCGCGACCAGCAATGACGTGGGCGAGATCGATCTGTCCGCCCCGGCACTGACCGTCGATGCGCCGGCGCTGACCTCCGACACCACACCGACCATCGTCGGCACCACCGATGCCGAAGACGGCAGCACCGTCACGCTGGTCATCACCGACAGTGACGGCAACGAGCAGACCGTCACCGCGACCGTCGAGAATGGCACCTACAGCGTCGACGCCGAGACCCCGCTGAGCGAAGGCGAGTACAGCGTCGAAGCCACCGTCACCGACCCGGCCGGCAACACCGCGACCAGCAATGACGTGGGCGAGATCGATCTGTCCGCCCCGGCACTGACCGTCGATGCGCCGGCGCTGACCTCCGACACCACACCGACCATCGTCGGCACCACCGATGCCGAAGACGGCAGCACCGTCACGCTGGTCATCACCGACAGTGACGGCAACGAGCAGACCGTCACCGCGACCGTCGAGAATGGCACCTACAGCGTCGACGCCGAGACCCCGCTGAGCGAAGGCGAGTACAGCGTCGAGGCCACTGTCACCGACCCGGCCGGCAACACCGCGACCAGCAATGACGTGGGCGAGATCGATCTGTCCGCCCCGGCACTGACCGTCGATGCGCCGGCGCTGACCTCCGACACCACGCCGACCATCGTCGGTACCACCGATGCCGAAGATGGCAGCACCGTCACGCTGCTCATCACCGACAGTGAAGGCAACGAGCAGACCGTTACCGCGACCGTCGAGAACGGCACCTATACGGTTGACGCCGAGACCCCGCTGAGCGAAGGCGAGTACAGCGTCGAAGCCACCGTCACCGACCCGGCCGGCAACACCGCGACCAGCAATGACGTGGGCGAGATCGATCTGTCCGCCCCGGCACTGACCGTCGATGCGCCGGCGCTGACCTCCGACACCACACCGACCATCGTCGGCACCACCGATGCCGAAGACGGCAGCACCGTCACGCTGGTCATCACCGACAGTGACGGCAACGAGCAGACCGTCACCGCGACCGTCGAGAATGGCACCTACAGCGTCGACGCCGAGACCCCGCTGAGCGAAGGCGAGTACAGCGTCGAAGCCACCGTCACCGACCCGGCCGGCAACACCGCGACCAGCAATGACGTGGGCGAGATCGATCTGTCCGCCCCGGCACTGACCGTCGATGCGCCGGCGCTGACCTCCGACACCACACCGACCATCGTCGGCACCACCGATGCCGAAGACGGCAGCACCGTCACGCTGGTCATCACCGACAGTGACGGCAACGAGCAGACCGTCACCGCGACCGTCGAGAATGGCACCTACAGCGTCGACGCCGAGACGCCGCTGAGCGAAGGCGAATACAGCGTCGAGGCCACTGTCACCGACCCGGCCGGCAACACCGCGACCAGCAATGACGTGGGCGAGATCGATCTGTCCGCCCCGGCACTGACCGTCGATGCGCCGGCGCTGACCTCCGACACCACGCCGACCATCGTCGGTACCACCGATGCCGAAGATGGCAGCACCGTAACCCTGGTCATCACTGACAGTGACGGCAACGAGCAGACCATCACCGCCACCGTCGAAAATGGCACCTACAGCGTCGATGCCGAGACGCCGCTGAGCGAAGGCGAATATAGCGTCGAAGCCACCGTCACCGACCCGGCCGGCAACACCGCGACCAGCAATGACGTGGGCACACTGGTTGGCAGTGATTCTGGCGCGGTAACAGAGGATGGCGTTACCGAAGCTTCTGGCACGCTTGTCGATGTTGAAAGCACCGATGTGGTCGCTGGCTCCCAAAGCGATGATTACGGCACTTTCAGCGTCAATGAATCAGGTGAGTGGACCTACACGCTCGATAACGAAGCCGCTGCCGTCCAGGGGCTGGATGCAGGCGATACTGTCAGCCAGTCATTTGTGGTCGAGCTGAGCGATGGGACGACCACCACGGTCGACATCGTTATCACTGGTGTGGATGACTCAGCACCGACCATCACCGACATCAGTGGCACAGCCGACAACAGCGTCACCGAAGCCACCGGCGACACCGTCACCGGCAGCTTCACGGTCGCGGCCACCGCCGGGATTGCCGCTGTCACCATCGGTGGCATCGACATCACGGACGCCAGCACCACGCCGGTCGAGATCACCACCGACGAAGGCACCCTGACCGTGACCGGCTACGACGCCGACACCGGTGAGGTCACCTACTCTTACGTCGAAGATGGCGAGAGCGAAGTTCACCCTGATGCGGGCATCACCGACAGCTTCACCGTCGTGGTCACCGACATCACCGGGCAGAGCACCAGCGACAGCCTGGACATCGCGATCCTCGACACCGCGCCGGAGGCCAAGGCTGACACGCGCAACATTGGCGAAGACACCACCACGGCACTCGACGGCAACGTCATCGACGGCACCAACGACACCGCCGATACCCTGGGCGCCGATGCCACCAGCGTGACCAGCGTCACGCCGGACGGCGGGAGTGCGTCTGCCGTCACCGCGGATGATGCGACGGTCGTCACCGGCAGCTACGGCACGCTGACCCTCAACAGTGATGGCAGCTACAGCTATGTGCTGGACAACAGCAATGCCGAGGTCCAGGGCCTGGATGATGGGGCGTCACTGACCGACGTCTTCAGCTACACGATCACCGACGCCGATGGCGATGCCTCCAGCACCACGCTGACCATCACCGTCGACGGCTCGACCGATGGCGTGCCGACCATCACCTCGCTGGATGACCAGTCGGTCACTGAGGCGACCGGCGGCACCGTCACTGACACCTTCCAGGTGGAAGCGGATGCCGGCATCGCCAGCGTCACCGTGAATGGCACTGACATCACCGGCGCGACCGAGGCCGATCCGATCGAGATCACCACCGTCGAAGGTGTCCTGAGCGTGACCGGCTACGACGCCGACACGGGCACCGTGACCTACAGCTACGTCGAGGATGGCGCGAGCGAAGATCACACCGGCGGCGACATCACCGACAGCTTCAGCGTCGTGGTCACCGACATCACCGGGCAGAGCACCAGCGACAGCCTGGACATCGCGATCCTCGATACCGCGCCGGAGGCCAAGGCCGACGCCCGCAACATCGACGAAGACACCACCACGGCACTCGACGGCAACGTCATCGACGGCACCAACGACACCGCCGATACCCTGGGCGCCGATGCCACCAGCGTGACCAGCGTCACGCCGGACGGCGGGAGTGCGTCTGCCGTCACCGCGGATGATGCGACGGTCGTCACCGGCAGCTACGGCACGCTGACCCTCAACAGTGATGGCAGCTACAGCTATGTGCTGGACAACAGCAATGCCGAGGTCCAGGGCCTGGATGATGGGGCGTCACTGACCGACGTCTTCAGCTACACGATCACCGACGCCGATGGCGATGCCTCCAGCACCACGCTGACCATCACCGTCGACGGCTCGACCGATGGCGTGCCGACCATCACCTCGCTGGATGACCAGTCGGTCACTGAGGCGACCGGCGGCACCGTCACTGACACCTTCCAGGTGGAAGCGGATGCCGGCATCGCCAGCGTCACCGTGAATGGCACTGACATCACCGGCGCGACCGAGGCCGATCCGATCGAGATCACCACCGTCGAAGGTGTCCTGAGCGTGACCGGCTACGACGCCGACACGGGCACCGTGACCTACAGCTACGTCGAGGATGGCGCGAGCGAAGATCACACCGGCGGCGACATCACCGACAGCTTCAGCGTCGTGGTCACCGACATCACCGGGCAGAGCACCAGCGACAGCCTGGACATCGCGATCCTCGATACCGCGCCGGAGGCCAAGGCCGACGCCCGCAACATCGACGAAGACACCACCACGGCACTCGACGGCAACGTCATCGACGGCACCAACGACACCGCCGATACCCTGGGCGCCGATGCCACCAGCGTGACCAGCGTCACGCCGGACGGCGGGAGTGCGTCTGCCGTCACCGCGGATGATGCGACGGTCGTCACCGGCAGCTACGGCACGCTGACCCTCAACAGTGATGGCAGCTACAGCTATGTGCTGGACAACAGCAATGCCGAGGTCCAGGGCCTGGATGATGGGGCGTCACTGACCGACGTCTTCAGCTACACGATCACCGACGCCGATGGCGATGCCTCCAGCACCACGCTGACCATCACCGTCGACGGCTCGACCGATGGCGTGCCGACCATCACCTCGCTGGATGACCAGTCGGTCACTGAGGCGACCGGCGGCACCGTCACTGACACCTTCCAGGTGGAAGCGGATGCCGGCATCGCCAGCGTCACCGTGAATGGCACTGACATCACCGGCGCGACCGAGGCCGATCCGATCGAGATCACCACCGTCGAAGGTGTCCTGAGCGTGACCGGCTACGACGCCGACACGGGCACCGTGACCTACAGCTACGTCGAGGATGGCGCGAGCGAAGATCACACCGGCGGCGACATCACCGACAGCTTCAGCGTCGTGGTCACCGACATCACCGGGCAGAGCACCAGCGACAGCCTGGACATCGCGATCCTCGATACCGCGCCGGAGGCCAAGGCCGACGCCCGCAACATCGACGAAGACACCACCACGGCACTCGACGGCAACGTCATCGACGGCACCAACGACACCGCCGATACCCTGGGCGCCGATGCCACCAGCGTGACCAGCGTCACGCCGGACGGCGGGAGTGCGTCTGCCGTCACCGCGGATGATGCGACGGTCGTCACCGGCAGCTACGGCACGCTGACCCTCAACAGTGATGGCAGCTACAGCTATGTGCTGGACAACAGCAATGCCGAGGTCCAGGGCCTGGATGATGGGGCGTCACTGACCGACGTCTTCAGCTACACGATCACCGACGCCGATGGCGATGCCTCCAGCACCACGCTGACCATCACCGTCGACGGCTCGACCGATGGCGTGCCGACCATCACCTCGCTGGATGACCAGTCGGTCACTGAGGCGACCGGCGGCACCGTCACTGACACCTTCCAGGTGGAAGCGGATGCCGGCATCGCCAGCGTCACCGTGAATGGCACTGACATCACCGGCGCGACCGAGACCGATCCGGTCGAGATCACCACCGTCGAAGGTGTCCTGAGCGTGACCGGCTACGACGCCGACACGGGCACCGTGACCTACAGCTACGTCGAAGATGGCGCGAGCGAAGATCACACCGACGGCGACATCACCGACAGCTTCAGCGTCGTGGTCACCGACATCACCGGGCAGAGCACCAGCGACAGCCTGGACATCGCGATCCTCGATACCGCGCCGGAGGCCAAGGCCGACGCCCGCAACATCGACGAAGACACCACCACGGCACTCGACGGCAACGTCATCGACGGCACCAACGACACCGCCGATACCCTGGGCGCCGATGCCACCAGCGTGACCAGCGTCACGCCGGACGGCGGGAGTGCGTCTGCCGTCACCGCGGATGATGCGACGGTCGTCACCGGCAGCTACGGCACGCTGACCCTCAACAGTGATGGCAGCTACAGCTATGTGCTGGACAACAGCAATGCCGAGGTCCAGGGCCTGGATGATGGGGCGTCACTGACCGACGTCTTCAGCTACACGATCACCGACGCCGATGGCGATGCCTCCAGCACCACGCTGACCATCACCGTCGACGGCGCCACCGACGCAGTCCCCATCATCACGTTGGCAGACAAGGAAGTGACCGAGGCCACGGGTGCCACTGTCACTGACACCTTCCAGGTCGAGGCGGATGCCGGCATCGCCAGCGTCACCGTGAATGGCACTGACATCACCGGCGCGACCGAGACCGATCCGGTCGAGATCACCACCGTCGAAGGTGTCCTGAGCGTGACCGGCTACGACGCCGACACGGGCACCGTGACCTACAGCTACGTCGAAGATGGCGCGAGCGAAGATCACACCGACGGCGACATCACCGACAGCTTCAGCGTCGTGGTCACCGACATCACCGGGCAGAGCACCAGCGACAGCCTGGACATCGCGATCCTCGATACCGCGCCGGAGGCCAAGGCCGACGCCCGCAACATCGACGAAGACACCACCACGGCACTCGACGGCAACGTCATCGACGGCACCAACGACACCGCCGATACCCTGGGCGCCGATGCCACCAGCGTGACCAGCGTCACGCCGGACGGCGGGAGTGCGTCTGCCGTCACCGCGGATGATGCGACGGTCGTCACCGGCAGCTACGGCACGCTGACCCTCAACAGTGATGGCAGCTACAGCTATGTGCTGGACAACAGCAATGCCGAGGTCCAGGGCCTGGATGATGGGGCGTCACTGACCGACGTCTTCAGCTACACGATCACCGACGCCGATGGCGATGCCTCCAGCACCACGCTGACCATCACCGTCGACGGCTCGACCGATGGCGTGCCGACCATCACCTCGCTGGATGACCAGTCGGTCACTGAGGCGACCGGCGGCACCGTCACTGACACCTTCCAGGTGGAAGCGGATGCCGGCATCGCCAGCGTCACCGTGAATGGCACTGACATCACCGGCGCGACCGAGGCCGATCCGATCGAGATCACCACCGTCGAAGGTGTCCTGAGCGTGACCGGCTACGACGCCGACACGGGCACCGTGACCTACAGCTACGTCGAGGATGGCGCGAGCGAAGATCACACCGGCGGCGACATCACCGACAGCTTCAGCGTCGTGGTCACCGACATCACCGGGCAGAGCACCAGCGACAGCCTGGACATCGCGATCCTCGATACCGCGCCGGAGGCCAAGGCCGACGCCCGCAACATCGACGAAGACACCACCACGGCACTCGACGGCAACGTCATCGACGGCACCAACGACACCGCCGATACCCTGGGCGCCGATGCCACCAGCGTGACCAGCGTCACGCCGGACGGCGGGAGTGCGTCTGCCGTCACCGCGGATGATGCGACGGTCGTCACCGGCAGCTACGGCACGCTGACCCTCAACAGTGATGGCAGCTACAGCTATGTGCTGGACAACAGCAATGCCGAGGTCCAGGGCCTGGATGATGGGGCGTCACTGACCGACGTCTTCAGCTACACGATCACCGACGCCGATGGCGATGCCTCCAGCACCACGCTGACCATCACCGTCGACGGCTCGACCGATGGCGTGCCGACCATCACCTCGCTGGATGACCAGTCGGTCACTGAGGCGACCGGCGGCACCGTCACTGACACCTTCCAGGTGGAAGCGGATGCCGGCATCGCCAGCGTCACCGTGAATGGCACTGACATCACCGGCGCGACCGAGACCGATCCGGTCGAGATCACCACCGTCGAAGGTGTCCTGAGCGTGACCGGCTACGACGCCGACACGGGCACCGTGACCTACAGCTACGTCGAGGATGGCGCGAGCGAAGATCACACCGGCGGCGACATCACCGACAGCTTCAGCGTCGTGGTCACCGACATCACCGGGCAGAGCACCAGCGACAGCCTGGACATCGCGATCCTCGATACCGCGCCGGAGGCCAAGGCCGACGCCCGCAACATCGACGAAGACACCACCACGGCACTCGACGGCAACGTCATCGACGGCACCAACGACACCGCCGATACCCTGGGCGCCGATGCCACCAGCGTGACCAGCGTCACGCCGGACGGCGGGAGTGCGTCTGCCGTCACCGCGGATGATGCGACGGTCGTCACCGGCAGCTACGGCACGCTGACCCTCAACAGTGATGGCAGCTACAGCTATGTGCTGGACAACAGCAATGCCGAGGTCCAGGGCCTGGATGATGGGGCGTCACTGACCGACGTCTTCAGCTACACGATCACCGACGCCGATGGCGATGCCTCCAGCACCACGCTGACCATCACCGTCGACGGCTCGACCGATGGCGTGCCGACCATCACCTCGCTGGATGACCAGTCGGTCACTGAGGCGACCGGCGGCACCGTCACTGACACCTTCCAGGTGGAAGCGGATGCCGGCATCGCCAGCGTCACCGTGAATGGCACTGACATCACCGGCGCGACCGAGGCCGATCCGATCGAGATCACCACCGTCGAAGGTGTCCTGAGCGTGACCGGCTACGACGCCGACACGGGCACCGTGACCTACAGCTACGTCGAGGATGGCGCGAGCGAAGATCACACCGGCGGCGACATCACCGACAGCTTCAGCGTCGTGGTCACCGACATCACCGGGCAGAGCACCAGCGACAGCCTGGACATCGCGATCCTCGATACCGCGCCGGAGGCCAAGGCCGACGCCCGCAACATCGACGAAGACACCACCACGGCACTCGACGGCAACGTCATCGACGGCACCAACGACACCGCCGATACCCTGGGCGCCGATGCCACCAGCGTGACCAGCGTCACGCCGGACGGCGGGAGTGCGTCTGCCGTCACCGCGGATGATGCGACGGTCGTCACCGGCAGCTACGGCACGCTGACCCTCGAAGCCGACGGCAGCTACAGCTATGTGCTGGACAACAGCAATGCCGAGGTCCAGGGCCTGGATGATGGCGAGAGCCTGGCTGACGTCTTCAGCTACACGATCACCGACGCCGATGGCGATGCCTCCAGCACCACGCTGACCATCACCGTCGACGGCTCGACCGATGGCGTGCCGACCATCACCTCGCTGGATGACCAGTCGGTCACTGAGGCGACCGGCGGCACCGTCACTGACACCTTCCAGGTGGAAGCGGATGCCGGCATCGCCAGCGTCACCGTGAATGGCACTGATATCACCGGCGCGACCGAGACCGATCCGGTCGAGATCACCACCGTCGAAGGTGTCCTGAGTGTGACCGGCTACGACGCCGACACGGGCACCGTGACCTACAGCTACGTCGAGGATGGCGCGAGCGAAGATCACACCGGCGGCGACATCACCGACAGCTTCAGCGTCGTGGTCACCGACATCACCGGGCAGAGCACCAGCGACAGTCTGGACATCGCGATCCTCGACACCGCGCCGGAGGCCAAGGCCGACGCCCGCAACATCGACGAAGACACCACCACGGCACTCGACGGCAACGTCATCGACGGCGCCAGCGACACCGCCGACACCCTGGGGGCCGATGCCACCAGCGTGACCAGCGTCACGCCGGACGGCGGGAGTGCGTCCGACGTCACGGCAGATGCCGCCGCAGTCGTCACCGGCAGCTACGGCACGCTGACCCTCGAAGCCGACGGCAGCTACAGCTATGTGCTGGACAACAGCAATGCCGAGGTCCAGGGCCTGGATGATGGCGAGAGCCTGGCTGACGTCTTCAGCTACACGATCACCGACGCCGATGGCGATGCCTCCAGCACCACGCTGACCATCACCGTCGACGGCTCGACCGATGGCGTGCCGACCATCACCTCGCTGGATGACCAGTCGGTCACTGAGGCGACCGGCGGCACCGTCACTGACACCTTCCAGGTGGAAGCGGATGCCGGCATCGCCAGCGTCACCGTGAATGGCACTGATATCACCGGCGCGACCGAGACCGATCCGGTCGAGATCACCACCGTCGAAGGTGTCCTGAGTGTGACCGGCTACGACGCCGACACGGGCACCGTGACCTACAGCTACGTCGAGGATGGCGCGAGCGAAGATCACACCGGCGGCGACATCACCGACAGCTTCAGCGTCGTGGTCACCGACATCACCGGGCAGAGCACCAGCGACAGTCTGGACATCGCGATCCTCGACACCGCGCCGGAGGCCAAGGCCGACGCCCGCAACATCGACGAAGACACCACCACGGCACTCGACGGCAACGTCATCGACGGCACCAACGACACCGCCGACACCCTGGGGGCCGATGCCACCAGCGTGACCAGCGTCACGCCGGACGGCGGGAGTGCGTCCGACGTCACGGCAGATGCCGCCGCAGTCGTCACCGGCAGCTACGGCACGCTGACCCTCGAAGCCGATGGCAGCTACAGCTACGTGCTCGACACCACCAATGCCGACGTGCAGTCGCTGGACGACGGTGAGTCACTGGCGGATGTCTTCACCTACACCATCACCGACGCCGATGGCGACACCTCCAGCACCACGCTGACCATCACCGTCGACGGCGCCACCGACGGCGCACCGACCATCACCGACATCAGTGGTGACGCCGACAACAGCGTCACCGAAGCCACCGGCGACACCGTTACCGGCAGCTTCACGGTCGCGGCCCAAGCGGGCATCGATACCGTCACCATCGGCGGTGTCGACATCACGGACGCCAGCACCACGCCGGTCGAGATCACCACCGACGAAGGCACCCTGACCGTGACCGGCTACGACGCCGGCACCGGTGAGGTCAGCTACAGCTACGTCGAAGATGGCGAGAGCGAAGTTCACCCTGATGCGGGCATCACCGACAGCTTCACCGTCGTGGTCACCGACATCACCGGGCAGAGCACCAGCGACAGCCTGGACATCGCGATCCTCGACACCGCGCCGGAGGCCAAGGCTGACGCGCGCAACATCGGGGAAGACACCACCACGGCGCTCGACGGCAACGTCATCGACGGCGGCAACGATACCGCCGACACCCTGGGGGCTGACGCCACCAGCGTGACCAGCGTCACGCCGGCCGGCGGCAGTGCGTCCGCCATCACGGCCGATGCCGCCGCAGTCGTCACCGGCGACTACGGCACGCTGACGCTCGAAGCCGATGGCAGCTACAGCTATGTGCTCGACACCACCAATGCCGAGGTGCAGTCGCTGGATGCCAACCAGTCACTGGCTGACGTCTTCAGCTACACCATCACTGACGCCGATGGCGACACCTCCAGCACCACGCTGACCATCACCGTCGACGGCTCCACCGATGGCGTGCCGACCATCACCGACATCAGCGCGATGAGCGACAACAGCGTCACCGAAGCCACCGGCGACACCGTCACCGGCAGCTTCACGGTCGCGGCCACCGCCGGGATTGCCGCTGTCACCATCGGTGGCATCGACATCACTGACGCCAGCACCACGCCGGTCGAGATCACCACCGACGAAGGCACCCTGACTGTGACCGGCTACGACGCCGACACCGGTGAGGTCACCTACTCTTACGTCGAAGATGGCGAGAGCGAAGTTCACACTGATGCGGGCATCACCGACAGCTTCGCGGTCGTGGTCACCGACATCACCGGGCAGAGCAGCACGGACAGCCTGGACATCACCATTCTCGATACCGCGCCGGAGGCCAAGGCTGACGCGCGCAACATCGGGGAAGACACCACCACGGCGCTCGACGGCAACGTCATCGACGGCGCCAACGACACCGCCGACACCCTGGGGGCTGACGCCACCACGGTCACTGACGTCGATGGCAGCACCGTCACGGCAGATGCCGCCGCCGTCGTCACCGGCGACTACGGCACGCTGACGCTCGAAGCCGATGGCAGCTACAGCTACGTGCTCGACACCACCAATGCCGAGGTGCAGTCGCTGGATGCTGACCAGTCACTGGCTGACGTCTTCAGCTACACCATCACCGACGCCGATGGCGACACCTCCAGCACCACGCTGACCATCACCGTCGACGGCGCCACCGATGGCGTGCCGACCATCACCGACATAAGTGGCACAGCCGACAACAGCGTCACCGAAGCCACCGGCGACACCGTCACCGGCAGCTTCACGGTCGCGGCACAAGCGGGCATCGATACCGTCACCATCGGTGGCATCGACATCACTGACGCCAGCACCACGCCGGTCGAGATCACCACCGACGAAGGCACCCTGACCGTGACCGGCTACGACGCCGGCACCGGTGAGGTCAGCTACAGCTACGTCGAAGATGGCGAGAGCGAAGTTCACCCTGATGCGGGCATCACCGACAGCTTCACCGTCGTGGTCACCGACATCACCGGGCAGAGCACCAGCGACAGCCTGGACATCGCGATCCTCGACACCGCGCCGGAGGCCAAGGCTGACACGCGCAACATTGGCGAAGACACCACCACGGCACTCGACGGCAACGTCATCGACGGCGTCAACGACACCGCCGACACCCTGGGGGCTGACGCCACCACGGTCACTGACGTCGATGGCAGCACCGTCACGGCAGATGCCGCCGCCGTCGTCACCGGCGACTACGGCACGCTGACGCTCGAAGCCGATGGCAGCTACAGCTACGTGCTCGACACCACCAATGCCGACGTGCAGTCGCTGGATGCTGACCAGTCACTGACGGACGTCTTCACCTACACCATCACCGACGCCGATGGCGACACCTCCAGCACCACGCTGACCATCACCGTCGATGGCGCCACCGATGGCGCACCGACCATCACCGACATCAGCGCGACGAGCGACAACAGCGTCACCGAAGCCACCGGCGACACCGTCACCGGCAGCTTCACGGTCGCCGCCACCGCCGGGATTGCCGCGGTCACCATCGGCGGTGTCGACATCACTGACGCCAGCACCACGCCGGTCGAGATCACCACCGACGAAGGCACCCTGACCGTGACCGGCTACGACGCCGACACCGGTGAGGTCACCTATAGCTACGTCGAAGATGGCGAGAGCGAAGATCACACCGACGGCGACATCACCGACAGCTTCGCGGTCGTGGTCACCGACATCACCGGGCAGAGCACCAGCGACAGCCTGGACATCGCGATCCTCGACACCGCCCCGGAGGCCAAGGCCGACGCCCGCAACATCGACGAAGACACCACCACGGCACTCGACGGCAACGTCATCGACGGCGCCAGCGACACCGCCGACACCCTGGGGGCCGATGCCACCAGCGTGACCAGCGTCACGCCGGACGGCGGGAGTGCGTCCGACGTCACGGCAGATGCCGCCGCAGTCGTCACCGGCAGCTACGGCACGCTGACCCTCGAAGCCGACGGCAGCTACAGCTATGTGCTGGACAACAGCAATGCCGAGGTCCAGGGCCTGGATGATGGCGAGAGCCTGGCTGACGTCTTCAGCTACACGATCACCGACGCCGATGGCGATGCCTCCAGCACCACGCTGACCATCACCGTCGACGGCTCGACCGATGGCGTGCCGACCATCACCTCGCTGGATGACCAGTCGGTCACTGAGGCGACCGGCGGCACCGTCACTGACACCTTCCAGGTGGAAGCGGATGCCGGCATCGCCAGCGTCACCGTGAATGGCACTGATATCACCGGCGCGACCGAGACCGATCCGGTCGAGATCACCACCGTCGAAGGTGTCCTGAGTGTGACCGGCTACGACGCCGACACGGGCACCGTGACCTACAGCTACGTCGAGGATGGCGCGAGCGAAGATCACACCGGCGGCGACATCACCGACAGCTTCAGCGTCGTGGTCACCGACATCACCGGGCAGAGCACCAGCGACAGTCTGGACATCGCGATCCTCGACACCGCGCCGGAGGCCAAGGCCGACGCCCGCAACATCGACGAAGACACCACCACGGCACTCGACGGCAACGTCATCGACGGCACCAACGACACCGCCGATACCCTGGGCGCCGATGCCACCAGCGTGACCAGCGTCACGCCGGACGGCGGGAGTGCGTCTGCCGTCACCGCGGATGATGCGACGGTCGTCACCGGCAGCTACGGCACGCTGACCCTCAACAGTGATGGCAGCTACAGCTATGTGCTGGACAACAGCAATGCCGAGGTCCAGGGCCTGGATGATGGGGCGTCACTGACCGACGTCTTCAGCTACACGATCACCGATGCCGATGGCGATGCCTCCAGCACCACGCTGACCATCACCGTCGACGGCTCGACCGATGGCGTGCCGACCATCACCTCGCTGGATGACCAGTCGGTCACTGAGGCGACCGGCGGCACCGTCACTGACAGCTTCCAGGTGGAAGCGGATGCCGGCATCGCCAGCGTCACCGTGAATGGCACTGATATCACCGGCGCGACCGAGACCGATCCGGTCGAGATCACCACCGTCGAAGGTGTCCTGAGCGTGACCGGCTACGACGCCGACACGGGCACCGTGACCTACAGCTACGTCGAGGATGGCGCGAGCGAAGATCACACCGGCGGCGACATCACCGACAGCTTCAGCGTCGTGGTCACCGACATCACCGGGCAGAGCACCAGCGACAGCCTGGACATCGCGATCCTCGATACCGCGCCGGAGGCCAAGGCCGACGCCCGCAACATCGACGAAGACACCACCACGGCACTCGACGGCAACGTCATCGACGGCACCAACGACACCGCCGATACCCTGGGCGCCGATGCCACCAGCGTGACCAGCGTCACGCCGGACGGCGGGAGTGCGTCTGCCGTCACCGCGGATGATGCGACGGTCGTCACCGGCAGCTACGGCACGCTGACCCTCAACAGTGATGGCAGCTACAGCTATGTGCTGGACAACAGCAATGCCGAGGTCCAGGGCCTGGATGATGGGGCGTCACTGACCGACGTCTTCAGCTACACGATCACCGACGCCGATGGCGATGCCTCCAGCACCACGCTGACCATCACCGTCGACGGCTCGACCGATGGCGTGCCGACCATCACCTCGCTGGATGACCAGTCGGTCACTGAGGCGACCGGCGGCACCGTCACTGACAGCTTCCAGGTGGAAGCGGATGCCGGCATCGCCAGCGTCACCGTGAATGGCACTGATATCACCGGCGCGACCGAGACCGATCCGGTCGAGATCACCACCGTCGAAGGTGTCCTGAGCGTGACCGGCTACGACGCCGACACGGGCACCGTGACCTACAGCTACGTCGAGGATGGCGCGAGCGAAGATCACACCGGCGGCGACATCACCGACAGCTTCAGCGTCGTGGTCACCGACATCACCGGGCAGAGCACCAGCGACAGTCTGGACATCGCGATCCTCGATACCGCGCCGGAGGCCAAGGCCGACGCCCGCAACATCGACGAAGACACCACCACGGCACTCGACGGCAACGTCATCGACGGCGCCAGCGACACCGCCGACACCCTGGGGGCCGATGCCACCACGGTCACTGCCGTCGATGGCAGCACCGTCACGGCAGATGCCGCCGCCGTCGTCACCGGCGACTACGGCACGCTGACCCTCGAAGCCGACGGCAGCTACAGCTATGTGCTGGACAACAGCAATGCCGAGGTCCAGGGCCTGGATGATGGGGCGTCACTGACCGACGTCTTCAGCTACACGATCACCGACGCCGATGGCGATGCCTCCAGCACCACGCTGACCATCACCGTCGACGGCTCGACCGACGCAGTGCCAGTCATCACGTTGGCTGACAAGGAAGTGACCGAGGCCACGGGGGAGACGGTCACTGACACCTTCGAGGTGGCAGCGGATGCCGGAATCGCCAGCGTCACCATCAATGGCACGGACATCACTTCGGCGTCAGTGGATAACCCCATCGTGGTCCCGGGCGCGACTGAGGACGAAGGCACGCTGACCATCACTGGCTATGATTCCGGCACCGTGTCCTACACCTATGTGGAGGATGGCACGGCTGCGGATCACTCGGCTGGCGACGATAGCGTGTTCGACAACTACGCCGTGGTCGTCACTGACCTGGCCGGGCAGAGCACCAGCGACAGTCTTGACGTCAAGATTCTGGATACCGCGCCGACGGCCAAGCCGGATGAGCGCGATATAGATGAAGATGCGACGGACGAGCTCACGGGCAACGTGATCGACGGTGCCAATGACAATGAGGACGTCCTGGGTGCAGATGCGCCGTTCATGGTCTGCAAACTGGACGATACCGGGATTGCCGACGGCGGCAGTGCCACGGTCACGGGCGACTACGGCACGCTGACGCTCAACAGTGACGGCAGCTATACCTACGTATTGGATACCACCAAGACGCAGTCGCTGGCTGATGGTGTGCAGGCGGAAGATGTCTTCACTTATGTCCTGGAGGACAGTGATGGTGATACGTCTACCACCACGCTGACCATCAACATCACGGGGTCTGACGATCTGCCGGTACTTACCGCAGACACTGGTGCCGTGAGTGAGGACGACGTACTGAGTGCCACTGGTGCGCTGACGGCTACCGACGTGGACGGCATCGCTCCGACCTTCGTCGCCGCCACCGATGACAGCAGTATCTACGGCAGCTTCGAGGTCGCCGCCGACGGCAGCTGGACCTACACGCTTGATAACGACAGTGCAGACGTACAAGGCCTGATTGAAGGACAGACCGTCACCGAGCAATACATCGTGAGCCTGTCGGATGGCACCAGCACTACCGTCGATATCATTATTACCGGTGCTGATGATGGTGAGCCGACCATCGACTCGTTGGAAGATCAGTCAGTCATCGAGGGTGAGGGTGCGACCGTCACCGATACCTTCAATGTCCAGGCTGATACTGGCATCGCTACCGTCACCATCAACGGCACCGATATCACCGGCGCGACTGCAGACAATCCGGTCGCGATTCCTGGCACGGATGGTGATGAAGGTACGTTGACCGTCACTGGCTACGATGCCGACACGGGCACCGTCTCTTACCGCTATGTGGAAGATGGTACTGCCGCTGATCACTCTGGCGGCGATGACAGCGTTGTCGATAGCTTCACCGTGGTGGTGACGGATGTTACCGGTGCAACAGCCACCGACAGCCTCGACGTCACGGTTCTGGATACCGCGCCTGTCGCCAATGATGACACCTACACCATTCGTGAGGACGATACTTCCCCTGATGGTGAGCCGGTGATCAGTACCAATGTCATCACGAGTGTTTTGGGTCGTGGTCAGGATGAGCTTGGTGCCGACGCCGTGACCATCACGAAACTGGACGGCATCTTGCTGGCAGACAACGGGGGTAGTGTTACCGTCGATGGCAGCTATGGCAGCCTGACCCTCAATACCGATGGCAGCTTCAGTTATGACCTGGACGATGTACGTGCCCAGGCATTGGGAGCGGGTGATCTGGTCAAGGAGGAGTTCGAGTACACCATTCTTGATGCGGATGGGGATTCGGATACCGCTGTCATCACCATCAATGTCCAGGGCTTGAACGACAAGCCGGTGGCCTATGACGATGGCCCGATTCTGGTCGAGGAAGATACTCCGGTCAGCGGCAACGTCCTGAGCAACGATGTTGATGCCGATGGTGATGAGTTGAGCGTCTTCAGCTTCACTGTTGACGGCGATACCTACGACCCGGGCGAGACGGCGGATCTTGGCGAAGTCGGCACGCTACTTATCAATGCCGATGGTACCTTCACCTTCACGCCCGGCGAGAACTACAACGGTCCGGTGCCTGATACCACCTATGTGATCACGGATGGTACCGAGTTCGATGAAGCCATTCTCAGCTTCCAGGATGTCACGGCGGTCGATGACCCTGTTGTCATCAGTGCCGATGATGGCGCTGTTGCCGAAGATGGTGTGACACAAGCGTCGGGTACGCTGACCGCGACCGATGTCGATAGTGTTGCGCCGACATTCGTGGCCGCGACCGATGACAGCAGTGACTACGGCAGCTTCACTGTCAATGCTGACGGTAGCTGGACCTATACGCTCGACAACGACACAGCTGCTGTTCAGGGGCTGACGTCTGAAGACGAGATTGTCGAGCAGTACACCGTCACGCTCAGCGATGGTTCCACCACGACAGTGGATATCGTGATCACCGGTACTGATGATGCACTGCCGGTCATCAATTCACTGGAAGATCAGTCCGTCACTGAAGCGACAGGAAGTACGGTCACCGATACCTTTACCGTGAAAGCTGCGGCAGGTATTGCGGCAGTGACGATCGCTGGTGTGGATATCACGGATGCCAACACCTCACCGGTAGTGATCTCCAATCCAGATGGCGAAGGGACGCTGACCGTCACTGGCTATGATGCCGACACCGGGGTGGTCTCCTACAGCTATGTGGAAGATGGCACTGCGGCTGATCATTCCGGTGGCGATGACAGTGTCGTTGACGACTTCGCTGTCGTGGTGACGGATCTTGCCGGTCAGAGCACCACATCCAGTCTGGATGTCACCGTTCTGGACACCGCGCCGATAGCCAATGCTGATACCCGCAGCATGAACGAGAATCGCAGTGCAGCCGTTACCGGCAACGTGGTGGACGGCTCATCTGCGACGGCGGACACCCTGGGGGCCGATGCGGTCACCGTCACCGCCGTCACTTCCGGATCAGAAACCGTCGCGGTGAGCGATGGCGCGGCGGCTGTGATCACTGGTGCTCATGGCGAGCTGACGCTTGAAGCGGATGGCTCCTACAGCTACCAGTCAGCACGCGAAGATCTGCAGTTCCTCGCGGCGGGTGAGTCGGTCACGGATGTCTATACCTACGTGATCAGGGATGCTGACGGTGATACCTCCAGTACTACCCTGACGATCACCATCAATGGTCGCAACGACGGCCCGGCGATCAGCGTCAACAGTGGTGATAGCGCCTCCGCCAGCCTGACGGAAACGGACTCCGCGCTGAGCACCAGCGGTACGCTGTCGGTGACGGATGTGGATCTCAGCAATAGCGTGACGCCAAGCGTGACCAGTGTCTCCAGCAATGGTGATACTGGCGCGCTGGACAACGATGATCTGCTGGCGCTGCTGGGGGTGGACACCGGCGCCATCA
Organism: Cobetia sp. PS-4MA; assembly: GCF_057670765.1. Taxonomy (NCBI): domain Bacteria; kingdom Pseudomonadati; phylum Pseudomonadota; class Gammaproteobacteria; order Oceanospirillales; family Halomonadaceae; genus Cobetia; species Cobetia sp. PS-4MA. The sequence goes on along the minus strand of NZ_CM173107.1, from coordinate 3,274,714 downwards.
TCGATGACGAGAACACTGAAGGGACGCTCAACTGGACCTTCGACAGCAGTGCTGCCGGGGAAAGCTTCGACTACCTGTCTGCAGGCGAGTCACTGGTCCTGACCTACACCGTCACTGTCACGGATACGGCGGGAGCGACAGCTACCCAGGATGTCACCATTACCATTCAGGGGACGAATGACGCTCCGGTGGTGACTGCGACTGAAGGCCGCGTCAGCGAAGAAGGGCTCGAAGGCGGTATCGCCGACAGTGATGCGGCTGATGGCTTCACGGATACTACCGATGCCACCATCGTCACCGGTACGGTTTCGGTCACGGATGTCGACAGTGACAGTGTCTCGCTGGTGCTGACGGCGCCCGCCACGGCCATCACCTCCGGTGGCAGTGCGGTGACCTGGTCCGGCAGCGGCACCCAGTCAATGGTGGCAACCGATGCCGAGGGCAATGAAGTCGCGACGGTGACCATCGATGACAGCGGCGCCTATACCTTCACTCTGAGTCAGGCGGTTGATCACTCGGGTGATGGGGAAGATGTCCTGTCTCTGGACTTCGGTGTGCTCGCAACGGATAGCGAAGGCGCAAGCTCCACCGGCACGCTGATCATCGGCATCGAGGATGATGCCCCCGAGCAGCAGGAAGCACAGAGCTTCTCCTCGACGTTGGTGGATACCAATCTCACTATCGTGCTGGATGTCTCTGGCTCCATGGTGACGAGAGATGGCATTGATGGTGAATCTCGACTGGACAGTGCTATCAGCGCGATCAAAACGTTGATTGAGTCCTATGACGATTTCGGGGATGTACGTATCAATCTGGTGACCTTCTCCACGACGGCAGACTCCTACGGTGCTTGGCTGACAGTCGCCGAGGTCGAAGATGTTCTGGATGGCCTGATAGCGGGAGGGGTTACCAACTACGATGCCGCGCTTGCAGAAGCGATGGACAATTATGCTTTGGACGGGGCATTGGAAGATGCGCAAAGCATCTCTTATTTCTTCTCGGATGGTACGCCATATGGTGCTGATGGTGATTCCAATGCGCTGAACAACTCTTTGGACTTCGATACCGTTCAATACACCACGACCAACAGGTTTGGTCAGACGATAACAGTGCCTGTCAGAGATGACTCGGATACTGGTATCAGCAATGTAGAAGAAGGTATCTGGACAGACTTCCTGGTCGATAATGGCGTGAAGTCTTATTCCATCGGCTTGGGTAACAATGTCACAGAAGCCAATCTTGATCCGATTGCCTACGATGGTTCAGCGGATGAAGATATCGATAGTACAGTCGTGACCAGCTTCGAGGATCTCGACGATACGCTCGCTGCCACGGTCCAATCACCTGTCAGTGGTCAGCTGGTATCAGGCAGTTCCGTGGATGGCAGTCTGTTGGGAGCGGATGGTGGTTATCTGCAATCGGTCACTGTGGATGGCACGACCTACAGCTATGATCCGGATACCAATGCTGTTTCTGCCACTGGCACTGACAACAGCAGCTACGATGCAGACAGCCTGGAGTTGACCATCTCGACGGATCTGGGCGGCAGCATGCTGTTCAATCTGGGGACCGGTGATTTCTCCTATACGCCGCCGGACAATGTCAGTGAGCGTTCCACGGACAGCTTCGATTACGTCACGGTCGACAACGACGGGGATACCAACACTTCCAGCGTCAGCATTGATGTCGACAAGTTGGCTGTCGTGATCGGGACTTCCGGTAACGATACTTTGACAGGTGATGGTGACGGGCCTTTCTATGCCGATTATCTGATCGGCCAGGGCGGCAATGACATCTTGAGTGGCGGTGTGGGCAGCGATCGTCTGGAAGGCGGTAGCGGCAACGATACGCTGAGAGGTGGTACCGGCAACGATATCCTGTCCGGTGGCGAGGGCGATGATCTTCTGGTGGGTGGCTCCGGCAACGACATCCTCACTGGCGGCGATGGGGCAGACACCTTCCAGTGGATGAGTGGTGATGACGTCAACAGCGAAGGCGGCATGGCGACGGATACCATCACCGACTTCAGTGTGGCGGATGGCGACGTCATCGATCTGTCGGATCTCCTTCAGTCCAATGGGGACGCCGATGCGCTCTCGAGCTTCCTGCACTTCGAGTCAGATGGGGACGGCGGTACCACCATCGAGATCAGTGTGGACGGCTCTGCGGGCAGCAATGTCACCCAGGAGATCACTCTGCAGGATGTGGATCTGACATCGGGCGGTGATTCCGATGCCCAGATCATCCAGTCGCTGCTGGATAGCAATAGCCTCAAGACCAACGTTGACGGTTGATGCAAAAGATAAGGGAGATGGCTTAGGCCATCTCCCTTTTATTGCATTAGACTTCACCGAATGAATGTCTGCGAAGTGCCCCACTAAGGAGGACAGGTTGAGCGATCAACCCACGCCATTGAGACCAGAGCCGGTCGGCGAAAGAGAGGGCGACCCTCTGCTGAATGCGCTGGTGTTCATGGCGCGTTACCACGGCAATCCCCGGTCAGCCGCCGTGCTGACGGACGGGCTGCCGATGGAGGACGGGCGTTTGCCTCTGGCGCTTGTCAGCCGTGCAGCCGCGCGTGCCAATCTGAGCGCCAAACTGGTCAATCAACAGATCACCGCGATCAGCGATCTGTTGATGCCCTGCATTCTGATGTTGAATGAAGGGCGCGCTGTCGTGCTGCTGGAAGTGGATGCCAAGACAGAAAAGGCGCGAATCCATCAACCGGAAGCGGAAGGCGATGCATGGATCGAACTGGAAACGCTGACGGCACGCCATGATGGACGAGTGGTCTACCTGAAGCAGGAGCACCGTTTCGATGAGCGCGCCCCGGAAACGCTGGAACAGAGCGATGGCCACTGGTTCTGGTCGACGCTGAAGCTCTCGACGCCTATCTATCGTGACGTGATTCTGGCCTCTGTCCTGATCAATCTGTTTGCCGTGGCATCGCCACTGTTCGTGATGAATGCCTATGACAAGGTGGTGCCCAATCTGGCGTTCAACACCTTGTGGGTCATGGCGACGGGCATGGCGATCATCATGGTATTCGATTTCGTGATGCGGCAGACGCGTGCCTATTTCATGGATACCGCCGGCAAGAAGTCCGAGGTGCTGCTGACTTCCAAGCTGTTTGCCAAGACCATGAATCTGCGCATGGAGTCGCGCCCCGGCTCCGTGGGCGGCTATGTGAAGCATCTCCAGGAATTCGATTCCATTCGCGAGTTCTTCACGTCAGCGACGTTGACCACGCTCGTCGACCTGCCGTTTGCGCTGCTGTTTCTCGCCATCATCTGGATCGTCGCCGGGCCCCTGGTACTTGTGCCCCTGATAGCTCTTGTCATCCTGCTGATCTACAGCCTGGCGATACAAAGACCGCTGCGCAACAGCATCGAGAAGGGCTCGCGGCTGGCGACCGAGCGCAATGCACGTCTCGTGGAAGCGGTCTCGGGGCTCGAGAGCCTCAAGCTGGCCAATGCTCAGGGAGAGACCCAGCGCCGCTATGAGCGTGCGGTGGGTCAGATCGCTCATTGGGGAGTGAAGAGCCGCAATCTGACGACATCCGTCAGCTCGCTGAGCATGTCATTGACGCAGGCCACCACGGTGGCACTGGTCGTGTTCGGGGTCTATCTGATCGCGGATGCACGACTCTCGGTGGGTGGGTTGATTGCCGCGGTCATGCTTTCCGGGCGCGCGCTTCAGCCCCTAGGGCAACTGGCGCTGCTGATTACCCGTATCGGGCAGACGCGCAGTGCCATGAGTGCGCTTGAGCAGATCATGGCGTTGCCTGAAGAGGCAGAAGATCGTCGGTACGTGCATCGCGAGACACTGCAGATGCGGATCGAGTTCGATCGTGTCGGCTTCGCCTATGCGCCCAACACGCCGCCGGCGGTGACCGATATCTCGTTGACCATCGAGCCAGGCGAGCGAGTGGCCATCATCGGCCGTATCGGTGCCGGCAAGAGCACCCTGCAGCGCCTGATATGTGGACTCTATCGCGCTACCGCCGGCAGCGTGCGAGTCGATGGTCTTGACCTCAACCAGATCCATCCCGCCGATGTCCGGCGTCATATCGGGCATGCCGGTCAGGACAGTGCGCTGTTCTTCGGCTCTATCCGCGACAACATCACCCTGGGGCAGCCGCATGCCAGTGATACCCAGATTGAGCTTGCGGCCGATGCTGCCGGCGTGACCGAGTTCACTCGCCATCACCCGGAGGGACTTGATCGCCAGGTCGGGGAAGGGGGACGGATGCTGTCCAGTGGCCAACGTCAGACGGTCCTGATGGCTCGGGCGCTTCTGATGCGACCGCCGCTGCTGTTGCTCGATGAGCCCGGTTCGCACATGGACAATCGTGCCGAGCTGCGCCTGAGGCGTATGCTCAAGTCATTGCCGCGTACCCAGACCATGGTGCTGGTGACGCACAAGAGCAGCATGCTGGAAGTGGTAGACCGCGTCATCGTGATGGAAGGTGGGCGTATCGTCGCTGACGGTCCCAAGGACAAGGTATTGAATGCCTTGAATGAAGGGCGTGTGTCCGGGCGCAAGCAGGAGGCTCAACGTGGCTAAGGCACCGATTGAACAGCGCGATCTTCACCACCTGGATGACGTCAGCTCAGCCGTTCTGCTGGCGACCCCCTGGAAGTCACGCATCCTGATCTGGATGGTGCTGGCCTTCATCGTGGTGTTCGTCATCTGGGCCAGCCAGGCAAGCCTGGAGGTCGTGACGCGAGGTTCCGGCAAGGTGGTGCCCTCCACCCACCTCCAGGTCGTGCAGAATCTGGAAGGGGGAATCGTGCGCGAGATCTACATCAAGGAAGGGCAGATCGTGTCGCCCGGAGAGCCCTTGCTGCGCATTGATGACACCAGCGCCGGTTCCGACCTGCGCGAGCGTGTCTCGACCCTGGATGGCCTGCAGGCCACCATCATCCTGTACGACACCGAGCTGGATTCCATCGCGGTGGACGCCTCTGCCGATGACTGGAAGGACCAGGTCGTCATGACCCGCGTCCCCCTGCCATTCGATGAGGAGTTCAAGACTCGCAGTCCTGCACTTGTCGCGCGTGCGATGACCGCCTATCGCACCCACCTCAACCAGTTGAACAGTGGCTTGAATGGCTCTCGTGAGCAGATTCTGCAGAAGGAGCAGGAGCTGAGAGAGCTGAAGTCACGCATCAATAGCCTGGAGCGCAGCTACCAGCTGTCACGTCGTGAGCTCAACATGACAGCACCGCTGGTACGTGAAGGCGTGGTATCGCAAGTCGATCTGCTCAAGATCCAGCGTGAGGTGAATGATCTGCGGGGGGATCTGGAGTCGGCGCGACTGGCAGTGCCTGGCAAGCAATCGGAGCTGGATGAGGCCATCTCGAATCGTGTCGGTGTTGCCCAGGAATTTCGCTCGCGTGCAGCAGATGAGCTGGCCAAGACTCAGGCGGATCTCGGGCGATTGCGTGAGGGGCGTACCAGTCTTCAGGACCGTCTTGACCGTACTTTGGTGACGTCTCCCGTTCAGGGGGCCATCAAGACCTTGAATATCAATACCATAGGCGGGGTCATCGAGCCTGGCGAAGATCTGATGGAAATCGTTCCCATCGAAGATCAGCTGCTGGTCCAGGCCCGGGTGGCACCCAAGGACATCGGCTTCCTGCGTATTGGCCAGCCTGCCGTGGTCAAGCTGTCCGCCTACGACTTCACCATCTATGGAGGGCTCGAAGGCGAGGTGGAGCAGATCAGTGCCGACACCGTTCAGGATGAAGAAGGCAACAGCTTTTATGAAATCAAGGTGCTCACGGAGCAGAACCACCTTGGAAGTGACTCAGACCCGCTCACGATCATCCCGGGCATGCAGGCCAGCGTGGATGTCATCACCGGTGAGCAGACCATCCTGCAGTACCTGATGAAGCCGATTCTGCGCGCCAGGCAAGGTGCCTTGCGTGAACGTTGATCATGGACATGAAGTATTCAAGGGCAACCCATAATGAAAAAGACACTCTTGGCATTGAGCGTGATGGCGGGGATGAGTTCCAGTCTCTCCGCCTCTGCGCAGTCATTGGAAGAAGCCGTTTCCAAGGCAGTGATGGAAAATCCGCGTACCCGCTTGCAGGTGACCCGTCATATCCAGCGTCTGGAAGAAGCGGAAGTCCAGCGTGGGGCCTATCGCCCGACGGTCGATCTGACCGGACGACTGGGCTATGGCAAGTTCGACTCCGAGGATGATGGGGTCAATGACGAGGATGACTGGCACGATTATCGTCGGTTGGATCTCACCATTCGCCAGCTGCTCTGGGACGGTGACACCACGATCGAGCGCATCCGTCAGGCAGAGACCGAAGCTGACTATCAGCGCCTGCAGACGGCCGCCGAAGCCAATGATGTCGCGTTGGATACGGCCGGGGCCTATCTGGATGTCATGCGTGATGAGCTGATTCTCAAATATGCGCAGGCCAATCTCGATGCGCACCGTCGTATTTCCAGTGATATCGGGCGTCGTGCCGAGTCCGGTCTCGGCGCACGCAGTGACGTGCGTCAGGTGGATGGCCGCCTGGCCAATGCCGAGGCCAGCGTGCTGTCCGCCCGGAACAACCTCGAGGATTCCCGCTCGGCGTATCTGCGTCTGGTCGGTGAGCTGCCCACGGATCTGAACCTCCCCAGCCTCGATACCGATCTGATCAGTGCCGATGTGGAGAGTGCCTATGTCCAGGCCAATCAGCGCAACCCCCTGCTGGCAGCGGCACGGGTGTCCATTGATGCGGCTCGTCATGAGGTGAACGCTGAGAAGGGTGACAACTACCCGGAATTCAGCATCGAAGGCAATCGCACGCTGACGGACGATTATGATCAGGACGAGAGCAGTTCCGATGACTGGAGCGTCGAACTGGTCATGCGCTACAACCTGTATCGCGGTGGGCGGGATCAGGCCGAGATTCGCGGACGCCAGGCGGCGCTGGAAACCGTCGAGCATGACAATGATCGCGTGATGCGCGATGTGCGTGACGAGATCCGACTGGCCTGGAATGCACGCGAGAATCTCAAGCGTCAGATCGATTATCTGGAAAGCTATGTGCGTGCCGCGACGGATACGCGCGAAAGTTATCGCAAGCAGTTCGATATCGGCCGCAGGACGCTGCTGGATCTGCTGGACAGCGAAAGTGAGCTGTTCACTTCGCAGCAGAATCTGATTCGTGCACGTTTTGACCTGGAAACGGCCAACTATCGCTTGTTGTCCGCGACAGGTGCATTGCTGGATTCAATGAACGTTGCCGTACCGACCCGACAGGGTTGAGTCGCTCACGGCACCACCAGGAAGTGGTGCCGTGGTCATACTGACGGCTGATGAGGAAATCAGATGAGTCTTTCGCGCCGCCTGTTTACCTTGATGTTGTTGGTGCTGTTGGTGTTTTCCTTCGGTATCTTCTTCATTCAGGTCAACAATACCCGTGATTCACTGGCCGAACGACAGCGTGTCGAGCTCTCGAATCTCGCCCAGAGCCTGAGTCTTGCACTGGTGCCGCATGTCGAGCTTGGTGATGCTGCCAGCGCGGAAACCCTGATTCGCGCCACCCTGGATGGTGGATATGTCCGGGATATCCAGCTGGAAAGCGTCGCGCTCCCGGCCCCCATCGCGTTTGACATCACACGAGAAAGCCAGGCACCCGAGTGGTTTCAGCAGATGATTCCCATGCCGGTAGAAACGGTCAGCCGTGAATTGCCGGGTGGGTGGGCCTCTCTGGGGACGATCTCGCTGACGGGAGAGCCGGCCCAGGGTCACGATGACCTCTGGAAGCTCGCCAAACGGCTCGGACTCTGGTTGCTGTTGGGGGGCTTGTTGACCCTGCTGGTGGCCTCGCTGGTCATGCGTCGCCTGCTGCGCCCTCTGGACCGCCTCTCCGCACGTCTCAACGAGATGGAGACACAGCGTTTCGACGCGCCTCTGGAGGAAACCAGTGTCAAGGAGCTGCGTGGCATCACGTCGGCGGTCAATCGACTCGGGCAGCGTCTGCATACCCAGTTCGAGGCTCAGGCGGCGCAGTTGGCGCGCCTGCAGCGCCAGGCAGAACAGGACGCTGTCTCGGGGCTTGGCAACCGTGGTTACCTCAATCGTGCAGTGGATGAATGGCTGAGTGAGCCTCTGGGAGGCAGCTTCGCACTGTTGCGGGTCGCGCAGCTTGAAGTCGTCTATCAGGAGCAGGGCTACAAGGGACGCGATGCACTGCTGCGCGCCATCGCCCAGCGGCTTGAGCAGCGTGAGCTGGCCGGGGAGCCCATCGTGGCAGGGCGATTGGCCAATCATGACTTCGGCTTGCTGTTGCCAGAAGCCGATGAGTCCGCGCTGCTGGCCTTCTTGAAGGGCATCACCGAAGATATCGATCGACTGCTGGATGCCAATCCCATGGCGAACAGCCGCCCGATCGGTTGTGTCATCGGGGCGGCAAGGCGAGAGCCGGGCATGACCCGCACCCAGTTGTTCACGGTGGCGGACACGACCTTGCTGCAGGCCATCGAGCATGGCAGCAGCGTCGCGCTTGCCGAGGAAGGGGATCAGGCGCGTCCACGCGGCGAATGGCGAGACGTCATCGAGCAGTCGCTGGAGCGCCCTGATGGGCTCGATTTCGTGGCGCAGCCCGTGCTGTTCAATGATGGCAGTGAGCTGCACCGGGAGCTGTTCGCGCGTCTGCGTGAAGGGGACCAGCTGCACCGAGCCGGCGATTTCCTGCCGGTCGTGCGCCATTTCCGTCTGGGAGCACGCTTCGACCTGCATGCCCTGGAGTGGCTGGCTGCCCATGTCGATGGCATCGAGGCCCCACGTCTGGCGCTCAACCTCACCGAGGAGACGCTGGATGATGAGGCGAGCTTCTCGGGACTCATCAGCTGGTTGGGAGTCCATCCGCGTCTCTGCAAGCGTCTGGATATAGAAGTGTCGGAAAGCATCGCGCTTCGCCACCTGGAGCGCGTCAAGCTGCTGTTCCGGCGTGCACGCCGGCTGGGCGCGCGTGGAGGCATTGACCGCTTTGCACGTGAGCTGAAGGAGCTCAGTTATCTGGAGGCGCTGCGTCCGGACTACGTCAAGATCGATCAGGCGTTCTTCAAGCGTGACGATGTGGACACCGAGCTGTTGCAAAGCCTGTGCATGACGGCGCATCAGGTCGAGTCTCTGGTGATCGTGACACGGGTCGAATCCGAACAGGACCAGGCGCGCGTGATGTCCCTTGGCGCCGACGGCTATCAGGGCTATGTGGCACCGGCCGTCGATGTCATGGCGAGGAAGCCCTGATAGACAGCCAGGGGCTGGTCGCCATGTGGCAGAGACGCTGCTTCAGCTGGCTGATCGCCTGGGTATTGATGCTGTTCACGGTCGGTTCCGTATTGGCCCGCGATACGCAGGCACAACGTTTCATCGAGGTCTATGGTCAACCGGGGTGGGCGAGAGTCCAGCAATGGGAGCAGCTGCTCGTGGATCTCGACGGGCAGCCGGCCAGGCGTCAGCTCAGTGAGGTCAATGATTTCTTCAACCGGATGCATTTCACCGATGACATGCGCGTCTGGGGGAAGGAGGATTACTGGGCGACCCCGCTTGAGTTCCTGGGGGCCGGCGCAGGGGACTGCGATGATTTCGCCATGGCCAAGTATCTGACATTGCGTCAGCTGGGCGTGCCGGAGAGTTCCTTGCGCCTGCACTACGTCAAGGCATTGAGGCTCAATCAGTTCCACATGGTCGTCACCTATCAGGGCGCGGGCATGTCGATGCCTGATGTGCTGGACAACCTCAACAGCTCCATCCTGCCGGCCAGTGAGCGCACCGATCTCCTGCCGATCTACAGCTTCAATGGCAACGCGTTGTGGATGAGCAAGCGGCTGGAGGGGGGGGAGCGCATCAGCGACAGCCGAGGGCTGTCGAGTCTCACGGACTGGCAACGACGCTACAAGGACGGCGTCCTGAAAGCTCCCTTGCGCAAGCGCCCCTGAGGTGAGGGGCAGTTCAGCGTCGAATCGCGACAGGTATCGAGCAGAACGCCCCGTGGCCAGACCGCCACGGGGCGTTCTGCTTCATGCGGTGTCGGATCGCTTCATTCCGGCGTGTTGCCGCGCAGATGGAGCACTTCGAGCAGGTTGCCGTAACGGTGACGGCTGGGCATGGTCGCCAGGCCGGAGAACAGCAGCCAGAAGAGGCGCTTCCCGCGAGTGAGCTGATGCGTATGCTGCAGCAGGCGCGACAGCAGACGGTTCTCGTCGCGCTCCTTGTAGCTCGGGGCCATGCTGACCTGCTCACGCACCAGCACCGGGGCCATTTCGAGTCGATACAGCGTTTCGAGTTCCCGGAAGCTCAGGCCGTGTGCCTCGACTACTTCGGCCATGTGCTGATACTCCGCCTCGCGGGGGTCACGCTCCTCCCAGAGAGGCGCCAGCGCCAGCCAGACCTCCTGGCGGCGTTCGAGCAGGGCGGCCACATCGGGGGCGAGGTGAGCGTTCTGGTCGTTCATGGAGAGATCCCGAGCGAAGGCTGTCAGACAGACACACCATCAACGGATGGCGCGAAGCAGGACAGCGGTGTGATGGCGGTGCGCTGAATGCGTCACATGATACGGCAGTCGCCATGGAGGGCTCCAGTGACGTGACATCAGCGCGGGTTGGCCCGCCGGGGCGGACAGCGTCGCCGACAGCCGCTAGAATAGCGGCCAGCAGCAGGCACACACGCCTGCATGTCCTGATTCGACAGCCAGACTCACCAGACGTTTTCAGAGCAAGGCACCGGTCGCGCAGCGTGCGCCGTGGTCGTTGCATACTGGAATCGGGCATCAGCATCGGCGGGTACACGCCGGGCCAACAGCAAACGAGGTTCTTACGTGATCATCAAACCCAAGGTTCGCGGCTTCATCTGCACCACGACTCACCCCAAGGGCTGCGAGCAGAATGTTGCCGAGCAGATCGCCATCACCCGCAAGACGGTCGGTGACAAGCGCGACGGTGGCCCGAAGAAGGTGCTGGTGATCGGTGCTTCCAGCGGCTATGGCCTCGCGGCGCGTATCACGGCAGCCTTCGGTTACGGCGCGGACACCCTGGGTGTCTTCTTCGAGAAGCCGGGCACCGAGAAGAAGGCCGGTACCGCAGGCTGGTACAACTCTGCCGCTTTCGACAAGTTCGCCAAGCAGGAAGGGCTCTACAGCCAGGCCATCAATGGCGACGCCTTCTCGCACGAGACGCGCGCCAAGGCCATCGAGCTGATCAAGGCCAACATGGGCGAAGTCGATCTCGTGGTCTACTCGCTGGCCTCTCCGGTGCGCAAGCTGCCGGACAGCGGTGAAGTGAAGCGCTCCGTGCTCAAGCCGATCGGCGAGACCTACCGGGCGACCGCCATCGACACCAACAAGGACACCATCATCGAAGCGGAGGTCGAGCCGGCCACCGAGCAGGAAATCGAAGATACCGTCACCGTGATGGGTGGTCAGGATTGGGAGCTGTGGATGCAGGCGCTGGACGACGCCGGCGTGCTGGCGGATGGCGCCCGCTCCGTGGCCTTCAGCTACATCGGTACCGAGATCACCTGGCCGATCTACTGGCACGGTGCGCTGGGTCGCGCCAAGGAAGATCTGGACCGCGCCGCCGGCAGCATCCACGAGAAGCTGTCCGCCAAGGGTGGTCGTGCCCACGTGGCCGTGCTCAAGTCCGTGGTCACCCAGGCCAGCGCCGCGATTCCGGTCATGCCGCTCTACATCTCCATGGTCTACAAGATCATGAAGGAGAAGGGCCTGCACGAAGGCACCATCGAGCAGCTCAACCGCTTCTACGCCGAGCGCTTCTATGGTGAAGGCGAGATCATCACCGACGAGTCCGGCCGTCTGCGTCTCGACGATTGGGAGCTCAAGGACGACGTCCAGCAGGCCTGTCAGGAACTGTGGCCGCAGGTCACCAGCGACAATCTGTTCGATATCACCGACTACGCCAGCTACAAGCAGGAATTCCTCAAGCTGTTCGGCTTCACGCGTGATGATGTCGATTACGATGCCGACGTCGCCACCGACGTCGAATTCGATGTCGTGCAGATGTAAGAGCGCTTCAGCAAGCGCAGAGGTCAGGGTAGCGAGCGCTGCCAGCTGACCGCTGCCCGCTGAGCGATGACGACGCCACCCTTCGGGGTGGCGTCGTCGTATGTGGCGGCCTCATCTTGAGCGTCATGCCAGTCCGGGCCAGGCACAAGTGCCAGAGGCATGGCACAATATGGCGGCAGGTTTTCCCCACCCTCACGCGATGGACCTCGACTCACACCCATGCCCGTGGATTCACTGGTTTCCCCCCAGGCCCAGCAACGCCAGATCGGCTTCGTGCTGTTGCCCGGCTTCTCGTTATTGTCCCAGGCCTGTGCGCTGGAGCCCCTGCAGGTGGCCAATCAGCTCGCGGGGCAGACACTCTATCGGGCCGTCACCTTTGCGCTGGACGGGCGCGGTGTGGCGTCCGCAGCGGGCTTGAACCTGTCGCCGGACAGCCTGGTCGCCAGTGATTCGCGCCATCTGGATGCCCTGTTCGTGTGCGGTGCTCAGCCGGCGGGCGAGGCGGGCCTGCAGGAGGTGGCCTCGAATCCCGCGCTGCTGGCCTGGCTCAAGCGTCTGGCCGAGCGTGGCGTGATGCTGGGCGGTATCTCCACCGGCACCCGTGAGCTGGCTCGCGCCGGGCTGCTTGATGGCTATCGTGCGACGATCCACTGGCAGCGTGCCGAGTCGTTCCGTCGCGACTTCCCGCAGGTCAACGTCTCCCATCAGCTGTATGAGCTGGACCGTGATCGTGTCACCTGCGGCGGGGGTACCGCGGCGATGGACATGATGATGACGTTGATCGCCCAACAGCATGGCCGTGCGCTGGCCGAGAAGGTCTCCGAGCATTTCGTCTGCGAGCGTATCCGGCTGGCGGACGAGCCACAGCACGTGCCGCTCAAGAACCGTTTCGCCCATGCGCCCCAGCCGCTGGTGGAGGCCGTGACCCTGATGGAAGCCAATATCGAGGAGCCGCTGTCCACCCACGAGATCGGCGAGCACCTCGGCATCTCGCGGCGTCAGCTGGAGCGGCTGTTCAAGAAGCATCTGCAGGCGGTGCCCAGCCGCTACTATCTGGATCTGCGTCTGGCACGCTCACGTCAGCTCTTGCGCGAGAGTGATCAGCCCATCGGCGAGATCGCGCTGGCCACCGGCTTTTCCAGCGCCGCTCACTTCTCCACGGCGTTCCGCAACCATTTCGGGCGCAGCCCCCGCGACGAACGTCTCATGCTGCAGGCCTGAAATGTCGCATCGGTGACAAAAGTCGCCTCCTGACATAAGTCGTCGTCCTTTCGCTGAAAGTCTTTGTCATCTCGCCTCCCTATACTCGGGAGTCATGACCCGTGGCTCGCCGATCATCGGCCTGCCACGCAACGCCCCCGCGATGAGGAAGAGACGATGACCCAGCTGACCCGTGCCGATTTCGACCATGCCATGGTGCCCAACTACGCACCCCAGGCTGCCATTCCGGTACGCGGCGAGGGCAGCCGTCTGTGGGATCAGGAAGGTCGTGAGTACATCGACTTCGCCGGCGGCATCGCCGTCACCTCGCTGGGTCACTGCCACCCGGCACTGGTCAAGGCGCTCAAGGATCAGGCCGACAAGGTCTGGCACCTGTCCAACGTCTACACCAACGAGCCGGCCCTGGCGCTGGCCAAGGCGCTGACCGAGCGCACCTTCGCCGACAAGGTCTACTTCTGCTCCTCCGGTGGTGAGGCCAACGAAGCCGCGCTCAAGCTGGCACGTCGTTTCGCCCACGACACCCATGGCGAGAAGAAGGACAAGATCATCTCCTTCCGTCAGTCCTTCCATGGCCGCACCTTCTTCACCGTCAGCGTCGGTGGTCAGCCCAAGTATTCCCAGGGTTTCGGACCGATTCCGGGCGGGATCCAGCACGCCGAATTCAACAACCTCGACTCCGTGCGCGAGCTGATGGGCGATGACACCTGCGCGATCATCGTCGAGCCGCTGCAGGGCGAGGGCGGCATCATTCCGGGGGAGCAGGCCTTCCTCGAGGGGCTGCGTGAGCTGTGCGACCAGCACGATGCGCTCTTGATCTTCGATGAAGTCCAGAGCGGTGCCGGGCGGACCGGCCACCTCTACGCCTACCAGCACTTCGGTGTGGTGCCCGACATCCTGACCACCGCCAAGGGCATCGGTGGCGGCTTCCCGCTGGGCGCCATGCTGACCACGGACCGCATCGCGCCGGCCATGGCCATCGGCACTCACGGTTCCACCTACGGCGGCAACCCGCTGGCTTGTGCGGTGGGGCTGGCGGCGCTCGAGACCATCGACACGCCGGAAGTGCTCGAGGGCGTCGCGCATCGCCACCAACTGCTGCGCAATGGCCTGGAAGGCATCGCCAAGCGTCACGGTGTCTTCAAGGAAGTGCGTGGCATGGGCCTGTTGATCGGTGCCCAGATGGCGCCGGACTATGCGGGGCGTGCCAAGGACATTCTCAATCTGGCGATGGAAGAAGGTCTGATGGTGCTGGTCGCCGGGCCTGACGTGCTGCGTCTGGCGCCGTCGCTGGTGATCAGTGAAACCGAGCTCCAGAGCGGTCTCGACAAGCTCGACCGTGCCGTGGCGAGCTTCGTCGCCGCCTCTGCATCTGCATGAGCAGCGCCATGAGCAGTGCCCCGATGCTGGTGGTGCGGCCTGCCGAAAGCCGCGATCTGCTCGCTCTCGAGCGGCTCGCGGCCTCGGCCACGCCACGCCTGACCAATCTGCCGGCACATCGTGACCGCCTCGAGGAGCGCATCACGCGCTCCCAGCGCAGCCTGCGTGCCGAGATCGATTTTCCCGGTGACGAGATCTACTGCTTCGTGCTGGAGGATCTCGACAGCGGGGAAGTGGTCGGTACCGCCTCGCTGCGCGCCGAGGCTGGCGCGCGGGAGGCCTACTACACCTATCGTCAGGAAACGCTGATCCACGCCTCGCAGCAGCTCAACGTGCGCCATGAAGTGCAGACGCTGTCGCTGTCGCATGAGGTGTCGGATGCCACGCTGCTGTGCGCGCTGTCGCTGGATGCCCGCTACCGCGAGACGGATGCGGACAGTCTGCTGCGTCGTGCACGCCTGATGTTCATCGCCCAGTACCCGGAACGCTTCGCCAATGAACTGGCGGTGGCCTTCCCGGGCTATCTGGAAACACGTGACGAGCGTCAGGTCAGCCCGTTCTGGGACAGCGTCGGCCAGCACTTCTTTGATCGCGACTTCAATGACATCAACCAGATGGCGGGGGTGCGCTCCAAGAGCTTCATCGCCGAGGTGATGCCACCGTTCCCGCTCTATCTGCCGCTTCTCACGCGCCAGGCGCGTGCCGCCATCGGGCGCGAGAATCCGCGCCACGAGTACGCCATGCAGGAGATGCTCGCCGAAGGCTTCTCGCGCTCGCGCCACGTCGACATCTTCGATGCGGGCCCCTTGCTGCTGGCGGAGTGCGAACGTCTGCACACCTTCAAGCAGTGTGGCTGGCACCCGGTGCGTATCCGCCCGCAGGAAAGCCTGCCGGACGCGGTGCCGGCGATGGTCGCCAACCAGCGGCTTGGCGATTTCCGCTGCGTGCTGGCGCGCTATGCACTGACGCCGACCGGCCAGCTGATGCTGACGCCGCAGCAGGCCGAGGTACTGGGGGTGGAAGAGGGGCGTGCGGTGCTTGCCGTGCCGATGCCCTTGCCGGCGGTCGATGAGGGAGAGCTGTAATGCGTATTCGTCCTATCGCTCGTCACGATATCGAAGGCCTCAAGGTGCTGGCGCGGGAAACCGGTGTCGGCTTCACCTCGCTGCCGGACAATCATGAATTTCTCAGCGCCAAGATCGAGCGCACCCTGGCCGCCTTCGAAGGCCGGGAACCCGGTGATGATCGCCTGTACTTCTTCGTGCTCGAGGATGAGCGCGACGGCAGCATCGCGGGCTGCTGTGCTATCGAGGCCTGTGTGGGCACCGATGCGCCGTTCTATCACTATCGGCTCGGCTCGCTGGCGCACTCCTCGGTGCAGCTCGACCTGCATCGCACCCTGGATACGCTGACGCTGTGCTCCGATCACACCGGCGATGCCGAGGTCTGCTCGCTGTTCCTGCGTGAGGGCTGGCGCAAGGACCGCAATGGTGCGCTGCTCTCCAAGGTGCGCTGGCTGTTCATGGCCCAGTTCCGCGAGGCTTTCCCCGACAAGGTGCTGGCCGAGATGCGCGGTGTCTTCACGCCCGAGGGGCGCAGCCCGTTCTGGGAGTGTCTGGGCAGCCACTTCTTCCCGATGGACTTCAATGAGGCCGACCGCCTCACCGGCATGGGCCAGAAGAGTTTCATCGGCGAGCTGATGCCCAAGTTCCCGATCTACACGCCGTTTCTCTCCGAGCAGGCGCGTGCCGCCATCGGGCAGGTGCACGAGCACACCCGCCCGGCGGTGGCGATGCTCAAGAAGGAAGGGCTGCGCTGGGAAGGCTATGTCGACATCTTCGATGGCGGCCCGACGGTCGAGGCCTATATCGATGACGTGCGCGGCGTGCGTGACAGCCAGCTGGCATGTGTCGAGGTGATCGCGTCTGATGCCCCGGCCTGTGAGCGTCCCTCCGTCATGGCCGCCACCACCGGCATGGCGGACTTCCGCGCCAGCTGGATCAGCCATGCTGTCACGCGGGACGACGCGGGTGCCTGCCATGTGCGCCTGCACCGTGATGAGGCCGAACGCCTTGGCGTCACTGGCGGCGACACGCTGCGCGTGCTGGCCAGCTGAAGCGTTCGCCACGGACATCCGCTTCTCCGTGCCATCTCGCAGGCCCATATCGCCTTGCGTCCTTTTGCCATCAGCGGGGCAGATCGCCAACTGCCCCGTTATCTCCTTGTTCAGCGTCGCTTACGCGGCGCGCCCTTTCGATGAGGCATGCCATGACCACTACGACTCCGACTCCCGCCACACTCAACGTGCGTCAACAGCTCTTCATCGACGGCGCGTGGCAGGCGGGGGAGGCCGAATCCTTCACCAAGACCGACCCCGTCTCCCAGGCACGCCTGTGGCAGGGCGCCTCGGCCACTGCCGAGCAGGTCGAGCAGGCCGTCGCGGCAGCGCGTCAGGCATTCCCGACCTGGGCGCGCCTGGGTTTCGAGGCACGTCTGGCGGTGGTGGAGCGCTTCCGCGATCAGCTGGAGCAGCATCGTGAAGCGCTGGCGATCAGCATCGCCAGTGAAACCGGCAAGCCGCTGTGGGAAGCGCGTACCGAGGTCGGCGCGATGATCGGCAAGATCGCGATCTCGGTGAAGGCCTATCACGAGCGTACCGGCGAGCGCGCCAAGGATGTCGCAGGCACCCAGGCGGTCCTGCGCCACCGCCCGCATGGCGTGATGGCCGTCTTCGGCCCCTACAACTTCCCGGGTCATCTGCCCAACGGACACATGGTGCCGGCACTGCTGGCGGGCAATGCCTGCGTGTTCAAGCCCTCCGAGCTGACCCCGGCCACCGCCGATCTCACCCTGCAGTGCTGGGAGGCCGCGGGCCTGCCGGCCGGCGTGATCAATCTGGTGCAGGGCGCGGCGGACGTCGGTCAGGCGCTGTCCCAGTCCGAGGGCATCGATGGGCTGCTGTTCACCGGCAGTGCCAAGGTCGGCAAGCTGCTGCACCGTCAGTTCGCCGGTCAGGTCGGCAAGCTGCTGGCGCTGGAACTGGGCGGCAACAATCCGCTGGTGGTGCGTGATGTGCAGGATGAAGCCGCCGCAGTGCTGGCGATCATCCAGTCGGCCTTCGCCTCGGGCGGTCAGCGCTGCACCTGTGCGCGCCGCCTGATGGTGCCGCAGGGCGAGGTCGGTGATCGTCTGATCGAGGCGCTGGCCACGGCGTTGCGCGAGTTGCGCGTGGCGGGGCAGTTCGAGCAGGACGCGCCCTTCTATGGCGGCCTGGCCAGTGTCGCGGCGGCCGAGGGCCTGCTCAAGGCGCAGGATGATCTTGAGGCGCTGGGCGGCAATGTCCTCGTGCGCATGCAGCAGCTTGAAGAGGGCACCAGTCTGCTCAGCCCGGCGCTGATCGATGTCACCGGCCTTGCGCTCGAGGACGAGGAATTCTTCGGCCCGCTGCTCAAGATCCATCGCTACACCGACTGGGACGAGGCCATCGCGCTGGCCAATGACACCCGCTACGGCCTCTCGGCCGGGCTGATCGGCGGTGAGCGTGCTGACTGGGACGACTTCCTGCTGCGCATTCGCGCCGGCATCGTCAACTGGAACCGCCAGACCACCGGCGCCTCCGGCGACGCGCCCTTCGGTGGCATCGGCGACAGCGGCAACCACCGTCCCAGCGCCTATTACGCGGCCGACTATGTCAGCTATCCGGTCGCCTCGATGGAAGCCGAGGCGCTGGCGCTGCCCGCGACCCTGCCGGCCGGTATCCGTCTGTAAGGCCGTCCGTTCGGGCACCGCTGCCGCTTACCCATTGTTGACCACGACGCTCGCCGTGCCTGCTCCCTGAGGTGCCAAGGCGTCGTGGCAGGAGACCTTCATGTCCGACACCCCGTATCACGAGATCAATTTCGATGGCCTGGTAGGCCCGACCCACAACTACGCCGGTCTGGCACATGGCAACGTGGCCTCGATGCGCCACGGCGGGCTGGCCTCCAACCCGCGCGAAGCCGCGTTGCAGGGCCTCGACAAGATGAAGTCGCTGGCGGATCTGGGTTATGCACAGGGGATTCTGCTGCCGCAGCAGCGCCCGGACCTTGGCGCACTGCGTGATCTCGGCTTCACCGGGAGCAATGCCCAGGTGTTGAAGGCGGCCAGCGAGCAGGCGCCGCAGCTTCTGCGCGCGGTGTGTTCCGCCTCCAGCATGTGGACGGCGAACGCCGCCACCGTCACGCCCTCGCGCGACAGCGGTGATGGCCGCGTGCACTTCACGCCGGCCAACCTGCAATCCAGTTTCCACCGCTACCTGGAGCCCGCGACCACCGGACGCATCCTCGGTGCCATCTTCGCCGACGATGCCCATTTCGCGCATCATCCTGCGCTGCCCGCGACGCCGGCCTTCTCCGATGAAGGTGCGGCCAATCATACGCGGCTGTGTGATGGCCACGGCGGGCCGGGCGTGCATCTCTACGTCTATGGCCGTCAGGCCTTCGGCGGTGACGGCGTCGAACCGCGTCGCTATCCGGCGCGTCAGACACTGGAAGCCAGTCAGGCCGTCGCGCGTCAGCATGGCCTGAGCGAGGATCAGGTGGTGTTCGCCCAGCAGCATCCGGAGGCCATCGATGCCGGTGTCTTCCACAACGATGTCATCGCGGTGGGCAATGGCCCGGTGCTGTTCTATCACGAGCTGGCCTTCCGCGATGAGGAGGCGGTGCTCAACGAAATTCGCGCGAAACTGTCCACACCGCTGATCCCGATCCGCGTGCCACTGGAAGCCGTCAGCCTCGAGGATGCCGTCTCCTCCTACCTCTTCAACTCGCAGCTGCTCTCCAATGACGATGGCAGCATGACGCTGGTGGTGCCGGGGGAGTGTCAGGAGAACGAGGCGGTATGGAATGCGCTGCAGAATGCGATTCTGGCCGGCCCGAACCCGATCGGGGAAGTGCTGGTCAAGGACGTCAAGCAGAGCATGCGCAATGGCGGCGGCCCGGCCTGCCTGCGTCTGCGTGTGGTACTGAGTGACGCCGAGCGCGCCGCGCTCTCCGGGCGCGTGATGATGACGGATCAGCTGCACGGCGAGCTGGGTGACTGGGTCAAGCGTCACTATCGTGACAGCCTGACGCCGGCGGATCTCGCCGACCCGCAGCTGGCCGAAGAGACACTGGCGGCGCTGGATGAGCTGACGCGGCTGTTGAAGGTCGGCAATGTCTACGCCTTCCAGCGTTGATCGCCTGGCCCGAGCCCATACGACACAGCCCCATACGACACAGCCCCCATCGGGTTCGCCGATGGGGGCTGTGTCGTTGTGGAGGTGTGGTCTGACATTTGAGAATCAGATGCCGTGGCGCGACTCAGGCCAGTTGTGGCTGCACCATGCGCTTGGGCTCGCGGCGCACCGGCCAGTGCACGAGCGCGGCCAGCAGGCCGAAGATGCCGCTGGCGATCCACAGCAGGTCGTAGCTGCCGGTCAGCTGATAGACCACACCACCGCCCCAGGCCCCCAGGAAGGCGCCGACCTGATGCGCGGCCAGCACCATGCCGAACACGAAGGCCTGACGCTTCTGGCCGAAGTAGAGCGCGACGGCCTGGCTGGTCAGTGGCACCGTCGACAGCCACAGCACGCCCATGATCGCGCCGAAGGCGTAGAGCAGCATGCTGCTGGGCGGGATGACCACCATCGCCATCACCAGTGCGGCGCGGCACAGATAGATCAGCATCAACAGCTGCGGCGGGTGACGGCGGCCGCCCCAGGCACCGAACAGGATGGTGCCGGCGATATTGAGCGCGCCGATGATCGCCAGCGTGTTGCCGGCCACGTTCAGGGGCAGACCGCAGGCGACCACGAAATTGGGCAGGTGGGTGGCGATGAAGGCGACGTGCACGCCGCAGACGAAGAAGCCGCCGGCCAGCGCCAGAAAGCGCCGGTCCTGCAGCAGCGGGCCCTGGCTCGGGACATCCTCTGCCTGTGTTTCACTGCCGGCCGGCGGGCGACGCAGCAAGGGCAGGGCCATGGGAATCAGCAGCAGACAGCTGGCGCCGAGCGCCAGCATGGCGATCTTCCAGTCGATCAGCACCAGCATCGGGGTCGCGACCGAGTAGATCAGCTGCCCGAAGGAGCCGCCGGCCGAGGCGATGCCCAGCCCGATGCCACGATGCTGGAGGGGGACCACGCGAGTGACGGCGGCCAGCACCAGCGGGAAGGTGGTCGCCCCGATGCCGATGCCGGCCAGCACGCCCGCGCCCAGCATCCACACCGTCGGGGTCGGCCAGAGGGCGGTGACGCCCATGCCGACCGCATAGCACAGGCTGCCGACCAGGAAGACGCTGAGGGTACCGAAGCGATCCGACAGCTTGCTGGCGATGGGCGCGGCCAGCCCGAAGACCAGATTCTGGATGGCGAGCGCGAACGACAGGCTGCCCATGCCCCAGGCAAGCTCGCTGGCCATCGGTGGCAGCATGAAGCCCATCGCCTGGCGCGCGCCGGTATTGATGGCGAGTATCAGCGCTGCCAACGCGATCGCCGCCTTCCAGTTGAGTTGCATGTCAGATCCTCATGCCGGGAATCGTTATTGTCGTTGTTGTTGCAGTTCTTGCAGTTCTTGCAGTTCTTGCAGTTCTTGCAGTTCTTGCAGTTCTTGCAGTTCTTGCGGTCCCTGCACCCGGTGCTGGCCATGGGCGGAACATCCTCCATGAGGACTCTCGCTACATTTCACTTTATTCTCATAAAAGTACAGGTGCCGGATACGCCACTGTCAGACGCGTCTGCGACACTCTCGTCCATACCAGGCAGTCACATGGCTTCGCGGGAGTCCTCGCTCCGGTGCGCCGCCATCATTCTCGACCGCTACCGGCCCAGTCCCGAGGCGGACCGATGTCATGCAAACATCTGCCGATGACAAGGCGTGAAACGCTATACTGTGTGGCATGCGAGACAGCATCTGCATGGCCATGATGCGCCCAGTGACATCACACTGTTTCCTTTTTGGCACCGTGGTGCCGAATCGTGACCTGTAGAATTCACCGATTCGAATCGTGCCAGGCCTCAAAGCCTGGGGTCGGTCCCTGACGCCGAACCCACGCCACGTCAGTCAGATGACGCCATGGCTGGCCGCGACACCCTGCACGCGTTGTCCGAACCCTGTCCCCCTGCTTCATGCTCCTGAGGAGAAGCCCCTTGGCCAACTTCACTCTGAACGGCAAGGCCGTCAGTCTCGAGGTCGATCCGCAAACCCCGTTGCTTTGGGTGCTGCGTGAACACCTGGGCCTGACCGGCACCAAGTTCGGTTGCGGAATCGCCCAGTGCGGCGCCTGCACCGTGCACCTGAACGGCACCGCGGCGCGCACCTGTGTCCTGCCGGTACTGGCCGCCGAGGGTGGTGACATCGTCACCATCGAGGGGCTGGCCGAGAACGATGACCACCCGCTGCAGCAAGCCTGGGTCGAGGAGCAGGTGCCGCAGTGCGGTTACTGCCAGTCGGGCCAGATCATGCAGGCCGCCGACTTCCTCAAGCACACACCGAACCCCACCGATGAGCAGGTCACTGCCGCCATGGCGGGCAACCTGTGTCGTTGCATGGCGTACGTGCGTATCCATCGTGCGGTGAAGCGTGCCGCCGCGATCGCCAGTGAGCGCGACACGGCGCAGGTGATGGGCCAGCAGACCGAGGCCACCGCCGCGACTGCCGGTGTCGGCACATTCGATCCGCGTGCCACGGCAGATGCCGTGAGCCATTCTGCTGCCGAGGAGACATCTCATGGCAAGGTTTGAAGATACGCTGGGCCGGTATCAGCGCGCTCAGGCAGCCACTCGTCACCCCTCGAGCCAGCACGGCATCACGCGGCGTGGTTTTTTGATCGGCAGTGTCGCGGGTTCCGCGATGCTGGCGTTCGGGGTCTCCGGCGCGGCCCTGGCCAGCGGCGCCGATGACGGCCGCTCTGCCAGTGAGACGCTGTCCGCCGGCGCCTTCGAGCCGACCATGTGGTATGCCATCGGCACTGACGGCACGATCACCATCCATATCACCAAGGCCGAGATGGGACAGCACGTCGCCACCAGCCTGGCGCGTCTGGTCATTGAGGAGCTCGAGGCCGATCTGGCCTCCGTCGAGATCGTCTACGTCGACAGCGATCCCAAGTGGGGCTACATGATCACCGGCGGCAGCTGGTCGGTGAATCACAGCTACCAGCCGCTGTCGCAGGCAGGGGCTGCCGGGCGTATCGCGTTGATCGAAGCGGGCGCCAGACAGATGGGCGTGTCCGTCGAGAGCTGCAAGGCGCGCAAGGGCCGTGTCATCAGTGGCGATCAGTCACTGGGCTATGGCGAGATCGTCGCGGCAGGCCTTGAGCGCAGCTTCACGGAAGATGAGCTGGCGGCCATCGAGCTCAAGCCGGCCTCCGAGCGCCGCGTGCTCGGCACCAAGGGCAATGCGCTGGACGTGCCGGCCAAGACCAACGGTCAGGCGGTCTACGGCATCGATTACACCCTGCCTGCCGAGGTGGAAGCCCGTGTCGGCAAGACGCTGCATGCGCGCCCGGTGCTGCCGCCGAGTCGCTTCGGCTGCAAGGTCACGGCCGTGGATGACAGCGAAGCCAGCAAGGTCATCGGCTATCGCCAGACCATCGAGCTCAAGGATCCGTCCGGCATGTGTCAGGGGTGGTTGGCGGTCATCGCCGACAACTTCTCGGCGGCCATGCGTGCCACCGACCTGCTCAAGGTGGAATGGAGCAAGGGCGACAGCTATCACATCGATGAGGCGGCAATCCAGGCAGAAGGCCAGCGACTGGTCAGCACCCCGAGTCGTGACAATGGCTCGCTGATGGTGGATCAGGGTGACCCTTCCGCGCTGATCGAAGGTGCGGCGACCACGGTGGAGTCCACCTTCACCACCTCAAGCGTGCTGCACTTCACTCTGGAGCCGGCCAATGCACTGGCCTATGAGGAGGAGGGGCATTGGCATGTCCACTGCGGCAACCAGCAGCAGTCATTGCTGATTCCCCTCGTCGCCAAGGCGCTGGACGTCGAGGATGGCAAGATCACTCACCACCAGTTGTATCTGGGCGGTGGCTTCGGGCGTCGTCTCCACGGTGACTACGCCGTGCCGGCGGCACTGGCGGCCAAGGCCGTGGGGCGTCCGGTCAAGATGATCTTCACGCGCCCGGACGATAGCCGTTTCGATTGCGTGCGCTCGCCCTCGGTGCAGCGTGTGCGTTCCGGTCTGGATGCCGAGGGCCGTGTCGTGGCCTCCGAGCACGCCGCCGCGGCAGGCTGGCCGACTGCCGCGCTGATGCCGAGCTTCCTCGCCGAAGCCGTGGAAGGCGGTGGCAAGCTGGATTCCTTCTCCATCAGTGGCGCGGACCACTGGTACAACGTCGGCACCCAGCGTGTCTGGGCGCAGCAGAACAAGGTCGCTCATGAGGCCTTCGTGCCGGGGTATCTGCGCTCCGTCGCACCGGGCTGGACGCTATGGGCGGTCGAGCAGCACATCGATGAGCTGGCGCAGGCAGCCGAGCAGGATCCGGCCGAATTCCGCCTCTCGCTGCTGGACGCCGAAGGCCGCAATGCCGGCAAGGCGCCGGTCAGCACGGGCGGGGCGGAACGTCTGCGCAACGTGCTCACGCGCGTGATGGAGAAGTCCGGTTGGAGCGAGCGTGACAGCCTGCCGGAAGATACCGGCATGGGCGTGGCGCTGAGCTTCGGTCAGGAACGCAGCATGCCGACCTGGGTGGCCTGCGTGGCACGGGTCAAGGTCGATCGCGCCACTGGCGAGGTCAAGATCGAGAAGCTGACCAGTGTCGTCGATGCCGGTACCCTCGCACACCCGGATGGCGCCATGGCGCAGCTGGAGGGCTCGCTCTTGTGGGGCGTCTCGATGGCGCTGCACGAAGGCACCGAATACCGCGAGGGTGGCCCGGTGGCGCAGAATCTGGGTGCCTACCAGCCGCTGCGCATGCATCAGGTGCCGCAGATGGATCTCGAGTTCGTTGACAGTACCGAGATGCCGGTCGGTCTTGGCGAGCCGGGTACCACGGTGGTCGCACCGGCGGTGGCCAATGCCATCCATCACGCCGTAGGCGTTCGCCTGCGTGATCTGCCGATGCGCCCGGCGGCGCTCAAGGCCGCGCTCAGCGAGGCCTGATCCTCACCGATGAATGCGTCTGATACCCGCCACTCCGGCATGCCCGGGTGGCGGGTTTCGTGTCTTCTGGCTGGGAGCCGGCTTCCGATATGAGAGATTTTTGATGCAACATCTTGATCTTGAAGTGATCTGTCAGGCGATCGACTGGCTGGCGCCGTCAGATGGCACGCGGCCTGACAGCCCGATCTGGCTGTGTACGGTGCTGTCCACCTTCGGCTCCTCACCGCGTGAGCCGGGCGCCTGGCTGGTGGCGCGTGCCGATGGCCAGCATCGTGGCTCGTTGTCCGGTGGCTGTGTCGAGGAGGACTTCCTGGCGCGCCTGACGGGAGGCGAATTCACCGCGAGCGCCCAGGTGATCCGCTATGGCGAGGGCGGCCATCAGGGCGCGGGGATCGCCTTGCCGTGCGGTGGCTTGCTGGACGTGCTGGTCGAGCGCTTCACGGCCAGCGAGGCGGACATCGCGCATCTCAAGGCACTGCGCGAGGCACTCGAGGGTCAGACGCCGCGTCTGCGTCAGGTCATGCTGGCGGGGGATGGCGCGCGTACGCTTCAGCAGGACAGCGGGCTGGGGGAGCGGGTCGAGCCACTCAAGGGTCACGAGGGCGAGGCGTACGGCTATCAGCTCAGGGTCGGGCCGGTGGCGCGTCTTCTCTTGGCGGGACTCTCGCCGGTGGCGGAAGCCTGCGCGGCCTTCGCCGTCAGCCTCGGCTTCGAGGTGATCATCTGCGAGCCGCGTGAGGAAGTGCTGGCGGACTGGGATGCCCGCAAGACGCCGCACACCGGTGTCACCCTGCGTCGTGAGCTGCCCTCGCGCTTCATCGCGGCGGGGGGCTGCCATGCCGCCACCGCCGTGGTGGCGCTGACCCATGATCCACGCATTGATGATCTCGCGATGATCGAGGCGGTACGCCAGCCCGCGTTCTACATTGGCGTGATGGGCTCGCAGCGTACCTCTCAGGCGCGCGCCGAGCGGCTGGCGCGCAGTGGCGGGCTCAGCGCCGAGGAGATCGAGCGTATCGTGATGCCGATCGGACTGAATCTGGGCAGCAAGACGCCGGCCGAGATCGCGCTGGCGGTGATGGCCGATATCGTGCGTATCCGGCGTGGGCGCGCTCGGGAAAGTCTGTGAGACCCGACATGAGTGGGACGATCATTCTGGTGATGGCGGCCGGTCAGAGTCGCCGCTTTGGTAGTGACAAGCGTCAGGCGCGTCTGGCGGATGGCCAGACACTGCTGATGGCGACGCTTTCGCAGGTCATGTCCTGTGAGGTGGACTGGCGTCTGCTGCTGCGTGAGGACGATGATCCCGCCGCACTGCTGAGAGATGACTTCGCGCGTGAGCATGCCCGGCGAATCTGGCGTGCGCCGCAGGCGGGCAACGGCCTCGGCGCCAGTCTCGGCGATGCCTTCCGTCAGCTAGATGATGAGGCTGGATTGGCGCATGTGCAGGTGGCGGCGGTATGGCTGGCGGACATGGCGCAGATCACGCCGCAGACCTTCCACGCCTTGCACCGTGAGGCGAGTGCGGAGCATGTGGTGCGGCCGGTGCTGACAGGCGAGAAGGGCAGCCCCGGGCATCCGGTGCTGTTCGGGCGGACGCTATGGCGTGAGCTGGCAGCGCTTGTGGGCGGTGAGGGTGCGCGGGAAGTGATCCTTCGACATCGTGATGCCTTGCGTGAGGTGGTCGTCAGCGATGCCGGCATTCTCGAGGATGTCGATACACCGGCGATGCTGGCGGAAAGGCGGCGAAGTCTCCCACCCCCAAATGCCTGAGCAAGCGTTGGGTGGCAAGCCATCGCGCCAGACACAAGGACGCCCCGTCACCTTCAGGTGACGGGGCGTCCTTGTGTCTGCTCATCCGCATTCTACAGCGTGCGCACGTCCAGCAGCTTGATGCGCTGGATGCGTGGCTCACCCCAGCTCAGATCCAGCACCCACTCGGCATCGAAATGCGTGTGCAGCACGCTGCCGTCGTGATGCGCGGCGCGGTGCTCGCCGCCCATGCGCAGGGTGGCCGTGTCGAGACTCTCGCGTCGGGCACGTACCCAGCCCAGTGCATGACTGTTGATCAGCAGATCATCCCGGCGCTGTTCCCAATTGGTCAGGAATTCGCTGCCAGTGAGCGTCTCATCCAGCAGCTGGATCACGGCATCGTCTCCCAGCAGCTCGGCCAGCTCGAGGGACGGCGCCAGGCGGTTGAGCAGAGAGAACCAGCGATGCGCGAAGTTCTCGAGTTCAGCCTCAAGGGCCAGATCATTGAAGGTATCGGCGTACATGCTACCCGCTCCCGAGTATTGAACAATGTAGGTTCGGCGGTGTGCCGAGACGATGCGACGAGGCAAGCCAGTGCGACGAGGCAAGCCAGTGTGGCGAGTCATCTCGCGTCGCCGCACTGGCGGTGTGGTCCGTGAAGCCCCGGCTTCTCTAGGTACGCTTCTCGACCATCCTGCGGATGCCGACATAGAACAGTGGCGTCAGCAACAGGCCGAACACGGTGACGCCGATCATGCCGGAGAACACCGCCACGCCCATCGCCTGGCGCATCTCGCTGCCGGCGCCCGTGGCCAGTACCAGCGGTACCACGCCGGCGGTGAAGGCCACCGAGGTCATCAGGATGGGCCGCAGACGCAGGCGACAGGCCGTCAGCACGGCATCCAGGCGACTCTGACCTTCATGCTGCTGCTCACGGGCGAACTCGACCAGCAGGATGGCGTTCTTGCAG
The DNA here is from genome assembly GCF_057670765.1 of Cobetia sp. PS-4MA. Lineage (NCBI taxonomy): Bacteria > Pseudomonadati > Pseudomonadota > Gammaproteobacteria > Oceanospirillales > Halomonadaceae > Cobetia > Cobetia sp. PS-4MA. The sequence continues at coordinate 3,247,229 of NZ_CM173107.1, read as the reverse complement.
GCCAGCGCCACCAGCACGATCAACCCGATCCGCGTGAAGATGTTGTTGTCGCCTCCCGTCAGCCACACGCCAGCCAGCGCCGACAGCAGCGTCATCGGCACGATCAGGATGATCGCCAGCGGCAGCGACCAGCTCTCGTACTGGGCAGCCAGCACCAGGAACACCAGCAGCACCACCAGCGGGAAGATATAGATCATGGTGTTGCCGGCCAGCACCTGCTGGTAGGTCACCTCCGTCCACTCGTAGCCGATGCCCTGGGGCAGATTGGCTGCCAGCACTTCCTCGATGGCGGCCTTGGCCTGATCACTGGAGACACCCGGTGCCGGCGAGCCGTTGATGTCGGCGCTGACATAGGTGTTGTAGTGCATCACGCGGTCCGGCCCGGTGGTCGGCGTCACCTTGACGAAGCTGCCCAGCGGAATCATGCGCCCGTTGTCGCTGCGCACCTTGAGATTGCGGATGTCATCCGGGTCGAGACGCGCCGACTGCTCGGCCTGGGCGCGTACCTGATAGGTCCGCCCGAAGCGGTTGAAGTCATTGACGTACAGCGAGCCCATGTAGATCTGCAGGGTCTCGAAGGCGCGTTCCACCGGGACACCCATGATCATCGCCTGTTCGCGGTCCACATCGATGTCGTACTGCGGCACCTGGATGCGGAAGCTGGAATAGACGCTGCTCAGGCGCGGGTCGGCATTGCCCTTGGCGGTGATGGTCTGCACGGCGGCGAACAGCTGATCGAAGCCCTGGTTACCGCGGTCCTGCAGCTGCAACTTGAAGCCGCCCGTGGTGCCCAGGCCCAGAATCGGCGGCGGCGGGAAGACGGCGACGAAGGCCTCGTCGATGCCGGCAAACTTGCGGTTGAGCTCGGCGGCGATCGCCTGGCCGGAGAGCTGGGGCGACTGGCGATCCTCGAAGTCATCCAGCGGCGTGAACAGGATGCCGGAATTGGAGGCATTGACGAAGCCGTTCACCGACAGCCCCGGGAAGGCCACGGTATGGGCGACCCCTGGTGTCTTGAGTGCCAGCTTCTGCATCTCGTTGATGACCTCGGTGGTGCGATCAAGGCTTGCCGCGTCCGGCAGCTGAGCCATCGCGACCAGATACTGCTTGTCCTGTCCCGGGATGAAGCCGCCGGGCACGCTGTCGAACAGCTTGCCGGTGGCGCCGAGCAGTGCCAGATAGATCACGCCGACGATGACACCGAAGCGCAGCAGCTTCTTGATCAGGCCGGTGTAGCCGTTGGACATGGCATTGAAGGCCCGGTTGAACGGCGCGAACAGCCAGCGTCCGAACAGGCCATCGATGAGGCGTGTCAGCCAGTCCGGCTTGGCACCGTGCGGCTTGAGCAGCAGGGCCGAGAGCGCCGGCGACAGGGTCAGTGAGTTGAAGGCCGAGATCAGCGTCGAGATGGTGATGGTCAGCGCGAACTGCTTGTAGAACTGGCCGCTCAGGCCGCTGATGAAGGCGGTGGGCACGAAGACCGCCGTCAGCACCAGCGCGATGGCGATGATCGGGCCGGTCACCTCGCGCATGGCGATCTGGGTCGCTTCGATGGGGGAGTGGCCCAGCTCGATGTTTCGCTCGACATTCTCCACCACCACGATGGCGTCATCGACCACGATACCGATGGCCAGTACCAGTCCGAACAGCGACAGCGTATTGATCGAGACACCCATCAGCTGCATGACCGCGAAGGTGCCGATCAGCGAGACCGGCACCGCGATCAGCGGGATGATCGAGGCGCGCCAGGTCTGCAGGAACAGGATCACCACGATCACGACCAGCAGGATGGCCTCGAACAGGGTATCGATGACCGCCTCGATGGAGCCGCGCACGAAGACGGTGGGGTCGTAGACGATGTCGTAGCTGACACCATCGGGGAAGGCATCGGACATCTCGCTCATGCGCTCGCGGACCGCATCCGACAGCGCGATGGCATTCGAACCGGGGCGCTGGAAGATCGGCATCGCCACCGCATCCTTGCCGTCGAGTTGCGCGCGCAGCGAGTAGCTGTCGGCACCCAGTTCGACACGTGCGACATCCTTCAGGCGCGTCAGGCGGCCATCCTCATCGACACGGATGACGATGTTCTCGAATTCCTGCGTGCTCTCGAGACGTCCGCGCACATTGAGCAGGCGCTGGAACTGGTTGTCATCCGGGGCGGGCTGGGCACCGACGGAACCGGCGGCGACCTGCTGGTTCTGGGCGCGCAGCGCACTGATCACGTCACCGGCAGACAGTCCACGCGCCGCCACGGCGTCCGGGTCCAGCCATACGCGCATGGAATACTCGCCAGCACCGAACAGGCGCACGTCACCGACGCCGTCGAGACGGGCGAGGTTGTCCTTGAGATTCAGGCGCGCGTAGTTGGATAGCCACAGCTGGTCATAGCGGCCATCCGGGGAGGTCAGGTGGACCACCATCGTCAGGTTGGGCGAGGCCTTCTCGGTGGTGATGCCGAGCTGCTGCACTTCCTGCGGCAGGCGTGGCGTGGCGCGTGCCACGCGGTTCTGCACCTGCACCTGGGCCTTGTCCAGATCCGTGCCCAGCGCGAAGGTTGCCGTCAGGGTCAGGTTACCGTCGGAGGTCGCCTGGGAGTCCATGTACAGCATGCCTTCGACGCCGGTGATTTCCTGCTCCAGCGGCGTGGCGACGGTCGAACCGATGACTTCCGGGTTGGCGCCCGGGTAGTTGGCGCGCACCACCACGGTAGGTGGCACGACTTCTGGATACTCGGAGATGGGCAGCTGGAACAGTGACAGCAGCCCCGAGATGACGATCAGGATCGACAGCACCGCGGCGAAGACCGGGCGCTTGATGAAGAAGCTGGAGACGTTCACGTACGGCCTCCTGCTGCCTGGCGGTCGGCCTCGGCCAGCGCCGCGGCATCCTGATCATTGTCGTGCGACGGCTGATCCTTCTGGTGTTGCGTCAGGCGAGCGACACGCTCGGCGAGGGCCTTGAGGGCACCATCGTCGGACATCTCGACCAGCTTGGGCGTGATCGGCATGCCCGGGCCTGCCTTGGCGGGGCCGGCGGCCAGCACGCGATCACCGGCGGCCAGGCCATCGGTGACGGCACGCAGCGGGCCAAAGCGCGGGCCAGTGGTGATGCCACGGTAGGCGAGGGTGTCATCTTCGCCGATCACCAGCACGAACTGACGATCCAGATCGGTGCCGATGGCACGCTCCGGGATCAGCACGGCATCGCGAATCTCGGGGGAGGCGATGCGCAGGCGCGCGAAGGCGCCCGGCCGCAGGGCAGGGTCCTCTGCGGTGAAGGTGGCGCCAATGCGCAGGGTACCGGTATCGATATCGACGCTGTTGTCGATGAAGTCGAGCTCGCCCTGGAACGGGAAGTCCTGCTGGCCTGCCAGCTGCAGTTCCACCGGCAGATGATCCTCGGCGGAGACGTCGGCAAAGTCCTGATTCCAGGTCAGCTCGCTGATGTCGATATAGGCGTCCAGCTGGCGGGTTTCCACCAGGGTGGTCAACACGCTCTGACCGGCTTGAACGGTATTGCCGCGCGTGATGCGGGCATTGGACAGTCGGCCATCGATCGGGGCACGCACCGTGGCGTAGTCGAGATCCAGACGGGCGCGCTCGAGCTGGGCGATGGCGGCCTTGAGCTGGGCGTTGAGACCGGAGACGCTGGTGCTGCGTGAATCGGCTTCCTCGCGGGAGATCAGGTTGCGCTTGACCAGGCTGGCCGCGCGTCCGGATTCACTGCGGGCGTTGGACAGTTCTGCCTTGACGCGAGCCACCTCGGCTTCCAGACGATCAACCTCGGCCTTGAAGGGGCGCTGATCGAGGCGGACCAGCGGGGTGCCGGCGCTCACCTGACTGCCTTCGGTGAACAGGACCTCTTCGATTTCACCGCTCACGCGCGGGCGCAGCTGTACGCTCTGCGGAGATTCCAGGCGGGTGGTGTAAGTGTGCCAGGCCGCGACCGGCTGAGCCTTGGCCGCGACGACTTCCATCGTGGGAGGTGTCGGCTGGGCGCCAGCGGAAGCCTCGTCATCGCCTTCACTGCAGGCGCTGAGCGCAAGGAGACCGCCAAGGGTCAACAGCAGGGAAGAGGCGATACGAGAAAGGCGCGCCGGACGTGAAGGATGTCTCGACATGGGGGAGCTACCGTTGCAGGAGTGGGATGCTGGGCATCCTAGAGAGGCCGGGCAGATGGGATAAGCCCTCTCAGCCACACTGCTTTGGTTCTCAATTTGCACCAATTGTGCAAGGGGACGCGATGACTTGGCATCTGGCTCAGGCGTGGCGGGGGCTTGCTCTCATTCCCCGGCGGCGCTGATGAAGGGGCTGGGTCGGGAATGACCCTGTCTCAACGCAAAAGTCCCGCGGCAGATGCCAGCGGGACGTGTTGTCTTGCGTGTCACTTGCGCCTGTCAGCTCGCGCGCGTCATGACATGGGAGGCGATCTTACTTCTTCTCGCCGAAGTACTTGGTGTGGATGGTGTCGTAGGTACCATCGGCCTTCAGTTCCGCCAGTGCGCCGTTGATCTGCTCGGCCAGGTCCTTGTCACGCTTGCGCATGGCGATACCGAAGCCGTCGCCGAAGTATTTCTTGGGCTCGGTGACCACTTCCCCCACGGCCTTGTAGTTGCCGTTGCCGCCATCGATGAGGGTGGACTTGCCGACCGGGAAGTCGAGGAAGGCGATGTCGAGGCGACCCGCATCCATGTCCAGCACCAGGTCATCGGCGGTGGTGTAGCGCTTGACCTCGGCATTCTTGGCGTAGAGATCCGTGACGTAGTTGTCCTGCAGGGTGCCGCGCTGCACGCCGATGGCCTTGCCCGCCAGGGCCTCGGTGGAGGTGGCGCTCAACGCGCTGTCGGACGGCGCGAACCAGGCAGACGGCGGCGTGATGTAGGTGTCGGAGAACAGCACCTTCTCACGGCGTTCTTCGTTGATGGTCATCGAGGACATGATGGCGTCGTACTTGCGTGCCATCAGGCCGGGGATGATGCCGTCCCATGCCTGGATGACCCACTCGCAGTCGCGGTTGATCTTCGCGCAGATGGCATTGCCCAGCTCGATGTCGAAGCCGGTCAGCTCGCCGTCCGGTGTCTTGTATTCCATCGGCTCATAAGGCACATCGACGCCGATGCGCAGTGTCTCGGCGGCCTGTGCGCCACCGGCCATCAGTGCTGCACCCAGCAGGGAAATTCCCAGAAGCTTCTTCATGTCGTTCCCGTTCCTCGTTGTTGTTGGTCGAGCTGACGTGTCAGCGACACCAGACGCTCCCTGAAAAGGTATCAGGCGTCTGCGCCGATGAAGACAGGACTGTCGTCAGCCATTGTTCTCCACACTAGCCCAGTCCTGCGCTGTGGTGAAGGGGGAAAATGGTCGGATTCAAACGTTCGTTAAACGAGATGCATTGCTGGATCAGGAGTGAAAAACGAAAGAAGCGCCCGGCAAGAGGCGCTTCTTTCAGTTCAATTCAATGGTTTTAAGTGTGCCAGCAGACGTTTCTCCAGCTGCCTGAAGATGGCAATGATGGTGAAGGTCAGACACAGATAGATGGCGGCGACGAACAGGAAGGCCTCGAAGGGGGCATAGAAGCGTGCATAGATGTCACGCGCCGCCCCGGTGAGATCCAGCAGCGTCACCACGCTGCAGATGGCGCTGGCATGCAGCATGAAGATGACTTCATTGCCGTAGGCCGGCAGTGCACGTCGGAAGGCACTGGGCAGAATGATGCGACGCATCATCTTGCCCCGCGACATGCCATAGGCGCGTGCAGCTTCCATCTCGCCCTTGGGCGTGGACTGGATGGCACCATGGAAGATCTCGGTGGTATAGGCCGCGGTATTGAGCACGAAGGCCAGCAGCGCCGGGACGAAGGGGTCACGGAAGTACTCCCACAGCCAGGTGTCCTGAATGCTGGGGACATGCACGCTGGTGATTCCCAACGAGATGTCGAAGCCATCGAAGAACACCACCCCGTAGTAGATCAGGTAAAGCTGGATCAGCAGAGGGGTGCCACGGAAGACATAGGTGTACAGGTAGACCGGCATCTTGATCCAGCGGCGGCGCGAGCCGCGCAGGATCGCCAATGGCACGGCCAGCACCAGCCCGATGATCAGCGACAGGAATACCAGCTGCACCGTGGTGACCAGCCCCTCCCAGTAGTGCCAGAGAGTGGTGGCGGTGAAGATGTAGTTGTCGCTCAGCACATCATCGAGCATCTGGCCAAGCTGGGCGATGATGCCTGTCGGGCCCGCATCGTTCAGTTGTTCCATGCGCTGGCCTCCCCGAATCCGGTGTTGTAGCGCTTCTTGAGGCGCGAAAGCCCCCATTCGGACACGGTGGCGATCAGCAGATAGCCCGCCGCGACCGGCAACAGGAAGGTGAAGGGCTCATGGGTCGCCTTGGCGGCCTCGCTGGCGACACGCACCATGTCGACCAGCCCGATAACCGACACCAGGGCGGTGGTCTTGAGCAGTACCATCCAGTTGTTGCCCAGCCCCGGCAGGGCGTGACGCATCATCAGCGGGAAGCGAATGCGCTTGAAGACCTTCCAGTTGCTCATGCCATAGGCGCGTCCGGCCTCGATCTGGCCGGCATCCACTGCCATGAAGGCACCGCGGAAGGTCTCACCCATGTAGGCGCCGAAGATGAAGCCGATGGTGATGACGCCCGCGGTGAATTCGTCGACGTTGACGAAGACATCGATGTCATAGCGGTCATACAGCCAGTCGGTGACCATGTTGATGCCGATCTGACCACCGAAGAACAGCAGCAGCATCAACACGATGTCCGGTACGCCACGGATGATGGTGGTGTAGAGCGTCGCGATCCAGCGCAGTGGCGTGGAACGCGACATCTTGGCGGTCGCTGTCATCAGCCCGAGGGCGATGGCCAGCAGCTGGGCCAGCACGGCCAGCTGCACCGTGACCCAGGCACCCTCCAGCAGACTTGGCCCGTAGCCTTGTAGGTCGATCATGGGAATCCTCCCGTGAAGCGCCGTGCAAACCGCTCAGCGGTTTACTGGCTGTTGGCGGTCGCGGCGCTGGCGAAGTACTTGGCGTTGAGACGCTCGAGCGTGCCGTCGGCCTTCAGCGTGTCCAGTGCCTCGTCGATGGATTTCTTGAGATCACGATCGCGCTGCTTCATGGCGATGCCGAAGCCGTCACCGAAGTACTTCTTCGGTTCGCTGATGGCGCTGCCGGTATTGACGAAATTACCATCATTGGCCTCGACCAGGGTGTCCTGACCGACCGGCAGATCAAGGAAGGCGACATCGACGCGACCGCTGTCCATGTCCAGCACCAGATCATCCAGCTTGGTATAGCGACGCACCTCGGCCACGCTGGCGTAGAGGTCGGTGACGTAGTGATCCTGCAGGTTGCCGCGCTGGACACCGATCACCTTGCCCTTGAGAGCCTCGGCATCGAGGCTGTCCGCGCCGGCCAGCGGGCTGTCCGCCTTGACGAACCAGCCGGACGGCGGCGTGAAGTAGGGCGCGGAGAACAGCACCTGACGTTCACGCTCCGGGTTGATGGTCAGCGCGGACATGATGACGTCGTACTTGCGTGCCATCAGGCCAGGGATGATGCCGTCGAAGTCCTGCTCGACCCACTCGCAGCGAGTGGCGAGCTGCTCGCAGATGGCATTGCCCAGCTCGATCTCGAAGCCGGTCAGCTCACCGCTCGGCAGCTTGTAGCCGAAGGGCGCGTAGGGAACGTCGATGCCGAGGCGCAGCGGGTCCGGCACATCGGCGGCCTGCACGGCGCCTGCCGAGATGGCGAGAGTGGAGAGACCGAGGGTGAGGCCCATCAGGGCGCGTGTCGCGAACTGTTTCATCACTTTCATTCCTGAAATCTCTTGCGCCTCGAGGCCTGCCGATGGCATGGCGCTCGCGGTGCTGAATCATGTGCCGGACACGGGATCACCGTGCCGGGGGAAGCGCCGGCGGACCGAGCGGTTGATCAGAGCCGTCCGTCAGTCCTGTTCATCAGTCCTGCCTGTCAGTACTTGGGCGCCAGGAACTGCTTGAGTCGCTCTGACTGGGGATTGCCCAGTACCTCAGCCGGATCGCCGGCTTCCTCGACCAGACCCTGATGCAGGTAGACCACCTGACTCGAGACGTCGCGCGCGAAGCTCATCTCGTGGGTCACCACCACCATGGTGCGGCCTTCCTCGGCCAGATCGCGCATCACCTTGAGCACGTCACCGACCAGTTCCGGGTCGAGAGCCGAGGTCGGCTCGTCGAACAGCATCACTTCCGGCTCCATCGCCAGGGCGCGCGCGATGGCACCACGCTGCTGCTGGCCCCCCGACATCTGGGCCGGGTAGTAGTCGGCGCGCTCGAGCAGGCCGACGCGATCCAGCAGGCTGCGCGCGTGCGCGATGGCTTCTTTCTTCGGCTTGCCGAGCACGTGGATCGGCGCCTCGATGACGTTTTCCAGCAGGGTCATGTGTGACCACAGGTTGAAGCCCTGGAAGACCATCGACAGGCGTGCGCGCATGCGCTCGACCTGACGCCAGTCCATCGGCTCGCGACCGCGGCGGGTGTCCTTGAAGCCGATCTGCTCGCCGTGGACGAAGATGTCGCCACCGTCCGGCTGTTCCAGCAGGTTCATGCAGCGCAGAAAGGTACTCTTGCCGGAGCCAGAGGCACCGATCAGCGTAATGACGTCGCCCTTGCGTGCCTTGAGCGACAGGCCCTTGAGCACCTGATTGCTGCCGAAGGACTTGGTGATGTCGCGAACCTCGAGGGGCAGCACCTCGCGGTTCGGGGTCTCGATCCCGGGGGATGTCTTGGTCATGCCGTTACTCCGATCCAGACGCAGCGCATCGCTGCCTTGCCAGGCGGCGCGGGCGCGTCCTGAGTCTGCCGCAGGGCGGCACGGACCCGTGGGAACTTGTGCGTTGTCGACACGGCGGCACAGGGTGCATGACGTCGCCAGGCGAGACTGAATCTCGCTGGCAGCTGGCCATGTCGTCGCAGCCGCTCGAGTGGTATCACGGTCGTGGTCGTGAAAGGGGGCAGATTCTACCAGCTCAACGCTGGGTTAACTGCTTCCTTGGAGCGTCGCCGGATACGACTTTGGTTGAGCGCGTGTCGGCAAGAGTCGCTGGCTGGCGACAGGAGGGACAGAACGGCAGGAATGCGTCATGAGTGGGGACCTTGTTGTCATTATTGGGGGCGCCCACCCTGCCGATGCGCCGTGCTGCGTGGGGCAGTACGGCGGTGGCTGGCGGGTGGGGCGCATTTCATGATCAGGCTGTCTCGGGGGGAGCACAGCTGGCCAGCAGCAAGGCGGCGCGGGCGCCGATCTCGACACTGGCATTGGGGAATACCACGCTCAGCGGCGTGTCCCCGATGATGCAGGGGCCCGCCAGCGCGTCCCGGGCGATCAGCGTGCCGGGGGCGAAGCGGGTGAAGTTGGCGACGTCCTCGCTGAAGCACAGCGCGAAGTCTGCGGAGTGGCGCATCAGCTCCACTTCCACCTTGAAGTAATCCATGGCACCGGGATCAGACTCATCCGGCGGCGTTCCAGTGGCCAGAGCCGCGAGCAGGCGGGACATCGGCGTCAGTGCCGCCATGTCATTGGCGCCGAATGGACGCACCTGGCCCAGCTCCAGCGTGAAGGCATCGGCATCATGGTAGTGGCGCGAGTAGTGCGAGAAGGTCCAGCTGTGCTGATGTTGATGCAGCACGGCCTGGAGGCCGGCAGCGCTCAATATCGACCACTGTGAGGGACTGATGGCCTCTCCCTCGCTGAAGGGCACCACGGCAAAGCGCGGGTAGTGGCTGTCGCGGATCGCGGTATGCATGTCGTAGTGCAGGCGTCGCGTGCCATCGGCCGGCGGGAAGCGGGCGTAGAAGTCATCCACTGCCGCCATCAGCTGGCGGGCGCGTGCCGGCTCATCATCGGCTGGACAGTCATTGGCCTTGCCGGCAGCCGCGTTGCCGGCGTCCACCGAGATGGCGGTCGCCGTCTCGGTACGTCGGAACAGCCGATTGAGGTTGGTCGCATGGAAGCGCTCACCGGTGCGGATGGCGGGCAGGTTGCCCAGAATCAGCAGCAGCGGGGCACCGGCGATCAGGTGGCCGCTCTCGAGACCGGCGATCAGCTCACCCAGCAGTTCGATGGGCGCCGTCTCGTTGCCGTGAATTCCCGCCGAGAGCACGCAGGGGCGAGCCGCAGGCCCTTGGGTGTCCGGACAGATCTCCAGCACGCCGGGGGCGACGATCTCATAGCGCCCACCGGGGATGCGTCCCATGCCACGCGCGCTGGCGTGGCCTTCGAGTGTCAGGTCAAGCCAGTCGGCAATCACGGGGTGGAGTGCTCCCTTGGGCTGTCCTGGCCGGTATCGGAAGATTCGGTCAGGTGGGTGGATTCGAAGATCTTGTCGGCACTGGCGGCCACGAAACCCTGATACAGCTTGCCGTCGGCATCCGGATAGCGGCGGGCGAACTCGTAGTAGCAGGTCGCGATCTCGTGCTGCTCGCCGCCGGCGAAGGTGAAGGTCTGGCGGTCGGCGAGGGTGGAGGCCTGCTCCAGCAGGACCTCGGGTGAGCCCTTGATGCGTCCGCCGGCCGGATTGATGCCCAGGCCAAGCGCTTCCACGCGCGTCAGCACCTTGTCGAGCGTGTCATGACGGGTAAGTGCATTGACGCTGATGGTGAAGTGATTGGCACGCAGACCGATGATCGACAGCCAGGCCGCGTATTCGCTCTCCTCCATCAGACGCTGATACTGCTCGAAGGTCGGCGCGTCCCACAGGCGACCTGACCACAGCACGGAGGGCTGGGTGGCGGCATCCGGCGAGATCTGGCTGACCAGACCATCGATGATCGACTGGGCGCGCTCGGAAAGCTCATGACATTTCAGCTCGGAGAGGAAGACGCGCGGCATGTCGGGAGACGGCGGCAGATAGCCGAAGGCGCGCAGTTTCTTCTCGCGGAAGTCATAGGGGGCGAAGCGGGTGTAGCCGAGCGCCAGCAGATGAGGTTCCAGCGCGCTCAGGGTGATCGGCCCGCGGTCGAAGGTCCGGAAGGCCACGTGGTCGTTGACGATGGTCTCGCCGTCGGCCACGAAGGCATCCTGGATCTGTTGGGCCTGGGGCGTCATGGCGACGTAATCATCCCACAGGGCGCTGAAGAACTGCTGGATATCCATGGCACGAGCTCCCTCTGAACTGAGTTGCCCAGTGCAGCGAGGTGTCACTGACACTGGGCGACGGCATGTGGCGGTTGGCAGCAGGGCAGCGCACTCGGCGAGACGCTGCCTCGGCAGATTGTCAGCTCACCATTGGCGAGCCGCTGGCGCGTGGCAAGAGGCAAGGTCGGTTGGATGAAAGCGGCTGTCCGCACCATGTAAACGTCACGTGTCGGTTTAGACCTTGGGTGGAGCCTGCGCCCTGAGCAAGCGCCTGCATCATCAGCTCTCGCCGTCAGCGACGGGACATGCCTCACCTTGCTCGACCTTGATCAGTGAATCGGTGGCGAAGCCGAGCTCGGCAGCCTGATCGACCAGCGCCTGATAGGTGCCGTCATCCAGCTGCGGCTCGCGCGCCAGTATCCACAGGTAGTCGCGATCGGCACCGGCCACCAGCGACCACCGATAGTCATCATCCAGTGCCAGCACGTTGTAGCCACCATAGAAGGGGCCGAAGAAGCTGACCTTGAGGGCCGCGGTCTCGCTGCCCTGAGTGAAGTAGGCTCGCCCTTCGGCCTGACTCCATTCGCCCTTGTCGGCATCAAGGCCGCGATTGATGACGCGCACGCCGCCGTCCTCACGGGGCGAGTAATCGGCGGTGACGCAGCTCAGTCCCTCCTCGAAGCTGTTGGGCAGGCGGGCGATCTCGTGCCATTGCCCGTAGTAGCGTTCGAGCTGGAAGTCCCCGACGGGCTGGGTGCCGGACGGGACACCGGCACAGCCGCCAAGGAGGCTGAGGCCAGCGAGCGAGAGGGCGAGATGCGGCAGGCGTGTCATTGGCGGGCTCCATGAGACAGGACGCCCCGGCGAATCGTCGCGGGGCGTCGTTACGTGATGAAAGGCTGCACAGGCATCCTTCTCTCATTGGGGCGTCTGCGGTTGTCTCAAGAGGGAGAGGGCATCATTCGTGGTGGAGGATCACAGCACCAGGCGCAGCGGGTTGGCCGCGACCACTCGCCCGCGGCCACGTTGCTTGGCTTCATACATGGCACCGTCCGCACGCGCGATGATGGTTTCCGGCGTGGCACCGGAGAAGGGGAACAGACAGACGCCCACGCTGGCGCTGACACCGATGATCAGCGGCTCGCCGTCGACCTCGAGGTGGATGGGCCTGCTGATCGCATCCACCAGACGATTGGCCAGTGTTTCCGGGCCCTGGCGGCTATCGCCTTCACGACTGATCAGCACGAGAAATTCATCGCCTCCCAGGCGGCCGACGATATCGTTGCCACGCAGGGTGTCTCCGAGTCGTTCGCCGATGATGCTCAGGACCTGGTCGCCGATATGGTGACCATGGCGGTCATTGATGGGCTTGAAGCCATCCAGGTCGATGAACAGCGCAGCCTGTATGACGCCGGGTGCCTGGATGTCGAGCACCTGATCGAGATGCTCCATCAGGGCGCGTCGATTGAGCAGTCCGGTGAGCGAGTCGCGGGTCGCGTGGTCACGCAAATTGTCTCGCTCGTCGGTGACGTGACATTCGCGCAGGAACAGCAGGCGGCTCTGTCGCTCTCGCGAGTAGGCGCTCATACCGGCCAGCAGGTTGGCGGACATCATGAAGAAGGCTTCGTTGGCTTCCACCAGCACGCCGGTACCACTGTGCAGGATCGCGCAGCTGGCGGTGCAGCCCATCCAGATCAGCAATCCGCAGGCCAGTGCATAGATGAACTGCAGCCCCAGCAGGGTGTAGGTCCAGAACACCAGCAATAGCAGACTGACGAAATAGGCCGGGAATTCACCCTCATGCATCTCATGGTGATCCACTGCGTGGTCATTGCCGAGATGGAACATGGCCAGCGTGCCCAGCGCCGCGCTCAGGGAGGCCAGGCACAGCAGGCCATTGACCCGGTGTCTGTATCGCGCATGGCGTGACAGCAGGAACAGGCTCAGGACACTGACGAGAATGCCGGCGCGCAGCAGCAGCAGGCTCTCGAAATGGTGGGTAAGACTTATCTCGATCAGCGCATAGGACGCGAACATCACACAGCTCAGCGGGATGGTGAACCGGCTGAGCTTGTGTGAGGTCTCGATCTGTTGTCGACGATAGCGTCGTTCCAGGGTGTCATCCGCAAAGCAGAGCGTCATGAGATTCATGGGCGGTACCTGAGTAGCCAGAGTCTCAGGATGCCATCGCCTTGCGTGGTCTGCTGCCGGGACTGGGCGAATTGAATCACTGAGCTTCAACGCTCGCGGGCCGTCGTCAGTCCAGCTGGCGCGCTGTGACGCGCAATGCCGATTCCACCATGTCGTAATCGACGTAGCAGCCTTGCAGGTGCCGGCGCCCGGTGGTCGGGTCGAAGGACCGGCGCCCGTGCATCACGCGGCGGTTGTCGAAGGCCACCATCTGACCGGCCTCGAGCTTGAGGTGCAGGCGGAAGTCCGGTTCGCGCAGGATGCTCCAGTAGTGGCGGTAGGCGTCGTACCAGGCTTGCATCCGTTCCAGCGGCAGGCGCAGGCTATCGCGGATCCAGTTGTTGAAACGCACCTCGATGACCTTGCCGCTGGCATCCAGATGGATGACCGGTTCGCGCACCACGAGGTCGGTCTGCTCATCCGCGAAGCGAAAGTCCACCGGCGTCTCGGCCAGCAGGCGGAAGGCGGCAGGGTCACGCCGGCGCAGTTCCTCGGCGACGGCCATGCCGTCACCGAAGATCGACTCACCGCCCTCGGCGTCATTGACCAGGCAATAGAGCATCTGGATGTCCGGCGGTTGGCGCCAGTTGGGCAGATCCGTGTGCAGTTCCAGCGCGATGGGCGTGTAGGCGGCATTGTTGGGCGCCTGCTTGGAGAAGACCTCGAAGCGCCCGCCGAAGTTGGTGGCACGGATGGGGCCGATGGTGGCCGCGATGGCATCGATCTCACCGCCTTCACAGGTGCCGCCGTCCAGAATCGCGAAGCCGTCGCGGCACAGCGCTTCCAGCCAGCCAAGTCGTGCGGCGCCGCCGGCCATGTAGTCGGCAAAGGCGGTAACGTGAGGCTGATGGCCCTGCTGCCAGGCGCGGCTTGAGGGGACCGGCGTGGCTGGCGGCGCATCACTCGGACGACGTTGCAGCAACCAACCGGCATCGAAGCGACTGGTGTGGCCGTCCTGCCAGATGACGACGAGATTGCCTTGCTCGACACGCAACTGATGCACCGTCAGGGCCGCATCATCCATGAGCATGAAGGTGCGCTCGAAGGTCTGCGGATGACGGCAGGCGTCGCAGGCGCAGTGATCACGCAGCCAGATCAGTGGAAAGCGTGCCTGATCCCCATCGGCCCAGCTCAGAGTCGCCAGTGCCTCGTCATGGGTCGCCTGAATCAGGGGAGTGCCGCGATGATGGGGCTGATATTCCTTCATGTCCCACTGATGACGCGTGCCGGCATCCGTCGCTGCCGTGTCGGTAGTGTCGGTAGTGTCGTTCGTATCGATAGTGTCGTTCGTCACGCTAGTGCCGCCAATACCATCAGTGTCGCTGGTACCGAAAGTGTCGGAATCAGATGCGGTGAGAGTCTCCATTGGCGCCTTCCTTGTCTCTGTCGGTGTCGGTGAGTCTTGTGCTGAGAGTGAGTCTATTGTCTTGCGTGTCATGAAGGCTGACCAACGCGAAATATGACGCCCATGGCTTAGCTGAGCTAATGTGTGGTCATGCTCCTCCATTGTCCGCCACGAGATTGCCATGCACGACTCACCTTCCTCGCCGCCGAGTGTCTTGCCCGTTTCCTTGTCCAGCCCGTTGCCACCCCTGGCCTGGCTGCAGGCCTTCGAGGCGGCGGCACGCCTGATGAGTTTCACGCGGGCGGCCGAGGAGCTGAGCGTCACCCAGTCCGCCATCAGTCAGCGTATCCGCCAGCTGGAGGATCGGCTCGGCCAGCCGTTGTTCGTGCGCCATGCTCGCAGTCTGAATCTGACACCGGCCGGGCAGGCCTGGCTGCCGGCGCTGCAGGATGGTTTCCAGCGTCTGCAGGAGGGCACGCTGGAAGTCTTCGGACCCTCGCGCGCCGCGCCGGTGAGTCTGCGTGCGACGCCGATGAGCCAGCAGGCCTGGTTGTTGCCGCGTCTGGCCAGCTTTCATCGAGATCAACCCGAGATCGCCCTGCGGCTGGTGAGTGCCTTCTGGGCGCGTGATTTCGATGGCGAGGAAGTGGATATCGAACTGCGCTATGGCCAGGGGGACTGGCCGCAGGTCGAGGCGATCAAGGTGGGAGCGGAGCAGGAGCGGATGATCGTCGTGGCAAGCTCGGCACTGAGCGCCCGGTTGAGCACGGCGGCGGATCTGACCGGAATGACGCTGCTGCATGCGGCGGGATTCGCGGTGGGCTGGCGTCGCTGGCTGGTCGCGGCTGGTCAGCTGGGACTGGAGAAGACGACGTCCACCATCAGTTGTGACACCCAGGTCATGACACTGGAAATGGCGCGTCTCGGCATGGGCGTGGCGCTGGTGCATGAAGGCCATTTTCAGCAATGGATGGCCTCCGGCAATGGCGGACTGGAGCAGGCCTTCCCGCTGGCGATTCCTGCCGAGCAGCATTTCTGGCTGGTACGTTCCTCCCAACGTCCCATGCGACCCACGGCCCAGCGTGTCTGGGATTACCTGGTGGAAAAGCCAGCAGTGACCGACTCAGGTACTGCTCTTGATGCATCGGGGAATCGCAACGGCGGGCCCGCCGCGGCACACCCTGATTGATATACCGTTAGCTTGAGCCGGTGGTTGAGGGGGTGAGCGGTCGCTATTCATTGTCCGGATCTTCTTGTCTGCCCGTCTGCCTGCCTATCTGCCTGTCTGGCTGTCAGGCGATCAGTCGTGAGCCGTCGGGCAGCGTGGCAATGGCGATTGGTGGAAGAAGCGTTCCAGCAGGGCATACAGCTCGGGATAGGCGACTTCGAGGGTGTCCGGTGCGGTAAAGAAATACTCGCAGCACACGGCGAAGCATTCGGCGGGGTGACTGGCGGCGTAGTCATCGATCGGCGTGGGAATGCCGTGTGCCAGGCGCTCGCTCAGGTCATCCCAGACGGCGGTGAAGGTGGCGTGCCATTCCTGAGCGCTGATGTGGCCAGGCAGAGGCGGAAAGCCATCGGCATCGGTGGCGTTGGCCATGTCGAGCTTGTGGGCGAATTCGTGGATGACCACATTGAAGCCGCTCCAGTCACCGCTGGCGGCCAGGTCCTGCTGCGTGACCACCACCGGCCCCTGGTACCAGGTCTCACCGGCACGGGTGTCCTGGAAGACATGCACCACGCCTGCCTCATCCATCTCTTCCACTTCACGGCGGATGGCCTCGAACGGCAGCATGATCTCATGGACGCGAGCGCCGGCATCCTGCCAGCGCTCGGCATGCGCCCAACCATTGAGCAACAGCATCGCCTGAGCCGCCAATGCCAGCGCCTCGACCTCCTCGAGAGGCTCGGCGCTGGTCAGCTTCCAGTCATGCAGTTGCCGGCGGGCGCGGCGCTCGAGACGCGTGAGCGCCTTGGCGTCGAGTCCCTCGAGGATCGGCAGACGCTCGCGGACGGATTGCCACAGGGTGTCCCCCTCCTGGATCTGGGAAGAGAAGGGGGCTGAGGCGTCGGCATCATGGCCGTGGCGCTCGGATCGCTGCCACAGTCGTTGCCACCAGGGGGGCATCGAGTCAGTCCTGACGACTGCCGGACTTCCAGGACCAGTCGCGCAGGCGCAGGTCGAAGAGGTCCTTGCGACGGTCCTTGAGGTTGGTCACCGAGCCTTCGCTGCGCACGACCTTGAGACGTTCCAGATCGAGATCCGAGAACATGATCATCTCGGTGTTCGGGGTCGTCTCGGCCATCACCGCATCATGCGGGAAGGAGAAGTCAGAGGGCGAGAATACCGCTGACTGGGCGTACTGGATGTCCAGACTCTCGATGGACGGCAGATTGCCGACACTGCCGCAGACCACCACATAGCACTCGTTCTCGATGGCGCGCGCTTGGGCGCAGTGGCGGACGCGCAGGTAGCTGTTCTTGGTGTCGGTCCAGAACGGCACCATCAGGATGTCCATGTCCTGGTCGGCCAGCAGACGTGACAGCTCCGGGAATTCCACGTCGTAGCAGATCAGCATGCCGATGCGGCCGGCATCGGTCTCGAACACGGCCAGCTCGTCGCCGCCCTTGATGATCCAGTCACGGCGCTCCTGAGGCGTGATGTGCAGCTTGGCCTGACGGTCGATCTCGCCATCGCGGTGACAGAGATAGGTGACGTTGTAGAGCTCGTTGTCATCACCGACCTCCACCATGGACCCGGCCACGATGTTGATGTTGTAGGCCACCGCCATGCGCGAGATTTCCTGCTTGAAGCGCTCGGTGAAGCCGGCAAGGAAGCGGATGCAGCGCACCGGGTCACTCTGGTCTTCCAGCAGGCCGATCAGCGGCGTATTGAACAGCTCCGGGAAGACGGCGAAGTCGCTCTGATAGTCCGAGAGGGCATCGACGTAATATTCCACCTGCTGCAGCACGGATTCGACACAATCGAACTTGCGCATCTGCCATTGGACGGCGCCGACGCGAATCATCGTCTTGCGGCTTTCCAGCACACGCTCGACCGGCTCGAAGAGGATGTTGTTCCACTCGAGCAAGGTGGCATAGCCCTGTGAGCTCTCGTCTTCCGGCAGATACTGGCGCATCAGGCGCTTGACCAGAAATCCATTGGCCAGCTGGAAGGACAGGATGGGGTCGTAGATCTCGCGTCGCTCGACCTTGTCGATGTAGTCGGTCGCGGACAGCTCCGCGGCATACTCGTGATACTGGGGAATGCGCCCACCGGCCAGAATCGAGCGCAGATTCATGGAGCGACACAGTTCCTTGCGCGCTTCATACAGGCGGCGGCCGAGACGATAGCCCCGGTAGTTGGGGTCGATCAGGACATCCAGGCCATAGAGCGCATCTCCCTCGGGGTTGTTGAGGATGACTTCGCGCTGGCCGATCAGATCATCGTACTTGTGCGGGTTCGAGAAGGCGTCGTAATCCACCAGCGCCGTCAGCGCGACCCCGACCAGCATCTCGCCGTCCTCGATCACGATCTGACCATCGGGGAATTCCGCGACCAGGCGATTGATGGTGTGTTCCGGCCAGGCGCCGCCGATGTCGTCGTAGATGCCGTCCATCAGGCGTTTCAGCTGGGGGTAGTCGGATTCCTGCAGGTTGCGCAGGTTAAGGTGCAGGTCTTCGACGGACATCGAGACTCCTTGGGAAATGAGTGATGAGAGCAGGGCGAGACGCGGCGGGTGCGACAGCGTGGATCCATTATTCGCGCTGTCGAGGCCGAGTGTCATCAATATCCTTTGGTCAATGACCGGCGCGTGTCGCGAATCCCTCCTCAATGGGTCCAACCTCGCGCCACTGCAAGGGTGAGCGGGTGGAAGCACGGCGAGCGGCGTATCAGCGGGATATTGAACGAATGCTCATTTTGCTTGCATTTGCGCGGCACAACGTCCAAAACATTGCCATGGGCAAGACGCCCACGGCGACGTCATGCCGAACATCTTGAGCTTGAATGACACCGGAGGATACCTGCATGACCCCAGTACTCTATGAATTGCGAGGCCGTGATGACCGTCTGCGTTTCTCGCCGTTCTGCTGGCGCGCGCGGCTGGCCCTGGCCCACAAGGGCATCGAGGCGGAACTCGTTCCCATGCTGTTCACCGACAAGAGCCCGATCGACTTCTGCGATTCCACCACGGTGCCGGTACTCAAGGATGATTTCGGCGTGTCGATGGACAGCTACGACATCTTCCAGCACCTGGACGAGCATTATCCGGATGCAGGCCATGGCCCGCTGATCGGCGATGCACTGGCAAGGGCGCGCCTGAATTTCGTCAAGGTCTATGCCGAGCAGGTCATGGCCGTCGGTTTCTTCCGCCTGGTGGCGCTGGATCTGGTGCAGGCCATTCACCCGGATGACCGCGAATACTTCCAGAGCGCCCGAGAAGCCCGCTTCGGCATGTCGTTCGAGGAGTTCCACGATGTCGAGATCGCCCGTGGCATTCTCGACAGCGCCTTCAAGCCGTTGCGTGGCCTGTTGGGCAATCAGCCCTTCATGGATGGCGAGTCACCGGCGGCGGCGGATTACCTGATCTTCGGCTTCTTCATCTGGGCCCACATCGTCTCCGACACCTCGCCCTTCGGCGAGACGGAAGACCCCGCTGATCCGCTGGTGCAGTGGCGCGAGCGCATGATGGATCTCCATGACGGCATGGCACGCAAGTCGCCGCGTGCCAGCGAGATCCCGCAGTAATCCCTCGATCGCGTCAGCGATGCGCTTCCTGATGGCTCGAACGCTTCCAGGCGTTCGGGCCATGTCGTCTTGCCCTCGAAAAGGTGCTCACGATGATTGACCTGTATTACTGGACCACGCCCAACGGCCACAAGATCACGATCTTTCTGGAAGAGGCCGGCCTCGAGTACCGACTCATTCCGGTGAACATCAGCAAGGGCGAGCAGTTCGCGCCAGCGTTTCTGGCCATCTCGCCCAACAATCGCATGCCGGCGATCGTCGATCATGCGCCGGCCGATGGTGGCGAGCCGATTTCCGTGTTCGAATCCGGCGCGATTCTGGAATATCTGGCCGACAAGACCGGCCAGTTCCTGCCGCGCGAGACGCGCCCACGCAATGATGTGCTGCAGTGGCTGCATTGGCAGATGGGCGGCCTGGGGCCGATGCTCGGTCAGGTGCACCACTTCACGCACTACGCGCCAGAACCGGTGGAGTACGCCATCGAGCGCTATCACAAGGAAGGCGAGCGCCTCTACGGCGTTCTGGAGCGCCAGCTTGCGGGGCGTGACTTCGTGGCGGGGGACGAGTTGAGCATCGCCGACATGGCCATCTGGCCGTGGCTGAAGGCCGAGAAGCAGGAGATCGATCTGGCCCGCTTCCCGGCGGTGGCTGCCTACCGCACTCGCATGGCCGAGCGTGATGGCGTCAGGCGGGCGATGGCGCGCATCGACGACATCAATCCGGCGGCCAATGTGGCGATGGATGAAGAGGCGCGTCGCCACCTGTTTGGCCAGGGCCGCTGAGTCGCGCTGGTACGTGAGGCCTGCGGGGCTAGGGCTGCCCCCAGTCCTTGGGCACATGGCGCCGGATACGATCCAGCAGCGCGCCCAGCTTGCGCGGCGGGTGCCCGAAGGGATAGTGCAGGCTGACCGGAATCGAGGGCCCTTGCCACTCGGGCAGGCAGGCCTCGAACTGGCCGGGATGTGCCACGGAGCGGGTGCGCACGTGGTGGTCCGGCAGCAGGCCGATACCGGCGCCATGCGCGATGTGGTCGGCATGTACCACGACATTGTCGACCGTGAAGCGCGAGGGCGGCAGGCTCACTCGGTACTCGCCCTGTTCCGGATGGTGGAGCACCAGATCGGGATGATGGCGGTCGATCAGGTTGACCCAGTCGTGGGAGGCAAGCTCGCCGGGATGCTGCGGATGGCCATGCTGACGCAGATAGTCCGGGTGGGCATACAGATGCTGACGCTGGTGGCCCAGCACCTCGTCACGCAGGCCGCTGTCACGGGTCGGACCTTCCCACAGCCACAGCATGACCTGATCATCCTCACGTGTCGGAGGCTGCAGGTTTGAAGTCAGCGTCAGGCGAATGCCCGGATACTCCTCGATGAACTCGGTGAGCAGACGATTGAACCAGCCGCGCAGGAAATGCGGGTGGACGCTGATGCTGAGATCACCGCTCACCTCCTCGCGCAGCTCGTCCAGTGCCATCTGCGAGCGCTCGCCCAGCGACAGCATCTGCTGGCAATACTGATGGAACAGCGTGCCGGCCTCGGTGGGAATCAGGCGGTTGGCCTGGCGATGCAGCAGCGGCTGACCAAGCTGATACTCGAGATGACTGATCCGACGGCTGAGCGTGGACTTGGAGATACCGAGGTGTTCGGCGCCGGCGCCCAGGTTGCCATGGCGCATGATGGCATCGAAGGCACTGAGGCCCTGAAATTCGTCAAGTACGGGAGGCATGGATTGGTGGCACCTGAGACTGTCTGCCACTCGGGCAGCCGATGGCATGAAAGAGAGCGTGGAGGCAGAGCGCGCCGCGGATCTGGCGCAAGGGCCAGTGGCGAGTTGCCGATTTGGCCAGCATTGTAGCCGATTTGGCGGGGGGAGTGGCATGCATGAAAGTGATTCGCGTTCTCTGCTGGCGGGCGCGTTCAGATAATGGGGCTCACGATTCCAGCTCGTTGACGCCCATCCGCGCCCGAGCGGGATGCATGTGGCGGGTGGGCGCGGCATCATGGCATGCAGCAGCGGCACGCGCTGTCACTGCGTTTCACTCTTCCAAGGCCCTTTCGCGGCCTGACAAAGGACCTCGTGATGTCACTCGCCACGCGCTTGCGCGCTCACTTTCGCTCATGCCAGGAATCCGCCTGCCTGAGACGCACCTCTCTGACGGCCCGCTCAACACTGCTGATGACGCTGGTGGCGCTGCTGGCGGCACCGGTGCAGGCCGACGAACCCACCCGGATTCGCGTCATGGCCGCCGCCTCGCTGCATGATGCGATGGATGCCATCGAGGCCCGCTACGAGCGCCTCGCCAACGTGGATATCCTGCCGGTCTACGCCTCGTCCTCGACCCTGGCGCGTCAGCTGGCCAATGGTGCTCCAGCCCAGCTGTATCTGTCGGCCAACGAGCGCTGGATGGACTGGCTCGAGCAGCAGCCCGGCGTGGTGGTGACAGGGCGTCATGATCTGCTGGGCAATCGTCTGGCGCTGGTAGCCGCCGGGGCAAGTTCTCTGGATGCCGGCGTCAGCAATGCCCGGGACGTGACGGACGTGGCCAAGCGACTGGCCGCGACGGGCGACGCCTCCCGGCTGGCGGTGGGGGACCCGGATCACGTGCCGGCGGGCATCTATGCACGTCAATCGCTGGAATCGCTGGGTCAGTGGCAGGCACTGCGCTCGCATCTGGCCAGTGCCGAGGATGTGCGTGCGGCGCTGGCGCTGGTCGAGCACGGTGAAGCCCCACTGGGCATCGTCTACTCGACGGATGCCTCCGTCAGTCATCGCGTCCATCAGATCGGCCTGCTGCCCGAGAGCAGCCACGATCCCATCCACTATCCTGCCGCCTTGATCACGCGGGGCGGGGATGCGCCCGACGAGGCAGCGGAAACCTTTGCCCACTGGCTGTCCAGCAATGAGGCAGGGGCCATCTTCCATCGCTTCGGGTTCACCACCCTTGGGACCCAGACCGCACCCGCCACCGCTGACAGCCAGTGAGAGCGCCCCGGCTGGGCTGGCGCGCTGGCCGGCATGTCCCGGAGGCACGCGGGCCGCTACACTGGAGGTTTTCCGTGGCATCATTGCGGCAATGACGTGGCTGGCAGAGCGAATCATCGAGCGGGCCATGGCGATGCCATGGGCGCGAGTCGTCTCGTGATCGCGCTGCCCTGCGCCACCTGATCTTGTTCGAGGAGAGTGCATGCTGAGCGCACTGGAATGGGAAGCCCTGAGCCTGAGTCTCAAGGTCGCCTGCGTGGCCGTCGGCTTCAGTCTGATTCCCGGCTTCGCCGCGGCCTGGTGGCTGGCGCGACGCGAGTTTCGTGGCAAGGCGCTGGTGGATGGGCTGTTGCATCTGCCGCTGGTGCTGCCACCGGTGGTGGTCGGCTATCTGCTGCTGGTCACCTTCGGACGCAACGGCGTCATCGGTCAGTGGCTGGCGAAGATCGATATCGTGCTGCCCTTCACCTGGCAGGGCGCCGCCGTCGCGGCAGCGGTCATGGCCTTCCCGCTGATGGTGCGTGCCATGCGCCTGTCGCTGGAGGCCATTGACCCGGGGCTGGAGGCCGCTGCTCGTACCCTGGGGGCCAACCCGCTGCGGGTGCTGTTCACGGTGACGATGCCGCTGGCGCTGCCCGGTATTCTGACCGGCGGCATGCTGGCCTTCGCGCGCGCGCTGTCGGAATTCGGCGCCACCATCACCTTTGCGGCCAACATTCCCGGCGAGACCCGTACCTTGCCCCTGGCGCTCTATACCCTGATCCAGACGCCGGGCGAGGAGGGCGCGGCCGCGCGTCTGTGTCTGATCGCGGTGGTGATCGCGATGCTCTCGCTGTTGTCTTCCGAATGGCTGGCGCGCAGGGCCCGACTCCGGATGGAGGGGCGTGATGCTTGATTTCCACCTTTGCCGCACGCTGGGCGCCTTCCATCTCGATGCCGAACTCAAGGTGCCGGCACGCGGGGTCACGGCGCTGTTCGGACGTTCCGGCAGCGGCAAGACCAGCATCCTGCGCATGATCGCAGGGCTCGACCGCCCGGATCATGGTCATCTGCGTCTCACGGGCGAGTGTCTGATCGGCGGCGAGCATGATCACTGGGTGCCTGCCCATCGGCGCAATCTGGGCGTGGTCTTCCAGGAGCCTCGTCTGTTTCCGCACTACAGCGTGCGCGGCAATCTCTGCTACGGCATGCCGCTGGCGCTGACGCGTGCTCAACGCCAGCGCAACCGTGACCACCTGCACGAGATCGTCGCGCTGCTGGGCATCGAGGACCTGCTGACGCGCATGCCGGGTCAGCTGTCGGGTGGCGAGGCGCGGCGTGTCGCCATCGGACGCGCCCTGCTGTCACGCCCACGCATGTTGTTGCTGGATGAGCCGTTGACCGGCCTTGATGGCGCCCGCAAGCAGGAACTCCTGCACTACATCAGCCGTCTGGCTCGCGAGATCGAGATTCCGATCCTGTTCGTCAGTCACGATACCCGGGAGCTGTTCGCCGTCGCGGACCGCCTCGCGCTGGTCGACAACGGGCGCATCACCGCCAGCGGCGAGATCGGCGACATGTTGTCTCGTCTTGATCTGGCCCCGCAGACCGGGCGTTTCGAAGCCGGCTCACTGCTCAGTGCCGAGGTGCTCTCGCACGATGAGGCGCATCAGCTGACCCGTCTGGGGCTCGGGGCGGGATTGAGTCTCAAGCTGGCGCGCCTGGCGATGCCGGTCGGGCGTCGGGTACGCCTGCGACTGCGTGCCCGTGATGTCAGCATCGCGCTGGAAACCCCGCTGAATACCAGCCTGCGCAATACGCTGCCCGCCGTGATTCACGAGATCGAGAGCGAGCGCGGCCACGCCAGTGCGGAACTGGTGCTGGGCATCGCCGGCCAGCGGCTCAGAGCGCGCGTGGACCGGCTGGCCTGCGAGGAGCTGGGGCTCAAGGTCGGCCTCGGCGTCAAGGCATTGATCTCGAGCGTCGCGCTCTCCGGCCCGGACGTGATCAGTCTCGATGTCGGAGACGAGGTCGCGCAGCAGGATGAGGCGGCCGGCACCAGCGAGACGACGTCTCCCTGAGTCTCCCGCGATCCCGCTCCCCTGAGCCCCCTCGGGCCTGGCATTCTGGTAATGTGCCTCGCTCGGTATCCATCGACAAGGAAGACCCTGATGCAGCTGACCCACCTGTGGCGCTACCCCTTGAAGTCAGGCGCCGCCGAGGCACTTGAGAGCACGACTGTCGGCGAGGAAGGCCTGACGCAGGACCGCCGTTTCGTGGTGGTCGCGGCACGCGGCAAGTTCGTCACCGCACGCACGCATCCGCAGATGCAGCGTCTGGCACTGCGCGAGCAGTCGCCGGGCCACTGGCGGCTGTGGCAGCTGGACCGCCCGGCCTGCGGTGAGGTGAGCTTCGCGACCCGTGATGAGGCCGAGCGTCTCGACATCCAGGTGTGGGCAGACCAGTTCAGCGCCCTGAGCGTCAGTGACGAGGCGGATGCCTGGTTGAGCGAGCAGCTCGGCATGCCGGTGCGGCTGTGCTGGCTGGGCGAGCGCTCCGAGCGCTATCGCGAAATCATCCGACAGCGCGTGAGTGCCGCGGACGGCTTCCCGCTGCTGCTGGCCAACGAGGCCTCGCTGGAAGCGCTCAATCGCGAGACGCCGACGGCGGATCACGGCATGAACCAGTTCCGGCCGAATCTCGTGATCAGCGGTGCCGAGGCCTGGGCCGAGGATGGTTGGCAGGAGGTGATGATCGGCGAGGTACGTTTCCGCCTGGTGTCATCCTGCACGCGCTGCGCGATGGTCAATGTCGACCCGGCCACCGGCGAGAAGCGTGGTGACAGGGAGCCGCTGACGACACTGGCGCGGGTGCGTCGTTTCGAGGATGGCCAGGTGCACTTCGGCTACAACCTGGTGGCGGTGGACCCGACGCGCCACCAGCCGCTGCGGGTCGGTGATCCTGTCGAGGTCACGGCCTTCAAGTGACGCCTCGCGGCTGAACGCAGACGCCCGCCACCTTCGATGGCGGGCGTCTGCGTTCAGGGGGCGGTTGGCAAGGCTCAGTCCGGCGGCCCGAACAGGGCAGGCTGACCATGTGCCTCACGCCAGACATCCAGCGCTGCACGGTGCAGCTGACTGTGTCGCCACGCCAGCGCCTCGATATCACGGTCATAGCCGCCGCCGATCACGCAGGCCACGGCCGCGCCTGCCGCGCGACAGCGCTGGATGACATGCCGCTCGCGCCGGTAGAGGCCGCGGTCGCTCAGTTCGAGATGGCCGAGCCTGTCGGCGGCGTGCGGGTCGACCCCGGCATCGAAGATCACGAGTTCCGGCTGCACCCGCGTCAGCACCGCCTCCAGCGTGCGCTCCAGCACCGCCAGATAGTCCTCATCGCCCATGCCTTTCGGCAGGGGTACGTCCAGATCACTCTTCTGCTTGCGGGCCGGAAAGTTGCTCTCGGCATGCAGCGAGAGCGTGAAGACCCGTGGCTCGTCGGCGAAGATCAACGCGGTGCCATCGCCCTGATGGACGTCGAGATCGACGATCAGCACCCGCGTCACGCCATCTTCCAGTGCCTGATGCGCCGCCACGCCGATGTCGTTGAGCAGACAATATCCGCTGGCCGCCTCGGGATGGGCGTGATGGGTACCCCCGGCGGTATTGCAGGCCAGGCCGCGCGTGAGGGCTTCGCGCACGGTGGTCAGCGTGCCGCCCACCGCCAGCACGCTGCGCTCGCGCAGGGCCTCGCTCCACACGAAACCGCTGCGACGCTGGGCCTGATGACTCAAGGTGCCACTGAGAAATTCATGCACGTAGCGGCGGGTGTGCACGCTGAGCAGGTCTTCCTCCTCGGCGGGCTGGGGCATCACCCACTCGACGGCCCAGGCGCAGTCGGCCAACTGGCGGTCCAGCAGCCGTTTGAGCACGCTGAACTTGTCCATCGGGAACGGATGCTTCTCGGGCAGCGCGATGCGATAGCCGGGGTGATGGATCAGCGCCAGTGGCGGGCAGGCAGCCTCAGCGACGTGGGACAAAGTGCACCTCCCGGCCCTCGGTGGTCAGCTGACGAATGGCGATGGGGCGGCCCTTTGCATCGAGATCCACCAGTCCGATACCGCAGGCATTCAGCAGGCGTTCGCCGTGACTTGCGGCATCGTGACGACGTGGCGTGATGCGCATGTTGCGACGCCGTGTCAGCAGGTTGAGCGGTGAGCGTGGGGCGTACAGCCAGCGATTGAGGCGATCCAGCACGTCAAGCAATCCCACCGGGAAGCGGTTGCGGATGCCGCTGCTGGTGATCTGCCAGATGTGCGGGCTGGAGCGGCGGTGCCTGAGGCGCACATCGTAGGCGAAGGAGTAGTGCACATCGCCGGACAGAATCACGAAATGCTGCGGCGTGCGCGAATGGCGGAAGATGTTGAGCATCACGCTGGCGGCGCCCTGGTGGGCCATCCAGTTCTCGGCGTCCACCATCAGCGGCTTGCCGGCGAAGGTGAACAGCTTCTGGATCGTCTCGATCAGCTTGACCCCGAACACGGGAGCCGGAGACACCAGTACCACCGCGCGCTGCTCCACCAGACGTTGCTGGAGTTCACATAGCGCCTCCCAGTCCATCAGACCCGAAGGGTGCGACAGCTTGCGCTCACTGCGCCAGCGGCGAGTGCGGGTGTCCGCCACGATCAGGGCCGGCGTGGTCTCGAGCTGATAGTCCCAGCGCTCGCAGCGCTCGAGCCGGGCGATCAACGCCTCCTGACGCTCGACGTCGAAATGGCCCTCCGGCGCGGTCTCGGTGTCGGCATGCGCATCGGTGAACAGCTCGCTGGCCTGCTCCAGCAGCTCACCGAGCGCCCGAGGTGCGTTGCCCGCGCCCTGACACAGCAGGTAGCCGGTCAGCGCATTGCCGATGATGCGCCGCGAGAAGGGATTGCCGTAGGCGGCTTTTTCCCAGGCGGCACTCAGATTCCAGTCATCGGTGACGTCGTGGTCATCGAAGATCATCAGGCTGGAGACGTTGGCCAGCAGGCGGCGCACCTGACCGAGCCCGGCGCGGAAACGTGCCAGATGGCGTGCCTCGCGGGCATGGCGCTCGCGGGTGGCCTCGTCGTGGCCTTCGAGCGCTGACGGGTCTTCCAGTTCGACCCCGAGGGCCGCCCACGGCACGTCGGACCACACCAGCAGGTACATCGCGACGACTTCCGACAGGCCGATCAGGTGATTGTCAGCCCCGGTGGAGGTGAAGATGGGCTTGCGCTTGGCGCCGAAGAAACTGGCGGCCAGTCCCTCATTGGCTGGCATGTCCGGCAGCAGCTGCGGGCGATGATAGAGGTGCGACGGGTGCTGGCGCAGTTCGCGGCTGTCGGAGACCTCGGCGCCCAGCAAGGTCTCTTCCGGCAGTCCCAGGCGCTCGATCACCTGATCGATGGCCCCCAGCATGGGGCCGGCGACGTCATCGGCGTAGATCTGATCGCCCGTGAACAGCATCACTTCCGGCCATTCCAGCGGTGTGGTGCGCCGCTCTCTCAGCCAGTGATCCAGTGCGACCAGACCATCGCCGGCCGGGCCTTCAGGAGCACTGTCACTGGCGTTGGCACAGACGCGTTCGGCCTCCTTGTCACTCAGGCCGTGATGCGGCTTGCGGCAGCTGCCATGCGCGATGCGGGTCAGCTTCGCCGGCAGACGGAAACGTGGCAGAGGCTCGCCGGGGTAGCAGATCTCTGGGCCCCACTCGGCGATGCCATGCCAGTCGCCGTCCTGCGGCGCGGCGCTACTGTCAGCGGTGTCCTCGCGCTCGCTCAGTGCCAGCTCGTAGGCGATGGCGCAATCGGCGGGCAGGGGAGACTCGGCATGGGCCTCCAGCAACATCAGCCAGGCATGGGTGCCCAGAGGGATGGCCAGATGCTCCGTCAGTCGGGCAGGTGGTGTGTCTGGGAGCCCCGCGAGCGGTGGGCGGCTCTCGTCTTCCGGCAGTAGCCACACGCGGGCCTGTTGAGGGCGCGAGGTCACCAGCCACAGTACGATGCTGTCTGGCGTGACGCGCCTGAGCATCGGACCCGCGAGAACGCGTGGCAGGAGAAGGGAAGACTCGGGGGACGCTGGGCAATCAGTCATGAACGAAACGGACTCGACGGGTGAAAATGGGCAGCGCTGCAGATCGCGGCCGGCAGCATGGTGTGGGTCCCCGGTCAGGCGACACGACGCGACGCCGAGCGTTCAGAGCGGGGCCGGATGCAGGCCTTCAAAGGCAGCCGAGTCGTCAGGCACGCCTTGTCGCAGGCTCGCAAAGCACAGGGTGGCTGACGTAGAGTTGTGGCTCTCTGCGGACGTGGCGTTGGCAGGATAGCATGGGACAGCAGGATGAAAGAGTGCATGGCAGGCCGCTTCAAGGCCATCTGGACAGAGGCAGAAAGCACTCTGGTGGCGCCTGACAAGACCGGGAAGACAGCCGTGGCGATTCGCGCATGGCGTGGGGCGCGGCGGGTCTCCTTGCTGTGCCTTGCTCTGTTGGCGGCAGGCCTTGCCCCGTCTGCCTTGGCGGCGCACGCGTCAGTGCCCCCTGCAAGGGAGTCTCACCCGCTCAAGGCCAACGAATGCCTGCCGGCGCCCAAGGGCAAGGTCGTGCTGACCATCAGCGGCGTGGTGACGTGTGGCAATGCCGGCAGTGAGGCGTCGCCATTGGCTCGCTTTGACATGCCGATGCTGGAGGCGCTGCCCTCGCGCGTGAATGCCACCCACACGCCATGGACCCAGGGAGTCGTCCGCTTCAGCGGGCCCTTGCTGCGCGAGCTGATCCAGCGGGTGGGGCAGGATGTCTCGACGGTGAGCGTGAAGGCCATCAATGACTTTTCCGCCGATATCCCGATGTCGGATATCGCGCGATACGAGGTGTTGCTGGCGACGCGCCGCGATGGCGAGCCGATGCCGGTACGGGATTTCGGTCCCTTGTTCATCCTCTATCCCTTCGATGCCCATCCGGAACTGATGACGGAAGAGATTCGCTTCCGTAGCGTCTGGCAGGTCAACGGGCTGGTGCTGCGATGACCAAGGCTGCGATGACGGATGTCGTCAAGTCGCCTCCGGGCGCCGTCGTCCCGGGCATCCTCGTCCCGGGGACCCCCTTCCTCAGGTACCCTCTGGCTCGCGCTTGAATCGGATCTTCTCGTCTCCCTCGTCCACGCCCGGCAACCCACATGATGGTGAGCCGTCTTCCCCTCGTCGGTGGCGGGCTCCCCTGCATCACGGGATGAGGTGCCGGGCGGCGAGGCAGACTCGCACGCCATGCATGCTCTGGCCCAGGCGCCACGGACACGCTGGCCGCTGTGGGTCGGTATGGCCATCATCATCGCCTTGCTGCTGGCGGCCGTGGGAGTGGGCGGTGTCATCCTCCACAACCAGGTAAAGCTCGAGAATCGCACTCGCGATGATGCCGTCTGGACGGTCTATCAGCTGGACCGCGAGGCCATCACCCTCACCAATTCCCTCGCGCGCTATGCTCAGGCGCAGGGCGTGAAGCGTGGTGCGGCCTGGCAGGAGGTGCTGGAGGATTTCGAGCTGCTCTACAGCCGGACCTTCATCTTCCGGCGCGGCGACTTCCGTCATCATCTGATGAGCCTGGCCTCGGTGCCCATGCTGGCCGATGAGGTGATGAGCCAGATCGACTACCTCGACATCCGATTGGGCGTATGGCGGGAAGAGGGGGAGTGGCGGAAGGAGGCAAAGTGGCGTGAGGGCAGAGAGTTGCCGGACGCCGCCTCTGTCGCGAGGCTGCAGACGCTGAGCGACGAGATCAGTGACGTCACCCAGACGTTGCTGCTGCGGGTGAGAGCCCAGCTTGCCGAGGAGTCCACCCAGGAACGCCAGCAGCGCGATCGACTCGTGCATTGGATGCTGTTGCTGCTCGGGCTGATGGTACTGACGACCCTGCTGGTCAGTCGCCAGGTCTGGCTGCAGGCGCGTGCGCGGGAGCAGGCCCGCCAGCAGCTGCTGAGCCTGTCCACGGCCCTCAAGCATGAAGCCGAACGCGCCGAGCAGGCCAGCCGTGCCAAGTCCGAATTCCTCGCCACCATGAGTCATGAGATTCGCACGCCGCTCAACGGTGTCATCGGCATGAGCGAGCTGCTGCTGGCCGAGCCGCTGGACAACAGCGCGCACCGGTATGCCACCAGCCTGCGTGACAGCGGGGAGGTGTTGATGGGGCTGGTGGATGACGTGCTGGACTTCTCGAAGATCGAGGCCGGCAAGTTGACCGTCGAGCGGCGACCCTTCGATCTCCAGCAGGCCGTCGATGGCGTCATCGATCTGTTGCTGCCGCAACTGGACAGTACCCGTGTGGCCTTCGTTGATCACCGCTCGGCCCAGCTGCCACGCTGGGTCATGGGAGACTCCGTTCGCCTGCGTCAGGTGCTGCTCAACCTGTTGTCGAACGCCTTCAAGTTCACCCGGCACGGCAGGATCACCCTGATGGTGCATCCGCTGCCGGCGGGGCGAGTCCGTTTCGAGGTCAATGACACCGGTATCGGCATCAGCGAGATGCAGGCCAAGCGCCTGTTCGAGCCCTTCACCCAGGGGGATGCCTCGATCGCGCGGCGCTTTGGCGGCACCGGACTGGGACTGGCCATCGCGCGCCGCCTGGTGGAGCTGATGGGGGGGCGTCTGGGCATGAACTCCCGCGAGGGCGAAGGCGCCTGTTTCTGGTGCGAGTTGCCGTTGCCGCTCGCCCCCATGAGCCAGCCGAAGACCGACTCCCACGCGCCTCTGCCGCTCAGCCGTGGAGAGAAGGTGCTGGTGGTGGATGACAACCACATCAATCGTGAAGTGGCGCGCGCCATGCTGTGCAGTCTCGGCTATGCGGTGACGGTGGTCGAGAGCGGTCAGGCGGCGCTGGACTGGTGTACGGAAAACGACGATATCGTGCTGGTGTTGCTGGATCTGCGCATGCCGCGGATGGATGGCTTCGCCGTGGCGCGAGGCTTGAGGGCTCTGGAGCGGCGCGACGGACGCACCGCCAGCTTGATCGTGGCGATGACCGCCAATGTGGAGGCCGGTGAACGGGCGCGCTGTCTCGCGGCCGGCATGAATGACTTCCTCTCCAAGCCGATGCGCCGTCACCAGGTCGCCACCATGCTGGCGCGCTGGCAGCTGCGGGACGGAGGCCTGGCTGGCTGGCATCAGAATGAGGCGGAACCGGACTGGGGGGGCGAGCCGGGGCCCCGCCTTCGCGGCGACGCCGGGGGTGAGGCTCAGCGTGATGCTCAAGGGAAAGCATCGCCGGCAGCATGCGCCGAGACGCCAGGCCGCCCAGGGCCGGCACCGCAAGCCCGTCATCTGGCGAGCCCATCCCCCTCCAGCTTGCGCGATGAGCTGGACATCGCCAGCATCGCCGAGCTCGAGAAGGCCTTCGATGCTCAGCTGACGGAGCAGCATCAACGTCTGACGCGTGCGCTGGCGCAAGGGGATCTGGCGCAGCTCACCCATGAGGCGCATCTGCTCAAGGGCAGTGCCGCAGCGCTGGAGCATGACCTGCTGAGCGATGCCGCGGAGCTGCTTGAACAGCACCTCGCCCGGCAGGCACCCCAGGGACGTATCGAGGCCGCCGTGGATGCGCTGCTGGCGGAAATACGTGAGCATCGTGCCACGGCAGGCGGGCAGGATAGCTGAACCGGTCGCGGGGTCGGGCCCGACGGCGCATGAGGCGTCTAGCGGCGACGCAACTCGCGTTCCACCAGGGTCAGGCCCGGCGTGATATCGCTCTGGATGGCGGCGAGCGCCAGGGTGAGGGTGGTATCCGCGATGCGCTGGTGGCACTGGGGCAGCGAATGGATCGGCAGCGGCAGGAAGTCGAGCAGGCGATCATCGCCGAAGCTGGCCATCGCCCTGGGGGCGTTGACAGGCGGGCCCTTCGAGAACAGCACGTCCAGCACGCCATCCATCAAGGTGTAGGAGGCGGTCACGATCGCCTCCGGCATGGGCGAGTGCGCGAGGTATCCGCGCAGTGCCTCGGCACCGGCGGCGCGCTCATAGCGGGCGGCGTGCAGTGTCGTCGCCTCAAGCGGCGTCTGGCTCTGATGGGTCTCGAGCGCCGAGCGCATGCCCTGGGCACGTTCCCGCGATATCTCGAGTTCCGGCAAGGCATCCAGCCACAGCAGGTCTCGTGGTGAATGCTCAAGCACCGCACGGGTCAGCTGGCTGGCGGCATCGGCATTGTTGCTGACCACGCTGGCGAAGTGGCGCGTGTCCAGTGCGCGGTCCACCCCGATCACCGGGAAGCCATCCAGCGTCAGTTCGCGGTAGAAGGGATCATCCGGTGCCAGACAGCTGGCGGTGATCAAGGCATCGACCCTGCGAGCCTTGAGCATGCGGGCCAGTTCGCGCTCCGTGTCGGGGATGTCGTCGGAGCAGACGATGAACAGCTGATAGTCGCGCTCGCGGGCACCGCGTTCCAGCAGCTTGGCGAGGCGTGCGTAACTGGCGTTCTCCAGATCGGGCAGCATGAACCCCAGTGTCCGGCTTTCCCCACGGCGCAGGGCGGCTGCCTGGGCATCGATCCGGTAGTGATGGCGTTGCACCACCGCCATCACGCGCTCGACCGTCTGTGGGCTGATACGTCGTGCCTGTGCCTGCCCATTGACCACATAACTGGCGGTGGTACGTGAAACGCCTGCAAGACGCGCGATTTCTGCCAGGGTCATGCCACTGTCCTTGCTGGAAGAGGGAGAACGGGACCTGCGAGCTCCATGTGCGAGGAATGATGCTCACTTGTGGCCTGAGGTGCA
The DNA here is from genome assembly GCF_057670765.1 of Cobetia sp. PS-4MA. Classification (NCBI taxonomy): domain Bacteria; kingdom Pseudomonadati; phylum Pseudomonadota; class Gammaproteobacteria; order Oceanospirillales; family Halomonadaceae; genus Cobetia; species Cobetia sp. PS-4MA. The sequence goes on along the minus strand of NZ_CM173107.1, from coordinate 3,214,081 downwards.
AATCCTCACTGATGACGGTATCCCTCGACCGACCCCTCGCAACCCCGCACCACAGGCGGCTCTACGCCCAATGTCTAGTCAGGAAAACCGCTCATCTGCATGGCATTCACTTGATCACGCGCAAGAAAACGGCCAGCATGAATCCATTGAGGTGACACGATTCAGCAGTATTCGTCATCACGCCACGCCGCCGCTACCCTTGTGGTACTCGCCCCATGAAGTGCCGGTGCGTCAGATGTCACGCCCGCGCCGCACGTCACACATCCAGGCCTCTTGCCAGAGAGGGGCCTCAAGGAGCCCGCCATGCTCAGCCTTGCTCATGAGGATGTCCTCCTCGCCGCCCACGCCAATGACTGGCGTGACGCCCTGAATCAGGCCGCTGATGCCCTGGTTGCCGGTGGGCGCGCCACGCCGGCCTATCGTGAAGGTCTGCTGGCTCGCGAAGCGCAGTCTTCCACCTACCTGGGGCAGGGCATCGCGATCCCCCACGGGACACCCGACAGTCGTGAGGCCGTGCTGGCCACCGGCGTGCGTGTCCTGCAATTCCCGCAGGGGGTGGAGTGGCACGATGGCAACCGTGTCTTTCTGGTGGTGACCATCGCGGCGCAGTCCGATGAGCACCTCGATATCCTGCGTTCCCTGACGCGCGTGCTGGACCGCGAAGGCGTCAGTGAGCGCCTGGCATCCGCGACGACCGCGGAGCAGATTCTCGCCGAGCTTGGCCGCGAGGTGATTCCGCCACGTCTGGATGCCGATACCGTGCTGTGTGGCTTCCCGGCACGCGACCGCGATGAGCTGGTGCTGGCAGGCGCGGCGCGATTGCGTCAGGCCGGTTGCGTCGGGGACGGCTTTCTCACCGCGATGCTCCAGACCGAGCCGAACGCTCTGGGCCAGGGCATCTGGCTGGTGCAGTCCCGACAGGACGTGAGCCAGCCGGCGCTGTCCGTGGTCACGCCCGAGAAGGCGCTGGATACCCGTCACGGGCGCATCAACGCCGTGGCCTGTCTGGCACTGGACGCTGATGGCGGGCAGCACCGCGTGTTGCTGGAGCGTCTGCTGACGCTGCTGGAAGATGGCGCAGGCGAGCGCCTGCCGGGGCTGTCCACCTCTGCTCTGCTGGCGCGGCTGCTGGGGGAGTCCTCCACGGCACAGCTGGCGAGCGTGACGCTGCTCAATGCACATGGCCTGCATGCCCGTCCCGCCAAGCAGCTGGTGCAGGCCGCGCGGGACGCCGGCGAGAGTTTCGGCATCATTCCCTCGCTGCGCCTCGAGCAGGGGGAAGGCGGTATCGTCAGTGCCGCCAGCCTCACCAAGGTGCTGGGGCTGGGAGCACGTCGTGGCCAGACGCTGGTCTTCAGTGCCAACGGCGAGGATGCCCGGGCCAATCAGGCCGCGCTGAATGCCATGGTCGCGGCGGTCAAGGCAGGACTTGGCGAGTCCGTGGAGCCGCTGATGGATCAGCGTCCCGAGGCCAGTGCGCCGGATGCCCAGCCGGCTTCCGACAAGGTGGCAGCCCCCGAGGCCGACAGTGTCGTGCCGGCGGTGGCGGCCTCGCCGGGCATGGCCATCGCGCCCTGCTGGGTGATGTATCAGCCGCGCTTTCTCTATGAGGCGCGCAGCGATGCGGGCGCCGAGCACGAGGCCCAGCGGCTGGCGAGCGGCATCCAGACGGCGCGTGAGCAGCTGCAGGAGCTGGTCAATCGGGCCGAAGGCGCCGAGATGGCCGAGATTCTCTCCATGCACGAAGAGATGCTCGGCGACCCGGAGCTGTTTGCCGCGGCGCGCGAGAGTCTCGAGGAAGGCCACAGCGCCGAGGCTGCCTGGTGGTCCGCCATCGACAGCGCCGCGCGAGCCCAGGAAAACCTCGCGGACCGTCTGCTGGCCGAGCGCGCCGCTGACCTGCGCGACGTCGGGCGCCGTGTGCTTGGCGTGCTCACCGACACGCCGCTGCCCAGCGCCCCCGAGACGCCGCATGTGCTGGTGACCGAGGATATCGGCCCGTCGGATGTGGCGCGTCTGGATACCTCCCGGGTGCGTGGACTGGTCACGGCCCTGGGCGGGGCCACCTCGCACAGCGCGATTCTGGCGCGTTCACTGGGCATTCCGGCGGTGGTCGGGGCTGGCCCGAGCGTGCTGGCGATCGCCGATGGCAGCGAGTTGATCGTCGATGGTGAGCGCGGGCGTGTCAGCGTGATGCCTTCCGCCAGTCGCCGCGCCCGGGCCGAAGAGGCGATCGCCGGCCATGAACAGCGTCAGGCCGCGGCCTGGGAAACCCGCATGGCGCCAGCCATCACCCGGGATGGCCATCAGGTCGAGGTGGTGGCCAACCTGGGCAATACCGCGCATGCCGGCGACGCCGTCGAGCGCGGTGCCGAAGGGGTCGGCCTGCTGCGAACCGAATTCGTGTTCATGGCCCATCCGCAGGCACCGGATCTCGCCACCCAGACCGCCCAGTACGGTGAGGCACTCGATGCGCTGGATGGCCGCCCGCTGGTGGCACGCACCCTGGATGTCGGCGGTGACAAGCCGCTGCCGTACTGGCCGCTGCCGCGAGAGGACAATCCCTTCCTCGGGCTGCGTGGCATCCGTCTGGCGCTGACGCGTCCGGAAGTGCTCGAGACTCAGGTCAGGGCACTGCTGATGGCGGCGGGCTCCCGCCCGATCCGCCTGATGTTCCCGATGGTCAAGGACCTTGCCGAACTGCGCGCTGCACGTGCCATCGTCGAGCGCGTACGCAGCGAGCTGGACGCCGCCCATGAAGCCGAGCACGGCCAGCCGCTGGTGCGTGACGTGCAGGTCGGCGTGATGATCGAGATTCCCTCTGCGGCGCTGACGGCCGCCAGCATCGCCCCCGAAGTCGATTTCTTCTCGGTGGGCACCAACGATCTTACCCAATACACCCTGGCCATCGACCGCGGCCATGCCACGCTCTCCGCACAGGCCGATGGGCTGCATCCGGCAGTGCTGCGTCTGATCGAGATGACGGTGGCGGCCGCGCATGCCCATGGTGCCTGGGTCGGCGTCTGCGGTGAGCTGGCCAGTGATGATCAGGCCGTGGGTGTGCTGGTCGGCCTGGGGGTGGATGAACTGTCCGTCTCCAGTCGCCAGATTCCGCTGGTCAAGGCGCGGGTGCGTGAGCTGGATCTGACCATGGCGCGCGAACAGGCACGCGTCGCCTTGGCGCAGCCGACGTCGGAAGACGTGCGCAGTGCGCTGGACAGTCTGATCGAACAGAACGCCCAACCCCATCCCCGGCAGGAGGAGCAGGTGTGATGACAGCTTCCCATCACTCGCCATCACACCCGGCTGCTGACTGTCCCGTGCTGTGCGTGACGCTCAATCCTGCGCTGGATCTGAGCATCGGGCTGGACAGTCTGACGCTGGGAACGGTCAACCGTGCACGCAGTCATCATCTGGAAGCCGCGGGCAAGGGCATCAACGTGGCGCGCGTGCTGGCGACGCTGGGCCACCCGGTGACCTTGAGCGGCTTTCTGGGGGCCGACAATCAGGCCGATTTCACCGTGGCCTTTGCCGACTGGGGGCTGGTGGACGCCTTCGAGCGCGTGGCCGGTGCGACGCGCATCAACGTCAAGCTTGGCGAGGCCAGTGGCCGGGTCACCGACGTGAACGGTACCGGCATGCGGGTGGACGAGGACGCCCTGACGCGCCTGGAAGCGCGCATCGATGACTGGATCGACCGCCAGCAGGCCGAGGGCGATCTGCCACGTTGTGCGGTGGTGATCGCCGGCAGTCTGCCGCCGGGGATCAGCCATGCCCAGCTGGCAGCACTGGTGAGTCGCGTGCGCGAACGCCATGTCGCCTGCTGGCTCGATACCAGCGGCGCCGCGCTGGAAGCGGGGCTGGCGGTGCCGCCCACGGCGGTGAAGCCCAATGAACAGGAGCTGGCGCTGTGGGCCGGGGAGCCGCTGGACAGTGATGCGGCCCGCGAGCGTGCGCTCAGGCGTCTGATCGATCACGGCATCGAGCAGGCGCTGATCTCCGCCGGGCCGGAAGGCGTGCTGTGGGCCAGCCCCGGCGCCGCCATGCTGCGCGCTCGGCCGCCGCGCATGCAGGTCGTCAGTACCGTCTGCGCCGGCGATACCCTGCTGGCCGCCATGCTGCATGGCGTGCTCTGTCAGCCCGATGCCTCACCCGAAGACCGCAAGCGGATTCTGCGCCATGCCACCGCACTCTCCGCCGAGGCCGTGACCCATCCCGGTCCCGGCAATCCGCTTGCCACCACACTCAAGACCCTCCAACAACACACCAGCATCGAGACATTGGCGTCTGCCGATGTCGAGACAGCCGGAGAGCCACGCCAATGAACGTCATCATCGTCACCGCCTGCCCCAGTGGCATGGCGACTACCTTCCTGGCGGCGCGCCGCCTGGAGCAGGCCGCGCGTCGTCGTGGCTGGAATCCGATCATCGACATGCGCTCGCGCATCGAACCCGAGATCACCCTCAGCGAGGCGCAGCTGGCCGAGGCGGAGCTGGTGCTGATCGCCGCATCGCCGCTGGCCAGCGTGGCGCTGGACGACTTTCTCGGCAAGCGGGTGCATCTGGCCCCCATCGAGGATGCGCTGCCGGACCCGCAGGCCTTTCTGGAGCTGGCCGACTCGCGTGCCCGGGTGCTGGAGCGCAAGGACATCGCGGCCCTCACGGAATCGGCCGCACCCGCGTCTGCTGCCGGTGAGACACCCGTCACGTCGTCCCGGGGGCCGTCCATCGTGGCGGTCACCGCCTGTCCCACCGGTGTGGCGCATACCTTCATGGCCGCCGAGGCACTGAGCGAGGCCGGGCGGACGCTGGGCTATCCGACCCGTGTCGAGACCCAGGGCTCGGTCGGTGCCCAGGATGCGCTGACCGAACAGGAGATCGCCGAGGCCGAGGTGGTGATTCTGGCCTGTGACATCGAGGTCGACCCGACCCGCTTCGCCGGCAAGCGCGTCTGGCGCACCTCCACCGGCACCGCGCTCAAGAAGCCGCGCGACACCATCGAGCAGGCGCTGGCAGGTGCCGAGGTGGAATCCGCCACGGCCTCTGGCGGTCAGGGTGGCCAGCAGAAGGGCGAGAAGCGCGGTCCCTACAAGCACCTGCTGACCGGGGTATCCTTCATGTTGCCGATGGTGGTGGCAGGCGGCCTGATGATCGCGCTGTCCTTCGTGTTCGGCATCAAGGCCTTCGAGGAGGAGGGCACGCTGGCGGCGGCGCTGATGCAGATCGGTGGTGGCTCGGCCTTCAAGCTGATGATTCCGGTACTGGCGGGCTACATCGCCTACTCGATCGCGGACCGTCCGGGGATCACGCCGGGCATGATCGGAGGCTGGCTGGCCGCGACACTGGACGCCGGGTTCCTGGGTGGCATCATCGCCGGCTTCCTCGCGGGGTACACGGCCTCGGGGCTCAGCCGCTACGTGAAGCTGCCGCAGTCCATCGAGTCGCTCAAGCCGATCCTGATCATCCCGCTGGTGGCGAGCATGGTCACCGGGCTGGTGATGATCTACGTGGTCGGCACGCCGGTGGCGGGGCTGATGACGGCGCTGACCGAGTTCCTCGAGTCCATGGGCTCGGCCAACGCGGTCCTGCTGGGCATTCTGCTCGGCGCGATGATGTGCTTTGACCTGGGTGGGCCGGTCAACAAGGCCGCCTATGCCTTCGGGGTCGGCCTGCTGGCCAGCGAGACCTACGCGCCGATGGCCGCGATCATGGCCGCGGGCATGGTGCCGGCGCTGGGCATGGGACTGGCAAGCTTCATCGCACGTTCCAAGTTCGCCGAACCGGAGCGTGAGGCCGGCAAGGCCAGCTTCATTCTCGGGCTGTGCTTCATCTCCGAGGGCGCGATTCCCTTTGCCGCCAAGGACCCGCTGCGCGTGATTCCCACCTGCATGGTCGGTGGCGCCGTGACCGGTGCCCTGTCGATGCTGGTAGGTGCCAAGCTGCTGGCGCCGCACGGTGGTCTGTTCGTGCTGTTGATCCCCAATGCCATCAACGTCCCGCTGATGTATCTGGGCGCCATCGTCGCCGGCACCCTGGTGACCGCGATCAGCTATGCGATGATCAAGAAGGGCGCACAGCAGGTCGAGACCGTCGCCGCGACCTGAGATGTCCGGTGCCTCGGGCACCCGTGACGTGATGGCGCAGACATAAAAAAGCCCCCGCCGGGAGACCGGCGGGGGCTTTTGTGTTGCAGGCCGAGCGTAGGCTCGGCACCGGGTGACGACTCAGTCGATGTCGGTCTGCTTGCCGATCACGCCTGGCATCACCGGGGCTTCATTGACCGTATCGTTGCGCACGAAGGCCAGATGCTGCTGATAGGCGGTGACCACTTCATCGAGCACCTGAGCACGCGACAGGCCGTTGAGCTCCTGACCGCTGCCACCCTCGGAGAGGTGGACGGCCAGACGCAGGTAGTAGTCATCGTTGGCATCGATGAAGCTCGGCGTCTGGTGACGCACCGAACGCACCTGGTAGACGAAGTTGGAGGCATCCTCGAACTCGACTTCCAGTGTCACGCGCGGCAGCGGCTCGCCCTCTGCCGTCTCTTCACTGACGGAGGAGACCTGGCCGCGACGGTTGAGCTCTTCGGCCAGCTGGTTGAGCGCCGGACGAATGGAGCGCTTCAGCGTTGCCTCGGCACTGCCGCTCTTGGCGAAGTCGAGCACGTGATCCAGACGCTCGTGCCAGTCGACCCCTTCATAGACGCAGCTGTTGTCCTGACGCACGTTCTCCTTGCGGTCCTCGATCATCAGCGCCTTGTACATGCCGATCATCATGAAGATCAGCACGATGGAGAAGGGCACGGCGGTGATCACCACGGCGCTCTGCAGCGCGCTCAGCCCCCCGACCATCAGCAGAGCCAGCGTCAGCAGGCCGATGATGGCGGACCAGAAGATGCGCAGCCAGATCGGTGCATCGTGGTTGACGTCCTTGAGGATGGACGTGAAGTTGGCCAGTACCAGGGCGCCGGAGTCGGCGGAGGTCACGAAGAACACGATCCCCAGAATCGCCACCACGGCGGTGGTGATGGTGGAGTACGGCAGCTGCTCCAGGAAGGTATAGATGGTGTTCTGTGGTGCGTTCAGGGCTTCGGTGGCCAGTGCGCTGACGCCCTGGTTGGCGACCATGTCGATGGCCGAGTTACCGAAGACGCTCATCCATACCATCATGAAGCTCAGCGGGATCAGCAGCGCACCGAACACGAACTGACGGATGGTGCGGCCACGTGAGATGCGCGCGAGGAACAGGCCCACGAACGGGGTCCAGGCGATCCACCAGCCCCAGAAGAACAGGGTCCAGCCGCTCATCCATTCATCGGTACCCGGCGTGTAGGCATAGGTATCGAAGCTCTTGGCGGTGAACTGGGTCAGGTAGTCACCGATGTTGAGCACCAGCGCGTTGAGCAGCTGGGAGGTGTCGCTGACGGCCAGCACGAAGATCAGCAGGGCGGTGGCCAGCAGCATGTTGAATTCGGACAGCAGGCGGATGCCCTTCTCGACACCGGTGATGACGGAAATCGTCGCCAGAATCATCACGCCGATGATCAGTGCCGCTTGCACGGCGAGGTTCTCGGGCACGCCCAGCATGAACTTGAGACCGTAGTTCAGCTGGATGACGCCGATGCCCAGTGAGGTGGCGATCCCGAACACGGTGGAGATGATGGCGAAGATATCCACGGCGTTGCCGATCGGGCCATTGATGCGGTTGCCCAGCAGCGGATAGAAGGCCGAGCGGATGGCCAGCGGCAGGCGGTGGCGATAGCTGAAGTACGCAAGCGACATGCCGGCGAGCACATAGATGCCCCAGCCGGAGAGCCCCCAGTGGAAGAAGGTTTCCACCATGGCGTTGCGGATCGCCGCCTGGGTCTCGGGGTCCCCCGTGACCGGTGCCACATAGTGGGACAGCGGCTCGGCGATGCAGTAGAACAGGATGTCGATGCCGATACCGGCGGCGAACAGCATCGCGGCCCAGGACATCAGCGAGAATTCAGGACGCGAGTCGTCCGGTCCCAGGCGGATGCGCCCGAAGCGTGAGCAGGCGATCAGCACACCGAAGACCAGATAGGCCACGATGGCCAGCATGTAGAACCAGCCGAAGGTATCGATGGTCCAGCTCAGGGCATTGCCGATCCACTGGTCAGCCAGTTCGGTGAACAGCATCGCGAAGGCGAGGAACGCCACGATACCGATGATCGATCCGTAGAAGACCGTCGGATTGATGCGACTCGAGGTCGGCGCAGCGCTCTCGGAGGAAGCGGGTTTCTGCATGAGGAACTCCTGTCATGGGGAAGTTTCACTCGTGCGTAGTGCTTTGCTGACAGCCTGCGGCTGTGGGGGCAACGGCAGGGTGTCAGCAAAGACGGACACGAACGGCACGGGCCTCGCTCAGCACCCGTCATGGGTAGCGCTGAAGCGGTGGCAGTGTCGACTGGCAGGCGGAGGAATGGCAGGTCCATCCGCAGGCAGCAGGCGAGAACGGCCTCAAGGCGATTCACGAAGGTCGGTCGGCGGGCGCCTCGGCAACGGCATGCCTGGCGACTGTCTCGCGACCTTCATCATGGTGAACGTTCACAGGGCGCTGCTGGACGTCAGAGACTGTCTTGCCAAGATCTCTGACTCCGACATCTGCGCGGCGCGAATTCCTTCGCGGCCAGTGCCGGGTCCGCTTTCCGCTGACGGTTGCAGGCATCCCCCTGCGGCGGCTTCTGTCATGGACACCGTTGCTCAATGCCCTGTCGTTCGAGAGAACCCTCGGACGGGGGAGCTCAGCAGTCAGGAAAGCACGACTCTCATCATCACGCCATGTAATGCTCAAGGCCTCGCAAAATTATTTTAATTGATTGTTCAATAAAAATATAACCCCCATTACCCAAAAAGACAGGGGGACTGTCGCTTTCTCTTATGAACCTGTCGCGATCCGTCGGGCGCGAGCCCTCATGCCAGAGCCTCCCGTCAGGAATGTCGCGGAGAGAGACATTTCTGTCGCCAATGGACGAAAACGACACCGCCCCGACCACCAGAAGGCGGCCGGGGCGGCATCGTTTTCGCGTTTTCTTCCCCACAAGACCGATCAGGGTCACTTCATGGGGCGTGTCTGGCTGGCACCTGAAAAGGGGAGTCGCCTCTCAGGTGCCGCGCATCAGGCCTGCGGAGCCGGCTCGCCCGGTCCCTCCTGCGGACCACCGTGCGGGCCGCCATGACGCATGCCATTGGCCATGAAGGCCTCCAGCGCGTCCAGCTGTTCGGCGGACAGGACATCAGCCAGTTTCTCGCGGCCTTCCTGACGCAGTTCCAGGCGCTGCTCCTTCATCTCCTTGCGCATTTCCTGACGGGCCGCGACACGCTCCTGTCTGGTGTCGGCGTCCTTCATGGCATCCCGCATGTCGTCGTGCATCTCTTTCATGCTGTCATGCATCTCGTCACGCATTTCCTTGCGGACTTCCTTGAGCGCCTGCATCTGATCATCGCTCAGATTCCAGCTTGCCAGCAGGGCCTTCATGCCTTCGCGCTGTTGACGCTCCGCCATCTTCGGGCCGCGCTTGTCGCGCTGGTGCATCATGTCCAGCACCTTGATCTGGTCATCGTTGAGCACCTTGGCGAGGCGCTCGTGCTGCGTCTCGCGCAGTTCCTTGAAGGCGGCCTTGCGCGCTTCACGCGAGTCGAAGTCGGTCTCCTTGAGCGACTTCATGTCGTCGCGCATGGCATCGAAGGAATCCTTGAGGGACGCACGCTGGTCCTCATCCAGGTTCCAGCTGTCGAACAGGGCGCCCATCAGTGCCATGCGCTGATCGCCATCGCGTCCCATGTGCTTGCCGCCGGCCGGCTTGTCCTTCATGGCCATCGGCTTGTCGCCATGCTTGCCGGCCCCATCAGGGCGCTTGGCATCATGCTTGCCGTGCATCGGCTTGCCTGCGGCCCAGTAGGCTTCAAGCACTTTGACCTGGTTGTCGTCGAGAATCTCGGCGAGGGCCGCCTTGTGCTGATCACGCTGGGCCTTGATGGCATCACGACGTGCTTCGCGAGAGTCGAAGGTCTGTTCCTTGAGCTGCTTGCGGCTTTCCATCTGCTGCTGCTTCAGCGTTTCGAGCTTCTGTTTCTGAGCATCGCTGAGGTGCCAGCTGGCGAGAATCTTGTCCAGGCCTGCCTGGCGGCCGGCGGCACCGTCGTGCTGTTCCTGTTGCTTGACGCCGCTGGCGGCCATGGCGGTCATCGGCAGTGCCAGGGCGGTCAGCAGACCGGAAACGATGAGCTTGCGAGAAATGCGGTTCATGGCGTACTCCGTATGTCGAGATAAAGAACTGCGTTCATGCGATATAGCGAGTATCGGCGGCGAATGTGCCGGGATTGTGCAAGTACTCGCGGGTAAGTGTGCAATGTGTCATGTCAGGATCTGCAACGCTGTCGCGGCAGCCTGCCACGAGGCCGTCAGTGCCGGGCTTGCTTGCCCGTGCTGGCCTTGTCGGGGTAGTGGCGATCGAAGTGCTGATGAAAACGGCTTGTCTGCTCGGCGTTCAGGATTCTGTCGACCTTGGCCAGATAGTCCTGACGGGCCTTGGCCAGCGCCTTTGCATCGTGGTGGCTCTCGGCCGCCTGACGCTGTTGGCGGTAGTGACGATATTGCGTGTCGAGGGTGTCGCGCTGACTGACGTTCAGGCTGATGCCATCCAGCAATACGCTCAGGGAGACATCGGCGGCGCTGGCGCTGCTCACGGTCAGCGGTGACACCATCAGCATGACGCTCAGCATGCCGGCACTGATCAGACGAGTGCGAGGACGCGCACGCTTGGCAGGACGGTGGGACATGGCGAATACCTCACTTGTGGCGTGAGCCCGAGCTCATGCGGCAGTCGATGTCGCGTACTCAGGCAGTGATGACAGTATCCGTCGCAGTTGGACAGCAAGTTAGCACCGCGGGTGCAACAAAAACGCAACCGCCGTCTGTGGTCACAGACGGCGGTTGTCATGTTGCTGAAAGGTTCGCGGGCCCGGGGAGAGGCGGGGAGTCAGTCCAGCACGTCAGGCTCGAACTTGTAGCCGACGCCGTAGATGGAGCGGATCACGTCGCGCTCCGGCCAGGCACTGGCGATCTTGCGGCGCAGCTTCTTCACGTGGGAATCCACGGTGCGCTCCGAGACGATGCGGTGATCCCGGTACATGTGGTCCATCAGCTGATCACGGGAGAAGATGCGCCCCGGTGATTGCATCATCACCTTGAGCAGCTGGAACTCGACGGCGGTCAGCCCCAGGTCATGGCCATCCGCCAGGGCCTGCCAGCCTTCTTCGTTGAGCGTCAGCTGGCCCTTGGCGGAGCTTTGCGAGAGCGTCTGGTCGAGTGCCTGGCTGCGACGCAGCACGGCCTTGATGCGGGCGACCACCTCGCGCGGGCTGAAGGGTTTGCAGATGTAGTCATCGGCGCCCAGCTCCAGCCCCAGCAGGCGATCCACTTCCTCGACGCGGGCGGTCAGCATCACGATGGGCAGCAGGCCGTCTTCAGCGCGCAGCTGACGGCACAGGGTGAGGCCATCGGTGCCCGGCAGCATCAGGTCGAGCAGGACCAGTGCCGGTCTCTCGTCATTGACCGCGGCGATGACGGCATTGCCATCATCCACGTGGCGGGTGCGATAACCGCTGCCATTCAGATAATCGCACAGCAGGCTGGCGATCTTGGGCTCATCCTCGACCACCAGAATCAGTGGCTTGCGAGATTGTGCCTGGTCATCGGAGTGGTCGGCGTGAATGTCGCTCATGGTCAAGAGTCCTTGCGGATGAAAAAGAGTCAGTCTCAAGTAGACAACAGCGGCAGGCGAATGTCCCATCGCAGCCCGCCCAGTGTGGAGTGCCCCGGCACCAGCTCGCCTTCATGGGCACTCACCAGCGCGCTGGCGATGGCCAGCCCCAGCCCGCTGCCACCGCTTGAGCGATTGCGCGAGTTCTCGACGCGATACAGTCGCTCGGTGAGGTGGGCAAGCTCGGCGTCCGGCACGCCGGGGCTGGAATCCTCCCAGCGCACGATCGCCCAGCCGGGGTGGCCGGCTCCCTGGGCGGGGCTGGCGGCTTCGTGCAGCAGACTGACCTTGAGTCTGCCCGGTGCATCGGTATAGGCACGGGTGTTGCTGGCCAGGTTGCTCCACAGCTGATGCAGGCGTTGCGTGTCGCCCAGCACCCGCAGCGGCAGCGGGATGTCGATCTCCAGTGCGATCCCGGCATCCGCCAGCCAGCCGCGCAGGTCGTCCAGGCTGTCACGGAGCTGGGTATCCAGCGCCAGCGGCTCGCGCCAGGCTTCCAGCGTACCGGCATCGCTCTGTGCCAGCAGGCGCAGGTCCGCCACCAGGCGATTGAGGGCGTCCACCTCCTGGGCCAGCGAGCCGAGGCTTGAATGGCTCATCGGGCGGAAGCCATCCTGCATGGCTTCAATCTCACCCTTGAGCACCGCCAGGGGAGTCCGCAGCTCGTGGGAGATGTCGCTGACCCAGCGCTGGCGGGAATCGCGATTGCTCTCCAGTGTCGCCGCCAGGGCATTGAAGTCCTCGGCCAGCCGCGACAGCTCATCCTGCCCGCGGACCGGCAGACGGGTGGCATAGTCGCCACTCGACAGGCGATTGGCACCAGAGGCCAGGTCACGGACGCGGTGCCCCAGCCACCAGGCGATCCCGGCGGCCGCCAGCAGCGAGGCGAAGGCGGATGAGAGCATGATGATGGCCAGATCGCGCGACTGACGTTCCAGATACTGGTCCTTGCCGCGTTTCAGCATCTCGCTTACCGGCAGATAGCCGAGTTCTCCGATCTTGCTGCCATCAAGCATCAGGTCCTTGAACTGCATGCCGGGAATGGGGCGCGGTGCCCCATTGAGACGCTGGCCATCGGCATCACGCAGCATGTAATCCTGTGGGCGCGTCATGTTGGGCCCCAGCAGCATGGCCTGCTCTCCGACCGGCGGGCGCGACATGCCGGGGCCGGGCATCATGCTGTCCTCCCGTCCCGGCGGGCGCGACATGCCGGGGCCGGGCATCATGCTGTCCTCCCGGCCTGGCGGCGGTGACATGCCGGGCCCGGGCATCATGCCGTCCTCTTCGCTCGGCGGGCGGGAGTGCACGATACGCCCCCAGTTGCGCCGACTCTTGAGCCATTGCCAACTGCCCTCGGCGGCATAGGCGCTGATCAGGTCCGTCGAGATCATCTCGACGCGCTCCTGCTGGGTCTGCTGCAGGTACTCGGCGAAGCCCTTGTCCATGCTCTTGGAAATGAACAGGTAGATGCTGCCGCCGATCACGACATTGGTCAGCAGCAGGATCACGAACAGGCGGACCGAAAGTCTCGAACGCAGGGCGGTCACGGGTTGGATCATGACGCACGTTCCTCCTGAGACGGGGTGCGGGGTGGCAGTCCCAGCAGGCGACGCAGGCTGTGCTGCAGGTCTTCCAGCAGCAGATAGAGCGACGGCACCAGGATCAGCAGGATGACCGTCGCGAACAGGATGCCGAAGCCGATGGAAACGGCCATCGGGATCATGAAGCGAGCCTGGCGCGAGGTCTCGAAGATCATCGGCGCGAGACCGAAGAAGGTGGTCAGCGTGGTCAACAGGATCGGACGCAGACGTCGCGTGGCCGCCATGATGATCGCCTCACGCGCACTGGCTCCGGCCAGCCGCTGGCGGTTGGCATAGTCGATGAGGACCAGCGCATCGTTGATGACGATGCCCGACAGCGCCAGCATGCCCATCAGGCTGATCACCGACAGCCCGTAGCCCATCAGCTGATGGCCGATCACCGCGCCGATCAGGCCGAAGGGAATCGCCGTCATCACCAGCAGCGGCTGCAGGTAGCTTCTGAACGGCAACGCCAGCAGCAGATAGAGTGCCGCCAGTGTCAGCAGCAACGACACCTGCAGGGACCCCAGGTTGTCGGCGGTCTCCTCCTGACGTCCGCCATAGCCGATGCTCAGAGTTGGATACTGACTCTTCAGCTCGGGATAGACATCGCTTTCCAGACTGGTGATCACCTGACTGACCGCATCGGACGGCGTGACGTTGGCGGTGACCTCGATCACGCGGCGACCATCGATGCGCAGGATGCTGGAGGCGGCGCGTCCCTGCTGGATGTCGGCCACCAGTCCCAGCGGCACGCTGACGCCGTCGGCCGTCTGCACGCCGAAATTCTCCAGCTGGGCCAGACTCGCGCGCTGGGCTTCGGGCAACAGCACCTTGACCTCGACCTCATTGCGCCCCTGCTGCTGCTTGAGTGCCGTGGCGCCGGACAGCGGTCCGCGCAGCTGGTTGGCCAGCGTCGCGCCGTCCAGTCCCAGCGAGCGTCCATAGGCATTGAGCTGCAGATAGAGCTCGCGCTTGCCGTCATCCAGGCCGCTGTCGATATCCGACAGCGAGCTGTAATCCTCAAGCGAGGTCGCCAGGGTCGCGGCGGCTGCCATCAGCGCGGCACTGTCGGAGGATGACAGTCGAATGGTGAGGCCCGCGCCGCGTCCCGGCCCGCCGATATCGGATTCGAACAGCAGCGATTCGGTATTGGCGATGGTGCCCGCTTCCTCGCGCCAGGCCTTGATCAGCTGCGAGGGAGACCAGTTGTTCTCCACCGTGGTGTCCAGATTGGCGATGATGCTCAGCGAGTTGCCTTCTATCTCGGCGCTGGTGGAAAAGACCGCCAGGTCGGCTTCGCGCTCGCGCACGCGGTCCAGCGCCGCCAGCAGCAGGGTGCGCACTTCGCGGTCCTGGCTGATCGGGCTGCCCACCGGCAGATTGGCGGTGACGCCGGCGCGGTTGGATTCCACTCGTGGCATCAGCGAGAAGCCGAGACGGCCACTGGCCATCCAGGCCATCGCCAGCACCAGCAGCGCCAGGCCACAGATGGCGGTCAGACCACGGTAGTTCAGACACCCCTCGAGGAAGGGCTGGAAGCGCTGACGCGTGAAGCGCTCAAGTCCGTGCTGGACGCCGTGACGCACGCGGTCCAGCGGTGCCAGCCAGCGAATCGGCTTTTCGCTGGTGTGTCCCAGGTGCGCGGGCAGGATGAAGATCGCCTCGATCCAGCTCAGCGCGAAGATGCTGATCACCACCAGCGGGATGATGCCGAATACCAGCCCGAGGAAGCCGGGCAGGAACAGCAGCGGAATGAAGGCCACGATGTTGGACAGGATCGAGAACGCCAGTGGCACCGCGATCTCGCGTGCGCCGAGGATGGCGGCTTCGCGCATGCTGGCGCCGCGCTCGCGATGCGAGTGGATGTTCTCGCCGACGATGATGGCGTCATCCACCACGATGCCCAGCGCGATGATGAAGGCGAACATCGAGATCATGTTGATGGACACGCCGACCAGCGGCAGGAACAGCATCGCGCCCAGGAAGGCCGTGGGGATGCCCAGGGTGACCCAGAAGGCGAGGCGCGCCTCCAGGAACAGGCCCAGCAGCACCAGCACCAGCACCAGCCCCATCCAGGCGTTCTTGAGCAACAGTTCCAGACGGTCCTGGTAGACCAGCGAATCATCGTCCTCGACACTCAGCGTCAGGCCGCGCGGCAGGCTGGCGGACAGCTCCGGCAGCATCGCCATGGTCGCGGCGGACAGCTCGTTGGGTGTCTGGGAGCCGACCTGATAGATGTCCAGGCCGATCGCCGGTTCACCGTCATAGAGCACTTCCTTGTCACTGTCGGCGAAGCCGTCGGTGACGGTGGCGATATCGCCCAGGCGGATGACATTGCCTTCCTGACTGGAGATCACCGGCAGCTGCGCGAACTCGGCGGCACCGTCGCGTCGCGCCTCGTAGCGCACCAGGTACTCGCCCTGCTGGGTGTCCAGACTGCCGCCGGCCAGGTTGAGCGCCTGATTGCCGATCAGGCTGGCCACATCCTGATGCGAGAGGCCGTAACGGCGCAGCGCCCCTTCCTCCAGTGACACGTGCACTTCCCGGTCACGGATGCCGGTCAGCTCCACCTTGGTGATGTCGTTGCTGTCCAGCAGGCTCAGGCGCAGACGCTCGGCGACGTTGCGCAGGGTCTGGTCATCCGTCTGGCCGTGCAGCTTGAGTTCCATCACGCTGCGCGAGCGACCTGCCAGCGAGTAGACGGGCGGATCGGACTCATCGGGCAGGGTAGTGATGCTGTCGATGGCCTGCTGGATGTCCTGGTAGGCGCGCATGGTCTCGACGCCATCCTGAAGCTCGATGGACAGTGAGCCGAGGCCTTCCTCGGCCGTGGCGGTGATCTCCTCGATCCCCTCCACGTCCTGCACCGCGGATTCCATGGCCTGCAACAGACTCTCGGACACTTCATCGGGGGTCGCGCCGGAATAGCTGACGCTGACGTTGATGATCTCGAGCTCGAAGGAGGGGAAGACCTCCTTCTTGATCTGGCTGGACATCAGCAGACCGCCGAGAATCAGACACAGCATCAGCAGGTTGGCGGCGACACCATGATCATGCATCCAGCGGATGGGGCCCTTGAGGCGCGACGGTGCCGTCATGAGTCACTTCCGGTGGTCGTGGCGCGCTTGTCGGCAACCGTGGCGTTCTTGTCACCAGTCGCGGTGTCCTGCTCAACTGTCGCGGTGCTCTTGTCGCCAGCCGTCGTCTTGTCGTCAGCCGCCTTGTTATCAGGGGTCCTGGTGGTCGGCGTCGGCGCATCACCGCGGGCACGCAGCGCCATGCCGGCCTCGACATTGCTCAAGGCACTCACGATGACCCGCTCGCCATCGCTCAGCCCCCCGGCGATCAGCAGGGTGTCGTTGCCCAGATGGCGCACGCCCACCGCACGTTTCTCCAGATAGCCATCCTCCGTCAGCACCCAGACCTGCTGGCCACTGCGCAGGGCGCTGACCGGCAGCTCGATCAGCGATGCGGTGCGCTGAGGTGTCAGAGTCGCTTCCACCACATCGCCCAGGCGCAGGGCCGGCGTGCTGGCGCTCGCCTCCTCGGAGACGTCGAGCGCCAATGGGTCTTCCACTGCCACCATCACCTGGGTCAGCAGGCCGTTGTCCTCCAGGGACGGCAGGACGCTCCACACTTCGCCGCGCCGATGCTGGCCCTCCGGCCATGCCTTGCTGGACAGCAGTACCGGCGTGCCCTGACCGTCACGGGCATGGGTCGAGAGCCATTCCATGTCGGCCTGCGGGAGATTGAGACGCACCCAGAAGCGGTCGGTGGCCACCAGCGTCAGCAGGTCGGTGAAGGCGTTGAGGTCACTGCCTTCGCCGACCAGACGCTCGCTGATCAGGCCGTCATAGGGCGCGCGGATCTCGGTACGTTCCAGATTGAGTCTGGCCTGGTCGCGGCTGGCGCGGGCACTGTCCACCGCGGCCTGAGCCGACTTGAGCTGAGGCTCGCGCAGCACCAGCGCTTTCTGCGCCGCCGGCAGGTTGCGACCGAAGGTCTTGTATTCCGAGGCCGCGCGGATCTGCTCGCCCTTTTCCGAGGCGAGGCTGGCTTCTGCCGTGGCGAGATCCGCCTCGGCCTGACGCAGCGCCAGCTGGTAATCCAGCTGGTCGAGACTCGCCAGCAGCTGGTTCGCGCGGACTTCACGGCCCGCCTCGATGCCCTCGGGGAAGGGCGCCAGTTGACCGCTGACCCGGGTGGATACGGTCGTCTGACGATCGGCGATCACGCGGCCGTAGCCTTCCAGTGTCGGTGCACTGGCCGTATGGCTGACCGTCACCACTTCCACGCTGGGAACCGGGGCGTCACTGGGCGCGCGCTTGGGGGCGCCGGGGCGATGGGTCATCCACCAGGCCGCCAGCGCTATCGCCAGCGCGAGAATGATCAGCGCCAGCAGGCGCATCCAGATCAGACGGCGGGAGGAGGGTGGCTTGCTGCCAGTGGCGGAGGGTGGCGATGCCGGGGTTGGCGACTCAGGGCTGTTGTCCATGCGGACTCCGGACGAAAGATGTCAGGCCCTGATGCGCAACGGCCTCTGACCAGTCGCGAGAGCGCCGAGCAGAGACGAAGGATCATGGGCCAGAATGGCGGACGAAAGGGTGGATGATCGCATGATGTCATGCAGGCGCAATGCAAAAGTGGGAAATAGCGTGCAAGACGGCGCGATAGGGAATTCTGGCATTTGCCAGGCACAAAAAAAGCTGCCACATGACGTGGCAGCTTTTCGTCAGCGCTCCGGGTCGCGGGTGTCTAGAGGAACAGCCCGATCAGCAGCGCCATGCTGACGCCGATCACGCCGATCAACGTCTCCATCACCGTCCAGCTTTTCAGGGTGTCCTTCTCGGTCAGGCCGAAGTAGCGGCTGACCAGCCAGAAGCCGGAGTCATTGACGTGGCTGAGCACGGTGGCGCCACTGGCGATGGCGATCACCACCAGCCCCAGCACCGGGCCGGACAGCGCCAGCGTATCGATCACCGGCGCCATCAGGCCGGCGGCGGTGATCATCGCCACGGTAGCCGAGCCCTGGATGACACGCACCGCGGTGGCGATCAGGAAGGCGAGCAGGATCGGTGGCAGATTGCTGTCGGCCATCAGGGTGCCGAGCACGTCACCGACGCCGGAGTCGATCAGCATCTGCTTGAAGACACCGCCAGCCCCGGTGACCAGAATGATGATGCCGGCCGGCTCGAGTGCCTTGGTGGCGACTTCCATCACCTGTTCACGCGTCATGCCGCGACGCGTGCCCAGCAAGGTGAAGGCCATCAGCGTGGCCAGACTCAGCGCCACGAAGGGATGGCCGAGAAAGCCCAGCCAGCCGACCAGCGGACTGTCGTCACCGAACAGGAAGCCGGAGACGGTGTTGAGCACGATCAGCGCCAGCGGAAGCAGCACGATGGACAGGATCAACCCGAAGCCCGGTGCGCGCTGATTGACCTCTTCATCGCTCATCACGCTGCCGGCATTTTCCATGTACTCCGGGATCCTGGCATCGATACGCTTGGCGATGAAGCGACCGAAGATCGGGCCCGCGACGATCATCGCCGGCAGACCGCACAGCGCCCCGAACAGGATCACGTAGCCGAGGTCGGCGCCGATCAGCTTGGCGACCGCGATCGGCCCCGGCGTCGGCGGAATAAAGGAGTGGGTGACGGCCAGACCGGCCAGCAGCGGAATGCCGTAATAGAGCAGCGAGCGGCCGCTGCGGCGTGCCAGTGCATAGACCAGCGGCACCAGGATGATGAAGGCCACATCCAGGAATACCGGAATCGCGACCAGGAAGCCGGTCAGCGCCAGCGCCCACTGGGAGCGTGAGGTCCCGAAGCGCCCCAGCAGGGTATTGGCCATGCGGTCGACGCCGCCGGACACTTCCAGCATCTTGCCGAACATCGCGCCGAGCCCGACCACGGTGGCCACGAAGCCCAGGGTGTTGCCCATGCCGTTGGTGACGGAATCGATGATGGCGTCGGGCTGCATGCCGGTGGCCAGCCCGACCCCCAGACTCACCACCAGCAGGGCGACGAAGGCGTGCAGGCGCAGACGCATGACGAGGTACAGCAGCAGCAGGATACCGCCGAGGGCGGCAAGGACGAGGGTGCTATCTGGGGACATGATGGCGAACTCTTGCGGCTGGCGGTGGCGGTGCGATCTGCCACGGCCTTGGGCGTATGGTGTGAGGCGTGTCGTGTGAGGCCTGTGGTGCAGGGCCGGTTTTGCCAGACCTGTTGTGCAGACCTGTTGTGCAAGACCTGTTGCTTCGTGCAGGATGAAAGTTACCGGTAACATAAGCGTCTGTGCAATGATCCGAAAGGTGCATGTCGCCGGGTCGCCACGACATGGATGATGCCTGCGCGGGGTATCCTGCGCAGCGCCGCCGCTCATGGGCTCGCCACACAGGGTTCGCCGTGGCCGGCCCGGGTGGCAAGGTGGGACGACAGACAACACGGATATTCTTCAAGGGGAAGGGGTGTCATGCAGCAGCAGGCAGAAGGGGTGTCATCCACGGCGTCCGCTCAGGGCAGCGTCGCGCTGGACGATGAGAGCGTCACCTTGCCCGAGGGTGGGGTGCGACTGGTGGTGATGGGCGTGTCCGGGTGCGGGAAGTCGCATGTCGGCCAGGCGTTGGCGGCATGTCTGGGGGCGCAGTTCATCGACGGTGATGACTATCATGGCGAGGCCAACGTGGCCAAGATGGCGCGCGGCATCCCGCTCAATGATGAAGACCGCCATGGCTGGCTGGCCCGTCTGGTCGAGCTGATCGATGAGGCGCGTCGCGAGGGACGCAGTCTGGTGCTGGCCTGCTCCTCGCTGAAGCGACGCTATCGCGATCAGCTGCGTGGCGGGGATGCGGCGCTGGGCTTCGTGTTCCTGGAAGGCACGCGCGAGCTGTTGCTGGAGCGTCTGGAGGCACGCACCGATCACTTCTTCAAGGGCGCCGCCATGCTCGATGACCAGCTGGCGACCCTGGAGGTGCCTGAGCGTGAGACGGAGCGCGTCTATACCCTCGACATCAGTGCCACACCGCAGGCGTTGGTCGAACAGGTGTGTCAGCAGCTGACGGCGCAGCACGCATCCTCGAAAGCGCTCACGCCCGGGGCAGACTCCCGCCTCTCTGCAGGCTGAAGCCCAGGTCTTCCCACAGGCCACGCGGCGTGGAGGCGTGGTCGCCGCTCAGGCGTGCCAGCAGCAGGGCGGCGGTGCGTTCGCCGATCTCTCGGCGCGGCGTGACCACGCTGGCAAGCGCAGGCCAGGTGCCACGGGTCATCTCCAGACCATTGAAGCCGGCCAGCGCCAGCCGTGCCGGCACTTCCAGGCCGCGACGCTGACACTCGAACAGTGCACCGGCGGCCAGGTCGTCGTTGCAGCAGAAGACGGCGTCGAGATTCGGCCACCGAGTCAGCATCTCGTCCAGCAATTCGCCGCCCAGCTTGACGCTTGAGGGTGCCGGAGTGGTCATCAGGTACTCCTGTGACAGGCCGGCGGCCTCGACGGCGGCGCGCCAGCCCGCCAGACGCTGCTCGACGCGGCGGTCCATGCGCGCGGCCAGAAAGCCGATGTGCCGGCGGCCACTCTCGATCATCGCCTCCGCCATGGCGCGGCCGGCGGCGTGCTGATCCAGCCCCACCGCCATGTCCAGTGGCGCCTCACGCTTTTCCATGCACTCCACCACGGCACAGCCGGAGCGCGCGATCATCTCGGTGACGCGTTCGCTGTGGCGGCTGCCGCACAGCACCAGACCATCCACGCCGAACGAGAGCCAGGTCTCGATCAGGCGCTCCTCTTCTTCCATCGAATAGCCGGTATGGCCGATCAGCAGCTGATAGCCGGCGGCGGCCAGCGGTGCCTCAAGCCCCCGATGCAGTTCCGAAAACACGGCATTGGACAGTGACGGGATCAGCAGCGCGATCAGCCGGGAGCGACCACTGGCGAGGCTGCCGGCCTGGCGGTTGGGCATGTAACCCAGTTCGCGGGCGCACTCCCGTACCCGCTCGCGCATGGCGGCGGAGACCTTCTCGGGCTGGTTGAGCGCGCGCGAGACCGTGACCTTGGTCACGCCCAGGCGAGCGGCGATGTCGGCGAGCGTCACGCGTCTGGGGCGCGGTGGAGTGTGATGCAGAGGCGGCATGGCAATGTCAGGCGCTGGAAAGAGAGAGGCCGAGTGTCACCGTTCCGGGGTGTCATCGGCAAGGACCACGACGTCAGACGTGGCTGAGCGAGAGCAGGAACAGGATCATCGGCGGCGAGGCCAGCGAGAGCAGAAAGCCGGATACGACGGCCACGGGCACGCAGGCAACGCCGCCGGTCTGCTGGATGACCGGCAAAGTGAAGTCCATCGAGGTCGCGCCGCCGAAGCCGATGGCCAGCGGCGTGAAGCGTTGGATGGTCAGCGGGATCAACAGGAAGGCGAGCAGTTCGCGGCTCAGGTCATTGAAGAAGGCTGCGCCACCCAGAATCGGCCCGAGCTGATCACCGATCAGGATGCCTGACAGCGAATACCAGCCGAAACCGGCCGACATCGCCATGCCCTGATTCCAGTCGAGTGCCAGAAGCGGTGCCGCCAGCAGTCCGCCCAGCAGCGAGCTCGCCATCACCGTCAGCGCGATGAACAGGCCATGGCGGTTGAGCAGGATCTGGCGCAGGCTCATGCCGGAGCTTCTCAGCTGGCAGCCGATCAACGCCAGCAGGGCATAGAGTGCCCACTCGGCCAGGGTGTCGGTGTCGAGCGAGATCTCCATCAGTCCCAGCACGACGCCCGCCGCGACGCCCAGCGCGACCGCCGCCGCCAGTGTCAGGGAGCCGGACAGCGCTTCCCAGCGGGTCATCGGCGCTCCTTCCACCACGCGTGAGGCATCCGCACGCAGTGCACTGCGACGTGACAACGCCCACAGTGCCAGCAGATTCAATGGCGTGATGATGGCGAACAGAATCACCGCCTGCCCGCTCATGGCGGCCATGCCGGCGCCGAGTTGCTCCAGCCCGGCAAGCCCCATGCCCATCAGGAACAGGATGACGTAGATCGAGGCATTCACCAGCTGATTGACGACCGCCAGACGTGCGGGCTGCTCGATACGCACCAGATAGCCGAGAATCAGCGGCAGCAGGATGAAGATGAGACCCGAGAGCATGACCCTTCCTTGTCATTGGCCGTCGACAGGACCAGAGCGACGTAAGCGATTGATTGTCAGTGAGTATCACTGGGAAGGGTTACTGTAACGATTGCCGGGGACAGAGGGTATCCCCGGGAGTGGATCCTGCGCGATAACTGCTGATGGGGGATCAGCGCGGCTTATGCCGCGGCCTGGACACCGAGCACCGGACACCGAGCCTCACGACGGGTCACGGACTGGCCTGGCGCCGCGAGCTGCTGAGCCGGTCGAGGGTCAGATGTGCGGAGCGCTCCGGGACTTCACCTGCGGGGCTGTCCTCGTAGTCGAGGTAGTCGAGAGCCACCATCAGGCCCGGCCAGCGGGGGGCCAGCCACAGGCGGTAGTGCTTCTGATCACGATGCTTGCGCCAGGTGTCCAGCCGCAGGGTGCGGAAGGTCTGACCGGCGGCCACGCGGGATTCCTGTGCCTGGATCTCATACATCAGTGTCCGGGTGCGCCCCTTGTGATCCAGATATTCCAGCGCACAGGGGGCTCCCGTCAGGCAACTTCCCGCGGCCCACTGGGCATCGGCCTGCTGGCTCAGCAGTACCAGCAGGGTCTGGCGGTCGGGGAGGAGCGTCTCGTCAGGCTCGGGTGCCTCGCGGCTGTAGTCCTTGCCGATACCCGCCAGACGATAACCGGAACGATACCCGGCCGGCTGCAGCTGGCCCTCCTTGAGGAGGAAGCGTCCCTGCTCGTAGCCACTGGCCACCTTGATGGAGGCCTCCATGCTGGCGATGTAAAGCTCCCCGCTCTGGCTGATGCGCTGCGTGATGGGCACATCCGGCCAGCCGTCCAGCACCAGGGTGTATTGAGCGGTGAAGGGCACGGGAGACTCCGCGCTGCTCACGTCAGCGCTCGCCTGTTGCGCCGTGCTCAACAGGGCTGATCCCAGCAGCATCGCGCCAAGCCAGCCGTTCAGGCGGCGAGGCGAGGGTATCCGTCGCAGGCGTGTCCAGTGGATTCGTCGTGGTACAAGGGCAAGCATGGTGACTCCTGTCGAAGCTTTCTGTCCGCAAATGGGGCCGCCCTTGGGGAGTGGTGTCGTTCGGGGCGAGAGCATGATGATTGGGCAGCGTGGCCGCATGCAAGGTTCCCTCGCGCTGGCGCACCTCTCCTGCAAGTCGTGGATGACGCATGAGGGCCCGCTGGCGATGGCCCCGATGACAGGCGCATCAGGCACAGGACGCTATTTCAGCGCTTGCTCATGCGCGCCGGACAGGTACTCTGGGAACGCCTTGTGCGTGAGCTGCAGGCTTCCCGACATGTCAGGCAGAGGTGATGTCAGGCGAGCGCGATGCAGTGATGCCAACCCCGTTTGTTCAATCAGGAGATCATCATGGCCAGCATTGTCATCATTGCCGGAGATTTTGTGGAAGACTATGAGCTGATGGTGCCGTTCCAGGCGCTGCAGGCGATGGGTCATCGGGTCGATGTGGTATGCCCGGACAAGCGTGAAGGCGATATCGTCAAGACGGCGATCCACGACTTCGAAGGCGATCAGACCTATACCGAGAAGCCGGGTCACAACTTCGCGCTCAACGCGAGCTTCGCCGACCTCAAGGCGGAAGACTACGATGCGCTGCTGATCCCCGGTGGCCGCGCTCCCGAGTACCTGCGTCTGGACGAGCGCGTGCTGAACCTGGTGCGTCACTTCGTCGAGGCCGACAAGCCCATCGCCGCCGTCTGTCATGGCCCGCAGCTGCTGGCGGCTGCCATGTCGCTGGAAGGCCATCGCGTCAGCGCCTATCCGGCCTGCGCGCCGGAGGTCAAGCTGGCAGGTGGCGAATTCGTGTCACTGGAAGTCACCGATGCCGTGACCTCCGGCAAGCTGGTGACCGCGCCGGCCTGGCCGGCCCACCCGGAGTGGCTGCGTCAGTTCAATGCCCTGCTGGCATGAGGCGTGACTGACCTCCATTGCGGCTGACATGAGCCGTGGCACGAGCTGCCATCGCGCCTCGTGATGCCTGACGACGACACCCCGCCCTTGGCGGGGTGTCGTCGTTTCAGGCGGTGAGTCTTTCGATCCAGGCGCGATGCGGGGCGAGGCGTGACTGGTGTTCCGCCCGCCAGACGGGGTCGCCCAGGGTGCTGGCGTAGCGGCTGGCATGATCACAGGCCAGCAGCAGCCAGCTACCCGTCAGCGCCTCGCCGCGGGCGTGCTTGAGCTCGAGGGTTTCCAGCAGGCCCGCGAAGGCGGTGCCGGTGGAGGGCCCGACGGCAAGCCCGGCATGCTCTGCCAGCCATAGTGCCGCCGCCTGGCTGCGGGCATCCGCGATGCGTCGATAATCATCGAAGTGCACGGGGTCGAACGCCTCCAGTACACAGGGGCGGCCAATGCCCTCGATGGGGTTGGGTGCCTGGGGCGCGGGCAGTGAGGTCATGCGGGTGCCATGGGTGTGATGGTGCTGCCAGCAGGCGTGATAGACGGAGTGTTCGGGGTCCACGCCGATTACGCGAGCGCCATGGCCCCTGTGGTGTAGAGGCCCCGAGTGGTGAAAAGGCCCCGTGTGGTGTAGAGGCCCCGAGTGGCGAAGAAGACCCTTGTGACGCAGATGGCGCGCGAAGGTGGCGGCGCTGCCGCCGGTGCCAGCGCCGAGAAAGACCGCTTCAAGCTCCGGTAGCTCGCGTTCGGCGATCTGTGCCAGACACTCGCCCGGCAGGCTTGTCTCGCTCTGCCAGTCGCTGGCCGTGGCGGCATGCTGGAACTGGTTGAGGAAGTGGCCGCCGCTGTCCTCGGCCAGCGCCTGGGCGGACTGGCAGAGGTGGACGGCATTCTCGATCTCCACGACACGCCCGCCCTCGTCACGAATCGCCTTCAGCTTGTCACATGCGGTGCCCTTGGGTACCACGGCGATGAATTCCAGTCCCAGGCGGCGTGCCAGCCACGCTTCAGAGACCGCCGTGGAGCCTGACGAGGCGTCGATGACCGGGCGTCCGGGACTGAGCCAGCCTTGCTTCAAGGCCTGCTCGAACAACGCCATGGCCAGTCGATGCTTGAGTGAACCACTGGCGTGGGCGCGCTCGTCCTTGATCAGCACGCGCGCCTCGCCAAGCCCGCAAAGCGCAAGCTCCCTGAGCGGAGTGACGGGCGTGGCTGCCTTCAAGGCGGCCAGCTGTGCCAGGCACTCCTGTCGCCATGCTTCCAGAGGCGCCCTGTGCAGCAAGTCCTCCGAGGGAGTGGCGAGTGAAGAGGGCGCACACGGCGAGCGAGGGGGAAAGGCAGTGGTCGGCATGGCAGCAGTTCCTGTCGCGGGGAGGAGCCTTCATGGTACGACCGGCTGTCTGGCAAAACTTGCCAGTTGTCATGGCGTGGGCCATGTTCTGTAGCAAGATTTTGTCGTGAGGAGGGAGTATGGAGAAAATTGTGCTCGATGCCACGGACCGCGCGCTGCTGCGGCTGTTGCAGCGTGATGCCAGCCTGTCATTGGCGGCACTGGCGGAGTCGGTGCATCTGACCACCTCACCCTGCTGGAAACGCCTCAAGCGGCTGGAGGAATGCGGGGTGATCACCGCGCGGGTGGCGCTGCTGGATGCCGAGCGGGTCGGGCTGGGGCTGACCGCCTTCGTGCAACTCAAGACCCGCGATCATTCGCGGGCCTGGTTCGAGCGGTTCGTGGCGGTGATCGAGGAGATCGAGGAGGTCACCGAGTTCTATCGCATGGCGGGCGACTACGACTACCTGCTCAAGGTTCAGGTCGCGGACATGAATGCCTACGACCGTGTCTACAAGCAGCTGGTCAATACCCTCGATGACCTCACCGATGTCTCGGCACGCTTCGCGATGGAGTGTCTCAAGTCGACCACCGCGCTTCCGGTGTGAAACGCACGTCTCAGTAGCCGTGTTCCAGACTGATGCCCGTCAGGGACTCACCGCGCTGCACGCGGCGGATGTTCTCCGCCAGCTGGTCGGCGGCCTCGGAGACCGGGGTCGGGGCGGCGGCGTGCGGGGTGATGATCACCTTCGGGTGCTGCCACAGCGGGCTGTCGCCGGCGAGCGGCTCATGCTGGAAGACATCCAGCAGCGCGCCGCGCAACTGATCCTTCTCCAGCGCCGCGAGCAGATCCTCCTCGACCACGCTGCTGCCGCGGCCGGGATTGATCAGTACGGCGTCACCGGGCAGGGCCGCGAAGACCTCTGCATTCAGCACGTCGCGAGTGGCGGTGGTGTTGGGCAGCAGGTTGATCACCGCCTTGAGGCCAAGCGTTTCATCTCCCAGCACTGCCTTGAGCGAGCGACCGCCTTCCCCCTGTTCATGGTGGCAGGTCACGCCCTCCAGGGTGTGGGCGCTGCGGCTGAAGCCATGCACGGGGTAGCCGTCTGCCGCCAGCGCCTCGGCGATCTGCCGGCCGATGGCACCCAGGCCGAGCACCGCGACCGGATAATGCCTGGCGCGCACCACGCGATGTGGCGCCCAGTGACGCTCTGACTGCTGGACAGCGTAGCGATCGAAGTCACGTCGGAAGTGCAGCAGGCCGTAGCGCACGTAATCGAGCATGTGGCTGGCCATACCGGCATCGCGCAGCTTGAGCACCGGCACCTCTCGAGGCAGGGCGGGATTGGCCAGCAGGCTGTCCACGCCGGCACCCAGATTGAGAATCGCCTTCACGTCGTGTTCGCGATGCCGCTCGAACAGTGCCGCCGGCGGTGCCCACACCACCAGGATGTCGCCCAGGGTCTCGCCGTCATCGGCGAGGATCTCGATGTCGCTGCTGTCCAGACGCTCACGCAGTGCCTCGCACCAGCGTTCTGCCCGCTCGTGATGTACCAGAATTCGCATGTGGCTCATCTGAAAGAGTCTCCTGAAAGGTCCTGGAGTATTTCCCGGTGATGTCGTGATGATGGCGCGGCCCTTGCAAGGGCCGAAGGGAAGGGCGACAGTGCCAGAGTCGCCTTTGACCCGCTGTCGGCAGAGTGACAGACTCGAATCAAGAGGGGAATTCGGATGTTCGCATATACGTTGACGGCTCTGGGCACCAGAGGCGCGCGTAAGGCTCCGCCCCGACGTGCTGCTTGCCTCAAGGCCTGATTGAACAGGAGCGCTGCATGAGCCAATTCCCGTCGCATCCGCCTATTGCCCAGCCTCCATTCGCGGGGCTCAACAACTTGCCGAATGGCGAAGCGCAGGCGATGCCCGACAACTGGGTACCGCGGCCACTGTCGGCCGGACGCCAGGCCTTCACCATCGGGGAATATCACGCCCGTATCCAGCGTGTCCGGGAAGCGATGGCGCGTGCCGGCATCGATGTGATGGTGATTTCCGACCCCTCCAACATGGCCTGGTTGACCGGTTATGACGGCTGGTCCTTCTATGTGCACCAATGTGTACTGCTGGGTCTGAGCGGTGAGCCAGTCTGGTACGGACGCCGTCAGGACGGCAACGGCGCGCTGCGTACCTGCTGGATGGGCGAGGACAACATCCTGTGGTATCCGGATTACTACGTGCAGAATCCGGACATGCATCCGATGGAGTTTCTCGCCCAGTCGATCCTGCCGCAGCGCGGCTGGCACGACGGCGTGGTGGGGGTCGAACTCGACAACTACTACTACTCGGCACGTGCCCATCTGGCGCTGGTCAAGGAGTTGCCCCACGCGCGACTGGTGGACGCCAACTCGCTGGTCAACTGGTGTCGGGCGATCAAGTCCGAGCAGGAGATCGCCTACATGCGCGTGGCGGGGCGCATCGTCGAGCGCATGCACTCGCGCATCCTCGAGATGATCGAGCCGGGCCTGCCCAAGAGCGCACTGGTCGCCGAGATCTATCGTGTCGGGGTCGAGGGTGTGGTCGGGCCGAATGGCGAGATTCTCGGCGGCGACTATCCGGCCATCGTGCCATTGCTGCCGACCGGCAGTGATGCCGCTGCCCCTCACCTGACCTGGGATGACACGCCGTTTCGCGAGGGCGAGGGCACCTTCTTCGAGATCGCCGGCTGCTACAAGCGCTATCACGCGCCGCTCTCGCGCACCGTGTTTCTCGGTCGGCCGCCGCGCGATTTCGTGCGTGGTGAGTCCGCCCTGCTGGAAGGCATCGAAAGCGGCCTGGCCATCGCCAGACCGGGCAATCGCTGCTGCGACATCGCGCTGGCGCTGGGCGCGGCGATGGACAAGTACGGCTTCGACCGGGGGGGCGCACGTTGCGGCTATCCCATCGGCATCAGCTATCCGCCGGATTGGGGCGAGCGCACCATGAGTCTGCGCCCCAGTGACGAGACGGTGCTGGAACCGGGCATGACCTTCCACTTCATGCCCGGCATGTGGATGGATGACTGGGGGCTCGAGATCACCGAGTCGATCCTGATCACCGAGAATGGTGCCGAGCCATTGTGTGACGTGCCCCGCCAGCTGTTCGTCAAGTGACGGGCTGGCCGTTCGTCAGTGATGCGATGCCATACGCCTTTGTTGTTGTGAGTTCGTCCGGCCAAGGAGGCCTGTCATGCGTGAATCTCCCGTCAGCCTGACCATTGACCTGAACGCCGATGGCCTTCAGCACGGCTTCTTCAAGCTGCCGATTTCCACCGATGAGTCTGCCTGGGGTGCCGTGATGACCCCGATCAGCGTGATCGCCAACGGTGAAGGCCCCACGGTGCTGCTCACCGGCGGCAATCACGGTGACGAGTACGAGGGCATCACCGCGCTCTACAAGCTGGCGGCCCGCCTCACGCCCGAGGACGTGCAGGGGCGTGTCATCATCGTGCCGACCATGAATGCGCTGGCGGCCAAGGCCGGCCGGCGCTGCTCGCCACTTGATGGCGGCAATCTCAATCGCAGCTTCCCCGGCGATCCCGAGGGGGGACCTACCGAGCAGATCGCCGACTATTTCACCCGGGTGCTGGTACCGCAGTGTGACTACGCGCTGGACCTGCATTCCGGTGGCCGCACCCTGGATATCCTGCCGTTCGCGGCCGCGCACCGCCTGGACTATCTCGAGGCGTCGCTGGGCGTGGAGCAGTGCCGTCATCAGGAAGCCGAGAGTCTGGCCGGCGCGCTGGCCTTCGGTGCGCCTTCGGCGATGATGATGTTCGAGCTGGATGCCGAGGCGCTCTACGACACTGCCGTGGAACGCCAGGGCAAGGTCTTCGTCACCACGGAGCTGGGGGGCGGCGGTTCCACCACGCCTGAGCGCCAGGCGATCGCCGACCGTGGCGTCGACAACTTCCTCGCCTTCAGTGGCGTGCTGCGCGAACGCAGTCGTGCCGATCTGGAAGGCGATGTCGAGCGACGCCATGCCGACCAGGCGGCCAGGCCGCTGCTGATCGACATGCCGGATGCCAGCTGCTACGTGCAGAGTGAGCATGAAGGCCTGCTGGAACTGTGCGTGGCGCTGGGTGAGCAGGTCAGCGCGGGGCAGTGCGTGGCTCGGGTCTACCCGCTGGGGCGGGCCGGTCAGCCCGCGGTGGAATATCGTGCTGAGCGCGACGGCGTGCTGGTGGCACGGCGCTTCCCGGCGCAGGTCAGTCTCGGCGATACGCTGGCGGTGATCGCTGAGGTGGTGGACGACCTGGCGCGAGATGCCTCATGAGTTCAGGCGCTGCGCGCGCGATGCCCGCGCCCAGGCTTGATGCCTTCGATCTGAAGATTCTGGCGATCCTCGAGCGCGATGGTCGCATCACCAAGTCGCGGCTGGCCGAGGAGATCAATCTGTCGGTCAGCCCGTGCTGGGAGCGGGTCAAGCGCCTTGAGCAGGCCGGCATCATCGAGGGCTATTCGGCGCGCATCAATCAGGCGCTGCTCGAGGCGCAGCGCGGCGGCGCCGTGGTGGCAGCCCCGCGCACGCCGGTATGGGTGGAGATACACCTCAAGCATCACGATGCCGAGAGCTTCCAGCGCTTCGAGCGCGCCATGCGCGAGGCGGACGAGGTGATCGAGTGTGTGGCGGTCGGCGGCGGCGTGGATTATCTGCTGCGTCTCGAGACGGCGAGCATCGATGCCTACCAGCGATTGATCGACCGCTGGCTGGTCTCCGAGCTGGGGATCGATCGTTACTTCACCTACATCGTCACCAAGCAGGTAAAATAGCGCGCCATTGCAGCCGACCTTCCTCTTTCGTAGCGCGAGATATCATCATCATGGCGCCTTCCACCGCCCCTTCAGGCTCCGTTGTCAGCCAGTCCCATGTCCTATCTGACGCGCCTGACGCGCCGGTGCTGATCTTCGATTCGGGGGTCGGAGGACTCTCGGTGGCGGCGGAGATTCGCCGCCAATGGCCGACGTTGCCGCTGGCCTATGTGTGTGACAACGCTGCGCTCCCCTACGGCACCAAGGCCGATGACTGGCTGGTGACGCGCATCGCGCAGGTGTGTGCGGCGGCGGTCGAGGCAAGTGGAGCGCGTGCTCTGGTGGTGGCGTGCAATACCGCCAGCACGCTGGCGCTGCAGGCATTGCGCGAGACGTTGTCGATTCCGGTGATCGGTACCGTACCGGCGATCAAGCCTGCCGCGCTGCTGGCGCGCAGCCGTCAGAGCGCGGTGCGCCGCGCACAGGGCGAGCCGCCAGTGTTCGGCTTGCTGGCCACCTCCGCCACGGTGAGGCGTGCCTATACCGAGCAGTTGATCCATGATTTCGCGGCGGACTGCCAGGTGATTCGCGTCGCGGCGGACCCGCTGGTCGCCGAGGCCGAGCGCCGTCTGCGTGGCGAGGCTGCTCGCCCCGAGGTGGTCGCGGCGAGTCTGGCGGATCTCGCGGCGGTACCGGGGCTGGAGGTGGTGATTCTCGGCTGTACCCACTTCCCGCTGCTCAGCGCGGATATCGCCAGCGCCCTGGGCAGGAATGCGCCGGGTGAACCACCGCTGGCGCTGGTGGATTCCGGCGCGGCGATCGCACGGCGCGTGGCCCAGGTGCTGGAGTTGCCGGCCCGCACGGCGCAGGCCACGCTGGCGCAAGACGAGGTGTCTGACGCAGGCATCGCCCTGGCGACGGATGCCTGTCAGCCCGGCCTTGCCACTGCACTTGAAAGCCAGGGGTTTGCCGCCCCTCGAGGACTCGCGCTCGGCCCCTGACGGCCCCTGTCGCTGCATGAGTCACCAACCCGTGCTTGAGCTTCGCGCTGCCGGTGGTAGGCTAGCGCGCCCAACCTTTGAATGGACGTGATCAGCATGGCTCTCCATGACCTCATCCGCGTCCCTTTGCTCATCGTTTCAGTGCTGCGGTATGCCCGCAGGCAGGAGTCAGTGTGGCCATCGCCGTCGTCGATCCCAGTCAGTATGAACAGCAGCTTGCCGAGAAGGCCGAGCAGACCCGCGCCCGTTTCGCCGCCTTCGATGCGCCAGAGCTCGAGGTGTTTCCCTCGCCGCCCAGTCATTACCGCATGCGCTGCGAATTTCGTATCTGGCATGAGGATGACGACCTCTACTATGCGATGTTCGAGGTGGAATTCGACGACGAGGGCAACAAGAAGAAGACGGTCGTGCGCATGGACGACTTCCCGGTGGCCAGCCAGCGCATCAATACGCTGATGCCGCTGCTGCGTGAGCGGCTCAAGGCCAGTCCGGTGCTGCGTGAGCGTCTGTTCCAGTGTGAATTCCTCACCACCCTGAGTGGCGAGGCACTGGTCACGCTGATCTATCACCGCAAGCTGGAAGAGGACTGGGAAGCCGAGGCGCGCGCGCTGGAGCAGGAACTCGACATCATGATCATCGGGCGTTCACGCAAGCAGCACCTCGTGCTGACGCGCGATCACGTCTTCGAGCGTCTCGAGGTCGATGGACGTGAATATGTCTATCAGCAGGTCGAGAACAGCTTCACCCAGCCCAACGCCGAGATCTGCCGCTCCATGCTCAGCTGGGCGCGCGACGTGACCCATCCGGACAAGGCGCAAGCGGAAGGCCGGGAGCAGGGCGATCTGGTCGAGCTCTATTGTGGCAACGGCAATTTCACCATCGCGCTGGCCGAGAACTTCCGTCGCGTGCTGGCCACCGAGATCTCGCGGACGTCGGTGGCCTCGGCGCAGGTCAATCTGGCGGCCAATGGCATCGACAATGCCCAGGTGGCGCGCATGTCCGCCGAGGACTTCTCGCTGGCACTGGCCGGCGAGAAGGAGGGGCGTCGCGTGGCGGAGATGGACCTCGAGAATCATGACTTCCGCACCGTGCTGGTGGACCCGCCGCGCGCCGGTCTCGATGCCGACAGCTGCGAACAGACCGCGCGCTACGAGCGCATCGTCTATATCTCCTGCAACCCGCAGACGCTGAGCGAGAATCTCGAGGTGCTGTGCCGTACGCATCGCATCGAGCGTTTCGCGCTGTTCGACCAGTTCCCCTATACCGACCACCTGGAGTGTGGGGTCTATCTCGTCAGGAAGTGAGTGAAAGCAGGCGTGTCAGCAAGTGAGAGACGGCGGAGCGTTTTCCGCCTCGACGCTTGAAAAGCCGAGGCCCCGTTGCCAACTAGACTCCAGATCCGGCTCCATGAGCCATCGGGAGTGATAGTGGCGGCGGGGCCTCGTCGTGTCTGTCTCGATGAACGCCTTGTTAGACTTTCGTTTCATGACGCGAGGCGCAAGTCAATACCCGATGCACAGATGTCATGCAGCATGACCAATATGGAACAGGCATGGGGCCGAGGCACAGACTGCGCTAGTCTGTGATGCACTGCATGAGCCTGCGCCTTGGCATCCTGTCACGGGTGCGAGCGCGGGCTCTCTATGACTATTCTTCCTGATACTTCCATCAGGTCAGTCGAGGTGATTGATGCTACACGTGGCGACGGACGGCAAGCAGGAATTCCTTGCGCAGCTCCAAGAGCAGCTGGACAAGCGACTTCCCAAGGACAAGGTGCAGGAAATCGCGGCCTTTGCGCGCGATTATCATGCGACGGCTTCCTTCGAGGACATGGCCGAGCGCAAGCTGGATGACCTCTACGGCTCCACTCTGGCCGTATGGCACTTCCTGCAGAGTCACGCTGCCCCCAAGGTGCGCGCCTACAACCCTGACTTCGAGAAGCATGGTTGGCAGTCCACCCATACCATCATCGAAGTGCTGCACCCGGACATGCCCTTCCTGGTGGACTCGGTGCGCATCGAGCTCAATCGTCGCGGCATCACCGTGCATGCCATCCACAATGCCGTGCTGGCCGTGGCGCGCGATGCCTCCGGTCAGCTGGAGCGCGTGACCGCGCCGCGCGCCGAGAACGCTCCCGAGACGCGCGAGTCACTGATCTATATCGAGATCGATCGTCACAACGATGGCGAAATGCTCGAAGATCTGGAAAACAGCCTGAGTGAAGTGCTGGCTGAAGTGCGGGTCGCCGTGGCGGATTTCGAGGCCATGCGCTCCCAGGGGGCTCAGGCGCTCAGAGAGCTGCGTGACAACCGTCCTGCCACCGTGTCCGAGGCGGATCACCAGGAAGCCTGCGAGTTCATGGAGTGGATGGGCAACGATCACTTCACCTTCCTCGGCTATGACGAATACACCGTCGAAGAGCAGGACGACGGCACTCGCGTGCTGAGCAAGGTCGAGGGTTCCGAGCTTGGCGTCCTGAAGCTGGACCTCGAGCGCTATCACGAGCAGTCCCGCCATCAGCAGAGCGTCAACAGCGATCAGTACGTGCTGATCCCGGAGCTGCTGTCCTTCGCCAAGAGCGCCTTCCACGCCCGCGTGCACCGTCCGGCCTATCCGGACTACATCACTGTCGAGCGCTTCGATGCCGAAGGCCGCGTGATCGGCGAGCGTCGTTTCCTGGGGCTCTACACCTCCACGGTCTACAACCAGAGTCCGCGCAACGTGCCGATTCTGCGTCGCAAGGTGCAGGACGTCATGGAGGCCGCCGGGGTCAACCCGAAGGGCCACAACGGCAAGCACCTGCTGCAGATTCTGGAAGTCTATCCGCGTGATGACCTCTTCCAGATCTCCACGGATGAGCTGACCCGCACCGCCACCAGCATCCTCAATATCCGTGAGCGTCGTCGCGTGCGACTGATCGTGCGTGAAGACCGCTTCGGCAAGTTCTTCTCCGTGCTGGTGTTCGTGCCGCGCGATGTCTACTCCACCGACCTGCGCGTGCGCATCCAGAATCTGCTCTGCGAAGAGCTGGATGCCACCTTCGGTGATTTCACGCCGTATCTGTCCGAGTCCGTGCTGACACGCATCCAGTTCATCCTGCGCTTCAAGGGCGACGAGCCTGGCCAGTACGACATGCGCGCGCTGGAGAACAAGATCGCCCAGCTGGCACGCAGCTGGCGTGACGAGCTGCATGCCGCGATGGTGGAAGGCTTCGGTGAAGAGCAGGCCAATGAACTGATGAGTCGTTATCGCGATGCCTTCCCGGGCAGCTACCGTGATGACTTCTCGCCGCGCACCGCCGTCTACGACGTGGGCCATCTGCGTGCGCTGGATGAAGGCGATGTCGTGGCCTTGAGCACCTATCGTCTGGTCGAGGATGACAACTCGGGTGTCAACCTGAAGCTGTTCCACAAGCATCAGCCGATTCCGCTGTCCGACGTGCTGCCGGTTCTCGAGAACCTGGGGCTGCGCGTCATCGGCGAGCGTCCTTACGAGATCGAGCGCAGCGATGCCACCTGCTGGATCCACGATTTCGATCTGGAGCATCACGGCAAGGGCGCAGTCGAGCTGTCCGAAGTGCGCGAGAGCTTCATCGAAGCCTTCAAGAAGATCTGGTCCGGCGAAGCCGAATCCGACGCCTTCAACCGCCTGATCATCGGCTCCGGCCTTGATTGGCGTGAAGTGGCGATGCTGCGTGCCTACGCGCGTTACCTGAAGCAGATCCGCTTCGGCCTCTCCCAGGCCTACATCGCCAATGCCCTGGGCAGCCATCCGGATATCACCCGCGAGCTGGTGCAGCTGTTCAACCTGCGCTTCGACCCGCAGGGTCAGGGCGATGAGGATGACGTCAGCGCCTGCCGCGAGCGCATCAACGGTCTGCTCGATCAGGTCTCCAGCCTCAACGACGACCGTCTGCTGCGTCGCTACGTGGATCTGATGATGGCCACCCTGCGCACCAACTTCTTCCAGCCGGCGGAAGATGGTCAGGCCAAGGACTACATCAGCTTCAAGCTCGATACCCGTCAGATTCCGGACGTGCCCAAGCCGCGTCCGATGTTCGAGATCTTCGTCTACTCGCCGCGCGTCGAGGGCGTGCACCTGCGCGGTGGCAAGGTCGCGCGCGGTGGTCTGCGCTGGTCCGACCGTCACGAGGACTTCCGCACCGAAGTGCTGGGGCTGGTCAAGGCGCAGCAGGTCAAGAACGCGGTCATCGTGCCGGTGGGTGCCAAGGGCGGCTTCGTCTGCAAGCGCATGCCGGAAAGCAACGACCGTGACGTGATCCAGAAAGAAGGTATCGCCTGCTACCAGATCTTCATCCGCGCACTGCTCGACATCACCGACAACCTGTCCGGTGGTGACGTGGTACCGCCGAACGCCGTCGTGCGCTATGACGAAGACGACCCCTACATGGTGGTCGCGGCGGACAAGGGCACCGCGACCTTCTCCGACATCGCCAATGCCATCTCCAACGAGTACGGCTTCTGGCTGGGCGATGCCTTCGCCTCCGGTGGCGCCAACGGCTATGACCACAAGGGTATGGGCATCACCGCCAAGGGCGCTTGGGTCAGTGTGCAGCGTCACTTCCGCGAGATGGGCATCAACATCCAGGAAGACGAGTTCAGCGTAGTCGGTATCGGTGACATGGCCGGTGACGTCTTCGGCAACGGCATGCTGCTGTCCGAGAAGATCCGTCTGGTCGGTGCCTTCAACCACCGCAACATCTTCGTCGACCCGAACCCGGACACCGCGAAGAGCTTCGCCGAGCGCGAGCGTCTGTTCCGTCTGCCGCGTTCCAGCTGGGACGACTACGACAAGAGTCTGATCAGCGAAGGTGGCGGTCTGTTCTCGCGTGATGCCAAGACCATCACCATCACGCCGCAGATGAAGGAAGTCTTCGACATCCGCGAAGACCGCCTGGCGCCCAACGAGCTGATCAACGCGATGCTCAAGGCGCAGGTCGACCTGATCTGGAACGGCGGTATCGGCACCTACGTCAAGGCCTCCACCGAGACTCACGCCGATGTCGGTGACAAGGCCAACGACGGTCTGCGCATCAACGGCAACGAGCTGCGCTGCAAGGTGGTCGGAGAGGGCGGCAACCTGGGGCTGACCCAGCGTGGCCGCATGGAAGCCGCAGCCAAGCGTGGCGTGCGCGTCAACACCGACTTTATCGACAACGCCGGTGGCGTGAACTGCTCGGATCACGAGGTCAACATCAAGATCCTGCTGGACGACATCGTCGCCCGCGGTGACCTGACCGACAAGCAGCGCAACCAGCAGCTGGCCGAGATGACCGACGAGGTCGGCGAGCTGGTGATCAAGGACAACTATCGCCAGACCCAGGCACTGTCGCTCTCCGAGCTGCAGTCCAAGGAAGGCATGGGTGTCTTCCGTCGCTTCATCAATGAACTCGAAGCGGCCGGTACCCTGGATCGCGAGCTCGAGTTCCTGCCTTCCGATGAGGCGCTGATCGAGCGTTCCAATGCCGGTGAAGCCCTGACCCTGCCGGAACTGTCCGTGCTGGTGTCCTACGCCAAGAGCGATCTCAAGACCAGCCTGATCGCCTCTGACGTGCCGGATGACAGCTACGTGCAGCAGCATCTGGAGCGCGCCTTCCCGCGCGTGCTGATGGAGCGCTTCCCGGAGGAAATGTATCAGCACCGTCTGAAGCGTGAGATCGCCGCCACCCAGATCGCCAATGACCTGGTGGATCACATGGGCATCGCCTTCGTGCGTCGCCTGGAAGAC
Source organism: Cobetia sp. PS-4MA (assembly GCF_057670765.1). Lineage (NCBI taxonomy): Bacteria > Pseudomonadati > Pseudomonadota > Gammaproteobacteria > Oceanospirillales > Halomonadaceae > Cobetia > Cobetia sp. PS-4MA. The sequence continues at coordinate 3,176,820 of NZ_CM173107.1, read as the reverse complement.
ACCACCGGTGCCGGCAAGGCCGAGATTGCGCGTGCCTACATCGTGGCGCGTGACAGCTTCAACCTGGAAGCGCTGTGGACCCAGATCGAGGCGCTGGATCACCAGGTGCCGGCCGACATGCAGTACCGCATGATGAGCGATCTGATGCGCCTGATGCGTCGCGCCACCCGCTGGTTCCTGCGTCAGCGCAGCAGCATGGGCGTCAAGGAGAGCATCTCGCACTTCGCGCCGCGTCTGGCTCAGCTGTCCGAGAGCATCGGCGAGCGCCTCAAGGGCGAAGCCCGCGAGCACTGGGAGGCTCGTCGCGACCACTACGTCGAGGCAGGCGTTCCGGAAGCGCTGGCCAGCACCATCGCGGCGACCTCAAGCCTGTATGCCGGTCTCGGCATCATCGAGGCCGCCAAGGTGACCGGCGAGAAGATCAACCGTGTGGCGGAAGCCTTCTACGGCATCGGCCATCGTCTCGAGCTGCCGTGGGTCGGCGACAAGATCAACGGCCTCGAGGTGCAGGACAGCTGGCAGGCCCAGGCGCGCGAGAGCTTCCGTGATGACCTGGATCGCCAGCAGCTGGCCCTGACCGTCAGCGTGCTCAAGCAGGACAATGCCCCGCGCGAGATCGATGAGCGTGTCGACAACTGGATGGCAAGCCATGAAGGACTGGTCAGCCGCTGGTGCTCACTGCTGGGCGAGATGAAGAGTGGCGCCCAGTTGAGCTTCCCGCTGTTCGCCGTCGCACTGCGTGAACTGGTCGATCTGGCCGAGTCCCGTCGCGAGGCGTGAGCCGGGCAGGAACTCTGCTGACCCGCGATACGCACATCTGTAAGCGTCATCGCTGAACGAAACCCCCGCCAATGGCGGGGGTTTTTTCGTGCAATCAAGAAAATCGCGATTGCCAAGGCTGGGGTAAGGTAACTGTCGTCGAGGGTCTGGTATGCTGAGGGCAGCGAGTGCAACCCCTGTTTCCTGAGCCGCATGGTTGCCGCGATGGCAGCGGTCGGCTTACGTTATCAAGAACTTCAGTACAACAAGGCAGAGACACCATGTCACAACGTGCGTTACCCCTTGCCTGCGCCATTGCGCTCGGCCTCTCCAGTCTCGCATCCCAGGCCGTGCTGGCAGATGGCAGCCCTGCACAGCAGCGCGCCGAAGCCGCTGCGGGCAAGCTGGATATCTCCAAGTTTCTCAAGCCGCGCAGCGATGCCCACAGCCAGAACTTCCAGTTCGGTGGTACCAGTGTCCATCAGTTCACCATCAAGGAAGCCGGACGTTATGAGATCGACGGCAACGCCAACTTCGATGTGAGTGATCCCTACACCCTGGATGCCAGCCTGGAAGACGAGCAGGGTGCGATCATCGCCACGGGCACGGGTGACAGGGCATCGGATGGCCTGAACATGAATGTCGAGCTGGAGCCCGGGGTCTACAAGCTGCGCGTACGCGCCGACAAGCTGGGCGCCGGCAAGTCGGGTGGCAATACCTATGAAGTGAACGTGGCGGGCCTCAGCGAGAGCGGTGAGAAGCTCTCCGCCGAAGAAAGCGGCATCGAGACCGGTGACGGTCTGGTGTTCCTGGACACCGATGGTGATGGCCGTCGCACTGCCTTCGTCGATGCAGACGATGAAGTGGCGACCATCAAGCCGGCCACCGTGGCCGCGGCTGAGCAGGCGGCGCGCGAGCAGAAGGCCGCCGAGACCGGCAACGCTGCCGCGGAAGGTAGCGCTACTGCCGGTGAAGCCGTCGCCAGCACGGCGACTGGCACGGCCGAAGCTGCCACTTCTGCGTCTGCCACCACGGCGGCGGCGACCGGCAGCGCTGCCGTCACCGAGAGTGAAGCGGAGCCGGACCGTCGTTTCGATGAGATCGTCACCGATGTGCGCATTCGCGAGAAGGGCGAGGTCATGACCTTCGATGTCTCCGATCGCGGCACCGTGACCATCGACAGCGAGACCTTCCCGGGCAGCGAAGGTACCTACAAGCTGCAGATGCGCCTGCTGGATGAGAACGGCAATACCGTGGCCAGCGACAAGGGCGAAGGTTTCGAGGGCGACTTCCACCTCGAGACCGTGCTGGAACCGGGGCGCTACACCGTGTGGGTCAGCGGTCAGAAGTTCGGCACTGCCATGGAAGGGGTCAACAACTACACCGTGCGGGTGCGTCAGCTGGACGTCAAATAAGCCCAGCGATCAGACCCTGACAGTGACAAGGAAGGCGGCCCTCGGGGCCGCCTTCCTTCGTGTGTCGCTTCCTTGTCGCCTTCCTCTGTGCCTCATCTTCGTCACTTCTCTTTGTCACTTCTCTTCGTTCTCCCTCGTCATTCTCGCCTGAGGCAATCGCGTCCGGCGGAGTGTCTGTCGCGACGGGCTTCGGGTATACTTCGCGCCCAGTTCCGCTGTCGTCATGCCCCCTGTCGCTGCTGCCTGGAGATCACCATGTACTCGTTTGCTCGCTCGCTTCTGTTCAAGCTCGATCCGGAAACGGCTCATGGTGTGACGCTCAACGCCCTGGACATGGCCCATCGGCTTGGCATGGCGCGTGGATTGGGCGGTGAGGCACCACGTGACCCGGTGACGCTGATGGGGCTCGAATTCCCCAACCGTGTCGGGCTGGCTGCCGGTCTCGACAAGAATGCCGATCACCTCGATGCGCTCGCCGCCCTGGGATTCGGTTTCGTCGAGGTCGGCACGGTGACGCCGAAAGGGCAGGCTGGCAATCCGAAGCCGCGCCTGTTCCGCCTGCCGGAGCACCAGGCGATCATCAACCGCATGGGCTTCAACAATGCCGGGGTTGAGCATCTGGTCGCGAAGGTCAAGGTGAGTCAGGCGCGTGGTGCCTCCGGTGTCGTGTTGGGGATCAACATCGGCAAGAACCTGACCACGGCGGTGGATGATGCGCTGAACGACTATCTGGTCTGCCTCGAGGCCGTGCATGCTCACGCCGACTACATCACCGCCAACATCTCGTCGCCCAACACGCCGGGATTGCGCAATCTGCAGTTCGGGGACCACCTCAATCAGTTGCTGGCGGGGCTGCGCGAGCGCTGTGATCAACTCGATGCCGAGCGTGGCAAGAAGGTCCCGCTGGTGATCAAGATCGCCCCTGACATGGACAGTGAAGAGATTCTGTTCGTGGCGCGTGCGCTGGCTGACAATGGCATCGATGGTGTCATCGCGACCAATACCACCATCGAGCGCTCCGCGGTCGCGGGGAGTTCGCACGCAGAAGAGGCCGGTGGCCTGTCCGGTGCGCCGGTGCGGGAATCCTCCACCCGCGTGATTCGCGGGCTGCGCGAAGCACTGCCGAACATGCCGATCATCGGTGTCGGTGGTATCACGGATGGTGAGAGTGCGCGCGAGAAGGTCGCGGCGGGCGCGGACCTGGTTCAGCTGTACTCCGGACTGATCTATCGCGGCCCGGCGCTGATCGGAGAGTGTGCGCGTGCATTGGAGAAGGCGGATACGCTCATCAAGCTGTGATCAGACAGCCAGACAGCCAGACAGCCAGACAGCCAGACAGCCAGACAGCCAGACAACGAAAGAGCCGCCTCCTGACATCAGAAGGCGGCCTCGGTACCGGCGTGAATGATGATGTGGCAGTGTCAGCGATGTGTCTCGTGAACTGACATTGCCGTGTTGGCTGCCATGTCCAGCCAGCGTGCACGATGCGAAGCGCTTTTGCCGTCAGGGACGGCGGTCGGGTATTGGCCCATCGAGCTCATCGGGTCCGTGGATGGTGATAGCAGGCCTGCAAGAAGCCTGCTGATGCAGTCAAGGTGAACGTTTGCCCGTGTCGTGCTCCGCGCTGAACCGTCGTTCATGCAGGCCGTCGCCTGCCGCGCATTCTCTGGAGCCATGTCGCGAGGGAATCGACACGAGCGCCAACATCTCGGCCTTTCAAGCGGAGAAGCGAGTCGGCCCCATTGCCTACTGCTTCACGCGCCTGACAGTGCCGTGCGTCTTCAAGATAGAAATAAGGCGTTACCTCCCTGGTGGCTTGTCATGTCGCTAAGCGACGTCCTTGGGATTTTCCGGGTGACATCAGCATCGACTGAGTCACCGTGAACACCTCGAGTCCTCTCTGTACGTGCCTTCCGGCGCCATTGATCAGGCGATCCGGTAGACTGATGCCGGAGAATCCGCTTGCGCAGCGCATCAGGCTGCGTGGGCGGGGTGAAAGGCGCCAGGCGCCATCTTCAGGTGTCACTCCTTGACGTCATGCATCCTGAAAGTCATCGGGACGGGAATCATCATCCCGGTGGGAGTATCCTGGTTTGTCCATTGCCGGAGCCCGCTGGGGCTCAGGACAGCACCATGGGGTTCTTGTGGATGCCGGACACGCCGGTCATGCCAGACCATTGGTCGCCACGTCCTTCGCGCCAGCCACTCATCCAGAATTCACGTAGATTGACATCGATACTGGGACAATCATCACGGGAACGACCGGTAACGCCGGCCTTGTAGCCGTGAACATAGGCACGCTGAAAGCGATCACGTTTCTGTCTCTTCATGGATGACCTCTATGTGAGAACCCATCGGCATTGGAGTCACTGTCGTGGTGTCTCTCGAGGAGACATCGTCCGGTGGCAGCGACTCGATACAGCATGGCTTGCCGAGTGAGAGAGTAGGCCGATGACCCGAAGGTCACTGCCGGCCTCGTGCTTCATCACCTCAGTGGCCACTGACCAGCCGTGTCGGGAAAGGCCGTGGATGTGAGATGATGGAGGGTCTTGCCAGTACATGCTCGAGCGTGATGGTGGATAGGTCACTGCAGGCCCGGATCTCTGCTCTGAAGGTTGTGTCATCAGAATCCTGTCTCATCGGTGGCAATGGTCACCGAGATGCAGTCGGGCATGCTGCCTGAATGAGGGTTTCGCTCCGTGAACCTCCTTTTCGCTTGGCGTGTCACCTTTCCGAATTGCAGCTACACCTATAGTTTTTAGAACACTGCCTCTGGCTTGTCGACAGCCGTATAGGAATATCGCTAGTGCCAGAAGCCAACTCACAGGAATAAGTCCGGCCTTTGCCGGTGAGAGATTCATGACTGACACGACTTCTGCGACTTCGCCGCGCGCCCCCAGCAACCCGCTCTCCACCTGGTTTGCGACCTGTCCGCGTGGCCTCGAGACCTTGCTGGCTGACGAGCTGACGTCGCTGGGTGCCGAGGTGACCGGCACCACCGTGGCCGGCGTCCACTTCAATGGAAGTCAGGAGACGGCTTACCGCACCATCCTGTGGTCACGCCTGGCCAATCGCATCATTCGCCTGCTGACCCGCGTGGGCGGCGTGGACACCGGCGAGCAGCTGCGCAAGGCGAGCGCCGGCGTCGACTGGGCAATGGAGTTGCCGGATCGTGCCTCCATCGCCGTCGATTTTCACGGAACATGGAAAGATATTCGACACACCTTCTTCGGCGCTCAGACCGTCAAGGATGGCATCGTCGAGGCGATGTTCGAGGAAGGTCGCCACAAGCCGACCGTCGATGGCAAGAATGCCGATCTGCGCATCTATGCGCACCTGCACAATGGCTACATCACCCTGGGTATCGACCTGGTGGGTCGCAGCCTGCATCAGCGTGGCTACCGCCCCGACCTCGCCCATGCGCCACTCAAGGAGAATCTGGCCGCGGCACTGCTGATGCGTGCCGATTGGCCGGCACGTGCGGCGCGGGGTGAGAGCCTGGTCGACCCGATGTGCGGTTCCGGCACGCTGCTGATCGAGGCGGCCTTGATGGCGGCGGATATCGCCCCACAGTCGCTGAATGAAGACTTCGCCTGCCGCCACTGGGGGCGTCATGACGAGCGTATCTGGAAAGGTCTGCGCGAGGAGATGGAGCAGCGTGCCATCGCCGGGCGCCGCAAGGTCACCGCGCGTCTGTTCGGGCGTGATCATAGCCCGCAGGCGATCTCTGCCGCGCGCTCCAACGCCATGCGTGCCGGGATTCCGGCCCTGATCGAGCTGGAAGGCGCCTCCGTCGCCGAGCTGACCTGTCCTGAGGGCGCCACCACCGGCCTGGTGATGACCAACCCGCCCTACGGCGAGCGTCTGGGTGAGCTGCCGGCATTGGTGCCGCTCTATGCAAGCCTCGGTGAGCGCATGAAGCGTCACTTCGGCGGCTGGACGCTGGGCATGTTCACCGGCAACCCGGACCTCGGTCACCGTCTGGGCCTGCGTGCGCATCGTCAGTACGCCTTCCGCAACGGTCAGCTGGATTGCAAGCTGCTGATGATCGACGTGGCAGCGCGTGAGCGAGCGGTCGACGAGGACAGCGTGGCGGAAGATGCCCGCAGTCAGCCGGCACTCAGCGAGGGCGGCCAGATGTTCGCCAATCGCCTGAAGAAGAACCAGAAGTCGCTGTCCCGCTGGCTCAAGCAGAGCGGCACCACCTGTTATCGCCTCTATGATGCCGACATGCCGGAATACGCGCTGGCCATCGATATCTACGGGCGTCATGTGCACGTGCAGGAATACACGCCGCCCAAGTCCGTGGATGCCAGTCAGGCGCAGCGTCGTCTGATGGATGCGCTGGCGGCGATTCCGCAGGTACTGGGCTGCTCGCCCAACGATATCCATATCAAGCAGCGCACGCGTCAGGCGGGCAAGGCGCAGTACACCCGTCAGGATAGCTCCGGTCAGCGTATCGAGGTGCAGGAAGGCGACGCCAGACTGTGGGTGAACCTCAAGGACTACCTGGATACCGGCCTGTTCCTGGATCACCGTCCGGTGCGCAAGCTGCTGGGCAAGGAAGCGGACGGCAAGCGGGTGCTCAACCTGTTCTGCTATACCGCGACGGCCACCGTGCACGCGGTTTTGGGCGGTGCCAGCGAGAGTGTCAGCGTCGACATGTCCAATACCTATCTGGACTGGGGGCGCGAGAACTTCAAGCTCAATGGCATCAGCGAGAAGCGTCACCAGCTGGTGCGTGCCGACTGCCTGAAGTGGCTGGAGCGTTCCCGCGAGGAGTTCGACCTGATCTTCCTGGATCCGCCGACCTTCTCCAACTCCAAGAAGATGGAAGGCACCCTGGATATCCAGCGTGATCACGCGCGCCTGATCGACCTGGCGATGGCCAGTCTGGCGCCGGGCGGCACGCTGATCTTCTCCAACAACCATCGTCGCTTCGTGATGGATGACAGCGTCAGCCAGCATCATGTGGTGGAAGACCTGTCGCGCAAGCTGCTGGACCCGGACTTCAAGCGCCGTCCGGATATCCACCACGTCTTCCGCATCCGTCGCGCCAGCGACGTGAAGGGCTGAGCGATGGCCAACGTCCCGCTGTGGCTCTACACCACGGCGGGCTGTCATCTGTGTGCTCGGCTGGAAGCCACGCTGCAGGCGCTGGGGGCCGATGTCACGCTCACGCGGGTCGAGATCGCCTTCGACGCGCAACTGAGCGAGCGTTACGCGACACGCATTCCCGTGCTGGCGAGCGCATCGGGTGCAGAGTACTCGCTGGCCGATGGCGAAGAGGTGTTGCCGGAGTGGTTGCGCGCGCAGGGTGTCAAAAAGAGCGTCGAGCAGGGCGTCGATCGGACGCCCCCTGCCGGGCGTGACTCCGGCGTCGAGCCGCAGGGGCATGTCATGCGCCATGGACGTCGCTTTCTGCGCTGATTCGCATCATGCCCGGGCCTGAACGAAAGACCGCCGCTACCTCAAGGTAGCGGCGGTCTTCTTGTCTGCGGGTCCCGGCGGCGGCCTAGCCTTCCAGCAGTGACATCTGGCGCATGGCATCTTCGGCCTCGGGGCTGTCAGCCGTAGCCTCCAGCACCTTGGTGAAGCCACGTGAGGCCTGGATGTGAGCGAGGTCACTGACCCAGGTCATGGCCTGCTCGTAGCTTTCGGCCAGATCGTGCTTCAGTCCGCCGAACTGGGTGCCGATCTGGCCCCAGGAGCGACTGACGATCCAGTCGCCGAACATGTCCTGATGTACATGGACCAGGACGTAATCATGATGGCTTTCCCAGCGGATGATCACGCGTGACTCCCGAGGTGAAACAGAGGTGGCATGTGGATGGCTCGCAAGGCGCTGCAGGCTTGTGGCGCATGCTGCGTACGCCTAAGATGGCACGGCGGCGAACGCTGAATCATACCATTGTAATCTTCGCATGCCTTGCGGCAAGTCAGAAGCTTTGCAAGACGCCATGCACGCGGCAACGACCGCAACGCTACCCACCGGCACAGCAAGGAACAAGGCAACAGATGCACATCATCGTGGATGATAACGTCCTTCTGGCAGAAGAGTTCTTCTCTGAATTCGGGGAAGTGATCTGTCTGCCGACCAGCGAGATCACCAATGCCGTCCTCAAGGAAGCCGACATGCTGATCTGCCGCTCCACGCTCAGGGTGGATGAGGCATTGCTGAAGGGCACTCGGGTGCGCTTCGTCGGCTCGCCGATCATCGGTACGGATCATGTCGATCTCGACTGGCTCGAGTCGGCAGGGATTCACTTCACCAATGCGCCGGGCTGCAATGCCGATTCGGTGGTGGATTACGTGCTGTCCTCGCTGTGGCATCTGGCGGAGCAGGAAGGCTTCGATCTGCAGCTCAATCGTCGTTTCGGCGTGGTCGGTGCAGGTCAGGTCGGCTCGAGGCTGATCAAGCGTCTCGAGTCGCTGGGCGCCGAGGTGCTGGTCTGTGATCCTCCGCGCGCGCTGGCGCAGGAGTCGGGAGAGGAGGCGGCAGAAGCGCTGAATTTCGTCGATATCGATCATCTCGTGGCCGAGTGTGATGTCATCTGCGTGCATACCCCGATGGTGACAGGCGGTGAGTACCCGACCCATCACCTGATCAATGCCGAGCGCATCCGTGCCATGAAGCCCGGCAGCGTATTGCTGAGCGCAGGACGCGGTGGTTGCGTGGATACTGCCGCGCTCAAGCAGCGTCTGCTGGAACAGGCTGATCTGCTGACCGTGCTGGATGTCTGGGAGAACGAGCCGGACATCGATGCGGAGCTGGCCTCGCTGGTGGATATCGCCACGCCGCATATCGCCGGACACAGTCTGGATGGCAAGATGCAGGGAACCGAGATCATCTATCAGCAGGCTTGCCGGCATTTCGGCCTGCCGGCACGACGCAAGCTGGGCCAGTTGAAGCCGGACCCGTGGCTTCGCAAGCTGGTGCTGACGGGGTGGGCGCCGCCGGAAGAGGCCCTCGGTCTCTGCGTTCGGGCCTGTTACGACGTGCGCCGCGATGCCTTGGGTCTGCGTCGCTATCAGCGCCGCTTCGGCAACGCCGAGGGCTTCCTGCGTTATCGGCGTGAATATCCGTTGCGTCGCGAGTTCTCCACGCTGCGCGTCGAACTCAAGAAGAACGCCCGTGAGCTGCGTGAAGTGCTGGAAGGCTTCGGCTTCTCGCGTGTGAAGCTGGCCAGCAAATGATGTGACATGTCATCTCTCCTGCGATATCCACCTGCAGGAGGTGTCGAGGCCGAGTGACGGATCTCGATCGTCAGGCAGTCAGAACGCCCCTGTCAGCTTCGCTGGCAGGGGCGTTCTCGTCTCAGGTACGGATGTGGGGCGGGTGACCCGGTAGATGAAACCGGTTCTCGGACGTTTCGGACTGCGACCTTGGTCGATATAATGTCGCCCAAAATTACGCTGACGACAGATGTCAGGGCGCGCCCCGGGCGACTTGTCCGAGGGTGGTGTGGCCCGCTGGCTCCCCGCGTACTCCCCGTTTCTCGTGCCTTCTGCCATGCCCGTCACGACGGCGCGTGTCGGCGTCCTCATTTCCTGAAGATGGTGTCCTGAATGCAACAATCTCCTGATAGACCAGCCGAGGGCGGTGGCTTTCGCCCCCCCTCCCTGCTGGATGCCCTGATCCCCATCGTGCTGGTCATCGCCATGCTGGTGCTGGCGGTCGTGCTGTTCGGCGCCGATGCTTCCTGGGGGCCGAATCAGGTGGCATTGCTGTCTGGCGCGATGATCGCGGGAGTCATCGGCCTCAAGAACGGTTATCGCTGGAGCGATATCGAAGAGGGGATCAACAAGGGGATCCAGATCTCGTTGGGCGCGATCCTGATCCTGCTGGCGGTAGGCGCGATGATCGGTACCTGGATTCTCGGTGGCACCGTGCCGGCGATGATCTACTACGGGCTGGATGTGATCGCGCCTCAGTATTTCTATGCCTCGGCATGTCTGCTGTGCGCGCTGGTGGCGCTGTCGGTGGGGAGCTCCTGGACGGTGGCCGGCACCATCGGTATTGGCCTGATCGGCATTGCCGATGGACTGGGACTTTCCGAGGCGATCACGGCGGGTGCGGTGATTTCCGGGGCCTACTTCGGTGACAAGCTCTCGCCACTGTCGGATACCACCAATCTGGCGCCGGCGGCGGCGGGGACCACGCTGTTCGCGCACATTCGTCACATGCTGTGGACGACGGTTCCCAGCATCCTGCTCGCGCTGGCAGGCTTTCTGTGGCTGGGCCACGACTCCGTCTCCAGCCTGCAGACGCCGGAGCAGGTCGCCAACCTGCGTGCCCAGCTGGGTGAGCAGTTCAACATCGGCCTGCACCTGCTGATTCCGCTGCTGGTGCTGCTGGTGATGGCCGTGCGTCAGATGCCCGCCTTCCCGGCGATCTTCATCGGTGCGGTGCTCGGGGGTGTCTTCGCGGTCATCTTCCAGCCACAGGCCGTGGCGGGACTGGCGAATGTCCCTGACATGTCCACCGCCATGGCGCTGCTCAAGGGCGTATGGATGTCGATGTTCGATGGCTATGTCTCCCACAGCGGCGATGAGGTGATCGACTCGCTGCTCTCCAAGGGCGGTATGAGCAGCATGCTCAACACCGTGTGGTTGATCCTCTCGGCGATGACCTTCGGTGGCGTGATCGAACGACTCGGCCTGCTGGAGCGTCTGGTGCAGAGCCTGCTGGGCGCGACGCGCAATGCCGGTTCGCTGGTCATCACCACGCTGGGCACCTGCCTGGCCTCCAATGTGGTGACCGGGGATCAATACATCTCGGTCATCCTGCCGGGGCGCATGTATCGCGCTGAATTCCGCCGCCGTCGCCTGGCGCCGGTCAACCTGTCGCGGGCACTGGAAGATTCCGGCACCATCACCTCGCCACTGATTCCCTGGAACAGCTGCGGCGCCTACATGGCGGCAACGCTGGGGGTCGCGACTCTCAGTTATCTGCCGTTTGCGCTGTTCAATCTGGTCAATCTGGTGCTGGCGGTGGCCTATGCCATGGTCGGCTTCAAGCTGGAGCGCCTGGCCGAAGGTGACGAGGCGGATGGCGGAGAGCCGACTCCGCTGGCCGAATCTCTGGTGCTGGATACCCCTCATGAGACGGCAGAGTCTCGCTGATTGACGTACTGGGTGATAGAGACAGGCAAGCCCGCCGCGTGGTGAACGCGGCGGGCTTTTTCATGGGCACTCGAGGGGGGCGTCCAGCGTTCAGTCAGTGCACTGATGACGTGTGAGGCGTATCAGGAACTCGCGATAGCGCTCCAGTTCGGCGATGTCGATGTACTCATCCGCCTTGTGGGCCTGCGTGATGGAGCCTGGCCCGCAGACGACAGTCGAGAAACCGCGATCCTGGAACCAGCCCGCTTCCGAGCAGAAGCCGACACCGCAGCGTTCACGCTGACCCGTCAGCGCAAAGGCCAGCGTCTCTGCCTTGCCGTCGGGCTCCGGCGTGAGCGCCGGTACCGAGGCGTAGTCCTCCAGTGTCTGGATGGCGCACTCCGGTGAGTGCTCCTGCATCTCGAGGGCCAGTCGGGCGGTGAAGTCATCGACTCGCGCGCGTACCGCGTCAGGGGTATCACCGGGCAGGTTGCGCAGCTCCCAATGCAGGCGAGCATCCTTGGCAATGATGTTGGTCGCATTGCCGCCCTGGATGGTGCTGACGTGCAGCGTGGAGTACGGGGGCTCGAACAGTTCGCCCTGTGAGGCCTGGGTGCGCAGGTCGTTTGCCGTGCGTTCCAGCTCCGAGATGATGCGCGCGGCGTAGAACGTGGCCGAGACACCCAGGTCCGGTCGGCTCGAATGCGCCGGCACGCCGGTCACTTCCGTGCGCCAGGCATGCACCCCCTTGTGCGCCGAGACCACGCGTCCCTCCGTCGGTTCGCCGATGATGACGGCGGCGACGTCGGGCAGCGTGTCACGCATGTGGTCGATCAGTGGCAGACAGCCCAGACAGGTGCTTTCCTCATCGTAGGAAAAGGCAAGGTGGAGTGGCCGTTTGAGGGGAGCGTCAAGAAAATCCGGCACCATCGCCAGGCATAGGCCGATGAAGCCTTTCATGTCCACCGAGCCACGACCGTAAAGACGACCCTCCTTCAGCGTGGCCTGATAAGGGTCATGGGACCAGTTCTGGCCGCTTACGGGCACGGTATCGGTATGGCCGGAGAGCACGACACCACCGGCCACCGCGGGCCCTATCGTGGCGAGCAGCGAGGCCTTGTCGCCTTCGGCATTCGAAAGCACGCTCGCCTGGATGCCATGCTCGGCCAGCAGATCGCGAACGAAGTGGATCAATGCCAGATTGGAGCGATCCGAGGTGGTATCGAAGGCGATCAGGCGAGTGATGATGTCGAGGGTGCGTTGCATGTCGGGCCTCATGAGGCATGGCGCCGTTCGGGGAGGGACCGGATGTGAAAGCCCGAGGGGATCACATTGGCGCTGAACGGACGCAGGAGTCTGCTTTATGCAGTTGCCTGCATGCCAAGTCAATCGTGGCCGCAACCCCCCGTGGCACTTCGTGGCTGATCACGATGTGCCGCGAGGCATGCTTGGGAGTCTGCGGGGTCAGCCCTGACGCAAGAAGCCCGCCACGTGACTCACGTGGCGGGCTTCTGCATTGCTCAAGAGTGCGGTGCTGCTCGAGACTTATTTGTAGGCAGCGGCCTTGAGCGCGGCGATACGGTCATCCAGCGGCGGGTGGCTGGCGAACAGCTGCTCCATCAGCTTGCGGCTCTTGCCGGTGGTGATGGCGAAGGCGGTCATGGTGTCGGGCATCTGGTCCGGCAGCTCATGTTCCTGCTTGAGGCGTGCCAGCGCGTTGATCATCGAACCGCTGCCCGCGAGACTCGCGCCTGCGGCATCCGCACGATATTCGCGCCAGCGCGAGAACCAGGCGACGATCATCGAGGCCACCAGGCCCAGCACCAGTTCAAGGACGAAGACCACGGCCATGTAGCCGAAGAAGCCCAGGCCGCCGCTGTTGTCATCTCGCTTCAGGAAGGCGTCGATGGCATGTGCGGCAATGCGCGCGAAGAACATCACGAAGGTGTTCACCACGCCCTGGATCAGCGTCAGCGTCACCATGTCGCCGTTGGCCACGTGACCGATCTCGTGCGCCAGTACCGCACGCACTTCCTCGGGACGCATGCGATTGAGCAGGCCGGCCGAGACGGCGACCAGCGCATCGTTGCGGTTCCAGCCGGTGGCGAAGGCATTGGATTGCTGCGCCGGGAAGATGCCGACTTCCGGCATCTTGATACCGGCGTCGCGAGACAGTTCCTCGACGGTCGTCAGCAGCCAGCGTTCGGTATCGTTCTGTGGCTGTTCGATGATCACGGTGCCCGTCGAGGACTTGGCCATCATCTTGGACAGGAACAGGGAAATCACCGAGCCGGCCATGCCGATGATGAAGCAGAAGATCAACAGGGCGGTGTAATTGATGCCGTTGGCTTCCATGTAGCCATCGAAGCCCAGCAGGCGCAGCGTGACACTGGCCAGCAGCACCACCGCCAGGTTGGTGATCAGAAAGAGGGCTATCCGCATCATGGGGTCAGGTCTCCAATGCCAATCTATCGGTAAGGCGCAATTATCTGCCCGCCATGCTGACAGTGAGATGAATCACTGTGACATGGCGGGCAGATGGCGCGTAACAGGAAGGTATCACCACCGTGCCGGTGTGCGTAGACCTTTCGTGAGGCAGGTATCGACACCGTGGCGTCAGGCCGTCTCGAGGCTCAGTGCTGCGGGAGCCTGCCGCAGGAGAGAGGTGTCTCAGCCCTTGCGGCGGCGCGCCAGGAAACGACCGAGACGCTCGATGGCCTCTTCCAGCTGGTCGGCGTAGGGCAGGGTGACGATGCGCAGGTGATCCGGATTCGGCCAGTTGAAGGCGGTGCCCTGCACCAGCAGCATCTTCTCTTCCAGCAACAGCTCCAGCACCATCTGCTGGTCGTCCTCGAAGGGATACATCTCCGGGTCGAGACGCGGGAACATGTAGAGCGCGCCCTTGGGCTTCACGCAGCTGACGCCGGGGATCTCGTTGAGCTTCTTCCAGGCCGCATCACGCTGGGCCAGCAGGCGGCCACCCGGCAGCACCAGGTCATTGATGGACTGATAGCCGCCGAGTGCCGTCTGGATGGCGTGCTGGGCCGGGACATTGGCGCACAGGCGCATGCTGGCCAGCATGTCGAGACCGGAGATGAAGTCGGCGGCGGGGCGCTTGTCACCGGAGAGAATCATCCAGCCTGAGCGGAAGCCCGCGCAGCGATAGCTCTTGGACAGGCCATTCATGGTCACGACCAGCAGATCATCGGCCAGCGCACCGGTGGAGACGTGCTCGGTATCGTCATAGAGGATCTTGTCGTAGATCTCATCCGAGAACACCACCAGACCGTATTCCCGTGCGACCTGCAGGATGTCCTTCACGACGGCTGGCGGATAGACCGCGCCGGTCGGGTTGTTCGGGTTGATCAGCACGATGCCCTTGGTGTGGCTGGTCACCTTGGCGCGGATGTCCTCGATGGAGGGAGCCCAGTCCTGCGCCTCGTCACACAGATAGTGCACGGCACGACCGCCGGCCAGATTGGCGGCAGCGGTCCACAGGGGATAATCCGGTGCTGGTACCAGCAGCTCGTCACCATCGTCGAGCAGGGCCTGCATGGCCAGCACGATCAGCTCCGAGACACCGTTGCCGATGTAGATGTCCTCGATGCCGACACCCTGGATGTCCTTGCGCTGACACTCCTGCATGATCGCCTTGCGCGCCGAGTAAAGCCCCTTGGAGTCACAGTAGCCCTGCGCGGTCGGCAGATTGCGCATCACGTCCTGCAGGATCTCTTCCGGTGCCTCGAAGCCGAAGGGCGCCGGGTTGCCGATATTGAGCTTGAGAATGCGATGACCTTCGTCCTCGAGACGCTTGGCGTGTTCGAGAACCGGCCCGCGAATGTCGTAGCAGACGTTGTCCAGCTTGTGTGACTTGCGAATTTCGCGGGGCTTTCTTTGCTCGGTATCCATGGTGCTTTCCGTAGATCTCCGTCACGTAAGGTGTAGGGGCGAGTGTCCAGCATATCGCGCCGCCTGCCTGCCGCGCCACGGCCAAGGGCCAATAGCGTGGTTAAATTTGCGGTTTGAAATGTTCAGGCAGAAAAAAAATCCCGCCAGAGGTTATCTGGCAGGATTTTCAACTGGCTTGCAGGCATGGTCCGCGAATGAGATCTGAATTCGACCGTCGTTATCTCACTGTTCTGGTAGCGTTATTCGCTCGCGGACTCAGGTGGTTCGCTCATCCGTGCGCCATCTTGCGTCTCGCCACTGGCTTCCGGCACCGGCTCGGCGGGAATGTCCGCCGGCGTTTCCAGCGTCAGACGTCCGAGCTTGCCATCGCGCAATTCGTGTAGCAGCACCTCGGCACCGCGATGTAGATCGATGATGCCACCGGCGCGCAGGCCGCCACGCTTGCTGGCGATCTCTTCCAGAATCGCGACCCCGTTGAAGCCCGAGAGCGCCATCAGATCGACCTTGCGCGGGCCATCACTCTCGACTCGCTCGGCATCAGGGTTGGCACTGTAGGCCGGCAGTGACTTGAGCTTGTAGCGAGCGATCAGCTCATCGGGATAGCGCCTGGCCAGCTCCGCCGCCACGACCACCGCCACATCGGTGTAGTCGATGGCGGTATCCCGAATCGCGCCGCTGCCGGCCAGACGGTAGGCGCTGGCCTGATCCTCGATCTTTGGCCACATCACCCCGGGGGTGTCGATCAGGGCGATGCCGCCATCGATGCGAATCTTCTGCTGACGCTTGGTGACGGCGGGCTCGTTGCCGGTCTTGGCGATCTTGCGACCCGCCAGACCATTGATCAGCGTCGACTTTCCGACGTTGGGGATGCCCATCACCATCACGCGTGCATCACGATCGACACGGATATGACCGGCCATCTCGCGGCACAGGCGCGGAATCTGCTTGAGATCACGCGCCTCAAGCGTGGTGATCGCCAGTGCACGGGTGTTGGGCAGGGCATCGAAATACTCGACCCATTCGCGCGTGCGTGCCGGGTCCGCCAGGTCTGCACGTGACAGCAGCTTGAGGACCGGCTTGTGGCGGGTCAGCTCGGACAGCACCGGATTGGTGCTGGAGTAGGGGAGGCGGGCATCGAGGACTTCGATGACCACGTCGATCTCGGGCAGCGCGTCCTTTATCTGACGACGCGCCTTGTGCATGTGTCCCGGGTACCAGCCCAGCATGTTGCTTCTCCTGCCGTCAGGGGTATGACGGTTGTCCTGTCACCTCTTGTCCTGCCTCCTCGCCCGCCTGTCAGGAGTCGCTCACCAATGGAGGTGGCGATAGATGACAGGCAGCAAGAAGAGGGGACGCGTATGGCGGCGCATTCTACCAGAGGCCGCTCGGCCATGGAGAAACGCTGGCATCGTCTTCTCGCGCTCTGGCGTCTCAGCTGCGCACCGGCTTGAAGCGCAGCGACACCGAGTTGATGCAATAGCGCTGCCCTGTCTCGGTAGGGCCGTCGGGAAAGACGTGTCCCAGATGGGATTCGCAACGACGACAGCGCACTTCGACACGTCGCATGCCATGGCTGGTGTCGAAATGCTCTTCGACGGCGGCATCCGCATAGGGCCGATCAAAGCTCGGCCAGCCACAGCCGGCGTCGAACTTGGTGTCGTTGTCGAACAGCTTCGCGTCGCAGGCGATGCAGTGATAGGTGCCCGGCGTCGGGCTGACCTCGTGATCGCCACTGAAGGGGCGTTCGGTACCGGCTTCACGTGCGACGCGATACTGCTCCGGCGTCAGGCGCTTGCGCCATTCCTCTTCACTGCGGATCAACTTGTCCTGGGCCGGCTTGTCTTGCTCGCTCATGGTCTCTTCTCTCTATGCGTTTCTCGAATCGATGCCCGCGCGAACCTGCAAGCAAGTCCCCGTGAGCGGCAATCCGAAACAATGGCTACCGGTCTTCACTCGACACCCGGTACATACCCCAAGAATGCGGGCGTCAGGGCGTGACCACAAGCACGTGGTGGATGCACTTGGCCAACGCCGGAAAAATCCTGTTGAAGCAGGGGGTTGACGAAGGGGAAGGGGCTTTGTAATATACGCGCCACCTCGACGAGGCAAGAACGTTACGTCCCATTCGTCTAGTGGTCCAGGACACCGCCCTTTCACGGCGGTAACAGGGGTTCGAACCCCCTATGGGACGCCACTTCTTGCAGCGTAGAGACCGGAGTGCGGGAATAGCTCAGTGGTAGAGCACAACCTTGCCAAGGTTGGGGTCGCGAGTTCGAATCTCGTTTCCCGCTCCAAAGGAAAAGGCAATGCGACAAGGTCGCGAGCTGGTTCGCCAGTCCGATCGAATCTCGTTTCCCGCTCCAGTGTGTCCCATTCGTCTAGTGGTCCAGGACACCGCCCTTTCACGGCGGTAACAGGGGTTCGAACCCCCTATGGGACGCCATCTTCGGTCTTGTGTGGTCACATGATCTGCTTGTGTTGCGGGAATAGCTCAGTGGTAGAGCACAACCTTGCCAAGGTTGGGGTCGCGAGTTCGAATCTCGTTTCCCGCTCCAAAGGAAAAGGCAATGCGACAAGGTCGCGAGCTGGTTCGCCAGTCCGATCGAATCTCGTTTCCCGCTCCAGTACGTCCCATTCGTCTAGTGGTCCAGGACACCGCCCTTTCACGGCGGTAACAGGGGTTCGAACCCCCTATGGGACGCCATGCAGAGCATGATGGTGTGGCAAGCCAGCAGTAAGACAGATGTCGTGAATGAACGTTCATGACACAGGTGCGGGAATAGCTCAGTGGTAGAGCACAACCTTGCCAAGGTTGGGGTCGCGAGTTCGAATCTCGTTTCCCGCTCCATTCGGAACAAGTGGTGTGACAAGGTCGCGAGCTGAACGTCAGCCCGGTCGAATCCCATCTCTCGCTCCAGAGGAAAAGGCAATGCGACAAGGTCGCGAGCTGGTTCGCCAGTCCGATCGAATCTCGTTTCCCGCTCCAGTACGTCCCATTCGTCTAGTGGTCCAGGACACCGCCCTTTCACGGCGGTAACAGGGGTTCGAACCCCCTATGGGACGCCATTATGTTTGACAGCGCAGTTTTTGGTTTCGACAGGCGGGAATAGCTCAGTGGTAGAGCACAACCTTGCCAAGGTTGGGGTCGCGAGTTCGAATCTCGTTTCCCGCTCCAGTCGAACACGATGTGATTGATGAAATAGCAGTACGCCATCGCCTGACAGACACGATCATCGTGCCACGTCACCGGCGATTTTTTTGTGCCTGAATTTCCTCCTCAGGCCGTTCTGCACCGGTCCTTGGTGTTGTCCTCCCAGTTGATTTTTCCCTCCTGCTTGTTTCCCGTATCGCACTAATGCCTTTCCTGTAGCGTGCCTGATGTGGCAGCGCTGAATGCGTTACCATGCGCATCCAATGTCTTGTGTCTGATTTTCATGTTCGAGTGCTGCTCAGCGGTGTCGCTACTGTTGCGCAATTGTTCTCAGATGCGTCTTTTCTGCTGTGCTGGCTGACAGCGTCAATTTGATTACAGGTGTCCGATGTCACGACTTGCCTTGTCCATTCGTGGCCTGACCAAGGTCTACGGTAACGGTTTCGAGGCGCTCAAGGGGATTGATCTCGATGTCCCTGAGGGCGATTTCTTTGCACTGCTGGGGCCCAACGGGGCCGGCAAGTCCACGACCCTGGGGGTGGTGAGTTCGCTGGTGCAGAAAACCGCCGGCAAGGTCGAGATCTCGGGCATCGATATCGACAAGGATTTCTCGAAGGCCAAATACCATCTCGGTGTGGTCCCTCAGGAGTTCAACTTCAATCAGTTCGAGAAGGTGCAGGATATCGTGATGACCCAGGCAGGGTATTACGGTATGCCCATGAAGGAAGCGCGCCCGCGTGCCGAGCGCCTGCTCAAGGATCTCGGGCTGTGGGACAAGCGCGATACCCCGTCACGCATGCTGTCCGGTGGCATGAAGCGCCGTCTGATGATTGCCCGCGCGCTAATTCACAAGCCGCGTCTGCTGATTCTCGATGAGCCGACTGCCGGGGTGGATATCGAGCTGCGTCGCTCGATGTGGGAGTTCATGCGCCGCATCAACCGTGAGGAGGGCACTACCATCATCCTCACCACGCATTATCTGGAAGAGGCCGAGAGCCTGTGCCGCAATATCGCCATCATCAATCACGGCGAGATCGTGCATAACACCAGCATGCGCGAGCTGCTCAAGGAGCTGGACGCCGAAACCTTCCTGCTCGATCTACGTGAGCCGCTTGACAGCGCACCGGTCATCGAGGGTTTCGAGGTCTCTCTGAGCGATCCCCAGCAGCTGTCGCTGTCCGTACGCAAGGGCCAGTCGATCAACACCGCCTTCGCGGCGCTGGATCGCGCCGGGATCACCGTAGTGTCGATGCGCAATCGCGCCAATCGTCTCGAGGAGCTGTTCGTCGACCTGGTCGAGCGCTCCAATGCCGAAAGCGGTATCGCCTCCAATGTCGCCAAGGAGATCACGCAGTGAACCCCCGTCAGCTATGGGTGGCTCTGGTCACCATCGTCGTCAAGGAAGTCCGTCGTTTCACGCGTATCTGGCCGCAGACGCTGCTGCCGCCGTCCATCACCATGACGCTGTACTTCGTCATCTTCGGCAATCTCATCGGCTCGCGCATCGGTACCATGGATGGCATCAGCTACATGGATTACATCGTGCCGGGGCTGATCATGATGTCGGTGATCACCAACTCGTATTCCAACGTGGCCTCGTCGTTCTTCTCCAACAAGTTCCAGCGCAGCATCGAGGAGCTGATGGTCTCGCCGCTGCCGTCCTGGATCATCCTGCTCGGCTATATCATCGGTGGCGCCGTGCGCGGGCTCGGTGTCGGCATCATCGTCACCGCCGTGGCCTTCCTGTTCACGGATCTCGATATCCATCACCCGATCCTGACCATCGTGGTCGTGGTGCTGACGGCGCTGCTGTTCTCCATCGGTGGCTTCATCAATGCGCTGTTCGCACGCAAGTTCGACGATATCTCGATCATTCCGACCTTCGTGCTGACCCCGCTGACCTATCTCGGTGGCGTCTTCTATTCCATCCACATGCTGCCGGACTTCTGGCAGACGGTATCGCTGGCCAACCCGATTCTCTACATGGTCAACACCTTCCGCTACGGCATTCTGGGGGTCTCGGACATCAGTGTCGGCCCGGCGATGGCGGCCATCGTGGCCTTCATCATCGGCCTGTTCGCCTTCGCGCTGTGGCTGCTGGAGCGTGGCAAGGGCATCCGCAGCTGAAGATGTCGCCCAGAGGATGATGGTAAGATGCGCGCTATCGCGCCAGTGCACGAAACGCCGGCTTCTGCCGGCGTTCTGCTGTCTGCGCCCCTGATATCGATGCGTTATTGGCCTATTTCACAGGAGTGCTGTCATGGCTCACCCCACTGCCGTCAACGTGCCCGATGAGGCGCGCCCCGAGACTCTCAAGGATGCCCCGCTCGGGCGAGAGTCCGCTTACCCCGAGCACTACGATGCCAGCCTGCTGTTCCCCATCGCGCGGGCGGCCAATCGTGGTCCCATCGGTATCGATGATGCGGCGTTGCCGTTCGTCGGTGAGGATGAATGGCACGCCTTTGAGGTCTCCTGGCTGGATGAATCCGGCAAGCCGTGGGTGCGTGTGGCCCGTTTCCGCCTGCCGGCGGCTTCCCCGAATCTGATCGAGTCCAAATCCTGGAAGCTCTATCTCAACAGCCTCAATCAGAGCCGCTTCGCCGATCAGGCGGCCGTGCAGACGACGTTGGAGCGGGATCTTGCCGCCGCGGCGGGTGCGCCGGTCGAGGTGCGTCTGCTGGGACTGGATGATGACGAGCTGGACGTCGGGCGCCTGCCGGGAGAATGCCTCGATGACTTGCCGATCACCGTCGAGCACTACACGCCGTCGCCGGAGCTGCTCAGCGCCGATGACGCCGATATCGTCAGCGAAGACCTGCACAGCCATCTGCTCAAGTCCAACTGCCCGGTTACCGGTCAGCCGGACTGGGGCAGCGTCTGGATCCGCTATCGCGGCCCACGTATCGATCGCGAGCGCCTGCTGGCCTATTTGATCAGCTATCGCCAGCACCAGGATTTCCATGAGCACTGCGTCGAGCATCTGTTCGTCGACCTGATGGCGCGCGTGAAGCCTGAGTCCCTGCTGGTGATGGCGCGCTATGTGCGGCGTGGCGGCCTGGATATCAGCCCGTGGCGTGCCACGCCAGATCTCGAGGCCGAGGCCCGTGCCAGCCTGCCGCTGCGTCTCTCGCGTCAGTAGTCCTCTCTATGGTCATGTCGTCTGATCGGCTTGCCAATCAGGCAGATAGCATCGAGTGATGAGACGGCGTGCTGGTGAGATGCTAGTGTGAGAATCATTCTTATCTTAAGTCTGTGACAGGAGAGACGATGGACGCGCTGACGTTACTGCATGAACGCAATTCCATGGGCAAGCTGATGGCGCCAGCCCCGAGCGATGCGCAGATGGAGGCCATCTACCAGGCCGCCCTGCGTGCGCCGGACCACGCCGAGCTGACGCCCTGGCGCTTCATCGAATTCACGGGCAGCGGGCTGGAGCGCCTCGGCGAGCTGTTTGCCGAGGCGGAGCGCAACACGTCGCCGGCAGGTGACGAGGCAGCCCAGGCCGCGGCCAGCAAGAAGCCGCTACGGGCGCCGATGGTCGTCGCGGTGATCGCCAAGGTCACGCCGGACCACCCCAAGGTGCCGCGTGTCGAGCAGGTGGTGAGTGCCGGTTGTGCCGCTCACGCCATGTTGTTTGCCGCTCAGGCACAGGGACTCGGTGGCATGTGGCGCACGGGCGGCTACGCGTTCGACCCAACCGTGCACGCCGGACTGGGCATGAGTGAGCAGGATGAGCTGGTCGGCTTCCTCTACCTCGGCACCCCGGGCGGACGTCTCAAGCCCTTGCCGAGCCGCGAGAGTGCCGACTTCGTCGAACGCTGGCAGTGAGGCGCTGAATGAACGAGCAGTTGCGCTCGAGTGGTGAAGCCTGGCCACCGCTGCCTTTGCCGCGTGATGGGCAGGGGCGGTCGGGCACTCTCGCGGCGCCGGTCGGCGAAGATCTGTCACGGTTCCGTGATTGGCTGAGTCAGGCGATTCCGCTGGCTGCCCACATGGGGCTTGTCGAGATGCAGTGGTCAGAGCCCGAGCGCTCGACGGGTCAGCTGAGCTGGCATCTGCATCTGCCGCCCAATCTCAACGACAAGGGCACGGCCTTCGGCGGGGCCATGAGTCTCGAGGCGACCCTGTGTGGCTGGAGCTGGGTGACGCTCTGGCTGCGTGCTCGCGGTATCCAGCGCGATCTCGTGGTGTCGCGAGCCAGTCAGCAGTTTCTGGCCCCGGTCAGTGGCGATTACCACATCTGCTGTGCGCCGGATGACATGGCCGCGCTGATCGACGTCGGCGAGCGTCTGGCGGCAGGGCGGCGAGCGCGATTGTCGCTGACTCAGCAGTTGTGGTGTCAGGTCGATGGGCAGTCTTCCCCGAGGCTGTGTTTCGAGGCCCGTGGCGATTACGTGGTGCTCGGGCCGTGATGCCGAGCACGGTCTCGGTCCGACCTCGGCCCGAGCGCGGTGGGTGAGGGCGCTGACGCTATCTATCTGAAAGATTTTGGAAAAAAGGCTTGCGTCCCTCAAGGGTTATCGATAATATACGCCGCGTTCTCAAGGGAAACACGACGCAGTCGGGTGACCAATGAGAGCACTGATCTGGAGGGGTGTCCGAGTGGTCGAAGGAGCACGCCTGGAAAGTGTGTAAGTCGAAAGGCTTCGAGGGTTCGAATCCCTCCTCCTCCACCAGATTCAGAAAAGCCCGCATCTCACGATGCGGGCTTTTCGCGTTTCTGAGGGGGGGCCTGGTCGAATTGCCTGCTCTCCTCGTGATTCCCTTCGTCTACTGGTGCCTCAGTCTCCTGTCATTCCCCCTCATTCCCCTCTCATTCCCCTCTCATTCCCCTCTCATTCCTCCCTCATCGCGCGCGCCAGCATATCCACGACAGGCTTGCCGACATAACTGGCGAAGCTGCGCTCACCGGTACGGATCATCACTTCGGCAGGCATGCCGGAAAGCAATCGCATGCTCTCGGTCATGTTGCTCTGGCCGGTCCGGGTGACGCGAATCCGCGCCTTGTAATAGCGGGCACGCGTCGCTTCATCCTCGAAGCTGTTGGCGCTCACGTGCGTGACCTCCCCATCGATGATGTTGGATAAGCGCTGATTGAATGCGCTGAAGCGAATCTCTGCGGGCTGGCCGAGGTAGAGGTGGTCAATATCATGATCCGGGACCCTGGCCTCGACGATGAAGCCGTCGCCGGCGGGCACGATATCAAGCAGGGGGTCGCCACTGCGAATCACCGCGCCCAGCGTATGGACCTTCAGGCCGACCACGGTGCCGGCCACCGGTGCGATGACCTTGGTACGCCTGAGGTTGTCATTGAGCGCGACCAGTCGTTCTTCCGCATCGGTGACCTCTGCCTGAACCTGGCGCAGAGACTCGCCGATCTGTTGCTGGAATTCCTGCAGGCGAATCTGTTTCTGCAGCTCGTTTTCGCTGATCTGGGAACGCAGCCGTGCGACCTCGGCAAATTGGCCGGCATTGTCGCTCTGGTATTCGAGACTCTCACGCTCCATCTCACGCAATCGCTGGTTATTGATCAGACCATTTCGGAACAGCTTGCGATGGTTGGCAACGTCACCATTGAGAGAGTTGATGCGTCGTCTTGTGATGGCCTGGGTATTCTCGAGACCTGCAATCTGCTCGTTCATCTGCACGACCTGCTCATCCAGGGCTGCCATGGCACCGTTCAGCGATTGACGACGTACGTCAAAGAGCCGCTGCTGTACTTCAAGGACCTCCCGCACACGAGGATTGGTCGACTGCCTCAAGGCTTCCGGGAAGGTCAGGGTCTCGGCGTTGCTGTACTCGGCAAGCAGGCGTATCTCACTGGCTCTGGCAATCAGGTATTCAGCCTCGACGATCTTCTGCTGAGAGCGTGCCTGGGTGTCATCGAAGACGATGAGCACGTCGCCGGCCTCGACATGATCGCCATCCTCCACGCGAATCGACTCCACGATGCCTCCCTCGAGGTGCTGGATGGTCTTCGTGAAGCTCTCTACCGATACCGATCCCGGTGCCACCACGGAAATTGCCAGGTTCGCCATGACTGACCAGCTGCCGAATCCGCCGACCGCGATGAGCAGTACGGCCAGGCCCAGGCGTCGATAATTGTGGTCGCGTAGCGGAAGCTCACTGTCAAAGCCGCCATTCATGGAGTGGGAGGTGGTCATCTCGGGCTCTCCTCACCGCCTTCATGGCGGCCTCTGGCGCTGGGTTTCAGCTCGGTGACACGCTGTGCGTTCATGGACGGAGTCGAGTGCCCTTTCCCTGCCACGGCCCGTGCAACGGGTCGTCCTCGCGTCGGCGGGGACAGTGAAGCCACCTGGCCATCCTTGAGGACGAGGATGCGGTCGACCTGCTGCAGAAGACGTTGACGATGGGTGATGATGATGGCCGTGGTGCCTGCCTGGCGCAGTTGCATCAGACACTTGGCCAACGCCTGCTCGCCACTTTCATCCAGGTTGGCGTCCGGTTCGTCGAGCACTACCAGCACCGGTTTTCCATAGAGTGCCCGCGCCAGGCCGATACGCTGTCGCTGACCCGCGGAGAGGGCGGCTCCCCCGTGGGACAGCCAGGTGTCATAGCCTTGTGGCAGGCGAAGGATCATGTCGTGGACACCGGCGCTCTGGGCGGCTTGCACCACGAGTGACGCATCGACCTCCTGGAAGCGCGCGATATTCTCGGCGATTGAGCCATCGAACAGCTCGATATCCTGCGGCAGGTAGCCAAGATGAGGCCCGAGCGCGGTCCGCTTCCACTGACTGACGTCCACGCCATCGAGGCGCACGCACCCCAGCTGCACTGGCCATAGGCCGAGTATCACTCGTGCCAGGGTGGATTTGCCGGCGGCGCTGGGGCCTACCACGGCGATGTGCTCACCCTTGGCAAGTGTCAGAGTGATGTCCTTGAGGGTCGGTAGACGCTCGCCTGGCGGCGCGGCGTTGACTGCCTCCAGTGTCAGTCGGCCCTTGGGGGCCGGCAGAGGCATCGAGGGCGCCTCGGCCGGCACGGCCTCGAGCAGCTCCTCGAGGCGGGCTCGTGAGGTGCGTGCACCGCTGAAGCCTTTCCAGCCGGTGATCATCTGATCGATCGGCGCCAGCGCCCGCCCCATCAGGATCGAGCCGGCAATCATCATGCCGGGCGTCAGGTCGCCGGTCAGCACCAGATAGGCGCCAAGACCGAGGATCAATGACTGGAACATCAAGCGCAGTACCTTGGAGGTGTTGGTCAAGAGACCTGCGCGGTCGCTTGCCTTGGACTGCAGCACCAGATACTCACGGTGGCGCGCCTCCCATCGATTCTGGATGCCCGGCAGCATGCCCATGGCGTGGAGCACTTCGGCGTTGCGCAGATTGCTGTTGGCAAGATCCTGGGACAGGACATGTTGGCCGTTGGCATCGCTCAGCAGCTTCCTGGTGGTCTTCTCGTTGATCAGCGCAATGACGGTCAGAACAAGGCCCGCGCCCAGGGCGAACAGACCAAACCATGGGTGAAACAGTGCCAGCACGCCGATGTATATCGGCACCCAGGGCGCGTCAAAGAAGGCGAACAGGCCGTTGCCGGAAAGGAATTGGCGAAGGGTGGTGAGGTCGTTCAGCGGCTGTGCGGAGGGCTTGCCCGGCGTCATCAGGGAGTGCTTGAACATGGCACTGTAAAGTCTCGGGCTGATCAGTACGTCCAGTCGATTCCCGACTCGGACCAGGATTCTCGAGCGAATCAGTTCAAGGGCCCCCATCACCATGAAGAGGAACACGACCACCAGAGTCAGCATCAGCAGCGTTTCCTGGCTACGTGTCGTGATGACTCGATCATAGACCTGCAGCATGTAGAGCGGCGGCACCAGCATCAGCAGATTGATGAACAAGCTGAAGAGGCCGACATAGACAAAGCTGTGCCGACAGTGGTCCAGGATCTTTTGCAGGTCATTACCTTCCCGGGAGATGGCCATGGTGTCGTTCCCTAGCGTCGTTGGTGTTCTTTTTATCCACGTCACCGTCGTTGACGGCTGCCTGAGCTCGGATATTTCACGTTGTCTTGAGGAGACGCCATGGTTCTGTGGTCAATATTGATCATCTATTTATTAGGCTATTCTTTTTTATTCCTCTGGCTGCCTGTTGAAATATTGCTGCTGAATGATCGGCGAGCAAGTGAATATTTCAATGATCAATAAAAAACTTTCCGGGTTTTATTTTGCTGGTTTTTGCTGTTTATTTTGCTCATGTCTGATGGTGAAGATCCATATGGTTTACGTTTTTCAAAAAGTATGAAGGTTCTGGCTTTCGACAAGATTATCTTCTCTGGTATTCAGCATTGTTTTTCTCCTCACGCAAGTCGTATCGAGGGTTTATAGGGGTGGTGTTTTATTATTTCAAAGCATTCACTGTATTGTTTTCATTGAATTTATTTTGATGTGGGAATCTGATGCATATTGCCATTTCGAGGGTGTGTGGAAATACCTCTTGTCTTGCGATAGGCCGCGTCTAGACTCGTTTTTGACGGGTTTACGAGCCTTTGCCGGTCATGTTCTAACTCTTTGGGAAAGCGTTGGAGAGTGGAACGTCATCGGGGATTCATTGCCGGTGAGGGACGTCGTGTCGTGAGGTCTCAAGATGGCGTAGAAATCGCCACTAAAAATTATTCGAGGGGTAGGGAAAATGTATTCCATGTCATTCGTATCGAGTCGTCTTGAGTCCATGGCATCACGTATCAGGAGTGGTGATCGTCTTGAGGGAAAGACGTTCCAGGATCACGAGATAATGGTTACGCCATTTCCCTCAGCGTGGGGGGATTCCATCAAGTCAATACGAATGACATTCGAGGATGCGCAGGATCGACTGTCGGTATTTGAGCGATTTGAGCGTCCCTTTGTCTTTGATCATCTGCCGACCCCTCTATCAGGCAAGCTCAAGATGATGATCGAAGCGTTGGACGAAAGAGGCGAGGTACTGCCCGGGTCTGGTGAGCAGTTCGGCTTCGAGGTCGAGTCACCGGATGTCGTCGCCGAGGAGGTGAGTGACCAGGAGGACACGCCGCAAGCCGCCCAGGCGCTACTGACCAGTAGTGATGAACCTGCCGCGGGCACAGGACCAGCCTTGCTGGCCGAACCTGCCCCTCTGGCCACGGCGGCGCTCATCGCACCGGAAAGCTTCACTACCCTTCGTATCGAGGCCGAAGACCTCAGCGATGACGACGGAGATGGCAATGCATCCTCCATCGGTGGGGCCGGTATCGAGGTGGTGACCGGGGGGGATAATCCGTCCAATACCGCCAATGCATCAGGCACTGCCTACGTGGACTTCGGCGGCGCGACCGGCGAGACGCTGACCTTCACCTTCAGCGTCACCGAGGCCGGTGAATATGAACTCGCGCTGGGGTATGCGCTCAGCCAGAATGGCGATGGGTCTGATCGCAACCGCCCATTGCGCCTGGACGTCAATGGCGAACTTCAGGATCGAATGTTTGATCTGCCGAGCACGACCCTGACCGGCGACGCCACTGATTTCAGTGAGTTCGGCGAGCGTACCATTCGCGTTCAGCTGCAGGCGGGCGAGAACACGGTGTCCTTCACCTCCAACGGGGCCAGTGGCCCCAACGTCGACTATCTGGAAGTGCGTGCACCGGACCCGGACGTCTTCGTCATTCAGGGTGAGGATCTCGATATCGGCCCGACGTCTGATGTCGCCGACGCTGGCACCAATCGCGTGGTGACGGTCGACAACATCGCCAGCTTCACCGATGGCGGGGAAACCTTCCGCGTCGGGGCCGAAGGGGCCAGCTATCTCGATTGGGCGTCGGGCAATGCCGAAGCCTACGGAGAATTCACCCTTGAAGTGGCTACCGCCGGCACGTACAGCGTCACCGTGACCTACGCGTCCAGCTCCCCGCGCCCCATTGGTCTCTTTCTGGTCGATGACGACACGCCAAGTCAGGTCGGCACCTTCCAGTTCGCAGCGGTAGAGGCGCCGGGCTACTACCCCGATGATGTCGATGATGTGCCCGCGGACAACCAGCCAGGCAATGGCGGGCCTTCCGCGTGGGAGGGCTGGTCGACCGAGACGCTGGAGATCACCCTGGCCGCCGGCAGCAATACCCTGCGTCTGGGCGGCGCGACCAACGGGCCGAACATCGACAAGATCGAGGTGGCGCTTCTGGAGGCCGATGCGGTGGAGCCTGTCGATCCGGTGATTGCGCCAGTCGTGATGCAAGCCGAGGATGCCGTGCTGGGCGCTGATAACGGGGCCGCCACCGTGGTGCGTGACGCCGCGAATCCCGAGGCCGGTGGCTTTGTCGGACTGCGCCCGGACTTTTCCGGCACCGGTTACGTGGATTTCGGCAGTGCGCCGGGTGACAGCCTGACCTTCACCGTCAATGTGGCCGAGGCGGGCGACTACGACCTCAACTTCCGCTATGCCAGCAATGGCGCGCGTCCGTTGGCTCTCTCGATCAATGACGGCGAGTCCTCCGAGCTCGCCTTTGTCGGGACTGACCCCAACGCCGGCAACGTCGACCCTGAGGGCTTCGATGTCTGGAGCTACCACACCCTGACGACGAGTCTGGAGGTCGGTGACAACACCGTCACGCTGACGATCCCTGATGGGCGCAGCAATGGGCCCAATGTCGATCGCCTGGAGGTCACCACGGCGGGCACGGGCCCGGTAGGGGATGTCGTGGCGGATGCCGATGTCTCTGTGCTGACCTTTACCGCCGTAGACCCCCTCCTCAATGGCGCGACCGTCGGTGAAGCGGGCTTCAGCGTCAGCGGACTGGATGCCGACATCACCTTCGTCGGCGTGACCTTCGATGAGGGAATCACGGTCCAGGAGGTGGTGCCGAACCCGGATGGCAGCTTCACGCTGGACCTGTCGGGATTCGCTGATGGCGATCTGTCGGTCACGCTGATCGCCATGGATGCCTTCGGCAACCGTGCCGAACAGAGCCTGGCGCTGACGCTGGATACCACCGCCGATGAGGGGGGCGACCTGGCACTCGAAGGCCCGCAAGATGCCATCGAGGCGGATGACAGCGCCAGCGTGGTATTCGGTGTCGCGGGAATCGATGACGGCTCGACTCTCGAGATCAGCTTCGACGGCGGCGTGACCCGTCAGTCCGTTGTCAGCGATGGCGACACCTTGACGGTCGATCTCTCCACACAGGCCCCGGGCGATGTGATCGTGACCCTGATCGTGACCGATGCCGCCGGCAATGAGGCGAGTGTCGCGGAGGCGGTCACGCTGGCCGTCGTCGGCAGCGTGACGCTGGATGTCACCTTCGATGACGCCACGATCAGCGCCTACAACGCGACCCAGGACAATCCCTCCGTTGGCACGGGGGCGGTGGTGGAAGACGACGGTGGCACTCTGACGTTGAACGACAATGTCTGGAAGCGGGCAGCCCTGCCGGAGGACTACACGATCACCAGTGGCAGCATCCTGACCCTGGATGTGGCCATATCCGATTCGCCGGTCCCCGAGATCGTTGCCATCGGCTTCGATGCCGATTCCAATCCGTTCAATGGCGGAAACAGTGTCTATCAGCTGGGCGGCAGCCAGACGCAGGGTGGCTTTGTCGATCTGCGTGGGCAGGGCATCGACAATGGCGATGGCACCCTGCGCTTCACCATCGATCTCTCGGCGCATGCGGGCATCACCCTCGATTCGCTGGTCTTCGTCAACGACGATGATGTGGGCGCCAAGGGCAGTGCGAGCTTCAGTGGCGTAAGCCTGTCAGAAGCCGATGTCGATGACACCAACAGCGCACCGCGCGTGGTGGGGGGTGGCATCGCTGACCTGAGTCTCGACGAAGGCGCGAATCTCGAGGTTGACCTGCCCTTCGTCGATGACGATGGCGATGACCTCGCCTTCAGCTTCCGGGTCACCGATGGCGATGGCCTGCCGGTCACCGTGGACGGGCTGAGTGTCAGCGACACTGTGCTGTCCGGGAGCCTCGCTGGTCTGGTGCCGGGCGATTACACCATCACGGTGACCGCCGATGATGGCACCGCCAGTACCGATACCGACTTCGCCTTGAGCATCGAGAACGTCAACGACGCCCCGGTGGCGGAGCCTGCCGCTCTCGAGCCCTACTTTGGAGAGGTGGGCGAGAGCTTCCTCCAGATTCCGCTGGCGGACTTCGCCTCGCTGTTCTCCGATGCCGATGGCGACAGCCTGACATTGACGGCCGAGGATCTGCCTGCCGGACTCGAGGTGATCGACGGTGTCATTCAAGGCACGCCAAGTGAAAAAGGCACCTTCGATGTTGTCGTGCGCGCCACCGACCCGAGTGGTCTGTCAGCGACCCAGTCGCTGAGCTTCATCATCGAAGGCACCCAGGTTGGCGATAGCATCACGATCGAGGCGGAAGATTTCACGGATCTCGACGCCGGTAACCTGATCGTCACCGGCAGTGCGTCGGCGTCCAACGAGCAGCTGATTCGTCTGACCAGCAATGCGCCGGCGACGATCGGCACTGATCTCTCGGCGGGCGGTGTGGAGCCGGGCTGGTACATCGCACGCCTCTATGTGTTCGATGAAACCGACGGTGAAGGCACCTTGACCCTGACCATCGGTGACACCGTGCTTGAAGCGCGCAACACGACAACCGATAGCCTGAGCGCCGACGTGGTATTGAACGACGACTTCGGCACCTTCGTCGGCAGTGGCGCGCGCGGAAATGCAGGCCAGAGCGGCAACCGCAAGGAAATCGTCTTCGAGACGCCCGTCGAGATCACCGCCGGTGATCTGGCAAGCCTCGAACTGCGTGGTGCCGGTGGCGAGCTGATGCGTATCGACTCGCTTGAATTCGAGCGTATCGATGAGCCGGTCAATACTGCCCCGACCCTGGCGGGACTCGGTGCCGCGATCAGTGTCGACGAGAACAGTGCAGGCGTGGCGAGTCTGGTGCTTGAGGATGCCGATGGCGACAGCCTGACGGTGACGCTGTCCGGTGCCGATGCCGCGCTCTTCTCCTACGACGTGGCGAGTGGAGGAATCGCCTTCCTCAATCCACCGGACGCGGAACTGGCCGCCGACAGCGATGAAGATGGTGTCTACGAGCTGACCGTGACGGTGACCGATGGCGAGGACAGCGTGTCACAGGACACTCTGATCACCGTGGCAGATCTCAATGAGAGCATCGCCATCAACCAGACCGCGTTTGCAGTGGATGAGAACCTGACCGAGATTGGCGCGATCCCGCTCGTCGATGAAGACGGGGGGACTCTCGGCCTCAACGCGCCGGTATTCGCCATCACTGGCGGGGCCGACTCTCCGCTGTTCACCATTGACGCCACCACCGGCGTGCTGAGCTTCACCAGTGCCCGCGATTTCGAGCTGGCGGTCGATGATGACGAAGATGGCGTCTATGACGTCGAGGTCAGCGTCAGTGACGGCGACCTCTCCACCACCGCGCAGCTCTCGGTCACCGTGAATGATGTCGATGAAGCGCCGTTCTCGCCCCTGCGTCTGCAGGCCGAAGACGGCACGGTGACGAGCTTCGATGACGGCGCCAACGCGACGGATACCGTAGTGCGCGATGCCGACAATCCCGAAGACAATGCGAATCTGGAGAACGGTCTGCGGCCGGGCTTCTCCGGTACCGGCTATCTGGACTTCGGCGACACGGCTGGCGATAACGTCGCCTGGCAGATCGAGGTGGCCCAGGCCGGTCAGTACGACATCAGTGTGCGTTACGCCACCAATACCGATCGTTCGCTGGATCTGGTGATCAATGGCGGCGATCCGTTGATGCTGGCCATGGCCAGCACGGACCCGGACGGCAGCGGCGGGGAAGAAGGCTTCGACCACTGGGTCTTCGAGACCTTCACCGTCAGCCTGGAGGCGGGCAGCAACGCCATCGTGCTGGCGATTCCCGCTGGCGCCACCACCGGCCCCAACATCGATCGCATCGAAGTGACCGACGCCGGCAGCGGCCCGATCCCGGAGGATGTGAGTGCCGATGAGGACGGCGATCTCGCCATCGTCGCGGCTGACGACACTCTCGATGCCAGTCAGCTGGCGGCGGCAGTCTTCAACGTCTCCGGCATCGATGATGACGTGACCAGCGTTGCCGTGTCCTTCGACGGCGGCGCGACCCGTGAGGCAGTGACGCCGGACGCCGATGGCAACATCACGCTGGATCTGAGCGGCCAACTCGATGATCAGAGCGGCGATCTCGCCGTCTCGCTGTTCGTCACCGATGCCACCGGCAACGAGGCCAGCGCCAGCGAGGTGGTCAGCTTCGCGGAAGGCGACGGCACGCCTGCATTCAACTTCGCCATCGAGGGCGAGGCGCTGACCATCATCGATACCGACGGTGATACCCAGGTGCGCGATGCCGACAATCCGGAAACCAATGTCGCCTCCGGGCCAGATGGGCTGTGGGATGACTTTACCGGCACCGGTTATCTGGACATGGGAGCCGACGCCGGTGACGCCGCCGAGTTCCAGGTGGCGGTCGATGAGGCCGGTACCTACACCCTGGAGGTTCGCTATACCAATGCCGGTTCCAACGGTGCCGATCGCCCCATGGACATCCTGGTGGACGGGCTGAGTCAGGGGAATCTGGTCTTTGCCTCCACGGGGACCGATGCCGCCGGCTGGGAGAACTGGACCACCACGACGCTCGAGGTGGAGCTCGAGGCCGGCGACAACACCATTCGCCTTGCCAACCTGGGCAACGCCGGCCCCAACATCGACAGCCTGACGGTGAGCCGTGATGGCGTGGTGCCGGAGCGGCCGGTGGAGCCGGGCGAGCGCTTCTCGGTCAAGATCAACTTCCAGCCCGAAGGCACCGCGGTGCCGGATGGCTACATCGCCGACAACGGCAAGGCCTTCGGCACCCAATCGGTGACCGTAGACGGCCAGACCCATCAGTACGGCTGGATCACCGAGGCGTCGATCTACGACGGCGAGCCCGGCACCGAGCCGCTGGACATCAGCGCGCTGACCAGCGTGGCGGTCAATGACCGCACCGATGACATCGCCGGGCTCGACCCGCGCCAGGGCACCTACGCCCACTTCGACCAGCCGGGAAGCGCCTATGTGCGCGCCGGCTGGGAGATCGAGCTGGACGATGGCTACTACGAGGTCACCGTCTCCATCGGGGATACCTCCGGGCCCTACGACAGTCGCAACGTGCTCAATGCCGAGGGTGAGCTGTTCAATGATCCCTTCACCCCGTTCCGGCCCGATGATTTCCCGGCGGACGGCAATCCGTCAGATGATACCGATGGCTTCCGCTCGGATCTGGTCACCCGCATCGTGCAGGTCAGCGATGGGCGTCTGACACTGGATTCCCTGGGGCTCGACAACGAGAACACCGAGATCCAGTACCTCGAGATCCAGGCACTGCCGGACCTGACGCCGGAAGATGATCGCATCGCCGCCGAGGATTACGCCTTCTTCACTGACGCGCGCGCCATCGCTGGGGTCGGTGACAACGAGGTGGAAGTCGATCTGGATCCCGACGACGGCGGCCTGCCGAGCGGGGTCGACCCGACGTCCGACATCTTCGTCGGCATCTCGGTGGTGGACGGCCGCGGCGGGGCGCTGCTCGAGAGCCTGGCTGACGGTTCGATCCGTCTGATCGAGACGCTGACCGGAGAGGAGGTCAGCTTCAACGCCAACACCACCGGTGGCTTCGATTCCCTGACCATCTCGCCGAGCCAGACGCTCAAGGAGTTCACCAGCTATACGCTGATCATCGACGGCTTCCAGGATCGTGGCGCCAACGACGACCTGGACGCGCCGACCCGTGAGTTCCAGAAGTACACCAACACCTTCATCACCGGCGAAGCCCCGGAGATCGTCGCTCGCGATGTGGCCTTCAATGACGTGGTGGAACTCGACGGTGCCTCTGACAACGCCTTCGGTTTCACCTCGCTGGAGATCACCGCCGATGGCTCGACGATGTACATCGCGACCATTGGGGGGCAGATCCTGCGCTACGACATCGACCCCGTCGATGGCTCCCTCGGCAACCGCCAGGAGCTTTCGCTGCCGAGCGATTACTTCCATCAGGACGGGGCCGATGCCAGCAATGATCGCCGCGGGATCATCGGGCTGGTGATCGACCCCACCGATCCCGACGTGCTGTGGATCACCGACAACTATCCGATCCCGCTGTCTGGCCGTGACAACGGCGTGCCCGACTTCAGTGGCCGGATCACCAAGATCACCCTGGAGGGCGGTAGCGAGTTCTCGGGCACCGCCGAGCCCTACATCACTGGCCTGCCACGCTCCAATGGCGATCATGTGACCAACAGCCTGGAGTTCCGCGCGAATCCGGATTACGACGCCGAGACCAATCCCGATGTCCCGAGTCATCTGCTGTATCTGATCCAGGGCTCCAACTCTGCCATGGGCGAGCCGGACAGCGCCTGGGGCAATCGTCCGGAGCGTCTGTTGAATGCCGCGGTGATGGAGATCGACCCGACCCGTGATGCGCCTCCCGGTGGCTTCGATGTCACTACCGAGCCGCTTCCCGACAACGGCCAGAATACTCGCTTCGATGACCCGGATGGCCATCCCAAGGACGACCCGATCCCGATGGGCAATGGCGAGTTCTTGGTGTTCGATGATCGTGGTGTCGCCACGGTGCAGGACGAGTCCGGCAACGTGCTCGAGTCCTACTACGACCCCTACGCCAGCGACGCGGTGCTGACGATCTTTGCCACCGGGGCGCGCAACGCCTACGACCTGGTGTGGCATTCCAATGGCTTCCTGTACGTGCCGACCAACGGTTCGGCGGCAGGCGGCAACGTGCCGGATGACCCGTCGACGCCGGAGGACGAGCGCTACACCAGTGTCGAGAAGCAGGATGACTATCTGTTCAAGATCGTCGAGGGAGGCTATTACGGGCATCCCAACCCGCTGCGCGACGAATACATCCTGAACGGCGGCAATCCGACCAGTGCCACTGACCCCAATCAGGTCGACAAGTATCCGACAGGCACCAACCCCGAGGGCACCTACGATATCTCGGGTGTCTATTCGCTCGGCGAGAATCGCTCGCCCAACGGCGCAGTGGAATACACCAGTGATGTCTTCGGCGGCAATCTGCAGGGCAACGTGTTGTTCACCGAGTACTCCGGCGGTGATGACGTGCGCTCGATCACGCTGGATGCCAACGGCAACGTGATTGGCGATGACGTACTGCGTGATCCTGAGGGCAACGTCATCAGTTACGTCGACCCACTGGACATCATCGAGAATCCGGTCACCGGCCAGCTTTATCTGCTGACCCTGAATCGCGGCAATGGCCAGAGCCAGATCATTCGCCTCGACCCGGCACCGGGCGGGGTGGTGGATCCGGTCGACCCCGTGGACCCTGTCGACCCGACGGATGAGCTGGTCTCGCTGCTGGTCATTCAGGCCGAGGACAGGACGCCTGACGACGGCACCGCCGTGACGCTCGCGACGGGGACGGACGCCGAGATCCAGATTCGCGACATCGACAACCCCGAGACCAACCAGCCGGACCTGCCCAATGGCCTGCGCCCCGGTGCCTTCGGGCTCGATGGCAATACCGACGACACCGACGGCACGCCAGGTGGCTATGCGGACTTCGGGTCTACCAATGCCGACTTCCTTACCTTCACGTTCGAGCTGGATGCCGAGCAGGCTGGCGACTCGGTGCTGCATCTGCGCTATGCCAACGGCGGCAATGCCGATCGCCCGCTGGAAGTGTTCGTCAACAATGTCAGTGTCGGGGTGTTTGACTTCAGTCCGCCCGACGGCCTGACGGGGGATGCAGCCTGGGCCGAGTGGTTGACCGAGGCCGTGGCGGCGACGCTGGTCAGTGGTCAGAACACGGTGCGCCTGCAGGCCACCGCCGACACCGGCCCCAATATCGACCAGCTGGAGATCCTGCAGGAAGCGCCGGATACCACGCCTGGTGTCGATGAGTACGAGGCCGAGGGGGCAGTGCTCGATGGCGCCGTGGTGGTACTGACAAGCGATGATGATCGCAACGCGTCCGGTGATGGGTACGTCGACTTCGCGGGAACGGGTGATCAGACCATCACCTGGACACTCGATGTCGCCGAGACGGGAAGCTATGACATCGCCTTCCGCTACGCGCTTGCCGCGACCAAGGATGACCGTCCCCTGGGGCTTGCGATCAATGGTGTCGACCTCGGGATGTTGAACTTCGAAGGCCAGAGCAACGCTGACGAGAGCGACTGGTTCTTCCAGAACACGCTGGTCGCTCTGCAGCAGGGCAGCAACACCATCACCCTGACCGCGCCGGGTGCCGTGGGGCCGAACATCGATCTGCTGCAGGTGCCGAATGCACCGTCCGACAGCTTCATCCCGGTCTATGCCGATGTCTCGAACGGGGCGCGCATCGAGCTCGAGAGCGGTGACAGCGCACGCACCCTCAACGAGCTGACCGCCGACTTCTACTTCAGCGTGGACAGCAGCGGACTCTATCGTCTGGATCTGGCCGCGAACGTGGGCGCCGATGATGGCCAGGGCCTGGCCCTGACGCTCAACGGGCAGTCGGTGAAACTGCTGGCCTATCCGGGAGTGGGTGACGCTGGTGAAGAGGGCACCTATGTCGAGCTCGAGGCCGGGGTGGAGTACAACCTGCGTGCGGTGTCCACCGCCGATGGTGCCGATGATCTCGACTATCTCGATGTGATGCCGGTGGTCGGCAGCGACAACGCCGATATCGTGGTAGAGAGCGGTGATGCCGCCTACTACTCCGATCGCCTGCACTTCAGTTATCTGGACAACAACAGCGGCTCGAATCCCGATCGTGACTTCAAGGAAAGTGCCACGGTCACCATTTCCAACACCGGCAGCGATGTGCTGGAAGTGCTCGATGCCGACATCGACGGCCCCTTCACGCTGGCGGACCCCGGGGTGTTTGATGGCCTGACGCTGGCCGCGGGGCAATCCCTCGAGGTCACGGTGCTGTTCGACCGGGACAGCTACACCGCGCCGTCCAACAATGCCGGTGATGGGGTCTTCGAGGGCCGTATCCGTCTCACCACCAACGATGCCGACTCACCGATCGCCGAGATCCACATGGCAGGCTTCTGGCAGGCGCGTGACGAGGGTGGCTGGGAGCCCAACGTCAACGAGGTGTGGGAGGTGTTCGGCTTCGGTAACCGTATCGAAGGCTTGTCGACCGTCGGTGGCGGAGAGAATTCGGTACTCAACGACTTCGATCTGTATCGCCCGGTCAATGATGACGAGGTGCTATCGCGCTACTGGTCTCTGGCCGAAGGGGCTGGCGAGGCCAGGATCACCCAGCTGGCGGCCTATCACGGCGGTGGCGGGGCGACGCTGGGTATCCACAACCCCGGCGACAAGGGGCAGGACGTGATCTTCTCCAATCATGCGGGCGACAATAACCAGTCGATCCTGCCGGTATTGGGCAACGGCAACTTCGCCACCGCGACCTTCGGGCTCGATGATATCCCGGCCGGGTGGGCCGGAAGTGGCGTGTTCGGTATCGAAGTGGCCAATCTGTCCACGGACCCGTCACTCAACCCGACCGGAGGCGGCACCCCGCCGGCCGATGCCGAGGGTATCGAGCGCGGCTATACCGTGCGCATGTTCCGGGCTCTCGATGCCGAGGGCAACGTGATCCCCGACACCTACCTGGGGATCATGGATTACACCGGGATCAACTATGACTACAACGACAACATGTTCCTCATCGAGGGGGTAACGCCGGTCGCTGGCGGTGACCTCACGGTGATCAACAATGATGTGCTGCCGTCCAATGATCGCCTGGTGATGTCGCGCATCGAGAATCCGGTCAACAACCAGGTGGTGCATGACGAGGCCACTATCACCTTGCGCAATGACGGCTTCGAGGACCTGACCATCGACGATGTCGTCGTCAGTGACACGACGCTGTTCGAATTGACCCAGCCGTTCAGTACGCTGACGCTGGCACCGGGGGAATCGGCGGATGTCACGGTGCGTTTCATCGCTGATGACCCCAACGATGGCAGCCTGTATGAGGCCAGCCTGATCATCACCTCCAGCGATTCCGATGGGGGCGAGAAGGTCATCCAGCTTGCGGGTCTGGCCCAGAACCAGTCCGAGAGCGGTCAGGAGCCCACGGTGCAGGAGATCGTCAACGCCTTCGGCTACTCCACCAACGTGGTACAGGACCAGATGAATCAGGGCGGCCTGGTGGAGGCCAACGGAGACGAGATCCTGTCCCCGTACTTCCAGCGTGCCGATGGGGATGAACCGATCAAGATCACCCAGATCGCCGCCTACCATGGCCAGGGCGACATCGCGCGACTGTTCGTGCATGACGTCGACAGTCGCGAGCTCGAAGAAGTCATCGTGCATGACGAGCAGGACGGCCAGACGCTGTTCCCGCGGGCGCTCGATAGCGGCGATCAGCAGGCAGTGGTGAGTCTGGATCGCGATGATCCCTTCGGGTTCTACGCCGAGATATCCGATCGCCAGGGCTATATCTCCTGGTCCGACCCGGATGCCAACCTCTACGAGGACACCATCGATGCCATCGGCAATCCCGGCAGCAATCTGAATTGGGATGAAAGTGATGGCCACCTGATTCGCGTCTACGTGGCCAAGGATGCCGACGGCAACGTGATTCCGGACACCTATATCGTCATCCAGGACTACGCGGGGGTGAATTACGACTACAACGACAACATCTTCCTGGTCGAGAACGTCACCACCTACGACCCCACCGGCGCGGAAGATGCCGATGGCAATGGGCGTGTGGACCTGTACGACGATGACGACAACGACGGTGTGCCGAACTTCCTCGACAATCCCGAGCCGGTGGGACAGAGCGCCTTCAATGCCGGCGAGACTGCCTGGGCGGTGGGAAGCGATGGCCTGACACTGGAGGCGCGCCTGTTCGACAACGGTGGCCAGGGCGTCGCCTACAACGACACCACGCAGGCCCACCAGGGCGATGGCTTCCGTTCCGACGAAGCGGTGGATATCTCCAATGGCAGCCTGGCCATCGGCTATGTGGCCGACGGTGAGTGGCTCGAGTACACCCTGAATGTCGAGACGGCGGGCACCTATGAGCTGAACTTCTCCGCCTCGGCGACTTCCGACGGCAAGTCGATCACCGCCGCCTTCGAGCAGGACGGCAGCTTCTATACCGAGGGCCAGGCGGTGGCGGTACCGGACACCGACGGTTTCACCAACTTCACCGATGTGGGTCCCTTGACCTTCACGCTGGAGGAAGGTGAGCAGGTGCTCAGGTTGACCTTCAACGGCGGACAGCTGGATCTGGCCTCTCTGAATCTGACGCTGGTGGCGCCGGTGGACGATGGCCAGCAGGCATTCACCGACGATGGCCAGCCCTGGCAGGTGGGCAGCGAGTTCAGCCTGGAGGCGGTGAATTACGATGAGGGCGGCCAGGATGTCGCCTACAACGATTCCAGCGAGGTGCAGCAAGGCAGCAACGTGCGTGGCGAAGGGGTGGATCTGGCCAACGGCGGCACTGCCATCGGCTGGATCGAGGACGGAGAATGGGTGGAATACACCCTCGATGTCGAGCAGGCCGGCACCTATGACATGGCTTTCCTGGCTTCACTGGGCACCAGTGGTGGTGGGCAACGTACCGTGACCGCAACCTTTACCAAGGAGGGCGATACCCCTTATGCCAGCGTCACACCGGTAGGGGTCTCACCGACCGGTAGCTGGACCAGTTTCGTGGGTACCGAGACCGCCCAGGTGACCCTGGAGGCTGGAGAGCAGGTGCTGCGACTGACCTTCAATGGCGGATCCATGGATCTGCAGGGATTCTCGCTCTCCCTTGATGGTCAGCAGGCCTTCAATGCGGGAGGCATCCCCTGGCAGGTGCAGGCGGATGAGGGACTCAGCCTCGATGCCGTCAACTTTGATGAAGGCGGGCAAGGGGAGGCCTACAACGAGCTCTCCAGCGCTCAGTTCGGCTCGAACTATCGCGATACACCGGTGGATATCGTCGGCGAGGGGGAAGCGATAGGCTGGGTAGAGGATGGTGAATGGCTTGAGTACACCATCGATGTCGAGCAGGCCGGCGCTCACACGCTGTCATTCGTCACCTCCGCTCCTGACAATGGGCGCAGCATCACGGCCTCGGTGGAGAAGAATGGCGAGTTCTATGACGAGGCCAGTGGCACGCTGCCCAATTCCGGCGCCTGGGGAGTCTATGTCGATGGCCCCTCGCTGACGCTGGACCTGGAAGAGGGGGTGCAGGTGCTACGCATCACCTTCAATGGCGGCTCGCAGGATCTGGCATCGTTCCAGATCACGCGTGATCCGGATGTGGCTCCGGCTGGCTCACCGAATGCACTCGCGATGATGAGCATGCTCGAGGACGGCGCCGCGATTCCGGTCTCCAATGATGAGGAGGCGCCGATGAGCGACGATGTCGGCCTTCAGGGCATACAGGATGATGTCCAGGCCGGCCTGCTCTAGAAAGACGGCGCAAGATGACGGGAAAGGCGTGAGCAAGTGGCCGGGAAGATGGCATGGGCTGGAACCTTGCCTTTCCCGGCCCGCGTAGCTGCCTGGCAGGACATGCGTGAGTCTCTGACGCGCATGTCCTGTCAGGCATCTGCGTGTCGCCAGTTCCCCCCCTCCTTCTTTCGGTGTGACTCTCCGAGATCTCCCGGCAACACCTGATGGCGCGAGACGGGTCTCGATCTCCGCGCCTGCGTCTGGCGTTACCGGAGGCTCGCCTGTCAGAAGCGGCTGCGAACACGCACTGCAGCGTCTGTCTTCCTGAGCTGTTATCATGCCCGCCTTCAGATTCACCTTGTTGGCTGTTGTCTCCCTCATCTTTCGTCTGGCCTCCCGCCATGTCCCTCGTCATGCGCCTGTTGTCGCAGGTCGTCGCTGACAGGACGGCACCTCGGAGACAGAACGCGAACCGGGAGAAGACAGGCACGCATTCGCTTGCAAGAGGACATGAGATGGCTCGTATTGCCATGGCACGCCACATTCTGGTGAAGACCGAGGCCGAGGCGCAGCGTCTCAAGCAGTCACTGGAGCGCGGCCAGCCGTTCGAGAAGCTGGCGAAGAAGCACTCCACCTGTCCTTCCGGCAAGCGGGGCGGTGACCTGGGCGAAGTGCGCCCCGGCCAGATGGTCGGCGGCATTGATCGCGCCATCTTCAAGGGCCCGCTCAATACCCTGCAGGGGCCGCTGAAGAGCAAGTTCGGCTATCACCTGCTGGAAGTCTTCTTCCGTGGCTGATGCCTGACGGACCGCGATTCCAGACCC
Source organism: Cobetia sp. PS-4MA (assembly GCF_057670765.1). NCBI lineage: Bacteria > Pseudomonadati > Pseudomonadota > Gammaproteobacteria > Oceanospirillales > Halomonadaceae > Cobetia > Cobetia sp. PS-4MA. The sequence continues at coordinate 3,135,266 of NZ_CM173107.1, read as the reverse complement.
CGTATCATCCGGCGCCAGCGTGACGCTTCGTCACCGCCCACCTTTTCATTCCAAACGGATATTCCCTCGTGATCTCTACCGCCAATCTCACCATGCAGTTCGGTGCCAAGCCGCTGTTTGAAGACGTCTCCGCCAAATTCGGTCGTGGCAATCGCTATGGCCTGATCGGTGCCAACGGCTGCGGCAAGTCGACCATGATGAAGATTCTCGGCGGCGATCTTGAGCCGTCCGGTGGCCACGTCATGCTCGAGCCCAACACCCGTCTGGGCAAGCTGCGTCAGGACCAGTTCGCCTATGAGGAATACACGGTGCTCGACACCGTCATCATGGGCCACGAGCGCCTGGCGGTGGTCAAGGCCGAGCGTGACCGCATCTACTCGCTGCCGGAGATGAGCGAGGAAGATGGCATGAAGGTCGCCGACCTCGAGGTCGAGTTCGCCGAGCTGGACGGCTACACCGCCGAAGCGCGTGCCGGTGAGCTGCTGATGGGCCTCGACATCCCCATCGAGCAGCACCTCGGGCCGATGAGTGAAGTCGCGCCGGGCTGGAAACTGCGCGTGCTGCTGGCACAGGCGCTGTTCTCCGATCCTGACGTCCTGCTGCTCGATGAGCCGACCAACCACCTGGACATCAACACCATCCGCTGGTTGGAAGGCGTGCTGACCGCGCGCTCCAGCACCATGATCATCATCTCGCACGACCGTCACTTCCTGAACAGTGTCTGCACCCACATGGCGGACCTGGATTACGGTGAGCTGCGTCTGTTCCCGGGCAACTATGACGAGTACATGACCGCCGCCACCCAGGCGCGTGAACAGCTGCAGGCCGACAACGCCAAGAAGAAGGCGCAGATCGCCGAGCTGCAGTCCTTCGTCAGCCGCTTCTCCGCCAACGCCTCCAAGGCCAAGCAGGCGACCTCGCGTGCCAAGCAGATCGACAAGATCCAGCTCAACGAGATCAAGCCGTCCTCACGCGTCAGCCCGTTCATTCGCTTCGAGCAGACCAAAAAGGTCCACAACAACGCGGTGATGATCGACAAGCTCGCCAAGGGCTTCGATGGCAACACCCTGTTCGAGAACTTCAGCTTCACGGTCGCCGCCGGTGAGCGTGTCGCCATCATCGGCCCGAACGGTATCGGCAAGACCACGCTGCTGCGCACCCTGGTCGGCGAGATGCACCCGGATGCCGGTGAAGTGAAGTGGACCGACGCCGCGGAAGTCGGCTACTACGCGCAGGACCACGCGCATGACTTCGCCAACGACATGAGCCTCTACGACTGGATGTCGCAGTGGACCGGTGGGGGCGAACAGGTCGTGCGTGGCACCCTGGGCCGCATGCTGTTCTCCAATGACGACATCCAGAAGTCGGTCAAGGTGCTTTCCGGTGGTGAGCAGGGTCGCATGTTGTTCGGCAAGTTGATCCTCAAGCAGCCCAACGTGCTGGTGATGGATGAGCCGACCAACCACCTGGACATGGAGTCCATCGAGGCACTCAACCTCGCGCTGGAAAACTATCCGGGCACGCTGATCTTCGTCAGCCACGACCGTGAATTCGTCGGCTCGTTGGCCACGCGCATCATCGAGCTGAATGCCGAGGGTGTGGTCGACTTCTCCGGCACCTACGATGACTACCTGCGCAGCCAGGGCGTCATCGTCTGAGCGAGCACGTCTGCTCCCTGGCGTGAAATCGCCGCTCTGATCGCCCCCGTTGCCCCTGGCAGCGGGGGCGATCTGCCATCTGGCGTCGACGATCCGCGCCATTCGATTGCGCGATGTGACTGCATGTGAGAATCATTCGCCGATGAGGTGTATTTGTCTTATCATCTGCGCCTCTTGATCGCACCCGCGCGAAGGCGTGTGCATCCACCTTGTCGTCGCTCACCCCAGGAACAGAGTCATCATGTCAGATGTCGCACCCGGTGCCCCCGCTCAACGGCCCGCCTCGCGCGCCACGTCCATGCATCAGGACACCCCCCGTCAGCGAGGGCGGCGCAAGACCCTGGCGCAGCGACTCAATCCCTGGATCCGCTCTCTGCATCTGTACTGCGGCGTCGCGCTGGTGCCCTTCGTGCTGTTGTATGGCGTGAGCGCCTTCCTGATGAACCATCCCGGTCTGTATCGCGACATCCAGCAGACACCCTTGTCGTCCGAGGCATTGCAACGCGCCGCGTTGGGCCCGGTGGATGCCCAGGCTCTGGCCGTGGCCACCGTGGCGGAAATGAACCGAGTCTCCTCGGGGCGTCACGAATTCACGCTGGTTGACCCGCAGGCGCTCGAAGGGGCGCCGTTGTCTCTGCTGCTGGATTCCCGGGGAGCGGACATGCGTCAGCGCTACATGGTGGATCTTTCCCACGGTGAGGGACGGCGCATCGCCATGCAGGAAAACGCCGCGGGAAATGCGTCGGCTCGTCCTGCTCGCATGCCGCTGGCCGGCCAGACCCTGACGCTTCCTGACACCTCGCCACTGGCGGTGCCACTGGTCAGTCAGCAGGCCCGTCTTCGCGAGGCGATCGGCGCCAGTGAACGTCAGCCGCTCAATGGCAAGGGGACGCTCGACTTCACGCTGGAGGACGGCAGCGGCCAGCGCTTCACTGCCCAGCTGGACCTGTATTCAGGCAAGCTGAAGGGCCAGCCCGTCGGGCAGGTCCAGCCCGGCGCGGGGCTTGGCGAAACCCTGACGCATCTGCACAAGCAGCATGGCTACAAGAGCAGCGTGCTGGAGTGGCTGTGGGCCGTGGTCGTGGATGTCATGGCCTGCGTGATGGTGCTGTGGGGGCTGACTGGCCTGTGGATGTGGTGGCAGATGAAACGTCGGCGCCCCCTGGGCGGCCTGCTCATGGCGGCCGGTATCGGTCTGTCGGCGGCTCTCGGACTGGGGCTGCATGCCGGAATGTGACAGGTGAGGTGAGCAGGCTCTTGGCTTGATGTCGTGTCCAGCGAGACACGACAGAACCTGACGAGATGGCATGTCAGCTGACGTGCGAGCTGACGTGCGAGCTGACGTGCGAGATAAAAAGGAGCGCTGTGGATATCCGCAGCGCTCCTTTTGATGGCCAATCCGCGTTCCACATGTTGCAGGGGACGGCGGGAGCCCGAAACCGGGCGTGGCTTCTGGTAAACTGCGCGGCCGGTGTCTGGCACAGTCGGGCCACCACGGTGCCTCTACTCGAGCACTCGGCGTTTCAGCACCGTCTTTCTCTTCTTGTTGCACGAGGTTTCCAGCATGGCCACATACGACGTCATCATCATCGGCGCAGGCGCGGCAGGCCTGATGTGTGCCGCCACGGCGGGCTATCAGGGCAAGCGCGTGCTGGTGCTGGACCACGCCAACAAGGCCGGCAAGAAGATCCTGATGTCAGGTGGCGGGCGCTGCAATTTCACCAACCTGGATGCCGGGCCGTCCAACTTCTTCTCACGCAATCCGCACTTCTGCATCTCGGCACTCAAGCGCTACACGCCGCATCACTTTCTCGAGCTGGTGGAGCGTCACGGGTTGGAGCATGTCGAGAAGAAGCCGGGGCAGCTGTTCTGCGCGGATTCCGCCAAGGATCTGCTGGCGATCCTGATGACGGAGTGCGAGTGGGCCGGGGCGGAGATTCGTCTCAACACACGCATCACTTCGCTTGAGCGTGCGGGTGAGGGCATGCGGGTCGAGACCAGCAACGGCACGCATACGGCAGGGCGGGTGGTAGTGGCGACCGGTGGCATGTCGATCCCGACGCTGGGCGCGACAGGCTTTGGCTATGATATCGCGCGCCAGTTCGGGCTCGAGGTCACCGAGACCTACGCGGCGCTGGTGCCGTTCACGCTGACCTCGCAGTGGAAGGAGCGCCTGTCGCCGCTGTCCGGGCTTGCCTGTGACGTCAGCGTCACCGCCGGCAAGGGCCAGTATCGCGAACCGATGCTGATCACCCACCGTGGGCTTTCCGGCCCGGCGATGCTGCAGGCCTCCAGCTGGTGGACGCCCGGTCAGCCACTGGACATCGACCTGCTGCCGGGGGTGGACGCCTACGCCGAGCTGCTGGCCCTGCGTGAGCAGCATCCCAAGCGCCAGATCGGCCCCTGGCTTGGCGAGCGCCTGCCCAAGCGTCTCGCCCAGTCGCTGGTCGAGTGGCAGGACGCCGATGCCGGCCGCATCAGCGAGCGCAGCCTCGCCGAGCTCTCCAACGCGCGTCTCGAGCAGCTGGCCAAGGCGCTCAACCACTGGCAGCTCAAGCCGGCGGGCACCGAAGGCTGGCGCACCGCCGAGGTCACCATGGGCGGCGTGGTCACCGATGCCATCTCGCAGAAGGACTTCAGCGTGCGCGATCTCCCGCAGCTGGCCTTCATCGGTGAGGTGCTGGATGTCACCGGCGAACTTGGCGGCTACAACTTCCAGTGGGCGTGGTCCTCGGCGGTGGCCTGCGGGCTGAACTGCTGACCAGCACGTTCTCACCACTGGCCGCGTCTCATGCCATCTGCTGGCGGATGGTGGGGAGGCGCTGCTCGACCAGCGCGACGAAGGCCTCGGTCACCGGTCGGCCCGGTGTGGTCGGATAGTGAAGCTCCAATGGCACCGCCCCGAGCGCCGGACGCAGGGGAATGAACTGACAGCCATCGCACTGCAGACGGCGGATGCAGCCGGGCGCGATGGCGACTCCCAGTCCGGCCGCGACCTCACTGAGCAGTGTCTGCATCATGGCCGGCTGGCGCTGGAGGCGCGGCGAGAAGCCGACATCGCCGCAGGCGCTGATGATCTGGTCAAATAGCCCCGTCGCCTGCGTGCGCTGAAACAGCACGAAGTCCTCCTGCGCAAGCTCGCTCAGGGTGAGCCGCTTGCGGTGCGCCAGACGATGGCCCTCGGGCACGACCGCCATCAGCCTATCCTCGTAGACCGGCAGAGCCGTCAGGGTATCGCGCTGCTCGATGGGCAGCGGACGCGACAGGCCGAGGTCGATCTCGTCACGCGCGAAGGCATCCAGCTGCTGCTGGGCGCTCATCTCATGCAAGGTGAGGCTGACCTCGGGGTGGCTGGCGGCGAAGTCGCGCATCAGCCCGGGAACGAAGCTTGCGCAGGCCGAGCTCATGTAGCCGATGCGCAACGTGCCGGTCTGGCCGCTGGCGGCCATCGCCACGCGCTTGCGTGCCTGTGCCTCCAGCGCCAGCATGCGCTGCGCTTCTTCCAGCAACGCCTCGCCGGGTGCCGTCACTCGCACTTCCCGCGTATTGCGCCACAACAGACTCACGCCCAGTTCGGCTTCAAGATCGGCGATCTGGCGACTGATGGCAGGCTGAACGGTGTGCAGCTCGCGTGCGGCGGCCGAGAAGCTCCGGTGCGTCGCCACGGAAACGAAGGTTCTCAGTGTGCGCAGTTCCATGGCAGCTCTCGTCAGTTGATTGATGTCCATCAAGTATAAGTCATATCAAGTATCGTCATTTCTATTATCAATGCTCGCTCATTAGTCTGGGGACCTGCCAAGCCTCCCTCCGTCAGCTTTCTTCCTCTCGCGCCCTCCCGGCTTTCGTGTCTCACAAGCCAGGAGGGCGCGGCGATGCAGTGGCTGGCAAGAGGGCCCTGTTTCCGAGTGGAGCCGATATGACGACATCAACTTCCCGAGATATCGCGCAGGATACGCGCGATACCTCTCGATCACTTTCTGGCGGCGGGCGTTTCACGCTGCTGGCGGTCGCCTGTCTGACCATCATGGTGGGTACCGTGGTGGCACCGGGGCTTCTGAATATCGCGGCCGCCTTGCAGGTGGAGAGCCATGCCAGCTGGCTGATCACCCTGCCGTCGCTGGGTGCGGTGCTGTTTGCGCCTATCGCCGGGCGCATGATCGACCGCCTCGGGGCCTATCGCGCGCTGACTGGCGGGCTGTTCCTGTATGGTCTGCTGGGGGCGGGCGGGGCACTGCTGGAAGGCACCGTCGCCGTGTTCGCCGATCGCATCCTGCTGGGGGGCGTCACCGCAGTCGTGATGGCGGGCGGCACCACGCTGATCTCCGAGTGGTATCACGGCCATGCGCGACTCAAGATGATTGCCCAGCAGGGCATGTCCATCGAACTTGGCGGTGTGATCTTCCTGTTCGTCAGTGGCGTGCTGGCAGGCATCGCCTGGCAGCTGCCTTTCCTGCTCTACCTGCTGGCCTGGTTGCTGCTGGCCATGCTGTGGATGATGGTGCCCAGGCAGTCACCTGCATCCCCTGATGAAACGGTTGGCAAGTCGGGCCAGCAGGCGCTGTCCGCTTCGCTCACCAGTGTCTATCTGGCGGCGGCCATGGCCATGACGCTGTTCTTCACCGCCATCGTCATGCTGCCCAAGCGCCTGAACCTGCTGGGGCTGAACGAGGCCTCGACCGGCATCTTCCTGGCGGCGATCTCGATGGTCGCGGTGGTGGCGGCGATGTGGATGCCGAAGGTCTCACGTACCTTGCGCGAGATGCCGACGCTGGCACTGGCCTTCGTGCTGTATGCCGCCAGCCTGTTCGTCTTCCAGCAGGCCGAGAGCATGGGGGTGATGAGTGCGGGTGCCGTGCTGGCCGGGATGGGCTTCGGCTTCTCGATTCCGCTGCTCAACCACATGACGGTGGAGCGCAGCCACGCATTGGTGCGTGGACGCAATCTCTCCTACCTGACGATGGCGATCTTCCTGGGCCAGTTCCTGACCTCCTTCCTGGAGTTCCTGCCCGGCGATGGCCGCCATGTCTTCGGTTTTGGCGCCGTGCTGGGCCTGATCTTCGCGGCTCTCTATCTGGGCATCCATCTGCTCAAGCGCGACAGTCGCGGCGCCTGAGTCATCCCGGACAATGCCTGCCCGCTGCATATCGAGACGTGCGACGAAAAAAGCCCCGCGACCTGAGTGCCAGGTGGCGGGGCTTTCGGTATGTATCGTGATCACTTGTCGAACAATATTCTCAGGCGGCGAATCATCACCCAGCCCATCAGGCCGCGCTTGATCAGGCTCAGGCCCTTCTTTGGCCGCAAACCTCCCCGCGCGGCAATCAGGCCGCCCACCAGAACCAACGGGCCACGGTATTGCTGGACCTTGGCCCAGCCACGGTCGATGGGGGCGGTTGCCTCCTTGAGGTCACGCATCGCATGACTGACGTCGAGGCGCTGCTGGCTGATGCGTGCTTCGAGTTCCGCACGCCTGGCATCGCGCGGATGCGCTTGCCGGCGACCGTTCCCCCCTGAGGGGGGCAGTGCCGGCTCACGCTGCGCGAGGGACTGTCTGGAAGAACTCATCTCGCCTCCTTTACAGGGGCTGGCAGGCGGGGGGCATCAGAGGTTTTCGCGTTGGCGCTGGCGTTCCAGTGCGTCGGCGCGGACGTCCTTGAGGCTGTCGCTGTCGCGGCTCAGATTGCTGAGCGTCGAGCGCAGCAGGCTGCGCTGGGAAGCGATCACCTTGACCCGCCAGGCGATCAATCCGCCCAGTGCCAGCAGGATACCGCCGCTCAAGGCGATGGCCAGCAGGCGATGGGTATCCCAGAAGGCCACGACCACCAGCAGGATCGCCAGGCCGATACCGAAGCAGATCAGCATCAGGGCGATACCTGACAGCAGCAGCATCACGAACAAGCGTTCGCGTTCCTCCTCGAGCTCCAGCACGGCGAGACGCAGACGCGTCTCGCCACTCTCCACCAGGCTCGCGGTCAGACGACGGATGGCGCCAAGTACGCGTTCAACCGGCCCTTGCTCCTGCATCAGCGACGGCCAAGCAGCATGCCGATGACGACACCGGCGGCAGCGCCGATACCGACACTGGTCCACGGGTTGTCGTGCACGTAGCGGTCAGCGCAGTCCGCGGATTCACGCGCGCTGGCGGCCAGACGGTCACCCTGGGCACTCAGTCGGGCACGAGTGGCTTCCAGGCGGGTCTGGGCGCGGGCACGCGCTTCCTTCATGCTCTCGCGGGAGTCCTCGGCCGAGGCGTGCAGCAGTTCCTCGACGGTCTGGGAGAGATGACGCAGGTCTTCCTTCAGCTGCTCGGTGTTGGCACCGGTGGCTGAATTGGCTGTGGTCGTATGATCACCGATTTTCTGCATGGCCATGTTGTGTCTCCTTCCCGTGTGTCGAATCAGATTTCGTGAATTGTGAGCGCCAGATGGCGCGCATGACTCTCGAACTCAGTCTTCCCTGGGGCGCCGCTGGCGGCAGGGCATGACCTTTTCAGGTCGCAGCGATTCCTGCCTGGCTGCGTCTTTTCTGGTCATGAACAAATCCTTGGGGCCACCGGGAACAAACACAAGGGCTGGCAATGCCTGGATGATGATATCGGGGGGAGCCGAGGCGCATTCGTTGATCTGGATCAGGGAGGATGAATCCTGTCTGCACGGCCTGAAACGACGCAACGGGCAGCCTGGGCTGCCCGTTGCGTGGCGAGGGGATCATGGCTCGGCGGCCCGTGAGAGGCGCGCTGGCCGAAGATCAGGTCTCTGGCAGGCCGGCGAAGAAGGTGTTGATCGAGAAGCCCAGCCCCAGGCGATTCACGCTGTGGTCGTAGTCGATGAGGCTCTCGCCATAGCCGTGGTAGTACTGCACGTAGCCGCGCACCTTGCCGAACAGCGGGAAGGAGTAATCCAGCTGGTTGCCGAAATTGCCCTTGGAGGGGTTGCCGCGCACCATCCAGGTGAACTCGTGCTGATCCGCGGTATAGCCCACGGTGATGTCGCCGTAGCCGATGTAGTTGTAGAGGTCCGGATTGTCGTCCTCATCGGACTCCTCGGGCACGCGCCAATGCGGCGTGATCGCCACGGCCCAGTCGCCATTCTGGAACATCATGTCGGCATAGACCCGGTTCCAGCTGCGCGACAGCGGGTCGGAACGCCCGTTGGACTGATGGGCGAAACCGATGCGATTGCGCGTGTTGGTCCAGCCCAGCAGTTCATAGCGATTGTCGAACTGAAGGAAGGCTTCCGGCTCGTAGTTGGTCTCGCGGAACGGCGCCGAGGCATCGGAGTTGTAGGCCTGCCACCAGCTGCGCTGGGTATAGGCGAAGTACAGGTCGCCATTGTCATCGAAGATGTCATTCACCAGCCCGACCTTGAGACTGAGCTGGTACTTCACCTCGGTGTTGTCCACCTCGCCTTCGCGGGTCACCTGGGCGAAGCTGCTCTCATTCGGGGTCGAGTTGTAGGCCCAGGGCAGCAGATAGTTGCGCTTGTAGGCGGTGATGGCCAGGGGATTGCTCTCGGCATCGTCCTCGAGCACCACCCGCTCCTCGGCACGTTTCTGAGCCAGGCTGTCCTGCCCCTGACTCTCCTGACCTTCCACGGTGGCAGGGGCGTCATCACTCGCCGCCAGCTCTGCGCCGCCACGTGCGGGTTGCGTATAGATCGGCGTGCGACGTGGATCGCTCTTGCGTGCCCCTGCACGCGCCTGGGCCGGAGTCATCCCCAGTTCTCGGGGCGTGAAGCGCTGGCCATTGGCCAGTACCACGCGGCCCTGGCTGTCCATGGTGTAGGGCACGTCTGCGCTGGCCAGTGGGGCGCAGGTCAGCAGCGCTGACGCCAGCATTCCGGACAGGCATGCCGCGACTGGCCGAGAGCCGGTGGAGGTAGGGCAGAGAAGCATGGAAATATCCTGTCTGTAACACCGCAAGAGACGAGCAGCGCATTATGGGGCAACGATCATGACAAGTCTGCCATTCTACTGGCTGGCAGGCGTGGGGTGCCAGCTGGCAACCGACGACACCTCTGTCGCCTGCCGCTCACATCCCCATGGTGCGCTTGGCGGGGAGGTGTCGGAGCGATTGCGCCTGACTGAGGCTCAGTTGACAATGCAGGCATCGTGGACCCCGAGAGGTCTGCCTCTGGTAACGATGCGGGTGAGGAGATGGATGTGTCAGGCATGAATTCCCTGAGAGCGACGACGCGATGGATCGTGATGATGCTTGTCGTGCTGCTGTGCGCCTTGCCCGGCATGGCACAGGCCGTCGTGGAGCGCAGCGATGTGCAGGGCCAGCTGGAGGACCTGCAGAGCGTCGAGAAGCCTGACGCGGAGACACGCCAGCGGATCGCGGATCTCAAGGAAACCCTGACGGTACTCGATGATCTCGGTGAGGCCAACAGCAACCTCAAGGACATCAAGGCCGAGGTGAAGACGGCGCCGGGTGATCTGGCCGAGGCCCAGGCAGCGCTGGCGAGCCTGCCTCGCGACAGCACCAGTCAGCTCGACGAAGCGAGTCTCGCCGAGGAATCGGTGGAGGCATTGGATGCGCGCATGACGCGTATCCTGGACGAGCTCCAGAGCCTGCAGGACAAGCTCGCGAGTACCAATCGGCGCCTCATCAATGCCCAGAGTCTGCCGGAGCGCTCTCGTTCGACCCTGGCGGATGCCCAGCAGCAGGTGCAGCGCCTGCAGACCCAGCTCTCCGGCAGCGACAGCCAGGCACTGACCGGCACGGGGCGAGACTTGCTGGAGGCGCGTCTGGCCCTGGCCGAGGCACGTGGCGAGCTCAGCCACACCGAGCTCAACTCCAGTTCGCAGCTGCGAGAGCTGGCGCAGGTACGCAAGACGCTCTACAGCCGACGTATCGAGACTCTCGAGCAGGACCTCAAGGTGGTGCAGAGCCTGGTCAACGCCAAGCGGCGAGACCAGTCCGAGCAGACCATCGCGGAGGCCACCAGCGGCGAGAATGCCGAGCTGGCCAGCAACCCCATCTTCCAGCAGGTCCTGAGTCGCAACCGTGAACTCAGCAGCCAGCTGCTGGCGATCACGGATCGCGTCAACGCCGTGATCCGCGATGGTCTCGAGGTGCGCACCCAGCTGGATCGCGTCACCCAGGTCGAGCGCACCATGAGCGAGCAGATCGAGGCCATCAAGGGCAGCGTGCTGCTGGCCCGTATCCTGCGTGAGCAACAGAGTCATCTGCCCAAGGTCGACGTGCGTCAGGACCTGAAGGAAGAGATCGCCGATCTGCGCCTCAAGCAGTTCGAACTCAACAAGGTGCGCGAACAGCTCGCGGACATTCCGCACTATCTGCAAAGCGAAGTGCTGAGCGAAAGCGCCGCGCTGGAGCGCCCCGGCGGCAACGCCGATGCCCAGACGGTCAGCTCCGAGCTGCGTCAGGCGCTGACTCGCCAGCTGGAGGCCCGCAAGGAGCTGGTCGACAAGCTCGACAAGGAATATGACAGCCTGCTGGCGCGCGCCATTGATCTGCAGCTCAACCAGCAGCAGTTGCTCGAAGTCTCCGGACGTCTGCGTCAGACCATCGAGGAGCAGCTCTTCTGGGTCGCCAATGGCAAGCCACTGGACCTGGACTGGCTGTCGCGTACTCCACAAATGCTGGCGGACGAGCTCAAGCCTACCGTATGGCGCGGCGTGGTGGCGGGGCTGTCCAAGGGCTTCCAGCTCAATGATCTGTGGGTGGCGCTGCCGGGGCTGCTGTTGCTGATCTTCATCACCTGGAAGCGCTCGCACATCCGATCGCGCCTGGCGGACCTGCATGCCCAGATAGGCCGCCTCAAGCAGGACACCCAGCTGCACACTCCGCGGGCGATCCTGCTCAACGTGATGCTGGCGATCCCCGGTGCACTCGCGCTGGCACTGATCGGCAGCGTGCTGTCGCTGGGGGAGGGCGTCATGCTGTGGGCGCTGGGCCAGGCACTGCTCAAGCTGGCGCTGGCATGGGGGATCTTCGCCATCTTCCGGCGCCTGCTGGTCAAGGACGGCGTGGCCGAGCGTCACTTCCAGTGGCCCGCCAACTACGTGGCCGAGCTGCGCCGCCATCTGTGGTGGCTGGGCTGCGCGCTGCTGCCGGTCATCCTGACCACCAACATCATCAGCGAGGCGGATCTCAATCTGCTGGAGCGCCCGCTGGGTCTGCTGATCCTGTTCTCGGGGCTATGCGCGATGAGCTTCTGTCTCTCGCGGTTGATCCTGGCGCATGTGCCGTTCTTCGGTCTCAAGCTGTTCCGCCTGATTCTGGGGCTGGCCATGGCCATGGTGCCGGTGGCGCTGGGCGTGCTGATCTGCCTGGGGTATGAGTACACGGCACTGCGCCTCAGTGGTCGCTTCATCACCACGCTGTTCCTGTTCGGTGCCTGGATTCTGGTCGAGGCCACCGTGGTGCGCGGGCTGGCAGTCGCGGCGCGCCGTCTGGCGTATCGACGTGCCGTGGCGCGTCGGCGAGCCCAGGTGCAGGAAGGCGCGGAGGGCGGCGTCGAGGTAGTCGAGGAGCCGCCGCTGGACATGGAGCAGGTCAATTCCCAGTCGCTGCGCCTGTCGAAGCTGATTCTGGTCATCAGCTTCATGTTCATCTTCTATCTGGTCTGGGCGGATCTGCTCAATGTGCTCAGCTACCTGGACAGCGTCGTGGTCTGGGAGATCGCCGCCTCGGCCGAGGGAGATTCCGCGACCCCCATCTCGCTGGCGGATCTGATCGCGGCGCTGGTCACTCTCGGGGTCGCGGTGATGATGGCGCGCAACCTGCCGGGCCTGCTGGAGGTCTCGATCCTGTCGCGGCTCGAACTCAAGCAGGGGTCGAGCTATGCGATCACCTCGCTGCTGTCCTACGTGATCATGGCGACGGGCTTCGTGATGACACTGGGCAGCATGGGCGTCAGCTGGGACAAGTTGCAGTGGCTGGTGGCGGCGTTGAGTGTCGGCCTGGGCTTCGGTCTGCAGGAGATCTTCGCCAACTTCATCTCGGGTCTGATCATCCTGTTCGAGCGCCCGGTACGCATCGGCGACACCATCACCATCGGCAATCTGCACGGGACGGTCAGTCGTATCCGTATCCGTGCCACCACGGTGACGGATTTCGACCGCAAGGAGATCATCATTCCCAACAAGGTGTTCGTGACCGACCAGCTGATCAACTGGTCACTCTCGGACAACGTGACGCGGGTGGTGCTCAACTTCGGCGTCGCCCATGGCAGTGATCTGGATCTGGCGCACCGCCTGCTGATGCAGGCCGCCCAGGAGAACCGGCGGGTGCTCAAGGACCCGGAGCCTCTGGTGTTCTGTCTGAGCTACAACAAGGACAACTTCGGCTTCGAGCTGCGCATCTACGTCAACGACCTTACCGACCGTCTGTATGCGACAGACGAGATCAATCGCTGGGTCGATGCACGCTTCCGCGAGAACGGTCTCAAGGTGGCCTTCCAGCAGATGGATGTCTGGCTGCATCGTCAGGATGGCACCGAGCGTCTCATCGAGCAGCGAGCGGCCACGGGCGAGCCGCTCAGAGCGGCCAGCGGCTCGCCGGAAAGCGTTGAAGCCGAGACGGGAGACGCACCGTCAAGCAGCGAACATCGTGAGGGCGGCGCCTTGATCGCTCGTCGCAAGCCGACCACCGGCGTGGGCGGCCGTGAAGATGCCGGGTTGCGCGAATCCGCGCCCGACGCGACGGACGGCGACGGGGGAGATGGCGGCGGCCGCTAGTCGTCGAGCGTTGCCGGTGAGGCCGGTGTTGCTTGAGTCTCAGGCGCAGGCCTGGTTTCAGACTCAGACTCAGACTCAGACTCAGACGCAGGCTCAGAGCCAGACCTGGGCCCGGGCGCCGGGGCCCGAAACTCCAGCGCCCAGCGGCTCAGGAAGCTGGCCTGCTTGAGCCTGTCGAGGGTGGCGAGCAGGCCGGGGCCTATCTCGATGGGGCGCAGCGCGTTGCCGAGACGTTCACGCAGATCACGCGCGCTGCCGTCACCGCTCACCTCGGGATGCAATGCGCCCAGATCGCTGTCACTGGCCACCGCCTGTTGGCCCTCAAGACTCAACCACCAGTCCAGAAATGCCTCGCCGGCATCACCATGCGGTGCCTGGCGCGGCACGAACGCCAGTCGGCGCTGAATCAGCACGTAGTCTTCCGGCACGATCACCAGCAGCTCAGGGTGCGCGCGGGCAAAGGAGATGGCATAGGGCCCGACCAGGTTGTAGGCGATATCCACCTCGCCGTTGGCCAGTGCCTCGAGCATGGCGCCGGTGGTGGTCACCAGCCGTGCATCGGCCTGACCCATGGCGCGCACCAGTGTCCAGTAGCGAGGCGACTGACGGGCATCGGAGACGGCATAGGTGAAGCCGGAGCCGCTGCGACGCGGGTCGTAGGTGATCACGCGACCGCGCAGCAGCTCCCGGCGTGTCTCCAGCAGATGCCAGAGATCCCGATGACTGCGCAGGGCATCGCGAGGGTCGCGCAGTCCTTCGCTGTCGGCCAGACGCTTCAGCGCATCGCGGCGCGCCACCATCACGATGGGCTCGAAGCTCATGGCGAACAGCTCATTGCGCCAGCGTGAGCTCTCGGGCCAGCCTGTCAGGTTCGCGGCTTGCAGCGGGCGTGCATGGCCGCCATTGGCCAGACGGTACTGCAGGCCCATGGCCGAGGAAATCATCAGGTCGGCCCGAGGTGTCAGGGGGGCGGCCAGATAGCGGGCTTCCAGCGCCAGCGCGGAGCGATTGACGTAATGCAGCAGCATCCCGGGGTGTTCGCGGCTGTAATGTTGCAGCAGCGGACGAATCTCGGGCAGATCCAGCGCTGCATGGATCACCAGATCCGCCTCTTCCCCGGACTGGACGGCCTGCGCGGCCACGGGCTCTCCTGCCTTGAGCCAGAGTGCCTGATGCTCATCGAGTTGCGGGTCGAAGCTCGCGATGTCCTGTGCCGAGCACAACGACGCGACGGCCAGCCCGACGACGGTGAGCACGGCGGCCCAGCAGCGGTGCGTTCTCAACATGCATCCCCCTTGGGGCCGGTCGATGCCTCGCGTGAGGCTGGTGCAGTGGCGGTCACGGGAGGCGGGCAGGGCAGCAGGTGAAAGCTCACGCGCAGTCCCGGCCGAGCGCCATCAGCAGGGGCAGGGTCGGAGGCCTCCAATGACAGCCGGGCATCGTGGTGGCGGGCAATGCCATCGACGATGGCAAGCCCGAGCCCTGCGCCACTCTGCTCGGGTGTCTGGCCGCTAGAAGTGTCGGACATCGGCTGGACAGCCGGGTGCTGGTCTGCCCGGGCATGGCGATGAAAGGGGCGCAGCACCAGCAGACGCCGCTCCGGCGTGATGCCCGGGCCATCATCCTCGACGCTCAGGCGCAGACGGCCTGGCGTCGCCGAGTCACGTGCCGCGTCTTCTCCGCTGGCGGGTATCGCGTGCTCGCGGCTCAGCGTCACGGTCACTACCCGCGCGCCATGCTTGCAGGCGTTGTCGATCAGGTTGGCCAGCGCCTCCTGCAGTTGCCAGTCCACACCCGGCGTCCAGGCGACATGGTCGATGTCCGGCGCGACCTCGAGGCCGAGATCCACACCGGCGCGATCACAGCGCAGGAAATGACGGCTGACCGTGTCGCGCACCAGGCTCGAGAGCTCCAGCGGCACCCGAGGAGGTTGCACTTCCGGATTGTTGAGACGTGTCAGTGACAGCAGCTGATTGGCCAGGTGGGCGGTGTGGCTGGCGGTGGCCTGCATCTGTGCCAGTGCCGCGTGCCAGGCGCTCGGGTCCTGCTGGCGCAGGGCCAGCTCGGCATGCGCGGAGAGACCGGCCAGGGGCGTGCGCAACTGATGGGAGGCATCGCCGATGAAGCGCTCCTGATTGGCACGGACCCGGCGCATGCGGGACAGCAGCTCATTGAGGGCATGCTTGAGTTCCTCAAGCTCGCGCGGCAGCGTCAGCTGCAAGGCCGCCAGGCTGCGCGGGTCGCGTTCGCGGATGGCTCGCCGCAGCCGCGTGAGGGGCGCAAGCGCCATGCGCACGCCCACCAGCACTACCATCAGGGCCAGAATGGCCATGCCCGCCAGGCGCACCAGCGAGCCACGGTACAGCTCCTGGGTCAGCGCATCGCGCCCTTCGCGGGTATGGGCGACACGAATGCTGAAGCGTTGGCCATGACGCGGGTCATCACCCCAGCCACCGAGGCGGGTTTCGAGCGTGCCCAGGCGCAGTGCCTGCCCCTGCCAGGCGATGTCGCGAAAGGCCAGTTCGCCACTGCGTCCCGCCATCTCGTCCCGCGTGCCATGCGCGCCGGCCTCACTTCGTGCATCGGGCAGCCGCGTGTTGCCCGTGACCTGCTCGCCATCGGCGTCCACCAGGCTGTAGAAGACCCGCTCCTGGGCATCGGTGGCCAGCATTTCCAGAGCTGCCGGCGGCAGGTCGAGCCATAGCTGACCATCCTGCCATTTGACCTGCTCGGCGATGGTCACCAGCGAGGCTTCCAGCAGACGATCATAGGCGCGGTCCGCGGCTTCACGCGCGGACAGGAAGGCCTGTACCAGCAACAGGGTACCCAGGGCCAGCAGCGGGATCAGCAGCCAGCTCAGCAGACGACGATAGAGACTGACGGGCTGTTGGGCATCGCGTGGTGGATGTGGGGATGCCGTGGCCTGGTGAGAGTCGAGCGCGCTCAAGGAGTCCGGCTCTCCGCCGGGGCCTGTTCCAGCAGATAGCCGAGGCCGCGAATGGTGCGCAGACTGACGTCGCTGCCGTCCAGGCGCTTGCGCAGGCGGTGGACATAGACCTCGATGGCGTTGTCGCCGACCGCCTCCTGCTCGCCGAAGGCCTCGTGGGTCAGGCGGGCCTTGTCCACCGGCTCACCGGCGTGCTGGATCAGGCAGCCAAGCAGACGCTGCTCGCGCGGGGGCAGTGACAGCGGTGCCTCGGCCAGCAGGAAGCGACCATTCAGCGGCTCGAAGGCCAGACTGCCCACCACCAGTCGCTGTTCGAGCGCCCGGCCCTGATGCGTGGCCTGGCTGGCCTGATGATTGGCATGACGACGCAGCAGAGCACGCACGCGGGCTTCCAGTTCATCGAGCACGAAGGGTTTGGCGAGGTAGTCGTCGGCACCGAGATCCAGTCCGCGTACGCGATCCTCGATGGCACCGCGGGCGGTGAGAATCAGGACCGGGGTATGGCGATCGTGCTCACGCAGGGCGGCCAGTATCTCGAGCCCAGAGGCGCCGGGCAGGTTGAGATCCAGCACGACCAGCGCGAAGCCGTGCGGCTGTCCTGGCGAGAGTCGCGCCAGCGCCGCGCTGCCATCGGCCAGGTGCGTGACGTCGAGTCCCTCGCTGATGAAGACACTGTGCAGGGTACTGGAGAGCAGCGCGTCGTCCTCCACCAGCAGCAG
Source organism: Cobetia sp. PS-4MA (assembly GCF_057670765.1). Classification (NCBI taxonomy): domain Bacteria; kingdom Pseudomonadati; phylum Pseudomonadota; class Gammaproteobacteria; order Oceanospirillales; family Halomonadaceae; genus Cobetia; species Cobetia sp. PS-4MA. The sequence continues at coordinate 3,118,236 of NZ_CM173107.1, read as the reverse complement.
TGACGGCGTCTGTCGGGAAGGTGTGGAAGGTGTCGATTGCGTGGGGGTCATCCGGGCTCCGGGAGATGCACGGTATTCCCGTTCAGGTGGCTGCCGAAGGCACCACGATTCACGGTAGGATCATCAGGGCAACAAGCCATGTGGCTAGCGTACCATCACAGGCTCCCCTCGTGCCGCTGACAAGGATGTCGGAATGTCACTCATCTCGTTCGCGCGCGCTGTCAGACAGCGCTTCAGGACTCCATCCGTGGATAACGATCAGTGGAAATCGCTGGCGGTCTCGCTGGCGCTGGGCGTGGCGGGAGGCAGCCTCTTCCAGCTGACCGGTATGCCGCTGGCGTGGATGCTGGGGCCGCTGGTCGCCAATCTGCTCGGTGCCATGGCCGGGCTGACACTCGCCGTGCCGGAGCGATTGCGCAGCCTGTTTCTCGGGGTGCTGGGTCTGACGTTGGGAGCGCGAGTGTCGCCGGAGCTGGTCTCGCACCTTGCCAGCTGGTGGCTGTCGGGGACATTGCTGTTGCTCGGCGTGCTGGCCTCGACACTGGCCTGTGCCGCCTGGTATCGACGCTGCGGCTTCGATGCCACCAGTGCCTGGTTCGCCTCGGTGCCCGGGGTGCTGACGGCGATGGTGATCATCGGGGAGCGCAGTGGCGGCGATGCCCAGCGTATCGCGGTGGCCCAGTCGCTGCGCGTGCTGCTGGTGATACTCATCCTGCCGCCGCTCTACTGGCTGCTGGAGGGAGGCGGTGGAGCGGACGGGGTAGGCGACCCGCCAGTGAGCGGGCTGTGGCTGGTACTGACGTTGCCGTTGCTGTTGTCTCTGGGCAGGCGCCTGCGCTTGCCGAATGCCGCGTTGCTGGGGCCATTGCTGGTGGCGATGGCGTTGTCATTGGCCGAGGTGGTGCGCTTTGCGCCCCCGATATGGGGGACGGATGTGATGCAGCTGGTGCTGGGCTGCGCCATCGGGGCACGTTTCAAGGGGCTGTCGCCCGCCAGACTGGCGGGGCTGATGGGGCAATCGGGTGTCGCGACACTGATCGCGCTTGCGGTACTGGGTGGCTTCGCCGAAGTGATCCATCAGGCAATGGGCGTGCCGCGCGATGTGGCCTTTCTGGCACTGGCACCGGGCGGTATCGGCGAGATGGCACTGCTGGCGGTGGCGCTGGATCTCGATCCCGTCTTCGTCGCCTTTCATCACCTTCTGCGCATGATCGTACTGATGCTGGCGCTACCGCTGATGGTGCGCCATTTCCGGAGGCGTGCGCCGGTACCTGACGGCGAGGCATACGATGAGAGGAAGGGGGATTGAGGCGCTGCGACATCTCCTCTTGTGAGGGCGGCAACACGCTGTTATAGTGTGCGCCTTGATCACGCCAAGTGCTTGAAGTTCAAGCGATTGGCTCGGTAGTTCACCGATTGATCATGTCTGTGGTGGCCCTGTTGGTCCTCCCGCAATGCTAGGCTGCAAACCCCGCCAGGCCCGGAAGGGAGCAACGGTAGTGGCTGACGCGTGTGCCGGGATGTGGCTGATGGGGCCGCCTCCATTTCAGGGCAGCAAAGATCCGCATGCCTGAAATGCCACGTCTACGTGTTCCCCCGCAAGTCCCCTGATCGACTCCTTCGTACGTTGCCATGCCCTGTCGGGCGTCTTGTCGTGTCCGTCTTGTGCCTTTGGCTTCCCTGTTCGGCGCTTATGTTCAACACCCGCGTTCGGCGCTTATGTTCAACACCCGCGTTCGGCATCTATGACCAACACCCGTGTGCGATCCTCATGCTTGATCATCATGTTCGACTGTCATGTTCCGCCGTCGGGCCCGTCATGCGGGCCTGGAGACAGCAATCCCGTTGCACAAGTGGTTACGTGCTTTGAAGCCACTCGGCAAGTCGCTAGAATGAGCGCATTCTCAGCGAGGCCGCGTCATCGGTCTCCGTCTGTCGACTGTCGGTGGTGACGCTTATCCGGGTCGTGCAGGCTTTCCGCTCATGTTTCAGATCACCCAAGGAATGCCTCGCTCAATGAGCTATCAGGTATTGGCGCGCAAGTGGCGCCCGCGCAATTTTCACGAACTGATCGGTCAGGAGCATGTCAGCCGTGCGCTGGTCAATGCCCTCGATCAGGGGCGCCTGCACCATGCCTATCTGTTCACCGGGACTCGCGGTGTCGGCAAGACGACGCTGGCGCGCATTCTCGCCAAGTGTCTGAACTGCGAGGAGGGTGTCAGCTCCAGACCCTGCGGCGTGTGTGGCACCTGTCGCGAGATCGACGAGGGGCGCTTCGTCGACCTGATCGAAGTCGACGCCGCCTCGCGGACCAAGGTCGAGGACACGCGTGAGCTTTTGGACAACGTCCAGTACGCCCCGACCCAGGGACGCTACAAGGTGTACCTCATCGATGAGGTGCACATGCTGTCGACCCACAGTTTCAATGCGCTGCTCAAGACGCTGGAAGAGCCGCCGCCCCACGTGAAGTTCCTGCTCGCAACCACCGACCCGCAGAAGCTGCCGGTCACCATCCTGTCGCGCTGTCTGCAGTTCACGCTCAAGAACATGCCGCCGGTCCGCGTGGTCGAGCACCTCACCGACATTCTCGGGCGTGAGGAAGTCAGCTTCGAGGAAGACGCGCTGTGGTTGCTCGGCAAGGCTGCCGATGGCTCGATGCGTGACGCCATGAGTCTGACCGACCAGGCGATCGCCTTCGGCCATGGACAGGTGCGGCGCGAAGATGTCGCCGCCATGCTGGGCACCCTGGATCACCGTCATGTGCTGGCGCTGCTGGAATGTCTGGCGGAATTGAACGCCGCGAGTCTGCTGGCGGAGGTCGCGACGCTGGCCGAGCAGGGCCCGGATTACGGTGGGGTGCTGGATGACATGGCCTCCGTCTTCCATCGCCTGGCGATCGCCCAGATGGTGCCGAGCGCGCTGGACAACGGCCATGGTGACCGTGATGCACTGCTGGCGCTGGCCAGCCGCTTCACTGGCGAAGACGTGCAGCTCTATTACCAGATCGCCCTGCAGGGGCGCGCCGACATGGCCAATGCGCCGGATGCCCGCACCGCGCTGGAGATGACGTTGCTGCGCATGCTGGCCTTCCGCCCGCAGGGCGTGCCGCGTCCGGCGCAGACGCCGCTGCCGATGACCGGCCAGCCGGAGGGCGCCGCTCAAGTCCCGGCACCACAGGCGTCCGCGCCGCAGGCTCCTGTTCAACAAGCTCCGGTTCAACAAGCTCCGGTTCAGCAGGCTCCTGTTCAAGAAGCACCGGTGCAGCAGGCCCCGGCTGCCTCTGTGGCTCCCGCCGCGGCGCAGTCTGCCGCACCGGTTACTGAAGTACAGCCGCCGATGGCCGATGAGCCGCCCCCCTGGGCGACGGAGGACGTTCCCCATGACGCCCGGGATGCCGGCTTTCGCGACCTGACACAAGATGAGCCCCAGACATCGGCCGCGACAGGGTCAGCGCCGGCTGCCGAGTCAGCTCCGGCGATGTCTGCCACGGGGGCGCAAGCGCCGCAGCCGTCGGAGCCGGTGGCTACGCCCGCACAGGCAGCCGCTGCGCCCAGCTCGGCGATGTCACGCCTGAGCGCCGCCTTTGGTTCGGCGCAATCGGAGCCGGAACCGGAGCCGAAACCGGAGCCGGAGCCCGCTGAAGCATCAGCACCGGAGCCCGCTGAAACAGCAGCGCCGACGTCTGCTGAATTGTCAGCGCCAGCACAACTAGAGCCTGCTGCGCCGGTCGTGTCTGAGCCGGTCATGCCCAAGCCTGTCGAGGCAGCGGAACCGATGCCGGCAGCGGCTCCCGCGCCGGTTCAGGCATCAGCGCCTGCGCCATCCGATGCGCCGAGTGGTGATGGCCGCTTGAATCACGCGGCGTGGCTGGAGCTATTCCCGGCGCTGGGGCTTGGCGGCATCACACGCAACATCGGTGCGCACTGTCTGGTCGAGCACGACGATGGCACGCACCTCAAGCTGAGGCTGGACCCTGCCCAGTCCGCGATGATGGCGGATGTCCACCGGGAGCGCATTCACAAGGCGCTGGCAGGGCAGGGCGTGGTGCGGGAACTCGAGATCAATGTCGGCCCGCTGCCGGAGGGTCTCGAGACACCTCACAGCCGACGCATTCGACTGCTGGGCGAGCGTCAGCTGCGGGCGGTTGAAGCCTTGCGTGCTGACCCGCATATCCAGTCATTGGAGCAGCAATTGGGCGCGCGCTTGATCGAGGAAAGCGTCAACTCCTTCGAGCCGGATAATTTCTGATCGAGCGTCATCGGTCACCGCGACCGGTGACGCTCCCGGATTCCGGGGGGACGTGCTTGCGGGCATGTGCCCCCACGCCAGCCATGCCAGATGGCGCGGCTGGCAGACAGCATTTATCGTTAGTTCATGTACAACACGTCATTGATGAGGTGAGCCATGTTTGGTGGAAAAGGCGGTATGGGCAACATCATGAAGCAGGCGCAGGAAATGCAGGAGCGCATGCAGAAGGTCCAGGAAGAAGCGGCCAAGGCCGAAGTTCAGGGCGAAGCCGGTGCCGGCATGGTCAAGATCACCATGAACGGGCGCCATGACGTCTCGCGCGTCGAGGTTGACCCGAGCCTGATGGAAGAGGACAAGGAACTGCTGGAAGACCTGCTGGCCGCTGCCGTCAACGACGCGGTGCGCAAGGTCGAGGTCAATTCCAAGAAGCAGATGGAAGAGGCGACTGCGGGTCTCAACCTTCCGGCCGGCTTCAAGATGCCGTTCTGATGGGATTCTCGCCGCTGGTCGATCAGCTGCTGGATGCCCTGCGCGTGCTGCCGGGCGTCGGTCCGCGTACCGCACAGCGCATGGCGCTGCATCTGCTGGAGCGTGATCGCATGGGGGCCGACCGGCTGGTCGGTGTGCTCGGCGAGGCGCTGGAGCGTGTCGGCTATTGCGCGCGCTGCCGGACGCTGACGGAAGAAGAGATCTGTCAGCTGTGCCTGAGTCCTCGGCGTGATGAGCGAGTGCTGTGCGTGGTGGAGTCCCCCGCGGACCAGCTTGCCATCGAAGGGGCGGGTGGCTACGTGGGACGTTACTTCGTGCTGCATGGCCACCTGTCACCGCTGGACGGCATCGGGCCTGAGGACATCGGCCTGGATGCGCTGGAAACCCGTGTGCGCGAGAGTCAGATCGAAGAGCTGGTGCTGGCCACCAACCCGACGGTCGAGGGTGAAGCCACCGCGCACTACATCGCCGAGCAGCTTCGCGATGTGGCGCATGGCGGGCAGCCCCTCAAGCTGACACGGCTGGCCTATGGCGTGCCGATGGGTGGCGAGCTGGAATATGTCGATGGTGGTACGCTGAGTCGTGCCTTCAGCGGCCGATTGCCCTTTACCCTCGGCGAGATCTGAACGTGTCGGGTTCGCCCGGTCGCGTTTCGCCAGCGGCATGTTCTTGACGCGGAGCGTCCGAAAGGCAACAACAGCAGCACGTCTGCGGGCGTGGTGGTCAGGAACCACCACGCCCGCCGTCGTTTCCGCCCGGTGTCTGGCGAGTGCCCGTCACCCTTCATTTATCGCTTGCCCGGGCAAGCCAGTCACCATGAGATATTCTTGCAGATGAGTGATCAATCCGCCGCCACCGCACTGCTGTCAGAGCTAGACTTCGACGCCATCTGGGTCGAGACCCCCGAAGCGCTGGCCGCTGCCTGTGCCGAACTTGAGGGCGCCGACTGGTTGGCGCTGGACACCGAGTTCATCCGTGAGTCCACCTTCTTCCCGATTCCGGCACTGGTGCAGCTGATGGCGGCCCGCGATGGTGAGCTGCCCGGTGCGGATGGCAAGACGCCGCGCATCTTCCTGATCGACCCCACGGTGGTGCCGGCCAGTGACGCGCTCAAGCGTCTGCTGGGTCCTGAGGGGCCGCTCAAGCTGCTGCATGCCTGCGGCGAGGACATGGAAGTCTTCCTGCGCTGGGCGGGCGTGGCGCCGGCACCGCTGATCGATACCCAGATCGCCGAAGGGCTCACGGGTGGCGAGGCCTCCATGGGCTATCAGCGTCTGGTCGAACGTGTGGCCGGCATCACGGTGCCCAAGGAAGAGACGCGCTCCAACTGGCTCAAGCGTCCGCTGAGTCAGGCGCAGTGTGACTATGCCGCTCTGGACGTGCTGTTCCTGCCGCAGGTCTGGGCACAGCAGCGTGAGGCCCTGAATCAGCTGGGTCGCATGGCCTGGCTGGAAGAGGACTGCAGTGCCCCGGGCAGCAGCGGGGGTGCCACGCCGGACCCGGAGTACTGGAAGCGCCATCGCAGCCTGTGGAAGCTCACGCCGCGTGGGCTGGCCGCCTGGCAGTCCCTGTGCGAGTGGCGTGAGGCCCAGATTCGTCTGCGTGACGTGCCGCGCTCGCGCCTGCTGGCGGATGCCCAGCTGTTCGCCATCTGCGAGCGTCTGCCGGTCAATCGTTTCGAGCTGGCCAAGGTCGAGGGGCTCCACCCGCCGCAGATCAAGCGCATCGGCGACAGCGTGCTGGAAATTCTCAAGGACGTGGCGATGATCGATGACAGCCAGTTGCCGCGCGTGCCGCCGTCGCCGTTGGCGCCGGAATGGAAGGCGCGCATGAAGCGCCTCAAGCGTGAGGTCAACGCGGTCGCCGAGGCCCAGGACCTCAAGCCGGAGATTCTCGGCAAGCGTCGCGACATGGAAGCGCTGGTGATCGCCGACTACGAAGGTGAGCCGCTGCCGTTGCCGGGTGGCTGGCGCGGCGCGCTGCTGGCCGAGCGCCTCGCCAAGGCGTTCCAGCCGGAATGAGTCAAGGATTGCCTCCGGCATGGCCGGGGGCGATCACGTAACCAATGTGAGACGTCGTGCGCTCGTGTCCCGTGCGCACGCTGATGCGCGCATGCGCTGCAAGATGACGTGATGGGTGGTCCCGATGACTGATGACAAGATGATCTGCGAGATCTACAAGAGCGCCCGCAAGGACGAGATGTATCTGTACGTCGAGAAGACGCGAGGTCTCAAGGATGTGCCGGAGTCCCTGCTGGAGATCTTCGGCAGGCCTGCGCCGTTGATGACGCTGTTGATCCGTGCCGACAAGCCGCTGGCACGTGTGGCCAGTACCACGGTGCTGGAGAAGATTCGGGAGCAGGGCTTCTACCTGCAGATGCCGCCGGTCAAGGAAAATCTCCTCAAGGAGATTGGCGTGACGCCGCCGGAAACGCACTACTGACGACTGCCCGTCGTCAGACGAGACCGACTGGACCGACCCTGCTGCCCGGCAGGGCGAGGAGAGCAAGATGAGTGATGTTCCGCAACCTGACGGCGGAAAACGTGAGCGTTTCTGGGAGCGGCATGCGCTTTCGGAGCTGAACACGGCCGAGTGGGAGGCACTGTGTGATGGCTGTGGCCAATGCTGCCTGCTGAAATTCGAGGATGAAGACAGTGGCGACATCGCGGTACTGGATGTCGCCTGTCGCCTGCTGGATGTGCGCAAGGTCAGCTGCCGTGATTACCCCAATCGCGCCACACGCGTGCCGGGCTGCATCCCGCTGGATGTCGAGACGGTAGGCAAGCTGCGCTGGCTGCCGGAAACCTGTGGTTATCGCCGCCTGAATGAAGGCCGTGAGCTGCCAGAATGGCATCCGCTGCTGACCGGGGATGCCAGAAGCGTCAAGCGTGCCGGTGTCGCGGTGTCACGCTTCGCCGTCTCCGAGGCCTCGGTGCGCCAGCAGGATCTGGAAGACCATATCATCGCGATCATCGACCCGGAGAGCTGAGGCGCTGACGTTTTCGCGTCTCCCTGTCTGCCCGTCTTGATCGTGCAAGCGCAGCTCCTTGAGCTGCGCTTTTTCTTTGCCTGTTTTTCCTTGTCCGTTTTTCCTTGCCTGGTCTGAGGCAGGTGGGGCCTGGTGGTGTCTGCATCAGAGCCGCCGTCTGCATGGCAAGGCGGGGGCCGGCTGGCGCAATGGCTGGTTGTAAATAAATGAACGTTCATTTATTTTGTGTGGATTCTCATCCTTAGCAGATCCAGAGGCAGACAGGCCATGCGCCATCGTGATGAACACAAGCAGCAGGCGCTGCTGGAAGCCACTCTGCATGAGGTGGCCGAGCATGGTTTTGCCGTGACCTCCGTGGCACGCATCGCGCGTGCTGCCGGCATGTCCCCCGGAACGCTCTATCTTTACTATCGCGACAAGGACGACTTGCTGGAGGCCACCTTCAGCGAGGTCAGCCGCCGCATCATCGAGGTGGCGCTTGATGCCTTCGAGGCCGAGCCGGACGCGCAGGTATCACGGGGCACATCGCCCGCGATGTCCCCCGCGGCCTGGCAGCTCAAGTCAGCGCTGTGTCGGGTCTGGCACGCCCTGGTGATGCTGGGGCGCCGCCAGCCCTCCTTGTTCCGGTTTCATGATCAGTTTCTTCACTCCTCGCATATGCGGGACGCCCTGAAGGTGGCCAACCAGGAGCGGGCCGCGCCCTTGCTGGAAGCCTTCGCGCAGGGCCAGCGGACCGGCATTCTGAAACAGATCGACATCGCTCTCATCGAGGTGTTCATGTTTCGTTCGATCTACAGCCTGCTGCAGGGCTCGGGCTGTCAGGTGCCGGCCATCAGTGATGCCTGCTTCGACCAGGCCTTCGAGATGGCCTGGGACGCGATAGCGCTTCGTCATCCAGCGCCGTGAGCCATGGCCGTACGCATTGCCGGACAGATGACAGATCTTCGTTTTGTGCTTTTCCATTCCAATGACTCAAGGGCCTGCTGATGAAACTTCGACCTGGTGCCAAGCCACACCTGCGTACTCCCGCCGCCTGGCGCGGAGGCCTTGCCCTGCAGCTGTTTGCCGGTCTGCTGCTGGCCCTCGGGCTTTCGGCCTGCAGCGAGGCCGAGGCGCCGCTGAAGAAGCAGAAGGTGCATCCGGTCAAGTTGCTGTCATTGTCGGATGAGGGGGGCGGTGTCATACAGCGCTATCCCGGCGTGGTCGAGGCCTCCGAGCGTTCCAATCTCTCGTTCCGGATCGGCGGTGAGCTGCGTGAGCTCAACGTGCAGGCCGGCCAGGAGGTCACGCAGGGTGAGCTGATCGCGCAGCTGGATGATCGTGATGCCCGCAGTCAGCTCAACAACGCCCGTTCCAGCTTCAATCTCGCCCAGGCGACCTACAAGCGCATGAAGTACTCGGTGGAGAAGGGCGCCATCAGCCGTGCACGCTTCGATGAGGCACAGGCGGAATTCCAGTCGGCACAGGCCCAGTACTCCCAGGCGCAGGACCAGCTCAGCTATACCGAGCTGAAAGCCCCCTATGACGGGGTGATCGCCCGAGTGCCGGTGGACAACTATCAGGTGGTCACGGCGCAGGAAACCATCGCGGTGCTCCAGCAGCCCGGTCAGATCGACGTGACCTTCAATCTGCCGGAACGCCAGGTGCGCGCCATCGACCGTGAGCGTGCCATGGCCGGGCGTCAGGAGGATGCAGCGCTGGCCTGGGTACGCTTCGGGCGCGGTGAACAGCGCTATCCGGCGCGCTACAAGGAGCATGACACCAGCGCCAGTGAGGGCTCGCTGAGCTATCAGGTCACCCTGACCCTGCCGGAGCCTCAGGACATCACCGTGCTGTCCGGCATGAGCGCGACGGTCGAGCTGGACATGCAGCAGCTGACGGGGGCCACCGGGGGGCAATGGCGTGTCCCGGTGGAAGCGGTGGTGATGCGCGATGCCGACCCGCAGCAGGCCGTGGTGTGGCGTTATGTGGAAGACGGCTCTGCCGCCGCCGAGACGTCACCGGACGTCGAGGACGAGGGCAAGGCAGGGCAGGGAACGGTGGAAGCCGTGCCCGTCGAGGTGCTTCAGGCCACGGGCGAGGGGCTGGTGATCACGGGGGAGTTGAATGCCGGTGATCGTCTGGTGACCGCGGGTGCCAGCCGCATGCAAGCCGGGGAGCCTGTGCGCCCCTGGGTCAAGGAAGCGGGGCTCTGATCCATGGTCGATTACTTCCTGAGACACAAGGTCATCAGCTGGATGGTCACGCTGTTGCTGTCGGTGGGCGGCGTGGTGTCATTCTTCAATCTTGGCCAGCTGGAGTTTCCCGAGTTCACCATCCGCAATGCGGTGGTGATCACCCAATATCCGGGCGCCACCCCCAAGCAGGTGGAGGAGGAGGTCACTCTGCCGCTGGAGAAGGCCATCCAGCAGATTCCCAATCTCAAGCGTGTCAGTTCGGTCAACAGTTCAGGCCTTTCGCAGATCACGCTGGAACTCGAGAGCAGCGTGCGCGCAGGCGAGATGCAGCAGTACTGGGATCTGTTGCGGCGCAAGATCAATGATGCCCAGTCGAGCCTGCCACCCGGCAGCTCCTCCTCGGTGGTCAATGATGACTTCGGGGACGTGTTCGGCCTGCTCTACAACCTGAGTGGCGAGGGCTACTCGGCGCATGATCTCGAGGATCAGGCCGATTTCCTGCAACGCGAACTGACGCTGGTGGAGGGCGTGAAGAAGGTCTCCATCGTCGGCGCGCGCAGCGAGCAGGTGATCGTGGCGCTGGACCGTGATCGCATGCAGGCGCTGAACATCTCGCCGGACCAGCTCTCCAATCTGCTCAATGCCCAGAACGTGGTCGGCAATGCCGGTCGTATCCGTCAGAACGGCCTGTCGCTGGAATTGCAGCCGGGCGGGGAGTTCCAGAGCGTGCAGGATCTGGAGCGCCTCGTGGTCGGTCGCCCCGGCAATGGCGGCCTGATCCGCCTCGGGGATATCGCCTCCGTCAGCCGCGAGTACACCGAATCGCCATCACGTCTCTATCACACCGATGGCGAGACCGCTCTGTCGCTGGGGATCTCGTTTGCCTCCGGCGTCAATGTGGTGGAGGTCGGCGAGCGAGTCGACCAGCGTCTGGGGGAGCTTGAATCGCGCATGCCGTTGGGCATGGAGCTGACCACCGTCTATCACCAGCCGCAGGTGGTGGATGAGGCGGTCTCCGGCTTCCTGCTCAATCTGGCCGAGGCCGTCGGTATCGTGATCCTGGTGCTGCTGCTGTTCATGGGCGTCAAGAGCGGGGTGCTGATGGGGCTGGTGCTGCTGATCACCATTCTCGGCACCTTCGTGATGATGTCGATCCATGGCATCGAGCTGCAGAAGATCTCGCTGGGCGCGCTGATCATCGCGCTGGGCATGCTGGTGGACAACGCCATCGTGGTCACGGAAGGCATGCTGATCGGCCTCAAGCGTGGCAAGACCAAGCGTCAGGCTGCCTTCGAGGTGGTCAACCAGAATCGCCTGCCGCTGCTGGGGGCCACGGTGATCGCGATCACCGCCTTCGCGCCCATCGGTCTGTCGCCGGATGCGACCGGGGAATTCGTCGGCTCGCTGTTCTGGGTGCTGTGTTACTCGTTGCTGTTGAGCTGGATCACCGCCCTGACGCTGACCCCGTTCTTCTTCGACATGTTCTTCCGCGAAGCGCGTGAGACATCGGGCAACGACAAGGATGGCGCCGAGCATGAAGACCCTTACCGGGGCGTGATCTTCCGTGGCTTCCGTACCCTGCTGGGCTGGGCGATCCGTCTGCGCTGGCTGACCCTGGGTGGGGCGCTGGCACTGCTGGTCGTGGCCGTGATGAGCTTTGGCCAGATCAAGAATGCCTTCTTCCCGGATGCCTCGACACCGCTGTTCTTCGTCGATGTCTGGATGCCGGAAGGCACCGATGTGCTGGAGACCGAACGGCATGTCTCGCGTCTGGAGCAGCAGGTGCTGAAGATGGAGCGCGTCAATCATGTCACCAGCGTGACCGGGGGCGGTGCCCAGCGCTTCACCCTGACCTACTCGCCGGAAGACAGCTACGCGAGCTTCGGTCAGCTGATCGTCGAGACCGAGGACCGCGACAGCCGCGAAGCGCGCATGGAGGAGGTGATACGCCTGTTGCGCGCCGAGTATCCGCAGGTGGAATACAAGGTGCAGGCCTTGCAGGTCGGCCCGTCCGCCAAGGCCAGTCTCGAGGCGCGCCTCTACGGCGAGGACCCGGCGGTACTGCGCCAGCTGGCCGCCGAAGTGCGTGACGTCTTCGAGCAGGAGCCGCTGGCAGACAGCATTCGCCTGTCGTGGCGCAACCGCGTCAATCGCATCGAACCCGAGTTCCTGGATGATCAGGCGCGGCGTGTCGGCGTGACGCGGGATGCATTGCATGAGGCATTGCTGATCAACAGTGATGGCGAGAGCGTCGGCGTCTATCGCGAGGGCTCCGAACTGATCCCGATCCTGCTGCGCGGTGAGGAGCGTCAGCGCTTTGATCTCGACACCCTCGCCAGTCTCAACGTCTGGAGCGACGAACAGGAAACCTATGTGCCGGCGGGAGCGGTGATGGGCCCGCTCAAGGCCGAACTGCGTGATCCCCTGATCAAGCGGCGAAATCGCGAGCGCATGCTGGCGGTCTATGCGGAGCCGATGCCACTGTCCGGCGAGACGGCCGCCAGTGTATTGAGTCGCATACGACCCAAGGTCGAGGCCATCGAGCTGCCGGAGGGATATCATCTGGAGTGGGGCGGTGAATACGAGACGTCCACCGATGCGCAGAAGGCGCTGTTCTCCTCGCTGCCGATGGGGCTGTTGGGGATGTTCGTGATCACGGTGCTGCTGTTCTCCAACCTGCGCCAGGCGCTGGCCATCTGGTCCATCGTGCCGCTGACGCTGATCGGTATCGTCAGCGGATTGATCGTGTTCGGGGCGCCGTTCACCTTCATGGCATTGCTGGGCACCCTGAGCCTGGTCGGCATGGTGCTCAAGAACGCCATCGTGCTGGTGGAGGAGATCAACGTGCAGCTGACCGAACAGGAGGACCGCTTCCAGGCGGTGATGCTGGCGGCGGTCAGCCGCGTGCGGCCGGTCTCGATGGCGGCGATCACGACCATGCTGGGCATGATTCCGCTGTTCTCGGATGCCTTCTTCTCGAGCATGGCGGTGGCGATCGTCTTCGGTCTGGGCGTCGCGACGCTGCTGACGCTGGTCGTGCTGCCGGTGGCCTACTGTGCACTGTTCCGTATTCCGGCAGGCAAGCACGAGGCGGCGTAGCCACGTCCCCCATGGCCATCCTCCCGGGAGGGCGCCAAGCAGTGATGCCAAGCACTGAGGCATGCCGTGCGCCCGATGACAGCGCCTGTCGTCGGGCGCACTGCCGTTGGCGAGTCAGCGGTGTTCTCACGCGTCATCGCGTTGCAGTCGATCCCGCATGGGGGCATCGCCAACAGCGCCTTTCCGTTACACTATGCGCCGCCAGTGGTGTGTTTAGGGTCCGCTGCTGGCCCGTCGTCATCAAAACCTGTCGAGTCGTGAGGTGTGCCTTGGTCGAACCCCTGAGTGCCTGGTGGGGGCAGCAGCTGGTGTTGTGCGGTTGGCGTTTCAGTGCGACACCCGAAGCGGTGTGGACATCCGAGGAGGCGCGTGCGCGCCTCAAGGCGCTGGAAGTGCCGGATGCCGGCGAGCTGGGCTGGCGCTTGCTGGAAGCGTTCCCCAGTGACATGCCCGACTCGCTGCGTCAGCTGGAAGCGCTGGAGCTGCTGGCGTTGGCGCGGACGGCTGGTTGGCTGTCCGAGACGCGCACGCGTGCCTGGCTGGTGCGATTGCTCATGGCCATCGCATCACGTTTCACCTCGCTGGATGACTGGCTCAAGGCGCTGGCGCATTCGCGCAGCGATGCTGGCTGGACACGCGGCGATGACGGCTTCTTCGAGGCCAGTCTCGCGCTGTCCCGGCTGGAGCAGGAAGAGGCGGGCGTCACCTGGCCGCGTCTGCTGGAGGCGCTGGAAGGCCGTCAGCCGGTACCCGCCACCGAGCTGTGGCCGCAGGGTGAGCGTGACCGGGTGTGGATGGCGCGCGCCATCTTTGCACCCTGGGTCGGCGGGACGGCACTGACGTCGACGGATGACGGCCTCTGCGAGGCGAGTGACAGCGGTTTCGATGCGCAGGGTCACTGGCCCGACGTGCAACGCTGGCTGCGTGATACCTGGGCGATCCGCACTCGTGACGAATTGATCCGTCTGCTGTTGTGGCTGGCCTCGCAAGGGCATCGCTACGGCTGGGACATCGACAGCGCGCGCATGCTGTCGGCCAGTCAGGATGAGCGTGACAAGTGGCTCGACGAGCTGGAGTCTGACGCCGCCTCCGAGGAGGCCGAGCGCAAGGCTCAGGGGCTCGCCGGCACCCCGGCACATGCGGCGGCCAGTGCGGAGCTGGCGGCCGCTGCGGGTCTCGAACAGGGCCCGTCGCCCGTGGCCTACGGGGAGCTGCTGCTCCAGTATCTGGATCGTGGTGAGCCACTGGAATTTGCCGCCTGGGACTGGCTGCGGCTGGTGGATCTGGCCTTTGCCGGTCTGTGTGCCGGCTGGTTGAGTCGTGAGGAGGGCGAGGACTTCGCCGCGCATGGTATCGACCTGCTGGTGCGTCGCTACGCGGATTGGCAGGGCGTGGCGCGCGCCTATCAACGCGGACGCAGCCTGTTCGAGGGGGCGGATCTCACTGGCTCCACCGACAGTGACTGGCGGCCATTGATGGCCTCACCGGTGACGCCGCTGCGCTGCGAGCTGCACGCGTTGCTGCCGGAGGCCATCCGGGATCGCTCCCGCACCGCCATGCGTCAATGGCGCAGTGACAGCCGCCACTGGGTACTGGCCATTGCCAGCATTCGAGAGCCGGATCTTCTCTATCGCCAGGGGCTGCCTGCGGATGTGGCGGACGCGCGGCGTGAAGAGGCGCGTCAGTACCTCAACGAGACGCTGGCCCTGGATACCCGCGATGGCGTGGCCGGCATGGCGCGTTTCTGGCTGCCGGCGCAGGCCCATCACCTCAATCAGCTGGCGGCCGATGCCGCACGGGGTGGGCTGCCTGATCCTCAGACGCCCTTCGGTCGCGCCGATACCGCCGAGCTGGAACGGCGACAGCGGCTGGCAGTCTGTCATCGTCATCCTGCCAGCATCGTGATGGCGGAGAAGTACGCGTTCTATCTGCTGATGGTGCAGGACAGCCGCGATTTCGATGCCGGTGAGCTGGCGCAGTGTGCCGAGCGCCTGCGCAGCGCACTGTGCCGCTTCTATCCGGACGCCGTCCGCCTGCTGGAAGCCTGGGCGGTATGGGAATCCGCGGTCCCGGAACTTGAGGACCACCCGCTGGTCAACGAGATCCGCTGGCATCTCGAGGACCCCGGCAGCCTGTTCCACTGGCTCGACTGGCGCGCCAGTGACTGGCAGGAGCCCGGCGAGCGCCCCAGTCTGGATCGTTTCACGGCGCTGGCACTCAGTGGCCCGCTCAATTCGCCGTGCTGGGGCGAGCCGATGGTCGAGCATGGTCGGGGAGTCGAGGAACTGACCGGCTGGCTGGAAGGTCATTATGGTCTGGCCAACGCCGAGATGCTGATCGGCTTCCTCGATTTCCTGCGTGATGCCGGGGATCGGGACGAATATCAGATCAATTACGGCCCCTATACCCTCAATCGTGCGCGTCTGGACAACGAGATCGATGTGCTCGAGAGCGGTGAACGCGGCGAGGATGAGCAGGTGCACCTCGATCGCCTGCGCCGTGTGCGTGACAACGAGGCCCGCTGCAATGAGCTGGACATGGCAGCCTGGGACATCGCGCAACTGGTGGATCTGGCGATTGCCGGCCGTCAGCTGGGATGGCTGGATGCGGCCACCTTCACGGCCTATCTGGACAGCGCCCATGCGATGGCGCGAGCACACTACGGCAGCTGGAAGGAATATGCGCGCGGGCTGTTCGCCGGCTATGCCTTCTTCATGGGCGATACCGATCAGCGTGACAGCTTCCTGCGCGGCTTCCGTGATGTATTGATCCAGTGGCTGACAGCGGCGCCGCCATTGGCCGGACCCTGGGCCAGTCTGGATTTCCCGGGCGCGCGTCCGGGGCATTGGCCGGCGCTGCATCTGGATACCCTGAGCGGCGATGCTCGTCTGCTGCATTGAGTATTTTCTGATGCTTTAGTCTATCTTGTGAGGCGATGGCATACGGATTGCGGCAATATGCACTACCCTGCTGCGAACGGCATTCAATTGCGCCACAGGTCTCAGGGCATGCCGTTGATCCTGTTGATTCACGTTTCAGGCATGCAGGCATCTCGTGATGACGGGATTCCTGCCGGCTTTCTGTCTTGTCATGCATCACCTGTTATCGCCGTCCGCAAGTGCTGATCACGTTTTGTCTCATGGCACCGGGCCCACGACGAGGAATGTTGGATGCGTCACACGTTATTGTGTTGTCTTTTACTGTTGCCGCTAGGTGTGGCGGGGTGTGCCAGCCATTCACAGCCTCCGAGTGACATGGCCTATTACGATGTCGATCTGCCGGAATTGCCCAAGCTCAAGCGTTACCGTCAGCAGGCCGGCCAACCGCAGGGCCCGGCAGAGCCGCAGCTGGCATCGGGTCCCAGTATCCGGGAAGTGTTGCTGGAAGAGCATGATCGCTGGGCGGGAACGCCCTATCGCCTGGGCGGCACCAACTCACGGGGCATCGATTGTTCCGCGCTGATGCAGCATGTGTTCAGTGACGGTTTCGGGATCGAACTGCCACGTACCACCCGTGATCAGGTCAAGCGGGGCAAGCGTATCGACAAGTCGCAGTTGAAGCCGGGGGATCTGGTGTTCTTCCGCCCCTCACGTCGTTACAACCATGTGGGCGTGTATGTGGGCAACGGCTATTTCCTGCATGCCTCCACGTCACGTGGCGTGAAGCTGTCGCGGCTGGACAATGTCTACTGGTCGCAGCACTACTGGCAGTCGCGGCGGCCCATGCCCCACGAGGCCATGCAGATGAAACTGGCCATGCGCAGTCAATGACGACACTCACATGATGGACAACACCCGGCCCTGGCCGGGTGTTGTCGTTTTCGGCCCGCGAATTCTCGAGCCCCGCCATGTCCGGCAGTCCGCGTCACGGACTTTCGCGTACCACGGAATGTTCGATCACGAAGTCGACGAAGGCCTGTTCGGCCCGCGACAGTCCACGCTCACGTCGCCAGGCCAGCGACAGGTCCAGCCAGGCGGGTTCACTGAAGGAGATGGCGGTGAGGTTGTTTTCCTCACGGTCATCCTCCACCACGCGCTTGAGGAAGGTGGTGATACCGAAGCCGCGTGACACGATCGCCTTGTTGAGCGCGATCAGGTTGGATTCGAAGGCGATACTGGGAATCAGACCGTGCTGGCTTGCCAGACGTTCGATGAAATCGCGATGGAAATAACCGCGCTTGAAGACGACCAGCTCTTCAGCGAAGAACGCTTCGAGACTGATGTGCTCCCGTGTCGCCAGCGGGTGGTCGTTGGGCAGGCAGACCACCATCTCTTCGCGCAGGAAGTGCTGGCTGACCAGCCCGCTGGTGGCGCTGCCGGGGTGTTCCTCGACGATGACGCCCAGATCCAGCTCGCCATTGTCGATCATCTTGCGAAGACTCAGGGTGCCGCCCTCGATCACGCTCAAGGTGATATCAGGGTGGCGCGCCTTGAAGGCCATCAACAGGGGCGGGAAATAGTAGGACCCCAGCATCGAGGACACGCCGATGCGTACCTCACCTTTGACCAGGCCATCCAGTTCGGCCATGGCCAGGGCCGCTCGCTGCGCCTGTTGCAGCAGAGAGCGTGCATGCACGAGCAATGTCTCACCGGCGGGTGTCAGACTCACGCCCTTGGTGCCACGTATCAGCAGCGGCTGGCCCAGCCGGGTCTCCAGGTTGGCGATCGACTGACTGACGGCCGACTGGGCCAGTTGCAGCGCCATGGCGGCGGCGGTGAAGCTGCCGCGCTCCGTGACACTCACGAAGATCTCCAGTGCCCGCAGATCGAAGGGCAGTTTCATATCGCGCTCTTCATGTCTGACGTCATCCTCATCCGTCTCCCTTGTCCCCGACCCTGACCGGCGTCCCTTGCGGCCATCACGCCGTCCAGTCCCCTGGACGTCATTCACCATGCGCAGGCGGTCTGACGGCGTGAGGCCTGCAGGCCAGTGGGTCAGGCTCATGGGTATCACTTTTGCTGATGCCTGGCATCATGTCGAGCTATTTTACTGATGGTGTTCGAGGGCGCAGACTCACGCCATCCCCATGATTGACTGCAGGTACCTGATGGCTTCATCGCTGAGTGCGTCTTCCACCGCCCCATCCGCCTCGGGGCATCACGACACTGCCGGGCAGCCAGTGCTGCCGTCTCCTCTCAAGGCGCACGGCCGTGATTGGCGACGCATGACCCAGGCGTTGTGTCTGGGCTCCTTCGTCGTCTTCATCAATCTCTATGTGGTGCAGCCGATGCTACCGCTGCTGGCGACCGACCTTGGCCTGAGCTCGCTGCAGGCGAGTCTGTCGTTGTCGGTGACCACCCTCACGCTGGCATTGGCGTTGCTGGTCTTCGGCCCGTTATCGGATGCGCTGGGGCGGCGACGTCTGCTGCTCTGGACATTGGCCGGGGGGGTGGCCTGCTCGGGACTTGCCTTGCTGGCTGAAGGTTTCTGGTCGCTGTTGGCAGTACGTGCGTTGCAGGGCTTTCTGCTCGGGGGCTTGCCGGCGGTCGCGGTCGCCTACATGAGCGATGAGATGGAACAGCCGGCGTTGATGGCTGCGGTGGGGCTCTATATCAGTGCCAATTCGCTCGGCGGCATCAGTGGGCGGGTCGCTGGAGGATTCGTGGCCGAGCACTGGGGCTGGCAGATGAGTTTCGCGGTGATTGGCGGTATCAGCCTGTTGCTGCTGGCGGCGCTGTGGCAGTTGCTGCCGCCTCAGCGACGTTTCGTGGCACAGCCCTTCCATCCGGCCAGCATGCTGGCAGGGCTGGGGCGCCATCTGCGCAATCCGCGGCTGTGGCCGGTGTTTCTGCTCGGTGGACTCAACTTCTTCATCTTCGTGAATCTCTACAGCTACATGACCTTTCGCCTGAGCGCGGCCCCCTGGTCACTGGGGAGCCAGTGGTTGGGATTGCTGTTTCTGACCTATCTGGCAGGCACCTTCGGTGCCTCGCAGTCCGGCCGGTTGGCACAGCGTCTGGCCGCCGGGCGTGGGCAGTCACTCGCGCAGGGAGCGCAGCGACAGGAGGAGCAGGATGGTGCGCAACGCCGCGGCCAGGCACTGACCATGATGCTGGGCACCGCGCTCTTGATTCTCGGCACTCTGGTCACGCTGAGCCATTCGTTGATCGGCATGCTGGCCGGCCTGAGCCTGAATGCCTTCGGCTTCTTCCTGGCGCATGCCACCGCGTCGGCCTGGGTCGGGCGCAATGCCGAAGGGGCGCGGGCCAGCGCCAGCGCGCTCTACCTGACGGCTTACTATCTCGGGGCGAGCCTGGGCGGCTTCTGGCTGGAGCCCTTCTGGCAGCAGGCAGGGTGGCCAGGGGTGGTGGTGGGTGGCGTCAGCGTTCTGCTTGTCACCCTGGGGTTGGCGATGCTGTGCTGGCGACGGGCTACGCCGCAGCATTGATATCCACCGTGAGATTCCTGCCTGACACGCAAACGGCTCGCCATCTGGCGAGCCGTTTGCGTGTCAGTGGCAGGTGAGCCGATCCGACGGTGAGACTCAGTGCGCCGGGGCGTCATCTCCCCAGATCTCCTTAAGACGGTCATCACGGCCACAACCCGCGCGATAGAAGCGATAGCGCACCGGGTTCTTCTGGTAGAAGTCCTGGTGATATTGCTCGGCGGCATACCAGGGGCCCGCTGCCTCGATCTCGGTGGCGATGCCTTCGGGGAATCTGTCCTTCAAGTCGTCGAGGCTCGCCTGGGCGGCGTCTTGCTGTGCTTCATCCACCGGATAGATGCCACTGCGGTATTGGGTGCCGGCATCGCAGAACTGACGATCCACCGCGACCGGGTCGATGTTGTGCCAGAAGACCTCCAGCAGAGTGTCATAGCTGACCTTTTCAGGGTCATAGACCACCTTGACCGCCTCCGTATGGCCCGTCCTGCCGGCCGAGACCTGCTTATAGGTGGGATTGTCCGTCTCGCCTGCCGTGTAGCCGGACGTCGTCGAGATCACGCCGTCAAGCTTGTCGAAGGGGCCTTCCATGCACCAGAAGCAGCCACCGGCGAAGATGGCGACCTCCTGGCCTTGAGTGACACCCTCGGCGACGCCTCTGGGCGCCTGTTCCGGGTCAAAGGCATTGGCGTAGCCGGCAATCAGCAGACCGCCAAGTAGGCTGGCAAGCGGTGTGAGACGTTTGAGCGCAGAGGAGGGGAATCGCGTGTATCGGGTCATGGTGTCTCCGGGAAAGGCGTCGTTCCTTCGAGGTGAGAACACGGAAATCTCCATGTCTCGATGGGCCGCGAGGTGGCTTGCCTTGCCATTCCCTCACTGCCTGTATCAGGGAGCTACGCGAATCAACGCGGGATGGATGCGAAGATGTCGAATGAAACGGTACTGTTACCGTGATCATGATGAGGTCGTTCGCGTCATCATGACCTGATGAGTGCATCCAGTCAGCAACGCGTCTCGTAAGGACACGGTACATCCCAATGACATGCCCATGACGGCAGGAATCGAAAAGGAAATCGCCAGTGAATAAACGCAAGTTACTGCTTCTGGGCGCCATCGTCGCTGCCATCGTGGTCTTCTTTGCCAGTGGGGCACAGGACTACTTCACTCTGCAGAGCCTCAAGGCCAGTCAGTCGGAATTTCAGGCACTCTTCGAGGAATCGCCGTTCAAGGTCGCGGGTACCTTCTTCGTCGTCTACGTGGCGATGGCGGCACTCTCGCTGCCGGGTGCGGCATTGCTCACCCTGCTGGGCGGCGCCCTGTTCGGGTTTGGCTGGGGTCTGTTGTTGATCTCCTTCGCCAGTACCATCGGTGCCACCCTGGCCTTCCTCATCTCCCGCACGCTGTTGCGCGAAAGCATCGAAAAGCGCTTCCGTCGTCAGCTGGAATCCCTGAATCGCGGGGTCGAGCGTGAAGGCGGCTTCTATCTGTTCACGCTGCGTCTGGTGCCGGTCTTCCCGTTCTTCATCGTCAATCTGGTGATGGGGCTGACCCGCATGCGTGTGGTCACCTTCTATGTGGCAAGCCAGCTGGGCATGCTCGCCGGTACCGCCATCTACGTGAATGCCGGTCGCGAGCTGGGCCAGCTGGAGTCGCTGTCCGGCATCCTCTCGCCGGGGCTGATCGCCTCCTTCATCGCGCTGGGCCTGTTCCCGCTGATCGCCAAGAAGATCGTCGGCGTGCTGCGCAAGCGCAAGCAGCAGGCGGCCTTCGACAAGCCGAAGACCTTTGACTACGACATGGTCGTCATCGGTGCCGGTTCCGCCGGGCTGGTGACCAGCTATATCGCCTCCGCCGTCAATGCGCGTGTCGCGCTGATCGAGCGCCACAAGATGGGCGGTGACTGCCTCAACACCGGCTGTGTCCCCTCCAAGGCGCTGATTCGTGCCGGGCGTGCGGCTCATGAGATTCGTCAGTCACAGCGCTTCGGGATCACCGCCAATGAGCCGGAAATCGACTTCGCCAAGGTGATGGGGCATGTGCAGGACGTGGTCGAGAGTGTCGAACCGCATGACAGCATCGAGCGTTACGAGAGTCTGGGCGTGGAAGTCCACACCGGCAACGCCAGACTCAGGACGCCCTGGGAAGTGGAAGTCGATGGTCGCGTGCTGACCACGCGCAACGTGGTGATCGCCACCGGTGCCCGCCCGCGTGTTCCTGCGATCCCCGGTATCGAGCTGATCACGCCGCTGACCTCTGACAATCTGTGGAATCTCAGGGTGCAGCCCAAGCGTCTGGTGGTGCTGGGCTCCGGCCCGATCGGCATGGAGCTGGGGCAGAGCTTCGCGCGTCTGGGCAGTCACGTCACCATCATCGAGGGTGCCCCGCGGGTGATGCCGCGTGAAGACGAGGAAGTCAGCGCGCTGATGCACGAGCAGCTGGCCGGTGAGGGCGTCGACCTGCGCATCAATTCCACCGCCACGCGCATCGAGGTGCTCAAGGACAAGGACAGTCAGCCGATGCGCCATCTGGTCGTGAGTTCTCCCGACGGCGAGGAGAGCTGGATCGAGTTCGACGAGCTGCTGGTGGCCATCGGACGCGAAGCCAACGTCGAAGGCTTCGGTCTGGAAGAGCTGGGCATCGCGGTCTCCGAGCGCGGCACCATCGATGTCTCCGAGTCGCTGCAGACGCTGCAGCCGAACATCTGGGCATGTGGCGATGTCGCTGGCCCCTATCAGTTCACCCATGCGGCAGGTCATCAGGCATGGCACGCCGCGGTCAATGCACTGTTCGGCGGCCTGAAGACCTTCAAGGTCGATTACCGCATCATGCCGATGGTCACCTACACCGAGCCGGAAGTGGCGCGGGTCGGCCTCAACGAGACCGAAGCCAAGGCGCAGGGCTATGACTATGAAGTGACCCATTACGAGATGGGCGAGAGTGACCGTGCCCTGGCCGAGCGTGCGACGGAAGGCTTCGTCAAGGTGCTCACCGAGAAGGGACGCGATCGTATCCTGGGCGTGACACTGGTCGGTGCCTATGCGGGGGAATGGCTGGCGGAATTCACCATGGCGATGAAGCATGGCATCGGTCTCAACAAGATCCTGTCCACCATCCATCCGTATCCGACACTGTCCGAGGCCAACAAGGCGGCAGCAGGCATTTGGAAGAACGCCCACAAGCCGGAAGGCGTGCTCAAGGTGCTGGATCGTTACTTCACCTGGCGCCGCAATGGACGCTTCGAGCCGACCAAGACACGCCAGGCGGATGACGCCACCCCTCCCGTGACGGTCGACAAGCACTGATCCTTTCCCATGCCGCGAACCTGCTCGTTCAGGGTCGCGGCATCTTGCTATCAGGAGAAACCTCCATGGCTACGACATGTCTGCCGGGGCGACGTCGCGCACTGGCATTGATGGGTGGGTCACTGGTGTTGATGGCCGGCATGAGTGCCATGCCCTGGGCCACGTCACTGGCGTACGCCGCCGATGCCGCCAAGGGGCGGGCAGTGCCGATGCTGGCTGCACTGGAGTGGAACGTGATCGCCGACAAGGCACGCGGTCAGCGCATCGACTTCCACGCCTGGGGCGGGAGTGAAGCCACCAACGCCTATCTGCGCGCCCAGGCAGAGATCGCGGCACGTGAGCACGGTATCGAGGTGCGTCACGTCAAGATTGCCGATACCGCCGAGAGCGTCTCGACCTTGCTGGCCGAGAAGGCGGCGGGGCGCAGTGATGGCAGTATCGATGTCATCTGGATCAACGGCGAGAACTTCCGCGCGCTCAAGCAGGCCGAGCTGGTGTGGGGACCCTTCGTCGAACGCCTGCCCAACAGCGAGTATCTGCTCGAGGAGATCGGTGCGCGTGACTTCGGGCTCGCCACCGAGGGAATGGAGGCACCATGGGGGCGTGCCCAGCTGATCTTCATGTACGACAGTGCCTTGCTGGAATCGCCGCCACGCTCGATGCGGGCGCTGCTGGACGTGGCGAAGGCCAACCCCGGGCGCGTGACCTATCCACAGCCGCCCAGCTTCCACGGCACCACCTTCCTCAAGCAGGCCTTGCTTGAATTGATGCCAGTGGAGCAGCGCGAGGTGCTGGCATCTCCCGTGGCGAGTGATGCTCTGTTCGCTGAGGTGACCGCACCGCTGTGGGACTATCTCGATGCACTGCATCCGCTGATGTGGGCGCA
This sequence comes from Cobetia sp. PS-4MA, assembly GCF_057670765.1. NCBI lineage: Bacteria > Pseudomonadati > Pseudomonadota > Gammaproteobacteria > Oceanospirillales > Halomonadaceae > Cobetia > Cobetia sp. PS-4MA. The sequence goes on along the minus strand of NZ_CM173107.1, from coordinate 3,094,664 downwards.
GGGCGAGCGACAGCCAGCCGGCGCCGAGGAGCAGATGAAACTGCTGGCTCAGCGCAGTGTCTGGATCGCGCTGACCTTCGTGCCCCAGGAAGTGGCCAATGCCCGTCAGGAAGGGCGGCTGCCACCGACCATTGAGCCGTATATCCATGACGGCGGCACTCTCGGCAATGTGCACTATCTGGCGATTCCGGCCAGTGCGCCTCACAAGGCGGCCGCATTGGTGTGGGTCAATCAGTTGATGTCCGCCGAGGCACAGGCTGCCAAGGCGGACCCCTCACGCTGGGGTGACGAGACGGTGCTGGACGTGACGCGCCTGCCGGCGGCACAGCGCGCTGCCTTCGATGCCTTGCCGGAACTTGCGGGTGGCATGTCGCCCGAAGCGCTGGGCACGCCGTTGAGCGAGCCGCATCCCAGCTGGACCGATGCACTGGAGGCCGAGTGGGCGCGACGCTATCGCAACTGACGCAATGGCTTGCCGAGCGCTGGCGCGCTGAGCGCCCGGCGGGGCGCCTGGCATTGACACCGGCTCGCCTGCTGCGCTGGGCGGTATTGCTGTTGTTGCTCGGCCCTACGGCGCTGGGACTGGCAGGACTGGTCGCACCGGCCCTCGGGCTGTGGCCGGCGCTTGGCTTCGAGGAGGTCTCGGCGATCGCCTGGCAGCGCTGGTGGGCCTTGCCGGGACTGGCCGACGGACTGCGTCTGACCCTGGTCAGCGGCATCGGCGGCACGCTGCTGGCGGTACTGCTGACCATGGGCTGGCTGGCCGCGGCCGCCGGTACCCGTTTCGGCGAGCGCCTCGAACGTCTGCTGGCACCGGTGCTGGCGATGCCGCATCTGGCGCTGGCTCTGGGGCTCTTGTGGCTGGCCGCTCCCAGCGGCGTGCTGATGCGACTGCTGCTGGCACCCTTCGAGGTGCTGGCCCCCCCGCAATACCCTCTGCCGGACGCGCATGGCATCACGCTGGCGCTGGGACTGGCACTCAAGGAAGCGCCGTTTCTGATGCTGATGGCCCAGACGGCGCTCTCGCGTCTGCCGGTCACCGCGCAACTGCAGGCGGGCCAGGCGCTCGGCTACAGCATCCCCCAGCTGCGCTGGCGAATTCTGATGCCGCAGGTGATGCGGGCCATCGCCCTGCCCATCGGTGCCGTGCTGGCCTATTCGCTGGCGGTGGTGGATGTCGCTCAGGTACTGGGGCCGACACGTACGCCGACCCTGGCGGTGCGTCTGGTCGAACTGTGGCGTGACAGTGACCCGAGCTCACGTCTACCGGCCAGTGTCGGGGCACTCCTGCTGGCTCTGCTGGTCATCGTGGTGATGGCGTTGGGTGCCGCTGTGGGACGTTATCTGTTGAATCGCCATCGTGACTGGGTGCTCGACAATCCTGCACCTCGGGCGGCAGCACGCCCGGGACGCAAGGGGCAGCGCGGGCGCGTGATCCGCGTTCTGCTCGGCACGGTGGCGGCAGTCTCGCTGCTGGCCTTTGCCGTGATCGCCGTTCAATCGCTGGCCAGAAGCTGGTTCTTCCCGTCACTGCTGCCGGCTCGCTGGGGGCTGGAAAGCTGGCAACAGGCGCTTTCAGGACTGAGTGGGGCCTTCAGCAACAGTCTGTGGCTCGCCGTGCTGGTCGCCACCCTGGCGGTGATGCTCAGTGTGGCGGTCTTCGAGCGTGAGCGTGAGGTGGGTCGCCTGCGAGGCTTCGTGGTGTGCCTCTACCTGCCGTTGCTGCTGCCTCAGGCAAGCTTCCTGTTCGGCTTCCAGGTCGGCTGGCTGAGCCTCGGCGCGGATCCGGGCTGGGTGGGGGTGGTGATCGGCCATCTGCTGTTCGCCTTGCCCTATGCCTGGCTGACGTTGGCCGGCCCCTGGGCCCGCTTCGATGTGCGCCTCGAGCAGGCAGCACGACTGCTGGGGCGCTCGCGGCTTGAGGTGCTGATCGGCATCCGGCTGCGCTTGATGCTCAGGCCTCTGGCCATCAGCTGGGCAGTGGCCTTCGCGGTCAGCATCGCGCAGTACGTGCCGACGGTGGTGCTGGGCGGTGGACGCGTCCCCACCCTGACCACCGAGACGCTGGCGCTGGCCACGGGGGCGGATCCTCGCCTGACGGCGGTCGCGGCCTGCCTGCAGGCCTGTCTGCCGTTGCTGATCTTCCTGCTGGCGAGAGCCGTGCCTGCCGGGCGCGCGCTGGCACCGATACGTGGCTGACGCCTGACACCTTCCCCATTCAATCATTCTGGAGTCGATGAAGCATGCTGGACAAGTGGACCTCACGCTGGGTACAGCCACCCCTGAAGCGCCTGGCACGTAGCGCAGCGGAACGCGGTCTGCATCCTGACCAACTGACGCTGGCTGGCTTCGTCATCGGCATGCTGGCATTGCCGCTGCTGGCCTATGGGCAATTCGGGCTGGCACTGATCGCGATCCTGATCAATCGGGTGGTGGATGGGCTGGATGGTGCCCTGGCGCGTCATGCGGGCTTGAGCTCGGACGCCGGCGGCTTTCTGGATATCTGTCTTGATTTCCTGTTCTACGCCGCCGTCGTGGTGGGCTTTGCACTGGCAGACCCGGCCACCAATGCCATGCCGGCCGTGGCGTTGCTGTTCGCCTTCGTGGGCACGGGATCCAGCTTTCTGGCCTTTGCCATCATGGCGGCCAAGCACCAGCTGGAGCGACCCAATTTCACCCGCAAGGCCTTCTATTATCTGGATGGCCTGACAGAAGGCACCGAGACGATCGGCTTCTTCGTGCTGGCCTGTCTGATGCCGCAACATTTCGCATGGCTGGCGTGGGTCTTCGCGGCGGCATGCATCCTGACCACGCTGACGCGCGTATGGGGAGGGTATGTCACCTTGCGGGCCCAGGACCGCAGCGAGCAGCACGGCACCGACCCGGACTGATACGTGCCAAGCGCGGTACCTGGCCCTGCAGGTGACTCGTCCCGTCATCTTTTTTCATCGCGTTGTTCAAGCGCTCCGGAGTCTTGCCAATGAAAACCACTTCCCGTCAGTTGTCTTGCTTCCTCCCCATGCTCGCGGCAGTCGCCTCCAGTGGCCTGCTGGCGGCGGCGATGCCCTCCGCGGCGCTGGCGGCTGACCAGACCTTCACGCCGGCAGAGATTCTCGCCTGGGGCGAGAAGACCTTCGAAGGCCAGACTGCGTATCGCGTGGTGGAGCGCGAAGGCCGGCCCGCTCTCGAGGCGCGTGCTCAGGGGCAGGCCTCCGCACGCTATCTCGAGGAAGATATCTCGCTCGAGGAGACGCCCTATCTGAAGTGGTGCTGGCAGGTGGACAGCATCTATCCGGGCGTAAACGAGAAGACCAAGGGAGGGGATGACTACCCGGCGCGCCTCTATGTGGTCAACAAGACCGGCATCCTGCCGTGGCAGGTAGAGGCCATCAATTACGTCTGGTCCAGCAATGAGGCGAAGGACAGTCATTGGGACAATGCCTTCACTGACCGCGCCGTGCTGCTGGCAGTGGAGTCCGGTGATCAGAAGGTGGGGCAGTGGGTCGCCGAGGTGCGCGATCTGCGTGCCGACTACTCGGCGCTGTTCGGTAGCACGCCAGACGAGATAGCCGGGCTTGCGTTGATGGCTGACGGTGACAATGCCGGAGGCGACGCCACGGCGCTGTTCCGTGGGCTGAGCCTTTCCAGTGATGCCACGCCGCCCAGCTGCGGCGCCTGATCTGCAGAGCGAATCCCCGGGAAGCCTCATCACAGACAGCATCATCAGAACCGGGCTTCAGAACCGGGCCTCAGAACCGGGCCTGAGAACCAGGTTTCAGACATGAAAAAGCCCCGCGACCGAGAATTCGGTGGCGGGGCTTCAGGTTCAGGCGTCACACATTCTCGTGTGAAGCACTCATCGGGCGACAGGGCCACCCGATGAGGGAAGGGGCGGAGCTTAGTGCTCCACGCCACCTTCACCGTGAACGTGGCCGTGTTCCAGCTCTTCGGCGGACGCTTCGCGCACGTTGGTGATCTCGACGTCGAAGTTCAGGGTCTCACCGGCCAGCGGGTGGTTGCCATCGACAGTGACGGTGTCGCCTTCGACCTTGGTGACGGTGACCATCAGCGGGCCACCCTGGGTCTGTGCCTGGAACTGCATGCCGGCTTCGATCTCTTCGACGCCCTGGAAGGCTTCACGCGGCACTTCCTGCACCAGCGCTTCCTGGACATCACCGTAACCTTCTTCCGGAGAGACAGCGACTTTCAGCTTGTCGCCGGAAGTCTTGCCATCGAGTTCCTTCTCGAGGCCCGGAACGATGTTGCCGGCACCGTGGATGTAGGCCAGCGGCTCACGGCCTTCGGAGCTATCCAGCACTTCACCTTCGTTGTTGGTGAGGGTGTAGTGGAAGGATACGACGGCATTCTGGGCGATTTGCATGTTGAGGGCCTTTCGATAGGTATATGAACGGTCAATGGTAACGTGACCCTGAGGTGGCTGTCAGGGGGCTACGAGGAAAAATCCCGCGTATCGCGTGGCTTGCAGCTTGTTGAACAGCCATCCTGCAGGGCATGTCATCCACGTCACCGTGTCTTGAAATACTAGGTGACGCCCTGAAGGAGGCTTTTCAACCCGGTCCCCGAATTTTTTCTTGCCTGTTGCCCCGGGTGAGACTACACGCCTGCGCGAGCTTCCAGGGCGGGAAGGCGACGGGCATGGAGGAGAGAGGGGCTTGAGGGAAGATTGAGGGAAGAAGGAGAGGGGGAGGAACAGGAGAGAAGAAAGAGGAGAACACGAGAGAAGAAAGGGGGAGCTGGCCGCGCTTCGCTGTACGAGGCAGGGCAACTTCAGGCGCCAATCACGGTCTCATGACCAATGACCGACAATGGTTGGTGCTGTCCGCTTGCGAGGGCATCGGGGGGCCGTTACTCTGCCTGTTCAGACTGCGAATTCTGACGCGGGCCTTTCGTTACCGGCTCCGCTCGCAAGGTCTGCCCCGTGGCCGCTGGCGGGAAACGACAATCACATGTTCCATGCGACCCTATCTTTCAGGAGAGAATTTCGATGACCGTGACACTGATCTGGCTGGTGAGCTTCGCCGCGCTTTTCATGCTGTGCTTGAACCGTTGGGAGGGCTCGCTGGGTGCCACCGTCAAGCGCATCCTGCCGGATGCCCTGAGCATCGACAGCGGTGATCGCTATGTCTGGGGCGCAGCGCTTGCCGTGCTGGGCGCTACTTTCATCGTCAACCCCATTTCCATGCTGATGGCGCTGATCATGCTGGCACTGATCGCCTTCATCGGCGGCAAGCTGATCTGCTGGGGCATGAGCAAGGTCAAGATGCACTGATCTGCCTTTATCATCCCGGGAGGCTTCAGTCCGCGTGTGACGCGCTGATCCGTTGCCTCCCACGGACACACGAAGGCCGGGCATCTGCCCGGCCTTCGTGTGTCTGGCACGCCTGTTCTCACCGTCGGTCTCTGGTCTTCACAGCCAGGTGGAGAGCGTGATGGAGCCGAACTGATCGCTTTCCTGTTGGGTCTCGAATTCGTGCGTGCGCCAGACGTTGACGAAGGCGAGCTGCCAGCGCTGCCAGCTCAGGGCAAAGCCGAGCTGGACATCTCCTACCAGCGGGCGACGGTCCACCGAGTCACTGTCCTCAAAGCTGTTGCCGTCCAGCAGCATGTTGCGCGCCACGGCACGGCCTTCCAGATTGGCGAACAGATACCAGGCGAATTCACCATCCGGCTCGAAATACTGACGCCCACTCTGGGAGGGAGCGACGGTCGGGATGCCGTAGCTGCGTGACAGTCCCTGGCCGATGCGCACACCGCCCCCCACGCCAGCGTAGGTATACAGGTTGCCCAGCGCCATCGAGGCAGAGGGGCCGTACTCCATTTCCAGGCCCCCCAGGCTTGCCGGCAGCCACAGCTGGCTCTGCCAGCCGGCATTGACCACGGCTTCATTGTGAAGCTGATGGTCCCAGCCCTGTGGGTCATCACTGCCGGTGATCTCGTGGACTCCCTTCTGCGCCTTCTCGGCACCTGAGGCGGGACCGACGATGCCGAGATCCAGATTGAAGGTATCGACCCGTCGCCAACCCTCTCCCTCTTCACCGGCGAACAGCGAAAGGCCACCGAACAGATAGCCCGCATAGGGGCGATCATCCTCGTTTGGTTGCTCGCGAGTGATGTCGTTGGGGGTATAGATCTGCTGTCCGAAGCGATAGGCCGTGGCATCCAGACGTGCAGCGCTGAAACCGGGCACCCAGTCGGCGAAGGCGCGAGACCAATGCTGATCCGGTGTCGCGAAGGTATAGCTCAGCGCAAACCCATTGGTGTAGTGGCCGTCATCGCCGGAGGCGAGAAGGTCATTCTCGACCTTGAGAGACAGCACGCCACCCTCGTCCTCGTCAGCCTCCACGATGGGGGCCAGCGCCACCGCGCCGAGCATGATCAGCGCCAGCCCCAGCCGTCGCGTGGAGAAGGCGGGAGCCATCTGCGGGACATGGCGGGTGACGATAGCCGTACACGGACTCTCATCACCAGAACAGCGGTGTCCGTGGGAGGAACAGGTCAAGGATGACGCGCTGCAAGGCGTCTGGCGGGCGCTCTGAGAAGAATCTGTAGGACGGGCAGTGACGGGACGCATCGCAACTCCTGGGACGAAAAGTTGTACACAGAGTCTAGTTAAGCTGCATGTGTATAACTTTGCACAAAAAATCACGATTTCATAGCCTGTTAATCAATAGATGACCAATGGATCACTCCGTACGGCGCGCCGCTCATGCGTGAGGAAGAGAAAAAGAGAGCAAGGGAAAGAGAAAGAGAGAGGAAAATATCGATACGCCAGCGTCAGGCGCGTGCGAGGGACCAGGCAAGCGCATGAATACCGGGAAGGCGAGGGCAGCAAGCAAAGCCGCAAAACGGCAGGAGCCTCTTGAGTGCAGAGAGGCCTGCAACAGAAGTCGTTCAGGGAGGGAAGACACTGAATGGCTGGCACCCGGCAAGGGCACCAGCCATCAAGAGGATCAATACGGGGCGACGCTCAGGTTGGCGCCGTAGCCGACCAGGCGGACACGCTGGCCAACCGAGAAGGCGGTATCGGCCTTCTGGACGACGATGAGGCTGTCGCCAGCATCGCGACGCACCTCGATCTCGTAGGCGTCGATCTGGTCGACGTTGTCGGCGATCGACTTGCCCGCGACGCTACCGCCGATGGCACCGGCGGCGGTCGCGATCGCGCGGCCGGAACCGCCACCGATCTGGCTGCCGAGCAGGCCGCCGACGACGGCGCCACCCAGGCCGCCAAGCACGCCACTGCCTTCATCCTGTGCCTGGATCTGCACCGGGCGCAGCGAGGTGATGGTGCCGTAGCTGACGGACTGCGCGCGCTTGGCCTGATCGCCGGTGTAGACGTTGCCGGAATAGATATCGCTGTTCGCGCAGCCACCCAGTGTCAGCAGGCCAATGGCGATCACTGGCAACCAGCGTGCCGAGCGTTTCGCGTCAGGACGTCGTTGTGAGTGGGTCGGGAAGCTCATGGTGTATTTCCTCGCAGGAAGCGGTGCAACATTCGGTTGTGATGAGGTCATGGGGTGTGGAGGCCGATGACGACGGATGAGAGAAGCTGGCTGGCACGTCCGTTGGCCGCCACCGTGTCGTTGCGCTGTCGAGGGCCGAGGCAATGCCCCCCGTGACAGTGCAAGAACACTGTTTCCTAACAGTATAGACCACGCCGCCATTCTCGGGTTCCCCTGCACGCCATCCCGGGCGGGAGCACCCGTGCCACTGTTGCGTCGCGCCCCATGCACCGAATTCTGGAACGACGAAGACACGCAAGCCCGCGTGAACGGGCTTGCGTGTCTTCGGATGGTGGCCCTCGGTCAAGTCTCTGTCTCGCCGAGGGTTGTCTGCTGTCTACAGGGAAGTGCTGAGATCAGAACTGGTCTTCCTCGGTAGAGCCGGTGAGGGCGGTGACGGAGGAGTTGCCACCCTGGATGACATTGGTCATGTCATCGAAGTAGCCGGTGCCGACTTCCTGCTGGTGTGCCACGAAGGTGTAGCCCTTCTCGGCGGCGGCAAATTCGGCTTCCTGTACCTTCTCGACGTAGTGCTTCATGCCTTCGCCCTGGGCGTAGTCGTAGGCGAGATCGAACATGTTGAACCACATGTTGTGGATGCCGGCCAGGGTGATGAACTGGTACTTGTAGCCCATGTCCGAGAGTTCCTGCTGGAACTTGGCGATGGTGGCGTCGTCGAGGTTCTTCTTCCAGTTGAAGGAAGGCGAGCAGTTGTAGGCCAGCAGCTGATCCGGGTATTCCTTCTTGATCGCTTCCGCGAAGCGGCGTGCTTCCTCGAGGTCCGGCTTGGCCGTCTCGCACCAGATCAGGTCGGCGTAGGGCGCGTAGGCGAGACCGCGTGCGATGGCCTGATCCAGGCCGGCATTGACGCGATAGAAGCCTTCGTCGGAGCGCTCGCCGGTCAGGAACGGCTTGTCGTAGTCGTCGACGTCAGAGGTGATCAGGTCAGCGGCGTTGGCATCGGTACGCGCGATGACCAGCGTCGGCACGCCGGCCACGTCAGCGGCCAGACGCGCGGCGACCAGCTTCTGCACCGCTTCCTGGGTCGGCACCAGCACCTTGCCCCCCATGTGACCACATTTCTTGACCGACGCCAGCTGGTCCTCGAAGTGCACGCCGGAGGCGCCCGCGCGGATCATGGCGGTCATCAGCTCATAGCCGTTGAGTACGCCACCGAAGCCTGCCTCGGCATCCGCCACGATGGGCGCGAAGTAGTCGACGAAGCCGGCATCGCCCGGATTGGCCCCTTTCTGCCATTGGATCTGGTCGGCGCGACGGAAGGTGTTGTTGATGCGCTTGACCACGGTCGGCACGGAATCCACCGGGTAAAGGGACTGATCCGGGTACATGGCCTCGCTGGTATTGTTGTCAGCGGCGACCTGCCAGCCGGACAGGTAGATGGCTTCGATACCGGCCTTCACCTGTTGCATGGCCTGGCCACCGGTCAGAGCGCCAAGACAGTTGACGTAGCCCTTCTTGGCATCACCATTGACCAGTTTCCAGAGCTTTTCGGCACCACGCGTCGCCAGGGTGTTGGCTTCCTGGACGGAGCCGCGCAGGCGCACCACATCCTCTGCGGAATACGGGCGTGTCACGCCTTCCCAACGTGCATTTTCGGCCCAGTCCTTTTCCAGCGCTGCAATCTGTTCGGCACGTGATTGAGTCATGGTGCATCTCCTGATGGCTTCGTCGCAGGGCCTCGAGGGCGCCTGGCATGTCGTGGTGTCTTGAGTCTGTTGCCGTGTCATCTGGTGAATCAGGGCGGGACCTGGTCAGAGACTGGCGTGCGGAAATGTCGTGAGACCGTCCGGGCTGCCTGCCGCTCATCGCCGCCAAGCGCTATCCATCATTTGTCATTGTCATCGTGGGATAGCGAGATCATCGTTTGTTGTTGTGGGTCTTGAAGTCGTGTCGGTCAGGCGAGTTCTCTCGAGCAGCACCTGATGGCAGCCCTCGCGCATCTCAGGATGAGGCTGCAGAGTCAGACGCTCGAGCCAGGGCTGCAGGAAGTAGAGGCTGGCCTCCAGGACTGGCACCGTGCAGTTCGCAAGTCTTGCCGTGACGCGGGGAGGGCGGCCATCCGGCGCTCTGAGGCGCGCGATGAGTTCCCCCCAGCAGAGCGCCTCTCGCACACTGCCGATGTGAGCGATATCGAGCCCAGCATGGCGTTCGCCGCGATGCCGCGCGGCGGCCAGCGTCCAGAAGGCCAGCGGGAGGGGGCGTCCGGCGATCATGAGCCCCTTCACGGCTTGCTCGAGCCCGGGTAGCGCGAGGCGTGAATCAGCCGCCAATCCGTCACCCTGACGTGCCACCTGCCAGGTGTCGTCGCGCAATCCCGGCTCCGGTCCCGTCGACGCCGGCTGCGAGGTCCCATCGAATCGTTTCCATTGCCAGTCGTTGCCTGCCAGGTGCCAGCGCTTGTCACGGCTCAGGTGACAGATCGTCTGTGCCTGTGCAGCGGTCGGTTCTGGTGGAACGCTGGGCAGGAGGTCGATCATCGGGCGAGCCAGTCTGGCGAGGCGTGCCTGCATCTCTCGGGAGCGCCACAGCTCACTCTGGGCTTCCTCCAGTGGCTTCCCCGTGATGCCACTGGTGGCGCTGCGTCCCGGCACATGGCTGCTGACGTTGGCCATGGCGCTCCCGCTGGATGTGGCAAGCGTTGCAGAGGGTATGCCATGCATGGGGAGGCCTCCTGATTGGCGATGCCGCAATGCAGCGTGATGGGGATGACTCCTAGCATCGCTGTGAATCATCGCGTTGTCTTTCATTCCTTGGTCGTATTAAAACGATCGTTTCATGCCGTTTCAACGCTGAGGATAATTCGCATGACAAACGAGTGTTTTAATATTTTCAATATCATCATCATGTCAGGTTTCATGGGCTCTGGGGAATGATGACTTGGTCACGTTTCACGTTGTAGCCAGACTACAAGATATTTCAAGGCATAAAAAAACCGGCCCCCACAGGGAGCCGGTTTCTGGTGACAAAACGTTGCTTTTCAGTTGAGAATCAAGCGCATGCTGCGGTGCGGTATCCCGGCATCGATGAATTCCTCACCGAAGGCCGTGAAGCCCAGGCGTTGATAGAATTCCAGAGCGTGGATCTGGGCATCGAGCAGTACCTCTGCATGACCCGCCTGGCGAGCGGCATGAATGGCCGCCTCCATCAGGCGCAGACCAAGCCCCAGCCCCCGTGCCTGGGAGAGCACGGCGACGCGACCGACATGGCCATCCGGCAACAGGCGAGCGGTCCCGACGGCACGCCCTTCAAGGCGTGCCAGGAAATGGACGCACTGCTCGTCGCGGCCGTCCCATTCCTCGTCCTGCGGGACCTGCTGCTCTTCGATGAAGACCACGCGACGGATCTCGCTGGCCTCATCGGCGAGGGTCTGCCAGTCACCGCGTTCCAGACTGATCATGGCGTCACTCATGCGTCATCTTCCTCCTCGTCCTCTTCGTCCTGCAGGTCGCATTCCAGAATCAGACTGCCGCGATTGACCAGCGCCGTGAGCAGGCTGACCACGGCCTTGCGATCAAGGTCGGCCGTCGTGTAGTCAAGCAACACCGCCGTCAGGCGTTCGCTGGAGGCCAGCGCTTCCGCGAGCGCCGGGGTCGCGGGGACGCCATCGCCATCGACGAACAGGGTGCTGGTGTCATTCTCACCGTGACGGAAGGCGAAGCGCGAGCCCAGCGAGCGCACCAGTACGCCTTCATCTTCCAGATACTCGACCAGCTCATGCGTCTTGAGCGCCGGTTCACGGGCGGCGAGCTGCTCCAGATACTTGGGCTGGGTCATGTAACGACCGAACCACTGGGCCAGCTGAGTCGGATTGTCCAACGTGCTGAGCAACAGTTCACGCACGCGCTCGAGCGAGGCGTCGTCCAGCTCGCCGGCATTGGCGACCGGTGCCATGCCCTGGTCACGGTAGCGCAGCGATTCCGGCAGGCTGGCGCCCAGGTAATCGGCATAGGAGGTGACGACTTCATCGGCGGAAGGGGCACGGAAGCCGACCGAGATGGTCATGCAGTCATCGGACTGGCTGACGCCGTGGTGGGCCAGACGCGGCGGCACGTAGAGCATGTCGCCCGGCTCCAGCACCCAATCCTCGCCCGGTGTGACCTCGAAGTGCTTGAGGATGCGCAGGTCGATGCCATCGATGATCTCGGCGTCATCACCGTGCATGCCGCCCAGCTGCCAGTGACGCTGGCCTTGCGCCTGGAGCAGGAAGACATCGTAGTTGTCCAGGTGCGGACCGACGCTGCCGCCGGTGGGCGCGTAGCTGATCATGATGTCATCGAGGCGCCAGCGCGGCAGGAAGGTGAAGGGCTCGAAGAGGGCAGCGACGTCCGGGACGTAATGGTCCACTGCCTGCACCAGCAGGCTCCACTGGCTGTCGTCCTTGGCGTCGAGACGCGCGAAGGTGGCGTCATCGAAAGGCCCGTGGCTGACCTGCCAGGCCTTGTCGGGACCATGCTCTTCCACCAGGCGTGCCTCGATGCCGTCCTCGCAGGCCAGTCCCGCCAGTTCATCGGCTTCCAGCGGCGTCTCGAAATCCGCGAAGGCGCCGCGAATCAGCAGCGGCTTCTGCTGCCAGTAGTCGCGCAGGAATTCGCGGATGCTCAGGCCGCCCAACAGTGCCAGTGGCGTGTCGGTGTCGTGGGGGGCGGGGGATGTGCTCATGCAGAACCTCTCGAACGTGAGCCGCAGCCCTTGGTGGGCCTGCGTGTCTCGCGATGACGTCGGTGAAGCCGCTTCCGGTTGGCTGGCGGCAATGCGATCCATGCCGGCCCGCGTGGGGCGTGACATGTCGTGCGCACTGACGTGGATACGTCAGTGGTCGTGAATCCAGTGTGTCGTTCAATGTGCAGCGTGCTGCATGCTGTCTAATACGCAATGCATGACGCCGGAGCAGAGGCCCCGGCGTCTTAAGACTTGCAGTGACCTGCGCCGCTTAGAGCGCCTTGGCCTGTGCAATGGCGTTGCCGATGTAGCTGGCCGGGCTCAGAGCCTTCAGCTCGGTCTTGACGTCTTCCGGCAGTTCCAGCGTCTCGATGAAGGCGGCGAAACCGGCCTGGTCGATGCGCTTGCCACGGGTCAGCTCCTTGAGCTTCTCGTAGGGCTTCTCGATGCCGTAACGACGCATGACGGTCTGGATCGGCTCGGCCAGCACTTCCCAGCTGTTGTCCAGATCCGCGTTCAGGCGTTCCGGGTTGGCTTCCAGCTTGCTGATGCCCTTCAGGGTCGCCTGGTAGGCGATCAGGCCCTGCGCCAGGCCGGTACCGAGGTTGCGCAGCACGGTGGAGTCGGTCAGGTCACGCTGCCAGCGGGAGATCGGCAGCTTCTGCGCCAGATGGCCCAGCACGGCGTTGGCGATGCCCAGATTGCCTTCGGAGTTCTCGAAGTCGATCGGGTTGACCTTGTGCGGCATGGTGGAGGAGCCGATCTCGCCGGCCACGGTGCGCTGCTTGAAGTACCCCAGCGAGATGTAGCCCCAGACATCACGATCGAAGTCGATCAGGATGGTGTTGAAGCGGCAGACGGCATCGAACAGCTCGGCGATGTAGTCGTGCGGTTCGATCTGGGTGGTGTACGGGTTGAAGGTCAGGCCGAGGCTCTCGACGAAGGTTTCGGCATTGGCCGCCCAGTCGATGGCCGGGTAGGTGGTCAGGTGGGCGTTGTAGTTGCCCACGGCACCGTTGATCTTGCCGAGCATCTCGATGCGCTCGATCTGGGCCAGCTGACGACGCAGACGCGCGGCGACGTTGGCCATTTCCTTGCCGAGGGTGGTCGGGCTGGCAGTCTGGCCGTGGGTACGCGACAGCATCGGCTGTTCGGCGTGCTGGTGAGCCAGTGCGACGATGGCCTCGGTCACTTCACGCATCTGCGGCAGCAGCACGTTGTCCAGACCGCCACGCAGCATCAGGGCGTGAGACAGGTTGTTGATGTCTTCACTGGTGCAGGCGAAGTGGATGAATTCGGTGACGGCGTTGAGCTCAGCGTTGCCCTCGACCTTCTCCTTCAGGAAGTACTCGACCGCTTTCACGTCGTGATTGGTGGTGCGTTCGATGTCCTTGATGCGCTTGGCATCCTCGACACTGAAGTCGCTGACGATGGCGTCCAGTACGGCGTTGGCTTCCTTCGAGAAAGCCGGCACTTCAGCGATCTCGGCGTGGGCGGCCAGGCGCTGCAGCCAGCGCACCTCGACGGTGACACGGGCACGGATCAGGCCGAATTCACTGAAGTGCTCGCGCAGGGCCTCGGTCTTGGCGCCATAACGGCCATCGACAGGAGACAGAGCGGTGAGGGCGGACAGCTGCATGATGAGAATCTTCCGATGGTGGCAGGACAGGACGTGCTGCCAGTTCAAGTGTCTCGGAACCCGCTTGACGGGTTCCAGCGTTGTTGAAGCGAATTCGGGGTGTGCGCGGTGTTGCCTGGCGGGCGTGCTGCCGGCCAGGCGAGCCGGCATCAGTCCAGCTGGCGCAGGGATTTCTTGAGCGCGGAGCGCTGGAAGATCAGCTTCCAGCGACGGCCGCCCTGCTGGTCCCACAGCAGCGCGAAGCGTACGCCGGCCAGCAGGGCGCAACGGATGCGCTCTGGCATCATGCGTTGCTGCAGCAGACCGGGATCGCCCTGCACCACGATCCGGTAACGGAAGGTGGAGAGGGTCTGCTGGTAGAGCTCGCCGAGGCTTGCGATCACGTTCTCGTGGGTCGGCCCGAAGTGCTCGGCCTGGCCCTGGATACGCGTCAGTCCTGCCCCCAGCTTGTCCAGCATGTCCGGGTCCTGCTTGAGCTTGCTCATCAGCATCACCAGCGAGAAGCCATAGCGCATCACCACGGGGGAGACCTGACGCCGATCCATCACCGCACTCACGGTGTCGATGCCCAGGCGCAGGCGGTTGTGATGCCCGCCGTAGATGGCCTCGAAGCTCTCCGGGTTGGTGTCCAGAGTGGCGTTGACCAGGGTTTCCCAGGCGCGCTCATCGCACTGGCCATGACGGGCGAGCTCATCGACCAGCGCGGCCGCCTGGAAGACGCCCGCCAGCGAAAGCGCCTGGCGGGTGGTGGTATCAGTGACGGGACGGATCGGCACGCTGGTCATTGCGCGGCAGACTCCTCGGGGCCAGAGAGCGGGGCGGCGGCCATGCTGCTGGCCGCTGCCGGAAGTTTCCAGGCGGCATCGATCACGCCGCCACCCAGACAGATGTCGCCGAGATAGAAGACGGCTGACTGACCGGGCGTGACGGCACGTTGTGGCTCATCGAAGCGTACCTCGACACGCTGGCCGTCATTGACGATCAAGGTCGCGGCCTGATCTTCCTGACGGTAGCGATTCTTGCAGCGGATACGCAGTTCGCCGTTGGCATCGGCCGCGGGCGGCTCGCCCGCCACCCAGTCGACGGACTCGGTGCTCAGGACCTGGGTGTAGAGCAGCTCGTGGTGCTTGCCCTGCACGGCGATCAGCACATTGCGCTCCAGATCCTTGGCACAGACGAACCAGGGAGCGTCCGGATGGTTGCGCAGTCCGCCGATGCCCAGGCCCTGGCGCTGGCCGAGGGTGTAGTACATCAGGCCCATGTGCTCGCCGATGACCTCGCCGTCAGGCGTCTCGATCTTGCCCGGCTGGGCCGGCAGGTACTGCTTGAGGAAGTCGGCGAAGCGTCGCTCACCGATGAAGCAGATACCGGTGGAGTCCTTCTTGCGCGCGGTGACAAGCTCATGCCTCTCGGCGATGGTCCGCACTTCGTGCTTCTCCAGTTCTCCCACCGGGAACAGGGTGCGCGCGATGGCGGACTCCGGCACGGCGTGCAGGAAGTAGCTCTGGTCCTTGTTGGTGTCCAGGCCCTTGAGTAGGCGCGCACGACCCTCACGCACGCCGCCACGCACGTAGTGGCCGGTGGCGATCAGCTCGGCACCCAGCATCTCGGCATACTCGAGGAAGACCTTGAACTTGATCTCCCGATTGCAAAGGATGTCGGGATTCGGCGTGCGACCGGCCTTGTACTCGGCCAGGAAGTGCTCGAAGACATTGTCCCAGTACTCCGCGGCGAAGTTGGCGGTATGCAGCTTGATGCCGAGCTTGTCGCACACGGCCTGGGCATCGGCCAGGTCTTCGATGGCGGTGCAGTATTCGCTGCCGTCATCTTCGTCCCAGTTCTTCATGAACAGGCCTTCGACCTGGTAGCCCTGCTCCATCAACAACAGGGCAGAGACAGAGGAGTCGACACCGCCGGACATGCCGACGATGACCTTGGTTCCGGTACCGGTTTCAGCGGTCATCAGTTCTCTCGTCACCCGCGTGGCCGCGAGTCGTCACAAACAGGGGAGGCGGCGGATACGTCATTCTGGCACCGCTTGATTGACCGCGATTATACCTGAAGGCGTGGGTGGGATTCACCCCGCCTGCAGCCTCTGACGCACGGCAGGCGCCTGAGCGGTCACGATGGCGCGCGTCAATCGTGGATGACGTCGAGCGGGAAGCGCTTGCCACGCAGGCTGTCGCGGATACGGCGGGTCACCAGCGGGCTGCGCAGACGCCCCATGGCCTCCAGCTGCTCGATTTCCTCGAGAGTCAGCCAGTGGGTCCTGACGATGTCAGGGTCGAGTGGCGTATTCAGGTGCTCCAGCGCCGCTGCCTCGAAGCCATGCGAGTGGAAATGGGTGCCATCCTCGGCAACGTGCACGTACAGGCCAAGATAGCCTGTCAGCAGGATACGCCAGGCCGTTTCCTCACGTACCTCGCGCTGCACGCCATCAATGATGCGCTCGTGGGGCTCGAGGTGGCCGGCCGGCTGGTTGAACAGCGTCGCGGGGCCGCCCTTGTCCTCTTCGACGATCAGGTAGCGCCCGGCGCGTTCCACGACACAGGCAACGGTGGCATTCGGGGTCCAGCGTGCAGCCATCAGGATTTTCTTCCTTTCTTGTGGGAGGAGGGGCGCGAGGAGGAGGGGCGCGAAGATCCGCCGCTGCGTTTGCCTGCGGCTGCCTTGCCCGACGCTGGCTTGCCGTCGGCATGGTGGCCGGCCTGCCTGTCGGACTGTCGAGGCTTGCGCTTGTCGGCACCCCTGGTGCGCTGCTTCGGCCCCGAGCCGTTCTTGCGCTCCCCGGAGCCGCCGCCAGCGTTCCTGCCGCGAGCGGGCGGGCGCGCCTGGCGTGGCGGCACGGGCATCTCGACCTCCTCGCTGCGCCACTCGCCGGGTGCCAGGTCATCGAGCTTCCAGGGGCCGATGGCGGCTCGGACAAGGCGCAGTGTCGGCAGGCCGACATGTGCGGTCATCCGGCGTACCTGTCGATTGCGACCCTCGCTGATGATGATCTCGAGCCAGTGGGTGGGAATGCTGGCACGAAAGCGCACGGGAGGTTGCCTTTCTGGCAACGCCGGTGGGTCGATGAGCCTGACCTTGGCCGGTCGGGTCATGCCATCCTTGAGCTCCACGCCGGCTCTCAGCGCGGCGATGGCCTGCTCATCAGGGGCGCCTTCCACCTGCACCCAGTAAGTCTTGGGTTGCTTCTTCTTCGGATGTGCGATCTGGTGGGAGAGCGCGCCATCACTGGTGAGCAGCAGCAATCCTTCCGAATCATAATCGAGGCGTCCGGCGGCATAGACATCCGGCACGTCGATGAAGTCCGCGAGGGTCTGACGGCCTTGATCGCGGTCGGTGAACTGCGTCAGAACGCGGTAGGGCTTGTGTAGCAGATATATGAGAGACATGGTTTAGACTTTTGTCGCGGCTGCCGTATAAGCCTACTGTGAGAAGCGGCACGGGTGCTATACTCGCGCCTCCACTGAATCCATGACAGGGGAGTTATCAATGGGGTTCCAGAAGATTGTCGTCCCGGAAGGCGGTGCCAAGATCACCGCAAATTCCGACAATACCCTCAACGTTCCGAATAATCCGATCATCCCGTTCATCGAAGGCGATGGTATCGGCGTGGACGTGACTCCGGCCATGAAGATTGCCATCGACGCTGCTGTCGAAAAGGCCTATGGCGGTGAGCGCAAGATTCACTGGATGGAAGTCTACGCCGGTGAAAAAGCCACTCACGTCTATGACGCTGACACCTGGCTGCCGGAAGAGACTCTCGAGGCTGTCAAGGATTACGTCGTTTCCATCAAGGGTCCGCTGACCACTCCGGTGGGCGGTGGTATTCGCTCCCTGAACGTCGCGCTGCGTCAGAAGCTTGACCTGTACACCTGCCTGCGCCCGGTGCGCTGGTTCACGGGTGTGCCGAGTCCGGTCAAGAAGCCGGCCGACGTCGACATGGTCATCTTCCGCGAAAACTCCGAAGACATCTACGCAGGTGTCGAATGGAAAGCGGGAACGCCGGAAGCCGACAAGGTCATCAAGTTCCTGCGCGAAGAGATGGGTGTCACCAACATCCGCTTCCCGCAGAACTGCGGTATCGGCGTCAAGCCGGTGTCCGAAGAAGGTACCAAGCGTCTGGTCCGTCAGGCTGTCCAGTACACCATCGACAACGACCGTGAGTCGCTGACCCTGGTGCACAAGGGCAACATCATGAAGTTCACCGAAGGTGCCTTCAAGGACTGGGGCTACGAAATCGTCAAGGACGAGTTCGGCGGCGAGCTGCTGGATGGCGGCCCGTGGATGACTTTCAAGAACCCGAACAACGGCAAGGACATCGTGGTCAAGGACGTCATCGCTGACGCCATGCTCCAGCAGATCCTGCTGCGTCCGGCGGAATACGATGTCATCGCTACCCTGAACCTGAACGGTGACTACCTGTCCGACGCTCTGGCGGCGGAAGTGGGTGGTATCGGTATCGCGCCGGGTGCCAACCTGTCCGACACCGTCGCCATGTTCGAAGCGACTCACGGTACTGCGCCGAAGTACGCCGGTCAGGACAAGGTCAACCCGGGCTCCGTCATCCTCTCCGCCGAGATGATGCTGCGTCACATGGGTTGGGTCGAAGCCGCGGATCTCGTGCTGAAAGGCGTCGAGAAGGCCATCGCCAAGGGCGAAGTCACCTATGACTTCCATCGCCTGATGGACGATGCCAAGCTGCTCAAGTGCTCCGAGTTCGGTCAGGCTGTCGCTGACAACATGGATGCCTGAGATCCGACACTTGTCTGACCGGGACTGACGTTCCGTTTCAGGCAGTGCAGGGTTCTCAGAAGAAGGCCCCCGGACGTGTCCGGGGGCCTTCTTGCGTCTTGAGATGTCGTTTCGTCTTCCAGGAGACGACATTCCGGCGCGCTTTGCGCCCGCTCGTGAGCACACTTGAGCGCAGGGCGCTTGCATCATGCGCGACATGCCCTCATCTTTTCCTTATCCCATCAACGTCAATGCCCGGCGATGGAAGTGGCCTTCCGTCGTGGCGCGTTGAGGCAATCAGCTTCGCCACTGCTTGTGTTCACCGGATCAGCCCCTTATGTTCAAGACAGACACATCGTGCAGCAGCTTCTCTTTCTCGCAGCTGTTGCGGATCAGGAATCAGGCTCCCTCGGCACAGGAGCCGTCGCACCAGGAGGATCAGGATGGCGATCTGGCGTTCGCTACCGCTGAGCCCGAACTGGCGCCACCGCCCATGTACAAGGTTGTTCTGCACAATGATGACTTCACGCCGATGGATTTCGTCGTGGAGGTGCTGACCACCTTCTTCAACAAGGATCAGGAGCAGGCAGTACAGATCATGCTCGCTGTCCATCATCAGGGAAAAGGAACCTGTGGCATCTTCAGCCGCGACATCGCGGAAACGAAATGCCACCAAGTGAATCAATATGCTCGAGAGTGCCAGCATCCGCTGCTGTGCGACATCGACCGGGCGGAGTGATCCGTCCAAGACGCGGCCTAGAGGGGACTTGCCATGTTGAGCAAAGAACTTGAACTGACCCTGAACACGGCCTTCACCGTGGCACGTTCCAAGCGCCACGAATTCATGACCGTGGAACACCTCCTGCTGGCACTGCTCGACAATGCCTCCGCTTCGGACGTCTTGCGCGCCTGCGGCGCCAATCTGGACAAGTTGCGAGTCGACCTTCAGGACTTCATCAACTCCACCACCCCGCTGATCCCGGAAGAGCAGGAAGACCGCGAGACGCAGCCGACGCTGGGCTTCCAGCGCGTGCTTCAGCGTGCTGTCTTCCATGTCCAATCCTCCGGCAAGAGTGAAGTGACCGGCGCCAACGTGCTGGTGGCCATCTTCTCCGAGCAGGAAAGCCAGGCGGTCTACTTCCTCAAGCAGCAGAATGTCGCGCGGGTCGATGCGGTCAACTACATCGCCCACGGCATTTCCAAGGTGGCGGGTCACACCCAGGCGCCTCAGGCGTCGGTCGAGAGCGAGGAAGGCGAGGAGAGCAGCAGCGAGAGCGGCAACAGCCCGCTGACCAACTACGCCACCAACCTCAACGACCAGGCACGTCTGGGCAAGATCGATCCGCTGATCGGCCGTGATGAAGAACTTGAGCGCGTGGTGCAGATTCTGGTGCGCCGTCGCAAGAACAACCCGCTGCTGGTCGGCGAGGCCGGTGTCGGCAAGACCGCCATCGCGGAAGGTCTCGCCAAGCGAATCGTCGAGGAAGACGTCCCGGAAGTCATCAAGGAAGCCGTCGTCTACTCGCTGGATCTCGGCGCGCTGCTGGCGGGTACCAAGTACCGCGGTGATTTCGAGAAGCGCCTCAAGGCCCTGCTGGCGGAGCTGCGCAAGGAACCGAACTCGATCCTGTTCATCGACGAGATCCACACCGTCATCGGGGCGGGGGCGGCGTCCGGTGGCGTGATGGATGCCTCCAATCTGCTCAAGCCGCTGCTGTCTTCCGGTGAGCTGCGCTGCATCGGTTCCACCACCTTCCAGGAATTCCGCGGCATCTTCGAGAAGGACCGTGCGCTGGCACGTCGCTTCCAGAAGGTCGATGTCATGGAGCCGTCGGTGGACGACACCATTCGCATCCTCAAGGGGCTGCGAGGTCGCTTCGAGGAACACCATGCCCTCAAGTACACCGATGCGGCGCTCGAGACGGCAGTGCGACTGGCGGATCGCTACATCAACGATCGTCAGCTGCCCGACAAGGCCATCGATGTGATCGATGAAGCCGGTGCACACCAGCGTCTGCTGCCCGAGAGCATCCGTGTCGATACCATCGATACCGAGCAGGTCGAGGCGATCGTGGCGTCCATCGCGCGCATTCCGCCGAAGACGGTCTCCAGCTCCGACAAGAAGCTGCTGTCCAATCTCGAGCGTGATCTCAAGATGCTGGTGTTCGGTCAGGACGATGCCATCACCGGTCTTTCGGCAGCCATCAAGCTGTCGCGTGCCGGGCTCAAGGCGCCGGACAAGCCGGTGGGCAGCTTCCTGTTCGCGGGGCCGACAGGTGTCGGCAAGACCGAGGTCGCGCGTCAGCTGGCAGCGTTGATGGGGATCGAGCTGGTGCGCTTCGACATGTCCGAGTACATGGAGCGTCACACTGTCTCGCGCCTGATCGGGGCACCGCCGGGCTATGTCGGTTATGACCAGGGCGGGCTTCTGACCGAAGCCATCACCAAGCAGCCGCATTGTGTGCTGTTGCTGGATGAGATCGAGAAGGCACACCCGGAAGTCTTCAACCTGCTGCTGCAGGTGATGGACCACGGCCGCCTGACCGACAACAACGGTCGCGAAGCGGACTTCCGCAACGTCATCCTGGTGATGACCTCCAATGCAGGGGCCGAGCAGGTGGCACGTCGCTCCATCGGCTTCAAGCATCAGGATCACTCCACCGATGCGATGGAAGTCATTCGCAAGACCTTCTCACCGGAATTCCGCAACCGTCTGGATGGCATCATCCAGTTCGGCGCGCTGGATCTCGCCGTGGTGCGCAATGTGGTCGACAAGTTCCTGGTCGAACTGCAGGCACAGCTTGACGAGAAACGCGTGCAGCTGGACGTGGCGGATGAAGCGCGAGACCTGCTGGCGACTCTGGGCTATGACCCGGCGATGGGGGCTCGTCCGATGGCGCGCGTCATTCAGGAGAAGCTCAAGAAGCCGTTGGCCGAGATGATCCTGTTCGGTGATCTGTCGGAGTCCGGTGGTATCGTGCATGTCACGGTCGACAACGGCGAACTGCACCTGGAGACCGAGGCTGAAATGGCCTGAGGGTCGCCGCGTCTCGTGATGTATTGATGCCCCGCAGCATCATCACAATGAACGGTCAGTGCTCAGGCACTGGCCGTTTTCTTTTGCCCGCAAGAGCGCATTTGTGCAGTGATTCCGCTCCGCCGAGGGTCAAATGCCGACAGCAGGGGCCATGGCGGAAAGGACGGCCGATGGTGCAGTCAAGAGAGTCAAGAGAGGCAAGAGGGCAGGGAAGAAGAGGGGGTGAGGACGGATTACGCAGAAGGGGAAAGGTGAAAGGCGCCCACGCCAAGGCCTCTGCCGCAAGGGCAGCGTGTCATGGCAGGGGCGGGGGCATGGATGAGCCGCTTGTCCTCATGGGATGGGAGCGAAGGCCAGACGGGCGTTCGGGCTCAGGACGCATCCACGGGGCAAAGCGGCATCATCGGAATACTCTGGCGCGCACCATCGAGACGCGCCTTCAATGTCACGAGGAGTCGTGTCACGAAGGGCTGGTGGTGCGCTGTTCCGGGTCCGAGCGGGGGGATCAGGCAGGAAAGGCTTCCATGTCTGAAATGCCAGGACGGCCGGTTCAGCCAGCCGGTGTCACAGGGAGCCTTGGCAAGTGGGGTGAGGGCAGATCTTGATTTGCCATGCCCCCGCAGCCTGATGCTCGATGTCGAGTGACCGGCAAGGCAGTCAGACCGTGCTCAGCGCGAACGGTAGACGATACGGCCCTTGGACAGGTCGTAGGGAGTCAGCTCAACCTTGACCTTGTCACCGGTCAGGATGCGGATGTAGTTCTTGCGCATCTTGCCAGAGATGTGTGCGGTCACGATGTGGCCGTTTTCCAGTTCTACACGGAAAGTGGTGTTCGGAAGGGTGTCGACGATGACGCCTTCCATTTCAATATGATCTTCACGCGCCATATAGGCTGATCCTCATCTGATACAGGGAGTAATGCGGTGGGTTCCGAGCCATCCGCGCACAGAAAAGTGCCGGATTCGGGACTTCGATAGGCGATATTGTGCCGCAAGGGCGGCAGCAAGGCAAAGTCGAAGCGAGATTGTACGCTCCTTGAGCGCTCGTGGGCAGGCCGCAGGAGCGATAAAATCGTATCCAGTGCCACCGACAGGTTCCGCCGGCGGTAGGGGCTGCCCTGTCCACTCTCGAGCTTCCCTTTCGAATCCCCTCTCGAGAACCCGCTGCAGCGAGGTTGGGCAGCGGCACTGCCATGAGGTTCCCCATCCTTTCAGTGGCGGGAAGGCGAAGGCGGGCCCTAGGCGTCGCGCTGCAGGCTGTCACCAGTCTTGATGAGGCTCAGGGGAAGGTGAGTATCATGGAAGCTGAAGGGGATCCGGCGACGCCAATGGCTGCCATCCAGGTATTCCAACGGTTGGAAATGCTGCTTGTAGTTCATCTTGCGGCAATCCCGTATCCAGTAGCCCAGATAAAGATGCGCCAGAGCCTCCCGGCGCGCCTGTTCTATCTGCCACAGTACGGCGTAGGTGCCGAGGGAGCGCGACTGGAAGGCTTCATCGGGGTCGTAGAAGGTGTAGATGGCGGACAGCCCATGGCTCATGCGATCCATGGCCGCGACCGCCACCAGCCTGCCATCGAGCCGGAAGCTGATCAGGCGTGCATATTCATCGCGTGACGTCAGAAAGGTACGGTATTGCTCGTGGCTTGGCGGGAACATGTCGCCATCGGCGTGACGGCTACGGATATAGTGCGCATACAGACGATAGTGTTCGGGATCGAACAGTGCCGGGCCTTCCTCGATGGTGAGGTCGGCATTGCGCTTGAGCAATTTCTTCTGGGTACGGTTGGGCGTGAAGTCGGCGATGGGGACTCGTACCGAGATGCAGGCGCGGCAATCGCCGCAGTGCGGTCGATAGAGGTGTGAGCCGCTGCGACGAAAGCCGAGCAGAGCCAGAGCATCATAGACGCCGGAGTTGGGCGCTTCCTGTGGGTCGAGGAACAGCGTGGTCGCCTGGCGTCCTTCCAGGTAGCTGCAGGCATGGGGCACGGTCAGGAAGAAGCGCAGATCGCGTTGCGGTTGTTTGGGGGTATTGCTGCTCACCTTCGCTTCATCTCCCTCACTGCATCAGTGTGGACGCTGGCAGCCCATCGTCGGTGATGACCTGCGCCAGGATGGCGGTATCGTTCCAAGGACCTGATGACCTTCACCTTGCGTTATGGCTCACAGGTCTTGATTGCCGTGTTTCAAGGGGCTCGGTTGTCAGTGACCACTTGCCCTCATGCCCTTCGCCAGTGGCATACTGGTCAAGATAGCTGATGAATTCGCTGCGAGCGATGCTGCAAGCCCCAAGGCTCTCCAGGTGCGGGGTGTGCATCTGGCAATCGATCAGCGGAAAGCCGCGTGCTTCAAGTTCACGGCACAACACGACCAGTGCCATCTTCGAGGCATCCGTGGTGCGAGAGAACATGGACTCACCGAAGAAGACCCGGCCACAGGCCACGCCATACAGGCCGCCTACCAGGCTGTCACCCTGCCAGACCTCGACGCTGTGGGCGTGACCCATGGCATGCAGAGCGATGTAGGCCTGCTGCATTTCTGGCAATATCCATGTGCCGGCCTGCCCCTCACGGGAAATGCTGGCACAGGCATCGATGACGCCGGTAAAGTCGCGGTCGATGCTGAAGTGGAACCCGCCATTGCGCAGGCGTTTGGCCAGACTGCGACGTACGCGCACCTCCTCGGGCCTCAGCACCATGCGCGGGTCTGGCGACCACCACAGTATCGGGTCACCCGGGCTGAACCAGGGAAAGATCCCGCGAGGGTAGGCCGCCAGCAACCACTCGGGGCTGAGGTCGCCGCCCGCGCACAGCAGGCCGTCGGGGTCGCTCAGCGCTTCGCTGGCATGCGGGAAGCGTACGGGGGCAGGAGGAAGCCAGGGCAGCATGGGCAGTCTCTTGTTGGATCGTGAACAGCTCAGTGCAATGCGCTCGTGACACCTGGATGTCATGGGCAGACGTGAATCGGCAATTGTGACGTCACTGCCATCGGATGGTTATGATAACCGGCTGAAGGTACATGGAAAATCGCCCACAAGGTGCAAGGGGGATGGCGACTTGACTGCCAAGAGTGCCAGAAAGACAAGTCGGGATCAGGCGAAGCCGGAGACCCGCAGCCGCCGCGCGGCAGCAACACCGAGAAAGCGTGCCCGCCAGAAGGCGGATGCGCCAGGCTTTTTCGCACGTCTGCGGGGCGCTTCAGCGGCCAGCAAGCCCGCGCCCCGCAAGACGCCCAGAGTCTCGGGCAAGCCCGCGAAGAAGGACACGAGCAGGAATGAACCGCGCGAGATGAGCGCGGCGGCCCTGCGCCGTGAAGAGCGCCAGGCTGAACGCGAGGAGCGCAAGGCCATCCGTGCCGAACGACGCGCGGAAGCCCAGGCTCGCCCGCCTTCACGACTGACGACCACCTTGCAGGGTGTCAGCCGTGAAGGCGTGGTCATCCTCATGCTCAGCCTGTGCGTCTTCATGCTGCTGGCGTTGTTCAGCTACGCGCCGACGGACCCCGGCTGGTCCTACAGCGGACCTGAGTCGACGACGAGCAACTGGATGGGCAGCATCGGTGCCTGGTTGTCCGACGTCCTGTATTCCCTGTTCGGTGGCAGCGCCCTGTGGTGGCCTGCCATGCTCGGTTTCGGTGCTTGGCGCCTGATGCGTCAACCCAGCACCGAGCTGGTGTGGGACCCGACCACCATCGCGGTGCGTGCCGGCGGGCTCTTCCTGTTGATCATGGCGACTTGCGTGATCGGCGATATCCAGTTTTACAGCCCTGACAGCCAGCTGACCAACGGTGCCGGCGGTATCCTCGGCAAGGGCATCGCAGGAGCGCTCACGCCCTTGATCGGCATGGGCGGCACCGTGCTGGCGTCGCTTGCCAGCTTCCTGTGTGGTTTCACGCTGTTTACCGGCATGTCGTGGCTGACGGTCATGGACGAGCTGGGCAATGGCTGCATGCGCCTTGGCGTCTGGCTGAAGGAGCGACTCAACAGTCGTCGTGATGATGAATACGATGACGAGGCGACCTATGCCGAGGAAGCGCTGACTCACGACGAGAACGATGCCGACAACGAGCCGGAGCGTGATGACGAGCGACTGAGCTGGTGGCAGCGTCTGTTGCCGCGCCGTCGAGACGAGCGTGTCGAGTGGGAAGAAGACAGTGACGAGATACTGCTTGGCGCAGCGCAGGCCGACGACACTCTGGCGGCTGAGCCACGTGGCAAGCGTCGGGTGGAACCCTCGCTTGGCGGTGACGACGATTTCGCCAATGATCGCAGCACGGATATCCCCTGGCAGACAGCCGAGACCACGCCTTCCGCCAAGGTGCCGGGGGCTGCCTACACCGAACGCATGACGGTGCAGAGTGCCACGGTCAACATCGAGGGCGTCGAGCTTGCCAGCGCCGTGCAGGCTGCCGTGGCGTCCCAGGCTGCCGCGGCCCCCAGAACGGCAGCCTCGCTCGAGAGCGCCGCAGACTCACGCGCCGATGTGACCCGCTCGCGCCTGCCGGATGCCTCTGCCATCGAAGCCGAGCGTCAGCGTCACGCCTCGGCGTCCCGTGACGCCGAGGCGTCGACGTCCGGCAGCACGCCGCCAGTCGATAGCTCGGTGAGCGAAACCCCACCGGTGACAGATTCCCGGCCAGCGAAGGAGTGGGACGCTGCGTCTGCCTTCGCACCTGCAGCGCGTCAGGACACTCGCCAGGCAGAGTCGACCTCCCGCGAAGCTGACAAGGCGTCGCAGAGCCAGGCAGACCGTGAGACTGAGGCGGCCCGCGAAGCAGAAGCGTCACGTGAGGCCGAGGCAGCGCGTGAAGCGGAAGCGGCACGTGAGGCTGAAGCAGCCCGTGAAGCAAAAGCGGCCCGTGAAGCCAAGGCAGTCCGTGAAGCAGAAGCGGCACGTCAGGCCCAGCATGAGGCCGAGACCTCCCGTCAGGCCGCCGCGCAGGAAGCCGAACGCGCTCACAAGGCAGCCAATCCGGCGCTTCAGCCGCCTGAGCCGCGTGATGAAGAGGATGCACCGCTACCGAGAGAGTCCTCCCTGGCAGGCGCTGCGGTCGGTGCCGGCGTGATGGCTGCCGGTGTGGCAGCAGCGGCCTCGCGCAAGGCCGTCGTCTCCTGGGATGATGCCTTCGAGGCCCCCACCGGCAAATCCACCGATGCCACACCCACCGCATCGGGTTCGGCAACTGCTGGTGCGAGCGGTGCTGGTGGCGTCCCGACGTCAACTTCGGCTCCGACACCGACACTGACACCGGCAGAACCGACGGAGCCGGCGCCACGTGCGCCAGAGCCTGAGCAGGTTTCCCGAGAGCCAGCTTCTCGAGAGCTGGCCGCTCGTGAGTCGGCTGCCCCGTTGCAGCCGGCAGAGCCGCAGGTGCCGGAAGACGAGATCGAGCCGCAGCAGGCCCCCGCCAACGCGACGCCTGAGCGTCCGAGCTGGGCCTATGACGGCGATGAGTCCGGCATGGTGCCGGGCGCCGGGCGACTGGCCACGGCGGAAGATGCGCAGGAAGCGGTACGGGATCCCTCCGGGCCGACACTCTGGACCGTGGAGCACCTGCAGAGTCAGCGTCACGAGGGCTCGGATCACGAAGAGGCGCCGGAGGGCGATCTGCCACAGCTCAGCCTGCTGACGCCCCCGGATGAGCAGAAGCCCAACTACAGCGAAGAAGAACTCGACCAGATGGCCGAGCTGCTGGTGGTGCGTCTGCGCGAGTACGGGGTGAAGGCCGAGGTGGCGGATGTGTGGCCGGGGCCGGTCATCACGCGCTTCGAGATCCAGCCGGCGCCGGGGGTCAAGGCCTCCAAGATCTCCAACCTGTCGACCGACCTGGCGCGTTCACTGCTGGTCAAGAGCGTGCGGGTGGTCGAGGTGATTCCGGGGCGTCCCACGGTCGGCATCGAGATTCCCAACCCCAATCGCGCCATGATCCGCCTGCGCGAAGTCTTCGACTCGGATGCCTATCAGCTGGCGGATTCGCCGGTCACGCTGGCGCTGGGTCAGGACATCGGGGGCGCACCGGTGGTGGCCAATCTGGGCAAGATGCCTCACCTGCTGGTGGCCGGTACCACCGGTTCGGGCAAGTCGGTCGGCATCAACTCGATGCTGATCTCGATGCTGCTCAAGGCCACGCCAGATGAAGTGCGCATGATCATGGTCGACCCCAAGATGCTGGAGCTGTCGGTCTATGACGGCATCCCGCACCTGCTGGCACCGGTGGTGACGGACATGAAGGAGGCCGCCAATGCCCTGCGCTGGTGTGTCGCCGAGATGGAGCGTCGCTACAAGCTGATGGCCGCCATGGGGGTGCGTAACCTGGCCGGCTTCAATGCCAAGATCGATGAAGCCGAGGCGCATGGTGCCCAGATCGCTGACCCGCTGTGGGAGCCACAGCCCTGGGAGATGCACCAGCATCCGCCGGTGCTCGCCAAGCTGCCCTACATCGTGGTGGTGATCGACGAGTTCGCCGACATGTTCATGATCGTCGGCAAGAAGGTCGAGGAGCTGATCGCACGTCTGGCCCAGAAGGCGCGTGCCGCGGGGATTCACCTGATTCTGGCCACTCAGCGCCCGTCAGTGGACGTGGTGACCGGCTTGATCAAGGCCAACATCCCGACGCGCATGGCCTTCCAGGTCTCTTCCAAGATCGACTCGCGCACCATTCTCGACCAGGGCGGTGCGGAAGATCTGCTGGGCCATGGTGACATGCTCTATCTGCCGGCCGGTGCCGGCATGCCGACGCGTGTCCACGGCGCCTTCGTCGATGATGACGAGGTGCACCGCGTGGTGGATGACTGGAAGCGTCGCGGCACGCCGGAGTATATCGAGGAGATCCTCACCGGCGGCGTGCAGGCGGATGCGCTGGCCGGGCTTGAGGCCGAAGGCGAGGACGGCGATGCCGAGCAGGATGCACTCTACGATGAAGCGGTCGCCTATGTGGTCGAGTCGCGCCGTGCTTCCATCTCCGCCGTGCAGCGGCGCTTCAAGATCGGCTACAACCGTGCCGCGCGGCTGGTCGAGGCCATGGAGATGGCCGGTGTCGTCTCCGCGATGGGCACCAACGGCTCGCGGGAAGTGCTCGCCCCCAACCATAGCGGCTAGTGCAGCCAAGCGTTTGAGTTGAAACATGAAAGACACGAAGGGGAGCTTTTGGCTCTCCTTCGTGTCAAAGACGTCAGATCACCTGTCAGACTCGCGGCGAGACTGGCAGGCCACAACCCGAATCGCTGACATGAGGTGGATATCGCGCGTCGAGGCCTCAGGCCGCAGCCATGTCCGTCTCATTGCAAGGAGTGTCATGAATACACCGTCACGTTCTTTCGTTTCCTCATTGACCACCCGTCTGGCCAAGGGGCTGGGCGCCGCCTTGATGCTGGGCATGGCCAGCCTGCCGGCCCACGCCGATGACGCCGCCGGAGAGCGTCTTTCTCGCCTGCTGGAGCCCCTCAAGACCTATACCGCCGACTTCGATCAGCAGATTCTCGATGCCTCGGGCCAGCGTCTGCAGGAAGCCCACGGCAAGATGTGGCTGTCACGTCCGGGCAAGTTCCGCTGGAGCGTCGACGCGCCATACCGCCAGGAGGTGGTCTCCGACGGCAAGGAAGTCTATCTGCATGACCCGGATCTGGAGCAGGTCACCGTGCAGCCGCTGGATGAGCGCGTGACGCACACGCCGGCACTGCTGCTGTCCGGGCGTTCCAGCGAATTGACCGCCAACTACGATGTCGAGCGCCAGCAGCAGGGGGCCCGCGAGACCTTCACGCTGACGCCCAAGCAGGCCGACACCCTGTTTGAAAGCCTCAAGCTGACCTTCGACGGCGAGCAGCTCGACATGCTGCAGATGGCCGATTCCACCGGCCAGCGTACGGCCATCGATTTCCATGATGTCCTGTACAACCCGAGTCTGGAGGCCAGTCGCTTCGTGTTCCAGATTCCTGAAGGTGCGGATGTCATTCGCGAGCAGTGATCCGCGAGCAGTGACATGATGATCAGACGACAACGCCCGGGCCATCTGGCCCGGGCGTTGTCGTTTCTGGCGCTCACGACTGGGCGTCAGGCGTGTGCCGGTCGGCGTGGTCATCCAGCTCGCGGCGCCAGCGCTCTATCTCGGCAAAGCGCTTCTCGCCGCCATACTGGGTCGGGCGGTAGAACTGCTGTACCGGCAGTTCCTCGGGCCAGGCGTTGTGCGCCGTGCCGGCGGGATAGCCGTTGGGCTCGTTGTGGGCATAGCGATAGCCTTCGCCCATGCCCAGCTCCTTCATCAGGGTCGTCGGCGCATTGCGCAGATAGACCGGCACCCCGAAATGCGGCTGCTGGCGCACGAAGGCTCTGGCCTCCTTCCACGCCGTGTCGATGGCGTTGCTCTTGGGGGCGATGGCCAGGTGGATCGCCGCATGCGCGATGGCACGCTGGCCCTCGTAGTCGCCCAGGCGCAGATAGGCGTCCCAGGCCGCGATGGTCAGCGGCAGGGCGCGCGGGTCGGCGTTGCCCACATCCTCGGAGGCAATCGCCGCCAGCCGACGCACCACATCCAGCGGATCCCCGCCGCCATCCATGAACCGTGCCATGTACAGAAGCGCCGCGTCGGGGCGCGAGGAGCGTACCGACTTGTGGATCGCCGACAGCAGGTCGTAATAGTCATCGCCCTGCTTGTCGAAGCTTGAGGCCTGATGGCCCAGCACGGCCTCCAGCGAGCTGTCCTCGAGTATCTCGCGCGTTCCCCCCTGGGCATCTGGCTCACGGCGGACGAAGTCGCAGGCGGTTTCCAGAAGGCCCAGGGCACGACGCGCATCTCCCGAGGCTGCTCGCGCAATCCGGGTCAGCGTCTCGCGGCTGGCATCGATCTGACGCGTACCGAGGCCATTGACCTCATCGCGCAAGGCACGGGTCAGCACCTCGATCAGATCCTCCTCGTCCAGTGCCTTGAGCACATAGACCCGCGCCCGCGACAGCAGTGCCGAGTTGACCTCGAAGGACGGGTTCTCGGTGGTCGCGCCGATCAGCGTCAGCAGACCCGACTCCACATGCGGCAGCAGGGCGTCCTGCTGACTCTTGTTGAGGCGGTGGATCTCATCGAGAAACATCACCGTCTGGCGCTCGCTGGCCTGATGGTGGCGCGCTCGCTCCACCACCTCGCGGATGTCCTTCACGCCCGCCATCACCGCCGACAGCTGTTCAAGGTGTGCATCACAGCCGTGGGCCAGTATCTCGGCCAGCGTCGTCTTGCCGACGCCCGGCGGCCCCCACAGGATCATCGAGCGCACCACGCCGGATTCCACCATCTGGCGCAGCGGCATGTCAGGCCCGACCAGCGCCGCCTGGCCGATGTAATCTTCCAGCGAGCGCGGTCGCATGCGGTAGGCCAATGGCGCATGGGAATTCGAGGCGGTATCGGCAAAGAGATCCATCGGCGAGTCAGGCTCCGGCAGGCGTGGGCGGGGAATGCGCTCATCATGGCCGATCCCGCAAGCCTGTACAAATCAGCAGGGCTGGCGCGGCCTGCCAACGGCATCAGGCCATCCGTGACTTCTTCACGGACTGTCATGTTTTCCTGACAGCATGCCTCGCGCATTCAGGCAATCCCGCCCAACGTCTAACGGGCGCTCATGGGATGTGTCCTACACTTCAGGATGACGACATTGCTACATTCGGTAGCAATGCCCGAGGCGGCAGCGCTGTCTGCCAGCATCGGCCACCTGTTCCGTCAGGAGGAGGAAGTCATGCCCAATGTGACTCAGCTGCGCCAGGACCACGCCAACATGGCGCGTCTATTGCACGTGCTCTCGCATCGCCACAGGACACTGGTCAGTGGCGAACGTCCGGACTTTCGCATGATGCGGGAAGTGGTGGATTACATTCTCGATTACATGCAGGGCTTCATCATTCCGCTGGAGCGTCAATGCACGCAGATGCTGTGCGAGCGCTCCGAGGACGCCTCACCCCTGTGTCAGCGGCTCATCCAGCAGTATCACACCCTGCACGGCCGTCTCTCCAAACTGTCCGACAATCTCGACAGCATCCTGATGGATCAGATCATACCGATGGATCAGTTCATCCATGATCTGCGCGACTATGTCGAAGCGCATCGTGACTACCTGCGTGCCGAGCGTACCGAGCTGTTTCCGCTGATGCGGGACAATCTCAGTGATGAGGAATGGCAGCAGCTGACCGATGCCATCCCGCATGCCCGTGCAGAGCTTGAGCGTCTGCAGGAAGCCTATCCGGAACTCTACGCCGAGCTGACCGAAAGTGAGGTCGTGACCGCCTGATCCCCTGCACATGAAGGCCCTGTCGTCTCGTGAAGGTGAGGTCGCGCTCCAGAGCACTGCGCCGGAGCGCGCCCCCGTCTGACAGAAAAAAACCGTCATTTCGCCCGCCACAACAGAAAGAACGCCAAGCCTCTGGCGGGCATTCCCGAAAGTCTCCTCCCGTCACATCCCCCACACTGAAGTCACTGAAACGCGTCCTTCGCAGGCTTCGGGCTGCGCGAAGGACACTGCCCATGCAGTGCTCAGTGATGTGCATCCTTGCCGATATCCACAAGGGGCAGATCGTCTGAGTGTCCAGATGACGGCCCTTCGGCCGGGGAGAGCGCCATGAGTGTCCAGACCCTTACCCGTCAGTGGGCCAGCGCCAGCGATGGCATGGCACTGGAAGACCCTCGACTGTTTCGTCAGCTTGCCTACGTGAACGGCTGCTGGGTGCATGGTGAGGCAGGCCGTGAGGAAGCGGTCTTCGACCCCGCCACCGGCGAGCGCCTCGGTCAGGTGCCGTGGCTCGAGTCCACGCAGATCGATGCTGCCATTGCCGCGGCCGATGAGGCCCAGCGGGAATGGCGCAAGCTGCGGGCGGACCAGCGCGGCGAGCTGCTGGATGCCTGGTATGACCTCATCCGCGCCCACAAGCAGGATCTCGCCATGCTGATGACCCGTGAGCAGGGCAAGTCACTGGACGATGCCCGTGGCGAGGTGGAATACGGCGCAAGCTTCGTTCACTGGTTCGCCGAGGAGGGCAGCCGTGCCTTCGGCGAGACCATCCCCAGTCATATCCCGAATGCCGCGCTGGGCACCGTGCGTGAACCCATCGGCGTGGCCGCGCTGATCACGCCGTGGAACTTCCCGCTGGCGATGATCACCCGCAAGGCCGCGGCTGCATTGGCCGCTGGCTGCACCGTGCTGGTCAAGCCCGCCGGCGAGACCCCGTTCTCGGCGCTGGCGCTGGCGGAGCTTGCCGAGCGTGCCGGGATTCCCGCCGGTGTCTTCAGTGTCATCACCGGCGAGGCCGCGGAAGTCTCGAAGCAGCTGTGTGATGACCCGCGTGTCGCCGGGCTCTCGTTCACCGGTTCCACCCGGGTGGGGCGTCTGCTGCTTTCCCAGTGCGCCGACAGCGTCAAGCGCGTCTCGCTGGAGCTGGGCGGCAATGCGCCCTTCATCGTCGGGCCGGACATGGACCCTGAGGAGGCGGCGCGTGCCGCCGTCGATGCCAAGTTCCAGACCTCCGGCCAGGACTGTCTCGCCGCCAATCGCATCCTGGTGCACGACAGCCTGTATGAGGATTTCCTGAGCCACTTCGTGCGCCTCATGAAGCAGCTCAAGGTCGGCAATGGGCTGGTCTCGGGTATCGACATGGGGCCGCTGATCCACCGTGACGCCGTGGCCAAGGCGCAGACCATCGTCGATGACGCCGTCGAGCAGGGCGCGCGGCTGATCCACGGCGATCAGAGCATGGCCCCCGGCCCCAACTTCTTCATGCCGGTGCTGCTGGCGGATGTCACGCCGAACATGCGCGCCTGGCGCGAGGAGACCTTCTCGCCGGTGGCCGGCGTGACGGCCTGGCACGATGAGGAAGAGGTGATCGCGATGGCCAACGACACCGAATACGGCCTGGCTGCCTATGTCTACACCCACGACATTCGCCGCGTCTGGCAGCTGATGCGCGGCCTGCGCTTCGGCATGGTCTCGGTCAACTCGGTGAAGATGACCGGTGCGCCGATTCCCTTCGGCGGCGTCAAGCAATCCGGCCTGGGCCGCGAAGGGGGTCGCCAGGGGCTGGAGGAATATCTGGATATCAAGTACTACTGCCTGGGTGGGATGGAAAGCGCCTCCGGGAGTTGAGACGGACATCATTCATTGTCACGGGCGGTCAGGGCCACGGCGCGATCGCCCCTTGTGGACCATTCGGAGAGTCACATGAGCACCGATAACACCCAACGCCAGTCTGTCGGCTTCGATGACAGCATCAGCACCGACGAGCTGATTCGCCGTGACCGCAAGGTCACCTTCCATGCCTCCACCCACCTGCGTGATTTCGCCCAGGGTGATCTGCCGGGCCGCGTGATCACCGGCGGCGAAGGCATCCGCATCCGTGAGCGCGACGGGCGTGAGCTGATCGACGGCTTCGCCGGCCTCTACTGCGTCAACATCGGTTACGGGCGCACGGAAGTCGCCGATGCCATTCACGAGCAGGCCCTCAAGCTCAGCTATTACCACACCTATGTCGGCCACTCGAATGAGCCGCAGATCGCGCTGTCCGAGAAGATTCTCGCACTGGCCGGGCCTGACATGTCCAAGGTCTACTACGGCATGTCCGGCAGCGATGCCAACGAGACCCAGCTCAAGCTGGTGCGTTACTACCACAACGTGATCGGCAAGCCGGAGAAGAAGAAGGTCATCTCGCGCTGGCGCGGCTATCACGGCTCCGGCATCGCCTCAGGCTCGCTGACCGGCTTGGCGGCCTTCCATGATCACTTCGATCTGCCGATCGCCGGCATCCTGCATACCGAAGCGCCGGACTACTACCGTCGCCCCGCGGAATGCGCCGAGATGAGCGAGCGTGAATTCTCCGCCTGGTGTGCCGACAAGCTCGAGGCGATGATCCAGGCCGAAGGGCCGGAGACCGTCGGCGCCTTCATCGGCGAGCCGGTGCTGGGCACCGGCGGCATCGTGCCACCGCCGGAGGGCTACTGGGACGCCATCCAGGCCGTGCTCAAGCGCCACGACATCCTGTTGATCTGTGACGAGGTGGTGTGCGGCTTCGGGCGCATCGGCAGCCAGTTCGGCTACCAGCACTTCGGCATCAAGCCGGACCTGGTCACCATCGCCAAGGGCCTGACCAGCGCCTATCAGCCGCTGTCCGGGGTCATCGTCGGCGACCGCGTGTGGAAGGTGCTGGAGCAGGGCACCGGGGAATTCGGCCCCATCGGCCACGGCTGGACCTACTCCGGCCACGCGCTGGGCGCAGCGGCAGGTGTCGCCAACCTGGAGATCATCCGTCGTGAGGGGCTGGTGGACAACGCCCGTGATACCGGCGCCTATCTGCAGAAGGCCATGAAGGAAGCCTTCGCCGATCACCCCATCGTCGGCGACGTGCGTGGTATCGGCCTGCTGGCGGCGCTGGAGTTCTCACCGCAGCCGTCAGAGCGCAAGGCGTTCGATTCCGCACTCAAGGTCGGCCCGCGCATCTCGGCGGCGGCACTCGAGGAAGGGCTGATCGCCCGTGGCATGCCCCAGGGCGACATTCTCGGCTTCGCACCGCCGCTGGTGATCACCCCCGAGGAGATCGATGACATCATCGCCCGCGCGCGTCGCGCCGTGGACAAGGTGCATCAGGAGCTTCTCGACAACGGTGATCTGGCCTCTGGTGACAAGTAGGCCATGGTATTGACCCTGCCCCCGCTCAAGCATCCACGGGAAACGCCGCTGGCGCTGGCTGATATCCATGCCGCGCGCCAGCGGCTGTTTCATTCATCGACTGACACGGGTGTCGAGCGTACGGCGCTGGTGCCATCCCCGGCGCTGTCGCGACGCTTCGATGCCGAGATCCTGCTCAAGCTGGAAACCCGTCAGCTCACCGGCGCCTTCAAGCTGCGTGGTGCCAGCAACCTGCTGGCGGCCGTGGCCGAGCAGTCGTCGGGGGATGCCGTGACGCGCCTGGCGCGCGGCGTGACCACTGCCTCCACCGGCAATCACGGTCGGGCGCTGGCCTATGCCGCGATGCGCCGTGGCCTGAAGGCCATCATCTGTCTCTCCGAGCAGGTACCCGCCAACAAGGTACGGGCCATCGAGGCGCTGGGCGAGCTGGGCGGCGCCTCCGGCGGCAGCGTCGAGGTACGCCGTGTCGGCCGCAGTCAGGACGAGGCCTTCCAGGAAGTCCATCGGCTGGTCGAGGAGGAGGGCATGCTGGCGGTGCCGCCCTTCGATGACCCGCTCATCGCGGCCGGTCAGGGCACCATCGGGCTGGAGCTGCTGGAGGATTGCCCGTCGCTTGATCACGTGCTGATCGGGCTCTCCGGCGGTGGACTGCTCGGCGGTATCGGGGCGGCGCTCAAGGCGATTCGCCCCGAGACCCAGGTGCATGGCGTCAGCCTCACCGAGGGTGCCGCCATGTGGCACAGCCTGCAGGCGGGCGCCCCGGTGGAGGTGGAGGAGGTCGCAAGCCTCGCTGATTCACTGGGCGGCGGCATTGGCCTGGACAACCACACCACGCTGCCGCTGGTGCATCGCGTGATGGATCATCACCATCAGGTCAGCGAGCGCGCCATCGCCCGCGCCATGCTGATGCTGCTGGAGGAAGAGAAGCTTCTGGTGGAGGGCGCTGCGGTGGTCGGGCTTGCCGCGCTCGAGGCCTCGCGGCGAGGCGAGACCGACCCCGCGCTCGCCGAGTCGATCCGTGGCCAGCGCGTCGCGCTGATCATCAGCGGCAACGGCGTCAGCCTGGAAACGCTCGATCAGGCCAGAGCGCTGCTGG
Source organism: Cobetia sp. PS-4MA (assembly GCF_057670765.1). Lineage (NCBI taxonomy): Bacteria > Pseudomonadati > Pseudomonadota > Gammaproteobacteria > Oceanospirillales > Halomonadaceae > Cobetia > Cobetia sp. PS-4MA. The sequence continues at coordinate 3,058,309 of NZ_CM173107.1, read as the reverse complement.
CAGACGCTCAGGGGCAAGGCCAGAACGCCTGAAGACACCAGAACGCCTGAAGCACCAGAACGCCTGAAGACACCAGAACGCCTGAAGACAACAGAGTGCCTGAACACATCAGCGCGCTCGATGACACCCGAACCCCGGAGGAGGACGCATGACGGAACCGACTCAGGACAGCATGCAAAGTTATTCACGCGAACAGATCGCCGAGGTCGTGGGGCTGGATACCACGGCACTCAAGGCCATTCGTGATGCCTTCATCGCGTTGGGGCAGGGCAAGGTGGTGCAGCCGCCGATCCTGTCGATGGCCATCGAGGAGGCCAACGGCGAAGTGGACGTCAAGACGGCCCACATCCAGGGGCTCAAGCACTTCGCGATCAAGATCAGTCCCGGCTTCTTCAACAATCCCGCCCGCGGCCTGCCGAGTCTCAATGGCCTGATGGTGGTGTTCTCCGCCGAGACGGGCCTTGCCGAGGCGCTGCTCAATGATGGCGGCTATCTGACGGCGGTGAGAACCGCGCTGGCCGGCGCCGTGGCCGCCGACGCCCTGTCTCGCCCGGACAGCAAGCGGGTCGCACTGATCGGGGCCGGTGAGCAGGCCGGCCTGCAGCTGGAGGCCTTGCGGCTGGTGCGCGACATCGAGAGTGTCGATGTCTGGGCGCGGGACAAGCAGCGTGCCGAGACCTTCGCGCGGGAGACGGAGGAGCGCCTGGAGCTGACGGTGCGCAGTCATGACAGCCTGCATGCGGTCTGTCAGAACGCCGATATCATCGTCACCGCCACCCCCTCGCGAACGCCGCTGCTGGACTACTCGATGCTGCCGGAGGGCGTGCATGTCACCGCGATGGGCTCCGACAGCCCCGAGAAGCGTGAGCTGGAAGCCGATGTGCTCCTCGAGTGCGATCATTTCGTGTGTGATACCCGCGCCCAGTCCGAGACCAACGGCGAGCTGAAAGGGCTGGAGGCCGAGCAGGCCAGATCGCGTGACGTGCATGAGCTGGGCCGTCTGCTGGCCGAGGGGCGTGATCTGCGTTCAGGCGGGTCGGCTCCTGATACCTGCATCACGGTGGCGGATCTCACCGGTACCGGCGTGCAGGATACGGCCATCGCCAGCCTGGCGCTCTCGCGGCTCGTCCGGCGTTAGTACGGGAAGTGTCGGTACGGAAAACGTCGGCACTGGCAGCGTCAGCGCAGGAGCGCCTGAATGTTGCGGCGGACTTGCCCGCAGCGTCGCCGCATGCGAGGGTCACGCAGGTGACGGCAGGAAGCCGTTGACGCCCCTTGCCACTCGGAGCCTGTCGTGACTCGTACCTCGTCCTCATCTGCCGCCCGGCCGCGTGCCCTGAGCGCTGCGCCCGATGTCGAGATCTGCCGCACACCGCTGGCGGATCTCTGCGCCGACTGTGACGCCGTGACCCTGCTGCCGCCGCTCTCGCCGCCGGAGGAGGGCCATGTGCGCCACCACTGTGCGCTGGATGCCCCGCTGGCGGTGTTCGATCTCGACGATACGCTGCTCGATGGCGACTGCACCGGCATGTGGATGCGCTGGATGGTCGCCTGTGGCTGGATCAAGGATGTCGATGCCTTCATGGCCATCGGCGAGCGTCATCAGGTGCAATACCATGCCGGCACTCTGGACATCCACGAGCACACCGGCCATCTGCTCAGCCCGCTCGTCGGGCGGCATCGTGATGAGGTGCGTCGCGAAGTCGATGATTTCGTGGAAGAAATGGTCATGCCGCGACTGCTGGAAGGTGGCATCGCGCGGCTGGCCGAGCACGGTGAGGCCGGCCATCGCACCCTGATCATCTCCGCCTCCATGCATCATCTGGTCGGGCCCATCGCCAGTCGTCTGACCGCCGATGGGGCGCTGGCCACCCATCCGGCCTTTGATGAGCAGGGCTGCTTCACCGGAGCCACCAGCGGTATCGTCACCTTCCGCGAAGGCAAGCTGGCGGCGCTGGATGACTGGCTTGCGGGTGCCGAGCGCATCCATCGCACGCCGCAATCCCTGTGGGGCTATTCCGACTCCCACAATGACCTGCCCCTGCTGGAGCGGGTCGATTTCCCCCACGCCACCCAACCGGACGCACCGCTGCGCCAGCTGGCCGAGGCGCGCGGCTGGCCAGTGGTCGACTGGCGCCTGTCGCGCCTGTCGGACTGACGTCATGAACCCGCTGGCCGGGCGAGAAGCCGCCGCCCGCGCCTCGCGGCAGGCGCGGGGCGTGGCGATGACGGCGCTGGGCGTACTGCTGATCTCGCCGGACGCGCTGCTGCTGCGACTCGCCGATGTCGCCGATGGCCCGCTGGTGTTCTGGCGCGGTCTGCTGACGGCCATCGGCTTTGCACTGCTCCTGCTGGCCCTCCAGCGCGGCACTCCTGCACAGCGCATCACCAGCGCCCTGGCGCGCATGCGTAGCTGCGGACGTACCGGCGTATGGGTCGCGCTGCTGTTCACCGGCTCCACCCTGGGTTTCGTGCTCGCCAACCAATACACCCGCGCCGGTAACGTGCTGATCATCCTCGCCGCCAGTCCGCTGTTCGCGGCCCTGATGTCGCGCCTGTGGCTGGGCGAGCGTCAGCCACGCCATGTGTGGGGCGCGATTCTGGCCTCGCTGGCGGGCATCACGCTGCTGGTGCTCGATGAGGCTGGCAGCGGCACGCTCACCGGCAACCTGCTGGCGCTGGGCTGCAGCCTGTCGCTGGCCGGCAACTTCACGCTGTGTCGCACGCGCCCGGGGCATGACATGAGTCCGATGCTGACACTGTCCGGGCTGGTCACCGCGCTGTGCGGCCTGCTGGCGTGCCTGTGGAGCATGACGCAGGGCGGCGGTGACGTGCTGACGCAGCTGTGGCCCTCTCACGGTGCCGATTTCGCCCAGCGCGCCGGCTGGCTGGTGCTGCTGTGCCTGGTGCTTTCGCCGCTGGGCTTCACGCTGATCCAGCGTGGCCCGATCTATCTGCCCTCCGCGGAAGTGGCGCTGCTGATGTTGCTGGAAAGCGTGTTCGGCATCCTGTGGGTGTGGTGGGTGCTGGAAGAATCGCTCACCCCGCGTGGCTGGGCGGGCGGTGCACTGGTGCTGGGCGCGATGCTCATCAAGAGTCTGATCGACCGTCGTCACCGTCAATCGGTGACGGCGAGCGCGCGTTCTGCGGATGCGTCCACCGGTCGCAGCTGATACAATCCCGCCCATCCCCGAGTTTATTCACTGTCAAATGACAGCCCTCTGGACGCCTCACGGCGACCGGAGCGAATAGCTCATGGCGCGAAGAAAGCCACAGGGCGACCGGAAACGACAGCGGCATCACGACGCAAGCCAGGCGCGAGCGGCACTGCCCCTGCCGGCAGCGATGAAGATTGCCACAACCGGACGCCAGACTGACTCGACAGCGCCAGGATTCAGCACGCACACCACCTTCCCCAACCTGTTGCGGACGACTCGATGACAAGCAGCCTCAAACAGCAGTGGCTTTCCAACCTCCGGCCCGACATCCTGTCCGGCCTGGTGGTGGCATTGGCCCTGATCCCCGAAGCCATCGCCTTCTCCATCATTGCCGGTGTCGACCCCAAGGTCGGCCTGTATGCCTCCTTCTCCATCGCCGTGGTGACCGCCATCGCCGGTGGCCGTCCGGGCATGATTTCCGCCGCCACCGGTGCCATGGCACTGCTGATGGTCGACCTGGTCAAGGACCACGGCCTGGAGTACCTGCTGGCCGCCACCGTGATGACCGGCGTGATCCAGGTCATCTTCGGCTACTTCAAGCTCGGCTCCCTGATGCGCTTCGTCTCGCGCTCGGTGGTCACCGGCTTCGTCAATGCGCTGGCGATCCTGATCTTCATGGCCCAGCTGCCGGAGCTGACCAACGTCACCTGGCACGTCTATGCCATGACGGCCGCGGGCCTGGGCATCATCTACCTGCTGCCGCTGGTGCCGAAGATCGGCAAGCTGCTGCCGTCGCCGCTGGTCTGCATCATCGTGCTGACCCTCTTCGCGATGGCCGTCGGTCTGGATATCCGCACCGTCGGTGACATGGGTGAGCTGCCGGACAGCCTGCCGGTGTTCCTGATTCCGGACATCCCCTTCAATCTGGACACCCTGTGGATCATCCTGCCGTACTCGCTGCCGCTGGCGGTCGTGGGTCTGCTGGAATCCCTGATGACGGCCACGCTGGTCGATGATCTGACCGACACGCCGTCCGACAAGAACCGTGAGTGCAAGGGCCAGGGCGCGGCCAACGTCGTCACCGGCTTCCTCGGTGGCATGGCGGGTTGCGCGATGATCGGTCAGACGATGATCAACGTGAAATCCGGCGGTCGTACCCGCCTCTCCACCATGGTGGCGGGTGTCGTGCTGCTGATCCTGGTCGTGTTCCTCGGCCCGTGGGTGTCGCAGATTCCGATGGCCGCACTGGTTGCGGTGATGATCATGGTCTCCATCGGCACCTTCTCCTGGCAGTCGATCCGTGACCTCAAGAGCCACCCGATGTCCACCAACATCGTCATGCTGGGGACCGTGGCCGTGGTGGTCGCGACCCACAACCTGGCGATCGGCGTGCTGGTCGGCGTGCTGCTCTCGGCGCTGTTCTTCGCCAACAAGATCGGCCAGGTGCTGCATATCGGCAGCGACATGAATGCCGATGGTCGTACCCGCGAATACCGCGTGGTCGGTCAGGTGTTCTTCGCCTCCAGCGAGCAGTTCCAGGCCGGTTTCGACCTCAAGGAAACCGTCGAGCGTGTCGTGATCGACGTCAGTCGTGCGCACTTCTGGGACATTACCGCCATCGGCGCGCTGGATACCGTGGTGGTCAAGTTCCGTCGTGAGGGGACCGAGGTCGAGGTACGTGGCCTCAACGAAGCCAGCGCCACGCTGGTGGATCGCTTCGCGGTGCATGACAAGCCGGACGCGGTCGAGAAACTGATGGGTCACTGATCACGCACGATTGACCCTGCGCGATCGAGTCACTTCGCTTGATCGCGCCGCGTGACAAGGTCAGACGGCGGGCAGTCCTTCACGGGCTGCCCGCCGTTTGCGTTCATGGGGCCGGAAAGTGGTAATCTCGAAACAGGCCGCGCCGGCATCGCGGGGGGAATGTCAGTCCTCCTTCTGCGTCGCCCCGGTCGGCACGCCATCTCCGTTGTCAGTATTTTTTGTTGTCAGCACAAGGAAGCCCGCCATGAGCCAATCCTCTGCCAGTGCCGCGACAGGCCATGACAAGGTCACCGCCTGCATTGACGGCTCCGCCTTCGCCGCCCCCGTGTGTGACGCCGCCGTCTGGGCCAGCCAGCGCCTGTCGGCACCTCTCAGCATCCTGCATGTGATCGACCGCAATGAAAGCGCCGAATCCGCCAATGGCGATCTCTCCGGCAGCATCGGTCTCGGTGCCCGGGAGCACCTGCTGGAGGAGCTCGCCACCCTCGATGAGCAGCGCGGGCGCATCGCCCAGGAGCAGGGTCGCCTGATGCTGGAAGCCGCCTGTGAGCGCGCCACCCAGGCCGGTATCACCGAACCACGCCCGCGCCAGCGCAATGGTGAGCTGGTCGAGACTCTGGCCGAGCTTGAGGACGAGATTCGCCTGCTGGTGATCGGCAAGCGCGGGGAAGGGGCGGAGCAGGCCAGTGAGCATCTCGGCTCCAATCTGGAGCGCGTGATTCGCAGCCTGCATCGTCCCGTGCTGGTAGTGCCGGGCGAGTTTCAGACGCCGACACGCGTGTTGATCGCCTTCGATGGCAGCGCCACCATCAAGCGTGCCATCGAGGTGCTGGCGGCCAGCCCCTTGCTGCAGGGCGCCGAGCTGCATCTGGTGATGGTCGGCGCGGACTCGGTGGAGCATCAGGCTCCGCTTGAGACCGCGCGTGACACTCTCCAGTCAGCGGGCTTCAACGTGCAGGCCAGCCTCAAGGCCGGTGAAGTGGAAGCCTGTCTGCGCGAATACGCCAAGGAGCACGCCATCGACATGCTGGTGATGGGCGCCTACGGCCACTCGCGCATCCGTCAGTTGCTGGTCGGCAGTACCACCACCGAGATGATCCGCAATGCCACGGTGCCGCTGCTGATCCTGCGCTAGCACGTTCAGCACACGCCCTGCCGGGCAATGAGAACGCCGCGCCTTCCCGTGTCATGTCGGGATGGCGCGGCGTCTTTATTTCCACCCCTTGGGCAGTGGCTACAGGTACGCAAGGCAGAAACCCTCACGACGACTGGAAAATACCCCGCAGGTCGCGTTGCGCCGCTCGCCGGAATCTGGAACGCTGATGGCCGCTTATCCTCATTGCGCGCCATGCCGCTGGGGGGCTTTCCCTAACGCAGGCGCGTCTTTCACCACTCCAAGAAGAACGGCACAAGGACACTCTCCATGAGCGATATCCAACGTCACGATACCAAGGCACGCATGAGCCGCGCCGTCATCCACAACAACACCATCTATCTGTGTGGCCAGGTCGCCGGGCCGGAACAACGCTTCAGTGATATCACGGACCAGGCCAACAGCATGCTCGCGCGTGTCGATGCGCTGCTGGAAGAAGTCGGTACCGACCGCGAGCACCTGCTCTCCGCCACCGTCTATCTGAAGACAATGGACGACTTCAAGACCTTCAACGACATCTGGGACACCTGGGTGCCGGAAGGTCACGCTCCCGCCCGCGCCTGCGTCCAAGCCGCCATGGCCAGCCCGGAACTGCTGTGTGAAATTACCGTGGTCGCTGCCGTTAAATAACTCGCAGTATGGTTGTCTCCCCCGGCAGAGATTTCTCTGGCGGGGGAATATTAATTTTAGTTGTTTAGATTGGTAATTATTTTATGAGTACTTGCTTTAATTGCTTGGTATATAATTTTAAAGCTTTTGCTCGATTATGTGCTGGAAGCAAAGCTTATGATTTAAATATTGGACAGGCTGCTTTTGTATTCTCTTCGCTTTCTTTTATTTTAGGTTTCGTTTCATCTTTATTAGAGGGTTTTAATTTTGACCCGAGTAATTCGCTTGAATTTGTTATAGGTTTTATAGCAATTGGGTCTTCGTTCTTGATTGTTTGTATATGTTTGTTTTTGGATTTTTTGTTCAAGTTATTTGGTTTTACGCCGTATTTTTTTATAGATAAAGCCGTCAAAGCATATCTTAATGTTGGTACTGAAGTAGGCATATTGTCTGCATTAACCACTTTTTTTCTTGGTTTTGGTACATTCCCTTATTTCTATGTATTCGGTACATATGATCAATTAGCCGTTAGCTTTGAGCTGATTGAGTATGGTGTTTGGTTCATACTTATATGGACGCTTCTAAATTACGCAAGAAGGTTTTGTTTAGGTTGCAGGGATAAAGTTGTTTATGCTCTTTCTTTGGTTATGTTTATTGCTGCTGTTGCTATTGTTGTATTTACTAACCTTTTCAGTTTTCAAAAATATTTTTTAGTCGGTTTAAATGCTACTGTGTTTGCTTATTTTTTTCTCGGGTTAAGAGTTGAGTAACACTGAATGTAGGGTTAAAGGTTGGCTAGGCTTATGCTAGTTTGCTTGTTTTTTTTACGCTCATTTCTTCCTATAAGCTGGTTTATTGTTCATATGTACCTTGATTAGTGCTCAAATTTTGAATGCTACTCTTTTTCACTATCTATTGTAAGTGATGTATGGTTTTAATATTTTATTCCATTTGGAGCGTTAGCGTTACGAAATTTCTTGCAGAACCTACCATGGCTCACTAAGAGCTGATGTGTGTAATTACCGTGATAGCTTGTATTTAGAAACCAGTAGTATGATTTTACTAGTCTCGTCACAGCATTCTCTAGCGAAATGATTATATGAGGCTAGTATACAACATATAGTTTTTGATCGCTTTGTATTTGATCTTTTGGGAGAGAGTTATGCATGATAAGAAAAATGCTCCTAGTACCACTAGAAGATGTACTGCATCATCAGCCAAGTCTGATGGTATTCATAGGGCTAGGGTAAATGATAATTTTTATAACAAGTTAATTAGAGCTCTTGAAAACCCTAGGTATAAATATAGGTCTGTAGATGGGGTTGCTAAGGAGATTGGTCTGGATCATGGTAAACTTCTTAAGCTTCTTAATCATCATTCTGATGAGATAGTTGTACTAAACCGTAAGGGCAATGATGGTCAAATTTTAATTACTACTCGAAAGCATTATGATAAGAATGCATCTAAGGTAGAAAAGATTAAAAGCGTGCTTATGAATAGAATGTATTGATGGAGGGGTTATGGTCGAAGGCTTTGTTCAAATATCCCCAGGGTTATTAGGGGGGCTGTTTCCCCTAGTTAATTCCTTTGTTGTAAGACATAAAACTCCTAAAACAGAAAGACTTGATTTAGATCTAGAATTTTGGGTAGTTAATGTTCTGCTATTTCCGGGAATAGCAGTAGCCCTAACTTGCCTGGCGTTTCATAATAATGCTATAAATAATTGGCTGGCTGCGCTATATCTAGGGGCAAGTATTCCTGTTTTGATAGAAAAGTTCTTTGCTGGGAGTAAAGTCCCTATAGATTTGTCGCCAGGCCAATGATTTTTCGCGAATATATTGTTGTCATTTTTAACTGCGCCTCATACCTCACCCATTCCCGATAAAACTCGTCCAGTCGTTCTGTCTCGCTGAGGTGTGATGCCTCGGCGAGGCGTTCGCGTGAGTCTGTAGGCAGCATGGCGATGCGGGCGTCGAGGTCGTGGGCGTGGCGGGGGTTGCGGTATTCGAGGTCCAGCCCGAGCGGGAGGGTGGCGAGGCCGACGAGGACATGGCCGTGGCGGTGGGCGATGGAGACGTAGAAGCCCGCCGGTAGCGCAGGGTGATGGGGGGCCTGGCCGCGCGGCGACCAGTCGGCCAGCGCAAGCTGGATACCCTGGGCGGCGGCGAGTTCACCGAGCAGAAGGCGGGCGAGGTGCGATTCGGCTTCTCGTTGCTGGCGACGGCGGTCCTTAGCGGATGACACGGGTGTGTCCGCGTTATCCACATCCGTCTGGCGAGGGCGCATAAAGTTACCGCTGGAAGCCTCACCCGAGGAGTTGATAGAGGGATCAGCAGTACTAAACGCAGGCAGCACACACGCCTCGGCCAGCCACAGGCGGGCTGGCCGAGAGAAGGAATCAGAGCTTTCATTCGGCAAGTCGCGCACAGCGCCGTCAGTCGCAGACGCCAAGTCGGCGGCGAGGGCGTGGGGATCATGCGAGATCAGCGGCTCGCCGTTGACGAGTCGGCGCTCAGCGAACCAGTGCTCAGCGAACCAGTGCTCAGTGAAGCGGAGCCATGCGATACCGCATGCCCCAGCACCACGCAGCGGTAGGTGGGGTGATCGGTCGGGCGCGCCGCAGGAGTCTCCGCCGCGCGCGCCGAGCTGCCTTCGACTGGCTCGCCTGTCTCACTCACATCCTTGCCTTCCCTGGCCGTCATGATGGCGAATCAGTTCTTCGGATGCAGGATCACCAGATCCCCGCGCAACGCGACGCCCGCGACGACATTGCCCGCGTGGCACTCGTACTTCTCGCTGCTGGAGTAGGGCACGTTGTCATAGTCGCTGCGAATGTTGATGACCGCATTGGCCCCGTATTCCCGCGCCTTTTCCTGCAGCTCGCGCAGCGCCGACAGGAACACCCAGCGGCAGGCTGCGGCATCGCTCTTGTTGGTCGCGTTGGTCTTCGGGTTCACGCGTGCCCAGCCACGCTTCTCGATGCGCTCGTAGGGCTGCTTGTCACCGAAGAAGAAGGCCACGTCCTTGCCCAGTCGCTGACTGGCCGCAGTGCTGGCCATCACCGGCATGATGGGCAGGAAGTGCTGCGTATCCCGCGCCTGTGCCGGCGCGGAGGCCAGCAGCCCGGCCGCGCCGAGCACCAGGGCGGACACCAGCACGCGTCCCCGCGACAGGCGGCCGGCCGGCGCCGTGCTGGCGTGGGCCATGGGGTGTGACGAGGAAACGAACGACTGAGCAACGGATGACGCCATCTGACACCTCTCCTGACAGGGTTTGACTGGCTCGACGCCAGGGAATATCGCCTTCATCCAGCCAACGGCGTGAGCCAATCACACCATAGACCATGCAGCGGGCGCGTATCTTGCGCCAGTTGTGACCCGCTGCAAAGTCGTCTGGTGGCGACAGTCACACGCCCGATGACACCGAGGGCCGTGCGGGCGTCGTCAGTCCTGCCAGCGCCGCAGGATCAGCGAGGTGTTGATGCCGCCGAAGGCGAAGTTGTTGCTCATCACCGTATCCGTCTCGATCTCGCGGCCGCCGTCACGCAGGTAGTCCAACGCCGCGCAGCGCGGGTCGATGTCCTTGAGGTTGGCGGTGCCGTGGAACCAGCCTTCGTGCATCATCTCGATGGCGATCCAGGCTTCCAGCGCACCGCAGGCCCCCAGGGTATGGCCGGTGTAGCTCTTGAAGGCACTGATGGGCGTGCGTTCCCCGAACACGGCATGGGTGGCGTGACTCTCGGCGATGTCGCCGCGCTCGGTGGCGGTGCCATGTGCGCTGACATAGCCGATCGCGCTGGCCGAGAGGCCGGCATCGTCAAGGGCCATGCGCATCGCGGCCTCCATCATGTCGGCGTCCGGCTGAGTGACGTGGCGGCCATCGGAGTTGGTGCCGAAGCCGAGAATCTCGGCGTGGATGGTTGCGCCACGCGCCAGGGCGTGGTCCAGCTCCTCGAGGATCAGCGTGCCGGCACCTTCGCCAATCACCAGCCCATCGCGCTCGGCATCGAAGGGTCGCGGCGAGCGGTCCGGCCGGTCATTGCAGGTGCTGGTGGCGAACAGGGTGTCGAACACCGCGGCATCGGCGGCGGACAGCTCCTCGCAGCCACCGGCGACCATCGCTATCTGGCGGCCGAAGCGAATCGCCTCATAGGCATAGCCGATGCCCTGGCTGCCGGAGGTGCAGGCGCTGGAGGTGGTGTGAATCCGCCCCTTGATGCCGAGAAAGACGCCGATGTTCACCGGCGCGGTATGCGCCATCATGCGGATGTAGGAGTTGGCGTTGAGGCCATCGGTGGAGTGGTTGATCAGCATGTTGCCGAAGTCCGCCACCGCGTCCGGCTCACCGGCGGACGCGCCGTAGGCGATGCCCATCTGGCCGCTCTCCTTGAGCGGGCTGTCACTCAGTCCCGCCGCTTCCAGCGCCAGCTCGCTGGAGCGGGTCGCCAGCTGCGCCACACGCCCCATGCTGCGCAGCGCGCGGCGGTTGTAGTGCTTGGGCAGTTCGAAATCGCTGACCGGCGCGCCGAGACGCGTGTTGAGACCCTCGTACTTGTCCCAATCCTCGATATAGCGGATGCCGGTGCGGCCCGCGGCCAGATTGTCGCGCAGGGTCGGCCAGTCATTGCCGATGGGCGAGAAGCCATGCATGCCGGTGACGACGACGCGATGGCCGCGCAGCGGGGAAGAGGGAGCTGTCATCAGAACATCCCTCCGTTCACCGCGATGGTCTGGCGGGTGATGTAGCCGGCATCCTTCGAGCACAGGAAGGCCACGGTGGCGGCGACTTCCTCGGCCTCGCCCGCGCGGCGCATGGGAATCATCTTCAGCGCCTCGTCCATCTCGACCCCTTCGGTCATCTCGGTGGCGATGACCCCCGGCGCGACGGCATTCACGGTGATGCGGCGCTTGGCCAGTTCCACCGCCAGCGCCTTGACCGCGCCGATCAGCCCCGCCTTGGCGGCGGAATAGTTGACCTGACCGCGATTGCCCATCATGCCGGACACCGAGGACATCACGATGATGCGCCCCGGCTTGCGGCGACGCACCATCGGCATCGCCAGCGGCTTGACCACGTTGTAGAAGCCATCGAGGTTGGTGCGGATCACGCTGTCCCAGTCCTCATCGGTGAGCGCCGGGAAGGCGTTGTCGGCGTGGATGCCGGCATTGCAGATGACGCCGTAGTAGCAGCCGTGGGCCTCGACATCGGCCTCCAGCGCGCTGCGTGCGGCCTCGCGGTCGGCGACATCGAAGCTCAGGATGCGCGATTCACCGCCCAGGGCGCTGATCTCACGCGCGACCTCCTCGGCGGCATCACGGCGCGAGCGGCAGTGCAGCACCAGATTGTAGCCTTCGCGGGCCAGACGCAGCGCGATGGCGCGGCCGATGCCACGGCTGGAGCCGGTGACCAGAATCCACTCGCGCGTCTCATTGGCAGCGGCGGCACCCTGGTTGTCAGCAGGGGAAGTTCGAGTAGCGGGGGGTGTGACGGACATCAGACATTACCTTGCGGTGCGGCACCGGCAGCATCCTGCTGACCGGGTGAGTGTTCTGGTGAGTGCCCCTGTGGGCCTGCTTCGGGGCTTCCTTCCTCCGACACGGCAGACGCCACGGCCTGGGCGGGCGGCTCGAAGACGTTCACGCCGGCACGGGCGACCTGCGTGCCGTGCTCGTCGCTGAGGGTGGCCTTGAAGGCGCCCAGGCCGTTGTCGGCGCGATAGTCGAGCTGCACGTCTATCTGCCAGCGTTGCCCGCAGGCGAAGGCGGGCAGCTCGCTCTCATAGCGGCGGCTGCCGAGCAGAAACCCGACACGGGGTGACTGGCCTGTGCGCGCGGCCTGCAGGCCGGACCAGGCGGCGATGGCCTGGGCCATCCACTCGAGCCCGACCCAGGCGGGAATCACGGCCTGGCCAGCGCCGTCCAGCCCCGCGAACAGATCCTCGGGCGAGGGGCGCACGCTCGCGCTCAGCGAGTGCTCGTCACAGGCCAGCACCTCATCCAGCAGGCACATGCCTGCTTCGTGTGGCACATAGGGGCCGATGGCGCAGGGCATGACGGGATAGCCCCCGTCACGGGAAGACGTGCCGTCGGGTAGCGGCGTGGCGGGGGTAGCGGTCGGGGTCAGCATGCAGAGGACTCCGGGTCGGTGGCGTGACGCTCCAGTATCAGCGAGATGTTGTTGCCGCCGAAGGCGAAGGCATTGCTCATCACTCTGAGCGGCGGGGTCTCGGGGCGGTCACGATAGACGATGTTGAGCGCGGGCAATGACGGGTCCAGTGCCTCACGCGGGGTGGCGTGCGGCGGCAGGCGACCATGTTCCAGCGTCAGCCAGCAGAAGGCGGCTTCCAGTGCCCCGCAGGCCCCCAGCGTATGGCCGGTGAGGGCCTTGGTGGAACTGACGGCGGGCGGACGGTTTGCGGCCTCGTCGCCATCGGGACCGAACAGGCGGCTGATGGCGAGGCTTTCCATGGCGTCATTGAGCGGCGTGGCCGTGCCGTGCAGGTTGATGTAGTCGATCTCGCCGGGGGCGCGGCCGGCGCTGGCGAGCGCGCCACGCATCGCGGCCTCGGCACCGCTGCCATCCGGGCAGGGCGCGGAGATGTGATGGGCATCGCTGGATTCGCCGACGCCGGTCAGCTGCACACCGCCGTGCTCCGGCGTGACCACGAACAGCACCGCGGCCTCGCCCAGATTGATGCCGTCGCGCGCGGCGCCCAGCGGCTGGCTTTGCTGGCGGCTGACGGCCTCCAGACTCATGAAGCCCTTCACCGTCATGTGGCACAGGCTGTCGGCCCCACCGGCGATCACCGCATCACACTGCCCGGAGGCCAGTAGACGCCGTGCGCTGGCCAGGGCCTTGGCGCTGGAGGTGCAGGCGGTGGAGAGGGTGTAGACCGGCCCGCGCGCGCCACTCAACCAGGCCACGCACTCGGCGGGCGCGCCCAGTTCCTGACGGCGGTATTCAAAGCTCTCCGGCCAGCTGTCGGCGCTCGGCGTGCCCTGGGCGACGGCGGCGCGCTGGGCGTCCATCGCGGCTTCCGTCTCACCGATACCGGAGGTACTGGTGCCCAGCACCACGCCGATGCGCTCCGGCGCAATGCCCTGGCGCTTGAGGGCCTCAAGCTCCGGTGTCAGCTGCTCAAGCGCGGTGGCCAGCAAGCGATTGTTGCGTGAGCGCAGCGGGGCCGGCCAGTCGCTGTCATCCACCAGCCGCGCGGTGACACGGCCCAGTGACAGCGGCGTGCCGGGACTGAAGTCATCACTGACGCGCAGGCCGCGACTGGCGCTGAACAGCGCACTGCTGATCAGCCCGTGGTCGGCGCCCAGCGGACAGACGATACCGGGCCGAGACAGACGGCATGGGCTGCGAGGGGTGAGGCCATGGCGGGTATCAGGTGCCTCGGGTGTGACGGGTTCAGTCATGCGGGGAAGCTTCCGGTGAGTCGTCAGGGGCTGGGGGAAGACAGGGGATCTAGCGTCATCTGCATCTCGGTGGCCGGGTCCCGCAGGACCACGCGGCCTTCGGCGTCGCGGGTCAGCTCGGCCATGCGCTCGCCATCGCGCAGGATGAGGCGCTGCGCGGTCTGGTGAGGCGTGTCCCACTCGCCGTGCTGCACCAGTTGCCAGGCGCTGCCGGCAAAGGCGTCATCGATCGCGGCCTGTGGCCAGTGGACCCAGGCGATGCGACGGGCCAGCCAGTCGGCGGTGAAGGGCAGCTTGTCGAGCACCTCGGGGCGGGCCTTCTCGAAGCGGCTGCCATCGGCGTCATGCACCAGTGTCAGCAGTCGCTGGCCCTGCACGCTGAGCAGCACCAGCCGCATGGCCTCGGGCGATTGGCGCAGCACGCCGATGAGGGGCGGCAGGTCGCGAGCCTCGTCCTCAGCGGCGTCTGCTGCTGCGCGATTCACGCTGGCCTCACTCTTGTTACGCTCAACGCGCAGAATCAGACGTTGGGTGCTGCTCTCCTGCAGGCTCGTCAGGTCCGGCATCGGGCTCTCGGCGCTGAGCGGACCGGGCGTGAGCAGGCTGCAGCCGCTCAACAGCAGGCTGGTCGCCAGCAGCAGTCCGACAGAACACTTTCTGAAAGAGCGCAGTCCGACGGATCGCCGCCCGACAGAACACTTTCTGAAAGAGCGCAGTCCGACGGATCGCCGCCCGACTGTACGCAGTCCGACGGATCGCCGCCCGACTGAGATGGCATGAGGCGAGAGACGCATGGATATCATGACGACACTTTACCTTTTCTGGCGTCATTCTGCCGCGTGCCGGCCGTTGAGAGAGCGCTTGCGGCGGGCTCGCAGGTCTCCGCTTGCGTCGCCTGCGCTGCCGAGAGCGTGGCCAGTGCGGTCAGGCGACGACGACTGGCGCTGACGAAGGGATTGGCCTCGTCCCAGGCGTAGCCGGCGAGGACCGAACTGATCATCTGGCGAATGCGGTCCGGCGAGCGAGGGTGATAGATGATGTCGGTCAGGCGGCTGTCGTACCAGGCGGTGACGAACTCGCGGAACACCTCGATGCCACGCCGCAATGGCAGCTCGTATTCGCGGGCCCAGTCCGGGCGCTGCTCATCGCGGGTCGCGGTCAGTTCACGCGCGACCAGCGGTGCGGCACGCAGGGCGGATTCCAGCGCGATGGTCACGCCGGAGGAGAACACCGGGTCCAGAAACTCGCCGGCATTGCCGAGCAGCGCATAGCCCGGGCCATGCAGGCGGCTGACATCGGCGCTGTAACCGCCCAGCGACTGCACGGCATTGGCGGGCGTGGCATCGCGCAGCAGCTCCGCCAGGCGCGGTTCTTCCATCACCCACTGCCACAGGCGTGTCTGCGCATCATCCCCGGCGGCAGGCTCGATCAGCTCCCGCGGGCCGACCACGCCCAGCGAGGCGCGGCCATTGGCGAAGGGAATCAGCCAGTACCAGACATCCGGATGCCCCGGGTGCGAGGCGATCAGGATAGTGTCGCGACGATAGCCTTCGGCGGGCGGCGCGAGGTCGGCGATGCCATCGTGGACATGACCGAACAGTGCCATGCGCGGCTCCAGGCGCGGGTCACGCTCAAGCGATTCGAGCCGCGCCAGCACGCGGCCATAGCCGCTGGCATCCAGTACGAAGGCGGCCTTGAGCTCGCGGCCATCGGCCAGCGTGAGGCGTGGCCCCTGTGCATGGCCGGTGGTGTCGCTCTGCGCGGCGTGAGCGGGAGTGAAGCCCGTGACCGTGACGCCGAATTCGACCTCGGCCCCCGCCGCCCGCGCGCCCTCGATCAGACGCTGATCAAAGTCGGCGCGCTCCACCTGCCAGGTGGCGCCGGGGCCGTCGCTGAACTTGTCGCGGAAGTCGATGACGCGATGCTCGCCGCGGCGGGTGAAGGCCGCACCGGTCTTGGGTTGATAGCCACCGGCGGCGGCGGCTTCCAGCAGGCCGCAGGCCTCCAGATGCTGCATGCAACGTGGCAGCAGGCTCTCGCCGATGGAGAAGCGCGGGAAGTGACTGCGCTCCAGCACGCGTACCGCATGGCCGGCGCGCGCCAGCCAGGCCGCCGCCGCCGCCCCGGCAGGTCCGGCGCCGATGATGATGACTTCCTTGCGTGGTGGGTTGTTGCTGCGATCTGCCAATTCCATGGCATCGTCCCCTGTCGTTGTCGTTATGTGTTCATGACGGCATTCGTGTTCCCGCCTCCGTCTGGCCCGCGTGACGAGATCGCCTCAACTGCGGGCGAAGGGCACCAGGCACCAGGTGGCCGTCAGCCCCAGCAGGCAGGCCAGCCCCAGCGCGGCCAATGCCGGTGTCTGACTGAAACTCAACAATCCGAAGGCTAGCAGGCTGGAGGCACATGACAGCGAGATCGCCAGCAGACTGGCCTGCGAGGCGCGGCTGGCGGTGGCCTCTGCGTTGCCTTGTTCGGTTTTGTCATTCGCGCTGCGCGCGGGATGCTCGGCACAGAAGATCCCTGCATCCAGGCCAATCCCCAGTACCAGCAGCAGGCCCAGCAGGTGGAACAGGTTGAGGCCGACGCCCGCCAGCGTCAGGGCGGCGAGCGTCAGTACCAGTCCGCCCAGCGGCGGCAGCAGGGCGCGCCAGGTGCTGCGGCGATAGCGCAGCGCCAGCAGCAGGCTGATCACCACCACCGCAGCGCTGACCAGCCAGGCCATTTCGCTGCGAATGCTGCCGAGCGTCGTCGAAAGCCTGGCGACCTGATCGACGTACTCGAGGCGGTCATCGCCTGCCGCGAGGCGTGCCAGGGCGGCGCTGCCCTCGGCCGTGACGTCACCAAAGCGCACGATGCCGATGGCGGCAGTGCGTGAGTCGAGCCACAGTCGCTGGCCCATCTCGCCGGCAGGCAGTGCGACCCAGTCGGCCGGGCGCAGCGGATGGGCGCTTTCGATGGCCTGCTCGGCCCGCGTGAGCAGCGCGGCGGGCAGGCCTGCGGTGCTCAGCACCTGGGGCAGCAGGGTGCGGGTGCGCTCACGCATGGCGCCGAGGTTGGCCTGCTGCTGTTCAAGCGTCGGCAGTTGCTGGGCGAGGCTCGCCCAGTGCCCCAGTTGCTGCTGGGCATTCAGCTGCTGGAAGGTGTCTTCCAGTGCCTGCAGGCGCGTGAGCAGCGCGGCGTCATCCTCGGCCTGCACGATCAGGTAGCGCAGGCCGTCCGGTTCGGCGAGCAGGCGCTGCACCTCGCGTTGCTCATCGATCAGTGACGCAGGCGAGGGGTTGAGCTGAGTGAGACGGTCATCGCTGCGCAGTCCGTAGAGGCTGGCCAGCGCGGCCAGCAGCAGCAGACCCAGCGCCTGCCAGCTGCGCCTGCCGGGAAGTACGCGTGCCAGCCATCCTGCAGCGCGGGCAGCGGGAGAATCCTCGCGGGTGGCATCCGCCGGCAGTGGCAGTTGCGGCAGCCACAGGCGCACGCTCAGCCAGGCGCCGAGCAAGCCGAGTGCCGCGAACATGCCCATCTGGCGCAGGCCGGGCATCGGCGTCAGGGTGATGGCCAGATAGGCGGCGAGGCTGGAGCACAGGCCCAATGTCAGGCCCGGCCACAGCGCGGCGAGTCCGCCGCGACCGTCTGTCGTCGCCAGGCGGCGCATGCATTCCAGATGCAGCACGTAATCGATGGAGATGCCGATCAGGCTGGCGCCGAAGGCCAGCGTCAGCACATGCAGGCTGCCGAAGGCCCACCAGGTCAGCGGCAGCGCGAACAGCACGCCCGTGGCCACCGGCACCAGCAGCAACGGCAGCCGTCGCGGGGTGCGGAACACCGCCCACAGCAACAGCAGCACGCCGATCAGCGAGCCAAGTCCGATGGTCGACATCTCCTGTCTGGCCTGCTGCGCTCCGGCACTGGCATGGAAGACCAGTCCGGAGCGCAGCAGCCTGACGTCGGGGTAATCGGCCTTCACGCCATTCACGGCCTGTTCCAGCGCCTGCTGATCCCCCATCGCGTAGGCGCTGCCGGTGAGGGTGGCGCTGATCAGCCGATAGCCGCTGCCGGGCTGCTCACCGCTTGACGTCGGCGCGCGCAGCAACAGCTGGCCGCCGGACAGCGACAGGTTGGCGGGTGTCAGCCAGTCCTGCCAGGCGCCGGCGAGACCGAAGGGATCATGGATCAGGTCGCGCTGGCCGCCGGGCTGGAACAGCTGCCTGAGGGCGCGCGCCTGCCACTGCTCGTCACTCAGCTCGGCAAGCCGCGGGGCGATCAGGGCTGGCTGGACCTCGGCCGGCAGGCGCAGGCTTTTGAGGCTCTTGCCGTCATCCAGCGTCGCGAGGGGCGCGAGCGCCTGACGCAGCGCCTGGGCGGCGGCGTCACGCTGCTTGAGTGACGTGGCGCTGGCATCGCGTGCGCCGACCAGCATCACCAGCCGATTGGCGGTGTCCTCCAGCGATTCGGCGCGCGCGGCCAACGGGCTGCGTTCCTGCGCTGGCAGCATGGCGGTGATGCGGGTGTCGATCGCGCCTCGCCATGGGCTCTGCGGGGCGAGCTTCCCGGCCAGCAGCACCGCGCACAGCAGCAGCACGCCAGCCCACAGCCAGCGCCAGGCGGCGCGATCCAGCCCCGTGTCATGCGAGTCGCCGCGCCCTGTCATTCGGGGCACTGATCGCGCGGTGTCAGGGTCAGGGCGAGACGGTCACCGTCGCCGCTGGTGAGGGTCAGGTGGTCAAGCCAGCTGCCACCCTCGATCTCGAGGTGCTCGATGGCCTCGGCCAGACGGGCATCACGCGGTGTCAGGCTGGCCTGCCAGTCATCCGCGCTGCCGGTGAGCGTCAGGGTGAAGTGCTCCTCGAGCGCCTGCCAGTCGCCGTGGAAGAAGTTGACCAACAGCTCCGCCATCGCCTGCTGGTCGGCGGGCAGCGGCTCGCCATCCGGGCCTTCGCTGGCATTCGGGCGCATCTCGAGACGGTCCTCGATGGGGGAGGTGGTTTCCCACACCAGGCCTTCGGGCGCGTTCGGATCCCCGATCAGATGGAACTGGCCACGACTCTTGAGCTGTGCGCCGACATCCTCGAGCCAGCGGGTCTGCTGGAAGTCGCCGCAGACAGGAGCGGTGCGCGCCAGCTGTTGCGTCAGGGCGCGGGCGTCGAATTCGGCGGCGCTGGCCCCGAAGGCACTGGCAGTCAGCAGCAGGGCAGTGGCGGCAATGGCAAGGCGTGACGTCATCACGGCGTTCCTCGTGTCGGGGGCGGGGTGGCAGGCGCGTCCTCGTCGCCTGTCTGTGACGGGGCTACCTGTGACGGGCTGGTCTGTGACTGGCTGGCCTGCCAGGCGGCCAGCCGCTCGCTGAGCGCAGGCGGCGAGGCCAGCAGCATCTCGCCATCCGCGAGTCCGACGGCGACCTGCACGCTATGGCCACGGGTCAGGCGCTTGCCGCTCTCGACATCGCGGATCACGTAATCGAGCTTGAGGCGGTTTTCCCACTCGCGCAGGCGCGCGGTGACGGCGATGC
This sequence comes from Cobetia sp. PS-4MA, assembly GCF_057670765.1. NCBI lineage: Bacteria > Pseudomonadati > Pseudomonadota > Gammaproteobacteria > Oceanospirillales > Halomonadaceae > Cobetia > Cobetia sp. PS-4MA. The sequence goes on along the minus strand of NZ_CM173107.1, from coordinate 3,038,695 downwards.
GCTGGCCGAAGCGCGCCGGGCCCGCGTAGCGCAGGCGCAGGTCGATCACCGGCCAGGCATAGCCTGACTCGCGCATCTGCGGGTAGTTGTAGTCGAGCATGTCGAGCAGCTTGCAGCGGGCGATCTCGAGATAGCGCACGTAATGGCCGTGCCAGGCGACTTCCATCATGTCGACGTCGTGGAAGGGCACTTCCATTTCCACCGTGGCGCTGGGCATCGGCGTTTCGGCGGGCTGGTTCATGGCGTTTTTCTCGCTCAGGGCTGTTTTCTCGCTCAAGGCTGGCCGCTCGCTCAGGGCTGTTTTCTCGCTCAAGGCTGTCCGCTCGCTCATGCGTGGGCCTCGTCTGCGCTCAGGGCCCAGTGGCGCTCACGGATGCGTGCGCACAGCAGGCGCAGATCGGCCTCCAGACCGCGATCTTCCTCGAGCGGGGCGATGTCCTCGCGCAGCTCGCTGACGAAGGCCGCCAGGCTCGGCGGCGTGGCGCTGTGGCCGGCGATGGCGGCGCGGTGCTCGCAGCCCTGTGCGGCGGCGTGCAGGGTGGCGGCGGCGACCTGCTCGACCAGCGTCAGCACGCGCAGGGCATCCCGCGCGGCGATGGTGCCCATGCTGACCTTGTCCTGATTGTGGCATTCGGTGGAGCGCGAGAAGACGCTGGCCGGCATGGTCAGCTTGAGGGCTTCCGCCGTCCAGGCCGAGGCACCGATCTGCACCGCCTTGTAGCCATGGTTGAGCGGCGCGCGCTCCGGCGTGGCACCGCTGAGGTTGCTGGGCAGGCCACGGTTGTAGCGGCTGTCAACCAGCAGGGCCAGCTGGCGGTCGAGCAGGTCGGCCAGGTTGGCGACCGCCGTCTTGAGGCTGTCCATCACCATCGCCACATGGCCGCCGTAGAAGTGGCCGCCGTGGAGGATCTTGCCGGCCTCGACATCGATCAGCGGGTTGTCGTTGGCGCTGTTGAGCTCGGTCTCCAGGAAGCGGCGCCACCAGTCGAGACTGTCCTCGACCACGCCGATGACGTGGGGCGCGCAGCGCGTCGAGTAGCGGTCCTGCAGGCGCGGTGAGTTGATCGGTGTGGCATCGACTTCCGGCGCCGCCGGGTGGGCCAGATCATCGCGCAGCCACTGCGCCACGCGGGCCTGACCGGGATGCGGCTTGGCGGCGAACAGGTCGGCATCGAAGTGGTAGGGATTGCCTTCCAGCGCCTGCACGCTGAGCGCGGTGATGCGCGCACTCAGACGGCTGAGGTAGCAGGTGCGACCGAAGGCCAGTGCAGCGAGGGCCGTCATCACGGCGGTGCCGTTCATCAGCGCCAGGCCTTCCTTGGGGCGCAGCACATAGGGTGTCAGGCCGTGCTGGGCGAAGACGTCAGCGGTCGGGCGCAGCGCATGGGGCTGATCTGCACCGGGGCGCACCCACACCTCGCGCTCGCCACACAGCACGGCGGCGAGATAGGACAGCGGAGTGAGATCGCCACTGGCGCCCACCGAGCCTTCCTCGGGGATGCGCGGCAGGATGTCGTGGTCGAGCAGCCAGACAAGGCGTTCCAGCAGCGCCAGGCTGACTCCGGAGACACCACGGCACAGCGAGACGAGGCGCACCATCACCACCGCGCGGCTGCTGACCACATCGAGGTCCGCGCCCATGCCACAGCCGTGGAAGGTGTAGAGGTGGCGTGGCAGGGCTTCGAGGTCGTCCGCGCCTTGCACGGCGCGGGTCACGGAATCGCCATAACCGGTGGTGACGCCGTAGACCACGCCTTCCTCTTCCAGCAGGCGTTCCAGCAGGGCGGGGCCGGCCTCGATGCGTGCTCGGAAGGCCGGCGCATCACTCAGACGTACGCCACACCGGCCCTCGGCGACGTCGATCAGCTGCTCGAGGGTGATATCACTGCCGTCGAGCGTCAGCGCCGGGGCAGTGGTTGAGACGGGATATGACATGACGAGGTACCTGAAAGCCGAGAGCCTGAAAGACGGACAACTGAATCTGAACCTGAATCTGAGCCTGAGCTTGATCCTGAATCTGAACCTGAAACTGAAACAGAGAAAGACGGGGTGACGCGCCAGCCGTCAGGTCACTCGCTCGGACCCCGAGGCACCTTCGCTAGAGGTCGGGACGTCGGGCGCCTGGTGCCAGAAGTCGAAGAAGTTGAACCATTGCAGCGGGTGGCGTTTCACGCGGGCTTCCAGATGGCCAGCATGGCGCTGCATGGCCTGCTCAATCCATGCCTCGCGGGTGCTGCGCTTGACGGCGCGGCTGTCATCGAAGGGTGCGAAATCGACCCGGAAGCGCGGATTGGCACCGCCCTGCTCGCGCACGCAGCTCAGGGTGTAGACGTGACAGCGCAGCAGCGCCGCCAGCATGAAGGGGCCCACGGGGAAGGGCGCAGGTTGATCGATGAAGTCGCAGTGCTGGACACGGGCGCGGGTGACGGCGCTCTGTTCCACGCTCTCCCGCTCGCTTCCCCCCGCGTTTTCCCGTTCTGCCGCCACGCTTTCGGGGGGAATCGGCACGCGGTCCGCGGCGATGACCACGAAGCCACCGCGATTGACGCGGTCACCCAGCGCCATGGCGGTGGCGGGGGTGATCTCGCTGACCTCGATCATCTGCGGCGGCTTGCGCCCGGTGGCCTGTTCCAGCAACTGGTTGAACTTCTCGGCGTGACGCGTGTGCACCAGCGCGCACAGGTCGATGTCGTGGCGCTCGCCGATGGCATTGATCACATCCAGATTGCCGTGGTGGGCGACGAGGATGATGCCGCCCTCGCCACGCAGCGCGGCATCGCGCAGGTCTTCCGGACCGGTGCCGGTCAGCGAGGAGAGCGGAATCTCGCCGCTCCAGGCCGAGACCTTGTCCATGATCGCCTCGCCGAACTGCATGAAGTGGGCGAAGCTTCTGGCCCACAGGCGCATGCCGCCAAGTCCGGGCTCCAGGCGTCTGAGGTAATCGAAGGAGGCACGTCGCGCCACGCCGCGCAGCAGGAAGTACCACATCAGCACCGGGAACAGCGCGATGCGAAACGGCCAGGCCCCGAGCCGACGGCGGATCGTCACCATCAGCCGCATGCCGCTCAATGAGCCGGTTTCGGACAGGCGGGCCCAGTGATTGGGCGCGACGCTGTCGTCGGCGGTCTGTGCTGCACGGTCTTCGCCATCTGTCAGTGCGTCATCTTGAGCGTGGGCGGTTTGCCGCTTGCCGCCTCGGCGGCTCAGCGTGCGCCAGGCCAGTGTCGGCGAGCGCAGCAGCATGCCGCAGAACAGACGGGTATGCATGGCGCTGATCAACAGGTTGTCGTGGCCGGGGCGGAAGTGGCTGACGCCTCCGGTGGGGTAGCTGACACGCACCGGCAGGTTGGCCACCTCGCCCCCGGCCCAGTACCAGCGCACCAGTACCTCGGTGTCGAAGGACATGCGATCGCCACAGTCATTGCGCGCCAACAGGCGATTGGTGGCGGCCAGCGGGTAGAGGCGCACGCCGCACATGGTGTCGCGGATGGCCAGCGACAGGGTGTTGATCCATACCCAGACATGTGAGGCGTAGCGACCGTAGAAGCGGATGCGCGGCACGCTGGCATCGTATTCGGGATAGCCGATCTGCAGGCAGTCGGGATTGTCCTGCATGCCCTTCAGGAAGGCGGGCAGGTCGCTGACATCGTGCTGGCCATCGGCGTCCACCTGCAGGGCATGGGTGAAGCCGAGCTGCTCGGCAGCCTGCAGGCCACTGCGCACCGCCGCTCCCTTGCCGCCGTTGTGCGTGCGACGCACCAGGTGATGGCCCTCGGCCGCCAGCTGATCGAGTACCTCGGCGCAGGGGGCACTGCAGCCATCATCCACCAGCACGATGGGCAGGCCGAGCGGTGCCAGGCCCGCACACACGCCGGCGATGGTGGCGGGGTGATCGTAGACCGGGATCACCACGCAGGCGCGCAGGGCGTTGCTCTGTTCAGGAGCGCTCTGGCGAGAGAGATGCTGCTCAGAATCGTGCTGCGAGTCGCTCACAGGCGCAGGGGATTGGCTCATGACGCCTCCGAGGTGGAATGGGGGGATGGGGTGGCCGCGGGCCCGTCGTCGCGGGCGACGTCCGGAGCATGCGGCTGACCATGACGCAGCCGTCCACTGGCATGCAGGCCTGCGCGGGATTCCAGCCGGAAGTCGAGCCGCAGGCCCTGGGCGTCCTCCACCAGGTGAGTGCTCAGCGTGAAGCGCATGCCGGGCAGCAGCAGGTTGGAGAACTTGAGGCGTTCCAGGCGCAGGAAGGGCGCATCGTCCATGCCTACGCCGTTCACCCGCAGTGTCCTGCCTTGCTCGCGTGCCCACTTGAGCATCACCACGCCCGGCACCAGCGGTTGGGCGGCGAAGTGGCCGTCGAGATAGACCAGACCATCAGGCACCTCGGCTTCCAGGGTGTTCTGCTGTGGCCCGCTGGAGGTGTCCCCCAGCCAGCGTGGCAGGCGCGGATCATCGAGATCGGCGAACAGCCGCGCGATGGAGTCCGCGGTGAACTTGCCCTGGGCATTGAGCGGCAGGCGCGTGACGAAGCGCCAGTAGCGCGGCAGGGCGATGCGCTCGAAGCCCGGCATCAGCGCGCGGCGCAGGCGGGCGATCAGATCGCGGCGGCTGGCGTGATCCTGCGGCAGCGCGCGCTCATCCATCACCACCACTGCGCCCAGGCGATGCTCACGCGTGGGCATCGGCAGGCAACGCACTTCAAGCACCTCCGCTTGCTCGCTCAGGCAGCGCTCCACCGCGCTCAACGAGACCCGCTTGCCGGCCAGCTTGACCAGCCGATCACTGCGCCCCAGCAGCTGAAAGCGTGGCGCCGCGTTCCGTGCGTCGTCACCCTCTGCCGCGTCCTCCACCAGCGCCGCCTTGTCGGCCTGCTGCCACCACTGATCAGGCGCTTTCAGAAATGGCGAGCGCACCGCGAAGTCCGGCGAGAAGGTGATCTCCACTGCCGGCAGCGGCGTCCAGTGGTCTGTCTCTTGCTGGCGGCGCCGGGCGATGCCGCCCGTCTCGGAACTGCCGTAGAGCTCGATCACCGGTGCCTTCAGGCTGGCCTCGGCATGACGGGCGGCTTCTGCCGGCAGCGGAGCGCCCGAAGAAAAGACCCGCAATACCTGACCGAGTTCCGCCAGAGGAGCGGCGGATGGCGTCTGTTCATCGGTCTGTGGCAGACGCGCCAGTTGGGCCGGCGAGCTGACCAGCTGGCAGCGATGACCAAGCCCGGAAAGCTGAGCGATGGCGGCGGCCAGCTGCTCCGGGTAGTGGCAGGCTTCGCTCAGGAACGGCACGCCTTCGCTGAGCGGACGCAGCAGCGAGACCAGCAGGCCGTAGATGTGCTGATGGCTGACCTGACTGAGGCTGACGGTGTCCGGCGTGGACGCCAGGGCAGTGTCAGGGCCTGACGCCAGCGGCCATAGCGCGCGATGCACGGCCAGTTCGGCCTCGAGCTGGTCGAAGCGCTTGGCGATGCGCAGTGGCTCGCCGGTGGAGCCGGAGGTGCAAAGCTCCAGTGCGATGCGTGCGGCATCGGGCGTGGTGTCCGGTTGTACAGGGGCAGGGGCAGAAGCCGTCGCGGCAGTACCTGCAGGGTCGGGCTGTCCCGGTGGCCAGCCATCGGCGGTGGTCTCGGGGAGCTGGCCGGCGCTGTCGCCCGCCAGACGTGCCAGGGTCTCGGGGCGGTCATCTCCCGGCAGGATCGCCCGCATGCCGCGTTCCCACAGCGCCAGCAGCTGCACGCAGGCGCCCAGCGTGGTGGGCTGGAACAGCACCCAGCGTGCGCCGGGCTGGCGGGCGTCGTGATCACCGGGCAGGCGGTCCAGCCAGTGGTGCCAGGCGTCCACGCGCGCCATCAGTTCGGCACGCGTCAATGCGCGCAGTGGGTGACCGGGGATGGCCAGCCAGCAGGCCGGCGCCTCGGGTGACTGTTCGGCGAGTTGACGCCAGACATGCTGCGTCAACAGCGACGTGACCGGCGTATCCGGGCTGACGGGAGATGAGTCAGGCATCAGGTGTGTGAACTCCGCAGGCGACGGCGAACCAGCCATTCACCGCCGAACAGGAGGCCCATCAGCACATAGCTGATCAGGCCGTTGTAGAGCGTCCAGGTCGCCAGGTCGGCATGCAGGGCCGTCCAGCCGGCGATGCTGGCATTGAAGAGGAAGAAGGCACACCACACCCGGGTGACCTGGCGGGTGTAGCGCACGCCGGCAGGGGGCAGGTCGGGTTCCTTGAGGCGTGCGAGGCGCTCGATCACCGGCATGCCGCGCCACAGGCTGGTGGCGAAGACGCTGAGCATGGCCAGATTGACCAGTACCGGATAGGCCCGCAGCCCGAGTTCGGCCTCGCTCGCCACGCTGATGCCCACCAGCAGGGCGGCCAGACCCAGGCGCAGTGCCGGATGCAGCGGCAGGCGCTGGATCAGCAGGGCGCCGAACAGGATCAAGGCCCACACCCAGGGCGACGAGTGTCCACTGACCGCGCCGCTGTCTGCGGTGAGGCGCGACAGCAGGGCGTAGACCAGCAGTGGCCAGCCAAGAGCGGCCACGATGCCCAGCACGCCGAGCAGCACCCTGCTCAGTGCGGGGCGCGTGCGGCTGTCAGGGGACGACGGCGTCATGCCTGGCGCTGTGTCAGCTGTTCGACGGCGGTGACCACATCGTTGAGCGTGCGCACGCTCTTGAAGTCGTTGGCGTCGATGCGTCGGCCGGTGAACTTCTTGAGCTCGACCACCAGGTCCACGGCATCGATGCTGTCGATGTCGAGATCCTCGTAGAGGCGCGCCTCCGGGTGGATGTCAGCGGCCTCGATCTCGAACAGCTCGATCAGGGTGCTGCGGACATGGGCGTAGATCTCCTCGCGGGAGGGGGTCGGTTGATCAGCGCTCACGACGGGCCTCCACCATCTCGCGCAGCGCGTTGAGGCTGGCGAAGTGGGCCCGGGTGTCCTCGGACTCGGCATCCAGGGTGATGCCGTAGCGCTTCTGCAGCGCGAGGCCCAGCTCCAGGGCGTCAATCGAATCCAGTCCCAGGCCGTCCACGAACAGCGGCTCATCGGCGACGATGTCGTCCGGGGTGATGTCTTCAAGCTCCAGCGTATCGATGATCAGCTGCTTGAGTTCCAGTTCCAGTTCCAGCGAGGTGGTATCACTCATGGGAAATCCTCTCTCTAGCGCGTCAGGGTCGTTGATCCATGGATCAGCGATGATGTCGGGGGTCAGTCATTCAATAACGGCAGATATGCCATCTGGATGAATCTGCGGCATGCCTTCGTGACATGTCTGCCACTCATTCCTGGCCTTCCTGCACAGATTTTCATGCCTGATGGGGGCTGTCAGGCTCCGCGATGGCCTGCTGGAAACGCTCGAGCTGCGTGGCGAAGGTGCCCGCCAGCTGGCGGGTCAGTTCGCGGGCATCCCGGGACAGCGGCGCCTCCGGCTCATCCTGCTCCTGTGTACGGGAGACCTCGGGGACCATGTCCGGCAGTACCTTGAGATTGAGCATCACGCGCTGCGCGGGGATGTGGTACCAGGGCTCGCCCTTGGTCAGCGTGCTGGGCTGGCAGTCGATCAGCACCGGGGTGATGTCACAGGGCGTGCGCAGGGCGATGTTGGCGGCGCCGCGACGGAACTTCAGGGCGCGGCCCGGCACGCTGCGCGTCCCCTCGGGGAACAGGATCAGGGCGTTGCCCTTGGCCAGGCTCTCGCGGGCGGCATCCAGCACGCCCTGTGGCTCGTTGTTGGTGATATAGCCGGCGGCGCGGATCGGGCCGCGAGTGAACGGGTTGCGGGCCAGACGCCCCTTGACCACGCAGTCGGCGTGGGGGATCAGCGCGATCAGGAAGACCACGTCGATCAGTGTCGGATGATTGGCCAGCACCAGCAGCCCCGGGCGCTGCAGACGCTGACAGTCGTGCAGACGGTAGTCGAGCACACCCAGGCCGCGCATCAGCTGGAGGAAGCCGCGCATGGCGTGATGGATGATGCGGCGCGCCAGGCGCTGGCGGCGTTCGTCATCGCGCATGCTCACTGTCAGCAGGGGCAGCAGCCCCCCCAGCAGCAGGCCACCCAGCCCGAAGACGCTGAAGCTGATGGCGGTGGCGATGCCACGCCACAGGCGCCCGAGGGGGGAGGATAGCCCGAAGGCACGAGGAGGCGTCATCACTGCGGCGCGGCGTCAGTGATGGGAGGAGAGTTCAGTTGCCAGGCCTGCCGGCGACAGACGAGCGGTGTCTGTCCGGCGGCTTCCAGCCACTCGATCACCTCGATGGGGGTCGGGGCGTGGTGGGCCGGCTCCTCGGCGTCGACTGGCAAGGCGGCGAGCCGCGGGGCCTCAGGCGAGGTACGGCTCAAGCGCATGGCGACGGCACTGGCATGCTCGGGATAGTCGCCGTGGTGCTGGAAGGCCTCTGGCGCGGCGATATCGGAGAACAGCACGATGACTTCCTCCCGCTCCCCCAGATAGCCGAGCGCTTCGCTCATCAGTGCATCGAACTCGTCACCGCAGGCGGCGAGCGCCTCGAGCGGCTGATGGGACTGACGCGTGATCGAGTACATGCCAAGGATGGCGTTGTGCACCGAGAGCGAGAAGCGTGCGGGTGACAAGGCTTCCTGCGGCTGGGTGGCCGAGTCGAGCAGGGCAAGTATCTTGCTGGTGTCGCCATGTCGGGAGGCGTGGATGATCGGCAGATCGCCCTCAGGGTCGAGGGTGAACAGCAGCTTGCAGCATGCCTGCCCGACCGGACTCAGTCGGCGGCGCAGCATCGCCGGTACCTGTTCGGCACGCGGGGAGGGGGTGATGTCGGTGCGACCGTCGTGGGTCGTGCGTGTCGCACTCGCCTGCCAGGCTCGCCAATCAGTCAGACGCATGAGGTTCCTGTCCGTGAACGCATCGTTGCCATATTGGAGCCTCAGTGTACCGCAGGGGAAACGGCCAGCCCAAGCCAGCGGCCCATCAGGCCGGCCGTTGGCGCTCTGGTGGACAAATGCCCGGTGCCGCCCGAGTGAGACGTCGCGGACCCGGCGGCTCGCGCCACCGCGCGCTGGGCGCCTTGCGGGCATGAGCACTGGACTGCCCGCGATGACGGTGTAAGGTGTCGCTTCAGCGAGCCAGAGGCCGAGGGCCTGAGGGCGATGGGAGCGCCGGCAGCGGGGGCGTGTGCGCCTGCCGGGCGGTCCTGTCATGCCTTCTGGTGGTCATAACGAAGGGTGAGGATGGGGAATGAAGCCGATCATGCGTGAGGCAACGTCATGAGCACGCCGAGGGAGGCGAGAGCGGGGGGCCACGGTGCCGCCTTGATGCGCCGTCTGCAGGTGACGGAGTGGCTGCCGGTGGTCCGGGTGCTCGGCCTGCTGCTGTGCGTGGTGGCGGTGATGATGCTGGTGCCGCTGCTGCTGTTGCTGGAAGAGGGCGATGCGGATGCATGGGCCTTCGCGATATCGCTGGGCATCACGCTGGGGTCGGCTCTGGTGATGCTGCTGGTCTCGCACCAGGTGGAGCTGCAGCTCAAGCCCCGCGCGATGTTCGTGCTGACGACCCTGAGCTGGGTGCTGGTGTCAGCCTACTCGAGCCTGCCATTGATCTTCGGCGCGACCCACCTGGGCGTCACCGATGCCGTCTTCGAGTCGGTCTCGGCGATCACCACCACCGGCTCGACCGTGCTGACCCACATCGAAGGACTGTCGGATGGCCTGAAGCTGTGGCGGGGCCTGATGCAGTGGGTGGGGGGGATCGGCATCATCGTGATGGCCATCGCGATCCTGCCGTTCCTGAAGGTGGGTGGCATGCGTCTGTTCCAGACCGAATCCTCGGACTGGTCCGACAAGGTGCTGCCACGTGCCGGGGGTGTCGCCAAGGCGATCGGGCTGGTCTATGTGGGGCTGACGCTGCTGGCGATCCTGAGCTACTGGCTGGGGGGCATGCTGCCGCTGGATGCCGTGGTGCATGGCATGACCTCGCTGGCCACGGGCGGGTTCGCCAACTACGACAGCTCGATGGGCATCTATTCCGATCGCCCGCATCTGCTGTGGATGGCTTCCGCCTTCATGCTGCTGGGGGCGCTGCCCTTCGTGCTGTTCATCCGCGCCTGGCAGGACAGTGCCGGGGTGATGTGGTGCGACGCCCAGGTGCGCGGCTTCCTGCGTTTGCTGGGCTGGGTGATCGCGGCGCTGACGCTCTATCGCGTCGTGCTGGGGGAGGATCTCTTCACGGCGCTGACCCAGGTGACCTTCAACGTCATGTCGGTGGTGACCACCACGGGCTATGCCAGCGATGACTACAGTGCCTGGGGGCCCTTCGCGGTGGTGGCCTTCTTCTATCTGACCTTCGTCGGGGGCTGCAGCGGCTCCACCAGCGGGGGCATGAAGATCTTCCGCCTGCAGATCGGCCTGATCATGCTCGGCAATCACCTGCGCTCGCTGATCCATGCCAACGGGGTCTTTTCCCAGCGCTACAACGGGCGCGCCCTGCCGGATGAAGTGGTGCGCGCGGTCATCGCCTTCTCGTTCTTCTTCTTCATCACCATCGGTGGGCTGGCACTGGCGCTGTCATTGATCGGGCTGGATCTGGTGACCGCCGTGACCGGTGCCGTAACCGCCGTCACCAACGTTGGCCCCGGGCTTGGGGATATCATCGGCCCGGCCGGCAACTTCGCACCGCTGCCTGACAGTGCCAAATGGCTGCTGTGCATCGGCATGCTGATGGGGCGCCTCGAGATCCTGACCGTGCTGGTGCTGTTCTCGCCCAGCTTCTGGCGCAAGTAGGCGCTCGCCGGCAGCAGGCTGCATGAAGCGGCCAGACACGACAACGCCACCGTCGCAGGACGGTGGCGTTGTCGTGTCCAGGGCGGTATCCCGTGAGCGGGATCAGTCGATGGCGGTGGCCTCGGCGGCGTCCAGCTTCTCGTCGAGATCGATGGACAGGCCTTCACGATTGAGGATCGGGTTGGCGTACTGCACCAGCCACCAGTCCCTGAGCTCACTCGGCACGCCGGCGAGACGATTCTCGAACACGGCGCGCTCGGCACCACTGATGGCGGAGACATCCAGCGCGGCGGCCAGGCGTGGCTCGTCACGCAGCTGCGGACGGCTGGCGGCCAGCTTCTCGAGGGCCAGCTGGTGGCTCGGGTAGAGGGTGTAGTGCTGGAGTACCTGGCGGTCGACTTCGGCGACCACGTCGTCCGGAGTGGCGAAATCGCCCTTGAGCGGCTCGCCGAATACCAGCTTGACGCGCCCCTTGTGACCGCTGATGCCGGCGGCGATCGACTGGATGTCCTCGTACTGCACCTTCTCGTAGCGCCCTTCATTGGCGATGGCCGCCAGCTCGCGCGCCTTCTGCAGATCGCAGGGGTCGAATTCGTAGCTGATGGACACCGGCACGATGTTGAGCTCGCTGACGCTCTCGCTGAAGGGGCGTGTCTTGTCGGCGGTGCGGGCCGCCATGGTCAGCATCTTGATGATGGCGCTTTCGGTGCCGTCACGGCCATCCTTGGCACGCCCTTCCCGCTGGGCCAGCCAGATGGAGTGCCGATCGTGGATCAAGGAGTGACGAATATAGCCCGACAGTGACTGGTAGGCCGCCAGCATCGCGCGCTTGCCCTTGGCGGAGCGCGGCACGATGAAGCTCTTGTTGAGGCGCATCAGGTCGGTGACGAAGGGCTTCTGGAGCAGGTTGTCGCCGATGGCGATGCGCACCGTGTCGCGGCCGTGACGATAGAGCGCGTAGTTGACGAAGGCCGGGTCCAGCGAGATGTCGCGGTGATTGGACAGGAACAGATACGGCGTGTCTTCCGACAGCCGCTCGAGTCCCACCGTCTCGAAACTGGTGGTGGTGGTATGGATCATGCGCGCCATGTAGCTGGCGATGCGGGTCTGGAAACTGGCCACGTCCTTCACGCCCATCATCTCGCGCTTGATGGCCAGGCGAGCGATCTGGCGCGCCAGCCACGGGAAGCGCTGGGTCAGTCCCGGCAGGCGGAAGCGAGTCAGGGTGTCGAGCAGTTCGCGGTCCTGCTCGAGGCGCACCAGTACCTCACTTACCTCGTGATCGTGGTAGGGGCGAATCCTGGCGAACGGGTCCTGTTCGTCAGGCGTGGCAGGCTTGGGCGTTGCTGTGTCAGTCATCGACGCACGTCATCCGGATTGTCATTCTTGAGAAGAGAAGAAGGGGGGGGGCGCTCAGCTTCCCGGCTGAGCTTCGCCGCCCAGCCAGGCGGTCATCTGCTCGATCACGCCGGAGAGCACCTGGGCCATCAGCGCGAAGTCGGTCTCCAGTCGCAGGATGGGGTCTTCACCATCCTCCTGGGCATTGGCTTCATCGATGACGGCATCGGCGAACTTGAGGCTCTTGAGCGCCATGTCCTCGCCGAGGATCAACGCCACGCGGCCCTCGACTTCCAGTGCCAGCTTGCTGACCACGCGGCCCAGAGTGAGCGCCGTCTGGATTTCCTCGCCGTCGAGGTCGAACTGACGGGCACGCAGCACGCCATCCTCGCCGCCCGGCGCCTTGAGCTCGACCTGATCACCGACGATGAGGTCATCCGGACGCGAGGCCACGTCCTTCAGCCAGGTGGTCATCACCTGGGAGGGCGGCTGCGCGACGGCCAGCCGCGTGACCTTGAGCGAGCCGAGCGTCTGGCGCAGCAGGTCGAGGACTTCCTCGGCACGTTTGGCATTCGAGGCGTTGACGGCGATCAGCCCGCGACGGCTGTCCCACCACAGGTCAGTGCGCGAGGAGCGTGTGAAGGCGCGTGGCAGCAGCTCCTCGTAGATCTGCTCCTTGAGGGTCAGCTTCTCGCGGCGACGCAGCGGACGACCTTCCGCCGTCTCGCGCTCGGCGACTCGCTCCTCGAGTTCTTCCTTGACCACGGCAGTGGGCAGGACACGTTCCTGACGCAGTGCGCTGATCAGATAATGGCCCTGGATCTCGTGGACCAGCATGTCGCTGTTGCGACCGCCCGGTGCCACCCAGCCGATGCGCTTGGCCTCCACCCCGCTGACGGGGCGGAACAGGTATTCGGGCAGGGCGTCGGCTAGACGACCCTCTTCCAGCGGTGCGCTGTCATGCAGGCGATAGAGCTGCAGGTTCTTGAACCACATGTGACCAGTCCTTGAGTCCGGTGAGCGGGGATTGCCCGCCTGAATGGCGCGTATTATGGCGAAACTCATGCGGCGGGTCATCCGCCGTGGACGTGACCCTGCGTCACACTGCGGTTGCCGACCATCGCGCGCGAGCGCAAAGACATACTGTGTGCACGCTGTGGCGCTAGTCTGAGATCGACCTGGCGGTGCACGGTCTGGCGGTTTGCGGTATCGCCCGACAGATATCGCCCGACAGATATCGACCCGCAGGCATCGACCATCAGATTTGAGACGCGGAGGGCGGCAGAGTGATCGACGACGGTGTTATGAAGACTGCTGTGGGGACTGCTGAGGAGACGGTTGTGGCGGCTTTTGTGAAGAGCAGAGCGTCGGGCGCGAGCGCGCTGAAACGGGCACGGCCGCTGACGCTGGCGGCGCTGACCCTGCTGCTGTTCGGCTGCAGCGGGGAGGATGACGCGCACGACAGGGCGGCCAGCACGGCGGCGGCCAGTGCAACGGTCACGAAAGAGACAGTCGTTGCAGAGGAAGCCACTGACGGCGAACCTGCCCCGGCGGCGGTTGGACTGGATCCTGAGATGTTTGCCGCGGGCGCGATCGTCGGTGAGGTCGAGACCGTCGACTGCACCCTGAGCGGCGGCACGCAGACGACCTGCTATCAGTTCCGCGTGGCCGGTGCGCCCGCGGACCCGGAAACCTCGCCGGAGGGGCCTTTCTGCCCGCCCAATATCCATTCCGGTGAGGAGGAAGGCGGCACCTGGATGGATGGCGAGGGCACCCTCTATCAGGTGGACGGCGAGTTCATCAAGAATCTGGCCACTCTCTATCAGGACAAGGAGTGGCAGATGTACGACGTCAACACGGGGGAGATCACCGTGATCGATGGCGCGCGTGGCTGCGAGGTGGCGGGGAACCCGAATCCCATCGAAGGCTTCGACAACTTCTGTCTCGAGTGTCCGCTGGAGGAACTGGGCGGCGGCATCGAGAAGACTGTCGTGATCCCCAATGTGCCGGTACCGGCCGCCGAGCCGACCTCGCTGGCCGGCCGCGCCAACACCGGCGTGGCGCTCAATGGCGTGCTGTTCGGCCCGCCGGCACCGCTGGAGCTGATCCTGAGCTCTCACACCCTGGGGGTGCTCGATGATTGTGGCGCGCATGCCAATCCGCATGAGGGCTATCACTACCACACCGCCACCGGCTGCTCCGAGATCGGCATTCAGGAGGATGGCCATTCGCCGATGATCGGCTATGCGCTGGATGGCTATGCCATCTATGCCAGAGAGGACAAGGACGGCAATGTTCCCGCTGAGCTGGATGACTGTGGCGGCGAGACGGACCCGGTGCGTGGCTATCACTATCACGCCTCCGCGCCGGGGGTTAACCAGATCTTCGGCTGTTTCATGGGCGAGAAGGGGCACTTCCTCGACGAGGAGGGAGGCGAGAGGCCGCCGCAGGGCCCGCCCGGCGAGTAGCCGTCCTGCAGGTCTGGACGTGAAGGGCATCGCCCGTGGCAGATCCCGCCGCCTTGTCAGGATGGCGTGCAGGGCAGGCGCCATCATTCAACCAAGCGTTTGTTTTTCTGCTCGTGCCCGGCCTAAGATCTGACGACGAGGGCCGAGCAGGCTCATCCGTTTCCCCGCACAGGAGGCAAGGATGCAACAGGACAGCCGTCAACAGGACGCCGCCGATGAGACCGCCGGCACTTTCAGTCGCACGACACTGACGGTGCGAGGTTATCACCTGGATGGCTATGGGCACGTCAACAACGCCCGGTATCTGGAGTTCTACGAAGAAGGGCGCTGGGAGTTCATGCTCGCGCATCTGGACCTGGCGGACCTCAAGCGCGAGGGCATCGCGATGGTGGCGGTCAATGTCAATCTGGACTGGCATTATCCGGCCACCGTGCATGATGAGCTGGTGATCACCACGCGACTCGCTCGGGTCGGGCGGCGCAAGATGATCATGCATCAGGAGATCCATCTGGGCGAGACGCGCATGGGCGAGGTGCATCCGCGCTCCGGCGCACTGGTCTCCCGCGCGGATTTCACCTTCGTGCTGATGAATACCCAGACCGGACGAGCCATGCCGCTGGAGGGAGAAATCGGCACGCTGCTGGTATCATTGCTGTCGCCCGAGCCGCAATGAGCGCTGTCAGCGACAGGGGCGCGGCAGTGGGCCGCGTGCCCTTGAGGCCGTACTACCGTACTGACATCCGTTTGCGGGCTCGTGTGAGCTGCTAGGTGAGCGCGCAAGTGATATAATCCCGCCACTTCGGTGCCGCGGAGCTGGTACCCCGTGTCCGCTTCACGCCACTGCCGCGCTGCAGTAGCGACCGAAACCTGATGCTGCCCGAAATACGGTTGCTGCCCCGAAACATTGTCGCTGCCGCAGTGGCGCCAACAGTTGAGTTCAAGGATTTGACGAATCATGGGTGAGATCGCCAGAGAGATACTGCCAGTCAACATCGAGGACGAGCTCAAACAGTCGTATCTCGATTACGCGATGAGCGTCATCATCGGGCGTGCCTTGCCGGATGTCCGCGATGGCCTCAAACCGGTTCACCGTCGCGTGCTGTTCGCGATGCACGAACTGAACAATGACTGGAACAAGGCCTACAAGAAATCCGCCCGTGTCGTCGGCGATGTGATCGGTAAATACCACCCGCACGGTGACAGTGCGGTCTATGACACCATCGTCCGCATGGCCCAGCACTTCTCCATGCGTTATGTGCTGGTGGATGGTCAGGGCAACTTCGGTTCCATCGATGGCGACAGCGCCGCGGCGATGCGTTACACCGAGGTGCGCATGGCGCGCCTGGCGCACGAGCTGCTGGCCGACCTCGAAAAGGACACCGTCGACTGGGTCGACAACTATGACGGCACCGAGCGCATTCCTGCCGTGCTGCCGACCAAGACCCCGAACCTGCTGGTCAACGGCTCCTCCGGTATCGCCGTGGGCATGGCCACCAACATCCCGCCGCACAACATGGGCGAGGTCATCGATGGCTGTCTGGCGCTGATCGACAACGGCGACCTGACCATCGATGAGCTGATGGAATACATCCCGGGGCCGGACTTCCCGACCGCGGGCATCATCAACGGCCGTGCCGGCATCCTCGATGCCTATCGCACCGGCCGTGGCCGCATCTATGTACGTGCCGTGCACACCATCGAGCACCACGACAAGAGCGGTCGTGACCACATCATCATCACCGAGCTTCCCTACCAGGTGAACAAGGCGCGTCTGATCGAGAAGATCGCCGAACTGGTCAAGGACAAGAAGATCGAGGGCATCGCCGAGCTGCGTGACGAGTCCGACAAGGACGGTCTGCGCGTGGTCATCGAGACCAAGCGTGGTGAGTCCGGTGAAGTGGTCGTCAACAACCTCTTCTCCCAGACCCAGCTCGAGACCGTCTTCGGCATCAACATGGTTGCGCTGCACGAAGGTCAACCGAAGATCCTGAATCTCAAGCAGATTCTGGAATCCTTCGTGCGTCACCGTCGTGAAGTCGTCACCCGTCGTACGCTGTTCGAACTCAAGAAGGCGCGCGAACGCGGCCACATTCTTGAAGGTCTGGCGGTGGCGATCTCGAACATCGATGAGGTGATCGAGCTGATCAAGGGCTCGCCGAGTGCGGCGGAAGCCAAGGAAAAGCTGATCGATCGTGAATGGCAGCCGGGTCAGGTGGTCGAGATGCTCGAGCGCGCCGGTGCCACTTCCTGCCGTCCGGAAGACCTGCCGGAAGGTCTGGGGCTGTCTGAAGATGCCAGGCACTATCGTCTGTCGCCGGCTCAGGCTCAGGCCATCCTCGAGCTGCGCCTGCATCGCCTGACCGGTCTCGAGACCGAGAAGCTGCTGGCCGAGTACTCCTCCATCCTCGAGCGCATCGCCGAGCTGATGGAGATCCTGTCCTCTGCCGATCGCCTGATGGAGGTCATCCGCGAAGAGCTGCGTGAAGTGCGCGCCCAGTACGCCGATGAGCGTCGCACCGAGATCATGACCAGCCGTCGCGACCTGACCATCGAAGACCTCATCAACGAGGAAGACATGGTGGTGACGGTCTCGCGCAGTGGCTATGCCAAGACGCAGCCGCTGTCTGACTACCAGGCCCAGAAGCGCGGTGGCCGTGGCAAGTCGGCGACCGCGATGAAGGACGAGGATGTCATCGAGCACCTGCTGGTCGCCTCGACCCATGACACCGTGCTGCTGTTCTCCAACAAGGGCAAGGTGTACTGGCTCAAGGTCTACGAGATGCCGCAGGCCTCGCGTGGTTCGCGTGGCAAGCCGCTGGTCAACCTGATTCCGCTGGCGGAAGGCGAGTGGGTGACCACCATCCTGCCGGTGCGTGATTACGCCGCCGACAGCTACATCTTCTTCGCCACGGCCAACGGCACGGTCAAGCGTACGGCGCTGAGCCAGTTCTCTCGTCCGCGCAGCGTCGGTCTGATCGCGCTGGACATCGAGGAAGGCGACCGTCTGATCGGCGCCGACATCACTTCCGGCTCCGACCACGTCATGCTGCTGTCGTCCAACGGCAAGGCGATCCGCTTCGAGGAGCAGAACGTGCGTGTCATGGGCCGTACCGCTCGCGGTGTGCGCGGCATGCGTCTGATCGGCGATGCTCAGGTCATCAGCCTGATCATCCCGCGCACCACGGCCATCGATGACAACGAGGCTGACGTCGATGATTCGCTGGATGTGACGGCGGATGGCGTCGAGAGCGCTGATGTGGCAGTTACTGATGTCGCGACGGATGAAGGCGTCGCGACCGGTGAGGTGCCGCAGTGCTACATCCTGACGGCCTCGGCCAATGGCTACGGCAAGCGTACGCGCCTGGAAGAGTTCCCGCTGCGTGGCCGCGGTGGCCAGGGCGTGATCGCGATGCAGACCAGCGAGCGCAACGGCGATCTGGTCAGCGCGGTTCAGGTCAGCGACAACGATGAACTGATGCTGATCACCGACCGCGGCACCCTGGTGCGGACCCGTGTGGCCGAGGTGTCCATCACCTCGCGCAACACTCAGGGCGTGACCCTGATCCGCACGGCGGAAGAGGAGCGACTGGTGACCACGGTGCGTGTCGACGAGCCGGAAGATGTCGTGGTGATCGACGAGGACGGTACGGTCGCTCACGACGTCGAGGGTCAGGAAGAAGGCAAGAAGGACGCGCTGAGCACCGATGAACAGGTGCAGGCGGGAGACGCTGCCGAGTCGACGGATACCCCGCCGACAGACGTGGAATAAGACGCTGGATTGCGACCGCCTTCGGGGCGGTCGCTTCACTTTCGGGAATTAAGACGACATGACACGCAAGTTCAATTTCTGCGCCGGTCCTGCTGCACTGCCGACCGCTGTCCTGGAACGCGCACGCGCCGAGATGCTGGATTATCAGGGCCGCGGACTGTCCGTCATGGAGATGAGTCATCGCTCCGACGACTTCGTGGCCATCGCCGAGAAGGCCGAGGCGGATCTGCGCGAACTGCTCGACATTCCGTCCCACTATCGCGTGCTGTTCATGCAGGGCGGCGCTTCCACCCAGTTCGCGGGGGTGCCTCTGAACCTGCTGGGCGAGGGTGGCAGCGCCAACTATCTGTATACCGGTATCTGGGGCAAGAAGGCGATCAAGGAAGCCGAGCATCTGGCCGTGGGCAGCCATGTGGCCGCCTCCAGCGAGAGCAATGGCCTGATTGCCGTGCCGCGTCAGAATGCGATCCAGCTCTCAGGTGATGTGGGCTATCTGCATTACACCGCCAACGAGACCATCGGCGGCCTCGAGTTCGACTACATTCCCGAGGTGGCAGCGGATGGCGTGCCGCTGGTGTGTGACATGTCGTCTTCCATCCTGTCGGGGCCGCTGGATGTCAGCCGTTTCGGTGTCATCTATGCCGGTGCCCAGAAGAACATCGGTCCGGCGGGTCTGACGCTGGTCATCGTGCGTGAAGATCTGCTCGAGCGTGCGCGCAAGGACTGCCCGACCATGCTGAACTGGAAGACGGCCGCCGAGGCGGGCTCCATGTTCAACACCCCGCCGACCTATGCCTGGTATCTCTCAGGCCTGGTGTTCGAGTGGCTGAAGGATGAGGTCGGGGGTCTCGATGTCATGAATGCGATCAATGATCGCAAGGCGCAGGCACTTTATGCGGCCATCGACGGCAACGACTTCTACTCCAATCCGATCGTCACCGAGAACCGTTCACGCATGAACGTGCCGTTCGTGCTGGCCGATGATCGTCTCGACAAGACCTTCCTTGCCGAGTCCGAGGCGGCGGGTCTGCTCAATCTGGCCGGTCACCGCAGTGTCGGTGGCATGCGTGCCAGTCTCTACAACGCCGTGCCGGAAGCTGCCGTCACTGCGCTGGTGGACTTCATGGGCGACTTCGCGCGTCGTCACGGCTAAGGGAGAGGTGAGATGACGGATTCCAAGCAGAATCCTGCGCCGCAGGTGGCTGCCAAGGCGGTCACGCTGGACGAGCTGCGTCAGCGCATCGATACCATCGACAGCGAGCTGCTGCGCCTGATCAGCGAGCGGGCGGGCTGTGCGCAGCAGGTGGCCGAGGTCAAGATGGCGGCCGGTGACGTGGGCGAGGATGGCCAGGTGCAGTTCTATCGTCCTGAGCGTGAAGCCCAGGTGTTGCGCCGTATCATGGCCGACAACCCCGGCCCGCTGAAGGGCGAGGAGATGGCGCGTCTGTTCCGCGAGATCATGTCCGCCTGTCTGGCGCTGGAGCAGCCGATTCGTCTGGCCTATCTCGGCCCGGAAGGCACCTTTACCCAGCAGGCCGCGCTCAAGCACTTCGGTGACAGCGCCGTGACCAAGCCGATGGCCGCCATCGACGAGGTGTTCCGCGAAGTGGAAGCCGGCGCGGTGCAGTACGGTGTGGTGCCGGTGGAAAACTCCACCGAGGGCGTCATCAATCACACGCTGGATTCGTTCATGGGCTCGCAGCTCAAGATCTCCGGCGAGGTGGTGCTGCGCATTCACCATCACCTGCTGGTGGGCCCGAATACGCGTCGCGAGAAGATCTCGCGCATCTATTCCCACGCCCAGTCGCTGGCCCAGTGCCGCAAGTGGCTGGATGCCCACTTCCCGCACGCCGAGCGCATCGCGGTGTCCTCGAATGCCGAGGCCGCGCGTCAGGTGCGCACCGAGTGGCACAGTGCGGCGATTGCCGGTGACATGGCGGCCAAGCTCTATGAGCTGGAGAAGGTCGAGGAGAAGATCGAGGACAGCCCCGACAACTCCACGCGTTTCCTGATCATCGGCGACAGCTCGGTGCCGGCGTCCGGTGATGACAAGACGTCCATTGTGGTGGCGATGCGCAACCAGCCGGGCGCGCTGCATGACCTGCTGGCACCGTTCCACCGCCACCAGATCGATCTGACCCGTGTCGAGACGCGGCCGTCGCGCTCGGGTGCCTGGAACTATGTCTTCTTCATCGACTTCCGTGGCCACCGTGATGATCCGCTCATCACGGAGACGCTGGAAGAGCTGCGTCAGTGCGCGGCGGACGTCAAGGTGCTCGGGTCCTACCCGGTCGGTGTGCTGTGAGCGAGTCGGAACAGGCAGTGACTGGCGCGGCGGCGGACATGCTGTCCTCGGAGCGGCTGGCCGGCGAGCGGCGTATCCTGCTGGTCGGGCTGGGGTTGATCGGTGGCTCGCTTGCCGCCGCATTGCGTGCGGCGGGTCATCGCGGCGAGATTCTCGCCTGTGATCGGGATTCCAACGAGATCTGCCTCGGTCAGCGCATGAAGCTGATCGATGGCGGCAGTACTCAGCTGGCTGGGCTGGTGCCCGGCGCCTCGCTGGTGGTGCTGTGCGTGCCGGTGATGGCGATGCAGGGCGTGATGGCGGAGATCGCACCGCTGCTGGACGATGATGCGGTGGTCACCGATGTCGGCAGCACCAAGGGCGCGATCCGCGACGCGGCGATCGGCGTGTTCGGTCACATGCCGCCGAATCTGGTGCTCGGGCATCCGATCGCCGGTTCCGAGAAGAGCGGGGTGGCGGCGTCCAATCCCGAGCTCTATCGCGATCACAAGGTGATTCTGACACCGGAACCGGACAGTGACCCCGAGGCCGTGGCACGCGTGGCCGCCATGTGGTCGGTGTGTGGTGCTCAGCTGCTGGACATGAGCGTGGCACGCCACGACGAGGTCCTGGCACGCACCAGCCATCTGCCGCATCTGCTGGCGTTCTCGCTGGTGGAAAGCCTGGCGCGTCAGGATGAGCGCCTGGAGATCTTCCGCTACGCGGCGGGCGGTTTCCGCGACTTCACGCGTATCGCGGGCAGTGACCCGGTGATGTGGCGTGACGTCTATCTGGCCAACCGCGATGCGGTGCTGGAGGCGCTGGATGAATTCGAGGCCGGGGTAGCGCGAGTGCGTGCTGCCGTGACCGCGGGCGATGGCGAGGCGATGCTGGGGATATTCACCCGCGCCAGCCACGCTCGACACTACTTCAATACCCTATTGAAACAGACGAGTTATCAGACAATGGAACAGCAGAACGTGCGGTACCGTGCACTGCCGGGTGGGCAGGTTCAGGGGCGCATTCGTGTGCCGGGTGACAAGTCCATGTCACATCGCTCCATCATGCTGGGCGCGCTGGCGAACGGCGTGACCGAGGTCGAGGGCTTCCTCGAGGGTGAAGACAGCCTGGCCACGCTGCAGGCCTTCCGCGACATGGGCGTGGTCATCGAAGGCCCGCATCAGGGTCGTGTGACCATTCATGGCGTGGGCCTCAACGGCCTGAAGCAGCCGCCGGGCCCGCTGTATGTCGGCAACTCCGGCACCGCGATGCGTCTGTTCGCCGGTCTGCTGGCCGGTCAGGCCTTCGATACCGAGCTGACCGGGGATGCCTCGCTGACCAAGCGCCCGATGGACCGCGTCGCCAACCCGCTGCGCGAGATGGGCGCGGTGATCGATACCGCCGAGAATGGCCGTCCGCCGCTGCGTATCCACGGTGGTCAGCCGCTCAAGGGGATCCGCTACGAGATGCCGATGGCGTCCGCTCAGGTCAAGTCCTGCCTGCTGCTGGCCGGTCTCTACGCCGAAGGCGAGACCCGCGCCATCGAGCCGGCACCGACGCGTGATCACACCGAGCGCATGCTCAACGGCTTCGGCTACAAGGTCGAGCGTCAGGGCGCCGAGGCGTGGCTGACCGGTGGTGGCAGCCTCGAGGCCTGCCCGATCGACGTGCCGGCCGACATCTCCTCCGCGACCTTCTTCCTGGTCGCCGCGGCCATCACGCCGGGTGCCGATCTGGTGCTGGAGCACGTCGGTATCAACCCGACGCGCATTGGCGTGATCAACATCCTTAAGGCGATGGGTGCCGATCTGAGCATCTCCAACGAGCGTGAAGTCGGCGGTGAGCCGGTGGCGGACCTGCACATCCGCTATGCGCCGCTCAAGGGGATCGACATCCCGGAAGATCAGGTCCCGCTGGCCATCGACGAATTCCCGGCGCTGTTCATCGCGGCGGCCAATGCCGAGGGCATGACCCGCCTGCGTGGCGCCGAGGAGCTGCGCGTCAAGGAGTCCGACCGCATCCAGGTGATGGCGGACGGTCTGGCGCAGATCGGTGTCGAGCACGAAGTCGTCGCCGACGGTATCGACATCCGTGGCGGTGCCTACGGTGGCGGTCTGGTCGACAGTCACGGTGACCACCGTATCGCGATGGCCTTCAGCGTGGCGGCGCTGCGTGCGCAGGGCGAGATCCTGATCGATGATTGTGCCAATGTCGCGACCTCCTTCCCGAACTTCGTGGCGCTGGCCAGTGAAGTCGGCATGCAGGTCGAGAACCTCGGTGCCGTGGCACCCGGACAGGAGGCGTCATGAGTGGTGAAGCGACTCCGCATCACAGCCAGGTGAGCGATGAGCCGGTGCTGACCCTCGATGGCCCCGGCGGGGCCGGCAAGGGCACCATCAGCCGTCTGGTCGCGGCGAGCCTGGGCTGGCACCTGCTGGACTCCGGTGCGCTGTATCGCCTGACGGCTCTGGCCGCCGAGCGTCACGGTGTGGCCTTGGAGGACGAGTCCGCGGTGGCCACCATCGCCGAGCACCTCGATGTCCAGTTCGATGCCGAGGGGGATGCCACTCGCGTGATTCTCGAGGGTGAAGACGTCACGCGTGACATCCGTCTTGAGACGGTCGGCAACAACGCCTCCATCATCGCGGCCCAGCCGCGCGTGCGCACCGCACTGCTGGCACGTCAGCGTGCCTTCGCGCGTGCGCCGGGCCTGGTGGCCGACGGTCGCGACATGGGCACGGTGGTCTTCACCGAGGCGCCGCTCAAGATCTTCCTCACCGCCTCGGCCGAGGAACGTGCCCGCAGACGTCATGCCCAGTTGCAGGAAGCGGGTGTGGATGCTAATATTTCGAGCCTTTTGACAGAAATACAGGCGCGCGATGCACGCGACATGGGCCGGGCAGTCGCCCCGCTCAAGCCGGCAGATGACGGCGTGATCCTCGATACGACGGATCTCGACATCGAGCAGGTGGTCGAGCGCATCCAGCAGCTGCTGGTCGAGTATGGCCTGGTGGCGGAACGCTGAAACGGCATGTCCGTGGCCTTCATCGGCAAGCGTACCTGTTGTGTCAGGACAATCGATTGATAGCCTGCTGCTGCATCAAGGCCTTCGGGCCGGGCAGTGGCAGGCTTCGCTCGCTCTGCGAGCGGAGACGCAGGACAAGGCACGACCCAGATGACACTGCGGTGTCATCAACCCCCCGGCCAGGTGTCATGGGGTGCATCGGCGGCAAGCGGAAAGCCGGTGTATCTCGAACCAGCGTCAACGCCCCCGGGGATATGTAGATATGGCCCGTGCTTGCTGGTGGTACGGAGACTGCGGTGCAAGCCGCCCCAAACGTTGATCATGTAGGAATACCATGAGCGAGAGCTTTGCTGATTTATTTGAACAGTCACTCCAGGACATCAACATGGAGCCGGGCGCAATCGTGTCCGCTACCATCGTCGATATCGATGGCGACTGGATCACTGTCAATGCCGGTCTGAAATCTGAAGGTCAGATTCCGTCTGAACAGTTCCGTGACGAAAGTGGCCAGCTGTCCATCAGCATCGGCGACGAAGTCATGGTCGCGCTGGAAGCCGTCGAAGATGGCTTCGGTGAGACCCGCCTGTCCCGCGAGAAGGCCAAGCGTGCCGAAGCGTGGAAAGAGCTGGAAGCCGCCTTCGAGAAGGACGAGATCGTCAAGGGCGTGATCAACGGCAAGGTCAAAGGTGGCTTTACCGTCGACATCAACACCATCCGTGCCTTCCTGCCGGGTTCTCTGGTCGATGTCCGCCCTGTGCGCGACACCGCCCACCTCGAGAACAAGGAACTGGACTTCAAGGTCATCAAGCTCGACGCCAAGCGCAACAACGTTGTCGTGTCTCGTCGTGCCGTCCTCGAAGCCGAGAACAGCGCTGAGCGTGAAGCCCTCCTGGCCACTCTGCAGGAAGGTCAGCAGATTCAGGGTATCGTCAAGAACCTGACCGACTACGGCGCCTTCGTCGACCTCGGCGGCGTTGACGGCCTGCTGCACATCACCGACATGGCCTGGAAGCGCATCAAGCATCCGTCCGAGATCGTTGCTGTCGGCGACGAGATCAACGTCAAGGTGCTGAAGTTTGACCGCGAGCGCAACCGTGTGTCTCTGGGTCTCAAGCAGCTGGGTGAAGATCCGTGGGTCAACATCAAGGCTCGCTACCCGGAAGGCGCCAAGATCAACGCACGCGTCACCAACCTCACCGACTACGGCTGCTTCGCCGAGCTGGAAGAGGGCGTCGAAGGTCTGGTCCACGTGTCCGAAATGGATTGGACCAACAAGAACATCCACCCGTCCAAGGTCGTCAATGTCGGCGATGACGTGGAAGTGATGATTCTGGACATCGACGAAGAGCGTCGTCGTATCTCCCTGGGTATCAAGCAGTGCACCACCAACCCGTGGGAAGACTTCAGCGGCAAGCACAACAAGGGCGACCGTGTCTCCGGTACCATCAAGTCAATCACTGACTT
Organism: Cobetia sp. PS-4MA; assembly: GCF_057670765.1. Taxonomy (NCBI): domain Bacteria; kingdom Pseudomonadati; phylum Pseudomonadota; class Gammaproteobacteria; order Oceanospirillales; family Halomonadaceae; genus Cobetia; species Cobetia sp. PS-4MA. Next base: position 3,013,594 of record NZ_CM173107.1, on the reverse strand, counting down.
CGGTATCTTCATCGGTCTGGAAGGCGGCATCGACGGCCTGGTTCACCTGTCTGACATCTCCTGGAACGAAGCTGGCGAAGAAGCCGTGCGTCGTTACAAGAAGGGTGAAGAAGCTGAAGCGGTCATCCTGTCCATCGATCCGGAACGTGAGCGCATCTCTCTGGGCATCAAGCAGCTCGAGAGCGATCCGGTCTCTGAATACCTGGCCGTCAACGACAAGGGCGCCATCGTGTCCGGTCGTGTTGTCGACATCGACGCCAAGGAAGTTCAGGTCGAGCTGGCCACTGACGTCATCGCCATCCTGAAGGCGTCTGAAATCAGCGCTGATCGTGTCGAAGACGCACGCAACGTCCTGAGCGTCGGCGATGCTGTCGAAGCCAAGATCGTCGGTGTGGATCGCAAGAGCCGCCTGATCAACCTGTCCGTCAAGTCCAAGGACCAGGTGGAAGCACCGCGTCGCGATGCTGCCAAGCCGCGTACCCAGGAAGTCGAGAGCAACGGCCCGACGACCATCGGTGACCTGATCAAGCAGCAGCTGGGTCAGGAGTGATCCCGAGACATTCCGCTTCCTCGTGAGGCGGGATGTCCGGATCCACGCTGAGGTGACATGCCTCTGGTTGCCACCTCAGCGTCTCCGAATCGGTATCCTGCACACGACGCATGTCATGCGCAGGAACGAAAAAAACCGCCACCCTTCGGGGTGGCGGTTTTTTTGTGTCCAGAGATCGTGTCCGGGAAGTGCGGAGATCGTGTCTGGAAAGTGCAGAGATCGTGCCTGTGCACCCTGTCCTCGCTGTGCGGACGTTACCGGTTGATTCCGCTGGCGAGAGAATGCCCGGAGTCCACACGCTGACTGTTCTGGGCGAGAAGCTGCATCTGGCGCAGGGAGATGGTGCAGTAGAGGCTGCGGTACTGTGCCGGCTGCTCCGTCGGGTCGATCTGATGCAGGCGCTTTTCCAGTTGCTGGATGTCGCGGGCCAGTTGCTGAGGGCTGAGAGAGGCTGTCTGAGTCATGGTGGGCGCTCCTTGAGTTCAATGAACATCATTGCAAGGGTCAGGCGTGACGCCTCTCGTGGCGAGCTGTCGCGCGCTCATCGGGAGTCTTTGCCTGAGGTGGCGGCAGGGGCGGCGGGGTCTGCGTGACCCTGCCACCTTCCGTCGCGAGTCATCGTCGTGACCACTACAGTCTGGACGATGTTCAAGCGTGCGCCTTGATCCATGTCAGGACGATGACGTCGAGCTGACAGTCTGCCTGTGGAATTGGCGGGGCGGGTCAGCAGACCAAGTACCAGTCGTTGCCGGCCCCATCATCTCTTGATTGGTCCATCCCCGCCCAGCCCTGCGTGGTCTAGTCGTTCTCGCTCTGATCGGGCTTGGTGGCTTCAGCGGCGGCGGTCTGGCGTTCCAGGTTGGCCAGCATGCCGCGCAGGATGGACAGCTCACGGCGGGTCGGTTCAGCGCGGGCAAACAGTGCACGCAAGCGCTCTTCGGTCTGTGAGTGCGGTTGATTGAGGAAGCCGGAACCGCGCAGGGCACGGCCGAGGTGCTCGTGGAAGTGGCCGAGCTGCTCGCGGGTCGGCAGCTGATCATCCTCACGACGCGCGACCGGAGCCTCGCTGGTTGGCTCCAGGGTGCGACGCCAGGCGCTGCGACACTCGTGGGCGAGTACCTGTACGGCCTGGGAGACATTGAGGATGCCGTAGTCGGGGTTGGTGGGGATGGACACCTGGTGCGTGCAGCAGCCGATCTCCTCGTTGGTCAGCCCGAAGCGTTCACGGCCGAACACCAGCGCCACCTTGCCATCCTGGGCGGTATCGATGACGCGCGCGGCCATCTCGCTCGGCTCATCGAAGTGAGGCAGCGGCAGACTGCGCAGGCGGGCACTGGCACCGATGACCAGCTGGCAGTCATTGACGGCGTCTTCGAGATGCTCGACCACGCGGGCGTTTTCCAGAAGCTCCGCGGCGCCGCTGGCCATGCGCGTGGCTTCCTCATCGGGGAAGCAGCGCGGGTTGACCAGTACCAGGTCCTTGATGCCCATGGTCAGGATGGCGCGGGCGGTGGCGCCGATATTGCCGGGATGGAAGGTCTGCACCAGCACGACACGCACGTTGTCGAGGGTGGCTGGGCTCGAGGCAGAGCTGGAGGTATCAGTCATGAGAAGAAGATCCTGGGCAAGCGAGGCGCGCGGCCTGAGCGGTTGTCGTCATTGATCGTGGGCGTCAATGCGCTGCCAGCTTCGTGCACTGCCAGCGTCATGCACTGTCATCACGAAGAGGCAATGTCTCAGGTCGCCGCAAAAAAGTGGCGCCTAGTGTAGCGTGACGGGCGAGAGGAGTCAGGTAGCGGCCTGCGCCGTGCAAGCGAGGCATGTCACGGCGGGGAGCGTGAATGTCAGGCATGAAAAAACCGCCCCTGCTTGCGCAGGAGCGGTTCGGGTCACGACGGGTGAGTCGTGGGGTGAGGCTGGCTTACATCATGCCGCCCATGCCACCCATTCCGCCCATGCCACCCATGTCGCCGCCGCCGGCAGCTGCCTTGTCTTCCGGGTCTTCGGCGATCATGCATTCGGTGGTGATCATCAGGCCGCCGATGGAGGCTGCGGACTGCAGGGCAGAACGCGTCACCTTGGCCGGGTCCAGCACGCCCATCTCGAACATGTCGCCGTAGACACCGGTGGAGGCGTTGTAACCGTAGTTGCCTTCACCTGCCTTGACGTTGTTCAGCACGACGGAGGCTTCTTCGCCAGCGTTGGTGACGATCTGACGCAGCGGCGCTTCCATGGCGCGCAGCGCGATGGCGATACCGTGAGTCTGGTCTTCGTTGTCGCCTTTCAGCTCGGTCAGCTGGTTGAGGACGCGAACCAGGGCGGTACCACCGCCAGGCACGACACCTTCCTCGACGGCTGCACGAGTGGAGTGCAGGGCGTCTTCGACGCGAGCCTTCTTCTCTTTCATCTCGACTTCGGTGGCAGCACCGACGCGGATGACGGCAACACCGCCGGCCAGCTTGGCGACACGCTCCTGCAGCTTCTCGCGGTCGTAGTCAGAGGAGGTTTCCTCGATCTGCGCGCGGATCTGGGAGACACGAGCTTCGATGTCGCCTTCGTTGCCGGCGCCATCGATGATGGTGGTGTTTTCCTTGGACATGGTCACGCGCTTGGCGGTGCCCAGGTGGTCCAGGTTGGCCTGCTCGAGGTTGAGGCCGACTTCTTCGGAAATCACGGTGCCGCCGGTCAGGACAGCGATGTCCTGCAGCATGGCCTTGCGACGATCACCGAAGCCCGGCGCCTTGACGGCCGCGACCTTGACGATACCGCGCATGGTGTTGACGACCAGAGTCGCCAGCGCTTCACCTTCGATGTCTTCGGCGACGATCGCCAGCGGCTTGCCGGACTTGGCGACGCCTTCCAGCACTGGCAGCAGTTCGCGGATGTTGGAGATCTTCTTGTCGACCAGCAGGATGTACGGGTCTTCGAGTTCGACCGCCATGGTGTCCTGGTTGGTGACGAAGTACGGAGACAGGTAGCCACGGTCGAACTGCATGCCTTCGACGACTTCCAGCTCGTCTTCGAAGCCACGGCCTTCATCGACGGTGATGACGCCTTCCTTGCCGACTTTCTCCATCGCTTCCGCGATGATCTCGCCGATGCGAGAGTCGCCATTGGCGGAGATGGTACCGACCTGGGCGATGGCCTTGGTGTCGGTGCACGGCACGGACAGCTCACGCACGGCCTTGACGGCTTCGATGACGGCCTTGTCGATGCCGCGCTTCAGGTCCATCGGGTTCATGCCGGCGGTCACGCCCTTCAGGCCTTCATTGACGATGGACTGAGCCAGCACGGTGGCGGTGGTGGTGCCGTCACCCGCGACGTCGGAAGTCTTGGAAGCGACTTCCTTGACCATCTGGGCGCCCATGTTCTCGAAGCGATCCTTCAGCTCGATTTCCTTGGCGACGGACACACCGTCCTTGGTCACGGTCGGTGCGCCGAAGGATTTTTCCAGCACCACGTTGCGGCCTTTCGGGCCGAGGGTAGTCTTGACGGCATCCGCCAGGACATTGACACCACGCGCCATGCGCTTGCGAGCATCATCGGAGAAACGAACGTCTTTTGCAGCCATTGTTATCTCTACCTTTAATCAGTAAGTCGTAGCATTTAAACCGGAAACGCTGGAAATCAGCCTTCCACCACGGCGAGGATGTCGCTCTCGCTCATGATCAGCACTTCTTCGCCGTCGATCTTCTGCTTCTCGACGCCGTAGCCATCCTTGAAGATGACGGTGTCGCCGACTTTCACGTCAAGCGGGCGAACTTCACCGTTCTCGAGGATGCGGCCGTTGCCGGCGGCAAGAATTTCACCGCGCGTCGGCTTTTCCTGAGCGCTGCCGGGCAGAACGATGCCACCTGCAGTTTTCTGTTCTTCTTCCACGCGACGGACCACGACGCGATCGTGCAAGGGACGGATGTTCATTGCTCACGTTCTCCTGATGGTAAATCCCGCCATCTGCCGGTCTTTGCCGGCACGTCTGGCGTTCAATGGGGTTGCCTACCGAGTGTTGGGCCTCGCAGAGGCGAGGCCGTTATCCATTGCACCGCTTTTATGGTGGCGAGAGGACAGCTTTCAAGTAGGCGAACATAAAAAAATTTCAAATCTCGTCATCAACTGCGTCGCCTGAAAGGCACGCACTTGAGGTGCCGACTATCCCGATGCACTACTGTGAGTTGAATCAAGCAGTTGAGTGTATCTGAGCCATACGCCTCTGGCATGTGGACGCCCGACGGTGAATGACGTCCATTGGTACTAGGTGTCAGCGATGAGGCGCGTTGCACAGCGCGGCCATGCACAGCGCGGCCATGCATGGCAACGAAAAGCCCGGCAGGGGAGATGGGCTCCCGTACCGGGCTTAGATCATCATCATGCAGTGGGGGCTCGTCGGGCTCTTTGCCTGTCGAGGCGCGATGCCGGCCTACAGACGTGGCTCATCGCGGCTGATGTAGTCGCCTTCCAGCGGTTGCCCACCCTTGTCGCTGCTATTGGCGCGGCCTGATTCGCGCTGTGGCTCCTCCTGCTGGGCAGTGCCGTGATCCGTGGACTGCCAGTTGCCGGAGTGCGTCTGACGTGACTGACTCTGTGCGGAGAAGCGACCCTTGAAGAAGCGTGCGATGACGTTGTTGCCGCTCAGGCCTCGGGTCAGCAGTCCACGCGAGGCCGGCAGCAGGCAGAGCAGCCCCAGGCCATCCGAGAGAAATCCTGGTGCCATGAGCAGCGCGCCACCGAAGATCAGCGCCGCGCCTTCCATCAGTTCACCGGAGGGCAACTCGCCACGTTGCAGGCGCTCCTGGGCACGCATCAATGTCGCGCGACCTTCGCGTCGAATCAGATGCAGGCCCACGGCGCCGGTGATCAGTACCAGTGCCAGCGTCGGCAACAGCCCTATCTGGCTGCCAAGACTGAACAGCACCACGAAATCCAATAACCCGAACAGGGTAATCACTAGCAGTATGGGCATCGTCTCTCCCGAATCCGGTAAATGGCAGCTTGCACCAATGCGTCAAGGGTAAACCAGCAGCTGGATGGGGAACAGTCGAATCGGTGTCATGAAAGGCTCATGCCGGCCGACGTGGATGGCTGGCGCTGGTGGTAGAGCGGTGCCATGCTGGATGTTGCAGTGCACAATGACAGCGAGTGATACCGTGTCAGGCGCGACGGATGTCTCAAGTGTCCGAAGGTGGCAACGATACGCCTGACCAGGCGGGCCCCATGGCGGCCGGAAAGGACGCGGGCACGTCGCATCAGCACCCGCCTGCAGGCCGCTACGTTGATGACGAGACCGGTTGCGTTGGCCGGTTGGGCCAGCGTTGAGGCAGGACACGTCGCAATCTGTTGCACTGCGTCATGCAGATTCACCGTGAGCCTGCAGCGTTCGTCATCCGTGACAGCTCCAGTCACGGTGGCACACGCGGATGGACGCGGTGCGGGACACTCGACACATTGATCGTGACGCTCGTACGGCATGCGGGCCTCGCACCCGGCAGGCATTTCTCGCTGTCGGCAGACAACCTGGGAGACGGGACATGAAGCTTGACGACAAGGTCATCGCGATTACGGGCGGCGCTCGTGGGCTGGGGCTGGCCATGGCGCGACATCTGGGTGAGAAGGGCGCCGTGCTGGCGCTGCTGGATATCGAACAGGGCGGTCTGGATGACGCTGTCTCGAGCCTGGAAGCGGCGGGCATTAAGGCGCAGGGGTTCGTGACCGACGTCGCGGACGAGGCCTCCGTCACGCAAGCCTTCTCTGCCATCAAGGCGGCGCTGGGCCCGGTGAGTGGTCTGGTCAACAATGCCGGCATTACCCGCGATGGTCTGCTGATCAAGGCGCGTGATGGAGTCGTGGAGAAGACCATGTCGCTGTCCAGCTGGCAGCAGGTCATCGATGTCAATCTGACCGGTGTCTTCCTGTGCACGCGTGAAGCCGCCAGTCAGATGATCGAGGCCGGTCAGCCGGGCGTGATCGTCAACATCTCCAGCATCTCGCGCGCCGGCAACATGGGGCAGAGCAATTACACCGCAGCCAAGGCGGGTGTCGCCGCGATGAGCGTCACCTGGGCCAAGGAGCTGGCGCGCTACAAGATTCGTGTCGGTGCCGTGGCACCGGGCTTCATCGCCACTGAAATGACCGCCGGCATGAAGCCGGAGATGCTCGACAAGATCAAGAGTGGCATCCCGATGCGTGATCTGGGACGTCCGGAAGACATCGCGGGCAGCGTGGCCTTCATCTTCGACAATGATTACTTCACGGGGCGCGTGATCGAATGTGATGGCGGTCTGCGTATCTGAGCCGATGTCTCCTGCCTGACGTCATGCCTCCCTCTGTGAATGCGCAAGCCCCTATGCCGGATCTGCCGATATGGGGGCTTTTTCGTGCATGCGAGAGAGTCGACTTGCGTGCGAGGGCCAAGGTGACATGCATCCAACGAGGCGTGCCGTGCGTAATCCCGGTATCGCGGTTCATATCGGATAAAGGAGATTCGTCATGCAACGTCGCCAATTCATGGGGCTTGTATTGGGTGGCGGTGCGATGTTGGCACTGCCGGGACTGGCTGCCGCTCGCCCGGAGCTTGAGCTGGAGCGCTCGCCGGACATTGCCGAGCTCGTGCTGGATGATGACGAGTGGCGCGCACGCCTGAGTGCAGAGCAGTATCGCGTGCTGCGCGAGGAAGGCACCGAGCGCTCAGGCTCCAGCGCGCTCAACAAGGAATCGCGTGACGGTGAGTACCGTTGTGCCGGCTGTGACCTTGCGCTGTTCACCTCGCGTACCAAGTTCGAGTCCGGCACTGGCTGGCCGAGTTTCTTCGATCATATCGAAGGGCATCTGTTGACCAAGACGGACTACGGGCTGGTGTGGCCGCGTACCGAATATCACTGCGCACGCTGCGGAGGGCATCAGGGACACGTGTTCGAGGACGGCCCCAGGCCCACGGGACTGCGCTGGTGCAACAATGGGGTGGCGCTGCGTTTCGTGCCGGCCTGAGGGGGCCTGTGAAGCTAAAGCAATCCACGGGCTTTGTGGTAACGTGACGGCATCGTGATGCAGGCGGCCCGGTCGACTCAGCGACCGGGCCGCCTGCGTCTTGTCACCAGAATCATAGTCGTGAAGGGATCGATGTTTCATGGACGCTACCGCAACTGACGCCACTACCGCTCGCCCTGCACCGACGCTGTCGCCTGCTGCTACCGCTCGCCGTATCCAGCAGGCGCTGGCGGCGGAGCTGGACGTGCGTGAAGAACAGATCACCGCGACGGTGGAGCTGCTGGATGGCGGCGCCACCGTGCCCTTCATCTCGCGTTACCGCAAGGAGGCGACCGGCGGGCTGGATGACACTCAGATGCGTCTTCTGGAAGAGCGCCTGCGCTACCTGCGTGAGCTGGAAGAGCGCCGTCAGGTGGTACTCGAATCCATTGCCGAGCAGAGCAAGCTGACCGCGAGTCTCGAGCGCGATGTGCTGGCTGCCGACAGCAAGCAGCGTCTGGAAGACCTCTACCTGCCGTATCGCAAGAAGCGTCGTACCAAGGCCCAGATTGCCCGTGAGGCGGGTCTTGAGCCGTTGGCGGATGCCTTGCTTGGCGACCCGACGCTCGTGCCGGAAGACGAGGCAGCTGGCTTCGTCGATGCCGACAAGGACGTGGCCGACCCCAAGGCGGCACTGGATGGGGCCAAGCAGATTCTGATGGAGCGTTTCGCGGAAGACGCCGCGCTTGTCGGTCGTCTGCGTCAGCGTCTGTGGGATGACGGTATCCTCAGTGCCCGGGTGATGAAGGGCAAGGAACAGGAAGGCGCCAAGTTCTCCGATTACTTCGAGCACGACGAGCCGCTGCACAAGGCACCGTCGCATCGCGCGCTGGCCATGCTGCGGGGTCGCAATGAAGGCGTGCTGAGCCTCGCGCTCAAGCTGGAAGGCGAGGACGAGTTGCCGCGGCACCCGATGGAGGGTGCCATCGCGGCGCATTTCTCCCTCGAGGACCAGGGGCGCGCCGCGGATCGCTGGTTGAAGGAGGTGGTGCGCTGGACCTGGCGGGTCAAGCTCTATACCCATCTGGAAAGCGAGCTGATCGGCCGCCTGCGTGAGCGTGCCGAGCAGGAGGCCATCCAGGTCTTCGCCGACAACCTGAAGGATCTGCTGCTGGCAGCCCCGGCGGGGCCCAAGGCCACCCTGGGGCTGGACCCGGGCCTGCGTACCGGCGTCAAGGTCGCGGTGGTGGACGCCACCGGCAAGTATGTCGATCAGGCCACCCTCTACCCGCATGCGCCTCACAATCGTTGGGATGCCTCGGTGGCGGAGCTGGTCAGGCTGGTCGAGCGTCATGATGTCGAGCTGATCGCCATCGGCAACGGGACCGCATCACGCGAGACCGACAAGCTGGCCGCCGACGTGCTGACCCGCCTGTCCGGTCGTCGCCTGCAGAAGGTGATGGTCAACGAGGCAGGGGCGTCCATCTACTCCGCTTCGGAATATGCCGCGCGTGAGTTCCCGGATCTGGACGTGACCATTCGTGGCGCGGTCTCCATCGCCCGTCGCCTGCAGGACCCGCTCGGCGAGCTGGTTAAGATCGAGCCCAAGTCCATCGGGGTCGGCCAGTATCAGCATGATGTCAGTCAGGTGCAGCTGGGGCGCAGTCTGGAGGCGGTGGTCGAGGACTGCGTCAATGGCGTCGGTGTCGATCTCAACATGGCGTCCAGTGCGCTGCTGTCACGCGTCGCAGGTCTGAATACCACGCTTGCCGAGAACATCGTCGCGCATCGTGATGCCAATGGCCGCTTCGCCTCGCGCAAGGAGCTTCTGAAGGTCAGTCGGCTCGGGCCACGTACCTTCGAGCAGTGCGCCGGCTTCCTGCGTATTGCCGAGGGTGAGAACCCGCTGGATGCCAGCGCCGTTCACCCTGAGGCCTACCCGCTGGTCGAGCGTATCGCCAAGGCGCATGGCCGTGAGCTACCCAGCCTGCTGGGCGACAGCAGCTTCCTGCGCAGCGTGAAGCCTGCCGAGTTCACGGATGATCACTTCGGGTTGCCGACAGTCACGGACATCCTGCGGGAGCTGGACAAGCCGGGGCGCGACCCGCGTCCTGAATTCCGCTTCGCCGAGTTCAAGGAAGGGGTCGAGACGCTCAAGGATCTCGAACCGGGCATGAAACTTGAAGGTGTCGTGACCAACGTCACCCATTTCGGGGCCTTCGTGGACATCGGTGTGCATCAGGATGGCCTGGTACACATCTCTGCTCTGTCGCAAAAGTATGTTGCCGACCCGCGTGAGGTGGTGAAGGCCGGTGACATCGTCAGCGTCAAGGTGATGGAGGTCGACATACCGCGTGGACGCATCGCGCTGAGCATGCGCATGAGCGATACTCCCGGTGAAAAAGGCGCGGGAGGCGAGGCGCGACGCGGGGGCGAGGGCAATCGTGGAGGGCGCTCCCAGACCGGCGGTGGCCGTCAGGAACGAGGCGGTCGCGCCAGCGGCTCCAGTGAAGGAGGCGGAGCGGCACCCGCCAACAATGCCATGGCAGCGGCCCTGCTCAATGCACGCAAGTCGAAATCATAAGCCTTGAAAGCATTTTTTACGCGCCCATAATGTGGGCATACTGACTGACGCGAACGGTGGATGCCGTTCGCGTCTTGCATGGCATCCGGTGCAGTCCGCGGGCCATGGTCATCCAACTCGACCGGAGAGGCTGGGCTTCTCCCCATGCGAAAGGGTCAATACCTTGTCCGAGCAACTCGCGTCCGCCATTGCGCGACTCAAGGCCCCCGCCCGTCAGGGACTCTTCGGGCGTCTGCGCCGTGGCATCGAGAAAGAAGGCCTCAGGGTCGACGCCGACGGCCGCATCAGCCAGACCCCGCACCCGCGTGCTCTGGGGTCCAAGCTGACTCACCCGTACATCACCACGGATTATTCCGAGTCGCTGCTCGAGTACATCACGCCGGTCTTCTCGCGTCCCAAGGATTCCCTGGAGTTTCTGGCGGACCTGCATCGTTTCAGCTATCGCAATCTGGGGGATGAGCTGATCTGGCCGGCCAGCATGCCGCCGAGGCTGAACGGCAATGACAGCGTGCCGATCGCGGATTATGGCACCTCCAACACCGGCACCATGAAGCATGTCTACCGCAAGGGACTGGATGTGCGCTACGGGCGCATCATGCAGTCCATTGCCGGTATCCATTACAACTTCTCGCTGCCGGATGATTTCTGGACGCTGCTTCAGAAGATGGAGAATGCCGAAGGCGAGGATGCGCGTGACTTCCGCTCGCGCCGCTACTTCGAGCTGATCCGCAACTTCCGTCGCCATAGCTGGATTCTGCTCTATCTGTTCGGCGCCTCGCCGGGGATCGACGAAAGCTTCCTGGATGGCGGCAATGATGACCGCCTCAAGCGTCAGGCCGACCGCAGTCTGGTCTCGGCCTATGCCACCAGCCTGCGCATGTCGGACCTGGGCTACCAGAACAAGGTCCAGGCGCAGCTCAAGATCTGCTTCAACTCGCTGGACAACTTCGTCGGGACGCTGCGTCACGCCATCGTCACGCCGTGGAAGGACTACGAGAAGCTGGGGGTGAAGCAGGCTGATGGCAGCTGGTCGCAGCTCTCCAGTAACATCCTGCAGATCGAGAACGAGTACTACTCCGACATCCGTCCCAAGCGTGTCACCCGGCACAACGAGACGCCCAGCCAGGCGCTGGAAGGCCGGGGTGTCGAATACATCGAGGTGCGCTGCCTGGATCTCAATCCCTTCCTGCCGGTGGGGATCGACGAGACGCAGATCCGCTTCCTCGATACCTTCCTGATCTGGTGTCTGCTGACCGAGAGCCCATGGATCGATGACGAGGAATGCGCCAACCTTGACGACAGCAAGCGACGCGTCGTGGAGGCGGGACGTGACCCCGAGCTGACCCTGAACGTCAAGGGTGAGGAGCGGCGTCTGCGTGAACTGGCCGCCAACGTGATGGATGAGCTTGGCGAAGTGGCAAGCCTGCTGGACGAGAATCACAAGTCAGGCAGCGAGCATCGCGATGCGCTGGCGGCACTCGCGCCGCGCTTTGACGATGCCCAGACCACGCCCTCGGGCCGTCTGCTGACCAGCATGCTCGACAACGGCAGCAACTTCGTCGATGAAGTGCTGGCACTGGCCAAGGGGCAGGCCGAGCAGTTCAAGACGGAGCCGATGGAGCGTGCACGTGGCTACCTGCTGGATCAACTGGTCGAGACCTCCCTGCAGCAACAGGGCGATATCGAGGCCGGCGACCATCAGGACTTCGATACCTTCATGGCCGAATACTTTGCCTCGGCGCATGCCACGCAACCGGCCTGACTCGTCGATGCAACGCCGATTCATGTTCAGGTCATCCCTGCGCGGCATGATAGGCATCCATCGCTGATCGCGGCGACACCGGCCATCGCGACGACACCGGCCATCGCGACATCATCGGCGCCTCAGACTTGAGGCGCCGATGATGTCTCTGGCCCATGCGTGCGTCCTGGCCAGGCAATGACGCCACGCATGCTCTGAGGTGGTCATGGAGAGATGTCTTCGTGATCGCGCCATTTCTCACCAATGACTCCAGCGGAGTCGGACGGCAAGGACAGCAAATGACACACGCGGACAATCAATCAGGACAACAGCCGACACGCCAGGGTGGGGGGCTCGCCTGTCTGGCGCGCTGGAGCGGTCGTCAGTGGTGCCTGCTGGGGGCGCTGGGGTGCGCGTTGCTGCTCGGTGTCGCCTTCGTGCTGCAGTTTGCCTTTGGTCTGGCACCGTGTTCGCTGTGCATCTTCCAGCGCGTGGCGGTGGCCGTGGCAGGCGTCTTCTTCCTGCTGGGTGCCGTGCATGGGCCGGGGCGTATCGGTACCCGCGTCTATGCGCTGGGTGCGCTGGCGGGCAGTGTGGGTGCCATCGTGCTGGCCGGTCGTCATGTCTGGCTGCAATCCCTTCCGCCGGATCAGGTGCCGGCCTGTGGCCCGGGCCTCAACTACATGCTGGAAGTGCTGCCGGTATGGGACGTGATCACCCAAGTGCTCAATGCCTCCGGTGAATGCGCGCAGATCAGTGCCCAGTGGCTGGGGCTCTCGATCCCTCAGTGGTCGTTGATCGGCTTCTGTGCTCTGACGCTGGTACCGCTGGCCATGCTGTGGAGCAGCTTCCGGCGTTGAGGGCATGACGCCTGCCACCATGGTGGGGGGTTGGCAGCGTCCGTCGCATGGAGGATAGTGGGTTGGCAGCGGGGTGAGCACCTGATGTCAGCCCCACCGTTCGGGTCATGCCAGAGGAGGCGCCCATGCTGGAGGAATGCACCACTGCGGCGGAACGCTTTCGTGGCGTTCATCAGTTGGTTGATCGCTGGCTGGATCAGCGACGCGAGATGCTGGTCTGCTTCATGGATCTGCACGAGGCCTGCGTCAATGATCTCGAGCAGCTCGACATGACACGCGTCAATCGCTTCATCGAGCTGTTGATGGATTACATCTCGGCGGGCCATTTCGAAGTCTATCCTCAGCTCAAGGAAGAGGGGCGTGTCTTCGAGGATACCCAGGCTCTGGCCGCTGCGGAGAAGTTGATGCTGCGTCTGGAGCCCTCGACGGAGCTGGTACTGTCCTTCGATGAAGACTTCTCGAGTCCGACCCGCTGCCAGCACTACCGCACACGCCTGCCCGAGTGGCTGGCCCGTCTTCAGGAGGGGCTGACGGAGCGCTTCGCGCTGGAAGATCAACTGATTCAGCGCCTGCATGCGGTACACGAGCCACTGGCTCACTCGCGGCAACCCGTGGCATGAGCGAATGACTCAGGCAGACATGCTGTCCGCCTGAGTGCTGAGTGCTGAGTGCTGAGTGCTGAGTGCTGAGTACTGAGTGCTGAGTGCCAGCCGCCGTCAGTGGCAACACGAAAAAGCCCCCGTCAGCAGATGCTGGCGGGGGCTTTTCGTTCGGCTCGACTTCCTTCAGCTCACCTGCGCGGCGGTTGGCGCCGCGCGGCGTATCACATCAGGGAAGAGGCTTCCGGGCGTTCGAGTTCGGTCAGCTCGATCTCGCCGGTGAGCAGGTCACGCTCGAAGGCATCCTTGTCGATGTTGAAACCAAGGAATTCCTGAGCGAGATACATGTCCTTCTCGGCGTTGCCCAGACAGCTGGTGCCACCCGGTGACGGCGTCATGTTGAAGACGATGCCGGTGCCCGGATTGATCTTGGCTTCGCCCATCACGAGCTTCTGCTTGCTCTTGTCGATCAGCTGCGGGCGTACGCCGCCGAAGCCCTTGGCGAAGCTGACATCCTTGACGTCCAGGCTCGGGACGATCTTCTTGATGTCGCCGTGGAACAGGCGCTCACGCAGTACCGGCACCTCGAACATGAAGTTCTTGAAGATGTAGTTGCGGATGTCGCGCACCTTCATCAGGTCCCACAGGGCCTTGACGACATTGCGGTCCATGCGCAGTACCTTGAGGAACTCCCAGAAGGTCTTGCCGTTGTAGCGCTCCAGCAGCGGCAGCATCAGAGCGGTCGGCCCGAAGCGGGTCTTGCCTTCCACCAGCACGTCCGGGTCGCCGTGGACGGCGGCGAACGGCAGGTTCTCGTTCTGGATGGTGTAGACCTTGCCGTTGAGCACCTTCGGCGTGAAGTAGAAGGAGCCAGCCATCGGCAGGCAGGACTTGTCCAGTCCGTAGCCCATCTTGTGGGCGAACAGCAGGGAGTGACCACCGGCGCTGACCACGACATAGCGTGCGCTGAGCTCGCCCTTGTCGGTCTTGACCTTGTAGACGTCACCTTCCTTGCGGATGTCTTCCACGGCGGTCGAGAGGCGAACGTCGAAGTTCATGCCTTTCTCGGCCGCTGCCTTCTCGCCTTCGCTGACGAAGGCCTCCGACAGGGTGGTGTAGTTGACGGCGGTGTATTCGTCGGTGGAACCCAGCGCGACGATTTCCTCGTCCGGACGGCGACCTTCCACGACCTTCGGCTCAAGCTCGGCGATGTCATCACGCTCGAGCAGCTTCAGATTCGGGAACAGTGGCTTGAAGGTCTCGAAACGCTTGCGCAGGAACTGGCATTCCTTGGCACCGACCGCCAGTACCATCTTCGGGTACTTGTAGACGATGTGATCGCGCTCACTCTCGCTGAGCTTGGTGGCGAAGTTGACCACCATGCCTGCGGTGCGCTTGGTCACGCGCGCCTTCTCGACCGTGTAGTTGGTCTCGATGTCGCCGCAGTGGATGGTCTGGGAGTTGTTGCGACCGTGCGAGTTGACGATCGCGACATGGTCGTATTTTTCCACCAGGCCGACCGACGAGAGGTCGGTGTAGCGGGCGAGTTCATAGAGAAGGGCGGTGCCGGACACGCCGCCACCCACAATCAGGACATCGTATGTCGTTGAGGACATGGCTGCTCACGCTCAGAGTTGGTGAGGGACATCCCCCGGCACCCGACCGGGCTACCGGGGGCCGTCCTGCCGTGACGGGGCATGCCTCGTCAGGCTCGACGGTTCGATGGACACACATTATAGACACATCGGACGCGAAATGATTCAGCAAATAAGGTCGACTTTATGGTGAATGCCTGTAGCCACATGAAAACCTTATAGATGAAGCTGCATTCCCTTATAGGTCGATTATTTGTTTTAAAATCAATGGCTTGTCAGTCGCGCAGTGAGATGATGCGCCATCCGCGCTGCTGGGCGGTAGCCAACAGTTGCTCATCCGGGTCCACTGCAATGGCAGTATCGACACGCTCGAGCAGCGGAAGATCATTGATGGAGTCACTATAGAAGGTGCTGCCATCCAGGGTGTGATCACGCTCGGCAAGCCAGGCTTCGAGGCGAGTGACCTTGCCGCCCTGGAAGCTGGGAACTCCGTCGACGCGGCCGGTGTAGCGCCCGTCGATGATCTCGGGCTCGATGGCGATCAGGTCATCCACACCAAGGCGCTCGGCGATGGGGGCAGTGATGAAGCGGTTGGTGGCGGTGATGATCAGCAGCGTATCGCCGCGTGCACGGTGACGCGCCAGCAGCTCTTCTGCCCGTGCCAGAATGATGGGCTCGATCTTGGCGGCCATGAACTGCTGGTGCCAGGCGGCGAGTTGTTCCGGACTGTTCTCGGCCAGCGGCTTGAGTGAGAAGGCCAGGTACTCGTGAATGTCCAGTTCGCCACTCTGATAGAGCTGGAAATAGCGCTCGTTGGCTTCACGGTAGGTGTCAGCGTCGACAGCGCCTTGTTCAACCAGGAACTCGCCCCAGGCGTGATCGCTGTCCCCGGCGATCAGGGTATTGTCGAGATCAAAGATGGCCAGACTCACGGAGAACTCCTTGCTCAGCCCAGCCGTTGGCGTGGGCGACGGACGCAGACAGAGGGGCGCGGCAAGGTCGCCGGCCCAGTGTTTGCGCGGGTGTACGGGGGCCAACGGAGGATTTCCGAAGGCGGTGTTGCAGTGCAATACGGTGAAGGGGTCGATTATTGCAGACGTGCCTGGCCTTTCACACCGCCAAACCGCGTATTGAAGCGCTTTCAGCCTTTGTGGAAGAATGGTTTCAATTAACGAATCAAAGGTGACATCCGTGATCGACGCTGACGGCTTTCGCCCCAACGTTGGCATCATCATTGCCAACTGTGAGGGCCAGCTGCTCTGGGCGCGCCGGGTAGGACAGAATGCGTGGCAGTTTCCGCAAGGGGGCATCAAGCCAAACGAGACACCGCAACAGGCGTTGTATCGTGAACTCGAGGAAGAGATCGGCCTCAAGGCCGAGGACGTCGAGATACTGGCCTGTACCCGAGGATGGCTGCGCTACCGGTTGCCCAGACGCATGGTGAGAACGCACTCCCGACCGATCTGCATCGGTCAGAAACAGAAGTGGTTCCTGTTGCAGATCCGCTGTCAGGACAACCGCGTGAGTGTGGATTCCACGCCCAAGCCGGAGTTCGATGGTTGGCGGTGGGTCAGTTACTGGTATCCGCTGGGTCAGGTCGTGGCCTTCAAGCGCGAGGTCTACCGGCGCGCGTTGCGTGAACTGGCACCGCGTCTGCAACGACTGGTGGATTCGCAGGGCAATCTGCCGCTCTCGGCGGTGCAAGGCAACATGCCCTGCAGCGAGGACAAGGTCGCCATCAGGCCGACGGGAAATGATCCCCACATCCCCGATTGAGGTCGGGCTCATCATCTGCAACGTGCGCGTCCGGGCCAGGAACCCTGTTTCCTCGTGAGGCGCGTCATGCTCGAGGTACACCATGCTTGAGGTATTGCGGCGTATCGTTCAGGAGGTCAATGGCGCGCGTTCACTCGACGCGGCGCTGGCGACGATGGTGTTGCGCATTCGCAAGGCCATGAAGACGGATGTCTGTTCCGTCTACCTTCTGGCGCCCGAGACGGACCGATTCGTGCTCAAGGACACCATTGGCCTGCGCTCGTCTTCCGTGGGACAGGTCAGCATGGCGCGCGGTGAAGGGCTGGTGGGCATGGTGGCGCTCAGAGAGGAGCCGCTCAACCTCGAGGATGCCCCGGCGCATCCCCAGTTCCGGTATTTCGAGGAAACCGGCGAGGAGCGCTTCTCCAGCTTCCTGGGCGTCCCCATCATCCATCAGCGCCGCGTGCTCGGCGTACTGGTCATCCAGCAGCACGAGAAGCGTCGTTTCGATGAGGGCGAAGAAGCCTTTCTTGTCACGCTGGGCGCGCAGCTGGCGGGTGTGCTGGCGCATGCGTTGGCGACCGGGGCACTGGGCAAGCTGGCCGGGACCAGCGGCCAGGCGACCTTCAAGGGAGTCGCCGGGTCTCCCGGCGTCGTCATCGGCAAGGCCTTCGTGCTCTCTCCGCCGGCGGATCTGGACTCGGTGCCGGACCTCATTCCCACCGACATCGACTTCGAGATCGCTCGCCTGAAGGAGGCGATCAACGCCGTGCGCGAGGAAATCCGTGTCGCGGCAGAGCGGCTGGCCAGTCGTATCTCCACTCAGGAGCATGCGCTGTTCGAGGTCTACCAGCAGATGCTGGGCGACGCGGCGCTGGGCCAGGAAGTCGAGAAGCGTATCCGGGAAGGGCAGTGGGCGCCTGCGGCACTGGCCGATATCGTGCGCCGGCATGTTCAGTATCTCGAGCGCGTGGATGATGACTATCTGCGTGAGCGCGCCGCGGATATCCGCGATCTTGGCCGGCGGGTGCTCGCGCATCTGCAGGAGGAGGGCGACAGCGGCCCGATCGAGTACCCCGAGAACACCATCCTGATCGGCCATGAGATCAGCCCGGCGACACTGGGCGAGGTACCGCGTGAGCGGCTCAAGGGACTGGTGGCGGTCAGCGGGTCCAGCACCTCCCACGTCGCCATCCTGGCGCGGGCCATGGGAATTCCGACCGTGCTCGGGATGGTGGACCTGCCGCTGTCACGCCTGGGTGGCGCGCCGGTGATCCTCGATGGCCATCGCGGTCGTCTGGTGGTGCGTCCGGAGCATGAGCTCAGCGTGCATTATTCGCGGCTGATCGCCGAGGAGCAGGCGCTGAGCGTGCTGCTGGAGCAGGAGCAGGATCTGCCGAGCGTGACGCCTGATGGCCATGTGATGCCATTGATGGTCAATACCGGCCTGGCGCTGGATGCCGTGGCCTCGCTCAAGACCCGGGTTGGCGGCGTGGGGCTCTACCGCACGGAAGTGCCCTTCATGATGAATGATCGCTTCCCCAGCGAGCAGGAGCAGGCACGACTCTACCGTGAACAGCTGGCCGGTTTTGCCCCACTGCCTGTCACCATGCGTACGCTGGATATCGGGGGCGACAAGGACCTTCCCTATTTCCCCATCAAGGAGGCCAACCCCTTCCTTGGCTGGCGCGGCATACGCGTGACACTGGATCACCCGGAAGTCCTGATGGTGCAGCTGCGTGCCATGCTGCGCGCCGCCGAGGGCCTGGACAATCTGCGTATCATGTTGCCGATGGTCTCGGGGATCGAGGAGGTGGATGCCGCGCTGGCGCTGGTCAATCGTGCCTTGATCGAGCTGGCGGAAGACGGTGTCAACGTCTCACGGCCCAGCGTCGGCGTGATGATCGAGGTGCCGGCGGCCCTCTATCAGCTGGAAGCGCTCGCGACCCGGGTCGACTTCTTCTCGGTGGGGTCCAACGACCTCACCCAGTACCTGCTGGCGGTGGACCGCAACAACCCACGAGTGGCGAGTCTCTATGATGCGTGTCACCCGGCGGTATTGCGCGCGCTGGCGCGCCTGGCGGAAGAATCGAAAGCGCTGGGCATGCCGGTGAGCGTCTGCGGTGAGCTGGCCGGTGACCCTGCCGGCGCCTTGCTGCTGCTGGGAATGGGCTTTGATGGTCTGTCGATGAATGCGCCCAGCCTGCCACGTGTCCGTGCCGCCATTCGCCGCGTGTCGTTGGCGGCAGCCCAGGGGCTGGTCAGCGAGGTCCTGTGTCAGCCGACGGCCAATCAGGTGCATGGCCTGCTGCTGGAACGCATGCAGGCATGGGAGCTGGCGCATCTGTTGCCGCCGCGTGACCACACGCCGGATGCCAGTGCGGCCCAGGCGGCAGTCTCTCGTTAGCGACTTGCAGGCAGGATCGCAGACCTGCGCTCCTGCCTCGGGTGGCGTCCTCTCGCTGGCCTTCCTTCAAGACGTCCCCTGCAGGCAATCGTCAGCTCAGCTGCCATCCCCGTGTCGCTTCCTCCTGGAGGTGCGACACGGCCTTGCGATGAGCGACGCACTGGCCTTGTGGTGAAAAGCGGCGCTCATGCAGTGTCAGTGAGGCCCGCTTGTCATCTCGCTGCCAGCGCACCAGGGTGGCAGCGCGGGTGCCGTACTCGGGGCTGGTGATGAAGGGGCTGGACAGTAGGGCTTCCCGCTCAAGCGCCAGGCCGGTGGCCGGCAACTGTGCCGTCGGCGGCCGCCATCCATCCTGCAGGATACCCAGACAGGCATCGTCATCGTGCATGACCGCAGACGCCTTCAGCGCGGCAAGGCGCTGTCTGAGTCGCCGCTGCTTTGGCCATTCATTGTCCGGGTGACCATTGGACAGGCTATGCAGCCCAGGGAGGAGTCGGATCAGCTGGCTGCCGTCGGGCCCATGATGGAGTCGCCAGAGAGTCCGGCCATCGCAGACCAGCAAATTGCACCAGTCAAGTGCGCTCAAGCTCAGGGGTTCGCAGTGCTCGGGAGAGTCCGCCGCGAGCCTTGCCATGACGGTCTCGCCAGCGCTCAGGGCCTCCAGCCAGTCCCCAAGCGACAGGGTGGAGGCATTGGCCACCGCCTGTCGCACGGCGGCCGTGACCAGCTGACCGCGACTGATGGTGGCTGCATGGGAGGGGCGGTCCAGCTGGCGGACATTGGTCAGCGTCGCCAGGGCGCCGGCCCGATGCATGACCAGCCATCCCCCTCCTGCCACCAGATCACGACCACCGCACAGAGCGGTATCCGGCCAGCGGCACAGACCAGTGGTCGCACGGGCATGAAACTCGTCGCGGTTGCCCAGCAGCGTGAGGCAGTGACCTGTCGTGGCATCTGGCTGCCAATCGAATGCCATCAGGCACATGGCGAGACTCCGAAAGAGGGTGGGCGAGGTTCCCGGGGATCAGGATGTGACAGGTGTCGCGCCGGGAACATGACGCCCGTCAGTGGCTTGCGTATGCTGCAGTCTTGTGGCGAACGGGCCGACGATCTGCCGTGACGTCGGGCTACGGGCAGTATGGCTCGATGCGACCCGATCGTACTGCTGCGGCAATGTCACGCCACGTCACGAATCGCTGCACCCATGCCCGATGGTTTTTGCTGTCAGGTCCATCTACAGGATGCTCCCAGACCATGTTCTCGCGCCGTCCTCCCCCTGTCGAGCCAGCGTCACGCTCGCCCGAGGCTGAATCTTCCCAAGCGGAGGCTCCCCCGACGGGAGCGTCCGGCGTCACCGGCGACGCCACTCGTCTCGAGGATGGCGGCAGTGCGGGGAACCGCAGCGAGAGCAGCCCCAGTGGACTGGAATCGGTATGGCGGCGCATGAGTCGCCTGACGGTGGGCCCGCTGCTGCTCGCCGAGCTGGCAGTGGCGCTCAGCTGTCTGGTCGGGGCCTGGGTCACCTGGGACAGCGAGCGGCACAAGCTCGTGGACAGCGCCCTGGGCGAGCTTCGCCAGCAGCATTCGCTGGCCACTGCCTTGGTGAATGAGCGCTTCGAGGCGCAGCAGCGTCGTCTGCAGATCCTGGCGCGCTACACGCGTCGCCATCTCGACCATGCCGGGGGCGAGGCGGATTCGTCATTGAATGAGCTGGTGTTGACCGAGGAAGGTCAGCTGTTCCGGCCGATCACGCGTGGCGGCGCTGCCTTGTACGGAGAGTTTCACCGCGCATTGGATGAGCAGGATCACGACGTGGCGCGACGCCTGATCCGGATGCAATGGCTGTTGTCGGATCTGTATTCCACGGACCCATTGATCTCGCGACTGTTCGTCAGTCTCGACAACAGCATGATCATGCTCTACCCCTGGTTCAACGTGCTGGATGCCTTCTCACCGGGCACCAGGCTCCTTCCCTACACCGATGTCACACCTGCCACTCAGCGCCAGCTGGCCAGCAGCTCGGACAACGGCGCGCCGCGGGTCGTCTGGCTGCCGCCACATCCCGGTCCGGCGGGCCTGCCTCAGATCACCGCGCTGGTCGAGGTGGAACTCAACGCGGGACAGAAGGTCCATGTCGGGCTGGATCTCGCGGTCCCCCAGATGGAATCTCGCTTGCTGCTGCCTGGTCAGGGCCGCACGGCCCCCTATTGGCTGATCGGTCAGGACCTGGAAGTGTGGGCGGCCAGCAGCAATACGCGTGACCCTCGGCCGCGACGCCTGCCCGATGACGTGGCCCAGGCGGTGGACGGCGGTCTGCGTGGCGCTACCTTGCTGCCAGGACCTGCGGCGCGTGCCGTCGTCTGGGACACCTTGCCTGTCAATGGCTGGCGACTGGTGGCGCGGCGCGATCTTGACGTGCCGGGCGAGATGCCATTGCTGTCATTGCTGCTGGGCAGCGCCGGTGCCTTGCTGCTGGTCTTCGCGGTGAGCATGCTGATTCTGCAATGGCGCCTGCGTCGCCTTGATCAGCGCCTGGGGCAGCCACTGGAATGGTTGGCACGCCAGAGCGTGCGGCTCGAGCAGGGGCAGGTCATGGAGGAGTATCCCGTCTCGGCCCATCAGGCGTATCCGGCCGACGAGATTCTGCGCCGTCACCGTGCTGCCGTGGCATTGCTGCGCCGTGGTCGTGGCCACGAACTGGATGCCTTGCCACTGCCTGCCTTCGTGATGCGTCATGGCCTGCTGGCGATGGCCAATCCTGCCTTCGAGAAGCTGTTCGGGCTGGTGCTACATGAAGCGCTGGGGCGCTCGGTCGGGAGTCTACTGATGCTGGAGCCCAACCCGAGCGTACCCAACAGTCGAGAATTGCGTGTCCATGATGCCGAGGGCCGCATGCGGCGCATGCGTCTCGAGCTGTGCCGTTTCAACAACGACCCCGCCCAGGTGCTGGGCGTGATGATTGATGAATCAGAACATGATCAGGCCAGCCAGCAGTTGCTGGTCGCACGCGACAGGGCGCGCGAGGAAGCCCGCCTCAAGAGTGACTATCTGGACATGCTGCACGCCGAGTTGACGCCTCCCTTGCAGGGATTGGTGCGCAAGCTGGGGCAGTTGCGTCGCGAGCGTCATTTGGAGGATGCCGAGCTGAGCCTGCTGCAGGGGCGTCTCGATAGTGTGGCACAGCTGCTGAATGTGCTGACGGAGCGCGACGATGTCGTGCGCACGCCGCTGGAGGAGAATCTGTTCACGCCGGCCGAGGCGCTGGGAGCGCTGCTCAATGACATGCAGCAGCGCTACCACGACGTGGGGCTGCCCTTCGAGTGGCAGCTGGGCGCGCTGCCTGCATTGCTGCGTGGCGATGTACGGCGTCTGGCGCAGCTCTTCGAGCATCTGTCGGAAGATGGTTGTCGACGCGCCAGCGCGGGTCGGCATCGCGTGTTCGTCGAGGTGGTGGACGCCGAGGGTGCGTCGTCGCTGGCCGGTGGCCCGACGGGAGCTGGCCTGAGGGACACGGAGACAGGGGGGCAATGCTGGCTGAGGCTTGAGCTTCACGATCACTGTGGCCTCGATGTCGGGCGCAATGCGCCTTCCTCGCTGTTGATGGCTCGTCGTCTGGTGGAGGAGCTCGGCGGGCGCTACCGACAGCATGAGACGCAAGGGGAGGAGGTGCTGGAGATCCTGGTGCCGTTGTCCTGGCCGGACAATCCTGTCGAAACTCGCATTCTGGTCGTCGATGATGGTCCGGTGAACGCCATGCTGGCGCGCACGGTGCTCGGCCGCCAGGGGTTGGTGGTGGATACGGCGAGCAGTGGAGAAGATGCGCTGGCCGCGCGCGAGCGCCATTTCTACGACCTGGTGTTCATGGATATCTTCATGCCCGGCATGGATGGCGTCAGCGTTACCCGGAATTGGCGCGAACAGGAGGCCGGGGCCGGCAGTGACAGGCGTAGCGTGATCATTGCCCTGACGGCCAATGCCAGCGAGGCGGACCGCGAGCGTTTCTTCGCGGCAGGTCTGGATGATTATCTTGGCAAGCCCTATCGTCCTCAGGCGTTGATCGACAAGGTTCGCAAATGGCTGCCTCGGGCCACGATGAAGGCACCGGGAGCAGAAGGTGGCGTGACGGGTGATGGGGTCTGAGTTGGCAAGGGTGAGCGATGAGCCATCGGTTCATGGCCTCAACCCGGCCCTTTGACAGAGGTTCTCGATGAAGACAGGTGCAAGGAGTGGGGCATGTGGTGGTGGTATCCCGTGTTGGGGGCCGTGGCGGGTCTGATCGCCGGCCTGTTCGGTATCGGTGGCGGGCTGGTCATCGTGCCGGTGCTGGCGGCAGCCTTTGCGCTGCAAGGTGTCGCCACTGATGTCTTGATGCATCTGGCGATAGGTACCTCACTGGCGACCATCGTGGTGACCTCGCTGTCATCGGCGCGTGCGCATCATGAGCGTGGCGCCGTGCGTCTGGACTGGCTCAAGCGCCTGCTGCCCGGACTGGTGGTGGGAACCGCGCTGGGGGTGGTGCTGGCGGGCGGACTGAGCAGCGAGATGCTCAAGCTGCTGTTCGGTGGCTTCGTGCTGCTGGTCGCCGTCAAGATGGGACTGGATCTCAAGGTGGGTCAGCTGGCGCAGGCGCCGGGGCGTGCCGGGCAGTTTCTTGGCGGTGGCACCGTCGGGGTGGTATCCGCACTCTTCGGGATCGGAGGAGGGACGGTGATGGTGCCGATGTTGACCAGCTGGCAGGCGCGCATGACCGAGGCGGTCGGGACGGCGGCCGCGGCCGGGTTTCCCATCGCCTTGGTGGCAGCGCTGACCAATATCGCGGTGGGCTGGCACGCCCCGGGCTTGCCGGAGCATGCCATCGGCTATGTACATTGGGTTGCCTGGCTCGGCATCGTGCTGGTGTCGGTGCCTTTCGCGCGAGTGGGCGCACGGCTGGCCCATGCGTTGCCGGCGCTGTTGCTCAAGCGGTTGTTCGCGTTGATTCTCGTGATCGTGGGGCTGCGCTTTCTCGTCTCGTGAGACATCTCGGCATGTCCGCTTTGCGGGGAAGGGCTGCTAGGTGGCGTTCATGCGCGAGCTGTTACCCTTCGTCACCTGACCGGTAGCGCATCGGATTGATGGCGAAAGACTTGCGACTGGCGTCAGTCGTGCCGACTTATTCATTCAAGGTTTTCTCATGTTGCAATATCCTCAGATCGACCCCGTGGCGTTGGCATTGGGGCCTTTCAAGATTCACTGGTATGGATTGATGTACGTGATCGGCTTCGCGGCGGCCTGGGGGCTGGCGCGTGCCCGGCGCGGACGGGTCGGCCTGAGTCAGGATGCCGTGGGAGACCTGATCTTCTTCGGTGCGTTGGGCGTGGTGCTGGGTGGGCGCCTGGGGTATGCGCTCTTCTACGGCTTCGACAAGTTGCTGGCGGACCCGGTGTGGATCTTCAAGGTCTGGGATGGGGGCATGAGCTTCCATGGCGGCCTGCTGGGTGTGTTGATCGCCATGCTGGTGTTCGCGCGTCGTCACCAGCTGACCTTCTTCCAGCTGACTGACTTCATCGCGCCGATGGTTCCGATCGGCCTCGGCGCAGGGCGCCTGGGCAACTTCATCAACCAGGAGCTGCCGGGGCGTATCACCGATGTCTCATGGGGCATGGTCTATCCGCTCTACGGGCCGGAGCCACGCCATCCCTCTCAGCTCTATCAATTCGCGCTGGAAGGCGTCGCGCTGTTCGCGATCCTGTGGTTCGCCTCGCGTGAGCCGCGCCAGAAGGGGTTGATCTCCGGTCTGTTCCTGCTCTGCTACGGCAGTTTCCGTTTTATCACCGAGTTCTTCCGCCAACCGGATTCCCAGCTCGGCTTCATCGCCTTCGACTGGCTGACCATGGGTCAGCTGCTGTCGCTGCCGATGGTGCTGTTCGGGTTGCTGCTGATGGCATGGTCGCGTGGTCAGGACGTGGCGCAGCCGCCGCTGCCTCGCGCATCCTGAGGTGGGAATGCAGGTGTGATTACAGGGGGCAATCGGTGTAAACTGGCCCCCTGCCAGATACGCAAGAACGCGGCCATCGGGCCGCGTTCTTGCGTATCTGGCAGCGTAAAATATCGTCAAGTGAACGATTCGAATTCATGAAGAGGCTGGTGCAGGGCCGATCCCCCGGATCCGCTCGCCGAGCCAGCCTCTGATCCGCCGTACGGACCCGCTGCCCATGCAACCCTATCTCGATCTGATGCGCCACGTGCTGGAAAACGGCACGCAAAAGGGCGACCGCACCGGTACCGGTACCTTGAGTGTCTTCGGTCACCAGATGCGTTTCGATCTGGCCGAAGGCTTTCCGCTGGTCACCACCAAGAAACTGCACCTGCGCTCGATCATCCACGAGCTGCTGTGGTTCTTGAAAGGCGACACCAACATCGCCTACCTCAAGGAAAATGGCGTGCGTATCTGGGATGAGTGGGCCGATGAGAATGGCGATCTCGGGCCGGTCTACGGTTATCAGTGGCGCAGCTGGCCGAATCCGAAAGGCGGCAGTGTGGATCAGATCACGCATCTGATCGAGCAGATCAAGACCAACCCGGACTCGCGCCGTCTGATGGTCTCGGCCTGGAATCCGGCGCTGGTGGATGAGATGGCCCTGCCGCCGTGTCATGCCCTGTTCCAGTTCTATGTCGCCGAGGGTCGGCTGTCCTGCCAGCTCTATCAGCGCAGCGCCGACATCTTCCTCGGCGTGCCGTTCAACATCGCCAGCTATGCGCTGTTGACCCAGATGATCGCTCAGGTCTGTGGCCTCAAGCCGGGGGAGTTCATTCATACCCTCGGCGATGCCCACCTCTACAGCAATCATCTGGAGCAGGCGCGTGAGCAGCTGACGCGCGAGCCGCTGGCCCTGCCGACGCTCAAGCTGAATCCGGACGTGACGGATCTGTTCGACTTCACCTTCGATGACATCGCCATCGAAGGCTATGAATCCCATCCGCATATCAAGGCGCAGGTGGCCGTATGAGTGACAAGGAATTTTCTCCGCTGAGTGCCGCCGCCGAGACCGTGGTCCCGGTGGCGATGATCGCCGCCATGTCGGTCAATCGCGTGATCGGTGTCGACAACAATCTGCCCTGGTACCTGCCGGAAGACCTGAAGTTCTTCAAGCATGCGACCCAGGGCAAGCCGGTGATCATGGGGCGCAAGACCTTTGCCTCCATCGGCAAGCCGCTGCCCAATCGACTCAATATCATCGTCACGCGTGACAGCGAGTTCCACCACGATGGCGTACGGGTCTGTCACGATCTGGCGGCGGCGCTCAACATGGCGGATCACCATGCGATGATCGAAGGTGTGGACGAGATCATGGTGATCGGGGGTGGACTGATCTATGCACAGGCACTGCCCGTCGCCACGCGTCTGTACCTGACCGAGGTAGCGGTCGAGATCGAAGGCGATGCGCACTTCCCGGAGCTTGGTGCTGACTGGGAAGAAGCTCAGCGTGTGCCGGGAGAAAGTGGTGAAGGCCTGCCTGCCTATGACTTCGTGCGCTATGAGCGCAGGGACGACTAGCGCTTGCGCCTGCCAGCGGGAACTTTACAGTCAGCAGGTACTGACACAGACTGGTGCCAAACGGAACTGCCCATAGCGTGCAAGGGAGGCTCAGGCCTTGACGATGGATCGCCTCGAAGCGCTGTACTCTGCGCTTGAACATGAAGCCGACACTCAGCGACAGCAGCGTGACGGAGAGCGTCAGGCTCGTCTGGCGCTGGAATCGGAAAATGCCCAGCTACGCGAGACGCTGGCCGCGCTGCGCCAGCAGATGCAGGAGCAGCAGGCGCAGCTGACCGGGCTGAGCGAGGCCTTGATGGCGCGTGATGCCGAGCTGCGCGAGTTGCGCGAACGCAGCGCACAGTCCCCCGCGTCACAGCCGGTGGAGGATGCGCGTCCCAGTGCTGCGCAGGTGGAAGCTGCCGCGGAGCAGCTGGCCTCCGCGAGCGAGTCACCCGGTGTTGCCTCGGGGGAGACCGCTGACGCCGAGTCTGCACCGTCGCCAGCAATGTCTAACGACGCGCCAGTCGAATCCGCTGGCTCTGACGAGACACCGGACCAGGCAACGCCGCCGTCGCCCCAGGCGCTGCTCAAGCAATGGTACAAGCGCTATCCGGATACCTTCTTCAAGGGCCACACCCGCCCCTTGAAGATCGGCATCCATGTCGAGTTGCTGGAGAACGAGCCCTGGGACGAGAAGCTCGTGCGCCGCGCTCTGGCGGGCTACGTCCACTTGCCTCGATACCTGAAGGCCGTTCGTGCCGGCACGCAGCGGGTCGATCTTGAAGGTCAGTCCGTGGGTGCCGTCACGGAAGACGAGGCATTGCATGCACGTCAGCAACTCGCGGAGCTGACTCGTCAGCAGAAGGAGCGTGAGGAGCAGGCTGCCAGCCAGCGCATCAGCCACAAGCTGAGTGAATTGATGACCAAGCACCGCTAGCGACGTGTCGTGCAGGCAGGCCCCATGGCCAGCCCGCACATGTCACCTCGATCGTCAGTGTTCAGAGCCCCTGTGCGGATTGCCGCACAGGGGCTCTGTCGTTGGTGGGTGGAAATCCGCACATCGGGCCGGCGTTGTCGGCAAGCCCACTCATGTCGCGAAGAAGGGTTTCCGCCACAGGTATCTGAATTCAATAGAAAAAACTGGGAATGTGCTGCTCATGGCGCGGTACTCGCTATACCCAGGTGTCCCTGCTCGCGCTCATGTCTGGCGTTGCGACTCGCGCTCATGCCGAGTGTCGTGATGCAGCACACGCCAGGCGGGATGATCAACAGATGACCAACCCCCAATAACAACCAAGATTCCGAGAGGAACTGCCATGCGCCTTTTCAAGCCTGCCCTGACAGCCCTGAGTGCCGCCATTCTGATGGCCTCGACCGCTGTCATGGCCGACCCTATCACCATCAAGTTCTCTCACGTCGTCGCGGAAAACACCCCCAAGGGGCAGATGGGCAAGAAGTTCCAGGAGCTGGTCGCAGAGCGACTGGGGGATCAGGTGGCCGTTGAGCTCTATCCCAGCTCCCAGCTCTATGGGGATGACAAGGTGCTGGAAGCCATGCTGCTGGGCGATGTCCAGCTGGCGGCTCCGTCACTCTCCAAGTTCCAGAAATACACGGATCAGCTGCAGGTCTTCGATCTGCCGTTCCTGTTCAAGGACATGGAAGCGGTGGAGCGTTTCCAGAGCAGCGAGACAGGCCAATCCTTGCTGACGGCGCTGGAGCCCAAGGGACTGGTCGGACTCGGGTATCTGCACAACGGCATGAAGCAGCTCTCCGCGTCCTCACCGCTCACGGTGCCTGATGATGCGGATGGCAAGAAATTCCGCATCATGACCTCTGACGTGCTCGAGGCGCAGTTCGATGCGCTGGATGCCGTCTCGCTGAAGAAGCCGTTCTCCGAAGTCTTCATCCTGCTGCAGACCAAGGCTATCGACGGTCAGGAAAATACCTACTCCAATATCTATTCCCAGAAGTTCTTTGAAGTGCAGCCTTACATCACCGAATCCAATCACGGCGTGCTGGATTACATGGTGGTGTCCTCGGCACGCTTCTGGAATGGGCTTCCGGAGGAGGTGCGTGGCGAGGTCAAGTCAGCGCTGGATGAAGCCATCGCCTATGGCAATGAGCTGTCCCAGGCCAAGAATCTCGAGGCCAAGCAGGCCATCATCGACTCCGGTCAGAGCGAGATCATCACGCTGGACGATGCGCAGCGCCAGCAGTGGGTGGATGCGATGAAGCCGGTGTGGGGTGAATTCGCCGATGATATCGGTCAGGACATCATCGATGCCGCTCAGGATGCCAATCGCTGAGACGCGCAGGCCGACAATCACTTGCCTCGCCGGGAGACGCGACATGTCCGTCCTCTCGTGCGAGGCAAGTCTCCATGAAGGGCATGAGGACATTGCCATGAAACTTGGATGGCTACACAAGGCAGAAGAGACGCTGTTCTCGCTGCTGCTGGTGGCGATGGTATTGCTGGTCTTCGTCGAGGTGGTGCTGCGTTTCGTCTTCAATACCGGTATCAGCTGGTCCCAGGAAGCCACTCTCTATCTGGCGGGCTGGTTCGTGCTGATCGGCGTGTCGTGGGGCGTCAAGCAGGGCGCGCACATCGGTGTGGATGTCGTGGTGAAGATGCTGCCACTGATCTGGCAGCGGGTGGCTACCCTGGCCGCGCTGGTCATCTGCATGGCGTACTGCGTGATGCTGCTGGTCGGCAGTTACGAATATCTGTCCTTGATGCAGATGATCGGTATCGAACTCGAGGATATCGCGATACCCAAGTGGTATGCCCTGACGATTCTGCCCATCGCGATGCTGCTGCTGATGCTGCGCTTCGCGGTATTGGGCTGGAAGGTGATACGCGGAGATGCCAGCGGTTTCGGCTTTCACGACGAAGGCGAGGACAGCATGCACCTGGTGCAGCCGGCTGACTCGGTCATTGGTGACAGCTCCGATGGTGCCGGTGGTAAACGTGACAGTGATCAGGAACCCAGACGATGACCATAGCCACTCTGTTCGCGCTGCTGTTCGGTGGCATCTTTCTCGGCATGCCGATCGCCTTCGCGCTCGGATTTTCCAGTGTCACGACGATACTGCTGTTTTCGAGTGATTCGCTGGGCTCGGTCGCCATCAAGCTGTTTGAAGCCCTGTCGCATCACTACACCTTGCTGGCGATTCCCTTCTTCATTCTTTCCAGCACCTTCCTTTCGACGGGAGGCGTGGCACGCCGCCTGATCACCTTCGCGACCGATGCCATCGGCCATGTCCGTGGCGGGCTTGCGATGGCCTCGGTACTGGCCTGCATGCTGTTTGCCGCCGTCTCGGGGTCCTCTCCGGCCACGGTCGCGGCGATTGGCTCCATCGTGATCGCGGGCATGGTGCGTCAGGGCTACAGCGAATCCTTCGCGGCCGGGGTGATCACCAATGCCGGTACCCTGGGGATCTTGATTCCTCCCTCCATCGTGATGCTGGTGTACTCCGCGGCCACGGAGGTCTCGGCGGCCAAGATGTTCATGGCGGGCCTGATCCCCGGGCTGTTGATGGGCGGCATCCTGATGGTGGCCATCTATATCGCTGCCCGAATCAAGAAACTGCCTTCACAGCCGTTCCCGGGTCTCAGGACGCTGGCTCGCTCGGGGCTGGTCGCGATGGGCGGGCTGATGTTGATCTTCATCGTGCTGGGCTCGATCTACGGCGGGGTGGCCAGCCCCACCGAGGCGGCGGCGGTCGCGACGGTCTACGCCTGGTTCATCGCAGTGGTGGGCTATCGCGACATGGGGCCCTTGAAGGACGTGCCATGGCGCAGAGGCAACGAAGCATGGGGCAGGGCCGGGCTGCGTGCTCTCTGGCAGGTGCCGGCAGGCCTGGTGGGCTCATTCTCGGACCAGGAGGTCAAGAAGGTGGTGCTGGATGGTGCGCGCGTCTCGATGATGCTGCTGTTCATCATCGCCAATGCGATGCTGTTCGCCCATGTGCTGACCACTGAACGCATTCCTCACACCATCGCCGAGACCATCATCGGCTGGGGGCTGCCAGCCTGGGGATTCCTGATCGTGATGAATCTGCTGCTGCTGGCGGCAGGCAACTTCATGGAGCCCTCGGCCATCCTGCTGATCATGGCCCCGATCCTGTTTCCCATCGCGACGCAGCTGGGCATCGATCCGATCCATCTCGGCATCATCATGGTGGTCAACATGGAGATCGGCATGCTGACGCCACCAGTGGGGCTCAACCTGTTCGTCACCGCGGGTATCACCGGCAAGCCGATGACCTGGGTCATTCGTGCCGCACTTCCGTGGCTGTCGTTGTTGCTGCTGTTCCTGGTATTGATCACCTATGTCCCGTCGATCTCACTCTTCCTGCCCAACTGGCTAAGCCAATGATGGCGCCATGCTCCATCGCGGTTTTGAGGCGACAGGAATGTGGAAACTTCGTGCAGGCGACATGTCGATCCTGCGCTATCCCTCACCAGAGTCGCGACGTGAGGTACTGCCGTCAGTGATGCTCTGATCAGCGGCATTCAGCCTGATCATGATCAGGCCACCATGGACTACCCCGGTCACTCCATCGAGTGATCGGGGTTTCATCACGTCAAGGTCATCGGAGGAAAGCGGTGAGTCGTTGAAGAAGACACCGAAAATTGACTGCCATGTCATTTTTCACCGAGGCGCGTCCATGCTCGTTTTCCTTTCGATTCCAGAGATTTGCACGATGGCATGCAAGGGGAATGATGAGCTTCCAATGGCGTGAGATGACAAAGAATTCATCGGCTCAGTGCATGCTACTTTTGTCTTGCATGTCATGGCTGAGGCAAGTGTGTCTTCGCTCTGACTGCCGGGAAATCAGTGAACGTCAAAACCCTCGAGAAAACCCATGGTTGTCATGAATCCTTCATTCTTCCGCTCTAGAGTGTTGGCACGCCAGACAATTGACCGGCGTATTGGTTCAGGACCAGTGATCGAAAACAGTGTTTTTTTCTGTTGCACATCCTGAAAGCCCGGTATATGGTTTCCCTGCGAGCATTGGATAATAACAAGGCCACAGGGTTTTAGAGGCGTCATCAAGCGCCCGGAACCTCGGCCACTGCCACCGGCAGACACGATCGAACAGTTAACGCTAGTTAAGGAACTATCGCGATGAAAAAGACACTTCTGGCTACTGCCATCGCCGGCGCTGCTGCCCTGGCTGCTACCTCCGCTTCCGCTGCAACCGTCTACAATCAAGACGGCACCAAGCTGGACATCTACGGCAACGTTCAGCTGGCATACTCCTATGTCGACCAGCTCGGCGGTGACCCGGAAAGTGAACTGGGCGACAACGGTTCTACCTTCGGTGCCAAGGGTGAGCACAAGATCAACGACGACATCGTCGGTTACTTCAAGGCCGAGTGGGAATACGACGCTGACGAATCCAAGGGCGGCGGCAACGGCCTGAACGATGGCGACCAGTCCTACGTCGGTGCCAAGGGTTCCTTCGGTGACGCGCGTATCGGTTCCTGGGATCAGCTGATGGACGACTGGATCCAGGATCCGATCTCCAACAACGAATACTTCGATCTGACTGATTCCAGCACCCAGATCGACGGTGACAGCCAGACTCGTGAAGGCAACAAGCTGCAGTACATGTCTCCGGTCATGGGCGGCCTGCAGTTCGCTGTCGGTTCCAACTTCGAAGGCGATGGTGAAGACGAGAACGTCACTGATTCCAACCAGGCGTCCTTCTTCGCAGGTGCCAAGTACACCGTCGGCGGTTTCTCTGTCGCTGGTGTGTATGACAACCTGGACCAGTTCGAAGCCACCAACGGCAGTGACATCGGCGACCAGTACGGTATCACCGGTCAGTACACCGTTGACGCCCTGCGCATCGCCGTCAAGGCTGAGCGCTTCGCGGGTGAAGAAGATGACACCGACGTTGATTACTACGGTATCGGCGCACGCTACGGCTACGGCATGGGCGACGTCTACGGCGGCTACCAGTACGTCGACGCTGAAGACAATTCCACTCTTGCTTCTGACAACGGTGGCGACGACAGCTTCAACGAATTCAACCTGGGTGTGACTTACAACATCTCTTCCGCGATGTACACCTACATTGAATACGCCCAGTACGATCGCTCTGGCGACGCTGGTGACGGCGCTGCAGTCGGCATCTACTACGGCTTCTAAGACGCTCTCAAACGTCTAGCAAGCTAACGAAAGCCGGTCCCTCGGGGCCGGCTTTTTTACGTCTGATAGGTGCCGACTTGAGACGGAGATTGCGTGGCTTTCTGCTGCGCTTCGCAGGCATATTTGTTGTTGGTTGGTCTTGGCCAAAAGACGCAGGGCTGTCATGACATCTGGCATGTGTACGTAGAACATGTATTCAAGACATGTACTCAGCAAATGAGGCAAGAACTTGAACCCAGAAAACCAAAAGCCCCGCTGATCATCAGATCAGCGGGGCTTTTACGTGCGCGTCTCAAGATTGTCGCTGGCTCTGAGGTGGCCAGTGACGTCACTCGGGCCGCTCACTGCATGGCGGTGAGGTCTTCTCGAGTCGGTAGCGCGGCATAGGCACCAGGGCGAGTCACGGCAAAGGCGCCGCAGGCTGCTGCACGCTCAAGCGCAGCCTGAAGATGGCTCTCTTCCTCGCACCAGTCACGCAGCAGGGCTGCATCCACACCGGCTTCGCTGAGCGACGAGAGGAAGCCGCCGATGAAGGCATCACCGCCGGCCGTGGTGTCGATGGCCTTGACTACCGGCGGCGTGATGCTGACGGTCCTGGTCTCGCCGCTCTGCTTGCGCACCAGTGCGCGGATGGTGCCCGGGCCGTCGGTCAGCACGATCAGGCGGACGCCGGCCTGCAGGCGTGCCTGCAGCCAATCGGACTCTTGCTGGCCGTCAGTGAGTGCCTCGACCTCTTCCTGGGAAAGCTTGAGGATATCGGCGTTGTCCAGCAGGCGAGTGACCAGTGACACGTCGACCTGCTGATTCGGCCACAGGTTGTGACGCAGATTGGCATCCACGCTGACCAGGGAGCCAGCAGCACGCGCGCGAGACGCCAGCACGAAGCTGGTGTCCGCGATACCGGCGTCGGTCAGGCTGTTGCTGCACAGATGGAAGATGGCGGGTTGAGCGAACAGCTCCGGGCCTGCATGTTCCGGACGAAACAGCAGGTCAGCTGCCGGCGGACGATAGAAGTCGAAGCGACGCTCGCCATCCTCGTCGCGCGAGACGAAGGCCAGCGCGGTGCGTGCCTCGCTGGTGCGCTTGACGTGATCCAGGCGTACGCCATGGGTGGCCAGTTCGTCGTGCAGGAAGTCACCGAAGCTGTCCTGGCCCAGCATGCCCACGAAGTGGCTGGGCAGCCCGAGACGTGCGCAGGCCACGGCGACATTGGCGGGCGCACCACCAGCGTAGGGCGTGAAGGTTTCCTGCTCGACGGCCTGGCCGCCGAGCTTGTTGGACAGCATGTCGACGAGCGCTTCGCCGAATGCGATTACCGGAGTCATCAGGAGGTTGCTCCCTTGGTGGTGGCCGTCGGGGCCTTCTTGCTTGATTTGGTGCTGGTCACGCCTGTCTCTGGCTGCATGCTGTCTCCGGCGGCCGGGAAGTGCTCGCGTACCAGTGCCAGCAGGCCCTGGGTGGAGGGATCGAAGGCCTGGACGTCAGTATCGATGCGTGCGCTGATCTCGCCTGCGATGCGCTTGCCGAGCTGCACGCCCCACTGGTCGAAGGAGTTGATGTTCCAGATCACGCCCTGCACGAAGACCTTGTGCTCATAGAGAGCGATCAGTGCCCCCAGGTTGCGCGGTGTCAGCTCATCAAGCAGCAGCGTGCTCGAGGGGCGGTTGCCCGGGCAATTGTAATGCGGGTCGAGGTTGCTGCCGTCCTGACTGCCTTCCATGAAGGCATTGGCCTGGGCCAGCATGTTGGTGATCAGTGCGAAGTGGTGCTCTTCGGTACCCGGCTCCGGCTTCAGGGAAGCGATGAAGTCGATGGGAACGTAGCGAGTTCCCTGGTGCAGCAGCTGGAAGAAGGCATGCTGACCGTTGGAACCGGTCTCGCCCCACACGATCGGGCCGGTCTTGTAGTCGACAGGACGCCCGAAGATGTCCACCGACTTGCCATTCGATTCCATGTCGAGCTGCTGCAGGAAGGCGGGCAGCTGATGCAAGGCTTGATCGTAGGGCACGATGGCCTGGGTCTCGGCACCCATGAAGTTGATGTACCAGATACCGATGAGGGCCATCAGGACCGGCATGTTCTCGCCCAGCGGCGCTTCGATGAAGTGCTGGTCCATCTCATAGGCGCCTTCCAGCAGTTCCATGAAGCCGTCATAGCCGATGGAGAGGGCGATCGGCAGACCGATGGATGACCACATGGAATAGCGGCCCCCGACCCAGGCCCAGAATTCGAAGACGTTCTCTTCGCGGATGCCGAATTCCTTGGCCGCCTTGCGGTTGGTGGAGGCCGCGACGAAGTGGGCGCCGACGTCGGCATCCTGACCTGCCTGCTCCAGGAACCAGCGACGTGCTGACTTCGCATTGAGCAGGGTTTCCTGCGTGGAGAAGGTCTTGGTGGAGACGATGAACAGGGTCGTGGCCGGATCGAGGCGCTTGAGCACCTTCTGGATGTGGTTGCCATCCACGTTGGAGACGAAGTGGAAGTTCAGCTCCGGATGACGATGCTTGAGCAGGGCGCGGCAGGCCATGTTGGGGCCGAGGTCGGAGCCTCCGATGCCGATATTGACGACATCGCGGATGCGTTGTCCGTCATAGCCTTTCCATTCGCCACTGCGCACGCTTTCGCAGAAGGCGCGGATCTGCTCGCGAGTGCTGTGGATCTCCGGCATCACGTCCTTGCCGTCGACGATGACCGGCGTATTGGACTGGCTGCGCAGGGCCGTGTGAAGGACGGGGCGATTCTCGGTCACGTTGATGATGTCACCCGAGAACATCTGGGAGCGACGCTGAACGAGGGCAGAGTGGTCTGCCAGCTCGATCAGTGCCTTCATCACCTCGTCGGAAATGTGGTGCTTGGAATAGTCGAGGAACAGGCCGCCGACCCGGAGACTCATCTTCTCGAAGCGCTTGGGGTCCGCGGCAAAGTAGTCGCGAATACGGTCGTTGCGGGTTACCTCGCCTAGCCGGGTCAGCGCCTGCCAGGAAACACTACGGGTCAATTGCAGCATGGAAGTGTCCATCGTATGGGTTGTGGATAGCTTGTGTCGCCAGTCTGCAGTCCGTCGCTGACCAGCGCGCCTTGAGCTGACGAATGACGCTGGCAGGCGTGGCATGACACGATTCAGTGCCATGGGAAAGGCACTTGCCGATGATTGCCTGCTGATCGCCGCTCGGTAGCCACCTGTCAGTGGGTGGCTGACAGGTGGTGTATGGATCGTGAGTGTCACCCTTCCTGTTTGAGAGGGGAGATGTGCTGTACCAGCAGATGTTGCGCGCCCGGCGGCAGCCAGACGGGGTCAAGGCGGGTACAGGCAGTCTCGACACACAGGAAGCCACGGGCGTTCTCGACGCTGGTATCGGCCGGCGGTGCATCGCCCGGGTGCCAGACGACCGTGGAGTCGGAGCCCTGCTTTGCAATGCGCAGTCTGCGCTGGCCATCCTCGAGTACCTGGACCTGGCTTGACTGGTAGATGCGATCCAGCGGGCCGCGAATGCCCAGCTCGCCTTGCTGATCAAGACGCGAGAAGTCCTGACGCTTGTCCAGATAGCTGGCGCCGGCGAGGCCGGTGACGCGGCACTGGAAGGCATCTTCCACGGCAAAGTAGGTATGCAGTGCGCCTGTCATCTTGACCGGGGTCTCGCCGCGATTTTCCGTGATCAGCTCCACCTTCAGGAAGTGGCGACCCGCGAAGATGACGACGCGAGGCGAGAGTGCCGCGTGCAGGGGAGATTGCGGAGAGGCGTGGATCTCGACGCCTTCCTCCTCGTCTTCCTCTACCGCGTCGATGCGCCACTCGGCCTTGCGCGCCGGGCCATGCAGCTCTGTCTCGCCCTCAGGATACTCGTCAGCGAACCAGGGCCAGCACAACGGAATGCCGCCACGAATGCTGCCCGGAAGCGCCGCCGGTGTCTCGGTGACCCACAGCCAGGGGCGCTGGGAGGCTGGCTGGTAATGCAGCACCTGGGCGCCCTGGTGGCAGACGACCAGCTCGCCCCAGGCGCGGTTGAGGATCAGGAGCATGCGGCCTTGCCATTCGCAGGTACGTTGGCCGCTCGTGGCATCCACCAGTGCGCGCAGACTTTCAGGAATCATCTCGAGCTTCCTCGACGGTTCAGGAGCGTGGCCGACGGCATCGCGTCAGGCCACCTCTTCATTGTGCAGTGCCTCGGCGGCCCCCAGCAGACCGGTCCACGGCGCGGTCACCACCCAGGTAGGGATCGCGGCATTGTAACGGCTCATGCGGTTCTTGTCGGCGAAGGCGCGGCGAAAATCGCTTTGCCCGAGCAGGTCAAGGTTGCGCGGCAGGACGCCGCCGCAGAGATACACGCCGCCACGCGCGCCGAGCGCCAGGGCAAGATCCCCGGCCACGTCTCCCAGAATCTTCATGAAGCGCAGCACGGCATCGCAAGCCAGGCTGTCCTTGGGTTGCCCGTGCGCATCGCGGGCATGGGCGGCCTGGCTGACGTCCGCGGCACTTTCGAGCGGAGTCGGCAGGCCGCGCAGTTCGCCCAGCGCCCGGTAGATCTCGAGCATTCCCTGGCCACAGAGCAGGCGTTCCACCGAGACTCTGCCGTGCCAGCGCCGGAAGATCTTCAGCAGCGCATCCTCGAGCGCATCGGTAGGGGCAAAACTGACATGCCCACCTTCGGTGGCCAGCGGAATCCAGTTGTGGGTGCCATGTACCAGACCCGCGACACCCAGCCCTGTTCCCGGGCCCATGATCAGACGGGGGGCGGCATCATTGCCCGCTCCTTCCGTGAGTTCCTCACCGATGGGCAGTCGCTCATCGGGCTCGATGTGCGGCACGCCCAGTGCCATGGCGGTGAAGTCATTGAGGCACTTGAAGCGTGTCAGGCCCAAGGATTCGCGCACGTCGCTCTTGGCGAATGACCAATGGTTGTTGGTCATGCTGACCTGCTCCTCATGGACCGGGCAGGCAAAGGCGAGGCAGGCCTCCTTGGGTTGTTCGTCAGGGGCAAGCCCCAGTCTCTGGTAGTAGGCCTGGACGGCCTCCACGAGTCCGGAATGCTCGGCGCAGGCCAGCGTGTGGATGTCATGGAGGGTGTGGCTGCCCGGCTGGACAAGCGCCAGCCGGGCATTGGTGCCACCAATGTCGCCTACCAAGGCAAAGCGGCTCGGTGTCTCACGAGTCATCGTGTGGCGTCCTCAGTCGACTTGCGTGGCTGCTCAGTGGGTATTGCGGTCGTGGCCGCTGCCGGGCTGGTCGCCGTAGCCTGCGAAGCTGGAGGCACCTTCTTCGGCGCCACCGACCAGGGAGCGCATCCCGGAGAACAGCTCACGGCCCAGGCCATGGTGGTAGCTGTCACGGGAGATGCCTTCGGCCTCACGAGCCTGCCATTCGCCTTCCTCGACCAGGGCTTCCAGTGTGCCGGCGTTGGCATCCAGACGAACGACATCGCCTTCGCGCAGTCGTGCCAGCGGGCCACCGTCCAGCGCTTCCGGGGTCATGTGGATGGCGGCCGGCACCTTGCCGGAGGCGCCGGACATGCGGCCATCCGTCACCAGCGCGACCTTGAAACCACGGTCCTGCAGGATACCGAGATAGGGCGTCAGCTTGTGCAGTTCCGGCATGCCGTTGGCGCGCGGACCCTGATAGCGGACCACGGCGACCATGTCCTGTTCCAGCTCGCCGGCCTCGAAGGCGGCCTTGAGCTCGTCCTGATCGCTGAACAGCTTCACGGGGGCTTCGACGAGGCGGTGCTCTTCCTTGACGGCGGAGACCTTGATCACGCCACGCCCCAGATTGCCTTCGAGCACGGTCAGGCCGCCTGTCGGCGCGAACGGATTGGCGACCGGACGCAGCACGTCCTCATCGAGGCTGTCGGTAGGGCCATCCTTCCAGACCAGCTTGCCGTTCTCGAGGAAGGGCTCACGCACGTAGCCGGCCAGGGTGCCGCCGTCCTGGGTGGTGATGTCGTGCAGCAGTCCTGCCTTGAGCAGCTCGCGAATCAGGAAGCTCATGCCACCGGCTGCCTGGAAGTGGTTGATGTCAGCCTGACCGTTGGGATAGATGCGCGTCAGGCTGGGGACCACGGCGGAAAGCTCGGTGAAGTCATCCCAGGTGATGGTCACGCCTGCCGCACCCGCCATCGCGACCAGATGCAGGGTGTGGTTGGTGGAGCCGCCGGAGGCCAGCAGGCCGACCATGGCGTTGACGATGGCGCGAGCGTCGATCTGGCGATAGAAGGGACGATAGTCGCCGCCGACTTCGCTGTTGCGGATGGTCTGCTCGGCAGCGTGACGGGTCAGGGCGTCGCGCAGCGGGGTGCCCGGATTGACGAAGGAGGCGCCCGGCAGGTGCAGGCCCATCAACTCGATCATCAGCTGGTTGGAGTTGGCGGTGCCATAGAAGGTGCAGGTGCCCGGGCTGTGGTAGGAGGCGGACTCGGCTTCCAGCAGCGCGTCGCGGCCCACCTTGCCTTCGGCGAACAGCTGACGTACCCGCGCCTTCTCGTTGTTGGGCAGGCCGGAGGGCATCGGGCCCGCGGGCACGAACAGGCTCGGCAGGTGACCGAAGCGCGCCGCGGCGATGAACAGGCCCGGCACGATCTTGTCGCAGACACCCAGGAACAGGGCGCCGTCGAACATGTTGTGTGACAGGCCTATGGCGGCGGCCATGGCGATCAGGTCGCGGGAGAACAACGACAGTTCCATGCCAGGCTGTCCCTGGGTCACGCCATCACACATCGCGGGTACGCCGCCGGCGAACTGGGCCGTGGACCCCATCGCCTGCACCGCTTCCTTGATGATGCGCGGGTAATCCTCGAATGGCTGGTGCGCGGACAACATGTCGTTATATGACGAAATAATGCCGAGGTTGGCCGAGTTCATCAGCTTGAGGCGATTCTTGTCGGTCTCACCGCAGGCAGCGAAGCCGTGCGCCAGGTTGCCGCAGGAGAGTTCGGAACGATGGACGCCACGGCGTTGCTGGCTTTCCATCAGTTGCTCATAGGCAGCACGACGTTCGCTGGAGCGATCAATGATGCGCTGAGTCACGCGCTCGACGGTCGGATTGACGGACATGCTCTTACCTCATGGGTCAGGCGGCGCAGGGCGCCGAGGCTGGCGAAGGAATGGGGGCTTCCCGTGCATCGGGCGTGCCTGTCTAGGGCGACGCTAGCCAGTGACGGCGGCACTGTAAAGTCTGGAGTCTCGGTCATCCTGCCGAGAGCAGGCTACAGTAGCGCGTCACGTTGCTCAGGAAACGCATTTGTTCGAAATATTCGGTAAACTTAACAAAAAAACTGCTTGAAGACTGGACGACTTTCGGCCAAATTAACGTAAAAGCGTGTAGGATACTTTCATGAGCCACGTTGGTCTGCCCGGGATGCGTCAAGTCTTCCCGAGCAGTGAAGCCATGTGCCAACCTGCACCTGCCATACGCCACAGGAGTTGAGTCATGACATTACGCGTCGCCATCAACGGTTTTGGTCGCATCGGTCGCAACGTGCTGCGTGCGCTGTATGAAGGCCAATACAATGATCGCATTCAGGTCGTTGCCATCAACGATCTGGGAGATCCGAAGCTCAACGCTCATCTGTTGAGCCGCGACACCGTGCATGGTCGTTTCGCCGAGACGGTCTCTCATGACGAAGAGAACCTGTTCGTCGGTGAAGACAAGATTCGTATCCTGGCGGAACGCGATCCGGCCAAACTGCCGTGGTCCAGCCTGAATGTTGACCTGGTGATGGAATGCACGGGTCTGTTCACCAAGCGTGCCGCTGCCGCCAAGCATATCGAAGCCGGCGCCAAGCGTGTGCTGATCTCCGCGCCGAGCGGTGATGCCGATGCCACCATCGTGTTCGGTGTCAACGAAGACACGCTGAAGGCGGAGCATCAGGTCGTGTCCAACGCGTCCTGCACCACCAACTGCCTGGCACCGGTCGCCAAGGCGCTGAACGACGAAGTCGGCATCGAGAACGGTCTGATGACCACCATCCATGCCTACACCAACGATCAGAACCTGTCGGATGTCTACCACTCCGACCCGTACCGTGCCCGCAGTGCCACGCACTCCATGATTCCGACCAAGACCGGTGCCGCGGCAGCCGTAGGCCTGGTGCTGCCGGAACTCAATGGCAAGCTGGACGGTCTGGCGATTCGCGTGCCGGTGATCAATGTCTCGCT
This sequence comes from Cobetia sp. PS-4MA, assembly GCF_057670765.1. NCBI lineage: Bacteria > Pseudomonadati > Pseudomonadota > Gammaproteobacteria > Oceanospirillales > Halomonadaceae > Cobetia > Cobetia sp. PS-4MA. The sequence goes on along the minus strand of NZ_CM173107.1, from coordinate 2,972,715 downwards.
GGTCGATCTGACCTTCACGGCCTCTCGCGATACCTCCATCGAAGAGATCAATGCCATCGTGACCAAGGCTGCCGAAGGCTCCAGCGTGCTGGCCGTCAACGAGCTGCCGCTGGTGTCCATCGACTTCAACCACGATGCGCATTCCTCCACCTTCGACAGCAACCACACTCGCGTCAGCGAAGGGCGTCTGGTCAAGGTCATGGCGTGGTACGACAACGAATGGGGCTTCTCCAATCGTATGCTCGACACCGCACTGGCCATGCAGGCCGCCAAGTAAGATGACTCAAGGCCTCGCCTGAGGTTCCCTGAAGAGGCCATCTCTTCAGGCTGGCACAGGTGAGGTCTCAGAATTCGGAGCCCTGTCAGAGACTCGACAGGCTCCCCCAGGTGAGGACGAGTGGCCCGAGGATTCTCGCGTCGCGCTCAGGCTCCACGGACAAGGCAATGTCACTCGTCCCCTCTCAATCGTATGTCGGTCAGGGTTGGCGCCAAGACCGGCTTCGATGCTGCTCGGAATGACATCGCGTCATCCACTCTTTGAACCTCCCAGTCATGGGAGGTTTTTTTTCGCCTGAATCTCGAGATGAGGGCTTGCCTAGCGATGCTCGTCCTCCAGGCATTCGTGTCTTCGTTTGGCATCATTCGCGTGGGGCATGAGAGACAGAGATTACAAAGATGGCGACACTCTCTGAAGTTGGTCGGCATAACGTGCGGTGAAAAGTGTCGAATGGCAGGCAATGTGCCGCTTTCTTGTGGGTGGTGTCGGTGTGATTAGCGAAACTATGAACATGTGTTACACTTTGCTCTTGACATGCGCCGTGTACGTCGCTCGTGAGCGCGGGTGGCATGTCAGATCATGCAGGCACGCTTTCGTCCTGCGAATGTTCATGTACTGGGGCAATGCAGGGAAGGTATTGCCACACTGCCGCTGTTCTCGGCAGATCTCTTGACTTCCAAAGCAGGCTGTCTCAGATGCACGATGCCATTCGCGAAGCCCACGAACTGATCGGTGCGACGCTGCGCGATCCCGGGACACAACGTCAGGGACGCGTGGTCGGCATGGATCTCGGGCGTGAGCAGCCGGCCATCTATGTTCTCTGGCAGGAGAGTGCCGCCGCAGAGCGCATTGACATGACGCCGGATGACTTTCGTTCATTGCTGGAGCACTCCCGCGCCCGTGGTGGTGAGCGGCAGGAAACTGCCACGCGACGTCACGCTACCGGCGCGGCGCAGAGGCGAGCCAAGGCGCCCTCTGCAGCGAGCCGAGTGCGCAAGGATGTCGCCCGCGATGGCGCCCCGCATGACACGGTCAGCGAGCCGGATACTCTGCAGGCTGATGCCATGGTCGGTGCACGTACCGCACAAGGCTAGCACCTTCCGCTCTGACCCCTTCACGCCCGGCCCGGACTCTGTTCCGGGTCGGGCGTTTTCGTGCTGCCCATCGAGATTGTCAGTCCGGAGGCGGTATGGGCCTGCCTGCCCTTGACGCTGACGTGCCCTCCAGCGTTGGCGTGACGCACTGGTCTTGCGCGGGGTGATGACGCACTCTGAGGGGCGACGTCTGACCCAAAGGGGAGTCTCACATTGCTGGAATCGTTCTCAGATGCCCGCCTGCTGCACCATTACCATGCCGTCGCAGGGGATGTCCTGTTCATGTTGAGCGCGGACGGCCAGCGCTTCCTTACCCTGAATCCTGCAGTGGAGCGTCTGCTCGGGTATGGCGAGCGCGACTTCCTCAAGCATCCCGAACTGTGGTTCTCCCTGATCGTGGCGGCAGATCGTCAGCGAGTCAGAGACTTCCGGGCCTCCGGTGCTCCTGCCGGGTCGATGACCTATCGCATCAGGGATCGCAGTGGACACGGCGTGCTGGTGGAGGAAACACTCTGGCGCTCCGGCGCGAATCACCCGGTCTGCGGTCGAGTCGTCGATATCTCCCTACGAGAACAGGCACTTGCCCACGAGCGGCAGCAGCTTCAGGCTTATCGCATGATGCTGATGCGCAGCAGAGACCCCATGGCCATGCTGGAGGTGAGAGGGTCCTCCCTGTACCTGCATGAGGCGAATCCGGCATGGCACCTCTACCATGACGCCGCCATGGCACATGCGGGACAGACCCTGGAGCGGGTGTATCACTCCCACGTCATGCATTGTCTGGAAGGAGCCGGGACCTTGCAGTGTGACGTCAGCCTGAGCTTGCCACGTGGCGATTGTCGTCTTTCCGTCCAGCTGGTGAATCTGGGTCGGACGCAGCAAGGAGACTCGCCTCGAGTCGCCGTGATGGTGCGTGACATCAGCGCGACTCATCACCGGTTGGAGCAGGCGGTCAATCAACGTCAGCGGTTGATGACTCAGCTCAATGACACCCCGGGGGTGCGCTATTGTGCGCGAGGCCCCTGGCCACTGGAGGAGCTGCAATCCATCTCCTCCGGCGTCGAGATGCTGGCGGGCCTGTCGCGGGACCTGCTGCTGGCCAGCCCGCGAATCTGGCAGTCACGCATCTGCGAGGATGACCTGGCGGAATGTCAGGCACGCTTTCAGGAGGCCGTCGACTCGCGCAGTGCCAGCGTCAGCCTGCGTTACTCCTTCCGCCATGTGGATGGCCGCCAATGCTATCTGCAGGATGACATGCACCTCTACTATGCGGCCGGAGGCGCCGTCAGAGAGGTGTTGGGGCAACTGAGTGACATCAGTGAAAGCGAGGCTCACCGACGCCAGCTGGAGTATCTGATACAGCAGATGCCGGGCATGGTGTTTCAATGCCGGCTCAGCCGGGAGGATGAGTTCACCTATACCTATCTATCGCCGGTCGCCCATCAACTGCTGGGAGAGGAAGTTGACGCGACACTTGAGGATGCATCGCGCTTCCTGTCGCATCTCAATGACCAGGAGCGGCAAAGACTGCTTGAATCGGCACGCGCCAGTGCCGAAACCCAGTCGCCCTGGGAGCCGGATATCTACTATGAGCATCCAGATGGGGAAACCCGGCGGCTGGCCTGCGTGGCCTTGCCCCAACCGATGGACCCCATCGATGGCAGCGTGACATGGAATGGTTACTGTGACGACATCACGGCGCGCCATCACATCGAGCGGGCGCTGCGTCAGAGCGAGGAGCGCTATCGATTCATTCTCGATTCCGTCAGCGACATGGTCAGCATTGAAGGCAGTGACGGGATCTGTCAGTACATCAGTCCATCCGTCGAGAGGCTTTGCGGGTTTGGCGTGAATGACATCGAGGGCAGCGAGATCAAGCTGCTGATTCATCCGGATGACAGAGACCGCGTCGCCAGGAAGGTCCATCGTTCCGCCTGTCTTGGAGAGGTCTTTCGTGTCGACTTCCGAATTCTCCACAAGCAGGGCCATACGCTGTGGTTCGAATCCATCTCCACGCCCTCGATGGACCCCAAGACCGGCCGCTATCTCAGGATTCTGTCGGTCTCGCGCAATATCAATGAACGCAAGCTGATCGAACAGCGGCGCGAGCATGAAGCCATGACGGACGCGATGACCGGTGCCATGACCCGCAGCTGCTTCCTCTCCATGCTGGATACGTTGCTGGTATCCGCCTCGCGGGACCAGATTGCCCTGGTCCTGTTCGATGTGGATCACTTCAAGCGGGTCAATGACAGCTTCGGTCATGCCGCCGGAGACCAGTTGTTGAGTGGGTTGGGCGGCATCTGTCAGCAGCAATTGCGGCGCAATGACTATTTCGGGCGATTGGGGGGCGAGGAATTCGGCATCTTGCTGGCTGATGCCGGGGTCGCCACCGCTGTCGGCATGGCAGAGCGTCTGCGTCAGAAGATTGCCGGCATGACCTTCGCGTTCATGCAGCAGGAGCTGCTGTGTACCGTGAGTCTCGGCGTCGCCACGCCGCTGCCCGGGGAGAGCCGTGACGACTTCCTGCATCGTGCTGACATGGCGCTTTACAGTGCCAAGCGGAGTGGTCGTAACCGGGTGGTAGTGGCATCAAGCTCGGTGAGCGAGGACAATCGGGAGTAAGGGATGTGACCGCGACACGACAGTGGGCACGTTCCATCATTCTGTACTCTGTCAATCTGCACAAGGAGTGGGCGATGCGTATGTTACGTGGCTGGTGCGCCGGAAGTCTGTTGTTTGCACAATCGGTGCTGTCCGCGGGGCAGGCATTGGCGGCCGATGATGGCACCCTCGTCGACCGCCTCGAAGGACCGCAGGTCGTCACCGAGGTCGTGACCTATCGTGCCAATGGTGAGGAGCATGTCGGGCTGATCGCGCGTGATGCCAAGGCCAAGGGACGTCGTCCCGGCATACTGCTGGTCCATGAGTGGTGGGGGCTCAACAGTTATGCTCGCAAGCGCGCGGAGCAGCTGGCGGGGCTCGGCTATGTCGTGATGGCGGTAGACATGTACGGTGAAGGCCGCACGGCGGAGCATCCCGAGGATGCCAAGGCCTTCTCGTCGGCGGTGATGAGTGACTGGCCGAAGGCCGAATCCAGCTTCAATTCGGCGCTGGCGGTGCTGCGTTCTCGCCCCGAGGTGGATGGTGACCGCCTTGCGGCCATCGGCTATTGCTTCGGGGGAGGTGTCGTGTTGAACATGGCGCTTTCCGGCGCTCCGCTCAAGGCTGTCGTCAGCTTCCACGGCAGCCCTGGAATCGCCGTCGAGAATCCCGAGCCCTTCGCCGGACGCGTCGTGATCCAGAATGGCGAGGCGGATTCTCTGGTATCGCAGCAAGGATTGGACACGCTGCTGTCTACCTTTGAATCCCTCGGTACGCGGACGACCCTGATCCAGTATCCGGGGGCGAAGCATGCGTTCACCAATCCGGAGTCGGATGCCAAGGCCGCCAGGTACGACCTCCCGCTCGGCTATGATGCGTCGGCGGATGCTGCCTCCTGGCAGGTCATGCTCAATCTGTTCAATGGCGTGTTCAAGTCACCGAAGACCCAGCCGCAGACGTGAGCAGGTTGTCGTGACGCCGAATGCGTGACCTACATGAAGAAGCCCGTTCAGGCATCATCCTGAACGGGCTTCTTCATTGCGGGGTGACGGTGTCAGGGGCGAACGCGTCAGTCTGCCGTCTGATCCAGCTCCTTGAGCGAGAGCACCTGATGCGCGAGACGGATCATGTCCGGATCACCCGTATGCTTGCTGGACACATCCGACAGCTTGATCACCGGCACCCAATCCTGACCCTCGGGCCGGGCTTCCGTCATCTTGATGACCATGTTCATCGGCTGGGGGCCGACGTCATTGGTGAAGTTGGTGCCGATCCCGAACGACATGCCGATACGACCGGCACAGTAGCGCACGATACGGTCAACCTTGTCGGTATCCAGACCATCCGAGAAGATGATCGTCTTGGTCTTGGGATCAATGCCCAGCGACTCATAGTGGCGGATGGTCGCTTCGGCAAACTCGATGGGATCACCGCTGTCGTGCCGTACCCCATCAAACAGCTTGGCGAACTTCTTGTCGAAGCTTCTGAAGAAGGCACGACTGGTAAAGGTATCTGAAAGCGCGATCCCCAGATCACCCCGGTAGACCTTCACCCAGTTTTCCAGCGCCAGGATGTTGGCCATCTTGAACCCGAAGCGCGCTGCATGAAACATGAACCACTCGTGAGCATGCGTCCCGATGGGCTTGGTGCCATGACGCTGGGCCATGTGGACATTGCTGGTACCGATGAAGCAGCCACGGCCCTGTTCCTTGAGGGCGGCCACTACCTGATCATGGACCGCATAGGAATGGCGACGACGCGTCCCGAACTCGGCGACACGTACCCCCAGACGCTTGTAGTGCTCGATCTTGGTCAGCGTACTGTCACGCACGCTCTTGTCGCTGTCACGCTGATCGCCACCAAGGCGGTACCAGAGCTCACTGATCATCGCCATCAGCGGGACTTCCCACAGGATGGTGCGGTACCAGTAGCCCTCGATATGGACCTCAAGCTCCTCACCCGACTGGGTGATGGTGATTTCCGCGGGATCGAAGCGAAAGCCGGCAAGAAAGTCACGATAGGTGGGGTCGAGGAAGGGGCACTGTTGCTCCAGAAACTCCTTTTCCTCAGCACTCAGCGCCAGGCGTGCCATGTCATCCACGGCCGCGCGCAGTGCTTCGCCGAATCCCGGGGGGAAGGCATGCTGGCCCCGGTTGATGAAGGCGTAACGGGTGCGTGCGTAGGGAAACAGTTTCACCACCGCGTTCTGCATGGTGAACTTGTAGAAATCATTATCGAGAATCGAGTGCAGCATCGAGGCTCGCTCAGGTATGAGGCGGCTCACAGGAGCCGGAATCGCTGGCGGGAGCACACCAGGTGCTCAAGGCGGCAGGGTGTCCCGCTGGCATGAAAATCGGGGGCAGGCTGAAGGAGGGTCGTCCTGCGTCAGCTGCTGAACGCCATGATACCGAACATGGTGAGCATCATGCCGCCGAACATCAGCAGACCCGCCAATGACAACGCGATGAGCAGGTAGCCCAGTATGAGGCCGGCCAGCGCCCAGCTATCGCCGGCATCACCGCGCTGGCGAATCTGTCGGCGGGCGAGATGACCGCAGACGATACCACCCAATGCCGCGGGTGCCAGCAGACAGCCCAGCACGCTCAGGGCAAAGGAAGCCAGTGCCATGGCATTGGTCTCGGCGCGGGTTTCCTGCGCAGAGGGAGTGGTGGGACGCTCGGTAGCCGTCGCCGTATCGCGCGTGGGCTCAGGCTTGTCGGCGGGAGGCGATGTATCAGTCATGGCAGTCTCATTGTCTTGCATCATGGCGACACACTAGCATGTCCTGGGGCAGGCGGCATATCGGCCGGGCGGCAGAGTGGGCATCTTCAGAGGAGAGCAGGGTGAGCGAGCACCGGGAAGCAGGGCATCAGGAGAGTGATGCGTCGCGAAGGCAGATCGGGACTGAGGCCACTGACAGACGTGGCGCGAACTGGCAGCTGGACGTGCTCTCGTCGATCAGCGCTGTCACGCCCGCAGAATGGGATGCGCTGGCGGGAAAAGAGTATCCCTTTCTGCAACATGCCTATCTTCGTGCACTGGAAGACAGCGGCGCGGCCTGCGCGTCTACGGGCTGGTACCCGGCGCACTTGCTGGTGCGTGACGAGTCAGGACGGCTTGTCGCCGGCTTGCTGCGCTATCTCAAGCTGCACTCGCGGGGCGAGTATGTCTTTGACCAGCAATGGGCCGAGGCGCTGGAGCAGGCCGGTGGGCGTTATTATCCCAAGCAGCTGTCGGCAGTTCCCTTCACGCCGAGCGCTGGTCCGCGGCTGGTCCTGGCCTCATCGGAGACGGGAGGCCCTTCCCGCCGAGCGCTGCTTGCCTGGTTGTGGCCCAGGCTTCAGGCCGGCGTGGCACCCGCCGTCGACGCAGGCGGGCCCTTGCGACGCTTTGAGCACAGTGGCTTTCATCTGTTGTTCGCGGATCTCGACGAGTGCCGCGACTGGCAAGCCGTCAGTCCGCAGCTGATGCTGCGTGGTGGCATGCAGTATCACTGGCAGTCGCGAGGTGAGCGAGACTTCGATGAGTGGCTGGGCAGTCTGCGCTCCAAGCGACGCAAGGAGATCCGCCGCGAGCGCCGCAAGGTGCTCGAGCAGGGCATCACCCTCGCGCGTCTCAGCGGTGAAGCCATCGGTGAGAGCGATCTCGAAGCATTCCATCGCTGTTACTGCATGACCTATCTGGAGCGCGGACAACGGCCCTACCTGACACTGGCGTTCTTTCAGCGCTTAAGGCGCAGCATGCCCGAGCAGCTGCTGCTGGTGCAGGCGCGTGATGAACATGGCGATCCTGTGGCGGCTGCGTTGTGCCTTGTCGGTGCCGATTGCCTCTATGGGCGCTGGTGGGGCAGTGAAGTGCAGGCGGACTGCCTGCATTTCGAGGTCTGCTATTACCAGGGGCTGGAGTTCTGCCTTGAGCGGGGACTGACGCGCTTTGATCCGGGCACACAGGGTGAGCACAAGATCAGCCGCGGCTTCTCGGCCTATGACACCTGGTCATTGCACTGGCTGGTACATCCCGGACTGCAGTCAGCCGTGGCTGACGCGCTTGAGGAGGAAGCGCGCTGGTTGAGCGGGGCGCGACGCCAGGTGGAGGCGATGCTGCCCTATCATCATCAGCCTGATCTATCCTGAAGGTCTGTCCTGAAGCGCTATCCTGAAGATCTGCCCTGTACCCGTTTCTCCCCTGCTTGTTCCCCCTGGCTGGTGGATGCCCTGACAGGTAGCAGGTGGCAGAGATGGCACTGCGATGACTACACTGAAAACATCTTAATGTTCTAAATTTAGAGGCTCCCATGCTGCTCAAGGATTGTGACTCCAGGGAGTATGACGTTCTGGTACTTGAGGTATTGGCGCAGAATGCCACCTTGAGCACCCAGGAGCGCCAGCAGGTTCTGAGGATGCTGCGAGGCGTTCGAGCGCATCAGGAGCGTCGTCGTTCGCTCGCCCGATTCCTGAACACTCTGTTCGAGTCGCGCGATGACTGGGTCGTGCTGCATGACCTGCGCCTGGAAGGGGATGATGGCGTGATCGAGCTGGATCACGTGTTGATCAATCGCCTCATGCAATTCTGGGTACTGGATGCGTCCTGCTTTGATCTCCCGCTGACGATCTCGCCATTTGGCGAGCTGAGCGCGCACCAGGGCCCCTCTGTCGAGCAAGGCGCTTCCGTCGGGCAGGGCTCATTGGAAGATATCGGGGAGGTCGTTCATAGCGGTGATGAGTTGCGGTTGACGCCATCACCGCTGCTGGCACTCAAGGAACAGCAGCAGTGCTTTCGCCGCTGGCTGGAGAGCTCAGGTCTCCTGCCTTCCAGACTCGGGATGGTGCTGCAGCCACAATTGACGCATCGGTTGGTCATTGCCGCCGAGGAACAGGTCAGCCGGCCTCCCGAAGATATTCTGGACAGTCGAGCGCTGGTGGACCTGCGCGGGTTGTCCGAAGAATGCCTCAATCTGGGGAGCGGGGCGGCCTCCGTCGCCCGCATGCGTGATTTCACCCACCGGATCGACCCGCGTCGTCTGAGGCGTCTCGGTCGTGCCATCCTGGCGCAGCATGGCCCATCACGGGTCGACTGGGCGTCGCGACTCGGCTTGTCAGAACATGCCACCGTGGCCATCCATCCCGATGAGCAGACGGCCTACGCCTGGGCGCCACCCCAGGACCCATCCGCTTCCCCCTCGGTGGCCCCCGTGCGTGATGACGCCATCCCTTCTTCAAGCGGGGATGACGCTCCTCAGGTCACGCCTCGTGAGGAGGGGCCAACACCTTCCGAGACTCGCCGGGCCACTCCTCCAAAGGCCATCTCATCCTCTTTCCAGACACTGATGTCCGGCATGACGCAGACCATGCCCTCGTCCACGTGCCACGGCTTGCAGGCTCAGGACTGGCAGCCTTCAGTTTCTGACGTGAGGCTGCAGGGCGTGTCTTCCGCTGGCGCGAAAGCCTCTGACGTGTCGCACGGCCATCGTGGCATGGGGTCTGGCCATGATGAGATGCAATACCTGCAGCCACGTTGTGATGAGTGTCGTCGCTGGTTGTCCAAGGCCAGTGTGGCGTTATGTCGTAGCGAGGGTCAGCGCGAATTGCTGGGCGACAGGATGTTGTGCCAGCGATGTCGTGCGAGCGACTGAAATCTTCATGACATTCAGGGGCTTGGCGTCTCTGGACAAGAGGGGAGTCAGCCCGGCAGCAGACTCGCAGGGCAAGGGGGTTGATCAATATTGCGTTCCTGATGTTGCAGTGCAGCAAGAGGTGGCTTATGCTGCACTGCAGCGAGGATGGAACCTGTCGAGAATGCTGGCTTGCAGTGAGATCTCGACCTCATGGCTCACAAGCTTGGTTCAGTCCTGGTAGCCAACGGAGCAAAGCTCCGCTTCATTTTCCGTGTGATGCCAAACCCTGGAGGGTGCCCCATGTTCAACACCAATCTTGAGAAGGCCTCTCAGCAGTTCGACGACATGTTCTTCGCTCCGCTGCGTGCTTTCAGCGCCCTGAGCCTCGATTACAGCGAGAAGCTGGTCAGCGCTCAGATGGATCTGACCAAGTCCTACGTTGACACCTCCATGGCGCAGGCGCGTTCCATGCTCGAGATCAAGGACAGCGAAGGCCTGAAGAACTTCGTCAAGGAACAGCAGGAGACGGTCAAGTCTCTGGGCGAGAAGCTTCAGAACGACACCCAGAAGGTGGTCGAGCTGAACCAGGAATACGCCAAGAAAGGTCAGGAACTGGCAGAGAACAATGCCAAGTCCGCCTCCGAGGCCATGCAGAAAGTCGCCAAGTAAGCGGCTGCTGCTGACGCTCTCAGGCGAGCGTCTACAACGCCCATCCGGTCTTCCGGGTGGGCGTTCGCGCGTCTGGAGTCTTGAATCTGATGGCTCGTTGCGGGAGGAGGAAGCGTTGGCACCATCCCCTTGAGCGTCAAGGCAATGATGGCGGTGAGCGGGTAATATCGCAGTGAGCGCGCTGACGCTATCGGTCGGTCTTATCCGGCAGGGTTATCAGGCAGCGTTACCAGGCAGCGTTACCAGGCAGCGTTACCAGATCATATCACCGCAAGTGACGGTCATGGATGATCGAGCAAGGCTCCCCGGCGGCATATGCCGGGAGGCATCAACACAAGGAGTGTGTGATGAATTCTGTCAGTGCGGCATTGGCAGCATTAATGGACGCGGTATCCGGCATGAGTGGGCAATTCGGGGAGGGGGTAGCGTCTCATCTGACGTCGACAGCAGGGCTTCAGCGAGAACATGTCGAGACCCGCTATCAAGGGCAGATGATCGATTTCGATACCTTGCAGTGGCGTGTTCTCAATGACTCCGTGTGTGCCAACCAGCGGCAGAATGCCATGGCACATACCCGCTGCAGCCAGGCGGCCAGTGAGATGTTCGCTTCCACCTGTCAGGAAATGACCGCCAATCCTCCGACCCTGCCCTCCCAGCGTTACCACAGTACGCGGCGCATGGCCTGCCATGCGGCGGTCAGCTATCAGCCCAGCATCGGCAATATCCAGTGGGCTGAATCATCAGGTGCCGATCAACTGGCTGAGGCGGAATGCAATGCTGCCACAGCGGCGCTGCTGGGCAGCAGCGACCTTGATGCCATCCAGTATCAGCGCCGGGTCTGTGGCGGACGCTAGCGGCGAGCGTCGCCTTGGGCCACAATGTGCTGCCACGCCGCCAGTGATTGCCGGCGGCATTTATTCGATCAGTGACAGGTGATAGACATGGCACAGGCCACAGCGCGTCATATTCTCGTTTCCAGCGAAGAACAGTGTGCAGCTCTCAAGACCGAAATCGAGAACGGCCGCGATTTCGCTGATGCCGCTCGCGAGCACTCCTCCTGCCCGTCCGGTCGCAGTGGCGGTGACCTGGGCGCCTTCGGCCCGGGCATGATGGTCAAGGAATTCGACGAAGTCGTGTTCAGCGCACCGATCAACACCGTGCAGGGCCCGGTGAAGACCCAGTTCGGTTATCACCTGCTGGAAGTCACCAGCCGCACGTGATCTCTGGATCACGCTCATGACGTGTCATGAGCGGTTGGCAGCAGGCCATTGAAAACGCCCCGACCAGTGATGGTCGGGGCGTTTTTCGTGCGGCTCAGCGCGTCAGCCTTTCGTGCGCCAATCCCTCTACCTATACCTCCTGATAGAGCTGGCTGCCTTCGCGCTTGAACTTGTCAGCCTGCTCCTGCATGCCGGCCATCACGCTGTCGGCGTCACCGGTCAGGCCGTGTTCGTTGGCGTAGTCGCGGACTTCCTGGGTGATCTTCATCGAGCAGAACTTCGGCCCGCACATGGAGCAGAAGTGGGCGACCTTGGCCGAATCCTTGGGCAGCGTCTCGTCGTGGAAGCTGCGCGCGGTGTCCGGGTCAAGGCCCAGATTGAACTGGTCTTCCCAGCGGAACTCGAAGCGTGCCTTGGAGAGTGCATTGTCACGACGTTGCGCGCCCGGATGCCCCTTGGCCAGGTCCGCGGCATGCGCGGCGATCTTGTAGGTGATGATGCCAGTCTTGACGTCGTCCTTGTTGGGCAGGCCCAGGTGCTCCTTGGGGGTCACGTAGCAGAGCATGGCGCAGCCGAACCAGCCGATCATCGCGGCACCGATACCGGAGGTGATGTGGTCGTAGCCCGGGGCGATGTCGGTGGTCAGCGGGCCGAGGGTGTAGAAGGGCGCCTCGTCGCACTCGCTGAGCTGCTTGTCCATGTTCTCCTTGATCAGGTGCATCGGCACGTGACCCGGACCTTCGATCATGACCTGGACATCGTGCTGCCAGGCGATCTTCGTCAGCTCGCCGAGCGTCTCGAGCTCGCCGAACTGGGCGGCGTCATTGGCATCGGCCACCGAGCCCGGGCGCAGGCCATCGCCCAGTGACAGGCTGATGTCGTAGGCCTTGCAGATCTCGCAGATGTCCTCGAAGTGGCGATAGAGGAAGCTTTCCTCGTGATGCGCCAGACACCACTTGGCCATGATGGAGCCACCGCGCGAGACGATGCCGGTCACGCGGCTGGCGGTCAGCGGCACATAGCGCAGCAGGACGCCGGCGTGGATGGTGAAGTAGTCGACGCCTTGCTCGGCCTGCTCGATCAGCGTGTCGCGGAAGATCTCCCAATCAAGATTCTCGGCCACGCCATCGACCTTCTCCAGCGCCTGATAGATCGGCACCGTGCCGATGGGCACGGGAGAGTTGCGCAGAATCCATTCACGGGTCTCGTGGATGTTGGCGCCGGTCGAGAGATCCATCACGGTGTCGGAGCCCCAGCGGATCGCCCAGGTCATCTTGTCGACCTCTTCCTCGATGGAGGAGGTGACCGCCGAGTTGCCCAGGTTGCCGTTGACCTTCACCAGGAAGTTGCGGCCGATGATCATCGGCTCGCTTTCCGGGTGATTGATGTTGGCGGGAATGATGGCGCGGCCACGCGCGACTTCCTCACGCACGAATTCGGCGGTGATCTCGTCGGGCAGGTTGGCGCCGAAGCTGTGACCCGGGTGCTGGTGGCCCAGAATACTCTCGACGGAGTCGCTGCCCTGATATTCCTCACGCAGCGCGATACGACGCTGATTCTCACGAATCGCGATGTACTCCATCTCCGGCGTGATGATGCCCTGGCGCGCATAGTGCAGCTGGGTGACATTCTTGCCCGGCAGGGCACGACGCGGGCGGTGGTCCAGCTCGAAACGCAGGGACGACAGGCGCAGGTCGGCCTGGCGCACGCGACCATACTCGCTGCTCAGCTGATTGAGCTGTTCGGTATCGCCGCGTTCCTCGATCCACTTCTCGCGCAGTGGCGCCAGCCCGCGACGAATGTCGATCTCGACCGCCGGGTCGGTGTAGGGGCCGGAGGTGTCGTAGACGACGATCGGCGGATTCTCTTCCAGACCGCTGGAGGTCTGGGTCGGCGAGCAGCCGATCTCGCGCATGGGCACGCGGATGTCCGGGCGAGAGCCTTCGATGTAGATCTTGCGCGAGCCGCTCAGCGGCGCGATGGCGGCGGCGTCGACGCGGGCTTCGCTGGCGAGATGGCGACTGCCATCCTTGCGACCGGCACGGGCGCGCGCCTTCGGCGCAGCCTCAGGTTGGGGGGCGAGCGACGGTTCGGCGGCGTTGGTGGCTTGCGGATCTTGAGTCGTGGGGGTAGTGCTCATGCAGGTCTCCTCAAAGGGCGACGTCACGGCAGACGTCATCATGGGAAGACCGTGCGCAGGGAGAGGATGGCCATCGCCGACTCCTTGCCAACAGGTGGCCCGGGAGCGAGGCGGCCGCGGGCAGCGGCTGACCATCAGCTTGATTCCTACGCCGGTCCTAACCGGTTCAGGTTCCACGGGACCCCTTGCTGGCAGCCTCGCCCATTTGGCGGCGAGGTGATGCATGCAGGATCTCAGCCGGTTCCACCGGCACCCCGTCAAGCGTGCTCAGAATTCAATGCGGGCATGACCTGTGCTGAGCGTTGTGCTGGCCCAGGTCATCGTGCTCGCATTCAGGCTCTGATGGCCTGTGGTGTGTCTGGATGATTGGCGAGAGGACCACGTCCCCAGGCCGATGAAAATCGGTGTGTCTTCCGTTCGCGCTGGCGCGGCCTGTCAGGCGACGGCCAGCCACGGATCAGTCGCGATCAAGGCCCATCTGCCAGAAGTCGATCTCGAGACGTGTCGCATCGCGGAAGACATCCACCAGTTCGCCCAGCCGGCGCTCCGAGACCTCCGAGAGCCGAGCGTCCAGCCATTCTCGTTCGGCGTCCACCGCTTCCTTGAAGTCATCGCTGGAGTACATCGCGATCCAGTCCGCGTACGGATTGTCCTCGATCTCGGTGGTGTCCTGATCCAGCAGCCACTCGGCGATCTCGCCGTAGCCGATCAGGCAGGGCGCGAGCGCCACGTGAAGATCGAGAAGATCGCCGCGCTGGCCGCAATCCAGCACGTAACGGGTATAGGCCAGGGTGGCGCGGGATTCCGGCAGCTCACTCAGGTCATCCTCGCTGATGCCCCACTCGCTGCAGTAGCCGATATGCAGATCGAGCTCGGTATTGAGGATGGTGTCGAGACTGGCCGTGGCCTGACGCAGCTCCGCGAGGGTGCGGCTCTTGTAGGCGGCCAGCGCCCAGGCGCGCGCGAAGTGGATCAGGAACAGGTAGTCCTGCTGCAGGTAATGGCGGAAGGACTCCTCTGGCAGACGACCTTCCCCGAGCTGGCGAACGAAGTCATGCTCGAGATAGTCGCGCCATTCCTCGGCGCAGGCACTGGTCAGGTCTGAAAAGCTGGGCATCGACGCATCCCTCGGTGAGCGTGCTGCCAATCCGTGATGGAGTGGCAAAGGTCTGGCTCGAGCGTGGTCAGGTCCGGCAATCTGCAGGGAAAAAGCGGGGGGAGGTGCGGCGTTCACCTGGAAGAGGTGAAGATGATGTGCGGCAACACTTCGCGCTTGATCCCTACGCCGGTACTAACCGGATCAGGTTCGGCGGGATCGTCATACACGCACCTCGATGCAAGGCCTCGAACAGTGCGAATGACATCTCAGCCGGTCTTACCGGCACCCCGTCAAGCTGTGACTCAGACGTCACGATATCTCGAGTGTAACAGTCCAGCGGTGCAGGAAAAGCCTCTGCCGCCCTAAAACCCATGCGACTTTGGGAGGCCTTCTGCGATGCGGAAAGGGCTTCCTGCGATGCGGGAAGCGTGTCATGCGCTGCAGGAAAGATGTCATGCAGGCTGACAGGAGGAGAGGTTCGCCATCAGGGCTGGGAAGTGTCGCCTCAGGCGCACCAGATCGTGAGGCTCATCGACATCCCAGCTGACAGGCAGGCAACCGACGCTTCTGCCTGCCTGAGCCAGCAGTGCAAGAGTCTCCCGGCTCACGTCGGCATGGCTCCAGTGATCCAGCTGGAAGGCCGCCGGGCAGGCTGCTTTCAGGCCAATCAATCCGTATCCCCCGTCTTCGCTGGGCTGCAGCACCGCATCATGGTCATGCAGGCACCGCGCCGCCTCGCGCAGACGTTGACTGTCCAATGCGGGCAGGTCAGAGCCCATCAGCAGCACGGGGCCTGCGGGCAGGTGGCGCAGCATGGCCTGATGCATGCGCTCCCCAAGCCCACCCTGTGGCTGTGCCTCGAGCGTGATCCGCCTGCCATGTGCCGCCATGCTCTCTGCACGCCACTGATCCTCAAGTTCCGTCAGCAGGGCTGCCTGCTCAGGTTGCTGCCGGGCGTGCTCGGGGGAGGGAGTCAGCATCACGACCACCTTGCCGAGGCGTGAGGCGCAGGCCTGCTGAACGATTCTGCGCAGCATGCGCGAGTAGAGGCGTGCCGCCCCCTCGGGACCGAGGGCAGGGATCAGCCGCGTCTTGCATTGTCCGGCCAGTGGCAGGCGGCCGAAGATGATGAGCGTCGGGCGCATGTCATACGCGGCCGTGTCGGTTTCCCTGTCAGCAAGCGAGGTTTCAGGCATGAGGCAAGCCACGCTGTTCGCAGGCCTGAGCGGCGGCACCATATCCATAGAGGCGCGCCAGACGGACAGGAGATACGCCACCCCAGGCTGCCAGGCGCAGCCCCCACATCTTGAGGATGGTGCGACAGGCGCCATGGGTTTCCCAGCGTCTTCCACTGGTGGTGACTCTGGCGGAGAGGTTCAGCGGCGAGGTCAGTCGCTTGAGCCTGACGCTCAGCTGGATGTCCTCCATCAGGGGCACGACGGGAAAGCCCTCGATGGCCTCGAAGGTGGAGCGTCGTACGAACTGGGTCTGATCACCCGTGCTGATGCTGGTCAGGCGTGAGCGCAGATTCATCAGCGTGGCGATCACGGGCAGCAGCGGAGAATCTCCTTCGATGTCGACATCGAAGCGACCCCAGTCGCACTCGCGATGCTCGACGAGGGTCTCTGACAGTACCGAGAGGACATGTGCCGGCAGGCGCGTATCAGCATGCAGGAACAGCAGCCATTGGCCACGAGCCTGAGAGGCACCGGCGTTCATCTGCGTTGCCCGGCCCGGATCACTGCTCAGGCAGCGATCGCACAGCGGCGTTGCCAGCTCGCGGGTAGTATCCGTGGAGCCGCCATCGACCACGATGACCTCGCAATCCCCGCTCGCGCGCAGTGGACTCAAGGCGATCAAGGCCGAGACGATACCGGATGCCTCGTTGTGGACTGGCATGATGATGCTCAGCCACGGAGTGCGTGTCAGGGCGCTGCCCGAACGGACAGCCCCGGGGGCAGGTCTGGCAACTGGCGAGAAGATGGAGGGCTTTGTCATGGCGCAGGCTCCGGCGATGGCGTCGTCCTGAGAGCATACGCATGTGATCACCCCATGGATGCAGAGCGTCGAGACGCTCGCTCAACGCTTGGGCGAAGAATCAACGCGTGAGCCGCCGTGTCGAGTCAGAGGCGGCTGGAGGTCACTGAGAGAAGGTGATCCGATAGAGTCCTGAGGCTCCGGTATCGCTGGTCAGGTAGAGGCTGCCATCCTTGCCGAATGCTACATCCAGTGGGCGTATCCAGCGCTCGCCGCTGGCGGCATCCTGCAGGCCGGTCAGTACCGGCACTAAGCGTGCTTCAGTGTCTGGCGTCGCCAGCTTGAGGCCCAGCAGGCGAGGCTCACGACGACTGGCGGGGTCTCCCCACGCCTTGCCGGACGGTGCCGTGCCCCAGCTGCCGTGGACTGCCACCACGACATCCATGTCAGCAGCCAATGGATGCCCAGGCGGCACCACCGCGATACCCATCGGCGCACTGCGAGCGGGGATCTCGGCCAGTGGCGGTGCAATCTCGTCACGTTCGCGCGGTGAATCGCTCGTGATGCAATCATCTGCCTGCCAGCGGCCATCGATCCACTGATACCAGGGCATGCCATGGAAGCTGCCTTCGCGGGCAGCGACCACCAGCTCGCGGGGATGCTCGTAGCCCCAGTGGTCCGGTCCGTTGTTGGTGGCCAGCAGGCGCGTCTCTCCTGTCGCCTGTGCCTGCCAGGTCAGGCCGACGGGGTTGCGCAGACCACTCGCCCACGCACGCCACTCGGGAGGCTCGCCACTTTCCTCAAGGCGCATCACTCCCCCACGGCGCTGTTGCTGTGGATAGCGAGGCGAGGTGCCCGCCAGATATTGATCGGAGCAGTTGCCCTGGATCCCCAGCGCCAGATACAGGCCATTGTCAGGGCCCAGGCTCAGCGTACGCGAGTTGTGGCCACCGCCGCCGGGAATCGCGATCACGCGCTGGAAGTCGCTCGGGGCAAGGGAGATCCCGGGATGGTAGTCCGCGACCAGCAGGGCGTCCGTGGTCGCGACATACAGGCGCGCATCGCGGACGACGACAGAGTGGGGATAGCCTTCCAGCTCGACCAGCACTTCCATGCGCTTGAGGCTGCCATCATCGGCCAGCTGGCCTCGGTAGAGCTTGCCGGCCCGCGAGCCGATCAACACCTCATCGTGAGCGGTGAGGTGCAGCATGCGAGGTGCCTGAATCGATGCCAGCCGAGTCATGCCGGCCCCTGGTGGCAGCCTCAGGGAGGGGGCGTCCTCGGGAACCGAGCTTGCCGCCTGCAATGCCAGAGTCGGGGCATGAGCAGAGGTCTCGCCATCGAGGGTGTCGTTGCTGCTTGCCTCGCTCCAGGCAGGAGACGACGCGCAGAGACAGCCGATGAGCGCCGTCCCCATCAGCTGTCTGATGCTTGCGCATCCACGGATGTCCTGTTGGCGCTTGCTCATGTGCTCCACTGCCTCCCTGGCCTGTCGCCGCTACCTCGGCAAGTCGACTGGCATCGCTCGCCGCCGTACAGGAAAGTCTGGAAGCTTGTGCCGGTTTGCGCCAGTGCTGCCCTGTCCCTGGAGAGTCAGGAGCGCTTCGCGTTGCGGCGGCGGTACTTGAGGTGGCGGCGCCAGCCCTTGAGGGAAAGCCAGGAATCGTCCCGGGGATAGAAGCGCTTCTCACGCCAGCCCGGCTGCTCGTCCAGTTCTTCCGGGCTCTTGCGCCAGCGCTTGTATTCCCATTGATACTGCGCGGGCGCCAGGGCGATCGCGGCTTCCACTGAGGCATTCACTCCCCGCGCCGAGATGACCTCGTCTTCGGTGTAGACCGCCTCATCCGCGGCGAGGAAGTGGATGGCGAAGCCATGGCCATCTTCCAGGCGTTGAGCGACACCGGTCACCACGCGGGCGTCGGTTCTCGCCACCAGCTTGGGGAGCAGAGTGGCGGTGTAGGCGGGGCGGCCGTAGAAGTCGGCGAAGACACCGCTGCCGCGTCCCGGTTCCTGATCCGGCAGGATGCCGATCGCCTCGGCGCGCTTGAGCGCCTTCAGCAACGCTGCCACGCCGCGGGAGTTGGTAGGCACCAGTCTCGCCCCCATGCGCTCACGCCCGTTGCGAATGATCGGGTCGAGCCGCTCGAACTTGGGAGGCTCGTACATGGCAGTGAAGGGGAAATGGCTCGAGAGCCAGAAATTGAGCACTTCCCAGTTGCCGAAGTGCGGCGCCAGCACGATCACGCCACGTCCCTCGGCACGGGCTTCGTCGAGCAGATTGCGACCGTGCACCTCGAGAATCGAATCGCGCACCGCGTCTTCATCACCCAGCCATACCTTGCCCAGCTCCAGCATGGTGGCGGTGGAGTGCGCGAGGCTCTCGGTCACGAGGCGTGCGCGTGCCTCACGCGGCTGATGAGGGAAGGCCTGGCCAAGATTTCTGCGCGTGACGCGCCGTTCCCGCGGATTGAGCAGTTGCACGAGACGCGCGACCGGGCGCGCCATCCACCACAGCTGGCGGGTGGTCAGGCCCGAGAGTCGCTGCCATAGCCAGGCGACGGCATTGGCCTTGAGGGGTAAAAGGCGCTGTTCCATGGCCTTTTCAAAACGCTTGAGAGTCTTTTCCATCGTCACACATGAAGTTCCGGTGGTCTGGCGTGAGATACCGCACTGGTCAGAGGGCGAGTCCTGCGCTGCCCGTCGCGCCCCATTGTGCCAGAGGGGCGTACGTCATGCAGGTTCGAGGCATCGGGGGGCACGCACTGACCTTCGTCGTGTGTGGCACGGGGCGTGCGGCCCGTTTGCTCTGCCAGTATCATGCTGGCATCGGCACATCCGGGATCACGTCGCTGGCGTGGTCCCGAGGCGCTCTGTCAGACAGTCAGACCACGGCACTGCCCGAGCGGTTCTCGTGTGCCGTGTTTTCCAGTAGTGCTTACCAGTAGTGCTTTTCGGTGATGCTTTCCCTGATGCGCTTTCCCTGATGTGCTCGTCCTGTCATGTCTTGTGCCTGTCATGTCTTGTGCCTGTCGTGTCCCTTGCCCTGTGCGGAGCCCTGATGTCATCTTCCCCCATTGCCCCCGAGTTCCCGGCACAGGCATTGCCTGAATCCGACCATCAATGCCCGCTATGCGCGACGCATGGCAGTCAACCTGTGCTGCATCTGGTGCAACGACGCAAGCCATGTCCGCGGACCGGTCAGCGTCCGCCTGCCGACGAGCGTGATTACCTGCGGTGTGGCGAATGTCATCTGCTGTATCTCGCGCCCTCTCAACGACTGGATGCCCGCGCAGAGCAGGACATCTACGACCAGCACGAGAACGACCCGGCAGACCCGCGCTATCGCACCTTCCTGTCCAGGCTGTTCACGCCGATGTGCGAGCGGCTGGCGGCCGGTGCCAGCGGGCTCGATTTCGGTTGTGGGCCGGGGCCAGCCCTGGCACGGATGTTCGAGGAAGTCGGCCACCCGATGGCATTGCATGATCTGTATTACCACCCGAACCCGGCAGCGCTCGCCCGTCAGCATGATTTCATCGTCAGTACCGAGGTGATCGAGCATCTCTACGCGCCCGGCGATGTCTTCCGTCAGTGGCTTGGGTGTCTCAAACCCGGTGGCCTGCTGGGGATCATGACGCAACCCGCCGCGGATGATCTGGATGCGCTCAAGCGTTGGCACTATCTGCGTGACCCGACCCATGTCTGCCTGTTCAGCCCGACGACCTTCGCCTGGCTGGCGCGGACCCATGGCCTGGCCTTCGAGCAGATTGCGAGCGATAGCGTCATCTTCCGCGTTCCGATGTCCTGAAGGGCTCGCGTGGCGGGTGTGGAGGGGAGATGCCCGCTACCGAGGCATGATCCAGTCGCCCCACGCGCGTGCGCCTGACCGGGCTGGCCGCGAGATTCGGGGCGAGACAATGAACGATGTCGCGAAATGACGTGAAGCTGACGCAAAAACACTTGGATTTGGCGCAGACTGTCACTATATTGCCCGCGCCTTGCGAGATTCCTGCAGGGCGCTTCCCTCTCCCGTAGCTCTCCGCACCTTGCGGCATTGGCCGAACGCAGTCCTGCGCCTGGCCGAGGAACTGGTCATGCCCCGTCATCTGTTGTTGATGTCTCTCGCGCCCTTGCTGGGCCTTGCCTTGCTGGGGATCGGCAATGCCATGCTGACTTCGCTGGTCCCCCTGCGGCTGTCTGCCGCCGGTGTCTCGAGCGAGGCGATCGGCCTGATCAGCTCCGCCTACTATCTGGGGCTTGGACTGGGAGCGCTGGTCAACGACCGCCTGCTGCTGCGCATAGGACACATCCGAGCCTACGCCGGCTTCGCCTCGCTGGTGGCAGTCGCCGCCCTGGCCATGGGACTGGGGGATCATCCCGTGGTGTGGTTCCTGCTGCGCATGATGATCGGCTGGTCGCTGGTCGGCGTCTATCTGGTCATCGAGAGCTGGCTGCTGAGTGCCGCCGACCCTGCCGTACGCGGACGCCTGCTGGCGCTCTACATGATCGTGCTTTATGGCGCGGGCGTGCTGGGGCAGCTGCTGCTGGGAGTAACCGCCATGCTGAGTCTCGAGGCGGCCTTCATGCTGGTGGCGATGCTGGCGGCGGCGTCCGTATTGCCGCTGGTGCTGCTGCCGCGCGTATCACCGCTGATCGAGCAATCCGAGCCGTTGAGTCCCTGGCGTCTGATTCGCATCACACCGACCGGCGTGTTCGGCTGCTTGGCTTCGGGGCTGGTGGTGGCAGTGCTCTACAGCCTGCTGCCCTTGGCATTGGGGGAGGGCGGCGTGCTGGACACCGCGGAGATCGGGCAGCGCATGGCGCTGGTGATTCTCGGCGGCATGCTGCTGCAGTATCCCATCGGGCGCTGGTCTGACAGTCATGATCGTCAGCAGGTATTGATCATCCTGTCGGTGGCCATCATCGGGTTCGCCGCCTTGCTGATGGGGCCGGCACGCGAAGGCATCGCGCAGTTGACGGTGTTGTTCCTGCTCGGCGGCGCGGCCTTCACGCTCTATCCGGTCGCGGTCAGCCATGCGGCAGACCGTGCCCCCGCCGGGGCGCTGGTGCGCATGAGTCAGGGATTGTTGCTGATCAATGCCGTGGGCTCGACCCTGTCACCGCCGGCCGTATCACTGCCGATGGCCGAGATGGGTGCCATGCCCGGCATGGCGCTGAGTCTGGCGGTGATGGGCGGTGGCATGCTGGCCTTCTTCGTCTGGCGACGCGTGATGCGTCCGGCGCCGCAGCCGCTGGCCCCCTTCGAGACCCATGCGCCACAGACACCACTGGGAACGGAGCTTGCCGTCGGGCCGGAACTGGTCGAGGCCGCCGAGGAGCACCTGCGGGATGCCGAGGTCAATGACCCGCTGGTCGAGGTGACTCGCGAGCTGGCCGTCGACATGCCGGAGCTGATCACCGAGGCGTCCCTGGATAGTCTCGAGGAGATCGAGATTCATGAGGGCGAAAGCCAGCGCCAGGCGCCCCGCCATGGCGAGGCATCCGACGGGCGCAACGCAGATTGAGGACTTGTGTGAGCGGCATGCCTCACGTGCGTTGCAAGGGGGTAGGGGAGGGTAGAGGAGTAGGTCGCACTAGCGGGAGGGGTCGACCAGGTTGCCCTGCGAGGCGTTGCGGCGGAACCAGCCGGTCACGCTGGCGCGCGCCTGTTTCGTCGGCAGCACCTCGTGGGGGATCCGTTCGGAAAGAAAGCACACGAAGGTCCCGGCCTCGGGGGTGACACGCCGGATTTCACGGCTGTCATCTTCGGGGTCGTAGAGCACGATCTCGCCACCGGCGTCCGCCGGCCAGTCGGCATTGAGATAGAGCACGCTGGAAATCAGGCGATTGCCACGCCCGCGGAAGCTGTCCAGGTGCTTGCGATAGAAGCTGCCGACCGGATAGTGGGCAAAATGCGCCTCGTACTCGAACAGCCCCAGATAGAGGGCACGGTTGAGTTCATCCTTGAGGACATTCATCGCCTCCAGGTAGGCACGCTGGGCACGCGAATCGCGATCCAGCCAGCGAATCGCATCACCGCGGATGTCCGGGCGAAGGTCATGCTCACGCCCGCGTCCGATTCCCGCAGCCGTCAGTCGCTGATGGCTCTCCAGCGCCCGCAACTCGTCATTGAGATGGCGGATCAGGTGTGCCGGCAGAAAGTCCGGGCGCACGCTGTAGCCATGCTCGACCAGTTCATCGATCAGCAGGTTGAGCGCGGTGGGGTCCAGCAGTGGGGCGGGTGCAGCGGGCATCGGGCGCTCCGGAAAAAGGGCAGAAGGCATCAAGGCGCAGTGTTATAGAGCAGCACGCGCAGGGGCGCAATGCCTTGAGTGAAGGCCTGGCAATCCTCAGCCCGCGAGACATGCGTCAATCACGCCAGAGGCTCATGCCCGTGGTGCATGGGGGCGAGGTGGCAGGTGGCGCAACGGAGCCCCGGGCGGTGGCGGGGAGGACAGGCTGATGGTGTGTCCGAACCCGATGGCCATCATCTCCACCAGCATCATCGCGGAAAGCCCCCACAGCAGCTGCCCGGCCACCTGATAGCCGGGCACGTACCAGGTGTCATCGCCCACGCGGATGACGTCGGTGTGGGCGCGTTCATCGCGCAGCAGCATGCTCAGTGGCATCTCGAAGATATGCGCTATCTCGCCGGGGTCGGCGCGCAGCGGCAGGTCGGGAGCGATGCGTCCCACGAAAGGCGTCACGGTCATGCCGTGCAGCGAGATCACATCGCTCAGTTGCCCGTATATCTCCACTTCGCCGGAGGGCAGAGCCACTTCCTCCTCGGCCTCACGCAGCGCCGTGGCCAGCAGACTGATATCCTCCGGCTCCGCCTTGCCACCGGGGAAGGCGACCTGGCCGGCATGCTGACTCAGGTGACTGGCGCGTTGCGTGAGCAGCAGCGTCGGTTCCGGGCGGTCGATCAACGCGATGAGTACCGCAGCGCGTGGCTGGTCGTTGCTCACGATACGGGGGTGATGGGATTGCAGGCGCTGGCGCAGAGCTTCTAGCATGTCGGGTCCTCGTTGACCTTCATCTTGTGGCGTGGGATGTGAGGCGGTCAAGATGCGAGGTGACAGCCGGCCGAGTCAGCGGCACCATTTCCAGAAGCCGAGCCCGGGCATCGGCGTTCAAGAGTTTCACGGGAGAGCGAATGAACTACTGCAGCCATTGTGGTGAGACGGTGCGTCTGGCGGTGCCACAAGGAGATGATCGACTGCGCTACCTGTGTGATAGCTGCGGCACCATCCATTATCAGAACCCACGCATCATCGCCGGTACCCTGCCGATACGCGATGGCAAGGTGCTGCTGTGTCGCCGCGCCATCGAGCCGCGCCTGGGGTACTGGACACTGCCGGCCGGTTTCATGGAGAACGCGGAGACCACCAGTGAGGCCGCTGCCCGCGAGACGCGTGAGGAAGCGGGGGCCGAGGTCAATCTCCAGGGCCTCTACACCCTGATTGATCTGCCGCACATCAATCAGGTCTACATGCTGTTTCGCGCCGAATTGACCAGCGATTTCTTCGCGGGTATCGAAAGTCTCGAGGTGGCGCTGTTCGCCGAAGAGGAGATTCCCTGGCAGTCACTGGCCTTCCCGACCATGGAAGTGACGCTGAGGCGCTATTTCGAGGACCGTCGTGCCCGCCAGGGAGAAGGCGAATTCCCGTTGCATCTGGAACAGATCGATCTCGAGACGCGCGAGCGCTTCTTCAAGACGACACATCTGCCCAAGCACTGAGCGGGCCGTGGTCAGGCTTCACCCCGGGACCTGCCGTCGCTTGACGGCGTGGCCGGGGTGGGCATCGCACCTTCAGAAGCTTTCCAGTCGCCAGCAGTCAATCGGCACTTCCTCGTAGGGGTGCGCCTCGCGCAGTGCGGCCACTGCCGTGCGAATCAGTGCGTCCTCACACACCATCTCGACCTTGACCTCCTCGACACGTTCCAGCGTGCCGCGTTCGCCGATATGCGGATTGGCACCGGCCAGCGGACGAAACTGCCCCGTGCCGCGCGTCTCGAAGCAGCAGGCCTCGTACTCGCCCATGCGTCCGGCACCCGTGGCGAAAAGCGCTTCCTTGACACCTTCCAGTGCTTCGTGTGGAACGAAGAATGCCAGTTTGTACATGGTGGGCCTCCTTGAGGGACGTGACGGGCGATGAGCGCCAGGGCGCCAATCGCCCCGGGGAAAGACGTGCGCTGGCGAGGACGCAGTCAAGCGTGGCAGAGCCTGCGCGGCGTCCCCTGATGATGGCATAATGCCCGCTGCAACGGCCAAGGACACTGCCATGCTCAAATGGATCAATATCTCACTGCTGCTACTGCTGGCTCTGCTCCAGTACCGGCTGTGGTGGGGCGAAAATGGCGTCACCGAATTGTTCGACATCCGTGCCCGCGTGCAGCAGCTCTCCAGGGAAGCGGCGCAGCTGGACAACCGCAATCAACGCCTGGGCGCTGAAGTGGTCGATCTCAAGAATGGTCTGGCGGCCATCGAGGAGCGTGCGCGCAACGATCTCGGCATGGTGCGCAAGGATGAGCAGTTCCTGTGGGTGCCCAACGTCGAGGTACCCAAGCGCCAGGTCTCGTCCGCGGATGAAGTGGCGGAAGGGGCGCTGGAAGGCAAGGGACTGGAAGAGGGCCTGCCCAAGGTGCTCAACCCATGACTCGCATGAATGATGCCCCGGCGCCGCGTCTCTGGTATCTGGTACCCGCCGCAGGCGTGGGCAGCCGCATGCAGGCTGACCGTCCCAAGCAGTATCTGGAACTGACGCCCGGCGGCAGTGTCCTGGAGGCGACCCTCACCACCCTCAGGCGCGCATTGCCCGAGGCCGGGTTGTGTCTGGTGCTGGGTGCGGAGGATGCCTATTTCACGCCGACGATGGTGCCATGGCAGGAGTGGCTGCGCGCCGATGGTGGCAGCGAGCGTGCCGACAGCGTGCTGGCGGGACTCGAGTGTCTGAGCCGAGTGGCGAGTGATGATGACCTCGTGCTGGTACACGATGTGGCGCGTCCCTGTGTCCGCGAGAGCGACATCCAGGCGCTGGTCAAGGCGGCACGCGAGAGTGACGACGGCGCCATTCTGGCCGCTCCCGCCAGTGACACCATGAAGCGGGCCGCTGTACTGAGCCATGCCGTGGAACGTACCGAGGGCTCAGCGCAGCGCATCGCGCATACCGAATCCCGGACAGGGCTGTGGCATGCCTTCACGCCCCAGGCATTTCCGCTGGGCCTGTTGCGCACGGCGCTGCGTGCCGCCCTCGCGGAGCAGCCCGAGCGCATCACCGATGAGGCCTCGGCACTCGAGGCCTGTGGACGATCCCCCGTGCTGGTGCCCGCGGCGCGCGACAATCTCAAGATCACCCATCCGGAAGACCTCGCCATGGCGCGCCTGTTGCTGGCGGCCCGCGAGGATCACGCCGACAGACCCCGGACACCTGCCTGACATGATGGATCATCCCGTGACCCCCGACACTTCGAGTTCCACGACCTCCCCCGCGACCTCCGGGCATGTCCCGATGTCACTGCGCATCGGGCATGGCTTCGATGTCCACCGTTTCGGCGACGGCGATCATCTGATGATCGGCGGCGTGAAGATCCCCTACGAACACGGTTTCGTGGCGCATTCCGATGGCGATGTATTGCTGCATGCGTTGTGCGATGCGCTGCTCGGGGCCTGCGGGATGGGCGACATCGGCAAGCATTTCCCGGATACCGACAGCGAGTGGTCCGGGGCGGACAGTCGCGGCCTGCTGCGCCACGTCGTCGGGCTGATCAATGCCGCTGGTTTCGGGGTCGGCAATGTCGATCTCACCGTGATGGCGCAGGCCCCCAAGATGGCGCCGCACATCCAGGCGATGCGTGAGGTGATCGCCGAGGACCTGCGTGTGCCGGTGGCGGTCGTCAACGTCAAGGCCACCACTACCGAGCGTCTCGGTTTCACCGGTCGCAAGGAAGGCATCGCCGCCGAGGCCGTGGCGGTGCTTGGCAGGCTGCCCGCCGCGGGTGGAGCCGAGCATGTCTGAAGTGAATGCCATGTCTGAGCCGCCCGAGTCCGATGCGCTGTCTGTCGCGGCGCGAACGGCACTGGAAGCCGCCGGCAGCGAGCCATGGGTCAAGGAAGCCGAGCTGATGCAGCGCTGGCCGCATGCCCATGGCGGCCCGCTGGGCGCAGGTGACTTCCGACACACGCCGGAAGACTTTCGCGTCACGGAATTGATGGACTTCGTGCCCGAAGGTCATGGGGAGCACCAGTGGCTCTGGATCGAGAAGCGCGGTCTGACTACTGACGAGCTGTGCCGCGAACTGGCAGGTCTTTGTGACGTGGCACCGCGTGACATTGGCGTGGCGGGACTCAAGGACAAGCAGGCGATTACCCAGCAGTGGGTCTCGGTATGGTTGCCGGGGCGTGAAGCCCCTGAGCATCTGAGTGAGGCCTTGGCCGAGAAGGGGGCACGCGTGCTGGCCAGCGTGCGGCACCCGCGCAAGCTCAAGCGTGGCGTGCATCGCGGCAATCGCTTTGCGCTGCGGGTGAGCGGCGAGGCCGTGGCCCATCCGGATTTCGAGACTCGCTGGCAGACATTGATACGCGATGGGGTGCCCAACTATTTCGGTCCGCAGCGTTTCGGGCACCAGGGGCATAACCTGGGGCGTGCACGCGCCGTACTGATACGTGGCTGGCGCAAGCGTGATGATCGCAGCGGCATGCTGCTGTCCACCGCGCGCAGCTTCCTGTTCAACGAAGTGCTGGCCGCGCGTCTCAAGGCTGGCTGCTGGGCGACGGCGTTGAGCGGTGAGGTGTTCGCGCTCGACGGGACGGGATCGCGCTTCGTCACCGATGGCAGCGAAGCTGTCGAGACGCTGACCCGGCGCCTTGCCGACGGGGATATCCACCCCACGGGCCCGCTGTGGGGCACCGGCCGTGGCGAGTCCCATGCGCAGGTCGCGGCGCTTGAGCAGGTGCTGGCGTCCAGCTGGCCCCAGCTCTGTGACGGCCTCGAGAAGGCTGGCGTGAAGGCCGAGCGTCGGCCACTGCGCCTGATGCCTGCCAATGCTCGCCTGGAGTGGGCCATCACGCCGGCCCAGGCCGATGCCGAGGCGACTGCGGCCAGTGCGTGGCTGCATTTCGATCTTCCGCGCGGCAGCTTCGCCACCGGCCTGTTGCGTGAGCTGATTGCCCACCCGCTGCTGTAGCGGCCTGCCCAGCGTGCGCCACGACATGACACCGCGATGAACATGAACAGGTGAGACGATGCGCAAGATTCTGCTTTCCAATGATGATGGGGTACATGCCCCCGGGCTCAAGGCCCTGCATGATGCGCTGTGTGATCACGCGCGAATTCGCGTGGTGGCACCGGACCGTGATCGTTCGGGTGCCAGCAACTCCCTGACCCTGAGTCGCCCGCTGATGCTGTCCGCGATGGACAACGGTTTCTACAGTGTCGACGGCACCCCTGCCGATTGCGTCTATCTGGGGGTCAACGGTGTCTGGGACGAGAAACCGGATATCGTGATCTCCGGCATCAACCACGGTGCCAACCTGGGAGACGATGTGCTGTATTCCGGCACTGTGGCAGCGGCGATGGAAGGTCGCTCGCTGGGCATGTCGGCGATCGCGATGTCGCTGTGTGGCAAGACCCATTTCGAGACGGCAGGGCGTGTGGCGGCGAGTCTGGTCGGCGCGGCCGAGACGCTGGCCTTGCCGCCGCGTTCGCTGCTCAACGTCAATGTGCCGGATGTTCCCTGGCACGAGATCCGCGGATTTCGCGTCACGCGCCAGGGGCATCGTGGTCCGGCGGGCGCACCGATCGCCGTGCAGGACCCTCGCGGGCGCACCCGGTACTGGATCGCGCTGGCCGGGGACGGAGTCGACGATGGTGAGGACACCGATTTCGCGGCCATCGCGGCCGGCTATGTGTCCATCACGCCGTTGATGACCGACCTGACCTCCCATGCGGCGCGTCAGGATGTGGAGCAGTGGCTGGAAGCACTGAGTTGACCTCGCGCGCCACCGCCTGACGGTCAGGGGTGTCGGGGATCGATCAGCAAGCCGGCGCAGGCGCGTCGGTCGACAGGATGTAATT
Source organism: Cobetia sp. PS-4MA (assembly GCF_057670765.1). NCBI lineage: Bacteria > Pseudomonadati > Pseudomonadota > Gammaproteobacteria > Oceanospirillales > Halomonadaceae > Cobetia > Cobetia sp. PS-4MA. The sequence continues at coordinate 2,943,947 of NZ_CM173107.1, read as the reverse complement.
CGATGTCATGAAGGACGTGTATCAGAACGGTTTTCCCGCAGTGCAGTCTGAGAGTGGGCAAGCCATGGCGGATTCGTCGGCCACTCGAACCTCATCGCCACCGGTGCCCATGCGCCTGGAGCGCCCGAATGCCGCGCAGTTGAGCGGTATCGGCATGACCTCTCAACGAACGCGTGATCGCATGGTCACGCGACTGGAAGAGGCTGGCATCCAGGACGAGCGGGTACTGGATCTGATGGCGGCGGAACCGCGCCATCTGTTTCTCGATGAGGCGCTGGCGCATCGCGCCTATGAGGATACCGCCCTGCCGCTGGGGCAGGGGCAGACATTGTCGCAGCCCTACATGCATGCCCGCATGACGGAGCTGGCTCTGGCCTCGGCACCGCGCCCGCGCGAGAAGTGTCGGGTGCTGGAGGTCGGCACCGGTTCGGGCTACCAGACCCTGCTGCTGGCGCGGCTGTTCGGTCAGGTGGCCTCGCTGGAGCGTATCGCCTTGTTGCATCTGCGTGCCCGGCAGCGGCTTGAGTGGTTCGGGCTGGACAATGTCCAGCTGCGTCACGCCGATGGCGGGCACGGCTGGCAGACCACGGCGCGTGAGACGGCCGTCCAGGAGTCGGTGACCCTGCCGGGGTTTGATCTGGTGGTGGTGACGGCATGTGCCTCGCACTTGCCGCAGGCATTGCTCCAGCAGCTGGCACCGGAGGGAGTGATGATCGTGCCATTGGCGGAAGACGGCAGTGATCGTCAATGGCTGACACGAGTGCGCCACGTCGGCGACACTCAGGATATTCAGCGGCTCGAGGCTGTGCGCTTCGTGCCGTTGCTCGAGGGAGTGATCAGGTGAAACGAGCATTGAGCGTGTTCTTCAAGGGGGCGGGCATGGGCGCTGCCGATGCCGTGCCCGGCGTCTCGGGAGGCACGATAGCCTTCGTGACGGGCATCTATGAAGAATTGATCGAAACCATCAAGCGCTTCGGACCTTCCGCCATCGGTGTCTGGCGTCAACAGGGCGTCAAGGCGTTGTGGCAGCACTTGAATCTGGCGTTCTTGCTACCGCTTGCCGCCGGCATTCTCGCCAGCCTGATCAGCGTGGCGCACCTCGTCACCTGGCTGATGGAGGCGCAGCCGCTGCTGCTCAATGCCTTCTTCTTCGGTCTGGTGGTGTGTTCCGGTGTGGTCGTGGCGCGGCGCATTACCGGCTTCAGGGTCGGGTATCTGGTGTGGCTGGTGCTGGGGCTGGTACTGGGGCTGGTACTGGCCAGTCAGCTGCCCAGCCTTCTGCCAGCGGGCACTGATGCGCCCTGGGTCATCGTCGCCGGGGGGGCCATCGCCATCAGTGCCATGTTGCTGCCGGGCGTTTCCGGCAGCTTCCTGCTGTTGACCATGGGCCTCTATGGCACCGTGATGACAGGTATCAAGAGCTTCGATCTGACGCTGATCCTGTTGTTCGGAAGTGGCTGCGCCATCGGACTGTTCACCTTCTCGCGTGTACTGTCATGGTTGTTTCGTCACCATCACACCGCGACACTGATGCTGCTGGTCGGCTTCATCCTCGGCTCGCTGCCGGTGCTGTGGCCCTGGCGCACGATTACCGATTATCGACTGGGGCCCAAGGGGGAGCAGGTACCGTTAGATTATCAATTAATGATGCCGGAGACCTATACCAGCGTGACAGGTGAGCCTGCCCAGTTGTGGGCGGCGCTTGCCCTGATGCTGGCAGGTATCCTACTGGTCTGGTTCGCGGGTGAGCGCTCAGGACCGGATGATTCTTCCAGTGATTCCCGCAAGGAGCAGGAACATGCCTGACATGATGGACAAGGGATTCAAGCTGGCGCTGGCGGGTCTGGCGCTGGGCGCTCTGACGGCGTGCAGTACCGCCACGACGCGTCCACAGATCCAGGATCTCAGTGGTGGCACGACACGCATCACCGCAGACAGCTATACGGTCCAGCGCGGTGACACGCTCTATGGCATCGCCTGGCAGAGTGGCCAGGACTTCCGTGACGTGGCGCGCATGAATGGCCTGCGCCCGCCCTACACCTTGCAGCCCGGGCAGACTCTGCGCCTCGACCCTCAGGCACCGTTGCCCGCGAATGCCGGCAACTCCCGTACGGCCGGCACGGCATCGGGGTCGGCATCAGGCACGGGCGTGGTGGCGACCGGGCTTGGCGGCAGCGATGACGCCATCGCCAGCGGCGGCGAGGTGCCTGACTGGCTGGCTCCGGATGAGTCGGCCATTGCTCAGCAGAAGCAGCGTGCTTCCCAGGCGCAGTCCCTGACCACCGGTAGCGGCGGCGTCGCGGCGGCTGCCACGGGCGCGGCCGCTGCTGCGGGCGTCGGCCCGGGCCCCGTGTATCAGGAAGGCAGTGAAGAGGCGCTGGCGGAGTCTGCGCGTGCACAGGCCGCGGACGATGCTTCCCGAGCCGGCGAGGCACTGGAGAGTGCCGGCAGCAATGCCCAGGCCAGGGCGAGTGAGGCCGAGGCTGCTGCTCGCAAGGCGGCGCAGGAGACCGCGGATCGCGAGAAGGCCGAGCAGCTGGCAGCGGCCAAGGCCGAGCGTGACAAGGCGGCGGCAAACGTGAAAAGTGCCTCCGACAAGGTTGAAAAGGGGACCAACGTTGCGGGCGCCACACCCGAGGCGGCACCGGCCAAGAAAACCTATGTGCCGGTAAAAAACGTTGACTGGCAGTGGCCTACGCAAGGCGAGATCATCGGCAAATTCGGTGAGTCCGAGAGTGTGACGGGCGGCATTGATATCGCTGGTCAAAAGGGGCAACCTGTCAAGGCAGCAGGGCCGGGGATTGTGGTCTACGCGGGGAGTGGAGTGCGCGGTTACGGCAACCTCATCATCCTCAAGCACAATGACCGTTATCTGAGTGCCTACGCCCACAACGACAGCCTCCGCGTCTCGGAGAATGATGTTGTCGAGGCCGGACAGGTAATCGCCACTCTGGGAGCCACTGACGCCGAACGTGCGCAGCTGCATTTCGAGATCCGCGAGGATGGGCAGCCGAAGGATCCCTTGAAGTTCCTGCCCAAGCGCTGACGTCCACCGCTGCCACAACAAGAAGTTCCTGGCACCAGACCAGAGACAACGGGGTATCGACATGAGCATGCTGGAAAAGGATATCGATCAGGCCGAGGTGGAGCTGTCCCTCGATGATGTCGAGGAAGACGATACGCTTGAGGCTGAAGCGGAAGAGGCGGCATTCGAACGCGCCCTGAACCGTGAAGAGCGCAAGCACTACCAGAGCCTGGATGCAACGCAGATCTACCTCAACGAGATCGGCTTCTCGCCATTGCTCAAGCCGGAAGAGGAAGTCTATTTCGGGCGACTGGCGCAGGCGGGAGACCCTGCCGGCCGGCAGCGCATGATCGAATCCAACCTGCGTCTGGTGGTCAAGATCGCACGGCGCTATCTGAATCGCGGATTGTCACTGCTCGACCTGATCGAGGAGGGCAATCTGGGCCTGATACGCGCGGTGGAGAAATTCGACCCCGAGCGCGGTTTCCGCTTCTCGACCTACGCCACCTGGTGGATCCGTCAGACCATCGAGCGCGCGTTGATGAATCAGACGCGCACCATCCGGTTGCCGATTCATGTCGTGAAGGAGCTCAACATCTATCTGCGCGCTGCTCGCCAGTTGACGCAGAAGCTTGATCACGAGGCGACGGCCGAGGAAATCGCCGATTTCCTCGACAAGCCGGTGGAGACGGTCAAGAAGATGCTGGGGCTCAATGAGCGAGTGTCCTCGGTGGACTATCCGATGGGCGGCGAGAGCGACAAGCCGTTGATCGAGACGATCGCCGATGAAAATGACACCAGCCCCGAGTCCAGTCTGGTCGATGTCGACGTCAAGGCACATGTCGATGAGTGGCTGGCGGAGCTGACCGACAAGCAGATGGAAGTGGTGGTACGCCGCTTCGGGCTGCGGGGTCACGAAGCCGCCACGCTGGAGGAGGTCGGAGAGGAGATCGGTCTGACGCGTGAGCGAGTGCGTCAGATTCAGGTCGAGGCGCTCAAGAAACTGCGTCGCATGCTCGAGAAACAGGGCCTGTCGCTGGAATCCATCTTCGAATGATTCGCTGACATGTCATCGACGGGACTGGCAGCTGTCATCGTCTGGCCCGATATCCGTGACATCCTGCTGGATAGTGGACGCAACACGACATGAAAACGGCCCCCCGCTTGCGGGCGGGCCGTTTTCATATTTTCTGAGCATTGGTTTGGCAGGCTATGGGGTTGGCAGAAAGATGACGGTGCATATGATTCGACACCGGGGCCGTGTTGCATTGTTGCTGGGATGGAAACGCTGTAAGGCAAATGAAGTTAGCCAACTAACTGGACGCCTTGCAAGGCGACGATTAGACTGAGTCCTTTTTCCACGACCCGCCCCCGAAGGGGCTGATGCCGTCATCAGCCGGCCCGTGAAACGACCTTATCTCCCCTTGCCTTGGTGCCTTTGGCGCATCATGCAGGTCACGACTGACTGTTACCGATCAGGAATACGCATACATGGCCAACATACGCATACTGCCTCTGGTGCTGGCGATGGGTTTCGCGACCCAGGCCCAGGCTGCCGATCTGCTCGACATTACCCGTGATGCGCTGACCCACAATGCCAGCCTGTCGTCCTCTCGCTCTCTGTATCAGAGCGTCGAGGACAACGAGCGGATCGAGCTTTCGGATCTGCTGCCACAGATCTCGGCCACCGGCACCGTGTCACGCACCGATGTCACGGGCAATTCCCAGAGTGGTGTGGAAGGGGATTACACCGACAGCAACATCGTGCTCAACGTGAATCAGCAGCTGTTCGACGCTGCCGACTGGTATGAGTTGGCGACCAGCAAGGACAGTACCGAGCAGCAGAAACTGCTGCTGGATTCCGATCAGCAGCAGCTGTTGTACGATGTGGCTTCCGCATACTTCACCATCCTCAACAACCGGGATGTGCTGGATGCGCGCATCGCGCAGGAGAAGGCCTTTTCCCGTCAGCTGGATCAGGCCAATCAGCAGTTCGAGGTCGGGCTGATCGCGATCACCGATGTCCAGGAGGCCAGAGCGTCCTTTGATGACGCACGCGCCCAGCGGATTGCCGCGGAAGCCGACCTGCAGGTCAGCTTCGAGGCACTTCAGCAATTGACCGGCCAGCAATACGATTCCATCGATGGGCTGGAAGAGGATCTCGCCATCGAAGCGCCGGTGCCCGCCAGTCGTGGCAAGTGGGTCGAGATGGCGTTGGTCAACAATCCCTTGATCGGTGCCGCGCAGAAGGGTGTCGATGTCGCCAAGGGTGACGTCAAGACCTCGCGTGCCGGTCATCTGCCGGAAGTCGGTGCCTTCGCGACCTACTCCTATGATGAAACCGACGTCGCATCCTCCGGGGGATATCAGGAATACAACCAGATCGGTATCCAGGCGTCATTGCCGATCTATACCGGTGGTCGCACTTCCGCGCAGGTACGCCAGAGCACGCACCTGCTGGAACAGAGCCAGTACGACCTGCTGGACCAGCAGCGTTCCACTACCCAGAGCGTGCGTTCGCTCTACAGTCAGGTCCGCAGCGACGTCCTGACGGTCAAGGCGCGCAAGCAGGCCATCGTCTCCAGCCGCAGCGCGCTGGAAGCCACACGCTCGGGGTATGAAGTCGGTACCCGTAACATCGTCGATGTGCTGGATGCCGAGCAGGCGCTCTATCAGGCCCTGGCGGACTATGCCTCCTCGCGTTACACCTACGTGCTGGATCTGCTCAACCTGCGCCAGGCGGCGGGCATCATCGACGTCAACACCGTGCGCGATCTGAACGAGAGCCTCAAGCGCGATCGTCAGGTATCACTGGTTCTGCAGGACGAAGACGACACCGAGCTGGATGGCCCGGCCCAGTGATCTGATACTGGCCTGACCGGCTTCTCCTGACACCCCCATCGGCCATTGCCGGTGGGGGTGTTCGCGTATCGGGGGGCAGAAATCTCGCCGTGAAGCGTGAATCACAACAGCTGTGATGCTTGTCTGGAGGAATATGCCATTGATTTGATGAAAACCAGAGATAACGTCAAGAAGTTGGCTTGATGTTTGGTGGTTTTCACCGTGACCTTGGCGCGATGATGGAAAATAATTGATGGCTGGAGAACGCCTGCTCCGGTTGGCCGCCTCCTTTTCATGGTGCGTGCCTTGCTCGCTCGTTGGCAGGTCCCAACTTGCTGCGTCACCCGTGCGTGATTCGTCGTGTCTGTCCCTCTTTCTCATTGTCTGGAGTTGCCTCATGTCCCGCCCGTTGCGTGCTGATATTGATCTGGATGCCCTGCGCCACAATTATCAGCTGGCCTGTGAGCTGGCGCCGAATTCCCGCTCGCTCGCCGTGATCAAGGCAGACGCCTATGGCCACGGGGCCGTGGCATGTGCCCGTGCGCTGGCAGATCTGGCACCGGCATTTGCCGTCGCGACCATCGAAGAAGCGCTCGCGCTGCGGGAAGGCGGTATCACGCATTCGGTGGTATTGCTCGAAGGTGTCTTCGAGGCATCGGAATACCAGCTGGCGGCGCAGCATGACTTCTGGTGTGCCATCCACAGTGAATGGCAGCTGGCCGCCCTGGAGGCGGCAACGCTCCCCGGGCCGATATCCTGCTGGATCAAGTTCGATTCCGGCATGCATCGTCTCGGCTTCGATGCCGAGCAGGCCAGGGCGGTCAAGGAACGCCTGGTGGCGAGTGGCAAGGCGCAGGACCTTCACCTGATGACGCATTTCGCCACGGCCGACAGCCTGACGCCCGATTATTTCCAGCATCAGATGGCGGCAGTGGAAGCGCTGGCCGCTGAGCTTGCCCTGCCACTCTGTCTGGCCAACTCCCCGGCGACGCTTGCCTGGCCGCAATCGCATGCCGCCTGGAATCGTCCCGGCATCATGCTGTACGGCGCGGACCCGCTGGAAGGGGCCAATGATGCCAGCCGCCGTCTGAAGCCGGTGATGACCCTGTCTTCCGCCATCATTGCCGTACGCGAGATCGCCATCGGCGAGCCGGTGGGCTATGCCGGACGTTTCGTGGCGACGCGTCCGACACGTATCGGTGTCGTCGCCTGTGGCTATGGGGATGGCTACGATCGCCATGCGGTGGACGGGACACCCGTACTGGTCGATGGCCAGGAGACCGTGCTGGCCGGCAAGGTATCGATGGACATGCTGACGGTGGATATCACCGACCTGCCGGAAGCGGGCGTCGGTTCTCGCGTGGTGCTGTGGGGCGAGGGGTTGGAGGTCAATCGCGTGGCCGCCAGTTGTGACACCATCAGCTATACCCTGCTGACAGGGATCCTGCCGCGTGTTCCCAAGCATTATCACGGTGGTCAGGCACGCGAGGCGGACCCGATGGCCTCTCAGGCAGTGGATACGTGCGCCTGACCTGACGGCAGGGCTCGGGCGGTCTACAATGGCCGCCGTTGCCCGTTGAACGAGAGAGTCATGGCCAAGAAGACCTACCCCGAGAGTTTTGCGCATCCCCGTTACTGGCCGGCCTGGCTGGGAATCGGGGCCATGAAGGCCTCGGCCTTCCTGCCCTGGTGCGCCAAGCTGTGGCTGGGGCGCGGCATCGGTGAGCTGGCATGGCGTTTCGGCAAGCGTCGTCGCCATATCACGGACACCAATCTCAAGCTGTGCTTCCCCGAATGGAGCGAAGCGGAGCGTGCGCGTCAGGTACGCAAGACCTTCCATGCCAACGGTATCGGCATCTTCGAGACCGCCACGGGGTGGTGTCGAGACCCGGAGCACATGCGCGACCGCGTGACCTTCAAGGGTCAGGAGCACATGGAGCGCGCCATGGCGCAGGGCAAGGGCGCGCTCATCGTGGGCATCCATTTCTCGACACTGGATCTCGGTGGCGCACTGCACTCGCTGTTCTTCCCGGCCGATGTCGTCTATCGCCCGCATGACAACCCGCTGTTCGAGCGTTTCATGACGCGCGCGCGCAATGGCATCTTCGGCACGGCCATCGATCGCCATGACCTGCGGGGTGTGGTGCGCCGCATCAAGAGCGGGCATGGCGTGTGGTATTCGCCGGATCAGGATTTCGGTCGGGACGTCAGCGTCTTCGCGCCGTTCTTCGGTATCGATGCCGCCTCCATCAAGCTGACGGCCAAGATCGCCCGCATGACAGGGGCGCCGGTGATGCCCTTGATGTTCCATCGCAATCCGGACAATCGTACCTATACGCTGGAGTATCTCCCGGCACTCGACAACTTCCCGAGTGGCGATGATGTCGCAGATGCCACGCGCATCAATGCCTTCATCGAGGGGGCGATCCGCAAGCATCCCGAGCAGTACCTGTGGTTGCATCGCCGTTTCAAGACTCGTCCAGAGAAATCCGATCCGTCCCTGTATTGAGGTGAACCATGAGCAATGACACGTCTTCTCTCGCCACTCTGGCCGATGTCGAAGCACGCCTGGCGGCCGGCGATACCTTCGTCCTCAATCAGATTGCGCAGTGGTGCCCGGACTGCACCGTGCGTCAGCGTCCGGCGCTGCCGGCCTTCGAGGCGGCTCTGGCGCGAGGTGGTCTGCCGCTGGTGAGTCTGTGCGTGCAGGAGACTCGCGGAGTCTATCTGAGTGAGGCACATGCGCAGCTGAGCGAGCGCATCGGTGGGGCGGGCTATCCGCGTACGCTGCTGGTGAAGGAAGGGCGGCCTGCCAGCGTGGACAGTGGCCTGAATCGGGTCGAGGTCATGAGCGAGCCGGAGCTCATCGCCTATGCCGAGGCCATGATCGCGGCGCTGTAAACGTCACTTGAGCCCATGTGTGAGCCGACGAGATCTGCCGTGACGCGACACGCATGGGCATCATCGAAAACGCCCCGGCAGGAACTTCCTGGCGGGGCGTTTTCGATGGAGATCAGGCGGCACCCGACAAGCAGCGCCACTTGTCCGAGCTGCATGCGTGCGGCCAACCGGATGCCGCCTGCCGTGTGCCTGAAAATAGACCTGCGGATGATGAGGGAGGCTTTCAACCCGCGCGGGAAAATCTTTTACCGATTCGAGACATGGCCTTGACTTTACTTGTATTGATTACCATCTTCACATGGACAAGGTGATCAAGCGGTCTGTCGTGACTCCGCCCTCTGGCAATCACGTCAGCAGCCACACCTGATGAGCGAAGGGCGAGCGCGTCGAATGAGGCGCCACATGCAGAGGCAGTCGTCGTGCCGCTGCGGTCGTCGCCCACTACCGGTTCTCCATGACATAAGGAATTGCCATGCTCAACTATGCCATCATCTTTCTGATCGTTGCCGTGATTGCCGCCGTACTCGGCTTTGGCGGTATCGCAGGTACTGCGGCCACCATCGCCAAGGTACTGTTCGTCGTCTTCCTGGTGTTGTTCCTGGTGTCGTTCTTCAAGGGGCGTCGCAAGCCCTGATATGGACGGCTTTCATCACGACGCAAACGCCCGCAGACGGTAGCGACCGCTGCGGGCGTTTGCGTGTCACCAGGCCATCAGGCCTTCAGGTCAGCAAGCCATCAAGTCATCAGGCCAGCAGCAAGTCATCAGGCCAGCACGTCACCACGGGGTACCTGGCAGCGTCAGACGATGATGCCCGGCCTTGAGGCCCTGCTCGATGAAGCGCCTGTCCACCTCGAACTGTGCCTGGGCAAGGATGGCCTCCACCACCTTGTCGGCATGTTGTTGCAGCAATGCCAGTTGCGCGTCATCGCTGCCCAGCAGTGACAGTGTCTTGAGCAGCGAGAGCAGCGCCAGACAGATCGAGAGGTCATCACGACCATAGTGCAGGATGGGGGAGATGCTGCGGTAGAGCAGACTGTCGAAGCTCTCCATCTCCCAGCTGACCCGTATGTGATCTTCCTCATCCACGCAGCAGTTGCACAGGGGCAGCTGCATGCGCTCACTGAGCAGTTCGGTGAGTTGATGCAGGCACAGGCGTGCGGTGCCCGGATCATTGATGCCGGGGGACAGCGCCTTGATGGCGACTTCCATCAGCTGGGTCAGGCCGTGCTCGTGAAGGTCATCGACGGATTCCCCATCCAGATAGCCCAGTGCCGCGCGCAGCTTCTTGATCAGTCCTGCCTGATGATGCTCATCGAGCTCATCACCCGCCGAGACGCCTTCGGGCAGGCCCGCAGGCCATTCGATGCGCATCAGCGGCATGCCACTGACGATGAAGGCCCCGAGCGCGAAGTCCAGGTGCACGATCATGTCGTGGTCGATGGCCAGCTGGCGAAGGGCCGCGAAATCGACCTGCTGCACATAGCCGCGTCGCTTTGCTCTCAGCAGCTGGCAGCGTGACGTGTCGCGAGTGATCTGGCGCTCGCCGAAACCGTCATGGCGATTGCGCTCTCGCAGTCGTTCAAGCGAGACCCGCGTGCGCCCGGACAGGCGGCGAGCCACGGCATTGATCTGCACGGACTGTGATGCCTGGTGGATGAAGTAGATGAACATCCCCAGGCAATTGACCATCATCAACACGCCCAGATAGACCGCGATGGAGCGCCATAGCGTTGGCGAATCGCCGGTATTGGGTACCATCAGGTTGATGAGCAGGAACAGCAGACTGCCCAGATAATGTCCCAGCACCAGCTGATGGTGACGCTCGGTCACCAGCCCCAGCAGCAGCTTGTGGGAGAACTGTGCGCCCGCCTGGGTCAGCACGCTCATCACCATGGTGAAACTGAAGACCATCAGCGAAATGAGCCCGCCGACCAGTGCCGCCAGCAGAGTGCGCGGCGTGTCGTGCTCCTTGAAGGTCAGGGCATTCAGCATCTCGCTGGCTGGCAGTTCATGTGGCTCGGGGAGGCCGGAAGGCAGCACCGAGATCAAGCCAAGCAGGATATAGAGCGTCGCCAGCAGGCTTGGCAGATAGGCGATGCTGGTGGTGAAGGTGCGTAACCACATCAGCGGCTGTTGCAGCCAGCGATTCATGGGCAATTCCTGATCCTGTGAGTGGCGCGACGGCGTGTGCGACGGACGGCCGTGAGTGACGGCAAGCATTCGCTCCGTTATCTCCCGTGTTCGGCCTGACTGCAAGTGCCAGAGGCGACGCGGGAGCGCCCTTGTGAGGCTTGCCTCAAACGCAGGACGCCCTTGCGGCGTCAGCGGCAAGGGCGTCCTGGTCAATCCAGCGGTTCAGATCACCGGATCAGGCATCGATACGCTTGTACTTCATGCGCTTGGGCGCATCGTTGCCGACACGCGCATGGTAATCCTCTTCGTACTCGCTGTAGCTGCCCTCGAAGAACACCACGTTGGAGTCCCCTTCGTAGGCGAGGATGTGGGTCGCGATGCGATCCAGGAACCAGCGGTCGTGCGAGATGACCAGTGCACAGCCCGGGAAGGCGAGCAGCGCCTCTTCCAGTGCACGCAGGGTCTCGATGTCCAGATCGTTGGACGGCTCATCCAGCAGCAGCACGTTGGCGGCCTGCTTGAGCGTCTGCGCCAGCTGCAGACGACCACGCTCACCACCGGACAGATCAGACAGACGCTTCTGCTGATCCGTGCCCTTGAAGTTGAAGCGGCCGACATAGGCGCGTGACGAGACTTCATGGCCATTGATGTTGAGCATGTCCTGGCCACCGGAGACGGCTTCCCAGACAGTCTGATTGTCTTCCAGGCCATCACGCAGCTGCTCGACGTAGGCGATCTTGACGGTCTCGCCCAGCACCACTTCGCCGCTGTCCGGGGTTTCCTTGCCGGTCACCAGCTTGAACAGCGTGGACTTGCCCGCACCGTTGCCGCCGACGATACCGACGATGGCACCCTGGGGAATGGTGAAGGACAGGTCGTCGAACAGCAGCTTGTCCTCGAAACGCTTGGTGACGTTGTGCAGCTCGATGACCTTGTCGCCCAGACGCGGTCCCGGCGGAATGTAGATCTCGTTGGTCTCGTTGCGCTTCTGGAAATCACCGGACTGCATTTCCTCGAAGCGGTTGAGACGCGCCTTGCTCTTGGCCTGACGGCCCTTGGGATTCTGGCGAACCCACTCCAGCTCTTGCTGGATGGCCTTGTTGCGTGAGGCTTCCTGCTTGGCTTCCTGCTGCAGGCGAGCGTCCTTCTGCTCCAGCCACGAGGAATAGTTGCCTTCGAAGGGAATGCCCTGGCCACGGTCGAGCTCGAGAATCCAGCCCGCGACATTGTCGAGGAAGTAACGGTCGTGGGTGATGGCGACCACGGTGCCGGCGTAATCGTGCAGGAAGCGCTCCAGCCAGGCGACGGACTCGGCGTCCAGGTGGTTGGTCGGCTCATCCAGCAGCAGCATGTCGGGGCTCGAGAGCAGCAGGCGGCAGAGGGCGACACGGCGGCGTTCACCACCGGACAGCACGCCGACATTGGCATCCCACGGCGGCAGGCGCAGCGCTTCGGCGGCCACTTCCAGCTTGCGCTCGAGGTTGTGGGCGTCGGAGGCCTGGATCAGGTCCTCGAGCTTGGCCTGACGCGCGGCGAGGGCGTCGAAATCGGCGTCCGGCTCGGCGTAGGCGGCATAGACTTCATCCAGCTCCGCCTGGGCATTCTTGATGTGGGCCAGAGATTCCTCGACGCACTCGCGCACGTTCTTGGAATCATCGAGCTCCGGCTCCTGGGGCAGGTAGCCGACATTGAGGCCCGGCATGGGACGCGCTTCGCCGTTGTAGTCCTGATCCACGCCGGCCATGATGCGCAGCAGCGAGGACTTGCCCGAGCCGTTGAGACCGAGCACACCGATCTTGGCACCCGGGAAGAAGGACAGCGAGATGTCCTTGAGAATCTCGCGCTTCGGGGGGACGACCTTGCCCACCCGGTTCATGGTATAGACGTATTGCGCCATGGAATCCCAATTTGGTTGGAGAATGGAATGACGCGCTGATGATAGTGCCCGTGGTCACGCTTGACCAGTCAGGGCCATCGTTGGCGTGACGGCGGCCATTCCATGGCCGGTTCGCTGACGGGGCTGCAACCCCCTGGCCTTCACCGGGAAGCGGTGTGGCGAACCTTCCCTGAAGGGGCATCTCGAGGCTAGCCCCGGCCTCATCGCGAGGCGCTCACTCCTCCTCTCCCCAGTCACTGGCGTCCAGCAGGTCATCATCATCCGCTTCATCGTCCCAGCCTTCACGGATGGAGCGTGCCAGCGCACGTTCTTCCAGCAGGGCTTCGAGACGCTGGCGCGAGTCGCTGCGCTGGGGCCTGGCGGGGGTGGAGCTGGAAGACAGTTCGAAGTCCACGTCGTTGGTGGCTTCCTCCGCCAGGGCGGTAGCATCGATATCGTCGAGGAATTGTTCGCGGGCCATGGGCGGACCTCCCGATCATGAATCAGTCTGCCAGACGCGAGGCGTCAGACACCGCCTGCGGCGACCTGCCGAAGGCTCCTTCGCTATATAGCGCTGGAGAAGTTCGATGACAAGTCCTGTGTGCGTGGAAGCATGCTCTGGTGGGTCGCGGGGAAGTTTTCGTCTGCGCACGAACGCCAACGCCCACCGGGTGGTGGGCGTTGGCGAGTGGTTCATGGCCGAAAGGAGGGGAGCGTGTCAGTGATCACTCGACATCGCTCTTGCGGGCTTCCCGCAGGCGCTCCAGCTCCTCATGCGCGGTCATCAGGCTGGTGACATCCTTCTGGACACCGACGAAGTACTGGAGATTGTCGTGCTCGTCGAAGACCGGTGTCATGGAGAGTTCGTTCCAGAACAGGCTGCCATCCTTGCGATAGTTGCGCAGTATCTCGCGGCACGGGCGCTTGTCGCGCAGCGCGGCACGGATGTTGTCCAGCTGTGGCTGGTCACGGTCGTCATTCTGCAGAAAACGGCAATCGCGGTAGAGAATCTCGTCGGCGCTGTAACCGGTAAGGCGCTCGAAGCCCTGATTCACGTAGATCAGGATGTTCTCGTCACCTTCCTGTTCGGCCACCACGATGCCATCGTCCGAGGCATTCACCACTCTCTCGAGCAGCTCGGGGCTGATCATGTGGGGTCTTTTCATCTGGCACTGATCCTTGCGGCTAAAGAACCCGGCCCTTGTGACCGAGCCCGAGAGTACGGGTATCGGGTGCCTGTCCGTGTGCCCGGACATTCCAGCACCATCATCGGTTTCACTATGGCGGGGAGACGCGGCTTATGCAATCGCAGCCGCTAATGTGTCGGGGGTTAGCGCCTGTCCCGGGCCCCCGTCGCGAGGTTTGGCAGACCGCTCTGTCCGGTATCAGTCGTCTTCCACTTCCGGCAGACGTTGCGCACACAGGGCGGCCGCCGTGGCGACACCAGCCAGAATCAGCAGCAGCCACTCGCTGCCCAGCCATTGGGCCAGACCGCCGATGGCCAGACCCAGCACCAGCATCAGCACGCCGGTGAGGGTGTTGGACAGAGCCACGTAGAGCGCGCGATTGTCAGCGCTGGCGAGATCCACCACGTAGGTCTTGCGTCCCAGACGAATGCCGGAATGTGCGATCACCAGCAACCCGTAGACCACGGCATAACTCCAGACGCTGTCGGAAAGCGCTCCGGGCCACCACACCATGCTGCCGGCCAGCGCGCAGCACACGGCGGCACCGGCGCCGGCGTTGCGCATCACGCGCCGACTCGATGTATCGGCAAGCTTGCCCCAGATGGGGCTGGCGACCATGCCCGCCAGGCCTGACACGACCACCAGTACCCCGAGTCCGCCGAGGCTTTCGCCACTCTGCTGCTGGCCCAGCAGCGCGATGTAGGGGAGGGCCAGGGCACTTGAGAGCAACAGCGCACGCGCCAGATTGAAATTGCGGAAGGCGGCGTCATGGCGCAGCTGGCTGAACCCCTGGCGCACGGTGTTCCAGGCATTGGCACCGCCGCTGGTGGCGCCGCGATCTTCCTTGATCAGCGCCGCGCAGAAAGCATTCAGACTCCAGCCCAGTGCCGCAATCGCCATCAGGGTGGCAAGCACCTGTTGACCGGGCTGCTCGCCCAGCAGCATCAGAACACCCCCCGCGAGCAACGTCATGGCGCCGGCCAGGCTGCCACTCCATCCCATCAGGCGGCCACGGCGCTGCTTGGCGATCGTCTTGCCCAGCACGTCCTTGGTGGCGATGGAGGCCACGCCACGCCCCAGTGACAGCACGACCAGACACCCCAGCACCAGGCCACCGGCCAGGCTGCCGCCCAGGCCACTGTCACCGTCGCCTCGAGAGAGCAGCGTGATGATCACCAGGCTGAAGGCCATCAGCGCTTGCAGCACGGACCCCGCGACCCAGACCCATTTGCGCCGCGGGAGC
Organism: Cobetia sp. PS-4MA; assembly: GCF_057670765.1. Classification (NCBI taxonomy): domain Bacteria; kingdom Pseudomonadati; phylum Pseudomonadota; class Gammaproteobacteria; order Oceanospirillales; family Halomonadaceae; genus Cobetia; species Cobetia sp. PS-4MA. The sequence continues at coordinate 2,928,740 of NZ_CM173107.1, read as the reverse complement.
GGGCGGATGAAGCCCGCCACCACCAGTTGCGGCAGCAGGGCGCCGGCTTCACGAATCGGCACCAGAAGCCCCACCATCCACACCGGGGCGCCGATCAATCCCAGCAGCCACGGCAGCACCAGGCGTGCACTTGCCAGCTCGTCGGCCAGCTTGGTCCCCAGCGAGGCCAGCAGATGGCGCCAGACATTGCCGGGCTGCTGATGGCAGGCATCCTCGGAGATATCCTTGCACATGCGCGAGTCTTCATCGCCGGTCATGCGCTCGAAGAAGCGGCTCTGGGCGCCGCTGGTGGTGTCCTTGTCCTGGTCCTGCTCCGGGCGTTGTCCCGTGGCGTGCTCCTTCTGGGGGTCAGGCGTCCCTGTCGTCGTGGCCTCCGTCGAGGCATCTGACGAGGGGCTTGAGGCCGAGCGTGAGGCCGAGCGCGAGGAGGGAGACGATGGGGACGAGGACGATGACGGGTCTGACATGCATGGCTCCGAAGGTCAGCGGCTGAATCCTCATTATTCCGTGCCCGTGCGGGGATGCCCAGTGCCAGTTGTCGACGCTCTCATCCCTGCACGCATTTCGGCATTGACCCGGACGCCTCGCTGCAGTGAAGTGGGAACGGAAACTCATCATTCACGATTGGAACGCTCGCTCTCATGGATCAACCGTCCACGCTCAAGATTCGCATTCACTATTGCACCGGCTGCAACTGGCTGCTGCGCGCGGCCTGGTATGCCCAGGAACTGCTCTCCACCTTCGGGGAAGCGCTGGATGAGGTCGCTCTCGCGCCCAGTCACGGCGGGCACTTCGAGGTGCTCTGCCAGCCTGCGCCTGACGCCGAATGGCAGGTGCTCTGGGAGCGCAAGCGGGATGGCGGCTTCCCGGACAGCCGTGACCTCAAGCAACGCGTGCGTGATGTGCTCGACCCGGAGCGCGATCTCGGCCATATCGACCGCGCCAGCCGCGAACAGGGCTCGTAAACAGCCCACCTGCGCCATGAGTGCGCTCACCACCATTTCTTGCGCTTGAGCAGCCACATCTGCATCGCCACCACGCCCAGCGTGATTCCGACGAAGGCAGCGAAGCCCCACTGGCTGTCGCTGCCGGGAATCCCGCCGACATTGACGCCCAGCAGGCCGGTGAGGAAGCCCAGCGGCAGGAAGACGGCGGTGATGACCGACAGCAGATACATGCGCTGGTTGAGCTGTTCGTTGTGCTCGCTCATGCGCTGCTCGTGAAGGATCAGGGCGCGTTCCTGCATGGCCTGAAAGTCCTCCACGTAACGCGACAGCTGGTTGGCGATCTCGCGCAGGTCCAGTCGCGCCTGCTCATCGATCCACAAGGGCCCCTGAGCCAGCTGGGCCAGGCAGTCGCGCTGAGGCCCCATGAAGCGCCGCAGGGTGATCAACGGGCGGCGCAGCCGCGTGATGTCGTCGGGATCGATCTCCACGTCATTGAGCTGATCCTCCTCGAGGATCGCCAGTTGATCGTCAAGACGGTGGCTGAGCTCGGCGACGCGATCGACCAGCGCATCGCTGATCATCGCCAGCAGCCAGGAGATGTTTTCGGCTCCCTGGCCGGCTTCCAGCAGCTCGCGTACCTGGGTGATCGACTGGAAGGGGCGTCGGCGCAGGGTGATCAGGCGAGTCGGGCTCATCCACAGGCGCAGGGACAGCAGGTCTTCCGGCGCGGCACCCGGGTTGAGATTGATGCCGCGCAGGGTGGTGACGATGCCGCCGCCGAAACGTGCGACGCGTGGGCGTGTGTCCAGCTCGGTGAGGGCCTCGATGCTGGGATCATCCAGCTGCGCGATGCCGGCGAGATAATCATTGACGTCGCCTCGCGTGTAATCGAGGTGCATCCAGATCAAGGCCTCCGGCTCCTGCCAGGCCTGGCGCAGCTCATCATCGCTCAAGAGGGTCGCGCTGCCCTTGCCGTCGAGACGGTAGGCGCTGACCAGCGCCGTGGAGGGGGGATCGGGCTGCGGGTTGGCGTGCGGTAGCTGCGAGGAGGGGCTGGTGGTCATCGTAAAGCGTCCTTTGCGTACACGGGCTTGCAGCTGCACGCCACGCGCGCGATGCTCAAGCCTGCGACGCGCATGGCGGGCATGGGCGTCAGGTCGACACCGCCAGGATGGCGGTGTCCGAATTGCGAGGAAGCATGCCATGAGTCAGGACAGGGAGGCCATGCTCTATGGTCTGGGAGCGGTCGGGTTGTGGTCGACCGTGGCAACGGCCTTCAAGCTGGCGCTGGCGCAGATGTCGCCGCTGGAGCTGGTGTGGCTGGCAGCGCTGGTCTCCTGGCTGTTGATCGGCGTGCTGATGTGGCGTCAGGGTCGGCTGCGCGAGGCGCTCGCCAGCGGCTGGAAAGGCGGCTGGCGGACAGCGGCCTGGGCCGGACTGATGAACCCGGTCGGCTACTATCTGGTGCTGTTCGGCGCCTATGCACGTCTGCCGGGGCAGGAGGCCATGGCGCTCAACTATACCTGGGCACTGGCGATGGCCTTTCTTGCCGTGCCGATCCTCGCGCAGCGCCTGACGCGCATCGATGTCGCGGCAGGGCTGATCGCCTACGCCGGGGTGTGGACCATCGCCACCCGCGGGCAGGTGTTCGATGTCGCCTTCGCCGACCCCCTCGGCGTCGGACTGGCGCTGGGCTCGACCCTGCTGTGGGCCCTCTACTGGCTGCTGAACGCGCGGGATGCCCGCGCCCCGCTGGTCGCCCAGTGGCAGAACTTCAGCGTCGCCTTGCCGGTCCTGACCTTGCTGGTGGCCATCGGGCCGGGGTTTGGCAACTTCATCGGGGACAACGCCAATCCTCAGGCGCTGATGGCCGGGCTCTATGTCGGCCTGTGCGAGATGGGCATCGCCTTCGTGCTCTGGCAGCTGGCGGTCCACAAGGTGTCGCGTACCGCCAAGGTCTCCAATCTGATCTTCCTGTCTCCCCCCGTGTCGTTGACGCTGCTGCACTTCATCGTCGGCGAGCCGATCCTGACCTCGACACTCGCGGGGCTGGTGCTGATTCTGGCAGGCCTGGGCCTGCAGCAGCTGCAGAAGGCGCCGGAGGCACTGTCACACACGACATGAGCGCGCTCCGCCCGCGTCTGCATCCTCAGGGCGTGCTAGTCCGTGGGCAGGATCAGACGGCCGGCATCCACCACGATCAATGGGTCCGGCGTGCCGATCAGCCGTGTGTCCTTGCCGGGGTAATCGAGCTGGCTGAGCACATGGCGCAGTGCGCCGATGCGAGCGCGACGCTTGTCATCGGAGCGAATCAGCGTCCAGGGCGCGTGGCGACTGTGGGTACGCGCGAACATCGCCTCGGCCGCGGTGGTGTAGTCGTCCCACTTCTCCTGGGCCACGGCATCCATCGGTGACAGTTTCCAGCGCGTCAGCGGGTCGGCGGCGCGCTTGGCGAAACGATTGGACTGCTCTTCCCGGGAGACCGAGAAATAGAGCTTGACCAGATGCAGGCCATCCTCGACCCACAGGCGCTCCTGCTGTGGCACCTGGATGAGAAACCGCTCGACCTCGCCAGGGCTGGCGAAGCCCATCACCGCCTCGACTCCTGCACGGTTGTACCAGCTGCGATCGAACAGCACGACCTCACCACTGGTGGGAAAGCGCGAGACGTAGCGCTGGAAGTACCACTGTCCCTTCTCCGTCTCGTTGGGCTTGTCCAGTGCCACGATGCGCGCGAAACGCGGGTTGAGATATTCCATGAAACGCTTGATGGTGCCGCCCTTGCCGGCGGCGTCACGCCCCTCGAACACGATGGCCAGCCGCTCGCCACTGTCACGCAGCCAATGCTGGACCTTGAGCAGCTCGATCTGCAGGGCCCGCTTCTCGGCCTCGTAGACCTTGCGCTTGAGCCGCTTGTCGTAAGGGTAGGCGTCGCTGGAGACCGGCCCGAGCGTCATGTGGGGAGTCTCGGGGGCCGACGGGGGCTGCCCGGTTGCCGCATGCGCGGGTGTCGCTGTGGGGGCGGACTTGCCGGGGACTACCTTGCGGGACTGGCTCATGGTGGAATCCTCAGTGCTCTGAAGGGCGAAGCGCCCCGGGCGGGGCACGATGGACGAGCGTGATGAAAAGCGTGGCGGCAGGGCATGACAAGAGGGCTTGTCGGGAGGACGTATCGAGAGGGCGTATCGAGAGGACACGCCCTTCGGGAAACCACCGTCACCTTTGATTCTGACCGGGATGCCCCATGTCATGTTCAGGCAAGGTAGACACGTGCAGGGTCATTGTGTGGCAGGTAGCGCGAGTGGCTCGAGCGTCGGCCAGATGTTGTCCAGCAACCTCGGCTGGGCCTTGGCCGTCGGGTGGATACGGTCCTGTTGCATCAGTTTCTGGCCGGCCGGTGCCGTGGCGATGCCCTCGAGAATGAAGGGCACCAACGGCACGGAGTATTCGTCGGCCAGCGCCCGATAGACCTGGCGGAAGGCGTCGGTATAGGCCGGGCCATAGTTGGGCGGGATCTCGATCCCCAGCAGCACGGGCTGGGCGCCGGCATCTTCCACGGCATCGATCATGCTGGCCAGATTGGATTGCATGCGCGCAGGTGGAAGGCCGCGCAGGCCATCGTTGCCGCCCAGTTCGATCATCACCAGCGAAGGGTCGTGTCGGTCGAGCAGTGCCGGCAGGCGATTCAGGCCGCCTTCGGTGGTATCGCCGCTGATGCTGGCATTGATGACCTCCGGCGCATCGTTGCCCAGGGTGTCCTCGAGGCGCTCGTCGAGCAACGCGACCCAACCCCGGCTGCTGTCGATGCCGTAGCCGGCCGAGAGGGAGTCGCCGACCACCAGCCAGGGAGCCGGCGCATCTGCCAGCGCCACCTGAGGCGCCAGCACGGCCACGAGGGTCAGTGCCGTACTGGCAAGCGCATTGCGCAGCCGCGTGAGTCCGGCAGTCTTGCGCGTGACGCGCGGTTCGGCGACTCGGGACAGACGTTGCGTTTCACGGCGATTCACCAGCCATCTCTGCATTCCTCATCTCCATCATCTGCACACGTTTCACATCCGTTTCGGGGACTGGCGTTCATGGCCATCCCGTTCACTACCATAAGCGAGCAGACACGATGTCACATAACGCCTCCATTAACGACGCCCCCTTTGCGTCGGATCATGCGTCAGTCGCGGCACCGTCAGCAGCGAATCCGCAGGCGCCGACGGCAGTCCTCAATGTCACGGGTCTGACCCAGCGTGTCGCCAGCGGTGACGGCCAGTTGACCATTCTTGAAGATCTAGAGCTTGCCGTGGCAGCTGGCGAGAGCGTGGCGATCATCGGGGCCAGCGGTTCCGGAAAATCCACGCTGCTGGGGTTGCTGGCGGGGCTGGACAGTCCGACCCAAGGCGATATTCGCCTGTTCGGCACCTCGCTTGCCGGATTGGATGAAGACGGGCGTGCGGCGCTGCGCGCGGGGCAGGTGGGCTTCGTGTTCCAGAACTTCCAGCTGCTGCCGACCCTGACGGCGTTGGAGAACGTGCTGATGCCGCTGGAGCTGGCGCCCCGGGGCGATATCGAGGCCAAGGCACGTGACTGGCTGGCGCGGGTCGGGCTGGGAGAGCGTCTTGATCACCTGCCGCGTCATCTGTCTGGCGGCGAGCAGCAGCGGGTGGCGATCGCCCGCGCCTTCGTGGCGGGACCGGGGCTGGTGTTCGCCGATGAGCCCACCGGCAATCTGGATACCGCTACCGGTGATCGCATCGCGGAGCTGCTGTTCACCCTCAACCGTGAGCGCGGCACCACGCTGATTCTGGTCACCCATGATCTGACCCTGGCCAGGCGCTGTGATCGCTGTCTGACGCTGGAAGCCGGCAAGCTGGTCGAATGGCAGGACGATGCCTCGGCACCTGCGGTGGCCACACCGCAAGGAGGGCAGCATGACTGATGCCAGCATGACATCTGACGCGCGATCGCCGCGCGGGGGCGCCATGCGTCTGCCGCTTGCGTTGCGTGGCCTGCTGCGGGACCTGCGTGCCAGTGATGTGCGGGCGCTGTTTCTGGCGTTGATGCTGGCGGTGGCCGCGACCACCATGATCGGTTTCTTTCTGGATCGTCTGGATCGTGGTCTCACGCGCCAGGCGGGACAGCTGCTGGGGGGAGATCTGGTGCTGGAGTCCAGCAACCCACTGGACCCGCGTTTCCGGCAGGCCTTCGAGGAGGCCGGGCTCGAGATGTCGCCGCAGCTGGGCATGGTCTCGATGGCCTCGCATGGCGACAGCTTCGTGCTCTCGAGCCTCAAGGCAGTCTCGCCGGGGTATCCGCTGATGGGGCAGGTCGAGCTTGCCTCCGATACGCCCGAGACCCGAATCGCGGGGGCGGACGGCAAGCCTGCCGACGGCGGGTCGGCTGACGGTGAGAGAGCCGCCACGCGCCCCGCCATCCCGCCACCCGGGGAGGCCTGGCTGGTGCCACGCCTAGCCACGGCGCTGGGAGTGTCGCCGGGGGATACCCTCACCGTGGGACGCAAGACCCTGACCCTGAGCGGCCTGATCACTCGTGAGCCGGACCAGCAGGGCGGTTTCTCCGAATTCAGCCCGCGCCTGATGTTCAACATGGCGGATCTCGAGGCGACCGGTCTGATCCAGCCCGGTTCACGCATGGAATATCGCCTGCTGGCCGCTGGCGATCCGGCGGCGGTGCAGCAGGCGCGCGATGCCATCGCGCCGCTGCTGGCGAGTGCCGACAATGCCGAGGTGCGCCTCAAGGACGTGCGTGAGGATCGCCCGCGACTGGGGCGCTCACTGGAGCGTGCCGACAAGTATCTGAGTCTGGCCGGGCTGGTGGCGGTGCTGCTGGCCGGGGTCGCGGTGGCGATGTCGACGCGCCGCTATGTGGAACGCCATCTGGACAGTGCCGCGCTATGGCGCTGCTTCGGGGCTTCCCAGCGTCAGCTGTCACGGTTGTTTGCCGCTCAGCTTGGCTGGCTGGCGCTGCTGGCCAGCACCCTGGGGGCCGTGTTGGGGCTGCTGGGGCAGATGGGGCTGGTGGCACTGCTGGAGCGCTTCCTGCCGCTGGAGCTGCCGGCGCCGGGCCCCTTGCCGCTGGCATTGGGGATTCTGACGGCACTGGCGGTGCTGGCCGGCTTCGCCGGTCCGATGCTGCTGCGCCTGCGTCAGGTCAGTGCGCTCAAGGTGCTGCGGCGTGAACTGGCCCCGCTGCCGGCCTCGGCCTGGGTGGTGGTGGCGATGGCCAGTCTGGTGTTCGGCGCCTTGATGTGGCTCTACTCGGGCGATCTCATGCTGGCGGCCGGGTTGCTGGTCGGCGGCATCATCGGGCTGGGTCTGTTGCTGGTGGTGGGGCAGCTGCTGCTGTCACTGATGGTCAAGGTGGTGGCGCGTACGCGGGGACAGGGCGGTTGGAGTCGCCCGGTCCGTCTGGCGGGCGGGCTGCTGGCGAGGCGTCGCGGCGCCAGTCTCGGTCAGCTGGTGGCCTTCGCCGTCACCTTCGCGGCCGTGGCACTGATCGCGCTGGTGCGTGGTGATCTGATCAGCCGCTGGCAGGCGCAGATTCCGGCCAATGCCCCCAACCACTTTGCCATCAACATCCAGCCGGGCCAGCAGCAGGCCTTCGGCGAGGAGCTGTCGGCCATCGTGGAGGCGCAAGGGGCGGAGTCGACCCAAGACGGCCTGAGTGAGCTCTATCCGATGGTGCGGGGGCGCATCACCGCCCTGAAAGGCGAATCCTTGCTGGGTCGCTCACAGCAGCGGGCGCTGGAAAATGCCGCTACCCGTGAACGTCAGCCGGACACGGAACAGGCGGCCGGTGGCATGCAGGAAGGCACCGGGGAGGCTGAATCCTCACGCGGCGTGCCCCAGCGTGAGCTCAATCTCACCTGGCATCGTGATCTGCCTGATCACAACCGCGTGACGGCAGGTGACTGGGCGCCGCTTGAGGACTTCGCGGATGCCGAACCCTCGCGCCGTCAGGCCATCGCCGAGGCGCAGGGGGTGCCGGTCTCGATGGAGGAAGACCTGGCGCAGCGCATGGGACTGTCCATCGGCGATAGCCTGTCGTTCACCATCGGCAGCGAGACCCTCAAGGCGCAGGTGGTCAATCTGCGCCATGTGGACTGGGACAGCTTCATGCCCAACTTCTATGTGATCTTCCCGCCCGGGGCGCTCGAGAGCTTCGCCCACAGCTACATGACGGCGTTTCATCTCGAGGATGAGGGAGCGCTGGCACCGCTGGTGCGCGATTACCCCAGCGTGTCCCTGATCAACATCGACGCGATTCTCACGCGGGTGCAGGAGCTGATCGCCCAGGTCTCGCGGGCCGTCGAGCTGATTCTCGGTCTGGTACTGCTGGCCGGTGCCAGCGTGCTCTACGCGGCCCTGGTGGCCAGCCGCCCCGCACGAGAACACGAAGGCGCGCTCTACAAGGTATTCGGTGCCGGGCAGAGCCTGCTGGCCCGCCTGCAGGCTGCCGAGTTCGTGCTGCTGGGGGCGTTGAGCGGTCTGCTGGGTGCGATGCTGGCGGAAGGCGCGGCGGTCGGGCTCTATTCCGGCTGGCTGGGCCTGCCGGTGGTGCTGCATCCTTGGCTGTGGCTCGGCCTGCCGCTGATCGGCGCTTTGCTGGTCGGCGGGCTGGGCTTCTGGCTGTCGCGGGAAGTGCGCCGCCAGCCGCCCATGGCAGGGCTGCGCGCCCTGCAGTGAGCATGGAAAGGCAGCGTCAGCGCAGTGCATGACGCCGCCGCAGGATGGCCTCGGGATCGTCGTGTCGATCGTGAGGCCATCTTGCGTTAACAATGATGCTGATTCATGTGAATCGGACCGCCGGCTGAGGTATCATGCTGGTCCTGATCTTACCCCTAGATGGCGATCCGGCCGCGCCGGAATTCGCTGTCGTCATCACCCTTCAGGCGAGGACACCCGATGTTCACCCGTGACATGCAGATTGCCGGTTTTGATGATGCGCTCCTGAGCGCCATGGACGACGAAGTCGTTCGCCAGGAAGCTCACATCGAGCTGATCGCCTCCGAGAACTACGCCAGCCCCCACGTCATGCAGGCGCAAGGTTCCCAGCTGACCAACAAGTACGCGGAAGGCTACCCGGGCAAGCGTTACTACGGCGGTTGCGAGTTCGTCGACAAGGTCGAGCAGCTGGCCATCGATCGTGCCTGCGAACTGTTCGGTGCCACCTACGCCAACGTTCAGCCGCACGCCGGTTCCCAGGCCAACAGCGCTGTCTTCCAGGCGCTGGTCTCGCCGGGCGACACCATTCTGGGCATGAGCCTGGACGCGGGTGGCCACCTGACTCACGGTGCACGTCCGAACTTCTCCGGCAAGCACTACAACGCCGTGCAGTACGGTCTGGGCGAAAACGGCCTGATCGACTACGCCGAAGTCGCGCGTCTGGCGCGTGAGCACAAGCCGAAGATGATCATCGCCGGCTTCTCCGCCTACTCCCAGATCATCGACTGGGCCGAGTTCCGCAAGATCGCCGACGAAGTCGGTGCCTACCTGCTGGTCGACATGGCCCACGTGGCCGGTCTGGTCGCCGCCGGTGTCTACCCGAGCCCGCTGCCCCACGCCCACGTCGTCACCACCACCACGCACAAGACCCTGCGCGGTCCGCGTGGCGGCCTGATCCTGTCTGCCGAAGGCAATGCCGACATCGAGAAGAAGCTGAACTCCGCCGTCTTCCCGGGTGGTCAGGGTGGCCCGCTGATGCACGTCATCGCGGCCAAGGCGATCTGCTTCAAGGAAGCGATGGATCCGTCCTTCAAGACCTACCAGCAGCAGGTCGTCAAGAACGCCCAGGCCATGGCGTCCGTGTTCCTGGAACGTGGCTTCGAAGTCGTCTCCGGCGGCACCGAGGATCACTTGTTCCTGCTGTCACTGGTCAAGCAGGGCCTGACCGGCAAGGACGCTGACGCTGCCCTGGGCCGTGCCCACATCACCGTCAACAAGAATGCCGTGCCGGGCGACCCGCAGTCGCCGTTCGTCACCTCCGGTCTGCGTATCGGCACCCCGGCCGTCACCACGCGCGGCTTCAAGGAGCAGGAGTGTCTGGATCTGGCGGGCTGGATCTGCGACATCCTCGAGGCGATGGTCGCCGGCGATTCCGCCGCTGCCGAAGCCGAGGTACAGGCCAAGGTCTCCGAGGTCTGTGCACGTCTGCCGGTCTACGCCTGAGTTCCTGACGGATGGCGCTCGCCGACACATGATGTTCGCATCATGAGGGAGCTGGCCATCGGTTCGGAGTGAGGTGCTCGAGAACGCCTGTCGCGAAAGCGGCAGGCGTTTTTTTGTGCCCGGCTCACGTCCAGACGGGGCGACATGTCGTTGATCCGTGGTCCACAAGCGCTCAGAAAGATCAGTCCTGATGCTCGCGGGGACACGCTAGGCTTCTTGATGCGTGATCCATCTCGTGGTGAGGAGACTTTCATGGCCGTGAAGACGCACGACGTTATGCACCATGCCTTCCTGATTCTGGTCGAGCACAGTGGCAATACCTCGCTGAGCAGCCAGGGGAGCGGGGAGATGCGACTCTCCGTCGCGACACTGGGCTCGCTCAAGGCGGCCGAGCGACTGGTCAGTGAGCTGATCGCCCAGGGGGTCAGTCAGATCGAGCTCTCGGCAAGCTTCGGCGCGGCAGGCGAGGCCGCGGTGAGAACGGTGGTGGCCGACAGCGGCGCCGAGCGAACGGTGATGATCGGTCGTGTCCGGTTCGCGACATGAGCGAAGATGGCGCGAAGTCTGGTGAAGTTGAATAATCCTTGCGCAACATGGAGTTGCGTAAAGGTGTGACCAAAGTCGGGTCTCACCCTTGGTCTAAGGTGTCTTGTTGGCATGTCTGACATGGGCTATTCCTTGACGGACAAGAGCGCACCGCGACCCATCCTGCGAGGGAGGTGAGCGAGCCACAATTGACGCGCCACGCCATCAAGGAACGTTCGATCATGCCCACGCCCCCCAGGAGTGCTGCAGGCGGCCACCCGCGCGCCGGCACGTCATCCCCTACGTCAGCGACCGCCAGTGAATCGTCGACCACCTCCCGTGTCGATGTGGCGGAATGGCTGGCGCAGGCCATCTTCGAGAATCGTTATCCGCCGGGCAGCCTGATCCCTCGTGAGCTGGATCTCTGCGATCAGCACGCCCAGAGCCGTGCCACCGTACGCACCGCGATCCAGAGTCTGGTCAATGCCGGCATCCTGACCCGCACCACCGGGCAGGGCACGCGCGTCAATCCGCTCAGCGAGTGGCATCTGCTCGACCCACGCGTCACCGGCTGGATGACACGCTATGCGATGCCGCATCCGCAGCTGGCACGGGATATCTACGCCTTCCGCATTTCCATCGAACCCTTCGTTGCCGCACTGGCGGCCACCGAGGCCACCGCCCAGGACCTGTCCGCCATCGAGCAGGCCTACGACGGCATGGCGGCGGCGGTGCATGGCGGCAGCGCCATGGAAGAATTCGATCGTGCCGATATCGCCTTCCATGACGCCATCTTCGCCGCGACCCACAACGTCATCTGGGCGCAGCTCGGCCATGTGCTCAAGCCCTCGATCAGCCTGCTGGTGGCGACTTCCAATCACAATGCCTCGGAGCTGGGCGACAGTCTCGGTCGCCATCGTGCGGTGATGGAGGCGATTCGTCTGCGCCAGCCGGAGGCGGCCCATGCCGCGACCCTGCATGTGCTGGATCGCACCGGGCGCGATCTCGGACTCGCCATGCCCGAGGTGGCTGATGGGCCGCACGGTGTCGGGCGTGCCCAGGAGCCGCTGGAGCTGCTGCGTCGTTTCGGTCAGCTGCCCAGTCTCTCCGCCCCCCTGTCAAGAGATTGACCCGCGCCCTGGGCGTCGCCACGCCGGGAAGTGTCTGCACGTCTTCCCTCCGCCAAAGAACGTCATAACACGTCATAACAACACGCCAGGAGTTCCACCATGCCGCATTCCACCACGTCCCACCGTCCGTCCCTCGCCTCCGGGCGTTTCGCGCTCAAGGCGCTTGCCCTTTCCACGGCGCTGGCCGCCAGTGCGATGGCCGCGCCCAGCTGGGCGGCCGAGTACGAATGGACCTTCCAGACCTCGGAAACGGCCGGTGAGCCGCAGTTCGAGGTCAAGAAGGCCTGGGCCGAGAACATCAAGACCATGTCGGATGGGCGCATCGCCATCGAGATCCTGCCGGTCAATGCCGTGGTACAGGCCAACCAGACGCTGGACGCCGTCAGCGCCGGCATCCTGCAGGGCCACTTGACGGACCCGTCCTACTTCTCGGGCCAGAATCCGGCCTTCGGCATGCTGGGCAACCTGGTGGGTGCCTGGGGGGATCCGCTGGAATATCTCGAGTACATGCAGCACGGCGGCGGTGAGGCGCTCTACAACGAGCTGGTCGAGCCCTACGGCGTGCATCTGATCGGCGCAGGCGCCACCGGGCTTGAGTCCTTCGTCTCCAAGAAGCCGGTGCGTACCGTCGATGACCTCAAGGGCCTCAAGGTGCGTGCGCCGGAAGGCATGGTCTACAACATCTTCCAGAAGGCCGGTGCAGCCCCCGTCAACCTGCCGGGCTCCGAGGTCTACACCGGTCTCGAGAAGGGCGTGATCGACGCGGCGGATTACACCGTGTTCGCCACCAATGATGACCAGGGCCTGCACAGCTTCGCCAAGTACCCGTCCTATCCGGGCTTCCACTCGCTGCCGATGGTGGCGGTGTCGATGAACAAGGACATCTGGGACGGCCTGCCGGCGGATCTCAAGGCGATCATGGAGACCGCGACTGACTCGATGGCCTACGACATGGTCTTCACCCTCAAGGCGCGTGACCTCAAGGCGGTGAGCGCGGCGCGAGCCAATCCGGATATCGAGGTGATCGACATGGCGCCGGAAGAGCGCGCCAAGTTCCGTCGCATCGCCCAGCAGGAGTGGAAGGTATGGGCCGAGAAGAACGAGCTGACCGGCAAGGTCTACGAGTCCGTGGTCACCTTCCTCACCGACCGCAACCTGATGTAAGCGTCCACTCGCTGTCATCGGCCGCGTGACAAGAGTCGCCGGGGCGAGACGTCGACAGGATCAAGACGATCAGGAAAGACGCGGGAGATGATGATCGGCGTGCTCACTGGGCGCGCCGATCCTCCTTGAGCAAGCCAGTTAGCAAGGAATTCGATATGGCAGAACATGATGTGGCGTCGCCGGGCCTGCCGGAGGCGTCGGATGACCACGACCCGAATCTGGGCACGCGCACGCCGCTGGACCGACTGGTCGGCAAGGGCACGCGCGCCGCGGCGTGGCTGGTATTGCTGGCGATGGCGATCAGCGTGTTCGAGGTGGTGATGCGCTATGGCCTCGACTCGCCGACCTCCTGGGTCCACGAGACGGTGATCTTTCTGGTCGCGACCAGCTTCGCGCTGGGCGGGCCGGCGGCGCTGGCCAACAACCGCCATATTCGCGTGCGTGTGCTCTACGACCTGGTCGGCACGCGCTTTCGCTACGTGCTGGACTGCTTCAATGACGTGATGACGCTCGTGTTCTGCATGGCGATGAGTTACGCAGGCTGGGTGATGTTCTGGCGCGCCTCGCACAGCCCGCTGGGCGAATGGCAGCTGGAGCGCTCCGGTACCTCGTGGAACCCGCCGTTTCCAGCGCTGACCAAGGGCGTGATCCTGTTCGCGCTGGCGGTGATGACCCTGCAGGCGCTGTGGCATCTCTACCAGACCTTCTTCTCTCCCCGTCCGCCCGAAGGGGAAAGTGACGCCGCTGCCCACCCGGCACAAGAGACGCGTACCACGTCAGACAAGGAGCAGCGCTGATGGATATCGCAACGGCTACCATGCTGCTGGTCGGCGGCATCTTCGCGCTGCTGGTCACGGGCCTGCCGCTGGCCTTCGTCACCGGCCTGGTCGCGCTGGCCTACACCTTCGGCTGGTTCGGCCCGATGGCGCTGCCGCTGGTCACCAGTCGTGTCTATGGCTTCGTCACCGAGTATTCGCTGGTGGCGGTGCCGATGTTCGTGTTGATGGCCTCGCTGCTGGATCGCTCGGGGATCGCCAAGGACCTGTTCAATGCCATGCGCGTGATGGCAGGTCGCCTGCCGGGTGGCGTGGCGATCCAGACCATCGTGGTGGCGTTCTTCCTGGCGGCGATGTCCGGCATCATCGGCGGCGAGATCGTGCTGCTGGGGATTCTGGCGCTGCCCCAGATGCTCCGGCTCGGCTATGACAAGCACATCGCCATCGGCGTGGTGTGTGCCGGGGGCTCACTGGGCACCATGATGCCGCCCTCCATCGTGCTGATCATCTATGGCCTGATCGCCAACCAGTCGATTGCCGATCTGTTCACCGCGGCGATCACCCCGGCCATCGTGCTGATGGCAAGCTATATCCTCTATGTGCTGATCCGCTGCCTGCGCAATCCCGCGCTGGGGCCGGTGATGCCCGAGGAGGAACGGCGTGCCAGCTTCCAGAGCAAGCGTGAGCTGCTCAAGGCCGTCGGCGTGCCGGCAATCATCGCGGGACTGGTGCTGGGTTCCATCTATGGCGGGGTGGCCTCGGTGACGGAGGCAGCGGCGATGGGCAGCTTCGGCGTGCTGGTGGCGGTGATGCTGCGGGGTGAATTCTCCATCACCCTGATGCAGCGTGCGCTGTCCCAGACCATGAACACCTGCGGCATGATCATCTGGATCGGTATCGGGGCGGCGGCGCTGGTCGGGGTCTACAACCTGATGGGCGGCAACCGCTTCGTGTCGAGCATGATTCTCGGCCTCGATATCCCGCCGCTGGCGATCATCATGGTGATGATGGCGATCCTGCTGCTGCTGGGGCTGTTCCTCGACTGGATCGGCATCGCGATGCTGACCCTGCCGATCTTCGTGCCGATCATCATCCAACTTGGCTATGACCCGGTATGGTTCGGCGTGCTGTTCGCGGTCAACATGCAGGTGTCCTTCCTGTCGCCTCCCTTCGGGCCTGCCGCCTTCTATCTGAAAGGCGTGGCACCGGAAGGCATCAGTCTCAAGGATATCTTCGTCTCGCTGCTGCCGTTCATCGCCATCCAGCTGTGCGTGCTGGCGATGTTGCTGCTGTGGCCGCAACTGTCACTGTGGCTGGTCTAGTCTCAACAGATGTTGCTGATGGCCGAAGACTCGACGCCCTCGCAGATGCGAGGGCGTCGTCGTTCGTGACGACAGACTTGCGCTGTAATGTGGCGACGCGACATGCATCAGGGGATTAGTGCTTATTGTTGGTGCAAGCAAGCCGGCAGTGAATCAGAGTTGAGAGATGAGAGGCCAGACTGTCATTGCGACTGCACCATCTTGGCACATTCCCTGCAATGCTCTTGGCAGGCTTGCCTGGCGCAACGAGACCGCACCGCAGGGATGCCTGGCACGCTGCAGCACTTCATGAGGAGAGTTCACATGTCAGAGACTCAAGCACCGCTGTTGTTGCTGACCGACCTGGATGGCTCGCTGCTGGACCATCACGATTACTCGCCGGGTCCGGCGCGCAGCTGGCTGACCCGCCTGCGTGCTCGCGGCGCCTGGGTCGTGCCCAATACCTCCAAGACCGCGGCTGAACTCACGCCCTTGATGCGCTCGCTGGGGCTGGCGGGTCAGCCCTGGATCGCCGAGAACGGAGGCGTCGTGGCGCTGCCGGCCTCCTGGCTCAGTGCCTATCCACTGGAGGAGGCCAGTGCCCCGGATGCGCACGGCCTGTGCCGTATCGCGGTGGCCATGCCGCGCCGCGCGATTCTCGAGGTGCTGGAGGGATTGAGGGAGGAGTTCGCCTTTGAAGGCTTTGCCGCGATGTCGGTGGCAAGAATCAGCGAGCTGACGGGGCTGGGGGAGGCGGATGCGGCGCTGGCGGGGGAGCGTGATGCCAGTGAACCGCTGGTATGGCAGGACGCGCCGGAGCGCCTCGAGGAGTTCCGCACGTGCCTGGCCAGCCATGGCCTCAAGCTGACGCGGGGCGGGCGTTTCCATCATGTGACGGGCGACACTGACAAGGGGGTGGCGGCGCGCTATCTGATCGCGCGCTACCGGCTCTGTGAGCGGGTGCGTCCCTGGACACTGGGCTTCGGTGATGGCGCCAATGACCTGCCATTGCTGGCCGCGGTCGACAACGCTGTCCTGATCCCCGGCGTCGGTGATACCTCACAGCGCGATCGGGAGCTTGCCGAGTATCCGCTACTGGCGGATGAACGCCGCTGTTTTCGTGCCAATCACCCCGGGCCGCAGGGATGGGTCGAGGGATTGCGTCACTGGCTGGCCAATGGCCAGCCGGAAGAATGGACATCCAGAGGCCTGCGCGCCTGACGCCTGCCTGATGCGTGTCTTCGGTATGACAAGGAGCTGACATGAGCGATTTTTACCAGAATGGCATCATCACCAACTTCCATAACCTGACCGACCGTCCGGTGGAGGACCTTGAAGCGGATCTGATGCGCTTCTCCCGCAAGCGGCCGATGAGCCTGATTCTGCCGTCGCTGTATTCCGAGCTGGAAGGCCCCGCACTCAAGCACATCGTCGATGAGCTGGCGCAGGTGCCGTATCTCAGCGAGATCGTGATCGGGCTGGATCGTGCCGACCGCGACCAGTTCGAGCATGCCAAGGAGTTCTTCTCTCACCTGCCACAGCATCACCGTATCCTGTGGAACGACGGGCCGCGCCTGCGTGCACTGGATGAAGAGCTGACCGAGCATGGTCTGGCACCGATGGAGGCCGGCAAGGGGCGCAACGTCTGGTATTGCTCCGGTTACGTGCAGTCATCAGGCATCGCCGAGGCGGTGGCACTGCATGACTGCGATATCGTCACCTATGATCGCGGCCTGCTGGCGCGCCTGATCTACCCGGTCGCCCATCCGCAGTTCAACTACGAATTCTGCAAGGGCTACTATTCGCGCATCGCCCAGGGCAAGCTCAATGGTCGCGTGGCACGTCTGATGGTCACGCCGTTGATCCGTGCGCTCAAGAAGGTCTATGGCCCGCTGCCGTATCTGGATTATCTCGACAGCTATCGTTATCCGCTGTCCGGTGAGTTCTCGATGCGCACCGACGTGCTGGCGGACATTCGCATCCCCAGCGACTGGGGGCTGGAGATCGGCGTGCTTTCCGAGGTGCATCGCAACTATTCCACCAAGCGTCTGTGCCAGGTGGACATCGCCGATGCCTATGATCACAAGCATCAGCCGCTGTCCGAGGAAGATGCGCTGGGCGGCCTCAATCGCATGAGTCTGGATATCGCCAAGGCCATGTATCGCAAGCTGGCGACGCTGGGGGTCGAGATCCACGGCGAGACTTTCCGCACCATCAAGGCGACCTACTATCGCATCGCGCTGGATCTGATCGAGACCTATTACAACGACGCCGTCATGAATGGCCTGACGGTGGATCGTCACAGCGAGGAAGCGGCAGTGGAGCTGTTCGCCGCCAACATCATGGATGCCGGCAGCGCCTTCCTCGACAACCCGCGTGACAAGCCCTTCATTCCGAGCTGGAACCGGGTGCAGTCCGCGGTGCCGGACCTGCTCGAGCGCATGCATGAAGCGGTGGAGCTGGACAACCAGTAACGACACCTTTCACCAACCGCTTTCATGGGTCACGCACGTTGCGGCAGACACGGGAAGGTAAAACGACAACGGGGCTGCCACTGGCAGCCCCGTTGTCGTTGGCGGGCACGTCGTCAGGTCAGACGACCTCGATGGCCGGTGGGCGCACCGACTGCTCCATCAGCCAGGCTGCCTGATAGGGGCGGCGCGCCATGGCGGGGTCGAAGGCCTTGTCATGACACAGGTGGTCGGTCAATGCGAGGCCCTGCCAGCTTTCCGGCAAGGGCAGCACACGCGGCTGGTCGGTGACATTGAGAGCGAACAGCAGGCGGCGTCCCTCGTGGGTGACGCGCTCGAAGACGAAGAAGTCCGGCCCCAGGTCGAACACCTGCTGATGGGCATCGGGGTGGAAGCACGGCTCCTCGCGGCGCAGCGTCATGCGACGCTTCAAGGCATGGAAGACCTCATGGGTCGCGGTGTTGGGGCTGGACAGCAGGGCTTCCAGTTCATCGCGCTGCCACTTGCGGCGGTTGATGGCGCGCAGATGCCCGTCGCGTTCGACCCCTTCCTGGTGATTGGGGGTGGCGGTCAGTGAATGAAGATAGAGGCCGGGAATGCCCTGCAGGCTCAGCATCAGGGTCTGACTGGCGATGAAGCGCTCGATCTGCCACGGGTCCCGTCCACGCCGCGTGCCCTTGAGGGCATCGAAATAGCTGATGTTCAGCTCATAGGGGGTGTCGGCGCGTCCCGGGTTGGCGCGCATGCTGACGTAGCCACCGAAGTCGTGCACCAGTCGCACGAGGGTATCGCGCTCATGGTCCGGCAGCAGGCCTTCCAGCGCACGCACGCCGATGCCATCGTGGCTGGCCGTGAAGTTGAAGTAGCTGCATCCCGCCGGCAGAGAGGGCAGGCTGGCGGCCCACTCGGTCAGCGCACTGGCATCCCCGGAGGTCAGGGTATGCAGAGTCAGCGGCGGCAGCGTGAACTGATAGATCATGTGGGCTTCATCGGCCTGGGCGCTGCCCTCGAGGGAGGTCAGGTCCTGCTCGGAAAGGCGGTCGAGGCCGAAATACGACATGTTCTCGGCGTGGGGCACGTTGGTTTCCGTGATCAGCAGGCTGCCGGGGGCCAGATGATCCACGATGGCGCGCAGCAGGCGGACCACGGCATGCGTCTCCGGCAGATGCACGCAGGAGGTGCCCAGACGCTTCCACAGGAAGGCCACGGCATCGAGGCGGATCATGCGCGCGCCCTGCTCGAGGTAATAGAGCAGGATACCGATGAACTCCAGCAGGACGTCGGGATTGGCGAAGTTGAGGTCGATCTGGTCATCCGAGAAGGTTGCCCACAGATGACGCAGGCCACGACGGGTATGCACCGGCGTGAGCAGGGCCGAGGGGCGTGGTCGCACCACGCTGGAGACGTCCGTTTCCGGGTCCATCTCGATGAAGTAATCGCGGCCGGGTTGCACGCCGGCCAGATAATCGGCGAACCACAGCGATTCCCGCGAGCAGTGGTTGATGACGAGGTCCGCCATCAGGTCACGTTGCTCGCTCAGACGCTGGATGTCCTGCCAGTCGCCGAGGGCCGGATTGACCTCACGGTAGTGGATGACGCTGAAGCCGTCGTCGCTGCTCCAGGGGAAGAAGGGCAGGACGTGCACCCCGGAGAGGCAGTCACCCAGACGGCTCGCGAGGAAGTCATTCAGGGTGGCCAGCGGAGCCTCGCCTTCCTGTTGCACGCTGTCGCCGTAGGTGATCAGCCACTGATCGCGTTCGCTCCACAGCGGTTCGCCCTCGGGAACCCGGGGGGCAAGACGCGAACGATGCAGCTCCATCAGTGTCTCGAGACGCCGCAGCACCTCATCCTTGCGCTCGGGATAGATCACCGCCAGCAGCGTCTCGGCGTGGCGGGCGAAGGCATCGTTCGAGAGCGGGTGTGACAGGGAGCGTGGGCCCGGTCGAGCGGCGTGTGAGGAAGAGGTGGAAGGATCGGGAGGTGGCATGTCGGGCATGAGCGGTCCTCGAAGTCATCAGTGCATGTGACTTGACCATGCAAGACGACGGCCAGCCCACTGGTGCAGGCTGGCCGTCGTCGAGTCATGGCGGGTGAAACCGGCGGGGAAAGCCATGTGATCAGCTCCTGTCAGGCCATGGAGCCGATCAGGCCCACCCGCATTGCTTGCGAAGTGCTCGCGAATCGCTCGCGAAGTGCCTGCGAGCGGGTCGCGGGCTACCTGCGAACGACTCGATACAGGATCAGCAGGATGATGGCACCGAGCACGGCGATGACGAAGCTTGCCAGATTGAAGCCGGTGACATCTCCGAAGCCGAGCTGCGTGCCGATCCATCCCCCTACCACGGCACCCAGGATGCCGATGATGCTGGTGACGATGATGCCACCGGGGTCCTTGCCGGGCATGATGACCTTGGCGATGATGCCGGCGATCAGTCCGAAGATGATCCAGGCGATGATTCCCATGTCGCGTCTCCTTGCGTCATTAGTAAGCACTTGGTCGTGAAGATCATTCACTCATGTGGCGAGCATCCTTGTGGGAGTTTCTCGCCGGCCTCGGTTCTCGGGAGTCTATGCGGATTCCTCTTCCACTCCTCAAGGCTAACGCAGATAGGATCTGACTGACATAGGCTCCCGTGCACGAGTCTTAACGGTTACAATGGCGCCCATTCCATGTCTTTCGGCTGTGCTGCCGTGGCCCGACGCTGCTCGGCAGTACCGGAAGCCGAAGTACGCAACGCCGCCACCTCGCACTCAAGCAGGCTCCCAACAATGCACTGTCCCTTCTGTGGAACTCATGAAACCAAGGTCACGGATTCCCGGCTGGTGGTCGAGGGTGACCAGGTGCGTCGTCGTCGCCAGTGCGCGGCCTGCGGCGAGCGTTTCACGACCTACGAGACGGCAGAGCTGGTCATGCCGCGAGTGGTCAAGGGTGACGGTTCCCGTGAGAGCTTCGATGAGCACAAGCTGCGGGCAGGCATGTTGCGCGCGCTGGAGAAGCGTCCTGTCTCCTCGGAGCTGATCGAGGCGGCTGTCGAGCGTATCCGTCAGCGTCTGCGCGCCACGGGGGAGCGTGAGATCGAGGCGCGCCGGATCGGCGACGAAGTGATGCAGCAGCTCAAGCGGCTGGATCAGGTCGCCTATATCCGCTTTGCCTCCGTCTATCGCCGGTTTCAGGATCTGGACGAATTCCGTGCCGAGATCGACCGCCTCGCCCAGGAGCCCAGTTTCCTGCCCGGCGAGGAAGACAGCCGCTCCTGATCCGCGCATCGCCCGACCGTCCTGCGGTCCGACTGTCGGGGCGGTCCATGTTGTCGTCACACGCCGATAGGTATTGCATGTCCCTCACCTCTCATGACACCGCAGTCGGCCAGGAGCCTGGTCGCGATATTCGCCACATGGCGCATGCCTTGCGCCTTGCGCGCCTGGGAAGCTACACCACCCATCCCAATCCACGGGTCGGGTGCGTGCTGGTCGACCCCGTCACTGACAAGGTGATCGCCACCGGCTTTCATGTGCGCGCCGGGGAAGGGCATGCCGAGGTCAACGCCTTGGCCGCCGCCGGTGAGCAAGCCCTGGGCTGCGTGGCCTACGTGACGCTGGAGCCCTGCTCGCACACCGGGCGAACCGGACCATGCTCACGCGCCTTGATCGCGGCGGGCATCTCGCGAGTGGTGATCGCCATGCGGGACCCGAATCCGCAGGTGGCCGGGCGTGGCATCGCCATGCTTCAGGGCGCTGGCATCGCCGTGACGGTGGGCGTGCTGGAGCAGGAGGCGCGTGCGCTCAATCCCGGCTTCCTGTCGCGCATGGAGCGCGGGCGCCCCTTCGTGCGTCTCAAGCAGGCCATGAGTCTGGACGGTCGCACCGCGATGGCCTCCGGTGAATCCCAGTGGATCACCGGCCCGGAAGCGCGCAGCGCCGTTCAGCGACTGCGCGCACGCTCCAGCGTGGTGATGAGCGGTATCGAGTCGGTCATCTTCGATGATTCGCGCCTCAACGTGCGCGCCGAGCAGCTGGGGCTGGAGTCGCATCCGCTGGGGCTCGAGGCGCTGGTGGCGCGTCAGCCGTTGCGCGTGGTGGTGGATACGCATCTGCGTCTGCCACTGGCGGCGCGAATCCTTGAGCAGGACGGCAGAACCCTGGTGGTCTGTGTCGCGGATGAGACAGCGGCTCAGGCAGAACGGCGCAGACTGTTGGAAGCGGCCGGCGCCGAGGTGCTGGCGCTGCCGGCGGGCCCGGAGGGACGTGTGGATCTCGAGGCGCTGTTGCGCCATCTGGCCGAGCACGAGCAGGCCAATGAGGTCCTGCTGGAGACCGGTGCGGTGCTTGCCGGTGCCATGCTCAGTGCCGGACTGGTGGATGAGATGCAGCTGTTCATGGCGCCGACGCTGCTGGGCGGGGAGGCGCGTCCGTTGCTGGCCCTGCCCGGACTCGAGCACATGGCGCAGCAGCGGCGGGTCGAGATCCGCGAGATTCGTGCCGTGGGGCGCGACTGGCGCATCACGGCAGTGCCCGACAACGGCGAGCCTGTCGGCTGAACTGACTGAGAGAAATTGCCAGCCAGCGCAAGGACTTGCCGCTGTCTGGCGACAGTGGCGTCGCGGGGCGCTGGCGCAAAACCGGGTGGCGGGGTACCCTGACGCCCGACTTTTTGATAACACGCGTGGGCCGGGCAACCGTCGGCGCGGTCCGAAATGTGGAGCAAGCATGGCGCTATCAGGCATCGCAGCACTCGTCGAGGATATCCGGCAGGGCAAGATGGTCATCCTCATGGATGACGAGGATCGTGAGAACGAAGGCGACATCATCATCGCCGCGGAAGCCGTGACAGCCGAGCACATCAACTTCATGGCGCGTCATGCGCGTGGCTTGATCTGCATGCCGATGTCGCGTGAGCATTGCGAGCAGCTCCAGCTGCCCTTGATGGTGCAGGCCAACGGTTCCGGCTTCGGCACCAAGTTCACGCTCTCCATCGAAGCCACCGAAGGCGTCACCACCGGTATCTCCGCTGCTGATCGCGCACGTACCGTGCAGGCGGCTGCCGCCCGCAACGCCCGTCCGCAGGATATCGTCCAGCCGGGGCATATCTTCCCGCTGATGGCGGAACCGGGTGGCGTGCTGCGTCGTGCCGGCCACACCGAAGCGGCCTGTGATCTGGCCTCCATGGCGGGCTTTGGCGCGACCGGCGTGATCTGTGAGGTCATGAACGACGACGGCAGCATGGCGCGTCGTGAGGAGCTCGAGCGCTTTGCCGCCGAGCATGATCTCAAGGTCGGCACCATCGCGGACCTGATCGAATACCGCATCCACAACGAACAGACCGTGGAAGTGCTGGACAGCGAGCAGGTCGAGACGGCCTTCGGCGAGCTGACGCTGCACTGCTTCAGCGATCGCATCCAGGGCCGTCATCATCTGGCGCTGGTCAAGGGCACGCCGACGCCTGACGCCTTGACCACCGTGCGTGTGCATGTGGAGGACCCGATGCGTGACCTCCTGACCCTGCGTCAGCCGGGCAGCAGCAGCTGGGCGCTCCATGATGCACTGTCACAGGTCGCTGCCGCTGATGCGGGCGTGCTGGTGCTGCTGGATACCGGCAGTGATTCACAGGATTACAAGGAACGTCTCGATGTCTTCCTCGGACGACGTCGTACGCCGCGCACCAACGAATCCGATGGTGCGGGCAACTATCTGACTACCGGTACCGGTGCCCAGATCCTCAGGGATCTCGGCGTCGGCCGGATGCGTCTGCTCAGCTCGCCGTGGAAGTTCTCTGCGCTGTCCGGTTTCGGCCTCGAAGTGGTCGAGCTGATCGGCAGTGATGACGCGGCCAGTGGCACAGACACCGTGGGTGCATAAGGCCCCGGCACTACCCAAATGGCGGGAGTGGGGACCAGTCGCGGTCGTCGCTCCCGGTATGATTGATATCTCCGCCCCGGTTCGCCGGGGCGCTAGCATTGTGGACTGACCATGCAACCGATTGCTCAACTCGAAGGCACCTTCACCAATGTCGATGGCCGTTACGTCATCGTCGTCGGGCGTTTCAACCACCACGTCGTCGATAGCCTGGTGGAAGGCGCGGTCGATTCCCTCGTACGCCACGGCGTCGATGAGGAAAACATCGACCTGATCCACGTGCCGGGCGCCTGGGAAATCCCGCTGGCCGTCAAGGCCGTGCTGGCCAAGGTCAAGCCGCACGCCGTCATCACGCTGGGCGCGGTGATTCGTGGTGGCACACCGCACTTTGAATATGTTGCCGGTGAATGCAACTCCGCCCTGTCTCGTCTGCAGCTCGAGTTCGACACGCCGGTGGCCAATGGCGTGCTGACGGTCAACTCCATCGAGCAGGCCATCGAGCGTGCGGGCACCAAGGCCGGCAACAAGGGCACTGAAGCCGCGATGGCCGCCATGGAAATGGTCTCGCTGCTCAAGGCCATGGGAGGTGATGCATGAGCGAACGTCAGCAACGTTCCGAGCGTGAGCCGTCCAAGCAGCAGCAGGCACGCCGTGCCGCGCGCGAGCTGGCGGTCCAGGGCATCTACCAGTGGCAGATGACCGGCAAGAGCATGACCACCATCGAAGCCGAGTTTCGCGGTCAGCAGGTCGATGACGATGTCGAGCTGCACGAGAACTGGGTCGAGGTGATGCGCATCGCTGACCAGGCGCTGTTTCATGAGCTGCTGCACAACGTACCGCGTTTCCAGAAAGAGCTGGATGCCAGCATCAGCCCGCTGCTGGATCGTCGTCTTCAGGATCTCGACGAGATCGAGCTGGCCATCCTGCGTCTGGGCGCCTACGAGCTCTCCAAGCGCATGGAAGTGCCGTACCGTGTCGCCATCAACGAAGGGGTCGAGCTGGCCAAGACCTTCGGTGCCACCGATGGTCACAAGTACGTCAACGGGATCCTCGACAAGCTGGCAGTCAAGCTGCGCAGCGCCGAGGTGACCCAGGCCCGCCTGCGCTGACATGCCGGGCGAATTCGAGTTGATCGCCCGCTACTTCCAGCGCGATCTGTCCGGGGCACCGGGCGTGCTGCTGGGGCCGGGTGACGACTGTGCGCTCCTCGCCGCCGGTGATGGCATGCAGCTGGCGATCAGTGTCGATACCTCCGTGGCGGGCGTTCACTTCCCGCCGGATGCTCCGGCGTCCTCGATCGGGCATCGCGCCCTGGCGGTCAATCTTTCCGATCTGGCCGCCATGGGGGCGACGCCGCGCTGGGCGTTGCTGGCCTTGACGCTGCCGGAGGTCGACGAGGACTGGCTGCATGGCTTCGCTGCCGGCTTCCATGCGCTGGCCGAACGTCATGGCATCGCCCTGGTCGGGGGCGATGTCACACGCGGCCCGCTCTCCATCACGATCACCGTGCATGGCGAGCTGCCGCTGGTGCTGGAGGATGCAGGCCACCCGGATAGCGTATCCCGCCCCATCCTGCGACGTGATGGTGCCCGTGAAGGCGACCTGGTGGTCATCACGGGCGCACCGGGAATGGCGCATGCCGGTCTGAAGGTATGGCAGTCCGGCACGCGGGATGTGCTGGACCCGTGTCTGGCCGCCTATCTGCGTCCGGAGCCGCGTGTGGAGGCGGGCCTCGCACTGCGCCAGCTGGCCAGTGCGGGCCTGGATGTCTCCGATGGCGTGATGGGTGACCTGGCACACATCTGTCGTGCCAGTCAGCTGTCGGCGGTGCTGGAGCTTGGCGAACTGCCGCTGGCGCCGGAGCTGATGGCGGCGCTTGGCGAGCAGGGCGCGCGCGAGGCGGTCCTCAATGGCGGTGATGATTACGAGCTGCTGTTGACGATGCCGGAAGAGCATCTCGAGAGCGCCATCAACGCGCTGCGCCCCCTGAATCTGTCCTTGAGCGTCATCGGGCGCATGCAGGCAGTGGAGGGAAGCGAGCCGCGTGTCATCCTCGAGCAGGAAGGGGTCGAGCAGGCCGCCGCGGGACGCAGCTGGCAGCACTTCCCGCCGGCGGATGCCACGGAGGTGAGCTCATGAATCGTGCACCTGCCAGTGTCTGGCGTCGTCCCGTCCATTTCCTGGCCTTCGGGCTCGGCAGTGGCACGGCGCCCTTTGCGCCCGGCACCTTCGGCACCCTGGCCGCCATTCCGTTCTATTGGATGATGGCGGGACTGGGGCTCTGGCCCTACATCGCCATCGTGGTGGCCGCCTCCGTTCTCGGGATCTGGATCTGTGATCGCACCTCGAAGGATCTGGGCGTCCACGATCATTCCGGCATCGTCTGGGATGAATTCGTCGGCTACTGGATCACCATGGTCGCCGTGCCGTTTTCATGGCAGGCTGCCCTCTGGGGGTTCGTGGTCTTCCGGGTCTTCGACATTCTCAAGCCATGGCCGATCCGCTGGGCTGACCGTCGTGTGGCGGGGGGATTCGGCATCATGCTCGATGACATCTTCGCCGGCATCTTCGCCTGGTCGACCATGCATCTATGGCTGTGGCTGCATTGAACAGGAAGCGAGGCACTGCGTGGTGGGTGTGACGCTTCAACAATGATAAACAAGGGATAACAACGATGGGCAAGGGACTCGTAACTGCGGCGGCTGTCGTCGTCATCGGTGCTGCCGGCTATGTCGGTGGCGTGGCGTATTCCAGTCAGCGTTTCGAAGACGAGATGGCGCGAATGGTGGCGGAGCTCGACAGCAGCGCCGACATCAAGGCCAGCCGCGATGACGTGCAGAGCGGCTGGTTCGACTCGAGCGGTCGACTCAAGATGGAGCTTGCCACGGGGGAGCAGCAAGGGCCCGTGCGTGTCGTGCTGCCTTATGAAGCCGGTCATGGCCTGCTCTCCACCAGCATGAAGGGCAACATCAAGCTGCAGTACGGTACACCGGCCCGCGATGTGCTTTCCGAGGTCATCGGGGATGGAAAGGCCATCGCCTTCGACGGCAGCGTCGACAATTTCAGCGGTGCCAGTGATACCACGGTGACACTGCCTGTCTTTGAATGGCAGGACCCGGAAAGCGGCACGCGCTTCAACTTCAAGGGCGGCGAGCTGACGGCGTCACATGATGGCGGTGATACTCCCGAGATCACCGTCGACGGCGAGGTCTCTCCCTTCGAGATCACCAATGGTGACGAGAAGATCAGCGTCGGTACCCTGAGCCTGAACGGTCTTTATCGTGGTGCGGACAACGACTTCCGCCAGGATGACAAGATCGAGCTGGATACGCTGACCATCGACAATGGCATGGGGCAGCCGCCGGTGGTGGCGACCGATATCAGCTATTCCGGCGAGACGCGGCTCGACCCGACCGAGCTTCGCTATCTGATGAAGCTGGCCGTGCAGGACGTGAGTGCCGGTGATCAGCAGATGGCCAGCGGCAGTCTGGCGCTGTCGATCGACCGTCTTCAGGGCGCGGCGGTCTATGATTTCATCACTCAGCTGCAGGGCCTGCTGGAAGAAGCCGGCAAGCCGTTTGAAGAGCTGACGGAAGATCAGCAGGTCGCCATGCTCGAGAAGGTCGAGGCGCCGCTGTTCACCATGCTGAGCACGTCTCCTCGTCTGACGCTGGAGTCCCTCAAGGCGCGCAGCGAAGTCTTCGGTGTCGACATGCAGGGTGAGGGGCAGCTGATTCTCGATGGGGCCGGCATGACCGATCTGAGCATCGCCGAACTGCAGACCATCGAAGGGCAGCGTGCCTTCCTGGATCGCATGAGTGGACGTTTCGAGTTCCGCAATGTGCCGCCGATGCTGGCGATGATGGCGGGCATCCCGCCGGACTCCGCTGACAAGAACCTGGTGCTGACCATCGATGGGGATGCGCTGCTCGTCAATGGCAAGCCGATCTATTGAGCCAGCCTGACTGAGCCGGTCAGATTGAGCCGGCCAGACTGAGTCGGCCAGACTGAGCCGGCCTGTCTTTCACAGTTGGCTGAGCCACCTTCGGATCTGACCGTACCCTTCTGTCTGCCATCGTGCTGGACAGCTGACAAGGCCCGCCTTCTGGCGGGCCTTGTCGTATCCGTCGGCAGGTGGTGAACCGGTGCCGATAGACAGGCATCCCGTCAGACAAGTGCCCGACAGTACTTGATAAAGTGCCCGACAGACCACATTGGTGAAGATGATCGCCTCAACCGAGGCCCGGTTTCACGAGGGTTGCATGTCACGTCACGAAGATACCTCCGATCACGACAACGTTCTGTCCGGTTTTGAAGATGCCAGTCAGGAAGAGCCTGAGCATTCCCCGGGGGCTGGTGGGCTGGTACCCAGTGGTGATCAGCTGCCTGAGCGCCTTTACCTGCTGCCGATCCACAATCGTCCCTTCTTTCCGGCTCAGGTCCAGCCGCTGGTCATCAACAAGCAGCGCTGGGCAGAGACCATGGAGCGGGTCGGCAACACGCCACACCATGCGGTGGGGCTGGCCTTCGTCGGTGATGTCGAAGTCGACGAGATGGGGGCAGAGCATTTTCCCGAGATCGGTTCGGCAGTGCGTGTCCACAAGCCCGAAGATGGCCAGGATCAGGTCCAGTTCATCGCGCAAGGGTTGCGCCGCTTCCGGATCACCCGCTGGTTGTCACGCAAGCCGCCCTATCTGGTCGAGGTGACCTACCCGCGCGAGCCGGTGGATGCCGAGAGCGATGAGGCACGTGCCTACGCGATGGCGATGATCAATGGCATCAAGGAGCTGCTGCCGATCAATCCGCTGTACGGCGAAGAGCTCAAGCAGTACCTCAATCGCTTCAGCCCGCATGAACCCGGCCCGCTGACCGACTTTGCCGCTGCCATCACCTCGGCCAAGGGGCCGGAGTTGCAGGAGGTGCTGGAATCGTTGCCGGTGATGGAGCGCATGCAGAAGGTACTGCCGCTGCTGCGCAAGGAGATCGAGGTCGCCCAGCTGCAGACCGAGATCTCTCAGCAGGTCAACGCGCAGATGGAAAAGCATCAGCGTGAATTCTTCCTGCGTGAGCAGCTCAAGGTCATCCAGCGTGAACTGGGCATCTCCAAGGATGATCGCGAGAATGATGTGGATACCTTCCGCGGTCGCCTCGATGAGCTCAAGGTTCCCGAACGGGTGCAATCGCGCATCGACGACGAACTCGACAAGCTCTCGGTGCTGGAGACCGGCTCGCCGGAGTACGGCACCACGCGCAACTATCTGGACTGGCTGACCTCGCTTCCCTGGGGCATCACCTCCACCGACCAGCTGGATCTCGCCCATGCGCGCAAGGTGCTCAATCGCGACCATGACGGGCTGGATGACGTGAAATCACGCATCATCGAGTTCCTGGCCGAAGGCACCTTCAAGGGCGATGTCGGTGGCTCGATCCTGCTGCTGGTGGGCCCGCCCGGTGTGGGCAAGACCTCGATCGGGCGCTCCATCGCTCAGGCACTGGGGCGCGAGTTCTATCGCTTCTCGGTCGGCGGCATGCGCGATGAGTCGGAGATCAAGGGCCATCGCCGTACCTACGTGGGTGCCATGCCCGGCAAGCTGGTGCAGGCACTCAAGGAGGTCAAGGTCGAGAACCCGGTGATCATGCTGGATGAGATCGACAAGCTGGGGCAGTCCTTCCAGGGCGATCCGGCCTCGGCGCTGCTCGAGGTGCTGGACCCGGAGCAGAACGTCGACTTCCTCGATCACTACCTCGACGTGCGCCTCGATCTGTCCAAGGTGCTGTTCGTGTGTACCGCCAACACGCTGGATAGCATCCCGGGGCCGCTGCTGGACCGCATGGAGCAGATACGCCTCTCCGGTTACATCGCCGAAGAGAAGATGGCGATCGCCAAGCATCACCTGTGGCCGAAGCTGCTGACACGCGACAACATTCCCAAGAAGCGCATCAATCTGAGTGACGCCGCGCTGCGTCAGGTGATCGAGGGCTATGCTCGCGAGGCGGGCGTGCGTCAGCTGGAGAAGCAGCTGCACCGCATCGTGCGCAAGGCGGCGGTCAAGCTGCTCGAGGAGGACCTGCCGACGGTCAAGGTCTCGGTCAAGAATCTCGAGGAATTCCTGGGGGCGCCGATCTTCCGTCGCGAGAAGGTCCTGGCCGGCGAAGGCGTGGTGACCGGGCTTGCCTGGACCAGCATGGGCGGCGCGACCCTGCCCATCGAGGCCACTCGGGTGCACGGCCTGACGCGTGGCTTGAAGCTGACCGGCAAGCTTGGGGAAGTGATGCAGGAATCGGCCAATATCGCCTATTCCTATACCCTGGCGAATCTTGAGGCCTACGATGCCGAGGCTGACTTCTTCAATGAATCCTTCATTCACCTGCACGTGCCGGAAGGGGCGACACCCAAGGATGGCCCGAGCGCTGGCGTGACCATGACCACGGCGTTGATGTCGTTGGCCAGGCATCAGGCGCCGCGCAAGGGGCTGGCGATGACCGGTGAGCTGACATTGACCGGACAGGTGCTGCCGGTGGGCGGTATCCGTGAGAAGGTCATTGCCGCACGCCGCAGTGACATCTTCGAACTGATCCTGCCACAGGCCAATCAGCGGGATTATGATGAGCTGCCGGACTATCTGAAGGAGGGCATGATCGTCCACTTCGCGGCCCGCTACGCGGATGTGGCACGAGTGGTCTTTGACAGCGACAACGCGCAGCGCCACTGACAACGCACGGCGCAGAATGGATGGCGACATCCGACGAAAAGCAGAAGCCCCGCCAATCGGCGGGGCTTCTGCTTTTCCGTGGGGCGTCGTGTGCATGCAGACGTCACGCTCGCGGGCATTCAGGCGGTATCGAGCTGTTCCAGCACGGCGGCTTCCGGTGCATTGCGTCCGACACTGGCAATGCCGTTGTCGCGGCCGGATTCCGACTTGTACATCTGGCTGCGGCCGATCTGCTGGCTGTTGGCGGCCAGCAGCGTGAAATAGAAGCGACCATCCTTGGCGACTTCCTTCGTGAAGCGTTTTTCCTCGGCGGCGTTCTTGCGCACGGATTCCACGCCGTTCAGGCAGCCGCGCTTGTCGGCATAGCCTTGGCTCTGGAGGATCTTTTCACCGTTGCCGGCCTTGAGCGCAAAATAGAACTTGCTGTCCTTGCCGCGGGTGATGACGAATTTTCCGGCCATGGGTGACTCCTGTTCCTTGAGGGATGTCTGACACTGCCTGATATGTCGTCTTCCAGTGTAAACAGCGCCTCTCGGGGGAAACCCACGCTAGGAGTTGCGGCATTCAACGTTCGGGAGCCATCGCGGCGTCTTTCACGCTGCCGCCGCGTACATGCGATGCTATCTGGTAGGCAAGCAGGGGCGGGACATGACAGAATTGAGCTCAGGCAGATAGCGGTGGCTCACATGTCCCGCATCTCCACTGGACACCAGGTCTGCGTCTTTTCACAAGCGAAGCGCAGCCTGATCAAAACAGAAGCCACTCCCGTGCGAAGGATCACCCGGACAAGCCCCGCGCTAGGGGATGTTCTCCGTCGATCGTTCTGCACAGGAGAGTGGCCAAGCATCATTGACGAGGACACCATGCCAGAGTATCGCTCCCGTACGACCACCGCAGGTCGTAACATGGCCGGCGCCCGCGCCCTGTGGCGCGCCACCGGCATGAAAGATGGTGACTTCCAGAAGCCGATCATCGCCGTTGCCAACTCCTTCACCCAGTTCGTGCCCGGCCACGTCCACCTCAAGGACATGGGGCAGCTGGTAGCGCGCGAAATCGAGAAGGCCGGCGGTGTCGCCAAGGAATTCAACACCATCGCGGTGGACGATGGCATCGCGATGGGGCACGACGGCATGCTGTATTCGCTGCCGTCGCGTGACCTGATCGCCGACAGCGTCGAATACATGGTCAATGCCCACTGTGCGGATGCGCTGGTGTGCATCTCCAACTGCGACAAGATCACCCCCGGGATGCTGATGGCCGCCATGCGCCTCAACATCCCGGTCATCTTCGTCTCCGGCGGCCCGATGGAAGCCGGCAAGACCAAGCTGCTGGACCACGGTCTCGACCTGGTCGATGCGATGGTCATCGCGGCCGATGACAGCGTCGACGACGAGACGGTCGCCGAGATCGAGCGCAGCGCCTGCCCGACCTGTGGCAGCTGCTCGGGCATGTTCACGGCCAACTCCATGAACTGCCTGATGGAAGCGCTGGGTCTGGCGTTGCCGGGCAACGGTACGGTGCTGGCGACTCACTCCGATCGTCGTCGTCTGTTCGAGAACGCCGGGCATCGTATCGTCGAGCTGGCACGCCGTTACTACGAAGGCAACGAAGAGCACCTGTTGCCGCGTGCCATCGGTTCACGGGCGGCGTTTGCCAACGCGATGACGCTGGATATCGCCATGGGGGGCTCGACCAACACCATCCTGCACCTGCTGGCCGCCGCTCAGGAGGCCGGTGTCGACTTCACCATGTCCGACATCGACAAGCTGTCCCACAGCGTGCCGCAGATGTGCAAGGTGGCGCCGAACACCCAGAAGTATCACATCGAGGATGTCCATCGTGCCGGTGGCATCATGGGGATTCTGGGCGAGCTGGACCGCGCCGGCGTGCTGGATACCTCGGTGCCGACCGTCTATGGCGACTCGTTGTCTGCGGCGCTGGAAGAGTGGGACATCATGCGCTCGCCCACCGATGAGGTGATCGAGTTCTATCGTGCAGGTCCGGGGGGGATCCCGACCCAGACCGCCTTCTCCCAGAGCGCGCGCTGGCCGAGCCTGGATGGTGACCGCGCCCAGGGCTGCATCCGCGATTACGATCACTGCTTCTCCACCCAGGGCGGCCTGGCCGTGCTCTACGGCAACATCGCGCTGGATGGTTGCGTGGTGAAGACGGCAGGCGTCGATGATTCCATCCTTGTCTTCGAAGGCCGTGCCTATGTCTGCGAATCTCAGGATCAGGCGGTGGAAGACATCCTGGCCGACAAGGTCAAGGAAGGCGATGTCGTGATCATCCGCTACGAAGGGCCGAAGGGCGGTCCGGGCATGCAGGAAATGCTCTACCCGACGTCCTATCTCAAGTCCAAGGGACTGGGCAAGGCGTGCGCGCTGCTCACCGACGGTCGTTTCTCCGGCGGTACCTCTGGCCTGTCCATCGGCCATGCGTCTCCGGAAGCGGCGGCGGGTGGCGCCATCGGCCTGGTCGAGCATGGTGACACCATCCTGATCGACATCCCCAATCGCACCATCAATGTCCAGCTGAGCGATAGCGAGCTACATGCGCGTCGTGAAGCGATGGATGCGCGCGGCAAGGATGCCTGGAAGCCGAGCATCCAGCGCAATCGTCGTGTCTCCGCCGCGCTCAAGGCCTATGCCTTGCTGGCGACCTCGGCTGACAAGGGCGCCGTGCGTGATCTGAGCAAGCTGGATTGATTCCGTCCGCTCCGTCCCCGTCCGCCAGTGCCGCCGTGAAGGTGCTGGCGGTCAGTGCCTGTTGAAGACCGGCAGCACTGATCACAAGGCAGGATGCCAATCACATGCAAACGGCCACCCCGAGGGGTGGCCGTTTGCATGTCTGGCATTCGAAGTGATTGCTGCGCATTTCAGCCGCTCCGGGCCCTGAGTCAGTCAGTACCGGCAGGCTTTGGCGGCAGGGTGGTCAGCGTACCGGCGTCAAGCGGCATGACTGGGTCTGGATCGAGAAACCGTACCCGGTTGCATCCCTGGCGCTGGGCTTTCTTGAGCGCCTGATGGGCACGATCCATCAACTCGAGTCGATTGGCCAGTCTCATGGTGTCGGGGGCCGGATGATAGCCGGTCAGGCCGACACTGCAGGTGATCGGCCGATCCAGCCCTGACAGTTCGGCGGCGGCATGGCGGACGCGTTCGGCGAGGATGATCGCGCCGCTGGCATCGGTGCTGGTGAGGATCGCCATCAAGGAGTTGTCCTCACGCATGCACAGGAGATCGCTCTTGCGGCTGGCGTTGCGCAGGATGGATGCCACCTGCTGCAGAGGGCGTTCTCCCGCCACGTGGCCATATTCGCGCGTGTAATCCTCAAGGTCATCCACGCTGAGGATCAGGATGCACAATGGCTGGCCATGGCGTGCACTGCGCGCGATCTCGTTGTCCAGCTGTTGCTCGATCAATTCGAACGGCATCAGCTTGTCGAGTGTCGAGCCGGGGAGTCGGCCAGCGGCAGGCGAGCGAGTTTCCAGTTGGTGGCGCAGCTTGGTCAGGCTCGCTTCATGAGCACGGCGCTCGCTGATGTCTTCATGCTGGGAGAGAATGATCCCGGCGCGACTGTCGATCACCTTCAGCTCCAGCATCACGTCGATCATCTGGCCATGACGCCCGAGATAACGGTGTGGCTGCCGATATTCGCTGATGTCGCCCGTCCGCATGGCGCTCAATGCCTCGCGGCACGTCAGCATGTCCTGTGGGTGCGAGATGTCTTCCAGGGCACTGCATGTCAGTTCCTTTGGCTCCATGCCCAGCAGTCGGGAAAAGGCCGGATTCATGCGGGTCCAGTGGCCATGAAAGTCCATCAGGGCCATGGGCAGGCTGCAATGGGAGAACAGTCCTTCCATTTTCTGGTAGGCGAGACGCAGGTTGTCGAGCTCACTGCGTGTGCGCTCTTTCGCGCGCTGGACATCCAGCAGCTGGCCCAGTGCCGTGGCAAGCGTCTCCACCAGGGCTCGCTCACTGGCGGTGAAGTCCTGTTGGCGCGGTGTTTCATCGCCGAAGCACAGCGTGCCGGTCAGGCGACCTTCAGACCAGAGTGGCGCTGCCACATAGCTTTCAAAGGGCATGCAGGAATAGGCAGCGTGGGCGCGAGTGTCTTCTTCAGCGCTGATGTGGCGATGAGCCACGCAGGCAGCCTGCGCGATGACGCTGGAACACCAGGTCTCTTCCAGTGGGCATTCGCCTCCGACTTCTCGCCCAGCAGGGGGATTGACCGCCGCCATGATCTCATAGCGACTGGATTCTGCATGTCCGAGGATGGCGGTGGTCATGCCAAGCAGACGGCAACCGGCATCCAGGTGGGCTTCCACGTGGCGTTCGTGGGAGGGCTCAGGTGTCAGGCTGAGCGCCAGCAGTGCCTGCAGGTGCTCTGGCAGCAGGGAATCATGGGGGTGTCCGGCGTTGCCCGAAGGCAAGGGCACGGCAGAGAATGAGCTTGGCATCATGCGATATCCTTATCTGACATGCTGCAGGAGAGGGAGGGCTTTCCATACCACACCTCAATATACGACTTGCCGGGAGGCGTGACAGGCGAGGAAATCGATTGTCTCAACTTTTCGCAAACGCAGCGGGCAGTCTGTGCAGGCTGACAAGGGCAGAGCCCCTCAGCGAGGGTCTCGATGAGGGGCTCCGAAATGAGGGCTCCTTGCCTTCGCCATGGGTTGGCGTGTCTTCGCAAGGACGTTGATGGCGGTCTGCTGGTACTGCTCACGAGTCGTGGGCGGGAATCAGGCCGCCTCGGCCAGCGGTGGTGCCGGCTGCTGCTGAGCTTCCAGATCTTCCAGTGCCAGTTCGATACTGAACCAGTTGCTGTCAAGCCAGTGATCGATCACTTCTTCGTTCATGCACATCGTGAAGCCTCCCCGAGAGTGTTGGCGGGCCATTGAGTGTATGGGTGTGCTGCCGGTAAGCAGCACTCTCCAGTATGGCTGGTTCCGGGAAGACGCGAGTGAAGATCGTGTGATGCCTTGATGTCAGTCAAAGACAGGCAAACCTGCAGGACATTGACCATGTATGCCTACCCATGCCGAAGCGTGGGCAGCCCTTCGTGGCAGCTGGAAGGGCGAGGCGGTCATCGTCTTGCCCGGTCAGCGCGTCAACGACGTGTGAATGAGCGAAGGAGGCTGCGAATCAGGGAGCGTCCCAGCTGCGACCCCAGCGCGCGCATCACCGATTTCAGCAAGGTTTCCATGACGCCCTGGCGCTTGCGGCCACCTCCGGTGTCCCGAGAGGGCCTGGCGGCAGCGGGCGGCCGGGTGGCTTGCGCCCCTTCAGACCGGGCGTCTTCAGAATCAACGTTTTCCGATGGACGCTGGCTTGGATCACGGTCTGCCTTCCCGGGCCTGGTCTTGTCAGGCTCACGGGGATTCGTGGCATGTGAGGCTTGCGCCTGGGCGGCAAGTCGCGCCTCCAGTCGCTCATGGGCGGACTCACGATCCACGCGCTCGTCGTAGCGCCCGGCCAGGGAGGAATCGGCCAGCAGCGTGGCACGCTCCGCGTCGCTCAATGGACCGATGCGTCCTCGCGGCGGGGCGATCAGCGTGCGTTCCACCTGCGTCGGTGTGCCGTTGGCATCGAGTACCGAGACCAGAGCTTCGCCTACGCCCAGTTCCGTGATCACCTGCGCCGTATCGAGTTCCGGATTGGGGCGGAAGGTGTCGGCGGCCGTCTTGACGGCCTTCTGGTCACGCGGTGTGAAGGCGCGCAGCGCATGCTGGATGCGATTGCCCAGCTGACCGAGCACCTCATCGGGGATGTCGGCGGGTGACTGGGTCACGAAATAGACACCGACGCCCTTGGAGCGAATCAGGCGGACCGTCTGCTCCAGACGCGTCAGCAGTGCCTTGGGGGCTGAATCGAACAGCAGGTGCGCTTCATCGAAGAAGAACACCAGTACTGGCCGGTCGGCATCCCCGCGCTCGGGAAGCTCGCGGAACAGGGTGGACAGGAACCACAGCAGGAAGGTGGTGTAGAGGCGAGGGCTCTGCATCAGCTCGCGACCGTCGAGCAGATTGATATAGCCACGGGCCTGCTCTGCATGCCCGCGCGTCGCCAGCATGTCGTGGATATCCAGTGCCGGTTCGGCAAAGAAGCGTTCGCCGCCCTGCGTGGCCAGGACGTGGACCCGACGCAGCATCGCCCCCAGGCTCTGCGGACTGACGCTGCCGTAACGTGCCTCGAAGCTGTCACGCTCGCGCTCGATGTGCTTCAGCAGGCTGATCAGGTCCTTGAGGTCGACCAGCTCCAGACCCTCACGCTCGGCGTGATCGAAGGCCAGATGCATCAGGCCGCCTTGGGTCTCGTTGAGCTCCAGCAGACTAGCCATCAGCTCGGGCCCCATCGATGCCACGCTTGCGCGAACCGCGTGACCGCTCTTGCCATGGAGGTCCCATAGTCTGACGGGGGCGGCGTGCGGCTGCCAATCATCGATCCCCAGGCTGTTCAAGCGCTCATCGATGCGAGGATGGGGAGTGCCGGCGGCAGCGATGCCGGAAAGATCGCCCTTGATGTCGGCAGTGAACACCGGCACCCCCATGCGCGAGAATTCCTCGGCCAGTACCTGCAGGGTGACGGTCTTGCCGGTGCCCGTCGCGCCCGCCACCAGCCCATGGCGATTGGCCAATGCTGCGTCCAGCGTGATGTGGCCTGCCGAACCTTGTCCCGCGCGGCCCCCTATCAGCACATCTGGCATGTGATTCTCCTGTCGTGGTCAGCATGTCGGTGGCGGTGCCCGTAGAGAGGATGATGCTGTGCACTGCGAGTGGCCGCGAGGAAGTGTCCTTGCTTCTCAAACAGAGTTACAAAATGTTTCGTTGAGTAAAATACTGCAAGCGAATCCTGGGCATCCGATCGCACTGGATGGCTGCATCGTCGGGCTGGAGCCTGCTGCCGTGCTGTCCTGGAGCGGGGTAGGCGCTAATTAAACGCGACGCGACAATTCACTCTTGTACAAGTAATTCTCTGGCAGATCATTTTTCTTTCCTTCCTGTGCTTGAAACTCAGCCCAAGTAGTTCCATATCTTTAGGCATCAGACGCTGTGTGATGGAACACGCTCAATTAGATCAATGTCATCACTCGCCAGCTCGTCACGCTTTCACGGTACAACTCTAGTGACGGTTTTCGAGTGATCACGAGCTCTGACGATGTCACGACAGGATGTCTTGGCAACCCTTATCCGCAAGACGCAGGTGAATCGCTCGCCCGTCGTCTTGCCTGGCCCGGATGACAGAGGATCACTTCGATCCCGATGCATGCCGCGGCTCAACGGCAACGGTCGAGTGAATCATCTGCTCGCCTTTTGCATCAGACCGCTACTGGAGGATGGATCATGAACAAGCTGACTGCTGCACTCATCGCAACTGCCTTTGCACTGCCGACCGCCGCTGCCTATGCCGATCACCACGAATCCAGCAATACCGGTTCCGCCAATACCGGTGCTCACTCCACCAAGGTAGAGGGTGGCACAGCCGCTGGCCATGAAGGTGGCATGGTGCAAGACGATGCCGAACGCAATACCGAAAGTGGTTCTGCCAACACCAAGAAGGATTCCATGATGGTGGAAGGCGGGACCGCACAGTCTGAATCCGCCAAGCACGGCAAGGTGATGGACGAAGGCGAGGACCACATGGGTGTGAGCCCGGAGTCCGGCTCGGCCAACACTGCCGATGGCAGCATGAAGACCGAGTGAACGTCTTCTGATCCCGAGGATGACTCGGGTACGGCATGATCTCGTGGTGTGTCCGGGCAGGTCGCCAGCACGATCCGTCCACTGACATCACGGGTGAAACGACAAGCCCCCGCCATTGGCGGGGGCTTGTCGTTGTCTGAAGAACAGCGCGAGAGGGCAGGGCCAGGGCCAGGGCACGCCCGACGCCTTACCACCAGTCGGGGCTATGGAGCTCCTCGCCGGCCAGCAGGCGTTCCCTGGCCATGAAGAGGGCGGCGATGGCCCGCGCCTCGTGGAAGTCCTCGCGTGCCAGCAATGCCGGCAGCTCGTCGAGGCGATGGCGCTCGACGACCAGAGGTTCCGGCTCATCCCCCGGCAGACGCTTCTCGTACAGGTCACGCGCCAGCATGACGTTCATGCGGTGATCCATGTAGTTGGGTGCCAGGCTCAGTTCGGCCAGCGGCTCGATGTCGTGAGCGCCGAAACCGCACTCCTCCATCAGTTCACGGTTGGCGGCGGTCACCGGGTCTTCGCCGGGGTCGATCAGCCCCTTGGGCAGGGTCAGCACGTACTGCTCCGGCCCGGCGGCATATTCACGGATCAGCAGTACGTGATCCGGGTCTGGCATGGCGACGATCATCACCGCACCATGGCCACCACTCTTGAGACGTTCGAAGCTGCGCGTCGCGCCATTCGAGAAGGTCAGTTCCAGCGCCTCGACGGTAAACAGCCGCGAGCGAGCCACCTCGCGTCGCGAGTCGATACGGGGGGGTGTCAGCGCGTCTCCATCGGCGTAGTGCCCGATGGTCGAGTGATCGGGGCGTGGCGCATCATCAATCGGAAGTCCTCAAGGCAGAGATCAAGAAGCGGGCGCCGGGCAGGCTGTCATGCCCGAGCATCGAGCTGTCGCGCCCATCGTGGCAGGCTGTGCCGGGCAGGGCAATTGTCGTGAGCTTGCCGGCATCGCTGATGTCCCATGTGGGCACATGCGCAGCGCAGGACCATGCTTTACACTATACAACCCCAAATTCCCCGCCGGCTGACAGACTACCGATGATTGACTGGACCACGATCGACACCGTGCTGCTCGACATGGATGGCACCCTGCTGGACCTGCATTTCGACAGCCACTTCTGGCTGGAGCACCTGCCACGCCGCTACTGTGAGCTGCATCGTCTCGATAGCGCACTGCAGGCGGACCTCAAGGCGCGCATCATCAGCGAATCCGGCACGCTCAACTGGTACAGCCTCGATTACTGGAGCCGCGAGCTGAAGCTGGATGTCGTCGCGCTCAAGCGTGAGGTGCAGCATCTGATCGGGTATCGCCACGAGGCAGAGGACTTTCTCGCCTGGCTACGGGATCAACCGCAGCGCGTGGTACTGGCGACCAACGCGGACCGTCACGGGATCGAGCTCAAGTTCGGTCTGACCGGCATGGGCGATTACTTCGATGCCGTCGTCTCCTCGGCGGATCTCGGACACGCCAAGGAGGAGCAGGCCTTCTGGCATCGGCTCAACGAGATCGAGCCCTTCGAGCCGGCACGTACCCTGTTCATCGATGACAATCCCCAGGTGCTGGAGAGTGCGCGCACCTACGGTATCGCGCATCTGCTGGGCGTGCGTCAGCCGGACTCGAAGCGCGAAGCGCGTGACTTCGAGCATGTGCACGGACTGGACGGCTTTGCCGTGCTGACGGCGGGTGGCGGCCTTCATCTGGAACACGAGGAGCGCAAGGAGTCTTGATGAGTGACCAGGTACGCATCGACAAGTGGCTGTGGGCGGCGCGATTCTTCAAGACGCGCGGCATGGCCAAGAAAGCCATTGAAGGTGGCAAGATCCAGTACAACGGCAGCAAGGTGAAGACGTCCAAGACCGTCGAGGTCGGCGCCTTGATCGAAGTGCCGCAAGGTTGGGATCGGCTGGTGGTCGAAGTGCTGGCACTCAGCGACCAGCGCCGTGGCGCGCCCCAGGCGCAGACACTCTATCAGGAGACGCAGGAGTCGCGTGCGCGCCGCGAACGGGAGGCCGAGGTGCGTCGCCTTGGCAATCAGGGCATGAGCCCGCCCGTGGGACGTCCCGACAAGAAGCAGCGGCGCAGCATCCACCGCTTCCAGCGCCAGGATTCCGAAAGCTGACGACACAGGCTCTCGCCACCCTTGCGGGGGGAAAGCCTGTGGACGTCACGTTGATACTTACCCAATTCATGACGCACGGCCCGGCCTTCGGTGCCGAAGCCGAGGCAGGCCTGCGTCGTCGCCGAGGTTCATCGCGGTCCGTTGCTCGTGGTCCACGAGCTGATGGCCGCGATGGCTCGGTTCGAGGAGCCCCCAATGAGTGATCACGACATGCAAGACCCTGACAAGCAAGCCGGCGACGCCCACGAAGAGACGGCGCCGAATTTCGATCAGATCCAGCGATTCCTGTTCGACGCCACCAATGTGCGCGGCGAGATCGTCACCCTGGACAAGGCCTATGCCGAAGTCCTTGATCGTCATGCCTATCCCCAGGCCATCTCGCGCCAGCTGGGCGAGATGCTGGCAGCGGTGGCGCTGCTGACCGAGACCATCAAGCTGGATGGCACCATGACACTGGAAGTGCGTGGCACGGGGATCGTGCGTCAGCTGATGGCCGAGTCCAATCCCGGCGGTGAGCTGCGTGCCATTGCCCGTCTCAGTGACGAGGACGTGCTGCCGACCGATGAAGCCACGCTGCAGGCTCTGGTGGGGCAGGGGCAGATCGTCATCACGCTGGACCCGCGTGACGGCAAGCGTTACCAGGGGATCGTGGCGATCGATCAGGACAGCCTCGCCGGCTGCCTGGAAAGCTACTTCAGTCAGTCCGAGCAGCTGCCGACGCGTCTGTGGTTGATGGCCGATGCACAGCGTGCCGGTGGCGTGATGCTCCAGCAGCTGCCTGACGACGATGCCAACAAGGACCCCGATGCCTGGGAGCGAGTCGTCCATCTCGCCGACACCCTCAAGGCCGAAGAACTGCTGGTGCTTGATCAGCAGGACGTGCTGCACCGTCTCTATCACGAAGAGACCGTGCGCATCTTCGAACCCAAGGCGCTGCGTTTCGGTTGTACCTGTTCTCGTGAGCGTCTCGGCGCGGCACTGCACAGCATCGCCGCGGACGAGTTGCGCCAGATCGTCGCCGAGCATGGTGAGCTGGCCACGCAATGCCACTTCTGCCATACCCGGTATTCCTTCAATGCCGCGGAAGTTGAAGCCATCATCGAAGACCCGGCTGCAGGCAGCCCGATCGTCCACTGAGTCCAGCAATCGCGCTGGCGCCAGCGTTGCCTGTTGGCCTGCCTTGCGTCAGCTCGGGCAGTGTTGGCCGAAGTCTCGGGCGGAGACTGTCGATGCGCAGCAGCTGTCGATGGGCAGGCGCTGTCGACGATGGGCAGGAGGGGCAGGAGTGCAGGAGGGACGCCCATCATGAGGCCAGCGGCAGGGGTGGGCAGCGAGCGAGGTGAAATTGTCGGACATTTCACGTCTCGAGTGTCAGTCAATGCGCTGTCGGGCGTTGCAGCAATCAGCGTTTCCGCCCGAGTCCCTTTTTGCCATAATGCCTTGCCAGTACGGGGCTGGACGCTCCGTTGCGGCAACATGGCCTGTAGGCCATGGTCGATTCCGGCAGCATCGTTCGATACCCCAAAATAAGCCTGCGGCATGTACCGCCGGCATCTGGCAAGAGCCATCAAGAGAGAGGGCGGCCCTGAGCCGCGGAGACGCGAATGAGCAAGCATCAAGACAGTGCGGTGACCACTCACACCAATCTCAGCAGCGCAGAGCTGATCGAGCTGGCAGTGGCTCGCGGCGAAGGACGTCTGGCCGACAACGGCGCGCTGGTCGTGGAGACGGGGGCTCGCAGTGGTCGCTCCCCGAACGACCGCTTCATCGTCGATGAGCCGTCCACCTCGGACGCCATTGACTGGGGAAGCGTCAACCGCCCGTTCAGCCCTGAGCGTTTCGACGCGCTGTGGGACCGGGTCGAGGACTACCTCGGTGCGCAGACAAGCTTCGTGTCCGAACTGCACGTCGGCGCCGATCTCGAGCATTACCTGCCGATTCGTGTCACCACGGAAACGGCATGGCACAACCTGTTCGCGCGTACCATGTTCGTGCGTCCGGACAGCTTCAATGCCAAGGACAAGAGCGAGTGGACCATCCTCAACGCGCCGCACTTCGTGTGTGAGCCCGAGCGCGATGGCACCAACTCCGATGGCGTGGTGCTGATCAACTTCGCACGTCGTCGCGTTCTGCTGGCTGGCATGCGCTATGCCGGCGAGATGAAGAAGGCCATGTTCTCGGTGCAGAACTTCCTGCTGCCGGAAAAGGACGTGCTGCCGATGCATTGCTCCGCCAATGTCGGTGATGACGGCGAGACCACGCTGTTCTTCGGTCTTTCCGGCACCGGCAAGACCACTCTGTCCGCCGATCCGGCGCGCCATCTGATCGGCGATGACGAGCACGGCTGGGGCGAAGGCACCGTCTTCAACATCGAAGGGGGCTGCTACGCCAAGTGCATCGACCTCTCCGAGAAGAACGAGCCGGTCATCTGGAATGCCATCAAGTTCGGCGCCGTGCTGGAAAACGTGGTGCTGGACGACCGTCGCGGTGCGGATTACGGCGACGACACTCTCAGCCAGAACTCGCGTGCGGCCTACCCGCTGGAGCACATCGAGAAGCGCGTGCCGGAAAATCGTGCCGGTGAGCCGAATGCCATCGTCTTCCTGACCTGCGACATGTCCGGTGTGCTGCCTCCGGTGTCCGTGCTCAGCAAGCAGGCGGCCGCCTATCACTTCCTGTCCGGCTACACCGCCAAGGTCGGCTCCACCGAGATGGGCTCCACCGCCGGTCTCGAGGCGACCTTCTCCACCTGCTTCGGCGCGCCGTTCTTCCCGCGCCCGGCGCGTGAGTACGCGGATCTGCTGATCAAGCGCATCGAGGCGTTCGGCTCGCGCGTCTATCTGGTCAACACCGGCTGGACCGGTGGTGCCTACGGAGAGGGCGGCTCACGCTTCTCCATCCCGACCACCCGCAGCATCATCAGCGCGATCCAGAACGGCGCACTCGCCGATATCGAGACGCGTCACATCGACGTGCTCAACCTGGATGTGCCGGTGCGTGTGCCGGGCGTCGATTCCAGCCTGCTCGACCCGCGCGAGACCTGGGAAGACCGCGCTGCCTATGACAGCAAGGCGCGTGACCTGTCCGCCAAGTTCGTCGAGAACTTCAAGAAGTTCGCCGGTGTGGATGAGGCGATCATCGCGGCGGGCCCGACGCTGGTCTGATCGACCGCCGTTCTCGCGATACGCCAGATGAAAACGCCTCGCTCGGGTGACCGAGCGAGGCGTTTTCATGTCCGGACAGCGATGACACCGCCTTCGGATCACGGCTGCGACATGGCGTGGCTCAGGGGCTGCCACCGGCGGCCAGAGAGCGACTGGCAGGCGCATCCAGCGCCTCTTCGTCTGACAGCGGGTTGCCGGTGGTATTGGCGCTCAGGATGGCCTCCGTCGCCAAGGCGTCCTGTGGTGCCACCCTGCGCTCGTCGTGGGCCGTATCAGGAAGCTCGGGCGTGTTCTCTCCGGGCATTTCACTGTCCGGCAGGCGCTCGGCGACGAAGGGAGCGGGGGCCTGATACCACCAGCGGGTGGTCCAGGCGCGCATCACCCGTTCCGGGTACCAGGTCTTGCCGAGGCTGCCATTGTAGCGGGCCAGTGCATCGGTGATGTCGCCCTTCTCACGCTTGAGGTAGTGGGCGAGGATGGTGGCGCCGTAGCGCAGGCTGGTGTCCTGGTCGAGCAGGTTGTCGCCCGGCTCGCCGATCTCGCGCTTCCAGAATGGCATCACCTGCATCAGCCCTCGTGCGCCGGCATGGGATACCGCCGTCGGCTTGAAGGCGCTTTCCACCTGGATCACGGCCAGAATCAGCTCCGGCGCCAGCCCCGTGCGGGTGGCTTCGCGGCGGATCTTGCGCAGCAGGTCGATCCGGGCGGCGCGATCGGGCATGTAGCGCTCCAGACGCTGCTGCATGCTCAGCACCCAGTGCAGGGCATCGATGGGGTCGTCGAAGGCTTCAGGCTCTGCCAGCGCTTCTCTCAGGCTTTCACGCAGTGCCGGAGAGAGGCCGTGCTCGGGGATGGCGGCCGCAGCATGGAGGGGCGCGCTCTGCAGCATGGCTACCATGCTGCCCACCACGAGACAGGCTGCTCCCGCCAGGTGGCGGAGCAGGCGTTGGTGGTGTGGAGTACGAGCGCCTTCGGGGCGTGGTGTGGTCATGCGCAGTCCCTGCGTATCGGTCATGCCGGCATTATGCCGTGTTCGCGGCGTTGACGTTAATGACCCAGTCAATCAGCCGCCTGAAACGACGACAGCCCGCCCCCCCCGAGAGGGAGGCGGGCTGTCGTGCTTCGCGTCAAGGAAGCACCCTGGGCGGCGCCTGAGGCTTACTTGCCGCTGCGCTCGGCCAGGAAGTCCATCAGGTTGTCGACGGGGACCATGGTCGCGTCCGCGTCCGTGCGGCCCTTGTACTCATACTCGCCGTTGTCGAGACCGCGATCACCGATCACCAGACGATGCGGAATGCCCAGCAGTTCGCCATCGGCGAACTTGTTGCCCGGACGCAGGTCACGATCATCCAGCAGGACATCGTAGCCTGCGGCGGTCAGCGCCTGATAGACGCGCTCGGAGGTCTCGCTGACGCGCACGGACTTGTGGGCATTCATCGGCACGATGGCGATCTGGAAGGGCGCGATGGCTTCCGGCAGCACGATGCCGCCCTTGTCGTTGCCCTGTTCGATGGCCGCGGCCACCACGCGGGTCACGCCGATGCCGTAGCAGCCCATCCACAGCGGCTTGGCCTTGCCGTTCTCGTCGAGCACGGTGGCGTTCATGGCATCGGAGTACTTGGTGCCCAGCTGGAAGATATGACCCACCTCGATACCGCGCGCGATGTCGATCACGCCGTGACCGTCCGGTGACGGGTCACCCGCGACGACATTGCGGATATCAGCGACTTCCGGCAGCGGCAGGTCGCGCTCCCAGTTGAGGC
Organism: Cobetia sp. PS-4MA; assembly: GCF_057670765.1. NCBI lineage: Bacteria > Pseudomonadati > Pseudomonadota > Gammaproteobacteria > Oceanospirillales > Halomonadaceae > Cobetia > Cobetia sp. PS-4MA. The sequence goes on along the minus strand of NZ_CM173107.1, from coordinate 2,883,935 downwards.
CGAAGTGGTGCTTGCCTTCGATGTTGGCACCGGCACCGAAGTCGCTCATCAGAGCGACGCTGCGATCGATGATGATCGGCATCTCGAGCCCCACCGGACCCAGCGAGCCGAAGCCGGCGCCGACGGCGGCACGCACTTCCTCGTCGCTGGCCATGGTCAGCGGCACGGCGACCTGTGGCAGGTGTTCGGCCTTGATCTCGTTGAGCTCGTGATCACCGCGTACCATCAGCGCGACCAGCCCTCCCTCGACACCTTCGGCCGCCTTGACGATCAGCGTCTTGACGGTCTTCTCGATGGCCAGGCCATGCTGCTCGACGAGGGCGGCGATGGTCTTGGCATTCGGCGTATCGACCAGCTGCATGTCCTGAGTCGGTGCGGCGCGTTGCGGCGTCTCGCCCAGCGGTGCGGGCAGAGCCTCGCACTTCTCGATGTTGGCAGCGAAGTCGGAGCCGGTAGAGAAGGCGATGGCGTCTTCTCCGGAATCGGCCAGCACGTGGAATTCGTGGGAGCCGGTACCACCGATGGAGCCGTTGTCGGCAATGACGGGGCGGAAGTCGAGACCCAGGCGCGTGAAGATGCGCACGTAGGTGTCGTACATCACCTGATAGGTGTCCTTGAGCGAGTCTTCGCTCAGGTGGAAGGAATAGGCATCCTTCATGATGAACTCACGGGAGCGCATCACACCGAAGCGCGGACGAATCTCGTCACGGAACTTGGTCTGGATCTGATAGAAGTTGGCCGGCAGCTGCTTGTAGCTGTTCAGCTCGCGACGCGCGAGGTCGGTGATGACTTCCTCGTGGGTCGGGCCGACGCAGTAGTCGCGCTGATGACGATCAACGACACGCAGCAGCTCCGGGCCGTACTGTTCCCAGCGACCGGATTCCTGCCAGAGCTCGGCAGGTTGCACGGCGGGCATCAGCACTTCCTGGCCGCCGGCGCGGTCCATCTCTTCACGGACGATGCGCTCGACCTTGCGCATGGTGCGCAGACCCAGCGGCATCCAGGTGTAGAGCCCGGAGGTCAGGCGACGAATGAAGCCGGCACGCAGCATCAGCTGGTGGCTTATGACTTCAGCATCGGACGGGGTTTCCTTGAGAGTGGAAATCAGCAGTTGACTGGCACGCATGGGCTCAGCGATCCCTCGACTTGTCGCTTTGATCGGTACGCTTCGCAATCGCGAAGCAAGAACAGGCAGGACTTCGGCACGCCAACGGCGGGCGTATCAGCGAAGCAGACTGGGGGCATTGTACTGCCGCGAGGCTTTGTGGGGCAAAGTGCTGCGACAGACTGGAAAAAAGTGCGCCGGCCTGCCGATACTGGTGCAGGGCGCAGGGCGTCCTGGGTCAGAGGCATGAGGGCACTGCAGGACGAAGACTGCCTCGTCAGGTGACGGGGAGGGTCGCACAAGGAGAGGTGGACATGGCGTCACAGGATCATCACGCAGGATGCGCGCCCGTCAGACGACACCCGCGGTGGCGGACCGCTCTGGTGCTGATGGTGCTGGTGTCATGTCTGGGGCTATCCCTGTGGCTGGTGAGCCACCATCTGCCGATTCCCTTCGTCGATGAGGGAGTCCATTTCGCGCAGATCCGCCAGTTTCTGGAGGGCGACTGGCATCAGCATCCCAAGCTGACCACGCTGACGCTCTATCACGCCAGCATGGCGCTGGTACTGATGACGCTCCAGACGCTCGGGGACTGGCTGAATCTGCCGCTGGCGACAGCCACCATGACGGGACGCTGGCCACAGATGCCGTCGGTGGACTGGGTGCGCGGTCTTTCGCTGGTGGGCTTCAGCGTCATGGCGTTCCTCCTCTGGCGGGCATTGCCGCAGGGCTACCGGCGTCTCGCTCCTTCGCTGGAGGCGCACGACGCTCGTCACCAGGCCAGCCGTCAGTGCTGGCAGTGGCTGTGGCTGCCGATCATCTTTCCCTATCTGGCGCTGGTGTATACCGACCCCTGGATCATCGCGCTGGTCGCGTTGCAGCTCGTCGCACTGGTGCGAGAACAGCGTCTGCTGCTGCTGGTATTGATCATGGCGGGATTGGGGTTGCGTCAGGACAGCATCGTGCTGCTGGGGTTGTGGGGCGGCCTGCTGCTGTGTCTGACCCATCACAAGGCCGTGAGCGAGGCGCGGATGGCAGGACTGGCGACTCCCTTGCGCGCGCCGCTCTCTCGGCTCTCCACCTGGTGGACACTGTTCATCAACTGGTGGTGGGTGCTCGGGCTACCGGTGGTCGCCTTTCTCGGCTTCCTTCTCTGGAATGGCGGCATCGCCATGGGAGACACCACGCGCCATCAGGCCGGTTGGCACACCGGCAATCTCGGCTATTACCTGGCGGTGATCGGCATGGTGTTCCTGCCGCTGTGGCTTTCGGACCTGCCGCGTCAATGGCAGGGGATGAAGCGTGCATGTTCGCGGGAGGGATGGCGGCGAGGAATGCCGTTGCTGCTGCTGGCGGTCGGCCTGTGGCTGGTGCTGGCAATGAGCTTCGAGCTGACCCATGACTACAACTTCCAGCGCTGGACGATTCGCAATGTCTGGCTGATGTGGTGGAACGAGCACCCGGTCGCGCGCTGGATCACCCTGCTGATGTCCACCAGCGTGGCCTTCTGGTGGCTGAGAGCACCGTTGAGACTGGGGCATGGTGGGCTGCTGCTGGTGATGCTCGCGCTGATGATCTGCACGCGGGAGCTGATCGAGACGCGCTACATGCTGCCGTTGATCACCGTGTACCAGCTGCTGCGTGTGCCTGAGCGTCCCGCCGTGGAGCGCGCAATGACGCTGTGGGCCATGGCGATGGGAGTGATGCTGCTGGCGGGACTGGTGCTGACCCGCACCTTGCCCTGAAAGCCGCAGGGGCGAGGGAGCAAGGTGCGGACTGGAGGCTGTCAGGCCTCGTCGTGCTGATGGCGGGCTTCTGCCGAGGCGTGCGGATCGGTGCTCGGAGTGCTGCCACGGGGTGACTCGGCCACCCAGGCATAGGCGGCTTCTCGCTCGGCAGGCGAGAAGTGGCGGACTTCGATGGAGCGCACCAGATGCTTGCTGAATTCGGTGACGTGACGCAACCACTCGGCCTTGCTGATGATGGCCTCGCGTTCGAAGTCGCCAAGATGACGCAGGGCGTAGCCGATATCGTTGAGCAGCGCTGCCGGCGTGATCAGCCCGAAGCGCTCGATTTCCACCAGCAACGAGATGCGCTCATGGCGCGCGAGGCGCTCATCACATTCGCGGATCACGGGAGCGAGCGACGCCTGATCGATGCTGCCTTCCAGCCGCAGGGCGACGACGTGATCAGCGGGACTCTTGAGCAATGTCAGCATGTTGGGCTCCTGCACGTGAGCGTGGTGGGGGAGTGGGTCACACAGCCACTCTGACAGCGATGTGACACATTTCAGTGTAGTCGCATGTAGCCATCGCAGCAGGCGCATCTGCGCGCCAGCATCACGGGGAGAGCGCCATGACGGCGTACCCCGGCCTGTCACTCACACCGTTTCGGACGCAGTCCGTACCACAATGGCAGCGCGACCAGCAGGCTGCCGCCCAGCAGGTTGCCGATGCCTGCCGGCAGGATGTTCCAGCGCATGGCGTCCCACCAGCCGGGGCCTTCTCCCGTCGGCATGATCATCGAGAAATAGGCCATGTTGGCCGGGCTGTGCTGGAAGTTGCCTGCCACGAACAGACTGACGGCCAGCACGATGGGCACGAACTTGTCGATGATGGTCCTGCCCATCATGGCGAGAAATGCCGCCATCCCGACCATCCAGTTGCCCAGCATTCCCGACAGCACCAGCGAGAACCAGCCTTCGGCACCTCCTGTCTGTTGATAGTGCATCTTCTTCGCCACCAGTTCGGCCAGCAGCTGATAGTGCTGGGGGGAGTAGACCTGTGCCACCGAGATCACCCAGCCTGTCAGCATCGTGCCGAGCAGATTGCCTATCCAGGCCAGTACCCAGAACTTCAGGCCGCGCCGCAGCATGTCACTGCGGGAGCAGTTGAGCGCACTGACCGGCAGAATGACATTGGCCTCGGTAAAGAGGGCGGCGCCGGTCAGGATGACGAGGAAGAAGCCGACCGAGAACCCGACCCCCTGAAGCAGCAGCTGCAAGCCATGTGTCTCGACCCCGGTCGACAGCAGGATGGAAAACAGCGCCCCCATGGTGATGAAGGCGCCGCCCAGCATGGCCAGTACCAGAATGCGGGGGGCTGACAGGGTATGAATGTGTTCGCAGGCTTCTCGACAGATTTCCTGTGCCACATCACGGGAAGCGATGAACTGGGCGGCAGGGCGGTGGGGCGAATCGTCGGACATGGGGAGTTCCTTCGGCCATTTCATGAGGCGTCAATGAGGTGGGCGGCAATGAGGTGGGGCGGCAATGAGATAATGCACACTCACGTGGGCTCAGAGGAAATAGACCTTGGGGAGCAGAGAAGCCAATTCAATCGCACAGGGCACCTGGCGGTGAGTATCGAGCAGGTAATGGCAGCTCAGCAGGGGGTGGCATCTGGCGAGGTTTCTGGACGACAGGCATGAAAAAGCGCCGCCCGGACATGATGAACATGACATGGCGACGCTCTTGAATGCTGCTTGAGTCTGTCCTGCTTGGCGTGGTGCTGCCTGAAGCGATGGTACGGCCAGCCGGACTCGAACCGGCACGCCCGAAGGCAGGAGATTTTAAGTCTCCGGTGTCTACCGATTCCACCATGGCCGCGCAGACTGGCGCATAACTTAGCATATTTCAGAACAAGGTCAACTTTAATGCGTGACATACGAGGGTTAACTGTTTGTTCTGCAATCCCTTTGCCTCATCACTGAGGGCAGTGGTGCACATGACGCGCGTTCGGGCATCAGAGCGGACAGGCGCAATGAATCCTCTGCGCAAGACGTGTGCGACAGGGGCTCAGGCAAGGATGAGGGATGAAAAGACCAGCGGGAAATGATGCAGGTACTGAAGGCGAAAATCAGAGAAGACCGACAGGGAGTGTCAGTGATTCAACAGATGAAACGAGATGGATAAAGTAGAAAAGCAAGACGACCAGGAGGTAAGGTGTCTTGTCCATTTCAGTGCAGGACAGGGGATGTCAGGCGTTCTGAAATGGAGGCTGGAGTCGGAATCGAACCGGCGTACACGGAGTTGCAGTCCGCTGCATGACCACTCTGCCATCCAGCCTCAATGATCGAGATGTCAGTCGAAACTGATGTCTGATCCGAGGTTTCTCTGCGCATTGCACAAGAGAATTGAGTCAATGTCGAAGTGCCGTCAAGGCCACCTGTTTCATTGGAGCGGGAAACGAGATTCGAACTCGCGACCCCAACCTTGGCAAGGTTGTGCTCTACCACTGAGCTATTCCCGCTGAACTCGAGGTCGAATTATACGGATAATTCCCATGCTGTCAAACAGTTAATGAAAAAATGTCTCGCAGACCTGGTGGCCGGAAACGACGACGCCCACCTGCCGAAAGGGCGGGTGGGCGTCTCGAGAACTGGCCTCTGCCAGTCGGGCAACTTGCTGGGCCCGTGTCGTACTGAACTTTCGTCGTGCTGAGCATTCGTCATGCTGAACATGTGCCACGTGTCAGACGGAACGTATCAGTTCTGGCCATGCCGCACGCAGGTAACTGATCATCGACCACAACGTCAGGGCAGCGGAGATATACAGCAGGCCGAGGCCGGCATCGCCCCCGAGACTGCCTGGGGAGAAGTACAGCAGCATGAACAGGGCGAGCATCTGGGCAGCGGTCTTCAGCTTGCCGACCCATGAGACTGCCACGCTGCCGCGCTTGCCGATCTCGGCCATCCATTCGCGCAGTGCGGAGATGACGATCTCGCGACCGATGATGATCAAGCTGGGAATCGTCATCCACAGGCTGTCGTAGCGTTCGATCAACAGTCCCAATGCCACGGCGACCATCAGCTTGTCAGCCACCGGGTCCAGGAAGGCGCCGAAGGGCGTCGTCTGATTCCAGCGTCGCGCGAGATAGCCATCGAACCAGTCGGTCACTGCCGCCAGGGCGAACAGCAGGGCGGTGACGGGCAGGCTCCAGTCATATGGCAGATAGAAGCACACCACCAGCAGCGGAATGAACAGGATGCGGATCAGAGTCAGGATATTGGGAATGCTCATCGTGACGGCACGAGTCCTTGCATGAAGCGTCGGGTGGCTGGGCGAAATCAAGGGCGACGCCCCGAAAGGGCAGATCGCTCCGCTAGCGCCGCACAAGTCGTCTATTCTAGCCTGCCGGTGAGGTATTCAGCCATGCCAAACCGCAGGATATTCAAGCCGACTTCCGTTACCCCTGCCTGTGCGGCAGGCTGAGGGTGACAGAGGTCGGCGTGGGGTGTCGATGTATCCCCTGCTGCATGATCGGTCAGCCGTGCAGTGCCTGATGGATCACCTCGGCAAGGGATTCGCTGATGCCGGGCACCCGCGCCAGTTCCGGCTTGGAGGCCTGCTTGACCCCCTGGAGTCCCCCGAAGAACTTGAGCAGTTCCCGGCGGCGCTTGGGCCCGACCCCCGCGATGCCCTCGAGGCTCGAGGTGCGGCGCGCCTTGTCACGCTTGGCGCGGTGGCCGGCGATGGCGAAGCGGTGCGATTCATCGCGGACATGCTGGATCAAGTGCAACGCCGGCGAGTGGCTGTCGAGGTCCAGGGTGTCATGCACCGTCTCGATGAACAGCGTCTCGAGCCCTGCCTTGCGCGTGGTGCCCTTGGCGACCCCGAGCAGGATGATATCGGTCACCCCGAGTGACTCGAACACCCCGCGCGCCATGTTGAGCTGCCCCTTGCCGCCATCGACCAGCAGGATATCCGGGCGTTTGCCTTCGCCTTCCTGCAGGCGCTTGAAGCGCCGCGTCAGTGCCTGTTGCATGGCGGCGTAGTCATCGCCGGCCGTCACGCCTTCGATATTGAAGCGCCGGTAATCCGACTTGATCGGCCCGTCATGATCGAAGACCACGCAGCTGGCCACGGTCGCCTCGCCATGACTGTGGGAGATGTCGAAGCATTCCAGGCGCTTGGGCACCTCATCGAGTCCCAGCGCGTCGCGCAGCGACAGGAATCGGTTGGACAGCTGCTGGCGGCTGGCCAGCTGGGTGGCCAGATGTTGCTCGGCGTTGGTCTGCGCCAGTGTCAGCCACTGGGCGCGATGGCCACGCACCTGATGCGCGACCCGTACCCGGCGTTCGGCCTTCTCGCTCAAGGCGCCTTCCAGCAGATTGGCGTCTTCGAGGGCCAGCGAGGTCAGCACCTCATCGGGCATCTCCCTGTCCTGGCCGAGGTAGTACTGGCTGACGAAGCCGGTCAGCAGCTCGCTGCTGGTCAGGTCCAGACCATTGCCGGGCGAGAAGTGGCGCGCGCCGAGCATGCGCCCCTGACGGACCGAGACCACGCTGATGCACAGTCCACCCGGGCGCTCGGCCAGTGCCAGAATGTCCGCGTTGCCGGTACCGGTATCGACGTATTGCTTCTCCTGCATGCGGCGCAGCTGGGCGACCTGATCACGCAGGCGAGCCGCTTCCTCGAATTCCAGGCGCATGGCGGCATCTTCCATCGCCCGACTCAGCTCATCGGTGACCTGATCGCTCTGGCCGTTCAGGCACATCACCGCGTGTTCCATGTCGCGACGATAATCCTGCTTGCTGATGTAATCGACGCACGGCGCAGTGCAGCGGTTGATCTGATATTGCAGGCACGGACGCTCACGATGCGCGAATACCGAATCCTCGCAATTGCGCAGCCGGAAGATCTTCTGCATCAACGTCAGCGATTCCCGCACTGCCACGCTGCTGGGATAGGGGCCGAAATACCGGCCATCGTTGCGCTTGTGGCGCACGCGCTTGAACTCCAGCGCCGGATAGTCGTGATGCTGGCTGATGAAGACGTAAGGGTAGGACTTGTCGTCGCGCAGCAGGATGTTGTACGGCGGGCGCAGCTCCTTGATCAGGGTCTGCTCAAGCAGCAGCGCTTCCGTTTCGCTGCGGGTGATGGTGACCTGGACATCCGCGATGCGCCCGACCAGTGCCTGGGTCTTGGCATTCAGACCGGTATTGCGGAAATAGCTGGAGAGGCGTGCCTTCAAGCGCTTTGCCTTGCCGACATAGAGCACCTCGCCGGCGGTATCCAGCATGCGATAGATACCGGGCGCATCACTGACATGCTTGAGGAAGTGGCGCGGATCGAAGTCATTCGCCTCGGCCGCCGGGGCGGAGGCATCGCTGGTGATCAGACGACTGGACACCCGAGCGGCGTCACTGCGCTCGCGGTTCGCGTTGGACTCGTTGGCGGATTCCGGTGGCGTGGAATCGGGATGCTGCTTGGCCATGGGGTTCCTCGTTCGGAGATGTCGCCAGTCTATCAAACAAGCCGAAGGCCCGATCAAGGGAGCTGCATGTCCATCTTCAGGTGCCGTGGCTGTCTTCAGGGGCAATGCGCATCGGCAGGCAAACAGATCAGATTGGGGCGGGTGTCCCGCGCAGCAAGGGGGCAGGAGACGCGGCGGGGTGGGATGCCCGGCGATGTCGGGCGCCGCCATGCCCATCGAGAGATGCCAGGCGAGCGATGCCAGTGGAGAGATGTCAGTGGAGAGATGTCAGTGGAGAGAAGGAAAGGCCAGCAAGACGATAAGAAAAAAGCCCACGGCCCGATGATGCCTCCCCTGAGGGATGGTGTCATCGGGCCGTGGGCTTTCCCGTCAGCGAATCACTTCGCTGTCGCCTGCGTGGCTCAATCCGACAGCGGCCGAGCCTCGAGAGCATAGTCGTCGAGCAATTGATGGCGCATGGCCAGATGCGTCATCTCGACGTCACTGGTCACGCCCAGCTTCTCGAAGATGCGATAGCGATAGGTATTGACGGTCTTGGGGCTCAGGTGAAGGCGGTCGGAGATCTCGTTGACGCGATGACAGTTGACGATCATCAGCGCCACCTGCATCTCGCGGGTCGAGAGTTGCTCGAAGGGATTGCTGCATCCGGTGTCCATGCCCGAGAACACCAGGCGTTGCGCGATCTCCGGGGTCAGGTAGCGTTCGCCACCGGCGACTCGGCGAATGGCGCGAATCATTTCATCGAAGGGCGTGCCCTTGGAGATGAAACCGAAGGCCCCTGCTTCCAGCAGGCGTTTGGCGAAGGATTCCTCGAGATAGGCGGTCAGGACGATCACGCGAACTTCCGGCAGGCTGCGAACGATCTTGCGCGTGGCTTCAAGTCCATCGACGCCGGGCATGCGAATGTCCATCAGCACGATATCCGGACTGTGCTCACGGCAGAGTTTGATCGCGGTTTCGCCATCCGAGGCTTCTGCAATCACCTTGAGCCCATCCTCTAGCTCAATGGTACGGACGATGCTGGTACGCACCAGGTGGTGGTCATCAGCGACAAGAACCTTGATCAAGGCGGCTCCAGTAAAGATGTCATCAGGCGTGTTAGTTAGTATGGCTTTCAATGTACCCATTGGCCATGGGCTTGTCGATGCCACTGTCATCCCGTGCGTCGCATGCAAGATGACCACCCTTCATCAGCGTGCTTCGTGACGGTGAACGCGGGAAATCGCTGCAAAAATAAGGGGTTGACGGCTTGTAATGTGGTCTGTAGTATTCGCTGCATCGTGAGCACGGGGCCTTAGCTCAGCTGGGAGAGCGCAACACTGGCAGTGTTGAGGTCAGCGGTTCGATCCCGCTAGGCTCCACCATGTCACGAGATGCCAGCATACCGGCATGCAGGGTCAACTCTGCGAAGTATGGCGCGCAACCTTTAGCGCGCAGTGGGGCCTTAGCTCAGCTGGGAGAGCGCAACACTGGCAGTGTTGAGGTCAGCGGTTCGATCCCGCTAGGCTCCACCAGAATTCTTGAAAAAGCGGTCATCCTTCGGGGTGGCCGTTTTTTTGTGCTTGGCTTTCCGCTCGTCCCTGTCAATTTCATCCCTATAGTTGCCAGTGCCCGGGCCTGCCAATGCTGAGGGAGATGGGTAAGAAATCTCACCCAGGCTCGTGATTGGCTGAAATGTCTGAAAATAATTGCCTGATCATCTCAATGGATTGATGAGAGGCAGGCTTGGCGCTAGATTGGCGACATGAGCAGACAAGAGATCACACGACTCGTGGAGAGCCTCGCCCACGAGGAAGGTATTCGAGAGACCGCAGTGAAGGGCGTGCAGCTCTTTCGCATGACGGAGCCCGTGCGCTGCGCGCCGGCCATCTATGAGCCCGCCGTGGTGGTGATCGTCAGCGGTGCCAAGGAGGCGATACTGGACGGCGAACGGCATGTCTATGACAGCCGCCAGTATCTGTGCTGTCCCATCTCGATGCCGGTCGAGGCGGGCGCCCCCATGGCGTCGCCAGAGACACCGCTATTGGGCGTCTACCTCTCGCTGGACACGCGGGTGATGACGGAGCTTGCCATCGAGATGGAAAGCGCCGCGGGGCTTGTGCACAAGCCGGGCAGGGGTCCGCTGCCGCCGGGGCTTGCCCTGGCGCATTGGGACGCCGCCTTCAGCGATGCCTTGTTGCGACTGCTGCAGGTGGTACAGAGCCCTAGCGATGCGGCGATATTGGGAGAAGGGCGGCTGCGGGAGCTTTACTACGCCGTCCTGAAGGGCGAGGCGGGGGAGTCGGCGCGGCGCGCCTTCGGCGTGGGCAATGAGATCGCGCGGGTAATCGATTACCTCTCCAGCCGCCTGGATGAGCCGGTCAGCATTGACGACATGGCCGGGCGGGTCGGCATGAGTCGCGCCGTCTTCCACCGCAAGTTCAAGCAGGCGACCACGATGTCGCCGATCCAGTTCGTGAAGTCCATGCGCCTCAATACTGCCGCCATGCAGATCGCCACTGGCAAGACCGTCAGCGAGGCGGCCATGGCCGTGGGTTATGTCAGCTCCTCGCAATTCAGTCGCGAATTCAAGCGTCTGTACGGGCAGTCTCCCAAGCAATGGAGTCAGTTCAAATAGCGATACGCCACGAGCGGGACATGAAAAAACGGCCATCCGAAAGGAGGCCGTTTTTTCATGGCTGGTGATCATCCTGCGCGTGGGGCGCTAGAGCACCGCTTCACTCTCCTCGACACGCTCGAAGAGGATCAGATGATCGGCCTGGATACGCAGCATGACCTGCTCGCCGGGCTGATAGTCGTGATGGCTGTTGAAGGCCGCCTCGACTTCCCGCCCGGAAGGCAGCGCCAGCCGGTAGAGGGTGCTGGTACCGGCGAAGGTCGCGCTGAGCACACGCGCCTTGAGGTCGGTGGCTTCCGAATCTCCTTCGGCCAATACCAGGTCATCCGGGCGCAGCAGCACGTCCACCGGCGTGCCGGGTGCATACGGATAGGCACGGTTGCCGCGAATCACCCCGAGTTCGGTGGAGACGCTTTCGTTGTCCGCCAGCGTGCCGGGGATGAAGTAGCCCTGACCGATGAAGTTGGCGACGAAGCGCGTGGCCGGCTCGTGATACAGATTGAACGGCGTATCCCATTGCTGCAGGTGCCCGGCATGGATGACGCCGATCTGGTCCGCCATCGCGAAGGCTTCATTCTGATCATGGGTGACCAGTACCGCGCTGATGCCGAGGTGCTTGAGAATCCGGCGCACCTCCTGGCTCAGCTGACGGCGCAGCTCCACGTCCAGATTCGAGAACGGCTCGTCGAGCAGCAGGATGCGTGGCTCCGGCGCCAGCGCGCGTGCCAGGGCCACGCGCTGCTGCTGTCCGCCCGAGAGTTCATGCGGAAAACGCTCGCCCAGATGCCCCAGACCGACCAGCGTCAGCAGTTCCGCTACCTTGGCATTGCGCTCGGCCTTCGGCATGCGGCGTACGCCAAACCCCACGTTGTCCGCCACGCTCAGGTGCGGAAACAGGGCGTAATCCTGAAAGACCATGCCGACGTGTCGCTCTTCCGGCGCCGTCAGCTGGGTGGCGCTGGAGAGCACTTCTCCCTCGAGGCGAATCTCACCGACCGCCACCGGTTCAAAGCCGGCGATCGCGCGCAGCAGGGTCGTCTTGCCGCAGCCGGACGGGCCGAGCAGGCAGGCGATATCCCCCTTGTTGAGAGAGAAATTGATGTCACGGGTCACCACGGTGGTGTCGTAGCGACATTCCAGAGAATCAATCTGCAGGAGCGGTTGCATGATGGCGGGTCGGTCCAGAAAACGAGAAGGGCAGCGAGTGGAACAGCCGGCGAGGGCATCAGGGGCGGGCGCTGAGCTCACGCGCCCGCCTGTCTGTGCATACGATGTCGCCGCCGGCATGGATGCAGGCGGCGACAGGCAGGACTGATTCAGTCCTGACGACCCAGCATCAGGAATTCGAGCAATGCCTTCTGGGCGTGCAGACGGTTGCCGGCTTCCTGCCAGACGACGGCGCGCGGGTCATCCAGCAGCCCCATGCTGATCTCTTCGCCGCGGTGTGCCGGCAGGCAGTGCAGGAAGATGACGTCATCGGCGGCCTTGTCGAGCATGGCTTCATCGACCTGGTAGCCGGCGAAGTCGGCTTCGCGCTTGAGCTGCTCCTCTTCCTGGCCCATGGAGGCCCAGACATCGGTGGTCACCAGATCCGCGCCCTGGACGGCTTCCTGCGGGTCGCGGTGGATGCTGACGCGCTGACCGGCTGCCGCGACGATCTCGCTGTCCGGCTCGTAGCCTTCCGGGCAGCAGATGCGCAGGATGAAGTCGAACTGGCGTGCGGCGTTGATCCAGGAATGGCACATGTTGTTGCCATCGCCGATCCAGACCGCTGTCTTGCCCTTCACGGAGCCACGGCACTCGGTCCAGGTCATCACGTCAGCCAGCAGCTGGCACGGGTGGTAGTCATCGGTGAGTGCATTGATGACCGGCACGCTGGAGGCATCGGCGAAGGCTTCGATATCGGAGTGCGCGAAGGTGCGGATCATCACGCCATCCACCATCTCGGAGAGCACGCGCGCGGTGTCACCGATCGGCTCGCCACGGCCCAGCTGGGTATCGCGCGGCGACAGGAACAGGGCATGGCCGCCGAACTGGGCCATCGCCGTCTCGAAGGACACACGGGTGCGCGTGGAGGACTTCTCGAAGATCATCGCCAGGGTACGGTTGGCGAACGGCGTGTAGACCGGACCTTCCTTCTTCAAGCCATCCTTGATGGTGATGGCGCGCTGAATCAGGTAATCGAGTTCTTCCGGAGAAAGGTCAAGCAGAGTCAGAAAGTGCCGGGTGGCCATCGAGCGGGCTCCTGTCAGGGTCTCGGGCAGCACCATCGAAAAGGGCGCCATGCGTCGGAGGGAAGGAAGTCGCCGACGATCACGGCGCCCGATTGGCGCTGCCTGTCAAAAGAGCCATCCTAGCCAGCTGAGCGGGCGGGCGCAACGCCGAGGCGTCTCGCGAGGCATCGAGAGCCCTTGCCTCGCCCCGCGCGTGCGCCGGTCAGCCTGCCGACAGCGACATCGCCGGCCTGCCCTGCAGACACCAATCTCGCCCTGGGGCAATATCGGGGGCTGAATTCGTGGCTCACCCTCAGTAGAATGAGGGAATGACACTCACGGGCCTTGCGCCCACCGTCCGAGGATTGCACATGAGCACCACCATCGAATCGATCGAGAAGCAGATTGGCGAGAACCCCATCCTGCTGTACATGAAGGGCACGCCGCAGCTGCCGCAGTGCGGTTTCTCCGCCCAGACCGTCCAGGCCGTGATGGCGTGCGGCGAGCGTTTCGCCTTCGTCAACATCCTGGACAACCCGGACATCCGTGCGGAGCTGCCGAAGTACGCCAACTGGCCGACCTTCCCGCAGCTGTGGATCAACGGCGAGCTGGTCGGCGGCTGCGACATCGTGGTCGAGATGTACCAGAACGGCGAGCTGGAGCCGATGATCAAGCAGGCCGCTCAGGAAGCGGCTGCCGAGTGATCGGTCTCCCCGGGTCAGGCATGTTCTGATCTGAGCGGAGCCTGTCAGACAAAACGCCCCCGCAGCCAGGCTGCGGGGGCGTTTTCGTGTGGCGATTTCACAGGAGTGTCTTGCGCGGCCGGGCCGGGCAAGCCCCTGGCTGTCAGGTGGCAGGCGTCTCGAGCGAGGCGGGCACCTCGTCGTTCATGCCCTGTTCCTTCATCGCCAGATCCCAGCCGCCCAGGTCCTTGAAGCGATTGACCATCGCGCAGAACAGCTCCGCGGTGCGCTCGGTGTCATAGCGCGCCGAGTGGGCGGAGGCGTTGTCGAACTCGATGCCGGCGGCGCGGCAGGCGCGGGCCAGTACCGTCTGGCCGTAGACCAGACCCGCAAGCGAGGCGGTATCGAAGCACGAGAACGGGTGGAACGGGTTGCGCTTGATACCGCAACGCTCCACCGCCGCGTTCAGGAAGCCCTGATCGAAGGCCGCGTTGTGACCGACCAGCACCGCACGCGTGCAGCCGTGTGCCTTGATGGCCTTGCGTATCGGGCTGAAGATTTCGCCCAGTGCCTGATTCTCGGCCACGGCCACCTGCTTGCGTACCGGGTTGTCCAGATCGATCCCGGTGAAGTCCAGTGCCGACTGCTCGATATTGGCCCCTTCAAAGGGCGCCACGTGAAAGGCGTAGGTGGCATCCGGCACCATGTTGCCGTCGTCATCCATGGTCAGCGTGACGGCAGCGATCTCGAGCAGTGCATCTCCGGCGGCATTGAATCCACCTGTCTCGAGGTCCACCACCACTGGCAGGAAGCCACGGAAGCGTTGTGCCATCAGCGTGCGCTCGCTCGCCTGGGTCATCAAGATCTCCAATCCCGTCATTGCGTCTCGTGCTGCGCCGTGCGTCTCGCCGGCGCTCAAGGAGAGCAATTGTAGCAGGGCGATACGGACACGTCGCGGCGCAGGCGTCAGGGCGGCCCCGGCAGGGGGACGCCAGGTCCCGTTCTGCCCATGACAGCGCCTGTCAGCAGTATCGGTGAGGTGCCAGCCTCGCTATAATCGGCCCCACATCGTGATTCGAGTGGCAACGGGCGGCCACCTGCTGGGCAGGCCTTCCTCGCGACCGTACGATCCATCCCCACCTGCGTCCCCGTCCTCGGGCGGTGGCATCGCGGGAACTACAAGCATCAACTCAGGAGTCAAGCATGTCCGACGTGCAAAAGGTCGTTCTCGCCTACTCCGGCGGCCTGGACACTTCAGTCATCGTCAAGTGGCTGCAGGAAACCTACAACTGTGAAGTCGTGACCTTCACCGCTGACCTCGGTCAGGGCGAGGAAGTCGAGCCGGCGCGTGCCAAGGCGGAAGCCCTCGGCGTGAAGGAGATCTACATCGAGGATCTGCGCGAGACCTTCGTCCGCGATTACGTCTTCCCGATGTTCCGTGCCAACGCCATCTACGAAGGCGAGTACCTGCTGGGCACCTCCATCGCACGTCCGCTGATCGCGCGTCGCCTGGTCGAGATCGCCAACGAGACCGGCGCTGACGCCATCTCCCACGGTGCGACCGGCAAGGGCAACGACCAGGTGCGTTTCGAGCTGGGCGCCTACGCGCTGAAGCCGGGCATCCAGGTCATCGCGCCGTGGCGTGAGTGGGACCTGAACTCCCGCGAGAAGTTGATGGAATACTGCGAGCAGCACGGTATCGAAGTCGACTACGCCAAGAACAAGAAGAAGTCGCCGTACTCCATGGACGCGAACCTTCTGCACATCTCCTATGAAGGTGGCGTGCTGGAAGACCCGTGGACCGAGTGCGAAGAAGAGATGTGGCGCTGGAGCGTCAGCCCGGAGCAGGCGCCGAACGAGGCGACCTACATCGACCTGACCTACACCAAGGGCGACATCACTGCCATCGATGGCAAGGAAATGGCCGCTCACGAAGTGCTCGAGTACCTGAACAAGGTCGGCGGCGCCAACGGCATCGGCCGTCTCGACATCGTCGAGAACCGTTATGTCGGCATGAAGTCCCGTGGCTGCTACGAAACACCGGGCGGCACCATCATGATGCGTGCTCACCGTGCCATCGAATCCATCACCCTGGACCGCGAAGCGGCTCACCTGAAGGACGAGATGATGCCCAAGTACGCTGAGCTGGTGTACAACGGTTACTGGTGGAGCCCGGAGCGTCGCATGCTGCAGGCGGCCATCGATGAGTCCCAGAAGGTCGTCAACGGCGTCGTGCGTCTCAAACTTTACAAGGGCAACGTCATCGTCGTGGGTCGTCAGTCCGAGGATTCACTGTTCGACGCCTCCATCGCGACCTTCGAGGACGATGCAGGCGCCTACGACCAGAAGGACGCTGCCGGCTTCATCAAGCTGAACTCTCTGCGCCTGCGTATCGCGGCCAGCAAGGGACGTGGCATCGAGTAAGGCATCACCGGATGCGCATGCTGAGAGATCGCCTGCCCATCTGACCCGATGACGATGTCTGTCGGGTCATCAAGACGCCGGCCCTGGTGGCAGTCCCCGGACTGCTGACGGGGCCGGCGTTCTGCCATCTGTGCCATGCAAGTCGTGCCATGCAAGCCGCGCCATGCAAGCGGCCAGCGCGACGCCCGTACGCGTGCCCCGGATGGCATGCGGCTTAGTGTCTGGTGGGAAGGTCGCATTTCCCCCGGCACGGGGGCGTGGCATGCTGAGGGTCTCATCATAAACTCTCATTTCTTTCACTTTTTCCAGGTGAATGCCGGTGACACTAGAGGCCGGCCACCGAAGGATCCTTCAACATGCTGGGAATGCTCAAGAAACTGTTTTCCGCAGGCGAGCCTGCGCCGGTCAAGGAACCGGAGGCCGTCGAATACAATGGTTACCTCATCGTCGCCATGCCACAGAAGCACGAAGGGCAGTACCGGGTCTCCGGCGTGATTCGCAAGCCACTGGAAGGGGGCGAGACGCTGGAGCATCGCTTCGAGCGCTCCGACACCGTGCCGGGAGAAGACGGCGCCGTGGAGCTGACCGTGCTCAAGGCGAAACGCACCATCGATGATCTGGGCGACACGATCTTCGAACGCTGAGCCGACGTGATGGGTACCCGGCGGGTATCCTCGTCGAACTCGGCATCGAAGCCTGCGTTCAGGAAGCACGATTCAGGGAGACGACATGATCACGGTGCACCATCTGGAAAACTCACGCTCGCAGCGCATTCTGTGGCTGTTGGAAGAGCTGAATCTGGAATACCGCCTGGAAATCCATGCCCGTGACGCCGGGAGCATGCGTGCGCCCCGGGCACTCAAGGACATCCACCCGCTGGGCAAGGCGCCGGTGATCACCGACACCACGCTGTCCGGTGACACGGGAGCGCCTGTTGTGGTCGCGGAGTCCGGTGCCATCATCGAATACCTCATCGATGTCTATGGCTCACAGGGCAGTGGGGAGAGTGCCCACCTCAGGCCAGCCCCCGGGACTCAGGCCGAGCGCGATTACCGTTTCTGGCTGCACTTCGCCGAAGGCTCCGCCATGTTGCCGCTGATGCTCAGGCTGGTGTTCTCGCGTCTCGACAAGCCACCGGTGCCGTGGTTGATCCGTCCGATCGCCCGCCTGCTGGCCAAGGGAGTCAATGACAAGTTCATCAGCCCGGAAATCAAGGCGCACCTCACCTACATGGATACCTGTCTCGAACGTCGCCCCTGGCTTGCCGGTGACGCCCTGACCGGTGCCGATATCCAGATGAGCTTCCCGATCCAGGCGCTCGATACGCGTCAGGGGCTCAAGAATCATCCGAACATTCAGGACTGGCTGGCGCGCATCCGGGCGCGCGCCGCCTTCCAGCGCGCCGTGGACAAGGGTGGCGAACTGGCCCTCTGATCCCCGAGCGACCGGAGCGACACGTCGCCCCTGCACCCCCCTGCGCAGACAGGGCATGTGAACAGGGCGTGTGCACAGGGCGTGTGAACAGGGCGTGTGAACAGGGCATGCAGACCGGCATGCAGGCAGCAAAGGCCGAGGTGGTGCGACATCGGGATGTCGCCTGGGCCATCACGCGGGGGATCGGGAATGTGATTCCCCCGCGAGGCTATCCGGGTGGGTGACGGGTAGCGGGACAGGGAGTCAACCGGGGACGAGGGAATGACACGCAAGAGTCTACGTGAGCAGTCGCTTGAGGCCACGATCCAGCAGATGGAGCGCGACAAGGCACGTCTGGAGCGCCGTGTCGCGAGTCTGGAGGAGAAGTTGTCGTCGACCCTCGACGGCACGGGCCTGCGTCTCTGGCAGCTGGAAGTTCCCACCGGCAAGCTCACCATCTTCAACTATCGCTGGGGGCGCATGCTGGGTTATCAGCCCGGCGAGTTGAACGCTCACTTCGATGTCTGGCGAGATCACCTCCACCCGGAAGACCGCGACGAGGTGCTCGCCAATCTCGAGGACCATCTCGCCGGGCGCACCGAAGTCTATCAGGTGGTGCATCGCATGCTGGCCCGAGACGGCAGCATCACCTGGGTCGCGGACAGGGGGCGAGTCGTCGAACGTGACGCGAATGGCAAGGCGCTGCGGCTGCTGGGCACCCATACCGACATCAGCCACGAGAAGGATTACGAGACTCGCCTCAATGCCCTGGCCAGCACCGATGCACTGACGGGGCTTTCCAATCGCCAGGCCATCAATGGCTGGTTCAAGCGCCAGCTGGCGGACGACAGTGCGCTGTTGTTCATCGACGTGGATGGCTTCAAGCAGGTCAATGATGCGCTGGGACATCGTGCTGGCGATGAAGTGCTGGTATTGCTCGCCCACGGTCTCAATGAAGAGCTGCATCATCTGGGCGTCCATCACCACCTGGCCGCGCGCTTCGGCGGGGATGAGTTCCTGTTCCAGCTGCCGCGCATGACACCGGCGCGTATCGAGATGATCGTGCGGCGCTGGCTGGCACGCTTCGGCCAGCCCCTCGAGATCAGCACGGGACAGGCCAGCATCGGCCTGAGCATCGGGGTCTGCTTCGGCCGAGACGCCAACGGCAACTTCGCGACCGCATTGGAATATGCCGATCAGGCGATGTATCGCGTCAAGCGCAGCGGCAAGCACGGCTACCATCTGCATGCCCCCTTGCGGCACGGCGAGGCGCCCCGCATCAGCGCTTTGCAGGACTCTTCCTCCAGAGCGCGTCACGCCGCCGGCACCTCCCCACGGCTGCCTCCCGAGATCCCCGTCGCCTCGCCGCTGGACACCCTGGCCCAGGCCTCCGCCGCGACACGTGCAGACAGCGCCATCCCCCTCACGCCTGCGCGTGACCCCGCCACCCGCCCGGTCATCGACGGGTGACAGCGCGGATGGCAGGCTGACGCCGCATTGCCATGTGCTTGTGCTATCACTGCCTCTCAGAACTTCTGACATCTCGGAGCTTCTGTCATCTCGGAGCTTCTGACATCTCGGAGCTTCTGTCAGCTCGGTATCGCCCTGTCGTCTCTGTCTGCCTCGGGACTGATCGTCATGTCGGATGGCAATCCCGCATGGGCAATGGTTGACTGACACTGGCAGAGAGATGACAGGCGTCATGTCACCAGCAGGGCGAGGGTCCTCAAGGAGTGAAGGATGAGTCACAACGAGACAGGCCGACAGTGCGTCAATCAGTTCTTCCATCAGTCGGGCGATATCATCGGCGCGGCGCTTTCCGGCAGTGCCCAGTTGCAGCATCCCGATGGCAGCGGCCTGCGCCTGTCCGCGCCGGACAGCGGCATGCGCCTGGTGGTGCGCGATGACTGGCAGCGCGATCAGGTCGCGCTGATTTCCGGCGGCGGTTCCGGGCATGAGCCCGCGCATGCCGGCTTCGTCGGGGCCGGCATGCTCACCGCGGCGGTATGTGGCGAGCTGTTCGCCTCACCGACGGTGGAGGCGGTGCTCGCGGCGCTCAGAGAGGTGACCGGTGACGCGGGGACCCTGTTGATCGTCAAGAACTACACCGGAGACCGCCTCAATTTCGGTCTGGCGGCCGAACGGGCACGTCAGGAAGGACTCAAGGTCGAGATGGTCATCGTCGCCGATGATGTGGCGCTGCCTGACAACCCACAGCCGCGCGGGCTGGCTGGCACCTTACTGGTCCACAAGATTGCCGGGGCACTGGCGGCAGGCGGCGCGGATCTCGAGGAGGTCACCGCCGTGGCGCGCCGGGTGGCGGACAGCTGCTCGACCCTGGGCATGGCACTCGATGTCGGGCGTCATCCCGGCAAGCCGCGTGAGCCACGCGCGCCGGAGCTGGGGCTCGGCATTCATGGCGAGCCGGGCGCCACCACGCTGGAGTTCGGCAGCCATGCCGGAGACTGCGACGTGCATGCCCTGATGGATCAGGTAGTGGCGGCGCTGATACAGGGGCATTCGCGCAAGGAGGCCGGGGGTGACTTGCCCGCCACCGGCCATCTGTTGATGATCAATGATCTGGGTGGCTGCTCGGCATTGGAGCGCGCGGTCCTGCTCGACGAGGCGCTGGGGCATCCGTCGCTCAAGGCGCTGGGCATTCACGCCGTGGTGGGGCCGCAGCCGCTGATGACCTCACTGGACATGCACGGCTTCTCGCTGACGCTGTTGCCGCTGGACGGCTTGCTGGAAGAGGCACTGGACGCCCGCTGTGCGCCGCGTGCCTGGCCCGGTGTTCAGCGGGTGGTGCCGCTGGCGCATTTCACGCCTCGTCAGGAGGGGGGGCGCGCTGTTCAAGACGCCTCCACGCTTGCCGAGCGCGCCCGAGCCAAGGCCGATTGCCAGGCGCGTGCTGCCCGGGAAGGCCGGGCGAGGGTAGCGCTGCCGGGCGACCCTCAGGTCGAGCAGCGGCTGCGTGCTGTGCTGGAAGTCCTGCTGGCCAGTGAGGTGGATCTCGATCGTCTCGATGCCATCAGCGGGGACGGGGATACCGGCACCACCTTTGCCGGCGGTGCCCGTGCCGTGCTGGAAGCGCTGGAGGACTGTGAGCTGGCCTGTGGTGACAGTGGCGAGTTGATGACCTCCATCGGCAAGCAGCTGGCCTACGGCATGGGCGGTTCCAGTGGCGTGCTGCTCTCGACCCTGTTCACCGCGGCGGCGACGCGGTGGAAGACGCAAGCCAGCGAGGCAGACGCCCGTGCACCTGCCTCGCTGGGGCAGCGCTGGCATGAGGCGCTCGATCACGGTGTGGGGCGGATGCAGCATTACGGCGGCGCCGTGCGCGGGGACCGCAGTCTGCTGGATGCGCTGTTGCCGGCGTTGGACGCACTGCAGGCGTCGGTGCAGGGCGAGCGCATCGACTGGGCCGCGATGGCACGCGCCGCCCGCCAAGGGGCGGATGCCACCGCGGAGATGGCCAAGGCACGGGCCGGACGCTCCGCCTATGTGCCCGCCGCCCATCTGGTCGGCCACAACGACCCGGGCGCGGAAGCCGTGGCGCGTGTCTTTGAAGCGCTGGCGGATGCCGCCGAGGAAGCGGCGGGCTGATTCGATTGACCGGCTGAGCCGGTTGACCCGAATGACTAGTGTCTGAGCTCTCCAGCCCCAAAAAGCTCTAAAACCAAAGCCCCATAAACCAAAAGGCCCGCCCATGAACCTCACGTTCAGGGGCGGGCCTTCTGGCATTGCGCGGCAGCCGTCAGGCGACTTTCTGGCGAGTCGGCAGGCGAATCAGACGGGTGGCGATGGCGGTGCCCAGCAGGGTGATGCCCATGCCGGTGAGGATGCGCGCATCGATCACCTCATCGAGCAGCATGTTGCCCCACAGCAAGGCGCTGACCGGTACCAGGAAGGTGACGGAAGTGGTCGCGGTGGCGCCGGCGCTGGCCAGCAGGCGGAAGAAGATCAGGAAGGCGAGGCTGGTGCTGAGTACCGCCAGCGCGATGGCGCTGCCCCAGGCCTCCAGGCTGACGCTGGTTGTCGGCCACATCCACAGGCCCGGAATCAGCAACAGCAGGGACGACATCAGCGAGCTACCCGCGGCCAGCACCGGTGAGGGCAGGTGACTCAGGCGCTGGCGCGAGAAATTGGAGGCGAAGCCGTAGCAGAAGGTCGCCCCCAGGGCGGCGAGGATGAACCAGCCATCGCCGCCGAGCTGGAAATCGAGGCGGTCACTCGACAGCACATAGACCCCGCTGAAGGCCACGGCCAGTCCCAGATACTGTTGCTTCTGGATCGGCGTGGCGAACAGCGCCATGCCCAGCAGCGCGGTGAACAGCGGCGTGGTGGCGTTGATCAGCGAGGTGAAGCCGGCCTCCAGCTGGGTGGTGGCCAGCGCCAGCAGGCAGAAGGGCAGTGCCTGACTGGTCAGGCCCAGCACCGCAAGCGAGCCCTTGTGTTCCCACAGCATCTTCAGGCGGCCCGCGCCCAGCAGCAGCGGGGCCAGCACCAGCGCGCCGATGCCCATGCGCAGCAGAATCAATGTGGTCGGGCCGAATTCCGGCGCGGCCACGCGCATGAAGATGAAAGACATGCCCCACAGGGTGGACAGCAGGACAAGACGCAAGGCATCGCTGGCGGACATGGTGTTCTCGACGTGGCGTGTAGAAGGCAGTCCGCTAGGCTAGCCCCTCACGCGCATCACGGGAAGCACGACCTTGTGTCTGTCGCTGTCCAGCTTCTGCCGAGCTTCAGCCCAGCCCAGCCCCAGCCCGCTGGCCTCAGGAGGACGGAATCGCCCCACGCTGGATGGCGGCGATGTCCCGGGCGGCGCGCTCGAGTGCCGGCAGATGCTTGAGCATGTCCTCGCGCGACTGACGCATCACCGGCGCCTGGATCGCCACGCCGATGTTGGACGGCCCGTCCGGGTTGGGTGCCAGCACCGCGATGCACACCAGCCCGGGCAGGAATTCCTCATCATCCAGTGCATAGCCCTGCCGGCGAACCTGCTCGATCTCGGCCTCGACGGAGTCGATGTCGGTCAGGGTATTGCGCGTCATCGCGTTCAGCGGTGTGCCCTTGAGCAGGCGGCGGCGCTGGGCGGGCGGCATCTGGGCCAGAAACAGCTTGCCGCTGGCGGAGCAATGCACCGGCACCCGTGAACCGGGATGCAGATAGAAGCGCAGCGGCGCCTGGGTCTCGACGCGATCCAGATACAGCACCTCGCTGCCCGACAGCGCGGTGATGTTGCAGCTTTCCCCCACTTCTTCCATCAGCCGGCTGAGCACGCCGTGGCGCGCGCCCTGCACGGTATCGTTGAGCAGCAGATTTTCCGCCAGACGGCGCAGCCGACTGCCCTTGCTGTAATGGCGGTTGTCCGCCTCGCGCTGCAGCATGCCGCTGCCTTCCAGCTGCTGGAGCATGCGATGCAGCGTCGGCTTGGGCAGGCCGGTCTCTTCCACCAGTCCTTGCAGCGTGAAGAACTGATCCTTGGCGGCGATCACTTCCAGCAGCGCCAGCAGACGCTGGGCGGGCGTATCACCCTCTATCTTGCTGCCTTCCTTGCCGGTGTCCTTGTCAGCGTCCTTGCTGGCACGCGGCAGGCTTGCCTGGGGCTGGGTGGCACTGTTCATGGGCTGTTCCCTCCTTCAATCCGTGCGCTGGGCAGTGTGGCGCCGAAACGCTCGGCCTGTCAGTGCCTTGCGTTGCTGTGCCTACTTTAACAGTACTCCATAGGACGGAAGAAGTTTCTAAAAAACACACGTTTTCTATCATTTTATGAAATCTAGCTTGACGAGCGCCATGGCGGGGGCTAATTTTGGTCACATGTTTCGGTAATCGGAACTAAATGTACCAATAAACATAAAATTGATAGTTGGAGACGCCATGAGCACTCAAGACAGCGCAGACAACCGCAAGGTCGTGCAGGGCAAGCAGAAGATGACGCCCTCCGAGGCTTTCGTGGAAACCATGGTCGCCAATGGCGTCACCGACATGTTCGGCATCATGGGTTCCGCCTTCATGGATGCGATGGACATCTTCGCGCCGGCCGGCATCCGTCTGATCCCGGTGGTGCATGAGCAGGGCGCCGCTCACATGGCCGACGGCTATGCGCGTGTCTCCGGTCGTCATGGCATGGTCATCGGCCAGAACGGCCCGGGCATCTCCAACTGCGTCACCGGCATCGCGGCCGCTTACTGGGCGCACAGCCCGGTAGTCATCGTCACCCCGGAAGCCGGCACCACCGGCATCGGCCTGGGCGGCTTCCAGGAATGCAAGCAGCTGCCGATGTTCCAGGAATTCACCAAGTACCAGGGCCACGTCACCCACCCGTCGCGCATGGCGGAATACACCGGTCGCTGCTTCGACCGCGCCATGTCCGAGATGGGCCCGACCCAGCTCAACATTCCGCGTGACTACTTCTACGGCGAGATCGAGTGCGAGATTCCCAAGCCGGCACGCGTGGACCGTGGCCCGGGTGGCAGCAAGAGTCTGGATGAGGCAGCCGAGCTGCTGGCCAGCGCCAGGTTCCCGGTCATCGTCTCCGGTGGCGGTGTGGTGATGGCGGATGGCGTCGAGGAGTGCAAGGCACTGGCAGAGCGTCTCGGCGCGCCGGTGGTCAACAGCTACCAGCACAACGATTCCTTCCCGGCCAGCCACCCGCTGTGGTGTGGTCCGCTCGGCTATCAGGGCTCCAAGGCGGGCATGAAGCTGATCGCGCAGGCCGATGTCGTCATCGCGCTGGGCACGCGTCTCGGGCCGTTCGGTACCCTGCCGCAGCACGGCATGGACTACTGGCCGAAGGACGCGAAGATCATCCAGATCGACGCCGACCACAAGATGCTGGGCCTGGTGAAGAAGATCTCCGTCGGCATCTGCGGTGACGCGCGTGAAGCGGCCATCGCCCTGACCGAGCGCCTGTCCGGTCGCAATCTCGAGTGCGATGCCACCAAGGATTCGCGCCTCAGCACCATCCGCGAAGAGAAGGCCGCCTGGGAAGCCGAGCTTGACGAGTGGACCCACGAGAAGGACGCCTTCAGCCTCGACGCCATCGACGAGGCCAAGGACGAGAAGCCGTTCTCCGGCGGCGAATACCTGCACCCGCGTCAGGTCCTGCGCGAGCTGGAAAAGGCCATGCCGGAAGATGTCATGGTCTCCACCGATATCGGCAACATCAATTCCGTGGCCCACAGCTACCTGCGCTTCGACAAGCCGCGCAGCTTCTTCGCCCCGATGAGCTTCGGCAACTGCGGTTACGCCCTGCCGACCATCATGGGTGCCAAGACCGCCGCGCCGGAACGTCCGGCCATCGCCTACGCCGGTGACGGCGCCTGGGGCATGAGCCTGATGGAAATCATGACCGCTGTGCGTCACGACATTCCGGTCACCGCCGTCGTCTTCCACAACCGCCAGTGGGGCGCCGAGAAGAAGAACCAGGTCGAGTTCTACAACCGTCGCTTCGTCGCCGGTGAGCTGGACAACCAGAGCTTCGCCGAGATCGCGCGCTCCATGGGGGCCGAAGGTATCACCGTCGACCGTCTGGAAGACGTGGGCCCGGCGCTCAAGAAGGCCATCGACATGCAGATGAACGACGGCAAGACCTGCGTCATCGAGGTGATGTGTACGCGCGAACTGGGCGACCCGTTCCGCCGCGACGCCCTCAAGAAGCCGGTGCGTCTGCTCGAGAAGTATCAGGATTACGTGTAACGCCCGGCCCTTGCGCGCCTGAGTGGACAGGCGCGCAAGCGAACATGGCGCAACACGCAAGCTAGACGGAACCTCTCCCTTGCCCCGGCCATTTCTGATGTCCGGGGCTTTTTGGATGTGTCGGCTGCCTGCAGGGGCAGCGAGGAGACAGACATGAAGGCACTCAACAACATTCTGGCGCGGGCCAAGGCTGACCCGCGTCGTATCGTGCTCTGCGAAGGGCAGGACATGCGGGTGGTGCAGGCGGCGGTGAGCGCGGCGGAGCAGGGCCTGGCGCAGGTGATGCTGGTGGGCGACCCGACCGTCATCGCCGCCACTGCCAGAGAAGCCGGGCTCGAGGATGGCTCGCTGGGAAGCTGTGAGCTGATCGACCCCGCCATCTCCGAGCACACCGCCAGGCTTGCCGAGGCGCTGCACGCCCATCGCGCGGCCAAGGGGATGACGGCGGAGCAGGCCGCCGAGAAGATTCGTGATCCGCTGACATTCGCCAACATGCTGGTGCGCGAAGGGCTGGCGGATGGCTCGGTGGCGGGGGCGGTGAATACCACTGCCGATGTGGTGCGCAGCGCCATCCAGTTACTGGGCCTGGCACCGGGCAGCAAGCTGGTCTCCAGCTTCTTTCTGATGATGCTGTGCAAGCCGTTCCACAACCTGAAGGGCGGCATGATCTTCTCGGACTGTGGGCTGGTGATCGACCCCGACGCGGAAGAGCTTTCGCAGATCGCGCTGGCCGCCGCCGACAGCGCCCAGGCCCTGCTCGGGGAAGACCCACGGGTGGCGATGCTGTCGTTCTCCACCAATGGCAGCGCGCATCACGCGTCGGTGGACAAGGTGGTTCAGGCCGCGCATCTCGTGCGGGCGCAACGTCCGGAGATCGCCATTGATGAAGACGTGCAGCTCGACGCCGCCATCGTGGCGGAAATCGCCGAGCGCAAGCTGCCCACCTCGCGCGTCAAAGGCACCTCCAACGTGCTGGTGTTCCCCAATCTGGAAGCCGGCAATATCGGCTACAAGCTCGCCGAACGCATCGGCGGCGCAGAAGCCATCGGCCCGCTGCTCCAGGGCCTCGCCAAACCCGCCAACGACCTCTCTCGCGGCTGCTCCACCGCCGACATCATCAATGTGATTGCCGTCACCGTCGTCCAAGCGCAGCAGCGATGTTAATAGAGTCTAACTAGACCTTTATTGCATGCCGTAATTTTTTCATCTTTACGGTATGTTTTTAGTGTTTTTTTATTTGATATTGTATTATAAGGGTTGTGGTTTCTTAGGCAAACTTTATTTCGAAGGAATGACTTGTGAAATTTAGGCGATTAGAAAAATGGGATGATGTTGAACATTCTCAATCATTGATTTTTTTCTCTCAAGTTTTAGATGAATTGATATTTGACTTCACATTAGATTCTTATAAGCCGCTGGCAATGAATTCAAGCTTGCTAATACATGAGGCGATGGAGGTTTTTTATTCAATAAGAAGGGGTGTGATTAAGAAGCCTAATTTACGACATGTACTGGATGAACTGTGTGAAACTTTAGACGATGATATAATTATTGAATCTATTTTATCTGATGATTTAAGAGAGATTGCGAATGTATTAAAAAACCGAAACTCCCCCGACGTTGATGTTGAATCCTGTTTAAGTCTCTTAAAGACACAAGTGCCAATAGATTTGTATAAGAAAAGAAATGAAGAGCTATTGATCTCTTGCATTACGTCGGGAGATAGCTTTTATAAAATAAATAAAATTGCCAAGTCTTATGTGACTACTCTCCTTAATAGTGGTTATACATCACACTATATTAGAAATGTTACTCATGGTTATTTTAATTACGGCGATAATCGTATCGCTGGAAATTCTGCGATAAAGGATTTTTTGTCTTTTTTCTCATGTGATGAGGAAGACTACGTTGTTATTTATAAGGCGCCGAAGTATTTTAGTCAATTTGAAGATTCTGCAAGAAAGTTCAATATAGTTATAAGTGGGCAACTGAGTGACTTTAATGAAGCCATAATAAATGGCAACTTTAATTTAGATAGTAGTAGTACCTATTTGTGTGTGAAGTGTAAGGCTAAGTGTAGGGTGCCGGATGATCGGATTTCACAACGAAGCTATCCTTTGTTAGCCTCGCGTGAGCTCATCAAGCAATTTATTCAGGAAAGGCTTCATGGACATCAAGCTGCATAAGCAAGCGACGACGACACCGAAAATTCGTGCCGACATCCAAGCAGCTCCTGCCGGTATGACCAACAAAGATCTTGCTCGTCAGTTTGGGGTCAGCGTCTCAACTATCCAGCGCTGGCGTCATCGTGATGATGTCCTGGATCGTTCCCACACACGTCATAACCTACTGGCGACTCTGACCTCAGAGCAGGAAGAGATAGTCATCGCCGCTCGTGAGTTACTACGGCTGGGACTCGATGATCTACTTGTCGTTGCTCGTGAATTCCTGAACCCAAAACTGTCACGTTCCGCGCTTCAGCGCATGCTCAAACGGTGTGAAGTGCCAACTCTCGCCAAGCTGGCACGTCGAGACGCGGAAGGCGACGAGAAGCCTAAGCATCGGCCTTTCAAGGATTATGAGCCCGGGTATATGCACATAGATATCAAGCATCTGCCCCAAATGCCTGACGAAGATCACAAGCGTTATCTCTACGTCGCGATTGATCGTGCCACTCGGTGGGTGTATCTGGAGGTCAGATCAAGTCAATCTGCAAAGGATGCCCGGGCGTTCATGAAGCGTGTGGAAGAGGAGGCTCCCTTCACGATTCGAACCGTGCTCACGGACAATGGTAAATCCTTTACCGATCGCTTCACCGTGGGCGGCGAGCGTAAGCCCAGTGGGCATCATCTTTTCGATCAGGAATGTCAGAACCATGGCATTGAGCATCGACTGATCAAGCCAGGCAGACCCCAAACGAACGGAATGGTGGAGCGCTTCAATGGGCGTATCAGCGATGTGCTGGCGACTCGGCGCTATGACTCAAGTGAGGATTTAGAACAGACTCTCGAGCGGTATTGCTGGTTATACAACCACCATATTCCTCAGAAGGCACTACACCACAGGGCACCTGTTGCAGCAATGAAGGAGTGGCAGGCCGAACGGCCGGAGCTGTTTACACAGTCTGTAATCAATCAGGCGGAACCCGACAGCTAAGGAGCATCATGCAGCAAAAAAAGAAGCAGATATCAAATTCGATCAATTACAAACTTTGATTGGATTATATCATCATAAAAAGTCGCCTAAGCCAATAGCTAAAGCGTTAGTAATATGCGGGAGAACCAATGCTTCTAAGGTTTTATCTGTTCATCAGAATCCGATGCATAAATGCAAAGATTTTAAGACAGAGGCAGCAGCATATAAGCTAAACTTATTCATAGATGGGTTTTCTATGAAAAAAGCCTCATTCCTTAAATTCAATCGTAGTGCAGAGCTACATGCATTAGCTCTAGATAGTGATTCAGTAGAGAATCAAATAATTAACTTGTGGATAGCACTTGAGACTATTGTGCCTAGTAGTAATGAAGAGAAGATATCTCAAATAGAAAATATTTCTAATTCAGTAATGCCATTTCTGACAATTGGTTATATTAGTAAAATTGTTAAGCGATTCGTTAAGGATTGTCTGTTGTGGAAAGCAGGATTATTTAAAGAAATAATTAGACATGTCAACGGTGATTCATTTGTCGAGAAGGTCTATAATCTTCTTGCACTTGATGGATACAAAGATGAGAGGGAGCGTTTAGTTGCTTCTTTCGATGATTTTCACTTACTTCATTATAGGTATAATTGTTTGTTAGAGTTGTTTTCGTCACCTACTAAAATCGTGCAAGTTTTAGACTCTCATTCCAGAAGAATTGAGTGGCAAATTAGGCGTATATACCGTGCAAGAAATACGATAGTTCATGATGGCACCACTCCATCATATGCACATATTTTAATAGAGAATATTCATGATTATCTTGATTCTGTTTTAAATACATTAATGGAGTTGGCTTCAAAGGAATTTACCTTAAATACTATTGAAGAAGGGTTTATGTTAGTTAATATGAGGTACTCAGCATATATTAGAGAGCTTAAGAAAAATAATGTTGTTTTTAAAGAGTGTAATGTCAAAGAATTGCTCGTGTCTCGTCAAATTTAGTGACTAGTATTCTATGGCTGTACTTTATTTTTAATTTTAATGCAACATACCGATGCTATACGATGAACGATTTCATCGACGAGGATGTTGTCGAAGGAATTCAAGATCGGTGATCCGCTGGTTGGGGTAGTAGGCGCTGAGGTCCAGCCCGACGCCGAGGCTGAGAATGACCTGGCGGCCGGAGCGAGGCAGTTGGGCAATCACCCGCTCACGCGGGTGATCGAGGAGTGATATGTCGTGGCTGGTAGAGCACCGTGTGCTCGCAGCAGCTCACATCCCCTGATGCCGACACGCCAGCGCCATGTGATGAACAATCTCATCGGCGAGGGCGTTGTCGAGGGTGCGTTCAAGATCGATGATCAGCTGGTGGGGGTAGTAGGCGCTGAGGTCCAGCCCGACGCCGAGGCCGAGGATGGCCTGGCGGCCGGAGCGGGTCTGTTGCGCGACGACCTGCTTGAGGTGGCTGTCGAGGTATTGCTCGTCATTGGCGGTGTTGGTGGCGCTGTCACAGGGGCTGCCATCGGAGATGACGACCAGCAGACGGCGCGCGCCTTCGTCGGCAGCAGTGTTGTCCGCGAGCCGTGAGCAGGCCCATTGCACGGCTTCACCATCCACACCTTCGCGGTAGAGATCGGCCTTGAGCAGGGCGCCGAAGTGGCGCCGCGCACGTCGCCACGCCAGTGAGGCGGGCTTGAAGATCAGATACTGCACTTCATTCAGGCGGCCCGGTCGTGCGGGTTTGCCGGCGCGTCGCCAGTCCTTCAGGGCGCGGCCACCATTCCAGGCGCCAGTGGTGAAGCCGAGCACCTCGGTGGGCACACCGGCCATGTCCAGCGCGCGGGTGAGAATCTCGATCAGCATCGCCACCGCCTCGCCATGCACCTTCATCGAACCGGAGCAGTCGATCAGGAAACTGACCTGCGCACTGGCTTCGGGCACCCAGCGCTCGCGCTGGAAGACCCGCCGCTCGGCCGGCGAGGAAATCACCTGACTCAGCCGCCGCCCATCGATGATTCCTTCCTCCTCCCCGAAGTGCCAGCCCTCACGCTGTGGCGAGCTGAAATGCCGCGCCAGCTGACGTGCCAGGCGCCGCACGTTGATCTTCTGCTCCGCCAGACGCGTATCCAGCGCCTGACGATACTCATCGAGCAGGGCCGCGCGCATGCGCCTGGCCGGTTCCAGCTCGCGGTCATAGGCCGTGGTGAACACCTGATAGGGCAGCAATTCCTCCGGCGCGCCACGCCGATGACTCGGCAGCTGCGATGCCGCCTGCTCCTCGAGCAGACTTGCTTCTTCATCCTCGTTTTCCAGAAACAGCGCGAAGCGTTGTCTGGTATCCAATTCGTCATCTTCCTCGCCGTCCTGCTCCTCCAGCGACTCGGCCAGTTCCTGCTCCAGCCACAGGCTGATGTTCAGCGCGTGCTGCTGATAGGCCGCCTGATCGAAACGCGTGCGTCTCAGCCCCGCCATGTCAGCGCCCAGCGCCTGATAGAAGGAGGCGCGC
This sequence comes from Cobetia sp. PS-4MA, assembly GCF_057670765.1. Taxonomy (NCBI): domain Bacteria; kingdom Pseudomonadati; phylum Pseudomonadota; class Gammaproteobacteria; order Oceanospirillales; family Halomonadaceae; genus Cobetia; species Cobetia sp. PS-4MA. The sequence goes on along the minus strand of NZ_CM173107.1, from coordinate 2,852,911 downwards.
GTCGTCTCGATGTAATCCTCCGTCTCGTGGATCACCGCGCAGGCCATCAGGCGCGACCAGCACGATTGGATGACGCTGTAGATGAGGATGCCGCTGCTCGTCTCGGTCAGGCCCGCGTGATAGAAGGCCAGGCACCAGTCGGTGAAGCGCCGCGCCAGATTCTCCTTCACGCCGGGCATGTCAGGATCGACCAGTGCCTCGACGCGCAGCTGCTCCAGCAGGTCATAGATCAGGCGGGTTTCCGGCAACGCCGGACGCGCCGCCAGATGCAGCGCCTCGTCGGTGTGGAGCAGGCGCAGCGCGATGGCATCGCTGACCGCGCGATAGTTGTCGAGCGTGCAGTCATCCTCCTCAAGGCGCAGGTGCGGCGTGCGCAGTGGCAGCGTCTGAGCATGCCGACTCAGGCGCCGCCCTCGATAGGCCCAGCCGGCCTGACCGCTGAGTGCCCCGAGACTCGCCGCCGCAAGCTCCTCGAGATACTGCTGACGACGGCGTACCTGCTGGGCCGCACTCATGCCCGGGATCCCTTGTCGCTGTCCTGTTCATCCATCAGATCGCTCTCCATCAGCGCCGCGGATTCCTCAAGCTCCCTGGCGAAGCAGCGCTGATAGAACTCGGCGACCAGCGGACGCTCATGCTCATCGCACTTGTTGAGATAGGAGAGGCGGAAGGCCAGCGCCGGGTTGCGGAAGATCTCGCAGTTCTCCGCCCAGGTGATCACGGTACGCGGCGACATCAGGCTCGACAGATCACCATTGGCGAAGCCCTTGCGGGTGAGGTCCGCCACCGCGACCATCGCGCGAATCAGCGCCTGGCCACGCTCGTTGTCCTTGGCGGGCACGCGGGCCAGCACGATCTTCACTTCCTCATCACGCGGCAGGTAATCCAGCTTGGCGACGATGTTCCAGCGGTCGATCTGCGCATGGTTGAGCAGCTGGGTGCCGTGATAGAGCCCATCCTGATTGCCCAGCCCCACGGTATTGGCGGTGGCGAACAGCCGGAACTGCGGGTGCGGGCGAATCACGCGGTTCTGGTCCAGCAGGGTGAAGTGGCCATCGCGCTCCAGAATGCGCTGGATGACGAACATCACGTCCGGGCGGCCGGCATCGTACTCATCGAAGATCAGCGCGATGGGGCGGGTCAGTGACCAGGGCACGATGCCTTCCTGGAATTCGGTGACCTGCACGCCGTCGCGAATCACGATGGCGTCCTTGCCGACCAGATCCAGTCGGCTGACATGGCCATCGAGATTGACGCGCAGGCACGGCCAGTTGAGGCGCGCGGCGATCTGCTCGATATGGGTCGATTTGCCGGTGCCATGCAGGCCCTGAACCATCACGCGGCGGTTGTTGGTGAAGCCGGCGAGGATGGCGAGGGTGACATCGGGATTGAAGCGATAGGCGTCATCAATTTCCGGCACGTGAGCGTCGCGCTCCAGAAAGACCGGCACCTTGAGATCACTGTCGATGCCGAACAGCTCGCGCACGCCGCGCAGCTCAGTGGGCTGCAACTGGCCGGCGGGCAGGGGCTGCTCGGCATTGGCCTGGTCATTGCGCGGGTCGGCGCTGGCATGATGCATCGTGGTGGCGTCGCTCACGGGGTGTCTCCCTCGTCATTCTTGTCGGTGGCTGCCAGGCAGACCTGTATCGGGGAGGTCGGCAAACCTGTCGCGGAGACGCAGGAAAACCGGGCAGAGGCAATGGCTTGAATATAGCTTTGTTTCTAAAAATAATGCAAATCGTATCGAAATATGAGATTTGTGATTATTCATTCCCCCGCAGGAGCAAGGCAGATGAGCGATACCCTGATCATTGGTGGCGGCGTGATGGGCATGATGATGGCGTGGCAGCTGGCCGAGGCCGGCCAGATGGTCACGCTGCTGGAGCGCGGCCAGTGCGGACGCGAGGCATCGTGGGCCGGTGGCGGCATCGTCTCGCCGCTGTATCCGTGGCGCTATTCGAGCGCCATCTCATCACTGTCACGCTGGTCAGAAGGCGAATACCCCAGGCTTGCCGAGGCGCTCAAGGAGGCCACCGGCATCGACCCCGAATACCGCCAGAAGGGCTTGATCTACCTGCGGGTGGAGGATGAGGCGCTGGCGCTGGACTGGGCGCACACCCAGCACAAGCCGTTGGAGGTGATCGGGCGGGAGGCGCTCTACGCGCGTGAACCGCATCTGGCGGCGGGCCATCAGCAGGCGCTGTGGATGCCGACGCTGGGCAGTATCCGCAATCCGCGCCTCGGACAGGCGCTGCGCGCGCGTCTGCTGGCGCATGTGCGTGTCGAGGTGCGCGAAGGCTGCGAGGTGCAGGAGCTGATGATCGGCGCGGATCACCGCGTCACGGGCGCACGGCTGGTTGATGAGGCCGTCAGTGCAGACAACGTCGTGGTATGTGGCGGTGCCTGGAGCGGCAGGCTGTTGGCCGCGGCCGGTGTACTGCTGCCGGTGCGCCCGGTGAAGGGCCAGATGATGGTGTTCAATCCGGTGGCGGCGGGGCTTTGCCGCGTGGAAGACCCGCTGCTGTCGCGGGTGGTGCTGTGCGATGGCCGCTACGTGATTCCGCGTGCCGATGGGCGGATTCTGATCGGCTCGACCCTGGAGCATCAGGACTTCGACAAGAGCACCACCGCGCAGGCGCGCGAGTCACTGCATGCCAGCGCCGCGAGCATTCTGCCAGCGCTGGGTGAGCTTGAACCGGAGCATCACTGGGCCGGCCTGCGTCCGGGCACGCCGGATGGCACGCCCTTCATCGGCGCGGTGCCGGGGCTTCACGGCCTCTACGTGAATGCGGGCCACTACCGTAACGGCCTGGTGCTGGCGCCGGCTGCCACGCGTCTGCTCAGTGACCTCCTGCTGGGCCGTGAGAGCTTCATGTCGGCTCATGCCTTCACGCCACCGGGAGGTGAGATCGCCACCGCTCTGGCGAGTTGACCCCGCTGTCTCGCGCGGGCTTGCGGGGACGATGGGTCCAGTGGGCACCAGGCACGCCGCAATGGCGTCAACTGGCCCAATCGCTGGCCGCCAACTGGTGCTAAAGGGCAGTGATGGCAGGGGCGTAGTCTCGGGGCATGGCGCAGCGATCGCTGATGCCCTTGCTCAAACGACACGCTCGAACCACAAGCCCAACAACAAGACTGCGGAGCCCGACCCATGACCCACCAAGCCACCATCGAACTGCTGAGTGCCTTCTGCGATGCCCTCAACCGTCACGACATCGACGACTGCCTGTCGATGATGACCGATGACTGCGAATTCCTCGCCATCGCCGGGCCGGAACTCGAAGGCAAGACCTTCGCCGGTCAGGACGCAGTGCGCGCGGGCCTCTCCGCTGCCTGGCAGAACGCGCCGGATGCCCAGTGGATCGACGCGGAAATCTTCGCCGATGGCGAGCGTGGCTTCGTCATCAGCACCTACACCGGCACCACCGCCGATGGCGCGCGCAGCGAAGCGCGCATGATCGATGCCTTCACGCTGCGTGACGGCAAGATCGCGATCAAGAACGCCTTCCGCAAGAATCGTCCGCCCGTCAATGTCTGAGCGCCAGCGGCGCATCGATCAGGGAAACGGTTTCTGAAGCTGTCTTTGCCCCGGGGGCAGCACGTCATGGCGTGCGCGCCCTGCGGGTGAGAGGAGGTGTTCGAGATGGAAACTATCGTGCAGCACGGCGCCCGGCCAGATGAGGTGGGCAGCGAGTCAGAGCAGCGCCCGGCCACTCAGGCTTCTCAGCCGTATGACCCGGCCTATGACCCGCTGGTGAGCGCCACCCCCGGCGAAGGACGCGACTACGCGCCGACCTACTGGGTCGCCACCGCCGGTGAGCCGCCGCAGGATGATGGCCCGGTGATGGGTGATATCGACGCCGATGTGGTGATCGTCGGCTCCGGCTTCACCGGACTCACCGCCGCCATCGTGCTGGCCGAGAAGTACGGCATCAAGGCCACCGTGCTGGAGGCCAATCGGGTCAGCTGGGGCTGCTCGACCCGCAATGGCGGCCAGGCGCAGTGCGCCACCGGTCGCCTCAAGCGCTCGCAGTGGATCGAGCGTTACGGTCTCGAGGCCGCCCATGGCCTGCATCGCGAGTGCGTCGAGGGCATGGAGAATTTCAAGGAACTGATCAAGGACATCGACTGCGATCCGCAGCCGGGCGGTCACCTGTACATCGCCCACCGCGAGCGCATGATGCCGGGGCTGGAGAAGGAGGCGCGCCTGTTGCGCGAGACCTTCCACTACGATGCCCGCATCATCGATGGTGCCACGGTGCGCAACGAGTGGGTCGGGGATGAAGAGGCCTGCGGCGCGATGCACGAGCCGGAAGGTATCGGCGTGCACCCGGGCAAGTTGGCCTTCGGCTATCTGCGCAAGGCGCGACGTCTGGGGGTGAAGGTACACCCGGCAAGCCCGGTGGAGAGCTGGGAGACCCGCGATGGCGTTCACTATCTGAGAACGCCGGGTGGCGTGGTCAAGGCGCGTTCGGTGGGTATGGCTACCGGCGGTTACACCTCCGGCAAGCTGCATCCGGAGCTCGACAAGCGCCTGATGCCGGTGCTCTCCAACTCGCTGGTGACGCGCCCGCTGACGGCGCAGGAAATCGAGGCGACACGCTTTCATACCCACCAGGTGCTCACCGACACTCGCGTGCTGCGCCATTACTACCGCCTGCTGCCGGACAACCGCCTGCAGATCGGCAGTCGCAGTGCCGTGTCAGGCCGTGACGCGCCCAAGGCGCAATACGAGCAGCTGCTGATCGCCGACATGCATCGCAAGTTCCCGGCGCTGACCGGCATCGAGGTCGATTACTCCTGGTGGGGCTGGGTGGATGTCAGTCACGACATGATGCCGCGCATCCATCAGCCGGACCCGAAGCAGAGCGTCTATTACGCCATGGGCTATGGCGGCAACGGCGTGATGTATTCCGCCCAGGCGGGCAAGCGTCTCGCCCAGTGGATCGCCAGGGACGCGGCGGATCTGGTGCTGCCGATCTTCCAGTCACGTCTGCCGTATCCCAATGTGCTCAACAAGGTGGAGTCGCCGCTGTTCGCGCCGTTCCGTCGCACCGGCCAGCGTTGCCTGTATCGCTGGTACGCGATGAAGGATGAGGCGCAGTAAGTCTGCAAGTGCGATTGTCTGCAATTGACATGGTCTGCAAGCGCGATTGCCTGAAGGATAAGAGGCTCCCTGATTGCCACGTCTTGTTGGTCGGTCAGGGAGCCTCTTTTTTAGCTATAGGGTAATCATTCGCCGTTAGTGCCTGTCGAGAATCAGGCGCTCATGTCAGTGACTCTTTCGGGTGCCTGCATCGCCAGTGGTACCAGCTCGGCCAGTTTCATGATGCCGGCTTCGATACGCGATTCCGGAATCGCCGAGAAGCCGAGGCGGAAGTAGTGGCGATGACGATCGCGATCGCAGAAGAAATGCAGATCGCCCACCTCGATCAGAATGCTCTGCTGGCGGGCGAGGGCGGCCAGTCGATGGGCATCCAGGCTGGCCGGCCCGTGCATCCAGAAGCAGGAACCGCCATAGGTGGAGGGCGTGCTCATCATCGGCAGGTGACGCAGGATGGCGTCGCGCATCACCAGGAAGCGGCGCTGCATCACCTGATGCATCTGGTTGAGCAGGCTGTCGTGATAGCCCCGCGCGATGAAGAGTCCCACCGCGCGCTGATTGTTGGTCGGCGGATGGCGCAGCATCAGGCGGCGCAGTGCACGCGCCTCACGAATCAGCGTGGGGTGCGCGACCATGTAGCCCAGGCGCAGGCCGGGGGCGAGGGTCTTGGAGAGGCTGCCGACATAGATGACCCGCTTGTGGCGGTCGAGGCTCTTCAGTGCGGGCGTCGGGTTGTCGGCGTAGTTGCTCTCGCTCTCGTAGTCGTCCTCGATGATCAGGAAATTGCCCGTCTCGGCCATGTCCAGCAGCTGGCGGCGGCGCTCCAGCGGCAAGGTCACGCCGGTGGGTGACTGGTGACTGGGCGAGACGAACACCAGCCGGCAGTCCTTGAGCGATTCCACCGGCTGCAGGCCCTTGCCGTCGATGGGCAGCAGCTGGATGTCGTCCGTGAAGGTACGCGCGATGTTGTACATGTCGACGTAGCCCGGGTTTTCCATCGCGAACCGCTGGCCCTGCTTGAGCAGCAGCATGCAGCTGATCCACAGCGCCTGCTGCGCCCCCACCGTGATCAGGATCTCCTCCGGGCTTGCCCAGACTCCCCGGCGTGGCAACAGCCGCTGGTGAATCTGCTCGACCAGCAACGGGTCATCATGATTGATGTGGTCCACCGACCAGCTGCGAATCGACGGCACGCTCATCGAGTCCCGGCTGCATTCCCGCCAGTGCTGGGTGGGGAAGAATTCCGGGTCCAGCTGGCCATACAGGAAGGGGTAGTCGTACTGGTGCCAGTCGCCGGGTTTCTCGATGGCACGTTGCACGGAGGGCTTGATGGCCAGGCGCTCATCCCAGTCGAGGCTGTCGGCGTCGATGTCATTGAGGCGTACCGGCGTGTCGGCGCGGCCCTTGAGAATGTCGGGGTTGATGAAATAGCCGCTGCGCTGGCGCGCGATCAGGAAGCCGTCATCCAGCAGCTGGTCATAGGCCAGCATCACGGTATTGCGCGCGACATTCAGCTCGCGGGCCAGCTTGCGGCTGGAGGGCAGTGCCTCATCGCGGGGCAGATGGCCCTCGAGAATGGCTTGCGAGATCTGCTCGCGTATCTGGAACTGCAGACTTTCCTTGCGCGAGGCATCGAGGTGAAACAGCGGGTGGCTCATGCATCTTCTCTGTTGTTGTCGCGGGGATCTTCGTGGAAGTCCCCGTTTTTCATGCATTTTTCATACCTGCCTGTCCCGTCATGTCCAGGGCGAGCGGTGAGCTTGATCGCCTCGTCATGCGTCGGGAATGCCCTCATTGAGGCAGACGGCGCGGGGCAGGGCAAGCGCCTGGCGAGACTGGCCCCATCGATGGGAGTGGACTGGTTCTATGGAGGTCTGGCGCAGGGGAAGAAAGTGAAGTGGCAAGCACAGTGACAGCACGACGCGACTTCCCACTCCCTCTCTTGAGGGCTGCAGATGAGTGTGTGATGGACCTCGTGAATGACAGACCGACACTGCTGGAGGTGGGAGGCAGAGAGGGCGTCATTGACGAGTGCCGGTGCAGTGCCACGCTCGCGGTCACACGCAGCCGTCAGGAGCCCGCAACAACAATAACGACGGGACAGACAAGATGATCGACTCGACACAGACCCAATCAGCAGACCTTCGCGACTTCTCTGGCGCCAGCGCGCTCAAGGCGTCATTGGCCGTCGCGGTGACGGCCGCGAGTCTGGCCATGGCCGGGGGCGCCAATGCCGCGACCTGGAAGATGGCCCTGGGGGATGCCGCCGGTGGCACCCAGTACGAGCTGGGCAAGACCTTCGCAAGCCTGGTGGAAGAGAAGTCCGGCGGTGACATCAAGGTTGACCTCTTCCCCAACGGCCAGCTGGGCAGCGAGCAGGACACCGTCAACAACGCCAGCATGGGCCTGGTGGATCTGTCGGTGGTGGCGATCAACAACCTGACGCCCTTCTCGCCGAGCGTCGGCGTGCTGACCCTGCCGTATGTCATCCACGGCCCTGACGATGCCAAGGCGCTGACCCACGGCAAGATCGGCGATGAGCTGCGTGACAATACCCTGCGCGATTCCGGTATCCGCATTCTGGGCTGGGCCTATTCCGGCTGCCGTCGTCTGACCAATTCCAAGCAGGCCGTCGCCTCACCCGAGGACCTGGCCGGCATGGTCATCCGCGTGCCCAAGAACGAGATCATGATCTCCTCCTACCAGTCCTGGGGCGTCAATCCCAACCCGCTGGCGTGGTCCGAGACCTTCACCGCCCTGCAACAGGGTGTCGTCGATGGCCAGGACAATCCCTACATCACCATCGATGCCATGAAGTTCTACGAAGTGCAGAACCATGTCACCGACAGCTGTTACGTGTTCTCGATGGAACCGCTGATCATGGGCGAAGGCACCTTCCAGAGCTTGAGTGAAGAGCAGCAGACGCTGGTACTGGCGGCGGGTGAAGAGGCGACGTCCCACAGCTACGACTACCTGCTGGCCACCGAGGATTCCATCAAGAAATCACTGGTGGAAGAGCACGGCATGACCATCACCCAGCCCGCCAATGACGAAAAGGAATGGATCGCCAAGGCATCCAGCATCTGGCCGGACTTCTACGACAGCATCGGTGGGCGCGACAAGCTGGTGGAAGTGCTCGAGACACTCGGGCGTGATCCGTCCACCGCTCCCTGATGACGCGCTGAGCTGCTGAGGCTTTCAACGGCCCGTCCGCCACTCCCCTGTCTGTCGTCCTGCGAAGGGCGCCAGACAGGGGGTGGCGAACGCCATCGATGTCAGGAGACGTATCTGCATGCGGATATTTCTGAAGTGTCTGGACAATCTCGAGAATTATCTCTGCCAGTGCCTGCTGGTGGTGTTCGTCATCATTCTCTTTGCGCAGATCATGCTGCGTAACCTTTTCAGCTACTCGATTCCCTGGGGAGACGAGCTGGCGACCTATGCCTTCGTGTGGTTTGCCTATCTCGGGGCGGTCTATGCCACCCGCATGTCGGCGCACAACCGCGTGACCTTCCAGTTCCGTTTTCTGCCGCGCTGGGTGGAAACCGCCTGTGGCGTGCTCACCGATATCATCTGGATCGCCTTCAATGCGGTGTTCATCTATTACAGCTACGACTTCGTGTTCAACAAGATGAACCTGTTCTGGAAGTCGCAGACGATGGGCGTGCCGATGAAGTACTTCTATCTGATTCTGCCGCTGGCCTTTACCGCCATGACGGTGCGCATTCTCCAGACCAACTATCTCAAGTTCGTGCGCAAGGAAGACATCGTGGACCCGGATTCCCAGGCAATGCAGGAGCTGAAGCAGACAGGCCCATCCGTCAATGATGACGACAAGCGCGGGAGCGGGACACCATGATCGATTCCACCATCATCTATATCCTGTTTGGCGTCTTCTTCCTGCTGCTGGTGCTTGGCGCACCGATCACCGTCTCGCTGGGGGTCGCGGCACTGGCGACCTACCTGAGCATCGGCGAGAACCCGATGGCCTTCGTGCAGATCGCCTTTACCTCGGTGGGCGCCTTCCCGCTGATGGCATTGCCGGCCTTCATTCTGGCCGGGGCGCTGATGGAGGCCGCCGGCATCTCGCGGCGTCTTGTCGATATCGCCGAGGCCTTTGCCGGCCCGGTGACCGGGGGGCTTGCCGCCGCCACGGTGTTTGCCTGCATGTTCTTCGGCGCGATTTCCGGCTCCGGACCTGCCACCACGGCGGCGGTCGGCATGCTGATGATTCCGGCGATGGCCAAGCGCGGCTATGACCGGGGATATGCCTCGGCGGTCACGGCGTCTTCCGGTGGACTGGGCGTGGTGATTCCGCCCTCGATCCCGATGGTGATCTTCGGGATTTCCGGCATGGGGCTGCAGCCACCTCCCGAAGCGGTGGCGCTGCATGGCGATTTCCAGACACTCTCCATCCCGAAGCTGTTCATCGCGGGTGTCATGCCCGGCGTGGTGATCGCCGGCTTCCTGCTGATGATCAACTACGTGATCTCGAAGAAACGCGGCTATCGCGGGCTGACCAACAGCTGGTCGTGGACACATATCCGCGCCACCTTGAGGAAGGGGATCTGGTCGATGCTGGCGCCCTTCATCATCCTCGGCGGCATCTACAGCGGCCTGTTCACGCCGACCGAATCCGCCATCGTCGCCATCGTCTACACCCTGATCGTCGGCATCTTCCTGCACAAGGAACTCAAGTGGAAGCCGACGCTGCGCACTCTGGAAACCACCACCTGGATCACCGGTCGCGTGCTGCTGATCCTGTTCACGGCGACGGTGTTCGGGCGGCTGCTGGTCGAGCAACGCGTGCCGGCCCATATCGCCGAGGGCATGCTGGCGATGACCGACAACCTCTATCTCATCTGGGCGATGATCATCGTCTTCCTGCTGTTCGTCGGCATGTTCATGGAGACGCTGGCCGCGATCATGATTCTCACCCCGGTGCTGCTGCCGATCATGTACATGCTGGGGATGGACCCGGTGCACGTGGGCATCGTGGTGGTCTGTGCGCTGGCCATCGGCTTCCAGACGCCACCGCTGGGGGAGAACCTCTTCGTGGCCTCGGGGATAGGCGGGGCCTCCATCGAGGAGATTTCGCTCAAGGCATTGCCCTTTGCGGCAGGGTCGGTGGCGGCCATCTTCCTGATCGCCTATGTGCCTGAGATCTCGCTGTGGCTACCCAGGGTGATGGGTTACTGAAAGGCCATCGGCACCTGATGCCTCTCATCAACGGCAAGGAGAGTGGATATGCCGGCAGTCAGACGAATCCTGTGTTGTGTGGGCCTGCGCGGAGACTGTGAGCGGGTACTGGCGCGCTCGGTATGGTTGGCGGGCGCGACGGGCGCCGAGCTGCATGTGCTGCATGCGGTGAAGGCGCTGTCGGATGACGTGATGAACACCCTCAAGGTCAACATCCGTCACAAGCCGACGCTGGAGGGCCTGATGCAGCAACGGCTCGATCAGGCGAGGGAGAACCTTGAAAAGATGATGGAGGACTTCTGGAGCACCCATGACGACGGCGATCCACGTCCGGTGATCGCCGGGTTGAATGTGGTGGAGGGCTATCCGGCCTCGGAGATCATCCGCTACGCCACGCGCCATGACTGCGACATGATCATCATGGCCACCAACAAGCGCGGCTTCGTGGCCTCCTATGCGGGCAAGGTCACCAAGGGGGTGATCAAGCGCGCCAGCATTCCGGTGGTGGTGGTACCGACGCCCTGAGCCCAGGGGGAGAGACGCCCCTAAAGAGACGCCCCGAAAGAGACGCCTTGGAAACAGGCGGAGGCAGCAAGACGGCATATGAAACAGCTCGCCCCCACAGGACAGTGACTGTCTGCGGGGGCGAGCTGTTTGGGTGTCATGCAACTCGAGCGATGTCTTTCAGGCGATGCAGCGGGGAAGCCACGGGCTAGAGCGTGCCTTCCAGTTCAGTGGCGATCTGGCGCATCAGCGGTGCCCACTCCAGCAAGGACTCGATGGAGTGGCGCAGGCGCGGTGCATGGATCGCCAGGGTGGCCTGGATCTGGCCGACCTCATCGAAGACCGGCACGGCAATCGCCACCATGCCCTGGATGAACTCCTCGTCGTCGGTGCTCAGCTGATTGCGCACCACGGTGTCGAGTGCCTCTTCCAGCGTAGCCCGCGAGGTCAGCGTGCAGGGTGTATGGGCCTCGAGCGCGAGACTCTGCAGCAGCGCGCGGCGACGGTGCAGCGGCATCAGTGCCAGAAACAGCTTGCCGCTCGCGGTGCAGTGCAAGGGCAGGTGCGAGCCGGGGGCCAGCTGGATACGCACCGGCCAGTTGGTTTCCACGCGGTCGTAGTACATCACCTCGTGGCCATCCAGCAGGGTCAGGTTGCAGGTCTCGCCGACCTTCCCGGCCAGCTTTTCCAGCAGCACGCGGCGCGGCGCCTTGAGGCCCTCATTGGCCAGTGCGCCCAGCGACATGCGCCGGAAACGCTGGCCGGGCAACAGGTGACGGCCATCCAGATCCCGGCTGATCAGCTGCTGTTCTTCCAGCTGCTTGAGCAGACGGTGCACGGTGGGCTTGGGAATCTCGAAGCGCTTCTCGAGATCCGCGGCGCTGATGGGGTGCTGAGCGGTGACGACCTCTTCCAGCAGGCCCAGCGCGCGAAAGAGCGTCGAATTCGTGGGAGTGTCCTTGCTCATCTAGTGTCCTCATCCTGCCTGTCGGTGCATGTCGCGGAAGGTCTCAAGGGACATGTCGGCCGTCAGGTGCAGGTCGGCAGGGCGTCAGTGCATCGATTCATCACGTCAACCGGGAACGGGGGTGTCCGCAGCGGCAATGAGACGAAGACAGCCCCTCGCGGGGCTGTCGATGAGGCTAGTGTTACAGGTTTACCAGGAACAGGGAAAGAGACGGAATCAGACAGATGGCCAGCCAGCAGGCCATCAGGGCGATGAAGTAGGGAATCACGAACTTCACCAGTCTGACGTAGGAGATGCCGGTGATGCTGCTGGCGACATACAGATTGAGCCCGAAGGGGGGCGTGACGAAGCCGATGGCCGCACCGACCAGGAAGATGACCGAGAAGTGGATCGGGTCCACGCCGGCCTGCTGGGCGATGGGGGCGAGAATCGGCGCCAGGATGATGGTCACCGGCAGGCTTTCCAGAATCATGCCGGCCAGCAGGATGATCAGCATGCAGGTGCCAAGCGTCAGATAGTAGTTGTCGATACCGCTGAGCATGTCGCTGAGCGCCTGACCGGCCCCCAGTACCGACAGCAGCTGCTGCATGACCACCGAGATGGCGATCAGCGGTGCCAGCATGCCGGCTATCTGGCCTGAGCGCAGCATGATGGTCGGCAGCTTCTTCAGGCTGATTTCCCGTGTGATCAGCAGTCCCGCGATCATGGTGAAGCCCACGGTGATGGCGGCGGCTTCCGTCGGCGAGAACTTGCCCGAGTAGATGCCGTAGACCACCACGCCGATGGTCGCGAAGCCCAGATAGGCCTTGCGTGCCAGCCTCGCGCTGACGCCCGCCTTGAAGGGTTGCAGCTGGCCCCAGCCATTTCGGCGGGCCACCAGATAGCAGGCGACCATCATCGCGATGACCATCAGGGCGCCCGGCACCATGCCGGCGATGAACAGGTCGCTGATCGACAGATTCATCATGAAGCCGTAGACGATGAAGATGATGCTGGGCGGAATGATGATGCCCACGGTCCCGCCGGAGGCGGCCGTGGCGGCCGCGAAGCGCTCGTCATAGCCGTTCTTGACCATCTCGGGCTGCATGATCGAGCCGATGGTGGCGGTGGTGCCGGCGTTGGAGCCGGAAATCGCCGCGAACAGGCCACAGGCGCCGAGGGTCGACATGCCCATGCCGCCGCGCATCCAGCTCAGGGTCGAGTAGGCGAAGTCGGAGAGTCGCTTGGCGATCCCCGCCGCGTTGATCAGGTCCCCCGTGAGGATGAACAGCGGCAGCGCCAGCAGGCCGAAGAAGCTCAGGCCCTGGAAGAGGGTGACCCCGACATTGGCCAGCGTGAAGTCGATCACCAGACTGGTGCCGACCACCCACAGGCCGATGACGAGGAAGATGGGCACTCCCAGCAGGAAGAAGGCCGTCACGCCCGCCGTGATCAGGGAGATCCAGATGCTGTCAGTCATGATGACCTCCTCAGTCCATGATGGACGGTTGCAGGTTGAAGGACTCGCCGCGGCGATAGCGCGCCCAGTCGGCGTAGAGATTCTGCAGCACGCGATAGATGATCATCACCCACGCCAGCGGCGTGGCGAGGTAGAACCACCACTGCATGACGTTGTCGGTGCCCGGCACGATGGCGTAGTTGTCATAGGCCAGCGTCACCTGGGTGGTGGTGAAGTAGATCACCATCAGCCCGAAGCCGATCCACAGCACGGCATCCAGAATCAGACAGGCGAACTGGCCACCGCGGGGCAGCTTCATGCGGATCTCGTTGAGGCTCAGGTGAGTGCGCTTCTTGACGTTGAGCGAGGCGCCGAACCAGGTCAGCCACAGGAACAGCAGCACCGGAATGCTGGTGCTCCAGGGGGCCTGCAGGCCGAAGAAGAAGCGCCGGATGACTTCGACGAAGATGATGCCGGCCATGCCGGAATAGGCGATCAGGATGACGACCTGTTCCAGATGGGCATCCAGCCACAGGAAGGGACGCGCCCAGGGCGCGGCCTTCTTGATGGCGGGGTGCTTGGTCGGTTGGCTGAAGATGGTGGTATCGCCCATTACCCCCTCCACCAGCGCTGCGGCTTGACGTTGACGGCGGCAGTGTCGCGGGAGATCTCACGCGCGACGGCATGGATTTCCTGATAGATGTCGAGACCGCCGGACCACTTGTTGAGGCGCTCACGCCATTGCTCCCACGGCTCGGGATTGAATTCCGGCGAGCACATCTGTTCGGCACGTGAGCGCTCGGCATCCGACAGCGGTGCCACGCGCACGTTGTTCTCGGCGAAGACGGTGCCGGGGGCGGGGTGCTCGGTGGCCCCGACGATCTCGAAGCGCCCGGCCTCGTTCATGCCCTGGGTGAAGATCTGTGCGCAGTAGGCGGACTCCATCACCTGGTCCTGCAGTTCTGCGCCGAGGCTGTCGAACTTGGGCAGGCTCATGCCGGTGTGCTCGGTGCCGGCGAAGAAGCGCAGGTCGACGGCCTGGGAGACCACCGGGGCCATGCCGGCGTAGGCCACGGCGCTCATCCAGGTCTCGGCGCCATCCAGCAGGCCCTGACGCAGGCCATCGAGGGTCTCTTCCCAGGCGACCGGCACCGGATTCAGGCCCAGCTGCTCCATGGCGATCCGTCCCATCTGGGTGCCGGTGACGCGGTTCTTGGTGCCCTTGAGCTGGTCGATGCTGGTGACCAGCGGTTTGTCCTGCCACTTGAGGCCGAGCATGATGCCGCGCAGGTCACAGTGGGTGAACAAAAACTGTAGGTTGTGGCGCTGGCGCAGGGGTTCACGCAGCAGCTGCTCGCTCTTCCTGTGATAGAAGAAGTGGAACATCGAGGCGACGGTGGGGAACAGATAGGCGAAGTCGAGCACGTTCAGGTAGGGCGCGCTGCCCGAGGAATTCTGGGTGGAGGCCGAGTAGATGTCGACGATGCCCTGCTGGGTCTTGGCCACGCAGTCCAGCTGGTTGCAGACCTCGTTGCTGCCCATGAATTCGACGCGGATGGCGCCGTTGGTGCGTTCTTCCAGATCCCGCGCGAAGAACAGCTGGCCGGACTTCTGGATATCGAGATTGCGCTCGTTGAAGCCCGAGGCACCGAAGCGCAGCTGGAACTTGGGCGCAGTCTTGTAGCGTTTCTGCTGCTCCTGATCGGCGGCACGCGCCAGCGTGGACGCGGTAAGACCTGCGCCGAGGCCGGTGGCGGCCAGCAGGGTCGAGGTCAGACCGAAGCGGCCCGAGATGTCGAGAAAGTCACGGCGTGACAACTTGCTGAGTGGCGATGGCATGGTAGTGCTCCCGGTGTTGTGTTTGCTTTTGTGGTGGGATGCAGTCTGGGCTGAACGCAGTGGGAATCTGGTGTTCCCTGGCGTCATGACACCTGTTGGCGTCTTTTTCTTGTGGTGTCTTTTCACACGTGACGAAAGCGAGCGTGTGACTGGGTTCCGCTTCGGCTTCGGGGGCGTTTCACATCCCTTACCGGCGCGAGACAAATCTCAATGTAGGGCAGTTCTTGTGCTTTGGCAAAATAAACGAGACGTTTTGTTTCGTATTTGACGAAACATGCTTTCGATACCATGATTACGAGACAATATGTCTCAATATGGTTGAGAAAATAATGAAAACAACACGTTACGCCAATGCAGACGCCAAAGCCTTCTATGACTACATCGTGATCGGGGCGGGTTCCGCCGGTTGCGTACTGGCCAATCGTCTCACCGAAGACCCTTCCATCAAGGTGCTGCTGCTCGAAGCCGGTGGCTCAGACTGGAATCCGTGGATCCATGTGCCGGTCGGGTATTTCAAGACCATGCACAACCCTGCCACCGACTGGTGCTACCTGACCGACCCGGATGCCGGCATCAATGGTCGTCGGCTGCAATGGCCGCGCGGCAAGGTGCTGGGGGGGTCCAGTTCGCTCAATGGGCTGCTGTACATTCGTGGCCAGCGCGAGGATTACGACGACTGGGCCGCCGAGGGCAATCAAGGTTGGGACTATCAGTCTGTCCTGCCATATTTCCGCAAGTCGGAGTGCCAGGCGCGGGGGGCCAACCAGTGGCATGGGGCGGATGGTCCACTGCATGTCTCGGATCTGCGCCTCAAGCGAGAGGTCGCCGAGCGCTTCATCCAGGCAGCGGTAGAGGCGGGGATTCCGCTCAACCAGGACGTCAATGGCGAGCGTCAGGAGGGGGTGGGCTATTTCCAGCAGACCACGTATCGGGGCCTGCGCTGCAGCACGGCCAAGGCATTCCTGCGTCCGGCGCTCACGCGCAGCAATCTGACGCTGGTCAAGCATGCTCACTGCCGTCGGGTATTGCTGGAAGGCAAGCGCGCGGTCGGGGTCGAGTACGAGGTGAAGGGCAATGTCTGCTCGGCGCGGGCGGAGCGCGAAGTGGTGCTGTCCAGCGGCGCCATCGGCAGTCCGCAGATCCTGCAGTGCTCCGGCATCGGGGACCCTGAGCATCTGGCCAGTATCGGGGTGGAATGCCTGCATGCGCTGCCGGGCGTCGGGGAAAACCTGCAGGACCACCTGCAGGTGCGGCTGGTGTTCAAGACCCAGTGCCGCACCCTCAATGATGAAGTGCGCAGCCCGATCAAGAAGCTGGCGGTCGGCACCCAGTACCTCTTCACACGCACCGGCCCGCTGACCCTGGCGGCCAGCCAGGTGTGTGCCTTTACCCAGTCACGCGAGGGGCTGACACGCCCGGATATCCAGTTCCACATGCAGCCGCTGAGTGCCGACAAGCCCGCCGATGGCGTGCATCCGTTCTCGGCATTCACCTCGTCCGTATGCCAGTTGCGCCCGCACAGCCGCGGCCATGTGCGCATCACCAGCGCGGATGCCAGCGTCTATCCCTCCATCCAGCCCAACTACCTCAGTGCCGAGGAAGATCGCCGCGTGGTGGTGGACGCCATCAAGGTGGCGCGGCGTATCGCCCGGGCGGCACCGCTGGCCGCCGTGATCAGCGAAGAGTACGTGCCCGGCGTGCAGTACGAGAGTGACGAGGAGTTGCTGGAGGCCGCGCGCCAGTTCAGCCAGACCATCTATCACCCGGCGGGGACCTGCAAGATGGGCCACGACCCGCTGGCGGTGGTGGATGACGCGCTGCGAGTGCATGGCCTGCACGGATTGCGGGTGGTCGATGCCTCGATCATGCCGGTGATCGTCTCGGGCAACACCAATGCCCCGACCATCATGATCGCCGAGAAGGCCGCTGACATGATCAAGGCGGCTCAGCGCGAGATGGCGCAGGCGAGCTAGCAGGTACCGGCATCTGTCATCTTCCAGGGCAGGGCTCAGGCCCTGCCATCCTTCTTGCCTTTTCATGGGATATTCGCGTGGCCAATCACGACAGCTCATCACTTCACGACACATCGACACCGCCTGCCCGTCTGTTGCGGAATCTGGAAGGGCGCGTGCGCATCATCATGCCGGGCCTGCTGATCTGCATCCTCATCGCGCTGGCGACCACCTTCATCGCTGATCATTACGGCGGCCCGACGCTGCTGTATGCCTTGCTGTTCGGCATGTCGCTGCACTTTCTCTCCGAGGACGGGCCCTGCAAGGCGGGGATCGAGTTCGCCTCCAAGACGGTACTGCGCCTCGGCGTGGCGCTATTGGGCGTGCGCATCACGCTGGAGCAGGTCGCAAGTCTCGGTGTTGGCCCGGTGATCACGGTAGTGCTCGGGGTGGTGGCCACCATCGTGTTCGGCGCGCTGCTGGCGCGCGTGATGGGGCTGGACCGTGACATGGGGCTGTTGACCGGTGGCTCGGTGGCCATCTGCGGAGCCTCGGCGGCGCTGGCGCTCTCGGCGGTGATGCCGCGCAACGCCACCAGTGAGCGTCACACCATCATGACCGTGGTCGGGGTGACGACCCTCTCGACCGTGGCGATGATCACCTATCCGCTGATCGTCAGACTGCTGGGGCTTGAGGATACCGAGGCCGGCATCTTCCTCGGCGGCACCATCCACGACGTGGCCCAGGTGGTGGGGGCGGGCTACATCATTTCCGAGCACACCGGCGATGTCTCCACCTTCGTCAAGCTGCTGCGCGTGGCGATGCTGGTACCGGCGGTGATGGTCTTCATGCTGCTGTTTCGCAGTGCACGCCAGGCCAATGGCGATGAGGGGGGCAAGGTGCCGATGTTTCCCACCTTCCTGATCGCCTTCGTGGCTCTGGTGCTGATCAACAGCCTCGGCTGGGTGCCCAGCGTCGCCGTGGAAGGCTTCACCGACCTCTCACGCTGGTGTCTGGTGGCGGCGATTGCCGCGCTGGGCGTCAAGACGTCGTTTCAGAAGCTGGCGGTGGTGGGCTGGAAGCCGGTGATCCTGATGGTGGTGGAAACCCTCTTCCTGCTGGTGCTGGTGACGCTGTGCATCAAGTTCGGGCTGGCCAGCGTGTGACCTGACGGCATGGGGCGCACGGGGGATGAACGACACGGGCCCTGCCATGACTGGCAGGGCCCGTGTCGCCGATGAGGGAATATCCCGAGGGGGCAGATGCCAGCCCGTGAGCGGCTGATACAGCCAGCCAATCAGGGCGATAAGATGCCTCAATTGCTTATCGGCCCACGAGTCGTATGATCTGCGCTATCAGTACGTGTCTGACGCTGAGTCGTCAGCGCAGCGCGCCGCATCCCCATTCTTCTGGAGTCCGATCATGTCTGAATCCCTCGTGCTGGCCTGTCCGCAATGTCTTGCCCTCAATCGTGTGGCCACCGCGCGTCTGGATGACAATCCCGTCTGCGGCAAGTGCAGCGCCGCCGTGCTGCCCCAGGAGCCGCTGGAACTGACCAGCGCCAACTTCGAGGCACTGGTCACGCGCAGCGAGATGCCGGTGGTGATCGACTTCTGGGCCAGCTGGTGCGGTCCGTGCAAGATGATGGGGCCGATCTTCAATGAGGTCGCGGCGCAGATGGGTACCCGCGTGCGTTTCGCCAAGATCGACACCGAAGCCCAGCAGGCGCTGGCCGGTCGTTTCGGCATCCGCAGCATTCCGACGTTGCTGGTGATGAAGCAGGGCAAGGAGCTGGCGCGCGAATCCGGCGTGATGCAGGCCGGTCAGCTCAAGCAGTGGCTGGCACCGCACGCGGTGTGACCACGGCCCGCGCGCGAGAAGTCCGCAGTTGAGCGTTCAGGGAAACCCGGACGCAGCTCAAGAACTGACAACGCCTGACGTGCAATCGCGTCAGGCGTTGTCGTCTCAGTCGGCCTTGTCGTATCAGTCGGCGTTGTCTTATCAGTCGGCGTAAACCATCTTGCGGGTCATGCCGCCATCGACGACATGATTCTGACCGGTGATGAAGCCGGCCTTGTCCGAGATCAGAAAGGCCACCAGCGCGGCGATGTCATCGACATGGCCGACGCGTCCGACGGGATGCTGGGCGTGGTCTTCGTCACTCAGCGACTCCGCCTCACCGTCCTTCTGCAGGCGGCTTGCATCGATCCAGCCCGGACTGACCGCATTGACGCGAATCTCCGGCCCCAGGCTCATCGCCATGGCGTGGGTGAGGGCGACGATGCCGCCCTTGCTGGCGGCGTAGGCCTCGGTATCCGGCTCGGATTGCAGGGCGCGGCTGGAGGCCAGATTGACGATGCTGCCGCCGGTCTCGCGCAGATGGCGCGCGGCGTGCTTGGCGGTCAGGAAGCTGCTGGTCAGGCTGGTATCCAGTACCTGATGCCAGCGTTCAAGGGACAGTCCCTCGAGCTTGCCCTGGAAGGGGTCGGCGATCGCGGCGTTGTTGATCACGGCGTCCAGGCGCCCGAAGGCCTGGCAGGTGGTCGCGATGCTGGCGGCGACGGCGTCTTCATTGCGCACATCCACGGCCTCGACGCGCAGGCTGTCCGGCTCGCCGTGGATCGCGGCGTGACTCGCCAGATACTGCTCGCCCGCCCGGACGTCGATATCCACCACCGCGACTCGCCAGCCATGGGCGAGCAGGTAGTCACTGATGCCGCGTCCGATTCCCTGGGCACCGCCGGTGATATAGGCCACTTTGCGTGTCATCATCGTGAAGTCTCTTGCGTTCTGGGTGGGGAATGTCCTTCATGGTCTCTCGTCCTGCCGGGTCTGCCACGTCGTTTCCGACGTGGCGCCGGCCTTCGACATGGCGACCCTGACCTGTGTCCTGATCGAGAGGATGACAAGCGGGGCATGCGAAAGCATGACGTGACGAGACCTTGCCATCATGCCAGCTACTGGTCGAGTGCCCCGTGGCAGACGCGACGACCTGATGAGACTGGCTGATTCTGTTGGTCTGTCCGCCTTGGCGACTTATCGCTTCGTCTAACAGCTGTCACACTTGGCACTGAAGTATTCGGAACTTCGCATTTACCCCCTCGCGAGTGGTGATCCGTCGTCTGGCCGTGTCAGGGGACGGGAACCCCTGCGCGACAGGATTGCCTGAAAGACGCCATCCCCGAATTTTCAGGAGCGCTGCCCATCACGGGAAATGGGCAGCGACATGAGGAACGAACATGAAGGATCACAGGCAACGCGGACTGATGGTGGGCGTGGCGATGCTGCTGGCGCTGGCGAGCGGCTGTGACGAGCTGGGTGCGCCGCGTCCTGCCAGTGTCACCACGCTGCTCGAGCACTCGGAGGCCTGGCAGGGCGAGCAGGTGGCCGTGCAGGGCAGGATACGCAGTGAGCAGGTGCCGGAGCGCTATTGGCTGGAAGGCGCCGGGCAGCAGCGTATCGAGCTGCATCCCCCCGAACGCATCGGTGCCTATCTCGGGCGCGAAGTCCAGATCAGCGGTCGTTTCGAATTCAAGGTGGGTGGGCAACGGCTGATCGAGATTTCCAACGTCACGCCCCTGGACAAGCCGACTCCCAAGCAGTGAGTGCTCACGGCCCCCCGGCGAGAGCGGGTGTCTTGGAGCATCAGCGCATGAAGCCCCGCCAGAGCAGACTCTGGCGGGGCTTCATGGTTCATGGTTCATGGCTCATGGCTCATGGCTCATGACGCTTCTCTGGTGTCACCAGAGGCACTCGAACCGCTCAGGCCTTCTTCACGAACATGGACTTGAGCTTCATCGGGCCGACGCCATCCACCTTGCAGTCGATGTCGTGGTCCCCTTCGATCAGGCGGATGTTCTTGACCTTGGTCCCGACCTTGACCACGGAGGAGGTGCCCTTGATCTTCAGGTCCTTGATCACGGTGACGGTGTCGCCATCCACCAGCTCGTTGCCGTTGGCATCACGATAGACCGGCCCGGTGTCCTCGACGACGGCCTCCTTGGACCACTCGTGGGCACACTCCGGGCAGACGAACTGCATGCCGTCGTCGTAGGTGAATTCGGAATTGCAGGCCGGGCAGTTGGGGAGGGCGCTCATCTCGGTGTCCTGAAGTCTGTCCCGCTTGTGTCGTGCGCCTGCGGGGTGCGCGGCGCTCAAGGCAAGGACATGCGATGGAAAGGCGCGCATCGGGCTCAAGCGGTGCGCGGAAGCCGGCAAGCCTACACCGATTGCGGGCAGATGGCCCACTGCTGCGGCGCTTGGTCGCAATTCCGGCGGCAACCTTCCCCGCTCGCCATCAGCCGTTCGCCATCAGGGCCTGGCCGACGCGTGAGCCATTGGGGCGCCCGAGCTTGCGGCTGATCCAGTCGCCGGTCGCGGCCAGGCGTGCCAGATCCACGCCAGTGTCGATGCCCATTCCCTGCAGCAGATAGAGCACATCCTCGGTGGCGACATTGCCCGAGGCTCCCTTGGCATAGGGACAGCCCCCCAGCCCGGCCACCGAGCTGTCGATCACCGCGATGCCTTCTTCCATCACCGCGTAGAGGTTGGCAAGCGCTTGCCCATAGGTGTCGTGGAAGTGGGCGGCGAGGCGTTCGACCGGCACCTCGCGGCTGACGCGTTCCAGCATCTGCTTGGCCTTGAGCGGGGTGCCGGTGCCGATGGTGTCCCCCAGCGAGACTTCATGACAGCCCATGTCACGCAGTTCACGCGCGACCGCCGCGACCTGCTCAGGGGCGATCTCGCCCTCATAGGGGCAGCCCAGCACGCAGGACACGTAGCCGCGCACACGCACGCCGGCTGCCGCTGCACGCGCCATCACGGGGGCGAAGCGCTGGAGAGATTCCGCGATCGAGCAGTTGATGTTGCGCTGCGAGAAGGACTCGCTGGCCGCACCGAACACCGCCACCTCACGCACGCCACACTCAAGCGCCGCCTCCAGCCCCTTGAGATTGGGAGTGAGGGCGGAGTAAGTGGTCACTCCACGGGTGTCATGCTCAGCCAGCGCCAGCATGATCTCGCGATGGTCCGCCATCTGGGGTACCCAGCGGGGGGAGACGAAACTGGCGGCTTCGACATGGCGCAGGCCCGAGTCGGCAAGGCGCCGGATCAGTTCCAGCTTGGTCGTCGTATCGACATGGGTGGGCTCGTTCTGCAGGCCATCACGCGCGCCGACCTCGACGATGCGTACGCTGTCAGGAAAGTGCATGCTCACTCACTCCTTGGCGTCGTCAGCCGTGAATTCCAGCAGCACGTCACCCTGGGTGACGCTGTCGCCGGCACGGAAGTGGAACTGCGCGACCTGACCATCGGCGGGCGCGTTCATGGTGTGCTCCATCTTCATGGCCTCCATCACCATCAAGGGCGTGCCGGCCGTCACCGCGACGCCGGCCTCGACCAGCTGGGCGACCACGGTGCCATTCATCGGGGCGTTGAGGGTTGCCTGGGTCTCATGCTGCGCGTGGTCGACGGCGTCCGCGCGGCGCCACAGCAGGCGCGACTCGGACGGGAGTGCGTCGCTGCTCTGCGCGCAGGTCAGCACCAGCAGCTCGCCGCCACGCGCCGGGGCGTGACTGGCCTGATAGCGACGACGGTGCCCGTCCAGCGTCACGGCGATGGCATTGCCGGCAAGACGCGACAGGTGGCCATCAAGGCTTGTCGTCTGGCGCTTCCCGTGAGAGTGGGTGATCACTTCCAGCTGCCAGCCCGAGGCAGGCAGAGGGGCGTCGTTCACGCTCGCGGGCCCGCCCGAGGCACGCGGGCGGCGGGCGATGACCTGGGCCACCTTGTCGCTGTGTTCCTCGCATTCGGCGTCCCCGGGCAGGCAGAACGCCAACGTCACCTGGTGGGGCGTGCCATTGCGCCAGCCATCACGGCGCTGCCAGGGGCTGGCGGGCTGGGTCGGCGCGGACGAGCCAGACGCGTCATCGCTGTCATTGAGGCGTGCCAGGGCCAGCAGGGCACTCGTCGCCAGCGTGCCGGGGTCCAGCTCCGGCGTCGGAAAAAGGCTGGCGTGGTGACGCTCGATGAAGCGGGTATCCAGATGGGCGGCGCGGAAATCCGGATGCGCCGCCAGTCGCGTCAGGAAGGCACGGTTGGTGGTGACACCACGGATCTCGAGCGCCGCCAGGGCACGCAGCAACGCATCGAGTGCCTGTTCACGGCTCGGGCCGAAGGTGATCAGCTTGGCCAGCATCGGGTCGTAATGCATCGAGACGTCATCGCCCTCGGCGACGCCGCTGTCCAGACGCACCTTGAGGGCCGTCGAGCCGGAGGCCTGTTGCGCGCTCTCGACCTCGGCACCGGCAAGTCCGGCGCCGATGAGATCCAGTCGGAAGCGTTCCAGCAGACCGGTGGCCGGCAGGAAGTCGTTGTCGGGGTCCTCGGCATAGAGCCGCGCCTCGAAGCTGTGACCCTTGAGCTCAAGCTCATCCTGCTGGCGGGGCAGTGGCTCGCCACGCGCGATGCGCAGTTGCCATTCGACCAGGTCCTCGCCGGTGATCATCTCGGTGACGGGATGCTCGACCTGCAGACGAGTATTCATCTCCATGAAGTAGAAGGCGCCATGGCTTTCGCTGCCGGGCTGCGGGGCATCGAGCAGGAATTCGATGGTACCGGCGCCGACGTAGCCGATTTCCCGTGCGGCGCGTACCGCGGCCTCGCCCATCTCGCGGCGCAGTGCCGGTGTCAGGCCGGGTGCCGGGGCTTCTTCCAGCACCTTCTGATGACGACGCTGGACACTGCAATCGCGCTCGAACAGATAGACGCCACTGCCATGACTGTCACAGAACACCTGAACCTCGACGTGGCGCGGCTGGGTCAGGTATTTCTCGATCAGCATGCGCTCGTCGCCGAAGGCCGCGCGGGATTCGCGTCGGCAGCTGTCCAGCGCTGCCTGGAATTCCCGAGCCTGCTCGACCACGCGCATGCCCTTGCCGCCACCGCCGGCGCAGGCCTTGATCAAGACCGGGTAGCCCATGCGGTCGGCTTCGGACTGCAGTAGCGCGTCACTCTGGTCATCGCCGTGATAGCCGGGCACCAACGGCACGCTGGCGGCCTGCATGCGCGCCTTGGCGGCCGACTTGTCGCCCATGGCCGCGATGGCACTTTCCGGCGGGCCGACGAAGATCAGTCCGGCCTCGGCCAGGGCGCGCACGAAGCCGGCATTCTCGGACAGGAAACCATAGCCCGGGTGCACGGCATCGGCGCCACATTGGCGGGCTGCCGCGATGACCTTGTCGACATCCAGATAGCTCTCCCTGGCGCTGGCAGGGCCGAGGCGCACGGCTTCGTCGGCTTCCCGCACGTGCAGGGCATTGGCATCGGCATCGGAGTAGACCGCAACGGTCTGGATGCCCATGGCGCGAGCGGTGCGCATCACGCGGACCGCTATCTCACCTCGGTTGGCGATCAGCAGCTTGCGGATCTCACCGCAACCGGTGGGCAGTCGCTGTTCAGTATCGCGATTGACGTTCATGGCAAGATCCCGTGGCGAAGTGGAAAAAGGGGGCGGTCGCAAGGCGCGTCTCAGCAGAAGACCGAGGGTGGCTCAGGACGTTGTCCGCGAGTCGATGAAGGGCGCGTCATGATGATGCGCTGTCGTCGTCGGATGGCGCCCAGGGCGGGCGAGTCCCGGCGAAGAATGCCGCCAGTCCAGCCTGTCCCTGTTCACTGACCCTCAGCTGACTGATCACCTCACAGCAGCGTGTCTGACGCCGGGTGTCGTCCTCGACGACGGCCACCTCGGCGAGCAGGGCCTTGGTGGCGCGGCTGGCCTCGGGCGAGGTCGCCAGCAGCGTGCTCACCATGTCGGCGACGCGCGCCGCCAGCAATTCATCACTGCACACGTCATGCACCAGCCCCAGCTGGTGGGCGGTGTGGGCATCGATGACTTCCGCGGTCAGTGCATAGCGGCGCATCTGGCGCATGCCGATGGCGCGCTGCACGTAGGGGCTGATCACCGCCGGTGCCAGGCCGATGCGCACCTCGGAGAGACAGAAGCGTGCGCGTTCGGCCGCCAGCACGATGTCGCAGCAGGCCGCCAGACCCACGGCGCCGCCGAAGGTGGCCCCCTGCACGCGGCACACGCTGGGACAGGGCAGTTCATCGAGCAGCTGCATCAGGCGGGCAAGCTCCCGGGAATCGGCAAGGTTATCCTCGCGCGAATACTCGACCATGCGCTGCATCCACTTGAGGTCGGCCCCGGCCGAGAAGCTCTTGCCTTCGGAGGCCAGCACCATCACGCGTACCTCGCCCTGACTCGCCAGGGCGTGCAGGTGCGTCAGATGGCCGTTCAGCGCCTTGATCAACCGGTCATCGAAGGCGTTGTGCACCTCGGGGCGCGCCAGGGTCAGAGTGGCGACACCGCGCTTGTCGATCTCGAGTCGGCAGAATTCAGTCATCGTCACCTTGTCCAATCAGTTAGCCAATGGATCATCATTCACCCAAAGAGTCGGCTGTCAGTGCGTTTGTCTGGTTGGGCGAATCACATGCGAAAGACTCCGAAGCGACTCTCCTCTATCTCGGCATTCATCGCGGCGGCCAGGGACAGGCCGAGAATGTCGCGGGTCTGCAGCGGGTCGATCACGCCATCGTCCCAGAGTCTGGCGCTGGCATAGCAGGGGTGGCCCTGATGCTCGTATTGTTCGCGCACCGGTGCCTTGAAGTCCTCCTGTGCCTGTTGCGGCCAGTCGCGGCCCTCCCGCGCATGCTGCTCATACTTGACCTGGGCCAGCACGTTGGCCGCCTGCTCGCCGCCCATCACCGAGATGCGTGCGTTGGGCCACATGAACAGCAGGTTGGGGTCGTAGGCGCGGCCACACATGCCGTAGTTGCCGGCGCCGAAACTGCCGCCGATCAGCACCGTGAACTTGGGGACCCTGGCACAGGCCACCGCCGTCACCAGCTTGGCACCGTGCTTGGCGATGCCCTCGTGCTCGTAACGTGAGCCGACCATGAAGCCGGTGATGTTCTGCAGGAAGACCAGCGGAATCTTGCGCTGGGCGCACAGCTCGATGAAGTGGGCGCCCTTGACGGCACTTTCCGAGAACAGCACGCCGTTGTTGGCGATGATGCCCACCGGATGGCCGTGCAGGTGAGCGAAGCCGGTCACCAGTGTCTCGCCGTAGTAGCGCTTGAATTCATCGAAGTCCGAATCATCCACCAGCCGACCGATCACTTCGCGCACGTCATAGGGCTTCTTGAGGTCCGTGCCGACGATGCCGTAGAGCTCGTTGGGGTCCAGCCGAGGTGGGCGGGATTCGCGCAGCGCGAGCTGCCCCTTGCGCTGCCAGTTGAGGCGCGAGACGGCTCGCCGTGCCAGTTGCAGGGCGTGGGCGTCATTGTCGGCGAAGTGATCGGCCACGCCGCTGATCTTGCAGTGCACCTCGGCACCACCGAGTGCCTCGGCGCTGATGTCCTCGCCGGTGGCCGCCTTCACCAGCGGCGGGCCGGCGAGGAAGATGGTGCCTTGCTCGCGCACGATGATGGATTCATCGGCCATCGCCGGAACGTAGGCGCCACCGGCGGTGCACGAGCCCATCACCACGGCGATCTGCGGAATGCCTTCGGCGGAGAGTGTCGCCTGGTTGTAGAAGATGCGGCCGAAGTGATCGCGGTCCGGGAAGACCTCGTCCTGATGGGGCAGATGCGCGCCACCGGAATCCACCAGGTAGAGGCAGGGCAGGCGATGCTTGCGGGCCACTTCCTGGGCGCGCAGGTGCTTCTTCACCGTCAGCGGAAAATAGGTGCCGCCCTTGACGGTGGCATCGTTGGCGACGATGACGCATTCCACACCGCTGACGCGGCCGATGCCGGTGACCAGCCCCGCGCCGGGCACCGGGCTGTCATAGACGTCATGCGCCGCCAGCGCCGACAGCTCCAGGAAGGGTGATCCCTCATCGATGAGGTGGTCGATACGTTCCCGCACGAACAGCTTGCCGCGCGATTCGTGGCGTTCGCGGGCCTTGTCGCCACCACCGGCGGCGACGCCGTCCAGCAGCTGGTGCAGGCGCTCGACCTCGGCCTGCATCGCGGCATGATTGGCACGGAACTGGTCGCTACGCGGATTGATCAGGGAGGTCAGAATGGCCATGCGGCAGCTCCATCAGCGAAGGGAAACGGATGGTGTGGGGCGTCATGCGCTTTCATTGAACAGCTCGCGGCCGATCAGCATGCGGCGTATCTCGCTGGTGCCGGCACCGATCTCGTAGAGCTTGGCATCGCGCAGCAGACGGCCGGTGGCGTACTCGTTGATGTAGCCATTGCCGCCCAGCAGCTGGATGGCATCCAGCGCCATCTGGGTGGCCTTCTCGGCGCAATAGAGAATGACGCCGGCGGCGTCCTTGCGCGAGGTCTGGCCGCGGTCACAGGCGCCGGCCACGGCGTAGAGATAGGCGCGGCAGGCATTCAGCGTGGTGTACATGTCGGCAATCTTGCCCTGTACCAGCTGGAACTCGCCGATCGCCTGGCCGAACTGACGGCGCTCATGCAGATAGGGCACCACGATGTCCATGCAGGCCCGCATGATGCCGATGGGGCCGGCGGCGAGCACGGTGCGCTCGAAGTCCAGTCCACGCATCAGGACCTTCACGCCGCGATTGACCTCGCCGAGCACGTTCTCGGCCGGCACCTGACAGTCCTGGAAGACCAGTTCGCAGGTGTTGGAGCCGCGCATGCCCAGCTTGTCGAGCTTCTGCGCGGTGGAGAAGCCGGGGAAGTCGCGTTCGATGATGAAGGCGGTGATGCCCTTGGAACCGGCGTCCGGGTCGGTCTTGGCATAGACGACCAGCGTGTGGGCATCCGGGCCATTGGTGATCCACATCTTGTTGCCGTTGAGCACGTAATGGTCACCGCGCTTCTCGGCCTTGAGCTTCATCGAGACCACGTCCGAGCCTGCGCCGGGCTCTGACATCGCCAGGGCACCGACATGCTCACCGCTCATCAGCCTGGGCAGGTAGCGCACCTTCTGCTCCGCGCTGCCGTTGAGCTTGATCTGGTTGACGCACAGGTTGGAGTGGGCCCCATAGGACAGCGCCACCGAGGCACTGGCCCGCGAGATCTCTTCCATGGCGATGCAGTGCGCCAGATAGCCCATGCCACTGCCGCCATCTTCCTCGGGGACGGTGATGCCCAGCAGGCCCATGTCGCCGAACTTCTGCCACAGGTCATCGGGGAAGGCATTGCTGGCGTCGATCTCCGCGGCGCGTGGTGCGATCTCGTCGCGGGCAAAGGCATTGATCTGCTCACGCAGCAGGGTGTGTGTCTCGTCGAGTCCGAAATCCAGCGGCGTATAGAGGCTGTGCATGAGCGGGCATCCTTTGCAGCGATGAGGTGAGAAGCGCTTCGAGCGTCTTGACTGTGCGCGCAGCCACGCGACAGGCGAGGCAGTGTTCATGGCCGGTGCAGGCGGTGGGAGATTCGTCAGTGACAGCCCGCCTGAGGTGGCTCTGGAATCACTCTAGAGTAAAGTTGACGTTAACGTAAAGGTTATCATCGTGCGCTTTGACCAAGGTCGCAGGCAGTGTCAGCTGACGTGTGCTGGCTCTTGGGATCGCGCGGGCACTCGCGCCGCCACTCTGGCCGGCACTCACGCCGTGACCAGAGTCGCCTGACCTGCGTGTCACTGTTAATCTGAATGGCAGGCAAAAGGCCTGACCGACGGGCAGGCGCCGTCATCGTTGCCCACCTCTCACCTGCAAGAAGGATCTTCTCGATGAGTGATGCTCGCGCCCCGGCGGTTCGCTTTCGCGATCTGCACAAGGGCTTTTCGGGTCAGCGATTGTTCGAAGGCATCGACCTCGAACTGCCGCGTGATCGTATTACCGCGCTGGTCGGTGCCAGTGGCTGCGGGAAGTCCACCTTGCTGCAGCTGATCAACGGGCTGATACGCCCAGACAGCGGTGAGGTACAGGTCTTCGGCAAGGGGGTGGACTACGCCAATCTGCCCGCCATGCGCAGACGCATCGGCTACGCCGTCCAGCAGATCGGCCTGTTTCCGCACCTCAGCGTGCGCGACAACATCGCCATTCTGGCGGACCGCGAAGGTTGGACGGCGGACAGGGTCAAGGCGCGCATCACGCGGCTGTTCCAGATGATGGACCTGGATCTGGCGCTGTTGACGCGTTATCCGCATGAGATTTCCGGCGGGCAGGCGCAGCGGGTCGGCCTGTGTCGCGCGATGATGCTGGAGCCACCGTTGCTGCTGCTCGATGAGGCCTTCTCGGCGGTGGACCCGATCACGCGCATCGAGGTGCATGCCCAGTTCCAGCGCATGCAGAAGGAAGAGCCGCGCAGCGTGGTGATGGTGACCCATGACATGAATGAGGCGCTGAGTCTGTCCGACCACATGGTGGTGATGGCACCCGGCGTGGTGCTGCAGGCTGCCAGTCCCGAGACGATCGCCAGGGCGCCAGCGGATGAGCGCGTGGCCCGACTGCTGGAGGCACGCGCATGAAGACGCTGATGACGACTCCCGTCCTGCAACGTTCGCGCCGCGGGCTGTCCGGCGCGCTGATGATCGCCGGCCTGGCGCTGGCGAGTCTGGGGGCCCTGGTGAGCAGTCCGCTTGCCAGCGCGGAAGAGGAAGCCGCGGCATGGCCCGAGGACAAGCCTATCGTGGTGGGCTCCAAGGCGGATCGCGAAGGCCATCTGCTCGGCGAGATCTTCGCCCAGGTACTCGAGGATGCCGGCTTCACGGTCGAGCGTCGCCTCGGGCTGGGGCAGACCATCATCACCTATCAGGGGCTGGCGGAGGGGGAGCTGGATGTCTATCCCGAGTACACCGGCACCCTGGCGCACGCCATCCTCAATCTGGACAGCGTGCCGCCGCTCGACAAGCTCGATGCTCTGAGTCGTGAACGGGGGCTCAGGGTGCTCAAGCCATTGGGCTTCAACAATACCTATGCCGTGAGCATGCGGCGTGAGCAGGCCGAGTCGCTGGGGATCAGGACGATCGGTGATCTGGCGGATCACCCGGAGCTCTCGATCGCGATGTCGCATGAGTTCATCAAGCGCTCGGATGGCTGGCCCGGGCTGGCGGATGCCTACGCGCTGCCGCAGGTGCCCCGTGGCATCGAACACGGCATCGCCTATCAGGCGCTGCGCGAGAGCAAGATCGACGCCACCGATGCCTACTCCACCGAGGGTGACATCCAGCGCTTCGACTTCGTGCTGCTCGATGACGACCAGGGCTATTTCCCCGAGTATCTGGCGGTGCCCTTCGTGAATGCCGCCTTGCCGGAGAAGGCTGTCGCGGCGCTGGATCAGCTGGCGGGCAGTCTCGATGAGGACAGCATGCAGGCGCTGAATGCCGAGGTCTCCACCGAGGAGCAGAGCTTCGCCCAGGTGGCCAGCCGCTTCATTCAGGAACAGGGCATCACCACCGAGCAACGCGAAGTCAGTGGCGCCAAGTGGGACAAGCTCGGTACCAATCTCATCGAGCATCTGCAGTTGACGCTGTCCGCGCTGCTGCTGGCGTGTCTGGTCGGTCTGCCGCTGTCACTGCTGGTCTACCGCAATCCGAAGGTCTCGCGGGTCGTGCTCTACGTCACCGGCCTGCTGCAGACCATCCCCTCCATCGCGCTGCTGGCGTTGATGATTCCGCTGTTCGGGATCGGGGTGGTGCCGGCGGTGATCGCGCTGTTCGTCTACTCCCTGCTGCCGATCATCCGCGCGGCCATTACCGCACTGCTGACGGTGGACCCGCTGCTGGTCAAGGTGGCGCGCGGGATGGGGCTGACGCGCCGTGAGCAGCTGCGTCACGTCATCCTGCCGCTGGCGACGCCCAATCTGCTGACGGGGATCAAGACCGCCGCCATCATCAACATCGGTACCGCGACCCTGGCGGCCTTCATCGGCGCGGGCGGGCTGGGCGAACCCATCGTCACGGGACTTTCGCTCAACGACTATGATCTGGTGCTGTACGGCGCGATTCCGGCGGCGCTGCTGGCCATCTGCGCGGAGCTGTTGTTCGAGTTGTTCGAGCGCATGGTGATTCCGGCGCATATGCGCGGGCTCAAGGCGCGTTGATCTGGACCGGGGCCGGAAAAACCCAGACAGGCCCGTCGCGATTGTTGTACACGGTGTGCAGCAATCAAGGAAAGGCGTTGCGCAGGATTATCGTTGGCCGCCGATGTGAGTAGAGTGAACGCCATAGTGAAGACTCGCTGACGGGAGTCTTGTGTAGCGAACCTTGAATTGGAGACGTCTCATGCGTATCAAGAATCTGTTCCCGATCGCGCTGGTCGCGGCCACCCTGGCACTCGGCGGTTGTGGTCTGTTCGATCATGGTCATGGCGGCCACGGCGGCGGTCATGGTGGCGGCCAGCAGCACGGCATGATCGACACCGGCTCTCAGGCCTCTCACCTGTCCTGAGTCTGCGTGAGGGCTGATGGCCCCGTGAAGAACCGCCCCCGACGCATGCGTCGGGGGCGGTTTTTTTTGTCTTCGCCAGAAGGCAAGAGGCGGCTGGCCAAGAGCGCTTGCGAACGCGACGCGCCTGACAGAACGCAAAGCGCCAGAAGGGACGGGAAGAGTCGGCAGGGCTGGAAGAACGGGAAGAGCTGGCAGGCCTAGAGTGCGCGAAGGGCCACGATGGCGGGCGGGCTGCCATCCTCTGGCCAGTCGACCCGTGCCTCGATGGCGTAGACCTCGCGCAGTCGCTCGGCGCTCAGTACCTCGCGCGGCGGGCCGCTGGCCGCCAGACGCCCGCGATCCAGCAGCCAGAGCTGGGCGGCATGCCGCGCGGCCAGGCTCAGGTCATGCAGCGCGACGATCACGATGCGCTGACGGTCGCGGGCATCGCGGCCAAGCCAGTCGAGCACCGCCAGCTGGAAGTGCAGGTCCAGGGCGCTGGTGGGTTCATCCAGCATCAGCAGCGCCGGCTCGCGTACCAGCGCCTGCGCGATGGCGACACGCTGGCGCTGTCCGCCGGAAAGCTGCCCGAGTCGTCGGGAGGCCAGCGGGGCCAGCTCCAGTGCGCTGACCAGCGCCTCGCAGTGGCGCAGATTGGCCTGCTCGTCCAGATGGCCGGCCAGGCGTCTCGCCAGCAGCAACGACTCGAAGACCTCAAGCATCGCGCCGCCTTCACTGAGCTGCGGCAGGTAGCCGATACGTGCCGCGCGCTGGCGTGGCGTGAGGGACGCCAGTGCCTCCCCGTCGAGACACAGCTGGCCGCTGGCCGGCAGTAGCCCGGCGATCGTCTGCAACAGGGTCGATTTTCCGGCACCGTTCGGGCCGAGCAGGGCGGTCAGCTCGCCACGGTGTGCGCGCAGCGTGCCCGGCATGTCCAGCACCGGATGCCCCCCGCGCAGGACGCTGAGATCCTGAAGCACGAGCCCCTGGTCATCGAGAGCGCCTTCGTCGCGAGACTGCGCGAGGCGGGCTGGCGCGTCGGATTCGGCGGTGGGCGCGTGATGTCGCTGGTTCATCCGTCGTGTCCTCGGCGCTTGAGCGTCAGGCTGACGAAGAAGGGCAGGCCGATCAACGCGGTGATCATGCCCAGTGGCAGCAGCACGCCGGGGATGAGCGAACGGCTGAGGATCGAGGTCAGCGACAGCAGCAGGGCGCCGATCAGTGCCGAGAGGGGCAGCAGGCGCTGTTGCTGTTCACCTACCAGCAGGCGGGCGATGTGGGGCGCGACCAGGCCGATGAAGCCGACGCTGCCGACGAACGAGACGGCGGTGGCGGTCAGAAGCGCCGTGCACATCAGGCCGCTCAGACGCAGGCGGCGCACGTCCACGCCCAGCGCACGGGCCTGGGCTTCCCCCAGGCTCAGGGCGGTCAGCTCGCTGCGTCGACGATGAAAGACCACCGCACACAGCGCGATCACCAGGCTCAACACGGCCAGGCGTGACCAGCTGCTGCGCTCGAGGCTGCCCATCGACCAGAAGATCAGCTGCTGCAATGCCTCGGGCGAGGCGACGAACTGCAGCACACCCAGCAGGGCATTGAAGAAGAACATCAGCGCGATGCCCAGCAGTACCAGAGTCTGTACGCCGACGCCGGGCAGGCGCTGTGCGCTCCACAGCACCAGCGAGGCCCCCAGCGCGAAGAGGAAGGCATTCAGCGTGACCCCAAGCCCTGCGCCTGCGAGGCCCTGCCATGAGGGCAGCACCAGCTGCACGAGGTCGAGATGCAGGATCAGGCCAAGCCCGGCACCGACGCTGGCCGCCGCCGAGACTCCCAGCGTGAAGGGGTCGGCCAGCGGGTTGTGCAGCAGGGTCTGCATCTGGGCACCGGCCATGGCCAGGGAGGCGCCGACGGTCACCGCCATCAGCGCGATGGGCAGGCGCAGTTGCCAGAGGATGGCGTGGGCGAGCGGATCGTTCGCTTCGCTCTGCCACAGTGCGGGCAGCAGACGTGCCAGGGGCAGCTCGCCACTGCCCTGGCTGATATCCAGCAGGCAGGCGGCCAGGACCGCGAGGCCACTGGTCCAGAGCCACAGGGCACCATGGCGCTTTCGACGGCGCCAGTCGGCGATGGGTGAGGTGACGGGAGAAGTCAGGGAGTCGGGCACGGTGAGGTCCGGCGGTGGCGTGTCAGTGTGAAGCACGGGCGGCAGCCTGAAGCGCTTGCGTGTCACAAGCCTAGCGACTTGGCGTGGGAAGGAGAAGCCACGAAAAAGACCTCCCCGAAGGGAGGTCTGGAAGAGGACGACGTCCCGGGAGGGGATCTGTCTGCCGTGACAGTGCGTCGGGGACGTGGAGGGCCGGATCAGCCGTTCATGGCCTGGGGCAGATAGAGCACGATTTCCGGGAAGAGGTGCATCAACACGATGGAGAAGATCATCAACAGGAAGAACGGCAGCGTCGCCTTGGTGATGGTGATGATGTCCTTGCCGGTCAGGCTCTGGATCACGAAGAGGTTGAAGCCCACCGGCGGGGTGATCTGCGACATCTCGACCACGATGATCAGGTAGATACCGAACCAGATCAGGTCGAAACCGGCGGCTTCGATGACCGGCATGATGATGGAGGTCACCAGCAGGATCAGCGAGATGCCATCCAGGAAGCAGCCCAGGATCAGCAGGAACAGCGTCAGCACCACCAGCAGCATGGTCGGCGACAGCCCCAGGGTGGCGATGCCTTCGGCCAGCTGCATCGGAATCTGGGTGAAGCTCATCGCGGAGGACAGGAAGGAGGCACCGGCGATGATGAAGGCGATCATGCATGAGGTGCGCAGCGCCGCGAACAGCGATTCCTTGAAGGTGGCGGCGCTCATGTGGCCATTGAGTCGCGCGATGATCAGCGACAGCACCACGCCGACCGCCGCCGCTTCCGTCGGTGACGCCAGGCCACCGTAGATGCTGCCGAGGATGCCGCCGATCAGTGCCAGCAGCGGAATCAACTGGGCGCTGTTGCGCAGCTTGGCCATGAAGCTCATGTGCGGCTCATCATGGCCGGCGCGGCCCTGCGGCTCGCCGACGACCTTCGACCAGATCGCCAGATAGCCCATGAACAGGGCCAGCAGCAGCATGCCCGGCAGGACACCGGCGATGAACAGGCGCGAGATGGACTGCTCGGTGACCACGCCGTAGACGATCATCATGATCGACGGCGGAATCAGCAGACCGAGGGTCGAGGCGCTGGCGAGGGTACCGATGGCCAGATTGCTGTCGTAGCCGCGACGCTCAAGCTCCGGCAGGGTCATCTTGCCGACGGTGGCACAGGTGGCGGCGGAGGAGCCGCACACGGCGGCGAACAGCCCGCTGCCGATGATGTTGGAGTGCAGCAGGCGGCCCGGCAGGCGATTGAGCCACGGTGCCAGCGCGCGGAACATGTTGTCGGCGAGTCCGGAGCGGAACAGGATCTCGCCCATCCACACGAACATCGGCAGGGCGGTCAGGTCCCAGCCGTAGCTGGCACCCCAGAAGTCCGAGGCCAGGATCGGGCCGGTCTCGAAGGTGGAGAAGAAGGTCAGCACGATCCAGCCGGTGCCGATCAGCGAGAACGCGACCCACACGCCGCCGCCGAGCAGCAAGGCGAGGGCCAGCAGAGTGACGAGGATGAGTGTCAGCATGTCATTCGGCTCCGTCTTCGGGCTCGGGCGCCACGTAGCGTGAGGGCGCGGTGAAGGCGGTGCGCAGCGTGGCGATCAGTGTCTCGAGAATCGCCAGGCACAGAAGGCCGGTACCGGCGACCAGCACGCTCTGCGGAATCCACAGCGGCAGGGCCAGCAGGCCGGAGGAAATGTCGTGGTACTCGAGGCTCTCGCCGACCAGCAGTACCAGTTCATGGGTGATCAATACGCTCAGGCTCAGTGCGATCAGCAGCGCCAGGCTCTCGACCCACACGCGCACGGCGGGCGGCAGGCGATTGATGACCAGCGTCACGCGGATGTGCGCGTGGTGCGTGAAGGTATAGGCGAGGCTCAGGAAGGTGGCACCGACCAGCAGGAAGGCGGCCATTTCCGAGACGCCGGAGATCTCGAAGCCGAGACGTTCGGCTCCGAACATCACCAGGATGGCGTCGATCAGGCGCAGGAAGACCTGCAGGCTGACCAGGGTGCAGATCAGCAGCATGCAAGCTGCCGCACCCCACGCGCCGAGGCGATAGAGTCTGTCGAGGAAGTAGGTCATGACATGCACTCACAGGGAAGGTGAGGGTGGCCACGCGATGCCGTGTCGGGGAGCCCCTGTCGCGTCTGCCAGCGGGCAGAGGCGGACAGGGGTGCGACGTGATCATCGCGTGGCGGGGTGACGATACCGGCCAGGTGCCGAGCGTTCAGCTGATGGGACGAACGCCCGGCGCTGGCAGGCGGGGATCAGGCATCGAGATCGGCGCGATAACGCTCGAGCAGCTGCTGGCCTTCATCGCCGGCGCGTGATTTCCAGTCCTGGAACAGCTTGTCACCGGCGGCCTTGAGGTCTTCGGACAGCTTCTCGTCCGGCTCGCTGATGGTGAAGCCATTCTCGGTCAGCACCTTGGCGCTCTCGTCGGCATCGGCCTTGCTGGCTTCCCAGCCGCGAGTCTCGGCGGCCTTGGCGGCGTCCAGCACGGCCTGCTGGGTGCTCTCGTCGAGGCGATCGAAGGCACGCTTGTTGACGAAAACGATGTTCTTCGGCAGCCACAGCTTGGCGTCGTTGTAGTGCTTGACGTAATCCCAGGCCGACATGGACTTGCCGGTGGAGCTGGAGGTGATCATCGCGTCGACACGGCCGGTGCTGAAGGCGGTGGGGATGTCGGCTTCTTCGGTCTCGGTGGGCTTGCCGCCGACGTTCTCGACGAAGCGCTGGGTGTTGATGTTGGGCGCGCGGATGCGCAGGCCCTTGAGCTGGGAGACGTCGGTCAGGTCGAAGTCGGTGTAGATGCCCTGGGCCGGCCAGGCGACCGCGTACAGCGGCATCAGGCCTTCCTTGGCGAACAGCGCGGTGATGTCCGGCTTGGAGGCCTGCCACAGAGCGAAGGCTTCCTCGTAGCTGGAGGCGACGCCCGGCAGGGTGTCCAGCTCGTAGACCGGCGATTCGTTGGACAGGATCGACAGGAAGATCTCGCCGGCCTGGACGGTGCCGCGACGCACGGACGGCTTGATCTCGCCGTGGGAGATCAGCGAACCGCCGCTGTGCACGGTGATGCTCAGCTCGCCATCGGTGGCCGCGGTGACCTCCTCGGCGAACTGCTTGGTGTTCTTGGTGTGGAAGCTGGCATCGCCATACGGAGTGGCGAGGTTCCACTGTGCCGCGAGGGCCGAGCCACTGAAGGCCAGGGCACCGACGGCTGCCAGTCCGATGAGGGTACTGGAGGTGGCAGATTTGCGGGTGAGGGAGTCGCTGGGCTTACGCATGTCTAGTTCCTCATTATTATTGAATGTTGTCGGCAGACGATTTCATTCTTCAAGTGACAGGCCATCCCGTCCAATCGTTAATTCTGATTCACAGTATCGATGAAATCTTTCATCGTGTCGTCGCATGAAAGCCTTTGGCGATATTGTTAGACCTTGGTCTGACGCTGATCTGATGCAGGGCGGGGCACGATCAACCCTGTCTCAGCGCATGCATGACGCTTCGATCAGTCGGCGGGAGGCGCGTGCTGGCGAGAGTAGGTCTCGGCACACTGGCGACCCAGGCGCGCGACACTGGCGCAGAAGTCGGGGTAATTGGCATTGCGCCAGATGGCCTCATAGACCATCGGCGGCAGCGGGGTCTCGAGTGGCAGACGCACCAGTTCGCCGTGATTGATCACGTCCTCGACGGTGGCGACCGGCAGGACACCGATGCCCAGTCCTTCACTGCTCATGCGCAGAATGGTCATCAGGGTGCTGGTGCAGTGCACCTTGGGTTGGGTGATGCCCTGTTCGGCGAGGTAGCTGACAAGCTCCGTATAGGGACGGGCCTGCTTGCTGAAGGAGATGAAGGGGGTTCTGGCGAAGCATTCGCCGTCCTGGGCCAGCTGCTCGGCGAGGGTCGGCGAGGCGAACATGCCCATCTCGAAGGTGCACAGCGGTGTCTGGGTCGCGTAGGGGCCCATGGCGGCGCTGTCCATCGCGAACAGCATGTCGAGGTCATTGTCGGCCAAGCGCTGATGCAGAAAGGGCGAGATGTCGACGGTCATTTCCAGCGTCAGCTTGGGGTAGCGCTCGGCCAGCTGGCGCATGAAGGCCGGGAACCAGCTGTTGGCGATGGTCTCGATGACGCCCAGACGCAGCGTGCCGGAAAAGGCGCCTTCCTCCTGAAACAGGCGCATGGCTTCTTCGCGCCCGCTCAACAGGCGTTCGGCATGCGCGAAGAATTCCCGACCGCGCAGGGTGGGCTGGATGGGGCGGGTGGCACGCTCGAGCAGCGATTCGCCGACGGCGGCCTCAAGACGGTTGATGCGGTCCGAGATGGAGGGCTGGGTGAGGTGCAGCTTGGTCGCGCCCTTGCGGAACGAGCCGAGCCGCACGACCCAGACAAAGGCCTCGAGTTCCTTGAAATCGAACATGACAGATGCCCCGTGATGAATCGTTGAGACCGACCATCTTGCCGCATGCCGTGCAGGGCGTCAGCTTTCATCACCGGGCATGCCCCGCACGAGACGGGGCGCGGGGCCTTCACTTGCGAAACAGCTGGCTCTCGCGGTCCTTGAAGGCCTTGAACTCCAGCGCGTTGCCGGTGGGGTCGAGGAAGAACATCGTGGCCTGTTCACCGGGCTCGCCCTTGAAGCGCACATGAGGTGCGATCTCGAATGTCACGCCTTCGGCAGTGAGACGATCCGCCAGTGCCTGCCAGACCTCCATCTCGAGTACCACCCCGAAGTGCGGCACCGGGACGCCATGCCCATCGACCGGATTGCGGTGCTGGGCGAGCGGGTTGTCAGGGTCGGCCAGTGCCGGGTTCAGGTGGCAGACGAACTGGTGGCCGTAGAGGTCGAAATCGACCCAGCTGTCCGAGGAACGTCCCTCCGGACAGCCGAGGAATTCGCCATAGAAGCGCCGGGCTTCGGCGATGTCACGCACTTGAATCGCGAGGTGGAACGGATCACTGACGGCCATGTGGGAAATTCCTGTTGTTGTGGGTGGTTCCGCCAGACAAGACGCGTCGGTCGCCTGAGTCAGGCCGGCATTCAGAGATGACGGCCCTTTCGTGGCTGTCCGGGGTGCCCCAGACAGAAGCATGTGGCGGTCTGACAGGCAAGCGGATGATTGACTGGGCTTTCATACCTTCTGGTAATGAAAGATTTCATCGATATAACGAATCACAAAATACGATTGGATACCGAGGCATGGCCTTACTTAGAGTGGAGGGATAACAACACACAAGATCATCCTGCGAGGTGCCTCAATGTCCCGTTCCGCTCCCTCCCTCCCTCTGCTCAATTGCGACATGGGCGAAAGCTTCGGCAACTGGAAGATCGGCCTCGATGACGAGGTCATGCCCTACGTCGATTGCGCCAACATCGCCTGTGGCTTCCACGCCTCTGACCCCACCATCATGCGCCGTACCGTGCGGCTGGCGGTCAAGCACGACGTGCGCATCGGCGCACATCCCGCCTATCCGGATCTGCAGGGTTTCGGGCGCCGTTCCATGGCCTGTTCGCCTGCGGAAGTCGAGGACATGCTGCTCTATCAGATCGGCGCGCTCGACGGTATCTGTCGCGCCGAAGGCACTCGCGTCCAGTATGTGAAGCCGCATGGTGCGCTCTACAACGACATGGCCGCTGACCCGACGCTACTGCGCGCCGTCATGCAAGCCGTGGTGCGCTATGACGCCAGCCTGCCGCTGATGGTGATGGCGACCGCCAATCCGGCACCGATGCAGGCACTGGCCGACGAGATGGGCATCACGCTGTGGTTCGAGGCCTTCGCCGACCGTGCCTACGACTCGCGCGGTCACCTGGTCTCGCGTCGTGAGCCCGGCGCCGTGCATCACGACAGCGAGGTGATCATCGCCCAGTCGGTGACGCTGGCGCGCGGTGAAGCCCTCACCGACAGCAGCGGCGGTGATCTGGTACTCAGTGCCGACACCCTGTGCGTGCACGGTGACAACGCCGAGTCCGTGGCCGCGGTGCGTGCCATCCGTGACGCCTTCGATGCGCTGGCGGGTGCCTGATGGCTGGGGGGAATAGCCACGAACGTGGCTCGTCACCGCAACTGCGCCTCGAGACCGTCGGCATGGACTCGCTGATCATCCGGCTGTTCGACCGCATCGAGGAATCCAACATGGCCTGGATTCTGGCCGCTGACGGGGCCTTGCGTGAGGCCTTCGGCACAGCGCTGGTGGATCTGGTGCCGTCCTATACCACCTTGCTGCTGCACTATGACGTGGCGGCACTGGAAGAAGGCGAGGTGCGTGCCCGTATCCAGGCGGCCCTCGAGAACCTCGCTCCGCAGAGCGGTCAGCAGGGCCAGCTGCACGAGGTGCCCGTCTGGTACGACGACAGTGTCGGCCCGGAGCTTGCGCCGATCGCCGCGCGTCTCGGCATCAGTGTCGAGGCGTTGATCGAACGGCATGGCGCGCATGATTACTGCGTGTTCGCGCTTGGCTTCGCCCCCGGTTTCGCCTTCATGGGCGTGCTGGAGGAGGCATTGACCACACCGCGCCTCAAGACGCCGCGCCAGAAGATCGCCCCCGGCAGCGTCGGTATCGCCGATCGTCAGGCCGCGATCTACCCGTCCCGCTCTCCCGGTGGCTGGAACATCCTGGGCCGCACGCCCATCACGCTGTTCGGTCGCAACGAGGCCGGTGAGCCGTCCAGTCGCTTCATGCCCGGTGATCGCGTGCGTTTCGTTTCCGTGAGCCGAGAGGAATTCGTTGGCCTGGGCGGCGATGTCACCCCGCTGGAGGAGCGCGCATGAGTGCCGACAACGACAAGCGCGTGAGACTCGACGTCGAGCGCAGCGGTGCCCTGGCACTGGTACAGGATGCGGGACGCCTGGGGGTCCGCCATCTGGGCGTGACCCAGGGCGGCGCGGCGGACTGGGTGTCATTGGGCTGGGCCAACTGGCTGCTGGGAAATGCCCCGGATGCGCCGGGACTCGAGATCACCATGGGCGGCGGCCTGACCCTCAAGGTCGGGCAGGCGGGCACGCTGGCGCTGTGTGGCGCTGATCTGGCGGCGACACTGGATGGTGAGGCGTTGCTGCCCGGGCAGGCCTTCGCCGTGACGGCGGGGCAGGTGCTCAAGTTCGAGCGTCCGGTCGCCGGGCTGCGCGCCTATCTGGCCTTCCCGGGGGGGCTGGATGTCGCCCCGGTGCTGGGCAGTGCGGCCTGTACCGTGCGTGATGGTCTGGGCGGGCTGGATGGCGAAGGCCATGCATTGGCCAGCGGCGATGTGCTGACGGCGGCCGGCAATGAGCTGTCGCTGCGCGAGTTGCCGGCGTCGGCACAGGCATGGCAGCAGTCGCTGACCCCCGAGGAGGGCGAGGCGCTCGAACTGGCGCTGGTGGTAGGCGCCCAGATTGCCGAATTCAGCGGCGACAGCCTCTTTCGCGCCTTCAACCGCGACTGGGCAGTGGACGGGCGTGCCGATCGCATGGGCGTGCGTCTGACCGGCCCGCGTCTGGAGCGTGACGGTGCCGGGATGGTCTCCGAAGGCATTCCGCTGGGCGCGGTACAGGTGCCCGCCGATGGCCAGCCGATCAT
The DNA here is from genome assembly GCF_057670765.1 of Cobetia sp. PS-4MA. NCBI lineage: Bacteria > Pseudomonadati > Pseudomonadota > Gammaproteobacteria > Oceanospirillales > Halomonadaceae > Cobetia > Cobetia sp. PS-4MA. The sequence continues at coordinate 2,811,849 of NZ_CM173107.1, read as the reverse complement.
CCTGCTCAATGATCGCCAGACCATCGGCGGCTATCCGCGCCTTGGCGCACTGACGCCGCTGGCCTGCGCGCAGCTCGCCCAATGCGTGCCGGGCACCAGGGTGCGGCTGGCGGCCGTGACGCCGGGCCAGGCGCGCCAGGATCACCTCGCGGCACTGGCCGCCTGGCAGGCGTGAGGGCTCGCTGATCCAGTGCGCCATGCCGTGCCGATGAGCTGACGGACGGCGTGTCGGATCAATGGCTCGCACCGGCAGGAATCGAGCTGACAGCACGAGCAGACAAAGCGAGCAGACAAAAAAAGGGCCTCCAGATGGAGGCCCTTTCGGTTTTCCCGTGAGGGAATCTTTGATGCAGTCGGCGCGGATTGATCAGATCAGCGCCTTGATGAACAGATTCCCGGAGAAACGGTGCGCGAGCATCGGGAAACTGTGCACTGGCACATGGAAATGAAAGACATGCTCCAGTGCGGTCATCATGGTGAGGAAGACCCTCTTGCATGACGACGGATAACGAACGGCTTATCCCCCGAACGGGACTGTACTGGCAAGAATAACGGTTGATGACAGTGGATGCCAGTCATTTACGAGCGGTGTTTTCTAATTTTTTTCACGCCGGTATCGGACTGGCCTCACGCGGGAAACCTCCAGGCTCATCACCGTCACGGATGGCGGCGCTTGCGCAGTCGCCACAGGTGCACTTCCAGCCAGCCGGCCTCCAGCGCCTCGGCCAGATTGTGCTGCATCGTCGGGAAATGCGGCCCGAAGATCAGCTCCGGTGTCAGCGCCTGGCTGGCACGCTGGGCGGGCGAGAGTGGGGGCTGGCCGGAGGCGCCGGGGGAGGGTGTGCGCAGACGCCGCGCCTGCCAGGCGAGCACCTGAGGCGTCAGTTCGGCGTGCGCCTCGACCTCGAAACCACTGTTGGCCATCGCCTCGTGCAGTTCCTCGCAGCTGGCCAGGTGATCGGCGCGGGGCGTCAGTGCCCAGGGCACCGGCAGCTGCGGACGCTCATGGAAGGCTTGTGCCTGGACGCTGAGCACCGGCTCATGCAGCACCAGATAGCCGTCATCGTTGAGGCAGTCATGCCACTGACGCAACACGTCGGTCTTGTCGCTCAGATGGACCAGCAGGTGCTGGCTCAGGATGCGGTCGACATGTCGCCCTGTCAGGGCGGGGTGCAGCTCGGGATAGCAGGCGTCGCCCTCCAGCACTCGGATACGTTCGCGCAGGCCGGTGGCACGGTTGAGCGCGACGGCCAGCTGGCAGAGGCTCTCCGAGAGATCCAGCGTGGTGACGTGATGCCCGGCGCTGGCATGCTGACTGACCAGCATGCGTGCCAGTCCGCCGAGCCCGGCACCGGGCTCGAGAATCGCGAGTGGCATGCCCTCGGGGGTCTCGAGAGCCGCCATCGCCAGCAACTCGCGGCTGCCGGCCGCGCCTCCCAGATGCAGCTGATCCAGCCCTGCCAGCGCCGAGGGCGGCAGGACGGGCTCAGGATGCGCCTTGATCAATGCCTCGAGTGCCTCCTCCAGTGCCGCGTGATGCCGAGGGGGCGCGTAGTGCGCCACCTGGGCACAGGCCGTGCTCAGGTGGCGAGCGGAGGAGGCGTCATCGCCTCCCGGCGTGTCGTGACTCATGCGCGTGTTCTCCGTGGCCCTCCGAGGTGCCCGTTCATGCCTTGAGTCCCAGCTCCGCCGTAGCGGTTTCGCGCATCTTGAATTTCTGGATCTTGCCGGTGACGGTCATCGGGAATTCCTCGACGAACTTGATATGGCGCGGCACCTTGAAGTGGGCGATTCTGCCCTGGCAGAACGCCTTGAGGCCTTCGGCATCCAGCTGCTCGCCTTCCTTGAGCTTGACCCAGGCCATCACTTCCTCGCCATAGCGCTCATCGGGCACGCCGATCACCTGCACGTCCGACACGGCAGGATGAGTGTAGAGGAAGTCCTCTATCTCGCGGGGATAGATGTTCTCGCCACCGCGGATGATCATGTCCTTGATGCGCCCGACGATGGTCACGTAACCGTCCTCATCGAGGGTGGCGAGATCACCGGTATGCATCCAGCGGCCACTGTCGATGGCCTTGGCGGTGGCGTCCGGGTTGTTCCAGTAGCCGAGCATCACGCTGTAACCGCGTGTGCACAGCTCGCCCTTCTCGCCGCGCGGGACCACCTGGCCTGTCTCGGGGTCGACGATCTTGATCTCCAGATGGGGATGCAGGGTGCCGACGGTGGAGACACGCTTGTCCAGCGGTGCCTCGCGGGTGGTCTGCAGACTCACCGGGCTGGTCTCGGTCATGCCATAGGCGATGGTGACCTCGCGCATGTGCATGCGCTCGATGACCTGGCGCATCACCTCGATGGGGCAGATGGAACCCGCCATGGTGCCGGTGCGCAGGCTGGAGAGATCAAACTCGTCAAAGCGCGGGTGCTCGAGTTCGGCGATGAACATCGTCGGTACGCCGAACATCGCGGTGGCGCCTTCCTCACTGACCGCCTGCAGCGTGGCCAGCGGATCGAAACCCGCCTCGGGGTAGATGATCGTCGCCCCGTGGGTCAGGCAGCCCAGATTGCCCATCACCATGCCGAAGCAGTGATAGAGCGGCACCGGCATCACCAGCTTGTCGTGCTCCGTGAGATTCATGCGCTCGGCGACGAAGAAGCCGTTGTTGAGAATGTTGTGATGCGAGAGCGTGGCCCCCTTGGGGGCCCCGGTGGTGCCGGATGTGTACTGGATGTTGATCGGGTCATCGAAGGTCAGGCTGGCCTGCAGCTCGTGGAGTGTCTCGAGACTGACCTCTCCGGCGCCGCCCAGCACATCCTGCCAGTGGAGCATGCCGGGCAGGGCGTCCTCGGCCTCGAAGCAGACCAGACGCCTGAGGTCCGGCAGCGCGCCATTGTGAATGCCATCACGGCCGCGGGCCTCCCTGGCCTCAGGGAACAGCTCCTCGAGGATCGCGACGTAGTCCGAGGCCTTGAAGCGTGCCTGGAAGATCAGCGTCGCCGCGCCGGACTGCTTGAGCGCATAGGCCAGCTCATGGCCGCGATAGCTCGGGTTGAGATTGACCAGCACCGCTCCGATCTTGGCGGTGGCGTACTGGATCAAGGTCCACTCGGCGCGATTGGGTGCCCAGATGCCGACCCTGTCGCCGCGGGTGATGCCCATCGCCAGCAGGCCGCGCGCCACGCGCTCGACCTCTGCATGCAGCTCGGCCCAGGTGTAACGCAGCCCCTGATGACGGCTGATCAAGGCGTCGCGCTCGGGCCAGCGCGCGGTGATGCGATCGAGACAGTCACCGATGGTTTCCCCCATCAGGGGAGTGTCGGAGAGGGTGCTCAGATAGCTGAGAGACTGGCGTGTGGCAATGGCGTCCTGTGACATGGCGTTGTCCTGTGTCCCTGGTTGTTATTGGTGTGGCAAGGCGTATCAGGGGGAGCCGCCCGGCGGGCGGTCACGCCGCCAGGGGGCGGCGGCGTGAATGTCATGGTGCTTGTTGTCGTTATCGGTCTTGCTGTCGTGATGCTCTCAAAGGTGTTGGAAGAGAGTGACGGGGGTCGCGCATCATCCGTGTGTCGTCAGGCGGGCCAGCGCTTCCCGCGCCCGCGTCTCGACATCGTCCAGCTCGCGCTGCATGGCGGTGAGGTCGCGCAGCTGGCGCTCCAGTCCTTCACGTTTCTCGGCCAGGATGTCGAGCAGCCTCGTGAGCTGCTTCTCGCCGCCGCCATCCGCGGCATCGTAGAGATCCACCACCTCGCGAATCTCGGCCAGCGAGAATCCCAGCCGCTTGCCGCGCAGCGTCAGCTTGAGGCGCACGCGGTCCTTGTCGTGATAGATGCGCGTCTGGCCGCGTCGCTGGGGATGCAGCAGGCCTTCCTGCTCATAGAAGCGGATGGTGCGTGTGGTCACGTCGAAATGACGTGCCAGCTCGCCGATGCTCCAGGTGCGTTGGGTCGGGCGAATGGCGTCGCTGGTGCTGGTGGCACTCAGCAGGCCTTCCATGCCGACGCCATCGTCCGGACTCTCGGAGGCTGTCGGGTTCTGGGTGTCAGGCGTTGAGGTAATCATCGTATCCGTCATGGGCACTGCCGCTCCGAATGCTGTGTGCGCCGAGGAGATGGCATGCCCCTCTGCGCAGTGGATGCCAGCGGCGTCTGGCCGTGAATTTTCTACAGACTAGCATTGTTTACGTTAACGTAAAGGGTAATAGTATTTGCAGCCAACCAAGCAGATGCTAGGTTGAGTCAGATCGCAATGTCGGCTTGCCGCTTTCGGCAAGATGGCTCTGGCTGACGTCTCCGGCTCTGCTGACACGCCGTCCTTCACCCAATAACAACAGACACAGGAATGCCACGTCATGTCTTCGACTACCCTCACGTCCGCAAATGGCTCGCTTGAGTTGCTGTCACGACTGCGCGCCGTCGTCGCCGGTGACAGCGCACCACTGGTATTGCCACAGCTGATCAATGGCCAGTTTGTCGCAAGCGCCGCCGATCAGCACCTGAGCGTGACCAACCCGGCCACCAACGCTGAAGTGGCGCGTGTTCCACTGACGCCGCTCAGCGAACTGGACGAGGCGCTGGTGCATGCCGAGCAGGCCTTCCAGCGCTGGCGCAACACCCCGGTGCCGACCCGTGCCCGTCTGATGCTCAGCTATCAGCATCTGCTCAAGCAGCACCATGACGAGCTGGCCGAGATCATCTCCCATGAGCTGGGCAAGACCTTCGAGGACGCCAAGGGCGATGTCTGGCGCGGCATCGAGGTGGTCGAGCATGCCGCCAACATTCCGAGTCTGCTGATGGGCGAGACGGTGGAGAACGTCGCCACCGGCATCGACAGCTACTCCGTGACCCAGTCGCTGGGCGTCTGCCTGGGGATCACGCCGTTCAATTTCCCCGCCATGATACCGCTTTGGATGTTCCCGCTGTCCATCGCCTGCGGCAATGCCTTCGTGCTCAAGCCTTCCGAGCAGGTACCGCTGACCACGCTGCGTCTGGCGGAGCTGTTCATGGAAGCGGGAGCGCCCGAGGGCATCCTGACCGTGGTGCAGGGCGGGCGCGATCAGGTCAATCACCTGCTGGCCCACGAGACACCGCGCACCGTGAGCTTCGTCGGTTCGGTACCGGTGGGGCAGCACATCTATCGTACCGCCACCGACAACCTCAAGCGCGCCCAGTGCTTCGCGGGTGCCAAGAACCACATGGTGATCATGCCGGACGCTCCGGCGGACCAGGTGGTGAATGCGCTGGTCGGGGCCAGTGTCGGTGCGGCGGGTCAGCGCTGCATGGCGATCTCGGTGGCGGTCTTCGTCGGTGATTCGAAGGCCTTGATCGCGCGGGTGCGTGATGCGCTGGCCGAGGTGCGCCCCGGTGCCTGGAATGACACGGGCGCCAGCTACGGACCGCTGATCTCGCCGCAGGCACTGGAGCGCGTGACGGGCTGGATCGGGCAGGGCGTCGAGGAAGGGGCCGAGCTGCTGCTGGACGGTCGCGGCATCTCGGTGGCGGGCTATCCCGACGGCAACTGGCTGGGGCCGTGCCTGTTTTCCAAGGTGACGCCGGAAATGGTGCTCTATCGCGAGGAGATCTTCGGGCCGGTGCTGTGCTGCATGGAGGCGGCGGATCTGTCCGAGGCCATCGAGCTGATCAACAACAACCCCTACGGCAACGGCACCTCCATCTTCACGCGCTCCGGCGGCGCGGCACGCCGCTTCCAGAACGAGATCGCGGTGGGCCAGGTCGGCATCAACGTGCCGATTCCGGTGCCACTGCCGTTCTTCTCCTTCACCGGTTGGCGCGGCAGCTTCTTCGGCGATCTGCATGCCTATGGCAAGCAGGCGGTGCGCTTCTATACCGAGACCAAGACGGTGACGGCGCGCTGGTTCGATGATGCGCCGGCCGAGGGCAATCAGCCCAACTTCTCCATTCAGATGCGCTGATGACTCCTCAGATGCGCTGATGGCTCTCTTTACAAGACCGCTGAGGGCTCTTCAGATGCGCAGAGGGCTCTCTTCACAAGCCCGCCGAGGACTCGGCGGGCCTGGAGATAAAGAACAAGGACAACAGGAGGCAGCTGCATGAACTTTTCGCTGACCGATGACCAGCGTGCCCTGCAGGAGGGCGCGCGTGCCTTCGCGGATGCCGAGCTTGCCCCGCATGCCGCCGAGTGGGACGCCACGGCCCATTTCCCCATCGAGACGCTGAAGAAGGCGGGTGAGGCGGGCTTCATGGGGCTCTATGTCCCCGAGGAGCATGGCGGTCTTGGCCTGCCGCGTCTGGACAGCTCCATCATTCTCGAGCAGCTGGCCACCGGCTGCATCTCGACCACCGCCTACATCACCATCCACAACATGGTCGGCTGGATGATCGCGAGCTTCGCCAGTGACGAGTGCCGCGAGCAGTGGGTGCCAGCGATGGTGGCGGGCGACAAGCTTGGCTCCTACTGCCTGACCGAGCCGGGCAGCGGCAGTGATGCCGCCAGTCTGCGCACCCGCGCCGAGCGTGACGGCGATGACTACTACCTGAGTGGCTCCAAGATGTTCATCTCCGGTGCCGGGGCGACGGACGTGCTGGTGGTGATGGCGCGCACCGGTGAACCGGACAGCGGCGCGGCGGGTATCTCGGCCTTCGTGGTGCCAGCGGATGCCGACGGCATCAGCTACGGCAAGAAGGAAGACAAGATGGGCTGGAACAGCCAGCCGACCCGGCTGGTGAGCTTCGATCGCGTGCGGGTCCCGGCGGGCAATCGTCTGGGCGAGGAGGGCGAGGGCTTCCGTTTCGCGATGAAGGCGCTGGATGGCGGTCGCATCAACATCGCCACCTGCTCGCTGGGCGCGGCCCAGAAGGCGCTGGAGCTGTCGCGGGATTATCTCGGCGAGCGCAAGCAGTTCGGGCGCGAGCTGGCGCAGTTCCAGGCCCTGCAGTTCAAGCTGGCCGACATGGCCACCGAACTGACCGCCGCACGCACCCTGGTGCGACTGGCGGCCTTCAAGCTCGATGAGGGCGACGGCGAGGCCAGCGCCCACTGTGCGATGGCCAAGCGCTTTGCCACCGACATGGGCTTCGAGGTCTGCAATCAGGCACTCCAGCTGCATGGCGGCTACGGTTATATCCGCGAGTACCCATTGGAGCGGCTGGTGCGGGACACCCGTGTGCACCAGATTCTGGAAGGCACCAACGAGATCATGCGTCTGATCATCGCGCGCCGTCTTCTGACGCCGGGGATGATCGAGTCGCTGGCGTAACGGCGCCTCCACCTCAATTCGTCAGTGGTTACCATCTTTCAGGGAGTTACGTGATGTCATCCAATCAAGGGCCATGCCTCGTTCTCGAGAAGGATCGTCATATCGCCCGTGTCACCATCAGCAATCCGCCGGCCAACACCTGGACGGAGGCGTCCTTGATCGAGCTGGAGCATTTGCTCGATGAGCTGGAGAGCGATGGCAGCATAAGCGCCGTGGTGATCACCGGTGAGGGCGACAGGTTCTTCTCCGCCGGCGCCGATCTCAAGACCTTCGCCGATGGTGACAAGGGCGTTGCCGCCACCATGGCGCGTCGCTTCGGGCTGGCCTTCGAGCGGCTGGCCAACTTCCCGGGCGTTACGATCGCCGCCGTCAACGGCTACGCGATGGGCGGTGGGCTTGAATGCGCGCTGGCCTGCGACATCCGTATCGTCGAGCATCAGGCGAAACTGGCACTTCCGGAGGCCAAGGTGGGACTGCTGCCGTGCGCGGGCGGCACCCAGCATCTGCCGTGGCTGGTCGGCGAAGGCTGGGCCAAGCGCATGATCCTGTGTGGTGAGCAGGTGGATGCCGAGACCGCCGGTCGCATCGGGCTGGCGGAAGAGGTGGTCGAGACCGGCCAGAGCTTCGAGCGCGCACTGGCGATCGCCGAGAGCGTCGCCAACCAGAGTCCGAGCGCGGTGGCGCGCTGCAAGGCGTTGATCATGTCGTCACGCCATCGCGGCATGAGCGATGGCCTGCGCATGGAGCGCGAGCTGTTCGTCGAGCTGTTCGATGACCCCAACCAGAAGGAGGGCGTCAGCGCCTTCCTCGAGAAACGCGCACCGCAGTGGGTCTCGCATCAGAAAGAGGTGAAGGGAGGAGGGCGCTCATGAGCCAGATAGAAGGTGTCACTGCCAAGGCCGCGACCGATGTCGAGGCGCCCGTGGTGTTCGAGACGCGTCGCGCCCGCGACGGCAAGCAGCTGGGCATCATGCGCCTGAACGCGCCGCGTTCGCTGAATGCGCTGTCGCTGGCCATGATCGAGGCCATCGATGCGCAGCTGGATGCCTGGGAGCTGGACAGCAGCATCGCCATGGTGTGGCTGGAAGGTGCCGGCGAGCGTGCACTGTGTGCCGGTGGCGATATCGTGGCGCTCTATCAAGCGATGACCACGGCGCCTGCCAGCGAAGGCGCTGACCCTATTGAGGCGCTGGATGATTTCTTCGCCACCCGCTACTTCACCGCCGAATACCGGCTTGATCACCGGCTGCATACCTTCCCCAAGCCGCTGCTGGTATGGGGCGGCGGCATCGTGATGGGCGGCGGCATGGGGCTGTTCGCCGGCGGCTGTGAGCGCGTGGTCACCGAAAGCTCACGACTGGCGATGCCGGAAGTCAGCATCGGCCTGTACCCGGATGTCGGGGCCAGCTGGCTGCTCAATCGCCTGCCGCGTGGCATCGGAGAATATCTCGGCGCGACCGGCGCGCAGCTGAATGCCCGCGATGCGCTGGATCTTGGCCTGGCGACACGCCTGATTCCCGATGCGCAGCGCGAGGCGCTCAAGCAGGCGCTGTGCGAGGGAGAATTCGGCCGTCACCCGTCGCGTCATCTGAGCCAGGTACTGAGCGAGTTCGAGCGCCGTGAACTGGCGCCGCCGGGGCAGGTGCTGCCGCTCTTCGATCATCTTCAGCAGCTGGTCGCCGGGCGCGAAGTGCTGAAAGCCTGCCAGCGAATCATCGATGATCCCCAGGCGCGCAGTGACTGCAATGCGTGGCTGAGCGCCAACCGCGAGCGTCTGCTGGCCGGCTGCCCCAGTTCACCGCATCTGGTATTTCGCATGCTGGGGCGTCATCGCCATTCCTCGCTGGCGGAGGCCTTCCGCGACGAGCTGACCTTGTCGGTACGCTGCTGCATGGGCACCGAGCTTGCCGAAGGGGTGCGCGCCCTGTTGATCGACAAGGACAAGCAGCCGCAGTGGGCCTATGCCTCGATCGCGCAGGTCTCCGAGGAATACATCGACGGCTTCTTCGCGCCGCTGTGGGAAGAGGACGAGCATCCGCTGATGGATTTATAAGCGCGCTTTTCAGCACGGGCGGCAGGTGCGGACATGCCGCCGGACGCCAATGACAACAAGAACCTGTTCACGAGGAAGCATTGCAATGACATCCATCGGTTTCATCGGGCTCGGCAACATGGGCGGCCCCATGGCCCTCAATCTGGTCAAGGCCGGCCATGAGGTGAAGGTCTTCGATCTGGTCGAGTCGGCCATGAGCCAGCTGGTCGAGGCGGGTGCCTCACGCGCCGAGTCGCCACGCCAGGCGACAGAGGGCGTTGACGTCGTCATCAGCATGCTGCCGGCGGGGCAGCACGTGCGAAAGCTCTATCTGGGTGACAAGGAAGACGGCGAGGGTGGCCTCTTGGCGACACTCGACGCTTCGGTACTGGTGATCGACGCCTCGACCATCGCGCCGGATGATGCCCGGCTGGTCGCTCGCCATGCCGCCGAGCGTGGCATCACCTTCATGGACGCCCCGGTGTCGGGCGGGGTCGGTGGCGCACGTGCCGGCACCCTGAGCTTCATCGTCGGTGGTGAGGCCGACGGCTATGCGCGTGCCGTGCCGCTGCTGGAAGTGATGGGCAAGAATCTGTTCCATGCCGGCCCGGCCGGCAGCGGTCAGGTCGCCAAGATCTGCAACAACATGCTGCTGGGCATCCTGATGAGCGGCACCGCCGAGGCGCTGGCGCTGGGGGTCAAGAACGGACTGGACCCGGCCGTGCTCTCGGAGGTGATGAAGCAGTCCTCCGGCGGCAACTGGGCGCTCAACGTCTACAACCCCTGGCCCGGGGTGATGGAGGCGGCACCTGCGTCCAACGACTATCAGGGCGGCTTCCTGGTGGACCTGATGGCCAAGGATCTCGGCCTTGCCTGGGAAATGGCGCTGGGCTCGAAATCGGCAGTGCCAATGGGCTCCCAGGCGCGTAACCTGTTCGCCCAGCATGCCGCCCAGGGTGCGGGACGTCTCGATTTCTCGAGCATCCAGCGTTTCTATCGTTGCGGCGAGGCGGATGTGTGAGGTGTCACGCAGGCGGTGAGTGGCATGCATCATCAGGACGATATCATCTGCAAGGAGGACCCCATGATTCGACCGGTCAGTGAGCTGGTGGCAGCGGCCGAGAAGGAGATCGACACCCTGTCGCCTGAGGCGCTGCGTCAGGCGCTGGAGGAGTCTCGCGCAGGCGGTACGCCCCTGATCCTGGTGGATATCCGCGATGTGCGTGAGCTGGAGCGGGAAGGCCGCATTCCCGGGGCCATCCATGCGCCACGCGGCATGCTGGAGTTCTGGGTCGACCCGGCTTCGCCCTATCACCGTGCCGATTTCGCCCGTGAGGGACGTTATGTGCTGTTCTGCGCCGGCGGACTGCGCTCGGCGTTGGCCACCAAGTCGCTCAAGGACATGGGATTCGGGCCGGTCGCCCATCTCGGGGGTGGCTTCGCGGCCTGGCGTGAGTCGGGAGGCGAAGTCATCTCGCCCTTCATGCAGGGTAACTAGTCCGGTTTGCAGCCCCTGAGCCGCAAGGGAACTGCTCTCGCCGCGCGGATGTCTTACACTGTGCCCGTCCTGCACGACGGATTGCACGACAGATCGTACGATCGATAGCCCCCGATGGCCCCGCAGGCAGCTCGCCTGACGGGGCCGTTTACTGTCCGGAGCCTGCATGCCTGAGCCTGCCAACCCCACGTCCTCTTCCTCTGCCAGAAACCCGTCCCCGCGTGGTCGGCGTGATCTGCTGCGTGATCCGGTCGCCTCGACGCTTGCCCGCATGACGGGGCCGGTGATCGGCGGCATCGTCACCATGATGCTGTTCAACCTGGTGGATGCCTGGTTCATCGCCCAGCTGGGCACCGCGGAGCTGGCGGCGGTCACCTTCACCTTTCCTGTGACCTTTGCCGTCATCAGCATCGCCATCGGTCTGTCCATCGGCACCACCGCCGTGGTGGGACGCAGGCTCGGGCGTGGCGAGTTCGAGACGGTCAAGGCGCGGGCCACGGATGCCAGTCTGCTGGGGCTGCTGCTGGGCGTCATGATGATCGTGGCGGGGCTTGTCAGCATCGGGCCGCTGTTCGGGCTGCTGGGGGCCGATGACACCCTGATGCCGCACATCCAGGACTACATGCAGGTGTGGTACTTCGGGGCGCCCTTCGTGTTGCTGCCACGCGTGCTGGGCAGCGTGCTGCGCGCCGAGGGCAATACCCTGGTGCCCTCGCTGGTGATGGCGGCGGCAGGGGGTCTCAATGCGCTGCTCGACCCGCTGCTGATCTTCGGCATCGGAGATTGGCAGGGCATGGGCGTGGCGGGGGCGGCGTTGGCCACGGTGCTATCGTGGCTGGCGATGACGCTGGGCTTGCTGGCATTGCCATTGCTGCGCGCGCGGCTGGATCTGCATCAGCTGTCGCTGACACGTCTGATCACCTCATGGCGAGAAGTGGGGGCCATCGGCCTGCCTGCGGCCATGACCAGCGTGATGACGCCGATCGCCACGGCGCTGGTCACGCGGATCGTCAGTCAGCATGGTCATGCCGCCGTCGCGGCCTATGGCATCGGTTCACGCATCGAGTCACTGGCGCTGATTCTGGTGCTGGCACTCTCGATGACGCTGTCACCCTTCATCAGCCAGAACGATGGTGCCGGGCAGCACCGGCGGGTATGGCGAGCCATCCACGGCATACTCGGCTTCATTCTCGTCTGGCAGCTGGCGGTCTGGCTGGGGCTGGGGCTTGGCGGTGAGTGGATCGCGGCGCGCTTTGCCGAAAGCCCGGAAGTCGCGCAGCTGGTGGTCACCTACCTGTGGCTGATTCCCGCCGCACTCGGCGCCCAGGGCGTGATCATCCTCGCCAATTCCAGCCTCAATGCGCTGCACGAGCCACGCCGGGCGATGACACTCTCGCTGGTGCGACTGTTCGCTCTGCTGGTGCCATTGGCCTGGCTGGGGGGGACGCTTCACGGTGTGGTCGGTATCTTTGCCGGGGTGGCGACAAGCTATCTGCTGATGGGCGGTATCAGTTATCTGGCGCTGCGCTCCGTGCTCAGGCGACGCGCCTGAGCACGGTATCGAGAAGCAGTCGTCGTGACGAAAGAAGCCGCCGTGCTTGAGGGCACGGCGGCTTCTTCATGTCTGGCTTTCAGTGCCTTGGGCGGCTGTTTTCCCAGTGCCTCAGGCGGCTGTTTTCCCAGTGCCTTAGGCGGCTGTTTTCCCAGTGCCTTAAGCGTCTTCGTACTTGCACAGATAGGCGGACTCGACCGTGGTGCGCACCTCGAAGCTCTGGTTGGCTTCGACGATGAAGCTTTCCCCGTCTGCCAGTTGATACCACTCTTCGGCGCCCGGCAGCAGTACCTGCATGTCGCCGCTGATCAGGGTCATGTATTCGCGCTGGCTGGTGGAAAACACGAATTCGCCGATGGCCATCACGCCGACCGTGGCAGGCAGATCTGCGCTCTGGAAGGCGATGGAGGCCACCTGGCCGTCGAAGTAGTGGTTGGTGCGGAACATGGGGAGACTTCCTGCGTGAGTAGGGGGGTTGTTGTGGTCGATGTGTGTTGTTGGGGGCGTAACGTAGCGACGGGTATCAGCGTGGTGAGAAGCGGCGTGCCAGGCCGGTCTCGGCGATCATGCGCGTCGAGATCTCTTCGATCGAGAAGCGCGTGGTATCGATGTAGGGCACCTTGGAGCGGCGGAACAGCGCCTCGGTCTGCTCGACTTCCTGCAGACACTGGTCGATCGAGCAGTAGCGACTGTTGGGGCGACGCTCGGTACGGATGGCAGCCAGGCGGCGCGGGTCGATGGTCAGTCCGAACAGCTTGTGGCGATATTGCGCCAGTGACGCCGGCATCTTGAGGGTGCCGGATTCGTCGAGATCATCCTCGGTCAGCGGGTAGTTGGCCGCGCGGATGCCGAACTGCAAGGCCAGATACAGCGAGGTCGGGGTCTTGCCGCAGCGTGAGACGCCGATGAGGATGACGTCGGCCTTGTCGTACTGGTGGGTGCGCGCTCCATCATCGTTGTCGAGGGCAAAATGCACCGAATCGATGCGGTTCATGTAGACATCATCCTGACCGATGGAGTGGGTCTTGCCGACGCTGTAGGACGAGTGGGTATCCAGCTCCTCTTCCAGTGGCTTGAGGAAAGTGGAGAAGATGTCGACCTTGAAACCGGAGGATTCCGAGATGATGTCACGAATGTCCTGATCGACGATGGTGTCGATGATGATGGGGCGCTCACCGTCCGTGGCGTGGGCGCTCTCGATGGCCTTGACCAGCGCCGTGGCCTTCTCGGAGGAGTCGATGTAGGGCTTGGTCACCATGCGGATGTCGGTGTTCTCGAACTGGGCCAGCAGACTGCGTCCCAGTGTCTCGGCGGTGATACCGGTTCCATCGGAAATGAAGAAGGCGGTTCGGGTCATGACGGGCACTCGTGAAGAACGAATCGAAGACACAACCCGGCGCAGGGTGTCGTCTCGTGAAGTCCCAAGTGTCGGCGTTCACTGTCGTGCTTGCAATATCCGGCGGATGGCCAGTGGTGCGATATGGGAAATCTCGTGTTCCCGTTCCCCGGCAAAGCGGCCCATGACTACATTCCTGTAGCGGCCGTTTCTGGCTTGTCGACATGTTCGGCGACGATGGCGACAGAACGCCTGAAACAGTCTCAGGGTTGTAGTCCTCCTCCACTGACTAGCCGGTTAGACCAATGGCTAATACTAGAGAGAGCTTGTTAGGGTGGCGTCATTGCTGAACGGAAGGCGGTTCAACGTCCTCCATCGGTCATTCGTTTCCATCCATTGGTACCAGGGGGTTCCCTTGTCACAGCAAGCCACATCCGAATACGTCGTCGATTTCGATCAGCTCGGCATGAACGATGTTGATCGCGTTGGCGGCAAGAACGCCTCGCTCGGTGAGATGATCTCCAATCTGGCCGATGCCGGTGTCACCGTGCCCGGCGGCTTTGCGACTACCTCCTTTGCCTATCGCGAGTTCCTGGCCCACGAAGGCCTCGACAAGCGTATCAATGCCGCCCTCGATGCTCTCGATGTGGATGACGTGGTCGAACTGGCGCGTGTCGGTGCCGAGATTCGTCAGTGGATCATCGATACGCCGCTGCCGCCGGCCTTCGAGGCCGAGATGGAACGTGCCTATGCCGAGCTGCAGGCCAGGCACCCGAATTTGAAGGTTGCCGTGCGCTCCTCCGCCACCGCGGAAGACCTGCCGGACGCCTCCTTCGCCGGTCAGCAGGAAACCTTCCTCAACATCGAAGGCTTCGACAACATCAAGCGTGCGGTGCACGAGGTGTTCGCGTCACTGTTCAACGACCGCGCCATCTCCTACCGCGTGCACAAGGGCTTTGATCACTCGCTGGTCGCGCTGTCTGCCGGCGTGCAGAAGATGGTGCGCTCCGAGACGGCCGCTTCCGGCGTGATGTTCACGCTGGATACCGAATCCGGCTACCGCGACGCCGTCTTCGTCACCGGCTCCTGGGGCCTGGGCGAGACCGTGGTACAGGGCGCGGTCAACCCTGACGAGTTCTACGTCCACAAGACCACGCTGGCCGCCGGCCGCCCGGCGGTACTGCGCCGCAACCTGGGCTCGAAGCTGATCAAGATGGTCTACACCGACGACACCAGCGCCGGGCGTTCCGTGGCGACCGTCGACGTGCCGGTACCGGAGCGTCATCGATTCTGCATCAGCGACGCCGATGTCGAGGCCCTGGCGCGCCAGGCCATGATCATCGAGAAGCACTACCAGCGTCCGATGGACATCGAATGGGCGCGTGACGGCGATGACGGCAAGCTCTACATCGTCCAGGCGCGTCCGGAAACGGTCGTCAGCCAGGAAGAGGGCGGCAACCTCGAGCGCTTCCAGCTGCGCGAGAAGGGCCGCACCCTGGTGACGGGGCGTGCCATCGGCCAGCGTATCGGCCAGGGCGCGGTACGCGTGATCGACAACCCGGAGCAGATGGACAAGGTGCAGGTCGGCGACGTGCTGGTCACCGACATGACCGACCCGGACTGGGAGCCGGTCATGAAGCGCGCTTCCGCCATCGTCACCAATCGTGGCGGCCGTACCTGCCACGCGGCGATCATCGCGCGTGAGCTGGGCATCCCGGCCGTCGTCGGCTGTGGCGATGCCACCTCGGTGCTCGCCGAAGGTCGCGAAGTGACGGTCTCCTGCGCCGAAGGCGATACCGGGCATGTCTATGACGGCATCCTCAACTTCGACCGCACCGTCACCAGCGTCAACGAGATGCCGGAGATTCCGTTCAAGATCATGATGAACGTCGGCAACCCGGACCGCGCCTTCAGCTTCTCGCGTCTGCCGAATGCCGGTGTGGGCCTGGCGCGTCTCGAGTTCATCATCAATCGCATGATCGGCGTGCACCCCAAGGCGCTGCTCGACTACGCCACCCTGCCCATCGACCTGCAGCAGACCATCGATGCGCGTACCGCCGGCTACGCAAGTCCGGTCGACTTCTATGTCGACAAGCTGGTCGAGGGCATCTCCACCCTGGCGGCCGCCTTCCACCCGCAGAAGGTCATCGTGCGCATGTCGGACTTCAAGTCCAACGAGTACGAGAACCTGATCGGCGGCAAGATGTACGAGCCGGGCGAAGAGAACCCGATGCTGGGCTTCCGTGGCGCCTCGCGCTACGTGTCCGACACCTTCCGCGACTGCTTCGATCTCGAATGCCGTGCGCTCAAGCGTGTGCGTGACGAGATGGGGCTGACCAACGTCGAGATCATGGTGCCCTTCGTGCGGACTACCGGCGAGGCGGAACAGGTCATCAAGCTGCTGGGCGAGAATGGCCTGGTGCGTGGCGAGAACGGTCTGCGCGTCATCATGATGTGCGAGCTGCCGACCAACGCGCTGCTGGCGGATCAGTTCCTCGAGCACTTCGATGGCTTCTCCATCGGCTCCAACGATCTGACCCAGCTGACCCTCGGGCTGGATCGCGACTCCGGCATCGTCGCTCACCTCTTCGATGAGCGTAACCCGGCGGTCAAGCAGCTGATGTCGATGGCGATCCGTGCCTGCAAGGCGCAGGGCAAGTACGTGGGCATCTGCGGCCAGGGGCCGTCGGATCATCCGGAGCTGGCCAAGTGGCTGATGGAAGAGGGCATCGACAGCGTCTCCCTCAACCCGGATTCCGTGCTGGAAACCTGGTTCATGCTGGCGGACAAGGAACTGGCCTGATCCCGCTCGCGAGCGGATGTGATGCCCAGCCTCGGTATCTGACCCAGTGAGAGGCCCTAGGCTGGCGCACTACCAGATGCTGGCGCCAGTCGCCGGCTGATCAAGCGCCCACTGCACATCATGTGCGGTGGGCGCTTTTCATTTTCGCGCCCGAAAACTGAATGGATGGTCAGCTTGCGACACTAGACCAATGGTGTAGAAACCGGCAGAAGCATGTCAGTTCGTAACAAATAGCAACAAAATGATCTCGAATTCGCGACTAAATGATGATCATCCTGCCTCGTGTGGAAAAGGCAGTCATTTATAATCCCAGCCACCCCGCTGACCACAATATCCATGGTGGTTATGAATCCATGGTGACCATGCATCCATGGTGACCATGACGGCAGGCCTCACCGGTAGCCAGCAATGCGGTGGCACGCAACAACCGACCTTTCAGACACAATCCAAGGTAGTCGTAACGTGAAACAGTCTTTATGGAAGAACATCGGCGTCCAGGTAGTCATCGCCATGATACTGGGCGCTGGTGTAGGCGCTTACATGGGCGAAAGCGCCGCGATGTTCGCGCCACTCGGTGAGCTCTTCATTCACCTGATCAAGATGCTGGTGGTACCGCTGATCGCGGTCTCCATCGTGTCGGGAGCCGCCAATCTGGGCGATAGCCCTTCTGCCGGCAAGATCGGTCTCTCCACCTTCGCCTTCTTCATGCTCACCTCAGCCGTGGCGGTGATGCTGGCGCTGGTGATGGGGCATGTGTTCCAGCCGGGCAGTGGGGTGGATCTGGAAAGCGCCAAGGGCATGTTCTCCAACGCCTACGCCGACAAGGGCAGCGTGCCGGGCGTGATGGATACCATTCTGGGCATGGTGCCGACCAATATCTTCGGCGCACTCACCGATGCCAACATCCTGCAGATTCTGGTGTTCTGCCTGTTTCTCGGCATTGGCCTGTCCAAGACCGGCGAGCGTGGCAAGCCGCTGATCGAAGGCCTGAATACCGTGATCGAGGCCTTCGTGTGGATGATCAATGTGGTGATGCTGATCGCGCCGATCGGCGTCTTCGGTCTGATGGCGGATGCCGTCGGCACCTTCGGCTTCGATGTGCTGACCCTGGTGATGAAGCTGTTCCTCGTCTACATGGGCGCCATCCTCATCTATGGCTTCGTGTTCTACCCGCTGGTGGTCAAGTTCGGCTCTGACGTGCCGCTGGGTCGCTTCCTGTCGGTGATGAAGAAGCCGCAGGCCGTCGCGCTGTCCACGGCGTCCTCCATGGCGACCCTGCCGGTCAACATGGAAGTCTGCGAGAAGGAGCTGGGCCTGAAGAACGCCACGACGGCCTTCGTGCTGCCGCTGGGCGCGACCATCAACATGAGCGGCAACGCCATCTATTACGGGCTGGTGGCGATGTTCTTCGCCCAGGTCTTCAACGTCGATCTCGGCTTCTCCGCCTACGCCGCCATCGTGTTCACCGCAACCCTGGGTGCCATCGGTCAGGCTGGCGTGCCGGGGCCGTCGTTCCTGGTGGTTGCCGTGCTGCTGGCGGCCGGCATTCCCATCGAGGGCCTGCCGCTGCTGTTCGCGCTGGATCGTATCTTCGACATGACGCGTACCGCGCTCAACATCACCGGTGACGCGGCTTGCGCCGCCGTGGTGGATCGCTTCGCGCGTGCCGATGATGCGGTCACCGAGCGCCAGGACACCGCATCAGGTGAGCCGGTCAGCGTGCGCTGAGACAGACACGACTGACAGGAAAACGCCCCCGCAGCCAGAACGGTTGCGGGGGCGTTTTCATTGGGGGCTTGAACGGTTCGACCGGTGGTCGGGAACCGGTCAGGGCGTCGGCTGGGTGCGAATCAGCGCTTCCTTCGAGGTGACGATGCCGTTGTTGTCGGCATAGAGGAAGTCGCCCGGCACGATGGTGACACCGGCAAAGGTGACCGGGATATCGCGCTGGCCTTCGCCACGCTTGATGCTGGGACGCGGATAGCAGCCGAGTGCCTGCACGCCGAGCTGGGTGGCGTGGATCTCGTCGACATCACGGATGCAGCCATACATGATCACGCCGGCCCAGCCGCTCTTGGCGGCCTGCTCGGCGAGCATGTCGCCCAGCATGGCGCAGCGCATCGAGCCACCGGCATCGACGACCAGCACGCGCCCTGCACCGGGTTCCGCGACCGCCGCCTTGACCAGCGAGTTGTCCTCGAAGCACTTGATGGTCACGACTTCGCCGCCAAAGGACTCGACGCCGCCGTAGTTGATGAACAGGGGCTCGAGGACTTGCACATCAGGGAACTCATCGCAGAGATCGGGGGTGGAGAGGGAGTGCGTCATGTCGGATTCCTTGTGCTGGGCGGCCCGGTGAGGGTCGCTTGGGGACGGAGCGCTGGCGATTGCTGCAATGCCACAACGTCGAGAATGCCCGATACGCCAAGGCTTTGCACCTGTGCGAAGGGCTAAGCGGGCCTCGGGCGCGTGCAAGCGAGGGACGGGAGGGTCACGAGGGCATGTTGCTGACTGGCGACGTGGGAAGTAGTGAAAACGCCACTCTTGAAACACCGTTCGATATCTACCACGATGCTCCTGCACCCATGGCAGGCGACGTTGAACCAGTCTGCCTCTGGCAGGTATCCGCCTGTGCCGCCCATTGGATCAAGGAGCAACACATGAGCAAGTCACGTCTTCTGGCCGCCCCGTTGGCCACCGTTTCCTTCGCCGCTCTCGCTCTGGCGCTCAGTGGTCACGCCCAGGCGGCAGGCAATGCCACCGAAGGGCTCTATATCGGTGCCGGTACCGGTTTTTCCAGCCTGAAGAACGATGATTCCGATGAGGCCGGCGATTTCATCGACTCCGGCAGCGATGACTTCGACGTGGATGATGACGACAACGTCTACAAGGCCTTCGTGGGCTATCAGTACAACCCGTACTTCGCCACCGAAGCCTTCTATACGGATCTCGGGACCGTTCAGCTCAAGGGCAATGACTTCGGCAATACCGATCTCAAGTCCAAGGCCTACGGCGTCAACGTGGTGGGTATCCTGCCGATCGGCCAGTACTTCTCGCTGTTCGCCAAGGCGGGCATGGCCAAGTGGGAAACCGATGTCGATGGCAATCTGGGCGATTCCAGTGTCGACCTGAAGGACAATGACGGCTTCGACCCGGTCTATGGTGCCGGTGCCCAGGTCAATCTCGATCCGTTCCTGATCCGTGCCGAATACGAGCGTTATGACTTCGACAGCGACTATCAGGTAGATGCCTTCACGGCCTCTGTCGGTTACAAGTTCTAGGCTGAGCAGGTCGTCAGGCCGTCTCGGGCGGCGGGCGAAACGCCAGGCATGAAAAAACGGGCCGTCCCTGATGGGGCGGCCCGTTTCGTTGTCTCGCTGGCAGCTCTGGCGTGACCAGTGACGGCTGCTGTCCAGAGAGGCGCCGGACATTGGAGCCCGGCGCCTCGCCTGATCAGGCTTCCTGAGTGACCGGAATCACGTTGGAGGCGGCGTTCTGGAACTCTTCGATCTCATGGAAGTTCAGGTAGCGATAGATCTCGCCGGCCATGGCATCGAATTCGCCCATGTAGCCCTGATACTCCTCGACGCTCGGCAGACGACCGATGACCGCGGCGATGGCGGCCAGTTCGGCAGACGCCAGGAAGACGTTGGCGCCGTCGCCCAGACGGTTCGGGAAGTTGCGCGTGGAGGTGGACACCACGGTGGACTTGGCAGCCACACGTGCCTGGTTACCCATGCACAGTGAGCAGCCCGGCATTTCCATGCGCGCGCCGGCACGGCCGTAGATGCCGTAATAGCCTTCGGCGGTCAGCTGGTGCTGGTCCATCTTGGTCGGCGGTGCCAACCACAGCTTGGTCTTCAGGCTACCGGCCGGCTGCTTCTCGAGCAGCTTGCCGGCGGCACGGAAGTGACCGATGTTGGTCATGCACGAGCCGATGAAGACCTCGTCGATCTTCTGGCCGGCCACGTCGGACAGCAGACGCGCATCGTCCGGGTCGTTCGGGGCACACAGCACCGGCTGATCGATCTCGTCGAGGTCGATCTCGATGATCTCGGCGTATTCCGCGTCCTTGTCGGCACGCATCTGGCTCGGGTTGGCCAGCCACTCTTCCATGCCGGCGATACGACGCTCGATGGTACGGGCATCGCCGTAACCGTTGGCGATCATCCACTTGAGCAGGGTGATGTTGGACGTCAGGTACTCGGTCACGCTCTCGTCGGACAGCGTGATGGTGCAGCCTGCGGCGGAGCGCTCGGCAGAGGCGTCAGACAGCTCGAAGGCCTGCTCTGCGGTGAGATCTTCCAGACCTTCGATTTCCAGAATGCGGCCGGAGAAGGCGTTCTTCTTGTTGGACTTGTCGACGGTCAGCAGGCCCTGCTTGATGGCGTACAGCGGGATGGCGTGGACCAGGTCACGCAGGGTGATGCCCGGGCGACGCTTGCCCTTGAAGCGCACCAGCACGGATTCCGGCATGTCCAGCGGCATCACGCCAGTCGCGGCGGCGAAGGCCACCAGGCCAGAGCCTGCCGGGAAGGAGATGCCCATCGGGAAGCGGGTGTGGGAGTCACCACCGGTACCGACGGTGTCCGGCAGCAGCATGCGGTTCAGCCACGAGTGGATGATGCCGTCACCCGGGCGCAGCGACACGCCGCCGCGGTTCATGATGAAGTCCGGCAGGGTGTGGTGAGTCTCGACATCGACCGGCTTCGGGTAGGCGGCGGTGTGGCAGAAGGACTGCATCACCAGGTCGGCCTGGAAGCCCAGACATGCCAGATCCTTCAACTCGTCGCGAGTCATCGGGCCGGTGGTGTCCTGGGAGCCGACGGTGGTCATCTTCGGCTCGCAGTACATGCCCGGACGCACGCCTTCCATGTTGCAGGCCTTGCCGACCATCTTCTGCGCGAGGGTGAAGCCCTTGCCGGTATCCTTCGGCTGCTCCGGCAGACGGAAGACGTCAGAGGCGTCCAGTCCCAGCTCGGCACGTGCCTTGTCGGTCAGACCGCGACCGATGATCAGCGGGATACGGCCGCCAGCACGCACTTCGTCCAGCAGGACCTGAGTCTTGAGGGAGAAGGTGGAGATGACTTCGTCGGTGTCGTGACGGCAGACCTTGCCTTCGTACGGGTAGATGTCGATGACATCGCCCATGGCCATCTTCTCGACGTCCATTTCCACCGGCAGGGCACCGGCATCTTCCATGGTGTTGAAGAAGATCGGCGCGATCTTGTTGCCGAACACGAAGCCGCCAGCGCGCTTGTTGGGCACGTTCGGGATGTCGTCACCGAAGAACCACAGCACGGAGTTGGTGGCGGACTTGCGTGAGGAGCCGGTACCGACCACGTCGCCGACGTAGGCGACCGGGAAGCCCTTGGCCTTCACTTCCTCGATCTGGGCCAGCGGGCCGATGACGCCTTCTTCCTGCGGGATGATGCCATCACGCGGGTTCTTGAGCATCGCGTTGGCGTGCAGCGGGATGTCCGGACGTGACCAGGCGTCAGGCGCCGGGGACAGGTCGTCGGTGTTGGTCTCGCCCGGCACCTTGAAGACGGTCAGGGTGATCTTGTCCGCCAGGGCGGGCTTTGACAGGAACCATTCGGCGTCCGCCCAGGACTGCAGCACGGATTGCGCGACGGTGTTGCCGGCCTTGGCGCGCTCGGCGACATCGTGGAAAGCATCGAACATCAGCAGGGTGTGCTTGAGCTGTTCGCCGGCTTCCTTGGCCATGGACTCGTCGTCCAGCAGCTCGACCAGCGTGGCGATGTTGTAGCCGCCCTGCATGGTGCCGAGCAGCTTGGTAGCGTGGGTCTTGTCGATCAGCGGTGAAGAAGCTTCGCCACGCACGATGGCGGTCAGGAAGCCAGCCTTGACGTAAGCGGCTTCATCGACGCCCGGCGGGATGCGATTGGTGAACAGGTCGAGGATGAACTCTTCTTCACCGGCCTGCGGATTCTTGAGCAGTTCGACCAGATCAGCGGTCTGCTCTGCATTCAGCGGCTTCGCCGGGATGCCCTGCTGGGCGCGTTCTTCAACCTGTTGACGGTAGGCTTCAAGCACGTGGGAGACCCTCATCTGTAATCGTGTCGAGATGCGTGTGCCAGTCGTCACGCGAACCGGCAGAGACATCCCGAGGCTTCTTGCGGGTAATTCAAGCGTCTTATTGCGAGCGAATCAGGCGCTACGGGGCGAACGCGAGTCTACTCAACTTTGTCGACAATGTTAAGGAGCACCCCCGTGCGGGGGCTGAGACTTTGGTCGTCATCCAGGGCGCCATTTCGACCTTAACAGCTTGATATTGCATTTCTTTGTCGCGCTTCAGGCATGGCGCGGCTCGCATCGCCCGATGTCGCGTCGAGGTGACTCGAGCCTTGCGGTCTCCGGGCACCGCTGTCGAGCTCAGCAGGCGCACGGTATGATGCTGTTATCCTTTTTCCTGAAATTTCGCCGCAAGCCGAGGGCAGCATGAGCCGTATTCTTTCTCCCTGCGTCGGGGTGTGTTCCACCACGGTGGGTGACAACGTCTGTCGTGGATGCCAGCGCCATGACCAGGAGATCCTCGACTGGTTCGGGTATGACAGTGAGCAGCGCACGCAGCGCATGCGCGAGCTGGATGCGCTGCGCAGTGACGTCGCCGGGCGCTGGCTGTACGTGCATGACGAGGCGGCGCTGGCGGAACAGTTGACGCGCCACCGGATTCGTTTTCGTGAGGATCAGTCGGCGCTGTCACGTGCGGTGGAGCTTCTGCGGGTGGGACGCGCCAGGATCCGTGACCTCTCTGCCTATGGCATCACGCCGTGCAGTGGCGGCGAAGAACTTGAGCCGGAACAGCTTTTTTCGCGAATAAACGATGAAATCATGGTGGAAGCGGCAAAGCGGGCCAATAATGAAGTGAGTCCGGCAGGTCATCCTCCTGATGCAACGCAGGATGACGCTGGCAAGAGAAAAGACTGACATGATGGACGATGGCATGACCCTGATGACTGACCGCGAGCGTTTCGCGACGGATGAGCATGACGCTCGGATGGCCCATGAGCTTTCACGCGTCATCAAGGCGCCGCAGGGGCCGAGCAACGAGGATACCGATGCACTGCTGCCGGACTCCCTGCTGGCCTTTCTCGGTTGCCGCACACCGCACGCCTGGGTAGAGGCGGCGCTCGACAATCCTGAGCTGTTGCTGATCGACCACGCGCAGTGCGAGAAGAAGGCGGCCTCCACCGCGATGAGTCTGATGTACCGCTATGTGGACCACCCCTTGCTGCTGAGCAAGATGTCACAGCTGGCTCGAGAGGAGCTTCTGCACTTCGAGCAGGTGGTAGGACTGATGGAAAGGCGTGGAATCGTCTATCGTCATATCAAGGCTTCCCGATATGCAGAAGGGCTGCGTCAGCAGGTGCGCAAGGAAGACCCTCAGCGGCTGGTGGATATCCTGCTGATCGGGGCATTGATCGAAGCGCGGTCCTGCGAGCGATTCGCGCGTCTGATCCCGTATCTTGAGCCCGAGCTTGCAAAGTTCTATCGCACTTTGGTTAAGTCTGAGGGACGCCATTATGAGGATTACCTCATGTTGGCCGAGCGTTACAGCAAGGAACCATTGGAATCCCGTCTTGCGGTACTGCGTGCGGTGGAGAAGGAGCTGATTGAGCGTCCTGATGTCAGCTTCCGTTTCCACAGCGGCATCCCCGTCATGAATCGGGTGGAAAACGCCTCAAGCCAGGTGAGTTGAGGCAGTACAGACACAAGGCAAGGCTCAAGAACAGGGGACCTCCGGCGCCATGGCTGGGCTGGCGTTTCGTTCGCGACTTTGAAATGGATGACACATGACGCAGGAAACATCTGGTCAAGCTCAATTGGCGCTGCTGGGACATTTCCAGCTGACCCTGGGCGATGACACGCTGACGCAGTTCAGCTACGACAAGGTCAAGGCACTGTTGCTGCATCTTCTGCTGCATGATCAGGCCGTCTCGCGGGCGGGGCTGGCAGAGCTGCTATGGCCGGATCAGGGGCTGTCCTCGGGCCGCACCAACCTGCGCCATGCCCTGCATTGCCTGCGTCAGAGCCTGGGGGAGGAGGCCGACAATCTTCTGACGGTCTCACGTCAGACGATCGCGCTGTCGATTCCGGATTACTGGGAGCTGGATCTCGACGAGCTCAACGGCCTGTTGCTGGCGCCGCCCTCGGTGGCGACGCTCAACGAGGTGCTGGGACTCTACCGGGGCGATCTCGTCGAAGAGCTTGCCCTGACCCAGTGCCCGGAATTCCAGCGCTGGATGATCAAGGTGCGCGGCGAATGGCGTCAGCGCGTCATCCAGTATGCCGAGCGAGTACTGGCGACCGATGAGCCGGTCCCGGACGATGTGCTGCGGACCCTGGTGAGCCGCTTCTCCGGATATGGCCCCTTCCATGAACGCCTGGTACGTCAGCTCGCGGAAGATGGTCAGTCGGCTGCGGCGCATGAGCAGTTCAATGCCTTCCTGCAACAGCTGGCACTCTCCGGTCAGCAGCCTGATCCGGGATTCCTGCAGCTGGCCCGTTACTGGTCCGATGGCAAGAGCGAGCAGATGGGCGCGCTCACGCCGCAGGGCGCCATTTCTCGCACGCTGTCGCTGGACAGCGCGCCGCTGCGTGAAGATGAGATCGACCATCGTCAGCTGTCGGTCATGGCGATTCGCCTCAGCGTCAAGGACAGTCATCGTGATCGTGTCTGGGCCCGCGCCAGTCTGACCCTGCAGATCGAGCTGCTGCGCTGGCTGGAGCAGCAATGTCACCACCTGGGCGGTTTCTGGCTGCCGGGTGCCACGGGTGGCGTCGGCCTGGCGTGCTTCGGCACGCATGGCCCGGCCCATCAGCTGGCAGAGCTCGTGGCGCTTTATGAGCACTGCAGCAAGGCGATGCCGGATGAAATCGAGCGGATCTGGGATGGCGAAGGCAAGCCGCCGGTCTTCTCGCTGTCGGCGGGCCTCCACTCCGGGCAGGTCATCTATCTGCCGGAGCGTCAGCTGGCCGACCCGCTTGGCCAGGTGACCCAGTATTCCCTGGAATTGATGACGGCGGCCGAAGGCAGCGAGCTGGTGATTTCCCAGGAGGCCAGTCAGCACATGCCTCCCGCACTGGATCTGCAG
Organism: Cobetia sp. PS-4MA; assembly: GCF_057670765.1. Lineage (NCBI taxonomy): Bacteria > Pseudomonadati > Pseudomonadota > Gammaproteobacteria > Oceanospirillales > Halomonadaceae > Cobetia > Cobetia sp. PS-4MA. Next base: position 2,786,274 of record NZ_CM173107.1, on the reverse strand, counting down.
CCACGTCTCACGTCACGCCTGTTGGCAGCGGACGGACGGGTGCGTCTGCGCGCGTTGGTCCTGAGCAGCGGCGTGGGGCATCGTGAGGCGTCACTGCCGACACTGATCGGACGTGAAGGCGAGCTGCGCCGTCTGCGCGATGCGCTGGCGCGTGCCAGTATCGGGCTGCGTCAGAGCGTGCTGGTCAGCGGCAACTCCGGCATGGGCAAGTCGGCCCTGATGGTCAACTTCCGGCAGCTCGAACAGAGTCAGGACGTGGGCCTGTGCTGGATGCCGACGACTCGCCTCTCGCAGCTGGAACCCTACAGCGTGGTGCGCACCCTGATGCGCTGGCGCCTCGATGGTCATGTGGATCGTGATGGCGTCGAACAGGTCTTTGAATCCTCCGAGGCCTTGCAGGCTCTCGATGAGGACGTGCGTCGCTCCTTCCATGCGGTGCTGGGGACCGCGGAGGAGGCCTCGGAAGATGAATCCCTGATCCAGAGCAGCGAGACGGTCGAGCGTGTGGTGCGTGTGCTGCATCTGGTGATCGAGAAATCGGCAAGCCTGCGCCCGCTGGTGATGATGATCGACGACCTGCAGTGGCTCGATGAACCGTCGCTCAAGGTGCTGGCGGGACTGCAGGCGCGCCTGCCCATCAACATCGGCTTCATGCTGGCGGCCAGCCATAACGGCCGCGACAGCCTCGCCGTCAAGCTCAACTGGGACCAGCATATCTCGCTGGGTCGCCTGGACCCGATGCAGGTCTCGCGTCTGCTGTCGCATCTGTCGCGTCGCTATCGTCTGCATCTCAGCCCGCGCATGCGCAGCCAGCTCATCGAGCGCTGCGATGGTGTGCCGCTCTACCTGCAGGAGATCTGTCGTCGTCTCGACATGGACCGCCGTGAGGGGCGTCCGGTGCAGCTCGACGAGCTGCCCAAGGGCTTGATCGGCCTGCTGTCCAGCCGTATCGACCAGCTGGAAGAAGGCCGCGATGTGGCCCACGCCGCCGCCGTGCTGGGACGTGTCTTCAAGCTGAGCTTCCTGCGCCAGAGCTGCGAATTCGAGGAAGGGCGCCTCAAGCGTTCCATCGAGAGCATGCAGCGCCTGGAGATCATCGAGGCCTGTGGCAACGATAGTGAATTCGACTATCAGTTCACCCACCAGCTGATCCAGGAAGCGGCCTATCTGTCCTGCCCGCGTGATGTGCGCCGCCGCATTCACCTGCAGGTCGTGGCCCTCATCGAGGACAAGCATCCTGCCTGGATCAGCCGTCACCCCGGCTATTTCGCCGTCCATCTGCGCAAGTCACAGAACTTCAGTCGTGCTGCGCGCTATTTCGAGCTGTCGGCACGTGAAGCGCTCAAGATCAGCGCCAACCGTACCGCGCTCAAGATGGCCGACAGTGGTCTGGCGTGTCTCAAGCATGTCGAAGGGCAGGAGGAGCGCGAGGTGAGCCTGCTGACCGTGCGCGGCCAGGCCGGCTTCGCGCTGGAAGGGCATGGTTCCCGCATCGCGCACGAGAGCTTCGTGCAGGCGCGCAATCTGCTCAACAGTCCGGCGCTGCTGGAAGATGATGAGCCGAATCTCGAGCAGGCCTTCATCGTGAAGTGGGGACTGTGGGTCGGTTGCAGTGAGCGCCATGCGCATGCGGATGCCTTCGCGCTGGCCTCGGGCCTGAGTGATCTGGCGGAAGAGCTGTCGGATGGGCGTTATCGTCGTCTGGCCGACTATGCGCGGGCACACTGCGAATTCTGGGCCGGTCGCGTACGCGTGGCAGGTGAGCATCTCGATGAGATCGATCCGGTCCACAATCCCATGGTGCTCGAATGGTTGCCGTTCAGTGATCACCCTCAGGTGGCAGCGGCATGTCTGCAGAGCTGGACGTCCTGCCTGCGCTTTGATTACGTGCAGGCCGAGCAGCAGGCCGAGGCGGCCATCCGCATGGCGGAGGCCATCGGTCAGCCGGGCTCGTTGGCCATGGCGTTGATGTTCTCCACCTCGCTCTATCGTCAGCTGGGGCATACCCATCTGGCCACCCAGCGTGCCGAGCGGGCGCTGGAGCTGACCCGCTCAGCGGATCTGCACCTCTGGCACATGGCGGCGCATGGCGTGCTTGGCTGGGCGCGGGCGATGAACGGCGACCGCGACGGGCTCGCGATGCTGCAGTCCAGCATCAACGAGTTCGCCGAGCTGACCGGGCGTGAGCGGCATCAGCGGCCCAATCTCTGGTACATGGATGCCGTGATGGCGCTGGGTGAGCATTCGGCGGCCGAAGAGTACATGGAGAAGGTGCTGCTGGTGGCTCAGGAGCGCAACTCCTTCTATCTGGCAGAGGTCAGCTACCTGGTGGCCGCGTTGCGTGCCGCTCAAGGTCTGCCGAGCGAGAAGGTGCGTTCCTTGATCGAGCAGGGCCTGGCCTACTCCATCGAGCAGGAAAATCCGCATCATGAAGCAATGGGGCTCGCTGCCTGGTTGAGGCTGGTCGATGCGCAGGATACCGAGCGCTGCGAGCGCCTCAAGGCACTGCTGGATGAGCTGCCGGCAACGGATGCACCCGCGGTACTGGGGTGGCATCAGCTGGTGGAGGCGGTGGAAGGGCGTGCGCGTCGCAAGGCGTCCTCGCCGGCCTGATGCGCACGCCCGGGGCTCCGGGCTGAGCAGGCTCTGAACGGCGCCAGTCGCTTCGAAAGCCGAGGCTGGACAAGGAAAAGCCCTCGTTGCCACTCAAGGCAACGGGGGCTTTTCATGGGCGTTGCAGGCGATCAGCCGTGGGTGATCGCATCACACAATGGCAATGCGAATTCCCGCAGGGTCGGTCCCTGGCCGCAGGCAATGATGTCGAAGGCAGTATTGGGGCGCCAGTCGCCCAGCACGATGCGGCGCGCCGCTTCGCCATCGATCTCGAGTTCATGTACCGCCGGGCGATGGGTGTGGCCGTGGATCAGGGTGCGCACGCCGTGCTCGCGCATCTCGCGAACCACCTCCTCGGGCGTGACGTCCATGATCGCCTCATCCTTCTCGCTGTTGGTCTCGCCGGACTGCATGCGCAGTGACTGGGCCAGCGCCAGTCGTTGCTCCAGCGGCATGGCCAGAATCTGTGCCTGCCACTGAGGGTCGCGCGTCATGGCACGAAACTTCATGTAAGCCTCATCGCGGGTACACATGCTGTCGCCATGCATCAGCAGCACGCGCTCGCCGTCGAGCTCGATCACGCTCGGGTCGGGCAGCAGGGTCACGCCGGCCTCGGCCGCGAAGGTCTCGCCGATGAGGAAGTCGCGATTGCCGTGCATGAAGTAGAGCCTGGTGCCGCGGGCCGAGACGCGCTGCATGGCTTCGCTCATGCGCTGGGTGAAGTCGTCGCGATAATCATCGCCGACCCATACCTCGAAGATATCCCCCAGCAGGTAGAGGCGATCCACCGCAGGTTCGCAGGTCGCCAGGCGCGCCATGTAGTCGAGAAAGCCCAGGGCGATCTCGGGAGTCTCGGGCTGCAGGTGCAGGTCGGAGATGAACAGAGTGGTGGCAGTCATGGTCAGGTCCACGGGTCGGGGCGGGTGTCGTCATGCGCAGCAGGCGACGGAAGAGGCCGAGTGAGAGAGCAACGCAAACCGCCCGGCCTGACGCTCGATATCACGAGGCAAGGCCGGGCGGCAGGTACGCGGTGAGGCGCGATCAGCGGAAATCGCTTATTCGGTGATTTCGGCGCTGGTGATGATCACGTCTTCTGCCGGCACGTCGGCGTGGCCGTCGCGACGCGTGGTCTTGACCGCCTCGATCTTCTCGACCACGTCCATGCCTTCGACGACCTTGCCGAACACGCAGTAACCCCAGCCCTGGCTGGTCTTGCTGGTGAAGTTCAGGAAGTCGTTGTCATTGACGTTGATGAAGAACTGGGCGCTGGCGGAGTGAGGATCCATGGTACGTGCCATGGCCACGGTGCCGCGGTCGTTCTTGAGGCCATTGTCGGCTTCGTTCTCGATCACGCCGTTGGTCGGCTTCTGGTTGAAGTCGGTGTCAAAGCCACCGCCCTGAACCATGAAACCCGGGATGACGCGGTGGAAAAGGACGTTGCTGTAGTGGCCTTCACGCACGTATTGCTCGAAGTTGGCCGCAGTCTTCGGGGCCTTCTCGTGGTTGAGTTCGAGGGTGATGTCGCCGTAGTTGGTGTGAAGAACGATCATGCGAATTTCCCGGTCATCTGTCTTGCTCAAGTGTCAGGCAGGCGGGGCCTCATGGCATCGCCTGCGGGCGTCGCGCTATAATAGCGGCTTTGTATCCTGAGACGAAAGCCTGAGGGGGCGGCAGGCCCCGGAGACGCACGCCAGCGCGCGTCACGATCGCCTGCTACCCAGTGCCAGTCCCCGTGACGTCCCGGAACACGACGCCCAAGAACCACACAGAGGTGCAGCGAAACTTCATGAGTACCGAGACCCAGAGCGCCCCGAACTTCGTGTTGAACCAGATCCGCGAAGAACTCGACGCCGGCCGCGCCGAAAAGGTTGTCACGCGTTTCCCGCCGGAGCCCAACGGCTTCCTGCACATCGGGCACGCCAAGTCGATCTGTCTGAACTTCGGTCTGGCGCAACAGCTCGGTGGCGACTGTCACCTGCGCTTCGATGACACCAACCCGGCCAAGGAAGAGCAGGCCTATATCGACGCCATCAAGGAAGACGTCGAGTGGTTGGGCTTCGAGTGGGCCGGCAAGGTGCGCTTCGCCTCCGATTATTTTGATCAGCTTTATGCCTGGGCCCAGCACCTGGTGCGCGAAGGCAAGGCCTATGTCGATGACCTCTCGCCGGACGAGATCCGTGAATACCGTGGCACGCTCAAGGAGCCGGGACGTCCCAGCCCGTATCGTGAGCGTAGCCCCGAGGAGAATCTCGATCTCCTCGAGCGCATGAAGAAGGGCGAGTTCGGCGAGAGCGAGAAGGTGCTGCGTGCGCGCATCGACATGGCCGCGCCCAACATCAATCTGCGCGACCCGATCCTCTACCGCATCCGTCATGCCAGCCACCATCAGACCGGCGACAAGTGGAAGATCTATCCGTCCTATGATTTCACCCACGGTCAATCCGATGCACTGGAAGGCGTGACGCACTCCATCTGTACGCTGGAGTTTGAAGACCACCGCCCGCTGTACGAGTGGTTCCTCGCCAATCTGCCGGTGCCGAGCACGCCCCGTCAGATCGAGTTCGCGCGTCTGAACCTGGATTACACCGTCACTTCCAAGCGCAAGCTGAAGCTGCTGGTGGATGAAGGCGTGGTCGATGGCTGGGATGATCCGCGCATGCCGACCATCTCCGGCATGCGTCGTCGTGGCTACACCGCGGCTTCCATCCGCAAGTTCTGCGACATGATCGGCGTGAGCCGTGCTGACGGCGGCATGGTCGAGATCGGTATGCTGCACCATGCCATTCGCTCTGACCTGGAAGACAACGCGCTGCGTGCCATGTGCGTGCTCAACCCGCTCAAGGTGGTGCTGACCAACCTGCCGGAAGGCCATGAGGAAGTGTTCGAGGTCCCCGGCCATCCGGCGCGTGATGACATGGGCACGCGTCAGATTCCGCTGACCCGTGAGCTGTGGATCGACGCGGATGACTTCATGGAAGACGCGCCGAAGAAGTTCTTCCGTCTCGCGCCCGAGAAGGAAGTGCGTCTGCGCAACGGTTACGTCATCCGCTGTGATGAAGTGATCAAGGATGACGCCGGCGAGATCGTCGAGCTGCGGTGCAGTGTCGACCTCGATACCCTCGGCAAGAACCCGGAAGGCCGCAAGGTCAAGGGTGTCATCCATTGGGTCAGCGCCGAGCATGCAGTGCCGGTCGAGGTGCGTCAGTACGAGAATCTGTTCCTGGAAGCCGAGCCGGACCGTGACAAGGATGTCGATTTCCTTGAGCACCTCAATCCGCAGTCGCTGAGCATCGTCAAGGGCTTCGGTGAGCCGAGTCTGCGCGATGCCGCGCCGGAAACGCGCTACCAGTTCGAGCGTATCGGCTACTTCGTGGCGGATCGTCATGACTGCGTCGATGGCGCGCTGGTCTTCAACCGCACCGTCAGCCTGAAGGACGGTTGGGCCAAGGCACAGAAGAAGGGGTGATGGTCGGCGGGCTCCCGCGGGAGCCCTGTCGTCACGCTTTCGTGACCTGCTTCACGGCCCGCAGTCTGATCCTGTACCTTCTGTGACGAAGTTGCATGACCGGCCTGCGGGCCGTTCCATTTTGAAAGGCTGACAGCTTTCTGTCAGCAAAGTAGCCAAGGGCGATGACCGAATGATTCCACTCGAAGATGCCGCGAGCACACTGTCCATCTACAGTACCCTGAGCCGGACCAAGGCACCTTTCGTGCCACTGGAAGGCAACAAGGTGCGCATGTACGTCTGTGGCGTGACGGTCTATGACCTCTGTCACATCGGGCATGCGCGTGTGATGGTGGCCTTCGATGTCATCACGCGCTACCTGCGTGCGCGCGGGTATGACGTCACCTACGTGCGCAACATCACCGACATCGACGACAAGATCCTCAAGCGCGCCGACGAGAATGGCGAGGCCTTCGATGCGCTCACCGAGCGCATGATCCAGGCGATGCATGAAGATGAAGGGCGCCTGGGGATTCTGCGTCCTGACCTCGAGCCGCGTGCCACCGCGCACATCGCTGACATCATCGCGATGACCGAGACGCTGATCGACAAGGGCTATGCCTATGCGGCCAGCAACGGTGATGTCTACTACCGTGTGCGTCGTTTCGAGGGCTACGGCAAGCTCAACAACCGTCAGCTGGACGACATGCAGTCCGGTGCGCGCGTGGAGGTCGAGGAAGCCAAGGAAGATCCGCTCGACTTCGTGCTGTGGAAGGCTGCCAAGCCGGGCGAGGCCAGCTGGCCGTCGCCCTGGGGGGAGGGGCGTCCTGGCTGGCACATCGAGTGCTCCGCGATGTCGACCTGCTGCCTGGGCAACACCTTCGATATCCACGGCGGCGGGCCGGACCTGACCTTCCCCCATCACGAGAACGAGATCGCCCAGTCCGAGGCCGCCACGGGCCAGCAGTACGCCAACGTGTGGATGCATGCCGGCGCGGTGCGTGTCGGTCAGGACAAGATGTCCAAGTCGCTGGGCAACTTCTTCACCATTCGTGACGTGCTGGAGCAGCACAACCCGGAAGTGGTGCGTTACCTGCTGGTGGCCAGCCACTACCGCAGCGCGATCAGCTATGAAGCCAACTCGCTGGATGAGGCGCGTCGCTCGCTGGAGCGCTTCTACAATGCGCTCGAGACTGTCACGCCCGAGCAAGGCGAGGTGTCAGGCGACTGGCGGGCACGCTTCGTGGCCGCCATGGATGACGACTTCAATACGGCGGGTGCGCTGTCGGTGCTGTTCGAGCTGGCACGCGAGCTGAACCGTGCCAAGAAGGAAGCACCGCAGCAGGCGCCGGCGCTGGCCTTCGAGCTGATCTCGCTGGGCGGTCTGCTGGGTCTGTTCGGGCAGGACCCGGCAGTCTTCCTCAAGGGCGATACTGCGGCACTGGCGTTGTCTGAAGACGAGATCCAGGCGCAGATCGAGGCGCGTGCCGCCGCCAAGAAGGCCAAGGATTTCGCGGGGGCGGATCGCATCCGTGACGGGCTGGCCGCACAGGGCATCATCCTCAAGGACTCCCGTGAGGGGACGACCTGGGTGCTGGAAGGCTGATGTCACTGGCGTGATGAGATGTCAGCATGAAAAAACCGCCGTCCCATGAGGGGCGGCGGTTTTTTGTGCGCTGTCGACCAGTACCGCTTTCGAGCCGTCTGCGATCAGCTGGCGAGTCGCTTGACCATGGCATCGACCATGCGCGAGGACTGGCGTGCGGCCACGTGCAGGAATTCCTCGAAGGACTGGCTGTTGTTGTCCTTGCCGGCGATGTCGGACAGCGCACGGATGACCACGAACGGCATGTCGTAGAGGTAGCAGGTCTGGGCGATGGCGGCGGCTTCCATCTCGGCGGCCAGCATGCTCGGGAAGCGTGAGCGGGTCAGCGCGACCAGTTCCGGGTCGGACATGAAGATGTCGCCGGTACAGATCAGGCCTTCACGCGCCTTGATCTCTCCCTGAGCCTCGACGCACTCGCGCGCGACCTTGACCAGCTCAGGGGCTGACGGGTAGGCCGCCGGCATCTGCGGCACCTGTCCGTGCTCATAGCCGAAGACCACGGCATCGACATCGTGATGGCGCACTTCGCTGGAGATGACCACATCGCCGATCTCGAGATCAGACGCGAAACCACCGGCCGAGCCGGTATTGATGATGGCATCCGGCTGGTAGCGCTCGATCATCTGGCAGGCACCGACGGCGGCATTCACCTTGCCGATACCGGATTGCAGCAGCACGATCTTCATTCCGTGCAGCTGGCCGACATGGAAGGTGGAGCCGGCGTGGGTGCTGGTGGTGCTGTCTTCCAGGCGCTCGGCGAGAATGGCCACTTCCTCGGCCATGGCGCCGATGATGCCAAGAGTCTTGAGGGTCATGATGCGATCCTGAGTCAGACGCGATGAAGGCCCGTTCATGTCGGGCCTCCATCACGAGCTAGAGAGAAGGGCGAGGGGGTTACTCGGCGGTGAGGCGCGCGTCGTGCAGCTCAGCGGCGAACAGGGTGTTCTCCAGCAGCGAGGCCACGGTCATCGGGCCTACCCCGCCGGGGACCGGCGTGATCCAGCCGGCGCGCTCCGCGGCTGGCGCGAATTCCACATCGCCGACCAGCGAACCGTCCTCGAGGCGATTGATGCCCACATCGATGACGATGGCGCCGTCCTTGATCCACTCCCCCTTGACCAGGCCCGGCTTGCCCACGCCGACCACGACCAGGTCCGCCTGGCGGACCTTGCTCTCAAGGTCCTTGGTGAAGCGGTGGCAGACGGTGGTGGTGCAGCCAGCCAGCATCAGCTCCAGCGCCATCGGACGGCCGACGATGTTGGACGCGCCGACGATGGTGGCGTCCATGCCGCGCACCTGCAGGCCGCTCTCGGACAGCAGCGTCATGATGCCCTTGGGCGTGCAGGGACGCATCACCGGCAGGCGCTGTGCCAGACGACCGAGGTTGTAGGGATGGAAGCCGTCCACATCCTTGTCGGTGCGGATCCGTTCGAGGATCGGGCGTGAGTCGAGGTGCTCCGGCAGCGGCAGCTGGACCAGGATGCCATCAATGCTGGCATCGTCATTCAGCGAGTCGACCAGTGCCTCAAGTTCCTGTTGGGTCGTGTCGGCAGGCAGACGGTGCTGGGTGGAGAGGATGCCTGCCTTCTCGCAAGCGCGGTGCTTGTTGCGGACATAGACCTCGGATGCCGCGTCTTCGCCGACCAGCACGACGGCAAGCCCCGGGATTCGTTCACCGGCATCGCGGCGCGCTTCGACCTGGCGGCCGACCTGTTGGCGTACGCGTTCGGCAATGGCCTTGCCATCAATTAGTTGTGCTGCCATCAGCGATCATTCCTTCTCATAGGCAAAAATGCAGGAGGGGAGAAACCGGGGACAATTTTCGCATGCCCTGTCTGGCAGTCAACGCCGAATGACGACCTTGGTCGAAAGCAGGTGCAAGTATCGCCTCTTTTGGAGGCGTCTCGTGGGCAGGCAGCGGTGCTGATTGCCCACGAGTCTGGAACTCGACGTCGTGAGACCACAGCTGTCGGTTCTCTCAGCCAGTTCTCTCAGCCAGTTCTCTCTGTCAGACCTTTCTGTCAGTTTTCCAGGGATCCGTCAGACGAGGCGTTCGCGAGATGCCTGATCGAAGAAGAGAAATAGAAAGAGAAAAAGAAAGAGGTAGAGGTAGAAAGGGCGATCGACGTGATCAGCTTCGAGGAGAAGGAGAAGGAGAAGGAGAAGGAGAAGGAGAAGGAGAAGGAGAAGGAGAAGGAGAAGGAGAAGGAGAAGGAGAAGGAGAAGGAGAAGGAGAAGGAGAAGGAGAAGGAGAAGGAGAAGGAGAAGGAGAAGGAGAAGGAGAAGGAGAAGCTCAGACCCGATGGTCGGGCCACGGATGCCGCTCAGTGGAAGTGAGTCGTCACTGATCTCGCCCGGTGCCAGGGTAGGGGCGAGAGTGAGGTGCCCGTATGGCGGTGGTAGCGCACCCCGCGTGTATCACTGGATGCTGACATGACAGTGGCGTGACAGCAGGAAGGGAAACGATTCTTTTGGAAAGAATTCACGTAAGGGCTTGACCGCAGACGAAAGTTCGGTAGAATACGCCTCGCATCGACGGGGTTCGACGGTCGGTTGAAGACGGTTTCGGGATATAGCGCAGTCTGGTAGCGCGCCTGCTTTGGGAGCAGGATGTCGGGGGTTCGAATCCCTCTATCCCGACCATTTGAATGCAGCACCTCGCAAGACTTCGGTCTTTCGAGACACGCATTCAAGGCTTTGTCCGGAGGTTGACTCGCAGCATCAGTTTCTGCGCCTATAGCTCAACCGGATAGAGCAACGGCCTTCTAAGCCGTAGGTTGCAGGTTCGAGTCCTGCTGGGCGTGCCATCACGATAACGATTGTTGTCATGATGGGAATCGGATTGCTCTTCATTGAGCCTGATGATGGCGACCAGACGATGTGAAGGTGTTCTTGCAGTGGTGGGTGTAGCTCAGTGGTAGAGCCCCGGATTGTGACTCCGGTGGTCGTGGGTTCGAACCCCATCATCCACCCCATTGCATGTCAGCTTGAGCAGTATCAACGAGATGGAGACGGCAGGCTTTCTGTCCAATCTCCAGAAGTGGTGGGTGTAGCTCAGTGGTAGAGCCCCGGATTGTGACTCCGGTGGTCGTGGGTTCGAACCCCATCATCCACCCCACGTCTCGATGAATATCAGGATGCTGCCTGTCCCGCTTGGGCGGGCGGCATGCCGCAAAAGGGGGAGAAGGCCAATGGCTTTCTCCCCCTTTTTTCGTGTTTTTTCGCACTGCTTCGTCTGCGATCTGACCGGGTTGACGGGCGCTCCATGCGCCTGTCAGGCGGGAGGACGGAGCAGAAAAAGGCCTGGCTCCTTGAATATCTTGGACCAAGGCACCATATGGCAGGTCATATCCGCGCTTGCCAGCGCGTGGCGGGGTTTCTACAATCTTCGCCTTTATGATTCGAACGCCACCAGTGGGTAGAGGAACTTTCATGCAAGCTTCTGTCGCAACGACTTCTCCGATCGAGCGCAAGGTCACCATCACGGTGCCGGCTTCTGAAGTCGACCAGGCCGTCAACGCCCGTCTTCTGGAAACCGCCAAGACCGTTCGTCTGAACGGCTTCCGCAAGGGCCACGTGCCGATGGCAGTGGTGCAACAGCGTTACGGCAAGGACGTGCGCAACGAGATCGTTGGCGAGATCATGCGCCAGCATTACGTGACCGCCGTCACCGAAAACGAACTGAACCCGGCTGGCTGGCCGAAGATCGATGCCACCGTCGATGAAGCCGGCAAGGATCTGGAGTTCGTCGCGACTCTGGAAATCTACCCGGAAATCGAACTGAAGCCGATCGAAGGCGCTGAAATCGAGCGTCCGCAGGCCGAAGTGACCGACGCCGACGTCGAAGAGATGATCGAGACCCTGCGCAAGCAGAATGCCTCCTGGACCGACGTCGAGCGCGCTGCCGCTGACGGCGACCAGGTCAAGATCGATTTCGAAGGCTTCCTCGGTGAAGAAGCCTTCGAAGGCGGCAGCGCTGAAGGCCACGAGCTGGTGCTGGGTTCCAACAGCTTCATCCCGGGCTTCGAAGAGCAGCTGGTCGGTGCTTCTGCTGGCGACGACAAGGAAATCAAGGTTTCCTTCCCGGCTGACTACCAGGCCGAGCACCTCGCCGGTCAGGAAGCGACCTTCAAGGTCAAGGTCCACGCCGTCAAGGCTCAGGAACTGCCGGAAGTGAACGAAGAGTTCATCGCCCAGTTCGGCCTGGAAGCTGCCGATGTCGAAAGCTTCAAGGTGGAAGTGAAGAAGAACATGCAGCGCGAGCTGAAGAACGCGATCGAGAATCGCGTCAAGCAGCAGGTGCTGGCTGAGCTGACCAAGGCCAATGACATCCTCGTTCCGCAGGCACTGGCGGATCAGGAAATCGACGGCCTGAAGCGTCAGGCAGCACAGCAGTTCGGTCTGGGCGAAGACTTCGACGTCTCCCAGCTGCCGGGTGAGCTGTTCCAGGACCAGGCCGTACAGCGCGTCAAGACTGGCCTGCTGCTCAGCGAAGTCGTCAGCAGCAACGAGATGGACGTCAGCGACGAAGAGCTCAACGCTCGCGTTGAAGAAATGGCCCAGCAGTATCAGGATCCGGCTCAGGTCACCGAGTACTATGGTTCCAACGAACAGGCCCGCAACCAGCTCAAGTCCGTCCTGCTCGAAGAGAAGGCCGTTGACAAGCTGCTGACACAGGCTCAGGTTAAGGACGTTACCATGTCCTACCAGGAAGCCCTGCAGGCAGCACAGCAGCAGGAAGAAGCCGAAGAAGAAGCGGCAGAAGCAGAAGAGCAGGCCTGATACCTGTCTGCTGACCTAGCGTGCTGACTTTCTGCATGTGATTCCAGGACCCGGCTACGGCCGGGTCTCTGGTCAGTGGGCAGGGTAAAGTGGCATGCTCAATGGATATCAATGTCATCGGATGAAGGAAGCCCCCATGAACGACTTCGACATCAAGAATGCAGGCGGTCTGGTTCCGATGGTTGTCGAGCAGAATGCTCGCGGCGAACGGGCCTATGACATCTATTCCCGCCTGCTGAAGGAACGGGTGATCTTCCTTGTGGGCCCGGTTGAGGATTACATGGCCAATCTGGTCGTGGCTCAGCTGTTGTTCCTCGAGTCTGAAAACCCGGACAAGGACATCCATCTGTACATCAACTCGCCGGGTGGCTCCGTGACTGCAGGGATGGCGATCTACGACACCATGCAGTTCATCAAGCCCGACGTGTCCACCGTATGCATCGGCCAGGCGGCCAGCATGGGGGCACTGTTGCTGGCAGGCGGTGCCGCTGACAAGCGTTACGCGCTGCCCAATTCTCGTGTGATGATTCACCAGCCGCTGGGTGGCTACCAGGGCCAGGCAACGGACATCGAGATCCACACCAAGGAAATCCTGACCATTCGCGAGAAGCTGAATCGCATTCTCGCGCACCATACGGGTCAGGACTTCGACACCATCGCCAACGATACGGACCGTGACAACTTCATGGCCGCCAATCAGGCGATGGAGTACGGCCTGATCGACGCCGTGCTGGAACGCCGTCCGGACGTGGAATGATCCACGCACACGGCTGACCTGACGTCGGTAAACATGCATTTCCGGTGACTCCCCGGGGAGTCACCGCCATTGAGAGGTACGCGAATGGCTGACGGCAAAGGCAAGGACGAGAACGGCAAACTGCTGTACTGCTCCTTCTGTGGCAAGAATCAGAATGAAGTGCGCAAGCTGATCGCGGGACCTTCCGTCTACATCTGCGACGAATGTGTCGATCTGTGCAATGACATCATTCGCGAAGAGGTCCTCGAAGCCGACGCCGAAGGTGATGATGATCGCCTGCCGGCGCCGCGTGAGATTCGCTCGACTCTCGACGACTACGTGATCGGTCAGGACCGCGCCAAGCGCGTGTTGTCCGTCGCGGTGTACAACCACTACAAGCGTCTGCGTGCCGGTCAGAAGGCAGCGGACGAAGTGGAGCTGGGCAAGTCCAACATTCTGCTCATCGGCCCGACCGGTAGCGGCAAGACGCTGCTGGCCGAGACGCTGGCACGCCTGTTGAACGTTCCCTTCACCATCGCGGATGCGACCACCCTGACCGAAGCGGGTTACGTCGGTGAGGATGTCGAGAACATCATCCAGAAGCTGTTGCAGAAGTGCGATTACGATGTCGAGAAGGCCGAACGCGGCATTGTCTACATCGATGAGATCGACAAGATCTCCCGCAAGTCTGACAACCCTTCCATCACCCGTGATGTCTCGGGTGAAGGTGTGCAGCAGGCACTGCTGAAGCTGATCGAGGGCACCACTGCCTCGGTGCCGCCGCAGGGCGGGCGCAAGCATCCTCAGCAGGAGTTCCTGCAGGTCAACACGGCCAACATCCTGTTCATCGTCGGCGGTGCATTCGCCGGTCTGGACAAGGTGATCCGTGAGCGCGCCGAGAAGGGTGGCATCGGCTTCAATGCCGAGGTCAAGAGCAAGCAGGACGAGAAGACGGTTGGTCGCGTACTGGCGGATGTCGAGCCGAGTGATCTGGTCAAGTTCGGTCTCATCCCCGAGTTCGTCGGGCGTCTGCCGGTCATCGCGACATTGACCGAGCTGGACGAGGACGCGCTGGTACAGATCCTGACCGAGCCGAAGAACTCGCTGGTCAAGCAGTACTCGCGCCTGTTCGAGATGGAAGATGTCGAGCTGGACCTGCGTGAAGACGCACTGCGTGCCGTGGCTCGCAAGGCCATCGAGCGTCGTACCGGCGCACGTGGTCTGCGCTCGATTCTCGAGGGCGTGCTGCTCGATACCATGTATGACATTCCCTCGGAAGAGAATGTCAGCAAGGTGGTAGTGGATGAGTCAGTGATTGCCGGCGACAGCAAGCCGCTGCTGATCTACTCCCAGAGCGAAGAGAAGAGTCAGGGCAAGGTGGCCGGCAAGGACGGCTGAAGCGTCCAGGCCTGAGTCGCACCAACGGGGGGCCGCAAGGCCCCCCGTTGCGTTTGCCTTCGTCACTCGCCTCTCTGGCAATGTTCCTCATGACTCGCGTGCGGCTTCATTCAGCGTTGAGTTACCGCCCATGCGTCTCAGGATCATTGCAAAATCATGACCTTGCCCCCATGGTCTCTGTATCAGAGAGCCGTGTGAGGCGGCCCACCCACAGAATACCGAGGAACGTCTGCCATGGAGCAGAACGATGATCAGACCCTGACACTTCCGCTGCTGCCGCTGCGGGATGTGGTGGTCTATCCCCAGATGGTGATTCCGCTGTTCGTCGGCCGGGAAAAGTCGATCCAGGCCCTCGAAGTGGCCATGGAAGGCGACAAGAAGATCCTGCTTGCGGCACAGCGTGAAGCCAGCCAGGACGACCCGACTGCCGAGGATCTCTTCGCGATCGGGACCGTCGCCGACATCATGCAGTTGCTCAAGCTTCCCGATGGCACCGTCAAGGTGCTCATCGAGGGCAGCTCACGCGCCGATATCCAGGCGATTCGTCTGCATGACGACGGTCACAGCATCGCCGATGTCGTGCTGCGTGACAGCCAGCCGCTGTCCGAGCGCGAGCAGGAGACCCTGGTACGCGTTCTGCTCAACCAGTTCGAGCAGTACGTCAAGCTGTCCAAGAAGGTGCCCAATGAAGTGCTGGGCAGCCTGCAGGGCATCGAGGACCCGAGTCGCCTGGTGGATACCATCAGTGCCCACCTGTCACTGGGCATCGATGACAAGCAGGCGCTGCTCGAGATGGACAAGGTGCGCGACCGCATCGAGCACCTGATGACGCTGATTGAAGCCGAGATCGACCTGCTGCAGGTCGAGAAGCGCATTCGTACCCGCGTCAAGGAGCAGATGGAGAAGTCGCAGCGCGAGTACTATCTCAACGAGCAGATGAAGGCCATCCAGAAGGAAATGGGTGAGCTGGATGACGTGCCCAATGAGGTCGAGCAGTATGAGCGTCGCATCAAGGACGCCGGCATGCCCAAGGACGCCGAGGAAAAGGCCAATCAGGAGCTCAACAAGCTCAAGATGATGGGCCCGACGTCCGCCGAGGCGACCGTGGTGCGGACTTACCTGGACTGGCTGTGCGACGTGCCGTGGAAGAAGCGCACCCGCGTGCGTCACGACATTGATCACGCCGCCAGGGTGCTCGATGAGGACCACTACGGTCTCGACGAGGTCAAGGAACGCATCCTCGAATATCTCGCCGTGCAGAAGCGCGTCAAGAAGCTCAAGGGGCCGGTGCTGTGTCTGGTAGGACCGCCGGGTGTCGGCAAGACGTCGCTGGGCAAGTCCATCGCTCGCGCCACCAATCGTCAGTACACTCGCATGGCGCTGGGTGGCGTGCGGGATGAATCCGAGATCCGTGGCCACCGTCGCACCTACATCGGCGCCTTGCCGGGCAAGATCATCCAGCGCATGACCAAGACCGGCGTCAAGAATCCGCTGGTGCTGCTCGACGAGATCGACAAGCTGGGCATGGATCACCGTGGTGATCCGGCCTCGGCGCTGCTTGAGGTGCTGGACCCGGAGCAGAACGACAAGTTCGCCGATCACTACCTCGAGCTTGATTACGATCTGTCCGAGACCCTGTTCATCTGTACCTCGAACTCGATGAACATTCCGGGGCCGCTGCGTGATCGCATGGAGATCATCCGTCTGCCGGGGTACACCGAAGACGAGAAGCTGGCCATCGCGATGCGCTACCTGGCCCCCAAGCAGCTCAAGGCCAATGGCCTGAAGCCGGGCGAGCTGACCTTCAGTGAAGCCTCCGTGCTCGAGCTGATTCGTTACTATTCGCGTGAAGCCGGTGTGCGTGAGCTGGAACGCCAGATCGCCAAGGTCTGCCGCAAGATCGTGCGCGAGCGCGTGGTCGCCGAGGCCAAGGAAGGTGCGCTGTCTTCCATGCACCTCGAGGCCGAGCAGGTCGAGCATTACGCGGGTGTCCGCAAGTACAGCTTCGGTCTCGCGGATGCCGAGGACCAGATCGGGCGCGTGACGGGTCTGGCCTGGACGTCCGTCGGCGGTGAGCTGCTGACCATCGAGTCGGTGGTCACGCCCGGCAAGGGCCGTGTCAGCAAGACGGGCTCGCTGGGCGACGTGATGAAGGAGTCGGTCAGTGCAGCGCATACCGTCGTGCGCGCACGCGCCGAGTCCTTCGGTATCGAGGCTGAACGCTTCGAGAAGGAAGACCTGCACATTCACGTGCCGGAAGGTGCCACGCCGAAGGACGGCCCCAGTGCGGGGGCTGCCATGGTCACCGCGATGGTGTCCGCTTACTGTGGGCGCCCCGTGCGCTGTGATGTGGCGATGACCGGTGAGGTCAACCTGCGCGGCGAAGTCATGCCGATCGGCGGCCTCAAGGAGAAATTGCTGGCAGCGCGACGCGGTGGTATAAAGCTCGTATTGATTCCCGAAGAGAATCGCCGTGATCTCAAGGAGGTCCCGGACACCATCAAGGATGCATTGGACATTCGCCCCGTGCGTTGGATCGATGAAGTTCTTGAGGTGGCTCTGGCGGAAAAGTCTTCAAGTGAGCCAGATGAATCTCGACAGGACGATGCCAGTGGTCGTCAGTCAGTCATCAGTACACATTGATGGATATTTCTGGCCATGCCGTTGTCGAAACGGCGGCGTGGTGCGGTTTTGCGCGTGAGGTTGCTTGACAGTCGTTTGAGGGCGTTGCTATAAACTCCGCTTCGTCGCGATCGCGTTTAGCACCCGTAATTTTCGCGCTGATTTCTGGTAATTTTTTTGCAAATTCAAGGGGTGAAGAGTGAATAAATCCGAGCTGATCGAAGCCATTGCTGCATCTGCCGATATTCCGAAAGCAGCAGCTAGCCGTGCACTCGATGCGATGGTCGACACCGTCACTGATAGCCTGAAGAAAGGTGAGACCGTGGCACTGGTCGGGTTCGGCACCTTTACTGTCAAGGAGCGCGCTGCTCGTACTGGCCGTAACCCGCAGACTGGCGATCCGATCGAAATCAGTGCTGCCAAGGTGCCGAGCTTCAAGGCTGGCAAAGCACTGAAAGACGCCGTCAACTGAGGTCTGCCTGCTCTTGCAGGTACCCGGTGACGTGGTGCCGCCCTGTCAGGACGTCGTTGTCTGTCAGGTCGGCACCAGGAAATCGAAGCGCATCGCCTGGCGATGCGCTTTTTTTGTGACTGATATCATGGGCAATCTGCGGTGACCCTGCTTCTGCCGCTACCAAAGGCACCTGCATCTGTCGGCGTCATGCGTATAATCAACAGTCACTGATTCGCGGCCCTAGAGGCCATTTCCTTCCCTGTAGCTCGAGGCCCGCATGCTGCAACGAATTCGAGACCGGTCGCATGGCTGGGTGGCCAAGACGATCGTTGGCTTTATCGTCGTCACCTTTGCCTTCTTCGGCGTTGAGTCGATCATTGGTGCCTTCACTGGCAGCAGTGACGAGATCGCCAGCGTCAATGGCGACAAGATCAGCCGTCAGTCAGTTGAGACCGAAGTGCAACGTGCCATCCGTTCCGGACAGGTCGCTCCCGAACAGGAGCGTGAGGCACGCAATCAGATCATCACCCAGATGATCGATTCCCGTCTGCTGGACCAGTACGCCGAAGAGGGTGGATTGCACCTCTCAGAACAACAGCTAGATCAACTGATCGTCAGCTTCCCGGAATTCCAGGATGACCAGGGCCGCTTCGACGCCGACGTCTTCCGCAATCGTCTGGCCAGCGCCGGCTACTCGCCGACGTCCTTCCGCGAGCAGTTGCGCAGCGACACCCTGCGTCAGCAGCTGACCGATGGCTTTGCCGCCAGTGCCTTCGTGCTGCCGGGCGAAGAAGAGAAGCTCAGCCAGCTTCAGCGCCAGACGCGCAGTTTCCGTTACGCCACCCTGAGTCAGGCCGACCTCGAGTCGCCGGTCACCCTGAGCGAGGATGAGCTGACCGCCTGGTATGACAACCATCAGGACAACTATCGGCGTCCGGCCCAGGTCAAGCTGGCCTATGTGCTGCTGGATCAGAATGAGCTGGCCGACGGTGGCGAGATCAGTGAAGACACGCTCAAGGCCGAATATGCCGCCAAGCGTGCCGATGCACCGCGCGAGATCGCGCACATCATGGTCGAGAAGGGCGATGATGTGGCGGCTGCACGTGCCAAGCTCGAAGGTGCACGTGACGCACTCGCCAACGGCGAAGACTTCGCCAAGGTGGCGGCCGAGGTCTCCGAAGACAGCTCCACGGCCGAGGATGGCGGTGAGCTGGGCGTGATCACCCGCGGTATCTTCGGCGAAGACTTCGATGACGCCGCCTTCGCGCTGGATGAAGGGCAGGTCTCGGACATCGTCGATACCGGCGACAGCCTGCACCTGATCAAGGTGACCGGGCTCGATATCGCGCCGTTCGACGAAATGCGTGATGAACTGCTCACCCAGGCGCGCAAGTCAGCCTCGCGTGACACCTTCAATGAGAAGGCGCAGCAGCTCAAGGATGAAAGCTTCGCGGCGGATGATCTGGCCAGCGTTGCCGAGGATCTGGATCTTCCGCTGGAGAAGACCGACTGGGTGGCACAGGACAATGACGACGAACTGCTGTCCGAGCCGGGTGTGATGGCGGCTGCCTTCGATGACGAAGTGCTCAAGGAAGGCTACAACAGCGATGTGATCGAACTCGACGACAGTCGCCGTCTGGTGCTGCGCGTGCTCGAGCAGCGTCCGGCCACGACGCTGGCCCTCGACGAGGTCAAGCAGCAGGTGCAGCGTGAAGCCAAGGCGGACAAGACCGCCAAGGCGCTTGAGGCATTGGCACAGACGCGCATCGAGGCGCTGCGTGAAGGCAAGTCTCTGGAAGGGATCGACTGGCGCGACGCAGACGACGTCAGCCGTCAGGGAGATTCCCAGCTGCCTGAGAATCTGGTCAAGCAGGCCTTCGCGCTGCCGCATCCCGAGGCAGACCAGCCGGTGTATGGCAAGGCAGCCCTCAAGGGCGGCATCGCCCTGATCGCGTTGACCGATATAGGGGAGGCCGAGCCGGGTGACATGGACCAGTTCCTGTCGCGTCTGGCGATGCGCCTGCAGGCCCAGTCAGCCGTCGAGGGGCTGCAGGAATCCTTGCGCGAGAGTGCCGATATCGAGCGCAAGTGAGCAAGGAGCAACGGACGTGAGTACCGTCACGTCTCACTCGAGGCATTGCCTCCCTTGAGAATCACGTCCTGACCTCTGCCACCAGAGACCGCCACCCCATGGGGTGGCGGTCTTTTTTTGGTTCAGTGTCGAGTCAATCCTGCTCACATCCCCGCAGTCACGACAGTGTCACGGCGTGAGGCGCTGACGCAGCCGATGGGAGAGTTCGCGGTGGCGGGCTTGAATGCCTGTCGAGAGAGATTGACGCAGCCAGCGATGCCCGGCGTCATGATGCAGGCGTTCGTGCCACACCAGCCAGTAGGCGAAGCGGTTGATGGCGATGGGCAGCGGGCGCAGCACCAGCGGTAGCTGATCCAGCATGCTGATGGCCAGGCAGCCCGGAACGCATAGCAGCAGATCGCTATGGCAGGTGACACTGAAGGCGGCCAGGAAGTGGGGCTGGCGCATGACGACCTGCCGACTCAAGCCCAGCTCCGCCAGCTTGAGATCCACCGCACCACGCTCATCACCGCCCATGCTGATCAATTGATGGCTGGCGGCGACGAAGTCCTCCAGACTCAATGTCTCCTTCGCTGCCAGCGGGTGGTCCTTGCGCATCACGCAGACGAACTGGTCATCCCCGATCTCGCGCCCATGCACGCCGGCCGGCACCTTGGCGGTGGGCACGCACATCGCAAGCTCCGGCCCCCCTTCCTCCAGCTGTTGTTCGACATTGCCCCCATAGGCCTGGATGTCCAGGCGGATGCCGGGCGCCTGGTCATGCAGCGGCGCTATCTGCGGTGCCACGAAGGCGTGCATGCCATAGTCGGTGGTGGCCAGCTGGAAGCGGCGTTGGCTGTCGGCTGGCGAGAATTCGGGGGGTGCCAGCAGTGCGCCCAGCTCCTGGAGCAGGCGCGCGAGAGGCTGTCTGAGCGCCTCGGCACGTGCCGTGGGGCGCAGGCCGCGTTGCGCACGAACGAACAGGGGATCGTCAAAGGCCTCGCGCAGCCGAGCCAGGGTACGTGAAACGGCAGGTTGACTCAGGTTGAGGCGCTCCGCGGCCCGAGACACGCTGCGCGTTTCCAGCAGCGCATGCAGCGCGACCAGCGTGTTGAGGTCATGGCGAGCGAGTTCAGCCAGATGCATGGCGGGAAGTTTCCGGTGGTGAAGAGGCCCCGGACGGGGATGAAGGTGCGTATTTTCAACCACGCATGATATCAGTCTCATGCATACCGGAATTCAGTTTCTGTCATTGGTGTGATATCGGGAGCGCGAGTAATCTGGTGGGACTTCGTCGCCGGGGAACGATTGCGGCGACCTGTCGTCACACGGTCAAGGCCTCGGGCCACATGCCTGATGACGATTCTGATCACGTGACGTTTGACCAGATCATTCGCAAGGAGCATTTCATGCAGACACGCTATTACACGATCACCGACTATCCGAAAGGCACTCCGGAACGCGACCTGTTCACCTTGCGTGAAGAGGCGCTGGGCGAGCTTGGCGAAGGGGAAGTGCGCATTCGCAACCGCTGGTTGTCCGTCGATCCCTACATGCGTGGCCGCATGAGTGGCGCCAAGACCTATATTGACCCCTTCGAGCTCAATGAGCCGCTGCAGGGTGCGGCAGTCGGTGAGGTGATCGAGTCACGCGACTCTCGCTTCAAGACCGGCGACAAGGTGCGTCACATGGGCGGCTGGCGTGATATCGCACAGCTGTCTGGCGACCAGGTCGAGCCGCTGCCGAGCATCGACGTGCCGGAGCAGGCCTACCTGGGCGTGCTGGGCATGCCGGGCATGACTGCCTGGACCGGTCTGAACATCATCGCCGAGATGAAAGAGGGCGACAACGTGCTGGTCAGCGCGGCCTCCGGTGCGGTCGGCTCGCTCGCCGTGCAGCTGGCCAAGGCCAAGGGCGGGACTGTCGTCGGCATCGCCGGCAGCCAGGAGAAACTGGATTGGCTGGAGGCGCGCGGCGTCAAGGCGGTCAGCTACAAGGGCAAGGATGCTGAGCAGCTGACGAAAGCGCTCAAGGAGGCCTGCCCGGACGGTTTCGATGTCTACTACGAGAACGTCGGTGGTGACTGCCTGGTGGCGGCGCTCAACAACCTGAACGTCGGTGCACGCATCGCCGTCTGCGGCATGATCTCCAGCTACAACGATACCGAGGTGGCGGCGGGCCCCTCCAATATCTCGATGATCCTGATTCGCCGGGCGCGCATGCAGGGCTTCATCGTCTTTGACCACTGGGACAACTACAGCCGCTTCCTCGAGGAAGTGGGGCCGCAGGTCGCCAAGGGCGATATCGACTACGAAGAGACGGTGGAAGAGGGACTGGAACAGACGCCGGACGCCTTCCTCAAGCTGTTCACAGGCGCCAACAAGGGCAAGATGCTGGTACGTCTGTAACCTGAGACGGCAGCACTGAAGCCCCGAACACCTGACGCCTCGCGTACGCGCGGTGCTCAGGCATTCACGAAAGGCTCGCCACGGCGAGCCTTTCGCGTTGGTGAAAGCCATTCGCGTGGGTGAGTGCCATTCGCTTTGGTGAGAAGCTGTCACGTCGCGATGCGATTGGTGATTCACACGAACCAAAGACGTGCGCACTGTGCTCTACTTTCGTCGTAGATGCTGCTCTAGAATGTGCGCAACATTCGTGGGGTGGTGACGTCTTCATTTCGTTTTCGTGTCACCAGGCCCTCACGCGACACCCTGTGTCAGGTGGCGCCTGATCATGGCGGCGTTCTGCATTGCCGCCGTGCCGCCCCTGACTCTGCGAGGAGAGCATCATGCAGGACTTTACCTATCAGAACCCGACCCGCGTGCACTTCGGTGCCGGCCAGATCGCCAAGGTGCGTGACGAGATTCCCGCCGATGCCCGCGTGCTGGTCACCTATGGGGGTGGCTCCATCAAGAAGAACGGCGTGATGGATCAGGTGGAAGCGGCACTGGAGGGCCATCAGTGGTGGAGCTTCGGCGGCATCGAGCCGAATCCGAGCTATCACACCCTGCTGGAAGCGCTGGAGGTCATCAAGCGCGAGAAGGTCGATTATCTGCTGGCAGTCGGGGGAGGCAGCGTCGCCGATGGCAGCAAGTTCCTCGCGCTGGCCGCCTGTCACGCCGGTGATCCGTGGGAGATTCTCGCCGAAGGCAAGCATCCCGAGACGGCATTGCCGCTGGGCGTGGTGCTGACCCTGCCGGCCACTGGCTCCGAGTCCAACGGCAATGCCGTGGTCACCAATTACGAGACCCACGACAAGCTGCCGATGTTCAGCGAACTGGCCTACCCGCGCTTCGCGGTGCTGGACCCGGCCACCACCCTGACCCTGCCGGAGCGCCAGAGCGTCAACGGTGTCGTCGATGCCTTCGTGCACGTCAGCGAGCAGTATTTGACCTACCCGGTCAACGCGCCGGTCCAGGATCGCTTCTCCGAGGGTCTGTTGCTGACCTTGATCGAGGAAGGCCCCAAGGTACTGAGCCAGCCGGATGACCTGGCCGTGCGTGCCAACATCATGTGGGCCGCCAACCTGGGCCTCAACGGGCTGATCGGTCGTGGCGTGCCGCAGGACTGGGCCACGCACATGATCGGTCACGAGATCACAGCACTGCACGGTGTCGATCATGGCCGCACCCTGACCATCGTGATGCCGGCACTGTGGGAAGAAATGTTCGAGGCCAAGCGTGCCAAGCTGGCGCAGTATGGTCGTCGTGTCTGGGGACTGGACGGTGATGACGAAAGCGTCGCCCGCGCTGCCATCGACAAGACGCGTGAATTCTTCACCCGCATGGGCGCGCCGGTATCGTTGAGCGAAGCCGGCATCGGTGCCGACAGCATCGACCAGCTGGTCGACAACCTGGCACGTCATGGCTTCACTGCCATCGGCGAGCACGGTGACATCACGCCGGACGTGGCGCGTCGTATCCTGACCCGCGCTGCCTGATCACGCACGTCAGTCAGGGCGCAAGGCAAGCCTGAAACCCCTCGTCACCTCTGGTGGCGAGGGGTTTTGCGTATGTCCCCTTGGCGGCGGCTTGCCGATTGCCGGATTGCGTCATGTTGCAAGGCAGGATTCGCTTCACGAGACGTCGTCGCCGGGTTTATTTTGTTACTCTATAACCTTTTGCACGCCTTCATCCTGCGGAGAATTCAGCATGTCTCTGGCTTCACGCGGCGCCGATACCGGCGACGCCTCGACGGATTTAGCACGTCACACGCGGATACCGGTGCATCTGATCACCGGCTTTCTGGGAACCGGCAAGAGCAGCTTCATCCAGGCACTGGTCGCGGCCAAGCCGGCGGATGAGCATTGGGCGATCCTGGTCAATGAATTCGGGCAGGTGGGGATCGATCAGGCCCTGTTTGCCGGACGCGAGGATGTCAGTGTCAAGGGGCTGCCCGGCGGGTGCCTGTGCTGTCAGCTGGCCTTCGTGCTGCAGGCGGGACTGGTCAGCCTGATCCATCAGACCCGTCCTGATCGTCTGATCATCGAGCCCTCGGGGCTGGGACATCCCGCAGGGTTGATCGATGTACTGCGCAGTGAAGGGCTGGCCTCCGCGCTTGAGCTCGAGGAGGTCATCACCCTGCTGGACCCGTGTGCACTGGACGATACCCGCACGCGTGAACACGGCACCTTCCAGGACCAGCTGACGCTGGCGGGGGGGCGTGGTGCTCAGCAAGCGGGATCTGGCGACTGATGAGCAGCTGGCGGCCGCGCATGAGTTTCTGGAAGGGATGTGGCCGCGCAAGCGCTGGGTGGGTGAGCTGGGCAGAGCCGACGGCGAAAGTCAGCCGGCCCAGGCACGCATGGACGGTCAGGAGGTCGCGCTGATCGATTGGCTGCTGCCAGCAGGGCGTGAATCCCATCGCCAGGGCGGCTTGCACGCCAGCGACGCCCATCACATCAGCGAAGATCGTGAGAACCAGCCCGAGATCAGCATGCCGGCTGCCCATCGCGCTGCGCGGGATAGGGCGCGTCTGGCGCAGGAGACTTCCACCAGTGAAAAGACGTCAGCCTCAGGCGTGATGCCATTGCCCGGCGCACCGGTGATCGAGCAGGCCGAAGGGCTTGA
The DNA here is from genome assembly GCF_057670765.1 of Cobetia sp. PS-4MA. NCBI lineage: Bacteria > Pseudomonadati > Pseudomonadota > Gammaproteobacteria > Oceanospirillales > Halomonadaceae > Cobetia > Cobetia sp. PS-4MA. Next base: position 2,761,478 of record NZ_CM173107.1, on the reverse strand, counting down.
GCATGCCAGTCTGGGATGGCGAATCGTGGCGGGCGAGGTGTTCGATCTTGATCAGCTGACCCGGTGGCTGGATGGACTGCCGCGCGACTGGCGGGTGAAGGGCATCTTTCACACGACGGAAGGCTGGCGCAGCTATAACCGTGCCAAGGGACGAGCCGAACTTGCGCCTTCCAGCTGGCGCGAGGACTCACGACTCGAGTTGATCGCGCCGCTGGAGCAGCAGGGGCAGGAGGGGATGGCGACTGCGTTGCCGCTGGCGGATTCCCGTCAGCTGAATGCCGCCTTGCTGGCCTGTCGCAGCGAGGGTGCCGCCAGGCCCTTCAATTTCTTCGGCGAGTGAGCTGAGATCTATCCCTCAGGGGGCGTCTCTCACGTCAGGCGCTCCCACTCGCCGATCAGGCGCAGGGCCTCTTCGCTTGAATTGCCACACAGCTCGATATCGAAGTCGAAGTTGCCACACACGGCCGGTCGTTGTGGCGTTCCGAACAGCTTGCACAGATTCTCGTCATCCAATTGCACGCAGCGCACGCCTGCCGGCTTGCCATTGGGCATGCCGGGAATCGGGCTCGAGATGGAAGGCGCGATGCAGCACCCCCCGCAGCCGGCGCGGCAGCCGGATGCGGGAGTGGCCGCGAAGTGGTGGGCGGTCTGCGTCATGATGTGGCGGGCATTTCCTCATGCTCAGGCAGCACCAGCGGCTGGCGGGCGGTCTCTGGCGTGTGCCGCGCGATGGCGCCCTTGTTGATCCCTTCATAGGCTTCGACGCGAATGCTGTCACCGCTGTCGAGAGCGATCTGGCGCGCCAGCCAGTCGGCGATCCACTCGATGGTGGTCGGTGTCGGCAGCAACCAGACCTGCTTGCGCGGCAGGCGAATGCGGAATCTGCCCTGCGGTGCCTCATAGCTGAACACCAGCTCACGGCCGGGACGGTCGATCAGATCGCCTTCTTCGGCCAGGTAGCGGTCATTGAGCTTCTCGGCCCACTCGGCTTCCAGTGCCGTGTCCCGCACGCCATTGCGTTCGATGACCAGCGGAGAGCGGTGACCATGTGCGATACGCTGACAGTTGCCGCTGTGATGACGCAGGCCATGACTGTAGGTGTAGGCGGCACCCTCGATGCACTCATCGCGCAGGCGCACGCGCAGCGCCTCGACGCGCGGCGGCAGGCGGCGCGTCAGCAGCTTCTCGAAGTGGTTGGCCAGCACCACGGTGGTGACCTCGGCCACCGGCAGCAGGCAGAAGGCCTGACGCGGGCCGCGCACTTCCATGGCATAGGGCTGGGTGAAGCGCAGACACAGTCCTTCCGGGCAGTCCGTGACGCTCACGCCGTCGGCCTGACTGGGCACGATCAAGGTGTGATCGGCGTCCTGGTCGATCATGCGCTTGGCCCACGGCTTGACGTCGCCGAAGTCGAACAGCATGCCGTCATGGCCGACGGCGCCGTCCAGCTCCAGGTCCAGATGCTGACTGATGCCATGCAGGCCGCGAGTATTGCTCCACACCGAGGCATCCACCGCGGTGAGGGCCCTGACGAACAGGGTCTTGGAAGTCATTGCCGTCATCAATCGATACCACTGATCTTGTGAGTCTGCAGCGATAGCTGCCACTGGGGATTGGCCATGCAGTAACTGACGCACTGGTTCATCGGCGTATCCGTCGCCAGTACCTCGCGATAATGCTCGCGAGCGGCGGCTGGCGCGGGCAGGGCATCCAGGGCGGCGGTATCCAGTGGCTGCAGATAGAAGTGCGCGAAGTCCAGGCTGACGAAGCGCTCCGGCAGCGCCTCCGGCTGCGGGTAGACGAGCTTGAGCTCATCGCCGCCGGTGAGGACCAGCTCGCTGGCACCCTTGGGGCTGACGCATAGCCAGTCGATGCCGGCGGGCGGCGCGACGGTGCCGTTGGTCTCCACCGCGATCTCGAAGCCGCGGGCGTGCATCGCGTCCACCAGTTCGCGGTCGAGCTGCAACAGTGGCTCACCGCCGGTGAAGACCACATAGGGCGTGGCGATGCCGGAGTGTTCCGGCCACAGGCTGGCCAGGAAGTCCGCCAGCTCGCTTGCCGTGCGGAACTTGCCGCCATTCTGGCCATTGGTGCCGACGAAATCGGTGTCGCAGAAGCGACAGACCGAGGTGTCGCGATCCTGCTCACGACCACTCCACAGATTGCAGCCCGCAAAGCGGCAGAACACGCTGGCGCGCCCTGCGCGAGCACCTTCGCCCTGCAGGGTGTAGAACGCTTCCTTTACCGTATACATCAGAGAGTGCCTGCGCCCTTGGCCGAATCGGCCGTGTCATACCCGAGCGGATCGCTCAGCCCATGGGCGGCGAAGGCAGCGAGGCGCTCGCGGCAGCTGCCGCATTCCCCACAGGCCAGTTCACGGCCTTCATAGCAGGTCCAGGTCTGGGCGTAGTCGAGCTGCATGGCGATGCCGGCGGCCAGAATCTCGTCCTTGCTGGCGTGCAGGAAGGGCGCGCGAATCTCCACCGGCGAGAAATTGGCGATCGCGGCGACGGCATTCATCTTCTCGACGAATTCCGGACGGCAATCCGGGTAGAGCACGTGATCCCCGCCGTGGGCACCATAGAAGCACACGCCAGCCTCGATATTGACGGCCTTGGCGATCGCCAGGGACAGCAGGATCATGTTGCGATTGGGCACCACGGTCGAGGTCATGGAGTCCTCGTCGTAGTCGGCCTTGGGCATCGCCTGGTCACTGTTGGTCAGCGCGGAGTTGTCGATCAGGCCATGGATGGCGCGAATGTCGACGACTTCGTGGGCGACGCCCAGGGTCTCGCAGACCTGACGTGCGACGTCGAGCTCACGCGAGTGGCGCTGGCCGTAATGGAAGGAGAGGGCGTGTACCTCGAAGCCCTCCTTCAGCGCCTGGTGCAGGACGGTGTAGGAGTCCATGCCACCGGAGTAGATGACGACGGCGCGGGGGCGCTCTGCAGAGGAGGCAGGAGCGGATACAGCGGAATTCGGGACGTTGAGAGTCATGACGGAGAATTTCTTTGACCGATGGATTCGGCGCCCGGGATCCGGTCCGGGCGAAACGGGCGCCTATCCTACTCTTCCCGCGGTGTTGATGCCACCAGGACGCTTTGAGGCCACCAGGACACTTTGATGCCCACCAGGACACTTTGAGGCCAGCAGGACACTTTGATGCCCACCAGGACACTTTGAGGCCATCAGGACATCCTGGATGGCCGGGAGTCGCATGCCGCATTGGCTCAGGAAAAGCGTCGAGACATCGCAAGCGTTGATGGGGCGAGAAAATAGCCTTGGTACCTGCCCCATGCCCTGACATAGACTCAGTGTATTAGCGAAAGATTGCAGTAATGGTGAAAGTGCAGGACATGCCGTTGAAGTGAGACATGGCATGTGAAGGACCGGAGGTGAGCTCGATGGCGGTAACGGTTGCACCGTCAGCGGGCGGGATAGCAAGACCCTTATTCATTGTGACTGCAGTGGGGTGAGCGTGCCTCTCGATATTCTGATCAAGTTGTTGTCCTCTATCGAAGAGCCGCTGTGGATCTTCGACCGCTTCGGCCAGCTCGCCTGGAGCTCACCCCGTGCCCGTCAGGCAGAACACCAGCCTGAACTGCCGAGAACCCTGTCGCATCTGCCGGAGCCCTGTGGGCTCAGCGGCCAGCCGGGGATGTGGATGATGGGGATCGACGGGGAGCTGGGCCACTGGCTGCTGGTGCAGCAGGCCAACCTTCCCTGGCGAATGGCGGTGTTCGATGAAGAACGACTCGTCGCCTATACCTGTGGCTGGAAGGAGCTGTTCGGTGAGGCGCGCCCGCGGCTTGAACCGGTCAGTGAGCGCCGCGTGCGCCTCAAGGCGCCGTTCTCGGGTCTGGCCGAAGCGCGCGCTGCCGGTCTGGACGACAAGGTGCTGATCGCGCTGCGTCGACTGCAGCCGATCAACCTGCTGTCGCGTGATCGCTTCAATGCCCAGGTGGACGAGCTGCTGTCCGGTGAGGCGGTCGATGGCGGCATCATCTATCTCTCGCTGACCCATCTGGAGATCATCAACTCGGCGCATGGCGCGGAGCGTATCGACCCGCTGCTGGAGCGCGTGGCGGAAGCGATGTCGTTGCAATACCGCGATGCACTGGTCTGTCGTCCGCTGGGCAATGCCTTCGCGCTGTTCTTCACCGGCGATGAAGTCGCCCTGATCGCGCGGGCCAGCGAGCTGTGCGAGCAGCTGGTCACGCTGATGCGCCTGGATGGCAAGTCCTTGCCCGTCACCGCGCGGGTGGGCATCAGCCTGGCGCCTCAGCACGCGCGTCGCGCGCATCGGCTGCTGCACCTGGCTGAACTGGCCATGCTGCATGGCGAGCAGGACGATATCGATGTCTGCGGGGCCTGGCATGTCTTCTCGCCCGGTGCCCACATGCGTCACCTCAACGATTACCGACTGACCAGTGACCTGCGCGAGCATCTCGAAGAGCTCGATCTTGCCTTCCAGCCCCAGTTCGATCTGGTCAGTGGTCAGGCGGTCGGCGTGGAGGTGCTGGTGCGCTGGGACCATCCGGAGCTCGGGACCATCGGGCCTGGGCGCTTCATTCCGCTGGCGGAGCAGTACGGCTTGATCGGTACCGTCGGGGCTCGTGTCATGGATGCTGCTCTCAAGGCGACGCGGGATCTGGTGACCCCGGACGGCAAGCCGCTGTCGGTGGCGATCAACGTCTCGGCCCAGGAATTTCGTGACCCCGGCTTTCCCGAGCGAGTCTCACAGGCGCTCGCCTTGCACGACTTCGCCCCCGAGCGGCTGGAGCTGGAAATCACCGAGTCCTCACGGGTGCCGGATCTGGATCGCGTCGTCGAGCGCTTGACCGGTCTGATCGACCGAGGTGTCAGGCTTGCCATCGATGACTTCGGGACCGGCTTTGCCTCGCTGCTCTATGTCCGGGATCTACGCGCCTGTCGCCTCAAGGTGGACCAGCAGTTCGTCCGCAGCCTGGATCATGATGCGCGTGACCGCGCCATCGTCTCGCATGCCATCTCGTTGGCCGATAGCCTCGGCATGGAAGTGCTGGCAGAGGGCGTCGAGACGGTGGAGCAGGAACGCCTGCTGGTGGAGATGGGTTGCCATCTGGTGCAGGGCTTCCGCTACGCGCGGCCCAAGCGCCTGCCGGAGCTCAAGCAGTGGCTTGGCAACAAGCCCTGCATTCGCCCCTGTCCCGGGGCCGCCTGAGCTGACGGGTGCAAGCCCTGTCTGGCCCAGGAAACGAAAACGCCCGTCATGCAGTCGCATGACGGGCGTTTTCGTTTTTTCTTCGGTACTTCATGCAGCAGAAGCGGGTGTCAGACAGGCAAGTGACGCGCTCAGCTGCAGGTCTTGCCGTAGCCGTACATGTTCTCGAAGCCCGGAATGCGCTGCTCCCACACCGGCGGAGTCCCGACGACTTCCTGCAGGCAATCACTGAAGCGACGCGTCTTCTGGGGAAGATACTGGCGATGCGGGTAGACCAGATGGATGGATGGCAGCGGCTTCATCGGCACGTCGGTAAGCAGTGGGACCAGCTCGCCATTCAGTACCTCATCCTTGATGTTGATGGCGGAGATCATGCCATAGCAGGCACCGGACTTGATGGCTCCGATCAGCACGTCGGCATCATTGACCTTGAGGCGAGAATCCAGCGCCACCTTTTCCTCGACGCCACTTTCACTGCACACCCGCAGGCGGTCGAGAATGAAGCCATCGCGTGAATAGACGGCCGCCGGCAGCCCCGAGAGGTCCGCGGGGGTCTTCGGCATGCCGTGACGTTCGATGAAGGCAGGCGATGCGCAGATCAGATGGCGATGCGCGGCCAGGGGGCGCGCGATCAGGTTGGAGTCTTCCAGTTCCGACATGCGGATGGCGAGATCATAGCCGCCACCGATCAGGTCGGTCAGGTGGTCTTCCAGACGGACTTCCACCTGGGTGTCCGGATAGCGCTCCATGTAGAGGCGCACCGCCTGAGCCACATAGGTGCGACCGAAGTGGCTGGGGCTGGTGATCTTGAGCACCCCTCGTGGCCCATCCTGGTAGGCGCCCGCGACATCATCGGTGTCTTCCAGCACTTCGCGCAGGCGCAAGGCATGCTGATGGATCTCGCGGCCGGCATCGGTCAGGGCCAGCGAGCGGGTCGAGCGATTGAAGAGACGAATCTGCAACTCTTCTTCCAGACGACTGATCTGCTTGGAAACCACCGAGCGGTTGACCTGACGATGATCGGCTGCCTTGGAGAAGCTCTGTGCTTCCACGACATCCAGAAACAGCAACAAGCGGGATGCTTTATCCACGGTATGACCTCTCGTGATGCAACAGGAAAAGGCTCACGCAGCCGTCCTGCTCTTCAGGGTTGCGGCGCGCTTCAGCAGACAGGGACGCCGCCCGCAGATGGCAGGACAATCGGTAGGGACAGACCGGTCGCCCAGCGGGTCAGCATCGTCAACAGGCGAAGCTTAGCACGCCCAATGTTTCCGCTAATACTACGCATCAACGGATTTTCTCGCCTTCGTGTTGCCGTTACTGCATCAAAGACATGTCTGGCTGGTGGTATCTGCCTGACGGAGGAATCCCTAGAATCAACGTTCAAGCGCTGTCGTCGCGTAGCTCAAGCGCCCTCGTTCTCTTCTTCAGACCAGCGATGCCTGGCATCCTGGGAGTGATTGCATGTCTTCAACTCGTACTTCTTCGACATCCTCGCCTTCATCCTGTCCGAGTACCGGCGAGCTGATGTCCCGTCTCTGGCGTTCCACACTGCCGATGACCATCGGCATCATGGGATTGCTGGGCTTCAATCTGGTGGATGCCGCCTTCGTGTCGCGCCTGGGTACGGCGCCACTGGCGGCTCAGTCCTTCACCTTCCCGCTGACCTTCCTGATCATCGGGGTCCAGGTCGGCATGGGCATCGCCATTGCCGCCATCGTGTCACGCACGCTGGGGGCAGGGGAGGACGCTCGTGCCCGGCGGCTCGGCAGTGTGGTGGTGCTGGTCTCCGGCGGATTGCTGGCACTGTTGATGGTAGGGCTATGGCTGATACGTGCGCCGGCCTTCCATCTGCTGGGCGCCAATGATCAGGAGCTCTCGCTGATCGAGCAGTACTGGGGCCCCTGGCTGGTGGCCAGCTGGGTGGGCGCCATGGCCTATGTGCTCTACAGCCTGTTTCGTGCCCACGGCAACACGCGGCTGCCCGGCGTGATGATGCTGGTGACCAGTCTGCTCAATCTGGCACTGGACCCTCTGCTGATCTTCGGTCTCGGCCCCGTGCCGGGGTTCGGGTTGGCGGGGGCTGCCTGGGCGACGCTGATCGCCTTCGTGATCGGCCTGATGGTGACGACCTTCAAGCTGTTGCAGGAAGAGTGGATCGCGGTGCAGGGGTTGGTTCAGGAATGGCGGGACTCCTGGCGTCAGCTGACGGGGATCGCGGCACCGGCCATCCTTTCGCAGATGATGCCGGCCGTGTCCGCCATGCTGGTCACGGCCATCGTGGCGACGCTGGGTCAGACCCAGGTGGCCGCCTGGGGGATCGCCTGCCGGCTCGAGACCTTTTCCTTGATCGTGGTGCTGGCACTCACCATGTCATTGCCCCCCTGGTTGGGACGGTGCTACGGCGCAGGTCGCTGGCAGGAAGTGCGCCGACTGATGAATCTGGTCGCCAGGATCGTGATCATCTGGCAGTTGGTGCTGGGCGTGGTGGTAGCGCTCCTCGCCGTCCCCTTGTCCCGGTTGCTGGTCGGCAATGAGGAGGTCGGCGCGGCGCTGGTCCTGCTGATCCCCTGGATGCTGCCAAGCTATGCCTTCCTGGGAATCTGCATGCTGGTGGTCTCGGCCGCCAATGCGCTGGGTTGGCCGCTACGGGCCACGCTGCTGTCCTTCCTGCGTCTCTTCGTGTGCTTCCTGCCAGCCGTCTGGCTGGGCGCTGAGCTCGATGGCCTGCGCGGCGTCGCGATCGGGGCGGCCATCGGCAATCTGCTGGCCGGTATCGTGGCCTGGCGTCTCTATCGTCAGGCGATCGGCGGGCTGGGCAAGTCCTCCCGAGGGCCTGTCGAGAGCGCCACCGCGTGATGCCGATGCGGGTGTGTTCGAGAGGGTGAGACTGCCAGGACGAGTCCTTGACGTAGTGCAAAAGCGGCCATTCTAAAAATGGCCGCTTTTTTGTGCGTAATTGCTGGCAGGTTGGCAAAATTAGCTATCAATCATCTGTATTGGAGGCCAATAACAGAATATTCGTGACGGATTTCACTCTTATACTGGGGTAATTGAGGTCAAGCCACTGAAGGCAGCGCTGCTGCTCGGGGCTGGATCAAGCGATACGTTTCGTGCGCGGCGCACGGAACCCCCTTTCTTCCACCGCCGAGCGCGGTTGCAGTCACGGAGTAGAACAACATGAAGATTCTTGTGCTCGGAAGCGGTGTCGTCGGCGTGACCAGTGCCTACTATCTGGCGCGTCAGGGCCATGAGGTCACGGTCGTGGATCGTCAGGCCAGTCCGGCGATGGAAACCAGCTACGGCAATGCCGGCCAGGTGTCCTTCGGTTTTTCCTCTCCCTGGGCGGCTCCGGGCATTCCGCAGAAAGCCGTCAAGTGGATGTTCCAGGAGCACGCGCCTCTCAAGATCCAGCCGCGCATGGACCCCCAGATGGCCAAGTTCATGGTCAAGATGTTCGCCAACTGCAATGCGGACCGTTATGCCGTGAACAAGGAGCGCATGGTTCGCGTCGCGGAATACAGTCGTCTGTGCATTAATTCGCTGCGTGAAGAGACAGGGCTGCGCTACGAGGACCGTCAGAAGGGCCTGCTGCAGCTGTTCCGCAACGAGGCCCAGGTCGAGGCCGTGCAGAAGGACATGAAGGTACTGGCCGGATGTGGCGTGCGTCACCAGCTGCTGGATGCCGAGGCCTGCGCCGCCGTCGAGCCGGCCCTGGCGCGCGTACCGGGCAAGTTCATCGCCGGGTTGCACCTGCCGGACGATCAGACCGGTGATTGCCATCTGTTCACCAACCGGCTGGCGGATTACTGCCGTGACACCCTGGGCGTCACGTTCGTCTTCAATACCACGATCCAGCGCATCCAGCGTACTGGTAGCCGGATCGAGAAGGTGATCACCGACCGCGGCGAGATGAGCGCCGACAGCTATGTGATGTGCCTGGGCAGCTACTCGCCCTTCCTGGCACGTGATCTGGATCTGGATCTGCCGATCTACCCGGTCAAGGGCTACAGCCTGACCGTGCCGATCATCAATGCCGATGCCGCGCCGCAGTCCACGGTGATGGACGAGACCTTCAAGGTCGCGCTGACGCGCTTCGATGATCGCATCCGCGTGGGCGGTACGGCGGAGCTTGCGTCCTTCGACCTGTCCCTGCTCGAGAAGCGCCGTGCGACCATCAACATGGTGGTGCGTGATGTCTTCCCGGAAGCGGGCGACTACGCCAAGGCGGAATTCTGGGCCGGCCTGCGTCCGATGACCCCGGATTCCACGCCGATCATCGGTGGCACCAAGTATGACAACCTGTGGCTGAACACCGGACACGGCACGCTCGGCTGGACCATGAGCTGTGGCAGCGCCAGCCTGCTGGCGGACCTGGTCGGCGGGCGTACGCCCGGCATCGACCCGAACGGGCTGAACCTCGGTCGTTACGCTGCCTGAATGCCATGTGCCGTCGTCAGGGCCTGCCGGTGTCGGCGGGCCCGGATCGCTCCCGTTTCTCGTCTCGTGTCATCAGGGAGTCGCTGAGCACGCTGTCATGTGACGCGTCTCCCCATACGCTTCATGACCTCTCTTTCATCACTCGATACAAGGAAGCCCGCATGACCAAGCAGATCATCTCCACTGACGCCGCACCTGCCGCTATCGGTCCCTATTCCCAGGCGGTGCGTACCGGCAACCTGGTGTTCCTGTCCGGCCAGATCCCGCTGGACCCGGCCACCATGGACGTGGTGGAGGGCGGATTCGAGGCTCAGGCCGATCAGGTGTTCCGCAATCTCAAGGCGGTGTGTGAAGCGGCAGGCGGTAGCCTGGATCAGCTGGTCAAGGTCAACCTGTTCCTGACCGATCTCAGCAATTTCGGCGTGGTCAACACCTTGATGGAGCAGTACTTCAGCCAGCCGTATCCGGCGCGTGCTGCCGTCGGCGTCAAGGAGCTGCCCAAGGGCGTGCTGTTTGAAGCAGAAGGCATACTGGCACTCTCGTGATGGCTCGCCCATTGCCGGTCTGAAGGAATGACCGGCCTGAACGAGTGGCCGGTCTGAACGAATGACTGGCGCATCGATGCCTTGTCCCTCACTCCCCTCGCTGATTCATCAGCGGGGGGAGTGTCGTTTCAGGGGCATGACGTCTTGAAGGCTGGTGAAGCGTGACATTTGGCGCCAGCATGATTAGCGTAAGGCTAAATGAGCCGGCGCCCACTGCTGGCTCTCGGAGCATCGCGGACGAACCCCTTCAAGGAGCAACACCATGGCGCAGTCAGACACAGGCACACGTGAACCCGGCATACGGCTGCGTCAGCTGGAAATGCTGTGGGCGGTGATCGAGTGCGGATCGATGAAGGGTGGCGCGGCGCAGCTGGGCATCAGCGTGCCGGTGGTCTCGCGGGGCTTGGCACAGCTTGAGCAGACGCTGGGCTATTCGTTGTTCCTGCGTGAAGGTGGCCGCCTGGTGCCCACGCCGGAAGCCGAACGCCTGACCCCGTCACTGGCCCGGATGTTCACCGCGCAGTCCGAGCTCAGGCGACTGGCCTTCGGGCCGGGCAGTGGCAAGCGCCCGCGCCTGGTACTGGCAGTGACGCCGTCTCTGGAAGCCTTTAGCACCGGATGGCTTGAGCGCATCGCGGCCAGCGAGTCGTTGAGTGATTGGCTGCCGAGCCTTGAGGTGATGGAAGCCTCGTCACATGCCGCGGCGCTGGCCGAGGGGCGGATACACATGGCCGTCACGCTGGAAGCGCCGGAGGAGCCTCAGGGCGGCAAGCGTGCCAGGACAGCGGCCGCACGCGCACGCGAACTCAAGCAGAGTCTGCGCGCCCGGGCCCGTGAGGAGACCGTGCTGGTGGAGGGCACCGAGGAGGGCGCCGGCATCCCTGCGGCGCAGGGTGTCTCCTCAGGCATGCCGGAGCTGGGAGACGATGCCGCATTGTCGGAGGTCGGTATCACTCGCCAGGATGATCTGCTGTCCTCTCTGGACGACACGACAACGGCGGCACAGCCTCCCGTCGAGGCTGCCGACGAGCAGCGCGACGCTGCAGGCCAGACTACTGCGCTCAAGCTGCCACTGATATTGCTGTGGCCTTCGCGCTGGCCACTGCTCGACAAGCCGCTGACGGTGGAACGCCTCAATGAGCGGCCGTTCGTGGAGCTGCCGGAAACCAGCAGTCAGGGGCGGCTGGTCCGTGGACTTCTCAAGCGAGAGCGCGTGACGCCGGCGAGTCTGGTGGAGGTGGCCACGCCTGCCAGCGCCGGGCGTCTGGCGCGCTCAGGTAGTGCTGCCACCATCATCGATGCCCTGTCGGCGCATCAGGTACTCGAGGATGCCGGAGGCGACCTGATCGGCATGCCGCTCTCGATGCGCAGCGAGCGCTATCTGGCGCTCAAGTGGCAGTGGCAGGCAACGCAGGACGATGAACCGCTTCATGAGGTGCAGGCCTTGCTGGTCAGCCTGCTGGAAGAGGCGGTGGCGGCGAGTCTTGCGACGCTGCCTGTCGAGCGCGAGGAATGACGGTCGCGGTGACAGCGAAGGCTACCGACTGAGGGCGCCTGACAATGTCTCGCCCCAGCAATGAAAAACCCGCCAATCGGCGGGTTTTTCATCTTTCACGAAGCGTTCGGTCAGGCTCAGCCCTTGACGACGGTCGCGATGGCCTTGGCGACGTAGGGCAGATTCTCGCTGGAGAAGCCGGCCACGTTGGCGCGTCCGGAGCGCACCATGTAGATGCCGAACTCGTCACGCAGGCGATCGACCTGCTCCGGTGTCAGGCCGGTGTAGGAGAACATGCCGCGCTGTTCGGCGATGAAGGCGAACTGCTCATCCAGGCCATACGGCTTTAGCGCCTCGACGAACTCACGACGCAGGCCATTGATGCGCTCGCGCATCTCGGTCAGCTCGCTCTTCCACTCCGCGCGCAGGGTGTCGTCCTCGAGGATGTCGATGACCACTGCACCGCCATGCGCCGGCGGGTTGGAGTAGTTCTCGCGCGCGGTGATCGCGGCCTGGGAGCGCACGTCCAGCATGCTCTCCTCGTCCTTGGCGATCAGGATCAGGCAGCCGGTACGCTCGCAGTAGATACCGAAGTTCTTGGAGCAGGAGCTGGTGATGATGGCTTCATCGACATTCTCGGCCAGCAGGCGCACGCCGTAGGCATCTTCTTCCAGACCATCACCGAAGCCCTGATAGGCGAAGTCGATCAGCGGCAGCAGCTTGCGTGACTGGACGACTTCCAGCACCTGGTCCCACTGCTCGCGGCTCAGGTCGAACCCGGTCGGGTTGTGGCAGCAGGCGTGCAGCACCACCACATCGCCTTCCGGAATCGTCTTGAGGGTCGCCAGCATGCCGTCGAAGTCGAGGCGATTGTTCTCGTCGACATACGGGTAGCTGTGACGCGTCACGCCTGCGGCATCGAAGATGCCCAGGTGATTCGGCCAGGTCGGAGTGGACAGCCAGATACCACGGCCCTTGAGGTTGCTGGCGATGAAGTCTGCCGCCAGACGCAGGGCACCAGTACCGCCGGGCGCCTGAGTGGCGCTGGCACGGTTGGCAGCCAGCACCGGCGACTCGGCGCCCAGCACCATCGGCAGTACGACCTTGCCGAAGCGCGGGTCACCGTGGGAGCCGATGTAGGTCTTGGTGACTTCGCTCTCGACCAGGCGGTCCTCGGCCTGCTTGACCGCACGCATGACCGGCGTATTGCCGTTGGCATCGCGATAGACGCCCACGCCGAGGTCGACCTTCTGCGGGTTGGTGTCCTTGTTGAAGGCTTCGATCAGGCCGAGGATGGCATCCCCGGGTACACGCGCAATCTGCTCGAACATCTTATTTCGCTACCTCGTCGGTTCTGGCGGCCATGATGAAATCGTTCTTGTGCAGACCCTTCATCTCGTGGGACCACCAGGTCACGGTGACCTTGCCCCACTCGGTGAGAAGTGCCGGGTGATGCCCGACGTCCTCGGCAATCTCGCCTACGCGATTGGTGAATGCCAGTGCCTGCTTGAAGTTGCGGAACTTGAAGCATCGCTCCAATTGCATGATGCCATCGCGATTGAGCAACTGCCACTCGGGAATGGCGGTCTTGAGCGTCTCGATGTCGCTGTCACTGACCTTGGGGGCATCGAAACTGCAGGCTTCACAGGACTGTCTGGCGAGTTCGGTCATGTCACTATCTCCGGCTTGGGGAAAGAGGGTGGGGCGGGTGAAAAGGAGCGCAAGGCGCCGGTGCGATCAGCGTGGTGCGAAGCGCGGCGTCTTGAGACCGAGCGCCATGGCCTCGTGCACCAGCGCCATGATGTCGCGACTGGCGAGTTCATGCAGATCGTCCAGCGATTCCAGGACATAGTAGAGCGGCTGCAGGATGTCGATGCGATACGGGGTGCGCAGTGCCTCGACGGCATCGAAGGGCAGGTGCTCGGGGCGCTCGAGACTGTCTTCGAGCTCGCCCAGTGCATAGCAGGTCTCGCGTGGCGAGGAAATGATGCCGCCGCCGTAGAGGCGCAGCGCACGACTGCCATCGGGGTGAGCCTCGCGCAGCATGCCGAATTCCACCGTCATCCAGTAGAGGCGTGCCAGGTAGACGCGCTCTTCCTTGCTGGCAGCGAGACCGAGTCGACCGTAGGTGGCGGTGAATTCCGCGAAGGCGGGGTGGGTAAGCATCGGGCAGTGACCGAAGATCTCGTGGAAGATGTCCGGTTCCTGCAGGTAATCGAGTTCTTCGGGACGGCGAATGAAGGTGGCAACCGGGAAGCGCCGCTCGGCGAGCAGTTCGAAGAAGCGGGTGAAGGGGATCAAGGCTGGTACTCGTGCGGTTCGCCAGCCGGTGGCCGCCTCGAGCACCCGGTCGATCTCGTCCAGCTGGGGGATGCGATCCCGGGGCAGGTCAAGATGTTCAAGCCCTTGCAGGTACTCGCGGCAGACGCGTCCCTCGACCAGCGCCAGCTGGCGCGTCATCAGCGTCTGCCAGGTGGCGTGCTCCTGATCGCTGTAATGGATCTTGCCCTGGCTATCCGGTTCATGCGCCACGTAGCGGGTGCCCTTGGCCTGAGCCTGCGAGCCGGACGCAGATACCTGGGATGCCTGTGGCCAGTCACGACCCTGCGGTGCGTTCATGCAACCTCCCGAACGGTATGGCGGCGCTGCGTGGGCAGGCTGCCGTATTGTCATCATGGCGGACATGTCAGTCCCTGCATGTCGATGACTACGCTAGGCCTTGTCGGACAGCCTTGACCAGTGCCACGGCCTGCTTTTGCGCGGCAGATAGCGGTGCGATGCCCCGTCTCTTGTCACATAATCCTGACACCTGTGCGGCTGATGGCCTCGAACAGTGCCATTCGGGCAGTTTTGCGTGCCGGCAATACCGTCTATTGTAAGGAATGCTTTACGAGGTTTTTGATAACGCTTACGTTAACGTCATCGATGTGCCGCATTGCCCTGCGGTAGCTCGAATGATGTCCTCGGGTCATCAGCGTTTCCCCTCCACGCTTGTGATCCTCAAGCGCCTGACCCTCAGAGCCGTGCCGTCAGAGCCACCCTGACAGCGGCGATATGCCAACGACAATGCCGAGAATGCCATGCGCCTCAAACTGACCTGTCAGAACCGGATCGGGATTCTGCGCGACATCCTGGCCCCCTTTGCCGATTACGGCCTCAACGTGTTGCGTGGTGAGGTCGGTGGGGAGGCCAACAACTCCATCTATCTGCATGTTCCCAACATGCTGCGCATGCAGCTCTCCACCCTGAAGCCAGCACTGGAGGAAATTCCCGGGGTCTTCAAGGTCACCCGGGTCAGCCTGATGCCCACCGAACGGCGTCATCTGGAGCTCAATGCGCTGCTGTCATCGCTGTCTGATCCGGTGATGTCCATCGACATGGAGGGACGCGTGGTGGCGGCCAATCGTGCGGCCGGCAAGCTCTTGGGCGTCCGCATCGATGAGGTGCCGGGGCTGGCACTGACGCGTCACATCCAGGATGTCGACCTGCCGGAGCTGATCCGGCGCAACAATGCCCGCGTCAACGGCCTGCGCCTGCGTGTCGGAGAGGAAACCTTCCTGGCCGACATCGCGCCGCTGCATACCGAGAACGAGGACGTGGCCTCGCTGGCGGGGGCCGTAGTCACCCTGCATCGTGCGGACCGTCTGGGCTCGCGTATCTATCAGATCCAGCGTACCGAGGTGCGGGGGTTCGAGGCCATCTTCCAGGCAAGCCGTCAGCTGTCCGCCGTGGTCAAGGAGGCCAGGCGCATGGCGCCGCTGGATGCCCCGCTGTTGATCGAGGGCGAGACCGGCACCGGCAAGGAATTGCTGGCGCGCGCCTGCCATCTGGCCAGTCCACGCGGGCAGGCACCGTTCATGGCGCTCAACTGTGCGGGCCTGCCGGAGTCAATGGCCGAGACGGAGCTGTTCGGTTATGCCCCGGGCGCCTTCGAGGGGGCACGGCCGGAAGGCAAGCTGGGTCTGCTGGAGCTGACCAGTGGTGGCACCATCTTCCTCGATGAGGTCGGCGAGATGAGCCCGCGCATGCAGGTCAAGCTGCTGCGCTTTCTGCAGGATGGTGGCTTCAGGCGTGTCGGCAGCGATGAAGAGACCTTTCTGGATGTGCGCGTCATCTGCGCGACCCAGCAGGACCTGCCGGCGCTGAGCAGCGAAGGGCGCTTCCGCCACGACCTCTTCCATCGTCTCAATGTGCTGTGCGTGCAGATTCCGCCACTCAGGGAATGCCTGGATGGACTGGAGGAGCTGGCACATCACTTTCTCGAACGTGCCGTGCGCCAGATCGGAGCGCGTGTTCGCACTCTCTCACCGGAGGCGATGGCACGCCTGCGCGGCTATCACTGGCCCGGCAACGTGCGCCAGCTGGAAAACGTGCTGTTCCAGGCGGTCTCGCTGTGCGAGGGCGAGGTGATCGAGGCGCAGCATCTGCGCCTGATTGGCGAGGTGCGCGATGAAGGTCTGGACAGCATCGATCTGGCAGGCAGCCTCGGCGATATCCATGATGAGGTGGAGCGGCGCGTGCTGGCGCGTCTTTATCCGGAATTCCCCTCCAGCCGATTGCTGGCCAAGCGTCTTGGTGTCTCGCACACCACCATTGCCAACAAGCTCAAGCGCCACGGGATCGGCTCGGAGGCGGACTAGCCGCGCGAGGATCACGCGAACGCTCACGCGGGCGCTCAGGCACGCAAACAGGCCAGCGCGCCATCGGAAAGGGGAGTGGCAGGATGCTGCCGAGCGCGTCCCGTCACGCGTGTTTTGATTTGCCCGCTAATAAAGCGTATGATTCCGCCATTCATTAGCAAGCTAAATTGACGTTGGCATCGCGGGGCTCATCCAGGGGGTGAGCCCCGTGGCGTGGAGACGGAGAATCATCATGCAACAAGGCACTGACGACGAAGTGGCGCTGCAGGCGATGAAAGCCTGTGATGATGCTCAACCCCTTCACGAGACCATCAAGCCCTCCCTGGGAGGCCTGCTCGGGCGTGTCCACCGCCTGTGGCGTACCTCGATCACGACCGCGGTCGAGCCATTGGGGATGACGGAAGCCCGCTGGACGGTGATGGTGCATCTGGAGAAGCTTGGCGAGGGCTGTACCCAGCAGATGCTGGCCAGCGAGCTGGGAATCGAGATGCCGTCGTTGACGCGCACGCTCAATCAGCTCGAGTGTCAGCAGCTGATTCGTCGCGAACCCCACGCCACGGATCGTCGTGCTCGCTGCCTGTGGTTCACCGAGGCGGGCCATGAATGCCTTGTGCAATTGGGTGAGCGCATCGCGCGAGTTCGCGAGGAGCTATATGTCGGCTTCGAGGATGAATCGCTGGATCAGCTGGCCGGCATGCTTCAGGCGCTGGAGCGCAATGCCAGGCACAGCATCTCCCGCTCGCAGGCCGAGTCGGCAGGCAATGCCCCGGCATCACGGACAGGTGCCAGAGGGACGCGCTCCCGGTCACCGGCGACGCATCGTGAGTCATGAGTCATGGGTCACCAAGGGGCGAGTCGTCCCCTGGTGAGTCGCCTTGCCGGACGCCTGGCACGGCTGGAGAGTGCCAGGCGCACGGAGGGCGCAAGCGGATCAGCGTGGTGCGTCGTAACGCCCCGGATTGCCGTGGGTGAAGACCACCTGCCAGAGCTGAAGCTGGCGGGCGCGGAAGGCCCCGGCACAGGCACCCAGATAATACTCGAACATGCGCTTGTCCCGCGTCGTGTAGGTGTCGGCCAGTTCATGCCATCTGGCATCGAGGTTGGCACGCCATGCCATCAGCGTCGGGTCGTAGTCGGCACCGAAATTCTGCCAGTCCTCCATGATCAGGTGATGCTCGCTGGCCTGGATCAGTTGACTGGCACTGGGCAGCACGCCGTTGGGGAAGATGTAGCGATTGACCCAGGGGTCCGCGGAGATGTCGCTCAGGTTGGAGCCGATGGTGTGCAGCACGAAGCGTCCGCCGGGGCGCAGCAGCTGCGCGACACGGGTGAAGTAGGTCGCGTAGTTCTTGTGGCCGACGTGCTCGAACATGCCGATGGACACGATGGCATCGAAGGTGCCGACCTCGTGACGGAATTGCTCGTCACGGTAATCCTTGAGCAGGATCTCCACTGGCAGGCCATGGCAATGTTCCCGCGCCAGCGCCGCCTGCTCGGCGGAAATGGTGATGCCGACGACTTCCACGCCATAGTGGCGCGCGGCGTAGGCGGCGAAGCTTCCCCAGCCACAGCCGATGTCCAGCACGCGCATGCCGGGTGTCAGCCCGAGCTTGCGACAGGCGAGATCCAGCTTGGCCTGCTGGGCCTGCTCCAGGTTCTCCGGCGCGATCGGCAATCCTTTCCAGTATCCGCAGCTGTAGCACAGGGTCGGGTCCAGCATGCGGGTGAAGAGGTCATTGCCGAAGTCGTAATGCACCTTGCCCACCACCTCGGCACGACGACGGCTCTGCAGATTGATGACTCCTGCCTGGAGGCGGTAGGCGATGCGCTCACCAAAGGTGTGGGCTCGCTCCCCCAGCCCATGCTTGAGCAGGCGATGGATCATCTCGTCGATCCGTTCGCAATCCCACCAGCCTTCCATGTAAGCCTCACCCAGCCCCAGACTGCCCTGATTCAGCACCCGCCGGAACAGATCCGGATGGCGGACGCAGATATCCCAGGGGTCAGGGCCATTCAGACTGACCCCGGAGCCAGAGAGCAGGCGCTCGACGATCTGTCGTTGACGGTTTTCGGGTAGTGCAACGGGGGCCAGGCGTTGTTCGATACTCATGGAAAAGCCTCCTTGACGGCGCTGGGCGCGTAGAGTCCTGATGGATTCGTCATGGCAAATGGCAGTGATCGACCGCCCCGGGCGTTGGGTAGTCGAGCGTCTCGCATGGCAATGCTCGGGTGTCACGGCTGTCTGGTACGCAAAAGCTTCGCCTCCGCTCCCGCGTGCTGCGCTGTCCTGGGGGATGTCAGGCGCCGAACTGGCGAGCGCTTTCGTCTCAGCATAGTCAAGAGTCGTCTAATGCGGCGCTGCAATATCCCGTCGTGGGCGGCAACCCGAGGTTGCGCGTTCCGAACGGCCGTCCGTCTCCGGGGTTTCGTGATGCATGAACGCAAGAAAGCCGCCCCTGAGGGGCGGCTTTCTTGCGTTCATGCGTTCTTGTGCTCATGCGCTCTTGCATTCATGCACATGGCCTTGCTGTCAGCTCGGGCTGGCTGACGGGAAGGCGCCTCAGCGGCAGCGGATGGTCCAGGCGACCTTGTAGCCTTCACCTTCGTGGGTGGCGGCGGCCATCTCGGTATCCTCATTGATGGTGCCGCCTTCCAGCTGGTCGTTGCCTTCGGCTGCCTTGGACATGCTGTCCTGCGGGCCGAAGACACGGGAATCAAGCACGTCGTACTTGTCGCGATCCTGCTCCTCGCAGACTTCCAGAGCGCGTTCCTTGACCTGAGCGATGGCATCGTCACGGTCCTCATCGACGGCGCTGACCTCGTAACGCGTGTCCTGCTTCTCGATCACGCTGGTGTTGCCACAGCCCGCAATGAAGGCGGTTCCGGCGATGGCGACGGTCATGCAGGCGGTGCGCAGGGCGTTGGATGTCATGGTCATGGTCTCTCCTTGGAATGAATCAGGCCAATGGCTCGCAGCGAGACGCCGCTCACGGAGCGAGGGCTGGCGCGAGCGATTGCCATGGCGAAATGGGTTACCCATCGTGCTCTGCTGATTGACGTGGGGGCAGTGTCACTGGCTTCAAGTGTGGCGATGCATCGACGCATCCTGTCGGCCAGGCGCGACGACCTCGGTCATGCGCACTGCCACTTTGGTCGTGGCATGTCTCGCATGGGCATGTCGATGCCTCATCTGGACAGCTCACCCGTGGCAAGTGGCCTAGTCTGCAGGGGCCCTTCAGGTCGGACGCCACCGACAGGGGGCGGGTGGTCGGCGTATCGGCAAGTGACGGGAGATGTCGTCAGCGTGCCTGTCTGACGCCGTCCATGCACCAAATCCCATGCCAGCAGGAGCACGTCATGTCAGCCAATGCCAATCGCGGAGTCGTCTACCAGGGAGCGGGGAAGGTGAGTGTCGAATCACTGGACTATCCGACCCTGGCGCTGGGAAATCGCAAGTGTGAACACGGCGTCATTCTCAAGGTCGTCTCGACCAATATCTGTGGTAGCGATCAGCACATGGTGCGTGGCCGGACCACGGCACCCCAGGGCCTGGTGCTGGGCCACGAGATCACCGGACTGGTCGTCGAGGCTGGTCGCGACGTGGAATTCATCAAGGTCGGCGACATCGTCTCGGTCCCGTTCAACATCGCCTGCGGGCGCTGCCGCAACTGCAAGGAAGGCAAGACGGGGATCTGTCTGAATGTCAATCCGGCGCGTCCCGGCGCGGCCTACGGCTATGTCGACATGGGCGGCTGGACTGGCGGGCAGACGGATTACGTCATGGTGCCCTATGCCGACTTCAATCTGCTCAAGTTCCCGGATGCCGATCAGGCGATGGAGAAGATCCGTGACCTGACGCTGCTCTCCGACATCTTCCCGACAGGCTTCCATGGCTGCGTGACTGCAGGGGTCGGGCCGGGCGCTACGGTCTACATCGCGGGGGCCGGGCCGGTCGGGCTGGCGGCGGCGGCGTCTGCCCAGCTGCTGGGGGCGGCCTGCGTCATCGTCGGCGACATGATTCCCGAGCGTTTGCAGCAGGCCGAGAGCTTCGGCTGCGAGACCATCGACCTGCGTCAGGAAGGCTCGATGGAGGACAAGGTCGAGGCGATTCTCGGCGAGCGCGAAGTGGATTGCTTCGTCGATTGCGTCGGCTTCGAGGCGCATGGCTGTGGGTGTGATCATGGGCGTGAGCAGCCGGCGACGGTACTCAACTCGGCAATGGCGCTGACGCGTGCCGGCGGCCAGATCGGCATTCCCGGCCTCTATGTCACCGAAGACCCGGGCGCCGAGGATGAGGCCGCCAAGGTCGGTGCGCTCTCCATGCGCTTCGGACTGGGCTGGGCAAAGTCTCACTCGTTGCACACGGGGCAGTGTCCGGTAATGAAGTATCATCGCCCGCTGATGCAGGCGATCCTGTTCGGGCGCGTCAATATCGCCGATGCGGTCAACGTGCAGGTCATCAGTCTGGAAGAAGCGCCGCAGGGCTACGCGGACTTCGACGGTGGCGCTGCCAAGAAATTCGTCATCGACCCCCATGCCATGGTGCGCAACGGGCGCGCTGCCTGATATCGGGCATGAGAGACCCTTCGTGACAGGAGGCTTTCGCTACAGACGACGCTGCCACGCCCTGTTGACCGGGGCGTGGCAGCGTCGTCTGCATTGTCTGACAGGCGCATGTGAGCACGACAACCTTCAGCGTTTGCAGTGATTCGCGATCAACGTCATCAGGCGGGCGAGTTCCTGCTCGATCCGCTCATCCGGTGCAAGGCCGATATTGAGACGCAGACAATTGCGATAGCGCGCAGATTCGGTAAACCAGGGGCCGATCCGGATATCAAGCTGTGCCTGCTCGGCGGCCTTGCCGAGGGCCCTGGCATCGAGGCCGGGCACCTCGATCCACAGCACCAGGCCACCTTGTGGTTGCGTCACGCGACTGCCCTCGGGCAGATGCTGACTCAGATAGTTGAGGTAGTGGGCCTTGTGCTGGCTGAGCTGGTGACGGACACGTTTCAGGTGGCTGGCATAGGCGCCGGAATCGATGAAGTCCGCGACGGCGCACTGTACCAGCGTCGGCACGCCCAGCGCGCGCTTGAGATACGGCGGAAGGAATCGACCGGGCCGACACCAGCCCAGTCGGTAGCTCGGTGACAGGGTCTTGGAAACCGAACCACACCAGATGACGAAGCCGCCTTCGTCGTGGCAGGCCGTTGGCAGTGGCGGCGCTTCGCGATGGGTGAGCTCGAGATAGACATCATCCTCGATCACCGGCACGCGGTAGTGATTGGCAAGCTTGGCCAGGCGTTGTTTCTGCGCGGGAGTGAGGGTGATGCCCTGGGGATTCATGTGAGTGGTGCAGAACAGCCCGGCCTGCAGCTGACCGTTGGCGAGATGCTGTTCGAACTGATCGAGATCGATGCCTTGTGCACTCGAGGGAATCTCGATGACGTCGAGGGACAGCTGCGAGAGCAGATCCAGCAGGCCGTTGTAGCACGGTGAGCTGACTGCCACCGTGTCGCCGGGTTGCGTGCAGACCTCAAGCGCCGTCCTGACCGCATCCATGCAGCCGTGAGTGATGACCATCTCCTCACTGCCCAGCGCAAAGCCGGCCTGGGTGAAATGGCTCGCCAGGGCGCTCAACAGTGCGGGTTCGCCTTGCGCGGCGGGATACTGGGTGAGGGTATGCACGGCCCGCTTCATGGCGCGGCGCAGGCTGCGATCCAGTGCCTGCCGGGTCGCCTTGTCCAGCGCCAGATGCGCAGTGCCCAGCGGCCCGCACCACCTCTGCGTGCGATGGCGATGCGTGGCGGGTGTGATGACTCGGCTCTCGAAGGACTGCCAGGTGGGCGCGGGCATGACACGTGAGGGCTCGGCGATGAAGAACCCCGATTGTGGGCGAGCCATCAGCCAGCCCTGCGATTCCAGCTCCGCATAACAGCTGACCGCCGTCGACACGCTGATGCCGTGCTGGCGGGCAAACTGGCGCAGCGACAGCATGCGATCCCCGGTACTGAGTCTGCCGGCCTGAATATCCTGAATGCACTTCTCTGCCAGCTGTCGATAGCGTGCCATGAGCGAACTGTACTGGTGGAATGTCCAGAAACTGTATCTGTACGGCCTTGGTGCGGCAAGCGAGACTGGCCCTCGTATGCCGCACGTCATCACCGTGATGTTCCACGGTCACGGACAGCGGCGGTCATTGCCCGTCGTCAAGGGAATCTCGATCAGGAGACACGCCATGCAGGGACGCGATCTATTGCTCATCACCAGCGTGATGGCAATCTGGGGCTTCAACTTCTCGATGATCAAGCTGGGGGTCAGTGACATGGATCCCTTGCTGATCGCCGCGGCGCGCTTCGCGTGTGCCACCTTTCCGCTCATCTTCTTCATCCGCAAGCCGCAGGTGCCGTGGCGCTACCTGATGGCCTACGGGCTGGTGTTCGGTACCGGTATCTGGGGCATGGCCTCATGCTCGATCACCTTCGGACTGTCCTCTGGCATGGCGGCGGTCCTGTTGCAGACCGATGTGCTGACCACGGTGCTGGTCGGCGTGCTGCTCTACCGGGAGATCATCTCGCCGCGCATGGCGGCAGGCATTCTGGTCTCGCTGGTGGGGCTGGTGGTCTCCGTCTTCACCACCAACGGCAACGTGACCCTGGCGGGACTTGCCTTCATCCTGCTGGCGGCGATCTGCTGGCCCCTGGCTGGCGTGATTCTGCGCAGCTCCGGCACGCGCGCACCTTTCGCCTTCAACCTCTGGGGCATGCTGTTTGCACCGCTACCGCTGATGGCGCTGAGCGTCGCGATGAATGGCTGGGGGGGGCTGAGTGCCACCTATCAACAGTGGGGGATGGATGCCTGGGTCTCGGTGCTGTTCCAGGCCTATCCGACGACCCTCTTTGGTTACTGGGTCTGGAACCGGATGCTGCTCAAGTATCCGATGAGTCAACTGGCCCCCATGACCTTGCTGGTCTCGGTGTTCGCGTTGCTCAGTGGTTACGCCATCTTTGATGAGCAGTTGTCGCTGGCACAGTGGCTCTCGTGCAGCATCTTCCTGTTCGGGATCGCGCTGGTGCTCTTTCCCCCGCGTCGCAAGGCGCTTGCGGCCTGTGGCTGATCGCGGCACTCCTGGCCCGGTTTCTGTCGTGGCCTGGCGCTTGTTGTCAAAGGTGCGCTGCGCTATACCGGTGAGCACATGAGGCCAGCGCGTTGCGCATGGTGCTCTCCGCTCAGATGTCCCCGAACAGGAATGCCCCCATGCACGCTTCCGCCACCAGCGCCGTCGATACCGCCAGCCTGATGCCTCAGCACGCCGACTTCTCCGATTGGCCGAACAGCCGTGAATGGCTGGCGCATCTGATCCATTTCGCGACCGTGTCACGTGACTCGAATCTGGCGTTGATCCATTGCCTGCGTGATGCTCTGGAAGTGGCCGGTGTCAGCGCCGAGATCATTCATGATGATGGCGGTGACAAGGCCAATCTGCTCGCGGTGATCGGCCCTGTCGTGGAGGGCGGTGTGGTGCTGTCCGGGCATACCGATGTGGTGCCGGTGGAGGGGCAGGCCTGGGACAGTGATCCCTTCACGCTGCGCGAGGCCGATGGCCGCCTGTATGGGCGGGGCTCATCCGACATGAAGGGCTTCATCGCCTGCTGCATGGCGGCGGTGCCGGCGCTGGTGAGTGCAGCGCGTGATGGCAAGCTTGAAAGGCCTGTGATTTTCGCTTTCTCGTATGATGAAGAAATCGGCTGTCTCGGCGCGCCGCGGATGATCGCGCGTCTGCGTGATCGCCTGCCGCGCCCGGCGGCGGTGCTGGTGGGGGAGCCGACCCTGATGAGCGTCGTCGATGCCCACAAGGGCATCACGGTCATCCGCACCACGGTGACCGGCAAGCCGTCGCATTCCAGTCAGGTCAATCTGGGGGTCAGCGCGATTCATCTGGCGGCACGCATGGTCACCTTCATCGAGGACCGCATGCAGGCGCGCATCGATTGTGGGCATCTCGACGAGCGTTTCGAGGTGCCGCATGCCAGCCTGCATGTCGGGCGCATCGAAGGCGGCACGGCCGTCAACATCACCGCAGGGCAGTGCATCTTCGATTGGGAGTTGCGCCATCTGCCGGGCGAGGATGTCGAGGCGATGCTGGCGGAGATCGATGCCTACGCGGAGCGTCTGCTCGTGCCCTATCGCGAGCGGGCGCCCGAGGTGGCGATCCACAGTGAGCGCACGGTGGAGACGGTGCCGGCGCTGGGGCAGGGCGAACGTGATCCGGCAATCCATCTCTGTCAGCGTCTGCTGGGGGAGGCGCGTGCCAGCCAGGCGGTGACCTATGCCACCGAAGCGGGCCAGTTCCAGCGCGAAGGCTGGCCGACGGTGGTCTGCGGGCCCGGCTCCATCAGCGTGGCCCATCAGGCCAACGAGTACATCGACATCCGCCAGCTGGCGGCCTGTGATCGCTTTCTCGCTCAGCTGGTGCGTGAGCAGCAGACGAGCTGAGTGCGAGGGGCTGGCGTGATGCGGACAGGGTCATAAGCTTACAGGATCACAGGGTCCCCGGGCGTGGCGGTTGCTGCTCCGGTATGGGCAGCAGCATGGCGCTGCAGTGGCGCAGCAGGTGATCCGTGAGCTGTTCGAGGGTGCTGCCGCCATGGCGCCAGTGATGCCAGTAGAGCGGGATGTCCAGCGCGTGGTCCGGCGCGATATCGACCAGTTCACCGCTGTCCAGCAGGTGGCGCGCCTGCTGCTCGGGAATCATCCCATAGCCCATGCCACTCAAGGCCAGGTGAACGAAGCCTTCTGAGGAGGGACAGAGGTGATGCGGGAAAGGCTCGTCGAAGCCCATCTCGGCCAGCAGCCGATGCTGCAGACGGTCATCCCGGCCATAGACGATGGCGGGCATGCTGCGCAGTTTCTCGGCAGGCAGACGTGACGGGATGACGCCATCCTCTCCGGCGATGTGGCGGCGCACGAAATCCGGGCTGGCCAATGCGCGATACCGCATGCTGCCCAGCGGATGTGAGCGTGCCCCCTGGACCGGGCGTGGGGTCGAGCAGATGCAGCCCGCCACCTCGCCATCACGCATGCGCTTGAGGGCGACCTCCTGATCTTCCACCAGCATGTCCAGCAGCAGCTCGTGCGTCTGACAGAAGGCACCGGTGACCTGTGGCCACCAGGTGGCCAGCGAGTCGGCATTGATGGCGATGCGCAGGCGCTGCTCGCTGTCACCGAGAGCGGGAATCTGATCCAGCAGGTCATGCTCCAGCAGGCGCACCTGCTGCACATGATTGAGCAGACGCCGCCCCAGCGGAGTCGGCCCCAGGCGTGGCGTGCGCACCAGTACCGGCTGACCCAGACGGGCCTCCAGCAGCTTGATGCGCTGCGAGACCGCTGATTGTGTCAGGCCCAGCGCGCGTGCCCCGCGCTCGAAACCTGCCTGGTCGATGACGGCGGCCAGCGCCTCCAGCAGTTTGTAGTCCAGCATCAGAAATCCTTATGAGCCATTCCCTGAATCAATTTCCATGATGTATTCATCCTAGCGTACTCTGCCTGCGGCTGCAGCGCCGGGAAGTCCGGAAGCGCGCCGAAGACAGACAGGGGCGCAATGCGCTGAATCCGAGAATCATGCAAGGGAAGGGCAGTGTCATGTGGTGGTCAGTGTTCAATGGAGCAGGTGTCGGGGCCGGGCTGATCATCGCCATCGGTGCCCAGAATGCCTTCGTGCTGGGTCAGGGGCTCAAGCGCGAACATCAATGGTGGGTCGCGGGGCTCTGTGCGCTGTGTGATTGGCTGCTGATCGTGGCGGGGGTCTTGGGGCTGGGGGCCTTGATGCAGCAATCCCCCATGTTGATGAGCATCGCGCGTTGGGGAGGTGTCGCCTTCCTGCTCTGGCAAGCCGTCAAGGCGCTGGGGCGCATGCGCAGTGGTGGGCAGCTCACGGCGAGTACGGCGCTCAAGGCGAGCCTTGGCAAGGTGCTGATGGCGACTCTGGCGGTGACCTTGCTCAATCCGCAGGTCTATCTGGATACCCTGGTGATGCTGGGTGCCATCGGGGCACAACAGAGCTCGCCGGCGGGCTTCATCGCCGGAGCCAGCCTGGCCTCGATGGTCTGGTTCTTCGGGCTGGTGGCCTGTGCTGGCTGGCTGGCACCCCGCCTGACCAGTCCGCGTGCCTGGCAGGTCATCGAAGCCTTCATCGCGGCCATTCTGCTGGCCGTCGCCTGGCAGCTGGGCAGTGGCGCCTGGCTCTAGTGGCCAACGCAAGACGGGCATGTGGCAGTCGCAGGCGCGACGCGCCGATAGGTGTAAAGAAAGCATGACGCAGTGTCAGGCGCTCGCGGCAGTGAGAGCGCCCCGGGTGAGCAGTGTCGAGATGGCCGTCAGCACTATGGCAGAGTTTCGTTACATGTCTGGCGTGGGGGGAGGCAGGATACGGCACCAATGAGGGCGCAAGGTGCATGGGCAGGGCGGCAGGCAAGGCATAGATTCCCGATAACGGAATCGGGACATCACAGGTGATGTGCGGCGCGTTCGCCTGTCATGAAGGATGTCGCCCGCCTTTCTCTACCTTGCCTGCCTTGTCGGCAGCCTGACTCAGGAGTACCTCATGAACGCACCGGCGCGTATCGAACAGCACAATCCCATCGGCACGGACGGCTTCGAGTTCGTCGAGTTCACGGCCCCGGATGCCGCCGGCATCGATGCCCTGCGCAAGTTGTTCAATCAGCTCGGATTTACCGAGACCCGTCGCCATCGCTCCAAGCAGGTGTTCCTGTTCCAGCAGCATGGCATCAATGTGGTGCTCAACGCCGAGCCGAACAGCCCCGCGGCACGCTTCGCGGCGATTCATGGCCCGAGTGCCTGTGCGATGGCCTGGCGCGTGGCAGATGCCGAGCAGGCGCATCGCTACGCGCTGGCGCACGGCGCACGCAGTGTCCAGCACCCTGTCGGCTCGGGAGAGGTCGGTATCCCGGCGGTGGAGGGGATTGGCGGCTCGGTGCTGTATTTCGTGGATCATCACCGGGAACGCTCGATCTACGACACCGACTTCGTCGCCATCGAGGGGGCGGTGGAGAATGCCAACAGCGTCGGCCTGCATACGCTGGATCATCTGACGCACAATGTCGGACGCGGCCAGATGGATGTGTGGGCGGACTTCTATGCCCGTATCGCCAACTTCCGCGAGATCCGTTATTTCGATATCGAGGGCAAGATGACCGGGCTCTTCTCGCGAGCCATGACAGCGCCCTGCGGCAAGATGCACATTCCCATCAACGAGTCCGCCGACGACAACTCCCAGATCGCGGAATTCATCCGGGATTACAACGGGGAAGGCATCCAGCATCTGGCGATGGCGACGGATGACATCTATGCCACCGTCAAGGCGCTCAGAGCCAATGGCGTCAAGTTCCTGACCACACCCGAACCCTATTATGAAAAGGTCGATGCACGGGTGCCCAACCATGAAGAGAACGTCGAGGATCTCAAGGCCTTGAGCCTGCTGGTGGATGGCGCACCGGGTGAAGGAATCCTGTTGCAGATCTTCACCGAGACGGTGATCGGGCCGATCTTCTTCGAGATCATCCAGCGCAAGGGCAATGACGGTTTCGGTGAAGGCAATTTCAAGGCGCTGTTCGAATCCATCGAGGAAGACCAGATCCGTCGCGGGGTGCTGGAGGGCGAGCGGTGAGCTTCATCGCGAGCAGCGGGCGCTCACCAGAGCTGGCCTGCCGGAGTGACCGGCTAGCGTGGCCGTCAGCCTGAACCTTCCGCCTGATGAACCTTCCGCCTTGAAACGACGACGCCCCGCCGAGATTCGGCGGGGCGTCGTCGTTTGGTCAACTGGCCTTCATGGCGTCATCACATCGTCGGCACGCGCTGATGGTCGATCACCTGACGCAGCACGAAGCTTGAATGCACGCCGGTGACGCCCTCGATACGGGTGATCTGCTTGAGCAGCAGGTCGTGATAGTCATCCATGTCATTGACGACCACCTTGAGCTGGTAGTCGGCTTCCTGACCGGTGATCAGCAGGCACTCCATCACCTGGGGCAGCGCCGCGATGGTTTCCTCGAAGTTGGCGAAGCGCTCCGGGGTATGGCGGTCCATCGAGATATGCAGCAGCGCCATCAGGCTCAGGCCCAGCTTGCGGGCATCGACCTGTGCCCGATACCCCGTGATCATGCCGCTTTCTTCCAGGGCACGTACCCGGCGCAGGCAAGGTGACGGTGACAGGCCAATGCGCTCGGCGAGCTCCTGATTGCTGATGCGTCCCGACTGCTGGAGTTCGTCAAGAATCCGTCGATCGAAGCGGTCCAGTGTCGGGAGAGAAATGTTCTGGCTCATTTTTCGCAATCCATTGGCGGTGAAGGTGTGAATTATGAAATAAAATGCTTTCAAGATGGCGGTTTAGTGGGTTTTTCGCAATCATGCGCCCCGATATGAAGCATATACTGTAATCACTGTTCAGCGATTCAGATGTTCGACCATCAGGGTCGTGCGAGCAGGTGGACTGGCCACCCTGTCCAGCCCGCTTCCTGCGGAACCCGGCTCGCTTCTGATCGATGCGAGGCCGCTGAGAGGCATTCGACGGTGATCCCGCGATCTCTCCTTCCGCGCTGGCAACCGTGATCCGGAGCCACGTCCTGTCGCAGGTAGCGGCCATGTTCTCTACCTCCGACTTGCTTGCCTGTCGCGCTGGCGGCAAGCTTTCGGATGCGAGGGCCTTGATGCCCTCGTCATCTCACATTTACTCAGGCGCCCCGATTGGGACACTGTTGAGCGGGAAAGGTGCCATCGAATCCGCCTCCGGATGTCGAACGTTGCTTTCCACGCCCACCACGCCAAGGACACGACCATGACTGCTGCATCCACGCCAAGTGCTGCCTTCGACCACACCAAATATCGCCCCGTCACGCCTGTCGCGCTGACCGACCGCCAATGGCCGTCGCGTACCGTGACCCAGGCGCCGCTATGGGCCAGTGTCGACCTGCGCGATGGCAACCAGGCGCTGCTTGAGCCGATGACGGTCGAGCAGAAGAAGCTGATGTGGAAGCTGCTGGTCAAGATCGGCCTCAAGGAGATCGAAGTCGGTT
The DNA here is from genome assembly GCF_057670765.1 of Cobetia sp. PS-4MA. Taxonomy (NCBI): domain Bacteria; kingdom Pseudomonadati; phylum Pseudomonadota; class Gammaproteobacteria; order Oceanospirillales; family Halomonadaceae; genus Cobetia; species Cobetia sp. PS-4MA. The sequence continues at coordinate 2,732,067 of NZ_CM173107.1, read as the reverse complement.
TCCCGTCCGCCAGTCAGCTCGATTTCGACTTCGTGCGCTGGTTGATCGAGGAAGACCAGGTGCCGGAGGGTGTCAGCATCCAGGTGCTGGTGCAGGCGCGTGAGCACTTGATCGCCCGTACCTTCGAGTCACTGGTCGGGGCGCGCGATGCCGTGGTGCACGTCTACAACTCCACCTCCACCGTTCAGCGCGAGCGGGTGTTCGAGATGGATCGTGAGGGCATCAAGGCCATCGCCGTCGAAGGTGCGCAGCTGGTCAAGGACTACGCTGCGCGTTACCCGGACACCCACTGGGTGTTCCAGTACTCGCCGGAGAGCTTCACTTCCACCGAGATGGATTACGCCGTCGAGGTCTGTGAAGCGGTGATGGATGTCTGGCAGCCGACACCGGACAATCGCTGCATCCTCAACCTGCCGGCCACGGTGGAAGTGGGCCCGCCCAATCACTTCGCGGATCAGGTCGAGTACTTCATCAAGCACTTGAGCCGTCGTGACTGCGCGATCATCTCGCTGCATACCCACAATGACCGGGGCGGTGCCGCTGCCGCTGCCGAGCTCGGCCTGCTGGCCGGGGCGGACCGCATCGAAGGGACCTTGCTGGGCAATGGTGAGCGTACCGGCAACATGGACCTGATCACCCTGGCGATGAATCTCTACAGCCAGGGGATCGACCCGGAGCTGGATCTCTCCAACCCGGACGAGATCATCCAGGTCTACACCGAGTGCACCAACCTGCCGGTGCATCCGCGCCACCCGTGGGTCGGGGAGCTGGTCTACACCGCCTTCTCCGGCAGCCATCAGGACGCGATTCGCAAGTGCCTCAAGAAGCAGCAGGCGGACGAGCCGTGGCAGGTCGCCTATCTGCCCATCGACCCGCAGGATCTGGGTCGCGACTTCCAGGCGGTGATTCGCGTCAACAGCCAGTCCGGCAAGGGCGGCATGGCCTTCCTGCTCGAACGCGATCACGGCATCAGCCTGCCGCGCTGGATGAGCCTCGAGCTCGCCCCGCACGTGCAGAAGGCCAGCGAGCAGGTCAGTGGTGAGCTGTCCAGCAACCAGATCCGCGCGATTCTCGATGCCAGCTTCAAGCGCGAGGCACCGCTGAGTCTCAAGGGCTATCGACTGGATCGTGAGGGGGCCGAGCAGCTCACCGCGACACTGATTGACGAGAAGGGTGAGCAGATTGCCCTGGCCGGTGAAGGCAACGGTGCCATCTCCGCCTTCATGGATGCCTGGCAGCGTCACACCGGTGCCACCGTCAGCGTGGTGGACTACGGCGAGCATGCGCTCGGGGAAGGCAGTGACGCCGTGGCGGTGGCCTTCGTGATGCTCAATCTCGATGGTAAGCGCGTCTGCGGCATGGCCGAGGATGGTGACACCGTGAGCGCGTCACTCAAGGCGGTGCTGTCGGCGGTCAATCGCGGCCTGGAAAGCAGTGCACGCAGTGAAGCGGAACGTGCCGAAGAGGCGGGTCCCGTCGCCGTCTGACGGCAATGAGCGACACGAGCGTCCACGAAAGGCGGAAATCCTGCTTGCAGTGACGGTCCACGAAGCCCTCGCCCCTTGCGGCGAGGGCTTCGTCGTTTCTCAAGGCCGATCACTCCCCAGCCCAGTCATGGCAAGGGATGAGCGCAATGTCAGTAGCTGATAACCCCGGCCTTGGCATGGCGAGCGGATATAGACTTTTGTCGGAAGTTGTCTGACGAGTCAATATCCGGACTTGCACCGGTGCCATCCCTGCGTATCATCGCTGCATCCGCGTAAATGATAACGATCTGGTGGTACAACGGATTCGAGAGCACAACAATTCCAAGCGGTGCAAGGGCAACCCCCCTGAGTGACGAGACAATGGATGTGTCCCCATCCCCTCGTCGGTCGGGATTCGCCGGTGCACCTCTCGTTCAGGAGGTCCGCTAGAACAACCCACAACTACTCATCGGTATCGCATGATTCAACTTGATGCTATCACTACCCTGCTGCTGGCGGCGCTTGTCCTCGTCGTCGGTCATCTGATTGTCGAGCGCGTACGCGTGCTGCGCGAGTTCAACATCCCCGAACCTGTGGTCGGCGGTCTCATCGCCACCCTCATCGTCACCGGCCTGCGTGGCCTGGGCTACGAGTTCCAGTTCTTCGCCGGTCTCCAGACCCCCTTCATGTTGCTGTTCTTCGGCTCGGTCGGCCTGTCGGCGGACGTCCGCATGATTCGTGCCGGCGGCAGCAAGCTGATCCTGTTCCTCGTGCTGGTCATCGGCCTGCTCATCCTGCAGAACCTGCTGGGTGTCGGTGTTGCCAGCCTGTTTGGCCTCGACCCGGTACTGGGGCTGCTCGGCGGTTCCATCACCATGTCCGGTGGTCACGGTACAGGGGCTGCCTGGGCCAACGTCTTCGCCGACGAATATGGCATCAATGGCGCGATGGAAGTCGCGATGGCCTGTGCCACCTTCGGGCTGGTGTTCGGGTCGCTGATCGGTGGGCCGACGGCACGTTTCCTGATCAATCGCATGAAGCGTGAAGGGCAGGACATCAATGCCCAGGTCAGCGATTCCGAGTATGACGAGACGGAAGTCCAGCACCCGCTGAATACCGCCAATGCTCTGAAAACGCTCTTCATGTTGCTGCTCGGGGTCGTCAGCGGTCAGCAGCTGCAGGCACTCACGGCGGATACGGCCTTCTCGCTGCCGACCTTCGTGTGGGTGCTGTTCAGCTGTATCGTCATCGGCAACGTGGTGCGCGCCTTCGGCGACAAGCACCTCAATACCCATGCCGTGGATGTGCTGGGCAACATCAGTCTGTCCATCTTCCTGGCACTGGCACTGATGACGCTCAAGCTCTGGGATCTGGCCAATCTGGCACTGCCGATTCTGGCCATTCTGCTGGCACAGGTCGCGCTGGTGTTCCTCTACACCACCCAGGTCACTTTCCGCCTGATGGGCAAGAACTACGACGCTGCGGTACTGGTCGCGGGTAACTGTGGCTTCGGCATGGGCGCCACGCCGACGGCGATCGCCAACATGCAGGCGGTCACGCAGCACCACGGGCCGTCGCGTCTGGCCTTCATCATCGTGCCGGTGGTGGGTGGCTTCCTGATCGATATCGCCAACTCGCTGATCATCAAGGGCTTCCTCGGCTTCTTCTGAACATGACAGCAGGTGTCATGATGAGATGTCGCAGAATCTGCCTGGCATGAACGACAACGCCGGACTCCATGGGAGTCCGGCGTTGTCGTTTCGGGGAATCCCCCTTGCGGCGCGAGTGATGGGTCACGTCACGCTGTCAGGGAATCAGCTCCACAGTGCCACGATCAGGCCATAGGCCAGCAGCGTGACCACCACGGTGCCTGCCAGGTTCAGGAAGAAGCCGGCGCGCATCATGGTCTGGATCTTGAGGTGCCCGGTGGCGAACACGATGGCGTTGGGTGGCGTGGCCACCGGCATCATGAAGGCGCAGCTGGCCGCGATGGCCGCCGGCACGGTGATCAGCAGCGGGTCGATGTCCAGCGACAGCGCAAGCGCGCCCAGCAGGGGCAGGAAGGCGGCTGCCGTCGCGGTATTGGACGTGACCTCGGTCAGGAAGATGATCACCAGTACCACGATGCCCACGAGCCCGATGAGCGGCAGCACGCTGAACATCGAGAGCTGTCCGGCGATCCACTCCGCCAGACCCGAGCTCTTGATGACGCCCGCCAGTGCCAGTCCCCCCCCGAACAGCAGCAATACGCCCCAGGGCAGGTCACGCGCGTCTTCCCACACCAGCAGGCGACGACCGCGTGAGGTGCCGGAGGGAATCGCGAACAGCCCGACGCCGATGGCCATGGCGATGCCGGTATCCGACAGCCACTCAAGGCCGCTCTGATTGATCAGCGGGCGGAACATCCACAGCAGGGCGGCTACCAGGAAGGCGATGCCGACACGTTTCTCGGCGCTGCTCATGACACCCAGTGCCTTGAGCTCACGCTTTATCATCTCGCCACTGTCCGAAGTCTCGGATGCGAAGGAGAAGGGCGTGCGCGTCAACCACCACCAGGTGATGGTGCACATCGCGATGGCCACCGGCAGGCCGACGACCATCCACTGGGCGAAGCCGATCTCGATGCCCTGGTCACTGGACAGGTAACCCGCCAGCAGGGCATTCGGCGGCGTACCGATCAGTGTCGCGATACCGCCAAGGCTGGCGGAGTAGGCGATGGCCAGCAGCAGGGCGGCGGCGTAGCGCTTCAGCTCCGGGTCGTCGCTGTCGCGCTCATCCCGGCCACTGGACATCAGGCTGACCACTGACATGCCGATGGGCAGCATCATGATGCTGGTCGCGGTATTGGATACCCACATGCTGATGAAGCCGGTGGCGATCATGAAACCGGCGATCTGACGGCGGGGTGAATGGCCGGCAAGCTTCAGCGTATGCAGGGCCACGCGGCGATGCAGGTCCCAGCGCTGCATGGCGATCCCGAGCAGGAAGCCACCGAGGAACAGGTAGATGGTCGGATTGGCATAGGCTGCCGTGGTGCTCTTGATGTCGTCGATGCCAAGTGCGGGCACCAGCACGATGGGCAACAGCGATGTCACCGGTATCGGCAATGCTTCGGTGGCCCACCAGGTCGCCATCAACAGCGCCAGGCCCACGCAGAGCCAGGCGGTGTCCGGCATGTCGCCCGGGGCAGGGGTCAGCCAGGTCAGCAGCAGCAGGAGCGGACCGAGTATCAGACCGATACGCGCCGCAAGTGGCGCTTGTGGCGGCGTGGAGGATTGATCAACGACGTGATCGGTAGGTTGCTCAGGCATGTCGACTCCAGAGAAGCCCGCTGGCGACAGGCTTCCTCATCATGTTGGTCATCGTGTTGTTGGTATGGGTCATGGTAGGTGATGGCACGTTGTCGTGTTGGCGTTGTTCACTGCACGGCATGCATTCGTTCCTGAACGGGAGGTCATGCACGTCGTGTCATGCTGCCTGCGTCGGTCGATCGCCGCCGAGAGTCGGTCAGGTGGGGCTTTCGGGCCGGCAGGCGGCGCCATTGTCTCAGCATTGCGCCACGGCTCAATAGCCTTCATTGCCTGTTTCGAAACTCCCGTGGGTGAAACCTTGACGCCGCGCAAGCGCGACGCTCGATCCGAGGCGCTCAGGTCGCGTGCGAGGCCTTGCGTGACGCCATCCTGCACGGGTCAGGTTGCTGTCTGGCGACAGACGCTGTCGTTGGCTGTGGACTTGTGAGCGCAAGGGCTGGAAGGTAGGGTTAGCAGCCATGAACGGGGCCGGCGCAGGTCAACTGCGCGGCCCACTGTCGCGTTACTTTCACAAGGAAGATGATGGATGATTCTGGTCACGGGTGGTGCAGGCTACATCGGGTCTCATACGGTATTGGCGCTCATGGAGGCCGGCCATCAGGTGCTGGTGCTGGACAACCTGTCCAATGCCAGCGAAGCCTCCCTCGCGCGTGTGGCGACGCTTGCCGGACGCGAAGTGCCGTTCGTCGAAGGGGATATCCGCAACGGCGCGCTGCTCGACAGCCTGTTCGAGCGTCATGATATCGAGGCCGTGGTCCACTTCGCCGGGCTCAAGGCGGTGGGCGAGAGCGTCGCCAAGCCGCTGGCCTACTACGACAACAACGTCAATGGCACCCTGGTGCTGTGTGATGCCATGGCGCGGGCCGGCGTCAAGCGTATCGTGTTCTCTTCCTCCGCCACCGTGTATGGCGATCCGGCGTCCACGCCGATCCGTGAAGACTTCCCGACGTCCGCGACCAACCCCTACGGCCGCTCCAAGCTGATGGTCGAGGAAGTGCTGCGTGACCTGTCCGTGGCGGATGACAGCTGGCGCATCGCGCTGCTGCGCTATTTCAATCCGGTGGGTGCCCACGAGTCCGGTACCATCGGTGAGGACCCCAACGGCATCCCTAACAACCTGGTGCCCTATATCAGCCAGGTGGCGGTGGGTCGCCTTGAAGAGCTGGCCGTGTTCGGCGATGACTATCCGACGCCGGATGGCACCGGGGTGCGTGACTACATCCACGTCGTCGACCTGGCCGATGGCCACCTCAAGGCGCTGGACTATCTGGCCGGTGAAGCGCGTGATGGCGTCCACACCTACAACCTGGGCACCGGCACTGGCTATAGCGTGCTGGACATGGTCAAGGCCTTCGAGAAGGCCAGCGGTCGCCCGGTGCCTTATCGCATCGCGCCGCGGCGTTCCGGTGATATCGCCGAATGCTGGGCGGAGCCGGACAAGGCCTTCAAGGAATTGAAGTGGAAGGCGGAGCTGGGGCTGGATCGCATGATGGCTGACAGCTGGCGTTGGCAGTCACGCAACCCCAATGGCTATCGCAGCAACTGAAGCAGGCATAGCAGCACCGATTGAGATGGGCGTGCGAGTAAGCTCGCACCCCGTCATCAATGGCTTCCTGGAAGCGGCCGTGGGCAGAATCCGCGGCCGCTTTTGCGTATGATGGCCCCGAGCTGAAAGCCGCGTGCTGACTCCCTTGAATTATCTGCGAGACTTCCATGAATCAGTCTGATGTCACCCCTGATCTTGAACTTCTGACGGCCATCGAGACGCTCTGCCGTGAAGCGGGGCAGGCGATACTCGCCGTTGCGCAGGGCGGCGATCTCGAGACACGCGCCAAGGCCGATGACAGTCCGGTGACGGCCGCGGATCTTGCGGCACACCGTGTGCTGGTGGAGGGGCTGGCCCGCCTGACGCCGCAGATTCCGGTGCTCTCCGAGGAAAGCGACAAGGCGGATATCGTGGCGCGCCGTGACTGGCAGACCTTCTGGCTGGTGGACCCGCTGGATGGCACCCGCGAGTTCGTCAACGGCAGTGGCGAATACACCGTCAATGTCGCCTTGATCCAGGGGACGCGCAGCGTGCTGGGCGTGGTGGATGCGCCGGTGCTCAGGGCGACCTGGAGCGGGCTTGATGGCGTGGGCGCGTTTCGCGAGGATGCCAATGGACGAACGGCCATTCGCGTCAGCCCGGAGCCCGAGGTGTTGAGAGTCGTGGCCAGCAAGTCGCATCTCGATGCGCAGACGGCGGCGCTGATCGAGCGTCTGACGCCGGTCGAGACCGTCAGCTGCGGCAGTTCGCTGAAATTCTGTCGTATCGCGGAAGGCGACGCGGATCTCTACCCGCGCTATGCCCCGACCTGCGAGTGGGACACCGCCGCGGCGCAGGCCGTGCTGGAAGCGGCGGGCGGGTGTGTCTTCGATGCGCAGAGCCTGACCGATGGTCAGCCGGATGTCCTGCGTTACAACGCGCGTGACACCCTCAGAAATCCTTTCTTCATTGCCTGTGGCCAGTCTGACGGCCGCTGGCGCCAGGTGCTGGAGTGCTGACGCTTGCGCCTGAGCGAGATGACTCATGATGCGTGAAACCCATGACAATGAGCGGCCCGGGGCCGGTGGTGGCGAAGGCATGCTGCGCCGCGCGGGGCGTGCTCTCTTTGCCAGACGCACCGATGGCGGTGTCGCCGGTGGGCTGATCAGCGCCGTGCTGCTGTCATCGCTGGCCAGTCTGGTGCCATTGATCTACCACGGGCTGCTCGAGGGCGGTCTGATCCTTATCGGCAACCTGCTGCTGTGGCCGTGTCTGCTGGCGGCAGCCCATCGCCCACGCTGGCGCTGGCCGGCACTTGGTCTGATGGCCGCACTGGGCGTCAATCTCTCGGCCAGTGTGGTCAGCGCCGTCTATTACGATTCGCGCTATGGCCTGGCCTTCGCGCTGAGTTCGCTGGATACCAGTCGCAGCGAGTCGATGGCGATGCTGTTCAAGTTCCCGCTGGCACTCATCGTGCCGCTGGGGTTCTTCCTGCTGGCCCTGTCATTGGCCAATCGCCATGGGGCGGGGTTGGCTCGCGCCCGGCTGGGGGGGCGCAGCGGAATCGCCTTCGTGCTCTGGATGCTGATGCTGCTGGCAGGTAGCTGGCAGTGGGGGCGTGCCAGCGTGCCGCTGGCCATCACCACGCTGTCGGTATCGCCGGGCTGGAACCTGGCCACCACCTCACATGCCTGGTGGGAAAAGGAGCGTTTCAAGGCACTGATGGCGGATGACTACGATTTCGGCAAGGTCACGCTCAGCCCTGAAGTGCCGGATGATGCGGTCTTCGTGCTGGTGATCGGTGAGTCCCAGCGGCGTGATCAGCTGTCGCTCTACGGGTATTCGCGCCCGACCACGCCCAATCTCGACGCCCGTCGTGATCAGCTGGTGGTCTTTGACCAGGCCATCGCGCCGGCGCCGCAGACGGTGCTGGCGGTGCCGATGCTTTCCAGTCTGATGGACCCGCGCACCTTCTCGCCGCGCTATCTGGATGCCAACCTGATTTCACTGGCCAATCAGGCCGGCATGCATACGGAGTGGCTGTCGCGTCAGGGGCTCGATATCACCTCCGAGCGCACCTGGATCACCGCCATCGCCCAGCGTGCCGACGTCGCCAGAACCATCATGACGGAGTACGACGACGGACTGCTGGATGCACTCGATGAGGCACTGGCGCGCAAGGTCAAGGGGCCGCGACTGATCGTGCTGCATCTGTACGGCAGCCATCCGCCGGCCAGCCTGCAGTACCCCGACTCGCTGCGTTACTTCCTGACACCGGACAGTACCTCGCCGCTGACCGATGCCTATGACGACAGTATCCGCTTCACGGACCAGGTGCTGGAGGGCGTCTTCCAACGTCTCGAGGGTCGCCATGCCGGCGTGCTCTACCTTTCCGATCATGGTCTTGAGCATGATCCGCTCAGCGATGCTTACGTGCATGGCGGTGATCGCCCCAGCCAGGCGCCTTATCGCATTCCCCTGTGGCTGTGGCAGGCGGGGCGTGGTCCCAATCCCGAGCGTGAGATGGTGCATCTGCGCGAGCATGCCCGTCAGCCGTTCGCCAGTTTTGATCTTCCCTATCTGGCCAGTGACTGGATGGGAATCCACTTCTCGGGGGACAAGCCATGTCTGTCACCCTGGTCGGCCTGCTATCAGCCGCGCGAGCGCCATCCGGTGCTGGATCAACTGGGGCGTCTGAACTTCTTCGAGGATCTGCCGTCGGACTTTCTTGCCCGGCCGCTGGCCCCCGGTGCCGAAGAACTGGAAGAGGCCGTGGAGGCCACGACGCGTCTGCTGGAAAGTCCGGATGGCTTGCTCGACAGCGCTTCGGATGGCGCGTCATCCGCTCGTGCACAATCTTCTGGCGTGACGGCGAGGGAAACCTCCGCGCCGATCACCCTGTCACCCCCTTCACTACCCTCAGAGACACCCAAGGACTGACATGAAAATCACTGTCTTCGGAACAGGTTACGTAGGTCTGGTCACCGGCACCTGTCTGGCGGATGTTGGCCATGACGTGATCTGCATGGACGTGGACGCCGCCAAGATCGAGCGCCTCAAGCAGGGTGAGATCCCCATCTTCGAGCCGGGACTCGAGAGCATGGTGACGCGCAACGTGGAGGCGGGACGTCTCAACTTCACCACCGACGCCCGCGAGGCCGTCGCGCACGGCGTGCTGCAGTTCATCGCCGTGGGCACGCCGCCGGATGAAGACGGCAGTGCCGATCTCAAGTACGTGCTGGCCGTGGCGGGCACCATCGGTGAGCACATGGATGACTACAAGGTCATCATCGACAAGTCCACCGTGCCGGTGGGCACGGCAGACCGCGTGCACGCCCGCGTGGCTGAAGTGCTCAAGCACCGCGGCGTGAGCGTTGCGTTCGATGTCTGCTCCAACCCGGAATTCCTCAAGGAGGGCGCGGCGCTGGAGGACTTCACGCGTGGGGCCCGCATCGTGGTCGGCACCGATTCCGAGGCGGTGCGCGAGCGCATGCGCGAATGCTACGCCCCCTACAATCGCAACCATGAAAAGCTGATGTTCATGGATGTGCGCGCCGCCGAGCTGACCAAGTACGCCGCCAACGCGATGTTGGCCACCAAGATCAGCTTCATGAACGAGATCTCCAATCTGGCCGAGCGTCTCGGGGCGGATATCGAGGAAGTGCGTCGCGGGATCGGCAGTGATCCGCGCATCGGCTACCACTTCATCTACCCGGGCTGTGGCTACGGTGGCTCCTGCTTCCCGAAGGATGTCCAGGCACTGGCACGTACCGCCAGTCAGGTAGGCTATGAGGCCGAGCTGCTCACCGCAGTGGAATCCGTTAACAAGCGCCAGAAGGTCACGCTGTTCGAGAAGCTGTCACGCGCCTTCGATGGGGATCTCGCCGGCAAGACCATCGCCGTCTGGGGGCTGGCCTTCAAGCCGAACACCGATGACATGCGCGATGCGCCGAGCCGCACGCTGATGGAAGCGCTGTGGGCGGCGGGTGCCAAGGTGCAGGCCTATGACCCGGAAGCGATGAAGGAATGCCGTCGTATCTACGGTGAGCGCGATGACCTGGTGCTGGTCGCGGATCGCATCCAGGCGGTCAAGGGCGCGGATGCGCTGGTGATCTGCACCGAGTGGAAGGAATTCCGCACGCTGGATGGCGAGTGGTTGAAGCAGCAGCTGGCCTTCCCGGTGGTGGTGGATGGCCGCAACCTCTTCGAGCCGTCCGCCATGAAGTCTGCCGGCCTGATGTATTACGCGGTCGGCCGTGGTGATTCCATGCATCAAGCTCCGGAGGCCTCGTGAGCGCGGGTCTCGCGAGGTCAGAAAAGCTGGCCGCGATTGCCATTCGTCAGGTCGAGAAGAGCACCGGTGCCAGTCGCAACGCCTTCGAGCAGGCGGACGCCCTGACCGCGCTGGGGTATCGCGTGGTGATTCTCGCCGAACGTGGCAAGCCTGAGCTGGCGCGGGAGCATGGCGCGGAGCTGGTGCGTCTGTGGCGCTGGCCGTTCAAGGGGGCCTATCGGCGCTTCTGGTTCAATCGTCGGGTTCAGGTATGGGCCCGTCGCCACACGCCGGACCTGCTGGTCAGCCATGGGGATTGCGAGAGCCCGGATACCGTCTATCTGCACAACTGCGTGCATCTGGCGTCACAGTGCATCCATGGCCGTGATCTGCCTGAGAATCATGAAGTGGCCGCGATCCATGATCACGTGCTCAACGGTGGCAAGTTCCGTCAGGTGGCGGTCAATTCGCGCATGATGGGCGATGATCTCGTCGAGCGCTACGCGATCTCTCCGGACAAGATCGAGATCAGCTACCCGGGCTATGACCCGGTGCAGTTCACGCCCGAGCGTGCACGTGCCGGCCGTGAAGCCCAGCGTGAGGCGCTTGGCGTCAGTGGGGAAGAGCAGTTGATCGGGCTGGTGACCTCAGGGAACTTCACCAAGCGCAATGTGGCCGGATTCGTCGCCATGGCCGCGCTGATGGAGCAGGCCAGCCCCGGACGCTATCGCTTTCTGGTGGTGGGCAAGGATGATGCCGCGCCCTACCAGCAGCAGGCACAGGTGGCCGGCGTGGCTGAGCGCATGATCTGGCGTTCGACCATCGCCGAGGTCGAAACGCTCTATGGTGCGCTGGACCTGTTCGTTCTGCCGGCACATATCGAGGAATTCGGACGTGTCGCGCTGGAAGCCATGGCCTGTGGTACGCCGGTACTGCTCAATGCGCGTGTCGGCTCGGCCGAGTTGCTCGACGATCACCCCTCGTTGGTGATGGCCGCGCAATCCAGCCCGACGCAGTGGGCCGAGCGCTGTACCCATCTGCTGGAGAGCGACTCCGATGCGCTGAGCAGAACCCTGGCCGCACTTGCCACGGGCTACTCCCATCAGGCCCAGAACCTCAAGCTCAAGGCCAGTTTCGAGGCATTGATGGCGGGACGCTGAGCGAATCACCTGCTGATCAGAAAGCCCTGTATCCCGCTGGATACGGGGCTTTTTTTCTGTCAGGCATCGCGCGGGGGTCCCTGGGGCATCGCGCCGCCTTGGGTGTCCCGTCCGCAGTCCCTATACTCGTCACTTGATTTCGGCAGGAGAATCGCATGTCCCTGAGTACCAGCATCATTCTGATCGTCATTGCACTCATCATCATCGCCGGTCTGACGGCGTATGCGCTCAAGTTGCGCCGTGAGGTGAGGAAGCGCGAGGCGTTGCGTGCAGAGGAGTTGACGCGTGCACGCGCCAATTGCCTGGAGAGTCTTGAAGCGATTGCCCGTGCCATGCAGGCCGGCCAGGTGGACCTCGTGGAAGGGGGGCTGCGCTGCAAGGTGTTGATCGAGATACTGGATACCTCGCTGGCAGAGGATGACGTCCTGGGGGCCTTTGGCACCCTGCACGGGCGAGTGTCCCACCTGCATACCCACTCGGCACGCAAGGCACTGAGCCCGCGTGAGCGGCTGGCAGAGGACAAGGAGCGCATCGCCGTCGAGGAAGAGATGGCCAAGCCTCTTCAGCAGGCAGCGCAATGCGTGCTGGAAAGCATGCCGGTGTGGTATCGCGAGTACCTGGGACGTGAACGGCCCGTGGCGCCGACGGATCTGGGTCAGGCGCTATAGCGGCATCGGGTGCTGCGCACGGGCCCTATCTGCCAGCGTAGTTGTCACCTAAACGGATTGAGAGGTGATCAACGTGCGTTATTCCACAGAGCGTAAGGAAGCCATCCTCAAGAAGATGGCGCCGCCTATGAGCATGGCCATCCCGGAATTGGCCAAACAGGAAGGCATCACTGCAACAACCCTCTACAATTGGCGGAAACAGGCCAGAGAGCGAGGACAAGTTTTGCCATCACGTTCCACCCAGCCCGACCAGTGGACCAGCCAGGAGAAGTTCCAGATCGTCCTGGAGACGGCCCCGATGAACGAGGCCGAACTCAGCGCCTATTGCCGCGAGCGTGGGCTCTACCCCGAGCAGGTGTAAGCCTGGCGGGATGCCTGCATGAACGCCAACGACGACGTGGCAGCGCAGGCCAAGCAACAACGCCAGGCTCGCAAGGCGGAGCAAAAGCGGCTCCGTAAGTTGGAGCGCGAGCTGCACCGCAAGGACAAGGCCCTCGCCGAGACGGCGGCCCTGTTGACCCTGTCAAAAAAAGCCGAGGCGATCTGGGGCACGACCCACGACGAGGACGACTGACCAGCCTCCCGGATCGCCAGCGCATCGTGACCCTGGTGCAAGACGCCCAGCGTGACGGGGCTCGGCTGGCCAAGGCCTGTCAGGTGATGGGCATCAACGTGCGGACCTACTACCGCTGGGTCGCAGAAGGCGAAGTGACGGCGGACCGCCGCCCCGACGCCGATCGCCCGGAACCGGCCAACAAGCTATCTCCCGAGGAGCGAAAAGCGATCGTGGCGTTGTGCAACGCTCCAGAGTACCGAAGCCGCCCTCCGGCCTTCATCGTGGCCGATCAGGCTGACAAGGGCCGCTATCTGGCCTCTGAGTCGACGATATACCGAGTGCTTCATGAATATGATCAGCAACATCACCGGGGCCGACAGCAGGCCCCTCAGCGTAAGCGCCCACCGACCACTCACCAGGCGACGGCGCCGAACCAGCTTTGGTGCTGGGACATTTCGTGGCTGCCCGGTCCCGCGCGCGGCACTTGGTGGTATCTGTACCTGATAATGGACGTCTTCAGCCGCAAGATCGTCGGGCACGAGATTTATGAAACAGAGACTGGCGAGCTGGCCGCTGAGTTGATTCAGAAAACCTGCTGGCGAGAGCGCCTGACAGATCGTCATAAACCCTTGATTCTGCATTCAGATAACGGCAGCCCGATGAAGGCAGCGACCTTCCTGGAAAAGCTCTATGACCTGGGCATCACTCCCTCGTACAGCCGACCGCGAGTCAGCAACGACAATGCCTTCGCCGAGTCGGCCTTCAAGACGCTGAAGTACCGGCCGGGCTTCCCCGTCGACGGGTTCGCCACCCTGGCCGAGGCTCAGGACTGGGTTCAGCAATTTACCGAGTGGTACAACCATGAGCACCGGCACAGCGCCCTTCGCTACGTCACGCCGAGCCAGCGTCATGACGGCGAGGCCAAAGGCATTCTGACGCAGCGCCGAGAGGTCTTCGAGGCCGCGAAGCAGCGTCACCCGGAGCGATGGTCAGGTGACATCCGAAAACTCGACCTGCCGGAGATAGTGCATTTGAATCCGGAGCGGGATCCGATACCGCAGGCAATAGGGTTTTAAAAAGCCAGAACCACTTCATGTGCCAACTATGTTGACAGATTCCGCGGGCGGGGAGAGCATTCGCTTCGGACCCGCGGGTCACGAGCCGCAAGGCATCGTGTGAATTCGGGTGGTATCGGGCCATTGAGAGGCTGGCATGAACAATACGCTCCCGCTGCTGGGAACTGAACTGATCGAGCTGCGTCATGCGCTGCATCGGGCACCGGAGCTGTCCGGGCAGGAGGAAGCTACCTCGGCCCTGATCGCCGGCTGGATGGAAGAGGCAGGCGCCGAGGTGGTCACGGGATTGGGGGGGCATGGTCTGGCGGCCATCTTCCGCGGCGCCGCGCCCGGCCCGCGGGTCATGTTGCGCTGTGAGCTCGATGCGTTGCCCATCGATGAGGTGCCACGGGGAGACTGGTCATCCTGTCACCAGCATGTCGGCCATCTCTGTGGTCACGATGGGCACATGACGTGGCTGCTGGGAGTGGCGCAGCGCCTGGCCAGGCGCCCGGTAGCCAGGGGTGAGGTGGTATTGCTGTTCCAGCCCGCCGAGGAGACGGGAGAGGGTGCGCGTGCGGTGGTACGCACCAAGGCCTTCGAGACCATCAAGCCGGATTTCCTCTATGCCTGCCACAATCTGCCGGGGCGGCCGCTGGGAGAGGTCAGCGTCCGTGATGACGCCTTCACCTGTGCCTCGCGGGGCATGATCGTGCGGCTTTCCGGACTGTGCGCCCACGCAGCCCATCCCGAAAATGGGCGCAGTCCCGCCATGGCCATGTGTCGCATCATGCAGGGACTCTCTCGTCTGCCGCTGCAGTTCGCGGACGAGACGGGGCTTGCCATGGTCACTCTGGTGCACGCGCGGCTTGGGGAGGTTGCCTTCGGCACCGCGCCGGGGGATGCCGAGGTGATGGCGACCCTGCGCACGGAAAGCAACGACATGATGAAGGCCCTCGCCGAGGCGGCGGTCTCATTGGCTCGCAGTGAGGCGGAAGAGGACCATCTCGGCATCGAGGTGGACTGGTGCGATGCCTTTGAGGCGACCTGGAATTCGGCTGAGGCGAACGCGGTGATTCGTCGCGTGGCGGCGCAGGTGGGGCAGCCCTGTCATGAGCTGGATCAGGCACATCGCTGGTCGGAAGATTTCGGAGTGCTGGGGCGAGAATGCCATGCCGCCATGTTCACGCTGGGGGCCGGTGAAGCGCTCCCGGGACTCCATCATCCCCGCTATGATTTCCCGGATGACCTGATCTTGCCGGGTGTCGCGCTCTTCGAGGGACTGGTGCGTCACCACCTGAACGGTGCATGAATCGTGACTTTTACAGCGTCTCTTAAATGATACAGGTAGTGTCAAAGTTTTTCGACGTTGCAAAAAACACTGTTTTCCTTCAACGTATGCATGAGGATCGGTACCGTTTTCAAGGGAAACAGACCCGATCAGAGCTGGAAGGACGCACTCAGATGTGCTTTCTTCTAAAGGGATGAGGTATATAAAATTCCTTTCACCGTAACGAGTTCGGCTCTTATACTCGGAGCCGCTGCGTAACACCCCGTTACAAATAGCGCTGTGTAAAGAAGGAGTCTTACATGAAAAGATCTACGACTGGCCTGGTTCTGGGGTCTGCATTGGTTGTTGGCCTGTCTGGCTGTGCAAGCTCTGCTTCCCAGTCCTCATCCGCTGAGAAGCCGTGGTACAGCCAGCCGTTCGTCTGCGGTCTGGCCGGTGGCCTGATCGGTGGGGGGATTGGTTACGGCGTCTCTGGCGACAGCGACGAAGACACTGGCGCTTCTCTGGGTGCCGTGGGCGGCGCGACTGCCGGTGCACTGCTGTGTGCTGACGACGCTCCGAAGTCCATGGACGACGACGGCGATGGCGTGCCGAACGATCGTGACGAATGCCCGGGTACTCCGGCAGGCGTCGCAGTCGATGCGAAAGGCTGCCCGCTGGACACCGACGGTGACGGCGTTGCTGACTACAAGGACCAGTGCCCGGGTACCCCGGCCGGCGTCACTGTTGACGCGAAAGGCTGCCCGCTGGATTCCGATGGTGACGGCGTGCCGGACTACCAGGACCAGTGCCCGAACACTCCGGCAGGTGCCAAGGTCAACGCCCTGGGCTGTGTCGCTGACCTCGTGCTGCGCGACGTGAACTTCGAGTTCGACTCCGCCAAGCTGACCTCCGGCGCTGAGCAAGTGCTGAACGGTGTGGCTGCCAAGCTGGTGTCCAACGAGAACGTTCGTGTCCGTATCGAAGGTCACACTGATTCCGTGGGTTCTGACTCCTACAACAAGCAGCTCTCCCAGAAGCGTGCTGATTCCGTCAAGGCGTACCTGGCCTCTGAAGGTGTCGGTTCCAACCGCATGGAAACCATGGGTTACGGTGAAGAGCAGCCGGTTGCCAGCAACGACACCGCTGCAGGTCGTGCTGAAAACCGTCGCGTCGAGCTTGCTGAAGTCAAGTAAGCCCATCGCGGTAAGCTGAATCAGACGGGGCGCCTTCGGGCGCCCCGTCTGCGTTTCCCCCCTTCAGGATCATGTACCAGCTCATGGGTGTGTCTTTACGCTATTTGAGTGGGCTGCTAAGGTCTTGTCTCGATCATGGGCCATCGGTCCGTGCGTCCGTGATGTGTGGCCGGCGCGTCAGCGCTCTGCCCCATCACGGCAGCTTCCCCTGGCATCGTAGGCCGGGGACGGCAACCGTTCCGTCCATGATCCGTACCACCCCATCGAGCCGACGCCCCGGGCGCTCGGCTAAATTCGCTTCACGTGACCCTTGGTAAGGGCCACCACTGAATGCAAGGATTCCTTCATGCCTATCGTTACCCTGCCTGACGGCAGCCAGCGTACCTTCGATACTCCGATTTCCGTGATGCAGCTGGCCGAATCCATCGGTCCCGGCCTTGCCAAGGCGTGTGTCGCCGGCAAGATCAACGGCGTCGAAGTCGATGCCGCCGACATGATCACCGAAGATGCTGACGTCGCCATTCTCACGGCCCGTGATGCCGAAGGCCTGGACGTGATCCGTCACTCCTGCGCCCACTTGATCGGTCATGCCGTCAAGCAGCTCTATCCGGATGCCAAGATGGCCATCGGTCCGGTCATCGATGACGGTTTCTATTACGACATCGATTTCGGTCGCTCCGTGACGCCGGAAGACCTCGAGTCCATCGAGAAGCGCATGAAGCAGCTGATCGACAGCGAGTACGACGTGGTCCGCGAGTACGTCTCGCGTGACGAGGCCATGGCCGCTTTCGAGAAGCGTGAAGAGCCGTACAAGCAGGAAATCATCGAAGGCATCGGTGAGGGCGATACCATCCGCCTGTATCACCATGAAGAATACACCGACATGTGCCGTGGCCCGCACGTGCCGAACACGCGTCACCTGAAGCATTTCCAGCTGCTCAAGCTTGCAGGTGCCTACTGGCGTGGTGATTCCACCAAGCCGATGCTGACGCGTATCTATGGCACCGCCTGGCCGGACAAGAAGCAGCTCAAGGCCTACCTCAAGCGTCTCGAGGAAGCCGAGAAGCGCGACCACCGCAAGCTGGCCAAGAAGCTGGATCTTTTCCACATGCAGGAAGAGGCACCGGGCATGGTGTTCTGGCACCCGAATGGCTGGACCATGTATCAGGTGCTCGAGCAGTACATGCGCCGGATCCAGCGAGCCAACGGCTACCAGGAGATCAAGACGCCTCAGGTCGTCGATCTTTCGCTCTGGAAGAAGTCCGGGCACTGGGGGCATTACAACGAGCTGATGTTCACCACCGAGTCCGAGAAGCGTGAGTACGCCGTCAAGCCTATGAACTGCCCGTGCCACGTCCAGGTCTTCAATCAGGGGCTCAAGAGCTACCGCGACCTGCCGCTGCGTCTGGCCGAGTTCGGCTCCTGTCATCGCAACGAGCCTTCAGGCTCTCTGCATGGCCTGATGCGTGTGCGTGGTTTCACTCAGGACGATGCTCACATCTTCTGTACCGATGATCAGGTGCAGTCCGAGGCGGAAGACTTCATCCGACTGACGCTGGAAGTCTATCGTCAGTTCGGCTTCGAGGATGTCGAGCTCAAGCTCTCGACACGCCCCGAGTCGTTCATCGGTGAGCCGGAAGCCTGGGACAAGGCCGAGGCTGGCCTGCAGGCGGCACTGGATGCGACCGGCCTGCCGTGGGAGCTTCAGCCGGGCGAAGGCGCCTTCTATGGACCAAAGATTGAATTCTCCCTGCGAGATTGCCTGAATCGTGTCTGGCAATGTGGTACGCTACAGCTCGACTTCAATCTGCCTGAGCGTCTCAGTGCCCAGTTTGTCGATGAAAGCGGTGAGCGTCGCACTCCGGTCATGTTGCACCGTGCGATTCTCGGCTCCTTCGAGCGCTTCCTCGGCATACTGATCGAGCACCACGCTGGCGCGATGCCTTTCTGGCTCGCCCCGGAGCAGATTGTCGTGATGAACATCACGGATTCCCAGGCAGAATATGCCAAGGATCTGGTCTCTCGCCTCGAGAAACATGACATCCGTGTCAAAGCAGACTTGAGGAACGAGAAGATCGGCTTTAAAATCCGTGAGCATACTCTGCAGAAGGTTCCTTACCTCATCGTCGTCGGCGACAAGGAAGTGGAAGCTGATGCAGTAGCTGTCAGAACCCGTTCCGGTGAAGACCTCGGCACCATGAAAGTTTCAGAATTCATGGAACGCCTGAAGGAAGAACAGGTCTGACAGTAACGAATTTCAGCCAAACGGAGACGCAACGATCAAGCGGAATAATCAGCGCGGACGCCCCCAGGAAAAGCGGGCTCCCATCAATGACCGTATTCGTGCGGACGAAGTCCGCCTCATCGACGCAGATGGAGAGCAGGTCGGCGTAGTGCCGACGAAAGAAGCGCTCACCAAGGCCGAAGAGGCAGGGCTCGACCTCGTCCAGATTTCCAATGCCGATCCCATCGTCTGCAAGATCATGGATTACGGCAAGTTTCTTTTCGATGAGAAGAAACAGAAGAATCTTCAGAAGAAGAAGCAGAAGCAAATCCAGGTCAAGGAAGTCAAATTCCGTCCTGGTACCGATGAAGGCGATTATCAGGTCAAGCTGCGTAACCTGACTCGCTTCATCGAAGGCGGAGACAAGGGCAAGGTTACCTTGCGCTTCCGTGGTCGTGAAATGGCGCATCAGGACATCGGCCGCAAGCTGATGGAACGTATCGCCGGCGACCTCGGTGAACTCGTGACCGTCGAGTCCTTCCCGAAGATGGAAGGCCGTCAGATGATCATGATTCTCGCGCCGAAAAAGAAGTGATCCACAGGCAGTAGAACGGACACATCAGGGTCACGCTTGCGGGCGTGGCTCTTTTTGTCGGCCTTGGATTTTCTCAAGAAACCGAGCGGAGTTAATACTCATGCCGAAGATCAAGACTAACCGCGGCGCTGCCAAGCGCTTCAAGAAGACTGCCAACGGCTTCAAGCACAAGCAGTCCTTCCGTAGCCACATCCTGACCAAGAAGTCGACCAAGCGTAAGCGTCAGCTGCGTGGCATGAAGCAGGTTCACGCTGCAGACAAGGCGCTGATCCAGCGCATGCTGCCGAACCTGTAAGCCGTCCTTACCTCGGTCCAACTTTCTTAATATCAGGAGTACGCTATGTCCCGCGTCAAGCGTGGCGTCGTCGCACGTCGCCGTCACAAGAAGATCATGAAGCAGGCCAAGGGTTACTACGGAGCGCGTTCACGCGTCTTCCGCGTAGCCAAGCAGGCTGTCATCAAGGCCGGCCAGTACGCTTACCGTGACCGTCGTGTCCGCAAGCGTCAGTTCCGTGCCCTGTGGATCGCTCGTATCAACGCTGCGGCCCGCATCAATGGCATGTCTTACAGCCGCTTCATCGCTGGCCTGAAGAAGGCCAATATCGAGATCGACCGCAAGGTCCTCGCCGATATCGCGGTTCACGAAAAAGCTGCCTTTGCTGCCATCGTCGAGAAGGCCAAGGCTGCTCAGTAAGTGACCGGATCAGATGTCGCCCGGCACCGGCCAGCCACGCGAGTGGTGAGTCGAGGCGCGACTGTCGAATGCTTGCATTGGGCAGCTCAGGTGGCATCGAGATGACGTGTTACGTCACAGGGGAAGAGCAGCCGCTCTTCCCCTGTTTTTGTTTGGTGTCTCCCTCGGATTTCGGGAGAGGTGCCAGCGCGAACATGAATGAGGCTGGCTGCGGATCGGGCCGGACTCTGGCAAGGGCGCGACCGTCTGTGTGACTCACCGCGGACGGAGCGTTCTCCCTGCCGATCTTCGGGTCGGCGCGACTTCCATTGACGTGGGCTCTACCACGTCGATGACTCAAGCGATCGGAGCTGAACGGATGGAACATCTTTCCACCCTGGTGGACGAAGCACGCACCGCGATCCAGGCGGCCGGAGACGTCCAGACCCTCGATGAGGTGCGGGTACGCTTTCTGGGCAAGAAGGGCGAGATCACCGCGCTGCTCAAGGGGTTGGGCAAACTGTCCCCCGAAGAGCGTCCCAAGGCCGGTGAGACCATCAACGAAGCCAAGCAGCTGCTGAACGGCGAGCTGGAAGCGCGTCGTACCGCGCTGGAAACGGCAGCGCTCAATGCACGACTGGCTGCTGAACGCGTCGACGTCACCTTGCCAGGACGCGGCGAACCAGTGGGTGGCTTGCACCCGGTGACGCGCACGCTTGAGCGCATCGAGAGCTTCTTCGCGCACATCGGCTACGGGGTTGCCGAAGGCCCGGAGATCGAAGATGACCACCACAACTTCGAAGCGCTGAACATCCCGTCGCATCACCCGGCACGTGCGATGCACGATACGTTCTACTTCGATGCCACGCGTCTGCTGCGTACGCATACCTCGCCGGTGCAGGTGCGCAGCATGAAGGCCAGTGAACCGCCGCTGCGCATCGTCTGCCCGGGGCGTGTCTATCGCTGCGACTCTGACCTGACCCATACCCCGATGTTCCATCAGGTCGAGGGGCTGCTGGTAGATGAGAACGTCAGCTTCGCTGACCTCAAGGGCACTGTCGAAGAGTTTCTGCATGCCTTCTTCGAGCGCGATGATCTGGAAGTCCGTTTCCGTCCGTCCTACTTCCCGTTCACCGAGCCGTCTGCCGAAGTCGACATCCAGTGCGTGATGTGTGCCGGTGACGGCTGTCGTGTCTGCTCCCACACCGGCTGGCTCGAGGTGATGGGCTGCGGCATGGTGCATCCGGAAGTCTTCCGTCACTCCGGTATCGATAGCGAACGCTTCCGCGGCTTCGCCTTCGGCATGGGCGTGGAGCGTCTGGCGATGCTGCGTTATGGCGTCAATGACCTGCGGTTGTTCTTCGAGAATGACCTGCGTTTCCTTCGCCAGTTCAGCTAGGCACTCATTCACGTATCGCGCCGTGAGGGCGTGAACTTACGGAACAGGACAGCAAGATGAAATTTTCCGAACAGTGGCTGCGTGAGTGGGTGTCGCCGGAACTGAACACCCAGCAGCTGGCCGATCAGGTCACCATGGCCGGCCTGGAAGTCGATGGTATCGAGCCCGTCGCCGGTGAGTTCACCGGTGTTGTCGTGGCCGAGGTCAAGGACAAGCAACCGCATCCTGAGGCTGATCGCCTCAACGTCTGTCAGGTGGATGATGGCAGTGGTGAGCTGGTGCAGGTCGTGTGTGGCGCGCCGAATGTCGCCGCCGGTCAGAAGGTGCTCTTCGCCCAGGTTGGCGCGAAGCTTCCGGGTGACTTCAAGATTCGCAAGGCCAAGCTGCGCGGTGTCGAATCCCGCGGCATGATCTGCGGTGCCTCCGAGCTGGGTCTGGAGGCGGAAGCCTCCGACGGCATCATGGTGCTGGCCGCGGATGCGCCGGTGGGCCGTGATGCCAGTGACTTCCTGAACCTCGACGACAGCGCCATCGAGGTCGATCTGACTCCGAACCGCGGTGACTGCCTGAGCGTCAAGGGTCTGGCGCGCGAAGTCGGTGTGCTCAACCGTCTGGCCGTCACGGCACCGAGCATCGAGCCGGTCGCGGCCCAGATCGACGACACCTTCCCGGTCACCGTTAGTGCGCCGCAGGCTTGCCCGCGCTATCTGGGGCGTGTGGTGCGCGACGTCAATGTCGCCGCGACCACCCCGCTGTGGCTCGAGGAGCGTCTGCGCCGCAGTGGTATCCGCAGCATCGACCCCGTCGTCGACGTCACCAACTACGTGCTGCTGGAGCTCGGTCAGCCGATGCACGCCTTCGATCTGGCGCGCCTGAACGGTGGCATCGAGGTGCGCATGGCGGCCGCTGAAGAGCCGCTGACGCTGCTCGACGGTCAGGAAGTCGCGCTACGTGACGACACCCTGGTCATCGCCGACGAGAAGGGCCCGCTGGCCATCGCTGGCGTGATGGGCGGCGAAGGCAGTGGCGTGAACGGCGAGACGCGCGACATCTTCTTCGAGTCGGCCTTCTTCGCGCCGTTGAGCGTGGCTGGCAAGGCGCGCAGCTATGGCCTGCACACCGACAGCTCGCATCGTTTCGAGCGGGGTGTGGACGCGCAGCTGCAGCGTGATGCCATCGAGCGGGCGACGGCTCTGCTGCTCGAGATCACCGGCGGCAAGCCGGGCCCGATCATCGAGGTCGCAAGCGACGCAGCGCTGCCCAAGGCCGCCGTCGTCAGCCTGAGCGGCGCCAGTGTCGAGCGCACGCTGGGCATGGCATTGCCGGATGCCGAGATCGTCGAGATCCTCGAGCGTCTGGGCATGCAGGTCGTGGCCGATGGCGAGAGCCAGTGGCAGGTGACGGTGCCGAGCTGGCGTTTCGATGTCAGCATCGAGGCTGACCTGATCGAGGAGCTGGCGCGCATCCACGGCTACAACAATCTGCCGGTCAGCCGCCCGAACGCGCGCCTGGCACCGGCCGTGGCCAATGAGACCACCCAGCCGCTGACCAGCCTGCGTCGTCAGCTGGTGGCGCGGGGCTATCAGGAAGCGATCAGCTACAGCTTCGTCGCCCCTGAGCTGCAGAAGACGCTGGACCCGCACGGAGTGGCGCCGGCACTGGCCAACCCGATTTCCAGCGACATGGCCGTGATGCGCAGCTCGCTGCTGCCGGGGCTGGTCAAGGCACTGAGTCACAACCTCAATCGTCAGCAGTCGCGCGTGCGCCTGTTCGAGACCGGGCTTGTGTTCCGTGGTGAGCTGGACTCCCTCGAGCAGACACCGATGATCGGTGGCCTGATCACCGGGGCACGTCTGCCGGAAGGCTGGAATGGCGGTCGTGACAAGGTCGATTTCTTCGATCTCAAGGGCGATGTCGAGGCACTGCTGGCACTGGGCGGCAACCTGGATGCCTGGCGTTTCGAGGCTGCTGAGCATCCGGCGCTTCATCCGGGTCAGTCCGCTCAGCTGTTCTTCAACGGCGAGCCGGCAGGCTGGATGGGGGCTTTGCACCCGGCAGTGCGTGCCGAACTCGGCCTGAAGGTCGAGGTGTTCGTGTTCGAGATCACGCTGGCCGCTGCCTGTGCGGGCCGTCTGCCGCGCTTCGCACCGCTCTCCAGGTATCCGGAAGTGCGTCGTGACCTGGCCTTCGTGGTCGAAGAGGGCGTGCACGTGCAGTCGCTGCTCGACGCCATCCGCTCGCAAGCCGGGGAATGGCTGACGGATCTGCGCCTGTTTGACGTCTATCAGGGCCAGGGGGTAGCCGATGGTCACAAGTCGCTCGCTCTAGGCTTGACCTGGCAGCATCCTTCGCGCACGCTGAATGATGAGGAAATCAATCAGTTAGTCGATGCGATCGTCGCCGATGGCCACACACGTTTCGGGGCGGCGCTGAGAGCATGAGTCGCCACTTGAACGAGGGAGCGGACATGGGAGCGTTGACCAAGGCGGAACTCGCCGAGCATCTCCATGCAGAGCTTGGCATGTCCAAGCGCGAAGCCAAGTCGATGGTCGAAGTCTTCTTCGATGAGATTCGTGGCTGCCTGCGTGAGAACGAACAGGTGAAGCTGTCCGGTTTCGGCAACTTCGATCTGCGTGACAAACGCGAGCGTCCGGGGCGCAATCCCAAGACAGGCGAGGAGATTCCGATCTCCGCGCGTCGCGTGGTGACCTTCCGTCCTGGCCAGAAACTCAAGGCTCGGGTGGATGAGTACGATGGCGAAGGCCATACCCATCAGCGCCTTGAGGAGCATGACGACCACGATGATCATCATGATGACGATGATCACTGAGGTCGCTGGTCGAAGCCGTTGCCGTTGAGCCATTGACAGCTTCGCCGCTCCTGTCGTTCGAGTGAAAAGCCCCGATGCCCTGCATCGGGGCTTTCGTCGTTCAGGGGGAGAGAAAGTGCGTCAGGCAAGTCGTGCTGCCTAGCCGATGGAGAGTTCGGTGCGTGCATAGCTGACGCCGGGACGGCTGCGGGTCGCCAGCAGGTAACCCAGTGCCAGCGGGCCGGTGCGTCCCAGCAACATGGTGATGATGATCAACCACTGTCCGGGAGCGGAAAGCTCCGGCGTCACCCCCAGGCTCAGTCCCACGGTGCCGAACGCCGAGACCGTCTCGAAGGCCAACGACCGGAAGTCGTGGTCGGGGTCGGTGATGGTCAGCCCGAACAGCATGCTGAAGATCAACAGCATGCCGGCCAAGGCCACGGCGATGGCCTTGAAGACAGTCTCGTCTCCGATACGGCGGCCATGCAGGGTCGGTGAGTGTCTCTGGCGCAGGAAGGCGCGAGTGGTCAGCAGCAGCACCACGAAGGTGGTGATCTTGATGCCACTGGCCGTCGAGCCACTCCCGCCACCGATGAACATCATCGCCATGGTCCAGAGGGTCGAGGCCTGTGTCATCGCGGAGGTATCGAACATGCTGAAGCCGGCGGTACGGGGCGTCACTGCCATGAAGGCTGCCGAGATGAAGCGTTCGCCATGATCACGCATGCCTGCCAGGGTATCGGGGTTGCCCCATTCAAGCGCCAGTATCACCACCAGGCTCAACAGGTTGAGTGCGATGGTGGCTTCCAGCACCAGGCGTGTCTGTACGGAGAAGCGTGAGGGGTGCAGCAGCACGCGCCACCCATGCTCACGCCTGCGCTCGCGCAGTTCGCCGATCACGGCAAAGCCGATGCCACCCGTCATGAAGAGCAGGCTGATGACGCTCGCGACCAGCGGGTTGCGGGATTCGCGCAACAGGCTGTCCGGCCACAGGGTGAAGCCGGCATTGTTGAAGGCCGAGACCGAGTGGAAGAGGCTCAGCCACATGCCGCGTCCCCAACCATGGCGTGGCACCCATTCGAGCGCCAGCAGCAGAGCGCCGCCCAGTTCAAGTGTCACCGCAAAGGCGGTGATGACCCTGAGCAGTCGGCCGATCTCGCGTGAGCTGCTGCGGTTGAGCGCTTCACGCAGCAGGCTGGTCTGATGCATCGGCAGTCGTTGCCCCAGCATCACCAGTGACAGGGCGGCGATGGTCATGAAACCGAGGCCGCCAAGCTGGATCAATACCAGCACGACGGCCTGCCCGGCGAAGGTGAACTCGCTGAGCGGGGTGACGGAAAGCCCGGTGACGGTCACCGCCGAGGTGGCGGTAAACAGTGCCGACAGCCAGCTGAGGCCCTCCTGATGCATGCCTGGCAGTTTCAGCAGGCAGGCCCCCAGCATGCTGAGTCCCAGAAAGCCGCCCAGCAGGATCTCCGGAGGCGACAGGTGGATGATGGGTCCGCGTGGGCCACGGGTCAGGGGGCGAAGATAGCGTCGGTAGCGCTGCCTCACAGATGCGCCCCCAGCTTGCGCAGCGCGCTCAGTTCGCCGATCAGTACCAGATGATCGCCAGCGGACAACTGCGTACTGCCGGAAGGCTTGCGATCGAGTGTCGCGCCCTTGCGCAAGGCGATCACGCTGATGTCCTCATCGATGGGGAGCTGATCGAGCTGTTGGCAGTCATCGCACAGACGCTCGCTGACCTCCAGCTCGACCACGAACTGGTGATCGCCCAGGTGGATGAAGTCGACCATAGCGTGATAGGCGAGGCTTTCCGCCACCCGCACGCCCAGGTCGTACTCCGGGTGCACGATGTGATCCACGCCCAGACGGCTGAGCAGCTTGTGATGCGCATCCGAGGTCGCCTTGACCCACAGTTCCCTGGCACCGAGTTCCTTGGCCAGCAGCGCGCAGATCAGGCTCTGCTCCATCGAGTCGGCCAGATCGATCAACACGGCGTCGAACTGTTCGAGGCCAAGCTCACGCAGGGCATGCTCATCGGTCGGGTCGGCAATGACGGCCTGATTGAGCAGGTCCGCCATGGCATTGAGACGTTTCTCATCGAGATCCACGCCGAGCACTTCATGGTCGTGGCGCCTGAGCTCCCGCGCGACGGTACTGCCGAAATACCCCAGTCCGATCACCGCGAATTGACGATGCATGACGACTCCTTGTCTGCGCTGCTTGAGAGGGCGAGAGACCTGTCAGCTCAGCGAATTCCGAGGCTCTGCCGCTAGCGCTTTCAGGTGCGCTCATGGATGAGCTTACTCCAGTGACTCGTCGATGTCGGCTTCCGCACTGATCCTCGCCCGGCAGGGACTTCCCTTGCCAAGCGCTTGCTCTGATGGTCGTTTCAAATGTTACCAATTAGCAGTGGCTGATGTAGAGTGGATGGCGTCGCTTGGTAATGGCGCTATCGCAGACGTTTTGCGAGGTGCGTATGGGGATTTTCCACAGGAATCGCGGACGAACATCCTTCTTATCAGTAAAATGGTCTGCGTGAGCACCCGAGACGGCAAGGCGTTGCGTCGATCACCACTGGCTCACAACAATAACTCGTAAGGTATTCCATGACGGCAAGACAGCAACCCAAGAATCTCTGGATCAGTCGCTGGGGGTTCATCCTTGCAGCTACCGGTTCCGCGGTAGGGCTGGGCAATATCTGGAAGTTTCCCTATATCACCGGTGAATATGGCGGAGGCGCCTTCGTGCTGGTGTATCTGGCCTGCATTCTCGCCGTGGGCGTACCCGTGATGATGGCGGAGATCGCCTTCGGGCGCCGTGGTCGCGGCAGCCCCATCGAGGCGATCGCCAACCTGGCCCGGGAAGCGGGGGCCAGCCCGCTGTGGAAGGTCTTCGGTTGGATGGCGATGCTGGCCGGCTTCATGATCCTGTCGTTCTATGTCGTGGTCGCGGGGTGGTCCTTCAGCTACCTGTGGAAGATGGCCAGCGGGTCGCTGTCCGGACATGGCGTCGCTGAGCTGGGCGGTATCTTCGAGGCTGGCAACGCCAATCCCTGGGCACTGGGTGGCTGGGCGACGCTGGTGACGGTAGTGACGATGCTGATCGTCGGGCGTGGCGTGCAGGAGGGGGTCGA
Source organism: Cobetia sp. PS-4MA (assembly GCF_057670765.1). Lineage (NCBI taxonomy): Bacteria > Pseudomonadati > Pseudomonadota > Gammaproteobacteria > Oceanospirillales > Halomonadaceae > Cobetia > Cobetia sp. PS-4MA. The sequence continues at coordinate 2,704,748 of NZ_CM173107.1, read as the reverse complement.
GAAGAGCGTGCGCTGGATGATGCCGGGCATGGTGATCATGCTGTTGATCATGATCGGTTATGCCCTGACCTCCGGCAACTTCTCGGCAGGCTTCCACTTCCTGTTCGACTTCGATGTCTCCCGTTTGAGCAGTGAGGGCGTACTGGCCGCGCTGGGGCATGCCTTCTTCACCCTGTCGCTGGCCTCCGGCGCCATCCTGACCTACGGCTCCTATCTGCCGTCAGGCACCTCCATCGCTCGCACCACCTTCACGGTCGCGATCGCCGATACGCTGGTGGCGCTGATGGCGGGGCTCGCGATCTTCCCGATCATCTTCGCCAATGGCATGGACCCGTCCTCCGGTCCGGGGCTGATCTTCATGAGCCTACCGGTGGCCTTCAACCAGATGCCCTTCGGTCAGCTGTTCGGGGTACTGTTCTTCGCCATGCTCTCCATTGCCGCCTTGACGTCCGCGATCTCGATGATCGAAGCCACCGTCGCTTGGCTGAGCGAGAACCGCAACATGAGTCGCACCAAGGCATCGTGGCTAGCCGGAAGCGTGTTGTGGCTGGTCGCGATGTTCGCGATGCTGTCCTTCAATCTGGGCGCGGACTGGACCCTGGCCGGCAAGCACTTCTTCGACTGGCTGGATTACCTGACCTCGCGCTGGATGATGCCGATCGGTGGCATCGCCATGGCGCTGCTGGCCGGCTTCGTCTTCAAGAGCAGCATGTTGCGCGATGAGCTGGATCTGAGTAAGGGAGGCTACCGTATCTGGCTGTTCATGATTCGCTATGTCAGCCCAATCTGCATCGTGGCGATCTTCATTGATGCGCTTGGCGTGGCGGCCCTGAGTCTAGAGGATTGGCCGTATTTCCTGGGGGCCATCGTGCTGGCCTGCGGGGCAGGAGAGACGCTGTCACCGCGTCTGCGTGGGCCTCGCGTCGCCTGACAAGCCAGAGAGTCGAGGGCTTTCAGGCCCTGGAATGACGAGACGCCCCCGTCGCGAAAGCGGCGGGGGCGTCTTGCATCCTGCTCGGGCGTGCTTGGTCTGACGTGCTTGGTCTGACGGGCTTGAACTGACGGGCTGGTTCAGATGAGCGAGTCACGGAACGCGGGGGCTCATTCGCCCTCCAGTCCGGTGATCGGCTTGACGGTACCCCAGTGGCGACATTTCGGGCATTGCCACAGCAGCATCGAGGCCTCGAATCCGCAGCGGTGGCAGCGATGGCGAGGGCGTGCCTCGATCAGCTGCTGGGTATGGCGCTTGAGCAGGCTGAAGCGCTGGGTCTCGCGCTCATCGGCATCCAGCAGGTACAGGTCGAGCAGATAGTCGACACCCCGCAGGCTGGGGTGGCGATGCAATTGCTCGCTGGCGAAGCTGACAGCGGCCTCGACCCCTTCCCGGCGCTCGATCAACTGGGCGAGACTGACCACCGTGGTGGTATAGGGGCCGCGCTCGACTTCCTGCTGCAGATAGCGCACCAGTCCGCTTTCGTCGTCCAGCATGTGGAATGCCTTGCCGAGCGGTTCGAGAATGATGGGAGTGAAACCGGTGTCCTGACGCGGAATGCGCTGCAGCAGGCGAATGCTCTGCTTGTAGTTGGCATGCTCGTATTCGATCTCGGCCAGCATCCAGTTGGCGCGCACACACTTCTCATCCGTGGAGAGTGCCTGCTTGAGGCGCTTGCGCGCCACCGCCTGACTGCCTTCGAGGATATCGAGGGCCGCCAGTTCGCAGTGCCAGTGGGCGGCGGCGCGTCGGATGCCACCTTCCTGACGCAGGATGGGGTGCGCGACCTCGAGGGCAGCCTCCCATTCTCGCTCACGCTCGAGCAGGTCGATCAGGAGGCGCCGGCCAGCGCGACGATGGTCATCGTGCTGGGCCTGCTTGAGGAGGGTTTCCAGCAGCTTCTCGGCGCGGTCGTAGACACCGCTGCGCATGAAGTCGCGGGCCAGTTCCAGCTGTACGCGTTCGCCCTGCTCGCTGTCGAGGGCCGGGCGTGCCAGCAGATTCTGGTGGATCTTGACGGCGCGGTCGACCTCCCCGCGACTGCGGTACAGGTTACCCAGCGCGATGTGGGTATCGACCGTGTCGCTGTTGACTTCCAAGGCCTGTACGAAGGTTTCGATGGCGCGATCAGGCTGCTCGTTGAGCAGATGATTGAGGCCAACGAAATAGTCGCGGGACAAGGTGGCAGGGGCGGGAGTTTGCGTAGTGGGGCGACGATCACGTCGCCCCAGCCAGAACCCGATGGCAATGGCGGCCATCAGCAGTCCCAGCAGTATCAGGTCAGGCATTTATGCCACTTCCTTGATCTCCTGGATGCGCAGCTGGTCCAGTTCCTTGCGTTGCTGCTGGTTGCGACGCTGCGCGCGGGTCAACAGCGTGCGCAGGCGCAGATACATGCCGGTCATGGCGATCATGCCGAGCACGACGCCGATGGCCAGTGAAAACAGCAGCCACATGGAAAGTGAGGCAGCCGGCAGCTCGAGCCAGATGAGGTCGAGAGGCACGGTTTGCTGGTTGTGAACGGCAAACAGGATGCCGACCAGCAGAACGATCAGCAGGATCACGGCCAGAACGAGACCTTTTAGCCAGCGCATAACGGTTTCCTTGTCATGAAATGCAGTCGTGAATCATCGCCTGGCGAGTGTATCACCGGGCAAGCCGTGAGTCTCGACGTCAGCCGTGCGGCCTGAGGCCAGGCCGATGCCTTGTGGGCTCAGTAGCCGAGCGCGCGGCTGGCATCGACCTGTTCGCGCAGTTCCTTGCCCGGTTTGAAGTGCGGGACGAACTTGCCGTCCAGCTGGACGGGCTCTCCGGTCTTCGGGTTGCGTCCCAGACGTGGCTCACGGTAGTGCAGCGAGAAGCTGCCGAACCCGCGAATCTCCACGCGCCCCCCGTGGGCCAGCGCATCAGTGACATCATCGAGGATGATGCGAACGGCGGCTTCTACATCCTTGAGCGACAACTCAGGCTGTCGCATGGCTATCTGTTCGATCAGCTCGGACTTGGTCATCGGATCTCTCCATGCCTGCACCCTTGCGGGAAGGGTGATCGTGATGCGGCTGTCAGATGACCTCTTGTCGTCTGACGGACCCCCGCATCCTTGTGATTGTTATCTCCTCAGCATAATGGGCAAATCCTGAGAAAACAACGCACTACGAACATCATTGCCCATCACGACATGGATTGCCAATTCCTGTCGTGGCAAAGGGTCAACGGATGCTGCCAGACTCCCCCTCGGGTATACTGCCGGCATTGATGTGACGACTGAGGTTCGGGCAATGGATGAGATGATTCGCAAGCGCCTTCACTGGCACTCCCGCCGCGGCATGTGGGAACTCGATCTGCTGCTGTTGCCTTTTCTCGAGCAGCGCTTCGATGCGTTGAGTGAGCAGGACAAGGCCCTCTACGTGGAACTGCTCGCGGAAGAGGATCAGGATCTCTTCGTGTGGCTGATGAAGCGGGATCCGTGTGGCAATGAGGACTATCAGCGCCTGATCGACATGGTGATCGCCAATGCAGAACATGGCGAACGCGATCAGTTCAAGGGTCTCTGAACAGGCCCTGCATGCTCAGGCGATTCTGCGCCTGATACTGCTGGCGTGCAGCCTCGTGCTGATGACGTGGCTGTTCGCTCGCCTGGCAGGACCTTCCGGCCTGGATGCCTGGTGGGCCTGCCGCACCCATGATGCTCTGCCTTTCGAGGCGGAGCATTGTGCTTTCTGGGGCATGATGCCGCCTTTGAACATCCATTCGGCCGTCATGGCCATGCTGACCACAGGCGGGGTCTTGCAGGGGGTGGAAGCCTGGTGGTGGTGGCATCGCCGTGACCGGCATCGGGAGGTATGGTGGCTGGCGCTCGGGGCGGAGCCCGTGGGGGAAGGGGCGGAGCGCTCGGGGCTGGCCGCCATGCCAGAGGCAGAGGCAGAGACGGAGACAGGTGAGGAGGGCGAACTGGCGCACGACGAAGCCGAAGAGGAAAGTCCTCGCTCACCGGCATCACTCGACGAGACGCGCAGGCGGCACCCCGAGATGCGCCTTTGCTGGTGGTGGGCGGACGCGAACTCCGGTGGCTGGCAGCGAGTCGGCGTCACGCGCCTGTGGTGTTCGCCGCGACTGGTGGGCCTGCGCCTCACGTGCCCCGGTGAGCGCTCACGTACTCTGTGGCTATGGCCAGACAGCGCACCTCCAGCCCAGCTGCATCGGCTGCGACTGTGGCTGCTGTGGCCACCTCTCGCCCACGACATGCCACGACAGCCGCCTGCCATCGAGCCGCTGATGGCCCGTATCGCGACTGATCGCCGCCAATGATCATCTGAGGTGAATCACGCTGTCACGCGCGCGCGGTGCCGGCATGGGGTAATCGCGCACGAAGTGGAGCCCGCGTGATTCATGACGTTGGTGAGCGCTGATCAACAACAGCGGCGCCAGAGTCAGCGCCTGATACAGGGCCAGGTGAGTGACACCTGCGCTGGCCCCTGAGTGCCTGCCTTGCCGGGAGAGTTCAGAGGAATGAGCGCGCTCTGACGAATGAGGGGGCTCACAGGCCAGCCAGGCCGCCATCTGATCCAGTGCCGCTTCCAGTCCCTGCTGGCTACGCTCGATGCCCGCCTGCAGGCTCATCAGGCGCCGCAACGCCGTGAGCCGCTCATCCGCTTCGCGATTCTCCAGGCACATCACGTGCTGCCAGAGTGCATGCCTGTCTTTCAGCCGGGTCAATAGTGCCTGCTGGCGGGGAGGCAGCTGTCCTCGTTCAGGCAGCATGCTCGTTGTGAGCGCCTGCGCCACTGGCCAGGTGTCGGGCGCCGATTCGCGCTCGGTGAGCGCCTCGCCGCAGGCGCGCGCCTGCACCAGGCATTCCAGCAATGAGTTGCTGGCCATGCGGTTGGCCCCGTGAAGCCCTGTACAGGCCACTTCGCCGATGGCCCACAGTCCTGCCAGATCACTCGCGCCATTCAATTCGGTGGCGATTCCGCCGCAGCTGTAATGTGCTGCCGGTACCACGGGAATCGGGGCTCGGGTGATGTCGATGCCACGCTCCCGGCAATGCGCCAGGATGGTCGGGAAGTGATGATGGATGGCCGCGGATCCCAGCGCACTGATATCGAGATGGACGTGATCCAGCCCGTGAGCGCGCATCTCGGCGAGGATGGCGCGCGCCACCACGTCGCGTGGTGCCAGCTCCAGGCGAGGGTCGTGATCCAGCATGAAGCGATGGCCATCGGGGCGCTTCAACAGGCCACCTTCGCCGCGCACGGCTTCCGAGATCAGGAACGGCGTTCCGGCCGGGTCGTACAGACAGGTGGGGTGAAACTGCTGGAACTCCAGATTCATCAGGCTGGCACCGGCACGCACGGCCATCGCCATGCCATCCCCGACGCTGGCGCTGGGGCTGGTGGCATGCGCAAACAGGCCGCTGGCACCGCCCGTGGCCAATACCAGGTCGCGTACCGTCAGCAAGCGTTGCTGGCCGGTGCCATCGATGACCCGCAGTCCCGCGACCTGGGCCCCCTTCACCTCGATGTCCACGGCGAGCAGGTCATCGAGCACCTCGATGGCAGGATGTGACTCGACATGCTGACTGAGCGTATCCAGCAGCGCCCGCCCCGTGGCGTCGGCCGCATGGATGATGCGTCGCCGGCCGTGGCCGCCTTCCCGGGTGAGGTGATAGGGATAGCTGGCATCGGCTTCGGCTGGCGTGAAGGGGACGCCAAGCCCGATCAACCACTCGATGGCCTCGCGGGAATGTCCGACGGTAAAGCGCACCGCTCGCTCGTTGCACAGGCCGTCCCCCGCGATCAGCGTATCGGCGACATGCGATTCCACGTCATCCTCCGGGGCCAGTACCGCCGCGATGCCGCCCTGAGCCCAGCGGCTGGCGCCCTGGGCCTCCCGCGCCGGACGCAGCAGCGTCACGCGGCGCGAGCGCGACGCGGATGACGGCTGGTTGGCCAGGCTGAGCGCAAGGGTCAGGCCGGCCGCACCGCCGCCCACGATCAGAACATCGTGGTCACTGGTGGCAGTGATGTCATGCGCTGTGCTCATGCGTCTTTCCTTGGCGTGTCACCGGGTACGGCGGCGGGCGAGCCGGAATGGGCGTCATCCCGGGTGTCAGGTGACTTCGCCTCGGGTGTCGGGGGCGTGCCGTCGCTGTCAGAGTCCTTGGGGACGGCTGTCTCGCCCGGGGTCGGGTCCTCCGGCAGGAAGATCCGGCGGGCATCACTGATCAGGCCATGCCCCGGCAGGCGCCGTTGCAGGCGCTCGCTGGGCAGACGTTCCAGCAGGGAAAGCCGTTCCCCGAGGGCTTCCGTCAGGCGCGCGAGTTCACGATTCAGCCACAGATAGCCTGCCGGGCTGAACAGTGCACGTCCTTTGCGGCTCTCGACATTGCGTACCTCGGCGTAGCGCTGCAGGTCGAACGGGGTCACCGTCAGCTCGATGTGCTGGCCGGTACGCACCTGGAAGGCCAGCGTGCCGAGGGCGCGAGCCAGTCGGTGCTGGGCATCGCGCAGGCCCTCGAGTCCTTCGATGAACTCATGACCTTCTCGCGTGTTCCAGTGGGTTTCCTGCAGCAGCTCGATGGTCGAGATCATGCGCCGCTCGAACGACAGGATCTCCTCGATATCACCGCGCTGGATCCGGCCTTCACGCACCACGGCATCCACCAGTCCACGCTGCTTGACCAGCTGGGCGGAGGTGGCGCGCACCAGATTGAGCGTTTCCTCGATGCTGGAACGCTCTGCATTGGTGTGGTTGTGATAGAGCCGCGCCAGCTTGTCGAGGTTGTCGGCCAGCAGGAAGCGGAAGACATCCGTCGCCTTCTGGGGCAGCAGGACCAGGCTGACCACGATACTGATCAAGGTGCCCAGTACCACGTTGAAGACGCGCCACAGGGCGATCCCGAGATCATGATTGCCATCGCCCACCACCATCAGCAGGGTGACGCAGAACAGCAGCGAGCTGTAGCCATAGCGATTGCTGAAGGTGGCATTGAGCGCCAGCGCGATGCCGACCATGCTCCAGATGGGCACCACGCCGGGCAGCGGGTCCGCGACCAGTATCAGGATCAGGCCCCAGAGTCCCCCCAGCAGCGTGCCGAGCAGGCGCTGCGAGCCCTTGTCGAGCACGCCGCCGACGTGGGGCAGATTGCCCATCACCATCACGGTACTGACCAGTGCCCAGGAGCTGTGCGGCAGATCGAACAGCTCGATGATGCTGAAACAGAGCGTCAGGGCGACGGTGACCCGCAGGATATGCAGGCGCTGACGGTGCAGATAGGTGAAGTAGGGATTGTGCGATAGCCAGTTCATGCCGATTCCCCCTCGCGAATGACAAGACCGGGAGTGAGCAGGCGGGTCGCAGACATGGCGGGCATCAGCAGCAGAGAAGTGGACATCGGGTGCCAGGAGATTCCGTCGACAGAGAATGGAAGAGGATGTCGTGAGCGATGCCGCCGTGCACCGGCGCAGGCAGGGCGCGGCGGACCACCGAATCGCCGCACAGTGTAACCGACCCCCACGAGCTCGTCACAGCGCTTGGCATGCCAGAATCGCGTTGTCATCAGCAGGTTAGTGGCGGGTCGTGAAGGGCAACGCGGAAATCTGATGATTGTTATTGATAATCACTACCATCAAGTGGCTTGATTGGATTCCCCCAAGGCCCCACGTGATCATGGGGGCAATCCATTCACGCCTACCGGCAGCGCCAGTCACACGAGCCGCTGCCTGGTGTCATCACAGGGAGTCATTGCATGAGCAGCCAGACCCGTCGCGAACAGGACAGCATGGGCGAACTCGAGGTGCCGGTCAGTGCACTCTACGGGGCGCAGACCCAGCGTGCGGTGGACAACTTCCCGGTCAGCGGCCAGCCTTTGCCGGCACCGTTCATCCAGGCGGTGGCGCGCATCAAGCTTGCCGCGGCAGAGGTCAATCTCGACCTCGAGTTGCTGGATGAGGCGCGTGCCGGTGCCATCGTCAAGGCGGCGCGCCAGATCATCGATGGCGAGCATGCGGATCAGTTCCCGGTCGATGTCTTCCAGACCGGTTCCGGCACCTCGACCAACATGAACGTCAATGAAGTGCTGACGCATCTGGCCAATGCCCAGCTGGAAAGCGAGAACAGCGACCTCAAGGTCGGCGCCAATGACCACGTCAACATGGGGCAGTCCAGCAACGATGTCATCCCGACGGCGATTCACCTGTCGGCGGTCATTGCCGTCACCGATACCTTGCTGCCTGCACTGCGTCATCTGCACGACGTGATCGCGAGCAAGGCGGCGGAGGTTGATGATGTCGTCAAGACCGGCCGCACTCACCTGATGGACGCGATGCCGATTCGTCTGAGTCAGGAGCTGGGGGCATGGCAATCCCAGGTGGCACAGGCCATCGAGCGCATCGAGGAGTCGCTGCCGCGTCTCGAGCGTCTCGCCCAGGGCGGCACGGCCGTCGGCAGTGGCATCAACGCGCATCCCGAGTTTGCCGAACGCATGGCCAAGCGCCTTTCGCTTCAGACCGGGCACGCCTTCCGTCCGGCCGACAGCTTCTTCGCGTCGCTGTCTTGTCAGGATTCCGCGGTCGAGCTTTCCGGTCACCTGCGGACCTACGCCGTGGCGATGATGAAGATCAGCAATGACCTGCGCTGGATGAACTCCGGGCCGCTGGCCGGGCTGGGCGAGATCGAGCTTGAGGCCTTGCAGCCGGGCAGCTCCATCATGCCGGGCAAGGTCAATCCGGTGATTCCGGAAGCCGCCGCCCAGGTGGCTGCCCAGGTGATGGGCAACGATGCCACCATCGGCATCGCCGGTCAGAGCGGCAACTTCCAGCTCAATGTCATGCTGCCGTTGATCGCCAACAATCTGCTGTCCTCGATCACGCTGAGCGCCAATGTCAGCCGCCTGCTGGCGGACAAGGCCATTGCCACCTTCACGGTGCGGCAGGACAACATCGAAGCGCCGCTGGCCAGGAACCCGATTCTGGTCACGGCACTCAATCCGGTGATCGGTTACAACGAGGCCGCGCGTATCGCCAAGGTGGCCTATCAGGCCGGCCGGCCGATCCTCGAGGTGGCCGAGGAGGAGACGGATCTCGACCGTGAGACGCTGGAGCGCCTGCTGGACCCGGCCAAGCTGACCGAGGGCGGCATCCAGTAAGCGTGCCCCCGCAAGGCTGACAGCAAGCGTCAGCAGGCAAGAGACAGCAGGCAAGAGATAGCAAGCAAGAATCTGCGAGTAAACGACAGAAAGCCCGCCCTCCAGTCAGGAGGGCGGGCTTTCTGATGTCGCATGCAGGTGAATCAGCGATGCGTCAGGCGGCACGCGCCATCAGGCGTTCCTTGAGGTACTCGCCGATACGGGCCTTCTGCTCATCGCTCAGGCGCAGGGTCAGCTTGGTACGCCGCCACACCACATCCTGTACCTCATGTGCCCACTCACGCTCGACCAGGTAATCGATCTCGGCGGCGCTCAGGCCGGCACCGAAGTCTTCGCCAAGCTCGGCTTCGCTCTTCTTGCCGTCGAGGAAGTGCAGGCACAGGCTGCCATAGCTGGAAGCCAGGCGTCTGGCGCGAGCCTCTCCCAGGAACGGGAAGTCGCGGATCAGCTGGCGAGTGAAGGCTGCGCGGCTCTCGATGTCTCCCCCCGGCAAGGCCTTCTCGTGGGTCCACGGCTCACCCATGTTGGGCAGCAGCGGCTTCAGATCTTCCAGCGCGGATTCGGCCAGCTTGCGATAGGTGGTGATCTTGCCACCGAAGATGGACAGCATCGGCGCGCCGCTGTCATCCAGGTGCAAGGTGTAGTCGCGGGTCATCGCTGACGGGTCGGCTGACTCGTCATCACACAGCGGGCGTACGCCGGAGAAGGAGGAGATGACGTCATCGCGGCTCAGCTTGCGCTTGAAGTGATGGTTGACCACCTCGAGCATGTAGTCGGTTTCATCGCTGGAGCAGGCTACCTCGGAGGGGTCGCCCTTGTAGCGCACGTCCGTGGTGCCGACCAGGCTGAAGTCTTCCTGATAGGGCAGCACGAAGACGATGCGCTTGTCCTTGTTCTGCAGGATGAAGGCGCGATCATCGGTATTGAGGCGCGGCACGATCAGGTGGCTGCCCTGGATCATGCGGATGCCGTAGCGCGGCGTGCGCTCGGTGGCACCCTTGATGAAGGACTCCACCCACGGTCCGGCGGCATTCACTAATGTGCGGGCGTGGCGGGTGAAGGTCTCACCGCTGTCGATGTTCTCCAGCGTCAGCTCCCAATGCCCGTTCACGTCGCGTGCCCCGACGCAGCGAGTGCGCGTCATGATCTCCGCGCCTTGCCCCTGAGCCTGAAGCGCGTTGGTGATGACCAGACGCGCATCATCCACCCAGCAGTCGGAATATTCGAAGCCCTGGGTGATCTTGCTGACCAAGGGGCTCTGCTCACCGAACTTGAGCCCCTTGGAGGCTGGCAGGGTCTCGCGCTTGCCGATGTGGTCATACAGGAACAGGCCGGCGCGGATCATCCAGGCCGGACGCAGATGTGGCTGGTGCGGCAGGATGAAGCGCAGGGGCCAGATGATGTGCGGTGCCTTCTTGAGCAGCACTTCACGCTCCTGCAGGGCTTCACGTACCAGCCGGAACTCGTAGTGTTCCAGGTAGCGCAGGCCGCCGTGGATCAGCTTGCTGCTTGCGGAAGAGGTGGCGCTGGCCAGATCATTCTGCTCGCACAGTGCCACGCTCAGGCCGCGCCCGCTGGCGTCATTGGCGATACCGGCACCATTGATGCCACCGCCGATGATGAAGAGGTCGATAAGTGCGTCATTGTCGCGGGACATGGGCTGCTCCTGCACGTGCCCGGCGCTACCGGGGAGATCGAGATGGGGCGGCACCGGTTCGGTGCGCGTGATAAGTTTCGAAAGTGAAAATAGCTTAGTGAAAGTCGAACATCAAGGTGATTCTTGTGGCATCTCGATTTTCGAAAGTGCGCATAATGGGCTCGAACAAGCGACCCGGCATTGCACCATGTTCAACCTGTTGTCCTGCCTGAACATTTTTCACAGTGTCGATGCGGGATATGACAGTCGGATGAAGATCTGCCTCTTCGCCCATGCGCTCGAGGCACTGGCCGACGGGCTTTTCTGCAGCCTGCCGGCGCACCGCAAGGCGAGATGCCCGATGCAAGGGGAGCTTGCTGAGCAGGAGGATGAGAAGAGAGCCGAGGAGCAGCAGGCTAGAAGAAGAGAAAAAGAGCGACGACCCACGCCACGGCATGACGCACGGCTTGACGTGGGAAATGACTCAACGATGAGGAAGGGGATGGCGAGACGACAGGCGTTCCGCGTGGCTGGGCGCTCTGCGCCGTGGATCAGGCGTTCCCGGCCTCGTCGGATACCGCAACATGCAAGGCCACTTCATGCTGGTGCATCAGTCTCAGAATGTTTTCCGGAGGCTGGATATCCGTGAACAGCGCATCCAGCTGGCTCAGGTTGCCCTGACGCACCACGGCATTGCGCTGGAACTTGGAGTGATCCGCGATCAGGAATACCTGGCGCGAGTTGTGGATGATCGCCTGGGCGACACGCACTTCCTGATAGTCGAACTCCAGCAGCGAGCCATCTTCATCGATGCCGCTGATGCCGATGATGCCGTAATCCACCTTGAACTGATTGATGAAGTCGATGGTCGCCTCGCCGATGATGCCGCCATCGCGGGAGCGCACCATGCCACCGGCGACGATGACATTGAAATCCTCCTTGTGCTGGAGAATGGCTGCCACGTTGAGGTTGTTGGTGATGACTTCCAGTCCGTGATGATCACACAGCGCCTCAGCGACCATCTCATTGCTGGTGCCGATGTTGATGAACAGCGAGGCGTGATCCGGTATCTCGTTGGCCAGGGTGCGAGCGATGCGTCGCTTGGCTTCCAGGTTCAGGGTCTTGCGCGTGCTGTAGGCAGTGTTCACCGTGCTGGATTCAAGTCCCGCCCCCCCATGGACACGCTTTAGGGCACCGGCTTCCGAGAGCTGGTTGAGGTCACGGCGAATGGTCTGCGGCGTGACCTTGAAGTGACTCGCCAGCTGCTCGATGGAGGCATAGCCCTGACGCGTGATCAGTTCGACGATGGCGCGGTGGCGCTTGGACTGCATCATCCTGTCCTCTTGCTCATGTCCGGTGAAAAGACGTCTGCTCTGAACCGTCGCGCAGGCAACGTGATCCTGCGTGCGGTTGCTGCTCGACCAGGTGCCCCGTGATGGTGAGGCGGGGCAGTGTGCCATCCAGAATGTTCGTTTGATGTTCTTTTTGATACATGCTCGCGGTGACGCCAGTGGTTGCACTGATTGACCTGGTGGGCGCAAGCCGTTGAAGTTATACGAAATCATGCATAACTTACTGAATAGCAAGGATTGTCATGCTCGTGTAGACAAAGGTCTAGCGAATATCGGTGCTTTTCGCATTGTGACACCGATGTGAAGCCTGTACTTTCGCATTCGAACACCAAGCGCGTCTGTCAAGGCGTCGCTATGCCCGTGTAGAGGTCGGTGTCGTAAAATCAGGAGCGAGCAGCAGAATGTACGGTTTATTCAAATCCGCGGTGCACGCCACACCGCTTCACGACGCCAAGGTAGACGACACCTATAAGCGACTGAGATGGCAGATCTTTCTCGGTATCTTTCTAGGCTATGCCGGCTACTATCTGGTACGCAAGAACTTCTCCCTGGCCATGCCTTCCCTGGTGGAGCAGGGCTATTCCCGTGGTGATCTTGGTCTGGCCTTTGCCGGCGTGTCGATCGCCTATGGCATCTCCAAGTTCGTGATGGGGGCTGTCTCTGACCGCTCCAACCCGCGTTACTTCCTTCCTGCCGGTCTTCTGATGTCTGCCGGCATCATGTTCCTTTTCGGTTTCACTGACTGGGCAACCTCCAGCATCGGCATCATGTTCGTGCTGCTGTTCCTCAATGGGTGGGTGCAGGGCATGGGATGGCCGCCCTGCGGTCGCACCATGGTGCACTGGTGGTCACAGAGTGAGCGTGGCCAGATCGTCTCGGTGTGGAACGTGGCCCATAACGTCGGCGGCGGTCTTGTCGGTCCGCTGTTCATTCTTGGCATGGCCTGGTTCAACGACTGGCAGTCCGCGTTCTATGTGCCCGCCGCGCTGGCCGTCTTCGTGGCGATCTTCGCCCTGCTGACCATGCGAGACACGCCGCAGAGCTGTGGCTTGCCTCCCATCGAGAAGCACAAGAATGACTACCCGCCGGGATACGATGAAAGCCACGAACAGGAATTCTCCACGCGGGAGATCCTGGTCAAGTACGTGTTCAAGAATCGCATGCTCTGGTACATCGCGCTGGCGAATGTCTTCGTGTATCTGCTGCGTTACGGGGTCCTCGACTGGGCGCCGACCTACCTGCAGGAAGCCAAGAGCTTCAGCGTCGACAAGTCCTCCTGGGCGTATTTCCTGTATGAGTGGGCCGGTATCCCCGGCACGCTGCTGTGTGGTTGGTTGTCCGACAAGCTGTTCCGGGGCAACCGCGGTGCGACAGGGGTGTGTTTCATGGCGCTGGTCGCCGTCTTCACGACTGTCTATTGGTTGAATCCTGCCGGTAATCCGGGAATCGACATGCTGTGTCTGGTCGCCATCGGCTTCCTGATCTATGGCCCGGTCATGCTGATCGGTCTGCAGGCGCTTGAGCTGGTACCCAAGAAGGCGGCAGGGACCGCGGCTGGCTTCACCGGCCTGTTCGGTTACCTGGGCGGCTCTGTCGCTGCCAGTGCCTTGGTAGGCTATACGGTAGATGCCTATGGATGGGATGGTGGTTTCATGTTGTTGATTGGCTCGTGCGTGATGGCGGTCGTCCTGTTGTCGTTGACGATCTTCGAGAGCGCTCGCATGTCGGCACGCACCGCCAGCTGATTCCCAGCGGAAACATGATCATTCAAATGGCCCGCTGAACGTGGCATGGGCGGGCCATCTTGTAACGGACTACCGGGAGATATTGACGATGACCAACCACATTCTGTCCATTGACCAGGGAACCACCAGCTCGCGCGCCATCCTCTTCGATCGTGAAGGCGCGGTGACCGGACTGGCACAAGAAGAATTTGCGCAACACTTTCCGAACAGCGGCTGGGTCGAGCATCACGTCGATGATATCTGGGGATCGGTGAAGCGCACCGTGCATCAGGCGCTGATCAATACCAATATCGGCGCTGAGCAGGTCGCGGCCATCGGGATCACCAACCAGCGTGAGACCACGATCGTCTGGGACCGCAAGACCGGCGTACCGGTCTACAACGCCATCGTCTGGCAGGACCGCCGGACCCACGAGTACTGCCGTGAGCTTTCCGATGCCGGCCATGGCGAGATGATTCAGCGCAAGACCGGCCTGCTGATCGACCCGTACTTCTCCGCGACCAAGCTGCGCTGGATTCTCGAGAACGTAGAAGGCGTGCGTGCGCGCGCCGAGAAGGGCGAACTGGCCTTCGGAACCGTCGACAGCTATCTGATCTGGAAGCTGACCGGTGGGGCCCGTCACGTGACCGATGCCACCAATGCCTCGCGCACCTGCCTGTTCAACATCGTTGATCAGTGCTGGGATAGCGAGCTTCTGGCGCTGTTCGGCATCCCGGAATGCCTGCTGCCGGAAGTGCTGGATTCCAGTGATGATTTTGGCACCACCGATCCGCAGCTGTTCGGGGCGGCAATGCCGATCCGTGGCGTGGCGGGCGATCAGCAGGCGGCGCTGGTCGGGCAGGCCTGTTTCACGCCGGGCATGAGCAAGAGCACCTATGGCACGGGCTGCTTCATGATCATGAACACCGGCGAGAAGATGGAGCTGTCCAGGAACCGTCTGCTCACCACCGTCGGTTATCGCCTCAACGGCAAGCCGACCTTCGCCATGGAAGGCAGCATCTTCGTGGCCGGCGCTACCGTGCAGTGGCTGCGTGATGGCCTGAAGCTGTTCTCCGATGCCTCCGAGACCGAGCCGCTGGCACGTGCGGCCAGCGCCGATCACGGCGTCTACATGGTGCCGGCCTTCACCGGCCTGGGAGCGCCACACTGGGACCCGCAGGCACGCGGCGCGATCCTGGGGCTGACCCGAGGTACCGGCATCACCGACATCGTCGCGGCCGGCCTGCAATCGGTGTGCTATCAGACCCGAGATCTGCAGGAGTGCATGCTGGATGACGTCACCATCAATTGCGCGAATCTGCGCGTGGATGGCGGCATGGTCAGCAACAACTGGGTGATGCAGTTCCTCTCCGATATGCTGGGCGTGAAGGTGGATCGCCCGCGCGTGCTGGAAACCACGGCGCTGGGTGTGGCGTATCTGGCCGGCCTGCATATCGGTTGGTATGAAAGCCTAGAGGAGATCAGCGAGCTGTGGCACTGCGAGCGCACCTTCGCGCCGGAGATGGCGGAAGAGCAGCGTGAGCGCCTCTATGCCGGTTGGCTGGAAGCCGTCGAACGGGTGAAGAGCGACGGAGGTCACTGACATGTGGACTGACGTCATGACGGGCGAGTTTCTCGGTTGCCTGTTCCTGATCCTCTTCGGCGGCGGTGTGGTCGCCAACGTGGTACTCGCGGATACCAAGGGCAACGGCTCCGGGTGGATCGTGATCACCACCGGCTGGGGATTTGCGGTGATGATCGGCGTGTTCGTGGCCGTTTCCACCGGCTCGCCCCAGGCGGACCTCAATCCGGCGGTGACCCTCGCCAAGTACCTGCTCGGGGTGCATGCCACCCTCATCGATGTGGCGCGTCATGTCATCGCCCAGATGCTGGGCTGCTTCGCCGGTGCGGTGATGGTGTGGCTGGCCTATCTGCCGCATTGGAAGCGTACCGGCGATGCTGGCCTCAAGCGTGCGGTGTTCTGTACTGACCCCGCGGTCGAGTGCCGGTTGGGCAACATGCTCAGTGAGGTGATCGGCACCGTGGTGCTGATCTTCGGTATCGGCGCCATCGTCGGCTCCGGCAAGATCAGTGCCGGCCTGCTGCCATATCTGGTCGGCATGCTGGTGTGGGCCATCGGGCTGTCGCTGGGTGGCGCCACTGGCTATGCCATCAATCCGGCACGTGATCTTGGTCCTCGCATCGCGCACTCGCTGCTGCCGATCCATGGCAAGGGTGCCTCCGGGTGGGGATATGCCTGGGTGCCCATCGCCGGCCCGCTGGCGGGGGCATTGATCGCGGCCAGCATGTGGAATCTGCTGCTGTAAGCCCTTCTGTCGCAAGTGGCTGGAGCCACCTCGTCAGCTGTGGCAATGTAACGCCTCCTTCGCCCCGTCACTCGACGGGGCGAAGTCTTTGTGCCCGTGTGCCGACATTCCTGTCTGGGGGAGCGATGCTGCAACCTCTCTCGGGGCTGGAAGACACAGTGGGTGGTGGATGGGGACAAGTGACGGAGGTCATCTGGCATGTGGACTGACGTCATGACGGGCGAATTTCTGGGTACCACGCTCATGATCCTGCTGGGCGGCGGGGTCGTCGCCAATGCGATGCTGCGCAAGACCAAGGGAGCCGGTTCCAGCTGGTTGATGATCAATGCCGGCTGGGGCTTTGCGGTGATGGTCGGGGTGCTGGTGTCGACCTCGACAGGCTCTCCCTACGGAGATCTCAATCCAGCGGTCACCCTCGCCAAGTATCTGCTGGGCGTGCATGCAAGCGAGCTCGAGGTGGCCAGGATGATGCTGGCGGAGATGCTGGGATGCTTCACCGGGGCCGTGCTGGTGTGGGCGGCGTATTACCCCCATTGGAAGGTGACCCGTGACCCGCTGCGCAAGCGTGCGGTCTTCTGTACCGATCCGGCAGTCGATTCCCGATTGGCAAATGTCGTCAGTGAGGCGATCGCGACGGTGGTTCTCGTCTTCGCGATCGGCAGCATGGTCAACAGCGAGCTGATCACTGACCGGGTATTGCCGTATCTCATCGGGGCGCTGGTGTGGGCCATCGGTCTGTCACTGGGTGGCCCGACCGGCAATGCGATGAACCCGGCGCGCGATCTTGCGCCACGTGTCGCGCATTGGCTTCTGCCGATTCCGGGCAAGGGCAGTTCTGACTGGGGGTATGCCTGGGTGCCGATCGCCGGCCCCTTGCTGGGGGCGGCTGTGGCCGCGGGACTGCGATGGGTATTGTTTTGACGCCCCGTTGCCTTGTGATGTCGCTTGCGCGGCGCTGAGGGCGTGAAGACGTGAGGGCGTAAAGAAGTGAGGCGGTGCCGGCATGGGCTGGCACCGCCTCGCGCGTTCTCGGGGGAGGATCGGTGACCCCGGTGAGACGCCTGAAAGAAGGCGCATACGGCGAGTATCGCGATGCTGCTCAGGCGAGAAATTTTTTTATCATCAGGGGGTTGCATCAAAACGGAAGATAAGTAGAATACGTCCTCGCTGACAGGGCAAAGCGCTTCGCACCACAAACGCTTCCCTCATTCAGCTGCTGACACAGGACCATAGCTCAGTTGGTTAGAGCGCCACGTTGACATCGTGGAGGTCGGCGGTTCAAATCCGCCTGGTCCTACCAGCATCGGCATCGATGGCAACATCGCGCCACTTGATACAGGACCATAGCTCAGTTGGTTAGAGCGCCACGTTGACATCGTGGAGGTCGGCGGTTCAAATCCGCCTGGTCCTACCAAGCAGAAACTTCAAGTGACAGTGATCCATCAGCCTCATCCAGGACCATAGCTCAGTTGGTTAGAGCGCCACGTTGACATCGTGGAGGTCGGCGGTTCAAATCCGCCTGGTCCTACCAGATTCCAGAAAACGCCCGACTCATCGAGTCGGGCGTTTGCGTGTGCGCGTCAGACACGCCTGTCGAGAAGCGCTGGCGCTGGCCGTGCTGTCAGGCAAGCGTGGTGTCGAGGAAGTCACCGGCTTCCTTGAGGGCGGCGTTGGCAGCGCTGAGCAGTGGTGCGAAGCCGACGAACACATGCGGCATGTCCGGCCACAGGCTGAGCGTGACAGGCGAGCCGCAATCCTGTGCCTGCGCGGCGTAGCGACGACTGTCATCGAGCAGGATTTCCGCCTCGCCGCATTGGATCAGCGTCGGTGGCAGGTCAAACAGATTCCCCTCCAGCGGCGAGATGCGTGGATCGCTCATGTCGGTACCGTCCTGCACATAGGCCATGCTCACGAAGGGCAGCAGATTGGGGTCGAGGATCGGGTCCACCTCGGCCTTGCGCGACAGCGAGGAGCTGCCCCAGCTGAGGTCAGTGGCGGGCGAGAAGGCGATCACCGCGTCCGGCAGTCGCTCGCCTGCGCTTTTGAGCGCGTTGAGGGTCGAGAGCGTGAGGTTGCCGCCCGCGCTGTCTCCGGCCAGCAGCAGGTGGTCATCCGGAAACTCGCGGCACAGCCAGTGCCATGCGGCCAATACGTCTTCCAGGCCTGCCGGGAAGGGCGCCTCAGGGGCGAGGCGATAATCCAGCGTGTAGGTCTCGGCGCGCGCCGTGCGGCCCAGACGACTGGCCAGCGGGCGATGGCCGGCGGGGGAGCCGGCGATCCAGCTACCCCCATGCACGTACAGCAGGCGGCGAGCAGGTGTCGGTGCGCCGTCTGGTGCGGGCAATATCTCACAGAGGCGCTCGCCGTTTCCTCCCGGCAGCATCTCGAGGCGTGGCGTCACGCCGGTGTCGAGAATGCTGGCATCGGCGGCGAAGTAGCCTTCCAGCAGGGTGCGCTTGGCGCCCAGGTCATTGCCGGTACGTGCCGTGAAGGCCTTGAGGCGCTCGAGATGCGCGATGACCTGCTCGAGCCCTGCGTGGGCGTCATCGTGATTCTGGAGAGAGCCTTGCGCATGCGGGGCAGGATGAGCGATCGATGCAGATGAGGAAGGCGCTGAGGAAGGCGCGTCATGTGATGGCGACTGGGATGACATGTTCTGCTCCTGTCGGGTCAGAGAGCTCTTAACGTGTCATCTCGCCAGGGGCTGTGCAAGGGGCTTTGCCAGGGGCTGTGCGAGGGCTATGCAAGAAAGGCCTGACCCGCCGCAACGCAGACCGCCCGCCATGCAGGAGGCATGGCGGGCGGCAGGACATGATGTCAGCACCTGATGGGCGTATCAGGCGGGCACGCTGTCGAAATCGCTGGAGGCGATGAAGATCTCGACCAGGCGTTCGATGCCGGCTTGATCCTCTTCATCGAAGCGCTCGGGGCTGGGGCTATCCAGGTCCAGCACGCCCCACAGCACTTGCTGGCCGTTCTGCTCGATGAGAACGGGGATGACCAGCTCGCTGCGCGACGCGGCGTCACAGGCGATATGGCCCGGGAAGGCATGCACATCCGCGATGCGCTGAGTGCTGCGCTGGGTCGCGGCAGCGCCACACACGCCCTTGGTGAAGGGGATCGGGTGGCAGGCCGGCTGACCCTGGAACGGCCCCAGGTGCAGGATCTGCGGCTGACGTTGCACATAGAAGCCTGCCCAGTTGAGGTCCGCCACCGTCATGTTGATGAAGGCAGCCGTCTGGGAGGCGTTGGTCAGCCAGTCGCGAGTGTCGAGCGTGGCGTCCAGCTGGCGGGCCAGCAGTGAGTAGTCGGGACGAGTGGCCATGTTGGCTCCTGAGTGGATGGCGGGTTGATGCCGGTGACGCAGGGATGCGGTCGCGGGTCGCCTGTTTCAAGCACGCCCTGCGCGCGCGCTCTTGCGCCGCGTCGGCATCTGGACGTGATGGGGGGATTCATCAATCAGATGCAAAAGCGCCGACCTCAGGGTCGGCGCTTTGCGTCATGCGGCTGTCAGCTTGCGCTCGAAGGCTTATTTCCAGCCCGGTACCGCAGCGCCCTTGAACAGCTCTTCGGCCTTGACTTCGACTTCCGGTGTCTGGTAGGCCTTGACCAGCTTCTGCACCTTCTCGCTGTCTTCATCGCCCTGGCGCACGACGATCAGGTTGACGTACGGGGACTCGGCGCCTTCACGGATCAGCGCGTCTTCCGGTTTCAGGCCAGCCGGCTGAGCGAAGGTGTTGTTGATGAAGGCCAGGTCGACGTCCGGCAGGATGCGCGGCAGCTGGGCAGCCTCGATTTCCTTGAACTGGTAGTCATGCGGGTTCTTGGCGACGTCGATCGGGGTCGCTTCAAGGTTGTCCTTGTCGGTCAGCTCGATCATGCCCAGGTCGTGCATCAGGATCAGGGAGCGGCCTTCGTTGGACGGGTCGTTCGGCAGTGCGATGGTCGCGCCGTCCGGCAGTTCGCTGATGTCTTCGTGCTTCTCGGAATAGGCACCGATCGGGTACACGAAGGTCTTGCCGGCGCTGGCGAACTTGTAGCCGCGCTCACGCACCATGGATTCCATGTACGGCTGGTGCTGGTAGGCGTTGGCATCCAGCGAGCCATCGGCCAGAGCGGCGTTGGGAGACACGTAGTCGGTGAACTCGGTGATCTCGACGTTCAGGTCGTACTTTTCCTTGGCGATCTCGGCCGCGACCTTCATCACCTCGGTTTCCGGACCTGCGACGGTACCCATCTTGAGGGTGTTCTCGTCGGACGCGTCGTTGCCGCAGCCTGCCAGCAGGGTGGCGCCGAGCAGGGTGGCAGCACCGGCAAGGCGCAGCGGGGAAGAAAGCGTGGTCAGCATGTTGCGCATCGATGTTCTCCTTGTGATCCGACGTGACCGGCGGGGTCCGCGGGATGTTATGAGTGACGGCTCATTGTGATGAGCCGTCACGATACCGAAAGCCATGTGATTTGTAGATCGAACGCCACTGGTGGATCAGTCACCGCTCATGGAGCGAGGCTTACTTGTGGTTCGACTTGCGCACCAGATGGTCGCCCAGGCTCTGGAAGCCCTGCACCATGACGACGAGGATGATCACGGTCACCAGCATCACCATCGGGTCGAAGCGGTTGTAGCCGTAGCGGATGCCGAGATCCCCCAGGCCGCCGCCACCGACGGTGCCGGCCATGGCGGAATAGCTGATCAAGGTGACCACGGTGATGGTCAGACCATTGATGATGCCGCCGCGTGCTTCCGGCAGCAGGACCTTGGTGATGATCTGCATCGGCGTAGCACCCATGGCCTGAGCGGCTTCGACCAGCCCCGGGCCGACTTCATTCAAGGCGCCTTCGATCAGACGGGCGACGAAGGGAATCGAGGCGATGGTCAGCGGCACGATGGCGGCATTGGTGCCGATCGAGCTGCCGGCGATCAGGCGTGTCAGCGGGATGATCGCCACCATCAGGATGATGAAGGGCACCGAGCGGCCGATGTTGGTGATGATGCTCAGCACGCTGTTGAGCACCGGGCGCGCGAGAATCTGGCCCGGGCGCGAGGTGTAGAGTGCCACGCCCAGCGGAATGCCGAGTGCCGCGGAGATCAGGCCTGCCACCGCGACCATGTAGAGGGTCTCGAGGGTGGAGGACAGGACGAGTTCAAGCAGTGCGGGTGACATGGCCGAGCACCTCCACTTTCAGGTCGTGGGATTCGAGATAGTCCAGCGCCTGCTGGGTCTGGGCGCTGTCGCCCATCAGTTCGGCGATCATCAGGCCCAGAGTGCGGTCCTGAATGGATTCCACCTTGGCCTGCAGGATGCTGACGTCCACCTGACACTCACGCGCAAGGCGCGAGATCAGCGGCGTGGAGACGGCGTCGCCACTGAAGGCCAGACGGACCACCGGATGGGTGTGCGGGCCGGGAGTCGCCTCCAGGCGCTCGACCAGTGCGCGCGGCGGTTCGAGTTCCAGGAATTCATTGAGGAATTCGCGGCCCAGGCGGGTCTGCGGGGCGGTGAAGAAGTCGCCGACCGCCGCCACTTCCACCAGCTCGCCGCCGCTGATCAATGCGACCTGATCACAGATGCTCTTGACCACTTCCATTTCATGGGTGATCAGCAGGATGGTCAGGCCCAGCTTGGCATTGATGTCCTTGAGCAGCTCGAGAATGGAGGCAGTGGTCTGGGGATCGAGCGCCGAGGTGGCTTCATCGCACAGCAGCACCTTGGGGCGGCTGGCGAGTGCGCGAGCGATGGCGACGCGCTGCTTCTGTCCGCCGGACAGCTGGGCAGGATACTGGCTTGCCTTGTCGCTCAGGCCGGTCAGTTCCAGCAGTGGCTCGACGCGCTGGCTGATCTCGGCCTTGGAGATTCCGGCCAGTTCCAGCGGCAGGGCCACGTTGGCGAAGACGGTGCGCGAGGACAGCAGGTTGAAGTGCTGGAAGATCATGCCGATCTGGTGGCGAGCACGACGCAGGGCGCTGTCGTCGAGTGCGGTCAGCTCCTGACCATCGACCACGACACTGCCCTCGGTGGGGCGTTCGAGCAGATTGACGCAGCGAATCAGGGTCGATTTTCCGGCACCGGACAGGCCGATGACACCGGTAATGGCGCCCTGGGGAACCGTGAGACTGGCATCCTTGAGCGCGACCACGGCCTTGTCACCACTGCCGTAAGTCTTGGAGACGTTCTTGAGTGTGATCATGGGGGTCCGAATGGTTAAGGCACCAACCGGAATGCGGGCGAAGGTCTGCGGCAAGCCGCCTGTTCTGCGTGTGTCGTGCACTGCGCCGAGAAGGGCAAGGCACGCCTGGCAAGAGGAGAGTGATCCAGAGAGGAAAAAAAGACCACCCAAGATGGGTGGCCATCAACGCTGGACACACCCTTTTAGCAGAACTTGCACCCCGGGAGACAGACTCTCGAAGTGGGCGCCCGCAATCCGGGTACAAATCGGCGCCAAACAGATTTGAGGCGCATTCTATCAGTCACCCTCGGGGTGTCAACGACTTTGGTCTGGCGTTGACGGTTTATTCGAACTGGCGTTCGATATGGCAATTTGCCGATACTCGCTGTCAGAGATGTCTTACACGCAGGACGCCTTGCCAGCCCCGTGGCGCAAGGCCAACCCTTGACAGCAGGCCTGCTCATCTTCTTTTCGCTCGATGGCGTGAAGGAGGCGTGATGGCTGCCGGCATCGAGTCCGACATGCTAGGATTTCCCATCGGCATGTCGGATCTCGTGGTGTCATCAGTGCCCGGGTGTCATGGCCTGTCATCATATTCATGGGTTCCCGCTCTGCGGGAAGCAGTGCAAGGATAAGGAAGCGCATGTTCACCGGTATCGTGCAAGGCATGGCGGAAGTGGTCGCCATTGAAGAGCGTCCGGAGTTTCGTACCCATCAGGTCCGGTTGCCGCAGGGGTTGGAGCAGGGGCTGGAAACCGGGGCGTCAGTGGCGCACAACGGTTGCTGCCTGACCGTGACGGCACTCGAGGGTCAGCTGGCCAGTTTCGATCTGATGCGTGAGACACTGCGACTGACCAACCTCGGCGAGCTCAAGGTGGGCAGTCGGGTCAACATCGAGCGGGCAGCGCGCTTCGGGGATGAAATCGGTGGCCACTCCATGTCCGGTCACGTCATGGCGATGGTCACCCTCGATGCCATTGAAGCCACGGCCGACAATCGCCGGATCTGGTTCCAGGCTCCCGCTGAGCTGATGCGTTTCCTGTTCGACAAGGGCTATGTGGGACTTGACGGTGTCAGTCTGACCATCGGGGAGGTCCAGGGCACGCGTTTCTGCGTCAATCTGATACCGGAAACCCTTGAGCGCACCCTGATGGGTGAGCGCGCGGTGGGGGATCGGGTCAATCTCGAAGTGGACCCCCAGACCCAGGCCATCGTCGAGACGGTGGAGCGAGTCATGGCCTCACGGCTGGCATGAGGCTTGCAGGCTTCCTGCGGGGTCAATTCGCTGGCAGGACGCCAGAACCCGTCTGACCGGTCTGGAAATATGCCTGCAATGCTCGATTCGCTGCAGACCTTTGGGTACCATGTTGCGCCTTTCGATGCCCTGCCACCGGCAGGGCATCGTGGTTCAGGCAGGCTGAACGAGGGGGAAGCCATGGTTGACCCCTGTGCAGCATACCTGTCCGAGTGAGTTCGTGTTGATCCGCTGTTCCCGAACGTCATCGACCACTGCGGCTTGCCGGACAGGCACTGCTCAAGGATAAGGGTTTCCCTCATGCTGGAACGTCTCTTCAAGCTCTCGGAGCACGGTACCAATGTGCGTACCGAAGTCATCGCCGGATTCACTTCCTTCCTGGCGATGGCCTATATCATCTTCGTTGCCCCCTCGATGCTGGCCTCCACCGGCATGGATCACGGCGCCGTCTTCGTGGCGACCTGTCTGGCAGCTGCCCTTGGCTGCCTGATCATGGGGCTCTACGCCAACTACCCGATCGCGCTGGCACCCGGCATGGGCCTGACGGCCTTCTTCACCTATACGGTGGCGGGGCAGATGGGCGTTCCCTGGCAGATCGCGCTGGGTGCGGTTTTCCTGTCCGGGGTGAGTTTCTTCCTGCTCTCCGCCTTCAAGATCCGGGAGTGGATCATCAACGCCATTCCGGCCTCACTGAAGACGGGCATCGCCGCGGGCATCGGCCTGTTCATGGCGATCATCGCGCTGCAGGGCAGCGGCATCGTCGTTGATGCACCGGGCACCCTGGTCACGTTGGGTGATCTGTCCTCGCCGGCAGCCCTGTATGCGCTGCTGTCATTCTTCCTGATCGTCGCGCTGTCCTACCGCAAGGTGATCGGCGCCGTGATGATCGGCATCCTGGTGGTGACGCTGCTGGCGACCCTGACCGGCAACAATGACTTCCATGGCCTTGCCTCGATGCCGCCTAGCATGCTGCCGACATTCGCACAGCTCGACATCGCCGGTGCCTTCAACCTGGGCATGGTGTCGATCATCTTCGCGTTCCTGTTCGTCGATCTGTTCGATACCTCGGGCACGTTGATCGCCGTGTCCCAGCAGGCGGGACTCACCAACGAGCGTGGCCACCTGCCGCGTCTCGGTCGTGCCCTGATGGCAGACTCCAGCGCGACCATGGCCGGTTCGGTGATGGGGACCTCGAATGTCACCAGCTATATCGAATCTGCCACCGGTGTGGCGGCAGGCGGACGCACAGGACTGACCGCGGTGGTCGTGGCGGGGCTGTTTCTCGTCAGCCTGTTCCTGTCACCGCTGGCCACCTCCATCCCCGCCTTTGCCACCGCGGGTGCGCTGCTCTATGTCGCCTGCCTGATGACAGGTGGCCTGGCGCGCATCGACTGGAATGACATTACCGAAGCCGCGCCAGTGGTGATCGCCACCCTGGTGATGCCACTGACCTACTCGATTGCCAACGGGATCGCACTGGGCTTCATCAGCTACGCCGTGATCAAGCTGTTCTCTGGCCGCTATCGTGATCTGAGCCCGGGGCTGGTGATTCTCGCCGTCCTGTTTGCCTGCAAATACCTGTTCCTCGACGGAGCCCTTTAATGAGCATCTACAGCGACTACATCAAGTCTGTCATCCGCACCGTGCCGGATTGGCCCCAGCCGGGTGTCAACTTCCGTGACATCACGCCGGTGCTGCAGAATTCCGCCGCGTTCCGCAAGCTGATCGACTCCTTCGTGCACCGCTATCAGGAGATGGAGATCGACGCCATCGCCGCCATCGATGCACGCGGCTTCATCATCGGTGCACCGCTGGCCTATGAGCTGGGCTGCAGCTTCGTGCCGGTGCGCAAGAAGGGCAAGCTGCCGTTCAAGACCATCAGCGAGACCTACACGCTGGAATACGGTGAGTCTACCGTCGAACTGCATTCCGATGCGTTCCGTGAAGGCGATCGCATCCTGGTGATGGATGACCTGATCGCCACCGGTGGCACCATGCTGGCGGCCTGCAAGCTGATCGAGCGCACCGGCGGTATCGTGGTGGAGACCGCCGCGATCATCGACCTGCCGGAGCTGGGAGGTTCCGCCAAGATCCGCGAGGAAGGCCACAGCGTCTTCGCCGCCTGCAGCTTTACCGAAGCCGAGTAAGCCTGCGCAACGACGATGGCCCTGTCTTCTGGCAGGGCCATCGTCGTTGCAGACAACGTCCGATATCGTCGTCGCCGGCAGTGTCGTTTCACACCGGCGCGATCTGTCCCTTGTAGGGTGGCACGCCAGCCACCATGCTTTGTTCCTGTTCCGTCATTGCGAGTGACCCACATGTCTTCCGAACGCTATCACGACCATTTCATCGTCTCCTGGGACCAGCTGCACCGCGACGTGCGCGCGCTCTGTCATGACCTGATCGGTCGTGACTACAAGGGCATCATCGCCATCACCCGTGGTGGGTTGATCCCGGCTGGCCTGATCGCCCGTGAACTGGGCATCCGCCATATCGACACCGTGTGCATCAAGAGCTACCACGACCACATGGAGCAGGGTGGTCTGGAAGTGGTCAAGGGCGTCGATCATGACGGTGACGGCTGGCTGCTGGTCGATGACCTCGTCGACACCGGCAACACCGCACGTGCCGTGCGCGACATGTTGCCCAAGGCCCATTTCGTGACCGTCTACGCCAAGCCGGAAGGCCGTCCGCTGGTCGATGACTTCATCACCGAAGTGCCGCAGAACTGCTGGATCCAGTTCCCGTGGGACATGGGAATCGCCTACGTCGAACCGATCTCCGAGCAGCTCAAGAAGCAAGAGAGCGACAGCTGACATGCCGTTGGAGACTGCCACCTCCGGTAGCTCCCAGGTGCTGCCTGCCGACTGGCAGGCGCATCTCGGGCTGGAATTCCATGCCGAGTACATGCAGCGGCTCAAGGCCTTCCTGCGCGCCGAGAAAGATGCCGGCAAGGTGATCTACCCGCACTCGCAGGACTGGTTTCGCGCCTTCTGGCTGACCCCGCTGAGCAACGTCAAGGTCGTGATCCTGGGACAGGACCCCTATCACGGGCCGGACCAGGCACATGGCCTCTGCTTCTCGGTACGCCCCGGCGTGCGCCCGCCGCCCTCACTGAAGAACATCTACAAGGAACTGGCTGCCGATGTCGGGGTCGAACCTGTGGATCACGGCTTCCTCGAAAGCTGGGCGGAGCAAGGGGTGTTGCTGCTCAATAGCGTGCTGACGGTCGAGCAGGGCAAGGCCGCCTCGCATCAGAAGCAAGGTTGGGAGCAGTTCACCGACCGCGCCATCGACGTGATCAACCAGCACTGCGAGGGTGTCGTCTTCCTGCTCTGGGGCAGTCATGCCCAGAAGAAGGCGGGGGCCGTGGATCGCCAGAAGCATCTGGTACTCCACGCTCCGCATCCGTCGCCTCTCGCAGCGCACCGCGGATTCTTCGGTTCTCGTCACTTCTCACAGGCCAATGCCTGGCTGGAGGCACGTGGCGATGTGCCGATAGATTGGCAGCTGCCACTGCTTGATACCTGAGAGTGAAGACGAGAAACCACATTGACGCATCCGACATTGCAAGGACCTCGCGCGGGTCATCTGATCAGTCTCAAGAACCTGGGAGGGGCCGAGCGCACCTTCACCAATTTCTATCGCATGGCCGCTAATGAGCGTGATCATCATGTGCTGTTGCAGACCCCCGAGATTCATCCGATGCTGCAGTCCGTCTATGCGGACTTTCCAGGTCGCGTGCACGATATAAAGCGCTATCTCGGTATCAAGATCCCGCGTCAGCTCCCCTGGCTGCGGGATAACTGCCAGGCGCGATTGCTCGATGATGAAGAGATGCAGGCAATCGTGGTGTGGAACAAGCTGCGTCACCATCCTCTGCATTTTCCTGAGCACATCAGCCTCATCCATTACGAGCATGGCGCTGCCTGGTTCGTGGAGCCTACCCCCGAGGTCGAGGATTACCTCTCGAGGCTCGATGGCATCATCTGCAACTCCCATGCCGCCAGTCGCATGTTGCAATTGTCGCTCGGCATCCGTGACACCTTGCCCTGCAAAGTGGTGCGCAATTCCATCGTGCTGCCCGAGAAGGCATCCACGCATCCGGCTTCGCGATTCAGAATCGGTTTTGCAGGACGCCTGACCGGCCTCAAGGCGCCAGTGATTGCCATCGAGGCGCTGCGAGATCTCAAGGTCAGTGTGCCCCATGCTGAGCTTTGGATCGCTGGTACGGGGACGCTGGAGGCGGCTCTCAAGTCATTGGTCATCGAGTGGGGGCTTGAAGACAGTGTCCGCTTCTGTGGCCTGCTCAGTGACATGAGTGAATTCTATTCTTCCCTCGATGCCTTCATCTGTCCTTCCTGGCGCGAGCCGTTCGGCAATGTGGTGCAGGAAGCCCTGGCGCATGGAGTGCCTGCGATCGTCGGCAATGTCGATGGATTGCCGGAGCAGATCACCTCCGGCCTCAATGGTGAGGTGCTGACACCCGGACGCCCGAAGGGTGAGCTCGCCCGTTATGGAGAAGACTTCGTCCAGGGGCCGGACAGAGTCTATTCACCCGAGCGCGATGCCATCGTGCAGGCGCATGTCCTGGACTCGGCCGCCATTGCCGATGTCCTGCAGCGTTGGGCGGAAAGCCCGGAGCAGCGGAGAGAGATGGGGACGGTCGCCCGCGATATCATCGCACGAGATTTCTGTCAGCAACGGTACTGCCAGGGGATTGGTGACTTCATTGCCGAGGTAGTGGACAAGCGGTAATCAAGAGGCGGCCATGATGATGAATTGAATGGCATCTCCGAGAGATGCCATTCAAGGAAATCGTTATCGATGAGCGTCAAGCAACTCCTGGCTCATGGATCTTCTCTTGTGGTACTTGTATAACTTCTGCAATTCAATATAAGACAGAATGGATTTCTTGAGTGTCTTGTTGTTGACGATATTGCCAGAGGCCCATGGCGTCTTGGCTCTATAATAAAAGTAAACATCCTTCAATGGATGCAGTGAGCCATACTCCCAAGGCTTGCTGCCTTTTCCCATGTAGTGAATCATCTTGGGTTTCTTGATGGACTCCAGGAACTCATGTTCTGCTCTATGCTGTTCATCCATTCTTTTCTCAAGAATCTTGTAAGCAGGACGTTGAGCATTCCAGACCAACGGTAATTGTGTCCATTGGCCGTCGAGAATTTTATTCAGTGCGGATTGTTCAGGGTATAGACAGAGTTCGGGGTGTTTTCTCAAGAAATATAATGCCCTCTCGCCAATATTATATTCCTTCCAGCGAGGCATGTTGATCAACATCAAGCCGCAGTTGAAGTATTTGCCTTTCTCCAGGCCCAATGATTTATAAGGAGATCGGCCAATATTCTCCACAGCGGCCAGCGTGAAGTCCTGGGTCGGCAGGTCATCCATGATCGTCGTGATATCGTCCACGACGATAGTATCGCAATCAATGCATACGATATGTTGAATGGAAGGGTCGATGACCTCACTCAGATATAATCTGAAATAGATGGAAAGCCCGTAACGTTTGATCTCCAGTCCTTCAAACTTGCTCTCGTGCAGGTAAGTAAAGGTGATCTGTGACTGGTAGGGCGCGATCATTGCGTGCAATCTGGAAATGGTGTCGGACGACAGTCCTCCATCACCAATGATGAAGCTCAGCGCTTCTGGCTTTTGACAGTTATCAAGTATGGACATGATAGTCGTGGCTAGATGAGGCGCATAGTTTTCATCGCACGATATAAAAATATGGAGCATGGCTGATGGTCACACCGTAAGTCTATTTCCATGTACTGTAACATTGCGCTGGCGCATGATCTACTTCTTCCTTTTTTTGACGGTATGTACACGAAAAATGCGTATTGTTTGCCTACTTTTGCGGCAAGGTGATGGATCATTCGCAATCTATGTATGAGGCTTGTCATGTGGTTGAAGCACGAATTCCCTTATCGTAAACACTTTGATCGCAACAAATGTATTTTCATACATATTCCCAAGGCCGCCGGGACCTCGGTTCTAGCCGCATTGGGAAAGAAGAGTGAAAAAGGCCGAGATCATGTTTCCTGGCAAACTTATAAAAAAGCAGATAGCAAGAAATTCAATAATTACTTCAAGTTCTCCTTTGTGCGAAATCCCTATGATCGCGCTTTTTCCGCATACCATTATATATTGAAGGGTGGGAATCAGGGGCCTGAGGACAGTCGCGTGGCAGCCTCACTCGCAAAGTATCGTGGCTTTGATGACTTTGTGGAAAACGGGCTCTGGCAAGGTGCTTTTCGCAGTCATCTGTTATTCCACTCTCAATCTTCTTTCATCATGTCGGCAGATGACAGGTTGATGGTGGATTTCCTGGGACATTTCGAGACGCTGGATCAGGACTTCAAGATTGTCGCTGAGAAGCTGGGTATCGATTCCTCCATTGCTCATCGCAACAAGGGGGATGTCCGCTGTCGTGTGGCTCAGGAAAGTATGGCGTCTGCCACGCGAGAGAAGTTGGCCATCCTCTATGCACAGGACTTTGCCAATTTTGGGTATCCTTCTTGAGCAATGATTGTCGGAGGTTGGGTGTGGACTCATCCTCTCATGAGAGGGCAGGTGAGTCATCGGGGATGTCAGGCATGGCGCGGTGCTGATGTTTCCGTTGTGATAATGTTGGCTTCCGATAGGGACGCATTCACATAGAAGGAGCGCCATGGGAAGTCAGCCGAAGATAGGTCATCTCGTCAGCCTGAGAAATCTGGGCGGAGTGGAACGTCACTTTTCACGCTTCTTCACTACCATGCTGGAAGCCGGAAATGATTATCATGTCCTTCCGATGACCGATCGAATCCACCCTATCGTACAAGAAGAATTGAGTGATCATTTCTGGCGAATTCATTCCGTCAAGGGACCTCGTGGCATCAATCTTCCCAGGCAGATTCCATGGTTGCGTTCTACGTATCAGCGGAAATTGCTGAAATCATTGACGCTTGAGCAGTTGGTCATCTGGAATAAATATCGCAACTTCCCCATTGCTCTCCCAAATGACGTACCCATCGTGCATTTCGAGAGAGGCAGCGCCTGGTTCATCGAGCCGGCTCCCGATATCCAGCGCTACGTGGAACGCTGGTCCGGCGTCATCTGCAATTCCCATGCATCACTGCGCATGCTCCAGCTGAAGCTTGGTCTATCAGAGGAGTGCCCGGCGCTTGTGGCACGCAATGCCATGTCGCTACCGCAGGTGACGGCAACCCATGACGGCGACGTCTTCCGGTTGGGGTTTGCCGGTCGACTGACGGCACTCAAGGCGCCTGTCGTGGCGCTCGAGACCATCAGATTGCTGCGGGAAACCCATGCGAATGTGGAGCTGCATATCGCGGGAGACGGGCCTTTGCGACCCCCCTTGCAAGCACTGGTGACAAGGTGGGGGCTGGCCGATGTCGTGACGTTTCATGGCGCGGTCAAGGAGATGTCGGAATTCTATTGCACGCTGGATGCTTTCATCTGCCCTTCCTGGCGTGAGCCATTCGGTAACGTGGTGCAGGAAGCCTTGGCGCATGGCGTGCCGACCATCGTCGGCAATGTCGATGGGCTGCCGGAGCAGGTCATCGCGGGAGAGAATGGCGCCGTGCTTCCCACCATCAAATCCATAGGTGAACTTGCAGAGCATGATCCCGCTTTCGTCGGGCCAGAGGTCAGGGTCTATTCGCCTGACGAGGATGCCATCGTTGCGGCCAGGGTGATATCGCCAGTGGCAGCAGCAGAAGTGCTTGATAAATGGATCGCCAGTCCTGAGCTTCGGTGTGAAATGGGCCGACGTGCGCGTCAGATTCTGGCTGAGCGCTTCGATTACCCTGATTACTGTTCAGCCGTCGGCGATTTTCTTGACCGCCTCGCCCGTGACGATGTCGGGTGCGCTTAACATCAAAGTCCTGCTCGGCTAGAATACGCCCAATTTGCCAGCCTCTCTGCCTGCCATCGTCCCTCGCTGGCGGGGTAGTGCTGCGCAATCATGAGCACCATCTTCTGTCCCAAGAGGTATTTCCATGAGCGTCCATGCCATCAATCATCCACTGGTCCAGCACAAGCTCGGCCTGATGCGTGCAGCAGGCATCAGCACCAAGAGCTTCCGTGAGCTGGCCAGTGAGGTCGCCAAGCTGTTGACCTATGAGGCAACCCAGGACCTTGAGCTGGAAACTACCACCATTGACGCCTGGAGCGGCAACGAGCTGGACGTCCAGAGCATCAAGGGCAAGAAAGTGACCATCGTGCCGATCCTGCGTGCCGGTCTCGGCATGCTGGAAGGGGTGACGGACCTGATTCCCAGCGCGCGCATCAGCGTGGTGGGGCTGTACCGTGATGAGGAAACCCTCGAGCCGGTACCGTACTTCGAGAAGTTCGTCTCGGATCTCGATGAGCGTCTGGCGATCGTCATCGACCCGATGCTGGCGACCGGCGGTTCCATGATCGCCACGCTGGACATGCTGAAGGCCAAGGGCTGCCAGCAGATCAAGGTGATCGTGCTGGTTGCGGCACCGGAAGGCATCGCCAAGGTGCAGGAGTCCTATCCTGACATCGAGATCTTCACGGCTTCCGTCGATGATCGTCTTGATGAGAATGGCTACATCGTCCCGGGTCTTGGTGACGCCGGTGACAAGATCTTCGGCACGCGCTAAGCGCCTCGCCTGAGCTCTCGACGCCCTACGCCTTGCGTGGGGCGTTTTTGTATCTGCCTTACCTGTCTGAGCAGTCAGGATGAGGCCTTCCTTCGTCAGTTCATTGAATAGAATCTTCCGCCATGTCGTCTTCTCAAGCCCCGGACTCCGCTTCCTCTGCCTCTCATGATGCTCTCCAGACTCCTGAGAAGGAGCCTTTCACGCTGGCGACGCTGATCACGGGAGCACAGATGCTCTTCGTGGCCTTCGGTGCGTTGGTGCTGGTGCCGTTGCTGACTGGCCTTGATCCCAACGTCGCGCTGTTCACGGCAGGGGTCGGGACGCTGGTCTTCCAGAGCGTCACCAAGGCGAGCGTGCCGGTCTTTCTCGCCTCGTCATTCGCCTTCATCGCTCCCATCCAGAGTTCGGTCGCCAACTTCGGCATTCCCGCCACCATGGGGGGATTGTTCGTTGCCGGACTGGTCTATGTGCTGCTGGCGCAGTGCATTCGTCTCAAGGGCGTCGGCATCGTGCATCGCCTGTTGCCTGCCGTGGTGGTGGGGCCTGTCATCATGGTGATCGGACTGGCGCTGGCACCGACCGCCGTCCAGATGGCCACGGGGGAATTCAGTGACACCATTTCTCATGGACAGGCACTGACCCTCTCGCTGGTGAGTCTTGCCGTCACCCTGGTACTGTCGATCTTCGGTCGCGGACTGTGGCGCCTCATCCCGATTCTCGGCGGGATCATCACCGGCTATCTGCTGGGACTGGCCATGGGGGTGATCGACCTGTCGCCTGTGGCGGAGGCGGCGTGGCTGGCCCTGCCAAGCTTCACCGCTCCTACCTTCGAGTTCTCCGCCATCCTGTTCATGATTCCGGTCGCCATCGCGCCGGCCGTGGAGCATATCGGTGACATGGTGGCCATCGGCTCCGTGACGCGTCAGAACTATCTGAAGAAGCCGGGACTGCATCGGACACTGCTGGGAGATGGCCTGGCCACCAGCGCGGCCTCATTGTTCGGTGGACCGCCCAACACGACATACTCGGAAGTGACGGGCGCCGTCATGCTGACGCGCAATTTCAATCCGCGTGTCATGACCGTCGCGGCCTGCGTGGCCATCTCGCTTGCCTTCATCGGCAAGGTGGGGGCGGTACTGCAGACGATTCCCACCCCTGTCATGGGTGGTATCATGTGCCTGCTGTTCGGGTCGATCGCCGTGGTGGGGATGAACACCCTGGTGCGTGCCGGTGACTCGCTTACCGCGCCGCGCAATCTGGTGATCGCGTCCTTGATTCTGGTCTTCGGGATTGGCGGCATGCAGGTCGGTGGTGGCCAGTTCACGCTGCAGGGCGTCAGCCTGGCGGCCATTCTGGGGATCGTGCTCAATCTGGTGCTGCCCCCGGCGAAAGAGGGGGAGTGAACCCTCACGGCCTGTCGAGTGAGCGGATGCCCAGGTGAATCGCGGTTCTGATGAATGCCCCTCTTTCGTGTCGCGGTACTGACAGGAAAGAGGGGCATTCTTGATTGATGCGTGGCTCGCTGGGAAGAAAGGGGGCTCCTTCGGTTTATCCCGCGCTGGCGATGCATGACCAGTGACTGGCTGTCGGGGTTTCCTCGTCCAGTGGTTCAGACCCATCAGCATCTTGCGCCTGGGCATGGTGGAGTCGGTAGCGCTCTCCGGCCTGCAGCCGCACGGCATCTCCGGATCTGAGGTGGGTATCGAGCGCTTCCGCCGGCAGCTCGATGCGCAGTTGCCCGCGGGTGACGAGCAAGAGGCTGTCATGGCTTGCCTGCAGGCTGACGCTGTCCTGGTCTTCAAGCCTCCCCAGCGTGACCTGCGGTTTCTGACGACGCTGCCCTGAGGCATCAGGCCAGTCGGGAATCTTGCGCAGTCGCGTGTCAGCGGGGCTTTCCTCGCATGGTGCATGCTCCTCACGGCGCAGCACTCGCGCAGGCGCCTCGGGGGGCTCGTCGCTGAAGAAGTGACTGAGCGAGACGGGGAAGACATCGAGTATCTTGTTGAGCGAGCTGACAGAGGGGCTGACGGCATCCTGTTCGACCTGGGAAATGGTCGAGTTGGTCACGTTGGCGCGCTTGGCGAGTTCGCGTTGAGACAGGCCGTGGCGGGTGCGCAGGATGCGCAGGCGCTGGCCAAGCGTCGGCGACGTGTTCGCGTGACGGGCTTGTGGCTCATCGGTGGATGCCGTCGAGGTCTGGCGGGCTGGAGAGGGAGTCGAATTGGCCGATGGCATATGGCAAAGGCTCCGGTCAGTGGATGGCAGGGCAGGGGGATCAACTGGCACGGCTGCTGCCACCGGCGCTCAGGGTCTCGAGCAGGTGTCGGCCCTGGTTGTCTTCGTGGTGACGCCGCGCGATGCAAGGCAGCCACAGGCAAAAGGTCGCGCCGCCCCCGGGCGTCTCTTCCAGCCACAGTCGTCCGCCCAGTTGCGTGATCAACCCGGACGAGACCGACAGACCGATGCCGGAGCCGTTGGCGCGCGTGGTGAAGAAAGGGATGAAGATGCGCTCCCTGAGGTGTTCCGGGACGCCATTGCCATGATCGATGATCCGGATCTCGATGCCGGCCACGACCTCACCGCCGGGGTCTCCTGTCATCACCGGCGAATGATCCTCCTCCACACCGGCGAGCGTCGCGTCCCGATCGGCGCTGGTGATGCATAGCGTGTCCGGTCCGGGTGCCATCTCGATGGCATTGATGAGCAGGTTGACCAGCACCTGTGTCAGCTGGGCGCGGTCGGCCTCGATCTGACGTGTCGCCGAGAGCTCATGCGTCAATCTGTGTCCGTGATGATCCAGCGCATGGCGTACCAGTACTTCGACGCTATGGATGGCCTCATCTGGATGAATCTGGCTGAGGTTCGGGGGGCTAAGCGTGGTGGGGAGCGTCTCGCCCGGCAGCTCTGCTTGTGCGCCGTGGTGGCTCGCCTGATGTGGGTCACGTGCATACTGGCGCAGGTTGTCGACCAGCGCGCGAATCCGTTCCACCTGATGGATGATGGTCGCGATTTCCTCGCGTACGGGGTCTGCCTGGTCGCCGAGAATGACTTCGATCAACTCGACATGCCCGAGGATGACGGCGGCGGGATTGTTGATCTCATGCCCGATGCCTGCCGTGAGTTCCCCGAGTGCTGCCAGCTTCTCGCGGGTCAACAGCTTCGCGCGTGCTTCGCGCAACAGGCGGACATGCTCCTCCAGTGCCTGGCTGCGCTCGCGCAGCGTGTTCGTCTGTGCGCTCAAGTCACGCGTGCGGTCCTCGACCTGGGCTTCCAGGGTATTGGCGGCCGCCTGAATCTCGCTGCGGTGCGCCTCCAGCCGCGCCAGCATGGTATCGAATTCCTGCGCCAGCTCATCCAGCTCATCACCGCGACGCTGTTCGGGGCCAAGCGAGGCAAGCGGCCCGATGCGCAGCCCATCACTGGAGGGTGCATCGCGAACGGCATGCACCACATGGCGTATCTGGCGAATGGGGCGCATCAGGCGCTCGACCCCGCCCCAGACCAGCAGAACTCCCAACAGGCTGACCGCCAGCAGTACCAGGCTGATGTGGACCAATGTCTCCCGGTAGAGTCGCACGTAGGGTGCCTGGGGGTAGCCCGCGTAGATCATGCCGATCCGCTGGCCGTCCAGAGAATCCAGAGGCGCATAGGCGGCAACGAACCAGTCGCGTACCACGAAGGCGCGATTGACGTAGCGCTGCCCCTCACCGATGACCTGACGGGTCACTTCGAGCGAGGCCTGCGTGCCGAGTGCGCGTTCACCGGTGCTGTCAGTCACGTTGGTGGCAATTCGGACATCGTCCAGAAACAGGGTGATGGTGCCTGTGCCATCCAGCGGCAGCGTCCCCGGGCCGTAGAGGAGATCGCGGATCTCATCCACCAGGTTCGGGTCACGATTGAGCAGCCGCCCGGCATCAAGCACGCCCACGAGCGTCCCGCGTGAATCCATGATCGGCACCAGTGCACGCAGCAGCATGCCGCGCGTTTCCTCACGCCGCGCGCTGGGTTGTGCATGGGGGGTCCGGCGCAGGGCCAGGCGGGCTCGCTCTGCCAGCAAGGGGTCGAGAGATGCCAGCGAATCGCCGCTGAGCATGTCGAGGCCATCCAGACTCTCGCCCTGGCGCAGACGCGGAACCAGGGCGGCGACACCGGGCGTCTGTCCGAGCTGCTCCGCTGGCAGCCAGCGGAGCCAATCGGCGTTGAGGGTCTCACGCAACGCCTTCAGACGAGGCGCCAGTGTCTCGGTCGATGTTGAGGACGGGCCTGGCAGCGTGGTGGACTGGCGAAGGTTGCGGCGCAGGGTTTCCAGGCCGTCACGAAGCCGCTGGTGCTGACGTTGCAGCGTGCGGCTTGCCACATCGAGATCGCTGCG
This sequence comes from Cobetia sp. PS-4MA, assembly GCF_057670765.1. Classification (NCBI taxonomy): domain Bacteria; kingdom Pseudomonadati; phylum Pseudomonadota; class Gammaproteobacteria; order Oceanospirillales; family Halomonadaceae; genus Cobetia; species Cobetia sp. PS-4MA. The sequence goes on along the minus strand of NZ_CM173107.1, from coordinate 2,668,126 downwards.
CACGTTCATGTACAGCTGGCGGTCGGTGTAGGCGGTGGTCCAGTAGGCGGTCAGGCCGACCAGCGCCAGCAGCAGCAGCAGCAGCGGGGCCAGCGTCAGCACCAGCAAGCGGCGGCGCAGCGAGCCGGCAAGGTAATGGCGCAGGCGCTGGATCATGCAGGGTCATCAGCCGAGCGGTGAGACGAGTCGCGGTCAGGCATGGCGCTCTCGGCCTCGGCGCGCCAGTGGGTCAGCTTGCGATCCAGCGTCTTGCGCGAGATGCCCAGCTGACGTGCGGCAGCGGACTTGTTGTTGGCGTGATGCTCCAGTACTGCACGCAGATGCGCTTGTTCCACACGATCCAGCGACCACTCCAGCGGATAGCCGTGTGAAGCCTCGCTGTCGGCCTCCCCCCCCGCATGGGGAGCGGCAGCGTTACCTGGTGCATCCGAGGCGCCGGGCATCGCGGCATGGCCAGACGTGAGAGAGGTGCCAGAGGCCGGGAGGGCATCGCCGGGCAGGCGTCCCAGCAGCAGCGCGCGCTCGATGACATTCTTCAATTCACGCACGTTGCCGGGCCAGGCATAGCGACACAGGCGTGCAAGGTCGGTGTGATCCCAGGGGACCTCGGGCAGTCCCAGTTCGCGCGACAGCTGTCGAGAGAAATGCAGGGCCAGGGCAGGAATGTCCGCGGGGCGATCCCGCAGTGCCGGCAGCCGCAAGCTGAGCACGTTCAAGCGGTAGTAGAGGTCTTCCCGGAAGCGACCCGCCGCGACCTCCGTCTCGAGCGTGCGATGGGTGGCGGCCACGATGCGCACATCGACGGCCTGCTCCTGCTCACCGCCCACTGGGCGCACGCGTCGGGTTTCCAGTACCCGCAACAGCCTGGACTGCATGGTCAGCGGCATCTCGCCGATTTCATCCAGGAACAGGGTGCCGCCATCGGCGAAGCTGAACAGCCCATCACGTCCGCGGTGGGCGCCGGTGAAGGCCCCCTTGAGGTGACCGAAAAGCTCGCTCTCCAGAAGTTCCGGACTGATGGCGCCACAGTTGACCGGTACGAAGGCACCGCGCCGTCCGGAGAGGCGGTGCAGGTCGCGTGCCGCCAGCTCCTTGCCGGTGCCGGATTCCCCGAGTATCAGCACGGGAGAGGGGGCCGGCGCGACGCGCGCGATGATCTGCGCGAGTTCCTGCATGCCGGGGGTCTCGCCCTGCAGGCTGGCCTCCTCACCCTGGTGGCGTGCATTGTCGCGACGCAGCAGGAAGTTCTCGCGTGCCAGTTGGCGGCGTTCGAGGCAGCGGTCTATCGCGGCGTGCAGCTGTTCGAGGCGGAACGGCTTGATGATGAAATCACTGGCACCTGCGCGCAGGGCACGTACGGCGGTATCGAGATCGGCATAGGCCGTCATGAAGATGACGTCGCTGACCGATGACGGTGACAGGGCCTCCTCCCACTCAAGGCCATCACGTCCCGGCAGGCGGATGTCGAGCAGGATGAGATCAAAATGCAGGCGCGAGCGCAGTGATTCGGCCTGCTCGACGCTTTCGACGGCTTCGATCATCGCGAAGCGGGATGCCAGCGCCTTTTCCAGGTAACGCCGCATGCCCGGCTCGTCATCGACGATCAGGACCGATGCGGTCGGCAAAGCCTGGTCGTTCGTGGCGCGACGCGCCTCCCGTGCGGGAGAGGTGGCGTGGACGGTCATGGCGTTCCTCTATCATGCGTGGCGTGCATCGGGGCGATGGTCATACGGGTATGGCGTGTCAGGGTGGCGTTCGTTCGCTCATTGTCGCGCGGCGCACGGTACTTTATCTAGCCATTCTCTCGATCTTGCGATTCTCTCGGCATTCGCTTTCGCCCGGCGCGGCCACAGTCACCACGGTGTCGGGTGAAGCGAGGTCCAGAGGCTCGCGCATGGTGCCATCGCGGCAGCGAGAGACAGGGCCGCGAGCGGGTGGCCAGCGCGAAGGAACAGTGTATCGTGTCGTCCCGCGCAGGCTCACGGGTGGGTCAAGATGACCCGCTTGTGGCAGGACGGCGATATCCTGTCAGTATTCTCGCCGGCGCTCACCCGGACATCCAGGCATTGCCAGCGGGCCATGTGCAGGACAAGCAACCAGGTGAATGGCGAGAGCGTGGCCTTGCGGGCACGCTGCTTGCAATGTCTTGCCGCGGGGAGATGGCCAGCCATCGCTGGAGGATCATCTCCCTCGTGAATCACCCCGATAATGACACGCCAGGGAGCTACCTCATGCCGCATCGCCACATCCTCTCCGCCCGCCATCTGCTGGGTGCCATCGCCGGTCTGTCTCTCGGCGCGCTGAGCCTGCAGCCCGCTCAGGCTGCGGATGACATCATCCGCCTCGCGACCACCACCAGTACCTACAATTCCGGCCTGCTGGACAATCTGTTGCCGGCATACGAACAGGCCAACGATGTCACTGTCCAGGTGATCGCCGTGGGGACCGGCAAGGCATTGCGCATGGGGCAGGATGGCGATGTGGATCTGGTGATGACGCATGCGCCGGGCGCGGAGCGCAAGTTCGTCGATGCCGGGTATGGCATCGAGCCACATGGCGTGATGTACAACGACTTCGTGCTGCTGGGGCCCAAGGCGGATCCGGCCAATGTCGAGGGCATGTCCGACGTGGACGCGGCCCTGGCCAGAATTGCCGAGAGCAATGCCGGCTTCGTGTCACGCGGTGATGACTCCGGGACTCACAAGAAGGAGCTGTCGCTGTGGGCGAGCGCCGATGTCGTCCCCGATTTCTCGGCATACAAGGCCGTGGGGCAGGGGATGGGCAAGGTGCTGAGCATGGCCAGCGAGCTGCAGGATTACACCCTGAGTGACCGCGGCACCTGGCTTGCCATGCAGGACAAGCTCGACCTTTCCGTGCTGGTGGAGGGAGATGCGCGCCTGTTCAATCCCTACCAGGTGATTCTGGTCAACCCGGCCAATCATGAAGGTCTGAACACCGAAGGCGCCCGTGCGCTGGCTCAGTGGCTGATTTCCCGTGAGGGTCAGCAGGCGATCGATGACTTCCGTCTCAAGGGGCAGGCGCTGTTCCATGCCAGCCACGGTGAAACCGGTTTCGATGCCCAGAAGACTGCGGATGGCAGTGGTGCAGGTCAGGCAGCCGGCGGTGAGACTGCCACCCAGCAGGCGGCGCCGCGTTCGTGACGCTCTGGCATACCACGCAGGAGGCCATGGGCCTCCTGCTGAGCATGGACGCCGCACTCTGGGAAATCATCGGCGTCTCTTTCCGGGTCTCGCTGATGGCCATGCTGGTGGCTGTACCGCCGGCTCTGCTGATCGCCTTCGTGCTGGTGCGTTGCGCCTTCCCGGGGCGCTGGCTGTTGATCTCGCTGGTGAATACCCTGATGGCCGTGCCCACCGTGGTGGTGGGGCTGCTGCTGTTCATTCTGCTGTCACGGGCAGGCCCTCTGGGGGATTGGCATCTGCTGTTCACCCAGCCAGCGATGATTCTGGGCCAGATTCTGCTGGCGCTGCCGATATTGGTGGTGATGCTGCATGCAGCACTGGCTGGCGTGGACAGGCGTGCCTGGGAAACCGCATTGCAACTGGGGGCATCCCGGCCTGCGGCGTTGTGGCGGTTGGTGATGGAGGCGCGCTTCGGGGTGATGGCCGCGTTGGTGGCGGCGTTTGGTAGAATCATCGCGGAAGTGGGTTGCGCCATGATGGTGGGTGGTAACATTGCCGGCTTTACCCGCAACATCACGACCGCGATCGCCCTGGAGACCCTCAAGGGAGAATACGCTCAGGGGGTCGCCCTGGGCATGGTGCTGCTGGTATTGGCCCTGGTGCTCAATCTGCTGCTGGGGCTGCTGCGTGGCCGTGGTCAGCTGGCCGTACAGGTCTGAGTGGCGTGCCGTGGAACACCGCATCGCGCAAGTCTGAATTGTCGTCTGGAGTTTCGATGTCCCCCCTCAACTCTTCGCCCTCATCCTCCTCGCCGGGCGAATCTCCCCATGAGGCCGTGCTGACCTCGTCGTCAGACGCCGTGCCAGACGCTATGCCAGAACCCGTGGCAGAGCCTATGGCAGAGCCTGTGCCAAAGCCCCGAACCCTCGCCGAGGAAAGTCTGCTGTGGGTGCGTGACCTGCAGTATCGTCTGCCTGACGCTCCCACGAGCCCTGGCCGCTTGCTGTGGCAGATACCCTCTCTGGAGTGGACGCCAGACCCGAGGCGCGGCTGGGTACATCTGAGCGGAGACAATGGCAGTGGCAAGACCACCTTGCTCAGAGTGCTGGCCGGCATGCAGCCTGCCAGCGGTGGAGAGCTTCGCTGGCAGAAGGGGGCCGCCGGCCAGATACGCTATCTGCACCAGCAACCCTATCTCTTTGATACCAGCGTGGCCGGCAACCTGGTGCTGGCGGCGCGCTGGCAGCCGCAACGGCGCTCTGCCGGCGAGCAGCGCGATCAGGTCGAGGCCATGCTGGAGTGGAGCGGTCTGAGCGAGCATGCCCGTCAGCCGGCACGCTCGCTGTCCGGTGGCGAGCGTGCACGTCTGGCACTGGCGCGCGCCTGGCTGTCGCGTCCTCCTGTCCTGCTTCTGGATGAGCCAGCGGCCAATCTCGACCAGGCCGCCGTGGAGCAGCTGGCCATCCGTCTCGAGCAGATGTCCCAGGCGGGTTGCGCGGTGATTCTGTCCTCGCATCAGGACAACGCGCTGAGTCATGGCTGTACGGCACGCTGGACGTTGGCGGAAGCTAGCCTGCACACTGAGCGCATGCCTGGTTGAGCCCGACACGGGAAAGGTATCGTCGGTTCCCGTGTCTTGCGTGATCAGAGGAATTTTCTCGCGCGTCCGCCGCGCCTGCATCGAGACCCTCTCGCATGTCCAGACCCCACTCTGATGCCAACCCCGGCCCCTCTCGTGATGGCCAAACCAATCCCGGCGTGACACCTCTGCCGGCCAGTGGTGAACAGCTGGCGGCCTCGCTGACGCCGGCCAACATCACCGGTGTGATCCTGGCCGGCGGCCAGGCCCGGCGCATGGGCGGTGTCGACAAGGGACTGGTCATGCTCAATGAGGTGCCCTTGATCGCGCATGTGCTGGCACGCCTCACGCCCCAGGTCGGTGAGCTGCTGATCAATGCCAATCGCTCGCATCAGGAATATGCCGCCTATGGTCATCCGCTGGTGGAAGACCGTGAGGCGGGCTATCACGGCCCTCTGATGGGCATGGCCAGTGCGCTGGCCGCCGCGCATACCGAGTGGGTGATGGTGGTGGCCTGCGACGTGCCGCACCTGCCCAATGACCTCGTGGATACCCTGAGCGTGGCGCTGATAGATCACGCCAACGGTGACAGGCTGGCCGGCTACCGTGTGCAGGGGGATGACACCTCGGCTGAGCCGGCGCTGCTGGCGGTGGCCGCCGATGACGAGCGCTATCACCCCGTCATCTGCCTCCTGCACCGTGGCCTTTTGCCATCACTGGAAGCCGCCCTGGCGGCAGGTGAGCGCAAGATCGACCGCTGGTTCGCGCAACATGTCTGGCTGACGGTGCAAGCGGGCAAGGCCGAAGACTTCGCCAATCTCAATACGCTGGATGAGTGCAGAGCGATGGAATCCGGCCCCCGCTGAGACTGCCCGCATCGATTGCCATTGCGGCGCGGCCGCTGCCGAGCCTGAGCCGCAGGGCATTCAAGGCGTGTCATCCGACCCCACTCCGCTGGCCAGGCGAGTCATAATGATCCACGGTCAGTGCTCACCTGCCGTACATGTTGGAATTCAGCGGCGTATTGTCCTGCCGCGGCAGGCATGCCTGGCCTTGGACTTGCAGATTTACAGGCAAGCCTGTTGTGACAGGCCACCCTTTTTTCATCATGTCGCCAACGCTCCTCATGAGCGGCGCTGAGAGAAAAGGGCCCGACATGTGGGTCGATGCCATCAGAATCATCGAATCGTATCGGCCATCACGTCGTGAGCACGCCGGAAACCTCAAGAGAATCGTCATGCCCGAGTTGCCCACTGATGCCATGGGGCGCGAAGCGTCCACTGTCTCTCATTCTTGCTCTTCCGCTGATACCGGCGGCGGGACGATGTCACCCGGTTGGGCGGCGAGACTTGCCGCCTCGGCCTGTCCGCTGCTGGGCATCGCCGCCTGGAGCGGCACGGGCAAGACCACCTTGCTGGAACAGTTGCTGCCGGCCTTGCGTGAGCGTGGTCTGCGAGTCGCCGTCATCAAGCACGCTCATCATGCCTTTGATGTGGATACGCCGGGCAAGGACAGTCATCGCCTGCGCTCGGCGGGGGCAACTCCCATGCTGGTTGCCTCTGCCCGGCGCTTTGCGCTGATGATGGAGACGCCTGATCAAGAGGAGGCGGATCTGGAGCAGCTTGTCGCGCAGCTCGATGGGCTGGCGGTGGATCTGATTCTCGTCGAGGGGTTCAAGCAGTGGCCATTGCCCAAGCTTGAGCTGCATCGCGCGGCCGTCGGCAAGCCGCTGCGGGCCTTGCATGATCCCTGGATACGGGCACTTGCCGTGCCAGGTTCAATGGATGAGCCAGTTGATGAGCCCGATGGCGAATTCCCGGTGGCGCTTCCCGCGGATCTGACGCGGCTGGACCTCGATGATATCGATGCCTTGGCGGCCTGGGTGGCGGCCTGGCCGGTGCAATGGCGATTGAATGGCGGTCAGCCCCGTCAGGAGGTGGCCTCTTGAGTCTGTCGTGCTTTGACCCAAGATTCGGTGAGCGGATGCTGAGTGTCGACGAGGCGCTTGCGGTGCTGGGAGGCAGTCTGGCGAAGCTCGCGGCGACACGGCCCACCCAGCGTGTGCCACTCGCCCAGGCCGTCGGACATGTTCTGGCTGAGCCGGTGATATCGCCATTGGATGTGCCTGCCCAGACAAATGCCGCGATGGACGGTATCGCGCTGGCCCACGCGTCGCTGGCTGCCGGCGCGCTGGATGAGGGGGATCGATGCCAGCTCCGAGTCATCGGCAGCTCGCTGGCAGGGCACCCCTGGACGGGGCGCGCCCTGTCTCCGGGGGAGGCATTGCGCATCACGACCGGTGCGGCCTTGCCGGCGGGGGCTGACAGTGTGGTCATGCAGGAGCAGCTCGACTATTTCACGCCCGATGCCTCGCCTGATTCAATGCTTGATGCCGATAGCCAGGCGGGTGACGCCGAGACTGCCGAGCAGGTCGTGATCGACGGCGTCAGCAGCGTTCGCGCAGGGCAGAATGTGCGTCAGGCAGGCGAGGATATCGCCCGTGGCAGTGACGTGATGTCGGCGGGGCAATGGCTGTCGCCGGCGGCCATCGGGGTACTTGCATCGCTGGGACTGGCCGAACTCACCGTTCATCGTCCGCTGCGTGTGGCGATCTTCTCGACCGGTGATGAAGTGACGGCTCCGGGAGAGCCCTTGCCGGCCGGCGGCATCTATGATGCCAACCGTTTCAGCCTCACGGCTGCCTTGCATGCCGAGGGAGTCGAGGTGCTGGATCTCGGCATTCTGCGTGACCAGCGCGAGGCGTTGAGCATTGCCCTGCGAGATGCCGCGGCGCGGGCGGATCTGGTGATCACTTCCGGCGGCGTGTCGGTCGGCGAGGCAGATCATGTGCGCAGCGCGCTGGAGGCCTGTGGCCAGCTGGCGCTGTGGCGGATTGCCATGCGTCCCGGGCGCCCTCTGGCCTTTGGCGCACTGGCGGCAGAGGAAGGCCGGCAGGTGCCGTTCTTCGGTCTGCCCGGCAATCCGGTCGCCACCATGGTGACCTATCTGCAGTTCGTGCTGCCGGCGTTGCGCATGCTGGGGGGGCTGGGTCCGCTGAGCCCGGTACCGGCAGACCACCCGGAGACCCTGGCATGCTGGCAGTCACCGCGTCTGCAGATGGTGGCAGGCGAGACGCTGCGCTCACGGCCTGAACGAGTCGATTATCATCGCGGCCGGGTGACGCTCGATGACCAGGGGCGTCAGGTCGTGACTACCACTGGCCGCCAGGGATCGGGGATTCTGACTTCGATGCTGGCCGCGCAGTGTCTGATCGAGATCCCGGCAGGCTGCGCCTCCCTCCAGGCCGGCGACCCGGTCATGGTGCAATGGCTGGGGACGCGTGGCCTGTCATGATGGCCTGCCAGGCCGAGCGATCGAACGCGGAGTTCGGCGGGTCGTCCGACATCCTCGGTCCGCCGACAGACCAAGAAACAGGATCTACCGGGCTGTCGTGACGACCGCCCATGCTTACAGAGGTAACCGCCACCCCCGGCGGACCTGATACGGATACGAGACAGCTAATGAGCCTTACCCATCTCAACGCCCGCGGCGAAGCCCATATGGTCGATGTCGCGGACAAGCAGGAAACCCGGCGCGAGGCCCGTGCCAGTGCGCGGGTCAGCATGCTGCCTGCCACGCTGGCCTTGTTGGCGGAGGGCGGCCTGCCCAAGGGAGATGTGCTGGCCACGGCGCGTATCGCCGGCATCCAGGCAGCCAAGCGCACCCATGAGCTGATCCCGCTCTGCCATGCCTTGATGCTCTCCAAGGTCACGGTCGATTTCACGCTGGATGAAGTGAACAGCTGTGTCGAGATACAGGTGTTCTGTCGCCTCAACGGGCGCACAGGTGTCGAGATGGAAGCGCTGACGGCTGCCTCCGTGGCAGCACTGACCCTGTATGACATGTGCAAGGCGGTGGACAAGGGCATCGTGATCGGCGACATCCAGCTGGAAACCAAGACGGGTGGCAAGAGCGGTGACTGGCAGCGTGAGGCCATGCAGGAGGAGGCGCCAGCCCCGACGGGAGTGCCGGCCGCCCTGGCAGTCGCATCCGAGGACGTGTCGCCTGTCACGGCGGTGAACGGCAATCTGCGCATCCTGTTTCTGGCCGAGCTGCGTGAGCGTCTCGACCTTGAGTCACTCTCGCTCAACCCTGCCACCCTGGCCGATGCCACGGTAGGTGGGCTCAAGCGCACCCTGGCACTGCGTGATCCGCAGCTGGAAGCGCTCAATGACTCGCGCGTGCTGTGCGCCGTGAACCAGGACATGGTGCGTGATGATCATCCTCTGAAGGCCGGTGATGAAGTCGCTTTCTTCCCGCCCGTCACGGGAGGCTGAGATGACGACACCCCTTGCGACTGCCGATCGGGCCTTTTCGGTCAGCATCCAGTCAGCGGATTTCGATATTCGCGCCGAGCAGGCGGCCCTGACCCATGCTCGGGGGGATATCGGTGCGGTGGTGACCTTTACCGGGCTGGTGCGTGATTTCAATGAACGCCCCGATGTCCAGGCACTGACACTGGAGCATTATCCCGGCATGACGGAGCGCAGCTTGCAGGCGTTGCTGGTGGAAGCGCAGGAACGTTTCGCGCTGACAGGGGCGCGTATCATCCATCGCATCGGGCGCCTGGCGCCCATGGACAATATCGTGCTGGTGCTGGTGGCGAGCGCGCATCGTCAGGCCGCCTTTGCCGGTTGTGACTTTCTGATGGACAACCTCAAGTCGCGTGCGCCTTTCTGGAAAAAGGAGCATACCGCCTCTGGCGATTACTGGGTGCAGGAGCGCTCCAGTGACCGCGATGCTCTGGAGCGCTGGCACTCTTCGGCAGAAGGCGCTCGGACACACTCTGCCAAGCAGGATTCCCTGACTCCTGTGACACCTCAGACCCTGGGAGATGGTTGATGGAAACCCTGGTCGATGATTTCGGGCGTCGCATTCGCTATGTGCGTCTCTCCGTGACGGATCGCTGTGACTTTCGCTGTGTCTATTGCATGAGCGAGGAGATGACATTTCTACCGCGAGACGAGGTATTGAGTCTCGAGGAAATCGCCCTGCTGGCACGTGCCTTCGTGGAGCTTGGGGTCGAAAAGATTCGCCTGACCGGTGGTGAGCCATTGGTCAGACGCGATATCGGTACTCTGGTGGAAGATATCGGCGCGCTTGACGGGCTGAAGGATTTCTCCATGACCACCAATGGGGCGGGCCTGGTCAAGCATGCCGCTCGTCTCAAGGCCGCCGGCATGCAGCGCCTCAACATCAGTCTTGATTCTCTGGACTCTGAGCGCTTTAAGGCCCTGACGCGTACGGGGGATCTCGACAAGGTGATCGCCGGTATTCGGGCCGCGCGGGCAGAAGGCTTTCGCATCAAGCTCAATGCTGTCGTGCTCAAGGGGCGCAATGATCATGAGGTCGTTTCTCTGGTCGACTTCGCGCGCCAGGAAGGGCTGGATATCAGCTTCATCGAGGAAATGCCGCTTGGGCAGGTGTCCGATCACAGGCGTGAGGAGACGTTCTGTTCCAGCGATGAAGTGCAGGCGCGGATAGAGGAGCATCACGCGCTCATACCGACGCTGGAAGACAGTCTGGGACCGGCCCGGTATTTCCGCATGGCAGACAGTGAAACGCGCGTAGGCTTCATCTCACCGCACAGTCACAACTTCTGCTCGACCTGCAATCGTGTTCGAGTGACGGTAGAAGGGCGTCTGCTGCTATGTCTGGGCAATGAGCACTCGCTGGATCTGCGTGCCATCATGCGCCGCGACCCCGGCAATATCGAACCTCTCAAGGCGGCCATCATCGAGGCGATGCATCTCAAGCCGGAGCGTCACCACTTCACGACCGATGGTGATGTCCAGATCGTCCGCTTCATGAACATGACCGGTGGCTGACGAAATCGCCATCTGAATCTCTTGGCTGGCTTGGGATATCCACTCGACAACACTATGAACCTTCACAAGAACCCTGCCTTCGAGCAGGGTTCTTGTTGGGCGGTGCTGTGGCAACACTGCCTTGCTTTTGACAAGGCTTGTCAGCTTTCAATTAAGGCTTATACTTTGCTGCAACATCCAATCAACTATCGTGTCCCTCATTGGATTCCAGTTTCGCCCGCATGGTGGAGGTAGCAAGATGACCGCAGAATCCCTGGAAAAGATCGCTCGCAACAAGAATGTCGCACGTGCAGCGGCACGCCAGTTGTCCATGGAACAACTGCACAAGCTTTCTGAAGTCATCAATGAAGTCATTGAGCAGAAAGCCGAGGAAGATGAACAGCGTCGCGAAGAAGAAATCGCCAAGGAGCGCAAGCTTGCCGAGATTCGTGATGCGATGATCGAAGCGGGTCTTTCCGTCGATGATCTGGTCAGTGACCAGCCGAAGCGTCGCGGTCGTCCGCCGAAGAACAAGTCAGCACAGTAAGCGTTGCCCGGCACGGGGCCCCAGTGGATGAGGTGGATCACACTGGCGGTCATGACGGTAGAGTGGGACGTCTCTGCTGATGGATGTTCCAGCGTGCATTCAGGCATGAAAAAGCCCGATCGGTATTTTTCCGATCGGGCTTTTTCATGCTTCAAGGCAGGTGAAAGGCCGGGGGAATCGCAGTAGCCTGACAGGCTTGCCTGTCATGGCGTCTTCAGCTGTCACCCATGGTCATCACATGCAGAAAGAGCACCGGCTCGTGACGCAGATGATTGCGTAGCCAGCGATTGATTCTGCTGTTCAATTGCTGTTTCACGGTGTCGATGTCGGTGGTCTCGAGTCCGGCCAGGGTGTCATCGAGCCACTCGGCGAAGCTGTCTTCATCCAGTCTGGCCGTACCACTGACGTCCAGCATCAGGCGGCCGATACGCACCCAACCGGCTTCCTGCAGCGTCAGGGGCAAGGCGAGCGATACGCTGCCATGGCGTCCGAGACGCGCTCGTGCACGACGGTCCATCGAGTCAAGTGGCCGCACCTTGTCGTGCTCGATGATCCGCTCCTGCAACGTCAGACGCTTTTCCACGGACAGCCCCTGAGCATCGAGACGAATCACGTCACCATTGACGGGAATCAGCGGTGCCTCGATGCCCAGGGACTGTGCTACCTGGGTGTGCGCCAGCTGGTGACGGTATTCGCCGTGCACCGGCAGCAACCGCGTGGGTTTCAGCCAGCCGTAGAAGGTGCGCAGCTCCTCTTGGGCGGGATGGCCTGAGGCATGCAGATCCGGGAACTGCTTCTCTTCCATGATGCCGACGCCCAGGCGGGTCAGGGCATTGTGCAGCTTGCCGATCGCCAGTTCATTGCCGGGAATGGCCTTGGAGGAGAAGATGACCGTGTCGCCCGCCGCCAGCTCGAAATCAGGGTGGCGCGAGTTGGCCAGGCGTGAGAGTGCCGCGCGTGGCTCGCCCTGGCTGCCGGTCGCGATCACCATCACCTCTTCCGGCGGCAGATAGCCCAGGTCCTTTACCGGCACCAGCGGCGGGAAATCTTCCAGATAGCCCAGTCCGCGTGCCACCCGCACCATGCGTTCCATCGAGCGGCCCAGCAGCGTGACCCGACGGCCATTGCGAGCCGCCGCACGACCCAGTGCCAGGATGCGCGCCAGGTTGCTCGCGAAGCAGGTCACCACGACCCGCCCACGGCAGCCGGCCAGCGTCTTCTCCAGTGCACGCGCCACCTCGCCCTCACTGCGTGAGTGGCCGGGCAGAGGGGCATTGGTGGAGTCGCCGACCACGAGATCGACCGGCGCCAGCGCCTGATAGCGCTCCGGATCAGTGGGCTCACCGATCAGCGGCTCCGGGTCCAGCTTCCAGTCACCGGTGTGCATCACGCGATATTCCGGCGTGACGATCAGCAGCGAGCAGCTCTCGGGAATTGAGTGGGTCAACGGCAGCAGGCGCAAGGCGAAGGGCCCGGACTCGAAGCCTTCATCGACCTCGATGATCTGCAGGCTGGACGTCTCGAGTTCGCGTTCCGCGAACTTGGCCCGCAGCAGGCCCGCGGCCAGTGGTGTGGCGATGATAGGACAGCGCCATTTCGGCCACAGCCAGGCAACGGCGCCGATGTGGTCTTCGTGACCATGGGTAATCACCAGCATCTCCGGGCAGATGCCCAGGCTTGCCAGCGATTCGGTGTCGGGTACCTGCAAGGGGCCTTCAGGAAGATCCTGGCGAATCATCATGCCGCAATCCACGGCGATCCAGTGATTCTGGTAACCATACAGCGTCAGATTCATGCCGATCTCGCCACAGCCGCCCAGCGGCAGAAGATGCAGCGGTGGACGTTGTCTCTGACGGACTTGAACGCGGGGTTTCAACATGGATGTCATGCCATCAGTAAAATGTCACTCAACTATACGGGAATCCCGCAAAGCGCCACAAATGACGGCACTTCTCGCCGGCCACCCCGAGGGGCGAAACCGAGGTCGAATTGACAATTCATTCACTCTCGTTGAAGGGCGCTGCTTCGTCGCGTGTGATCGGCTACAATGGCGCACCTTTTGCCGGGAGCCATGGCGTCGATGCACGGACTCCCGAGCGTGTCGGTAGTCGTTACCGGCTGAATATCATTCCCCGCTTTCACAATGGTTGAACATACGATGTCACACGCCTATCGCCTGGTGGTGTCCTGCCCTGATCAGGTGGGAATTGTTGCCCGAGTCTCTACCTTCATCGCCGAGCAAGGCGGTTGGATCACCGAAGCCAATCAGCATTCCGATCTGGGTGCGGGTCGATTCTTCATGCGCTATGAGATCAACCCCGAGTCCATCGGCCTCAGCGCCGCTGAACTCAGCAAGCGCTTCGCGCCGATCGGGGAAGAGTTCGGAATGGAGTGGCGGGTGCATGACACGGCCGCTCGCAAGCGTGTCGTGCTGATGGTGTCCAAGGATTCCCATTGCCTGGTGGACCTGTTGCACCGCTGGCAGTCGGGGGATCTGGAATGCGATATCCCCTGTGTCATCTCCAATCACGAAGACATGCGCTCACTGGTCGAATGGCATGGCATTCCGTTCCACCATGTGCCGGTGGACAAGAATGACAAGGCGCCGGCATTTGCCGAGGTCGAACGACTGGTGGAAGAGGCCGAGGCCGACAGCATCGTGCTGGCGCGTTACATGCAGATCATCCCGCCGAGCCTCTGCGAGCGCTATGCCGGCCGCCTGATCAACATCCACCACAGCTTCCTGCCGTCCTTCATCGGTGCCAAGCCGTACCATCAGGCCTTCGGCCGCGGCGTGAAGCTGATCGGCGCTACCTGTCACTACGTGACCGAGGAGCTGGATGCCGGCCCGATCATCGAGCAGGACATCCATCGAGTCACCCATTGCCACACCGCGGAAGACCTGGTGCGCATCGGGCGTGACGTGGAGCAGAAGGTACTGTCGCGTGGCCTGCGCTGGCACCTGGAAGACCGCGTGCTGATCCACGGCAACAAGACCATCGTCTTTGCCTGATCCGCGCTCTGGGCTGACTGCCTGAGCCAAGCGGCTGAACCGAGACCGGCACCTGAAAGGGTGCCGGTCTTCTTGTTTCCTGCACCTGCCCGCAGGACGGCGTGGCGCTGGTGCCTGTCATGGGCTGCGAGAGGTGACAGGCGGAGTATTCAGCTCCCGTGCCAGCCAGTCGGCGAGGGCTTTTGCATGAGGGTGTCGTGCCCGTGTGCGACCGCTCTCGGGCAGCGTCAGCGTCAGGCAGGCGCGTGTCTCGACAAAGCCCCACGGCGCGATCAGGCGTCTGCTGCGCAGGTCCTCCTCGACCAGATAATCCGGTGTGATGCCCACGCCCAATCCCACCAGCGTCGCTTCCAGCAGATAGTTGAGGTGCTCGAAGCCTTGCGCGTAGTGCAGTTGATCGCTGGACAGGCCCTGGCGTGAGCACCAGTCCGGCCAGGCCTGCGGGCGCGAGCGGGTGTGCAGCAGCGGCAAGGTCAGCAGAGTCTGTGGTGCGGGAGTCGCGGTGGTCTCGCCCAGCCAGTCAGTGTCCGGACGCAGCACCGGGCCGATGCGCTCCGTGCCGAGGATTCGCGTTTCCTGATGCTCAGCCTGGGTGAAGGGGGGAGTCTGAAAGCGCAGTACGCCATCCACGCCAGAGCGCAGGCCTTCGTTGTCGTCACTGGCAGTCAGATGCAGTTCAAGCTCCGGAAGGGCTGCCTTGAGGGCACCCAGCCGCGGAATGAACCAGCGGGCGAGGAAGGAGCCCGGGCAGCTGAGCACGAAGGGCGCGCGGGCATCACTGCGGGAAAGGTCCGCACAGACCCGTGCCAGACCGCTCAAGTGATGGCGTGTGGCAGCCGCCAGCTCATGACCCGCCGGCGTCAGCTTCAGCCCGCGGCCAGCACGGTCGAACAGCTGTGTCCCCAGCGTTTCCTCAAGCTGGCGAATCTGACGACTGACGGCGCCGTGGGTCACGTGCAGCGCCTCGGCGGCACGCGACGCGCTCTCGAAGCGAGCCGCCACATCGAAGGCGCGCAAGGCATTCAGCGAGGGCAATGCCTCCAGAGAGGCGGGAGAGGATGAATCGGGCGGAGTCAGGCGGGCCATCGGATGTCTCCTGCTGAGTGTCCTGTGAGATAAACTCACATATCTTGGCGAATATATCGTTTTTCATCCCGCGTGCCGAGCGCTAGGATGGTCAGCATACTGTCGGGTGCACCACGCAGGCCAAGAACGCAGACGCCGCACCAGCGTGCCCCGCCACTGACATGACTTCGAGGAGATTTGCATGAGCCAGTCGACTGCTACCCTGCGTCAAGGCCCGGATGCCAAGGGCTTCTTTGGTGACTTCGGCGGCCGATTCGTCGCCGAGACGCTGATGCCGCTGATTCTGCACCTGCAGCGCGAGTATGAAGCCGCCAAGCAGGATCCGGCCTTCGCCGAGGAACTGGCCGGTCTCTCCGCGGATTATGTCGGGCGTCAGAGCCCGCTGTATTACGCCGAGCGTCTGACCGAGCATCTCGGAGGTGCCAAGGTCTATCTCAAGCGGGAAGATCTGATGCACACCGGCGCTCACAAGATCAACAATGCGCTGGGCCAGGTGCTGCTGGCACGCCGCATGGGCAAGCAGCGCATCATCGCCGAGACCGGTGCCGGCATGCACGGCGTGGCGACGGCCACCGTGGCGGCTCGTTTCGGTCTGGACTGCGTGATCTACATGGGCTCCACCGACATTCACCGTCAGCAGCCCAACGTTCAGCGCATGCAGTTGCTGGGCGCCAAGGTGATCCCGGTCACCGCCGGTGATGGCACGTTGAAGGATGCCATGAACGAGGCGCTGCGTGACTGGGTCACCAACGTCGACGATACCTTCTACATCATCGGTACTGTCGCGGGCCCACATCCGTATCCGCAGCTGGTGCGTGACTTCCAGTCCATCATCGGTCAGGAAACCCGCGTCCAGCTGCAGGAGAAGGAAGGCCGTCTGCCGGACTCGCTGGTCGCCTGCATCGGCGGGGGGTCCAACGCCATGGGGTTGTTCCATCCGTTCCTGGACGAGCAAAGCGTCGAGATCATCGGGGTCGAGGCTGCCGGTGAAGGTCTGGACACGCCGCGCCACGCCGCCAGTCTCAAGGGGGGCCTGCCGGGCGTGCTGCACGGTAACCGCACCTTCCTGCTGCAGGATGACGAGGGGCAGATCGGTGATGCGCACTCCATCTCCGCAGGGCTCGACTATCCGGGTATCGGCCCGGAACACGCCTGGTTGCACGACATCAAGCGTGCCGAGTATGTCGCCGCGACCGACCAGGAAGCACTGGACGCCTTCAAGATGCTGTGTCGCCTGGAAGGCATCATTCCGGCGCTGGAGTCTTCCCACGCGCTGGCGGAAGTCATCAAGCGTGCACCGGGCCTGCCGAAGGACCATCTGATGGTGGTCAATCTGAGCGGCCGCGGTGACAAGGACATGGCCACCGTCACCCATCATCTGGCGGACGAGCTGGGCCTGAATCCTGACGGCGAGTAACGCCGCGCCTATCGCGCAATGCCCGGCGATGGAGGGGTCAGACGCTGACCGGGTCCATCCGCCCCATGTCTTCTTCGCCTGCAGGTGAATCGCTGCCTGCAGGTCAGCAAATCCGGAGTCTATTGATGAGCACTTCCGCTACTGACACCACTTCCAGCAGCCGTCTTGACCGTCGTTTCGCTGCCGTACGCAGCGAGAATCGCGCAGCGCTGGTGACCTACATCACCGCGGGTGACCCCGGCTATGATGCCAGCCTCGCGACCTTCCTCGGCATGGCCGAGGCCGGTGCCGATGTCATCGAGCTGGGCATGCCGTTCACCGACCCGATGGCCGATGGTCTGGCGATCCAGCATGCCACCCAGCGTGCCCTGAAGGCCGGCCAGACGATGGACCGTACCCTGGCGATGGTCACGGAATTCCGCAAGCAGGACCAGGACACGCCCATCGTGCTGATGGGTTACTACAACCCGATCTATCGTCGCGGTGTGGCCACCTTCCTCGAGCAGGCAAGCCAGGCCGGTGTCGATGGCCTGATCGTGGTCGACCTGCCGCCGGAGCACGACGATGAGCTGTGTGAGCCGGCCAATGCCGCCGGTATCAGCTTCATCCGCCTCGCGACACCGACGACTGACAGCGCGCGCCTGCCGGGCGTGCTGGCCAATACCTCAGGCTTCCTCTACTACGTCTCCAGCAATGGCGTGACCGGTGGCGCTGCACCGACGGCCGAGAAGGTCGAGGCCGAAGTGGGCCGTATCCGGGAGCACACCGAGATTCCCGTCGCGGTCGGTTTCGGTATCCGTACCGCAGAGCAGGCGGCGCGTATCGGTCGTTTCGCCGACGGAGTCGTGGTCGGCTCGGCCCTGATCGATCTGCAGGCCAACGCCGAGACACCGGAGCAGGGCACCCAAGCGGTACATGCCTTGACCCGTGAACTGGCGGATGCGCTGAAGACGGCGCGCCACTGAGGGTTCGCTCAGGGGTAGCCAGCTCGCCTCTTCCCCTCGGGTAGTGACACAGCCACGCCTCGACCTCTGGTCGGGGCGTGGCTGTTTTCGTTCGGTCGTATCCGTCTGGCTGTGTCATCACGTTGTGCTGCCCTTCGAGCATTGCGCGGGAGGGTCTCGCGCGCTCTCGGATCCCACCACGCCAGAGAAGACCATCCTGCCGCGAAGGCTCGACATGGCAGTGCCTGCCTCGCGCTCGAGGCAGAGGTTTCATGAGATTTCGCCTTCATTCAACGCAGATTGAGGGTTACTTATACTCAAGGACAAGTGACACTTGACCAGCAGGATGAGAGGAGAGTCGGTGCCAAGGCGCCCGGCACTTCAGGAAGGAAAGATCGAGTGCGACCGACATGCTGACTGTGCCAGAAGCCATGAACCTTCAGGCAGCATCGGCAGGGAGATTGAAACGACATGTCCATGAATCCATCAGCGTCCTCCGCCGCGGCCACCTCCGCTGCTTCGGTTGACGGCCTGGAAGGCAGCAATTGCTTGCATCAGCTGTTGCAGCATACTTCCAATGGAGTGTGTGGATACGACCTTCAAGGGCGTGTGCAGTGGGTCAATCCGGCCTTCGAGGAGCTGACGGGATACCGGGCAGAAGACTTGGCCGGTCAGGTGCTCAGTGAATTTCTGACGGGTGAGGATTCCGACAGGACGGTGATCGCCAGAATGCATCAGCAGTGCGAGCTGGGTGAGCCCAGTGACGAGGAGCTGCTCCATCACGATGCGAATGGACGACCGCTGCGCCTTCGTCTGCGCTGCATACCGCTCATGGCCGCCGACGGCACCCTGACCGGTTATCTCGGCGTGCATACCGATGTGACCCAGGCGCATCTGGCGCTGGAGCTCAGCCATTCCCAGCTCAGATTGCTTGAGTCCGTCACGGCTGGCCAGCCGCTGGACAAGACCCTGCTGGACCTGTGTCAGGCCATCGAGGCCGTCGCGACTCGCGTGCGTTCCTCGCTGCTGCTTCTGGATGAGACAGGCACACGAATCATCGGAGGGAAGGCGCCGAGCCTGCCCCCCAGCTTCATGCAGTTCACCTCCGGCCTGCGCATCGGGGAGGGGGTGGGCACCTGTGGTACGGCGATGTGGCGGCGTGAGCAGGTGCTGACCCCCGCCATCGGCGAGGACCCCGCCTGGGAGGGCTTCCGTCAGCATCCCCACGCGCTGGGACTGGATGCCTGTCTCTCCATGCCCATCCTCGATGATGCAGGCAATCCGCTGGGAAGTTTCGCCTTCTATGCCACGTCCGGCGATGTCTTCAACGATAGCCATCTCGGCTTGCTGAAGGTCGCCGTCAACGTGGCTCGATTGGCGATCGAACGCCATCGGCGTGATGAGCAGCTCACCTATCAGGCGCTGCATGATGCATTGACGGGCCTGCCCAATCGTCGGCTGTTGCGTCGCAAGCTCGGAGCCTTCGCGGACCTCGCTCTGGAAGAAGCGCGCGTCGGGGCGTTGATGTTCCTGGATCTGGATCATTTCAAGCGCCTGAACGATGTACTGGGGCATGACGCGGGAGATCGTGCCCTGATCCAGATTGCCGCCCGGCTGGAGCAGTTGCTGGAGCCGGGCGATGTGCTCGCGCGCCAGGGCGGGGATGAGTTCATCGTGCTGCTGGCGCCTCGCTTCGGTAGCATGGAGGACGCCAGGGCCCGAGCGATGCACGTCGGCGAGGGATTGCTGGCACGTCTGCGGGTACCGGTTGAGCTGGAAGGGCGTGCGCATCAGCTGTCCGGCTCACTGGGCATCACGCTGTATCCGCGTCCGGATGAGGTGGACAAGGGGTATCAGACGCTTTCCGGGGCGGCAGAAGACGAGGGAGACGATTGGGGCCATCTGCTGCACGAGGCGGACATCGCGCTCTATGAGAGCAAGGGGGCCGGGCGTGCACGCATGTGTTTCTTCTCACCGGACATGCGCAATCGCATCATCGCCGCCACCCAGATGGAGCAATCCCTGCGCAGTGCGCTTTCCCGTCAGCATCTTGAAGTCCATCTTCAACCGCAATTCTCCCTGCAGTCGGATGCCTCGCTTGAGCATCAGCTGCCCAGGCTCTGTGGTCTTGAGGCGTTGCTGCGTTGGAATGACCCGCTGCTGGGGAATGTCTCGCCCGCGACCTTCATCCCGATCGCGGAAGAATCAGGGCTGATCGTCGAGCTGGGTCATTGGGTGCTGGGGCAAGCCTGTGCGGTGTTGGAAGACATGGCGATACGCGGACATCAGCTGCCGATCGCGGTGAATGTCAGTCAGGTACAGTTTCGCAGCGCGGAATTCGTGCCGCAGGTCGCAGCCCTGCTCAAGCGCCATGCCTTCGCGCCGGACATGTTGCGCATGGAGATCACCGAGAGCCTGGCGGCGGAAGATGAGGCCGACATGCTGGAGAAGGTCGACCAGCTGGCGGCGCTGGGGCTGACGTTCTCCATCGACGATTTCGGGATCGGCTACTCCAATCTTGCACGCCTGCGCCGCATGCCGCTCAGTGAACTGAAGATCGACCGCAGCTTCATCAAGGATCTGCGTCTCATCGATGACGACGGGCTGGCAGCGCCTGCACCTGGCGAGACTCCCGGACAGGAAGTCTGCCATGCCAACGAGATCGTGCGTGCGATGCTGGTGATGGCGCGCGCCCTGTCGCTGGAAGTGGTGGCCGAGGGAGTGGAGACCTCCGAGCAGTTCGAGGTGCTGCGTCAGCTGGGCTGTCAGCGTGTCCAAGGCTATCTGTTGGGGCGCCCCCGTCCCATGAAGGACGTGCTCGATGAGATCGAAGCCGGAGTGCTCGGCGCATGAGGCCGATGATGCTCTTGCCTGGCGTGAGGAGGGCGGCACGCGCGGGCCGAACGGGTTTATCTTGCCACTTCAATGGCTTATACTGCGCAGCGCTACGCCCCCTTAGCTCAGCTGGATAGAGCGGCCCCCTCCTAAGGGGCAGGTCGCAGGTTCGACTCCTGCAGGGGGCGCCAAGCCCCTCTTTTTCCCTGCTTTACCCTCCTCTTATATTCTCGTAACTCCTTGTTTTACCTTTATTGCGTCCGTAATACTGTATATTTATACATGCATCCACTCTAGAGGCTCGTGTATGGTGTGGTGTATGGTGAGGTTCCACCATACATGGGCACCATACATGAAGCGTGATGCTATCAAGCGGCGACCGCTTGCAGACACCGTGTTGTCTACCCTCGAGCCAGAAGCGCGTGAGTATCGCGAGTCCTATGGCCTGGACCGTCTCTACTTCGTCGTATCGCCAACTGGCCGCAAGCGCTGGGAGGTTCGCTACAAACACCCGATCACGCAAAAGTGGTCGTTCATGGGAGTAGGGGGTTACCCGGACACCAAGGCCAAGAAAGCGCGAGCTCAAGCTATCCAGATTGCCGAGCTGGTAGCCGACGGCATTGATCCCCGGGAGCACCTTAGAGGGGGCGGTGGTGTCCGGACCTTTAGGGTTGTCGCGGAGCAGTGGTACGAGCACAAGCAGATGCAGGGGAGATCGGCCAAGACGCTGACCAAGATGAGGCATTGGCTCGATAATGATGCGTTGCCTGCACTGGGAGAGTTGGCAGTTGCTGATGTGTCACGGGCTGACTGCGTGCGCGTTCAGAAAGGCATTGAGGCCCGCAAGGCTTTCAATATTGCCGAGAAGTCCCGGGCTTTTCTGCGCCGGATCTTCGACTTCGCCATTGCTCACGGCTATTGCGAGAACAACCCAGCTTCGAACCTGCTGGACGTTGCGGCGCCGGCACCAGTCTCCAAGCCTCGTCCTCATCTACTGGAAGAAGATCTACCAGACTTTCTGCGTGCGCTGCGTATGACAACCAGCCGCCGGTCTACCCGCTTGGCTGCTTGGATGGTCGTGTGGACGGCATCGCGGCCAGGCATGGTGCGATGGATGGAATGGAGCGAGATCAAGGGCAAGTCGTGGCACATCCCCGCGGATAAGATGAAGATGCGCCGCGATCATGTCGTGCCACTTTGCCGTCAAGCACTGCAAGCGCTTGAAGAGATGCGTCCTCTTTCTGGACGATCGAGGTATGTATTCACTGGGGAGGGGGCAAAGCTACCTGTCCTGTCGGATGCTGCGATAAATCGCTGCTTCTCGAATGCAGGGTATAAGGAGAGGATGACGGGGCATGGTGCCCGCCACACGGCCAAGACGCTGCTGAGTGAGCATGGGTGGCCGTTACAGTGGACGGAGATGCAGCTTGCGCACAAGCCGATCGGGTTGGAGGGCGTGTACAACCAGGCGTCGTACCTTGAGCAGAGACGGAAGATGATGCAATGGTATGCCGACTACCTTGAGGCATTGGAAGTCGGCATGACCAAGGCCAAGCGGGACAAGTTCAAGCGTCGTCAGCGGGACGTAACTGCATAGCCCATTGGCTCATCCATGCTTCAACCTCATGCTCGTACCAATAGTTGGTCGATGCCCGGCCAATGCCATCCTTGATAGGGCGCGGGAAGTTGGAATCTTTCACAAGCAGCTTCTCGAGTGATGAGCGGCTGCGGCCTATCTTCTCGCAGACTTCACGGGTGCGGAGGAAGCGCAGCGGCTGGTGTGTGGCTGTGTCTGTCATGATCATCTCCTGTCTAGTCACCTTGATAACGGCCCGAGCTGTAGCCCAGGGCCTGCTCTTCTTGCGCGGCGGCATGATTGGCCATCGCGTCTTGCACACCGGGCACCTGCATCACCAAGGTGTACTTGCGGCGCCAGTGATCTCGTCGTTGGCTGATCATCACGATCAGGTCTGCCAGTGGCAGTGCTTCACCATCTTCTGCGGCGTACCCGGTACCGTGACAATGGGCGCATGGGGAGATATGGAAGACGCCTCGAAATGTGCCGCTGCCACCGCATTGCGGGCATGGCCCATGCGCTGGCGGCTCCCACGATGCTTGCGATATCTGGCGCATACGGCCTCCCTGCAGGCACAAAAAAAGCCACTCATGTAGGAGTGGCTCATAAAAAAACCCGCCGTATGTGGCGGGTTTTCTGGGACGCGGTTGTTATCTCGGTCTAGCCGAGTTCACCATTTCTTTCTGTTGTGCTGCAGCCCTCTTTAGCGCAGCTTTGAAGAAATTGCTTTTTTCTTGGGGCGGGGTATCACGGAGGTAGCGAGAGAGACTAGCTCGATCTGCTGTCTTCGTTTCCTTGTTCGGTGTCATCAGGTTTACTCCTTGCTGCTAGGGCTCTAGCAAGATCTTCACGAGTACGAGAGGTTGGGCAAATGCAATCTACACTTGCTACGTCCTCATGAAATTCAGGGTCTGGATCGGTAAAGTCTTTGACTAGGACGTCGATGCTAAGGTCGTCGCCAAACTCCTTTTTCATCTCGTTTACCACAAGACGGGAGCTAAAATACTGATCTATAAAGGATTCTAAGGGGATCCCTCTACCCTCAACTATCTCTCTGGCCTGTACGAATTCCCATGAAGTCAAGGGGTCTTGGTACACATACCAAAGTCTTACAAGGCGACCTTTTTGCAGAGCCCTTTGGATATTGCTTCTAACCTTCTTGAGGTTAGCAGAGGTGCCGTCCAGTAGGAAGCTCTTCCTGCTCCTTACCAGCCTGTCGAAGACGCGCTCAACGATCAAAGATACTCCGCCTTGGAAAAGACGTGAGTTACTGCCATCGTAGCCTGGTAAGTTGCTTCGGAAGTCATCAGGATCTACGCGTAAAATGTTAAATTGAGATGCTATCTCCTTAGATGCTTCCGTTTTTCCTGCACCGGGGGCACCAGCCATGAAGATGGTTAATGGAGGGTCGTCACCATCACCATCAGGGCAGCTCAAGAGCTCGGAGGCGATTGTGTTGCGTATGCTCTTTGCACTGGCCTTGGCTGTTTCCACAATCTCCCGATCATGATCACTCAGTCCATTCATATGGCTATTTCCATAAGGCTATGATGGCTAGTTATACATGGTGATCTTTCAAGCTACTAGTCAAGGTGTTATGCGGCTTGCTGCAGCGCCTTGATGATGTGGCTGACCGGGGTAGGGCATACCGCGTTGCCGAGCAGATGCACGGCGAGACGGTGGTTGTCCGGCAGCTGGTAGGTGTCGGGGAAGCTCATGGCCGACCGGCATTCCCACCGGCTGAGCATGCGCATGCGGTCGCCATCGACGATGGCCCAGCGATCGCGCGTGGTGATGGTGCCGATGGGGCGATCCAGCGATCTTCCCGTCTTGGTGTTGCCGTAGTAGCTGATCAGGAAGCGGTCACCGTGGGCGGTACGGCCCGCGCGCACTCGCTCCAGGGTGGCGGCGGCTCGCCCGGGCTTCTCGATGGGCTGCCAGCGGCCCGCCTCGAAGTCGATGAAGCTGGCGGCCGGCAGGTGATCGAGTGTCGGCAGGTTCAGCTTGAGCGGCTGGGCGGACTGGGTGAGTACCAGGAACATGCGGATGCGGTTCTGTGGGGCGCCGAGGTCAGCGGCATCTACCACATGCGGGCTGACGGCATAGCCCAGCGCCTGCATGGCCAGCACCCAGGGGCGGTAGAGCTGCCAATCGAGGAACTCGGGTACGTTCTCCACGAGGATGGCTGGCGGCCGGCGATACTCGGCAGCTGATACCACTGCCCAGGCAGTCGAGCGTCTGGCATCGTGCTGAGGGTTGCCGCTGGCCTTGCCTCGCGCTTTGCTGTGGCCCTGACAGCAGGGCGACGCCAGCATCAGGTCATGCGCGGGCACCTGGCTCCAATCCGCTTGATGCAGGTCCTGGCAGATGTGCGCTGCGTCCGGATGGTTGCGGCTGTGCCACTCGACAGCATCCGGCCAATGATTGGCGGCCCAGGCCACGTTGCAGCCGGCCATGCTGGCGCCGGTGCTGAATCCACCGGCACCGGCGAAGAGGTCAATGACGTTCATGACTTCACCTTGCGATGGCCTGCGTCGTAGAGCGCTCCCAGCAGGTACTCTTCCGACAGTGCCCCGTGAAGCTCGCGCTTATGAGCGTCAGCCGCGGCCTTGGTGATCTGCTTCATGTCCTCAATGGCCGTCTCGCGCTCGCTGCGGATGGGGCGTAGCTCAGACTGAGCGCACACTTCAACGCCACGTCGCTTGCCTTCGACCACGGCATTGCCGCCGCGCAGTGTATGGCCGATCACCCTGACTTCTGCGTATCCGCCGTGATCTGAATCGAGCGTCACGATGCTCCCCACCGGTGGCAGCCCTTCTCCATTCCAAGCCCTTGGATTGACTGTATCGCTGACAGGTCGCTCGAGATGTTGGACGTGTACCAGCAGCGCCTCTTCCCATTGTTCCCGGGTGATGACGATGCGGCGCTCATGGGCGCCGATCCATGCGTAGTGCCATTCATTGTTGGTTGGGCCTTTGATCCAGCCCTCGAGATCGCCGTGGCCGTTATCGGTCGGGAGGTTGCAGTCCGTCTCGGGACGTGGCCACGGGTGGGGGAGGTGCATCAGGCTTGCCATCAGTTGATCGCGGGTCATATCAGTCATCTTTGGTGAGCAGTGTGTCGAGCCAGCCACCGGCGAGCAGGCAAAAGAAAGCCGCCAGGCAAGTGGCGGCAATAAGTAGTGGGTGAATCATGGTGATTTCTGTGTCAGTGAGGCGTAGTCGCCTAGCCGCTTGGCGGTCGCCAACAAGCCGGCAGGCCTTCGCCTTAGCGTTTTGACAGCCTCTGCCAAGCTTTGGGGCTTCGCCGGCTTGCGGGATTTGGTGACTGGCTCAAGCAGTAGTATCGGATTATGACGGCCCAAGCGCGTCATGCGGGACAATAGTGTCCCTTCCCCGATACCGAGCCGCTCGGCGTGTTCCGCCATCGTCGCGGTGATGCCATCGACAGTGACCCGAGATCGAAGAAAGAGCGTCATGCTGGCCTCCACGAGTGGTTGAGCGCACAGGTCAGCCTCTAGAAGAGGCTGACCTGTGAGCACAAAAAAACCCACCGTATAAGTGGGTTAACAATCAGACGGTTTGCACAGAACTAATCAGCTTTTTCTGTATCCTTGGAATGGCGAGCATCTTTACGTAGTCGGCCCATAGAGCCGAACGTCAACAGCACAAAAAGTAGGGCCAGACCCAGGCCCATCCATACTGCTTCAGTGCCCATAAATTCAGTTCCCCTTCAGAACCCTGCAATTTCCAGGATTTTCAAGTGTAAAGGAAAATGGGTTTGATTAAACCACTCATGTTTATGGCTGATGCAGATAATGGTTACGTGTCGGGTCTCGCCTGATTGATTACCCGCCTGTGGAAAAGCTCGGGCCGCCTTTTTTGCCAATCTTTCATGGCTGATATCGGCGCCTGATGATGTAATGCTTTCTGCTGGATGCAGTGATTGTAGAGCCAACAGTAACGCTTGAGTGTCTGCTCCAGATCCTCCCTCGATTCGTAGCGTCGAGTCGTCAGCACATCGCTGATACGGCCATTGAAGCGCTCGACCATCCCGTTGGTTTGGGGGTGACCCGGACGGATGAGCCGGTGTTCGACATGATGCTGTGCACAGGCCTTGTCGAAAAGATGGCTTCCTGTCGGCTTACGCTCACCGCCCGACGTGAAACGATCGGTGAAGCACTTTCCATTGTCTGTCAGCACCTTCTGAACCTTGAACGGTGCCTTGACGATAACGCGATGGAAGAACCCCTCTGCGTCTTTCGCTGACTGGCTGGAGCGCACCTCAAGATAGACCCAGCGCGTGGCGCGGTCGATGGCCACGAACAGGTACCGCCGCTGGGTCTCATCGGGCATCTGTGGCAGGTACTTGATGTCGATATGCAGGTAGCCTGGCTCGTAGTCCCGAAATGCCTTGGGAGCCTGCTTGTTGTCCTCTTGGTCCTGGCGTGCCAGCTCGGCAAGTGTCGGCACCTGCCGTCTTTTCAACATCCGGTGCAAGGCTGCGCGGGAAAGGTTCGGATGAAGAAACTCACGAGCCACCACGAGGAGATCATCCAGCCCCAGACGAAGGAACGTTCTGGCGGCGATGAGCACTTCTTCCTGCTCCCTGTTGAGGGTGGCCAGGAGGTTATGACGCGTGTGAGGACGATCATAGACGTCGTCTCGATGCCGCCACCGGCGGATGGTCATATCACTCACGCCAAAGCGCTCCGCCAATACCGTGTCCGGGATGTGGGCAGGAGCGGCCTGGATCTCAGCACGGACCTTGGGTGTGGTAGTCGCTTGCTTATGAAGCTTGATGTCCATCTCGATGCTCCTGAACGAACTGACGAAGAAGCCCTCTGGCAGCAAGCAAAGGATAGCTTATTCTAGTCAATTGAACATCCGAGACCCTACACTTATGCATTGTGTGTGATGATATGGGGATCGATTTGAATGAGGTCGTGGAGGAGTGTGAGTTTACACGACTGACCCATGAGCTTGCCAAAGCGGCGCTAGATTATGGGCGTTCAAATAGACGGGATTCATGACGCTCTCCATGTACAGCTTTGAGCCCTGCCATCTGGCGGGGCTTTTTCGTATCTGCTTACCGGTGATTCCCATGCCTGCATATGCCCCCGCGCACTGGCTCGATGAGGTCGAGCTGGTGGGCTTTGACGCGCCTGTTGATCCGGCGGCTGATGATGCCAGCAATCTGGCGGCCTTCCTGGACACCATTGCCTATGCCGAGGGCACGCCCCGCTTCAGCTCGATTGAGGGTTATGACGTGCTGGTGGGTGGCAAGACCTTCGATGGCTTCGATGATCATCCGCGCCAGTCGGTGTGGCTAAAGTCGTACAACATCCACAGCACGGCGGCTGGTCGGTATCAGTTCCTAGTCGGGACTTGGGATGACCTGGCCAAGCGCTTCCATCTGCCGGACTTCTCGCCTGCCTCGCAGGATGAGGCGGCCAAGCAGTTGATTCGTCAGTGCCGGGCATTGGGGCTGGTGTATGACGGGCGCATCGCTGAGGCCATCCACGCCTGTCGGCGCATCTGGGCGAGCTTGCCGGGGGCAGGTTACGGGCAGCGAGAGCTTGATACCGATGAGCTGCTGGGCGTGTACGTGCGTGCTGGCGGCCACATCGCATAACGATAACGACGAACTACGCAGGGCCTACCGACTCAGGAGGCCATATGCATGATGACGACCACGAGCCCGCCGATATGCCACACCGCGATCCATCGACATGGCAGATGCTGCTGGAGTGGCTACAGCCGTATCAAGCCAACCTTTATGCAGCGGGGCTGTCATTCGTGATCGCGCTGCTGCGCGGCCTGCATGCCGGTGGCCGCTTCTACAAGTCATTGCTCGAGGCGACCTTGGTGGGTGGCCTGACATTGGCGCTCAAGCCGCTGCTGGACTGGGGTGGCTTGGATCAGGACATGGCCGTGGCCATCGGGGCTGCGATCGCTTTCCTAGGTGTCGAGTGGCTGCGTGCCAAGTCTGACGCCATCTTCGATAAGGTGCTGGGACGATGGCTGCACTGATCACGACCGCGTGGGCATGGGGCCGCAAGCTGATATCAGGCGTGAAGTTCGAGGTCATCCTGATGGCGGTGGTGCTGGGCTGGGGTGCGATGCAGACCTATGAGGCAACCAAGGCCGAGCAGCATGCCAATGACCTCAAGGCTGAGCTTTCCACTGAGAAGGCGGTCAACCGCGGGCTCGAGATGATGGCGCTGCACTATGGCAATCAGATGAAGCGATTGTCCGTCGCATTGGAGGCCCGCGAAGCCAGCCGCGCCCTAGATGACCGTTCAATCATGGCTGCCCGGGCAGCTGCTCGCCGAATGGAGAACGACGATGCGCCGACTGCTGAGTGGGCTGACCGGCCTGTGCCTGATGCTGCTGCTGAGTGGCTGCAGCGCCTTCGAGAGCAAGCCAGTGGTGATGCCCACTGAGTGGCAGTGCACACCCGAAGTGCCGAGCTACCTGCTCAATCCACTGCCCGCCCCTGATCGGCCAGTGGCCTCCAATCGCGATCTGCTCAGCCTGCTGGCCGACTATGAGTCACAGCGCCGCCGCTTCAATGCTGACCGCACGGCGACGGCCTCGATCCTCGAGCGCTTGGCCGATGGCCCTGATGGGGCCGAGCAGACGACTGTCGAGTAACACCAGAAGAATTGAAAAGCCCTGCCTTCTGGCGGGGCTTTTTTGTGGGCGCTTCACCCGCGCCCGGTACTTACCAGAGCCTTTCAGGATAGAGCCTGAGGAGCGCCGATGGCTTCATCGGGCCTCTCTGGGTTGGCGACTCCTGGGTGACAGGCTCTATCTCTAAAAGGCTCTACCGATGACAAACGTTATTCCGCTCGACTACGAAGGCCAGTCGGTCCGCTTCAACACAGATTGCTGGATCAATGCTACTGACATTGCCAAGCGCTTTGGCAAGAGGCCGGCCAAATGGCTGGAGCTTCCGCGAACCCAAAGCTATATCGCTGCCTTGGCTAGAGCGATGGGGAGGACCGATGTCCGAAAATCGGACTTCGGTCTCGTGATCACCCGAAGAGGCGGCTTGCTACAAGGCACATGGCTGCATCCCAAGCTAGCGGTGGCCTTCGCGCGATGGTTGGATGATGACTTTGCCGCATGGTGTGACCTACGCATCGATGCGTTGATGCGCGGTGAGCTGAGCGCTATGCAAGAGTTCGAGAAGGCCTGTCGCGCACTGGATGACCAGAATGCCAAGGGCAGCCTTGCCGGTCGCGAGCTGGCCAGCCATCGGTGGGTCAAGCCGGCGCTGGAGTCTCGCGCTGACTACTGGCGGCAAGAGCTCCAGATGGCGTTACCCATCGACTCATGATCACTCCCTTGCCCTGGTCACAGCACGCGGTCTCGCCCAGTGCCTCCGTCGCGGATGACATAGAGCTTGTATCCCTTGATATGGGCGAGAGCCTCTGCGTACTCACGGGCTTCGGCTTCCTGCTTGAATGTCTTGTGCGGCATATCCTCGAGCTCACGACGTACTGCCCAGCCGTCAGTGCAGCGGTAGAGATATAGCTCGAGCATCATGAAAGGCTCCTGTGATCGATATATGTGTAGTTCTTACTGTAGTAATGGTGAGTATTTATCAACAATGTTTCCGCCTCTTGCTTCAATCACGAGCTTGGTTCTCAGTCGGGCCGCGAGGGCGCGTGCGTAATCAATCGCATCGTATTGTGTTGTAAAACATCTGATACACAGCGTTTTCCCCTCTCGCTTCACGGCCCACTGGTGGCCTCTAGCGACCACGCGGATGCTGCTAGGAGCCGTCATCTCGGCCTCTCTTTGTGTAGATATGTCTTGTTAATCTTGGTGCACTAAATTAGTTGCATCAATAAGAATAAAAATACCTATCGACTTTCATGTAGAGGTCTTTGTATGCCTATCAAGCCACCACGACCCTGCAGGGCGCCCATGTGTGGTGGCAAGACGACTGCCTCTCATGGGTACTGCGAAGCGCATGCCGATCGAGCCATCAACTGGGGCAAGAGCAAGCGAGGTGGGCAAGGCAGAGGCGGTCGGCCTTGGCGACGACTGCGAAGCGGAATTCTCAAGCGTGATCGCTACCTCTGCCAGCCATGCGAGCGCGTGAATCGCATCACGCCAGCCACTGAAGTTGATCACATTGTGGGTAAGGCTCAGGGCGGCACAGACGCCCCTGATAACCTCGAGGCGATCTGCAAGGTCTGCCATCAGGCCAAGACGGCAAGCGAGGCGCTGCTGGCCAAATCAGGCAACCACGACAGGCCCTGAGAGGGGGGAGGGGGTGCAATCTCTACCACCTTTGGGGCCGGCCACCGTTCCGTTACGTTTCATTCTCACACCCGCGAAATTGAAAAATCAGCCTAGCGCGAAGGATTCTCAGATGACACGAGGTCGCAAGCCCAAACCAAGCCACTTGAAGGCGGTACAGGGCAACGCCGGCAAGCGTGCCATCAACCATGACGAGCCCGAGGGCGATGCACTCGATGAAGCCCCGCCGGCACCCGACTGGCTGTGCGAGATCGGCCGCGATGCCTGGGACAAGCTCGCGCCCTGGTTGGTCGGCTCCAAGATCCTGACGCGCTCTGACCTGCATCAGCTCGAGGCCTACTGCGATGCCTACGCCACCTGGCGTCAGGCCGTGGTCGAGATCCAGCAATGCGGCCTGGTGCTGGAAAGTCCTGCCACCGGTGCCCCCATCAAGAACCCAGCTCTGACCGCGAAGAATGAGGCAGCCCGCCAGATGACCACATTCGGCAGTGCACTCGGTCTCGATCCGTCCAGCCGAGCACGCCTGGCCGTGCCCGGGTCCAAGGATGCCGCCAACCCCTTCGCCGAGCTGCTGGGTGGCAACAAGCGATGACACTCAATGGCCAGCTATCCCAACGTCAATGCTGCGAACAAGTACGCTCGGGACGTGGTGGCTGGCCGGATACCCGCTTGCAAGTGGGTCCGCCTTGCTTGCCAGCGTCATGTCGATGAACAGAAGGCGGCCAAGACGCGCGCCTTTCCCTACCGCTTCGACCGTGACGCCGCCGAGCGGGTATGCGCCTTCATCCAGCTGCTGCCTCACACCAAGGGCAAGTGGGCGCGCGAGCGCAAGCTGATCACGCTCGAACCCTGGCAGCTCTTCATCTTCAGTGTGCTGTTCGGCTGGATGAGCAAGCGCAGCGGGCAGCGCCGTTACCGCGAGGCCTACATCGAGGTACCGCGCAAGAACGGCAAGTCAGTGATCGCCGCTGGCGTGGCCACCTACATGCTGGCCGCCGATGGGGAATACGGCGCCGAGGTCTACTGTGGTGCCACCACAGAGAAGCAGGCTTGGGAGGTCTTCCGCCCGGCCAAGCTGATGCTGCAGAAGTCACCGGCCCTGATCAGCGCCGCCGGCATTGAGGTGATGGCCAAGAACATCAGCATCCCCGGTGACGGCTCCCGCCTGGAACCGATGATCGGTGACCCGGGCGACGGCTCGAGCCCCAGCTGCGCCATTGTCGATGAGTTCCACGAGCACCAATCGCCCAGTCTCTACGAGACCATGCTGACCGGCATGGGTGCCCGCGATCAGCCGCTGATGTTCATCATCACCACTGCCGGCTTCAACCTCGCTGGCCCTTGCTACGACAAGCGCCGGCAAGCGCAGCAGATGCTCGAGGGTGTGGTTGATAACCCTGAACTCTTCGCGCTGATCTACACCATCGATGAGGGCGACGACTGGCAGTCACCGGACGTGCTGCGCAAGGCCAACCCCAACTTCGGTGTCAGCGTCAGCGAGGAATTCCTGCTCAAGGCGCAGCGCGATGCCATCCAGTATCCCAGTCGCCAGAACTCCTTTCTGACCAAGCACCTCGATGTCTGGGTCTCGGCACGCAGCGCCTGGTTGAATATGGCCACCTGGCTGGCGGCCGGCGATGACTCGATGTCGCTGGATCAGATGGAGGGCGAGCCCTGCTGGCTGGGCGTTGACCTTGCCAGCAAGACCGACATCGCCGCCATCGGCCTGATCTTCCGCAAGGTGCGCGAAGACGCCAAGGTCGAGTGGCGTGCCTTCGTGCGCAGCTACCTGCCGGAAGGTGCGATCGAGCGCGCCAGCAGCAACCGCGCTGCCTATGAGGGCTGGGTCAACTCCGGCCACCTGATCATCACTGATGGCGAGGAGCTCGACTTCGAGGTCATCCGGCAAGACATCCTCGATCTCTCCAGTCGCTTCGATGTGCAGGAAGTCGCCTACGATCCGTGGCGAGCCACCCAGCTCGCCCATCAGCTGATGCAGGAAGGCGCGCCGGTCATCGAGTACCGCAACACGGTCCAGAACATGAGCCCCGCCATGCGCGAGATGGAGGCCGCCGTCACTGGTGGTCGCTTCACGCACCCGGCTGACCCGCTGCTCACCTGGATGGCCAGCAATGTGGTCGCCAAGGCCGACGCCAAAGAGAACATCTACCCGCGCAAGGAAGCCGCCGACAACAAGATCGACGGCATCATCGCGCTGCTCATGGCGTTGGGGCGTGCCATCACCCTCGATGTCGAGCCACCCAGCCTTCTCGACTCCCTCTCAGACGACGACTTCCTGGTCATGTGACATGCGAAACCTACTGTTCGACACCCTCGGGCTGGCCGGCTTCGCCAGCCTGACGGGCGGCCTGTACCTGCGATTCGGCCTCGCGGACGCGCTGATGGTCAGTGGCAGCCTGCTACTGGTGTTGGCACTGCTCGGCGCACGCGCCATGCGCAAGGGGGCCTCATGATTCTCGATCAACTGTTCTCCACCCGCTCGGTCGAGAACCCGGCAACACCGCTCACCGGCCAGACGCTGGCGGACTATCTGCATGGCGACTCCAGCATCACGGTCAACCAGCAGAGCGCCATGACGCTTGGCGCGGTCTACGCCTGCATCTACGTGCTGTCATCCTCGCTGGCGCAATTGCCGCTGCACGTCATGCGCAAGCAGAACGGCGTCATCACCGCCGCCACGGACCACCCCGCGTATCAGCTGCTGCATGACGAGCCCAACGACTGGCAGACCAGCTACAAGTGGCGCGAGACGGCCCAGTCCCACGTGCTTGGCTGGGGCAATGGCTACACCGAGGTGGTTCGGGATGCGCGGGGCAATGCCGTCTCCCTGCAACGCCATTGCCCGTGGAACTGCAGCCCGGTGAAGCGCGGCAACCGCTGGCTATATGCCGTCACCGATGAGGATGGCTCACGCGCCGTCGCGACCGAGGACATGATCCACGTTCGTGCACTCGGCTCGCACGATCGCACCGGCGTCAGCGTGGTGCGCCAGCACGCCGAGACCATTGGCCTCGGGCTGGCGGCCCAGCGCTACGGCAAGGATTTCTTCGAGGGAGGCGGGCGCCCGACCGGGCTTGTCACCGTCAAGGACAGCTTGAACGCCGACAGCTGGAATCGCCTCAAGGAGACCTGGGCCAAGGCCGTGGCCAGTCTGCGCCAGTCCGAGAACAAGACGCTGATGCTCCCCGCACAGCTGGATTACAAGTCGATCACCATCGCGCCGGAGGACGCCCAGTTCCTCGAGACGCGCAAGCTCAACCGCTCCGAGGTGGCCGGCATCTTCAACGTGCCAGCGCACATGATCAACGACCTGGACAAGGCCACCTTCTCGAACATCTCCGAGCAGGCCATCCAGTTCGTGCGGCACACGATGATGCCCTGGGTCATCAACTGGGAGCAGGAGATCAACCGCGCCATCTTCACGCCCACCGAGCGTCGGGCTGGCTACTACGCCAAGTTCAACCTCGCCGGGCTGCTGCGCGGCACCCCCACGGAGCGTGCCGAGTTCTATCACAAGGCCATCACCGATGGCTGGATGGATCGCAACGAAGTCCGCGCCCTGGAAGACATGAACCCACGCGATGGCCTCAGCGAGATGCTGATCAGCGTCAACGCCACCCCAGCCAGTCAGCTGGGCCAGTCACCCTCGCCCGAGGACTCCACATCATGAGTGAGACAGAAAAGCGCGCCCTGACGTGCGAGGTCCGCGCCGAAGCGGGCGAAGAAGGGCAGCCGTTGCGGATCATTGGTCACGGCGCCGTCTTCAACAAGCGCAGCGAAATGATCATGGGCATGTTCAAGGAGCAGATCGCCCCCGGTGCATTCGACAACGTGCTGGGCGATGACGTGCGCGCCCTGTTCAACCATGACCCCAACTTCGTGCTCGGCCGCACCCTCAGCAACACGCTGTCGCTGTCCGTGGATGAAGAGGGTCTGCGCTATGAGATCGACCCACCCGACACCCAGTCGGTGCGTGATCTGGTCATGGCGCCGCTGGCACGGGGCGACATCACCGGCTCCAGCTTCGCCTTCCGAGTCGCCCCCGATGGTGACGAGTGGGGCGAGGACGAGCACGGCGTCATCGTGCGCACCATCCACCGATTCAGCCGCCTGCTGGATGTGTCCCCCGTGACCTATCCGGCCTACCCCGATGCGGGCGCCGCCAAGCGGTCGCTCCAAGCTCGCTGCGATGAACTCCGAGAGATCACGCAGCGTGCCGTCAATCAGCGCCGCGCCCGCGAGCGCTTCCTTGAACTCATCAATGCCTGAGCCCGTGGAGGCTACATGAAACTCTCTGAACTGAAGCAGAAGTACGCGGCCATCGCCAAGGACATGCGCAAGATGCATGAAGATGCCGGCGACACCGAATGGAAGGATGAGCAGCGTAGCCAGTGGCAGTCCATGAAGAGCGAGCTGGATGGCCTGCAGGACAAGATCGATCGCGAAGAAGCCCTGCGCGATGCAGATCAGCGCTTCGTGCGTGACAACGAAGAGGAGCTGCGCGGCCAGTCTCAGACGTCTGAAGCTGGGCAGTCCCAGGGCCCGAGCGTGGACGAGCAGCGTGCCGCGGCCTTCGATGCCTTCGTGCGTGAAGGCATGGGCAACATGAGCAAAGAGCAGCGCGCGATCATGCGTGAGATGCGAGCTCAGGCAGCGGGCGAGAATGACAAGGGCGGCTACACCGTCCCGACCACCATGCTCAACCGCATCCATGAGTCCATGCAGGACTATGGCGGGCTGGCCTCGGTCGCCCAGATCCTGACTACCTCCGATGGCGCCACCATCGAATGGCCGGTGTCTGACGGTACCGGGGAAGAGGGCGAGCTGCTGGGCGAGAACACCGCCGCCAGTGAAAAGGATGTCGAGTTCGGCATCCAGAACCTCGGCGCCAAGAAGCTGAGTTCCAAGGTCATCCGTGTCTCGAACGAGCTGCTGCAGGACTCGGCCTTTGACATCGAGGGCTTCCTGGCCTCGCGCATCGGCTCCCGTATCGGTCGCGCCGAAGCCAAGTACCTGGTGAGCGGTACCGGTGCCGGCACTCCCCAGCAGCCCAAGGGCCTCGCCACCTCGGTCACTGGCACCGTGGCGGCAGCCGCTGCGGCCAGCCTGAACTGGAAGGACATCACCAAGCTGATCCACAGCATTGATCCGGCGTACCGTCGCGCGGCGAACTTCCGTCTGGGCTTCAACGACAACACCCTGCAGAAGATCACCGAGATGGAAGATGGCCAGGGTCGCCCGCTGTGGCTGCCGGCCGTCGCGGGCCTGGCGCCATCCACGGTACTCGGTCAGTCCTACTTCATTGATCAGGGCTTCGAGGACATGGCCGCGAGCAAGAAATTCATGTTCGCCGGTGACTTCCAGCAGTTCGTGATTCGCCGCATCAACTACATGACGCTCAAGCGCCTGGTCGAACGCTATGCCGAGTTCGACCAGACGGCCTTCCTCGCCTTCCATCGCTTCGATTGCGTGCTGCAGGACACTGCCGCCATCAAGGCGCTGACCGGCAAGGCAGCTTGATTCTCACCCACTACCTGACACAAGGGCCGCCATCGCGCGGCCCTTGCCTGTTGGGGCCAACCCCATGAGGCATGTCGATGCTCGAGCTGGACATCATCAAGCTGCACGTCCGGCTGGAGCCGGACTTCTCCGAGGACGATCAGCTCCTGGAGACCTATTCCAATGCGGCCCGTCGCGTCATTGAAGGACGCACGGGGCGCACGCTGTATGAAACCCACGACGCCATCCCGGCAGAAGGGGATGAGCACGCGCTGGTCATCGATGACGACATCACCACCGCGATGCTGCTGCTGATCGGCCACTGGTACGAGACCCGTGAAGCCGTGGTCATCGGCACCATCACCTCAGAGGTACCCATGGCCGTGGGCGCCCTGGTCGATCACTACACCCATTACCACTTCGCATGAGGTGACTATGCGCGCCGGACAGCTTCGTCATCGCGTCACCCTGCTGGGTGGTCGCACCGGGCACCCGCCCAGCTGGTCCACCTTGCGTGAGGTCTGGGCCGAATTCGTGGAGCCCAAGAGTGCCGGGCGAGAAGAGCAGGCGGGCATCCGCGCCCCATCTTCCACGCTGGTGCGCATGCGGCCCCGCGATGAGTTGGCAGCAGGCCAGATCATCCGCCGCCGCGATGGGGTGCTGTTCATCATCGAATCCCTCGACCCGGCACGCAGCATGGTCGAGATTGCCGCGCGTCGCCTGCAAGGCGTGGTGGCCGAGTATGAGCCTATGAGGGGTGAGGCCTATCCCATTCAGGCATGGCTGCACCGGCAGAACGTCTTCATCGGCCAGGCCAATGAGGCCCGCAACGTGGTCGAGGTGCTGCAGCCGGAGCTGCGCTGGCCGTGGCCAGAGCCCGGTGACAGGATTCACATCGCCGGTCTGGCGCTCGAGATCGAAGGCATAGTGGAAGGCAGCGATGACGGCATCAGCGTGCAGCTGTTCACCATTCCTCGCTGACAGGAGGCCGCATGCCTCGCAAGCGTGGCAAGAACTCACGGCTGCCCAAGGGCGTGGCCATCGAGGGATTGACCGAAAGCCTGGCGGAGTTCAAGGCGCTACCCGCGGCCACCCGCCGCGCGATGACCTCGGCCATCAATGAGCAGGCATCCGCGACCCGCAAGCAGCTCATCGATGACATCAGCGCCGATGGCAAGGTCAGGCCGACGGCGGTGCGCTCGCGCATCACGGTCGAGAAGGCCAGCAAGGACCAGCCAAGCGCCAGCCTCACGCTCAGCCGCTCACCGGTGCCATTCAAGTGCTGGCAGTACCGCACCGAGGTGGAGGATGGCACTGGCACCCGCGCCAGTATCTGGATTCGCAAGGGCGGCCAGCGCATGCGGGTCTACGGCTTCGTCAATCCCAAGGGCGGCAGCAAGACACCGCTGGTGCGCTACCGCAAGGGCAGTCAGCGCCGCCTCACCCGCGCCAACGGCTGGACCCTCAAGAACCATTGGAATCATCAGGTGAATGGCGAGCTGCGCAACCAGATCGCCTTCGACCTCCAGCAACGCTTCCTCGCTCGCCTGGCCAAGGAGAGAGCTACATGACGCCCATCACCCGCGTGGTCGATGCCTTCGTGGCACAACTGGCGGCCATCTCGACGGCCAATGGCCATGCCACCGACATCGCGCATATCGAGACCGAAGCCATCCAGATCAACCTGCGCTCGGAGACCCCGCTGCCACTGCTGCATGTCCGTCGTCTGGCCAGCAACGTGGATGCCCGTGCCGGGCGGGGGACGCGCAAGGAATCGATCAGCCTTCAGATCGAGGCCTATCTCGACCTCAAGACCCATGGGCGTGCCGGTCAGGATGCGCTGCTCAATGATCTTTACAACGCCATCTATCCGGAGAGCCAGGTGCTGCTCGATGGGCTGGCGGTCACCATCACGACTGGTGAAGCCGAACTGGATGATGCGGAGCTGGGCAGCCGCATTCTTCCCATCTATCTGCCCGTGACCATCACCTACACCCGCACGAGGTAACTCATGGCTGACTTCAAAGACACAGGCCTGATCATGTCTGGCGACATCTTCATGGCCGAGGTGGATGCCGACGGCAAGTTCGGCGCCCTGAATGGCCCGATGAACGTGCCGTCCCTGAGCATCACGCCGACCAGCGTGAACCGCATCTCTCGCCCTTCCTTCCAGAAGGACAACTACGGCCAGGCGCTGGATGCCGTCAACCTGCCCAGTGACTCGGCCAGTGTCACCATCC
The DNA here is from genome assembly GCF_057670765.1 of Cobetia sp. PS-4MA. Lineage (NCBI taxonomy): Bacteria > Pseudomonadati > Pseudomonadota > Gammaproteobacteria > Oceanospirillales > Halomonadaceae > Cobetia > Cobetia sp. PS-4MA. The sequence continues at coordinate 2,630,083 of NZ_CM173107.1, read as the reverse complement.
AGTTCGATTCCATGCCGGCCGCCATGCTGGCGGAGACGCTTGGCGGCACGGCAGAGCTGGCGGATGCCGAAGCTGACAGCGTGACTGGCGAGGCGCTGACCCTGACGGAAGGGGCCTGGGCGGCGCTGCCGCATTCCTCGCTGGCCGCGGGCAGTGTCGTGGTCACCAAGGACGCTACCGATGTCACGGCTGACTGCGACATCAACCTGAGTGCCGGCCTCATCAAGGCGCGTACCGCTGCCGCGGCAGGCGATGTCACCGTGGATTACGACACCGAGGCGGTCACCGGCCATCGCGTAATGGGGGACACCGAGATCTCCAAGCCGCGTTACATCCTGGTGGATGGCATCAACCTCGCCACCGGTAAGCGTACCCGGGTCGAGATCTTCCGTGCCGTGCTGTCGGCGGATCAGGCCACCGAACTGATGGGCACCGAGTTCATCACCGGGCAGCTGTCCGGCTCGCTGGTGGTGCCGCCGGGCAAGGGCGCCGCCTACACCGCCACCATGTACAGCTAACGGGAGCGAGCCATGACCGACAAGACTGCTACGGGCAAGACTGGCACTGAGTCCAAGCCCGGCACTGAGGCAAAGCCCACCGACTCGGTGAGCGTCAAGCTCAGGAAGGCGCACCGCCACGGCGGCAAGGAGTATGCCGCCGGCGACTCCCTCACCCTCGAGGTGCGCCAGCTGGATCGACTGAAGAAGGCGGGCAAGGTCTGAGCCTGCCTGCTGTGAGTTGCACCCTCTAGCCCGCCATCTGGCGGGCTTTTTCATGTCCGGAGCACGACACGATGGCCAATCAGAGTGACATCCAGCTACGCATTCAGGCTGCGGTCGATGGGCTGCAAGACATCGGCAAGCTGATGAGCGAGCTGGACAATCTCGGTCAGGACAGCAGCGAGGCCTCAGCCGAGGTCGAGCGCCTCTCCGAAGAGATGTCGGCCATCGGCCAGCAACAGAAGCTGGTCACCCAGATCAACAAGGTCGCGGCGGTCGTGGATGACGCCGGGACTGCCATGCGCGAAGCCGTGGACAAGGCTGACGGCTTGCAGGCCGCGTATGAGAATTCCGCTAATGGTGCGGATTCGCTGCGGCTGGCGACACAGCGGGCCGCGCAAGAGGCGGACGACGCCAAGGCGGCGCATGTCGCCCAGACCCAGACGCTGACCCAGCTGCAGACCAGCTACAAGGGCGCCCAGACCGCCACCACTGCCGCCCGTCAGGCATGGCGTGATGCCGCACAGCGTGTGCGTGATCTCAAATCCGAGATCGGCCGAAGCGCCAACGCCACTGATGAGCAGCGCCAAGCATTGTCGCGGGCCAGTGGTGCCGTGGAGCAGGCGAAAGACGCCTACGATGCCCAGGCACAAAGCCTCAACAGCCTGCGTGATGAGCTTCAGCAGCAACGCGAAGCGACGGATGAGGCCAAGGAAGAGTGGCAGAACGCCAGTGCCAGTGCGGCCCAGCTGACGGCCGAGCTCAAGCCGGTCGAGCGCGAACTGAAGCAGCAGGAAAAGGCCCTCAACAAAGCCCGCGCGGCAGCCGACAAGGCGACCGCCGGTCATGAGGCTCAGGCCCAGAAGCTCACGCGCCTGCAGCAGGATGCCCACGCCGCGGGTGTGGACATCGACAACCTGGCCGATGAAGAACAGCGCCTGGCCCGCCAATCCCGTGAGCTGAAAGACGACGTGACCTCGCTGGCATCTGGCCTGCGTGAGACCGCCGCGGCCGCCCGCGAATCCGGTGAGGCTGCCGAGCGCAGCGAAAGCCGCTTCAAGAAAGCGGGTACTTCACTCAAGCAGTGGGCTGCCGGTGCTGCTGCCGCCACGGTGGCAGGGGCAGGGCTGGCCGTCGGCTGGGCCACGCGCTACACCGCTCAGCAGGCCGAGATGGCCCAGCAGCTGGATATCACGTCGCGCTCGCTGGGTATCTCCACTCAGGCGCTGCAGGGCTATCAGTACGCCTTTCAGCGTGCCGGTATCGATGCCGACAAGACCGCCGATATCTTCAAGGACACTGCCGACAAGATCGGTGATGCCTACCAGAACGGCGGCGGTGAGGCGCAGGACGCCCTCGATGCTCTGGGCATCAAGGCCGAGGAGCTGATCGAGCTGGCGCCAGACGAGATGATGTTGCGCCTGGCCGATGCCATGAAGGATCTGCCCCAGGCAGCTCAGGTCAACCTGCTGGAATCGCTGGCAGACGATGCCACACGCCTGCAGCCACTGCTTGCCAATAATGCCGCTGAACTCCGAGCTCTGATGGAAGAGGCCAGCGAGGTGGGGCTGATCATGTCCCCCGAGCAGATCGCCAACCTGCAAGCGACCGATGCCGCCATCACCCGCCTGCAAGGCCGGCTACAAGGGTTGAGCAATCGCCTGATGGGCGAGCTGTCACCGGCGGTCAATCAGGTGTCTGCTGACTTCGAGCAGGCACTGGCGGAAAACCCCGGGCTGCTGGACGACCTCGCCACGGCCATCGGGGGTGTGATTCGCACCGGCGGTGAGTGGGCGCGAAGTTTCATTGAGCATCGCGAGCAGATCGGCGGTGCCATGCAGTCGATCATTGATACCGGGCAATTCCTCGGTAACTCCCTCACAGCGGTCTTCCGTGGTGTGCAATCTGTTGTCGCGGGGCTGGTCGCTGCGGTCGCGGCAGCTTCCACCTGGGTGCTGGAGTTGACGGCTACCTCGGTCAGGGCGCTGGAGATGGTAGGGCTGGCATCCGAGGCGCAGGTGGCGCAGGCCAAGGCACGGGCCGTAGCTGCCCGTGCCACCTTGAATGACTTGAACGCGGATGCAGTGCGCTATGCCCAGCAAGCTGCTGCCGCTGCCAAGGATGCCTTCAACGCCTTCGACAATAGCGATACAGCCGCGCAGAAGGCTGCCAAGTCTGCTGCCAAGCAGGCCGCTGCCTCTGAGGCTGCGGCCATTGCCGCCAAGAAGCAGGCCGAGGAGGAAGAGAAGGGCGCCAAGCAGGCAGCGGATGCGGCCGCCAAACGCCAGAAGGCACTGGAAAACGCCGCCACTTCTCTCGGCACCTCGCTGGGCGAGCTGTCCAGTGGTATTGCGGACAGCGAGCAGGAAGCCCTCGATGCCTTCGCCACGCTGGCGGCCAGTGGTGAATTGAGTGCGGCGCAGCTAGCGACGGCCTTCGAGAAGGCGCAGGACAAGATCAAGTCTGACAAGGGGATCGCCGCCCTCAAGGATCAGGTCGATGGGCTGTTGAATGACGGCGTGAGCGGCGCGGATTCTCTCGCGACCAAGTGGAAGTCTGCCGGTGCCCGCCTGGCCAAGGACATGGGCACCACCCTGGAAGAGATTCGCACCGGTGTGACCGAGGCGGAACGCTCGGCCATTGATGCCTTCACCAAGATCGCCTCCACCGGTGAGCTGTCCGCCAAGGAGCTGAGCCGTGCCTATGTCGGCGCCAAGGAGCAGATCAGCTCGAAGGAAGGCATCAAGGCCTTCGGCGCGGTTCTCGATGGGCTGGTCAAGGATGGCGTGACCGGGGCTCGCACGCTCAAGGCGCAGTGGATCGAGGCGCAGGAAGCCACGGCCAAGGCAGCCCGGGACACGGGAGACAAGGCGCAGCAGGCCTCTGCCGACACGGCCAAGACGGTGGAGGCCTCTGTCACACGCAGTGCCCAGACCATTGCTCAGCTGATGAGCAATGCCTTGCACGAGACGGAAGAGCAGATGCGGTCACTCAGTGACGCCGCCTATCAGGCCTTCGCGACTGACTGGGGGATCGATACCCAGGCCGAAGGCATCGAGGGAATGCAGGAGCGCATTGCCGAGTTGGATCATGAAATCGGTGATCTTCGCGACAACCTCGCCACTCGTCTCGACTCCACCGGCTTTACGGCCTGGATGACGGACCTCGCCACCACGTCACGTCAGACCGAGATCGCCTTCCTCGAGCAGAAGATCGCCGTGGAATCGCTGACCGATCAGATCGAGGCAGGGCGGGCGCCAGCCAGCGCACTCTCACAGGACATGGACGATCTCTCAAGCCGCTTCGACCTGCTCGATGAGTCGGATCTTTCCGGCCTCGAAAGCTCCATTCAGTCGGTGCGCAGTCAGGTCGAGTCGCTGTCAGACAGCGTGAGTGACACCTTGGCCAGTCTGCGCTCGGAGCTCGCCAGCCTGCAGGGCGATAGCGCCCAGGTCGAGGCGCTGCGGTATCAGCAGCAACAGACCGAGCTTCAGGAGGCGCTCAACGCCGCCCGGGCATTGGGCGATGCTCAGACCATCAGCGCGGCGCAGGAGTCGCTGCGGCTCGCGGAACGCGCCCATGATCTGCGCCTTGAGGATATCCGCGCCCAGTCTGAGCAGGAGAAGCAGCAGGCTTTGGCAGATGAGGCTGAGCGTCAGCGAAACGTGCAGGAGGCTGAGGCCACCCAGCGCGAGAACAACCGTGACGCCCAGAACCGTACCAGCCAGCTCACCCAGTCGGTGCAGGCTCAACGCCGCGTGGCGGTGGATCTCAACATCGCCGGCCAGCAGGTCACGCTGAACGGGGTGGACGAGCGCGAGGCCGATGCCTTCCTTGACAGATTGACCCAAGCCTCACGCACGACGGCCCGCCGCTGATGGCGGGCGCTTCATTTCTATCGAGAGAACGCCATGGCGATCACCCTTGAGGGCATTGTGCTGCCCGATGACATCCAGTGGACCGATGAGCTGGTGTCCCACAGCGTCGGCCAAGTGCAGACGCCCACGCTGACGGGGGCACTCATCATCGAGGAATCCGCGCAGGCGGCAGGGCGGCCCATCACCCTCGCCAGCGGCAACGGGGCCTGGGTAACCCGCGCCACCGCGTTGGCCCTCACTGAGCTGGCGGCCACGCCACGGCCAGACGGCACGCCCATGACGCTCATCTGGGGCGATGGTCAAACCTTCGATTGCGTGTTCGATCGTGCCAGTGGTGAGGCGGTCACGGCCACCGAAGTCTATCGCCTCGCCGCTGGCGGCCAAGGGCCGGATCACCCCTACACCATTACGCTGCGCATGATTACTACCTAATTAGTTTGGTGTTTTATCGGGCCCACAGGGCAGTCTGTCGGGCGCATTTCATTCCATGTTTCTATTAAAATATACCTATTTTCACTATGCCATTTCTTTATGTTCTTGAACCATTTTTTTAACCCCCCGTTAGGATAAAGTGGCTCAGCATTATCAATTCGAAAACTATTTTCATCGCCATCATTAGTTTTAACATGAAAGTGGGGAGGCGGGTGCTCATCAGAATATATTTCAACCTTTAAGTTTTTAATTCGATCTATAAAAGCTTTCTCCAGAAAAACAGTTTCTTCGTTATTCTTACTCTCCTCTTTCAGCTCGATAATTCTTCCTCGATTCATACTAAGCAATAATTTATCGGTAACGTCTTGCTGTAATGTGATTTTGACAATCATATTGTTCTCTTTTTTAAGTAATAAAGGGTCAAGAATACAGGTTATATGATTATAGGTTACTTTTAGTGGTTTTTAACTTGAATGTCTATAACCAATAGTAGTGGTTTTAGTATTGTTAACCTCAAGGATCAATTATGGCCGACGACACGATTCATAGCGGCGACATCCGCATTCTGCAGTCAGAGCGCATGACTGATAACGAGGACGGGGGCGGGCGACTGACTGGCCGCCCCGTCACCGATGGCGCGAGCAATGACATCTTTGATGACATCTCTGGTCTTGATCGCGCAGCGGGGCGCACCTCGCTGCGCAAGGTGGGTGCCGGCGTACTGACCGACAACACCGCCCAGTATTTCGGCGCGCACGCGATCATTGACCAGGTGCCGGCTGATCCGAATGTCAGCGTGGTGATGTTCGATACCGGCTCGCCATCTGATGAGCGTGCCGAGTCCCGCGATTATGTCGAGAGCTATGTGACCGCCGGCGCGACCTCGCGCATGACGCTGCTGGGCGATCAGCTGGCCGGCCAGCGCAGCATCATCACTTTCCAGATGCCAGAGGCCACGCTGCCCGATCTGGGCGATGTGCTGGCGCTGATGACCGAGCAGGGCGATGCCGCCGGCGAGGTCCAATATGTGCGCATCAGTGAGATAGATCACGAGATCAGAACGTTTGAGTATGAGAACGGCAGCAACGTGCAGACGTTCGAGCGCCGCGTCCTGACGCTGGGGCTATCCACTGCGCTGCGCCAGCGTGTCTATGGCGTGCAGCCCAAGCCTGGCACCCTCGACCCTGACACCGTGATCCGCGAAGGGCAGAGCACCGATGCCGCCCGTTACTATGGCGTCAGCACCCTGACCCAGCCGGCCACCTTCGGGGCCAATAGCGTCACCGTGGCCAGTACCTATGCGCCGCTTGTGCCGGCGACCACCACCGAGCAGGCGGTGACCGATGTGCAGGTGGGCGGCACGGCCACCATCAGCGTCAGCAGCGGTGGCTCGACCTTCGAGGTGGCGCAGATCGCCAGCACCACCCAGATCGCTATCGAGCTGAATAATCGCGGTTTCACCTATGTCAGCCGCCTGGACCCACTGCCGGCACCTGGCAGCGTGGTGATCGCTTATCGCTCGCTGGGCAAGTGGTATGAGCTGCGCGACGATGACGCCAATGGCGATCTAAGCGGCAGCGGGGCGGGGCGCGTGGACTACGCCACCGGATCTGTCAGCGTGACGCTGGGCGGCCTGCCGGATGTCGGCAGTTCGGTGCTGTTCAGCTGGGGCACGCCGGCCCACTATGAGGACCGCGCCGGCCAGGCCACCATCGACAAACCCTGGATGACGTTCGTGCTCGATCACGCCGGCGTGATGCCTGGCAGCGTTACCGTGCGCTGGATCTCTGGCGGCAGCGAGAAGTCAGCCACCGATGATGGCCTGGGGAGCCTCAGCGGCGCAGCCACCGGCCGCGTGGTCTATGGCTATGCCGACGGCAGTGGCGCGCCCCAGCCTGGCGAGGCGTATGTCGAGTTCAATGGCGACGCCTTCCCAGATGCCAGCACCCAGGTCGAGATCGAATATGACTACGGGGCACCGAAAACCGAGCAATTCCTGCCGTCTGCCAACGGGGCCGGCCTGGTCAGCCTCAGCATCAGTGATGCGCCGGTGCGTCCTGGTAGCGTGGCCATCACCTGGTCGGTGGTGCGCACCTGGTCGAGCAGCGAGAGCGAGTCGCGCAGCAGCCCGCGCACCGGCACCTGGGAGACTGTCGAGCAGAATGGCGGCGAGGCAGATGTCACCTACACCATCACCGATGATGGCCGTGGCGGCTTCAATGGTGGATGGGAGGGCAGCATCGACTATGCCACCGGCGCGGTGACCTTCGAGGTCGAGAAGATCCGCGAGGTCAGCGAGTGGGATGATGGCGACGCCACGCACCGCGAGTGGGGCAGCAAAGAGAAACGCGACGTTTTCGAGAACGGCTCGAGCGTCTGGCTGACCAGTCAGCTGGACAGCGCCGCCCCGACTACCCACACCATCACCCAGGATCTCGCCCCGCTCGATGTCGAGCTGATGCCCCTGCTGCAAGATAGCGTCGTGCCAGGCACCCTCAGTTTCATCTTCCGAGGTGATACGTTCATCGACCGCCAGGGCAGTCTCTATCGCAGCGTGACCAGCAACGGGGCCGGCGTTCTCGCGGGGACCATCGACTATGGCACCGGCGATGCCCGCATCACTGACTGGCCGAGCGGCACCAGCGCCACCATCACCGTCAAAACGCTGGTGAGCACCTTCGGCACCTGGACGCTCGATGAGGCGTTTTTCCGCACGCCAGGCTCGCCGCTGCAGGTGGGTGGTTTGCTGATCCAGGCCACGACGCTCGACGGCCGCTCGATCACCGGCCAGGCGGCACTCTCTGGCGAGATCGAGGGTGACGAGATGTCAGGCAGCGTGAGCTTCGAGACGGGGGTGGTGCGCGTGACCTTCGGCAAGTTGGTCAGCAATGACAGCCTGAGCGCTGCCGAGCGCGCCGAATCCTGGTACGACGCCACGGCCGTGGATGACGCCGGCATGATCTGGCGGCCCACCCAGGTGATCCCGAGCACCGCGCGCTTCAATGCCGTCATTCTGACCACGCTGCCGCTCGAGGCTGAGCTGATCGGCATCGACCCCGTGCGCCTGCCCAGCGATGGCCGCGTGCCCATCTATCGCGCCGGCGGCGTGGTGGTGGTGCATCACACCGGCCGCGCCCCGTTCCCGTTGGGGATTGGTAGCGGCACCACGCTGGAGGTCGGCCGCTCGCGGCTGGCCAGTCTGGTGGTGGAGGACGCCACCGGTGAGGAGGTGCCCGCCACCCAGTACAGTGCAGACCTCGATGCCGGCACCGTGCAGCTCGCCGCGCCTGACACGGCCACCCACCCCGAACCCTGGTACGCGCTGCACCGTGTCGAGGACATGCTGCTGGTGGGTGACGTGGATCTATCGGGGGCGCTGACGCTCAAGGGCAATCTGAGCCATGACTACCCCGCCGGCGATACGCTGGTCAGCGCCGCGATGGTGGCTGGCGATCTGCAAGCGCGCGTGGCTGATTTCTTCGATCTCTCGAGCTGGGATCGAGACTGGAGCAAAGACGACAACGATGGCGCAGATGGCACCCTGGCCGAGTACAACGTGACCACCTACCCGCCAATCATCACCAACCGTGGGGCCATCACTGAGGATTGGGCGCTGATCTTCACCAGCTCAAGCACGTTCCGCATCATCGGCCGCACCGTGGGCGAGATCGGCGTGGGCAGCATCAATGAGGACACGTCGCCTACCAACCCGAATCAGGGCGTACCCTATTGGACGCTCAAGGCGGGCGGCTTCGGGGCCGGCTGGGTGAATGGCAACGTGATTCGCTTCTCGACCATCGGCGCGAGCTTCCCGATGTGGCTGGCGCGCGTGATCCTGCAGGGGCCGGCCAGCGGCCAGCAAGATTCTTTCCGGCTGCAGATCCGTGGCAACGCCAACGCCTGACCGCATGCGGCTGGCGCAACCCTCTACCCCTATCCCTCAACCGCCCAGCCACTCGCTGGGCGGCCTTGTTTCTGGAGACGTTCAAGATGGCCGATTTTCCCGTGAAGTGGTTCAGCAGTGACATGGGCGGCAGTCCCGAGAATGGCGACCAATATGGCGCGCTGATCGAGCTGCTAAAAGCCTGCCTGGTGACCGGCTTCAATACCAAGCCTGTCGCCTCGCTGACGTATGACAGCGCCATCCAGCAAGCCACCGCGAGCGTGGGCAGTGGTCACGGCTATCTCAAATGGCAGGTGATCGCCATCAGTGGGGCAGATCAGGCTGGCTACAATGGCGAGCACCGCGTGACTGCCATTGGCAGCGACTGGGTGCGCTTCGCGCTTGATGCCGCGCCCGCTGCCACCGAGGCGACCGGCGAGCTGATCGAGATCAAGACGGCTCCCGTGGGCGGCTGGGAGCTGGTGGCCGAGGATGCCGAAACGTTCCGCGCAGCGTTCAAGCGCACTGATGCGCGAGCCACCGATCTGACGCTGATAGTGAGCAATGGTGATCGAAATCAATACGCTAGCAGCGCCAGTCCCTATAACCGCTTTGCATTGATGCAGTGGGTGACTGATTTTGTGGATTTGGATACTCACGGTGGCGAGACTGGTCATTTTTGGCCGTACTCAGACTATAACCTTGATGTGAGTCAAAGCTGGGTGTTTCTGGCGGATAGTCTCATGATGTTTTTTGCGCCGCGATTTGCGTCTACAGGTAAGCGCGGACTAGTCATGGCAGGCGATATTAACACTGTGCGCCCTGGTGACGCCTACCATGCACTTTTAGTTGGTATTTCGTCGTCTATTTCATGGGGGAATAATCAAAATTGTTACCCAAGGGTGCTTGATTATACAGATGACTTTGCGTGCTATCTAAGTCGTGCCAGCAGTCAGCTACCAGGTGAAGTCTCGGCCTCTCTACTGGGGATCGGCTACAAGATGAGTGATGTTATCGGCTATCCGAATGCCAGTGATAATGGCTTCTATATTTCGCTTGGCAGTATTATCGTGCGTGAGGGTGAGGCGGGATCAGACGCTGGTTTAAAAGCCAAGCAGTCTATTCGTGGTTACTTGCCTGGCGTGCTGGAGCCTCTGCATTATGCGGTGGGCTATGATCTCGCCATATTGGATAACTTGCCTGGTTTGGTTGGCGTGCCTGTGCTGGTGTTTGATGTTGCCGTGGATGAGCGAGGCACAACTGATGGCATGATCGCGTTTCGTCTGGACGATTGGAGGCAGTGACCATGAGCTACCGCGACACGGTACTGGCTGATGCCCCGTTGCTCTACTGGAAAATAGACGGCAGCGATACCGCTACCGACATCAGTGGCAATGGGCATGATGGCAGCGTGGTGGGTGATGGTTTTCGCTTTGATAATATTGCGAAGTGGGAGGGCTATTCGAGTGATCTAGCATTAGAGATGGATGGCAGCAGCTATATCACTGTGATGGACCTGGGTGATGCTATTGGCGATGACAGCCTGACTTTCGAGTTTATATATACCGAGTATCCAAGTAATCAAGCCTCTGCAAAGTGGGGCATCCATGATAGCGCCGGTGGTAATTTCCTTGCCTTTTGGGACGCCACGACATCAGCTAATCAGTGGAATCTTCCAAATACTAACGCTTTGCATGAGCAAATAGGTAATGAGCTTGAATCCTATGCGGGGAAGCGCTTGCATTTCATTGTTGTCTATGATCGAGATGCTAGCGTTATCCGCCTGTTCATCAATGGTGTACAGCTCGTTAATAATGACTATCCGCTGGCTACGGATACCCCCGCGTTTCCTGACAACCCTCGCTTTACTGTCGGCATGGAGTGGGACGGCAATAGTCCGTCCGACTTCGTGAAGGATGGAGCAGTAAAAGAAATCGCGTTATTTCGGGGCCGGCTCTCTGACGAGCGTATCGCCGCCCATTACGAGGCCAGTCTACCGCACCCGAGCAGCCGCACCGCTCGCAGCGGGATGCTAGAGCAGTTGGGTGGCTGGAATCCCAGCCCGCTACCGGTGCCGAATCCTCGCGCCATTGGTGTGAGTGGGCAAAGCGCTGTTATTGGGGTGCCGCACCAGCGTCGCTACCCCGTCCACCTCGATCAGATCGACGGCAGTGGTGCCAATGGCACGCCGACTGGCGGCGTCTCAGATCCGGACCGCATGGGCGTCATTGCCGGCACCGTGCTGGACATCCAGGCCCAGCCCGTCAGCCGGCGGGTGCGAGTGCATGAGCGCGCCACTGGCCGCATCGTGCGCGAGACGTGGAGCGATGCCGATGGCAAATACCGTTTCACGGACCTTGACCCGCGCCGCGCGTTCTACGTGATGGCCTTCGATCACACCCTGCAGCAAAACGCTGTCGTGTCAGACAATGTGCATTCTGAGGTGGAGGACAGTTCGTGATCAGCTTCTCGACAAGCGCGAAAAATGCACGCCTGGCGGCCATCGCCGGTGCGATTGATGCCGGCGATTCGCCGGCGTCATTCGTCGTGTACTCCGGCACCCGCCCATCACCTGGTGCTGCCGTCACCGATCAGGTGGCGCTGGCCACGCTGGAGGTACCCCAGCCATTCGCCGCCGATCTCTCTGGTGGCGTCCTGACGGGGGCAGCCTTCGAGGAGGTGATGGCCGATGCCGATGGCGAGGCCACCTGGTCGCGCCTGGTCGATGGCGAGGGTGCCTGGGTGATGGATCTGGATGTCGGCATCGAGGGATCAGGCGCTGACGTGACCATCAGCTCGACGACGATTTATCGAGGGATACTGACGCGGATCAGCCGCATGGTATTCGCTGAGGGCTAGGGGGCACCGTGAGAGAGATCAGGCTGCAGTTTGTCCAGGGGCTTGCACCCTGGAATGCGCGAGCGCTCGAGCTGCGCCTGGGTGGCGATCCTGGTTTGCTGCTGCTGTTCGCCGGTGACTATGTGCCGCCGGCGGGTGGCAATGTCGTGCTGGGCTTTGGGGGTGCCACTGAGGCGGTGGAGCTGCCGCGCGAGCTGGTGCTCGATGCTCAGCTGATGCCGCCATCCCTCGATGCTCGACTCGCCCAGGGTGGCGCTATCGAGATCGCGGCCAGCCTGGTGGTGCCAGTGGCCACCGTGCGTGCGCAGCTCGAGCTGATCCAGTCGCTTAGTCTGGAGGCGACCACGCCGCCGGTGACGGCAGAGATCCGCGTCGAGCATGGCGTCAGCCTTTCGCTGGTGGCCACGCTGGGTGCGCCGGCGGTGGTCGATGTCGCGCTGACCCGCGAGATCAATGTCTTTCGAGGGCCATCAGATAGTGCCGGTGCCCGTTTCGAGAACGCGGTCCCGCTCGAGGCTCAGGGCAGCACCCGCTGGGAGCCGCCGGCTCGCCCCTATGGGGCCACCGCGTCAGGCTTCGAGCAGGGCGCAACGCTCGCGGCCAGCCAGGGCGGCCAGTGGTCGGCACGCCCCCGCACCGATGCCATCAGTGGCTCGCGGTGGGAGCAGGCCGAGCGCATCCTGGGCACCCTCAGTGGCAGCCAGTGGCTGCAGCTGCCGCGTGTCCGCCACGGATCTCGGCCGGTATGGGAGCAGGGGCAGGGAATCGCCGCGGCACGCTCGAGCGGCTACCAGCACCCGCCCCGCAATGATGCCCGCCGGCGCTCGCGCTATGAGGAGGCCCGCACCCTCGAGCCGGTGACGATTGATGTGCCCTATCAGCAGGGGCGCACCACCGGCGACGATTGGCGCGTGCCCTGGGAGCAGGCCCGCCGGCCACCGCCTGGCATCGACTTGCCGCCAGATCCGCCTGAGCCGCCGGTGCTCGAGCCGGTGGAGGGCAGCACCACCCTGCAATTCTGCCACGCCATGCCGAGCGCCCCGTGGGTGCTGCAGTTCGGTCTGATGTGTGAGATACCCACTCCGACCATTCCCGTCAAAAGGCTCTATATCGTGCAAAACTCCGCGCGCCTGGTGCGCCTCTCCGATGGCCTGGAGCTGCCGGCCACCCAGATGACGCTCAGCATCGACGCTGACAGCTGGGCATGGTCATTCTCTGCTGGCCTGGCAGGGCGTGACGCTCAAGCGCTGGTGACTGGCACCGATGGCCAGCCGGTGGAGGTGATGGCCGAGATCAATGGCGAGCAGTGGCGGTGCCTAATGGATGGCTGGCGACGCTCTGAGAGCTGGCAGAGCCATAGCGTGACCATCAGCGGCCGCTCGCTCGCGGCGTACCTGGGCGCGCCCTACGCCACCGCGCGCAGCTACACCGAGGACAGCCAGGCCACCGCCTCGCAGCTCGCCCGTGCTGAGCTGCCAGAGGGCTGGTCACTGGATTGGCGCATGACTGACTGGGTGGTGCCCGCCGGCGCGTGGAGTTATGACAGCCTCGCGCCCATCGATGCCATCTCGCGGATCGCCCAGGCCGCCGGCGGCTATGTGCAGGCCCACCAGCAGGATCAGACCATCATCGTCGCGCCACGCTTCGAGGCAGCGCCCTGGCGCTGGTCTGAGGCCGAGGTCGATCTGGTGGTGCCGCGCGACATCATCACCCAGCTGGGCAGCGATCAGCAGCCAGGTGATGCCCGCAATGCCGTCTGGCTCCATGGCGGCACCGGCGGTATCCAGGCCCAGATCATCCGGCAGGGCACCGCAGGCGATCAGCTGGCACCCACCGTGGTGGATGCCCTGATCACCGATCAGGCACCGGCCCAGTCGCGCGGGATCGCTGAGCTGGCCGCAACCCTACGCCAGAGCACCGAGAGCCTGCAGATGCCCCTGGCGGCCTCTCTGGGCGGCCTGCTGCTGCCTGGCATGATGATCGAGTGCGATGGCTGGCGTGGTGTCTCGCGTGGCGTGAGCGTCAGCGCCAGCCTGCAGGGGCGTGCCCTGAGCGTGCGCCAGTCTATCGAGCTGCAGAGATTCCATCTGTGATGGCGTCGTGTGGTATCAGTTCAAGCAAAGGAGGGGGATAGCATGGCCAATCCATATCGCCGCCTGCTGGCGTTGCTGCCGACCACGCCGCGCCAGGTGGGCGAGGTGATCAGCGCCAGCGGCTCGCGCGTTCGCGTGGATCTGGTAGGGGGCGGGGTGCGCACCTGCCAGGGCGATGCCCAGGTGGGTGGCATGGTCTACGTGGAGGGGGACCAGATCACTGGCGTGGCGCCTAATTTATCGACAGTGATTATATACATATGAATGCTCTCTTAAGTTTATATGTCTTTATTTAGTGCTCAAGAAAGTGATTGTTGCATAAATTAACCCAAGCCAAAAAGTCACTCTTGCAAAAATATTAATTTTGCCGAGATTCTTTTTGGCTTTGCCAATTCGAGTGTTTAGTCGATCAGCATTTTCTCTTGCTAATGTTGATACTTCTCTACTATCAACCATGACTCCATACTTCTGGAATGATTTTTCTATTTGCCATTCTAGATCTTCAAAGGTTTCGTACATAATCTTGTTTGACATTATGACCATCTTTGTTGTGACCCATACCCCAGCAGTTATTAACAGTATAGTCCAGCTGCCATTAGATTTCACCAAAGCAGCAATAGCAATTATCGCACCTGGTATCGTTAGGGCCTTGTTTTGACTGTTGGTTACAAAGTCCATTATTTTAGAATTAAACTCTAGGCTCTTTTGGTCAACCTCATTCAGAAGTTTACTTGTTGAAAAGTTATGTACATATATTTCGTATTGATCTTTGTATTTGCTATGTAGGTTATAGGCATTCTTGAGTACCCATATAAAGTCTGAGTTTTCAGAGTGCCTTTCGTCTAATAGCGTAGTAATTGTTCTTCTAAGAACCTCTACTCTCTCTGAGGTGTGTACATCGTCATAGTTAATAATTTTATAGATTTCATCTATTGAATTTAAGTCTTTTGGCTTTGGGGTCAGCTCTTGAATATCACAGTAGTCTAGAGACATTAATACGCTTTTTTTTACACCTCCTTTCTCAGAGTTAACGAAGAATAAGGCCCTTTTGTCCGAAGCTATGTAGTGATCGCAAATTTGCTTGAGTATTATTTTTGTCTTAAAAGTAAGTTCTATTGCATCTAAAAGTCTACCTTTACACTTGTCTTGACTAGAGATTTTACTTGAGACTACATAATATAGCTCGGGAATAGTGTCAGTGTCTTCATTAGTAGTCCAGAAATCGTTTTCGTTTCTATAAATAGGTGGTAGAGTTTCCCATTTGTTAGCTCTTAATGAAAATAGAGATTTGTCATCACTATATTGGAGGTCGTCAAGATAGTTGGCTGATAAAAGGGCGCTCTTAAGCGCCTCTTTATCACTGAAGTTATCTAAGGATACAAAGTGTTTCGCCTCAATGGTTATAGTGCCAGTGAAGTTGGTGAGTAAGGTCACAATGGGGCTAAAGTTACTATTCCTCATTCTTGTCCTCCTCATACCTTCCGGTTGCACGAAAAATTTCTTTACGTTTTTCTCCACTTATAGGAAAGCAAATATAATCGCCGTCTGAAGAAATTTTAACTGGTTTATTGGAGCCCATTTCTCCAATTGAGTTCTCACTAACCTCCGCTTCATAACTTTTGTTTTCGTCACTTATTGTTATCTTTCCAATTTTTTTGGCATGATAGCTTGTTGGCTGAAACCACTCGCTAATCTGATATTCATTATCATGAGCAAAGTCTGAGTACGTGTTTTTATAAACGCTATTCTCAGGTAACAGTTGGTCTATTCTTCTTTGAATCGCATCTACGCTTAAAGGCTCTGAGTTAGTGCGTGAGTGTTGGATAAGAAGCGCTTTCACCCCATCTCTTATCTCTTCGGCTAATGTGAGATCGATTTTGTTGACTGCTATAAAGTCTCGAATGCTCCTATTTACTTCAGACACGCTTTTCTCATTATCTACTTTCTCATCACAACCCAGAGCTTCTTTAAAGAAAGCAGCTTTTGAGCTGCCTTCGATAAACTTTAGATAAGGGTCAGTATCTCGTGCAGCGGTGCTGACAGAGAAGAGGTTGATGTCGAATAAAGCAGCTTGTTTTAAAGCCCGTGTATCAATAGGCTCTAATCGCTCTGGTCTTAAATCATCGTCGAAGTTGAACATACTTTTCTTGTCAAGTAAAACAATTAGTATGCGACCAAGATCGCCATCTTCATGAGAGGTGTAATGCATTATTATAACATTGCCGCCTACTGTAGGGCTGGCATTAACTTCATCTGCAGCATGACCTAAACTGACAGCTAGGCCATTACTAAAGCTGAGGAATTCACTATCAATTTTTTTATTATTAGATGTGTAATACTTAGTCAGCTCTTTGGGTATAGAGCTTTTAGTTGACGAAAAATAACCATATCTTTTGCTTTTGTTGCGAAATCTTTTTTCAATTTCAACAATGAATTCAATTGCAATCGGGTTTGTTATGTCCCACAACTTCCCCGCATCTACTTTGAATAGTTTAGATTTCGAAGTGACGTCTTTTTTTAATAAATAAGTGATGGCTTTGAGAGGCTTTATTGGGTGTTTAGGTACGGGGGCATTTTGGCCAACGCTTCCATTTGAGCTAGTGTTATCCCTGTTACTTGCCATGATTACTTCCTTGTGTACTAAGTTTTTCTAAATAGTGTTATATAGGGGGATCAGGTGCAGAGCTTATGATAGAGGTTTTCACCAAATTAGACTAGTAGGCATAAGGTTCGGTGTATCTTGGCTGACACCAGAGGCAACCTACGTTAGTGGAGGTGCTATCTAGCGGGTAAGTGGTCCGGCTTTTGAGGTGATTTCGGATCAACTGGTGATCGAGGATCGTCAGTATATGGACGGAATTACCGATGATTCTAAAGGCGTGGCACAGCGCCGAGCTTTGTGTATGGCGCCATGTATGGTAGGGGTGGAAACATCCTCTTAAAGCCTATTGTGTCGGGCTTATACGACTCCTGCAGGGGGCGCCAGCCCTTCATTCATCCCCGCGTCATTCTTTCCTGAATCTCTCGTCACTCTCTGTACAGGGTGTCTTTCTGCTGTCTCTCGCTTGCCTGCCCTCTGGCTTCCGGGTCACGTCCTGCGCGCCCATGCGCCAGCAGCTTTCAGGGTGAGCCGGACCCCGGCTTGAGCAGCACGGCGCCTCATGCATGGCACGTCATTTATGATGCCCTGACCTGTTGCCCGGAGAATGGCAGTCGTGCCGGGCGGGGCAGGGCATCTCGTCATTCCATCGCGTTGTGTTCAGTCGCGATGTGCTGCCTCGGCATCCGTTGGCAGGGCCAGAAATTCCTGCATGATACGGGTGTCGCGGAAACGTTCGATCAACTCCGGATCCTCGGCGAGTGACGGCGGGTTCTCGAGCCCTTCGCGGATCTTGGCTGCCAGGCCTTCAATGCTGTTCTCGGAGATCAGCCGCGCCTGATCATGGATCAGCACATTGCGGACCCCACCGGGGACATCCGGCGCGACGCATGGCGTGCCGCAGCACATGCTTTCCACCAGCACGATTCCGAAGGCTTCACTGCGCGAGCTGAGAATGAACAGACGGGCATGCTTCATCCACGGGTAGGGATTGACCCGGCTGCCGATGAGATGGACCCGGTCGCCCACCCCGAGCTCGCGAATCAGGTTCTCCACACTCTCGCGCTTGGGCCCATCGCCGACGATGACCAGATCTTCCTCGATATCTGCGGCGAGATAGGCCTTGATCAGGACATCCTGACGCTTCACGTCCGACAGGCGACATACCTGCACGACATAGGGACGTGATGGCAGCTCCACGGGCTCATCCGCCATCTGCGCGATGGCATCGAGATCGCAGACGTTGCCGATGGTGGCGAGGCGTCGAGGCGTGACAGCGTGTTGCGAGAGCAGTCGCTCGAGTTGCTCGCGGACATTGTCGGTATTGCAGATGATCTGCTTGTCGGCGTACAGGCGCTTGAGCAGGAATTTCTGACGCCAGCCCTGGCGGATGTCACCGGGCCAGGACACGGTGACCTGCCACAGGCGCGGGTCCTTGAGTGACCAGACCGTCTCGAAGGCGCCCTGGCCGCGCATGATCACCCGATCGACGGGGCCATGGCGTGTTTCCAGGGTACGGATGAATCGCCGCAGGTAGGCGCCACCGTAATAGCCGCGCCAGACGAATCCAGAGCCCTTGATCAGAGGGTTGAGCACTGCGCGGGTGAAGAGGTCATACACCAGGCCAATGCCGGTCTTGCGGAATGCCTTGTCGAAGTCGATCTGGTGGACATGTACGCCCGGGTCCGGGATGAGTTCGAGTTCACCCTTGAGCACGAGCACATGCACCTCGTGACCTTCGCGGCACAGGACATTGGCCAGATTGACGGTGTTTCGCTGGATCCCGCCGATGTTGAGCTTGCGTACCACAAGCAGGACGCGTTGTTTCATGGTGGCCATCTGTCCGTAAAGATGTGGGATGAGCCATCAACTCCCAGCGGTGCCAGTGACGGAAGACTGCCGGGGATCCGGCGCTCGGTCTGAGGCAAGGGGAGCGGGATGAGCGGAGGGTGCCATGTTACGTGGATTCAATGAGCGGGGGAATGCCGCCTGCCCGGCCGGATGTCAGGGCTCTGCGCCGCAGTCTGCTTGCATTCTGGCTTTGATGGAGTAGCCTACCTGCCGCCTTGTCCCGCGCGGCGCCTTTTCGGCGTCTGCACTGCCGACTGTCGTCCAGTCGTGACCTCCGATTCCTTCACGTTCGAGATCCTGTCTGCCATGTCTGATGCTTCCAACCCGCCTGTCCGAGGGGAGTCCCGTGTCCGTCGTGCCACGGCGGATCGTCATTTCGATGGGCTGGCGGAAAAGTTCGAGCGCGGCTTCTATACCACCGAGCGTGGCAGGGTGCGTCTGGCGCTGACTCGCCAGTTGATGGAGGAGCGTTTCGCCCATCTGCCGGCCACCCAGGTGCTCGAGATCGGGGCCGGACTTGGTCAGATGGCGCACTGGTGGTTGTCGCGTGGCCATCAGCTGACGCTGGTCGAGCCTTCCGGTGAGATGCGTGAGCGCGCCATGCAGCGACTGTCCTCTCCAGAGGAGGATGCGGCCCCGCTGACGCAGGCCACCCTGACAGAGCGCCTGACCTGGGATGGACGTGATCTGCAGGGGTTCGCCGCCGCGGCCCACCGACAATGGCCGGTGGTGGTCTGCCATGCCGTTCTTGAATGGCTGGTCTCTCCGCGTGAAGGGTTTCTGCTGTTGGCACAGCTGCTGGCACCGGGTGGCGTGATGTCATTGAGCGTCTTCAATCGCGACGCGCTGGCATTCTCCAACGTCACCAAGGGCAACTTCGACAAGGTGCTGGACGGGCGGTTGGCCGGATGGGGGACGGGCAAGCGTCTGACGCCCATCTCGCCGCTGCGTGATGTCGAGATTCGCCAGTGGGCCGAGGAGGCCGGGCTTGAGGTGCGCGAGCTGACAGGGCTGCGAGTCTTCCATGATTATCTGCGCTCGCGCGACCCGCTGAGTGAGGGGGACATGCAGAAACTGCTGGCCCTCGAGTGCCAGCACTGGCGCACGCCCCCCTTCGTCCATCTCGGACGCTATCTGCACTATGAGCTGGTGCGCCCTGCCTGAGGTGTCACGGCGCAGGCTTCTGCGCCGTCTTGCTGTTCATCATCTGCCGTTTCCTATCTTTTCGGAGTCTTCATGTCTGCTCAAACCCCCGCCTGCCAGTTGCTTGAACGCCAGGACAGTGATTTCCGTGATTGGCTGTGGGTCGCTGCACCGCGTGATGACTGGTGGCTGTCATCGGACCGCCAGCGGCGTGTCTGGGGGCATGACACCGGCATCGTGAATGCCGCGCGGGAGGCCGGGCACCGGGTCAGCCATGCGGTGGCCTTTGCCGAAGCCCGCGCGGATACCACGATTGGCGAGGCGGCGGGTGCCTTGCTGTTCTGGCCCAAGGCGCATGCGCTGGGCGAGTGGTGGCTGGTGGCGCTGTGCCATGTATTGCCGGCAGGTACGCCGATCAAGGTGGTGGGCGAGGTCAACGGTGGCATCAAGCGCGCTGAGCGCATCCTCAAGGCACTGGGAATGACGGCCCGCAAGGACGATACCGCGCGTCGTTGCCAGCTGTGGTCATCCGCCACGCGTGAGTTGACGGCCGAACAGGCCGCCAGCAGTGAATCGCCACTGGCAGTGGCTGGAGAATGGACAGAAGGCTGGGGCGAATTCGAGGCGCTGGAGCTGCGCCTGACCAGCCATCCGGGCCTTTACGGCAATGCCAAGCTGGACCCGGGTACCGCGCTGCTGCTGGAGAACCTGCCGACCCGTGGCTACAAGCGGGCGCTGGATATCGGGGCGGGCGACGGCATCATCAGCTGCTGGCTGGCGCGTCACGGTGCGCGCGTGATGGCAGGCGATGTCAGTGCCTTCGCGGTGGAGGCGACCCGTCGCAGTCTGGCGCTCAACGGGCTTGAGGCGGACGTACGCCTGAGCGATGTCTTCGCGGCGTTCGAGGGCGAGCGGTTCGAGGCCATCGTGGCCAATCCGCCGTTCCATCATGAGCGCGATATCGATTACGGACCGGCGGCGCGTCTGATCAGCCAGGCGCCGGATCACCTGGTGCCGGGCGGTACCCTGACGCTGGTGGCCAATGCCTTCCTGCCCTATCCGGATCTGTTGCAGGCGGCCTTCGGCGAATTCGAGGTGCTGGCCGAAACGCGCCAGTTCAAGGTCTATCGTGCACGCAAGGCGCGCTGATCCTCTGTGGACTGATTCCCTGCGACCTGATGCCGAGCCCGCCGCTTACGCCTCCGGCGACTGATAGCGGATGGCCGTGATGATGTAGGTCGTCTCGCCGCCCGGCGCTGCCACGCTCACGTCATCATCCAGCCCCTTGCCCAGCAGTGCCCGGGCGAGGGGGGCATCGACGCTGATCCAGCGGCGAGCGTTGTCGGTCTCATCAGGGCCGACGATGCGTATCTCCATCTCCTCTCCCTGTTCATCCTCCAGCGTCACGAAGGCCGCGAAATACACGCGCTCCAGATCCGCGGGCAGGCGGTCGATGATGGTCAGTTCATCCAGACGCTTTTCCAGATAGGCGATCTTGGCGATGGTCTGATTCAGTGCCTTCTTGTTGTAGGTGTAATCCGCATTCTCGCTGCGATCCCCCATGGCGGCGGCTTCGCCCGTCTTGCGCGACAGCTCCGGTCGCCTGACGCGCCTCAGGTGGTCGGCCAGCGCCTTCATCTTCGCGTGGCCCTGCGGGGTGATCACGTTGCTCTTCTTTTCCTGACGCGGATCGGTCTTGGGATCGCGCCAGCGCGTCATGTTACGACCTTGCATGTCTTTCTCCACAGCCTGCGAAAATGAAGGGCAAGCGCCCGCAAAGGGCGCTGTCTTGCGTTGAGGCCTGCGACCAAGGGGGGTTGGCGGCAGATTCAAACGTTCGTTACAGTCTTGGCATGCCGTTCACGTTCTCGTGATATCGCCATTGCGGCAATTCGCCAGCACGCCTGCCAAGGCGCAGGTCTCAAGGGGCATTGCCGTATCATCCCGCCAACAATAATGAATTTCAGGGAGCTGTCCATGCCAACCCCGTCATCGCTACGCCGTACTCGTCGCGCCACGCATCGTGTCTACCAGCTGATGCTCTCAGGAGGCATGGCGCTGGGCATCACGCTGGCCGGCATGACCGGCGTCCAGGCCGCCGAAGGAGATGATGCCGTCTTCGGACTCATGAAACGCTGGGCCCAGGTCAACTATCAGTCCTCCGGGGACGCTCAGGAAACCGGCATGGAGGCCTTGGGCAAGGAAGTGCGCGCGCTGGCGGACCAATACCCGGACAACGCCCATGTGCTGACCTGGGAGGGTATCATCCTGGCGTCGTGGGCCAAGGCGCGAGGGGGACTGGGGGCGCTGGATCTGGCCAAGGAAGCCAAGGCCACCCTTGAGCAGGCCATCAAGCTTGACCCCCGGGGCGACAATGCCTCTGCCTACGTGACGCTCGGGTCGCTGTATGACAAGGCGCCGGGTTGGCCGGTCGGCTTTGGCGATGATGACAAGGCGGGGGAGGTGCTGCGTCAGGGGCTGGCCGTCAATCCTCAGGGCATGGACACCAATTTCTACTATGCCGACTATCTGGCCTCCGAGGGCAGGAAGGCCGAGGCACTCAAGCATGCACGGCTCGCGCTCAAGGGCCCGGCTCGGCCCAATCGTGAGCTGGCCGATCAGGAGCTGAAGCGCGAGATCAAGGCACTGATCACACGACTGGAGTGAGTGTCGCGCACGCGGCTTCAGGACAACGGTGACCGTTCGGCGGCACTGGACGTGAAAGCGGCACTTCCTTCGGACAGTGCCGCTTTCACGTCCAGTGGGCGGGCTGGCCAGCGCAGGGCGAGGTCGGGATAATGCGACTTCAGCCAAGGAGGATGCATGAGCGATACACCAGAGCACGTGGCAGGGCAGCAGGTCTTTGCGCATGGCGATGTCGAACGGGTCGAGACCAGGGTGCTGCAGGACGGTTTCTTTCGCCTGGAGCAGCGCGAGCTTCGCCATCGGCGTTTCAACGGTGGCTGGAGTGATGTGATCCAGCGCGAGGTGCATGTTCGCCATGATGCCGTCGGTGTGCTGCCCTATGACCCGGTGACGGATCGTGTGGTCTTCGTCGAGCAGATTCGGGCCGGCATGCTCGAGGACGAGCGCACCCCCTGGAGTCTGGAGCCCATCGCCGGCCTGGTGGACAAGCAGGAAAGTGCGGCGGAGGTCGCGCGGCGTGAGGCGGTCGAGGAGGCCGGTTGCGAGTTGAGGGAGCTGATCGAGCTCTACCGCTATTACCCCAGCCCCGGCGCCTGCACCGAAGAGGTCACCCTGTTCATCGGGCTATGCGACAGCAGCGGACTGGGCGGGGTGCATGGGCTGGCGGAAGAGAACGAGGATATTCGCGTGCATGTGCTCGATTTCCAGGCGGCCCTGTCGCTTCTGGAGCAGGGCAGGCTTGGCAATGCCATGGCGATCATGGCCATGCAGTGGCTGTTGCGGGAGCGTGCTGCACTGCGGGTGATGCACGCCTGAGACAGCGAAGGCGTTGCTTGGCAATCCCCCGTGGCTCACGCAGGGTTCCTCAACCTGCCCACCAGAACTGCTATTCTAGAGGCTTGCTGCCACCGGCAGGCCGGCAGTCTATCAATGCCTGTGTCAGTGCCGAGCGCCGAAACCCCGCTGCCGGGCGCTCTCACGGCGCTTGATCTGTCGCGCTTTGCCCGCATCATGCCATGCACGATACAGGGTGTGCCCTGCTAGACAGCACGCCAATGTTCTGAGATTCGCAAGGAGTTTGCCCATGCAGGTCAAGAAAGCCTATGTGGCCGACCTAAAAGCACTCCATGCCGAGTGCGGGTCCAATTATCTGCGCCTCACGCGCATCCTCGGCAAGGCCGAGGCGGGGGACAGCTTCGCCTTTCCCCTGGCGGGCAATCAGGGCCACTTCGGTACCCTGTTGCTCGAGGTGGTCGAGTGCGCGCCCTATACCACCATGGTCACGGTTGCCCAGACTGGCGTGCTGGATCACATCATCGATTCCCCGCGGATGAGCGTGCATCTCTATCACGATGTACGCATGGCCGAAGTCACCGACTTCCAGCGTCAACGGCATTTCTCGGGGCGCAACCGCTATCCGAACCCTCGCATGCACCAGCCGGATGAAAAGCTTCAGCTCAATCGTTTCCTCGGCGAGTGGTTGAGCCATGCTCAGGCTTTCGGGCAAGCCGATGTGCCTGAGTTGCCATGACGAGGCTGCCATGACGAGGCTGCCGTGACGAGGTTCTCGTGACGAGGCTGCCGTGACGAGGCTGTCGTGAGGCCCGCCGGGATGGGGGAGTGAGGGCAGCGCCAGCGTCATGATCAGAAAGAGAATTCGCGTTGCGGATTCCACGCCTGACCGGCTGTCCGCTTGACTGCCTGAAAGAACCGCGATGGCCCGGCCATCGCGGTTCTGTTCTTTTTTCCGCTGTTCGAGAGACCCATGCGACTGATCCAGATAAGTGACTGTCATCTGCGTGCCGACCCTGACGCGCGCTCACGACTGGGCTTCCCCTTGCGTCAGCTGGAGGCCGTGATGGCGCATGCCTCAAGCCTGCGTCCCGACATCCTGCTGGTGACCGGGGATGTCAGCCAGGATGAGAGCCCTGCTTCCTACCGTCTGGCGGGGGAGCTGTTCGATGCCCTGGGGTGTCCGTGGTTCTGGTTCGCCGGCAATCATGACCACCCGGATTTCATGCAGGAGCTGCGCCCTTTCCATCAAGAGCTTGATCTTGGTGACTGGCGTCTGCTGTGTCTGGACTCGCGCATCTCTGGACAGGCGGGGGGCGAGCTTGGCCGCGAGCAGCTGGCGGCGCTGTCGCTGTCGCTCGAGGAGGATACGAGGCCGACGCTGCTGGCGATGCATCATCATCCAGTGCCGATCGACTCGGACTGGATGGATCAGCTGGGCCTGGCCGACCGTGATGCCCTGTGGGACACCCTGAGTCATCACTCGCAGGTGCGGGCCATCCTGTGCGGCCATATCCATCAGGCTTTCGCCACCCGGCGCCCGAGCGGGCAGGGCAGTGTCGCCGTCTATGGCGTGCCCTCCACGTCAGACCAGTTCGCGCCGCTCAGCCATGATTTCGCCGTCGATGAAGCGGCGCGGCCAGGCTTCAGGGTCGTGGATCTCGACGGAGAGCGCCTCGAGACCTGGGTGGAGCGTGTCAGCCTGTGAGCGCCTTCGCGCTCCCGCTCGCGGCGTTTCGCCATCGGCGTGGGGCTGACGTGTCCCGGGGCTGCGGGAGTCAGGTATTCATTTTTGATCTTAAAAGATATTTTCTGATTCTTTGACGTTATCAAGGCGGCGCGGGTACCGTATCGGTATCCAGCATGCTCCGTGGGGGGTGAGAGAGTGAGAGTCATCTCGATCGACACGACCCGCGGGCACGCCCACTGATTGTCACGGGCCGCCTTCCAGGGCGACTCCCAGCGCTCACGAGGTTGCCGCACGCGATGCTTACCCCCGAACGTCAGACCCACCTCAAGCAGCTCGAGGCCGAGTCCATCCACATCATTCGTGAAGTGGCGGCCGAGTTCTCCAATCCGGTCATGCTCTACTCCATCGGCAAGGACTCCGCCGTGATGCTGCACCTGGCGCGCAAGGCCTTCGCGCCGGGCGTGCCGCCGTTCCCCCTGATGCACGTCAACACCACCTGGAAATTCCAGGAGATGATCAAGTTCCGCGATGAGATGGCCGCGGAAGTCGGCATGGAATTGATCGAGCACATCAATCAGGAAGGTGTCGAGGCGAACATCAACCCGTTCGAGCACGGCAGCGCCAAGTACACCGACATCATGAAGACCCAGTCGCTGAAGCAGGCGCTGGACAAGCATGGATTCGATGCGGCCTTCGGCGGTGCGCGTCGTGACGAGGAAGCCTCACGCGCGAAAGAGCGTGTCTACTCCTTCCGTGACCAGTACCACCGCTGGGACCCCAAGAATCAGCGCCCGGAGCTGTGGAACATCTACAACTCCAAGATCAACAAGGGCGAGTCCATCCGCGTCTTCCCGCTCTCCAACTGGACCGAGCTGGACATCTGGCAGTACATCTACCTCGAGTCCATCAAGATCGTGCCGCTCTACTACTCCGCCGTGCGTCCGGTGGTGAAGCGTGATGGCCTCGACATCATGGTCGATGACGACCGTCTGCCGCTCAAGGACGGCGAAGTGCCGGAGATGAAGTCCGTGCGCTTCCGCACCCTGGGGTGCTACCCGCTGACCGGCGCCGTGGAATCCACCGCCGCGACCCTGCCGGAAATCATCCAGGAAATGCTGCTGACCCGTACCAGTGAGCGCTCCGGTCGTGCCATCGATCACGATCAGGCAGGCTCCATGGAGAAGAAGAAGCGCGAAGGGTATTTCTAGTCGCCAATTCTCGCTAGGCCCATTGCCTCACGAGGCCCCATCCTGCTGATTCCGCCTCGTGCTTGATGACCTGAACGAACAATTCGCCTGATGAATCGGCTCGCAGCCTCACGAGACACTGGCTCGTGATACTGGCTCGCCAGCTCATCAGGCCCATGACAGCGGCAAGGAGAAGAGTGTGTCCCACGCGTCAGACAAGATTTCCGCGGATATCGAAGCCTACCTGCAAGAACACGAGCGCAAGGACCTGCTGCGCTTCATCACCTGCGGTAGCGTCGATGACGGCAAGTCGACCCTGATCGGTCGTCTGCTGTTCGACTCCAAGCTGATCTATGAAGACCAGCTGGCCTCCATCACCCAGGCCTCCAAGACCAGCGGCACCACCGGTGATGAAGTCGATCTGGCCCTGCTGGTCGATGGCCTGCAGTCCGAGCGCGAGCAGGGCATCACCATCGATGTCGCCTATCGCTTCTTCTCGACCGACAAGCGCAAGTTCATCATCGCCGATACCCCGGGGCATGAGCAGTACACCCGCAACATGGCCACCGGTGCCTCGTCCGCGAGCCTGGCGATCATTCTGATCGATGCGCGCTACGGCGTGCAGACCCAGACCCGTCGTCACAGCTTCATTGCCGACCTGCTGGGTATCCAGCATCTGGTGATCGCAGTCAACAAGATGGATCTGGTCGACTACTCCGAGGCGCGCTTCAACGAGATCGTCGCCGAGTATCAGGAATTCGCCGACAAGTTGAATGCACCGGATATCCGCTTCGTGCCGATGTCCGCGCTCAAGGGCGACAACGTCGTCAATCGCAGCCCGTCACTTGACTGGTACACCGTCGATGGTCAGGCCGGACCGTCGCTGCTGGAGGTGCTGGAAACCGTCGAACTGACTCGCGATCAGAACCTCAGCGATCTGCGCTTCCCGGTGCAGTACGTCAATCGTCCCAACCTCGATTTCCGTGGCTATTGCGGCACGCTGGCGGCCGGTGTCGTGCGTCCGGGTGACAGCGTCAAGGTGCTGCCGTCCGGCAAGATCTCGACCATCGAGCGCATCGTCACCTTCGATGGCGACCTCGAGATCGCCTATCCGGGCCAGGCCATCACGCTGACGCTTGACGACGAGATCGACATCTCGCGCGGTGACTGGCTGGTGGCGGCAGACGCCGAACTGCCGCTCTCCAATGCGCTGGAAGCGGATGTCGTCTGGATGCACGAGAAGCCGCTGCAACCGGGCCGTCAGTACGATATCAAGCTGGCGACCCGTGATCTGACCGGGCAGGTCAGTGCCATCGATTACCTCTACGACGTCAACACGTTGGAGCATCACGAGGGCGACAGCCTGGCACTGAACGCCATCGGCCGCGTCCAGCTCGAGCTGACCCAGTCGGTGCCGGTGGACGACTACCGTTCAAGCCCGGGCACCGGCAGCTTCATCGTCATCGATCGTCTGAGCAACGTGACCGTCGGCGCGGGCATGATTCGCGGCGTGGGTCGCTCCGGCACCCAGGCTACTACCCAGCAGACCGACTGGGCCGCGTTTGAAGCCGATCTCAACGCGCTGGTACGCAAGCACTTCCCGCACTGGGAAGCCCGCGACGTGCGCGAGCTGCTGGGCCGTGGCAACTGAGTCTTTGCAACAGAGTCTTTGCAACTGAGCCTTGGCAACATGAGTCGCGGTAACGGAGTTGAGCCGGCACGGTCGACTCCGTCGCATGACCCGATAACAACAACGCTGGACACGCGATAACAACACGGCCTGCTGGATATGAAGCCGGAGAACGCAGAAGCCCCCATGGCCGCAAGGCGATGGGGGCTTTTTGCATGGTGCGGGTCACGTCAGCGCATCAGGCGGCAGCGGCGTCGATGGCAAGCGGTGTGGAGGGGCCGAAGTGCTCGTGATGGCACTGGGTGAGCGGTACGCCGATGCGATTGAGGTGCTGGATCATGCTCTGCATGAAGCCATGCGGACCGATCACGAAGGCCTGCAGGGACTCGGCACTGGCACCTGTCGCGGCAATCTGACGTGCCAGCCAGTCGCGCTCGATGATGCCCAGGTGCGCATGCGTCGGCAGAGTGTCAGCCTTCTCGTAGCAGACCTGATAATGCAGCTGCTCAGGATACTGCGCGACCAGTGATTGCAGCGTGGTGTCGAAGGCATGTACCTCGGGATTGCGGGCCGCATGCAGATAGATCACCTGACGGCCTGCCGCGAGCGCTGCCTCCAGCAGCGAGAGCATCGGTGTCTGGCCGACGCCGGCAGACAGCAGCAGTACCGGGGCCTCGGGGCTCTGGGGCGTGGCATGTTCGAAGGTCAGCTCGCCGGCCGGCGGCAGCAGATCGATCTCGTCACCCACGTTCAGCGCATGCAGATACTGGCTGGATTGACCGTGGTCTTCACGCTTGACCGAGATACGGCAGAAGCGCTCGTCCGGCGCGTGTGACAGGCTGTAGTGGCGATGGATCACGCCCTGCGGCGTCGTCAGGCGCATGCCGATGTACTGGCCCGGCAGGAAGGAGAACATCGGACCTTCCACTGGCGCTAGGTACAGCGAGCGAATCTCGCGGCTCTCGTCCTCCGTGCGCACGATGCGAAAGCGGCGCAGCCCCTGCCAGCCGCCGCGGGTGGCAGCGAAGCTGTCGTAGCGGCCCTGCTCGGCGGCGATCAGCACGGCGGCCAGCTCTCCGTAGAGGGCGCCCCAGGCGTCGGCAATCTCCGGCGTGACGGCGTCTCCCAGCACCTCACCGATGGCGGCCATCAGGCACTCGCCGACGATGGGGTAGTGCTCGGGCAGGATATTGAGCGAGACGTGCTTGCTGACCACGGGCGCGAGCAGGCGGTCCACCGCCTCACGCGAGTGGCGTGCGCCGACATAGGCGAGCACGGCGCCGGCCAGTGCACGGGCTTGACCACCACTGGCCTGGTGCGTCTGATTGAACAGCGGCTTCACTTCGGGATAGCGCTCGAACATCAGCGGATAGAAGCGCGCGGTAATGGCGTTGAGGTGCTCGGCGACGACGGGAGCGGTGGCGGCGATCAGGTCTTCCTGGGCGTTGGTCAGCATGACGATACCTCGTGATGAATGTCGTCATGAAGAGAGCAAGGGCCATGCCAACTCGTCAGGCCAGTATCCATGCGTCCCCGAGAGCGGTGATGTGAAAAATACACGACGTGAGAATGTGTCAAGATGACATCTTGCGTGTCATGATGACATCATCTGTCGCCATGACGATGTCTTGCGACACGCCGTCGCGTGAGCCGCGTGCTCATCACCCAGTACCTCGCCCGCCATTTCCGGTTGACTGACGTCAGGAATCCCGCATGCCCGAGACTCCCTTGCCACGCAATGATACGCCCCTTGCCGCCCTGAACGCCTGGCTTGCTGCCTGGTTGACGGAAGAGGAGGGCGGCAAGCGGCGTGCCTTGCCATGGACCCGTCTGCTGGCCGCGATCATGCAGCGTCTGCCCGGTGAGGCCGCGACGCTGATGCGCTATCTGCCGGAGCGTGACGAGTTGCTGCCGCTGGCCACGCATGGGCTACCTGCCGAGGTGCGCGGTCGGCGCTTTGCGTTGTCAGAGCATCCGCGGCTCAAGGCGATTGCCGAGCACACCGGTGTCTATCGCTTCGCGGTGGACAGTGACCTGCCGGACCCCTTCGATGGCCTGTTGGGGGAAGTGCATGGGCCGGATCTGCTGGTGCACGACTGTGCGGGTATCGCGCTGCGCGAAGGGGACAGGTTGCTGGGCGTGATGACCTTCGATGCGCTGACACCCGGCGTGTTGGCCCCGCTGGAAGCGCTGGAGGTACGGCAGGTCGGCGATGCCGAGCTGGCAGACGTCCTGGCGCAGGAGCATCAGGAGCATCAGGAGCATCAGGAGCTTCATGACCTGCTGACGTTGCCCACCTGCTGTCTGGCGCTGGCATCACGGCTTGAGCGTGGGGCCGCTCCGCTGACCGGCATGGCAGCGCTTGCGCCGGGCATGACACCGCAGGTCCAGAGGACCTGTCCGCAGCGCGGGCCAGCGATGGCGAGACTGGAGGCACAGCTGGAAGCGGTAGCCGATACCGACATGACGGTGCTGGTGACGGGCGAGACCGGGGTGGGCAAGGAGGGCGTGGTCCAGCGGTTGCACGATGCGTCGCGTCGCGCCAGTCGGCCTCTGGTGCGCATCAACTGTGCCGCGCTGGCACCGGAACTGGTCGAGAGTGCGCTGTTCGGGCATCGGCGAGGGGCCTTCTCCGGCGCGTCCCATGATCACCGTGGCCATTTCGTGATGGCCGATGGCGGCACCCTGCTGCTGGACGAGATCGGTGAGCTGCCGCTGGCGTTGCAGCCCAAGCTGCTGCGGGTGCTGCAGGAAGGTGAATTGCAGCCGCTGGGCAGCGATCGCGTGGTCAGGGTCGATGTGCGCGTCATCGCGGCGACCAATCGTGACCTCGAGGCCGAAGTCGCCGCCGGGCATTTCCGCGAAGATCTCTATCACCGCCTGAGCGTCTATCCGCTCAGGGTACCGCCGCTGCGTGAGCGCGGACGAGCGGATCTGCTGGCGCTGGCGGGAACCTTTCTCGAGCACAACCGCACGCGCCTCGGGCTGGGCAATCTGCGCCTGACGCCGGCGGCGGAGCGTCTGCTGTGTGACTACCCGTGGCCCGGCAACGTGCGTGAGCTGGAGCACTGCCTGAGTCGTGCCGCCCTGCATGCGCGGCTGGCGCAGGGGGCTCATCCGACGCGCCTGCGCGCCGATGGGCGTCAGCTGGTGGTGATCACGCCGGAGTTGCTGGGGCTGGAGGCGAGTGCCGAGGTGGCGCACGAGCAGGCCGGTGGCATTGCCCTCCACGCCGCACAGGAGGGGCATGGCACGATTCAGGCGGGGAGTGCGAACCCGGCGCTGCGTCATGTCCTGCAGGACATCGATGAAGCGCTGGGGTTGCGTGACGCCACCGAGGCGTTTCAGCGCGAGCACATCTCGCGGGTCTGGCTGGCGAGTGATCGCAACTGGGCAGAGGCCGCGCGCAGGCTCAAGGTCGATCGCGGCAATCTGTATCGACAGGCCCGGCGGTTGGGCATCGTGTGAGGCGAGAGACGAAGACGGCGGTGCTCGATGAGCGCCGCCGTCTTTGTCTGCCCCGGCGCAGACACCGCTGGGAGAGAAGGTGCTGCGCAGATCAGGCGCGCGTGGCGATCAGCACCGCACGCCGTGGTGCCGGATGGCCTTCACGGGTCAGGCGTGGGTCGTCAGGGTCGAGGAAGTCGCTCAGCGAGTGATAGGTCATCCAGTCGGTCGAGCGTTGCTCATCCAGCGTGGTCACCGCTTCATCGACGATGCGCACGTCCTTGAAACCGGCGCGCTCACACCAGTGGGCCAGCGCCCGGGAGGACGGCAGGAAGTAGACGTTGGGCATCGCGGCGTAGCGCTCGCCGGGCATCAGTACCGTCGTCACGTCACCTTCCACCACCAGGGTTTCCAGCACCAGTTCGCCGCCGGGGCGCAGGGCATCGCGCAGCTGGAAGAGGTGGTCCATCGGCGAGGGGCGATGATAGAGCACCCCCATCGAGAACACGGTGTCGAAGGCGGCCATCTTCGCGGGGACGTCCTCGATGCCCACCGGCAGGAAGTGCAGGTTGCGCCCCTGGGGGTGATCCGCGCCGATGAAGTGACGCACGGCATGGAACTGGCAGTAGAAGCGCGGGGAAGGGTCGATCACCAGCGTGAAGGCGGCACCAGCGCCGACCATGCGCCAGCCGTGGTAACCATTGCCGCCCCCGACATCCAGCACGCGACGGTGAGTGAGATCCGACAGATGCGGCGCGAGGCGCTGCCACTTCCAGTCGGAGCGCCATTCGGTATCGATATGGATCTCGTCGAGCTGATAGGGGCCCTTGCGCCACGGCATCATGGCGCGCAGCAGATTCTCGCTCTGGCGTTGCTGCCCCGTGCTCAGGCCTGTCGGAAAACATGCACTGACACGGTCGGCATCCAGCTGCACCTCGCGCTCGTCAGGTAGCGTCGGCAGCTTCTCCAGCGCGCCATGCCAGGCCTTCAGGTCAGCATGGCGCTTGCGGTCCAGACCCTTGGCCAGTTGCTCGGGCAGGGCGCCCAGCCAGCGGGCGAAGCCGTCACCGACGGCGCCTGGCTCACAGGCAAGCTCGGTGAAGGCGCGGTAAAGATCACGATCGTAGGGGGAAATGCTCATGCGCTGGGTCGGGTCCGTGCAGGCGTAGCGGTCATTCGGCGGCTTTGAAAGCGACCATCGAGGCAAAGTTCAGGTATTGCAGCCAGGTGTGGCTGCGCGCGAAGCCGGCGCGTGCCAGGCGCGCATGGTGAGTGGCGAGACTGTCGGGCTTCATCACGTCCTCCAGCGCTTCGCGTTTCTGCGAGATCTCGAGGTCGGAGTAGCCGTTGGCGCGCTTGAAGTCATGATAGCGCTCGATCAACCAGGCATTCTCGACCGGGTCGTCGCTGATGATCTTCTCGGACAGGATCAACACGCCGCCGGGCTCCAGCGCCGCAAACAGCTTGTCGATCACGGCGTCGCGGTCCTGCGGCGGCAGAAACTGCAGGGTGAAGTTGACCACGATCATGCCGGCAGGCTGGTACTCCAGGGTGCGGATATCGGCTTCACTGACGTTGATGCGATGGTCCGGGAAGGCGTCGGCGAGCTCGCGGCTGGCGCGCTCGACCATCGGCCGGGACAGATCGACGGCTTCGATCTCGATGTCCTGGGCCGCCATCTCACGTGCCAGTGCCATGCTGGCAGCCCCCAGCGAGCAGCCCAGATCATAGACGCGTGCGCCAGGGCGCAGGTGAGCGCGGGCCATCAGCCCCAGCATGGCGATGATCTGACCGTACCCCGGCACCGAACGGCGCAGCATGTCCGGGAAGCAGCTGACGACCTGTTCGTCGAAGGAGAAGCTGGCAACACGGTCAAGGGGTGTCGTAAATATCGCGTCACGGTAAGATGCATCACTCATGGATCAAGGCTTCATCGGGCAGAGGGCCTGGGCGACATGCCATTGGCCGGGGAGCGGCTGGGCTGAGTGCCCTGCTGGGCCCGCCATTCTACGCATTCGAGGTGCCTGACGCACCCGCCGCGGCTTGCCGATGATGCCTCCATCAACCGATTTCTGACCGGGCCACGCAGGGCCGGTCGCGACACTTCAAGGAGAGAGGTGGCCATGTCCACTCCATCGTCTGCACGTTCTGCCCGCCGTAACAGTCAGGCCTGGCAGGCCCTCGCGCGTCATCATCAGGAGCAGATGGCCGATGTGCACCTGAAGGACCTGTTCGCCGAGGATGCGGCGCAAGGGCGCGATCGAGTGACGACCTTCACCCGTTCTGCCGCGGGCCTGCGCCTGGATCTCTCCAAGCAGCGGCTCAAGCAGGAGACCCTGGAGCTGCTGCTGGAGCTGGCGCGGGAAACCGGTGTCGAGCAGGGCATCAAGCGTCTGCTGGCCGGTGAGCACGTCAATCGCTCGGAAGATCGCCCGGCCCTGCACGCGGCCCTGCGTCTGCCACGCTCAGCAAGTCTCGAGGTGGATGGCGAGGATGTGGTACCTGCCATCCACGAGAGCCTCGAGCGGCTCGCCGAGATGGTCGAGACCTTCCATAGCGGGCAGTGGCGTGGTGCCACCGGCAAGCCGATCACCGATGTGGTCAATCTGGGGGTCGGTGGCTCGGACCTGGGGCCGCTGATGGTCTCGAGCGCGCTGAGCGATTGCCGTCCCAAGGGCGTCCATGAGGTCGGCGTGCACTTCGCCTCGACCATGGATGGCTCACAGCTGGCGGACTACCTGCAGTCCTTCAGTCCGGAAACCACCTTGTTCATCCTGTCGTCCAAGTCGTTCTCCACCATCGACACGCTCTCCAATGCGCGTACCGCGCGTGACTGGCTGAAGTCGCGCCTTGACCCGCAAGGCCGTCTGGAAGGACTGATCAATCGTCAGCACTTCATCGGTGCATCCGCCAAGCCGGAGAAGATGAGCGAGTGGGGTATCGCGCCGGAACATCAGCTGCTGTTCTGGGACTGGGTCGGCGGGCGCTACTCGCTGTGGGGCACCATCGGACTGCCCATCGCGCTCAATGTCGGCATGGACAACTTCCGTCGCCTGCTGGCGGGGGCGCATGAGCTGGATGAGCATTTCCGCACCGCACCGCTGGAAGACAATCTGCCGGTATTGCTGGCGCTGGCGGGGATCTGGAACAACAACTTCCTCGATATTCGCGCCCACTCCATCCTGCCCTACGACGGCCGCCTGGAATACTTCGCCAGCTACCTCGAGCAGCTGGAAATGGAATCCAACGGCAAGTCGGTCACCAACGATGGCGAGATGGTCGATTACTCCACCTGCCCGGTGCTGTGGGGCCAGCTGGGCCCGAACGCCCAGCATGCCTTCTATCAGCTGCTGCATCAGGGTACCCAGGCAGTGGAATGTGACTTCATCGCGCCGATGCGTCGCTATGACCATGTCGAGGACGCCGAGACCCGTGCCCACCTCAAGGCGCAGCACCGTCTGACACTGGCCAACTGCTTTGCCCAGTCGCGCGTGCTGATGCTGGGCGATGACGCGATAGCGGGTGACGAGGCCCAGCCGAATCACAAGCGTTATCGTGGCAATCAGCCCTCGACCACCCTGCTGCTGGAAGCGCTGACGCCGGAAACCCTGGGGGCCCTGATCGCGCTCTACGAGCAGAAGGTCTTCGTCCAGGCCACCATCTGGGACATCAATCCGTTCGATCAGTGGGGCGTGGAGCTGGGCAAGCAGATCGCCACCGCGACGGAAGCGACCATGACCACGGGAGAAGGCTTCGAGCAGCTGGACGCTTCCAGTCGTGCCTTGATCGAGTCCGTGTGGGCCGCCCAGGGGCAGGACCCGCGCTGACGGGGGATCACGCAGGCGATCATCCTCTGTTGATTTATACAGTATTCTCGCTATCCTATATGGGAATCAATCGTTTACACTAGACACCTTGCCGCGAACCGAGCGTGAGCCGTTCGGTTCGCGCGTGTCGGGAGCGCTGATGAGCCGTCCCCATTACCCTGCGCAGGCAGGCGTTGTCGTTCCTCCGGTCAGGGGCGTGTTGTACCTGCATGGTTTCAACTCGGCCAGTTGCTCGCCCAAGGCGCAGTTGATGAAGCGTGCGGCCGCCGAATTCGGTCTGCCCTGCGTCGCGCCTGACATCCCACCTCAACCCGCTGCCGGGCAGGCGGTGGTGGAGGAGGCCTACCAGGCGCTCTGCGCGCAGTTGGATCTCGACCCGGCTGACCCTGCCTGTGACGACGCCATCGTGGTGATCGGCAGCTCCATGGGTGGCTTTCTGAGCACCTGGCTTGCCGCGCGTGAGGCTGCGCGACTCGATGGACCCCAGGGCCGCGAGCAGAGCGTATGGCGTCAGGGGCCGCGCACGGTATTGATCAATCCAGCCGTGCGCCCGGTCAGGCTTGTCACGGCATGGCTGGGGTCGACCCACGCCAACCCCTATACCGGCGAGTCCTTCACCGTCACCGAAGCATTCGGGCCGGCGCTGGCCGCACTGGAAGCGATCCCCGTCACGCCGC
The DNA here is from genome assembly GCF_057670765.1 of Cobetia sp. PS-4MA. Classification (NCBI taxonomy): domain Bacteria; kingdom Pseudomonadati; phylum Pseudomonadota; class Gammaproteobacteria; order Oceanospirillales; family Halomonadaceae; genus Cobetia; species Cobetia sp. PS-4MA. Next base: position 2,594,730 of record NZ_CM173107.1, on the reverse strand, counting down.
AGCGCACCCTCGTGCTGCTTGCCACGGCGGACGAGACATTGGACGTCAACGATGCCGCAAGCCTCTATCAGGATTGCCGGCTGATCCTCACGCCGGGAGGGGATCATGGATTTGCCAGACTGGCGGAGTACCTGCCTGCCATCATGGCGCATGCCGGCCATCGTCTGGCCCCGTCGCTTGCGACATCCTTCCACGTCGCACCCTGCTAACGTGTCGAGGACGGTTGGGCGTGCGGGCCGGACAGGAAGATGAATCCGTCATCGGATCGTTCGGCCAGCGGCGACTCTCTTCAGAAAATCAGGCAGAGGCATCGCCATCCGTGATGCGTCTGCCGGACGTCAACACCAAGGACACAAGGCTGCGATGAGTCAGTACAGCGCCAGTTCCATCGAGGTTCTCTCCGGCCTCGAACCGGTCCGCAAGCGGCCCGGCATGTATACCGATACCACTCGGCCCAACCACCTGGTCCAGGAAGTCATCGACAACTCCGTCGATGAGGCGCTGGCGGGTCACGCGAAGGAAGTGCGCGTGAAGCTGCTGGAAGACGGCGGTATCGAGGTGGCGGATGATGGTCGTGGCATGCCCACTGACATCCACCCCGAGCATGGTGTGACCGGGATCGAGCTGATCCTCACCAAGCTGCACGCGGGGGGCAAGTTCTCCCAGGACAGCTATCGCTTCTCGGGCGGCCTGCATGGCGTGGGTGTCTCGGTGGTCAACGCCCTGTCGACGCGCCTTGAGGTGGAGGTCTGCCGTGAGGGTCTGCGTCAGCGCATTGCCTTCGAGAATGGCGAGAAGGTCGAGGAGCTGAGTCAGATCGGTACCGTCGGCAAGCGCAATACCGGCACTCTGGTGCGTTTCTGGCCGGACGAGAGCTACTTCGACAGTCCGCGTCTGGCGATGGCACGCCTGCGTCACCTGCTGCGCGCCAAGGCGGTATTGTGCCCGGGGCTCAAGGTCGTGCTGACCGAGACGGATGGCAGCGAGACGGCCTGGCATTACGAGGATGGCCTGCGCGACTATCTGCTCGGCGCCACCGATGGTTTCGAGCGGCTGCCGGAATCGCCGTTCGTCGGTCATTTCGAGGATGAGGAGCATGGCGTCGACTGGGCCATCCAGTGGCTGCCGGAAGGCGGCGAGCTGGTGCAGGAGCCCTACGTTAACCTGATCCCCACGCCGCTGGGCGGCACCCACGTCAATGGCCTGCGTTCCGGCCTGCTCGAGGCGCTCAAGGAATTCTGCGATTACCGCAGCCTGCTGCCGCGTGGCGTCAAGCTGAGTGCGGATGACCTGTGGGAGCGCGCCGCCTTCGTGCTGTCGGTGAAGATGCTCGATCCGCAGTTCGCCGGTCAGACCAAGGAGCGCCTGTCCTCGCGCAGTGTCGCGGCCTTCGTCTCCGGCGTGGTCAAGGACGCCTTCTCGCTGTGGCTCAATCACCATGTCGATCAGGCCGAAGCGCTGGCGGAACTGGTGATCTCGGCGGCCCAGCGCCGTCTGAAGAGTGCCAAGAAGGTCGCGCGCAAGAAGGTCACTTCCGGGCCTGCGCTACCGGGCAAGCTCTCGGACTGCTCAAGCTCCGACCCTGCCGACAGTGAGCTGTTTCTGGTCGAGGGGGACTCGGCTGGCGGCAGCGCCAAGCAGGGTCGCAACCGCGAGACCCAGGCGATCCTGCCGCTGCGCGGCAAGATCCTCAATACCTGGGAAGTCGAGTCGCATGACATCTACTCCTCCCAGGAAGTCCACGACATCGCGGTCGCCATCGGGCTGGACCCGGGCTCGGATGATCTCACCAAGCTGCGCTACCACAAGGTCTGCATCCTGGCGGATGCCGACTCCGATGGCCTGCACATCGCCACGCTGCTGTGCGCGCTGTTCGTGCGGCACTTCCCGGCGCTGGTGGATGCCGGACGCGTCTTCGTCGCCATGCCGCCGCTGTATCGCATCGACCTGGGCAAGGAAGTCCATTACGCCCTGGACGAGAGCGAGAAGGCGCACATCCTCAAGCAGCTCGAGAGCAAGCGTGGCACGCCCAACGTGCAGCGCTTCAAGGGGCTGGGTGAGATGAACCCGCTGCAGCTGCGCGAGACCACCATGGCACCGGACACTCGCCGCCTGGTGCAGCTGACACGCAGCGTGGATGACGGCACCCACGAGATGCTCGACATGCTGCTGGCCAAGAAGCGCGCCAGTGATCGCAAGAGCTGGCTCGAGGACTACGGCAACATGGCTGACATCGAGGTCTGATCATCGGTTGAGTTGCAAGAGCAGCTGAACTTCGAAAGCCAGACAAGCTGCGCGACAGCATTCTTTCGGGAGCGCCAGAGTCTTGCGCTCCCCGGTTTTACGCTCGTAATCAAGGTCAAGTGCCCATGAGCATGGATATCCAGGTCGCGGAGGGTGACGTCGAACGTCTGGCCCTGCGTGACTACACCGAAAAGGCGTACCTCGACTACTCGATGTACGTGATTCTCGACCGCGCCCTGCCGCATGTCGGTGATGGCATGAAGCCGGTACAGCGCCGCATCGTCTACGCCATGCGCGAGCTGTCCCTGACGGCCAACGCCAAGTACAAGAAGTCGGCGCGTACCGTCGGCGATGTGCTGGGCAAGTTCCACCCGCATGGTGACAGCGCCTGTTACGAGGCCATGGTGCTGATGGCGCAGCCGTTCAGCTATCGCTATCCGCTGGTGGATGGACAGGGCAACTGGGGTAGCCAGGATGACCCCAAGTCCTTCGCGGCCATGCGTTACACCGAATCGCGTCTGTCGAAATATTCCGAGGTGTTGCTGTCCGAGCTCTCCCAGGGCACCGTCGACTGGGTGCCCAACTTCGATGGCACCATGAACGAGCCCAAGGTGCTGCCGGCGCGTCTGCCCAATGTGCTGCTCAACGGCACCACCGGCATCGCGGTGGGCATGGCGACCGACATTCCGCCACACAACGTGCATGAAGTCGTGGCCGCCACACGCCACCTGCTGCGCAACCCGGACTCCGACAGCGATCAGCTGATGGACTTCCTGCCGGCACCGGATTTCCCCACCGAGGCGGAGATCATCACGCCGCGCACCGACCTCGCCAAGCTCTATCGCACCGGTCGTGGCAGCGTGAAGATGCGCGCCCGCTATGTGCTGGAAGAAGGCGATATCGTGATCACGGCGCTGCCGTATCAGGTCTCCGGCGCCAAGGTGATCGAGCAGATCGCCGCCCAGATGCAGGCCAAGAAGCTGCCGATGGTCGCGGACCTGCGCGATGAGTCCGACCACGAGAACCCGACGCGCCTGCTGATTCAGCCGCGCTCCAATCGGGTCGATATCGAAGGCCTGATGGCGCACCTGTTCGCCACCACGGATCTCGAGAAGAACGCGCGCGTCAACATGAACGTCATCGACCTCAAGGGTCGCCCGCGCGTGATGGCGCTGCACGAGATGCTGGCCGAGTGGCTGCGTTATCGTCGTGCCACCGTGCGTCGCCGTCTCGAGCATCGCCTGGCCAAGGTCGAGGACCGTCTGCATATCCTCGAGGGGCTGCTGACGGCTTACCTGAATCTCGACGAGGTGATTCGCATCATCCGCGAGGAGGAAGACCCCAAGGCCAGCCTGATCGAGACCTTCCAGCTTTCCGAGCGTCAGGCCGAGGCGATCCTCGAGCTGCGTCTGCGTCACCTGGCGCGTCTTGAAGAGATGAAGCTGCGGGGCGAGCAGGACGAGCTCAAGCGCGAGCGCAAGCACCTCAAGCATCTGCTGGGCAATGACGAGGCCCTGACCGATCTGATCGACAGTGAGCTTGAGCAGGCTGCCACTGACTTCGGCGATGCACGTCGCTCGCCGCTGGTCGAACGCGGCGAGGCCAAGGCGCTGTCGGAAGTCGAGCTGATGGGTGCCGACCCGATCACCGTCGCGCTGTCCGAGAAGGGCTGGATCCGCGCCGCCAAGGGGCATGATATCGACCCCGAAGGCCTGTCCTACAAGGCCGGCGACCGCTTCCATCTGGCGGCGCGCGGCAAGACCAATCAGCCGCTGGTGCTGCTGGATGATACTGGGCGTGCCTACACGCTGGCCGCGCACAATCTGCCCAGTGCGCGCGGGCAGGGCGAGCCGATCACCGGGCGCATGAATCCGGCGGCGGGGGCTTCGATGGTCGGGCTGCTGCTCGACGCGCCCTCGGCGCGCTATCTGCTGGCCTCCGATGGTGGCTATGGCTTCGTGACCACGCTCGAGCAGCTCACCGGCAAGAACAAGTCCGGCAAGGCCGCGCTGACCTTGCCGCGCGGCTGTGCGGTACTGCCGCCGGTGGCGATCCCCGAGGTGCCTGAGGCGGCGCAGGGGGATGCCGCGCCGCTGGAAGTGGCGGTGGTGTCCAACGAAGGGCGTCTGCTGGTCTTCCCGCTCGCCGAGTTGCCGGAAATGTCCAAGGGCAAGGGCAACAAGATGCTGTCGATTCCGGGCGAACGCGCCGCCAATCGTGAGGAATTCGTGCGCTCGCTGGTGGTCGTGCCTGCCGGGGCCACGCTGGTGGTGCACGCCGGCAAGCGCAAGACGCTGCTCAAGGGCGCGGATCTTGACTACTATCGTGGCGAGCGTGGCCGACGCGGCAGCAAGTTGCCCAAGGGCTTCCAGAAGGTCGATCGCCTGGCCGTAGACAGTTGATGATGCCAGTGGCGAGCTGCCCTGGAGGTAACCTCTTGATGATTCATTGCTCAGGAACGATTTTCCGATGACACAACGTATCTTGATCCGCGCCACCGGTGCGGCTCGTCCGGGACAGCTGGCAGGGCTCGGTCAGGCGCTGGCCCGCAGTGGCGCACGTCTGCTGGATATCAATCAGAGCGTGACCTTCGGGCTTGTGTCGCTGGAAGCGCTGGTGGCACTGGAGGCGCAGTCCGAACTGGAAGCGGCGCTGAGTGCTGCCGGGGAACAGCTGGGACTGGATGTGCAGGCCGTGCAGGTCGGCGCCGAGGAATATGCACGCTGGAGCCATCAGCTGGAGCGCCCGCGCTGGATTCTGACGCTGCTGGCGCCGCGGCTGCCGGCGGGCATTCTCGCCGAGGTCGGCGGCCTGACGGCGGAATTCGGTATCACCGTCGAGCTCATGCATCGCCTGTCGGGGCGTGAACCGCTGGATGGCGAGTCACCGGCCGAAGGCGCCTGTGTCGAGTGCTGGCTGCGCCTGCCGGAGCACGAGACCGACATCAATGCGCTGCGCGAGAAGGCGCTGGCGCTGGGCGCGCTGCATGGTGTCGATATCGCGATCCAGGAAGACGATATCTGGCGTCGTCATCGCCGCCTGATCTGCTTCGACATGGATTCGACCCTGATCAAGACCGAGGTGATCGATGAGCTGGCGCGTCGTCATGGGGTCGGCGAGGAAGTCTCGCAAGTCACCGAGCGTGCCATGCGCGGTGAGCTGGATTTCCAGGAAAGCTTCCGTGAGCGCATGAGCAAGCTCAAGGGGCTGGACGAGTCGGTACTGGCGGAGATCGCCGCCAACCTGCCGCTGATGGATGGGGTCGAGCGTTTGATGGCCAATCTCAAGGCGCTGGGCTATCGCACCGCGATTCTCTCCGGTGGCTTCACCTACTTCGCGCGTCACCTCCAGCAGCTGCTGGGCTTCGATGAGATCCACGCCAACGAGCTGGTGATCGTCGATGGCAAGGTGACCGGTGAGGTGCGTGAGCCTATCGTCGATGCCGAGCGCAAGGCGCTGCTGCTGCGCGATATCGCCGAGCGTCACGGCCTGCGCATGGAGCAGACCATCGCCGTCGGGGATGGTGCCAACGACCTCAAGATGCTTGCTGAAGCGGGGCTGGGCATCGCCTTCCGCGCCAAGCCGCTGGTACGTGAACAGGCGCGTCAGTCGATCTCGACGCTGGGGCTTGATGCCGTGCTCTATCTGATGGGCTACCGCCAGCAGGACCTCAAGCACTGAGTCTGCAGTGAGTGCCTGACGGTGCCTCATCGAAAACGCCCTCACTGCGGTTGCGGTGGGGGCGTTTTCGATGTTCGGGGCGGATGGGACGGGGCCTAGTCCCAAAGCAGCAGGGTGGTTTTGCGCACGGTGACTAGACTGGTGACAGACGCCGACGACTCGGAGTCTGTCTGTTGTCGCCATCCCAAAACGCCATTCGCCACGCCGTCAGGAGTTTGCCCATGCCGTCACCCTATGACGATGAACTGCACCTGCTGTGTCTGTTCCCGCATGACGCCGCCCTCAAGGGCTTGAAGATTCGCCACGATGCCAGTCCTGACATGGTCGCTGCGGCAGAACGTCTGCACGCCAAGGGCCTGACCACGCTGCCCGATGGTGGCTATCTGACCTCCGTGGGTCGTGAGGCTGCCGAGCATGCCCATCGTCTGAACGATCTGCTGCACGTTCCCCAGGTCATGACAGGGACCTGAACACCGCGCATGAGCCCCGGATACGGCGATATACGGGGCAGGTGCAATAACGCAAGACGCCCCGCGGCAGCCTGCCGGCGGGGCGTCTTGCGTTATCGCCTGAGGGGTCAGGCCTTGTGCTTGCGGTAGGTCGCGCGCGTGATCTCGACGATCTCCACGCTGACCTCGCGAGCGGCCTCGCAGTGCGGCTTGAGGGCTTCCATCAGGATGTCCGCCAGACGCGACTTGTCGTCATCGCTTCGGCCTTCCAGCTGATGGCAGTGAAGGTTGACGAAGCCATGCTTGTGCGCCAGCGGTGCCTGATTGCCCGCCAGGCGCCAGTGACGCCAGCTTTCCGCGCGCACCTTGATGTCGCTTTCCTTGAACAGGCCGCTTTGCATGGCGGCGGCATGCAGGTCATCCATGATCGCGTCCATGTCGAGGCTGGGGGCCAGACTGTCGGCATAATCAATGACGAGATGAGGCATGTGATGGGCTCCTTGAGCGTGGCCACGCCTCTTGGGGCGTGTGCCGATGGTGATGATGGCCAGCGATTCTAGCGAAATGGGGCCGCGATGGTAGCAGATTTTCGCAAGCGCACCGCGCATGGCGCAGTGCTGACCTCAAGGTCTGACCTCATCGGCTGATCTCATCGGTGGATTTCAACTGCGGGCAATCAGCGTGGCTCTCGTCGGGTCCGGATGGTCATCATGGCCGACAGTCTGGGCGTGGTCTGCAAGGTGGCCCGGGGAGTGAGCACCACTCAGGGGCGTCTTGGAGCGGCGCCCGGGGATCTCGCGTACCAGACGTGGCATCAGGAAGCCGGGCAGATGCTCCAGCAGTGCCTCCATCAGGGCACAGGCGTCTTCATCGCTGACCGCGAAGTGGGCGGCGCCCTGGACGGGGTCGAAGGCATGCAGGTAGTAGGGCAGCACCCCGCACTCGAACAGTCGCTCGGCGAGGGACGTCTGCGTTTCCACCGAGTCATTGACGCCGCGCAGGATGACGCTCTGGTTGAGCAGGGTGACCCCGGCTGCCTTGAGGCGTGTCATGGCCGCGGCGACCTCCGTGTCCAGCTCGTTGGCGTGGTTGCTGTGGATGACCAGCACCTTCTGCAGTCGCGTCGCCTTCAGCCAGTCCAGCAGCTCGGCATTGACGCGATCCGGTATCACCACCGGCAGGCGGGTGTGGATACGCAGACGCTTGAGATGCGGTATCTCGCCCAATGATTCCACCAGCCAGGCCAGTCGCCTGTCGGGAGACACGAGCGGGTCGCCACCCGAGAGGATGACCTCGTGGATGCGCTCATCGGCGCGCAGGTAGTCGAGAATGTCCTGCCATTGCGCGCGGCTGGGCTGGTGGTCTTCATAGGGAAAATGGCGCCGGAAACAATAGCGGCAATTGATCGCGCAGCCACCGCTGGCCATCAGCAGCACCCGGTTGGTGTACTTGTGGATCAGTCCCGGGAGCGGGGTGTGCTCCGCTTCTTCCAGCGGGTCGGTGACATAGCCGTCGAGCACGTCCGTCTCGCTGTCCAGTGGCAGCACCTGACGCAGCAGCGGGTCATTCGGGTCTTGGGGGCGGATGCGGCTGGCATAGGCCTCGGGAACGCGGATCGAGAACAGGGCATGGCCGTCGCTGGCGCCGGGAAGCCATTCGTGATCAAGTCCCAGGCGGTCCAGCAGCGCCTCGGGAGAGCGAATGACGTCGCGCAGCTGTGCACGCCAGTCACCGCGCGGGCTCGAGTGGAGTGCGAGGGGCGTCACATCGTGACTTTCGCACGTCTCATGCGTGATGGTATGCAAGGATGGCGAGGTTCGGGTTATCATGCGCATCACTTCTTAGTCATGGTTGCTGCCCGTGAGGCGGCAATCTGGAATTCATGGCGGGCAAGACCCGTTAACGAGTCGAGAGCGAGCAAGATGGCCAATTATTCTACCAACGAATTCAAGTCCGGTCTGAAAGTGATGCTGGACAATGACCCCTGTGCCATCGTTGACAATGAGCTGGTCAAGCCGGGCAAGGGGCAGGCCTTCAATCGCGTCAAGCTGCGCAACCTGAAGACCGGTCGTGTGTGGGAGCGGACGTTCAAGTCCGGTGAGAGCATCGAAGCTGCCGACGTCATGGAAGTCGACATGGAATACCTCTACACCGACGGGGAAATGTGGCACTTCATGCGTACCGATGGCTCCTTCGAGCAGTATGCCGTCGATGGCAAGGCGCTGGGCGACAACATCAAGTGGCTGAAAGAGCAGGTCGTCTACACCATCACGCTGTGGAATGACAACGCGATCGCGGTGACTCCGCCGAACTTCATCGAGCTGGAAGTCGTTGAGACGGATCCGGGCCTCAAGGGCGACACCGCCAACGGTGGCTCCAAGCCGGCAACGCTGTCTTCCGGTGCCGTGGTGCGTGTCCCGCTGTTCATCAACCAGGGCGAAGTGCTCAAGGTTGATACGCGCAGCGCCGAGTACGTCTCGCGCGCCTGAGCCTTTTCGCTCACGTCGTGACCCCTCTGATGCCTCGCCTCGTGCGGGGCATCATCGTTTGTGCCGGTCAATCCTGCAGGCTGGCCACTGTCCCTTGCTGATCCACTCGTCGAGCTCGCCATGTCAGACGTCGATATTCCCTCTGATTCTCCCCAGACCCCCTTGCCGCAAGACTGGGCGCCCACCGCGACGCGAGAGCGCCTCGTGCAGCGCGCACGACTGATCAATGAGGTGCGGGCCTTCTTCGCCGAGCGTGAGGTGCTGGAGGTGGAGACGCCGGTGCTGGGGCAGGCCGGCTCGACCGACGTGGGGCTGGCCTCGTTGTCATCGTCGTTGCAACTGCCCGGTGAGCGTGAACGGGTGCCGATGTGGCTGCAGACCTCGCCGGAATTCCACATGAAGCGTCTGCTGGCGGCCGGCAGCGGGCCGATCTTCCAGATCGCGCGCGCCTTCCGCGATGGTGAGGTCAGTCGTCGCCACAATCCGGAGTTCTGCATGCTGGAGTGGTATCGCCCCGGCATGAGTCTCGAGGGCCTGAGAGAGGAAACCTGTGAGCTGGTCCAGCGCGTGATGGCGCTCGGGGCGCAGCTGACCGGCAAGTCGTCGCTGCTGGACACCTCTGATGCATCAGACGCCTCAGGGGCTGGTCCTGCCGTCACGGCCTACCGAGATCTCTTCCGGCGAGTGCTGTCACTGGACCCGTTCAGTGCCTCTCTGGACGAGGTGCGCGCGGCATGCGGGCGTGAGTGCGCTGTCGATGCCAGTGACTGGTCCCATGAGACCTGCCTGGATGCGCTGATGAGTCTGGTGATCGAGCCGACATTGGGGCAGGGCGCCGTGGAGCTGGTGACGGACTATCCCGCGGCCCAGGCGGCGCTGGCACGCAAGCATCGGGATGCTGAAGGCGATTGGGTAGCCTCGCGTTTCGAGGCGTATGTCGCAGGGATCGAGTTGGCCAACGGTTACGATGAGCTGACCGATGCCGCCGAGCAGGCATCGCGCTTCGCGGCTGACAATGCCGAGCGTCATGCGGCAGGCCTGCCGCAGGTCGCGGCAGACCAGCGCCTGGTGGCCGCCTTGCACGCCGGGATGCCGGCAGGCAGTGGTGTGGCGCTGGGGCTGGATCGTCTGATCATGCTGGCACTGGGTGAGCGTGATATTGCCGCAGTGGTTGCCTTTCCGGCAGCACGTGCTTGAGGTGTCACGTTGCTCGCAAGCAATTGCGTTTATCTTTGACACGCTAGGGACATCTGAGTCGTCTAGACTGCAGGTATCAGACAGGGAGTCTGATGTCGTCATACCGGCGTCGTAGCGGGGCAGACATTCCCTCTGGGTACCTGCTCCATCGATCGGCACGGGGTGAGGCGATTCACATGACCGAAGGAGTGGCTGTCGGGCGCCTTTCATCGGGCATGGTGACAAGGTGTCGACAGGGGTCTCGCATGAGCTTCTCGGAGCCGCTCATGAGAGATTCCGGCAGTAGAGCCTCAAGAGAACTACGCCATTCAGGGAGGAAGACTCGCAGTTGGACGAACAGGCATGTCCAGGCACGTTGGCGAGATGCTGACGTGCAAGGATGCCAGAGGGGGCCGGTTGATACTGGTGCCTCAGTTGAAAAGGGAAGCCTGGCGGCTTCCCTTTTTTATGTGTCATCCATTGCCTTCGGCAGCGCTCCTGCCTGTCATTCGCTGTCTGGCGCGAAGGTTTTTTCATCGCCGAGGACCGACTCGTCAACGACCTGCGACTCGCAGGAGGCTGGCCGCATGCCGAGTGACTGCCCCATGCTGACCTTCTGGCCCGGCATCAGGGTGTCATCGAACTCGACGCTGTCCGGGAAGCACATCACCACGGTGGAGCCGAGCTGGAAGCGACCCATCTCGGCGCCCCGTGCCAGTTCAATGAGTTGATCGAAGCGGGTCGTCTCGACATCGCCGGACAGTGGCGTGACCTGGCCGCTCCACACGGTCTTGATCGCCGCGACGATCATCGCGCCGACCAGCACCATGGCCATCGGGCCGTGTTCGGTCTCGAAGATGCAGACCAGGCGCTCATTGCGGGCGAAGAGGCCCGGCACATGCGTGGCGGTGGCTTCATTGACCGAGAACAGGCGCCCCGGCACGTAGGCCATCTCCACCAGGCGGCCCGCCAGGGGCATGTGGACGCGGTGATAGTCCTTCGGTGACAGATAGACGGTAGCGAAGCGGCCGTTGCGGAAGGGGGCGGCACGCTCCTCGCTGCCACCCAGCAGCTGGGTCAGCGAGAAGGCCTGACCCTTGGCCTGCACCAGGGTGCCGTGGCTGATGGCTCCGAACTGCGACAGCACACCATCGGCAGGCGAGACGAGTCCTTCCTCGATGGGGCGGGCCTCTTGCTTGAGGGCACGGGTGAAGAAGTCGTTGAAGCAGGCGTAGGCGCGCGGATTCTCCTCGAGCGCCTCGCTCATGTTGACGTCGTAGGCCTTGATGAAACGTTCGATGAAGGTGTTCTTGACCCACGGGTTCTCGCAGGCGGCGATGCGCCCGATGAGGCGTGAGATCAGGTGCTGGGGTAACGGGTATTGGCTCAGAGAGAACAGCTTGGCACGATCCACGATGTTGATCCTTGCAGAAAAGAGAAGCCCGCCCCGAAGGGCGGGCGCTGACCAACGAGATGGCGGCCAGCAGGCTGGCAGCACCTTAGCCCATCGTCATTGGCCGCTCAAGCGCGGGGGCAGGCAGGGGCAGCAGCGAGCCCCCTCCGGCCGCTCAGCGTTCTATCGGCGTGTCCTCGCGATTGCCCCATTCCTTCCAGGAACCGGGATAGGCGCGAATGTCCTCGAACCCCAGTGCACGCCCCACCAGCCAGGTCAGGCCTGAGCGGTGGTGGCTCTGGCAGTGCGTCACCACATGCTGCTCGGGACTGATGCCCCGCGCGCCCAGCTCGGTGATCAGCTCGGCATAGTCACGAATGCGCAGGTCGCGCTCGCGGTCCATGGCCTCGGTCCACTCGAAGTGCACGGCGCCCGGGATATGGCCAAGGCGCGCGTTCTGGCCTTTTTCTCCGCGATACTCCTCCAGTGAACGGGCATCCCACACCACGACCTTCTCCTCGGGGGCCTCGGTGGACAGGCGCTCGAGAATGTCCTCGCGGGTCGCCATCACGCTGGTATCGACATAGGCGGCGTGATATTCGCTGGCCTGCCATGCGCTGGCAGCCTCACTCAGGGCAAGTCCTTCACCCTGCCAGGCATGCAGACCGCCGTTGAGATAACTGAAGCGCGTGTGGCCCAGCAGCGCGAGGGTCCACAGCAGACGACCTGCCCAGCCACCGCCTTCGTCGTCATAGGCGACGACATGGCTGTCCCGCGTGATGCCCAGCTCGGACATGATGTCGGACAGCGCCTGTGGGCTCGGCACGCCGGGGATCTCGTCCTCGTTGCTGCCGACCAGGCGCTTGAAGTCGAGCAGGCGTGCACCGGGCACATGACTGGCATGACTCTCGGTCTTGAGCGGAACATCGACGATCACGATGTCCGGGTGGTCAAGCAGCGGCAGCAGCTGTGCAGGCTCGACGATCAAGGGCAGCAGGTTCTGCTCGGAGCTGAACGAGGCGGAGGCCGTCGGGTCGCAAGACGTTGACTGGGAAGAGGAGGGTGACATGGCGTGGTCCTTGCTTCATCGATGGGGATGATCCTTGTGAGCATCATGGCATGCTGGCGGCCAGTGGCGTCAAGTCGCGGCTTGCGGGGCAGATGGCGGACGCCAGGCGGTAGATGGCAGGCACCGCCATGTGCCGCTGCAGCGGTCCTGGCGAGAAACGCTCAATTCGTGCTGACTTTGCGTCTATAATGCTGCCCGTCACATGCCGGGCGAAGAGTGTGACGCGCAAGTGGTGGCGAGCGCTGGTCGTCATGCACAGCGTCATGCACGGAGACGGTGCGTCATTCGCAGTGCCTTGCGCTGGTGCCATGCTCTGGCGCATCAGTGCCTTGCGCTGCGGCGGCTATCCGTCCCTGCCTGTCAGGGACGAATCGCCACATCCGGCAGTGTCCTGCAAAGCACACAGCCTCTGAAACGCCTGCAGTGAAATCCGTCTTGTCTCCAACCAATCGCGACCTAGTCCACGGGAGTCTCACCTTGTTCGAGCGCCTCTTTTCACTTCGCGCCGAAGGCACCACGACGCGCACGGAAGTGCTGGCAGGCATTGCCACCTTCCTGGCTTCGATGTACATCATCGTGGTCAATCCCGGCATCCTGTCCGCTACGGGCATGCCGTTCAGTGCCGCACTGACCGCCACCGTGCTGGTCAGCTTCTTCGGCAGCCTGATGATGGGACTGTACGCCCGCAATCCGATCCTGGTGGCACCGGGGATGGGCATCAATGCCCTGTTCGCCTACACCATGGTGCTGGGGACCGGCATGCGCTGGGAGGTCGCGCTGGGGTGCGTCTTCTGGGCGGGTGTCATCTTCGCCATCCTGGCGCTGTTCAACGTGCGACGTCTGGTCATCGATGCGATTCCCGCTCAGCTGCGCTATGCGATTGCCTGCGGTATCGGCCTGTTCATCACCCTGATCGGGCTGGTGAATGCCAAGCTGATCGTGTCCAACCCCGTCACCGTGGTCAGCGTCGCCCCCATGACGCCCTCGTTGGTGATCTTCATGATCGGGCTGGCGCTGACGGCGGTTCTGGTCGCCAGACGTATCCATGGCGCCTTGATCATCGGCATCGTGGCGACCACCCTGATGGCGGCCACCATCGGCCGTCTGTGGGGGGACGGGACTGCCTACTTCCCGCCCGAGATCGCGCAGCCGACGCTGGTCAACTTCACCGGCATCTTCGCGGCACCTGATTTCAGCGGCCTGCTGGCACTGGATTTCATGGGCTCACTGAAGATCGCCTACGTACCCTTCATCTTCGTCATCCTGTTCACGGTGTTCTTCGATGCCCTGTCCACCTTCATGGCGGTCGCTGAGGCGGGCAATCTGAAGGATGAGAATGGTGACCCGCGCAACATCCGTCGCTCGATGATGGTCGATGCCTTCTCGGCGCTGGTCTCCGCACCGCTGGGCACCAGCCCTGCCAACGCCTATATCGAATCGGCGGCCGGTATCAGCCAGGGTGGGCGCACCGGTCTCGTCGCCGTGGTCGTGGCACTGTGCTTCCTGCCGTTCCTGTTCCTGGCGCCGTTGCTGTCGCTGGTGCCTGCCATCGCCACCGCGCCGGCGCTGATTCTGGTCGGCGTGTTCATGATGGAGCCGATTCGCAAGATTCACTGGCACCAGTTCGATGATGCGATTCCGGCCTTCATCGCCATGGTGATGATCCCGCTGACCTACTCCATCACCCACGGGATCGTGTTCGGCTTCCTGAGCTTCGTGATCATCAAGCTGGGGGTCGGCAAGGCGAGGGAGATTCGCCCGACCATGTGGGTGCTGTTCGCGCTGTCGATCCTGCTGTTGCTGGAAGGCTGAGGGGACGCGATTGCGTCGGACGCCTTCTCTCGGTCGAGAACGAAAAAATCCCGCCAGTCTTGGACTGGCGGGATTTTTTGTGGCCGACGAGGTGGCGCGATCAGGCGATCATCCAGCCCAGGAAGGTCAGTCCGAGGAACACCAGCAGGATGCCGCCGATGATCGAACCTCTGAGCAGTGACGTGACGCCCTTGAACAGCAGATACAGCCCGAACACCAGGCCCAGCAGACTGAACAGGGAGGTGCTCATGCCCAGCTCACCGGCCAGACCACTGAAGAAGCCCTTGAGGGCGTCGTCGAAATTGGCGAAGAAGCCGCTCAGGCCCTCCACGATGAAGCGGATGGCGGCGCCAAGCTGAGTGCCGATCCAGTTGAAGAAGTCTTCCATTGCGCACGGTATCCGGACAGAAAAGAGGCCACAGTGTGCCATGAATGCGGCGTGGACGCTGTCGTGCTGTTGCACTGCGTCATGTGGGCCCGAGCCTCACTCCTCACTCACCTGCTCACTTTTACTCTCACTCCAAGTCCCACTCCTACTCCTGCAGCATCAGGTGTCCAGGTACCTGGCGGTGAAATCGTCGATCCCCATGGGCTTGTCCATCAGGTAGCCTTGCAGGGCGTCGCAGCCCATCTCCAGCAGCAGCTCTCGCTGTCTGGAGGTCTCAACGCCTTCCGCCACCACGCACATGCCCAGTTCATGCCCCAGCTGCACCATGAAGTTCACCATTCGGCGGTTCATCTCGTCGTTCTCGAGATCATTGACGAAGCTGCGATCCACCTTGAGCTCATCGAAGGGCAGGTGCTTGATGTAGGTCAGCGAGGAGAAGCCGGTGCCGAAATCATCCAGTGACAGCCGCAGTCCCAGCGAGCGCAATTCATGCATGCGTGCCACCGTGGCTGGCATGTCGGTCGCGAAGACATTCTCGGTCAGTTCCAGTTGCAGGTATTCAGGGGAGAGGGTGTGCTGGCCGAGCGTTCTGGCGACATTGCTGACGTAGTGCGGTGATTCCAGCTGTTTGACGCTGACGTTGACAGATAGATAGAGCTCGGCGAAACCGGTGCCGTTCTGCCAGCCCGCCAGCAGCCTGCACGCCTGTTCCAATACCCAGTCGCCGAGGCTGTCGATCAGCTGGCTCTTCTCGGCCAGCGGGATGAATTCATAGGGGGAGATGTTGCCGAACCGAGGATGTCGCCAGCGCAACAGGCATTCGGCGCCGACCAGCTTGAGCCCTCTGTCGTATTGCGGCTGAAGCTCCATGTAAAGCTCTTCGTGCTCGATGGCGCGACGCAGGTCATTTTCCAGCTGCACGGCCCGCTCAAGCTCCACGCGCATGCTGGGGTCGAAGCGCACGGTCTGGTTGCGTCCGGCTTCCTTGGCGCGATACATCGCGATATCGGCGCGGCGGATGAGCTCCTCCGCACTCAGGGCGCGATCATGGAACATGATGCTGCCCAGACTGGCCGAGCTGTGATGATCCAGTGGCTGCGACTGCGGGTCGGAGAGCGTATAGGGCTGGTTGAGCGCCTGCTGCAGACGTTCCATCAGCTCATCCAGTTCACGACAGGCTGCCTGCGGGTCATGGCTCAAGGGCTGTACCAGGATGACGAACTCGTCCCCGCCAAAGCGCGCGACAAGATCCGTCTCTCGCACCTGGCCGGTCAGGCGGTGGGCCACTTCGATCAACAGATGGTCGCCGGTGGTATGCCCCAGCAGGTCATTGATCTTCTTGAAGTGATCCAGGTCGATGAAGATGAGCGCCCCGTGAGTGTCTCTGGCGTCCGTGATGATGATCGCCTGCTGCAGCGCATCAATCAGCGTGGCGCGATTGGCCAGCTTGGTGAGAGGGTCGAAGCGACTGTGCTGATGCAGCAGGGCTTCTGATTCGACGATGCGCGTGATGTCGGTGATGGAACCGATCATGCGCAGGGGAGTGCCGTCGTGATCACGCTCGATCACGTCCCCCTTGTCGATGACCCAGACGACATTCCCGTCCCGTGTCAGCATGCGATGGCGATGGTAGTAGGGTGTCCCGCCTTCCAGGCAGTCCTGGATGGCGACCATGACTTCCGGCGTGTCCTCGGGATGCAGCAGGCTGGCGAATTCCTCGAGGCTGTTGTGCAGCTCGTCGTGGGGGACGTTCAGGATCTCGGACCAGCGCCGATTGTGCGTCACGGAGCTGTTGGTGATGTTCCAGTCCCAGAAGCCTTCCAGCGAGGTGTCATAGATATGATCGATATGACGGCTCTTGCGCTCATGCTCACGGACTTCCGCGGTGATGTTGTGCGCCAGCACGGCGACCAGCGGCTTGCCATGAATGTCATGGAAGGGCTGCTTGATGGAGCGGAAATGATTGATCTCGCCGGTGGTGCCGTCGGTGGCATCCTCGAAGACCTGCTCACGCTCGAACTTGCTGAGCACCTGCTCCACGCTGCGGCGGAAGAAGCGGCTCTGCTCGGTATTGCCGGTGTAATGACTGTCGTCGCGTCCGATGATGTCTTCAAGCGTGGTGCCGTAGAAGTCGGTCAGGGTGCGATTGGCGAAGCGAAACAGCCCCTTGGCATCCTTGATGAACAGGATGTCGGGATGGGTATCGACCAGCGTGCGCAGCAGATGGTTCTCGGCTTGCAGCGCCTCGAGACGTGACGACATGGCCTGCAGTCGTGCATGCAGGCTGTCGTCGTCAGACGCTAGGGTCTCGGTGGAGACTTCTGAATGCGAAGGGTGGCGTCCCTCGGCATCGGAAGGTGCGGCCATGGCGGGTTCCCGGGGCGATGGAGATAGCCTCCAGTCTACGTTGCCGCTCGGTTGAATAGGCAGGGAGGCGGGGTCCTCGCTCAGTCAACGTTCACGCCTGCCGGCCACGCATGGTCAAGCCCCCCGATAACGCCTGATGTTCTGATGTGTTAGAGGTCTACCTTGTCCTTGTACTCGCAGAGGTCCTCGATCACGCAGCTGCCGCAGCGTGGTTTGCGTGCCACGCAGGTGTAGCGGCCATGCAGGATCAGCCAGTGATGGGCGTCGACCAGAAACTCCTTCGGTACATGGCGCATCAGCTTGTGCTCGACCTCCAGCACGTTCTTGCCCGGCGCGATTCGCGTGCGATTGGAGACGCGGAAGATGTGCGTGTCCACCGCCATGGTCGGCTGACCGAAGGCGGTGTTGAGCACCACGTTGGCGGTCTTGCGGCCCACGCCGGGCAACGCTTCCAGTGCCTCGCGGGTCTGCGGCACCTCACTTCCATGCTGCTCGATCAGCATGCGGCAGGTCTTGATGACGTTCTCGGCCTTGGTATTGAAAAGCCCGATCGTCTTGATGTACTCCTTCAGTCCCTCGACGCCCAGCGCCAGAATGCTCTCCGGGGTATTGGCGACCGGATACAGCCTGGCGGTGGCCTTGTTGACGCCCACATCCGTGGCCTGCGCCGAGAGCAGGACCGCGATCAACAGCTCGAAGGGCGTCGACCACTCAAGCTCCGTGCGTGGCTCTGGATTCTCGTTGCGCAGGCGGGTGAAGATCTCGAGACGTTTCTGGGCGTTCATGGCAGCTCGGTGTCAGGTCGGCGAGGTTCGGTCAGTGTCTGTCTGGAGGAACGCAGCTGGCCTCCAGACAGGGAAAGGCAGACAGGGGAAACAGACAGAATAAAGCAGGCAGGCCCGGGGCTCAGGCCCGCGTATCAGGAAATCGTGCCGGTGACGCGCACGCGACGCGAGGCCTTGGGCGCATCCACGGCTGCTGCCTTGCGGCGCTGCTCGAGGCGCTCATCGATGGTCTTCTTGCCCGCGATGATCAGCCCCATGCAGAAGAAGGCGCCGGGCGGCAGCACCAGGAACAGGAAGGAGTAGTCCGGGAACAGCGTCAGCTTCCAGTCTGCGGCCACCGGCCCGAGCAGCAGCTCCATGCCCGCAAACAGCGTGCCCTGACCGAACAGCTCGCGCATGCCGCCCAGCAGTACCAGCACGGCCATGAAGCCCAGCCCCATCATCAGCCCATCGGTGGCCGCCGGCAGCACCGGGTGCTTGGCGGCGAAGGCATCGGCACGCCCGAGAATCGCGCAGTTGGTGACGATCAGCGGAATGAAGATGCCCAGAATCTGGTAGAGCTCATAGGTATACGCCTTCATCAACAGCTCAGCGCAGGTCACGAAGGAGGCGATGATCATCACGAAGGCCGGCAGGCGTACCGCCGACGGCACCAGATTGCGGATCAGTGACACCGCCACGTTGGAGCCGACCAACACCAGCAGGGTGGCAAGTCCCAGGCCGATGGCATTGACGACGCTGGCGGTGACGGCCAGCAGCGGACACAGGCCCAGCAGCTGTACCAGCGCCGGGTTGTTGTCCCACAGGCCGTCGCGGCTGATCTTGCCAAGTGAGATATCACTCATGTGGTTCATCTCCGCCGTGTTCAGAAGTCGCTGATGGCGCAAGCGTGCCGTCAGCGGAGGGAGCGTGTGCGGTGTCCTGTGCCTTGGCGGCGCGGCGTGTCGCGGTCAGCGTCTCGCTGTCGCCGGCCAGCAGCGCCGTGCGATGCGCCATGAAGTAGATCAGTGCCTGACGCACGGCCCCCACGACCGCACGCGGGGTGATGGTCGCGCCGGTGAACTGGTCGAAGTCTCCGCCATCCTTCTGCACCTTCCACTCCACCGAGCTGAGCGTCTGGTCGTCGAACTCATGGATCCATCCGGACTTGCGGGCTTCGATCTTGTCGCCCAGTCCCGGGGTCTCGGCGTGCTTGACGGCGCGCACGCCGGCCACGCTGCCATCTGCCCGGATACCGACCAGCAGGCGGATATCGCCGCTGTAGCCCTTGCCGGTGACCACCGGCAGCAGTACCGCGACGGTCTTGCCATCCCGAGTGGCGCGCCAGCCGGTGTCGGCGCTTTCCAGTCCCAGCACCTGGGAGGGCGGCAGGACGAAGGCATCGTCGAGCAGATCATTGTCGTGCAGTGACGGCGGGATGATCTCGGCAAGCGCGGCGCTTTGGGCGGCACGCTCGTTGTCCGCGATGGTGTCGGCGGTGGTCATCTGGGTGACGGCCACCACGCCGGCGGTGACGATGGCGAACACCGCCAGGCCCGAGGCGGCCCGCGCGATGTTGTGCTTCAGGCCTCGCGCGGCCTGGGCTTGCTGTTCCGGCTGATCCGGCGTCAGGCTCATGCCTTGTCCTCCAGCTTGATGCCGCGACGGGCCTTCTTGTGGCCATAGCTGCGGGGCTGCGTGTAGTAATCGATGAACGGTACGCTGAAGTTCATCAGCAGCACCGCAAAGGCGATGGCATCCGGATAGGCACCGAAGGTGCGAATCAGATAGATCAGCACGCCGATACCCGCGCCGTAGTAGAGCTTGCCCTTGTTGGAGGTCGCCGCCGTGACGGGGTCGGTGGCGATGAAGAAGGCACCGAAGATCGCCGCGCCGCATAGCAGGTGGAACAGCGGGCTGGCATGCTGATCGCCCTCCATCAAGAAGAAGATGCCCGAGATCACGCTCAGGCTGCCCAGCATCGCCACCGGGATATGCCAGGTGATCAGGCGACGTGCCAGCAGCACCAGGCCGCCGAGGCCCCAGG
The DNA here is from genome assembly GCF_057670765.1 of Cobetia sp. PS-4MA. Lineage (NCBI taxonomy): Bacteria > Pseudomonadati > Pseudomonadota > Gammaproteobacteria > Oceanospirillales > Halomonadaceae > Cobetia > Cobetia sp. PS-4MA. The sequence goes on along the minus strand of NZ_CM173107.1, from coordinate 2,574,851 downwards.
CGATGGCGGTCTGCTGCCAGGCCAGCAGGTTGGCGGCGGGCAGCAGGCTCGGGTCAGCCCAGAACTCGCTGCTGGAAAGCTCGCCCTTGTTGCGGAAGGCGTCCAGCGGTGTGGCGCCGGTCAGGGCATCCGGCGTGGCGATCATGCCGAAGAACTGCCTGAGGCTGTCGGCGAAGCCGAGCGTGAAGCCATCGGGGGCCGACCAGCGTGACATCTCGACCGGGAAGGAGATCAGCAGCAGCGCATAGGCGACCATCGCCGGATTGAACGGATTCTGGCCCAGGCCGCCGTAGAGCTGCTTGGCGACCACGATGGCCGCGACCACGCCGGTCAGTACCAGCCACCAGGGGGCCAGCGGCGGCAGCGAGACGGCCAGCAGCACGCAGGTGACGAGCGCCGAGTTGTCCTTGAGGAAGAAGCTGACCGGCCGTCCGCGCAGCTTGAGCAACAGCGCCTCGAGCGCGATGCCGGTCAGGCAGGCGAAGACGAGATTGAACAGCACGCCCCAGCCATAGTGCCAGCAGAGTACGGCGATGCCCGGCAGCGTGGCAGCCAGCACCCAGGCCATCACGCGCGAGGTGGCGGTGGGCCCATGGGCATGGGGAGAGCTTGCGTGCATCAGGCTCATGAGGCGTTCAGATCCTTGCGGTAAATGGACAATGACGTGTGGCGTGCGGTGCAGCGGCCTGCCAAGGGGGCGGTGAAGGAACGCGCGTCACTCATTGCGCGTCCACCAGTGCCTGTACCTCGGCCAGCGACTCGCGGGCGTGTTCCAGATTGCGGCGCGTACGGTCGACCTTGGTGGCCAGTCGCTGGCGGCTTTCATCATCCGCCTCGCTCAGTGCCGCCTCTGCCTTGCGATGGGCCGCCTCGGCCGCCTTGACCGCAATGGTGACCTGCTTGTGACGCTTGGCGAGGTTCTCGGCGCGCGATGCCTCGATCTCGGCCTGGGAGAGCGTCACGTTGCTGGCCATGCTGCCACGTCCCACCGATCCCGCGGCAGCCTTGGGGGCCTCGGGAATCAATTCACCCGCGCCCTTGGCGGCAGGCGGCGCGCCAGTGCCGTCAGCTTGCGCGCTGGTCAGGCGAACCTCGGCGGCGCGCAGGTTTTCCTGTGCGGTGGCCAGCAGGGTCTGCAGGTCCTCGATATCGCCCTCACCGCTTTCGCTGGCGCGGGCCAGCGCCTTCTCGGCCTTCTTGACCGCGATATTGGCCGCGGCACGCGCCGTCTTGAGCGCCTTGAGATCGGCAGCCGGCGCTGCGGCTGCAGGGACAGCCGCGCCTGTCGAGGAAGTGCTGGCCGGCGCAGGGGCAGCTGGCTCGCTGGTCTCGCTGGCGGCCTTGAGGTCGGCTTCGGCCTTGGCAAGTCGCGCTCTGGCGTCCGTGACGCTGGCCTCCAGCGCCGCAATGTCACCCTCACCGCTATCCTGTGCCGTCTTGAGGGCCTTCTCGGCCTTCTTGACGGCGATGTTGGCGGCGGCACGCGCCGTCTTGAGCGCCTTGAGATCGGCAGCCGGCGCTGCGGCTGCCGGGGCAGCGGCGCCTGTCGTGGAGGTGCTTGCCGCCGCAGGGGCAGCTGACTCGCTGGTCTCGCTGGCGGCCTTGAGGTCAGCTTCGGCCTTGGCCAGTCGGGCCCTGGCATCCGTGACGCTGGCCTCCAGCGCCGCGATGTCACCCTCACCGCTGTCTTGAGCGGTCTTGAGGGCCTTCTCAGCCTTCTTGACGGCGATGTTGGCGGCGGCACGCGCCGTCTTGAACGCCTTGAGGTCGCCAGCCGAAGCTGCGGCAGCCGGGGCTGCGGCGGCGGGGGCGGACGCGCCAGTGACAGCAGAGGCGGGGGCCGCAGCGGCGGACTCGCTCGCCTCGCTGGCGGCCTTGAGGGCGCTTTCCGCACTGGCAAGTCGGGTCTTGGCCGCGGTCACGTTGGCGTCAAGCGCCGCAAGATCACTGGCGCTGCTCTCGCCACTGTCCTGAGCCGCCTTGAGCGCCTTCTCGGCCTTCTTGAGGGCGATGTTGGCCGCGGCGCGTGCCGTCTTGAAGGCCTTGAGGTCCGTCGCCGCTGCCGGCGCCGACGGAGCGGCGGCACTCGCTGTGGACGTCGTGTCGGCGGCAGACGCGGTCTCGGTGCGCGCTGCGGCGGCCTTCTGGGCGGCCTGGGCACGCTGTTGGCGCTTGGCTTCCTTCTCGGCTTCCTCGCGTGCCATGCGCGCCTGCTTGAACTCGAAGCGGTGACGGGCGCGCTCTGACTTGCGCGCCTCGTGCTGGGCGGTACGAATCTCGCCCTTGGCGAAGCGGTAATACTGCACCAGCGGAATCTGGCTGGGGCAGACATAGGAGCAGGCACCGCACTCGATGCAGTCCGCGAGGTTGTAGAGCTCGGCCTTGTCGAACTCGCGAGACTTGGAGAACCAGTAGAGCTGCTGCGGGAGCAGCTCCGCCGGACATGCCTGCTCGCACATGCCACAGCGGATGCAGGGTTGCTCGACAGCGGGGGCCGGCACCGCCTCAGGTGAGGAGGCCAGCAGACAATTGGTGGTCTTGATGATCGGCAGGGCGTCACTCTCGAGGGTGAAGCCCATCATCGGCCCACCCATCACCAGACGGGCGATGCCGCTCGCAGAAGGAGCGGCCAGGCGCAGCAGGTCACCGATGGCGGTGCCCAGGCGGGCCTCGACGTTGTGCGGGTGCTGCAGGGCCTCGCCGGTCAGGGTGACGACCCGCGAGATCATCGGCTCGCCGAAGCACACCGCACGCTGCACCGCGCGCACGGTGCCCGGATTGTGCACCACCACGCCGACATCCGCGGGCAGGCCGCGACTGGGCACTTCGCGATCCGTCAGCAGCTTGATCAGCTGCTTCTCACCGCCGGAGGGGTACTTGGTCGGCACCACCACGACTTCCAGACGTGAATCCAGCGGCGGCAGGCGCTTGTCGGCACGCCGGGCGCGAATCGCCTGCTCCAGCGCGATGACGGCCTCGGGCTTGTTGTCCTCGATACCGATCAGGATGCACTCGGGGCCGATCAGGCTGGCGAGAATCTCGAGCCCTTCGATCAGCGCTTCCGGGTGGGTGCGCATGGTCAAGTCATCGGCGGTGATGTAGGGCTCACACTCCGCCGCGTTGAGGATCAGGGTGTCGATGGCGTGGCGCTCCCGCACCCGCGCCTTCACCGCCGAGGGGAAGCCGGCACCGCCCTGACCGACCACGCCGGCGTCCTGCAGGCGCTGGATCAGGTCCTGGGCTTCCTGCTGGCGCCAGTCGCGCCAGGCCTCAAGGCGCGCCCATTCATCGATCTCGCCGTCACGCTCGATCACGATGCACAGATCTTCCAGGCCCGAGACGTGAGGGATCTGGCGCGGCTCGATGGCGGTGACCACGCCGGTGATGCTGGCATGCACTGGCGCGGAGATCATGCCCTGGGCGCGAGCGATCAGCTCACCGGTCTTCACGCGCTGGCCGATCTCCACCAGCGGCTGGGCGGGCGCGCCGATATGCTGACTGAGCGGCAGTACCACCTCATGGGGCAGCGGGGCGGCCACCAGCGGGGCGCGATTGGAGAGTGCCTTGTGTTCCGGCGGGTGAATGCCGCCGTGGAAGTCGAATACGCGGGGAGCGCTGTCACTGCCTGTCGCGCGTGGGGCAGCAGTGCTCGTGGCAGAACGGGACGTCACCATGGACTTGAGCAACGACAGAACCATCAGGCGACATTCCTTGCAGTGGTGGCGGTAGCGCGCTCTTGCGGGGCAGCGTCAGTGACGATCAGGCTGCCGCTGAAGCGGGTATTGTCTCGGGCCGGGCCGGCCGGCTGTGGCCAGTGCCAGCTGCGCACGTCGGTGGCGACCGGCACCATGTCGATGCAGTCCACCGGGCAGGGCTCGACGCACAGGTCGCAGCCGGTGCATTCGTCGGCGATCACGGTGTGCATGTGCTTGGCGGCGCCCAGGATGGCGTCCACCGGGCAGGCCTGGATGCACTTGGTGCAGCCGATGCATTCGTCTTCGCGAATCACCGCCACCTTGGGAGTGTTGTCGGCATCGCCATCCAGCGGCGTGGCCTCGCGCCCCAGCAGGTGGGCCAGCGAGGCGATGGTGCTCTCGCCACCCGGTGGGCACTTGTTGATCTCGTCCCCCTCGGCGATGGCCTGGGCATAGGGCTTGCAGCCCGGATAGCCGCACTGGCCGCACTGGGTCTGCGGCAGCAGCTGGTCGATCTGCTCGACGATGGGGTCGCCCTCGACCTTGAAGGCCACCGAGGCGAAGCCGAGCAGGCCACCGAAGACGATCGCCATGGCCACCAGCGCGATGATGGCGGAGATCAGCGTATGGTCGTTGAGGAAATCGAGCATGTCAGATCTGCACCAGTCCGGAGAAGCCGAGGAAGGCCAGCGACATCAGGCTGGCGGTGATCATCGCGATGGCCGGGCCCTGGAAGGGGCGTGGCACATCGGCGAAGGCCAGGCGCTCACGCATGGCGGCGAACAGCACCAGCACCAGCGAGAAGCCCACGGCCGCACCGAAACCGTAGAGCGTGGCTTCCATGAAGCTTGAATTGCGGTTCAGGGTCAGCAGCGCCACACCGAGCACCGCACAGTTGGTGGTGATCAGCGGCAAGAAGATGCCCAGCACCTGGTAGAGCAGCGGACTGGTCTTCTTGACCACCATCTCGGTGAACTGCACCACCACGGCAATCACCATGATGAACGCGATGGTGCGCAGGTACTCAAGCCCCAGCGGCGCGAGGATGAAGTGGTAGGTCAGGTAGGCGCACATCGAGGACAGAGTGAGCACGAAGGTGGTGGCCAGCGACATGCCCATCGCCGACTCCAGCTTGTTGGAGACCCCCATGAACGGGCACAGGCCGAGGAACTGAACCAGCACGAAATTGTTGACCAGGATGGTGCTGATCAGGATAAGAAGGTATTCACTCATCAGGGGCGTCGCTCGGTCAGGGTGTTTCGAAGGCGCTCTGGTGTACGGTCGACAGGCATGACGCTGCGCTAGCAGAAGATCATGGCGCGTCGCTGTCGTGCGCAGTCAGGATGCGGCACGTCAGGAAGGAGCGTCGAGCGCGGCAGCATTATACGCAAGATACTGCCTGCCGACAGCCTGTAGCGTGGCAATCAAGGCGCAGTGTTGCCAGTGTGAGACGGCCATTGTTTCGTGTTTTGCTTGGCTCTTGAAGTAATAAAGAAGAATTCCTTTATTACTTTTTATGATTCTGGCGTTGCCAGTGTCTCTTCATCCTCAAGGGATTGCACAAGGAGTGGGATATGCGTCGATCGGGTTCGCGCGGCAGGCGGCCGTTGTGGGTCATTGTCATCGTGGTCATCCTGGCGGGAATTTCCCAGCTGACGGGCAATGGCAACCTTTCGCTCACACAGTTGTGGAGCGACTTCCGCTCTCCGCAGGCCGCGCAGGAGCAGGGCACCGGCTCCGCGGATGAGCAGCGCCTGCGCGATGCCATCCGCGCGCAGCAGAGTGATGTGCAGGTGCGCGGCACGGGGGAGGTGATACGCCTGCTCCGGGATGATCTCAAGGGCAGTCGTCATCAGAAGTTCCTGATTCGAGTGGCAGGCGGGACCACCATTCTGGTGGCGCACAACATCGATCTCGCGCCGCGTATCGACAGTCTTCAGGTCGGGGATCGCATCGGCTTCTACGGGGAATACGAGTGGACCGACAAGGGCGGCGTGATCCACTGGACGCATCATGATCCCGGTGGCCGCCATGTGGGCGGCTGGCTGGAGCATGCCGGTCGCCGTTACGAGTGATCGTGATGCTGCCGAGTCCTGAGCCAGATGCCTGAACGACGACGCCCCGCCAGAGACTCTCTGGCGGGGCGTCGTGCTGAAGAGGCTTCAGTGAGGCTGAATCAGCGGATCAAGTGACGCGCTGGCCCGGCTTGGCACCGGTGTGCGGCTCCAGCAGGTAGATGCCTTCGTCATCACCGGCGGCCAGCACCATGCCTTCGGAGACACCGAAGCGCATCTTGCGCGGTGCGAGGTTGGCGACCATCACGGTCAGGCGGCCTTCCAGGGCTTCCGGGGCGTAGGCGGACTTGATGCCGGAGAATACGGTGCGCGTCTCGCCGCCGATATCCAGTGTCAGCTTGAGCAGCTTGGCCGCCTTCTCGACGTGCTCCGCCTTGACGATCTTCGCCACGCGCAGGTCGGTCTTCATGAAGGTGTCGAAGTCGATCTCCTCGGCGATCGGGTCGGCGTCGAGCGGGCTCGGCGCGGCGGCAGCTTCCGCCTTGGCGGTGCCGTCCTTGATCTTCTGCTCCTCGACCAGCACTTCGCGCGAGGCTTCGAGCATCTTGTCGATGCGCTCCGGCTCGACACGGGTCAGCAGCGGCTTGAACTTGTTGATGGCATGATCGGTCAGCACGCTTTCGCGGCTGGCCCAGTCCAGGCTCTCGAGGTTCAGGAAGTCGCGCGCCTTGTCGGCCAGCTCCGGAATCACCGGCGCCAGATAGACCATCAGCTGACGGAACAGGTTGATGCCCACGGAGCAGACCTCGAGCACTTCCTGCTCGCGCCCGTCTTCCTTGGCCATCGCCCACGGCGCCTTGTCGGCGATGTAGGTGTTGGCTTCATCGGCCAGCTCCATCACCTTGCGCATGGCGCGGGCGAATTCACGGGCTTCGAAGTCCGCCGCGATGCCTTCGCCAGCGGCGATGAAGCGCTCGACCAGCTCCGGCTCGGCGCAGGTGGCGGACAGCTTGCCGTCGCCCAGTTTCTTGACGAAGCCGGCACAGCGGCTGGCGATGTTGACCACCTTGCCGACCAGGTCGGAATTCACGCGGGCGGTGAAGTCCTCGAGGTTGAGGTCGAGGTCATCGACGCCGGAGGTCAGCTTGGCGGCGAAGTAGTAGCGCAGGTATTCCGGGTTGAGGAACTGCGCGTAGGTGTCGGCCTTGATGAAGGTGCCGCGCGACTTGGACATCTTGGCGCCGTTCACGGTCACGAAACCGTGGCAGTTGACGCCGGTCGGGGTGCGCATGCCGGCACCTTCCAGCATCGCCGGCCAGAACAGGGCGTGGAAGTAGACGATGTCCTTGCCGATGAAGTGATAGACCTCGGCGTCGGAATCGGCCTTCCAGTAGCTGTCGAAGTCGATGCCCTGCTTCTCGCACAGGTTCTGGAAGCTGGCGAGATAGCCGATCGGTGCGTCCAGCCACACGTAGAAGTACTTGCCCGGCGCGTCCGGAATCTCGAAGCCGAAGTAGGGTGCATCGCGGGAGATGTCCCACTCGGCCAGACCCGCCTCGAACCATTCCTGCAGCTTGTTGGAGATCTGGCTCTGCACGCGGCCGCTCTTGGTCCACTGCTGCAGGAACTCGGCGAAGTTCGGCAGCTTGAAGAAGTAGTGCGTGGAGGTGCGCATTTCCGGGGTGGCACCGGAGATGGCCGAGACCGGATCGATCAGCTCGGCCGGCGTGTAGGCCGCGCCACAGGCTTCACAGTTGTCGCCGTACTGGTCTTCGGTCTTGCACTTCGGGCAGGTGCCCTTGATGAAGCGGTCGGCGAGGAACAGGCCCTTGACCGGATCGAACATCTGCTCGATATCGCGGGTGGCGATATGGCCGGCATCACGCAGCGCCAGATAGATGCGCTCGCTGTGGGCGCGGTTCTCCGGCGAGTGGGTGGAGTGGTAGTTGTCAAAGTCGACACCGAACTTGGCGAAGTCGGCCTGGTGCTCGTCACTCACGCGCTGGATCAGCTGCTCGGCGGTGACGCCTTCCTGCTCGGCACGCAGCATGATGGCGGTACCGTGGGCGTCATCGGCGCACACGTAATGGCATTCGTGGCCACGACTTTTCTGGAAGCGTACCCAGATGTCGGTCTGGATGTACTCAAGCAGGTGACCCAGGTGGATCGACCCATTGGCATAGGGCAGGGCACTGGTGACCAGAATCTTGCGCGCTGACATGAGGCCTCGTCTTGACGGTAAAGGGCGCCTGCTGCGTGAAGGGCAGCGGCTCGCCGGAATGACACGTGATAGGGGCGAACGCATCGCCCCGTCGGGATGAGCGCTACTATATCGCGAAGGTGCGGGCGGCGCGAAGGGCGCGTCGCGTCACCAGCAACGCCGCCATGCGCAACTGTGCGGTTGCATCCCTTCCCGGCGCCCTCATGAAGGATGCTATACGCCACTTTTCCCGTTTCTGGAGGTCAGCATGGCAGCTCAACTATCCGTCGCCGGTCAGATCAATCGTCTCATCCGTCAGGTGATGATGCCCGGCAGCAACGCGCGCCCCAACGATGAACCTGGCCCCGAACTTGCGATGGCCGTGCTGATGTTCGAGGTGGTGCGCGCCGATGACCACCTCGACGTGCGCGAGCGAGAAGCCCTGGCACGCCAGCTGGCCGAGCGTTTCTCGCTGGAGAAGGATGAGCTTGCCAGCCTGTTGTCCCAGGCCGAACAGGATGCCGAACAGGCCACGGATCACTACCGCTTCGTCAAGCAGCTCAACGAGCACATGAGCCTTGAGGAGCGCACCGAGCTGATCGGCATGCTCTGGGAGCTGGCGTACGCCGATGGCGAGCTGGATGCCCATGAGGAGCATCGCATCCGCCGGCTTGCCGGACTGCTGCACGTCAGTCACAGCGAATTCATCCGTACCAAGCTGGCGGCCCAGTCGAACAAGTAAGCGCAGCCGCTTTCATGCAGACGCCCCCGCTGCCAATGGCAACGGGGGCGTCGTGTTTCCGACTTCTGGTCGCAGTGTCGGTAGGCTCTCAACAGCGGTCATCCAGCAACAGCGGCTCGCGCTCAGTTGCGATAGAACAGGTGCTGACCGATGCGCGCGGTGCGCACGAAGCGCTTGGCCCAATAGGGCGTGGCGTAGCGGGCGTGGAAGTAGAGCGCGCCGTCGGTGACGTCTTCCAGCTGATGGTTGAGCGCCTGCCGGGCCACGTCGCGTGCCTCGGCGTAGGCTTCCGGCTCGCGAATCCTGTCGGAACGCCCGTCACACCACCAGGAGAACTGGCAGCTGCCGCTCTCGCCGCCCTGCTTGACCACGCCACAGAGGCTGTCGGGGAAGCGCGGGTCGGCGGCGCGGTTGATCACCACGTTGACGATGCCCTGCATGCCGCTTCGGCCTTCGCCCTTGGCTTCCCAGTAGGCGGCGCGCGCCAGACAGGTCAGCGGGTCGTCCACCGGTCGCTGGCCATTGGGGTCGATGGCGCGGGCGCCGGCCTTGGTCAGCAACAGCTCATCGGGGATGTCGTCCTGGCCTCGCACCAGCAGGCTCTCGAGGCGCTCGGCCTTGGCGGCGGCGCTGACGGCATTGGCAGCGGCAGGGGTGTCCGAGGCCTGTGGCGCCGAGCAGCCAGCCGCCAGCGTCAGCCCCGCGACAAGCAGCAGATGACGCAGTCCACGCAGCGTGGCGTGGCGGTCGATGCCGGCAATGCCGCGGCGCGGTGCCGGGGGTGTAGCGTGGGCACGCACGGGGTGCGCGGATGTCGATGGACGCATGCAGTTTACCTGTAGACATGTCCTGTAGGCTTGGGGTGGTGTGCCAATCTAGGCAGTGACACAGGCATCCCCCGGCGTGATGACCCTTCGGGCGCGATCGAGCAGTGATGGTCGCATGAGGGCGAGTCGCGCAGACGCGCCATCTTGCCCGATGTCATTCGTTCGATGCCCCTTGTCGGCTTCAACGCAACTCTGACGCAGCTCAGACGACGACAGTCGGGAAGAGTTCCCTGCCGCCATTGAATCACGCCGGGCGGCGGCGGGCATTCTCCCGTGTCATCGTGCCGGCATGTCGTTATCATGGCCGGTCTTCGTGATTGTCCATCGTGCATCACACTTCGTCATCCTGCGCTGGTGCGTGCCATTGCCTCCGGTCGCTAGCGTCGCTGTCCTTGAGAGTTTCCATGACTGAACCCGTCCGTCTATCCAAGTTCCTGGCCCATCAGCAGGGCATTTCACGTCGTGAAGCCGAGCATCTCATCGCCCAGGGCGTGGTGCGAGTCGCGGGCGAAGTCGTCGAGGCGCCGTTCTTCAAGGTCACGGATGAGGAAGTCACGGTCGATGAGGGCGCCAGCATGGAGCCCATCGCGCCGATGACTCTGGTGTGGTATCGCCCGCCGGGCGCTCCGCTGCCGGACCCGCTGACCCTGCGTGACGGCGCGCCGCGCAGTGCGCTGGACCACAGCGGTGCCGACTGGCTCAAGGTGCATTTCCTGTCCCAGCAGCCGCTGGCGGAGCTCGGCGAGGATGAATCCGGTCTCGCGGTGTGGTCACAGAATCGCGGCGTGATCCGCAAGCTCGGTGATGACCTGGACCAGCTGGAGCAGGAATACGTCGTCGAGGTGGAAGGTACGCTGGATGACGAAGGCCTCAAGCGTATCGGCTTCGCGCTGTGCGCCGACATCCGTGGCCGCAAGCCCAAGGTCAGCATCAGCTGGCAGAGTGATACCCGTCTGCGCATCGCCATGAAGCGCGTGCCGGTGGGGGGTATCCGTGGCGCGGTCGAGGAACAGGGCCTCAAGGTCATCGAGGTGCGCCGTCTGCGCCTGGGCGCGATTCTGCTGGGCCGCATGGCACCGGGCGAGTGGCGTTTCCTGCCGGTCGACGTGCGTTTCTGATCATGGTTCATCGGGTCATGACTCCTCGAGGCATGTCCCATCGGCTTGGCCCGTATCGCGGTGGCAGGCATACTGTGCCCATCGTGTTCCACGGCTTTTTTCGCTGACAGTTCAGACGTCTGCGCCTGCTGCGTTGACCGCGCGGCGCAGGCCGTCACAGGAGTTTCAAGATATGGAAGGTATCAAGCACATCGTGGCCGTCGCCTCCGGCAAGGGTGGCGTCGGCAAGTCCACCGTGACGGCCAATCTGGCACTGGCGCTGGCTCAGAAAGGCCTCAAGGTCGGCCTGCTGGACGCCGACATCTACGGGCCGAGTCAGGCGCAGATGTTCGGCGTGCCGACCGGTCAGCGTCCGGAGATGGCCGGTGAGCAGGTCTTCAGCCCCATCGAGGCCCACGGCATCAAGACCATGTCGATGGCTTACCTGGTCGACGTGAAGGACCCGATGGTCTGGCGTGGCCCGATGGTCGCGGGTGCCTTCCAGCAGCTGCTCAACCAGACTGCCTGGGGAGAGCTGGACGTGCTGTTGATCGACATGCCGCCGGGCACCGGTGACATTCAGCTGACTCTGTCACAGAAGGTGCCGGTCTCCGGGGCTGTCATCGTCACCACGCCGCAGGACATCGCGCTGCTGGATGCCCAGAAGGGCATCGAGATGTTCCGCAAGGTCAAGGTGCCGGTGCTGGGCGTGGTCGAGAACATGAGCACGCATACCTGCAGCCAGTGTGGCCACAGTGAAGCGGTCTTCGGTGCCGGTGGCGGTGAGCGCATCGCCGAGGAATACCAGACTCGCCTGCTGGGCCAGCTGCCGCTGACCCTGAGCATCCGCGAGAATGCCGATGGTGGTCGTCCCAGCGTGATCGCGGAGCCGCAAGGTGAGGTGGCCAAGTGCTTCCTCTCCATCGCGCGTCAGGTCATCGAGACCCTGGACACTGCCGAGGCGGACGAAGGCCCGAGCATCAGCTTCAGCTGAGCCTGAGCCGACACGCCGCCGTCGCCTCGTCGCGAGGTTTCCAGCGGCGCAGCGGGCCGGTATCATGCTGGCCCGCGTTCCATGGCGCTCACGCGTCTCTCCCCCATCAGTCAGTCAGGTACGCTCGATGAGCATCAAATCCGACAAGTGGATCCGTCGCATGGCCGAAAGCCACGACATGATCGAACCCTTTGAGCCCGATCAGGTGCGCTTTCACGATGAGCGCCGTGTGATTTCCTACGGCACCTCCAGCTACGGCTACGACGTGCGCTGTTCGGATGAATTCAAGGTCTTCACCAACATCCATTCGGCGACGGTGGACCCCAAGCACTTCGACGAGAAGAGCTTCGTGGACGTGAAAGGCGATTCCTGCGTGATTCCGCCCAACTCCTTCGCACTGGCCCGTACCATCGAGTACTTCCGCATTCCGCGTAACGTGCTGACCATCTGCCTGGGCAAGTCCACCTACGCGCGCTGCGGCATCATCGTCAACGTGACGCCGCTGGAGCCGGAGTGGGAAGGGCACGTCACCCTCGAGTTCTCCAACACCACCAACCTGCCGGCGCGTATCTACGCCAATGAAGGCGTGGCGCAGATGCTGTTCCTCGAGTCCGACGAAGTCTGCGAGACCAGCTACAAGGATCGCGGTGGCAAGTATCAGGGCCAGCGTGGCGTGACACTGCCGCGTACCTGAGGCACCGGTAGCGGTACTGCTTTCGCTGCCAGCCGCACCTGTGATTGCCAAAAGCGCCTCCCCCGGGAGGCGCTTTTCTTTGCGTGAACGCAGGCGAGATCCGTCGCGGATGTGCTCGCTGCTTGCTGCTTGCGAGCCGAAGCATTAGTCGGAAGTTGAACGAAACATTCGATTCAATCACTTGTTTTATTGCCTATGCTTGTCTGCAGGCCACCCCAGAGTGGCTGCAGGACGGATACCTCCCACAAGCAAGGGGCACGCCATGCCATCGCGTTCACATCGCGCTGTATTCCCTCCGACCAGCGCCAGCGGTCTGGTCCGACGTTTCACTCTGAGCAGTCTCGCGCTCGCCATCAGCACCACGCTGCTGGCGACTCCCGCGCAGGCCTATTCCGACATCTATCTCTTCGGCGACAGCCTGAGCGATTCCGGGCAGTTCCCCGATACCACCCTGGGCGGCCTCAACAGCCTGCGATTCACCAACCGCAGCGGGCCGGATCACGAGAACTCGCCCTATGGCAGTGTCTCGACCCAGTTGCTGGCCACGGAGCTTGGGCTTGCCGCTGAGCCTTCCACCTCGGTGATCTATCAATTGGCCGGCTTCAGTGACGGCACCAACTACGCCGTGGGCGGCTATACCACGGCGCAGATTCTGGCCTCGGTGACAGATGAAGATGGCTCCGAGGTGGTCATCCCCGCGGGCAGCCCGGGCGGTGGTACGGTGCTCAGGGTCGAGGATGGCTATCTGGTCAGCACCGGCGGCAGTGCCGACCCGGACGCGCTCTATTACGTCAATGGCGGTGGCAATGACTTCCTGCAGGGCGTGATCACCTCACCGGCCACGGCGGTCGCCTCCGCCGGCAATCTGGCCGCGGCGGTGGAGGCACTGGCGGCGGCGGGGGCGACCACCATCATGGTCTCCAACCTGCCGGATGTCGGCAGCACGCCGGCCGGTCAGTCGGCGGGTGCCGCGCAGGCGGCGGGGACCTCCGCGCTGGTGGGCGTCTTCAATGACGCGCTGGGCGAGCGATTGGCGGCGCTGGATGGTCAGGTCAACATCATCCGGCTCGACACCGTCGGCATTCTCGAGGAGGTACTGGCATCGCCGGCCGAGTTCGGCTTTGCCAGCGACGTGCCGCTGACCCAGGTGTGCTTCTCGGACAGCTGCAACGTCACGCCTTATGGGCTGGGCGGAGCTGCAGAAGACCCGGACTCCCTGCTGTTCAATGACGGGGTGCACCCGACCACCGCCGGCCAGGAGATTCTCGCCGACTACGCCTATGCGATGCTCGCCGCGCCCTCGGTACTGGGGTTGGCGCCGCAGCTGGGCACGGGGGCGCTCAATGCCAGTCAGCGTAGTCTCGCCGATGAATTGCGCCCCGGGGCGCAGCATCCGCACGCGGGAGGGGAGACGGGCGTGCGTGTGTTCGCCATCGGCTCGGCCACTGGCGGCACCGGCGGTGGCGAGACCTCCACCGGCCAGCAAGGCGTTGACAGCGAACAGCGCGGCGCGGGTGTCGGCGTGATGCTGCCGCTGGACAACGCGCTCGGCCGCGCCTGGGGCGGGGTGGCGGTCAGTCAGCGCCATGCGGACTTCGATGTCGACGACGGCAGTGAGCTTGAATTGGAAGGTCAGGTATTCAGTCTGTTCGCCCGTCAGCAGCTGGGCAGAGTTGGCATGCAGGCAGTGGCCAGCTACGGTGACTTCGAGTACGATCTCGACCGCCATGTCGCGCTGGGCCAGTCATCGCGCACCCTGTCCGGTGAGACGGATGGCGATGGCTTCAGCGCCGAGGCGCGTCTCGATTATCGCCTCACCGCCGCCGATTCGCTGTGGTACAACGCGCCCTTCGTGGCCTATCGCCACACCGAGTCCGACCTCGATGGCTACACCGAATCCGGCTCCGCCGCCAATGCCCTGAGCGTCTCGGATCAGACGCTGCGCGATCGGCGTGTCGAGCTGGGCTTCATGGTCGATCGCGCCGTCGCGGATGGCTTCGGCCTCTACGGGGAGCTGGCCTATGGCAAGCGTCTCGATGATGACGCCGAGAGCGCCGAGGTGCGTCTGGCGAGCCTGCCGACCAACGCCTACAGCGCCGAGGATCTCGATCGCGGCAGTGACAACTACCTGCGTGTCGATGGCGGCTGGCGCATGCAACTGGGCCGCAATGCCATGCTGCATCTGGGGGCAGGGTTCGAGACATGGGATGAGGTGACGGCGCGCGGCGAGGTGGGCGTGAGTTATACCTTCTAGAAGCGCAAGAGCCGAGAGAGAAGGGAAGCGTGAGAGACAAGAAGACCCCGTGACATTGGCATGTCGCGGGGTCTTCTGTTTTCAGCTCGCTGTCAGCTCAGCCTGCCTTGTCAGCAAGGCAGGCAGTGCGGATCAGTCTTCTTCGCCTTCCGGCAGCTCATCGCTGAGCTCTTCTTCCACATCGGCGTGGGAGAGGCGCAGACCGCCCACCGGCAGGTCATGGCCATCCAGCTTGGCCACTTCGCCGTCGAGCTTCAGGCGGCCTTCGAGGAACCAGCGCACCGCGATCGGGTAGATCAGATGCTCACGCGTGTGCACGCGTTCCTTGAGGCTGGCTTCATCATCACCTTCCAGCACGTTGGCGACGGCCTGGATCGCCACCGGACCACCGTCGAGCTCCTCGGTGACGAAGTGCACGCTGGCGCCGTGTTCCTTCTCGCCAGCTTCCAGAACCTTGCGATGGGTATCAAGGCCCGGCCAGGCCGGCAGCAGTGACGGATGGATGTTCATCAGTCGGCCGAAGAAGCGCTGCACGAAGATCGGCGACAGGATGCGCATGAAGCCGGCCAGCACGATGAGATCCGGCTCGTGGCGTTCGATCACCTTGATCAGGGCGCCATCGTAGTGCTCGCGATTCTCGTACTCGTCATGCGGCAGCACCACGGCATCCACGCCCGCTTCGCGCGCACGCACCAGGCCGTAGGCATCGGCCTTGTTGGAAATCACCGCGACCACGTCGCCGCCCAGCTCATCGTGCTCCTGAGCCTCCAGCAGTGCCTGCAGGTTGCTGCCGCTGCCGGAGATCAGTACCACGACGCGTGGGCGTACCGGCGTGTCATCCGCCTCGAAACCGTTGCCGAAGCCGCCGAGAGTGTCACCGTTGGAGGCGTTGGTAGTCGGTTCGATCATGCGGACAGATTCTCCAGCTGGACCTGTTCTTCTTCGCCCTTGCGTGCACGGATGGCACCGAGGGTGAAGACCGTCTCGCCCTGGGCTTCCAGGTGAGCGCGGGCGGCATCGGCATCCGCCGCGGCCACGACGACGACCATGCCGACGCCACAGTTGAGCACGCGGTGCATCTCGTGCTCCTCGACATTGCCCTGCTGCTGCAGCCAGTCGAACACGGCCGGACGCTTCCAGCTGGCGACGTCGATCTCGGCGGTGCAGTCATGCGGCAGCACGCGCGGGATGTTCTCGAGCAGGCCACCACCGGTGATGTGGGACATGGCGTGCACGCTGACATCGCTTTCCTTGAGCAGGGACAGCAGCGGCTTGACGTAGATGCGTGTCGGCGCCATCAGGGCGTCAGCCAGCGGCTGGCCGTCGATCTGCTGCTCCAGCAGCGAGGCATCGGCGACTTCGAGAATCTTGCGGATCAGCGAGTAGCCGTTGGAGTGCGGGCCGGAGGAGGCCAGACCCAGAATCACGTCGCCTTCGCCGACCTTCTTGCCGTCGAGGATCTCGGACTTCTCGACCACACCGACGCAGAAGCCGGCCAGGTCGTAGTCACTGCCTTCGTACATGCCCGGCATCTCGGCCGTCTCGCCGCCGACCAGTGCACAGCCGGACTGCAGGCAGCCTTCGCCGATCCCGGTGACGACGTCAGCGGCGATGTCGACGTCCAGCTTGCCGGTGGCATAGTAGTCGAGGAACTGCAGCGGCTCGGCGCCGGCGACCACCAGATCATTGACACACATGGCGACCAGATCGATGCCGATGGTGTCGTGACGGTTGAGGTCCATGGCCAGGCGCAGCTTGGTGCCCACGCCATCGGTACCGGTGACCAGCACGGGCTGGCGATAGCCTTGCGGCAGTTCGCACAGGGCGCCGAAGCCACCCAGACCACCCATCACTTCCGGGCGGTGAGTGCGCTTGGCGACACCCTTGATGCGTTCCACGAGGGCGTTGCCTGCATCGATATCGACACCTGCATCCTTGTAGCTCAAGGAAGTCTTGCTGGGCGAGGAGTCCTGGGGGCGTTGCGTCATGTGAGGTTCCTGTCGGTGCGGCCTGAGCGGTGAGACACGATCGATCGGGGGAAAGAAAGGCGGCTATTGTAGCATTGCGCTTCACGGCTGACACCGTGGCGTTTCACAAAAAATGGCCATGATGTGAAAGACACGCCCCGAGCGCTTTCCTGAGGGCGCGCCAGTCCCTTTGGCCATCTTTCGTCAGGTGGGTCGTCCCGTTCGCCGGGCGCTTGTGGGTGAGTCAGTGACAGGCAACAATGGGGGCATGCGTGGACCGTCGGCGACATGCCGCCTGTGAGCCACACGGCTTGTCTCAAGGAGTGATGATGCAGCGTAAATGGTGGTTGCTGGCCGCAGGCGTGGCCCTGCTCGGGTTGCTGGTTCTGCTGGAGCCGATTCTGATGCCGTTCTTCATCGGCATGATTCTCGCCTATCTGGGCGACCCGCTGGCCGACTGGCTGGAAGAGAAGGGCCTGTCGCGCCGACTGGCCGTCAGCCTGGTGTTCAGCGTGCTCTCGGTGGTGCTGCTGATCGCGCTGCTCATTCTGGTGCCGCTGCTCGGGCGTCAGCTGGCGCAGTTGATCAGCTTCATGCCGATGGTCTTCAACTGGATACGCGAGACGATCCTGCCGGAAGTGCAGGCCTTCACCGGCATGGATTTCAGCGCCGATTTCGATCAGGTGCGCTCGCTGCTGCTGGGCAACTGGAAGGAAACCGGTACCTTCGCCGCCGCTTTCCTGGGCACCGTCTCCAAATCCGGGCTCGCCATGGCCATCTGGCTGGGTAACCTGGCGCTGATTCCCGTCGTCACCTTCTATCTGTTGCTCGACTGGGACCGCATGAAGGAGAAGCTGCAGGGGCTCCTGCCGCGCCACATGGAGCCGACCGCCACGCGGCTGGCCCATGACTGTGACGAGGTACTGGGTGCCTTCCTGCGCGGCCAGCTGCTGGTGATGCTGAGTCTGGGCATCGTCTATGCCATCGGCCTGGCCATCATCGGCCTCAAGTTCGCGCTGTTGATCGGGCTGGTGGCGGGGCTTGCGAGTATCGTGCCGTATCTGGGCGTCATCGTCGGGGTGTTGATCGCGGCGACGGTGGCCTTCTTCCAGTTCGGCGAGTGGTGGGCGCTGCTGGCGGTGGGCGGTGTCTTCGCGCTGGGACAGCTGCTGGAAGGCGTTGTGTTGCAACCCCTGCTGCTGGGCGACAAGATTGGCCTGCACCCCGTGGCGGTCATCTTTGCCGTCATGGCCGGCGGGCAGCTGTTCGGGTTCACGGGCATTCTGCTGGCGCTGCCGGTAGCCGCCGTGATCATGGTGCTCTTGCGTTATCTGCATGATCGCTATAAAAACAGTACTTTATATGATCAACAGCGTGATTCTCGCCCCGTGGCCGCCAGTGAGCCACCCGCGCCTTCGGCGGCAGAGGATACCCAGTGATCGAGAGAGATCACGGCAACAACAACCAGCATGACGGATGGCAATGACACAGGGACAGATGGCACTCGGCGTCGGGGTACGCGACGCCGCGACCTTCGACAACTACCACTTCACCTCCACCTCGCTGGCAGAGGCCCTCAAGGGGCAGCTTGCTGACGGCGGGGAGCCCTTCGTCTATCTATGGGGCGGTGAGCAGAGTGGGCGTAGCCATCTGTTGCAGGCGGCATGCCATCTGGCGGGAGAGCAGGGCAAGCGTGCCTTCTACCTGCCGCTCAAGGAGATTGGCCACTTCCCGCCGCACATGCTGGAAGGGCTGGACGAGATGGATCTGGTCGCCATCGATGACCTCGAGAGCGTGATCGGCCGCAAGCGCTGGGAAGAGGCGCTGTTCCACCTCTACAACCGCCTGCGTGACAGTGGCCGCCACCTGCTGGTCAGCGCCAGCTGTGCGCCGCGCCTGCTCCCCGTCACCCTGCCGGACCTGGCCTCACGCCTCTCCTGGGGCGTCACCTTCCACCTCTCCGGCCTGGATGATGCCCAGCGTCTCGAGGCGCTCAAGCTGCGCGCCAAGGACCACGGCCTTGCGCTGCCCGATGAGGTCGCCCGCTACATCCTGCATCGCGGGCCGCGCAGCCTGCCGGGCCTGTTCGCCGCGATGATCGAGCTTGACAACGCCTCGCTCTCCGCCCAGCGCAAGCTCACCATTCCCTTCGTCAAGCAGACCCTCGGCTGGTAGGGCAGCGCCTGCGCGGGCTACTTGGCCCAATCTTGCCTTCATCACGACCGCGGCACCGATATTGCAGTCTCTTTCTCATCATCTCTGTCTGAGGACACGCGGCATGAACAGGCTAGACAAGCATCGGGAGCGCATGCACAAGCAAGCCAACTCGATCGGCAACTTCCTGGTCGAAGGCTTTCATTATCTCGGCCTGTTCGCCATCGGCGGGGCCATCGCCATTGCCTCGGTGTCGGCCTTCTTCGAGATGTTCGCCAAGGGCTCGGCGAGCGTCGATGATATCCTGCTGCTGTTCATCTATCTCGAACTCGGCGCGATGGTCGGCATCTACTTCAAGACCAACCACCTGCCGATCCGCTTTCTGCTCTACATCGCCATCACCGCGCTGACGCGCTACCTCATCGGCGATGTCTCCCACCACAAGGCCCCCGATATCGGCCTGCTCTACCTCTGCGGCGGCATCTTCTTCCTCGCCCTCTCGGTACTCGCCGTACGCTACGCCTCCTTCAAATACCCCTCCAGCAAATCCATCGACCCGATGGGCGGCACGGTAGGGGATGAGGATTCTGTAAAGTGAAATATGGGTTGAATGTTGAGGTTGATGTCCGAAGTTATATTTTAAATATAAGGCTCTATACATTCGGGTGATGTTGCATCGGCCCATGCCATGGGAAAGCTTCTAAAGTCTCTTGTAAAATACTTTGAAGTTTTTCCATGGACTCTGGAGATACATCAACCTCACCGTAATCTCCATCTGCTTTAGTTGAGCCATATTTTGTCCCGTTAAGCTGATTTAGTACTAAAACTCCACCGTTAGGTGCGTGTATTGCGCCGTTTGAGATAGGTTTTAAATCTAAATTTTTAGGTTTTCGACCCGCACCCAAAAAACGCGATCTATCCTCCATGTGTTGAACAGTATTTCTCACGCCTCGGAGGTCGGGAAAATGTTCGGTTAGTCTGGAGCTGAGAGATGATAAGATCTTAGGTGTATATTCCTCAGCAGCTATTACATTTAAGAACTTGTCAAAAGAGTCAAGCGAGTATAGGAATGATTTTGCATATAAAAATGGTAAGCTATGAGTGAATTCTCTTGCTTTACATCCTGCTGTCCATTTCTCACGCTTAAAGATTATTTCTGCTTCAAATCTAATGTTTTCATTGTGGCAGTGTTCTAATCCATATTCTTTTGCCAGTTTTTCTTCGATTTCACGCTTT
This sequence comes from Cobetia sp. PS-4MA, assembly GCF_057670765.1. Lineage (NCBI taxonomy): Bacteria > Pseudomonadati > Pseudomonadota > Gammaproteobacteria > Oceanospirillales > Halomonadaceae > Cobetia > Cobetia sp. PS-4MA. Next base: position 2,554,976 of record NZ_CM173107.1, on the reverse strand, counting down.
CTCTGATTGTCTAATTGCCACTCTTCCAAGTCAGTTTGCTGATGTTGTGTAAGTATAGCTTCTGTGAATAAGTTAAGTGCGAGGTTTGCCTCTATGAATTGTGAAGTAAGAGAAGTGAGTAGGTTTTGTATTTTCCAGGCCCATTCTCGATTATCGCTTACTAACCATGTTCCTGGGGTCGTTATTTCAAATATATACATATTGTTGCCTCAAGATTTATGTATGATATACGACTTTAGTTTATGAGTTTTTGATTTATTTACTTGGTTCTCCACTCAGCGTCAGGCACAACCTGCGGCTGCCGCCGTGGTCGCGGTGTTCGCCGAGCCAGATGCCCTGCCAGGTGCCGAGAGCGAGGCGATTGACGCCGCGGCGGGCTTCGACGGGTAGCGTGAGTTGAGTGCCGAGTAGGCTGGCGAGCACGTGGGCAGGCATGTCGTCATCGCCTTCGAGGGTGTGGCGGAAGTAGGGCAGGTTGCCGGGCACCAGGCGACGCAGGAAGGCGTCCATGTCGTGGCGCACGTCGGGGTCGGCGTTCTCGTTGAGCGTCAGCGAGGCGGAGGTGTGCAGCAGCTGCACATGCAACAGGCCGACACTGACCGGCGGCATTTCGGCCAATGCCTGTTCCACCTCGTCACTGATGAGGTGAAAACCGCGCTTGCGGGCGGAGAGGGTGAGCGTGTCGCGTTGCCACATGAGAAGTCCTGCCTGTCGTTGATTCAGTCCATGCTAAACATGACAAGCCAGAACGCAAAAGGCCAGCCCCGGAGGGCTGGCCTTTTTGCTGTGTGCTGCGCTGGTTCATCTCAAGCGAGAGGGGGGCGACAGCATGGCACCGCTGCCATCACCCGGCAGTGGTGGCGGCTTCGCTGACGGTGCGACGGGCGGCCTTGGCGGTGACGCGCTCCGGTTCTGTCTTGCCGATCTCGCGGGCGAGCCAGTCGGCGAGCATGCGCACGCGGGTCGGGATGGGGCCGCGCGGCAGCAGCATGCCGATCTCGACCGGCGGGATCTCGTCGCATTCCAGACGCTTGAAGGACTGGCCGTTGCGCTCGCTGAGCGAGTTGACCCAGTCGATGGGCAGCACGGCGCGAATCAGGCCATCGGCGACGTAGTCGGTGAGGACTTCGAGGTCATCGGACTGGATGTGATTCGGGCGCGGGTCTTCCGGGTGACGCGAGAGCGAGGTGCCGGAGACCAGCGGTTCCAGCTCGCCCCACGGCAGCTCTTCGGGATGCTCGACATGCGAGGCCGCGTAGGCGGCTTGCTGCCACTGGGTCAGCGGGCGGAAGACGTGAGTGCTGCCGGCCAGGTGCGGGAAGCCGATGACCAGATGCGGCTGGTTCTCGAGAATCTCGCGACCGTTGTGCCACAGCTTCAGCTTGATATCGACTCCGTCATGCTCTGACAGGAAGCTGGTGAGAGCGTGACCCAGGAAGTGACGACCCAGCGCTGGGGTGGCGTGGATACGAATGGTGCCGGTGAGGTCCGACTGACGATCCTCGATGGCGCGGTGCGCTTCATCATCGAGGTTGGCCATCGATCGTGCGTAGCGGTAGAGAGTCTCTCCCGCTTCCGACAGGCGGATACCGCGATGGCCGCGTTCCACCAGGCGAGTGCCGAAGCGGCCCTCGAGGGCGTCGAGGCGACGGCTGACGGTGGATTTGGGCAGGCGCAGGCGTTCGGCAGCGCGGGACAGGCTGCCGAGATCCGCGACCATCAGAAAGGTGTTATAGGCGTCGATATCGCTCATCGAATAGGTCCGGTTGTTCAGGGGGTCGGGGTGTGTCGTCAGGGAAACACCCACCTTGTACGGGCCATGTCGGGCCCGTCGCAGCGCAGGGGCTGCACAACGGATTGCCTGTCGATGACCGTGCCCCTCGTACCGCGGGGGATGCCCCGGGCAAAGACGCGCTCATCGATCAACAACCGCTCCTGTCAGTCGTGCACCGCAGCGCACGTCGACAGGTCTTGCACTTGATTCTTGCCTTCAGCTCTTGCGGCCGGCTCGTGAAGCCCGGTCTTGAAAACCGGTCTCGAAACCCGGCTTCGCGCGCAGTGCCGCGCCAGAAACGCGAGAACGGTTTTCAGGCGCTGGATGACAGTGACTCTGAGCAGGCTAACAATATCACCATCCCGTCATTGTTGCATCCAAAGTCGCACGCATTGCGCAATTCCGATCTCCGTGAAACGTGACACCTCGGCAGAATGCGCAACGGCGGGGGACTGGCGTCATTGGCGGCATGACGGCTCAGACGTCAGTGACCGGAGATGGTTCCGTATCTGATGACAGACAGGTGAGAAAAAGTGTCTTTTTCGTGAGGCAAGGCGCAGGGCAGGTCCTTGCGCGGCTGGGGAGGGCCTTCTGCCGCGAGAAATCGGGAATCGGCGAGGGGGCAGATGGGCACGAGGCGAGTGGGCGTGCCCGTGAGGAGAGCACCCGATTGCAGGTTTCGAGAAGAGGCGTTGCAGAAACGGTAGATGACGGAAATGTGCAAGAAAGTGCATTATCTCGCCTGCAAAGAAGAATCATTATTATTATTAATCTTGGGAACGCTCCGCACATGACAGTCTGCCTCTCTTCGCGCCACACCGTCAGCGCTTCACGCGCGACGGTCTTCACTCCTCGTCCGCTGGTCGCGGCCATCGCCTTGCTGTGTGCCGGGACGGTCAATGCCGAGCCGCTGCAGATGCAGACACTGCAGGTCGAGGAGGATCGCCTCGAGGCCACGGCGGTGGTGGACAGCGAAGAGCTTGCCCTGCATCAGGCGCGTGATCTCAAGGACATCTTCCGCGATACGCCTTCCGTCTCCGTTGGCGGCACCACGGCCTCCTCCGAGAAGCTCTACGTGCGCGGGCTGGAAGATACCAACCTCAACATCAGCATCGATGGCGCCAGCCAGAACGGCTACCTGTTCCACCACAGCTCCAACTTCAACATCGAGCCGGAGCTGCTCAAGCGCGCCGAGGTCCAGGCCGGGCCGGGGGCGGCGGACAACGGGCCGAACGCGCTGGGTGGCAGCATCAAGTTCGTGACCAAGGATGCCCAGGACCTGCTCAAGCCGGGTCAGAGCGTCGGTGGCATGGTGAAGGGCAGCACGGAATCCGCGGCAGATGCCGTCAAGGGCACGCTGTCGGTGTATGGGGAGGTGGCGCCCAACGCGGGGCTGCTGTTCACCACCAGCGCACGCAACAGCGATGACTACCGCACCGGCGGCGGTGATGAGGAAGAGGGTACCGGCGGTCATCAGCGCAGCTATTTCGGCAAGTTCAGCCTGCTGGATCAGGGCGCGCACAGCCTGCGACTCAGCGCGGAGCACAATGAGGACACCGGCATCTACTGCGTGCGTCCCAACATGGAGTGTCAGCCGTTCAACAACGCCAAGGTCGATACCGAGCTGAGCCGTGACACCTATACCGCCAACTACGATTTCGAACCGGGATCGCGGCTGGTGGATGTGCACGCCAATGTCTTCCACTCCAGTACGGAAGTGGACCGCACGTCCCTCGCTACCGGGGCCAGCTCGAATGCCAAGGTCGAGAGTGTCGGGGGGGATCTCAACAACACCTTCCGCTTCGGCCCCGAGGCGATGAACAACCGTCTGACCCTGGGCAGTGATTACGTCGAGGATGAATCCAGCACCGCTGGCTTCGACGAGACGGCGCGCAACATCGCGCTCTACGCCCAGCACCGCATGACGCTCGGCGCGGTGGATCTGTCCTTCGGTGCCCGGGTCGATGACTACCGGACCGAATACGCCAATGGCGAGACGCTGGATGACACCGATGTCAGCCCCAACGCGAGCCTCAACTGGCGTGTCGGCGGGGGTGTCGAGCTGTTCACCGGCTATGCCACGGCCGTGCGTGGCAACAAGGGCCGCGAAGCCCTGTTGATCGACGGGGGCGTCGGCCCGGGCGAGACGCTGGTGGTCGAGCCGGGTCTCGAGGCCGAGACCTCGCGCAGCACCGAGGTCGGTGCCCGCTGGAAAGGCGAGGGCATCCTCACCCAGCGTGACCGTGCCGGACTGGAAGTCACCTACTTCGATACCCACTTCGACAACTACATCACCGAAGGGTCGGCGGGTGACGTGACCACCATCACCAACATGGAAGGTATCGTCACCAGCAAGGGCGTCGAGGCGCGAGCCACCTACGGACTGGGCGGCTGGGACATGACGCTGGGCTACCTGACCATGGACCTGGAAGACAACCAGGGCGAGACCGTGGTGGATGACATGGGGCTGGGCAACCAGACCGGAGACCGCTGGAGCCTGGACAACCGTTACACCTTCGCCGACCCGCAGCTGACCCTGGGCTGGACCGTGACCGCCTACGAGCGCCTTACCGACCTGCCGGATGACCAGAGCGAGCGTGCCGGTTACGCCACGCATGACCTCTACGCCAGCTGGGTGCCGGGTGACATGCCGGACCTGACTCTGACGGCCGGTATCTACAACCTGTTCGACAAGGAATACTCCGACCAGAACACCTTCTATCTGGAAACCAACAGCCCACGTGGCATCACGCCGGGCGCCATCACCAGTCCGGGGCGTGACGTGCGTCTGTCGGCGGCGTATCGCTTCTGATCAAAAGGTGCTGTCAGCCAGCGTGTCTCTGACGGAAGGGCATCGCCAGCGGTCGTGATCCAGGCTCGCACCCCGGGAGGCTTCACTGACGCGTAGCCCCGCTCCAGAGAACGAGGTAGCGACACGGCGGCAGCGGCAGCACCGATGCAAGGGCATCAGCGCAGGAGCATCAGCGCAGGAGCATCAGCGCAGGAGCATCAGCGTAAGAACATCAGCGCAAGAACAAGACAGCGCCATCGTGATTTCACGGTGGCGCTGTCTTGTCTTTGGAGTACGCGTGCTCCATGGCGCGGGCCCCGGCCGGCCTGCGTCCCGCGGGCAGGCTGTGCTACCATCGCGACCAAATGTCGGAGAGCCGCTGCACGACTCTTCGCACCGCACTCACGTTCCCGCCCGTGGCGGGTGATCGTACGAATAAGGAAGGATGCATGGCGCTTCTGAAGATTTTTGTCGGCACGATGTATGGCGGCTCACTGGATGTGGCCGAGCAGGTGCAACCGCTGTTCGAGCAGGCAGGCTATACGGTGGAAGTGCTTGACCAGCCGACACTGGAAGACTTGACGGAGACACGCCCGGATCTGGCGCTGTTCGTCACCTCCACCACCGGCAGTGGCGATGTGCCGGGCAACCTGAGCGGCTTCCTCAATGCGCTCTCGGCCCAGTCACCGGCGCTGGACTGGCTGCGTTATGGTCTGATCGCTCTCGGCGACAGCTCCTACGGCGAGACCTACTGCGGTGCCGGGCGTCAGCTGGACGAGCGCCTGGCGGATCTGGGCGCCACGCGCCACGGCGAGCGCCTCGAGATCGATGCCATGGAGACCTTCATGGCGGATGACGCGGCCCTGCCGTGGGTCGAGAGCTGGATTCCGACGCTGCCGGCGACCGCCTGATCCCGTCACGCCGGGCGTGCCCGGCGTCCGACTTCTTCGTCGTGTTCGATTTCCACGTTGCCCGACCTTTCCTCGAGACTGCTGCACATGCCGAAACTCAATCCTGATCATCCGCGCGCCCGCAACCTGACACCGCAACGTGTCTCCGTGCTGGCGGGCCTCGCCATCGTGATGGTCGCCAACATTCCGCGTTTTCTGCTCAGCGGTGACACCACGCGCCTGATGCTGATCAGTGGCTTTGCCGTGGCCGTCGCGGCGCTGGGGGTCTACATCTATCGCCAGCTCTCCGATGTCGCCCAGGGCGAAGTGCCGAGGCTGATGCGTCGCGTGTTCGTGTGGCTGGTGGTGGGCCTGGCGGCGATGGCAGCCTTCAACTTCGCCGCGCCGATGCTTGACCGCCCCAGGGAAGGGGCGCTGGAAGTGCTGGTCGATGGCCTGACACTGGGGCTGGTGGCGCATGTCATCAGTCTGTGGATGCATCGGGGCCGCAAGAGCGACTGAGCCCTGTCTGCCGCCTGCCGCAAACGACGACGCCCCCGGCCAGTGATGGTCGGGGGCGTCGTCGTATCAGGCCCGGGGCTGATGTCCCGGGCGTCACGGCCTCACTTGCACAGCGTGTAGCAGGGCTCGTAGTCGCTGCCCGGCAGCTTCATGCGGCCCTGGGCCACGAAGGAGGTGAGCAGGGCGTCGAGACGCTCCATCAGCTCGGCTTCGGCGGTCAGGCGGAAGGGCCCATCGCGCTCGATCTCCTCGATGCCTTCCTTCTTGACGTTGCCGGCGACGATGCCCGAGAAGGCACGACGCAGGTTGGCGGCCAGCTCATGCACCGGCTGGTTGCGATGCAGCGCCAGGCTCGACATGTTGGCGTGGGTCGGCGCGAAGGGCTGCTGGAAGTGCGGGGCGATATGCAGACGCCAGTTGTAGTAGAAGGCGTCGTGATGCTGACGACGGAACTCCGCGACGTCATCGATGCCACCTCGCATGGTGCGCGCCACCTCGACCGGATTGTCGATGATGATGGTATAGCGCGAGCGCGCTTCCTCACCCAGCGTATAGGTGATGAACTCGTCGATCTGCTGAAAGTAGTCGGCGCTGGAGGCCGGGCCGGTGAAGATGACCGGGAACGGCAGGCCTTCGTTTTCCGGATGCAGCAGGATACCCAGCAGGTAGAGAATCTCTTCCGCGGTGCCCACGCCGCCCGGGAAGACGATGATGCCATGCGCGGTCCGCACGAAGGCCTCAAGGCGCTTCTCGATGTCCGGCATGATGATCAGTTCATTGACGATCGGGTTGGGCGATTCGGCGGCGATGATGCCCGGCTCCGAGATGCCCAGATAACGGCCCTGCTTGCGACGCTGCTTGGCATGCGCGACGTTGGCCCCCTTCATCGGGCCCTTCATCGCGCCGGGACCACAGCCGGTGCAGATGTCGAGTTCGCGCAGGCCGAGGTGATAGCCCACGTCCTTGGTGTACTCGTATTCCTCGCGATTGATCGAGTGGCCACCCCAGCAGGTGACGAGGCTCGGTTCACGCGAGGACTTCAGGGCACCGGCGTTGCGCAGGATATGGAACACCGCGTTGGTGGTGCCTTCGGTGGTGGAGAGATCGAAGCGGGGCGTGTTCTGGATCTCGTTGGCCACGTAGACGATATCGCGCAGCACGCTCGAGAGGTGCTCACGAATGCCGCGGATCATCTTGCCATCCACGAAGGCATCACCCGGCGCATTGTCGAGCTTCAGACGGATGCCACGATCCTGCTGCAGCACCTCGATCTCGAAGTCCTTGTAGGCATTGAGCACCGAGACGCTGTCATCGGTCTGGCTGCCGCAGTTGAGCACCGCCAGCGCGCAGCGGCGCAGGATGTCATGCAGGCCATTGGAGGAGGTGTCGCGCAGGCGATTGACCTCATCCTGGGAGAGAACTTCCAGGCTGCCTTCCGGTGAGATGATGGTGGAGACCAGCGTCGAGCTGGCATCGCGGGAGTAGGTGGTAGCTTCACTGGTGACAGAGTTCATGACCGTCTTCCTTGTGTCAGGCGCCCACGGCTGACTGGGCGCGGTTCCGGGCTTCTGCCCAGAGTTCGGCGATGCGCTCGCGGTCGTCCACGCTCATGCCGTCCTGGGCAAAGGCGTGCTGCATCCACTCTTCGAAGGTGGCGTCAAAATCTTCCGCGACCACATCGGCGGCATCGTAATCGGCGTTCTCGAGAACCAGTTCCACCTGGGGAATCATGTATCCCAGCGGGAAGAGGTCGACTTCGGCGCATTCGCTTTCCATGGCGAGCAGTGCCTTGTGGATGGCTTCGCCGCGCGCGGCCAGTGGATCAAGCATCTGGAGCATCTCGTGATTCGGGCCAGTCGCGAGGACTGGTCGGGGCAGAGGAAAGGCGCCGAGCCCTGCCGCGTCATTCGGGCATCGCCCACGAAAGACGCAGCCAGAGCGGCACCTGGCAATGAGGATGATGCTAACACGCGAGGGCGCCACGGCGCAGCGCTGCGCATGGCGGCTGGCTCTGGTAGAATCATGGCCTTTGCGGGTCGGTGGCCCTGTGCAGACATTCAGGCAGCTATCGGCAACACGACGCGCCGAGTCGCGTCCCCCGTTCGTGAGTGGTCAGTGCCTCCATGTTCAACGCCCAGTATTTTCGTACCTTCATCACCCTGGTGGAGACCGGCAGCTTTACCCATACCGCGCGCAAGCTGGAAATGACCCAGCCCGGCGTCAGCCAGCATATCCGCAAGCTGGAGCAGTACCTGGGGCGCTCGCTGCTCAACCGTCAGGGACGCAAGTTCTCGCTCACCGCAGCGGGGCGTCGCTGTTACGACTACTCCGTCAAGCTGTTTGCCGAGCACACCCAGTTCATGCACTCGCTGGATGATGACTCGCCTGACAGCGGGGAATGCCGTGTGGCCAGCCCCTCAAGCGTCGGGCTGATGTTCTATCCGTTCACGCTCGGCTATCAGCAGCAGCATCCGGGGCTGACGGTCAGCTACAGCTTCGCCTTCAATTCCGAGATCGTGCAGGACGTGCTGGCGGGGCGCTTCGATCTTGGCATCGTCACCGAGCCGGTCAAGCATCCGGATCTCAACTTCGAGCTGTGGCATCAGGAGCCGCTGTGCCTGGTGGTGCCCGCCGACTTCGCCGGCAACAGTCTCAATGAGCTGATGGCGCTGGGCTTCATGAATTACGCCGACGGCGTCAACAACGCCAGCGCCTTGCTGCGTGAGAACTTCGCCGGTGAATTCCGCTCGATGAGCCACTTCCCGCAGCAGGGTTTCACCAACGACATCGGCATGGTGCTGGATGCCGTGGCACGTGGCCTGGGCTTCACCGTCGTCTCGCGCACGGTGCTGGAGACGTCCCCGTGGCAGCGCCAGGTGCGCGAGATGCCGCTCACCGAGGCCGTCTACGAGAACCTGTACATCGTCACGCGTGACAATGCCGAGGTGCCGCGTCGCTATGAGCAGCTGCTGGGCGAATTCCGCCTGCAGCGCCGCAACACGCTCTACGGCTACGCCGATGCCCCGGAAAGCTTCGACAACATGGACCTCGACGGCATGGTGTAACGCCTGCCATGACGTGACAGGGCTCTCCTCAAACTTGCCCCGGAAACACGAAGACCCGCTCCTCGAAGCGGGTCTTCGTGTTTCCGGGGCAGGGACAGGCCCGCGTCAGGGCGTCGCTTGGAGCGCACCGTCCTGTTTCAGTGCGCGACCCCGGCTTGCGACCAAGGCCTGATGCGACGCCGCCACGGCGCGTGGGATGCTGGATGACAGCCTGACCAGTGTCGTGAGGTGTTTGCGCGACTTGCTGCCTACCCCTTGTTCGTTGTCATCGAGGAACCCGTACCGTGTCTTCTTCCAAGTCCCGATTCGTTGATGCACCGCCTGCCGCGAGCGACGTGGCCGATGCCCAGTCCTTTCGCCAGTCGTTCTCGCTGCTGTCGCGCATGGAGGTGACGGAGCTTGACGAGGCGCTGCGTGGCGAGCTCGCCCGGCGCTGTCGCTGGCAGGGATGGGAGTCACGCCACATGAGCGCGAGCCAGGCCGCCGAGCTGATTCGCGATGGCATGACGGTGGGCATGAGCGGCTTCACGCGGGCGGGGGAGGCCAAGGCCCTGCCGCTGGCGCTGGTGGAGAAGGCGCGCCGCGAGCCATTCGCCATCACGCTGATGACCGGCGCCTCGCTGGGCAATGACCTGGACGGTCAGATGGCGGACGCCCACATGCTGGCGCGGCGCATGCCGTTCCAGGTCGATCCGGTGCTGCGCCGTGCCATCAACGCCGGCGAAGTGATGTTCATGGATCAGCATCTCTCGGAGACGGTGGAGCTGCTGCGCAACCATCAGCTGAGTGACATGGACGTCGCGGTGGTCGAGGCCAGTGCCATCACCGCCGAGGGCGGGATCGTGCCGACCACCTCGGTGGGCAATTCGGCCAGCTACGCGATTCTGGCCGACAAGGTGATCATCGAGCTCAATCTCGAGTCCCCGGCGGCACTCGAGGGACTGCATGATATCTACATTCCGCAGATGCGCCCCAGCCGTCAGCCGATCCCGGTGGTGGCGCCGGATTCGCGTATCGGCACGCCGTACATCCCCATCGACCCTGCCAGGATCGCCGCCATCGTGCTGACGCGTGGCAAGGACAGCCCCTCGACCTGTACCCCGCCGGATGAGGATACCCGGCGGATGGCGGACCATCTGGTCGAACTGCTCAAGCAGGAGGTCACGCTGGGGCGTCTGACGCCTGCGTTGCTGCCGCTGCAGGCCGGGATCGGCAGCATGGCCAACGCGGTGATGAGCGGACTGAAGGAGGGGCCCTTCGAGCACCTCACCATGTACTCGGAGGTATTGCAGGACTCCACCTTCGATCTGCTGGATGCCGGCAAGCTCGACTTCGCCTCCGGCTCCTCCATCACCGTCACCGAGGAGCGCGGGCGCACCCTGTGGAAGGACCTCGAGCGTTACCGTGACCGTCTGATCCTGCGTCCGCAGGAGCTGTCCAATCATCCGGGCATCGTGCGGCGTCTCGGCGTGATCGCCGTGAATACCGCGCTGGAATTCGACATCTACGGCAACGTCAACTCCACCCACGTGTGCGGCACGCGGATGATGAACGGTATCGGCGGCTCCGGGGACTTCGCGCGCAATGCCCAGCTCTCGGTGTTCATCACCAAATCACTGGCCAAGGGCGGGGATATCTCGAGCGTGGTGCCCTTCGTCAGTCACGTGGATCACACCGAGCATGACGTGGACATTCTGGTGACCGAGCACGGCCTGGCGGATCTGCGGGGGCTGGCACCGCGAGAACGTGCGGTACTGGTGATCGAGAACTGCGCCGACCCGCGCTATCGTCCCGCGCTGCGGGCCTACTTCGAGGAGGCCTGCCGGCGGGGCGGCCATACCCCGCATTGCCTGGAGCAGGCGCTCAGCTGGCATCGCGAGGTGGAAGTGCACGGCAACATGCGCGCCCTGTGCACGCCTGAGCAACCCGGCGATGTGCCGGCGGAGCAGGCAGGTGAGAAGGTCAGCGCCGGCTAGCGCGGCGTTCAGGCCGCTCTCGCCATCGGGGCGGCCAGAGGCCAGCCACCAGACGCCAGAAACCAGCGCGGCTCAGGCGACTGACTCAAGTGATTGACTCAAGCGGCAAGCGACAGGCGACGAAAGCCAAGCGACAAGCGACAGGAGGGCGGATCACTGATCCAGACCGTTTTCCTTGCGCTCGTCTTCGCATTCCGGGCTGCCCATCTCATAGTCACGGCATAGCTGGGGGCGGCGATCATAGATGGTGCACATCAGCGTCTCGCGATCGACGGCGGCACACCAGCCATCATCGAGGCGGCGCATGACTTCGCCCCCCCACTCATCCTCGTCGATCAGATAGTCCGGCACGCCGGTATCGGTGAGCAGGATGACCTCAAGCCTGCAGCAGCAGGCCTGGCAGTTGCTGCAGGTGATCTCGGGATTCACAGGTGTCGTATCGCCGGTAGCGAACGGCGATACGTCGGTAATCGGAATATTCATCGGGTCAGGGTCAGCCACAGTGAGTCAGGTGCCATCATCGGCACGCTTCAGCCGGCAGTGAAACATACTCACGCACGGATTACTTGTAGACCTTGTCGATCCCTTCCCAGTAGCCCTCGGGGTCCCGGTCATCGGTCATGTAATAGAGCTGGTAGCGACGATTGAGGCGCGCACCACCATCACGGGTCAGCGGTGCCCAGGCAAAGCCGGTACTGCCCTTGCTGGAGGTGGTGAAGAAGGCGTCCAGCGGAATGCTGACGTAGAGCCCCTTGTCGAAGCTGCCCTCGCCATAGTCATCGCCGGCATCGGTCATGGTCGCCCAGGCCCCGACGCTGACCCCGTTGGAGAAGCGGCGGGATAGATCCAGCGTCGCGCCGATATCGCCGGCCAGATAGCGCCCCACCGAGCCCTTGACCAGCACATCGTGCCAGCCGGACTGCCAGTAGGCGGTGGCATGGCCGGTGGTGACGGAATAGTCGCGCAGGCCGAATTGCTGATCGAATTCCCGCTGGCGGACGCGGTTGATATCCAGCCCCAGTGCCAGCGAGCTGTTCATCGGGCGATAGAGCACCTCGGCACCGACACCGGCATACATCATCTCGAGAATGCCGCCGTAGGCCTGGGCATACCAGTCACGTCCGAACTGATGAGTGCGGGTGTACTGCAGATTGGTGATGCCCAGATCGGTCTCCTTGACGTAATCCCCGACGTAGGTGCGCACGCGTGGCAGGTCGGAGTCAGCGATGTACTCGTAGTTCTCGTAGTTGTCGGCCAACTGATAGGTGGCCACGCCGGAGAACCAGCCATTGCGATCGGTGCGCCACAGGGCATCCAGCTGCAGGTTGAGCTGGTAGAGATAGCCGTCCGGTCCGCCGAAGTTCTGTTTCAGGTTGGGCGAGAATCCCCAGTTGAAGCCGGCGGGTTCCCTGTCCAGCAGCGTGGCGGCCTCCGCGCTGGCGTCGTCGTCAGGCGCGGGAGAGGCGGCGCGAGCGGTGATGGAATGCTCGTACTCGGCACCGAAACGTCTGTCGTTGGCGGCCGCGACGAAGGCCTCTCGCGGATGCTCATCCTCGCGCAGCGCCAGGCCGTTGCTGCTCAGGCGGTAGCGGAAGTGGGTGATCTCGGCGGGCAGGCGGTTGTGCAACACGCGATTGGCGCGGCCTTCGGCCTGCAGGTCCTTGCGAAAGCGCGTGGCCTCCGCCTCGATGATCAAGGTCTCGCCCTCTACCCGCAGGCGGGAGACTTCAAGCCCCGTCTGGGCACGCAGCGTCGCGGCCAGTGCCTGCCAGTCGACGTCCTCCAACCGTATCGGCGCTGGCGGGCTCCCGGCGGGCTCGCCCGTGGTGGCACTCGGGGAGGTCGGCAGCGTCAGCAGGCGGCCTTGAGGCGCAGCCTCGTCGCCGGTCAGCGAGGGCGTTGAGGCCGGCGTGGCACCGGCGGGACGTGGCGGGCGATCCGACGGGACTGTCTCGCTGTCCCCGCGATTGACGGCATCCAGCGAGCGCACCCGGAAGGCTTCCGGGGTCTGGTCATGGCGGTAGCGCGAATGGTGACTGGGGGCGACATCTTCCGGGGTGCCGTCATCCTTGGCCTGAGCCAGCCCCGCCAGATTGGTGGACAGCGACAGTCCCAGCATGGCGGTGTTGCCGCGCTCCCAGCCGCCATGCAGGGACAGGTTGTCATTGACCTTGAACGTCGCGCCCAGATTGAATGGTGAATCCTGGTCTATCTCCACCGTCAGGGGCTCGTCGGAGTAGTCGTTGCCCTCGTATTCCAGCATCAGGGTCAGCGGGTCCCAGGGCGTCTGATATTCGATGCCACCGAAGACGGCCGGGCTGCCACTGAACATGCTGCCCAGCTGGAAGTCGCCCCCGTTGTCGCTGGTGGTGTCGCTGCGCGTCTCGAGGCTGCTTCTCACCAGCGCCAGCGGGTTGCTGAAGTCGCCCCGCGTGCCCAGATAGCCCCAGCCAAGCCCCAGACTGACATCAAGATCACCATAGCGCTTGCTGGCCACCAGATATTCAGAGCTGAACAGCCCCGTACCACCGAGATCTCGCAGACCCACCGCAAGTGCCGGGCGATAACGGTCCTCTTCCCAGAGCCGGAACTTGGTGTCGAAGGATTTATCCAGGTAGTCGCGGTCCGGGGCGGCCTCACCGTAGCTGACCGTTTCCACCGAGACATAGCGAAAGCCCAGCTCCATCCACTCGAAGGGGGCGGCGTTGACGCTGAAGCGCTTGTAGGGCTGGGTACGGCTGTAGGTGAAGCTCAGCTCGCCCTGTGGGGCGAAGCGTGCCGTGGGAGTCTGCATCAGCCCCACGCCGCCGAAATCACTCTGGGATTCCCCGGTGGCGGCGTGGGCGATCTGGGCGCCGAGCAGGCCTCCCGCCATGCCGAGCGCCAGCCAGCCGGTGCGTGCCGGAGCAGGGCGCTGCTCGTCTCGGGGGCGCGTGGAGGGATGGGCTGGGCGAAAAGGACTCGACATGGGCGTCTCGCATGCTCCCGCGCGACAGGCGCGTGAGCGTGAATGAGGGTATGGAGGATAGAAACATCGAGGCGATGCCGGCAGTGCCGGGAACGACCGCTAGCGGGCCGGCGCTTGCGGGTCACTGCCTGACGTCCCGGGAGCTGTCGGCTCGTCGTCCGCTGACGGCAGCGAGGCGGCGTCCAGCTGCCAGCTGTGACAGTTCTCACCGGGCAGGCGGCTGGCCAGCCATTGCGGCAGCGCCTCGTTGACCCATTGCTGCGCGGTATCGATACCGGGGGTATGGATCACCAGACTGGCTCCCGGCGCGACCGGCAGGTCGGCTGCGCCACGCGTGAGGCGATTCCAGCTGGCGATGGGCCGCGTGAGCACCTGCCCCTGGGGGGTGACGAGGCTGGCTCGTGCCGCCTGGCCCAGCGAGTCGGCGGCGCGGCGCTCATCGATCAAGGCGTCCAGTGTCAGGCCGGGGCTCCACTGGCGCTGGTGCACGCCACTGGCGTCCAGAATCACCACGTCGCGGGGGGCCTGACAGGCGCCGATCACCATGCCGGGGGCGATGCGTATCGCCCGCGGGCCATCGCGCATGTCAGTGAGCGGATTCAGCTGGCCGGGCAGGCGTGCCAGCACGCTGCGTGGCTCACCCTGTTGACGGCCCTGATCGAGATAGCGCTGCCAGGCGTGCAACCCCTCGACATAGGCGGCCCGAGAGCTGCCTTCGGGCGCCCCCACCGCGTAGCGAGCCGCGATCAGTTCAATCTCGGCGCTCAGGCGGTTGGCGGTCGCGGCCATCTGCCGGCGAATCAGCGGCGTGCTGACGAAGCTGTAGCGCCAGTCCAGCGCCATGCGGGTCTGATGGGAGGACCATTGCTGTTCCAGTACCTGACTGGCCAGTGGCGTGCTGGCGGCGCTGAAGGGCAGCGGCGTCTCGTTCGCCCGGGCGAGGGTCGGGGTCAGCAGGGCGGCCAGGCACACTCCCGTGGGCAGTGCGCGGGCGAGGGCGCGCAGCGGTCCCTCGACGCGGGCCGAATCGTGTGCGGGGCGAGCAGAATCAGGTCGTGAAAAGCGCATTACCATGCCTTGGCGATCTCCCAGCCGAAGCGTGGCCCGTCCGGCCAGGCCGTCATGTCGGCGGCCCACACCCGAGTGGCATCGCGCCATATCTCGTTGGTGGTGGTGTGGCCATCGTCCCATGCCAGGGTCTCGGTGCAGTGTTGCAGCGACAGCTCGGCCAGTGGCAGCGCGTGTGGCGCGGCGGCCTCACAGCGCAGATGTGCATCGGCTTCATGCACCTGCATCACCGGCACGTCATCTTGATGCTGACTGCCGGAGGAAGCGGCATCTGCCCGCTCCAGCCGGCGTGGATAGGGGCTCAGGGCGCTGACACTGACGCGATAGCGGCTGTCGTCAGCCATCAGCCAGGCCGGACGCGCCAAGGCGCGCCCGGTAGTGCTTTGCTCATGCCTGTCCGCGATGTCTCGCGTGAAGCCGGATGTTGCGGACAGTACGCCGTCGCGCAGTTCGATGATGCCGCGGTCCTGGCTCTCGAAACGCGCGATGCGTCCCTCATCCTCGAGCGTGGCCAACACGACCAGTGCCGTGTTGTTGCCATGCAGGAACTTGAGGGAGGCGTAGGGCAGTTCACTGGCGCGCGCCGCCTCGAAGTCATCCTTGCCGAAGGCATCGCCCACCGAGCTGGCCACTATCTGGGCACAGCCGCTCACTGACACGGCACAGGCAGTGATGCCCAGCAGCGTCAGCGAGCGCCGGATGCCTGGAAGGTGCCTGGCTGGCGATTGGCGATGATTCGCGCCTGAACGACGCGATGCGGAGCGCGACGTCATCAACGTGTCCCGGTAGAGCCGGTGGTACCCGTCGTGCCGGTGGTACCGGTGGTGCCGGTCGTCCCGCCACCGACGGTGCCCGTGGCCGCGCCGGCCGCGATGCTGCCGCCGTTGGTGCTCGGGGTCACGCTGCCGGACGCGCTCTGGCTAGCCGTGCCGCTGCCAGCGGCGCTGCCGGTGGGAACGCTACCGGTCGTGCCGGTGGTGCCAGTCGTGCCAGTGGTACCGGTGGTGCCAGTCGTGCCGGTGGTGCCAGTCGTGCCGGTCGTACCGGTCGTACCGGTCGTACCGGTCGTGCCGGTCGTGCCGGTAGTACCAGTCGTGCCGGTGGTACCGGTCGTGCCAGTGGTACCGGTCGTGCCAGTGGTACCGGTCGTGCCGGTCGTCCCCGTCGCAGCCTGCCCAGCGGCAGGTGCCTCCTCTTCCGCCATGGCGTTGCCTGCCAACAGCAGGGCACCGGACAGGCCGAGAATGGCGCCGATATGTGACTTGCGCATATGAAGTCTCCTTGATGAGCATTGCCGGTCATCTGCCAGTCAGGGCGCTGCGATGACTGGGCTCGGTGATGGGTGGCCAAGGCCAGCGTCGTGCATGCCGGATGCCGTGCTGTCTCTGACCATCGGCAACACTGCTGCTGAGAGTTGCGTCGTGGTGTGCGTGAGCAAGCTCACGCCTGTTCCATGATGTGCAGGGCGCCGTCCCTGATACCGTCCGTAGCATCTTCCCTGGCGCAGCCTCGTCCTGAGGTGTTCCTGCCATGGCCGCATTCCCTGGCCACCGTATTGCTCGCTTTCGAGGTGATGACATCGCCGTCGTCATGAGAAATGTGCATGCACATTTCAGACGGACGCCTCTCTCTATCCCCCCGTGAAAGCGAGGCCCATGTTAACCAGAAAATGTCGGCTGTCTAGCGAGAGAGGTCGCGTCGATGTGGCGTTGATGGAAAGCGAAATATTTATGTAAAAAAGAGTAATCGTGGTGTGGATAAAAGCAGACATGCCTGTCGATCTTTCAGACACCGTGGGCGCTGGACTTGATCCGCATGGCTGCTGAAATTCTTGTGAAGGATGTGTCGATTTGCAGACGAACCCAGCGTTTCACTGTCTGTAATCGGCTACGTCGCCATGTGGCGGTTAGCGACACACGTCGTGCTGATGATGATACAAAGCAATGTTTTTATTGGATTTTTGTAACAGCGCTCGATTGGCGAGCGGCGTGGATCAGGTAAAATGCGCAACAGATGGAGTCTGGTCACTCCACTCTTGATGCCCATGAAGACGACGCAGCGGACAGTGCGATAAACGTTGCCATCACGTTGTAGAGCCTGTGCCGTCAGGTGGGTGTGGTGGGCACTGTCGATGGCGTGAATGTGTGCCTGTAAAATGTGTCATCGATGTGCAGCAGAGACGTGATTTTATGAGGAAGACTTCGTGTAAATCGAAGGATCCTCAATCACATTCATCGTCTTCATGGGCCAGCATTCGCGTGATTGCTCAAGGGAGTGTTCGCGCCATTGCCAGACAGGCGCAAGCCGTCATGCAAGGGCCGGGACGCCAGCAGGCGCAAGTACTCAAGCAAACCAAGACATGACACCAGCACGAGGGATCACCCTCGGCCCGAGGTCACCGTCGTTGCAACCGTCGTTGCACATGGGGCCATCGCGTTACGCAAGGCGAACCGAAGACGTTATCGAATTGGTCCCGGCGTCAGCGTGCGGCGGGAATGATCGGGGCAGCCTCGCATCAATCGCTGCTCGGGTCTGTCGACTCAACGGACTTCAGATGAAAAATGCACTGATCGCACGACTTCTGGGCGCCAGCTTGAGCCTCGGCGCCCTCACCGGACTGGCGGGCTGCGTCTTCGCGCCCGGCGGCGACATCGACTATGACACCTCGGCCGCGCCGGTGGATGACATCGTCGATGTGGAGCCCATCACCTTCGGCCTGATCAAGGCCCAGGCGCGGGCGGATGCCCAGGCACGCCAGGCGGCTCGGGGTGACGGCACCCAGCGCGAGCTGGAGCAGGCGCTGACCCAGGAGCTCAACAGCAGCACCCGTGCGCAACTGGCGCCGGATTATCAGTACCACGTGGGGCCGGGCGACATTCTCAATATCGTCGTCTATGACCACCCGGAGCTGTCGTTGCCCACGGGCTCCGAGCGCAGCGCCCAGGAAGCCGGCAACGTGGTGCATGCCGACGGCACGCTCTTCTATCCCTACATCGGCCGTGTCCAGGTCAGCGGCAAGACCCTGGACGAGATCCGTCGGGTGCTGGGCGAGCGCCTCCAGCCCTACCTCAACGAGCCGCAGATCGACGTCAAGGTGGCGGCCTTCCGCAGTCAGAAGGTGCGGATCAGCGGTGAGGTGGAGCAGCCTGGCGTGCAGCCCATCAATGATGTGCCGTTGAGTCTGCTCGATGCCATCGCCGCTGCCGGCGGCATGACCGGAGACGCGGACTGGCACAACGTGGTGCTCAAGCGCAATGGCGAGGAGACCGTCATCTCGCTCTATGAGCTGCTGGCACAGCGCAATGCGGCGACCGGCGAGGCACGTGATCGGCTGCTCAAGGACGGTGATGTCCTGTATGTGCCGGATGTCGGGACCCGCAAGGTGTTCGTGATGGGTGAGGTCGACAAGTCGGTCAGCCTGCCGCTGGGCAGAAGCCCCATCTCGCTGACCGATGCCATCGCCCAGGCGGGCGGCATCAAGGAAGACTCCGCGGATGCCTCCGGCATCTTCGTGGTACGGCGGGACCGGGAAGACCCCGAGAAGCTGGCCACCGTCTATCAGCTGGATGCTCGCAACACCACGGCCCTGATTCTGGGCGCCGACTTCGCGCTCAAGCCGCAGGATGTCGTCTATGTCACGGCCGCGCCGGTGTCGCGCTGGAACCGCGTGATCAGTCAGTTGCTGCCCACCGTGAGCTCCATCTACTACAGCACCGAAATCCAGGACAACCTCGATACCCTCGGCCAGTAAGGTGAGGGGTCGTCAAGGCGTCCCTGCCCGTCGCGATGCACGGGCAGGACACCAGGAGAGTGACTCAACGATGTCGATTCGCAATGCCCATTCCTCCCGTCAGACGGGGGCCACCGAACCCGCAGCGGTACCGGCGCGCACCAGTCTCGATCTGGGCCGCATGCTGGGTCAGCTGTATGACAGCCGCCTGACGCTGGCGCTGATCACCGGCACCTTCACCGTGCTGGCGGTGCTCTATGCGCTGCTGGCGACGCCGATCTACAAGGCCGATGCGCTGGTGCAGGTCGAGGATGGTGGCAGCAACATGAATCCGCTGCGGGATGTCTCCAGCATGCTGCGGGGGGAGGCGCCGCCGTCGGAATCCGAGATCCAGATCATCACCTCGCGCCTGGTGCTGGGCGAGACCGTCAAGAAGGAGCAGCTGGATCTGGTGGTCAAGCCTTACCAGTACCCGGTGATCGGGACCTTCCTGCGCAGCCACGAGGTGGAGCGCCCGAGCTGGCTGTCCGGTTCCAGCATGGTGTGGGCCGGCGAGTCACTGGAAGTGGCCAGCCTGGCCGTGCCCAAGGCCTGGGACAACGTCCCGCTGACGCTGGTGACGCTCGGCTCGGGTGAGCAGGGCCGCTATGAACTGCGCTACGACGGCAAGGTGCTCGGCACAGGCTCGGTGGGCAAGCGTGAGCGTTTCGAGGGGCCGCTGGGCGAGGTGAGTCTCGAGGTGACCTCGCTCACCGCGGGCGAGGGAGCCGAGTTCACCCTGATGCACCAGTCCACTCTGGAAGCCACCAATGCGCTGCGCGCGCGCTTCGCGGTGGCCGAGATGGGCAAGGAGACCGGCGTGCTGGGGCTGGCTCTGGTGGGGGAAGACCCGCTGCGCACCCAGCAGGTGCTTGAGCGCATCACCCAGACCTATCAGCAGCAGAACATCGACCGTCAATCGGCGGAAGCGGAGAAGTCGCTCGAATTCCTCAAGGAACAGGTGCCGACCGTCCGCAAGAAGCTGACCGAGGCCGAAGAGCGTCTCAATGCCTATCGCGGCAAGAGCGACAGCGTGAATCTGGATCTCGAGACCAAGTCGGTGCTCGAGCAGCTGGTGAACATCGACAACCAGCTCAACCAGACCCAGCTCGAGGAAGCGGAGCTCTCCGGCAAGTTCAACCCGAGTCACCCAAGCTACGTGGCACTGCGCAAGAAGCGCGCGGATCTTGAGCGCACGCGCAGTGAGCTCGAGAAGCAGGTGGGGGATCTTCCGGACACCCAGCAGGAGATCCTGCGTCTGGAGCGTGAAGTCGAGGTCAATCAGCAGATCTACGTGCAGCTGCTCAACAAGACCCAGGAAATGAACATCGCCCAGGCCAGCACCATCGGCAACATCCGCATCCTGGATGAGGCCGTGGCGCAGCCGCACCCGGTCAGCCCGCGCAAGGCGATGATCGTGGTGATCGCGACCCTGCTGGGCGCCATGCTGGGTGTGGTCTTCGTGCTGCTGCGCTCGCTGCTGCATCGTGGCATCGAGACACCGTCGGAGCTTTCCGATCTCGGCCTCAACGTGCATGCGACCCTGCCGCTCTCCGAGGAGCAGGCGCGCCTCAATCGTCGCCTGGCGCGAGGCATCAAGCGCTTCTCCTCCTTCAAGCTCGGCAAGGGCGCCACGGCGGCGGCCGGCAATGCCGCGCCTGGCCTGCTGGCGGTGCGCAATCCGGCGGATCTCTCCATCGAGGGTCTGCGGGGTCTGCGTACCAGCCTGCACTTCGCGATGATGGAAGCTCCCGACAACCGCCTGATGATCTGCGGCCCCAGCCCGGGCATCGGCAAGAGCTTCGTGTCCGCCAACCTGGCCGCCGTCTGTGCCCAGGCAGGCAACCGCGTGCTGGTGATCGATGCCGACATGCGCCGTGGTCACGTGCATCAGAGCATGGCGGGCCAACAGGTGGGCGCCGTGGCACCGGGGCTGAGCGACTACCTGCTCGGCAAGGTGGAGCGCAGCGCCATCATCCGCAGCATCGCCGACGAGAGCCTGGCGGTGGTCGGTGAAGGCGGGGAGACGCCGGACACCCTCTGCTACGTGGCACGCGGCACCTCACCGAGCAATCCCTCCGAGTTGCTGCTGCAGGCGCGCTTCTCCGAGCTGCTCGAGTGGGCCAGCGAGAACTTCGACATGGTCATCGTGGATACGCCGCCGATCCTGGCGGTCACCGATGCGGCCATCGTCGGTAAGCTGTGCGGCGTCAGCGTGATGGTGACGCGCTTCATGCACAACTCGCCCAAGGAAATCGAAGCGGCATTGGAGCGCTTCGCTTCCAGTGGCGTGAGCGTGGATGGCGCCATCCTCAACGCCGTCGAGCGCAAGGCGACCACGGCCTACAGCTACGGCTACAGCTATCACGACTACCAGTATCAGGGCGGCGCAAATACGTGAGTGCTGACTTGCCATCCACGGCGACGCCCCTATGTCTGATGACAGCTCGTCAACAGACACCCAGGCGGAAGACGACGTATCGCAAGACCCGGTGTCACTCGACACCACGTCACCGACACGGCGTGGCATGCCGGCCTGAAGGGCGCATGCGGCGTGATGAGAAGACAGCACGATTTGCGATAGACCGGTGCAGGCCGCAAGGGCGGCGGGAGACGGCACCGGGTGTGATGAACGGAAACACCACTCGAACGCAAACCAAGGGGGAGACAGGCACATGAACACGACGACAAATCCAGCGACGACCGGACTCGAGGGGCGTCAGCGACATTCGCGCATGTACGAACGTCTGATGTTCAACTCGCTGTGTCAGGCGCTGGTGGGTCTGATTCTGGCGGTGGGTGTCCCGCTGTTGCTGATCAATGGCCTGCGCCCCTGGGTCAGCGAGATGCGCATGCACAGCGTCATCGCGGCCAGCGGTGGCTTCCTGCTCGCGCTGCAGGCGATCCGTCACATGTCGCGCTACCCCGGTGCCAAGGCGTTCGCCTACGTGCTGCCGGCCATCACCATCAGCTATCTGCTGGCGATGAGCGTGCTGATCGCGCTGGATCTGCGCTTCAGCCGTATCGTGCTGGGCAGCTCCTGGCTCGCGGCGATGCTGATCTGCTCCATCGGCTTCTGGGCCGAGCAGCGCACCCGCATCCGCAAGCTGGCCGTGGTGCCGTTCGGTGACTATCGCAACCTGTTCACCACCCGTGGGGCGCGCTGGAACCTGATGCGCGCACCGGACCTGGGCCAGGAGCGCTACAACGGCGTGGTCGCGGATCTGGAAGCCGAGATGCCGGCCGAGTGGCAGCGTTTCCTGGCCAACTGCGTGCTCAACCGCATTCCGGTCTACGACGCCAGTGAAGTGCGCGAGTCGCTCACCGGTCGCGTGGAGCTGAACCAGGTGCGCGAGAACAGCTTCGGTCAGCTGGCACCCAACAGTGAATATGAGCTGTTCAAGCGTCTGTTCGACGTGCTGGCCGTGCTGGCGGTGGCCCCGTTCGTGCTGCCGATCTGCCTGGTGACTGCCGTGCTGATCCGTCTGGATTCGCCGGGTGGCGTGTTCTTCGTGCAGGAGCGTGTCGGTCAGGGCGGTCGTCCGTATCGCATGTTCAAGTTCCGCAGCATGTGCCATGACAGCGAGAAGTCCGGTGCCCAGTTCGCCCAGGCCAACGACATGCGCGTGACCCGTATCGGCCGCGTGATCCGCAAGACCCGCATCGATGAGCTGCCGCAGTTCATCAACGTGCTCAAGGGCGAGATGAGCCTCATCGGTCCGCGTCCGGAGCAGGTCAAGTTCGTGAATGAATTCGCCGAACAGATCCCGTTCTACAACTACCGTCACGTGGTACGTCCTGGCATCACCGGCTGGGCGCAGGTGACCCAGGGTTACGCCTCCGACGCTGACGAGACGCGCGAGAAGCTCGAGCACGACTTCTACTACATCAAGCGCTTCTCCGTGTGGCTGGATCTGTTGATCGTCGGTCGTACCATCAAGACCATGCTGACCGGTTTCGGGGCACGCTGAGCATGCTGACCGTCAGTGGCTATTACGTCGGCTTCATGGCCCTGCTGGTGGCAGTTCTGCCACTGGCGGCCAGCGAGCGCACCCGCATGGTGGGTGCCTGGCTGGGTGGCGGGCTGTGTCTGGCGTTCATGGCATTGCGTTACGACGCAGGATACGACTACTTCTCGTATCGCCAGATGGCCACCTGGCAGGTCGACCTGAGCTTCCTCGAACCCGCGCCGGCGGCACTGGCGCGCATGGCTCGGGCCTGGGGGGAACCGCAGCTGTTCTTCTTCATCACCGCCTTCCTCTACGTGTCGTGCTTCGTCACCGCACTGGTGATGAGCCGCCGCAACCTGGCTTGGTGCCTGCTGTTCTTCGTCTGTCTGCCGCTGATCTATCTCTCGGCCTTCGGCTTCGTCAAGCAGCACGTGGCGATCGCTCTGTTCATGGTGGCGATGGCCTGTCTGGAACGCGGCATGCGGCTGCCGGCGCTGGTGCTGATGCTCGTCGGCACCAGCTTCCACTACACCCTGGCGCTGTATCTGCCGTTGCTGGTGCTCTACCCGCTGCTGCGACGCGCCTATCCCTTCTGGGTCTATCTGGGGCTGCTGCCGCTGTGTTTCGTGGCAGGACCGCTGGCCAAGAGCGCGCTCAGTGCGCTGGGGCTCTATGCCCACTATTTCGAGGATTTTTCCGGGGGCGGGCAGAAGCTCTATGTCATCTATCTGCTGATCTGCCTGGGGACGCTGGGACTCTGGAAGCATTTCCGCCTGTCACTGGACCCCTGGGCCTTCAATCTGATGTTCATCGGCGTGGCGCTCTACACCCTGTTCATCACCTATGGTGAGCACGTGGCCCGCGCCAGCTACTACTTCCTGCCGTTTGCCATCTTCGTCATCTGTGACGTCATCGAGCACTTCCGCGACAAGCTGCTGCCCAGTCTGATCAGCGGTGCGCTGATGATGGCGTTGTTCTTCATGTCGCTGAAGGTGGCGGCCGGCAATCAGGATCATGATTTCTTGAACAACTACCAATTCTATTTCTTGAGCGATGAAGCACTGGTGGTCGGCAATGGAGGTCAGTCATGAGCGAAGCGCTGATCTTCTCGCTGTTCAACCTGATGGCGCGTGGCCTGTCGTCCGCGGCGGGCCTGCTGCTGGCGCGAGCCGTGGCGCCCGAGGCCTTCGGGGAATATGCCCTGGCCCTCAACTATGCGGTGTTGCTGGGCGTGCTGGCGCGCATGGGCGGCAACGAGGTGCTGCTGGTCACCGAAGATGGCGCCAGTGGCGCGGCGCTGCGCCGCTGGATGGGCGTCGGCATCGGCCTCTACGCCTTGCTGGCCATCGCCTTCGCCGTGGGCATCGCGCCGCTGCTGGGGCTGTCTGCCTTCATCTTCGCCTTCTGTGCCCTGCGTGCCGGGGCGGAGCAGGTCGGTCTGCAGATGGTCAATTCGCGCCTGCAGCGTCAGGAGCGCCTGGGGCGCGTCAATCTGATGACCGTGCTGATCTCGCTGGCGGTGGCGATCGCGGTGGCCTGCGCGGCAGGTCCGGCGCTCTATCATCAGGGCGTCGCGCTGCTGACCGGCGCCGAATTCAGCGCCGAGCTGACCACGCCGTCCGGCATGTTCGGCCTGGCACCGGTGGCCACCTTCGTGATGGTCAGTGCCCTCGCGCTGGTCATCGTGATGGCGCTGGGCATGTGGCTGTCACATGACGCGGCGGCGGATGCGCGGGCGGCGGCTGCCAGCCGCGATGGCGCAAGCTCAAGTCGCCTGCCGAGCAAGGCGGACTTCGCGCGCGGACGCGGCTTTCTCTACAACAACCTGATGTCGTTCGCCTACCTGCAGGCCTGGGTGATCCTGGCCGGGCTCGCCTTCGCACCCGCCCAGGTGGCCAGTGTCTCGGTGGTGACCTCCATCGTGTTCGCGCTCTATGTCTTCCCCACCAGC
Organism: Cobetia sp. PS-4MA; assembly: GCF_057670765.1. Taxonomy (NCBI): domain Bacteria; kingdom Pseudomonadati; phylum Pseudomonadota; class Gammaproteobacteria; order Oceanospirillales; family Halomonadaceae; genus Cobetia; species Cobetia sp. PS-4MA. The sequence continues at coordinate 2,530,252 of NZ_CM173107.1, read as the reverse complement.
CTGTATCGCTACTACCTGCCCAAGCTGACCCAGGGTGATGGCCGCCTCAAGGAATACCTGATCATCGCCAGCGGCTTCGCGCTGCCGGTGGCGGGCGGTCTGGCACTGGTGGCGCCGTGGCTGGCCGAGCACTTCCTGAGCGGCGCCTACCCGCGCCTGACCATGACACTGCGCGCCTTCGCGCTGGTCTACCTGGTGCACGCCTTCGTCACCTGCGCCTTCACGCGTCTGGCGGCACTGCGCCTGAATGGCAAGCGCCTGCTGTGCCAGAGCACCGGGGCCATTCTGGTGGTCGGTGGGGGCCTTTCGATCGCGGCGCTCAATCACTCGCTCGGCAACGCGTCCGGCGAGAGCGGCAGCCTTCTGGGCATCGACCTCTACCACCTCTTCCTCTGCGTGCCGGTCACCGCGGAGCTGGTGATGCTGGCGATGGCGATCCTCTTCCAGCCGGCTCGCCAGCAAGAGGCGGCCGCGACGGCCAGCCCTTGACGTTCGGCCTTGGGGCCGACGAGTACACGACATTTCACGTGGCGATGCCCGGGCATCGTGCACACCGAACAGCGACATTACGGACAGAAGGACGAACAGCATGGCCAAGATATGCATGACGCACGGATGGCATGACGACAACAAGGGCGACTCCGCCATCCTGATGGGCACCATCGACTTCCTCGACCAGCTGATCGATGCCGAACACGGCCGCAGCGATGTCTCCGGTGAAGGCGTGGCGAAGGCCGAAGGCCATCGCATCGATATCCTGCCCATCGATGATCAGGTGTTCGCCACCGAGCGCGGGCCCTTCCGCCACATTCGTCGCCGCTACCGCGAGCGCGTCACCGTCGGTCAGCCCTTGATGCCGCCGATGCGTGACAAGCTGCGCTTCGTCACCTCGCTGCTGGGGCTGGGGGCCAAGATGGCGTTCGGCAAGCAGGGCAAGAGCGGCAACGATGTCATCGATGGTGCCGACCTGGTGGTGGTGAAGGGCGGTCATATCTTCCACAACGGCAGCTTCAAGAAGACCCTGTCTTCCTGGCTGGCGCTGATCGGCTATCTGGCGCCGGTGATGCTGGCACGCAAGGCCGGCAAGCGCGTGCTGTTGCTGGGCCACTCCTTCGGCCCGTTCAAGACCCCGGCCCAGGAGCGCTTCTTCCTGCGCACCCTGAGCGACTGCCTGGTGGTCTCGCGTGAGGAGATCACCCACGCCATGACCCAGAAGGCCGACCCGAAGCTGCCGCATGCGCTGCTGGGCACCGACATGGCCTTCGCCATGGCCCCGCGGGCGAGCGATGAACATGCCGAGGTCAAGGCACCGGGCGGCGTGGCCTCACCCTATGCCGTGATCACCCTGCGTGACTGGTGGGGGCTGGATCAGCAGGCCTTCGCCGAGCGTGTCGAGGTGCTGTCGCGTTCACTGCTGGAATCCCGGGAGCGTCTGGGCATCGAGCGCCTGATGATCGTGCCGCACGTGCTGGGCCCGACCGATATCGAGAATGACCAGCGCATCTCCCAGCTGGTGTTCGATCACCTGCAGAAGGCACTGGCCGCCACTGACGGGGGCCAGGAGCTCGCCACGCGCATCGAGCTGGTGCAGGGCGACCCGAGCCCGGATGCGCTGGTGGATCTCTACCGCGACGCCGAATTCCTGGTGGGCACACGTTTCCACTCGGTCATCTTCGCGCTGATGTCCGGCACGCCGGTCTACGCGCTGTCCTACTGTGGCCCCAAGGCGCCGGGCATCATGCGTGACTTCGGGCTTGGCGACAGCGTTCAGGACATCGAGAACTTCGACCCGGCACGCATCGTGGCCGACATCGAGGCGCTGGTGGCCGACAAGGCCTTCCCGGCGCTTGCCGAGCGCGTCATCGCCGACAAGCTGGCGATCACCGCCGACATCACGCGGGACTTCCTGCGCCGCGCACCGGGACGCGCCGGTGTCTGGGGCCAGCGTGAGCTCAAGCTCAATGATGACGCCTATCCGGCGCCGACGGCTGCCAAGGCACCTGACGCGACGGACCCCGTGGCCACGGACGCCCCGGCCGCTGAGCACGCCACCCACGACAGCGAGCCTGTCGTGCGAGGAGTCTGACATGGCCCATGTCGCTCTGTTGATCCAGGACATCAGCGCCTGCGGTGGCGTCGAGAAGGTGATGCACGGCCTGGCGCGTGATCTGCGCGACAGCCATCAGGTCACGCTGGTATCGGTGCGTGAAGGCGAGCCCTACTGGGGCCGTCTCGAGGGTGTCGAATACCGCACCCTGGGACTGCCCGCCACCGGTACGCGCAAGAACTTCCGCCACTGGGTGACGCATCTGCGTCGTCTGATGCTGGAGGCGCGCATCGAGGTGATGGTCAGCGGCTACTTCGCCTTCCATCTGGCGGCCCAGCTGGCGGCACGTGGCACTGGAGGCCGTGACGAGGCGGGCAATTCGCGCCCGCTGACCCGCGTCATCGCCCAGGAGCACAGCGCCTACCATCACGATCGTCGCGCCAAGCGCGTCATCAAGCACCTGCTCTATCGTCATCTCGATGTCCTGCAGGTGCTCAACGAGGTGGATGCGGAATGCTGGCGGCGGCGTGGTCTGCAACCGACGGTGATTCCCAACTATCTGGATGATCTCGCGGAGCGCGAGACGCGCGCCGAGTGCGAGCGTCAGGCCGACGTGGTGATGGTGGGGCGTCTGGCGCCGATCAAGCGTGTCGATCTGGCGATCCGCGCCTTTGCCCATTCGGGCTACCGCCGCGGGCGTCTGGTGCTGGTCGGGGATGGTCCGGAACGTGAGTCCTTGCTGGCGCTGTGCCACGAGCTGGGGCTGAAGGTCTTCCAGGGCGCCAACGACGACAGCGTGCCGGATGATACCCGGGTGCTGTTCACCGGCGCGCTGCAGGACGTCTCGCGTGAGTTGCGCCGAGCCCGTCTGCTGTTGCTGACGTCCGAGCGTGAATGCCTGCCGATGAACGTGCTGGAAGCCAAGCGTGAGGGCCTGCCGTGCCTGTCACGCCCGGTGCGTTCAGGCCCGCTGGCATTGATTCGCCACGATGTCGATGGCGTGCTGAGTGCCGAAGCGGACAGTGCCGGTGAGGTGGAGATCGTGCAGGAGCTGGCGCATGAACTGGCGCGTCTCGAATTTGACGACCATCGCCTGCTGCATCTCTCGAAGGCCGCACGCGAGAGCTTTGCCCACTACAGCCGTGATGCGGTGCTGCCGGACTATCAACGCCTGATCACGCGCCTGGTGCCGGCCGATTCGCGCCAGCGCGCATTCGTGAACGGCGTCAGCGTCAGTGGATCCCACTCGCCTCATTCCAAGGAGAAGGCCCATGGCTGATGTGTCCGTCATCATGCCCAACTACGGCTATGACCGCCGCCTGCATGCCGCCGTCGATTCCGTGCTGGCCCAGAGCGAGCCGGTGCGCGAGATCCTGATCAGCGACGATGCCTCACCCGATGGTGCCGCCGCGCGACTGCGCGAGGATTTCGCGGCGCTGGAGACCGGCGACGTCGAGATCCGCATCCTCGAGACCGACACCAACGGCGGGCCGGGGCGTGCCCGCAACCGTGCCATCGCCGAGGCCCAGGGCCGCTACATCGCCTTCCTGGACGCCGATGATGCCTGGCTGCCGGAGAAGATCGAACGCCAGATCGCCTTCATGCAGGAGACCGGCGCCGGACTGTCCTACACCGGCTACGAGATGGTGGATGAGCAGGGCAACCATGTCTCCCACTTCGCACCGCCGGCGCGTCTGACGCGTGACGACATGCTGCGCTCCAACTCCATCGGCTGCCTGACCGCCATCTATGACGCGGGGCGCTTCGGGCGTTTCTACATGCCGACCATCCGCAAGCGTCAGGACCTGGCGCTGTGGCTGATCATCATTGGTCAGCTGGGCCCGGCGCAGGGCATGCCCGAGCCGCTGGCGCGTTACACGCGTCGCGAGAGCAGCGTGTCCTCCAACAAGTTCAAGGCCGCCGCCTACCAGTGGCGTCTGTATCGTGAGGTGCTGGGGATGGATGTGATCAGCGCCAGTCGCAACTTTGTCCATTACGCGGTGAACGGTTATGCAAAACATCGTTGATGAAACTATCTCCGTCGATCCCGCTCGTCATGCAGGCCGCCCCATGCAGGAATCCCGTGCTCGTGTGCTGAAGCATCAGCGTCAGGTGGAAGACAGTGCCCGTCGCCAGGTGCCGGAACTGACCTTCCTGATCTCGACCCTGGATGCCGGGATCTACAGCGTGCCGCGTTATGACGAGCTGCCCGGTGCCCGCTTCCTGATCGTGCATCAGCTGTCGGAAGCCCACCAGGACGAGGCGCAGCGCGATATCTTCCGCGAGTACGTGCTGGCCCATTTCGACAGCCGTTTCGAGTATCTGGCGGTCGCGGGGCGTGGTCTCTCCAAGAGCCGCAATATCGCGCTGGCGGCCTGCCCGACACGCTACGCCTACATCCTGGACGACGATGTCCAGCTGCATCCCCAGGCCGTGTCGCTGGTGATGGAAGCCTTCACCTGTACCGAGGCGGCGGCGATCAGCTTCCCGCACGTCAAGGCCTTCCCCTTGCACGAACGGGACCCGGATCGTCCGGCACCGCCGGTCGCCTTCAAGGCCCACACCCTGATGTCACTGGCTCGCGTGCGCTCGGTGGACATGGCGCTGGATCTCTGCCAGTTCCATGCCCGCTTCGATGAGCAGTTCGGGCTGGGCACCGACCAACCCTCCGGCGAGGAATTCATCGTGATGAGCGATGCCCGCCGTCAGGGCGCGCGCCTGATGCGCGCCAATCTGGGCATCGTCGCCCATGCGGGGGTCACCTCCGGCAGCGACTTCTACAGCTCGCCCGCCAAGGCGCGCACCAAGGGGCGGATGTTCGCTCGGGTCACTGGCAGTCGCTTCTCGCCGCTGGCACTGGCCTTCCTGGTTCGCAAGGCCCCGATCGCCTTCAAGCGCGGCTATCTGGCGACCTTCGTCGGCAATTTCTTCCGCTAGTCGCCCGCGCGACACATACGTACGCCCGAATCGGCATGGGCAGACGCCGATGGATGGCAGTCTCTGCGCTTTTCTCTCTCCCCACTGACGTTGCCCGTCAGTGGGTTGGGTAACGTCACGCCGGATTCGGGCCGAGGGGCGATCTGTCAGTGGTTCACGGTCTCCCTGCAGTGGGAGATCCGCCCCGACCGGTATCGCTCATGCATCGCTTTGGCGCATTGCGTTCACACTCGAGATGGCCGTCAGGCCAACAAGGATGACATTCAATGAAGATCACGATTTTCGGAAGCGGTTATGTAGGCCTGGTTACCGGTACCTGCCTGGCCGATGTGGGACATGATGTGGTGTGCATGGACGTGGACGCCGCCAAGATCGAGCGCCTCAAGCAGGGCGAGATTCCCATCTATGAGCCGGGACTCGAGAGCATGTTGCTGCGCAACGTGGAAGCCGGCCGTCTGAGCTTCACCACCGACGCCCGCGAGGCCGTCGCGCACGGCGTGCTGCAGTTCATCGCCGTGGGCACGCCGCCGGATGAAGATGGCAGTGCTGACCTCAAGTACGTGCTGGCGGTGGCCGAGAGCATCGGTGAGTACATGGATGACTACAAGGTCATCATCGACAAGTCCACCGTGCCGGTGGGCACGGCAGACCGCGTGCACGCCCGCGTGGCTGAAGTGCTCAAGCACCGCGGCGTGAGCGTGGATTTCGATGTCTGCTCCAACCCGGAATTCCTCAAGGAGGGCGCGGCGCTGGAGGACTTCACGCGTGGGGCCCGCATCGTGGTCGGCACCGATTCCGAGAAGGTGCGCGAGCGCATGCGCGAATGTTACGCCCCCTACAACCGCAACCATGAAAAGCTGATGTTCATGGATGTGCGCGCCGCCGAGCTGACCAAGTACGCCGCCAACGCGATGCTGGCCACCAAGATCAGCTTCATGAACGAGATCTCCAACCTGGCCGAGCGCCTGGGCGCGGATATCGAGGAAGTGCGCCGCGGGATCGGCAGTGACCCGCGCATCGGTTACCACTTCATCTACCCGGGCTGTGGCTACGGTGGCTCCTGCTTCCCGAAGGATGTCCAGGCGCTGGCGCGTACCGCCAGCCAGATCGGCTATGAGGCCGAGCTGCTCACCGCGGTGGAATCCGTCAACAAGCGGCAGAAGGTCACGCTGTTCGAGAAGCTGTCACGTGCCTTCGATGGCGATCTCGCCGGCAAGACCATCGCCGTCTGGGGGCTGGCCTTCAAGCCGAACACCGATGACATGCGTGACGCGCCGAGCCGCACGCTGATGGAAGCGCTGTGGGCGGCGGGTGCCAAGGTGCAGGCCTATGACCCGGAATCCATGCGTGAGACACGCCGCATCTACGGCGAGCGCGATGACCTGGTGCTGGTGGCGGATCGCATCCAGGCGGTCAAGGGCGCGGATGCGCTGGTGATCTGCACCGAGTGGAAGGAATTCCGCACGCTGGATGCCGGCTGGCTCAAGACCCAGCTGGCCTTCCCGGTGGTGGTGGATGGCCGCAACCTCTTCGAACCGTCCGCCATGAAATCTGCCGGCCTGATGTATTACGCGGTCGGCCGTGGCGACACCCTGGCGCTGACGCGCGACTGACCCAGGCGGCGGCCTGCGACACGTGCGGTTGCAAGCCGTCGTCGCGGCATCCCGACTCAGTCTTTGACTCAGCCCTCTGGCTCAGTTCTCTGACTCAGCCTCTCGGCAAGGCGGTCGCGTCCGTGACCTCTGCAAGGGCACCGCCTTGCCCCCCATTCGTTCGAACCGCTCCGTGCCTGGCACGGGGCGGCAGCAGACAAGGAGCTTTCCATGTGTGGCATCGTTGCCGGCCTGGCTCAGCGTGACATCAGCAAGATTCTCATCGAGGGGCTGCATCGCCTCGAATACCGGGGTTACGACTCCGCTGGCGTGGCCGTGATCGACCCCGCCGGTGAACTGCGCCGTGCGCGTGCCGTCGGCAAGGTCCGCGCGCTGGAGGACGAGCTGCGTGAAGCGCCGCTGTCCGGTGCCATCGGCGTCGCCCATACCCGCTGGGCCACCCACGGGCGTCCGGCCCAGCACAACGCGCACCCGCACCTCTCGAGCGAGCGCGTGGCCGTGGTGCACAACGGCATCATCGAGAACCACGAGGCGCTGCGCCGTGAGCTGGAGCAGGAGGGCTATGACTTCACTTCCGAGACGGACACCGAGGTGGTCGCGCATCTGGTCGACCGCGAACTGCGCGCTGGCCGTGCGCTGCCGGAGGCGGTCAATGTGGTCACCGCGCGTCTGGATGGCGCCTTCGCGCTGGCGGTGATGGAACAGCAGAATCCCGAGCTGCTGGTCGGCGCCCGCCAGGGCAGCCCGCTGGTCGTGGGTGTGGGAATCGAGGAGCACTTCATCGCTTCTGACCCGCTGGCACTGCTGCCGGTCACCGACCGCTTCATCTATCTGGATGAGGGCGACATGGTGGCCATCAGCCCGAGTGGCATCCAGGTGCTGGAACGCGGCGCCGAGCAGGATGAGCTCACGCCGGTGACCCGCGAAGTGGTGCGCTATGAGCACAGCGTCGAAGCGGCGGGCAAGGGTGAGTATCGCCACTTCATGATGAAGGAGATCATGGAGCAGCCCACCGTGCTGTCGCGTACCCTGGCCGAGCGTCTCGACCCGCAGGGCGTGCGCCTGGAGGCCTTCGAGGTCTCGCGCCATTCCTTCCTGGCCGCGGATGATGGCGCCGAGAAGGGCAGGGAAGTCGTCGATGTCGAGCGACTGACGCAGCTGCTGGCCGATGTGCGTCAGGTGCAGATCATCGCCTGCGGGACCAGCTATCACGCCGGCATGGTGGCGCGTTACTGGCTCGAAGAGGTCGCCGGCATTCCGGCGCAGGTCGAGGTGGCCTCGGAGTTCCGTTACCGCGAGCGTGTCGCGGCCCCGGGCACGCTGTTCATCACCCTGTCGCAGTCCGGCGAGACCGCCGACACGCTGGCGGCCCTGCGGGATATCCAGAAGCTCAACCGCGAGGGGCCGCAAGCAGGGCATTACCTGGCGAGTCTGGCCATCTGCAACGTGGCGGGAAGCTCGCTGGTTCGTGAGTCGGATCTGTCACTGCTGACCCATGCCGGGCCGGAGATCGGGGTGGCTTCCACCAAGGCCTTCACCACCCAGCTGGTGGCGCTGATGCTGACCACGCTGGCCCTGCGCCAGAGCCGTCGACAGCCGCAGGACGAGGAAGATGACCTGCTCACGCGTCAGCTGCTGATGCGTCTCAAGGACCTGCCGCATGTCATCGAACAATCGCTGGGGCTGAACGGGGAAATCGCCCAGTTGGCCGAGAAGTTCATGCATCGCCATCACACCCTGTTCCTCGGGCGCGGCAGCCAGTACCCGATCGCGATGGAGGGTGCGCTCAAGCTCAAGGAAATCTCCTATATCCACGCCGAAGCCTATGCGGCGGGTGAGCTCAAGCACGGCCCGCTGGCCTTGATCGATGAGGACATGCCGGTGGTGGCGGTCGCGCCGATGGATGACCTGATGGAGAAGCTGAAGTCCAACCTTCAGGAAGTCCGCGCGCGTGGCGGCCAGCTGTTCGTGTTCGCCGACCCGGAAGTCAGCCTCAAGGCCGGTGAGGGCGTGCACGTCGTCACCGTGCCGGGGGTGTGTCGCTTCCTCGCGCCGATCGTCTATGCGGTCCCGCTGCAGCTGCTGTCCTATCACGTCGCCGTGCTCAAGGGCACCGATGTCGATCAGCCGCGCAATCTCGCCAAGAGTGTCACGGTAGAGTGATCCCGCGCGGGCACTGAATTGTGTCTCGCATGAAGACGAAAGGGACTGCCCATGGGCAGTCCCTTTTTTCGTGTGCGCGCATCATGCCGCCGGCGGTTGCCTGACGCTGCCTGCTTGATGCAGCTCAGCCCGGCAGGACCCATGACGACAGACGGCGCCACCAGCTGCGCCGCCCGGCTGTGGTGTCCGTCTCGCAGGTGTCCGGGGGCTCGGGGGTGGGGCCCTGATGACGAATACAGAAACGATCTCCCCCCGGCCCCGTGATCCAGCGTGAACTGCCTGAGCTGACACGCCCCGCCTTGACGTCATCGTCGAGTTTCCTGCCCGCGGCCTTGATGGCCTCCAGTGTGCCTGGCGCCAGTTCGATGAAGCCTTCCTCTCCCGGCGCTTCCTCGACCTGTGACGGTGGAATATCGCGCATCAGATCAACCCCTTGAGGATCAGATTGCCACTGGAGACCAGCAGGATGGCGTAGGCCACCTGGCGGAGGTGATGGTCACTGAGCGGGGGTGGGAAGCGGCGTGCGAGCTCCGTGAAGGCGATGACCACGAACACGCCTGCGGCACCGATCATCAGCAGTTCACTCAGGTGCTCGCCGGCGCGTCCGGGAGAGATGATCGAGAGCCCCATGCGCATGGCGCCCCCGACCAGAAAGACAGCGAACAGGGTGCAGCGGATCGCCACCAGCGTCATCGGCTGGCGGTAGAGCATTACCACCAGCGGCGGCCCGTTGGCGGCGAACAGCCCACCCATCAGGCCCGAGAGCCCGCCGGCGGCATGGAAGTGCCAACGGGGAGACAGCGTCTCACGCGGCTTGGGTTGCATCAGCAGTGCCAGGCAGGCGATCAGGATCACGCATCCCAGCAGCATGCCGAGCAGGGGCGCGCGCTCCTCTCCCAGCCAGGTGGCCAGGTAATAGCCGACCGGCAGCAGCGGCAGGCTGGTGACCAGCAGTCGCCGCGCGAGGCGCAGGTCGATTTCTCGCCAGTGGCCCCGCAGTGCCATGCAGTTGTTGAACAGGCTCAAGAGGGCGCATAGCAGGGCGGCGCTCTCGATGGGCAGGACATCGAGAGTGGCCAGCAGGCCCATGACGATGAGCCCGAAGGCAAAGCCGGTGAGGGTCTGGATGTAGCTGGCCAGTGCCAGGCTCAACAGGATGGCAGCGAGTTGCCAGAGGGTCATGGTGACTCCGTTGGGTGGCCCCGTTCGGCGCGAGGGGAGGGTGGAGGCATTGCGCTGCCATGATAGCGCGGGCCAGCCGCAAAAGGGCGACAGTCTCGTGGCTGCCAGCCGGCGAGGGTGAGTCATGTGAGCTTTCGCGGATGAAGCGTGTCAGCAGCTCGGCCCATCCTGCTCAAACTTGCATAGGTAATTTAGTGGTCTTGAATTGCTTAGTTTACGCATGAGATGCAAGGAGTTTGCGACATGAACCCTCATGAATTCGGTTTTTGGCGACATGTCGCCTTGTTTGAATATCAGCAGCTTATTAGTCTGTGGTGAACAAGGGGGCATGAAGTGTCGCCATTTGCGGCCACATGATGTCGCTGGTGGCTTGGGCCGGGCTTTGGCAGGGCAAGCCAGCCGACAGATTCATTGGCCTCCTTGCTTGATGCCTGGCAGTGATGAACACGGCCTGAGCGTGAGCCCCTGATGGACAAGCACCGCCACATGGATATCCGGGCATGGAACGCAACGCAGCACAATCTCCTTTCTTCACCATCGTGACGCCGAATCACAATTCGGGTGACGGGCTAGAGCGCTGCATCGCCAGTCTCGCGGCCAACGACACCGCTTACGAACACATCATCATCGATGATGCCTCTTCGGATGATTCCTTTCTGCGGGTGGAGCGCAGTCACGCCGCCCGGCCACCGACCTCATTGGTACTGCGCCGCAATGCCGAGAATCTCGGGCCCGGGCCGACCCGCAACCATGGCCTGAGTCTGGCACGTGGCCGCTATGTGCTGTTCTGCGATGCGGATGACACCTTCGTGGCCGGCGCCCTGGATACGCTCAAGGCGCAGATCGTGGCCTTCGATTGCCCGCAGGTGGTGGTGTTCCGTTATTGCCTGCAGGGGCCACAGGGAGAGCGGGAGAGCACGCCACTGTGCAGCCAGCCCCTTGAGCGCACCCAGATGCAGGCCTTCACCGATTTCATGCACGACCGCATCGTCTCCGCTCCCTGGGGCAAGGCGATCCGCGCCGATCTCGCCTGCGCCCTGAGCTTTCCTGACCTTCCTGTTTCCCAGGATGGTCTCTACAACCTCGAGCTGTTCGGTCGGGCGGCACGCGTTCTCTATCTGCCCCAAGTGCTGTATCGCTTCGACAAGCGCAGCGACGGTTCTCTGACCCGCAAGCCCTTCGGCAATCGCGAGCTGGCCCGATTTCACCGCAGCTGGCAGGTGTTCGATTCCCGCTACCGCGAGCAGTTCGCGGCCGCCCACGGCCTGGCACTGCTGGAGATTCGCGCCCTGCGCTTCGTCGGTGTGAGCTTCATCATGCGCCAGGCCATCAACAAGACCCACGACGATGACCAGGTGAGGCAGGTGGTGATGTCTCAGCTGCGCCAGTCATCCTGGGCGGCATTGCGTCAGCTGTCGTTGAAGGAAAAGGCGTTGCTGATGAGCTATGCGTTCAGTCCTTCCCTGTCCCGGCAATTGATTCGGCGGAGCCAATACGCGTCATGAGCACTCGCAAGCATATCCTGTTCTACACCGGCGCCCAGTCGCGCACCGGCGGCACCGAGCGTGCCTGCGCCGATACCGCCAACATGCTGGCGGCCAGCGGTGACTATCAGGTGGAGGTGGTCAGCGAGCATGGCCCTGCCGACAGCCCCTATCCCCTGCACGAGGATATCGTGCATGAATCGCTGTATCCAAAACGTCAGCATCTGGGGGCGCTGCGCGGCGTGCTGCTGTTCCTGCGGCTTTTCTGGATGGTGCTGCGCAAGCGACCGGACGTGGTGATCGTGGTCGAGAGCATCGGTTTCCTGCCATTCTTGCTGCCCAGCTATCTGCTGCGGCGCACGCGCTATCTCTGCTGGGAACACTTCAATGCCACCTCGGATCTCGGCGTGCCACGGCGCAATGCCGCGCGGCGTCTCGCGGCCAGGCGGGCCGATCGTATCGTGGTGCTTTCCCATGAGGACCGCGAATACTGGGAGCAGCTGCTCCCCCAGTCCACCGAGCGTCTGAGCGTCGTGCCCAACCTCAATCCGCTGGAGCACGAGATCCTCCAGCGTCAGGCCCGGCTGCAGGACGCCGCCGCCGCGCCGCCCGCAGTGGCGCCTTCTGAGACCGTCGCGCCGAAGGTAGCGGTGGCGGTGGGGCGTCTGACGCACCAGAAGGGCTTTGATCTGCTGCTGGAGGCATGGGCGGCGATTCCCGCCGAATCGCGTGATGGCTGGGTGCTGCGCATCGTCGGCGAGGGTGATGCACGCGAGGCGCTGGAGGCGCAGGCGGAGCGGCTTGGCATCACGCGCCAGCTTCAGATGCCCGGCCAGTGCAGCGACATCCGGCGCGAGTACGCCGCGGCAGACCTGTTCGTGCTGTCATCACGCTTCGAAGGCTTCGGGCTGGTACTGGTCGAGGCGCTCAGCTGTGGCGTGCCCTGCATCAGCTTCGCCTGCCCGGCCGGGCCCCGCGAGATCCTCAAGCATGGCATCAATGGCTATCTGGTCGAGCAGGGCAATGTGGCAGCGTTCAGTCAGCAGCTGGGCGCCGTGCTCGGTGATGATGAAGTGCTTGCGCGCCTGCGTGCCAATGTCGATTACGGCCTGGAGCGGTTTTCGCGCCGTACCGTCGAGGCCAGTTGGCAGGCCGTGCTGGAGGGACTGGAAGCCCCGGCACTGCTACGTGTCATCTGAGCTGAGTCAGGCACCAGACATGTGATTTGCGAGCCCTCCTTTCGGGGCTCGCGTTCGCGCTATCGGATACGAATCTTCAGGTACGACAGCAGGAGGCTATCGCCGTGAGAATCATGCATGTCATCTCGACCCCCGCATCAGGAGGTGCCGAGGTCTACGTCAAGGACCTGAGCCTTGCCATGGTCGCGGCGGGGCACAGCGTTCATGTCACGTTTCTGGAAACCGCTGAGCAGTGCGGGCGAGATCTGGACTATGAAAGGCACTTCCTGGCCCAGCTGAGTCAGGCGGGCATCAGTCATTCGTTTCTGGGCGCCGACACGCGTCGCCGTCCCTGGCGGGGCGGCACGCGGCTGCGCGCGGAAGTGAATCGATTCGCCCCGGATGTGGTGCATTGCCATCTCTACTACGCGCTGATGTTCGCCTTCCTGCTGCCACGAAAGCTTGCGGTGATCATGACCGTGCACAGTATCGAGCTGGGGGCGCCCAACTGGCTGTTTCGACTGTTCGATCGTCGCGTCAGCGCCTATGTCGGCATCTGTCACGCCTGCACGCGCAAGCTTGCGCCGCTGGTCAGGCGGCCGGTGGTCCAGATCGACAATGCCGTCTCGGGGGCACGCCTCAAGCACAGCGGCTGGCAGATGACGGCGCTGGATACCCCGGTGAAGCTGGCAGCCATCGGACGTCTCACCGAAGCCAAGCAGTATCCCTTGATGCTCGAGAGCTGCCGCCGCCTCAAGGCACAGGGGTTGAATGTCACGCTCAGCATCGCCGGGGAGGGGCCGCTCAAGGCCGAGTTGGTCACGCAGATCCGTGACGCCGGGCTCGAGGATCAGGTCACCTTGCTGGGCAACATCTCGGATGTGGCGGGGCTTCTGGCCTCATCGGACATCTTCCTGATGTCGTCTGCCTGGGAAGGACTGCCGATCTCGCTGCTGGAAGCCACGCTGAGCGGGCTGCCGGTGCTGGTCACCAACGTCGGTGGCTGCGCAGAAGTCGTGCATCGGGTCGGCAACGGGCTGGTGGTGGATGAGCAGACGCCGGCGCGCTATGCCGATGCTCTCACCCGCCTGGTGGCTGACGAGGAGCTGCGACGCAGCTGTGCGCGCAACGCGCGACGCCACGGCGGCAGCTACCACATCAACACGGCGCTGGCCGGGCATCTGGAGCTCTACACCAGCCGGCTGCAAGGCGAGCTGGATGCGGCACCCGAAGTCTCGGTCTGAACGCGCAGGGCGAGGGTGGCGAATGGGAGAAGAGTGCGCATGGGGCCCTGCGGGGTTGAAGAATGGGGCCTGAGGTGCGGACCTGAAAGGTGCGGACCTGAAAGGTGCGCCTGAAAAGTGCGCTTGAAAAGCGGGCTTGAGATGCGGGCTTGAGATGCGGGGTCTGGCGCTGGACATGGCAGTCAGAAGAGTGGGCAATCGATGCGATGATCGGTTGCCCTTTTTCTTGTCCTGGAAATGGGGAATGGCGCTATGCGGCCACCTGAATGAGACGTCTCATGCCAGATGATGGGGAGCGCTGGGTCATGAGGTTCATGCGGATGTCAGTCAGGTGTGGCATCAGGATGAGTGGCTCTCAGCGGTTGGCGATTCATTCATGTCATCGCTCTACTAATACTTGAGATGAGAGAAAGCAGTCTAAAGTGAAGTGCGGCAATACAATCGTCGTGAAAGAGAGTTTACGCCTTGCTGTTGTGGTCGATTAATTTATTATCAAGTCCGTAATCAGACATTGAAAATCAAGCAGATCGCCACCTCATGAAATATCGATGATGTCACGCCGATTAAGACGTGATTATTCACGATTCATCGTAGATGAGAGGGTGATTTGATGATGGTCAAGTGCCGAATCCATCACGAAATCCCTGTGACGTTCTGATCGCTGCTGTCAGTCTCGATGGCGCCAGTTCGTGGCATGGGAGAAGAGAATGGAAAGGCCGACAGGAAGTCAGGCAGGTACGAACTGGTCGCAAGTTGCTGTATTTCATTGTGTCTCACCACTCCAGAATACGTGAATGTCATCTTCTCCTGATGCCGGATGCAGAGGGTTCGCCCTTGCTCATCCGGTGATGCAATGCGGAGATTGACGTTTCACGATTCACCCAGGCCTTCTCGTGATGCGTTGTTGATACTCGGGAAAGTGTCGAGAGATCTCTGAAATACCGGCGAAAATGAGTCCTCATTTTCGTTCTTATGCCCTCCTGTAATGGCTGATCACGCTATCAGTCATCCTTCAATGACGATACTGATGATGTCGAGTATGAGAGTCATGAGTCATCGATGAAGATGCCGTGATTATCTTTCATGTCGTCATGATGAGTTGTGCTGATTCTTCAGACCGTGTCATGGACCAGGATGGTCTGATGCCGTTGGATGATTTTCATGATCCGGTACATGTCGGGATTGGGTCGATCCTGACAGGTCACCGTTCGTTCAACGGCGCGCTGGCGGAGGCAGGGAATGATTCGCGCCTGTCTCGCAAGGGAACGTCACAGAATTTCCACGTGCTGCAGGGGAGAAAGCCGATTCCTCGGGGCGGTAGCGTGTCCGGATACACGATGAATGCGCCGATCAGGATGTGATCGAGCAGAGCGCAGGGCTTACAGGGGATGACAGAGGTTATGAAGAGATCGACCAGATCGACGCTGCGGGGAGTTTCCCTGGCGATAATGCTGGCCGCCTTGGGAGGCTGTGCCTTCGCCCCTGGCGGCCATATGGACTATGAGGTCGAGACGGCGCCGCTGTCGGACCATGTCACGGTCAGCCCGATCACGCCGGCCTTGATCAGCAGTTATCGCGCACTCCCGGCTCAGACAGCCCCGGCCGATGACGCGCTGGTGGATGACATCAAGCGCTACGTCTACCGCGTGGGTGGCGGTGACATCCTGGCCATCAATCTGAGCACGCCGCTGGATCTGGCCCAGGAGACGGGCGTTCAGCGCCAGACGGTGGAAGCGCTGACCTACATCGTGCAGCCGGATGGCACGCTGTATTACCCCTACGTCGGGCGCATCAACGTCAAGGACATGACCGTGGATGAGGTGCGCGCCTCGCTGGTGCGTGGCCTGTCACGCTTCATCACCGACCCGCAGGTCAACGTCTCCGTCGCCCAGTTCCGCTCGCAGCGCGTCTATCTGAGCGGCGCGGTCCGTGAGCCGGGCTTCGTGCCGGTCACCGATGTGCCCCTGACCCTGATCGATGCCATCAGTGCCAGTGGTGGTGTCACCGAACTCGCCAATACCCACGACATCACCCTGACCCGCGACGGCCACCAGGAGCACCTGAGCCTCTATCAGCTGCTGCAGCAGGGCAACATGCGTGAGAACCGCCTGCTGCACGATGGCGACGTCATCAACATCCCGGTGGCGACCGACCAGAACGTCTTCGTGCTGGGGCAGGTCCTCAAGCCCGGCAACATGCCGGTGGGCAACGAGCGTCTGAGTCTGACCGATGCCCTGTCACGCGCCGGTGGCGTGGATGAGGACCGTGCCGACCCCTCCGGTGTCTTCGTGGTCCGTGAGAACGGCCCGGACGCTGACAAGCTCGCCACCGTCTATGTGCTCGATATCTCCGATGCCACCTCGCTGATGCTGGGGGCACGCTTCCCGCTGCAGCCCAGGGATGTGGTCTATGTCACCGCGGCGCCGGTCAGCCGTTGGAACCGCGTGCTGAGTCAGTTGCTGCCGTCGGTCACCAGTACCGGGGCCTTCGTCTCGGTCATCGACGACATCGAGGGAGATTGAGGTCCATGAATCAGTTCACTTCTCCCATGCCGCCATCTTCCGGTGACGCTGGCCGGGACGCGACGCGTCGCCTGGACTTCAGCACCCTGCTGGCACTGCTCTGGCATCGTCGCTGGTGGTTGATCGCCAGCACCGTGCTGCTGACGTTGATCGGCATCTATGTGGTCGGCAGCCAACAGCGCATCTATCTGGCTGACTCGCTGATCCAGATCGAGGACAAGGGCGGCAGCGCCAGCCTGCTGGGCACGCTGACGGGTCAGTCCGGAGGCCCCGAGGAGGGCAGTACCAGTGACGAGCTGGAGATCCTGGCCTCGCGGCTGGTGCTCGGGCAGGCCGTGGCGCGTGAGCGTCTCAACATCGTCGTCACACCGGTGCGCTACCCCGTCATCGGCGACTGGCTGTCCCATCGCGGAATGCGTCTGCCGGAGAGTCTCGGCGGCAATGAATATGCCTGGGGGGATGACGTCCTGAAGGTCACCACGCTGGAGCTTGGCGGCCAGTGGCAGGGACAGACGCTGACCCTGGAAGTGGTCGATGAGCAGCACTATCGCCTGCTGGACGCCGAGGGCAACCTGCTGATGCATGGCACGGTGGGCGAGAATGCGCTGTCCGGTGACATCAAGGTCTTCGTCCAGCGCATGGAGGCCAGCCCCGGGGCGCGCTTCGCGCTGACCAGCATCTCGGACCTCAGTGCCATCAACTCCATCAAGTCGCGTTTCACCGCCGAGCGCAACGGCAGCGATACCGGCGTGGTGACCCTGAGTCTGTCCGGCAGCGACCAGCAGGCCATCGTCAGCACCCTGGACACCATCACCGACGTCTTCCTGCAGCAGAACATCGAGCGCGAATCCGCCGAGGCCGACAACCAGCTGGGCTTTTTGGGTGACCAGATCCCGACGCTGCGCGGCCAGCTCGATGAGGCGGAATCCGCCCTCAACGACTATCGCCGCCGCCGCGATTCCGTGGACCTGACCGCCGAGAGCCAGCAGGTGATGGAGAACCTGGTGGGGCTGGACAACCAGCTGACCGAGATCAAGCTGCGACTGGCGGAGCTGTCGCGTGCCTACACCCATGAGCACCCGGCCTATCGGGCACTGGTGGCGCGTCGTGACTCCCTCAATCAGGAAAAGGCGCGGGTCCAGAAGCAGGCGGAACAGCTGCCGGCGGCGCAGCGCGAAGCGCTCAATCTGAACCGCAACGTCAATGTCAGCCAGGAAATCTACGTCGCGCTGCTCAACAAGCGCGAAGAAGTGCGCCTCAAGAAGGCCGGTACGGTCGGCAACGTGCGGATTCTAGATCCCGCCGTCCTGCAGCCTGGCCCCATCTCGCCGAGAACCTCGCTGATGATGGTGGTCTTCGCGATGGCCGGTTTCCTGCTGGGCGTGCTGGGCATCCTGCTGCGGCATTCCATGCGCAAGGGCATCGACAGCGCCGAACAGATCGAGTCCCTGGACCTGCCGGTCTACGCCACCATCCCGCTCTCGCCGCTGCAGCAGGGCATGATGCGTCGCGTGCGCCTCAAGGGCGAGAAGTCCGGGCGCGAGATCTATCAGGGCGTACTGGCGACCTCGCAGCCTTCCGACATCAGCATCGAGGCGCTGCGCAGCCTGCGCACCAGCCTGCACTTCGCGCTGCTGGACAATCAGCGCAAGTCGGTGATGTTCACCGGCCCGAGTCCGGGCATCGGCAAGAGCTTCGTGAGCCTCAACCTGGCCGCGGTGAGCGCCGAGGCCGGCCAGCGCGTGCTGCTGATCGATGCCGACATGCGGCGCGGACATCTTCACCACGCCTTCCAGCGCACCTCCGAGCAGGGCGGCCTCTCGGATGTCCTCAGCGGCGCAAGTCCTCTGGAAGAGGTCATCTATCACACGCGCATCGACAACCTGGACTTCCTGGGCCGTGGGGTGGCGCCACCGAATCCGTCCGAGCTCCTGATGCAGGAAAACTTTGCCCAGTTGCTGGAGCAGCTGGGAGAGCGCTATGACCTGATCATCATCGATACCCCGCCGGTACTCGCCGTCACCGAGGCGCTGATCATCGGGCGCCATGTCGGCGCGAGCCTGATGGTGGCGCGCTTCGGCATGAACCAGGTGCGTGAGCTGGAACATGCTCGCAAGAAGCTCGAGAACAACGGCATCCACGTCAAGGGCGCGATCTTGAATGCCATCGAGCAGCAGGCCGGGGATAAGCAGCACTACGGGTATTACAACTACAGCTATACCTGATGCCGTGTCGCGGCACGGCTCTCATGACGCTTGAATCACGGAGGAGATGGCACGATGAGCGGTTTACCCTTATCGATGGAGCACCAGCGTCGTTACTCGCATCATTACGAGCGCTTGATCGCCAGCAAACGCCTGCAGCTGGTCTTCGGCATGCTGGTGGTGGTGATCGCGCCGGCACTCTACCAGGCGGGGCTCAACGAGCTGGTACCCGGTGACCACGGCTGGTGGCTGACCAGCGATGCCCAATGGCACGCCATGATCGGCACGGGGGTGGCCTATACGCTGTCCATCACCGCCGTCAATCGCCTGTCGCGCCTGCCGGGGACCCGCTCCTACCTCTACGTGGTACCCACCATCGTCATCTGCTATCTGATGCTGATGCTGGCGCTGGGGGTCTTCGATCTCGACTACTCGCGCCATCAGGTCGGCCTGTCCTTCCTGCTCGCCGTGAGCCTGTGCACGGCCTACTACTACATCGACACCCATGTCCGGCGCATGCGCTTTGCCGTGGTGCCGTTCGGCAAGGCGCCGGCGCTGTGTCAGCGTCGCGAGGTCGAGTGGCTGACGCTCAAGGGGCCGGACCTCGTGGGCATGCGGCGCATCGATGGCGTGGTGGCAGACCTGCGTGCCGAGATGCCCCGTGAGTGGGAGAGCTTCCTCGCTGACTGCACGATCCACCGCATTCCCGTCTATCACGCCACCCAGGCCCACGAGATGATCACCGGCCGCGTGCTGCTCGATCACCTCTATGCCAATGAATTCGGCTCGCTGATGCCGCGTGAGGATTACGAGGTCATCAAGCGCTGGATGGACTTCAGCGTGGCGCTGGTGCTGCTGCCGCTGCTGGCACCGGTGATGCTGCTGACCGCGCTGGCCATCCGACTGGACAGCCCGGGCCCCGTGGTCTTCCGTCAGCCACGCATGGGCTTTCATTGCCGTCCCTTCACCGTCTACAAGTTTCGCAGCATGTATGACGGCATGAAGGGGGCCGGCTTCACCCAGGAAGGCAGTGACCCGCGCATCACCCGGGTCGGGCGCTTCATCCGCAAGTGCCGTCTCGATGAACTCCCGCAGCTGTTCAACGTGCTCAAGGGTGACATGAGCCTGATCGGGCCGCGTCCGGAATCGATGAATCTGGCGGACTGGTATCGCAAGGATGTGCCGTTCTTCCATTACCGCCATGTGGTACGCCCGGGCATCACCGGCTGGGCGCAGGTCGAGCAGGGCTATGCCGCGGAAGTCGAGGGCATGATCCGCAAGCTTGAATACGACTTCTTCTACATCAAGCACTTTTCCTTCTGGCTGGATCTGCTGGTGGTGATTCGCACCATCCGGATCGTGATCAGCGGGAACGGGTCGCGCTAGCCGACCCTCCTTCTTCCGGTTACCCCTGGCACTCGCGACCTGACAGGGGCCCATGAGCTACCACCCATTGTCTGATGCACGAAAGGAGTCGAGATCATGATCACGGTGACGCGCCCCTATTTTCCCGAGCGGAAGAATTTCGATCGTTATGTGGATGCCATCTTCCAGAGCCGCTGGTTGACCAATCATGGCCCGCTGGAGCAGGAGCTGACCCGGCGCCTGGAGACCTATCTGGGCGTCAAGCATCTGCTGCTGGTCAGCAATGGCACCCTGGCACTGCAGGTGGCCTATCGCGCGCTGGGGATCAACAACGTGGTCGGGCAGCGCGAACCCGCCGAGGTCATCACGACTCCCTTCACCTTCATCGCCACGGCCAGCAGCCTGAAGTGGGAAGGAATGCAGCCGGTCTTCGCGGACATCGATCCTGCCACCCTGTGCCTGGACCCCGCACAGGTCGAGGCAGCCATCACGCCGCGTACCCGCGCCATCGTGCCGGTGCACGTGTTCGGCAACGCCTGTGACGTGGAAGCCATCGATGCGCTGGGGGAAGAGCACGACCTCAAGGTCATCTATGACGGCGCCCATGCCTTCGGCGCGACCTACCGTGGCAACAGCCTGCTGTCGTACGGGGATGCCAGCACCCTGAGCTTCCATGCCACCAAGCTGTTCCACAGCATCGAGGGCGGCGCGATCATCTTCAAGCGCAAGGAAGACCTGGAGCGTGCCCGCAAGATGATCAACTTCGGCATCACCGGTCCCGAGTGCATCGAGGAGCTGGGCATCAATGCCAAGATGAACGAGTTCCAGGCCGCCATGGGGCTGTGCGTGCTCGACGAGATCGAGGGCAACCTCGAGAGCCGCGCGCTGGTCTGGCATGCCTATGCCCAGGCGTTTCAGGGCAACGTGCAGCTTCAGGCACGTCAGCCGGGCGTCAGCCTCAACTACGCCTATTTCCCGATCATTCTGGAAAGCGAAAGTGTCCTGCTGGAGGTGATGCAGCGTCTGGAGCGGGAAGGCTACCAGCCGCGGCGCTATTTCTGCCCGTCGCTGGAGTCACTGGCATTTCTGGGGCGACCGGCGGCAGACCTGCAGGACGCGGACTTCCAGCAGCCCGAGATCGTGCATTCCAGAGACATCGCCAGCCGTATCCTGTGTCTGCCGTTGTTCTCGGGACTTCAGGTCAGCGAGATTCTCGCCGCGGTGCGCGTCATCGTCGATCGGCATCAGAAGGCAGCCTGAACAATGAACATCGCGATCATGCAACCCTACCTGTTGCCGCATCTGGGCTACTTCCAGCTGATGCACGCCTGTGACGAATTCCTCATCTATGACGACGTCGCCTACATCCCGCGTGGCTACATCAACCGCAACAGCGTGCTGCTGGGCGGCAAGGCCCATCGCTTCACGCTGTCGGTGCCGGATGCCTCACCCAATCGGCGCATCAGCGAGCTGTCGTTCGCACCGACCCCCCAGTCACTGTTGACCACTCTGCACCATGCCTATGCCAAGGCGCCGCATTACGCAGAGGTCATGCCGCTGCTGCAGACGATTCTCATGCATGAGGATCGCCGCATCGGGGCACTGTGCCAGTTCAGCTTCGAGACGATCTGCCGCTATCTGGGGCTCGAGTGTCGCTTCGCGCTGACCAGCGAGATGGATTACGAGCGCAGCCAGTCGGCGCAGGACCGTCTCATTGAACTTTCCCGCCAGCGCGGCGGGCGCGGCTACGTCAACAGTATCGGCGGGCGCAAGCTCTACCGGGGGGAGGCCTTCGAGCAGGCAGGGCTGTGTCTGTCCTTTCTCTCCAGCCATCCGAGTGATTACCGCCAGGCGACGCCCGGCGCACGTGAGGGCGAGTTCGTCGGCAGTCTCTCGATCATCGATGTGCTGATGTGGTGCTCGCCCGCCGACGTCGTCTCGCGGCTGGCGGAGTACACCCTGCTGTCGGGAGATGCACCTTGGGGGCCCGCCGCTGAGGGCATGGATCAGCTCTGGCAGCCATCGCTTGCAGAGCCTGCTTCGCGCCCGCGCGCCTCTTCACGAGAAGCAGCCGGAGGCGTCGCCGCGTGTCACTGACCCACAAGACGACCATCGGCATCCTGTGGAATTTCATGGATCAGCTGTTGCGCCGTGGCATGGCCAGCATCGTCACCTTGCTGCTGGCCCGTCTGCTGCTGCCGGAAGACTTCGGGCTGCTGGCCATGGTGCTGGTCTTTCTGACCATCGCCTCGGCCATGATGGATTCGGGCCTGCAGCAGGCCATCCTGCGTCTGCCGACTCTCGGCCCGCGTGATGCCAGCACCGCCTTCTTCAGCAACATCGGCTTCGGGGTGGTGGCCTATGCGCTGCTGTACTTCAGCGCCCCGTTGATTGCCGATTTCTACGCCGAACCACGGCTTGTCGTGCTGGTGCGTATCGGCGGGCTGGTGGTGCTGATCAACGCCTTCGAGGTGATCCAGGGCGCGATGCTCAACCGGGCACTGGATTTTCGCACCCGCATGAAGGCCGGCATCCCCGGCAGCGTGATCTCGGGCAGCGTCGCGGTGTTGCTGGGCTGGCTGGGCTTCGGGGTCTGGGCGCTGGTGGGCCAGATGCTGACGGCGGCCTTCGTGACCACGGCACTGATGTGGTGGTGGGGCAGCTGGCGTCCGCACCTGACCTTCGACATGGACGCCTTCAAGGCCATGTTCAGCTTCGGCTACAAGATGTTCCTGTCGCGCATGCTGGACGTGGTGTTCGTCAATCTCTACGTGCTGGTGATCGCCAAGCTGTTCGCGGCCTCGGTGGCGGGGCTGTTCTTCTTTGCGGATCGCCTCAAGGAGCTGGTGCTCAATCAACTGGTCGCCGCGATCCAGAACGTGACCTTCCCGGCCCTGGCCAGCATCCAGCATGACCCGGTGCGGCTGAAGGATGCCTATCGACGCATTCTGCAGCTGATGGTCTATCTGCTGTTCCCCGGGGTGCTGCTGATGGCGGCGCTGGCCCGTCCGCTGTTCGAGGCACTGTTCCCCGACCGCTGGCTGGACGCCGTGGCCTATCTGCAGTTGATGTGCATTGCCGCCGTCATGTATCCGCTCAGTTCGCTCAACCTCAATGTGCTCAAGGTCAAGGGGCGCTCGGACCTGTTCCTGGGGCTTGAGGTGATCAAGAAGCTGCTGATCTGCGTGGTGCTGGCGCTCACCTGGCAACACGGCGTGATCGCGATCCTGATCGGTCAGATCGTGGTGGCAGTGCTGTCCTACATCCCCAATGCGTGGTTCTCGCGAACGCTGATCGATTACAGCATCCGCGAGCAGTGCGTCGACTTCCTGCCGAGCCTGATGCTGTCATCGGTCATCGCGCTTTGCTGCTGGCTGGCGGTGGAGCATCTGGCGGCATCGCCAGACTGGTCTCCGTGGGCGGCGCTGCTGGGACTGGGATGTCTCTCCGGCGCAAGTTACCTGTTGCTCTCTTGCCTGCTGCGCTTTCCGGCCTGGCAGTCGGGTGTTGGTCTGATACGAGATCGTCTTTCACAACGGAAAGTGGAGAATCTTCATGCTAGCTGAATTGAGCTATTCCCAGGCGCAGGGTACCCCGGTCACGGGGGGCGCCCTCGAGGAAGGGCCGATTCCGGTTCCCCCGGCGCCGGCGGATGAAGCCACCATCATGGCGGACTGGGAGGGGAATCTCTCCACGCCGCGTGTCTCGGTGATGTGCTTCGCCTTCAATCACGGCGACTACATCGCGATGGCGCTGGATGGTTTTCTGATGCAGCGCACGCGGTTTCCCTTCGAGATCGTGGTGCATGATGATGCCTCCACCGACGGCACGCGCGAGATCATCGAGGAGTATGCCGCGCGTTACCCCTCCATCATCCGGCCGATCCTGCAGGACGTGAACCAGTACTCGCAGCACGTGTGGCCCATCACCTTCTGCATGCCGGTGATGCGCGGCGACATCATCGCCTACTGCGAAGGGGATGATTACTGGGTCAAGGCCGACAAGCTGGCGCGTCAGGTGGCGCTGTTCGATGCCAACCCGCGTGCCACCGTGTGCTTCCACCCGGCCATCGAGTATGACGAGCATCGCGATGAGCATTCGATCATCTGCCGCTATGCCGACAGCGTCGCGCGCCTCTCCCCCGAGGCCATCATCGGGCTGCGGGGCGGCTCCATTCCGTCACCGGCGCTGACCTTCCGCCGCGTGGAGTCGCATGTGGACGCCATGCTGGAATCCTACCGTGGTGCGCCGATCATGGACTTCTTCCTGCAGGCCTACATGGCGCTGCTGGGTGAGACGCTCTATTACGAGGATGCCGCCTGCGTCTATCGTCGCAACGCCAAGGGCTCCTGGACCTCCCAGCAGCAGGATCATGAGGTCGAGCAGCGCTACCAGCGCGACATGCTGGCCGCCATCGACACCTTCTATGGCGCCACGCGCACGCTGCCGGAAGCCGATACCCTGTATATCCCGCTCTATCACTATTTCAAGCAGTACGTGATGGCGCCCGGCACCACCCAGCAGCGCCTCGCCAACTTCCGCCGCGGGCTGGGCTATCTGCACCACATGCAGCGCAACAAGGTGCTGTCGCTGGTCCGCCGCGACATGTTCGCCAAGCTGACGCGTCGCAAGGCTGCCACGCCCGGGCAGGCGAAGGACACGGAGGCAGCGGCATGAACTATCGCAGCTACGGCGATCTGGGTCGTGACATCGCCAGTCAGATGTCACGCCTGCAGGCAGGGGACTTCGACCTGATCGTCGGCATTCCGCGCAGTGGCATGGTGCCGGCCTACATGATCAGCGCGATGCTCAATCGTGCCTGTACCGATCTCGATACCTTCCTGGCGGATGGCGTGCCCGGCAAGGGCATCACGCGCAAGTTGCGCGAGTCCACCGCCGACGAGGTGTCCGAGGAAGGCACACGTTCCGCCTGGGCCTATCGTCGCGTGCTGCTGGTGGATGACAGCCTCAACAGCGGTGCCTCGCTCAAGGCCTCCCTGGCGCGCATCCCGGCGGGTTGCCCCTGCGAGATCATGACCTGTGTGATCTACGCCAACCCCGGGGTCACCAATGAAGTGGATCTGGCGCTCGTCGAGCTCGAACACCCGCGCGCCTTCCAGTGGAACCTCTTCCACCATCCGGCACTGGAGGATGCCTGCGTGGATATCGATGGCGTGCTGTGTCTCGATCCTTCTCCCGAAGACAACGATGACGGCCCGCGCTATCGCAGATTCCTGCTCGAGGCGACCCCGCTGCATCTGCCCACCTACCGGGTGCACTCGCTGGTCACCAACCGTCTCGAGAAGTACCGCCCCGAGACGGAGGCCTGGCTTGCGCGCCATGGCGTGACCTATGAGCGACTGATCATGCTGGATCTGCCGAGCAAGGAAGCGCGACTGAAACTGGGCTGTCATGCCAGCCACAAGGCCGGCTATTACCGCGAGTCGGGCTGTCGGCTGTTCATCGAGAGTGAAGTGGGGCAGGCCAGCAGCATCGCGCAGATGACCGGCAAGCCGGTCTACTGCGTGGATGCCCAGCAGATGGTCAACCCCGAATGGCTGGCCATGCTGAAGTTGCAGCGTGGCAAGTGGGTGACACGCCAATGCAAGCGTGGCATCCGCCGGGTGATGAAGCTGCTGCCGGCTTCCTGGGAGCGTCAGGCACGGGGCGTCTTCCAGCGAGTGGCATGAACCTCGCGCGGACACCCCCTCGGGGGTGTCCATCCACTGCAAAGGAATCGTTATGAAAACGCACAGGATGGCGCTATTCGTCTCGGCCGGCTCCGATCATGGCGAGACTCGTCAGATGCTGGCGCTGGCCGCGGGTCTGACCCGCCTGGGACACGAGGTGGATGTGGTACTGCCGCATGCCGAGGAAGACGTCGTCACGTCGCTGGCGCATGGCGTGCGTCTGGTGGAGCTTGGCAGGCAGGGGCCGTTGGCCCTGTCATTGGCCCTGACGCGCTACCTGGCGCGCCACAAGCCCTGTGTGCTGATGTCCAGCGGTCTGGAAGCCAACCTGACGGCGCTCAAGGCGGCGCGCCTCAATCGGCGGCGCGTGCCGGTGGTCATCCACCACGTCGCGGCGCTGGCGCAGGAGCTGGCAGCGGCGGGGAATCGTCGCGACGCGGCAAGACGTGCGATGGCGCTCAAGTATCCGCAGGCGGCATTGGTGATCGGGGCCAGCGAGGCGATCACTCAGGCACTGGCCAGCGAGGCAGGCATCCCGCAGGCGAATACCGCGCAACTGGATCTCGCGCCACAGCGCATCGGTGGCGCGGCGCACGCCGGGGAATCGTCTGCGGCGCTGGAAGAAGGGCCCTTGATGCGGTGTCTGTGGCTCTTGATGCAGGCGGCAGGCATGAACACGCAAGAGCTGGAAGACAGCCCGTCAGTCGCGTCCGCGACTCCCGCACGCGTGCAGGGACGGGACACGCAGACCGTGCCGGTCACCGCGTTTGCGGGTGACAGGGCATCGGCGACGTATCGCGTCACGGCCAATGCCGGCCTGTCTGCTACACACACCGACGTCAGGGACTGAGCCGTTTCATGGAAGCCATACTGCTCGACCTGCCCAATCTGCTCGTCTGTCTGGTACTGGTGATGGTGGGCTTCGTGCGCGGGTGGGTGACCCGCAACGTCGCGATCATCCTGAGTCTGAGCAGCCTGGTGCCTTACCTGCTCAACAATGTGCTGTTCTCGCCGGAATACATGCCGGACCAGTTCCGTTACTGGGAGCAGGTACTGGCCATGCGCAGCATGGACTGGGACTCGATGGATCACTCGCTGACCGTCTCGTTCTCCTCGAGCCTGCTGGCCCTGCTGCCATTGCCGCTGGTGGAGACGATTTCCAGTCTGGGATTCTTCAACAAGTTTCTCTACATCGGCGGGCTGATGGTCATGCTGCGCCGCGGGATCATCTCGCATGCGGTGCTGCTGTTCCTGCTCTGCTACCCGAGTCTGGTGCTCTACAGCTCGCTGAGTCTGCGCGACACCCTGGTGACGGGCTTCATGCTGGCCAGCTTCCTGCTGGCCATCGAACGGCGACCGGGCTGGGCACTGCTGATGCTGATGCCGCTGTGGCTGATCAAGTTCCAGAACATGCTGATCATGCTGGTGTTCCTCGGCGTCTACGTGGTCTACGACGTCAGCCGCCGTGGCCTTTCCACCAAGCGCTTCTGCTGGTTGCTGGTCGGTCTGGTCGCCAGCGTACTGATCATCTATCCGCTGGCGGTGGACCAGATCAACTTCTTCCGCGCGGCCATGTACATCGAGGATGGCGGCAAGAAGGAGGATGTCGAGATCATCCAGGGCTTCGGCGACTTCGTGGTCACGGGCATCCAGGGGGCGCTGTACTTCCTGATCAAACCGCTGCCCTGGGAGGCGGCCAACCCGCTGCAGCTAATCCAGGCCGGCGAGAATCTGCTGGTGGTGGTCTTCCTCGTCTGGCTGACCCTGCAATGCTGGCAGGTCCAGCGCGAGAAGACGCTCTTCTGGCTGCTGTACCTGATCGGCGCCTTCACCATCTATGGACTGGTGGTCTTCAACTACGGGACGGCAGTGCGCTACCGCTTTCCGTTCCTGGTCATCTACGTGGTCTGCATGGCCTACGACACCGGGCTGATTCGCCGCTGGCAGCAGGAACGCCGCCCGGCCTTGCTCGACTGACGCCTCGCGCTGATCGCCTGCCCGTACACCTCCCGCCGCTCCTGTGGCTGGCAGATCACCGGGCAGGCGATCCGTGCCCCTCGCTTGTTCCTCTGCATCACATGCCAAGGATAGCCACATGCCGACATCAGATTCCCGGCCCGCCACGGTGGTGCTGGTCTCCAACTCGTCCTTCTTCCTCTACAACTTCCATCGCGGTGTCATCGAGGGCCTGCGCGATACGGGCTATCGCGTGGTGTGTCTCGCTCCCACCGATGCACACAGTGCGCGCCTGGTCGATGAGCTCAAGGTCGAGCATCGGCCGCTGGGGATGGAAGGCAAGGGCACGTCACTCGTGGGTGAGGGCAAGAGCCTGATGGCGCTGTTGATGACGCTGTTCAAGCTCAGGCCACGCTATGTCCTCAACTTCACCATCAAGGCCAATATCTACTCGGGGCTTGCCTGTCGCCTGCTCAACATCCCCTACACCAACAACGTCTCGGGACTGGGTACCGCCTTCCTCCACGACAGCTGGCTGTTCCGCCGGGTACGGGCGCTCTACGGCATCGCCAATCGCGGCGCACGCTGCGTGTTCTTCGAGAACCGGGATGACCAGGCGCTGTTCCTGCGCATGGGGCTGCAGAAGTCGACACCTTCCGTGGTGCTGCCCGGTGCGGGGATCGACCCTGAACGCTTCGCCTTCACCGAACAGCCCCAGAGCCCGCCGCTGACCTTCGTGATGGTCGCGCGGCTCATTGCCGACAAGGGCGTGCGGGAATACGTGGCAGCGGCGGAACGCCTGCATGAGCGTTATCCCCAGGCACGCTTCTGGCTGATCGGGCCGTCGGGCATCAGCAACCGTACCGCGATCAGTGACGAGGAAATCGCCCAGTGGCGTGCGCGGGGCGTGCTGCATTATCTGGGGGAACAGCGTGATGTCAGGCCGTTCCTGGCCGAGTCCAACATCCTGGTGCTGCCGTCCTACCGAGAAGGCATGCCGCGTACGGTACTCGAAGCGGCCTCGATGGGGCGTCCCGCCATCGTCAGCGACGTGCCCGGCTGTCGCAGCTCGGTGCTGCCGGGGGCCACTGGCTGGCTGTGCGAGGCCGGCAGCATCGACTCTCTCGAGCAGCACATGCAGGCCTGCCTGGAAATGCCCCGCGAGGCCCTGGAGGCGGCGGGGCTGGCCTCACGGGAGCGTATCGAGCGCGAGTTCGATCAGGCCATCGTGGTACGGGCCTATCTCGGGTGCATGCAGCACACCCTGGCGCCGGAAATCGGACGGGGACGCGGCGCGATGTCACCGGCCTGAGCGGCGAAAGCATGACGGATTTGCTGCTATGCAGTGCGGCGAATATCGGAAACGGCGTGCGCGCGAGAGGCGCATAATGGACAGACCACGTTACCTGTCAGGCCGTCATCCTTCTGGTGCCTGCGCCGCCGTTACCTTCACGTCGTCATCGCCTTGTCGTTACCACGCCCACACGGCGCGAGCCCGCGGTGTCAGTCTGCCGAGTAGAGGGCAGCGCATGATGGCGATTGCGCCATTTGACTGTCCTGCCAGTTGCCATGCACGTAATGGAAGCATCTCGGGGTCGTGCCCGGGATATCTGAGAATACATGGAGTAGAGAGTCATCATGCGTGGATATCGTTTCTGCACCCAATGTGGCGGTGCCAGCGTGCACCGTATCAAGCGCCACTGGTGGCAGCGGCTGATCGGGCTGCCGCCTCGCTATCATTGCGAGGACTGTGGCGTGATTGACCAGGTCTCCGACAGGGAGCATCACCCAGCTCTGCATGAGGCGAAGCCGGGCGGTAGAGCCTCCTCCTGAGCGACGCATGATGTCTGGTGACACCGCGATCGTGGGCAGAGCTCGCGATTGTCAGGCGAGACAGCGCGATGGCCATGCGTGATCGACCCTCGCCAGAGCCCCCGGACATGGCTTCTCGCCAGGGCCCCTCGAACTGGCTTACGAGTTAGCCTTTCGAAATGGCTCACTCGATATCGTCCACTCGAAATAGCCCTTCAAAATAGACCCCGCCATCGACACTCGTCGGTGGCGGGTTTTTTCTGCGCCGGAGATTGTCATGTCTGGTGCACCGCGCCCCTAGCTGCGCCTGCCGGACACGGCTCTCCTGCGTGAATTTCCCTGCACGGAGCGCATGAGAAATGAAGATCCTGTTCATCGTCGGCAATCTTTCCAGTGACGGCGGTACGGAACGCGTGACCTGCGAGATCGCCAGTGGACTGGCACGCGCGGGACATGATGTCACCATCGCCAGCCTGTTCGGTCCCGCGACCACCTCCTTTCATCTCGATGACGCTGTCATGACCAGTGAGCTCAAGCTCAAGGAAGCGCGCGGTGGCGTGCGCCGCTTCATGGGCATCAGCTCGGGTCTGCTTGCCAAGGTGCGCCGCCATCAGGCGGATGCGGTGATTCTGGTGGACTCCATCCTGTTCGCCTTCTGTGCGTCATGGGCACCTTTCGTGCGTTCGCGACTGGTGTGCTGGGAGCACTTCAATCTCGGCACGCATCATGGCTCGCACCTGCGCACGGTGGGGCGCTCGACCGCGGTGCGTCTGGCGGATGCCATCGTGGTGCTGACCGAGCGGGACGCCACGGCGTGGCGTGCACGCTATGGCATCACCGACAAGGTGCAGGCGATCTGGAATCCGGTGCCGCGCATCCCCCAGGAGGATGCGCCGACTCAGGCATCGCGCACCGTGCTGGCCGTCGGCCGCCTCACCGAGCAGAAGGGATTTGATGTCCTGCTGGAGGCCTGGGCCAGGGTCGCCCGTCAACATCCGGACTGGCGACTGCGCATCGTCGGCTGGGGAGAGGATGAGAACGCCCTCAAGGCCCAGGCCTGGACGCTGGGACTGAGCGAGAGCGTGGTCTTCGTCGGTCGCACCTCCCGGGTGGAAGAGGAGTATCAGCGGGCGGCGCTGTTCGCGATGAGTTCGCGCTGGGAGGGATTGCCGATGACGTTGCTGGAGGCGCAGTCCTTCGGTCTTCCCGTGGTCTCCACCAACTGCGAGACCGGCCCGGCGGAGATCCTCCAGGGCGGCAGTGGCGTGCTGGTGGATGTGGAAGATGCTGCGGCACTGGCGCGTGAGCTCTGCCTGCTGATCGAGGACGCGCCGCGGCGCCAGCAGATGTCCCTGCTGGCGCGCGAGAACGCGGCACGCTTCGATGCCGACGTCCTGTGTGACGAGTGGCAGCAGCTGCTGGCGCGCATGCTGCCCGGGGAGCGGGTGCTGGACAAGGCATCCTGAGGCTCGGCCTCGAATGCCTCGCGCAATATCAGAAACGTGCCGGGGAGCAGGGTGCCAGCCAGTCAGGTAAGCCTTCGGCTAAACACTCGCTGACAAGTCGCCCGGTCACGCCCGCCAGGGTCACGCCGATATGCTGGTGGCCATAGGCATGGATCACGCGCGGCTCGTTGGGTGACGGGCCGATCACCGGCACGGAGTCCGGCAGGGTGGGGCGAAAGCCCAGCCAGCGCCGGGCTACTGGAGCATCCAGTCCCAGCACCCTGCGCACTCGGGTTTCCAGATAGTCGAAGCGGGCCGGGTTGGCGGGCCCCGCAAGCGAACTCAACTCCACGGTGCCTGCCACTCGCAGACGCGGCCCTTCGGCGCCTCGCAGAGGCGTCATGTAGAAGGCGCTCTCCACCGGACAGGTCGGGCGGTTGAGCGGCGAGTGCTCGAGATCGAATTCGATGTGGTAGCCACGCTCGGTATCCAGCGGAATCCTGTCGCCGATCTGGCGGGCGAGATGTGCCGACCAGGCCCCGGCCGCCAGTACCACGCGGTCCGCCATCAGCCGTCTGCCGTCGGCGTACTCCAGCAGCATGCCGGAGGCCTGAGAGCTCAGGCGGGTGACCTCGGCGGTGACGAGTCGGCCCTCCTCACGCAGCGGAGCGGCCAGGGTATCGATGAACACCTGCGGGTCATCCAGATGACAGGAAGAGGGGAACAGCACGCCGCCGGCGGTATGGCCTGCCATGGCGGGTTCCAGCGCGATCAGCTCGTCCGCTGTCAGAACCTGCTGCTGGATGCCGAGCTGGTCACGCAGCCGGATATCGCCCTGTGCGGCCTGCAGGTTCTCGGCCTTGCCGTAGGCATACAGACAGCCCTTGCGCTGGATCATCCCGGCCGCCGCCGGGGCAGCGTCCAGCAGCGGCTGATAGTCCTCATAGGTGTGACTGAGCAGACGCGCCAGCATCTCGCTGTTGGCTCGAAAGCGCGTGGCGTTGCACTGACCCATGAAGCGCATCAACCACGGCGAGAGCCTCGGCAGGCACTTCCAGTCGATGACGAAGGGGGAGTCAGGTGACAGCAGCAGCGAGGGCATGCTGCGCCAGATCTCGGGGCGAGCGATGGGCAGGCAGCCATAATCCGCGAGGGTACTGGCATTGCCGAAGGAGGTGCCGCTGGCGATGCCCTCGCGCTCGATCATCGTCACCTCGTGGCCGCTGCGCCGCAGCCACAGGGCGCAGGCGACACCGACGGCGCCCGCGCCGATCACGGCCACTTCCGTGTGTTCGCTATCACTCATCGAATGCTCACCATGTTGTCTTGTCGTTGTTGTCGGGGTGCTTGCGCCGCAATGCATCGCGCCCCGGAGTCAGCCGGGGCGCAGAGTGTGACAACCCGAGCATGCCTCGCAGGGGAAATCTCGGCAAGGGCGTCCTGCGTCTCGGCAGCGTGTCCGCCAGGGCGATGGGCGCCAGGCGATGAGCGACTTGCGGCGAGCGGTTCAGGAGCCGTTCGGCTCCTCGAAGGGCAGCGGGATGTCATCGCCACGCCGCACGGCGAAGACATTCAGCGTCATCGCCACCAGAGCGTAGTAACCCAGTATGCCAACCAGTTCGACCACGACCGTCTCGCCGAACATCGCGACGGCCTCGGCATACAGCGCATCATCGATACGTCGCTCGGCGTAGAGTGCGCGGGTGACGCGATGGATCAGCCGCTCATCATCGCGGTCGAACTCAGGCTCCCGCTCCTCGCGCAGTGCCGTGATGACATCCGGCGAGAGACCGGCCTGCTCGGCGATCGGCGCGTGGATCTGCCATTCCGCCTGGGACTTCCACCACACCGCCGTGGTGAGAATCGCCAGCTCGCTCAGGCGCAGCTCAAGGCCGGTGGCGTAGCGGCAGAAGGCGCCGAGGCGCTGGGCGTGATTGGCAAGCTCCGGACTGTGGACCCAGGCCAGAAACGGGCCGTCGAGGTTGCCGCGCGGGCCGCTGAGAATCTCGGCGATCACCTCGCGTTGGGCTGCGCTCATGCTGGCCTCATCCAGTTCGGTCAGGCGCGATGTGATCGCCATGAAAGTCACTCCATTCAAATCCATTCAAAGATCGTGGGTAGGCAATGCGCCTGCAGCTGAGCCGTCACAGGCTGGCAAGGGTGGTGTCGATGGCACGCCCCAGCCTGTCGGTGATCTCGTCCAGATGTGAGTCTTCCAGCATGAACGGCGGCGCCAGCAGGATGTGATCGCCCTGGCGGCCATCCAGGGTGCCGCCCATCGGGTAGCACATCAGGCCTTCGGCCATGGCGGCCTTCTTGAGGCGTGCGTGCAGCTTGAGAGAAGGGTCGAAGGGGCGTTTGCTGTCGCGATCCGCCACCAGCTCAAGCCCCTGGAAGAGACCGCGACCACGGATGTCGCCGATGTGGGGATGGTTCGCGAAGCGCTCGCCCAGGCGTGCTTGCAGTCCCTCGCCGAGGACGTTGACACGTGTGAGCAGATCGCGGGACTCGATGGTCTGCTGGACCGCCAGCGCCGCGGCACAGGCGGTGGCATGGCCGATGTAGGTATGGCCGTGCTGGAAGAAACCGGAGCCATTGGCGATGGCATCACGAATGCGCTGGCTGACCAGGGTCGCGCCGATCGGTTGATAGCCGGCGCCCAGCCCCTTGGCGATGGTGATCAGGTCCGCCGTGACACCTTCCTGCTCGGCGGCGAACAGGCTGCCGGTGCGTCCCATGCCGCACATCACCTCGTCGAGAATCAGCAGCACGCCGTAGCGGTCACAGACCTCGCGGATGCGCGTGAAGTAGCCCGGCACCGCCGTGACGGCCCCCAGGGTGGCACCCACGACGGGTTCTGCCACGAAGGCCATCACGTTCTCACCGCCCAGCCGCAGGATTTCCGCCTCAAGCTCGGCGGCGAGACGCACTCCCATCGCCTCGGGCGTCTCGTCGGGTTGCTGGTCCCGATAGGCGTAGCAGGGGCTGACGTGACTGACGTTGATCAACAGCGGCTCGAACTGCTGGCGGCGCCAGGCGTTGCCGCCAGTGGCCAGCGCGCCCAGCGTATTGCCGTGATAGCTCTGACGCCGCGCGATCAGATGCTTGCGTTGGGGCTGGCCGATCTCGACGAAATACTGACGGGCCAGCTTGAGCGCTGCCTCGACCGCTTCCGAGCCACCGGAGACGAAGTAGACGGAGTCGAGCCCCTCGGGGGCGCGCTCGATGAGGAAGTCGGCCAGCTGCTCCATCGGCTCGCTGGTGAAGAACGAGGTATGCGCGTAGGCCAGTCGGCTGACCTGATCCTTGATGGCCTGAGCTACCGCTTCGTCGCTGTGGCCCAGGCATGACACGGCAGCGCCACCGCTGGCATCCAGATAACGGCGACCCTCTCGATCGACGATGTAGGGGCCATCGCCCTGCACGGCGGTGGGGTAGTCCTGATGGAGGTTGCGATGGAAGACGTGGCTCATGGGGGCTCCGTGGGAAGACGCGCGAATACTGAATGCAAATATGCAGTGCATTTGTCGGTTATGCAATAAATAATTGCATATGGTCGCTTGTGCCTCCGGACTCGACCGGCCAGAGATGCTACCGTTGCCGCCATCTGTCCTGTCCCTTGCCAAGGAGGCACCCCATGCCCCCATCCTCCCGAGCCCCCGGGCCCGCATCCCCTGACTCGCCGCCGGAGACCCTGGAAGGGTTGAAGCAGCTGCTGGTGGCGATCGACCGTCGTGAGGTGGAGATCCGCCTCGGGGCGAGTTCCCGACGCGTGCTGGCCGTGCTGATCGAATCGCCGCAGCGCACGGCGGTATCTTCCATCAGCCAGCTGGCGGAGATGACCGGCGTGAATGCCTCGACCTTCTCGCGTCTGGCGCAGCGCCTGGGCTATGAGGGCTTCAGCCGGTTTCAGGCTGTCTTCCGTCAGGCCGTGACGGATGGCCAGCATTTCTACAGCGCCCAGGCGGCGCAACTGTCGACCCGTGATGCGGATAGCACCGCCATGGCGCAGCTGGCGCGGTTGGGGCGACAGGAAAGCGCCAATATTCTCGGCATGTTGGAGAGGGTGGACGCCGCGGCCTTCGAGGCCGCGACCACCTTGCTGGCAGAAGCCCCGCGCGTGCGCCTGCATGGCATGCGCCAGTTCAATTCCTTGGCACTGTTCATGGCCTATGGACTTGGCATGCTGCGCTCGGATGTGGCGCCGCTGGATGCCAGTCGTCAGGGCGTGGCGGATGCGCTGGCCCAGCTGGCGGCCGGCGACGTGCTGGTGGTGGCCAGCTGCTTCCCCTATACCCCAAGCGTGGTGGCCTGCGCCGAGGTCGCGGTGAAACGCGGTGTCGTGGTGATCGCGTTGACCGATTCGGCCAGCTCCCCGCTGGAGCCGCTGGCGCGCCACAGTTTCCATGTGCCCAATCACAGCCTCTTCTACAGCAACAGCATGAGCGCCTTCATGTTTCTCGCCGAAGGCCTGCTCAGCGAGGTGGCCAGCAAGCTGGGAGAGGCAGGCGTGGCCTCGCTCAAGCAGCGCGAGGCGATCATCACGGAGCTGGGAGGCGCACGTCGCTGATCTGGCGCCGATGCACTTGTCCCATCTCATGCGACATGGCTGGGCGGGCGCACCAATTGGCAGCATCTGTCTGCTCGCCTCCGTTCGCGAATGACTGAAGGCGCGCCAATCTGGTGCGAGGGTGTCGCCGCGGTGATGTTCACTCTCGCCGTGCAGGCGTGTCAGTCATGCAGGCACGCCTTGCAGCGTGGGATCTGCAGGCATGTGCAGGACCAAAGAGGGACCTGAAGAAATTGGCGTGATTCCTGCAAAACGACTGAGATGAAATGACATCTGTCAGTGCAAGGAATCACCCATGAGTCGCGAATACCGTTACACCCTGGGCAGTCAGGTCCATCGCTTCGCCAGTCTGGCCGAGCTGATGGCCAAGGCGACCCCCGCCCGCTCCGGAGATCGCCTTGCTGGCGTGATCGCGGAAACCGCCGAGGAGCGAGTGATCGCTCAGCTGTGTCTGGCCGAATTGCCCCTCAAGACCTTCCTGAACGACGTGCTGATTCCCTACGAACAGGACGACATCACCCGCCTGATCATCGATGAGCATGATCCGGTAGCCTTCCTGCCGATTGCCCATCTCACCGTCGGCGACTTCCGCAACTGGCTGCTGAGTGATCTCGCGACGCCCGCGGTACTGGCGCAGGTGCGTGCCGGCATCACCCCGGAAATGGCTGCGGCGGTCAGCAAGCTGATGCGCAATCAGGACCTGATTCTGGTCGCGAAGAAGTGTGAGGTGGTCACGGCCTTTCGCAATACCATCGGCAAGAGCGGCCATCTCTCCACGCGCCTGCAGCCCAACCATCCCACCGATGATGTCACCGGCATCGCTGCCAGCATTCTCGATGGCCTGCTCTACGGCAACGGCGACGCCGTGATCGGCATCAATCCGGCCACCGACAACGTGGCCCAGAGCATCAAGCTGATGCGTCTGATGGATGAGGTGATCCAGAAATACGAAATCCCCACCCAGTCCTGCGTGCTCACCCACGTCACCAACACCATTGAATGCATCGAGCAGGGCGCCCCGGTGGATCTTGTCTTCCAGTCCATCGGCGGCACCCAGGCCACCAACGAGAGCTTCGGCGTCGAGCTTTCCGTGCTGGCGGAGGCCCAGCAGGCCGCGCTGTCGCTCAAGCGCGGCACGGTGGGCGACAACGTGATGTATTTCGAGACCGGCCAGGGCAGTGCGCTGTCCGCCGATGCCCATCACGGCCTGGACCAGCAGACCTGCGAGGCGCGCGCCTATGCGGTGGCCCGCAAGTACTCGCCGTTGCTGGTGAACACCGTGGTCGGCTTCATCGGCCCCGAGTATCTGTTCAATGGCAAGGAGATCATCCGCGCCGGCCTCGAGGACCACTTCTGCGGCAAGCTGCTGGGCCTGCCGATGGGCTGCGACATCTGCTACACCAATCATGCCGATGCCGACCAGAACGACATGGATACCCTGCTGACGCTACTCGGGGTGGCCGGCTGCAACTTCATCATGGGCATCCCCGGCTCCGATGACATCATGCTCAACTATCAGACCACCTCCTTCCACGATGCTCTCTATGCCCGGCGGGTGCTGGGCCTGGGCCCGGCGCCGGAATTCGCCGCCTGGCTCGAGGAGATGCAGATCTTCACCGATGTCGCCCAGCAGAAGCTGCCCGCTGACATGCCATCCTGCTTTGCCGATTCCCTGCGTCAGGTGTCCGGAGGTGAGGCATGAGCCACGACTCCTCCCCCAGTGATGCGTCATCCGCGGCTCGCGAGGGCCAGCAGGGAACGGCTGTCAGCGAATCGCCCGCCATCGTCACGCCCAATGCCTGGCAGTTGCTGGGGCAGTTCACGGATGCGCGCATCGGCCTGGGCCGCGCCGGCATCAGCCTGCCGACCCAGCGCTCGCTGGAATTCCAGCTGGCGCATGCCCGCGCGCAGGACGCCGTCCATCTGCCGCTGGAGATTCCCCGACTGATCGAGGATCTCAATCAGCTGCCCGCCCTCGAGAACGCCCCGGACCTCCAGCGCCTGCACAGTCGCGCCGTGGATCGCACCACCTATCTGCAACGCCCCGACTACGGTCGGCGTCTTGATGAGGCCTCGTGTGAGCAATTGTCCAGCCTCGCACCGGAGCCTGCGGATCTGGCCATCGTGATCGTCGATGGGCTCTCGTCTCTGGCGGTCCAGAACAACGCCGCGCCCTTCATCGCGGCATTGCTGGAAACGCTTGCCGAGGATGGCCCGGATGCCTGGACGCTGACACCCATCAGCGTGGTGGAGCAGGGACGGGTCGCGATCGGCGATGAAGTCGGTGAACTGCTCAAGGCGCGGGCGGTGCTGGTGATGGTCGGCGAGCGCCCCGGTCTCAGTTCTCCGGACAGCCTCGGCCTCTATCTCACCTGGCAGCCGCGCGTCGGCCTCAGTGATGCCAGTCGCAACTGCATCTCCAACGTGCGCCCGGCAGGGCTTGACTTCGCCATGGCTGCCCAGCGTCTGCATTACCTGCTGCGCGAGGCCCGCAAGCTCGGCCTCACCGGGGTGGGGCTCAAGGACAGAAGTGGTGACAACTCGCTGGAGAGCGGGGGCGGTATCCAGAACTTCCTGCTGTCCTGACGGGATGGCAGCGCATCAGCGGGAATCTCCCGATCCAACAATGACAATGCTTGACGGAAACTAGGCGGCACCATGACTCGCGACACGAATCACGACATGAATCACGACACCAACGAGCAGGACTATCTGGCCAGACGGCAGTTGAAGAAGGGCACGGCGGGCTGGATTCTGCTGGCGGGACTCGGGGTCTCCTATGTGATCTCCGGTGATTTCGCCGGCTGGAATTTCGGTATCGCGGAGGCGGGCTGGGGCGGCTTCGCGATCGCGGCGCTACTGATGGGCATCATGTATCTGGCGCTGGTGCTGTCGCTGGCGGAAATGTCAGCGGCGATACCGGCCGCCGGCGGCGGTTACAGCTTCGCGCGCCAGGCCATGGGCCCGGCTGGCGGCTATCTCACCGGCCTTGCGGTATTGATCGAATATGCGCTGGCACCCGCAGCCATCGTCATCTTCATCGGTAGCGCGGTGGAGTCGCTGCTGGGCATCAATGGTCCGATCATCTACGCCATCTTCTACCTGGTATTCATCGGCATTCACCTGGCGGGTGTTGGCGAGGCGCTCAAGGTGATGATGGTGA
This sequence comes from Cobetia sp. PS-4MA, assembly GCF_057670765.1. Lineage (NCBI taxonomy): Bacteria > Pseudomonadati > Pseudomonadota > Gammaproteobacteria > Oceanospirillales > Halomonadaceae > Cobetia > Cobetia sp. PS-4MA. Next base: position 2,491,677 of record NZ_CM173107.1, on the reverse strand, counting down.
TCAGTGGTCTGGCGGTGTTCGCGATCATCGCCACCGCGGTGGCGCTGATCGGTGACTTCGACAGCAGTCGCCTGTTCGACATCGCGCCGACGGATGCCTGGGGTGCCAGCGATTTCATGCCCAATGGCTGGTATGGCATCTGGGCCGCGCTGCCCTTCGGCATGTGGCTGTTCCTGGCCGTGGAAGGGGTACCGCTGGCGGCAGAGGAATCGCGCAATCCGGCTCGTGATGTCCCGCGTGGCATCATCGGCGCCATGCTGTTTCTGATGTTCACCGCCGTGCTCGTCGTCTTCCTGCTGGCCGGTGCCGCCGGTGCCGAGGCGATCGGCAGCAGTGCCGTGCCGTTGGTGGATGCGCTGAACGCGACCGGCAGCGAAGGGCTGGCGACGCTGGTCAACGTGCTGGCACTGGCTGGACTGGTGGCCTCGTTCTTCTCGATCATCTACGGCTACAGCCGTCTGGTGTTCGCGCTGTCACGGGCCGGCTATCTGCCCAAGACGCTGTCGCTGACCAGCAAGCGCAAGGCGCCGACCTGGGCGCTGGTGGTGCCGGGCGTCTTCGGTTTCCTGGTCTCGCTGACCGGTGAAGGCGATCTGATCCTGGGCATGGCGGTGGTGGGGGCGACCGTCTCCTACGCACTGATGGCCGCCAGCCATATCCTGCTGCGCCTGCGCCAGCCGCAGATGGCGCGTCCCTATCGCACGCCGGGTGGCATCGTGACCTCCTCCATCGCGCTGGTGCTGTCGCTGATCGCGCTGACCGGGGTCTATGCCTTTGACCCGCGCGCCTTCAACTACACTCTGGTGCTGTTCGTGGTGGGCATCGCCTACTACGCCATCTTCAGCCGCCATCAGCTGGTGGCGAAGACCGCCGAGGAAGAGTTCGCGCTGGTGGCCAGTGCCGAGAGTGATCTCGCGGCCAGCTGATCCGCTCAGGCAGACCCTTTAGCAAAGACGACAACGCCCGCCATGGCTGACCATGGCGGGCGTTGTCGTCTCTAGCTGATGGGCAGGATCAGATCAGAAAGGATACTGCGCCAGAAATTGCTGCGCGGCAGCGGCGGGGTCTTCGGCACAACACAGCGCCGAGACCACGGCGAGGCCGTCAGTGCCGCTGCTCATGACGTCTCCCGCATTGGTCAGCGAGATACCGCCGATGGCCACCGTCGGCAGCGGGCTTGAGCGCACCAGCTGGGTGAGTCCTTCGGTGCCCAGCGGTGCGGCGTGATCGGGCTTGGTCGCGGTGGCATAGACCGGGCCGAGGCCGAGGTAGTCGATGCGCTCGACATCGACGGCCTTGAGCTGCTCAAGCGTCTGGACCGACAGGCCGATCAAGGCGTCCTCGCCCAGACGGCGACGCGCCTCGACCGGGTCGCCATCGCTCTGGCCGATGTGCAGGCCATCGGCGCCACTGGCCAGCGCGACCTCGATGCGGTCATTGATGATCAGCGGCACCTCGTACTCGTCCAGCAGCGTCTTGAGGCGGATGGCCTGGGCGATCATCTCCTCGTCGCTGGCGTGCTTGTCGCGCAGCTGCACGACACTGACGCCGCCGCGCACGGCGGCCATCACGGTGGCTTCCAGGCCGCGCTCGGCGCACAGCGCGGGGTCGGTGACCAGGTAAAGGGATAGATCAAGTGACATCGGTCAGCTCCAGGCGAGAGGCAAGCAGGGTGGAATCGGCGTCGAGAGTATACAGGGCATCCAGGAAGCGTGGCACGAAGCTGCCTGGGCCCTCTACTGACTGGCCCGCCGTCTCACCGGCCTCGGCGTAACAGGCCAGCGCGGCGGCGGTGGCCTGCAAGGTGTCGTCATGTCCGTCGAGTGAGGCGGCGAGGAAGGCGGCGACCACGCTGCTCAGTGCGCAGCCCATGGCGGTGACGCGGCCCATCAGCGCATGGCCGCCCTGAATCGTGATTTTCCGCTGGCCATCGGTGACGACATCGACGTGGCCGGTCATCGCCACCACGCAGTTCTGCGTGCGCGCCAGGGCGACGGCGGCCCGGCTGGCGCGCTCCAGCGCATCCTCACTGTCATCGCCGCTGTCCACGCCACGGCCCTGATTCATCTCGCCGGCCAGCGCCAGCACCTCCGAGGCATTGGCACGTATCACGCTGGGGCGATATTCCAGCAGCGCGCGGCACGCGTACTGGCGCAGGCTGGAGGCGCCGATGCCGACGGGGTCCAGCACCCAGGGTTTGCCATCGCGGTGGGCGCACATCGCCGCCAGCTGCATGGCCTCGATCCAGCTGGGCGACAGGGTGCCGATATTGATCGACAGCGCCGCACTGATGGCGGAGATCTCCTGGATCTCCTGCTGCGCATGCGCCATCAGCGGCGAGGCCCCGATGGCCAGCAGGGTATTGGCGGTCGGGGTCATGGCGACATGGTTGGTGATGTTGTGCACCAGCGGCGTGCTCTGGCGCAGACGGCGCAACGCGTTGCCGGGGGAGTGGGATGGCAATGTCATCATGGAAGCTCGTGGTGAAAGACAGGGAAGACGCTGTGAGTCGAGGGTAAGAGCTTGCGCTGCAAGGTCAAGCGACGACCGTCGTGAGCGTGTGGCTGACCCGGTAGTCATCGAAAGTCGCGCAAAGGGTAATAAATAACATCATGGTTCTATAAACCTTGACGACAAGTCCATAAGATACAGGGCCTTACGGTCTTTTGTGTACGAGTCATCAGTCAAGGGTCATGCAGTGATACGCACAGGTCATCGCGGCAGCGTCAGCAATTCGAGCAGCAGTCACTCAAATATCGCTAGCAACAGCAGTACGAGTAGCATCAGCAAGAACACGCGCGGCCGGCAGCCCTCTGATGGCTCTCGGCTTGAGCGGATTGTCAGGCGGGTGGTGACGGCGCTGGCAGTCCCCGTGCTGTTGGGCGCTGCGGCCACCAGTCAGGCGAATGCGGTGATTGCCAGCTGGAATCTGAAGCATGCCGGCTGGAACAACGGCAAGCATCTCGAGCAGGTCGCGGCGGTGGCCAGCCACATGGATCTGATCGGCCTGCAGGAGGTGATGAAGGAGGAGGTCGTCAGCGAGCTCGAGCAGCAGCTGGAGGCCCTGACCGGCGACGAGTGGGACAGCCTGGTCAGCCATGCGGTGGGGCACAGCACCTATACCGAGCGTTATGCCTATCTGTATCGCGACAAGACGATCGCCTATCAGGGCGGGGCTACCGTCTATCTCGATCCCGAGGATGTGTTCTCGCGCGAGCCGCTGCTCGCCACCTTCGTCGAGAAGGACACTGGGCGGGCCTTCAGCGCCGCCAACGTGCACATCGTCTATGGCGACAGCAAGGCGGATCGCTCGCCGGAAATCCGCGCGCTGGCCGATATCTATGACCTGATGAAGGAAATCTCGCCCGGCACCCCGGCGATCATCATGGGCGACTTCAACATGGCACCGTCCGAGCCTGCGTGGGGAGATCTGCGTACCCTCGGCCTGCGCCCGCTGATCACCGAAGGCGCAACGACACTCTCCAAGACCGATGGCCGCTATGCCTCGCTCTACGACAACATCTGGTATGTGCCGAGCGAATGGCCCAAGGCCAATGGCGATGTGTTCCGCTTCCCGGACTATCTGGGCATCAGTCATGAGACAGCGCGTGCCGATGTCTCGGACCACGCCCCGATCTATCTGTCGGTGACCGGCGAGACACTGGCGTTGCTGCCGCTGGAGGGTGGTCAGCCGCAGGCAGCCGGGGCAGAGGTCGCCTCCCGCAGGGCGTCAAAGACCTCCAGCTCGGCGAGTCAGACCTGCATCGACCTCAACACCGCCAATGCCGACCAGCTGGATCAGCTGCCCAATATCGGGCCGGCGCGTGCCGCAGACATCATCCGTCAGCGTCCATGGAGTTCCAGCGGCCAGCTGACCCGTATCAGCGGTATCGGCCAGGGCACGCTCAGCGAGATCGTCGCCAGTGGCTTGCTGTGCAGCTGAGCTTTTTTCAGAACTGGCCTGTTCTGAACTGTTCAGGCCTTAGCCTGAAGGGGCATCGGCCCCGGTCACACGGAAATGACGAAGCCAGCCATCACGCAATCCAGGTGATGGCTGGCGTCGTCGTCTTGAGGCTGGTGGCAGTTTACCCGGTGCCGCCTGAGGTCAGCTCAGATACTTCTCGAACCAGGCAAGGGTTCTGTCCCAGGCGAGCTTGGCGGCCTGTTCGTCATAGCGTGGGGTCGAGTCGTTGTGGAAGCCGTGGTGGGTGCCGGGGTAGAGATAGGCCTCGTAGACCTTGTCGTGTTCCTTCAGCGCGGCTTCATAGGCGGGCCAGCCGGCATTGACGCGCTCGTCATGCTCGGCGTAATGCAAGAGCAGCGGGGCCTGGATGGCCGCGACTTCCTCGGCGCGTGGCTGGCGGCCGTAGAAGGGCACGGCGCAGGCCAGTTCCGGGTAGGCGACGGCGGCTGCATTGGAGACGCCCCCGCCGTAGCAGAAGCCGGTGATGCCGATCTTGCCGGTGGTGCGATTCTCGGCCATCAGGTATTCGATGGCGGCAAAGAAGTCGTTCATCAGCTTTTCCGGGTCTACCTGTGCCTGCAGCTCCTTGCCCCTGGGGTCGTTGCCGGGATAGCCGCCCACCGAACTGAGGCCATCCGGCGCCAGCGCGACATAGCCGGCCTTGGCCACACGCCGCGCCACATCCTCGATATAGGGATTCAGGCCACGGTTCTCGTGCACCACCACCACGCCGGGCAACGGCCCGCTGGCATTGGCCGGTGTCACTCGATAGGCGCGCACCTCGCCGTGGCCTTCGGGAGAGGGGTAGGTGATGTACTCGGCCACGATGTCGGGGTCGGTGAACTCGACCTGTGAGGCCAGCGCGTAGTTCGGGCTTAGGCTGGCCAGTATCGAGGTGGCCGTCATGCCCGCGACGGCAAAGGCTGCCGCGCGATCCAGAAACTGGCGGCGGGTGATCTGGCCATGCACATAGCCGTCATACAGCTCCAGCAACTCGGGGGCAAAATCCTTTGCGGTCAGGCGGGTCATGTCAGACTCCTGTGATCAAGGGAATTCTGAACATAGCAACCCTGAGGTGACGCCACCATGTCAGCGCGAGTCTTTTTGTCGGATAGGCGAAGGGAGGCTGAATTCGGCATTCTTCCTGTACTACGCTCACCAGAGCGGTGGCCAATCGCTTGAGGCAAGCGGCGGGTGAGCGGTGAGCCGCCTGAGAAGCGTGCTCAAGACGTCTGACGTGGAGGCCAGCATGACAGAGGCGGAGTATCAGAGATTGCGCTGGAGAAGCATCGCGCTCACCAATGCCCAGTTGGTGTCGGCCGGTCTGGCGGTGGTGAATCTGTTTCGCGGCGATTTCGCCTCGGTGGTGGTGCTCGTCGGGGTCTGCTGGGTGCTTGGCTGGTTCAAGCCACGCTGGGATGTCTAGCGCCGATGGCGGGCCTATCGCGCCAGTTGCGGATGGATATTCATGAAAGTGGAACGTATTGTATGGAAAATTGATGTTTGATGGCGGATGATGGCGGAGCAGGCCGAGAGATTGCTCTGACTTGCCTTCATTTCCGTGCCATCGCCATGGCGCGGTGCACGACGTTTCTCAAGGAGGCCACATGTCCAGGACACGCATGGTGACCCAGTTCGGTATGGGCACTTCCATTCGCAGCCAGAACTACACCGAGGCGGCGGCCCGCGGGATTCGTGATGCCCTGTGGCACAACTCCCTGAATGTGGCGGATGCCTTCGGCTTTCCCAAGGAGGCGATGCTGATCGAGGTCGAGATCGGCGTGCAGCAGCCCGACAAGGTCGACAGTGACGCCCTGCTGGGGATCTTTCCCTATGGCCAGCCCAGCGTGAAGGTGGTCAAGGGCGGGTTAGACGTGACCAAGCCGGATGGCAGCGGGGTGAGCGTGATCGCCAATGTCGCCCTCATCGTGTCGTTTGACATGCTGGCGAGCGGTACCGACATGCCGGAGCACCCTCAGGCTTCGCGACAGACCCGCCATCCGTCAGGAGGTCAGGCATGAGCGAGCAGCGCATCATTCTCGAGATGGGCACCGGCAATGACCTCTACGGAGAGGACTACACCAAGGCCGCCTGCCGCGCAGTGCAGGATGCCCTGCATCATTCCTCCATCGTGCTGTTTCAGTCCCTGGGCATCGACCATCGTCAGATGCGTGTCGAGGTCACCATCGGCGTACAGACACCGGAGGCCGTGGATGTGGATGTCGTGACACGCGAGTTGCCACGCGGGCGCGCCGAGGTCACGGTGGTGCACGGTGGGCTGAATGTGCATGATGAGGCCAATGGCCAGACCCATGTCATCGCCTCGGCCGCCATCGCGGCAATGCTGGAGATCGAGCACGACGACTGGCAGCTGTGCCCGCCATCGTCTGGATAGTCCGGAGTGTCCAGGCAGGCCGTATCGCCTGCATCGCCTGTCTGCAAGGGCACGCAAGACAAGACGCCCCATCTGTCACTGACAGATGGGGCGTCTTGTCTTGCCGGCTAGCCGGCCGTCGCGTCCGGGAGCGAGTCCCTTTGATCAGGAGGCGTCCCGAGTAGTGACGTGGGTGATCACCGACATGCCGATGCGCACCTTGTCGAAGTCGGGTTGATCGGGGTCAAACGCGATCTTGACCGGCATGCGCTGGGTGATCTTGGTGAAGTTGCCGGTGGCGTTCTCGCTGGCCACTGCCGAGAAGGCGTTGCTGGAGGCCGGTGCGATGCTCTCGACATGACCATGGAAGGTCTTGCCCGGCAGGCTGTCCAGCGTCATCTCTACCGGCTGGCCCGGCGCCATCTCGGCCATCTGGGTCTCGAGATAGTTGGCGACCACGTAGGCTTCCTTGTGTGGCACGATGGCCAGCAGCGAGGAGCCCGGCTGCACGTAGGCACCGACACGCAATGAGCGCTGAGTGACGATGCCATCCTTGGGGGCGCGGATGGTGGTGTAATCGACGTTCAGCGCTGCCTGCTCAAGCGTGGCGCGCGAGCGCTCGACCTCGGCGCGGGCCTCGACGCGTTGAGCCTGCAGGACACCGATCTGTTTCTCGGCCGAGCGCTGAGCGGCCTGATACTGCACGAGTCGTGCCTCCCAGATGCCCTGTTCCTCATCGGCCTTTTCCTTGTCCTGCTGGGAGGCGGCATTGGTCATGCGCAGGCTGCGATAGCGTTTGGCATCATTGCGTGCGTAACGCAGTGACGCCTCGGTCGCCTTCACTTCGGCGAGGGCTTGCTGGACCACCGCGCGCTGACGTTCGATGTTGGCGTCCAGATCTCCTACCGCCGCCTGACTGGCGGCGAGATCCGCCTGGGCGGAATGCAGGGAGGCCTGGTAATCACGGTCGTCCAGCGTGGCCAGTATCTGCCCCTCGTGAACCACCTGGTTGTCTTCCACCCGTACCGTGTCGATCTGGCCGGCCACCCGTGGGGTGACCATCACGCTATCGGCACGCACGTAGGCGTTGTTGGTGGCCTCGCGGCCATCGTGACCCTTCCAGTAGAGCGCTGCATAGAGAATCAGCAGCAGCAGGGCCAGTCCGCTCAGCAGCAGAGTCGTGCGTGTCTTGTTCATGGCAGTATCGTGTTCTCGCTTTTCAGGTCGCAGGAGAGTGGGTGTGCTGGCGGGCGGCAGGTGCCGGTTGCGGCGGGTAGGCGCGCACCGGCAACACCATGACCAGCACCAGCAGGGCCACCACGAAGGGAATGATGGCGAGGTAGGCATCCGCGTAGCTCATCACCGCGGCCTGCTCGGAGAGGCGCGTGGCGATATCGCGCGCGGCGTCCAGCGGGATGAGGCCGGCGGGCTGATTGCCCTGCAGGCCCAGCGCCTCGCTCAGACGGGTCGAATGCAGGGCATCACGCTGGACGATGAAGCTGCCATAGACGGTGGCGGCCACCACCGTGAACAGCGCCCGCAGCGAGTTGACCATCGCGGTGGCGAAGGGGCCGTCCAGCGGACTGATGGCGCCGGTGGCATTCATCAAGAGCGGCACGACCACCATCGGTTGGCCCAGGGTATTGAGCACCTCGATGAGCAGGAAGTTGTCACGGTTCCAGTCGCTGGTGAGCTGCGAGCCCAGCAGGCAGCTGATCAGGATCAACACCAGGCCCGTGGCCATCACATAGCGGCTGTCGACGTTCCTGCGATTGATCAGTGTCGCCACCAGCGGTGCCAGCACGAGCTGCGGCAGAGCCATGGTCAGCATCACCGGGAACAGCTGCATGGGGCGATAGCCCTGTACCTCGCCCAGGAAGGCGGCGGGAATGGTGCCGGCGGCCAGGGTCAGGAACATGAAGGTACACAGGGTAAGAATGCCGAAGGCGAAGTTGCGATGGGCCAGGAGCTGCAGCTTGTAGAGCGGCAACGGGTGGAACCATTCATGGATCAGGAAGGCAGCGAAGGCCAGTCCGCCCGTGCCCAGCAGGGCGATGATCACGGGGGAGTTGCCCCAGTCGAGACGCTCGCCCTGGGTCATGCCGGCCACCAGAGCACAGAGACCGGTGACGCCAAGCAGGGCGCCGAGCCAGTCGAACTGCTTGAGGCGCTCCAGCTTGAGCGGGTCCTGTGGCAGTCCCCAGGACACCAGCGCCGCCGCGATGAGACACATCGGCGCGGTTTCCCAGAACACCAGATTCCAGTCGCCCAGGTCGCCATAGAGCGCGGCCAGCGGTGCCGACAGATAAGGGCCGAAGGTGGCCGTCATCGCATAGGCCGACAGGCCATAGAGCTTGCTGTGCCACGGCAGAAAGCGCAGCGCCGACATCATCAGCAGCGGCAGGATGCTGCCGGATGCCAGCCCCTGGGCAACGCGCAGCCCCGCCATCAACGGGAAGCTGTCGGCCAGTGGCACCAGAAGCGAGAACACTGCCAGTGACAGGCAGGCACCGATGGCGAAGCGGCGCAGGCTGAAGGTGACGGCCAACCAGCCGGCCAGCAGCATCATCGAGACTTCAGCGGCGCTGTAGAGGGTGGTCAGCCAACTGCCTTCATCATGGGAAAAGCCGAAATGACCGATCACATCCGTCAGCACCGTCTGAGTGACTCGCTCGCCGACACCGGACATCAGCGAGGCGAGCAGGATACCCACGAGGCCGAGAGCGATTCGTAGATTGAAGGGTTGAGCAGCAGCCACTGGCAGGTTCTCGCGTCTGACGGAAAGGGCAGGAAGATATCGCGGTGGGTGTTTCGTTATGCGGTACACTGTACCATTCAGTGGTTTTGTTGAACAAGTAGTTAGCTTGTTAAGGAGATGTGACTTGACCACACGTGAAGGCGGTGGCGTACAGGTCGTGGCCAGGGTCGCGGCGATTCTCAAGAGCCTGGAAGGCAATGAGCGGGGCATGAGTCTGGGGGAGATCGCGCAGCGCAGTGAGCTGCCGCGTTCCACCGTCAAACGGCTGGTGGACGCGCTGGCGCAGGAGGATCTGCTGGAGATTCATGGGCATGGCGGTATCCGGCTGGGGTCTGCCTTGATGCGACTGGCGCGGCATAGCCAGCTCGACATCACCACGCACGCCAAGTCATTTCTGGAAGCCTTGAGTGTCACCATCGAGGAGACGGTGGTGCTCTGCAGCCTGAGCGGCAACGAGTTGCTGATACTGCATTCCGTATTGTCCCCGCAGCCCCTGCGGGTATCGCCGATGGCCGGCAACTTCCTCTCTCTGCACGCGACGTCCAGTGGCAAGGTCCTGCTGGCACACCTGCAGGACGCGCAGGTCAAGCACTTGCTGGGAACCGCGCTCACGGCCTACACGGACAAGACCGCGAACATGCCCGAGCTGCTCGAGCAGCTGGCGGAGATTCGTCGCTGCGGATACGCATACGACGCCGGTGAGCACACTCGCGGGGTCGCGGCCATCGCCATGGGGCTCGAGACCAGTCAGGGGCATTACGCCATCTCGGTTCTGGGCCCGGAATGGCGCATTGCCAGCCGGCATGCCGAGATCAAGACGGCCCTCGGCCAGACCCGTGACGAGATGCTCAAGACGTTCCGGTCACTGGAGTGAAGGCATCGACAAGAGGCAGGGGGCAGAAGAAGGCTGCAGATCACCAGGAAGGTGGAGGTGAGGTGGGGGAAGAGGTAAATCAGACACGCCACGGGCCTTGAGTAGGCGCCGTGGCGTGTCTGTCATGCGGCTTTCACCAGCGGGGGAGATCAGGCGTGTCGGGTGGCGATCAGGTGATCGGCCAGGGTCATCAACTCATCGGCCACATGGTCCGGTGTCGGGACATTGCTTGCCGGCAGCACGGCATTGTGCGGACGCGTCAGGAGTGCACCCTGCATGCCGGCTGCCTGGGCGCCGATGGTATCCCAGACGTGACAGGCGACCATGCACATGTCATCGAGCTTGACCTCGAGTTGCTCGGCCACGTGCTGGTAGGTCGCGGGCGCCGGCTTGAACTGTTCCACGGCTCCGACACTGAAGTGCTGCTCGAAGGCCTCGCTGATGCCGGCCTTTTCCAACGGTGTCGGTGAGGCACCGGCGGGAGAGTTGGTCAGGGTCACCAGACGGAAACCGGCCTGCTTCAAGCGCTCGAGCGCCGGTGCGACGTCGGGGTGAGCCGGCATCTCGGCCATGCGCGACTTGAGCTCATCGATATCGCTGTCCTTGAGCGTGACCTGATGGATATCGGCGACCATCTTCAGGACACCCACGCCAAGCTCACCGAAGGGGGTATAGCGATGCGCAAGCGTCAGGGTCTGGGAATACAGCACCAGTTGCGCGAACCATTCACGCAGCACGCCTTCATCGCCGAAGACGCGCCCGAACAGCGGTGAAAGGGTGGTGATGTCGAGCAGGGTCTCGTTGACGTCGAATACCAGAACGGAGACGGGCTTTGGGGTGGACATGAACACTCCTGGACAGACTGGGTGTGGGGTGTGGGCCTGGGGAGGCAGTACAGCGGATGTCGGTGAAAGGAATCTCCCTGCATTGCTGGCCCGGTAGCGCCCATCGATTGCCTACCAGCTTACGCAAATTTGAATGATTGCTCAACAATCGGCAGGAGGCGATCATGGTGGGGCCTGGCCATGACGAAAAAAGCCCCTTGCCCCCCTGATGACAGGGGGCAAGGGGCGCTGGTTCGATGCACGCATGCGCCGGTCATCGACTCATGCGTGCATCGCTGCCTGGGGCTTGATCAGTCGTTCTGATAGGCACCGGCGGCATAGGTCATTTCATAGCTGTGGCTGTAGACCTCGAGGATGTTGCCGAACGGGTCTTCCATGTAGACCATGCGGAACGGCTTCTCGCCCGGGAAGTACTCGCGTACCGGCATGCGCTGCTTGCCGCCGGCGGCCACGATGCGTTCGGCCAGCCCTTCGACGTCCGGGTCCTGAACGCAGAAGTGGAAGATGCCGGTCTTCCAGTACTCGAAGTTGTTCTCCGGCGTCTCGTGGTTCGGGAATTCGAAGATCTCGACCCCGATACGATCACCGGTGGACAGGTGGGCGATGCGGAAGCTGCCCCAACCCGGACCGAAGACATCGCTGCACATCACGCCGATGGCGGAGTCGTCTTCGGTGATGGTGGTCGGCTCCATCACCACGTACCACCCCAGTACCTCGGTATAGAACTTGACGGCGGCTTCCACATCACCGACGGACAGGCCGATGTGGGAGAAGGTGCGCGGATACGGTGTGTGCTTTTCGCTGCTCATGATTCACCTCGTGAAGGGAGTCGTGAAGGGAATTGGCTCAGTCACTGTCTGCGTGACGTTGGATGCCATCTTGGGCGTCATGAGCAATAATGAAAACTACGTAGCTGTTATGATAGTGATAAGAGTTCGTTATGGCGGACCGGCGTCGTCGCCGATCAGGACTGCCTGCTGTCAGGCCAGACACGTCCCGGGTGCCATGACTGTCGCAACGAGGAGCCGACATGCTGCAACCCCAGTGGTTACGTACCTTCCGCACTCTGGTGAGTGTCGGCAATTTCACGCGCACCGCAGAGCAGCTCGATCTGACCCAGGCCGCTGTCAGCCAGCATGTGCGACATCTGGAAACCCAGCTGGGCAAGCTGTTGATTCGACATCCTCGCAAGCTCGAGCTGACACCGGCCGGCCATGCGTTGCTGGATTACGCGCGCGAGATGGAGACGGCTGAGCAGCGCCTGGCCCAGCGCCTGGCCGGCAATGAAGACAGCCACGGGGATATTCGGCTGATCACGCCGGGTAGCATCGGACTGGCGCTTTACCCCCGCTTGCTGGCGCTGCAGCAGGCGTCACCCGGTCTCAATATCCATCATCGCTTCGCCCCCACGCGCGAAGTGGTGGAGTCAGTGCTTGAGAATCGCTTCGAGCTGGGCATCGTCACCCAGAAGCCGGATGACCCGCGCCTGAGCGTGACGGAGCTGACCCGCGAGCCACTTGAGCTGGTGGTGCCGGCGGGTGTCGAGATCCATGACTGGCGCGATCTCGAGACGTTGGGCTTCATCGATCATCCCGATGGCCAGGACATGGCGTCACGGCTGCTCAGTCGGCGTTTCCCGGGCAATCCGGGGGTCCGCTCATTGCCGCGCAGTGGCTCCACCAATCAGATCAGCCTGATTCTGGAACCGGTGGCCTGCGGGCTGGGCTTCAGTGTCGTGCCTCGCCATGCCCGTGAGGCCTTCCAGAATCCTCAGGCCATCAAGGTGGTGGCACCCGCAGACGGGGATGTCGAGGTGGTGGATACGCTGTGGTGGATCACGCGGGCGGAGTGGCCGCTGTCAGCGCGCGCCAGACGGGTACAGCGCGATCTTCAGGCCGGTCTCTGAGAGCTGATGAGTGAGGAGGGCGGGCGTCAGGCGTCAGGCAATGTCAGGCCTGAGAATTCGCGCATCAACCAGCGGGTGATGGGCTGGATCACGGCGCTGTTGGGATGGCGGACGCTCATGCGATAGCCATGACGGTCACGCGAGATATGCGGCGTCAGGGCGATCAGCGAGCCGTTGTCGAGCAGGTCCTGGATGACGTGGCTCCAGCCCAGCGCGACCCCCTGATGGTTGACGGCGGCGTTCAGCGTCAGCGGGAAGTTGTTGAAGGGAAAGGCCTTGTCGAGACGTGGTACCGGCAGTCCCGCATGACGACACCAGGTGGCCCAGTCCAGCCAGCGGCTATCGCGCATGTCCAGATGCAGCAGCGTGATGCGCGACAGCGCCTCGGCATCCAGCCCCTTCTCCAGCCCATGACGCCGCGCGTAATCCGGGGAGCAGACAGGAAAGGCGCGCTCCGCGACCACCAGCGTATCGCGATGATCGCCCGTCAGCGGCGGGCCGAAGCGGATCGCGATATCGGCCTGCTGCATCTGCGGGTCTTCATCGCGATCGATCGGCAGCAGCGTGAAGTGACACTCCGGAAAGGCCTGCTCCAACCGCTCCAGCCGCGGGCGCAGCCAGACGTGGGCGAAACCGGCACCCGCGGCGATGGTGATGCGCGGTGTCGGCTTGTGCACCTTGCGACGTGCTTCCGTGACGGCGCTGCAGACCTGGCCAAGTCCGCCTGCCAGTTCGGCATGGAAGCTCTCGCCGTAGTGGTTGAGGATCAGCCTGCCGCCCTGGCGATCGAACAGCGGATGGCCCAGGTGCTCCTCCAGCGCGCGGATGCGCTGGGAGATGGTGGGCTGGGTGGTATCCAGCTCATTGGCCGCAGCCGTCATCGAGCCCAGGCGAACCGTCACGTCAAAGGCGACCAGCCCGCGCAGGGAGGGCAGGTCATCCAGAGGGCTGGCGGTATCGTCTGGCGCAGGGGAGCGTGTCTTTCGGGCCGGCACGGGAGTCCTCGCTGTGATGCACTGTCACGGCGGTCCTGTCCTGGAATATCCGGGCCTGCGAGAGGCTTCACGCCGTACACCGCGGATATCAGGCAAGAGCGCCGCCTTGTATAGGCGGCACTTATACGCGACGCAGCGAGTGACATCAACGCTCAGCCCGGCGAATCAGGGCGCGAGGTCGCACCTGATCCTGACCAGGGTCGCACCTGTTCCTGTTGGAGGGCGTCCCTGAGCTTACTGAGTGCCGCGCTCGGCAATTCGCGCATGCCAGGCCGCGATGCTCTCGTCGGGATACTCGGCGTGATGGGCATCACGCGCCTCGTGCGCGACTTCCACCCAGTTGGCCTTGCTGTCGAGCATGATGTGGACATGCTCCGGTGGCACGGGCAGCGGGGTGTCTATCGCCCCCGCCTGCGGGTGGATCAGTTCTGGCCAGCGGGCATCGTAGAGCCACAGTGCACTGCCGCAGTGCTTGCAGAAATGACGTTCCGCCGGGCTTTCGACCCCGTCGATCACCGCGTGATAGATCGAGATGTGCTCGCGGCCTTCCACCTTGAGGGTGCCGGCGTCGCCCGCCAGGTTGATCGCATGGCCGCCGCTGCCTGCCGTCTTGCGACAGATCGAGCAGTAGCAGCGCTGGTACGGGTAGGGATGCGGCGACTCAAGCTGGAATGTGACGGCCTTGCAGTGGCACGAACCTTCAAGCTGCATGAGAAATTCTCCTTGTGATGCCTGGGCGAGGGTGCTGGCGAGGCTGGGGCGAGAGGGTGACGCGATCCAGAGGCAGGGGGATCGCTCTGTCACTTGCAGCTCTGCCTGCCCGGCAGGAGATTCTCACATCGCCAGCGCATAGACATAGACCTCGAGTTCACGATTGTCGTCGAGAATGACGGTGGTGACGCGACGCTGATAGATGGGGCCCTCGAAGTCATCGAGAGCGTCCCAATGCTCGAGCAGCTGCGGTGAGGAAAAGACGTGACCGCGTATCACCTGCCCCGTGTTGTCGACCACCAGACCGGGGAAGTTGTGCTCGGTACCCTGATCGCTGTTCTCGAGTCGGCCGCGCAGATAGGCCGGACGCCATTCGCCATCGATGTTGGCGATGACATGTTCGTTGAGTCCGCCTGGCCCCAGCGGGCCATAGATGAAGAGGTGTTCCATGTGTCTGCCTGTCGGGTCGGGGAGGGGGGAATGTGTCTCAAGGAGCGAGACTGCCGCATCATCAGGGACAGTCTTCATGGATACTTGCCTTGCCCCACGATGATGAAGGCTGAGTGGCGAGGTTCAACCCCCTGTTGGCGTGGTGCGCTCAACGCAACGCCCACAAACCACATTGCCCCCACTGGGCGGGCCAGTGGGGGCAATGGTCAATCACAGGAGTGGAGCAGGTTAGGCGCGATTCATGCGCCCGCCATCCACACGTTCAGACGCGGCTGTCGAAACCGCCGGCGGGCTCTTCGCCGATCACATCCGGATCGAAGGGCTTGCGTGCGAAGACGCGACGCAGAGCCGGCTCGAAGTGCTCCAGCGGCGGGGTCGGATAGTCCGGATCGAAGGCCGCCTGATCATAACGCTCGCAGAAATCCACACACTTCTGATACCAGGGGTGATCCTTGTAGATCTCGCGCTCGTTGCGGTCTTCGCCGTAGAAGTGACCGTAGTAGAACTTCTGGAACAGTCCATGGTGGTGGATGATCCAGGTGACCTCGGCACGCACATACGGGCGAATGATGGCGGCGGCCAGCTGCGAGTGATTGTAGGGCGCCAGCTCGTCACCCAGGTCATGCAGGAGGGTCGCGACGACGAGATCATCATCGCCACCGTCGGCTTCGGCACGTGCCGCTGACTGCAGGGAGTGCTCCAGACGGCTGACCTTGTAGCCGCTCAGACCATCATCGAGCTTGCGCAGGGCAAGCTTGAGGCGCTCCACCAGCCCTTCATTGAACTGATCCTCAAGACGCTCGAGCAACGCATAGTCTTCTGCGGTGCCGTCCTTCATCTGGGTGAATGAAACCTGATCCATTACGCCATTTCCTCACGGTTTTCTTGTTGTGCCTGCTGCTGACGCTGACGCATCAGGGTCGTGGCGAAGCGCTCACGCGGGCCGTCGCTGTCCATGTAGCAGCCCTGCAGGTGACGATGCCCCTCATTGGTGTCGAACGCCGTACGGCCATGCAGCACGCGGGTGTTGTCGAACATCATCAGCTCACCGGACTCGAGCTGGAAGCGAATCTCGTTGGCCGGGTCCTGGAACAGCTGTCCAAGACGCTGGCGGGCCTGATGGTAGCGGCGCGTGTTCTCCAGCGACATGTGCGGCAGATGATCAAGACGCGGGCTGTAGTTGACGCCGATCGGCTCACCATCGGCGCTCTCACGGATCACGCAGCGACGCGTGGTCAGCTCGGTGCCGGCATCCAGGAAGCGGAAGCCCACCGGGGTGGTGCGCAGCAGTTCATAACCTTCCGGCATCTCGGCCTTGAGCTGCTTGAGCGCATTCAGGCTGTCGACCAGCGTGGATAGACCGCCAGTGGTCTCGTTGACCAGGCAATGCAGCATCTGGATGCCCGGCACCGGATCACGATACGGATTATCGGTGTGCGGTCCAAGTGCCACGCTGCGATAGGCGAGATCGTTGCCGGTCGGGCGCGAATACACCTCGAAGTAGCTGCCGAAGTTGGTGTCCTTCACGTAACCGAAGTGACCGGCCACTTCCAGAATGCGCTCCGGATCGGTCGGCACGTTCTGCACGATGATGTAGCCAAAGCGCAGATAGGCCTCCAGTGCCTTCTGGAAGTCCTCATTGTTGCCCATCTTCTCCCAGTCGACGCGCTGCGCCTGCTGATCGATGCCCGCATCCCAGCTCTCGGCCTTGGGGAACGGTGTGATGCCCTGCAGCTCATGCGCCAGCAGGGTGAGGTCATACACCTCGCAATGCCCGTCACTGAAAGTGAATTCCACGTGCGTCTCATCGACCGGGCGCGCCGCGGTCAACTCGAGATTGACGTCGATGGCATGCGAATCGAACAGACGCTGGGTGGTGACCTCATCGAGCTGCTCCGGGTCCTGGGTGCGCTCGCGCAGCCACAGCGGGCTGACCGGCTCGGGGCCTTCAGCGGTGATCAGGTTCAGTGACAGCGGCGACTCGCTCAGGGTCAGCGGCAGCGCGTCGGACAGGGCATTGGTCAGGGACATGCAGGCATCTCTCCATTAGCACGGTTGTATATCGTGGCCATTATGGGAGCGAGGCATGGGACCTAAGTAGGGGGTGAGTGTTATCGGAGGGCATGCATTTTTCTTATGGGGAATCTCTGGGAAGTCAGCTGCAGAAGGTCAGTCCGGAGGCACGTTTTATACCAGACCCACAGTTGTAGATCTGGTATTTTAGAGTCCGATAATTGCATCGTTTACAAACTCCACAGTCGTATCTCTATCAGAACCCCCAGGTATCGCTGAGTACCACAGGCTGATTCGTATCAAGAAAAGCGAAATCGCTACTCCCTTGAGCGCGCACTCATATAGTTACAGCATACACTCGTATCGCTCCAAATATAGAGAACAGGCACGTATTAAAAAGAACGCACGTTGTATCGCTTTGCATGCATTACCCTATCGCTTCCAATAATCCCCTTTATTTTATGTGCTTAATTAAATCAGTCACTTGCTGTAGAGCAATAGATGAGAAGTCGCACTTTGTTGTCATATGGTAAGCCATTCTAGGGGGCAGCGTTCCTTGTCATTCAGCAAAATATGCCGATTTCCTGATGGCCATCAACAGGTTGTGAGGATGGCCTGACCTAACGGACTACCCCGGGGGCGGTCCGGAAATTTCCGCGTGGGAGCGGCTGTTGAGGGCCTGTCGGAGGAGGTGAGATTCCGTGGCATCGTAACGCACCATGAGGGGGAAAGGGAAATAATATAATTGGATTTGCCATGTATTATTATTGCGTTATTTGCGGTTTGTTGTATGAGTCATGCAAGGCAGCCACCTCCATATAATATGGAGGAGTTATCGTTATCCTTCTGTCGCAGTGCCAATCGGGTGGGAATCTGGCTCGAAACGACGTCGTGGTCGGTCAATGGGATATACATGGCAAGGAGGCACCAGCGGACGGAACTCGAGCAGCGCCTTCAGTGCGCCCTGAAAGGGACACGGAGAACTTCGGACTGGCGATAGCCTGACGTCTATTGTCACGACATGTGACGGGATATCGTCATGTACCGTGAGCGCTTTCAGCCCTGTCAACATGACCCCCCATCTCTTGGCGATGCGGTGAGTGATGGAAGAGAGCGACGTGCGTCTGCCAACTCGCTGTCTCGATGTGAATGGCGGCAGGACCATGTCCCGTGCCGGTCTCTCAGGGAGAGGCCGGCACGGTGGGTGGGCAGGCAAGGAGCGAGGGATCGTCTCGCCCCCAAGACATCATGTCGGGCGTATCACATGGGTGAGGTACTCTCGAGAGAAGTGAATCTCTGCGATGAGGTCGCGGTCTGAGTCGGGGCCTGGAGTGTCTGCCGCGAGCCTGGCGATCATGGCATCGGTCAGTGTGCCGGGAGGCCGTCGATGAGGCGGCAGTCGGGCATAGTCCTGCGTTTCGAGCTCAGGGGGAGCGCCCTGGCGCAACGGTCGTGCATGAGGTAGGGCCTTGGGCGCGCTACCGGCGAAGCTTGAGTACTGAATTCGTGAATGCGACTCCGGGAGGTCCTCCAGCGCGCGTTGGGCATAGCGCTCCAACAAGGGGTCTTGCAACATGAAGAGGTCACACTGTCCATCGAGGTGGTTCTGGCGACGAATGATGCGACCCAAGGCTTGGCGAAAGTACTGTTCCGTCTTGATGTGGCTCAGGTAACAGCATACCCGCAGGCGTGGGAGATCAACGCCTTCGCTGATCATGTTGACCGAGATGATCCATTGGGCGCTCGTCTGTTGAAAACGGGCCAGCATCTCATGGGCTCCCGGTAACTGGCTGTGGACCAGGCAGGTGGTATGTCCCTGCTGATCAAGCCTTTCAGCGATAGCGCTGGCATGGGCGATATCGGCGGCAATCACCAAGCCAGCCGCCGTCGGGTCTTCCCGGCGCCACCAGGCCAATTGATCGGTGGCCTGGTGGAGTAGCTGCGTCACGAGGCCATCATGGCGAACCAACGACGCATAAGGCACCTGCGGATGTCTCAGTAATGCAGGCAGACTGGTATAGCGCTTCGTGTTAGAAGGCTGAGCTGGTGTGGCATGCGTGCGCAGCAGAATCTCTCGGTTGTCGAGCATATGCATCGTCGGAATTCTGCACACCTGATCGTCGATGGCTTCGCGTAGGGAGTAGATGAATCCGGGAATCAGGCGGCGGTCAGGCGAGTGCGCAGCGCCGGATGACGATGCCGCATCGTGAGCCTGATAATGCAGCAAGGGTAAACAGCTTCCATCCGCCCGCCATGGCGTGCCCGACAGCGCCAGAGTGAAGCGAACGTATTGCTCAAGGGATAGCAGGGCGTTACCCCATTGATTGAGTCCCGTGACATGAGTGCCATCGGCACTGGTTTGACTGGCGGCATGATGGCTTTCATCCCAGATCATCAGTACTCGCCCTCTCTGGCAAAGTTGCTTCAGCGTGTCGAGTCGGTGGTGAAGCGCTTGATAGGTCACGCAGGTCCCTGCATCGCTGGCCTGTCCGCGCAGAGGACGCTCCAGTACGCGCTCGAACTGTTGCCTTGCCTGTTGCACGATGGTGCTCGTGGGGCCGAGATAGAGAATCAAGTCGATACTGCCATTGAGCATCAGCTCCTCGGCCAGTACCGCTGACATGAGCATCTTCCCGGCCCCCGGTGTGGCCTGGCAGAGAAAGTGAGGGCTATCGTCGTTCAGCACCTGAAGTGCAGTTTCAATGCAGCGCGCTTGCCAGTCCCGCAGAGGCGGTGTCTTGCCATTTTTCACTAGACGGTTGTGCGATCTGTGTCTCATGCCTCGCCCTCCGGCATTGTCACTGCACGAAGTTGGATCAAGGCCATGTAGTGTCCCCACGCTTTCATCGCCATGTCCTCGGCATTCTTTCGCGCCGCAAGTATCACGTCGCGCCATTGTGGCTTTTGGTGTAGGGAGAGGTCGAAGTACTCGATCATGTAACCGATCTCTTGTCGCGTGACGAGATTCTGAGCAATCAATTTCTCCAACTCACGCTGATCTTCCTCCGTAAATGGCAGAGTGGGAGCCTGAGGAGCCTCGATGGGCGTATCGTGAGTGGCGGCCTCCTTTACCGTGATCGTAGTGGAATGGACAGGCTCGAGCCCCGGGGCGACCGGCATTTGTAGTGCGCTGAGCATTTGAAACAGCTTGCGTTTCTTGCCTCGAATACCGACTTCAATGGCAAGTCCCTTGTCGATGCACTGCATCAAGCGCTTGGTAATGGCGCGATAGAGAGTGTGTTTGTCGAGAGACTTGAGTGATGAGTGTGTCAGTAGCGCATCTCGACATTCCACAATGGTGAAGTGAGATTTAGTCTCGGCATATTGATTCAAGAGCGGAATCAGACACTGATTGATGGTGTGTCGACGTTTGAGTTGGCGGTCGTCGCCCTGGTGTTGGGTACCATTAACCGGTGAAGTGTCAGGCAATGATGTTGCGTCAGTCATTGGAGCGTCCCTCGGGTCGATAATCATGAAACAGATCATGGTGCTGACACGTTGTGGTCAGTCATTTCGACTCTACGAGAGTTCAAGAATCTGGGAAGTCGATCTGCAATACGTCGAGGCCTGACGTTTACCGTCTGCAGGAGACAGATATTTTAATTCTGCAGGCGGCAGATATTTTCAGACTGTAGGAGAGAGATTTTCATGAGAAGGCGCGTCAATGACTCTCGGATATGCGTACCCTTTACTCAGCATGACGTGAGACTAAGTTGATGTATTTAAAAGATTAATCCTTCTAATGGGCAGCGATCGAGCTCTATCAGGACAGATACGATGTTGACTGAGAGCGTGGTGGTAATTCACTAGGCGATAGTGGTGCCAGACCTCCTATGTCACGAGATGATGTTGTCTAAACCATTTTTAATGATTTAAGTTGCTGGTCGTGACCTGATGCGATTTGAATCGACGGTGATATATGACCATTTTGTCAAAGACAGACTACGTCGCCACAGTCATGTCGGGCGATCCATTGCTGGAGTTGGTGTCATTTTTGGACGCCTGAAGAAGGTCCTATCGAAGCCTGCTGATATTGGCCGGCGCGACGGATGAGACGCTGTGTCATTCGCAAGCGTCAGGCGATCGGCCGGGATGCGAGGAGAGGGATTGGCTGTCATAGCCTGAGTAAAAAGGCATGTCCGGGGAGCTGTATTCGCTGATCTGTTGTCGTCAGTTGGCAAACTGACGGCGCACGTGATCCATCATCCCCTGGTGGATAAGACGCTAAAGGAGGATAGGGCACTGGGTGAGGCTAAAGAGGCCAACATAGAGAGCGGGGAGTGGCGTGATATCCACTTCAGCCACTACGCATTCACGCTTACCTGGTTGCATGGCTCTGTCGATCGCGACATGAAGATCACTTCGGTAATGAGTGCTCGGTAGGCCTGAGTGAGGTGAGCACAATGAAGAAGGTCATGCGAACGGGCAGCATCACGATGGCGTAGCCTTGAGGTGGGCACTGCCGCGAGCCTGTTTGACCGGACATGCTCGAGAACGGGAGCTGGCCAGTCGGTAGGGGGCCAAGGCCGAATTGGATGGAGGGAGATAGCATGAGCAGCGTGCCCAGGATCATGAACGATCCCGGCTTTGTGAGTGATGCCTTGATCTAGGTGCTGCGCAAGCGAGATGCTGGGTAAGCCACCGCATTGCTCAGCAGAGACGGCGAGCATGGCGGTTGCGAGTCGGTAATGTGCAAGAGTCTGGTCAAGGGGAAGTCAGCAGACGAGCTGATAGAGTTCGATCGTGTGAGCATGGCAGACCTGTTCAAGTTAAAGATCCGCCCATTTCGTCGCGTGCGTGTCATGTATCCTGAGCGCTGGCACATTGCGCTGTAGGGACACTGCATGAGTGACTGACAACGGGGGGTGGCCATTGATGCTGCGCGACCACGCCTTGATCTTACCGGCTTCGGTAGTCCCGGCGTGATGATGAACACTCCCGCGAACGATCGCGTCTTTCGTCAGCAGGTAGCGCTAAACAACAGCAGGAGATCATTGGGGCCGGTAGGCCTTGTAGTCGTACTCCCGCCCAAGGTGCCGCCTTGGCGCGTTCTTTCGTGAAAATAAAAATGAGATTTAATCATATTAAGGGAGGATTGGCCGTTCGTGCTGATCAAGGTACCTGAAATCACTGGCATGCCTGTTTCTCAGGATATTTAGCGTTGAGACTTAAACGGCAAGTTTCTTTATCCTCTTGTTCGTGCATTGAGGTAAGACCTCTTCACCCTGTACGAGGTTTCCCACAATGATCAACGCGTGCGACGTACTTCGTAATAAGGCGTCGTAGGCCGATAGGATGGTTTCTTCTTCGTTGAGTGTCGTCTGCCAAATGGCGTGACCGCCACTGTCATCAGGAGTCGCTAAAGAATCCACCATGAATGCCGTTAGCCAGTGATTCAGTCTGCATGACAATGTCGGCAGTGATCGAGCATGGCGTACGACCCTTCAAGGACTTTCACACGCTGGATGACCATGACTTCATATCCCGTACCAGACTCTCCTGATGAAAGTGCTCGTTACGCGGCCACCTCTCGGTTGGCTTCACGTCTTTTCATGTACCTCACTGTCTTCCTGTTTTTCATGGCGGGTGGCGCTCTGGTATATCTCAGTATGGCGATTGATGAAGAGCAGCTGGCACATGACAAAGCCGATGTCTTGCTGGCCCTAGAGGATCGTCAGACACAGATTGCCATTGCCTTGGATGATTACGCCTTCTGGATTGATTCGTATCAGTACACCTATGGTGCCGTCGACCATGAGTGGGCGTATGACCGAGATAACATTGGCCCCTCTCTGTATCCCACCTATGGATTGGAGGGCGTGTTCATCGTAGGACCGGCAGGTGGTACTCGCTATGCGCTCCTCGAAGGTGAGTTGCAAGATGTCAATCTCGAGGATTGGGTCGAGAGTGACGTACCACGGTTGCTGGAAAGTGCCAGAGAGGGCTCACGGGAGGATGAGGTCGCCACGGAATATACGACAGTGGGCGGTGTGCCGGCAGTCGTGTCCGCTGCCGTGATTCGTCCCGACAGTTCCTACACTCAGTTCGAGACGCTTTCCTACCTTGTGTATGTCGACATTCTGGATGGGGCTAAACTTGCTGCCATCTCGGAACGTTACGGGCTGACGGATCTGCGTATTGGTGTTGTTGGGTCCAAGGACATCGAAGAGCCCTACGTGATTCTCGCCACTGAGAATGTCGGGGACATTGTCGTGCAATGGCAGAAAGAGGCTTATGGCCGACATCTTCTGATCAACGTCTTGCCTCTCTGGGGGATGGTGGGAGCGTTGGTCGTGTTCCTGTTGATATGGCTTCGCAAGCATTTGCATCATGCCAGTCAGGCTGTGGTCGAGGTACAGCATGCCTTGAAGCTCAGTGAGCGTCGCTTCAAGAATTTGTCAGAAATCTCCTCGGACTGGATCTGGCAGTCCGATACGCAGCAGGTCTTGACCTACCTGTCAGATCGATTTGAGCCGTTGACGGGGCTCACGGCATCCGAGTGGCTAGGTAGGCCCTTGTCAGAACTCTTGCATTACGATCCGTCGATATTGGCCGACATTGCGGCTCACGGTGCGGGCGCTGGACGTCAACCAATCGCGTGTGAGTTGCAGGATGGAGAGGGCCGCACTCGGTATTGCCAGGTCTTTGCCTGTGAATTTCGTGCCGGTGGAGAGCTCAAGGGGTACCAGGGGACCGTGTGTGACATCACGCGTGAAATGGAAGCCAAGGCGCAGATCGAGCACATCAGTCAACATGATCCGCTGACCGGGCTCGCCAACCGCCATCGGCTCGATCGGTTTCTTGACGAGAGGTTGCGTACCGAGGTGAGTGGTGACCAGCCGTTGTTCGTGCTGGCGCTTGATCTTGATCGGTTCAAGCCAGTCAATGATACCTACGGGCACGCAGTTGGGGATCAGGTGCTCCGTGAAATTGCGAAAGCGATCCAAGGCTGCATAGAGGATCGCGATATGGTCGCAAGACTCGGGGGAGATGAATTCATTGTGGTCGCCACGCAGTGCAAGACGCCTCAGGACGCAACACGACTGGGCCAGTGTCTGATCGACAAGATCAATCAACCGATCCAGATCGAGAATCACGTGATTCACGTCGGGACCAGCATTGGTATCGTCGCCGCGCCGTATCATGCATTGACTCATGATGCGCTGTTGCGGGGTGCGGATATTGCGCTTTATGAAGCCAAGTCCCAGGGCAGAAATGTGGCATGCATCTACGACCCTTCCATGAGCGAGCGCATCATGGAGCGACGTCAGCTGGAAATGGATTTGTGCCAAGCTGTCGCGCGCAAGGAGTTGCGGCTTGAGTTTCAGCCGCGTTTCGATGCAATGACTCAGGACATCATCGGCGCAGAGGCGTTGGTACGCTGGCATCACCCTATTCGGGATGTGTTAAGTCCGGCTTGCTTCATTCCTGTGGCAGAAGAAAATGGCGTGATCTTCGAGATCAGCGATTGGGTCTTGCGAGAAGCCTGCTGGAACGCCATGAGTTGGGACAACAAGCTTTGGGTGTCAGTCAATCTGTCGCCGGTCGAGTTCCAGCGTCATGATCTGGTGCAGCGCATCCAACGGGTACTTGAGGAAACTGGCTTGTCTGCTGAACGTCTGGAGCTGGAAATCACCGAGAACATCATGCGGGAGGATTCCGAGGCGATCCTGACGACGATGAGCGATCTCAAAGCTCTCGGGGTTCGGCTGTCAATGGATAATTTCGGGACGGATTACTCCTCGCTGGGGTACCTGCAAAGCTATCCATTCGATGGCATCAAGATTGATCGCAGCTTTCTCATGTACCTCGATCATTCCGAGCGTCATGAGGCGGTCGTGGATGCGATCATCAGAATGGGGCATGCCCTGTCTCTCAATGTGACAGTTGGCGGTGTGGAAACGACCGAGCAGCTCGAGAGGGTCTCCAGCCTATCCTGTGACCAGGTACAAGGGTTCTATCTTGGCCCGCCAGTCTCACCAACCTCTTTCAAGGAGCTGTTATGTGACGATGTCTCCCGCTAATGTCGGGACATGCGTCATCGGCGTGTCTCGCGTTGTACGATTCACTCTCTATCGAGGATCGTGTCGAGTTCGATCTCCCGTTGAGAGCGGCATCGATGCCTGATCGTCATAGGGAGCTGATTGCAAT
Source organism: Cobetia sp. PS-4MA (assembly GCF_057670765.1). NCBI lineage: Bacteria > Pseudomonadati > Pseudomonadota > Gammaproteobacteria > Oceanospirillales > Halomonadaceae > Cobetia > Cobetia sp. PS-4MA. The sequence continues at coordinate 2,466,636 of NZ_CM173107.1, read as the reverse complement.
GTTCCGGGAAGCGCAAACGCCGCCGACGTCCTGTTCAGGGTGCCGGCGGCGTTTGCGTGTGGGCCTTACCGCTGAAGGCGTCAATGCATCTCGGTTATGACCCCGTTACCGTTACCGAGGAAGCGGTAGGTGGTGGCTCGTGCGAGCCAGAGGAGATGTCCTCGATTGGCTCGCACGCCCGGGGTGTTGGCCAGATCGAGAGTTTTATCGACCTGGCTGAGGAATTGCAGATGGCGCTGATAGTCATTCAGGACGTCATGAGCGACCTGCGTATGTGTGAAGCCATTGATATCCTGGCCGATCCTCCCTTCGGCGAGATGCACATCCAGTCGTAGACAGTCGTCATTATCTGCGGGCAGGAAGCTCGGGGTACGCATGCGGCATGGACGCACCTGATACAGGAAGGCGGGGCGCCGGGAAAATCAACCTGCAGGGTGGGGCCCATCCATGTGTGTGGCGACTCTCTTGGCAGTGCTGGATGGCGTCGAGGATGTCATGGAAAGGGAGCTTGTCGTTTTCCTACGCCTGGGCAATCTGACCCTGAAGAAGCACCAGGCGTAGTGACTTCGAACGACATGTCACGATGAGGTTGGAACATCTCGTCGGACACAGGGTATGGAGTATCGTGGCGTGGGGCAGTCAATTGCGTGACATCAGAGGCCCCGGATTATCAAGATAGCGTTCTCGAATATGCTGTGCCGACCAATAGGTGAGGGCTGCGACCGTTCCCGTGGGGTTGTGTTGCATATTCTGTGGGAAGGCACTGGCCCCCATGACGAAGAGATTGTGCGCATCCCAATGCTGTAGATATCGATTGAGGACGGATGTCTTTGGATCTGTCCCCATGATGGCACCACCGGTCAGATGCGTTGACTGATAACTTGAGGGATCGAAGTGGTCACCCCGCTGTTTGACGCTCTCGGTATGATAGTCCGGTTGCAACTGGGCGACGATTTCACGCATCCGCTCTGCCATGAATTCCGTCATTCGTAGGTCGTTATCTTTCCAGTCATAGGTCATGCGCAGCAAGGGATCACCATGCGGATCCTTGTACGTGGGATCCAGATCCAGGTAGACGTCTCGATAGGACATGTTCGTACCTGTCGTACCCAGCATCATATGGTGGCCGTAGTGCTCGCGGACCTGCTTTTTCCATTCACTACCCCATTGCGGCGTTCCCGGAGGCGTGCGTAGTGCACCGATCGCGCCTCCCGGGCCTTGGGTGGTATAGATGTAGGAGCCCCCAATGAAACCGTGTTGCTCGGTATCGAAGGTATCGGGACTGAAGTCATCAATCACCTGTCCACTCCCTCCAGCCGAGATGAAGGGGTTGAATTGATGATCCTTGAAGTAAAGATCCATGGAGCCCGTGATCTGGTAGGAGAAGTTGCGCCCCACCACCCCGGTGTTGCTTTCCGGGTCATAGGGTTTTCCAATCTCGGATAACAGCAACAAGCGGACATTGGATAAGGGAAATGAGGCAAGAATGACCATTCCCGCAGGCTGAAAGACCTCATTGCCATCAGCATCGCGATAGATGACCCCTTTGACCGTGTCATCTTCCTCGTGCTTCACGATACGTGTGACTTCACAGCCCGTCCGATACGCGAAGTTCTCGCGTTGCTTGAGTGCATCAAGCGTGCAGGTTTGTGGGGATGCCTTGGAATAGTTGAGGCATCCGTAGTTGCTGCAAAAGCCGCAGAAGTTACAGGGACCCAATTGCATGCCATAGGGGTTGGTCCATGCGCCCGATACATTGGCAGAGGGGTAGGGATATGGGTGCCAGCCCAGTGCCTTGGTCGCCTTGGTGAACAAGGTATCCGTCAGGGTTCTCGGCAAGGGAGGGAGCGGGAACGGATTCTTGCGCGGCCCTTCGAAGGGATTCCCGCCTTCGATCATTTCTCCCTGGATGTTGCCAGCCTGACCGGACAAGCCTGCGACCTTTTCGAAGAAGTCATAGTGAGGTTCCAGCTCTTCATAGCTGACGCCGTAGTCCTGGATGGTCATGTCCTCAGGCAAAAAGCCTGGAGAAAAGGTGCGATCGGCAAAGCTCTTGAGTGCCAGTTCGTTTGGTGTGGCGCGATACAGCACCCCTGTCCAATGCGAACCGGCACCGCCCACGCCATCACCGGGATGGAAGGTAGTCCAATGACGTTGGGGAATGGCCTGTTCCTGGCGATTTCGTCGTATCGTGACGGTGCTCTGACGTGGGCGTTGCATCATCTTGAGGCGTACCCCGTACTTGAGCTCATCCGCAGGCTTGGGATACAGGAAGTCTTCTTTGCTCCGATCTGCTCCGCGCTCAAGCGCAAGCACGTTCAATCCAGCGCTCGTCATTTCCAGGCCCATTATCGAGCCGGTCCAGCCAAGACCGATGATGACGACATCGACGTCTGGTTGTGTGATGGACATGTCGTGATTCCTTTCAGTTCGACGGGGGGGTGGAGGCAGCGTCTTCGCGAGCATGATCCAGGGAGTCTGGACGCCCTTGTTGCGCCGGCTTGCCAGGCCCGTGCGCCTGTCTCACCTCAGCCACCTGCTCAGGAGTCACCCTGGAGGCATCATTGCTCCAGCTCTGTCGGACGAAACTTGCCAGGCTGGCGGCTTCCTCGTTGCTCAAGCGCCAGTCAAAACCTGGCATTTGCAAGCGTTCCGGGCGTTTTGGCGTCGACGGCAACTGTGCGCCATACAGGATGGTGCTGATCAGGGCTGTCGGATTGTCAGCGTTGACCTGGGTGTTGCCGGAAAGCGGGGGGAAGACGCTATCGGCGCCTCTGCCATTGGCGAAATGACAAGCATTGCAGTTGTCCAGATACAGACGTGCCCCCTCGTCCAGGGAAGTCGCGCTCGTCAGTTGCCGTGTCGTGGCATCCGGTGCTGTGTAGGAAGATGGCGTCGATGCGGGGGCGGATGAGGCGCGTTGCTTGTCCGTGGCGCCCAGCGTCGTCAGATAGGCCGCGATGGACGATAAGTCCGCATCAGTGAGGTGAGACGTGCTGTGCTGAATGACAGAGGTCATTTCGCCGCCAGTCGCGGCGTGGCGATTGCGTCCAGTGGCCAGATAATCGATGACATCGTCTTCCGACCAATCGCGTAATCCTGATGCGTCGCCCCCACGCAGAGAAGGTACCTGCCACTCGTTCAGCTCAGTTCCAGCCAGGTACTCGTCGCCGTCCTGGTCGTTGAGCGCTTTTTCCTGCATGAACAGGCCGCGGGGCGTATGACAACTGCCGCAATGTCCCGCGCCTTGCACCAGATAGCGTCCACGCTCCAACAGTTGCTGTCGATCACCAGAGAGATCACTGGAAAGGTTGGCGAAAGAAGTATTCGATACCTCATCGACGAACAGCCAGTTCCAGAACCGAATCGCCCAGCGCTGATTGAATGGGAAGCTGAGAGAGGTCTTTGGTGCGGGCTCGGTGACAGGGGCGACTCCCTCCATGAAATAGGCATACAGTGCCTTGATATCGTCGTCACTCAGGCTGGCATAAGACGGGTACGGCATTGCCGGGTACAGATAACTGCCATCTGCACGTATCCCTTGTCGCAGAGCAGCGGCGAAATCCTGCTCACGATATTCCCCGATCCCTGCCTTGGGCGCTGGCGTGATATTGGTGGCGTAGATGGTACCGAAGGGGCTCTCGATGGGGCGTCCCCCTGCGTACTCTTTATTCGCGCCCTCACGGGTGTGGCACGCCATGCAATCTGCTGCTCGGGCCAGGTAGGCGCCGCGCTTGATCAGTTGGGGATTGGCCGCACTATCCGTACTGATAGAGGACTGACTATGTGTAGGACTGTCACCGAGAACGGCCATTGCCGCACCTGCGGCACTCACGGCAGCCGCCAGGAGTGCGAGGCGTACTGGCCAATTTCTGTATTGGGGCATCCGTTGCTCCTGTTACCCGTCGTCCAGTGGGAGATTGGCTGAATAATTTGAGCGGTGCTGATCAGCCGCGCTTTCCGGCAAGGCTGACTGGACCGAGCGGATAGGGCACATCATGTTGTGTGACCCACTCGCGGAAGCTGGCGCGAGCGCCAGTGAAGCCAAGCATCTTCCAGCCCACCATGTCCCGGTTTCCGCCATACATGGGATCGGAGAGATACCCTTCGCGTGTGTTCTGCAAGAGAAAAGCAAAGAAGGTGGCGGAGGGGAGGTCGGGTATCCCGGCGGCTTTAAAATCAGCTCGTCCATTTTCCAGGTCGGTTAGCAGCGCATCTTGCTGCTCTGATGAAAGGTCAGTGAATTCCTGTCCCGTTTGTTGCTTGGCATGGTGACGGGCGCCTTGAATCCCCAAGCGATAGAGTTCTGCAGGTGTGTGGGGGAGCTGATACCCAAAGACGGGATCGGCGTTCGGGTGAAAGGGGCCTTGCATGTACCAGTCGCTCGCCTGCCCGTAGTCTCCACTCAACTCCTTGTCGATGAAAACTGGGACGTTGGCCGTCAAGGCCCCGGCACCATGTTCATCTTCAGGTATCAGGCGATCGGTGGCGGAGAGAATGAATTCCCATTCTTCCTCGTTGAAAAACGCAGGAACGTACTGATGAAGAGGTGGGGTCGCCGCATCCGACGACTGGCTGAACAGCAGGCTTGGAGCCAAGGTGACGGCAGGGATGACGGTCAGTGAGTTCCGCATGAACTCACGGCGTTTCTGACCTTCGGAATCGAGCGACATATTGCCTCCTTGAGCGCGGTGTGTCGGTGACTCGCTCAACTTTCCAGCGAGTGTTCAACGCGATATCTGGCTGACTCCTTCGGGAGCGGGGCACACCATATGACGACTCTTGCCGCCTCTCTTCGACGTCACTCCTGTCATGGGGTGGTGATGCCTAGAGAATGCAGAGGGGGTGTCAGAATACTGTGCTGAAATATTAGAATAACATCATGATTGGTTGCATTTGAGAGGAGAGGGTAAAGAGTTGGTGTGACGCAGCGTTGCGTTTACCAGTCTGCTAGGCGTGAGAGGCTTGTCGGCAGGTAATGGTCTGTGGAGTGATTCAATACTTCTAGACTCCAACGTGATGGGTAAGATTGCCCTCTCAACGAAAGGTTACCTGACCCAGGAAGTGTCGTGCATTCTTCTGTCGCTTAACGTAGAAAGTTTCTCGCCTAAAGTTAGGTCAAGGTCATCCGATGCTACTAATTAGTGTCTTTGGAAGCTGGTGAAGCTGATTTTCTACGCAGGATCACCCTATTGGTGGAAGCCGCGAGAAGTCATGCTGAAAGAAGACTTTTTTTAGAGTTATGCAATCTCCCAAAGTACAGCGCTGGTAGTAATATCGTCGATAACGATAAGTTATGACGTTGAAATATTGTAGCTTTCTTGATATTGGCTGCGACAAAGCAAGACGCTGCATGGAGGCTTGGGAGTGAACTGGAAGCATCTAAGCCAAAGGCTTGAAAATAAGCCATGGTGGGGCGACTTGATGTTCTAGGTTGTTAGGCCCCAGGCTGTGCAAAGGCACAGTTTCAGTCAGCCCTGATGATATTATTTTTTTGGCGTAGTCACCAATGAAGCGATTGGGTCTCTGGTGTTGTATCTGTCTGCTCACAGGGTGGTCGACTGTGATACGTCTTACGGACCGGCAGGTTTGGTGGTGTAAGCGCTACGTCATGCTTGAAGTCATGGGGTGGCGGTCAGAGAAGGGATGCTCCTCACCAACCAGTGAAGTCTTTAGATCGGTTGCAAATCCTGTGGAAAACTTGGTGCTCTTGAATGCTTCAGAGTATTTGCCAGCGGAAAGCTGCTAGGAACGCCTCAACCGAGTGGCTATGCCCGAGTCCCAAAGTGAGAGTCTTTAACTACTGTCAAAAATATGCGTGTCGCTGAATTTCGTGAAATGAGTTGATCGGACAGCTGAAATGAAACGCTACCCGTTATCATGGCTTACCCAGCGTTTTGATATTTGTGCGGATGACAAGATCGGCCTTCATTGCCTTGGCAATTTCACGTCCGTAGGAGACTGCCGCCTTCTGTGTGGTGAATAACTGAGTGGGATGATTGCGTTCATCGCTCTTGACGAGCCATGCCCCTGATTTGGCTATTACGAAGACAGTACGAAACATAGTTAACTCTCATGTAAAATGGCGATCTTACATTAACGTATTATGAATTAATACTAAAGTTTTACATTCCCCCCTTTTGTGAATATTGGATGCTGGTAATGATTCTATTAGCGTAAGTTATCTTGTCGTGTGTGGCGCATAATCTTAGATAATTTTAGAGGCTTGATTTTTGCCTAGTGAAAATCCTGGATTCATAGAATAACCGCAGCACTTTGGACCGCACGGTAGAGGCAGGAGGGCCAGCGCCGGTACCCTCTCGGGCTCTTCGACGCCAGGTGTGGAATTAGTGCCCTGGAATGGTCCAGGATATGGGGCCCCGAACAGACTGGAGAATTGACATGGATGGTACTCAGATCCTGACCCTTGGCTTGGGCTTGCAAGCGCCTTGGAAACTCAAGGACCAGCATCTGGATACCACGTCATCTCCGCATCGTCTCGAGCTTTACTTGGAAGCCGACCGGGGGAGCCTTTATGCCTGCCCGGAATGCGGCAAGGCATGCCCGGCGCATGACTTTGCGGACAAGTCCTGGCGACACCTGAACTTCTTCCAGCATCATTGCTATCTCCATGCTCGCGTTCCTCGCACCCGGTGACCAGAGCACGGCGTCAAGCGAGTCGAGGTGCCCTGGGCTCGCCCTGATAGTGGCTTCACACTGTTGTTTGAACAGGCTGCCATGTCGTTGGTCAGGGAGATGCCTGTGCTCGCCGTCTCTCGGCAATTGGAAGTTACTGACAAGCGTCTATGGCGCATCGTGCATCATTACGTAGGCCGCATGCTGGGAGACCTGGGTCTTTCTCAGGTTGCCAATGTCGGGGTAGACGAAACGGCATCACGTCGAGGGCAACGCTACGTCACCGTATTTCTCGATATGCAACGCCAACAAGAGCCGGTGATCTTTGCTGTCCAGGGACGTGGCAAAGAGACGATCAAGGCGTTCAGCGCCTTTCTAGAGGCACATGGCGGCGCCCCGGGCAATGTGGTTGAAGTCGTGTGTGACATGTCTCCGGCCTTCCTCAATGGCACTGCGGAACATCTCCCTGATGCTCGAGTGACGGTTGACTGGTTCCATATCGTGCAGACGTTCACCAAGGCGTTGGATGAAGTGCGTAAGCGGGAACGTCGAGAAAAAGCCCATCCCAAGGCCCTGCGCTGGGCAGTGCTGAAAAACATGGATAACCACAACCTGACGGAAAAACAGCTGGTCGCTCTCCGCGAGCTGGTTGCTGGTCAAGGGGCTACCGCGAATGCATGGATCATCAAGGAAAAGCTGAGATGGATTCGTCGCGCACCGACAGCGCGCGGGGCTCGTTGGCGCATCACGAATTACCTCAATGTGATGCGTGAGGCAGTCGCCGGCCACACGCTTCTCAAGCCAATGGCAAAAGCCTTCAATACGTTGGAGCGACATGCCGACCAGGTTGTGAGGCGCTGGCGCTCAGGCCTGACGAATGCACGACTGGAAGGCATGAATGGCCTTTTTCAGGCTGCCAGATCTCGGGCTCGCGGCTACCGAAACGAAAGCAATTTTATTGCGATGATCTATCTGATCGGCAGTCCCGTGGGGCGCATGCTGGATGAAGTCAAATCCACATGAAACGTCGAAGAGCCGGTTCAAGAGAGGTATCAGACACTGATTGATGATGTGTCGCCGATGGACTTTGCGCTCGCCGCTCTTGTGAAGGGTGTCGTCAATCGATGAAGTTTTACGCACTGATGTCGCGTCTTTCATTGGGGTATCCCTCGGGTCGAAATCCTGAAAAATATCTTGGTGCTGACCCATCTTGATCAGCCATTTCGACCATACGAGAGTTCAAAGATCTGGGAAGTCGATCTACAATAAGTGCCCGGGGTCGAGGATGCGTAAGAGAACGTGTCGTGCAAGGTCTTCGGCGGGTCCGCCTATGAGTGCAAGACGGCGCTCGGCGGCGTGGAAGTTTGCTGTGAGCAGCCGGTCAATGTCTCGGCCAAGGACTACCTGGCGATGATTATGGTGGTGCCGAAGGTCGACGAAGCCATCATGTCAGCCGATTTCGCCTCTAGTCGTTTGGCGACACGTTCCAAAGTGGCTACAACACCCTCCGCGACCCGGTCGTAAATTCGTGGAAGCGATTACCGAGCCACTGACCAGCATGTACGACAACACTATTGGTGCGGTGAAAGAGGTTGTAACGGAAGCGCTGGATAGCTTGATCGAAAAGCTTAAAGAACAGACCCAGAAGGTGACCTCCGAAATCATCGGTAATATGGCGGGGCCGGATGCCGTGGCGGCTGGCGGGCAGGCCAAGCAGGGGAGAGCGCGGCCCCGGAAGGAGTCACCATGATGGGTGCCGCAAGCACGCTGATGGCTATCTACGGCTACTATGCCCTGGCCCTGGACACCATCAAAATCGTCTGGGCGTGTGAGGAATATGAGTTCATGCTCGCCGCACACCGAGAGTGTGGTAATTGCACCTATGTCGGCTCCTACTGCAAGACGGAGGTGCTTGGGGCATGCATCGAGAAGCGCAAAGGCTACTGCTGCTTCAAGAGCCCGATGGCGCGCATCATACAAGAGCAGATCCGCCGGCAGATGGGGCTTGAGTATCCAGATTTGCAAGACTTTGGCGATGCTGAGGACCCGGAGTGCGGGGGTATCCCCCTGGACGTCTTGAATGCAGTGGACTGGGACAAGGTAAATCTTGACGAATGGACGGCAACACTCGTGGAAAATGACCTCTTCCAGGGGGCGCCAGACAATCTGACAGTTGAAGCCCTGACCGGTTAGGGTAACTGGCTGGGCGCTGGGGATGAGGGCGAAGAGTCCCGCCCCGATGTCATCGAGCGGACTGGCGAGAGGATGGGGGATCTAGAGTTCGATGAGCGGTATCAGGAAGCGCGACAAATATACAACGTAGAAACCAAGTAAAAAGAAGCCCCGCCGAATTGCGGGGCTTCTTTTATGGGGTTTGGAATAGCAAGCGCTTCCCCTTGTTCAACATATAAGGGTAAGGAGTCGTGATCCCGTAGTCTGTCTCCGGTGGCAAATAAATATAGAAAGTTCCGGGTAGGTTTTCACTTAGTTTGTTATATGCAGCTTCGTAATCGAAGCTTTCATTTGATGATAAGAATAGTATCTGAGACAAAGTATCAATTGAATTCAACTCGACGGCACTATAATAGGGGGCGTCTTTCAGCTTGAATAAATCACGATTCTGATTGTTAGAAATTGATTCGAACGCTTGTCTGTTTACCCACTCACCGGCAATGGTAGACTCATTAGCTCGTGGGATTGTAAGGGCCAGTCGGACAATGCATTGGTCTGCAATCTGGCACCCTAGCTCCTCTGAGGTAAATGAATACCCTGTATAGCTCATATATCCTAAAGTACTCACGGGAAGTGAGCTAACACTGCCCTCTGCACCCACGGTATCGATCAGAGAATCCTTAACGATACCAATGTAGTCGTTGATAGCTGACTGTCGATCACCACCAGCAGCGTAGGGAATGCTTGCGAATAATAATGGATGCTTGTGACGGTGCTTTGGCTTATTAGGTTTCATCGCCTGGATCACAGATGCGGATTCGGCTACATCCGACAAGTCACTGGAAGTCAGGAGGGTGGCAACGGATAGAACGTCAAAAATGGTGCTTTCTGTTCTATCATAAGTCGCTTGAGTACCATCCACAGCATCGCCGACATCATGCTGTGAAACAAAAGCATAATCTTTCATCAGATTACTAGGCAAAGAATATTCTGAGTTGTAAGTTTTCTGGGTGTGCATAGAACAGCCTTGAAGTAGGCTTACAAGCATGACCGCTGATAAAGCTTGGAGTTTTTTTATGTTGAGCATTTTGGGTGTCCCTTGATTGTTCTGCCGTAGTGCTATTCCTTGTATATTGACTTACTTATACATTCTGTCTAGTCAATATACAAACCCCCTCGAGGTAGAGGGGGGAGAGAAGAGCTCTCTGGCGTAGCAGCTAAGCGTCCAGCGACTGCTTCTTGAGGTGCTCGTCCTGTTGGCGACGCTTCTTCTGCCACTGCTCTTTCTGTCGCTGCTGGCTCTTCTGCACTTCGGCCGGCGGCTTCTTCTCTGAAGTGGACCCCAGAATTCGGATCAGGCGCTAAACTCTGATCAGACCGATCAAGAGAGCTTGATCATGAGCAGGAAGCGTCGACAGTACAGCAGTGAGTTCAAAGCCCAGGCAGCCCTTACCGCCCTCAAGGGGGAACAGACCATGTCGGAGATCTCGGCCCACTTCGAGATCCACCCAATCATGGTGAGCCAGTGGAAGTGCGATCTGTTGGACAACGCCACCGGCGTCTTCGAGGGCATGACTTCCAGTAAAACCGCCCAGAAAACCCACCCAGAACCTCCCCTGCCATCAAAGGCAGGGTATAGCAAGAATCGCTATCCGCCTGCCCCAGCATTTTGACTCCGCAAGGGGTAGCGTCATCATGTTGGAAGGGCAACGTCTTTCTCTCGATTGCTGTGCAGGCATAAAGTGTCAGAGGGGCGAAGGAGCGAGGTAATAGCGCTCCTGAGAGAAAGAGCAACACACGGCTTTCCCGATCCAAGGGAAGCGCTGACACTGAGGAGCGGGCGCTACAGGCGACGATCTGGAGTGAATTCGACTTCTTCGACACTCTGGGCCAGCGCCAGAAAAGCGGGGTGCTCTGGATTAACGAGGTAGTTCGTTTCTCGGGGCGCGACCACACTCGGAACCGCCAGAACTAGGCTCGACTGTCCCTCAGGCCAGTCGTCACCGATCTCGGCTGTGGAGGGTGGCGCCGGCTCAGCTCGCCAATCTGCTGGCAGAACGTCCTCCGGGAGCTGCATTAGCACCTCCTCCCGGAATGTCGCCTCCAGGAGCGCATACTCCTTCAGCAGTTGATTGTCTTCCAGGTGAACCATCACCTCGAGCATGGCCAATGACTCTGTGCTCGCGAGGTACACACAGGCCTTACCTTTGCTGTTCCAGCGCCCGCCGTACAGCCAAGCCCCTTCCCCATCAAAGGCTGTCTTTAGCCACTTCCGCTTAACGAGCCGATAACCGCGCACCACAGTCATGCAAAGACGCCATGCTCAAGTCGGCCGATCAGATCTAGAACGGCTTCGGCGCCAGCAGTGGTAGCCACCATCTCGACCGGTCGACGGCCCCCCAGCCCACGCACGGGGCTGAGCAACCATTCTTTCGCCTTCGCCTTGTCGCCCTCGAACAGGTCCACCGTGTTCTTGTACACCTCAGCGAAACGGTAAAGCCGATCGCCCTCGGCAGATTTGAAGTAGCCAGTATCGGCACGACGCTTCAGGGTTGCCGGAGGAATGATCACATACCGTGCCAACTCCTTGCTCTCAAGCCCGGAGATCTCAGTGAGCTTGGTATAGACTTTGTACGAGATGCCGGCACTCAGCGCTTCATGCAGCTTGGCTCCACGCGAAGGAATACCCAGAGCTCTCCAGAAACCGTCCTTCCGAGCGGCTGGTTTTGGGCGATACTCTTTGATAGTGGCTTGCATAGCTCTCTCCCGTGACTTCATCTGATACCTCTTCAGGGTATCAGATGATTCATTCGCCAGTATCTCGTACCGTTTGTCGGCTTCCTGAGGTAGTACTAGCCGTAGGCCAAAACCTGAACCGGCATCAGACAGAAGAACACGAACGTCGCCACCAGCCTCGCCAACGTCCACGCGATATCGACAAGGGTGCCCGAGCGGATATCAATCTCGTTGTAGGTCATCACTCTGCCGTTGCTTCCTGAAGTTTGACGCTATCAATCACAGGTTAGCGGGTTTACGGAGAAGGGGTTGGGCGAGGTTCGGGTGTCCATGGCCTACGCGCCCCCAGAATGCCCGCGCGCTGGATGATCTCGGGCACGAAGGCTTCCTGACGGTGCGCCATGATATGCACGCCGCTCACGCCCTCGATCTCCCGTAATTGCTGGATCATCTCGATGCAGATATCACGGCCCTCCGCCTTCTGATCCCGGGCTCCCTTCAAGCGCTTGAGCACGTCATCCGGGATATGCACGCCAGGAACATGGCGGCGCATCCATTCGGCGGTACGTGCCGAGGCCAGCGGGCCGACGCCGGGCAGGATGAAGCATTTCTCCACCAGGCCCAGATCACGAGCGTGATGCATGAAGTCCTGAAAGCGTGGGAGGTCGAAACAGTACTGTGTCTGGATGAACTGAGCCCCGGCGGCGATCTTCTTGGCCAGACGTTGAGGGCGAAACGCGAAAGGCGGGGCAAAGGGATTGGCGGCGGCACCCAGAAATACCTGGGGGGCAGAGGTCAGTGATCGCCCGCTGGCAAAGGCGTGCTTGTCACGCAGTCCGGCGACGATTTCCAGAAGCGACAGGGAGTCGAGGTCGAACACCGGCTTGGCCTCGGGATGATCCCCGACCTGCACGCCATCCCCGGTCAGACACAGCAGGTTGCGGAGGCCCAGCGCTGCAGCGCCCAGCACATCGCCTTGGATGGCGATGCGGTTTCTGTCACGGCATGAGATCTGCATCACCGTTTCATAGCCTTCACGGGCCAGCAGGGCACACATCGCCACGCTCGACATGTGGCAGTTGGCGCCCGAGCCATCGGTGGCGTTCATGGCATCCACATGGTTGGCAAACAGCTGCGCGCGTGCATGCACCTCCTGTGGGTCGGCCGAGTCGGGCGGTGCCAGCTCGGCAGTGACGGCAAACTGACCACTCCTGAGTACTCGCTCCAAGTGACCGACGTTGCCATCGCGCTCGGTAGGTGGCGGTTGGGTGTTGTCCGGGATAGTGAGTCTGGAGGTCATTTCAGGCTCTCTCGACGTTCAGCGGCTTGTCGGGCTACGCGCAGCCAGGATGAAGTGCCCTGCAGGCGATGGTCCACCGGCAGCTGAACGATCTGGATCGCATCGCTGTCCTTCATCCGCTGGTTGCCTTCCCAAGCTTCCACCCAGACGCAGCGCTTGTCGGGCTCGACTTCACAGTTGCCGTTTTGCATGACACCGCCGCAGGGGCCGTTGCGCAGGTGCTTGGGGCAGTTCATGGAGCAGGACATGCCGGTCGAGCTCAGAATGCACTGGCCACACATCTGACAGTCAAACAGCAAGCCCTTGCAAGCTTGCTCCAGCTTGGCGACGGGCTTCTCGGCGCGTGCGTAACCGATGGACTTCCACAGCGGCTGCAGTTTGATGATCACCGGCTCGACAGCCTGATAGGTGAGCTCCAGCAGTCGCGCGTGACGTGCGGCCCACAGACGAATCGAATACAAGGATGTCTCCTGTCAAAACCTGGCGGGGGTAACGCCCTGAGCGTTTCAAAGCGTTATCTTCGCATGGCCGCTACCCGAGCCGACATCCCGTGGGCGACAGAGTCACGTCCGAAAGGCACAGGCCAAGGCTCAGGCGACGGGGCAGGAAGGGCTCATCGCTCGGCGCCGAGGCTTTCAATGATGAAGCTCTCCATGGCCTGTGCCGCTGGCGACAAGCTGGCGCCTTTGCGGCGAATCAGGCCCACTTCGCGACTGACCCGTGGTTCAGCGAGCTCAATGAACCGCAGGCGTTCATATTCCTGCGGAAACGCCAGGCGTGGCAGCGTCGTGATCCCCATCCCGGCGACCAGCGTGGCGGTCAGCGAAATCATGTTGGAGATATACAAGGCGTGCATCTCAAGCAGTGACTCGGCCGCTGTGCCCTGCAACAGCCGCGAGGTGCCATTGCCGATCAGGGATTCGGTCTCCAGTGCTTGCCATGTCAGGGTCTGTCGCTCGGCAAAGGGGTGATCGTCACGGCATACCACGCCGACTTCGTCATGAAACAACGGATGAAAGCGCAGTTCTTCCTCTACCCCCCACAAGCTGGTGATGCCGATATCGACCTGACCGCTGATGACTTGCTCGCGCACGAAATCGGCGTTGCCATCATGAAGGCCGACCTTGATCCCGGGATAACGACTGACGAACTCGGAGAGGAGTTTCGGCATCAGCCGGCTGGCCACTGAGGGCACCACTGCCATGTCCAGTTGGCCTGCCTCCTTGGCGGCGCGCGCCTGTAGCTCGCGACTCAGACGATCATGCTGATTGATCAGCTCCCGAAAGCGCGGCACGCAGTAGCTGCCATAGGGCGTCAGAGTCGCCTTGGCTCCCTTTTCAAACAGTGCTTCCCCCAGACGGTTTTCCAGCTCGCGGATGGCCATCGACAGGGCGGGCTGCGTGCGATGCAGATAACGAGAGGCAGCATGGAAGCCACCATGATCTACCACTGCCAAGACATAGCGCAGCGGCGTGATCTTCAGCTCTGCGACCATTGCGTCGATCCTCTTCATGATGGTAAGGGAAATTTATCATAGGGTATTTATTATTGATTATCTTTATCTCTCTGGTCCTCCTAGTCTGTTGTCACCGCGTTCAAGGAGGTTCACATGTCACACCACACCACTACCGCCACTCACGCCGCTGCTCACGATCTCTACATCGATGGTCAGTGGGTCGCAGGTCAGGGCAGCATCGCCAATCTCAATCCGTCCGATACCCGTGATGTCATCGGCCATTATGCGCAGGCCAGTGTCGGTCAAGTTGCCGATGCCATCCAGGCGGCCAAACGCGGCCAGATACAATGGGCCACGTCAGGTCTTGAGCAACGTTATTCCGTGTTGATGGCCATCGGTGATGAGCTAATTGCCCGCAAGGCGGAACTGGGTGAGTTGCTGGCGCGTGAAGAGGGCAAGACCCTGGCGGAGGGAGTGGGTGAGGTGCATCGCTCCGGGCAGTTTTTCCATTACTACGGCGCTGAAGTGCTGCGCCAGATTGATGAACGCGCAGACTCTGTGCGCCCTGGTGTTGAGATCGAGGTCCGCCGGGAGCCCGTCGGTGTCGTCGGTGTGATCAGCCCCTGGAATTTCCCGATGGCGACAGCGGTCTGGAAGATTGCGCCTGCGCTGGCCTTCGGCAACTCGGTCGTCTTCAAACCGGCCAATCTGGTCCCTGCGAGCGCATGGGCGCTGACCGAAATCATCCATCGCCAGTCACTCCCGGCAGGCACTTTCAATCTAGTGATGGGCCCGGGCAGCAGCATCGGGGATGCGCTGATCTCCAGTCCTGACATTCATGCCCTGTCCTTCACTGGCTCTCTGGAAGTGGGCCGTCGAGTGGCGGCAGCCACTGCTGCCAATCTGGTGAAATGCCAGTTGGAGATGGGCTCCAAGAACGCCCTGATCATCGCCGATGATGCTGACATGGAGCTGGCCGTCGAGGCCGCCTTCAATGGTGCCTACTCAGGCACTGGCCAGAAGTGCACGGCATCTTCGCGGCTGATCGTGATGGAATCGGTCCATGACGAGTTCGTGGAAAAGCTAGCTGCGCGACTGTCTCAGGTACGTGTCGGTCATGCATTGGAAGAGGGCGTGCACATGGGGCCGGCTGTCGATGCCAGACAGCTCGAGTCCAACCTGTCCTGGGTGCAACGCGCGCAGGAAGAGGGGGCAACGCTGGTCTGTGGCGGCGAGCGTGTGGAATGCGCGACCGACGGCTATTTCATGAGCCCGGCGCTGCTGGTGGGTACCAGCAACGACATGGCTATCAATCGCGAGGAGATCTTCGGTCCCATCGCCTGTGTCATCAAGGTGAGCGACGCAGAAGAGGCCATCAATGTGCTCAATGACACGCACTTCGGGCTCACGGCGGGCATCATCACCAATTCCCTGAAATTGGCCAGCAGCTTCAAGGCGCGTGCCGAAACCGGCTGCGTGATGGTCAATCTGCCGACGGCGGGGACGGATTACCACGTGCCCTTCGGTGGACGTAAGGCCTCAAGCTTCGGGCCACGTGAGCAGGGGCGATACGCGCGCGAGTTCTACACCATCGTGAAGACCTGCTACATCAAGGCGTGAGGAGGCCCCATGTCAAAGACAATGCTGACGATCGATGGCCTGCAGTATTCCAACTGGTCACGCGAGATATTCGAACAGATGCGTGAAGGCGGGCTGGATGCCGTACACGCTACCCTCGTGTACCACGAGACGACGCGAGAGACGTTATCGCGTCTTGGCGAGTGGAATCGTCGTTTCGAGGCCTGGCCTGATCTGATCATGCCCGTGCACGTGCCGAAGGACATCGCGGTTGCGCAAGCCAGCGGGCGTGTCGGCATCATCCTGGGGGCGCAGAACTGCTCCCCCATCGAGGACGACATCGACATGGTCGAAGTGATGCGTGACCTCGGGTTGATGATCATGCAGCTGACCTACAACAACCAGAGTCTGCTGGCCTGCGGGTGTTACGAGGCGGAAGACAGCGGGATCACTCGCTTCGGACGCCAGGTGATCCGTGAAATGAATCGCGTCGGCATGGTCATCGACATGTCGCACAGCGCAGAGCGCTCCACGCTAGAGGCGATCGAGATATCCGAGCGCCCCGTGATCATTTCCCACGCCAACCCGGAAAGCTTCCATCCGGCAAAACGCAACAAGTCCGACAGGGTGCTCAAGGCCATCGCGGAGAGTGATGGCCTGCTGGGGTTCTCGGCGTATCCCTTCCATCTGCGCAATGGCTCCGACTGCACCCTGACCGAGTACTGCGAAATGATCGCCAGAACCGCAGACCTGATGGGCGTCGAGCACCTGGGGATCGGCACTGACCTGTGTCAGAACCAGCCGGTCTCCATTCTGGAGTGGATGCGCAATGGCCGCTGGTCCAAGGACATGGATTATGGCGAAGGCAGTGCCAGCAACGCTGACTGGCCGCGTCCGCTACCCTGGCTGCGAGATAGCCGTGACTTCCCCAACCTGATTGCCGGTTTGCGCAAGGTCGGCATGTCCGAGGACGAAGTGGCCGGCATCATGGGCAAGAACTGGGTCGCGCTCCTCGAGCGTGCCGCGACCCGGCAGGAGATAGCGCCTGCCTGATCGCCGTTTCGCTATGCCATGGCACCTGTGCCGAGCCAGGAATCCTCAGGGTATCGCTCGGCAACAACAACCATAATAAATGCCTGCCAATGACGAGAGTTCGTCAGAGGAATGCCACATGACTTCATCTCGCAAGACCACGACGTCTGCCACGCCGGATGCGTTACCGAAAGGTCAGTACCGCTTTGGCGACCCTGTCGTTCTGACCTGCAGCATCGGGTTCATTCTGCTGTTTGTCGGCCTGTCCCTGTTTGATCTTGAGGGGGTCGCGCAAGCCATCAGTACCGGCTTTGCCTGGACCGCCAGAACACTGGGCAGCTACTTCCAGATTCTGTTGCTGCTCACCTTCTTCATTGCCCTGGGGCTGACCGCTACCCCTGCAGCCAGTGCCCGTATCGGTGGCACGCGAACGCCTGAGCTATCCACCTTCAAGTGGGTGTCGATCATCATGTGTACCTTGCTGGCGGGAGGCGGAGTCTTCTTCGCTGCCGGCGAACCGGTGTACCACTTCTTGGTGACGCCGCCTGCCTTTGATACCGAGCCGGGCACTGCGAACGCCATCGCGCCTGCACTCGCACAGTCCTTCATGCACTGGGGCTTTCTCGCCTGGGCCATCTTGGGCAGCCTGACTGCCATCGTGCTGGCGCATGCCCATTACGACAAGGGCCAGCCCCTGCAGCCGAGAACGCTGCTGTATCCCGTGTTCGGCGAGAAGATCATGAAGGGCAAGCTGGGCGGCGTGGTGGATGCCATGTGCGTCATCGCCGTGGTGGCAGGAACGGTGGGTCCCATCGGGTTTCTGGCCACGCAGGTCAGCTTCGGCCTGCATGAACTCTTTGGCGTGACCAATGATTATTCGACGCAGCTGAGCGTGCTGGTAGTGCTCGGGGTGATCTATGTCACCTCAGCCGTGACCGGCATCGACAAGGGCATCCAGATCATGTCGCGCTTCAACGTTTTCCTGGCGCTGGGTGTGGCGGCGGTGATCTTCGTCTTCGGGCCGACCCTGTTCATGGTCAATGCCTTCACTCAGGGCTTTGGCGAATATCTGAGCTCGTTCTTCACCATGTCGACCATGACGGCACAGAGCGCTCCAGACTGGTGGATGCAGTGGTGGACCGTGTTCTTCTTTGCCTGGTTCCTCGGCTATGGCCCGCTGATGGCGATCTTTGTGGCGCGCATCTCCAAAGGCAGAACCATCCGTCAGATGATCCTAACCGTTGCTGTACTGGCGCCACTGGCTACCGCTGTCTGGTTCACTCTGCTGGGCGGGGCGGGCATCTTCTATCAGTTCACCGGCGTGATTGACCTCACCGAAGCACTCAACAACTTCCAGTTCGATGTCGCGACCCTCACCGTGGCGCAGGCATTGCCGGGTGGAACCGCAATGGCAGCTGCCATCCTGACGCTGACCACCATCTTCGTCGCCACCACCGGTGACTCGATGAGCTATGCGATCGCCGTCGTCAGCGCCGGGCATGACGATCCAAGCCCGCTGGTGCGTGCCTTCTGGGGCATCAGCATGGCGTTGATGGCCGCGATACTCCTCTATATGGGTGCTGGTCAGATCAGTGCGCTTCAGCAGTTCATCGTCATTACGGCCATCCCTGTCTCGCTGGTGCTGCTGCCCTCATTGTGGACAGGACCTCAATCAGCCTTCGCGATGGCACGCGCGCAGGGAATCACCAGCCAGCGGTCCGCCATGCCGGCCCCGGAAGATGCAGGAGAGCGTTGATATGTCTCGCAATCACCAGGGCGCGCGCCTCTCATCCACCGAGCAACGGCTACGGCTGCGGGCACCGGACGATGTGATGCAGCTGGAGCGCCTCGGCAGTCTGCATGCCAGTCGCCTGAGTTTCGTGAGAAGTCTGGTGCGCCAGATGGCACATGAAAAATGGAAGATCACCACGACCCGCTTCGAACTGGATGCCCTCGGTCACGGTGTGGCGATCTACTGCCTGCAGACGCCGAGCAAGCGCTATCACGGCGTCATATTTTCTCAGGCGCTTGAGGATTCCGCACGCTCTGACCGCGTCATCGCAGAAGCCTGGGATGTCACCTTCGGCGTCGTGGAAGGTGATGTGGATGATGCGCTTCTCGAGCAGATGGCGGCCAATGTGCCGTTGCAGGAAGCCGGGCGCCAGCATCCCAGATTGTTGGTCCTTTCACGTGCCAATCGCAGCTTACGTAACTTCGCAAGCTTCCTAGAAGCTTTGAGTGCAGGCCAGCAACCTGATCCTGAGTGGCTGACCCGGGTCGGCTATCTGTATCGAACCACGGCCGTCTATGGCAATGGCAAGTTCGGCATCGCGGATTATGACCGTCTCAAGGACAACGCGGATTTCCATCGGCCATTTTCTGCCCAGATGCTGGGCGTCTACCTGCTGCGTCACTTCTCGATCCAGCAGATAGAGCACATGGCCCGTACCCAGGCACCCGAGACCGCCGCACCTCTGGCAACCTCGTTGAAGCGCTATCTGGGCATCGGCAACTCCACTGGCCTCGGGATGGCGCCGTTCCTGATCAATCATCCGCAGCTGGTACAGCGCTGGGTGGAAAGCCGGGAACTGGCGCTTGCCGAGGTGACGGCACAGGTGCCGGGAGAGCAGGAGCGTTCACGTCTGCTGGCACTCTTGAAGCGCGCCGAGATTCATCTGCGTCAGACGGTCACGGACGATCATGAGCAGACCCTGCGTAACCAGGCCACAGTGGCGTCCTTGCCTGAGCTGATGACATGGCTCGAACTCGTGCCGCTGTCGCCGGAGCTCTGGCAGGAGCTGATCGACTGGAGTCACCAGCAGCATGGGCTTGAGGCCCAGGAGCTGGTGAACACTCTGCTGCTGGAACTGTATCCGGGCATCGTCGACCACTATGAGGACCTGATGGCGGTGGAGGAAAGCCTGGAGCTGACCCCGGACATGCCGTTGGTTCACCTCAAGCAGGTGATCGAAACGCACTACGACTGGGCGTTGCGCTTCGATTTTTCACTCGCCGAGAATCGCCACTGGTTCTGGTATCGCTCGGTCGAGAAGGAGGAGCCCCGTCTGGGAGTCCGCGACAGGGAGGTGGGGGCCGACAAGGAAATGAAGCTGGCGATTGCCCCGCGTGTCGCGGATACCCATGCAGCGATCAGTCAGTACCTGGATGACCACCCTCGTGCCTTGGTGGTGGAATTCCTGATCCATTGCCCGCGCCACAAGGATATCGTTCGCCGCATTCAGAGCATGGCCAGCACGAGCTTTGGCGAGATACGCGCCAATCTGTGGGCGCGGGACATGAAGCCCATGCACTTGCTGCGGACCAAACTGTCGTTCTTCGGTGCCAGTCGTTTCGATCCGAGGTCTGACCGTTGGGTGCGTATCACGCTCTTCCAGGGGGCTCCGCTGGTGGAGGAACTCAACGCCGAGCCGCAGGACCCTGTCGCGTTTGATGATTGGAGCTTCCCGCTGGCACCGCAGATTGCGCGCACGGCGCGAACAGAAATAACCGCCGACCCTAGGCAGGGCAATACCACGACAGTGGGAGGAATGTCATGAAGGTCTCCTACAACGAACTCCACGGCCTGTGTCGCAAGGCCTTTCAGGCGATGGGCTTCGAAGACGGTGACGCCGGTGATGCCGCCGACATGGTGGCCTGGATGCAGCTCTATGAGTTGGAAGGGCTGGCAGCGCTCAATCGCGGACTGCGTTTCTTGCTGGAGGATACTGAGGAGCGTCCGCCGGAAATCGTCTATGCCGATGGCGACCTCGCAATACTCGACAGCCACGGTCACAGCGTATTGAAGAGCTCATCGCTGGCGCTGGAGCTCGGCTTCGCTAAGGCACGTGCGCGTGGCCTCGCTGTCATCAAGATCCAGCATTGCCACAATCGGCAGCTGATCATGGGCTACCTGGCGCGCCTTGCGGGGCGCGGCATGAATGTCACCGCCTTCTGGCGCAACGCCCAGGATGTCGACGAGGCGGTCGGCTGTCCCATGATCGAGCAGGTCGTGGGCTTCAGAGCCAACAGCTCGGTCCCCGAGATACGGGTCTATGCCGTGCGTGAAGTGCCAGAAGAGAATGAGCCCAATGATGGCATCACGCTGGTGATGGCCAACCACGTCGACCTTCTGCCATCCCTTCGCTCCGACTATGACGTCGATCTGCTGGCCTGTCATGAGGAGTCGAAGCTGCTCGCCTGTCGCCAACGTGCCATGCAGGAAGGCATCGAGGTGGATGACGAACTCTGGTTACGCCTGAAAGCGCTTTCGACACGCCTGTTGGTCGAGGCAACGGAAGATTCTCGCAGTGGTGCCGGTGCCGGTTCCACCGACAACGACTGACCTCTCGCGTCCCAATACGCCCCATCACTTCATGATTCGCCGCTCTTACGCCGGCGGGTCATGGAGTGCGCCCATTGAAAGATTCTCGAGGAATAGCCCATGGTTCATCCCGTCAAGACTGATCTGTTTGCCTCTCGTGCGCCCCTGTCGTGGGCGAGTGTCGGCAATGGCATCCTGTTCACTGCGCAGATCCCGATCGATGCCGCTGGCAATGTCGTGGAGGGCGGGATTGCTGCCCAGACCCGCCAGACGCTGGATAATCTGATTCATACCCTGGAATGCGTCGGTGGTGACGCCTCCTCTCTGACTCAGGTGCTGATCTATGTGACTGACCGCGAGCACCTGGCGACAGTCAATAGCCTCTATGCAGAATACGTGCGAGAGCCCTATCCCAACCGGGCTGCCATTATCGTCTCCGGCTTTGCACGCGAAGAGATGCTGGTCGAGATGGTCGCGTATGCTGCACTGGAAGGCGATACAGGCAACCCCGTGTAGAGCCCCCTCTGCAAGAGTTGATCAGCCGAATACCATCGCTTAAAGAATAAGCGCTCCGAGATCCCCTCGCTCGCACATGCCAGGTGCCCATCTAGTTATTGATGGGCACCTGATCTCATTGTACCGGGGCTATCCAGGGCGCAATCGCCTTAGTGTATTCACTGGCGCGCCGCATGGCCTGACGATGCAGGTACTCCAGGCTATGGGCATAGTGCGTCAATGTCTGTTCCGGCGTGCGGTGGCCGATCCAGATGGCGAGTTGATACAGCAACATGCCACGTTCCCGGCTATCTTCCCCGGCATAGCCCTGAACTCCCTCAAGAAAGCGTTTCAGGGGCGCTTTTTGCAAGCCCCAGGAGCCGTGCTCCTGCAAGTCATCGAGAATGTTTCGATTCTGTGCCGCTTCAAGACGGATCAGCCACCAGCTAACGGCTGCGTGACGTAACGAGTGAAAGTCGATAGCGTTTCCCAGCACATCTCTCATGGCGTCGATCGCCGGGGCGATCAGACCGGCGTGATTGAAGGCCAGACCGCTGTCGCTCGGGCCGAACAGGGCGATGTCAGAGAGGGCCGTCGTGGGGAAGCCTCGCCGCCGATATACCCACCATCCTGCCAATAACTGAATATCTCCGAAGAATGTCAAAAGGTGCAGCGGAAGTACGCGTCGGGCTGCAGGAGTCTTCCCACCGCGAATATAGACGCGGCACTCAACCTTGGGCAGTGATCTCAGCTGCTCACTCAATGCCTCGTGAATGATATCCGTATCATGCTGTGAAGGGGGCGAGAACTCTGTGTCAGATAGTCTCGGTGACGGTCCGGCCGGACATTGCTCCTCCAACCAGTGCTCAAGCGAGAAGGTTCCCTGAGGACATTCGATGCGAATGTCTCGTAGCGTCAGAGCACAGACCTCGCTGGCGCGCATCCCCCCGTGGAAGCCCAATGCGATGCAGAGCCATTGCATGGTGGCGTCAGGCGTTGCATCGGGCTTGGCGAGAAGGTGGTCCCGCACCTTTTCCATTTGCCTCAGGGTGGCGAAATGAATTCGCTTGGCGCTGGGGGTTTTACGGTTACCGGATACTGGCGGCTCGACGTCCAGCAAGACTCCCATACTGTGCATGAAGCGGATGAGCTGCCCCATGTTGCCAAGAAAGCTTTGTGTCGTGCTGGCAGACCAGCCCATATCGTGAGGCACACACCAACACATTTCCTGGGCACTGTCGTTGTCCCATTCGTGGATATCGATTGACAAGGCGTAGTCCGCCATTGCCATTGGCAGGCTGCGAGACAGATAGGTGTGCAGTGAACTGACGCGTAGCATGCGAGTTACGCGTAGATCATGAAGCCAATAGAGCACCATGGCCGGATAGCTGTGGCGGATGCCCATGAGTTTGGTGAGACGCCTGCTTGTTTCGAGTAACAGAGCCTCCAGGCGCCTTTTAACATACTCGTCGCTTGTCTTGCGCAGATAATCAGAGGAAATGACACCGATCCATTGCTTGATGATACGTCTTGCCGAAGGAAGCCAGTCGATCGGCCAGGAAGCTCCGCTAATCAAGCGCTGTCCTGGGGATTGTGTCAGCACTGTTGAGGAATACGGAGCGTTCGTTTCTTGCGTTTCGGCTGTAAAAAGATCGACGGTGCTCACCTTTTCGTCATTCACCACAGCCTCAGGCTGGCGGTCGTCGGAATGAGATACCATGACCGTACTGGCAGGAGGGGCCTCAAGCCGAGCGAAGTAGGAGTGGGGCTCATAAAGCCCTTGGGCGCTACTGTAGGGGATTGGATAACGACTGAACTGACTGACCCAATAACCGGGTAACCCCCCCATCACAGCGGCATGGGGCAATGCTCTCAACAGGGTGGTCAGTTTTATTGTCCGACGTTCCTCGATCGTCAGGGGCAGTGTTGTGACCAGGGACGCCAGCTCCTGTCTCATGCGCTCCTTGATGATGCGAATCCGTTCGGTAATCGAGAGATTTTCGTCTCCCTGCTTCTCGGCCAGCAACCATTCGTCCTTGGCGGTGGCGGGTTTCTTGGCTCTCAATGTCTTGAATGCTGTCGCCAGTGTCGACTCCAATGGCAGACGGTAGGCCATCAGGTGAGACGACATGATCCGTGGTGGGGTCGAGTTAGCAGGGATCCAGACCCACTCATTGGGGATATTTCGATCACTCTCGAAGTGACGGCGCGTGAGGCAGGCCAGTGTGACCAGAATGACCTGTTGCCCTAGCCCTGCACGGACACCGAGCTCTACGGCAGCGCGTAGCAGGGAAAAGGCAGTGCCTGAACGACGTAGCTCGCGGATGATCGGCAAGACCCTGGTCGTGTTGGCCAGTGCCTTTGTATCCATTGGCAGCACGCTTTTGCGCCGGGCTAGCGTGGGCCATTGCGGCAGCATCGCCAGGACTCCCGGGCTTTGATTAACCTCTTCCAGAAAGCGGCCGATGACGCCGTAGGCTTCGCGACGCCCTATCGGGCGATGATGGTGAGCCTTTCTCCACCGAATCAGTTCCGTGACCATGGTCTCGGCTTGCGTGTGATTGAGGGCCAGCGTAATACTGCCGGCCTCTGCCGGCACATCGTTGGCGGGTAGGCGCTTGGCGTGACGCTCGATCCAGTACAGAAGGTGCAGGCTTTGCTGGCGTTGCCTGCCTTTGATTCGATCAAGTCGGCGCTCCTCCCATCGTCGCCAAAGCTCCCGCATGTGGTGGGTGCTCATGAACTTGAGGTGCAAGTCAGGATCGGGCCTGGTCAGTAATCGGGTTACTGGAGCATCCTTTTCACGAGCAATGGAAAATATCCAGTCTCCGCTCATGGCAAATCCTTGAGAGGTAGCACCTTGATCCGCAACTCATCGGACAAGTCCCCCAAGAGACGTTGCATCTCCGGCGGTAGGCAGAGGTTGCTGGCATAGGGGGCGTGGCGCTGCTGGCCGCGTTTGACATGGCCCAGCAGCATATCCAGCGTGTTCGCTTTCATTCGCCCATCAAGTGTCTGGGCGACAAAATGACGTGGCGCGTTATCGGGCAGTGCCAGCAGGGTATCGAGTGCACTGCGTGATGATGTGGTCAGCTGCGGTGTCTGATGGCGTGCGCTGATCCAATCTCGCATGTAGATCTGCTGGAAAGGTTTTGCGGTCAGATTGAGGCTTGCCCGGCGTCTTGACCACCACATGGCCAGTGCCTCCTTGTCTTCAGGCCATGACAGCCAAGTCTTTCCCTTTCGTGGCCAGTGTTGCCGCCAGGCAGTCTGCCACGCCTCTAGAGTATCGAGGTTCTGGCAAACCGGGAGAGGTAGCGGGATTACCCGGCTTTCTCTGTAGTGCCCCGAATCTTTGTCAGCGACCCAAAGCAGGCGTCCCCGCCGAGACATTCGCGTAGTGGGGCCGATAGGGCGCAGTCCCGCTGTCATTTGAACGCCCAGGAGCGTGTAGCAGCAAAGGGCGCTATTGAGTTCGATCAAAGCCGAGCAGACATCTTGCGAATGACTTGGCGTACGGGCGGCTTTGGGGAAGTCAGAAAGGCCAGCTTGCACCAGGTCATGTAAGCCCTTCAGTGCTTCTCTGGCCGTATGGAGCGTCAGTGTCACGCTCGAGCCCAAGGCCGTGATGGATTGCCTACCCTTGGGAAGCGCAATCACTTCCTTCGGTGTTGCGATTTCCCACCATACAAGTGATGCGTTCATGAGGCGCTGTAGCTCACGCATGGGCATCTTGCGGTAAGCGGCAGGCGCTGCAGTTTTCAGGCTGAGTTCCCCGTAAAGCCACTCCGCTTCGATATCCGTCTTCGCCATGTTGAGGATATGCTGACGCGCGGCTCTGACAATGCGCTGAGCCGTGGGGGTGGTGCCAGCGTCCAACTCCATGTGTTGCACCAGCCGACGGTTGAGCAGTGTCAAAGTCTTTATCAGAGGCTGAGTTGTCGCTTCACTCAATTGATTGAGTGAAGCCGCGAGTGTGTCCGGTAGTCGTAGAGAGAGTGGTGGACTTCCTGACGGTGCATGAATAACGGGGACGTAGAGTATGCTGCTCTCAGCAACCCACTGCAGCGGTTGGCCACGCGATACCGCCGTAGTGCGGAGCAGCGCTTCCTGCGCTACATCCGTCACACGTATCTGACTGAGACGTACTGGGGCAATACCTGTTGCAAGTACAAGCTGCACTAGCAGTTTGGCATCAGGCGGTAGAGGTAAGGCCAGTATCCTGCGGATCTGCCCCTGAGTCGTGGCGAAATTAGACAGACTTCCCAGGCTCTGCGCGATAGAGGTTTGCTGACGCTTGCGAGCGATTACTCTGCAATCTTCTGGTGTCAGCAGGCTGTCTCCTCTGTGATGGAAGGGGACTTCCTCTTCTTGCTGGTGCGAGATTCTGTTCCGTTCGAGGCTGGCCTCCTCGTCCTCGTCCCCATCCGGGCGCAGCGGTGAATCGAGTATCTCAGGCAGCTCAGGACTGGAGTCAACAGACGAAAAGTTGTGCTTGAAAGAGTCTTGATAAAAGACGGAGCGTTGCGGGCTTCGTTTTGTGTAGCGCGCGCGTCGAGTTCCAGGGGGTGGATTACCGGAGAGCAATTCTTCGGCTCGATTCAAGCGGCTATAAAGCTTTGGCTTATCATTTGCCAGCCATGGCATGCTTTTCCAGGCACTGAGCAACGAGAGACTGGCAGAATGACGCCACACGATCGGGTGCTGCCAACGTGGCAACATGTACCCTAATGCGATACGTAACGTCGACAGGTGTTGGTAATAGATGCTGGGATCGACAAGAAAGCTTGAGTGGTAACCCGCCATGTCGCGCAAAGCGAGGCGAATCAATCGGCGATTGTGCTCAAGGGGGAACTGCTCGCCATTACCTGGCAAGAGTTCGGGATAGGATGTTGAAGCCGTGCCGTGGCATGCAATCTGTATTGCCTGGTTTGCGATGTCTTCTCGCGCCATGGAGGGAGCGAATTTGTCGGGAAATGTCAGGTGGCTATGCAGGGGGTGGCTCTGACGAATCGCCTGTAAAGGACCCGGTGCAAGTGGGAGTAGTCTCAGAAGCTTGCTGATGAGGTCTAGCAATGAAGGATCATTGTCATCCATTACCTGAACATTGGCGGATATCCAGAGGTCCGCTTGGCTGCAGGGGGGGAGGTTGCGCTGAAGAAACGGCCACAAGCGCTGTTCCTCTGAGGCTGTCAATACCTGGTCACCCAGATGATCTGCCCATTGGTGAAGTATTGTCTCGGGGAGCCATGTCTTGCTGTCGGGAGTATCATCCATCATGAGGAGGCCTCCCTCCCTCGTCCAACCGATCGCCAAACAAGTCGTCATCCCTATGGGCCACATGGGATCGGCGAGTTGGTGAGGTGGCTGCCCCCGTTGTGTCTGGGGCGGGGTTCG
The DNA here is from genome assembly GCF_057670765.1 of Cobetia sp. PS-4MA. Taxonomy (NCBI): domain Bacteria; kingdom Pseudomonadati; phylum Pseudomonadota; class Gammaproteobacteria; order Oceanospirillales; family Halomonadaceae; genus Cobetia; species Cobetia sp. PS-4MA. The sequence goes on along the minus strand of NZ_CM173107.1, from coordinate 2,439,513 downwards.
ACGCTACTTGCCACCGAGGCGGGGTCGTCGATTTGGACGATGTGGGCGACATGGGGGCTGATGTCGGTGCCTCCTTTTGTGCCTCGTTCTCCCGTTTTTTCGCGGTAAAGGGTGCCTCTGACACCATGGACTCATCGTCGGGACTACGCTGCCCTTTCGGGCTATGAGCGCGTTGCAGCGTACTCTTGGCCCAGCGTCCTTGGGTCAGGATCATGAGACTCTTGATATCCAGGGTGGGTTTCGATAGCCCGAACACGATACGCGCCAACTTCTCTTCCAGCCCAGGCTTCTCATTGAGCTGCTTGATGAATGCACGGGCTTCCATCACGTGTGATGTGTTGAAAAGCTCCTGAGGCAGCACCTCTGACAGATAGCGCAACACCTCCAGCTCCTCGTAGGTGAGACCTTCACGGTCCACCTCAAACACCTTGAGGGAACGGAAGTTCTCGAGAGATGACTCTCTGAGTTGTCGTAAGAGCATTCCACGGGTGAGCAGCTCGTAATGGCCCTGGGCACTGACAAGCACGATGGGTAGATGGCTGAGCAGCAGACCCTTGTATGAAGGGGCCTTTCCTTTGCGTGGAGGCGGAAGGTAGATGAGATCGCCAAGAGAGCGTCGTGAAAGATTCCGTATCTTGCCTGTGATGGAAAACTCAGCCTCAGGCAGGGGCGTGTAGGTATCGGTCATGAGCTCTCCCTCGCGTCTTATTAATTATCTCATCCTTATAGTAGGATAAATATCACTCTGTTGTTGCCTTGGGAAGTGCTGCCATCCTTGGCAACATCCTCTATGGGTTGGGCTATCAGAAGAGGTCATTGCCGGGATCATGCATGTCATCCGCCAGGCGAATGTAGCGTTCGAAGGTCTTCTGATCACGATGCCCGCTGATGCGTTTTATCTGTTGATCGCTTTTCCCACGGAGATGCGCTTCGGTAATGAAGCCGGCACGAAAGCTGTGGGTGGTGAACTTTTCTGCACTGAGATTGGCGCGCTGTAACGCCTTCTTGAGTAGATTGCCGAACGTGACGGGGTGCATTCTGCCGGCCCCCACTCGATCTGCCTGATCGATGGAACGATACAGCGCACCTCGACGAATGCCACTCCAAGCAAGCCAAGCCTCCAGTAACGTCACTGGGCAGCAACGTCCACCCGCAGGATTACGAGGAAGCGTCTTCTGCTCGATTCGTCCGCTTTGATTGGTTTTGCTGTGGCGCAACGTGATCACGATACCGCCATCACGCCATTCGATATCCTCTCGGTAGAGCGCGACGACCTCACTGGAACGAAACGCCCCGTAGAAGCACAGGCAGAACATGCTGGCATCACGTAAATCTCGGGGATCCTCGAGGTCCAGAGCCTTCAGCAGCTGTCGCAAATGATGGAGTCGCAAAGCGGGGGCCTGGCGCTGTCGTCCATCACTCTTGCGATGAATCCCCTTCAATACGCCCTTCACTTCCAGGCTCAGCGTGGGGGAGGGCAACTGCATGTAAACATGCCAGGTACCCAGCGAGCTGGCGTGACGGGAAATCGTGGCAGGCTTGCGTCCTTTGACATGCATCTCCGCCAGATAATTGGCGACCTGCTGGGCAGTGGCGGGGAGTGTGTAGCCGGCTTTCAAGAAGCCCCGGATATCTGAACGGAATGCCAGAATCGTGTTCTTGGCCATGCTGTCGGACAGCAATCGTCTGGCAGCGCGTGACAACTCCATATCCCCTGTCAGCGCGTGACTCTCTTCCTTTCCAGACAATGACGACATATCGGTTGGCAGGCCTTCGACCTTCTCGTTATGCGACATGATTACCCCCTTGAGAGGTCATTGAGTCGGAGGAGGGGGCAGACCCTGGGGGAGTGTGTGTGACGTCGTGAGGGGAAGGAATGCATGGTGATGGGGTGGTCATGAAGTACCTCGATTGGCAGGCAGTGTCTGACGCCGGTTCGGTGGCGCCTCTTGTCCTGCGGAGTTGCTTGCAGGCAACTCTCACGCTATCGAGCTTCGCGAATCTGGGAAGGCAATCTTCAGCGGCCCAATGGCCGTAATTCTCCAGACTACATATCAGGTGCCGCTATTTTTCGGAGGGGGTGAGGTAATACAGGTGCGGGAAGCATCCCCAGCACGACATAGCGCCTGTGATTGATACTTCGACGGGTAGGAATGCACCAGTAAGCGACAAAATCATAAGGAAAACGACTTAAGTCTCGCTGGATAGCAGTGAATAGCATAAGACGACGGTAAAAGATCACCAGGTTGGTGCGCGGACAAAGAAATATATTTCTCCATGCCCTTTATTGGTGCGCATAGGATGTTTAATCGTCTACCGAAAAATAGTGACGGCGATGAAATGTACTAAGCGGGTCGGCCCTATGCCATTGATTGGCATATCGATTGCACTACACGAGGAGGGATAACAAGTACAACAAGATACGAGGGAATGTCGTGAACAAGAAAATTGCTACCGCAATGCTGTCCGCCTGTGTCGGTTTCTCGCTGGCCAATGTCGCCCAGGCGGAAGAGGGGCCGATCAAGGTCGGCATCCTGCATTCACTGTCCGGCACCATGGCGATCAGTGAATCGACACTGAAAGACACCATGTTGATGCTGATCGAGAAGCAGAACGAGCAGGGCGGGCTGCTGGGACGCAAGCTGGAGCCTGTCGTGGTCGATCCGGCCTCCAACTGGCCGCTGTTCGCCGAGAAGGCGCGTGAACTGCTGGCGCAGGACAAGGTCGACGTGATCTTCGGCAACTGGACGTCCGTCTCGCGCAAGTCGGTGCTGCCGGTGGTCGAGGAGCTCAACGGCCTGTTGTTCTATCCGGTGCAGTATGAGGGCGAGGAGTCCTCGGAGAATGTCTTCTACACCGGGGCGGCGCCCAATCAGCAGGCGATTCCGGCAGTGGATTATCTGATGAACGACGTGGGCGTGGAGCGCTGGGTGCTGGCGGGTACGGATTATGTCTATCCGCGTACCACCAACAAGATCCTGGCTGCCTACCTCAAGTCGAAGGGCGTGGCCGACGAGGATGTGATGGTCAATTACACGCCCTTCGGTCATTCCAACTGGCAGTCCATCGTCTCGGACATCAAGTCCTTCGGCAGCGCGGGCAAGAAGACCGCCGTGGTGTCCACCATCAACGGCGATGCCAACGTGCCGTTCTATCGTGAGCTGGCCAACCAGGGCATCGATGCCGAGGACATTCCGGTGGTGGCCTTCTCGGTGGGCGAGCAGGAGCTCTCGGGCATCGATACCGCGCCGCTGGTCGGGCATCTCGCGGCCTGGAACTACTTCATGAGCGTGGACAGCGATACCAACTACGACTTCATCGATGAGTGGATCGCCTACACCGGCAAGGAAGATGCCGTCACCAATGATCCGATGGAAGCCCACTACATCGGCTTCAACATGTGGATGGAAGCCGCTCGCAAGGCCGGCAGTGTCGAGGTCGATGCGGTCAAGGACGCCATCATCGGCGTATCCGTTCCCAACCTGACCGGCGGCTACGCCACCATGATGCCCAACCATCACATCACCAAACCGGTGCTGATCGGCGAGATCCAGGACAACGGTCAGTTCTCCGTCGTCTGGCAGACCCCTTCCACCGTGGCAGGCGATGCCTGGTCGGACTATCTGGAAGGTTCCAAGGACCTGATCAGTGACTGGCGCAAACCGATGGAGTGCGGCAACTACAACGTCGTGACCCATTCCTGTGGGGCTCAACAGAACGTCGCCACGCAATGAGGCGTCGCACGTTCTGAGAGTGAGGCGGCGCGCATGTGAACCTGCGTGCCGCCTCGCTGAGTGTCGGCTCCGAGGTCGCGACGCCCTCGGAGACTGATGACGCCTTCGCGCGTTCACCATGGATGGCCTTCGTGATGTCTATTTCCGTTGCAATGATGTTCCGCGGGTGCTGGCAGAGGATGCTGCTGATCTGTCTTCTGTCATTCCCCCTGTTTGCCGCTGCCCAGTCCGACTCCGCGACTGGGCAGTCAGCGCGTCTGTCTGACAGCGCTGCCCAGGCCTTGCTGACCCGACTTGCCGAGGCGCGCAATCCCGCCAAGCCGGCCGTGATCGATGAGATCGCCGTGAGCGGTGATGCGCGCGCGCGTGGCTGGCTGGAAGCCTTCTCCTCAAGCAAGCTGGCTCGCCTCAAGAGCGGCGAGCGCTTCCTGATCATCGACAATAATCGCGGCCGCGAATGGGCCGTTTCCGACGCCCTGTCCGGCGACTCCGCCGGCAAGGTCTCGCGACGTGAACTCGAGACGCTGCGCAGCAACAACTCGCTGCGCGGCCACATCGATGGTGTGCTGTCGATGATCGACCTGTCGTCCCCGGAGGCCGAGGTCCGGCTTACGGCGGCGCGCGGCCTGCGCGGCAGTGTCGATGAGGCCATGGCCGAGCGGCTGCCGAGTCTGATCGAGAAGGAAGCCGATGCTGATATTCGCGCCACCCTGGCGGAGGCACTCGCCATCCAGCGGCTGGAAGCCAATGGCGACCCTGCGGCGCTGGAGACGCTGTCCGGCAGCCTGAACGCCGCGGCGATTGCCGCCATCAATGGTGCTGCGGCCAGTGATGACCCGCAGCTGGCCAAGGCCGCCCGGGTAGCACTGGCCGGTATCGAGCAGAAGCTCAAGCTCAACAGCGGGCTCGAGACGCTCTACTTCGGCCTCTCGCTGGGCTCGGTACTGGTGCTGGCTGCCATCGGGCTTGCCATCACCTTCGGTGTCATGGGCGTGATCAACATGGCGCATGGCGAACTGATCATGCTGGGCGCCTACACCACCTGGGGCATGCAGCAGCTGCTGCCCGGGCAGCCGGGGCTGGCGCTGCTGCTGTCGATTCCGGCGGGTTTTCTGGTCGCGGCGGCGGTGGGCGTGATCATCGAGCGCAGCGTCATCCAGCACCTCAAGGGGCGACCGCTGGAGACCTTGCTGGCCACCTTCGGCATCAGCCTTATCCTGCAGCAGCTGGTGCGTACCACCATCTCACCCCTGAATCGCATCGTGGTCACGCCGGAGTGGATGAGCGGCTCGCTGATGATCAATGAGGCGCTGTCATTGACGCTCAATCGCCTCTACATCATCGGCTTCGCGCTGTTCGTGTTCGCCGGTCTGATGCTGATCATGCGCCGCACCCGTCTCGGGCTCGAGGTGCGGGCGGTGACCCAGAACCGGGCCATGGCGCGCTCGATGGGCATCAAGGCGACGCGTGTCGACATCATGACCTTCGCACTCGGCTCCGGCGTTGCCGGCCTTGCCGGTGTCGCGCTCTCGCAGATCACCAACGTCGGTCCGAACTTGGGCCAGAACTACATCATCGACTCCTTCATGGTGGTGGTGTTCGGCGGGGTCGGCAATTTGTGGGGCACGCTGGTGGCCGGCATGTCGCTGGGACTGCTCAATCAGTTCCTCGAGCCCTGGGCGGGTGCGGTCCTCGCCAAGATCGTGGTGCTGGTGTTCATCATCCTGTTCATTCAAAAGCGCCCGCGGGGACTCTTCCCGCAGAAGGGCCGCGCCGCGGAGGGTTGATCCATGCCTGATTCACGTTACTGGCTGGCGCGCCCCTTCACGGAGCGCTCCACCCAGATATTCCTGGCAGTCCTGACACTGTCGGTACTCGCGGTCACGCTGCTGCATGTGCTGCTGCCCGAGAGTAACCCGTTGCATGTCAGCACCTTCACCGTCACCTTGCTGGGCAAGTACCTGTGCTATGCGCTGCTGGCGGTGGCGGTGGATCTCGTCTGGGGCTACCTGGGTATCCTCAGCCTGGGCCACGGCGCCTTCTTCGCGCTGGGCGGTTACGCCATGGGCATGTACCTGATGCGCCAGGTGGGTGACCGCGGCGTGTATGGCAATCCGGAGCTTCCGGATTTCATGGTCTTCCTCAACTGGCAGGAGCTGCCGTGGTTCTGGCAGGGCTTTGACATGCCGGGCTTCGCCTTCCTGATGGTGCTGTTGGCACCGGGGCTGCTGGCGCTGGTGTTCGGCTTCCTGGCCTTCCGCTCCCGCGTCACCGGTGTCTATCTCTCCATCATCACCCAGGCGCTGACCTTCGCCTTGATGCTGGCGTTCTTCCGCAACGAGATGGGCTTTGGCGGCAACAACGGCCTGACTGACTTCAAGGACATGCTGGGCTTCGATCTGCGCACGGATGCCATGCGCGTCGCGCTGTTCATCGCCAGTGGTGTGGCGCTGGGACTCGGTTATCTGCTGTGTCGCGGCATCGTCGGCTCCAAGCTCGGGCGCGTGAGCATCGCCTGTCGCGACGCCGAGGCGCGCACGCGCTTTCTGGGCTATCGCGTCGAACGTGTCCAGCTGTTCATCTTCGTGGTCTCGGCGATGCTGGCCGGTGTGGCGGGAGCGCTGTATGTGCCGCAGGTCGGCATCATCAATCCTGGCGAGTTCTCGCCGCTGTTCTCCATCGAGGTGGTGGTGTGGGTGGCGCTCGGTGGCCGTGCGACGCTCTACGGCGCCGTGCTGGGCGCGCTGATCGTCAATTACGCCAAGACGGTGTTCACCGGCATCATGCCGGACGCCTGGCTGTTCGCTCTCGGCGGTCTGTTCGTGCTGGTCACCGTGCTGTTGCCCAAGGGGATCGCCGGCCTGTTCGCCCAGCGTGGCTGGGGCCGGCGCTCGTCGTCCAAGGCGAAGATTGATCCGACGAACGCGACTCGTCCCACCGAGCAGGAGGCCACTGCATGAGCCTGTTAAAAGAGATGGCGACGCGGGATCGCGTGTTCGACTTCCTGACCCCACGTGTCTCGCCAGTGGATGTGACCCACGGGCCGATCCTCTATTTGGAGGATGTCAGTGTCAGCTTCGATGGCTTCAAGGCGATCAACGACCTCAACCTGACCATCGACGATGGTGAGCTGCGCTGCATCATCGGCCCCAACGGCGCCGGCAAGACCACGATGATGGACATCATCACCGGCAAGACGCGCCCCGACAGTGGCTCGGTGTGGTTCGGCAGCCGCCACGATCTGCTGCACATGAGTGAGCCCGAGATCGCCACCCTGGGCATCGGTCGCAAGTTCCAGAAGCCCACCGTCTTCGAGGCGCTCAGCGTGTTCGAGAATCTCGAACTCGCGATGGCCACCGACAAGCGCATCTTCCCGACCCTGACCGCGCGCATGACCGGCGAGACTCGGGATCGGATCGAGGAAGTGCTGCAGACGATTCATCTCAAGGAATGGCATGCGCGCGAGGCGGGCATCCTGTCCCACGGCCAGAAGCAGTGGCTGGAGATCGGCATGCTGTTGATGCAGAAACCGCGTCTGCTGCTGGTCGATGAGCCGGTGGCCGGCATGACCGAGCAGGAGATGGAGCGCACCGCGGAGCTGCTGACCAGCTTGGCGGGACACCAGTCGGTGGTGGTGGTCGAGCATGACATGGGCTTCGTGCGCTCCATCGCGCGCAAGGTCACGGTGCTGCATCAGGGCTCGGTACTGGCGGAAGGCAGCATGGATGCGGTATCGAGCGACCCCAAGGTCGTCGAGGTCTACCTGGGAGAGAGTGACGGATGACGCAAGCGCAGATGACCGATACCCCGATGCACCACGCATCGCCGACCCATGACCCGGCGACGAATGACGTGGCGCCGCTGCTGAGCATCGAGTCGCTCAATCAGTTCTACGGCGAGAGTCATACGCTGTGGGATCTCACGCTGGAGATTCCCGCCGGCCAATGCACCTGCGTGATGGGCCGCAACGGCGTCGGCAAGACCACCTTGATGAAATGCATCATGGGTGAGGAGAGCGTCCGCGACGGCAAGCTTCTGTATCGTGCCGAGGGCGGTAGTGGTGAGAGCAGCAGTGGCGATGCCAGTGGCCTCGAGCCGCTTGATCTGACACGCCGCAAGCTCGAGGAGCGCGCCCGCCTGGGCGTCGGCTATGTCCCCCAGGGGCGTCAGATCTTCCCGATGATGACGGTGGAAGAGAACCTGCGCACCGGCCTGCCCGTACGTCGTGATGGACTGCGCCAGATTCCCGAGCGCATCTATGAGCTGTTTCCCGTGCTCAAGGAGATGCGTCACCGGCGTGGGGGTGACCTGTCCGGCGGGCAGCAGCAACAGCTCGCCATCGGCCGCGCGCTGGTGATCGAACCGCGCCTGCTGATCCTCGATGAGCCCGGCGAAGGCATCCAGCCCAATATCGTCGCCCAGATAGGCGAGGTCATTCGCCGCCTGATCAAGGAAGACGGCCTGACGGTGCTGCTGGTCGAGCAGAAGCTGCCCTTCGCGCGCAAGTACGCCGATCGCTTCGTGATCATGGATCGCGGCCGGCGGGTGGCCGAAGGCGAGATCGCGGCGCTGTCCGATGAATTGATCAAGCAGCACCTGACCGTATGACCATCCAGTGCATGATTTCCGCAGACGGCGCGACGGATGTCGCGTCCGGCCATCGCTTCGATGATCAGCGTCAGTGGCAGGCCTCGCTGGCGCTGCGCTTCGAGACCGACACCCGTGATGGCGCAGGCCCCATCACGCGACTGACGCGTCGTCGTCATCACGGCCCGCTGCGTGTGCAGCGCCCTTTCTATCCGGAAGGCCGCCACGGCTGCTGCCATGTCTATCTGCTGCACCCTCCCGGCGGGCTGGTCAGTGGTGATGCACTGCATATCACGGCAGAGGTCGAGGAAGGCGCGCGGGTGCTGTTGACGACGCCGGCGGCGGCCAAGCTCTACAAGGCGGATCGCAACGGCGTGGCCTGGGGCCAGCATACGTATCTCAAGGTCGCCAACGGCGCCACCCTGGAATGGCTGCCTCAGGAGACGCTGGCCTTCAATGGCTCGCGCGGCGAGCAGACCACCACCCTCGAGCTTGAGGGCAATGCTCGCTGTCTGGGCTGGGAGGTGCTGGCACTCGGCCGCCCCGTCGGTGAGCTGCCCTTCGTCAGTGGCCATCTGGAGCAACGCTTCCGCCTGACGCGTGATGGCAAGCCAGTGTGGATCGAGCGCCAGTCGCTGGACCCGCTGCATGCGCGCTTCATGGGGCGCTGGGGGCAGGGCGGCTGCAGTGTCCAGGCCACGCTGTGGGCGGTAGGGCTTGCAGATGAGGCGGCGGCCATCGAGGCCCTGCGCGAGGCGATGCCTGCCTCTCCGCGATGGGCGGTGACACGCCGCGAGGGCGTGCTGCTGCTGCGCTATCTGGGCCATGAACGCAACGAGGCCTGGGCGCTGTGCCAGCAGGCATGGCAGATCCTGCGCCCGCTGATGACGGGGCTTGAGGCACAGGTGCCGCGTATCTGGCTGACCTGACCTCGAGAGCCCCCACGCAATGACAACCACAAGAGTCACGACATGGAACTGACGCCAAGAGACAAGGACAAGCTGTTGCTGTTTACCGCAGCACTGCTGGCCGAGCGCCGCAAGGCCAAGGGCCTCAAGCTCAACTACCCGGAATCCATCGCGTTGATCAGCGCCGAGATTCTGGAAGGCGCACGCGAAGGATTGAGCGTGGCTGAGCTGATGGGGCGCGGGGCAGAGGTATTGACCCGTGATGACGTGATGGAAGGTATCGCCGAGATGATTCCCGAGGTGCAGGTCGAGGCGACCTTCCCGGATGGCACCAAGCTGGTGACCGTTCACAACCCCATCGTGTGAGGTGAGCAATGATGATTCCCGGTGAATATCAGGTGGCGGACGGCGAGATCTCTCTCTGCGAGGACCGCCTGCGCACCACGCTCTCGGTCGGCAATCGCGGCGACCGACCGATCCAGATCGGCTCGCACTATCACTTTGCCGAGGCCAATCCGGCGCTGGTGTTCGATCGCGAGGCCGCCCTCGGACAGCGCCTGGACATCGCCGCCGGAACGGCGATTCGCTTCGAGCCCGGGCAGACGCGTGACGTCACGCTGATTCCCTTCGCCGGCAGTCGTCATATCTATGGCTTCCGCGGCGAGGTGATGGGACAGCTCAAGGATGACGGCAGTGTCGAGCGCTGAGCGAGTGACAACCTTTCCGTCAAGGCGCCAGGCAATGGCGCCGACAGGCATTTACCTTGGAGCTCATTCAGAGACTGCGGCTCAGGGATCAAGAGGCAACCCATGAAGATAACGCGACAGGCCTATGCCGACATGTACGGCCCGACCACTGGTGACCGCGTGCGCCTGGGCGATACGGCGCTGTGGATTGAGGTGGAAAAGGACTTCACCCACTATGGCGAAGAGGTGAAGTTCGGCGGTGGCAAGGTGATTCGCGATGGTATGGGCCAGAGCCAGCGCGCTGATGAGAGCGTGATGGATACCGTGATCACCAATGCGCTGATTCTGGACTGGTGGGGCATCGTCAAGGCGGATGTCGGCCTCAAGGCCGGGCGCATCGCGGCCATCGGTAAGGCCGGCAATCCCGACACCCAGCCTGACGTGGATATCGTGATCGGCCCGGGCACCGAGATCATCGCCGGTGAGGGCAAGATCCTCACCGCTGGCGGTGTCGACCCGCACATCCACTTCATCTGCCCCCAGCAGGTGGAAGAGGCGCTGATGAGCGGCATCACCACCATGCTCGGCGGTGGCACGGGGCCGGCCACCGGCACCAATGCCACCACCTGTACGCCGGGACCCTGGCATATCGGCAAGATGCTGCAGGCGGTGGACAGCCTGCCGATGAACATCGGCTTGCTCGGCAAGGGCAATGCCTCGTTGCCCGAGGGGCTGGAGCAGCAGATCGAGGCCGGCGTGATTGGCCTCAAGCTGCATGAGGACTGGGGCACATCGCCGGCCTCCATCGACAACTGCCTGACAGTCGCCGACGCCTACGACGTGCAGGTGGCGATCCATACCGACACCCTGAACGAGTCGGGCTTCGTCGAGGATACCCTGGCGGCCTTCAAGGACCGTTGCATCCATACCTTCCACACCGAAGGGGCCGGTGGCGGCCATGCGCCGGACATCATCACTGCCTGTTCGCGGCCCAACGTGCTGCCGTCCTCCACCAACCCGACGCGCCCCTACACCGTCAACACGGTGGATGAGCATCTCGACATGCTGATGGTCTGCCATCACCTGGACCCGAGCATCCCTGAGGATGTGGCCTTCGCCGATTCGCGCATTCGCCGCGAGACCATCGCCGCCGAGGACATCCTGCATGATCTGGGTGTCATCTCGATGATGTCCTCGGATTCCCAGGCGATGGGCCGTGTGGGCGAGGTGATCTGCCGCACCTGGCAGACCGCGCACAAGATGCGCGAGCAGCGTGGCCTGCTGGCGGAGGATGCCGAGCGTGGCACCGACAACTTCCGTGCCCGCCGCTATATCGCCAAGTACACCATCAACTCGGCCATCACCCACGGCATCGCCCATGAGGTCGGCTCCATCGAGGTCGGCAAGCTGGCGGATCTGGTGCTGTGGTCACCGGCGTTCTTCGGCGTCAAACCGGCCTGCATTCTCAAGGGCGGCATGATTGCCGCCGCGCCGATGGGCGACCCGAATGCCTCGATCCCCACGCCGCAGCCAGTGCATTACCGCCCGATGTTCGGCGCCTTCGGCAAGGCAGCCAGCGCCACGCGCCTGACCTTCGTCTCTCAGGCGGCACTCAAGGCCGGTGTCGGCGAGGCCCTCGGACTCGACAGCCCGTTGTCCGCCTGTCGCGACGTACGCCAGGTGCGCAAGCGTGACATGAAACTCAACGATGCCTGCCCGGAGCTCAAGGTCGACCCCGAAACCTACGAAGTCTTCGCCGACGGTGAACTTCTGACCTGTGAGCCTGCCACCGAGCTGCCGCTGGCCCAGCGCTATCACCTGTTCTGAGGGCCTGTTTCAAGTGCCTGTTCTGATTCCCTATTTGAGAATGACGCCATGATGGAACTGATACATCGCCTGCCAGACGCCAGTGGATCAGGCGACCCAGCGAGCGCTCACACCGAGGCGGAGCCTCTGGATACCTTGACTCTGCCGCTGGAGCTGCGCATTCGTGGGCGGCTGCGTGCTATCACGGACGGCGGGCGCGAGGTCGGCCTGTTTCTGGATCGCGGACCGGTGCTGCGTGACGGCGATCGGCTGGCCTCGCGCGAGGGCGAGGTGATCCGCATCCGCGCCGCGGATGAGCCGGTAGTGACTGCCCACATCGCCGCCGGGCGTCCGATGGCGGCGCTCTGCTATCACCTGGGCAATCGCCATGTGCAGCTGGCGATCGGCATGCATACGCCTGACGCTGATGCTGAAGCCAAGGACGAAACCGGCTGGGTGCGCTTCCCGCCGGACCACGTGCTGGAAGCGCTGGCCGAGCGACTGGGGGCGACCCTCACTCATCACGAGGCGCCCTTTGATCCTGAGCCGGGCGCCTATGCCCAGGCGGGGCAAGCGCATTCCCATGCTCACAGCCATGACCATAGCCACGATCATGGTCAGCCACATGACCATGAGCACAGCCACGGTCATTCTCACAGCCACGGTCATTCTCACAGCCACGGTCATTCTCACAGCCACACTCATGAGCACACGCATGAGCACTGATGCCATGGCGGGCCTGCCGGCTCAGGAGGACCTGGCACTACTGGGGCTCCTGCAGCTGGTGAGTCCGGCCTTGCCCATCGGCGCCTTTGCCTGGTCCCAGGGGCTGGAAAGTGCCTTCGAACTTGGGTGGGTCACTCAGGAGCAGGAGCTTGGCGAATGGATCGACGGCGTGCTGGAAGACGGGCTCGGCCGTTGCGAACTGCCGTTGCTGGTGCGCCTGCAGCAGGCATGGGCCGAGGAGGATGCGTCGGCGCTCAATGAGTGGGATGGCTGGCTCAAGGCGACACGCGAAACCGCCGAACTCAGCGATGAGGACGCGCGTCTCGGGGCGGCGCTGCTGCGCCTGCTCAGAAGCCTCAAACTTGAACCACCAGCGGCGCTGATGCCCGAGACACCGGGCTACGTCACGGTGTTTGCCTGGGTGGCGTACCAGCGTGGGGTGCCACTGCGCCAGACCTTGATCGGCTTCGCCTGGGCCTGGCTGGAAAACCAGCTGGCGGTGGCCTGCAAGGCCATGCCGCTGGGGCACACCGCCGCGCAGCGCCTGACCGAGCAACTGCGCCCCCGCGTAGTGGAGGTCGTCGCACAGGCACTTGAGCGCCCGGATGCAGCGCTTGGCCCGATACTGCCGGGGCTGGCACTCGCCTCCGCCCAGCACGAAACACAATATTCCCGTCTGTTCAGGAGTTGAGCGAACGCCGCCTGTTCTGAGGCGGCGGCGCCTGAACCGACCGACACGAACCCCTGATATCTCACGAGAAAGGAAGCTGTCATGAAGCATTGTCTACGCGTAGGAGTGGGTGGGCCGGTAGGCTCCGGCAAGACGGCGCTGTTGCGTCAGCTGTGTCTGGCCCTGCGCGATCACTACGACATCGGGGTGGTCACCAATGACATCTACACCCGCGAAGATGCCGATTTCCTGCTGCGCCATGAAGCGCTGGAGGCGGACCGCATTCTCGGCGTCGAGACCGGTGGCTGCCCACATACCGCGATCCGCGAAGACGCCTCGATGAATCTGGCGGCCATCGATGATCTCCAGGCGCGTCATCCGAACATGGAGCTGGTGCTGGTGGAATCCGGCGGTGACAACCTGTCCGCGACCTTCAGCCCCGAACTTTCCGATCTCACGCTCTATGTGATCGACGTCTCGGCAGGTGACAAGATTCCGCGCAAGGGCGGGCCGGGCATCACCAAGTCCGACCTTCTGATCATCAACAAGATCGACATCGCCGAGCAGGTGCATGCCTCGCTTGAGGTGATGGACCGCGACTCGCGCAAGATGCGTGGCGAGCGGCCCTTCGTGTTCGCCAACCTGTATGACGGCGTCGGCCTGGAAGAGATCATCGCCTTCATTCTGGATCGCGGCATGCTGCCGGAGCGCCGCCCGGAAAAGCTGGCCGCACAGGCCTGACGGCGCAGCGTTTTCTGTCACTTGCCTGTCGCCCATTGTCTCCCGGTAGTCGACACATGACGGATATCGGGTGAATTCATCATCATCTTGTTCAGGAATGACACATGAAGCGTTCTCACTCCGCACTGCTGGCCACCTCACTGTTGCTGGTGGCGACCTCGGCCTCCGCACACCCCGGCCATGATGCCCAGGGACTGATGGCCGGCCTGACGCATCCCTTCACCGGGCTGGATCACCTGCTGGCCATGCTGGCCATCGGCATCTGGAGTGCACGCCAGTCACGGGCCTTGAGGGTTGGCACGCCGCTGCTGATGGTCATTGGCATGCTGGCGGGGGCCGGTATTGCGCTTCTCAGCGGTGGACAGGCGCTGCATGCGCTGATCGCCGAGCAGGGCATCCTGCTCTCGGTGCTGGTGTCCGGTGCTCTGGTGGCGCTGCTTCTGCGTCTGCCGACTCTGGCTGGCGCCGTCATGGTGGCCGGCTTCATGGCCTTCCACGGCTTCGCCCACGCGCTGGAAATGCCGGCGGCTGGCAGTGCCATGGGTTACATGGCGGGCTTCGTGATCGCGACACTGGCCCTGGCGTTGCTGGGCCGTGCAGTGGGTCAGCGCCTGATGAGCGTGCCAACCATCGCGTCTCGTCTGGTGGGTGGGGCAGTGATGGCCTCTGCCGTGATGATGGCAGTCTGATCGTCACCTGACATTCTGCTCGCGACGAGAAACGCCCCGCTGGCTTGCCAGCGGGGCGTTTTCTTTCTTTCTGATGCTGACGACACAAGAGAGGTGGGGCGCTTCATCAGAAAATGGCTGACGGGAGATTATGTTATAACGTATCATTTGCCACATCTGATGATCGAGAAACCAGCGGTCTCCCACGTCCAGGCACTCACCTGAACCTCGGCCTGACCATGCGCCGGCAAGAATGCCGTCATGCGCGCACGGCGTGGCAATGACCCAACCCATTGAGGTAGTGCCTGATGACTTCCCCCCAAATGTCTCCTTCATATCCCTTGTCGGTAACCGTGTTGTCCGGTTTTCTGGGCGCCGGCAAGACGACGCTGTTGAATCACATTCTGGCTAACCGCGAAGGGCGGCGAGTCGCGGTGATCGTCAATGACATGAGCGAGGTCAATATCGACGCCGCCATGGTACGCGGCGCATCCGGCACAGGCGGCGAGGTGGCGCTCAATCGCGCCGAGGAGCAGCTGGTGGAGATGAGTAATGGCTGTATCTGCTGCACGCTGCGCGAGGACCTGCTCATTGAGGTCCGGCGATTGGCCGAGGAGGGGCGCTTCGACTGTCTGGTGATCGAGTCCACCGGCATTTCCGAGCCGCTGCCGGTGGCGGAGACCTTCACCTTCGAGGACGAAGATGGTCAGTGCCTCTCGGATGTCGCACGTCTCGACACCATGGTCACCGTCGTGGATGGCGCCAACTTCCTTGCTCAGTATCGCGAGGCGCAGTCACTGGCCGAAGCAGGAGAAAGCCTCGGCGAGGACGATGAGCGCAATGTCGCGGATCTGCTGGTCGACCAGATCGAGTTCTGTGATGTGCTGCTGATCAGCAAGACGGACATGATCGAGGCAACTCAGCTGGATGAGCTGACGGCCGTGCTGCGCTCGCTCAACCCGGAAGCCGAGATTCTGCCCATGACGCAGGGCGCCGTGCCGCTTTCCAAGGTACTGGACACCGGTCGCTTCAGTTTCGATCGAGCGCAGCAGGCACCGGGCTGGTTGAAGGAGATGCGCGGCGAGCACGTACCGGAGACCGAGGAGTACGGCATTTCGAGCTTCTCCTACCATGCGCGTGTACCGTTTCATCCTGAGAAATTCCACCAGCTGCTCCACGGGGATTGGTTCGGTGGCAAGCTGCTGCGCTCCAAGGGCTTCTTCTGGCTGGCCACGCGCCCACAGTTCGCGGGGCAGTGGAACCAGGCCGGTGGCATCGCCCACTATGGGTTCGGCGGCATGTTCTGGAAGGCGGTACCGAAGGTCGAATGGCCCGAAGACCCCGAGTACCTGGCGTCGATCCAGGAAAAATGGCAAGAGCCCTTCGGCGACATGCGCCAGGAGCTGGTGTTCATCGGTCAGAACCTGGAGGAAGACCGTATCCGCCAGGCGCTGGATGAGTGTCTGCTCGATGACGCCACGCTGCTGGCAGGCAAGGAAGCCTGGCGTATTCTGCCGGACCCGTTTCCCGCCTGGGAATGAGCGATAGCACCTGAGTCCCTGATCTGCTGGCACTCGCCAAACCACCCCACTGATCCGCGATCAGTGGGGTGTTCTGTTTCTACGTTCATTGCTTGATGCACCTGCTCTTCGTTCCTTGAAGAGATGACTTTCCCGTTCAAGGCAGACTGCCTATGCACGTGGGATTTTCCCTGTTGTGTCATCGAGTCAATTCATGACGGCTTGGCTGAGTGCTACGTCGCTTGAGCGATACCCAGAGGGGGAATGTCAGGGCAGAAGCGATGCAGAGAGTGCCAAGCCATTGAAGGGAGCCGAATGACTCGCCCATCCATAGAAAACCCAACACAGTTGCCGTCAGCGGGCTGAGCATTCCCAGCAGTGATGCGGAAAAGGCGGGCAGTCGCTGGACGCCGGCAAACCAGAGGCTATAGCCGAGCACGCCACCCGGCAGGATCAGGTAGCCATAGCCCAGCAGATGTTGCGGCTCGAGGGTGGTCGGAATACCTTCCGACCAGGCGGCCAAAGGCAGCAACAACAGTCCACCGAAGATCAATTGCCAGCCCGTCAGGCTCAATTGACTGACGTCGGGCGGACGTTGCCAGCGCTTGCTGAGTACGATGCCGGCGGCCATCGAGACAGCACCGAGCAGTGCGACCCCGACCCCTGTCATGTCCAGTCCACCTTGGCCGGGATTGAGCAGCATCACCACTCCGACCATGCCCAGTCCACACTGCATTGCGGCTGTCATGTTGAAGTCTGTCCCTAGCCACCAGCGACTCAACAGTAGAACCCACACCGACTGACTTGCCAGCAGCAAGGCGGCCATGCTGCCGGGGATGCGGTATGCCGCGGCAAATAGGCAGGTAAAGAAGAGTCCGATATTGAGGGTGCCCAGCACCATGGCCTTCACCCACCACCCTCCCGACAAGGTCTGTCGAGTCCAGAGCAGAATCAGTATTCCCGCGGGAAGGGCGCGAATGGTGGCTGCGGTGAATGGCGTGTCGGCAGGGAGAAGGGTCTGTGTCACCAGGTAAGTACTCCCCCAAATGATCGGGGCTGTAGCGGTCATGGCGAGAACCTTCAGGTGTGAAGATGGCATGCTTGTCTCTCCTTGAAGTATCTTTTTAAAAAGATAAATGTAAGAGTACTCGCAAAACCGCCGACGTCAAAGTATCTTTTGGGAAAGATAACTGGGAGGTTTCATGATGTGGGATACCGTGGATCGCATTCTTGCGCAGTGGGAGGAAGCTCGCCCCGATCTGGATTGCCGGCCGATGGGCATATTCGGGCGTATCAGCCGGGCAGGTCGTGTGTTTGGCTCTAGGATGGAGCAGGTATTCGAGAAGGAGGGCCTGTCGACTATCGAGTTTGACATCCTGGCGACGCTGCGACGTTCACAGGTGCCATTGACCCCGACTCAGCTGTATCAGACGTTGATGCTCTCTTCCGGTGCCATGAGCACGCGGATAGATCAGCTGGTGAAGCGAGGGTTGTTGCAACGCCAGGCCAGTGATGAGGATCGGCGCAGCAATCGCGTCGCGCTGACGGAAGCAGGGCGCCGTCTGATCGACACCACTCTGGAAGCGCATGTCGAGAATCAGCACCGGATGGCGAGTGCGCTGGACAGCGATGAGCAACATCAGCTTGCCTGTCTGCTGCGCAAGCTAATGTCTGATGAAGAACGCTAGTTATCATGCAGCACTCATCGGGCCTCTGTAGGGGTATGCACCAGATCAACCTCGAGTAGAAGTCTCGCTGCCGGTCTGAGAAACGAGGCGTGAGATGCGTGCCGCTGCAGTGCTCAGGGCAAAAAGCAGGGTGGCGAGGCACACGATGGTGGGGCCGGTGGGCGTATCCAGCCAGTAGGCTGCCTGCAGACCGCCGGTGGTGGAAATCCCGCCGACGATGGCAGCGGTAACCGCCATGAGTTCTGGGGTGTGGCAGAAGCGGCGTGCCGTGGCCGCTGGAATGATCAGCAGCGCGGTGATCAGAAGCGCCCCGACCACCTTCAGGGCGACCGCGACCACCACGGCCAGCGACAATGTCAGCACCAGCTGCTCGCGTTGCGGGTTGATGCCGCTGGCACGCGCCAGTTCTTCATTGAGTGTCGCAGTGAGCAATGCCGACCAGCGCCAGCGAAGCAGCCCGAGGACCAGCAGGCCTCCTGTGGCGATGATCGCAAGATCCGTCTTGCTGACGGCCAGGATATCGCCGAACAGATAGGCCATCAGGTCGATCCGTACGCCAGGCAGGAAGGACACGGCGACCAGCCCGAAGGCGAGCGCGGAGTGCGCCATGACGCCAAGCAGGGTGTCCATGGCATAGCCGCGTCCGCTGAGCAGGGTCACCAGCGTCGCCATGATCAGCGAGACGATGAGCACGCCTGCCAGCATCGAGGTGGACATCAACAGTGACAGCGCCACCCCGAGAATCGCGGCGTGGGCCGTGGCATCACCGAAATAGGCCATGCGCCGCCAGACGACGAAACAGCCCAAGGGCGCTGCCGCAAGCGCGACGGCAATGCCAGCCAGAGCGGCGCGGACCATGAAATCGTCCATGACATTGTCCAGCATCAGTGCAATTTCTCTGTGATCGGTGTCGCGGGTGTCGCGGGTGTCGTGAGGGGCTGTGCAGGCGGCACCCTGTCATCCATCGGCGGCGCCGTGTGGCTGTGTCGATGGTCATATCGGTAGAAGGCGAGGGCGTCAGCAGTGTCGAGTCCGAACAGATTCTGATAGGCCGGTGAGGCCATGACGCGCTCAGGCGTGCCCTGGCAGCAGACGTGCCCATGCAGGCAGACGACGCGGTCGGAGGCGCGCATCACCACATGCAGTTCGTGGCTGACCATCAGCACTCCGCAGCCTAGGGTGTGACGGACGCGATCGATCTGACGATAGAAATCCGCGATGCCACGATGATCCAGGCCTTGGGTCGCCTCATCCAGCAGCAGGAGATCAGGCGAATCCAGCAGTGCACGAGCCAGCAGAATGCGCTGGAATTGACCACCGGAGAGACTGGCGATCTGCTGAACCTCGGCACCGGGAATACCGGCCTGCAGGAGGGCATGGGCTACGGTATCCAGCGAGTGTCGATGTGGCAGGTTCAGGAAGCGTTCCACCGTCATCGGCAGCGTCGGGTCAAGGCTCAGACGTTGAGGGACATAGCCGATCTTGAGTCCCGGCTCTCGTTGTATCCGACCGTGCGACGGGGTGATGGACCCGATGATGCTGCGAAGCAGCGTGGACTTGCCGGACCCATTGGGGCCTACGAGGGTGACGATTTCACCGCGTTCCACCTGTAGCTCGATCTCCTCGAGAATGCGGTGCTTGCCGAGGGTGACGCAGAGGTTCTCGATCGATAACAGCGGCATGGAGAGCGGACCCTTGAAGAATGACAACGTTGGCGGTTCAGTGATCGTAAGTGTTATATTATAACATATTGAGTCGAGGCGGTAGCGTCTCCGAACTTCCTTCCATGTCATCGCATCTTCTGGAGAACCGTCATGCGCAATCGGTTGCTGCCTTTCCTCTCGCTGCCAGTGTTGATGTTACCCGCCGTGGCCATGGCGGAGGTGCCATCCGTCGCGGTGGATATCCCACCGGTGCATTCACTGGTCTCGCGCGTCATGGGGGAGCTGGGCAGTCCCGATCTTGTCATCCAGCCCGGCGCCTCGCCGCATGGCTATTCCATGCGGCCCTCCGAGGCCAGGTCACTGGCCGACGCGGATGTCATGATCTTCGTGAGTGATGAGCTGACGCCCTGGCTTGCCAAGGCGCGTGAGACGCTGGCCGCGGATGCTGATGCCGTCGAGTTGATGGAAGTGCCCGGCACCCTTCATCTGCGCTATCGCGAGGGCGCCACCTTCGAGGCGCATCATGATGAGCATGACGACCACGACAGCCATGATGATCACCATGAGCATGCCCACGCTGGCATGAACCCTCATGGCTGGTTGGACCCGATGAATGCGCGTCTCTGGCTGGCAGAGATCGCGGAATCGCTGGCAGCACAGGACCCGGAGCATGCCGCGACCTATCGCAGGAATGCCCAGGCGGGCCAGCGGGAGCTCGACACCATGACAGAGTCACTGTCGGCGCGTCTGGCGCAAGTTCAGGGCACTCGCTACATCGTCTTCCATGATGCCTACCAGTACTTCGAGCACCGCTTCGATGTCCCCGCGTCCGGTGCCATCTCGCTGGGGGATGCCTCCACGCCCAGCCCGGCGCGCGTCAAGGAGATCCAGACGCGCGTGGCGCGGGACAACATCCAGTGCGTCTTCCGTGAGCCACAGTACAACCCGGCGTTGATCGAGAGTGTCTTCGAGGGGACCGGCGTCAAGACCTCCATCGTCTTCGAGCCGCTGGGTGTCGGGCTGCCGCTGGGCGAGACACTCTATCCGCAGCTGATCAAGCGTCTGGGGCAGGGCATCCTGCGGTGTGCCGACGCCTGAGCGATCACGTGACATCAGGGCGGGGAGGCCGGCAGCCCCCCGTCTTTCTTTCCATATCCTCAAGAGAGAGCCACTGCATGCCTCATCCGACGTCCCCTCCATTGACGGAACGTGACGCTGAATTTTGCATCAATGCCGCGACTCGCACGCTCGAGCGCTGGGCGATCGCCGTCACGCGTGGGGAAAAGGAAACGCTTCTCTCGCTGTATGCCGAGGACGCGATTCTGGTGCCGACGGTCGCCGATGATGTGCGTGAGAATCGCCAGCAGCGGCAGGCCTATTTCGATGGTTTTCTCGCCAATGAGGCGCTGGCCTGCGAGCTGGGTGAGTACTCGCCACGGGTCAGTCGCAAGCTGGGCACCGTGGTGATCGGCGGCCATTACACCTTCGAGTATCGCGTCGCTGACGAGACGGTCACGATTCCGGCCCGTTTTCTGTTCACCTTCGAGGAGATCCTCGGCGAGTGGAAGATCACCGGCCATCACTCCTCGCGACTGGCGGGATGATCCTGCGCTGACGGCGAGCCGTCCGCGCTGTGTTCTTCACCTCTCCTGACACTCCCCCACACTTCGGCGGAACTCAGTGCCTGCCTCCCACCGGCGTGAGGGAGGCGGCACTGAGGAGAGCCGCTCTGGATATCTGACGAATGACCGCAATACTCCCCGACGTTTCCCTGACCGAGCGCTCCCGTTCCCTGAGCCCCCTTGAGTGGGTGGGCATGCAGGGGATCGATCTGCCCGTACTCATCGAGGAGGGCGATTACCGCCGTGAATTGCATGCCCGCGTGGATGCGCAGGTCGACCTGCCGATGCCGCATACCAAGGGCATTCACATGTCGCGCCTCTACCGTCTGCTGGATGGGCTGGCGGAGGGCAAGGCGCTGACCCCCGGCAGTCTGCGGAATGTGCTCGCTGCAATGGTCGAAAGTCATCATGACTGCGCCTCGCGCAATGCCCGCGTGAAGATGACGTTCGCACTGCTGGTGAAGCGTCCGGCGCTAGTCACGCCGGCACTCTACGGATGGAAGTCGTATCCCGTCACGCTGGAGGCCAGTCTGCACGAGGGCAGGTTCACGCTGCAGGCCAGTGTCACGGTGGGCTATTCCTCCACCTGTCCCTGCTCGGCGGCCCTGTCGCGTCAGCTGATCGAGCAAGCGTTCCTGGAGGCTCACCACAATGACGCCGCGCTGACCCCAGAGCAGGTCGCCGAGTGGCTCATCCACCATGCGACGCTGGCCACGCCCCACAGCCAGCGCAGTGAAGCGCTGGTTCAGGTCACGCTCAAGCCTGAAGCCGAGGATCTAGGGCTGATCGCGCTGATTGATGCCATCGAGCAGGCCGTGGCGACGCCTGTCCAGACGGCCGTAAAACGTGCCGATGAGCAGGCATTTGCCGCGCTCAATGGACAGAATCTGATGTTCGTCGAGGACGCCGCGCGCCGCTTGATCAATGGCTTGGCAGTCTCACAAGGCGAGGCGCATGTCCAAGTGCGGCATATCGAGAGCCTTCACCCCCATGATGCCGTAGCCTGGGGAGGCGGTGCGTAAGAAGCCCCCCTGCGCCATGGTGAGTGCCAGCTCACGGTCCCGCTGAAGAGACATCGAGGTTGATGTCTGATCTGTCCAGGCCCTGCCGGTGATGCCGGTGGGGCCTTCGCGTCTTGGGCGCCGCCATCAGGCATCATGTGGTTTGCAAAATAGGCCAGATGTTGTGATGTAGAGCGATATATTGCGTATATGTCTAGACAAAGGTCTATTTCTGCGCCAATTGGATTGACCCTTGAGTCGGGAGACGTCTAAGTTCTGCTCTATCTGGTATGGTTTGCAGTCCACTTGAGGGGCGGCTCTTGCGCGTGAAGCGCTCGAAGCTCCGTCGGCAGCACACGCTCACCGTCCTCAAGCGTCATGCCAGACGCGATACGTCCATACCCATAATCAGAACAATCAAAGGGATTCGACAATGAAGCGAGTCATGCTTGCCGCCACGCTGTTAGCCGCCGCCTTGGGTGCCACGACCGCACATGCCGAGAAGATCGTGTTTGCCATCGGGGGTAGTCCCAACAGTCTGCAGGGCCAGACCGCGCAGTACTTCGCCGATAGCCTGCAAGCCCGGCTCGGCGATGAGCATCAGGTCGAGTACTACCACAGTGGGCAGCTGGGGGATGAGCGCCAGCTGATCCAAAAGCTGCGCCTGGGTACGGTCGACCTGGCCGCGATTTCCTCGGTGATGTCGTCCGTGTCACCAAGCTTCGCCCTGTTCGACATGCCGTTCATGGTCAAGGACCGTGAACACCTCAAGCGCATCGATGATACGATCGTGATGACGGATCTGGCCGAGGATGCCAAGTCCAAGGGCCTCAAGCTGGTCTCCACCTGGGAGAACGGCTTCCGTCAGATCACCAATAACGAGCATCCGATCGTGGCGCCAGAAGACCTGGACGGGCTGAAGCTGCGTACCCCACAGAGCGAATGGCGGACCGGCATGTTCAACGCCTGGGGCGCCAACCCGACACCGATGGCCTTCTCGGAAGTCTTCGTGGCGCTGCAGACCGGGGTCGTCGATGGTCAGGAGAACCCGCTGTCCAACATCGATGGCGCCAAGTTCCAGGAGGTGCAGAAGTATCTGTCACTCTCCAATCATGTCTATTCGCCCATCTGGTTGACCAGCAGTCAGGCCGGCTGGAACAAGATGCCCGAGGACGTGAAGGCAGCGATTGCCGAAGTCTCCGCCGAGACTCAGAGCTGGGCCTTCGCCAAGGGGGCGGAGCTTGATGACAAGCTGCTGGCAAGCCTCAAGGCGGGTGGCATGGCCGTCAACGAGGTGGACCGGGATGCCTTCGTCACTGCAAGTGCGCCGGTCTATCAGGCGTTCTCCGACAAGGTCGATGGCGGCCAGGCGCTGGTTGACCGGGCCATGGCACTGGCCAAGGAGTAAGTCATGAGCTCGCATTCCCATGCGGCCAAGGCAACCTTCCCCACCGAGAGTGGGGAAGGACTGACGCCCAAGGCTGACTTGACAGTGCTGGACAGAATCAACCGTGTGGTAGAACGCTGCCTTGAGGTATTTACCGTCAGCCTGCTGTTGTCGCTGACAGTGATCGTGCTGGCAGCAGTGGCCTTGCGTACCTTCGGTGGCTCCTTGCCGTGGTATGACGAGGTCGCCTCGATCAATCTGGCATGGCTCAGCTTCTATGGCGCTTGTCTCGCGGCCTTGAAGCGTTCGCACATGGGCTTTCCCGGCTTGATCACCAAGGCGCCCATCGCACTGCGCAGTACGCTGTTCATTACCTCTGAGCTAATCGTGATCGGATTCTTTGCCGTGGTGGGCTGGTTCGGGTATCAGGTGCTGGACGTGCTGGCCTGGGATGCCTTGATCGCCTTGCCGAGCATCGGCCTGGATGTCACCCAGTCGGTGATCCCGCTCAGTGCGGCACTCTTCATCGTGTGTGAGCTGCTGAGCCTGCCCCATGCATGGCGCAAGATGTGTGAAGGCGTCAACAGCGAAGAGGAAGAGATCGCGGAAGCCATCCGCTTGGCCGAGGAAGACCTCAAGGAGCACCGCTCATGACGTTACTGATCATTATCGCGGCCCTGTTCGCACTGGTGCTGATCAACGTGCCCATCGCGGTTGCCATCGGCACGGTGGGGGTCGTGGGGGTGGTGATCTTCATGGGCGTGGATGCGCTGGTGAACGTGCCATTGACGCTCTTCAATGGCGCGACCAAGTTTCCGCTGATCGCGATTCCGCTGTTCATCCTCGCCGGTGCGCTGATGAACACGTCAGGCATCTCCATGCGGCTGATCAATCTCGTCACGGCGATGGTGGGGTTCGTGCGCGGTGGCCTGGCCATGGTCAATGTCGGGGTGTCACTGTTCTTTGCCGAGATTTCCGGCTCGGCTGTCGCGGACGTGGCAGCCACGGGGTCGGTGTTGATTCCCGAGATGAAGAAGCGCAAGTACACGCCAGAGTTCTCGGCGGCTATCACCTCATCCTCCGCGTCATTGGCGATCATCATTCCGCCGTCGCTGTCGATGATCCTGTATGGCGCCATCGCGGATACCTCCATCGTCAAACTGTTCGTGGCGGGGATCATTCCGGGCCTGTTGGGTGGATTCGGCCTGGCAGTGCTCTGCTACTACTATGCCCGCAAGTACGACATGCCGCGTGAGGCTGCCTTTTCGCTGTCGGCGCTTGGCAAGGCGTTCCGGGAAGCCTTCTGGGCGCTGACGCTGCCGGTCATCATCCTGGGCGGAATCTTCGGCGGCTTCGTGACCGCCACGGAAGGAGCGGGCATCGCCGTGCTGGCGGCGCTGGTCATCGGGGGTCTGGTCTATCGCGAATTGAATCTGCAGGTGCTGTATCGGGCGGTGATCGATGGCGTGATCCAGACGTCCGTCGTCATGTTGCTGGTCGCGACCTCAGCCGTCCTGGGGCTGTTCCTGACCGAGATGCAGCTGCCGCAGCAACTGGCGCAGGAAATCACCTCACTGACCACGGACCCGGTGGCGGTGCTGGCGTTGCTCAATATCCTGCTGCTGTTGCTGGGGATGTTCCTGCATGGTGCAGCGGCCATCATCCTGGTCGTGCCGATCGTGATGCCGCTGATCCAGCAGATCGGGATCGATCCCATCCACTTCGGCCTGATTCTGACGCTCAACCTGGCCATCGGTCAGCAGACACCCCCCGTCGCCTCGGTGTTGGCGACCTCATGCTCGATTGCCAGAACGGACATGTGGGAAACCACCAAGGTCAATCTGCCGATGATCTTCGTGCTCTTCCTGGTGCTGATGCTGGTCACCTACGTGCCGGCGATTCCCATGAGTCTTGTCGAGCACTTCTATGGGTGAGTGTTTGATTGATAGGTAGATAGATAGGTAGATAGATAGGTAGATAGGTAAGTAAGTAGGGCAGTGATGGAGACTGCTCACCAGACACGCCAAGGCCGCCCTTTGAGGCGGCCTTGGCGTGTCTGAAGCCAGCAAGCGAACCCCGAGGTGCATGCCCCTCAGGCAATCCACGCTGCATCAGGAGGGGGATTTCACTTTTCCGGTCCAGCAACCGGCACGCCTTGTGCTATCTGGCGGGGGCCGGACACATGCTGTTCGGCACGGAGAATCCAGGTGACACCTCCAGGCATCAGCAGCATGCCCAATACTTCGTTGGTCTGGGGCCATTGCCATGCCAGCAGGTAGCCGTAGAGCAACACACAGCAGGTCTCGAAGACGGTCTCTGCCCACCCACGGAGACCTGCAGTCGCTGGGCGGAGGAGTTTCACAAGGCATTGGCAATCCACGAACCGCCCACCGACATGAAGACGACTGCGGAACCGAAAGCCCACCAGCGCTCTGATGACAGCTCCAGCGGCAGTATTCGCGGCTGCAAGACGGCGACCAGCACAAGAATCATGATTGCCACGACCCCGGTCGCGATGCCCTGCAGGGTGGACCACTCTCGCGCGGAAAAACGTTCGGCCTTGAGTTGTTGAGCATTGCGCAGTGCGAACCATGTCCAGGACATCACGCCGAGCGAACCACACAGCATGCCGATCAGGTCTCGCCACTCTCCCGAGCCCTGCAGGAAGCGAAGCAGAACAGGCACGTTCATGCAGACGATATCCACCCCGATCAGCGTCAGGGACAGGCTCATGGACAGGCGGCTCGCGCGCTGGGAGCGTCACTTGGCACGCCGCTATTCGTGCGCAAGACGCGAGGCGTCGTGCTTTCCGATGCGGGAATGCTCTACCAGCAGCACGTTCACCCAGAGCTGAAAGGACTCGAGATGGGAGGGCGACGCCTGCGCGCGAGAGCACCCTGACACCGTCAGCGTGCTGGCAATGCATGCCGCCATTCAGCGAGGCGCCGGCATCGGTCTGGCCTGGGATTTCATGGCGGGAGACGCCATCGCAAAGGGCGAGCTGGTGCGTGTCACAGTCCATCGCGCGATCATTGGCCTGGCTGAGCATCTTGTCCACGGCCTTCATCGACCGTTACCGGCCTCCGCGCGATTTTTCAGGGGTTGGCTGATCGCAATATCAAGTCACTGGATGGCAGATACTGACAACCAAGGTCTAGATTGGAGGTCAGAATCATAGCTCAAGACGCAAAGTCGAATGACGGACATCGGATTAGTTGCCGAGGTGTCGACGCAGTAGTGACGTATTCAGACATCATCTCACCCTGGAGTTCTTGTCTCAGGGATGAGCTCAATCCATGACCTGTTATCGCTCAACAGATGAGGTGAATCTTCTGTAACAGAGAGTGATTTAACGTATAATTAAAGTAATCATAAGTTATCTTTGTCATGTGAACCCCGGCGTAGTCATGACTCAGATAATATTGTGCGTGACGTCGTCGTGTCTGCAGACCTGCTTCATTTTGCCAGGTCTTGGGAAGGCTGACCCGATGATGGGCAAGCAGGGCTTTGCGATGGCTTTACTAATGGCAACCTCCTGTTTCACTACTCAAAAAGTGGGTAGCGTCTCCTCCTTTGAGCGGTCTTCATTGTGGTGGCAGGAAAGACTGTGTAAAATTCCGCGTCCAGAGTTCGTTATTCGATAACTCAGCTTGAAAGAGTCTATCTAGTTCGCATAGAGACAAGACTCTTTGATATCCCCAAGATAAACCCCAGTGTGATAAAGACACCTTGGATAAGTAGAGTCATTATGCAACCTGTAAAGTGTTGGTATTCGATTGATGATCGTCTCGGAGCTCGTTGGCTGGCTTATATAGGCATCATATCGTTATTATTATATGCCGCTTTACAATTTGTCTTGCCAAACACTCAAGAAGTGATGGAACGAGTCTTGGCATTTTCGGGGCTTGTCGCATTCTGTGTATACGGTAAAGGCTTGCGCAAGGCCCCCCTCTTATTACTTCTGGGGTTTCTCTGCGTACAATTGTTTTCCTGGAGCCTGGGATTATGGCAGTACCCGCAATGGGCGATAGATGACCCAAGGCTCCAGGATCTGGCCAAATTGTTTATCTTCATCAGTGTGGCGTGGTGGTTGAACGGAAGTACACGAAATACTCTCATCGTGTGGGGACTGGCAGTCGGCGGGGTCTTGGTCACGACGCTATTTGCACCAGGTGACGACGGATGGCTCACCGGGTTTACTGGGGAAAGAGTGGGATTCGGAATCCGTAACAACCAGCATGCATCCATGTTGTTTGGGGTTTCGCTATTGGGTTTGCTCTGTTTTGCTCGTCGCTTTTGGAGCAACGGTAACGCGCGGTATTTGAGAATAGCGCTTTGGTGCCTGGCGATGGTGATGGTAGTGACTGGCATCGCCGTTGGTCAGACAAGAGCCGTCTGGCTCAGTGCAACGATTGCAAGTGGCATTGGTCTGATACTCTGGGTTATCAAGTCCGTACTGGAGGGTAGAACCAGACATTTGACAAAGTATCTCGTCACAATTCTATTATCTATCGTAATCGGGGCAGGGGTATTGGTCTCTACACTGGGAGACTCTCTCAATCATCGCTTCCATAAAGAGAGCAGTGTGATATCTCAGTTGGTAGATGGCGAGATCACGGAAGTACCTTATACAAGCATCGGGATTCGTATCAATAGCTGGATTGCGGCGAGCCAGTGGATTGCGGAACGCCCGATGACAGGGTGGGGACCTGAAGGCCGTCAGTTGGTCATGTCGGAAACGACCTGGCTGCCAGATTGGGTACTGGCAAAATATGGCCACCTGCATAATTACTTCCTGGAAACCTGGGTCGAATATGGAATTGTTGGACTTATCGCGATGTCTCTATTGGCATTCTGGATTGGCCGTGCCACCTGGCTAGCGTGGCGGGGTAATGCGATGCCTGATGACATTGCCTGCTTCGGCCTGATGTTCTTCATCTATTGGATGATAATCAGTAACTTTGAATCTTATAATTCATTCCCGACAGGCCTGTTTGTGCATAATCTGATCGTCGGTGGTTTGATCACGCATTATTGGCGTTGGCGTTTGAGTCACCAGACTGCGTAATCGAATCTGTTAATAAGTATGAATAAAGCGCGTCAGATCATTCTGGCGCGCTTTATTTTTGAGCACAAGAATATCGGTTGTTACCTAATATAAATAAGAAATGCCAGTAAGCTGTTATGGGACGAGGTAATCCATGTTTTTTATATTGTACTTCATTGGCATATTAATAAATAATGAGCCGGGTTTCTGGTGTGAGGTATCCCAAGAGGTCATCAGGTAGACACGATCCGCTACGCGTTTACCACCATCTGGAGATATCCTTTAGACTTTTGACTTTCCTCCACTGTTGCTCCGATAGGTAAATACAGAAAGTGTTTAAGTACTGCAAATTGACAATTCAATGAAAACAGGAGCTGGGTAGTGGTATTTGATGAAGCGATCAATTACTGACCAATATAGAAAGCGAGAAATTAGAGCCAGAAAATATCTAGCGACCGAGACGCATTACTGGCGTATTGATATCCCTCTCATTATAAATCATTAACATGATCTGATGCTTGCGAGTCTGTTCTGTCTCTTCCAGCGCCGGGTGCATCTCACAAGAACAGCCCTTTTTTGTTGACCCGCTGGCCGCTTCATACCTTCGAAGCACACTAAGGTGATGGTTATCTGGTGCTTTCTTGATTAACCCCGTGCAAGAAGGTGGACTTCACTACTCTGAATCTAGCCAAATATGACGAAAATATGTATAATCCATGAAGCTTTGAATAAAAAATCTCTCTATTTTCTCAAACAGGGTATCGTGATCTTACCATCGCGCCCTGTCTGTCGTCTGGCTTCAGGAATTGCCCCACAATCCTGGGGCGGTAGCGTGTTTAAAATATTTTTTGGATGTGTTGATCTACACAGAAAAGCATAGAGATGTCAAAAAGCATTAAATTTTAAGTTTGCTCTTTTAGAGGCCTATTAATTGCCAATTACGAAAATATATCATGATATTAGTTGCTTACTTATGAGGTGCAGTTGTATGACAGCTCCGCTATGAATTTGTTTATGCAGTATACTGCAATAAGTATTATGGCCTAATATAATTTCTGTATTCATTGGTGAAACGTATGGGTAAGTCTTTGAGTTTTTTTGCGAAGCAATGCTACTTGTTAACGCAGTTTTTTCACAAAAATGTAAAATTCTTTTTTTCGGCAGCGAGTTTTTTTTCATTATCCAAAGTGGCACAAACTATATCGTTCTTTTTGCCAATTAAAGTATTAATTATGATTTCTATGGATAAGCCACCAGCATATTTCGATTCTTTAAAAGAAATCATACCTTACAGAAATTTTATAATTATAGTCTTACTTTCAGTACCATTTTTTTATATTTTGTATATGTTGTTAGGGTTGGTGTATAGAAAGCTAATAGATTTAGATTTGAAAGTAATATGGAGTTCGCAATATGACGGAAACGGTTTTCAATTGAAAACAAAAGATTTGCGGATAGCCTATACACAAACATCACGCTTGATGAGCGATATATTCCTCTGCTCTGTAGTATCGATAATAGCATTGAGTATTAATATTTATATTGGTGTCTTAGTATTGCTCTTGTCATATGTAATGGTTAATGTGTTTTTAAAGCACGCTTTTCAAGCAAAAGAAGATGACAGAGTAACTTTTGTGAAAATTCACAGAAAGCAGTTGATCGAATATACATTAGCTTTGTCCTACATGGTGGTCTTTTTCTCTTTAGTTGCTTTTGTATATTATAGTTTGTTAGGTGTGTATGAAACTATCTTTCTATTGCTTATTTCCCGTTTATATCTTCAAGGATTGCAGCGTATAATGGTTGAGACTATGTATCTTAATCAACATATCCAATCACATAAAATTTCCTGATCAGGTTATCAAACTCACGATAAAGGTATACAATGATTAAGTTAAGTGTAATTGTTCCGGTCTATAATTCAAGTAATAGTTTGGAACAATGTCTAGACTCCTTGGTTAAACAAAGCTTTGATTCATTTGAAGTCATAGTTGTCAATAATAATAGTACTGACAATAGTCAAGATATAATAAATGACTTTTCATCTCGCTATCCAGACATTATTGTGTCTGAATTTGAAGAGCAAGCTGGTGTCTCCTATGCGAGAAATAGAGGGCTTTTAGTTGCTAGAGGTCAATATATTGGCTTTGTAGATGCCGATGACTATATTGAAAAGGAAATGTATCAAAAGCTATATTCTAAGGCTGTAAGCTCTAGAGCCGATATTGTTATTACATGCAGGAATAACCTGCTGCAATCTGGACAAAAAAAACCAAAATTATATAAGGATAATTTCTTCAACTCTTTGAATATACGTGAAGGAAATGGTTTTTTAAGGAAAGTATCTGTTTTTGTATGGGATAAAATATTCAGTAAAAGTTTAATTCAAGAGAACCAAATATCTTTTAATACGACCTTAAATTATGCTGAAGACTATTTGTTCTTGATAAATAGCTTGGTGCGGTCAAAAAAGGTAAAAGTCGTCAATGAATGTTTGTATAACTATCGTGTAAGCACGAGCGGTAGTATTACTAATAGTATCACCAGTAATGTTTTAGATATAGAAAAAGCACTACAATTGATCACTGATTGTTTAAAGAATAATAACGCTTATTCTAGGAATAGAGAAGATTTATATAGAGTGGCTTTAGGGTTTTATGGGAGAAGGTTAAAAGCATTCTCACAGCAGGATAATAAAATAATACAACTAAGTTTTGCTAGAAAGATGCAATCATTTATAAAAAACCATTTTTCTGATATTGATTATGTTGAAAAGAATCTTAGTAAAGTAGAAAGATTAGCTCAGCTGATAGATAAACGTTGGAAAGCTTGTTTGTATATATTTACGCCTAACTGGGCTAAGTCTATAGTTTTTAAATCGGATAGAGTTTTATCGAAAGCAAGTGTAGTAAAAAATGTTTATTGTTTTTTTGGTAAATACTGTGGCTTGGAAGTAGATAGAGTGCTTTATGCCTCTTTTTCAGGAGCCAATATTAGCGGCTCGCCGTATCACTTGATGAAAGATGTACAGGCAAGTAGACAAAATATTAAAATTTCTTTTGCAACTAACAATTTTGTTAGAGATAAAAGGTTTTTAATTAAAAATGATATTAAGAATGTAGAGTTGGTCCATACAAAATCACTTAAGTATATATATCGACTTGCCACTAGTAAATATTTGGTGAGTAACTCCAGATTCCCGACTTTTTTTGTTAAGCGTTGTTCACAGATACTACTAAACACATGGCACGGAACTCCTATTAAAACGCTTGGTTTTGATATTAAGGAAGGTGCTATAGATGTTTGGCGAAATCAAAATCAGTTTCTTATGGCTGATTATTTCTTAGTACCAAATCCATATGCAAAATCTGTACTTCTTCCGGCATATAACTTAGATAAAATTTACTATGGTGAAGTTTTAGAAAGTGATTATCCTCAAAACGAGGTTATTGATTCTTCGGAGAGAAGAGAGGAGATAAGGACGGTACTTGGCGTTAATGATAAAAAGGTTATTGCCTATATGCCCACTTGGAGAGGCGTTAGCACAGGTAATATGGATATAACGGCTCAGGCAAACTTGTTCACGGAGCTTTTCCATAAGTTAGAAAAAGAATTGCCAGAAGATACTATGGTATATTATAACTTGCATCAGCTAGTTTCTTCAAAAATCAAAAAATATATTGGCAATAAGGTGCAGCCCTTCCCTGATGGCTTCGAAGTATATGAGTTCTTAACTTGTACAGATGTATTGATAACAGATTATTCCAGTGTAATGTTTGACTATGCTGCTAGCTCTAAACCTGTGTTGTTGTATGTTCCAGATAAAGAAGAGTATATAGAGGGGAGAGGTTTTTATTTTCCAATTACAGAATTGCCATTTCCTCAAAGTGAATCAATAGATCAATTACTTACTCATATTGTGGATGCGAGCTCTTCACAAGAAGAAAAGTTCAAAGCTTCTAATATGGCCCCTTATAGGCACGACAACATTACGCCTGCTAGATATATAAACTCTAGGTTTTTTGAGAATTACAATGGTAGATATCCTAAGAAGTGTAAATCTGTTGATAAGATAGTAGTGTTTTTATCCGGCAATTTGAGTCGTAAAGAACAAACCTTTTTGGAGGGAAGGGAAAGTAAGTTGCAAGACTATGTCTTCATACTGGATGCTAATAACTTTAGCGATGACTTGTCAAAATACTTATTAGAGCAAGGATGTACTTTGATTGTTGTGCCAAAAGATACCTTGTTTAATGTTTTTGATTTAATTGCTTTGAGATTGTGGCGGAAGTTTAAATTATTGAGCGGCTTGGTTAAGAAATCTTACGATAGAGAGTTAAGAAGGATTGTGCCAGGTATTAACGTAATAGAAGTCATTAGTTTTTCTTCTAGACCTAAATATATTGAAATGGCTAAAATTTATTGCAATAGTCTCGATATTTAATCTTGAAAGCAAGCTCCAGGTGATAATATGAATGATGGAAAGGTGATAATTACTTATGGAACATTTGATATGTTCCATATTGGGCATCTTAATCTTCTCAAGCGTCTCAGTGAGAGAGGTGATCGTTTAATAGTGGGTGTATCGACTGATGAGTTTAACTTGCTGAAAGGTAAGAAGACACTGATTCCCTACGATCAGCGTGCCAAGATCGTGGAAGCGATCGATTGTGTAGACCTCGTCATTCCTGAAAACGACTGGGAGCAAAAAGTACGCGACGTCAAGGAATATAATGTTGATACTTTCGCGATAGGGGAAGACTGGAAAGGCGAGTTCGATTTCCTGCAGGAATATTGTGATGTGTTGTATCTGGAGCGCACCAAGGATATTTCCACAACGGATCTGAAGCGCTCGCTGAAGCGGTTCTTGTCCATTCCTCATGAAGATCTCATCAAGGCTTTCGAAGTTTTGGAATTGCTTCGTAGAGATCTTGAATAATGATGATGCTACAAACGCTATGAAAGCTCAAAATCGTGTCTTGAGTGGCTATACCATGTATACCACTGAATTGGTACGCCTGGTCGATTTCTGTATTATCTTTCTGGCAGGGTTCAGTGCACATTGGTTCCATTTTGGGGGACTGGATGTTTCCGAAAGATATGGTTGGGGCATGTTGCTGGGGGGGATATTAGCTCTTCTGGTACTGCCGCATTTCAATATCTATCGTTCCTGGAGAGGACAAGTCCGCTTCCGCCTGGTATTCCAGATCATGGCCGGATACATGATGTTGGGAGGGCTGTTGGCGCTGGTCATGTTCATGACCAAGACAGGTGACAAGTTCTCCCGGCTGTGGGTTGGCTACTGGATGGTAAGTGCTACGACCTACTCCATCCTGATTCGTGCGATTGCTTATCCTGTTCTCAATCATCTGCGAGCCAAGGGCAAGAACCGCAAAAGCGTTCTCTTGATTGGTGATGCCTTGACCTGTGTTGGTGCAGTGCGTCAGCTGGCCAAGATCCCGACAGCAGGCTTTGATGTAGAACGAGTCATCTTGACTGGGGGGATTGAGCATTGGGGGTGGAGCGCGATTGAGCCAGAGCGCTACCAGCCTGACCAACAGATCGTCCATCAGGAGCAGGAAGTCTGGATCTGTCTCCCATTGACGCAAGGTAACCTGGTTCGTGATATCCAATCAGAGTTGAGCCTGACGACCTGCAATGTGCGTTACATGCCCGATATGCGTGATTTCCGCCTTATCAACCATGATGTATCAGATGTTGCCGGTCTGTTCATGCTTGATCTGAGTTGCAGTCGCATGTCGCTGGGCGCAAAGCTTCTCAAGTGGATCGAGGATCGCCTGCTGTCATTGATCATCGTGATTCTGCTGTCACCTTTATTGGCGCTTATCGCGCTATTGGTGAAATGTACCTCTGCGGGCCCGGTGTTCTATACCCAGGAAAGGGTCGGGTTGAACGGAAAGCCCTTCAAGATGCTGAAATTCCGCTCGATGCCAGTCGACAGTGAAAAGTGTGGGGTGCAGTGGGGAAATGCCCAGGCGAAACGAACTACCCTTGTAGGCAGGTTCCTTCGCAAGACCAGCCTGGATGAGTTGCCGCAGTTCCTCAACGTGCTTAAAGGTGACATGTCAATCGTGGGGCCGCGTCCGGAACGCACGATCTTCGTCGAAAAACTTCGTCACGAAATTCCTGGTTATATGCAAAAGCACATGGTTAAGGCCGGTATCACGGGCTGGGCACAGATCAATGGTTGGCGAGGCGATACGGACCTGGCCAAGCGAATTGAATGCGACTTGTGGTATGTAGAGCATTGGTCATTATGGCTGGACTTACGTATCATCATGCTGACTCTCTTCAAGGGTTTGATCCATAAACATGCGTACTGACACATTGGTGAAAGTGAAATGAATATCGAAGTCGAAAAATCCTATCGGCTTCTACGGTTTTTGAATAAACCACGCCACCCATTACTTCGTTATCCTTTGGCCTTGTTATCCGGCATTGGTGTGTGGATGCTGGGTGCGCCTCTGGCCGTAGCGGCAGACAGTATCAAGCTTGCATCGCGAAGTAATGGACTGAAAATCGTCGTGCGGCGAGGC
Organism: Cobetia sp. PS-4MA; assembly: GCF_057670765.1. Taxonomy (NCBI): domain Bacteria; kingdom Pseudomonadati; phylum Pseudomonadota; class Gammaproteobacteria; order Oceanospirillales; family Halomonadaceae; genus Cobetia; species Cobetia sp. PS-4MA. The sequence continues at coordinate 2,404,501 of NZ_CM173107.1, read as the reverse complement.
ATCTGGTTTGCGCATACCGGGTGGCTGCCAGTGTCGACCAGGTCTGATTTCTTTTTCGATATTTCTGAAGAAATGTCTACCAAGGCGGCCGACTGCCTCATTGCCTGGTTGGCTGACAACCAGCGCATCACTGACTTTGAGCGCCATATCTGGCAGGCTGATCTGCATGGTGGGAAGCTGGAAAAAGCCGATTTCTCAGAGTGTGATAATGATCGTGATACGTCTACCAGCAGTCTGGTCATCTCTCCGCAAGACTCACTCTGGCAATATGACAAATCCTTCTGCGCCAGCGTCAATCATGCATTGTCGATCATCAGCGCTGACATGGACAATCCGACAGCAGCGCCTGTCGTGGCGCATAAGTTCCAGAAGTCAGCGCAGTCGTTTGACAAGAATGATGCCTATCGCACGATCAAGGATTGCGATAGTTTGATGCGTAGCCTTGAATGGCCCTGGTATGTCATCAGTGGCACGCTTCTTGGAGCCGTGAGAGAACAGGATTTCTTGGGACATGACTACGATATTGATATCGGTGTCGACGCCAAGGACTTCGATATCAAGCAACTTCGAGATGCTGTTGCTGGATCCGACAATACCTGGTTCATAAAGTCAGAAAGTTATTGTACTTTCCGGGAAGTCGTATCCGAGAGTGCCGTGCGATATTCCAGATTGACTCAGCCGATACTTGTCAAACTCGTGCACCATACCGGCCTTGTCGCTGACCTTTTTGTTCATGTGCAAGAGGGGAGCGTCGTCTGGCATGGCTCCGCTATCCATCGGTGGGACAACTCGGAGTTTTCGTTGACTGACTACACCTTGGGCAGTCAGGTAGTCAAAGGTGCCGCGGATGCTGATCGTTACTTGACTGAAAACTATGGCGATTGGCGTACCCCCGTGACGCGTTTCGATTGTAGTATTGATCCTCCCAATATCCGTTATTCTCGAACTGCGCGTTCAATCACGTACTTGAGCAAGGTCATTTATCGCTATCTGCTTGACGGTGATGTCGAGAAGGCACGTCAATACCTCTCTGCACTGGAAAACGATGGGATGATCCTCAAGCAAGACGGTGTCTATCGTTATTGTTAGAGGATCGCGAAGATTCGGCTTCTCGCATCGTGGGAAGGCTGACGGTATCAAGGATATGAATGACAGAAGCCCGCCAAATTGGCGGGCTTTTTTGTTTGTCATCGCATGCCCCGGCGCTCCCCATCCACCAGTCGGCTGATGTCGGAGGGCGCGTCGTGCTTGAGCTCCGGCGGGAGCAGGGCATCCGGCAGGTCCTGATAGCAGACCGGGCGCAGGAAGCGGTGAATCGCGGCGGTGCCCACCGAGGTGGTGCGGCTGTCGGAGGTGGCGGGCCAGGGGCCGCCGTGCACCATGGCGTCACAGACTTCGACCCCTGTCGGCCAGCCATTCACCAGGATGCGGCCTGCACGACGCTCCAGCACTGGCAGCAAGTGGCAGGTCGCGGTGTGATCTGCTTCATCGAGATGCAGCGTGGCGGTCAGCTGGCCTTCGAGTGCACTGCAGACCTGCTTGAGCTGAGCGAGATCCTCGCATTCGACGATCAGCGAACTTGAGCCGAAGACTTCCGCCTGCATGGCCTCATTGGCAAGAAAGTCACTCGCCTGGGTGCTGAACAGCTGTGTCTGACATGGGCTGGCGATGGGGGAGTCGCTTTCACCGCTGGCCAGACAGGTGATGCCTGGCTGTTCGGACAGGCTCGCGACGCCTTGGGCATAGGCCTTGTAAATGCCGGGTGTCAGCATGGTCTGCACCGGGCTTGCCTGAATGGCAGGGATGGCCGCCTGCTTGAAGCGTTCCAGCGCTGCGCCTTTCACTGCCAGTACCAGCCCCGGGTTGGTGCAGAACTGCCCTGCGCCCATGTTGAGCGAGCCGACGAAGGCCTCACCCAGCAATTCGGCGCGGGCTTCCAGGGCCGCTGGCATCAGGATGACCGGATTGATACTGCTCATCTCGGCGTAGACTGGAATCGGCTGCGGACGCGATTGGGCGAGCGTCAGCAGGGCGGTGCCACCACTGCGCGAGCCGGTAAAGCCGACCGCCTGTATCTCGGGATGCTTGACCAGTGCCTGACCGACCTCATTGCCTGGGCCGAACAGCAATGAGAAGACGCCTTCCGGCATCTGACAACGCCTGGCGGCGTGAGCGACGGCCTGACCGACCAGTTCCGAGGTGCCCGGGTGGGCCGAGTGTCCCTTGACCACGACCGGACAGCCTGCAGCGAGTGCTGAGGCGGTATCGCCGCCGGCCACCGAGAAGGCCAGCGGGAAGTTGCTGGCCCCGAAGACAGCGACCGGGCCAAGCGGGATCTGACGCTGGCGCAGATCGGCACGCGGCAGGGGAGTGCGCTCCGGCAGCGCAGGGTCGACGCGCACATCCTGCCACTCACCGCGACGCAGCACCTTGGCGAACAGCTTGAGCTGTCCGCAGGTGCGACCGCGTTCACCGTTCAGGCGTGCCTCAGGCAGGCCGGTTTCCTGCATTCCGCGCTGGGTCAGGGTCTCGCCGAGTGCCTCGATCTCCTCGGCGATGGTCTCGAGGAAGAGGGCTCTTTCTTCGGGCGTCGTGGCGCGATAGGCATCAAAGGCCTGGCCGGCCAGTCGGCAGGCCTCTTCCACATCCCCTGCATTGGCCCCCGGGTAGCCGGGCGCCAGGCGCTCTCCGGTGGCCGGATTGATGGCGTGGATCGCCTCGCCCTTGGCGGCAAAGCTGCGCTGTCCGATGAGCTGATGTCCGTTGAGTGTCATGGTGCCTCCTGTCTGGCATGTTGGGTGAGTCTGGCATCGTGGGTGATAGCGGCAATCGGCAGCCGATACCAGTGAATGGCGTTGTCGTGCAGAACCTGGTCGAACGAGATCTGGCGTTGGTCGTGAGACGCCGTCTGCGCGATGGCGCCTGTCACCAGTGATAGCCAGTCGCCATAGCTGACCTTGAGGCCGGAGACCGGGAAGTTGCTGGCGAACAGGCAACGACGGGGGCCGAAGATGTCCAGTACCTCGCAGAGCAGCTCGTGATTGGCGCTGGCATCCCAGGCATGCCAGGGCGTGCCCAGCTCCGAGAGCTTGACGGCGACATTCGGGTTCTCAGAAAGCGCCCGCATGCCTGCGCGCCATTGGGCGAGGCCTTCCGGCGTGCGATCCCACGGCAGGCCGCTGTGATTGAGAATGACGCGCAAGCCGGGGTAGTCCTGAAGGGTTGTGGCCGCCTCCTCGAGGTGCCAGGCGGGCACGCGCAGGTCCCAGCTCAGACCACGCGCTTTGAGCAGCGCCAGCCCTTCGCACCAGCGTGGGTCCTGCAGACTGCCGCGAGTGCCCGTCACCGTCTGGCGGGTCTGGGGTGTGGCGGCGGTGACCGGCTTGGCACGCACGCCACGAAACAGCGGTGAGTCACATTGCGTGTCCAGCTGTGCGGCGCACGCCTCAGTGCCGAAGGCCGCCCAGCCGACATGCGCACTCGGTAGGCCATGAATGGCTGCTTGCTCGGTAATCCAGCGCGTCTCTTTCTCAGCCTGTGGGCGTGACGCTTCGGCTTCGCAGTGCACACTGCCTACCAGGCGATAGCCCGTGGGGATCAGGCGCTTGAGATCCGCGACCTGAAAGGGCTGGCGAATCGCGGCATAGTCGCCGAGAAAGAAGTTCTTTACCGGCGAGTCTTCCAGCCAGGGATACGCCACCTGGCCATCCAGCGCCCAGAGATGATGGTGGGCATCGATCAGCGGCTGGCTTTGTGAAGGTTCGCGCTGTATTGGGGTATCCGTCATGACTGGCTCGTGTCCTGGCAAGAAGTATCAAGTGCCCACTGACTCAGTGGTCACGCACCAGCAAGCAAGACACGTCCGGTTCGGCGCGCGTCGCGAAGCTTCGGCGTACCTGACCGCTCTCCAGATCCAGCACCGCGATGCGATCCCCCTTGAGCGAGACGAAGGCCTGCTCGCCATCCGGATGGAAGCTCATCGCGATGGGAATCGCCTCAAGCTGGATGGTGCCCAGCGGTGCCAGCGTTTCATCGAACAATGACAGCGAGCTTTCGCCGTAGTTGGTGGTGATCAGGCGGCCCCTGGGGTCACGGTAGATGCGATTGGGGTCACGACCGGTGGTCGCCGAGGCGCGCACGGTCATTGATTCGGTATCCACCGCCACGATGCTGTCGTCATCGCGATTGCTGATGAACAGGGTGCGGCCATCGGCGGATAGGCTGTTGCCTTCCGGCTTGCGGCCCGGAATCATCGCGATGGGCGCGAAGGTGGCATCGTGCGGCTTGAACTTGGTGATGGTGTTGCTGAGCAGGTTGATGCCGTAGGCCCAGTCGCCTACCTGGGTGAGCGCGAACAGGTGGGTCTTGTAGCCCCCGGAGGGCACGGCCAGGTCCGGCGTGGTCTGGGTCAGGGGCGTGTTGAACAGCAAGAGGGTGTTGTGGCCCTCGCTCATCGCATACAGACGATCCTGCTCATCGATGCCCAGCCCATGGATGCGGTAGTACGGCCAGGTGCTGAGCGTGTTGACCAGCGTGAAGGTCTCGAGATCGACCACGAACACCGAGCAGCCGCCCTGGTCGCCGATGCAGTCGGCACCGAGGATGCCGTAGTGGCCCACGAAGGCGTAGCGGCCGGTGGAATCCACCACGAACTCATGCGGGTAATCCGGCAGGCGCAGATGGTTGAGCTCCTCGCCGCTGGTGGCGTCGTAAAGGCTCAGGGTGTGTGCGCATTTCTGGTTGAGCAGCAGAACATCTCGGGACATGACATTTCTCCAATCAGCGAGGGCCTGTTTGTTAGGGCCTGTATGTCGAGGGCTTATGCCCTCGCTGGGGTGACAGATAGATAAAACGAGCAACCGTTCAGGCGTTACTGAGTCACGGCGGCCGTGGTCTTCTGCGTGCCTTGCGGCTGGGCGTCGGTCGCGACATCGGCACTGGCCTGACTGGCGCCCTGGATGGCATCGATCCAGTCACGGCCATTGGCGGCGATATAGCTGTCCCAGGTGGGCAGCACGACTTTCTGGAAGGCGGCGGTATCGACCTCGGTCTCGATCTTCATGCCCTTGGCGGCCAGTTCAGTGAGAATCTTCTGCTCGTTCTTCGCGTTCAGTTCGCGCTGATAATCACCGGCCTCACGTGCTGCGCTCACCAGCACCTGCTGATACTCCGGTGACAGGCTCTCGAAGGTGTCGTCGTTCATCACCATCAACAGCGAGGTATAGGCCTGATTGGTCAGCGACAGGTAGTCCTGCACTTCGTAGAAGCCTGCCGACCAGACGATGCTGATCGGGTGGTCCTGCGCATCGACCGTGCCCGTCTCCATCGCGGTGTAGAGCTCACCCAGCGGCATCGGCACCGGGTTCGCGCCGAGCAGGGAGAAGGCCTCGATCAGTGACTTGTTGGAGTTGGTGCGCATCACCAGGCCATCGACATCCGCGGGTGTCTTGATCGGGTGCTTGGAGTTGGTCATCGCGCGGAAGCCGACCTCCCAGAAGGCCAGGCCCTTGAGGTTGTCCTGCTTGAGCAGTGCCAGGGCATCGTCGCCGACCTTGCCATCCAGCACCTGATAGGCCGTCTTGCGGTCCGGGAAGATGTAGGGCAGATCGAAGGCGCCCAGCGCCGGCTGCAGGCCCGCGAAGTTGGGGTTGCCGGACAGCTCGATATCGATGGTGCCGCTGCGCACGCCGGCGATCATCTGCTGGTCACCGCCGAGCACGCCGTTGCCGAAGATGTTGACGGTGATCTCGCCATCCGTGCCTTCCTTGACCAGCTCGGCGAAGCGCTCGGCCGCCTGTTGCTGGGTATCGGTGGTCGGGGCCGTGTGGGCCAGCTTGAGCACGGTGGCTGCGTGCGCGGCGCTCATTGGCGCAAGGAGAAGCAGGCTGGCGAGGGAGGTCTTGAGCATTGGCGTCATGGAAAGGCTCTCTTGTCGTTGTTGTCGTGAATGGCTCGGTTTTCGTGAGTGGCGCTGGCGACCTGCAGAATTGCGGGTCAGTCGGTCATCCAGTACAGGGGCACGGTGATGATCTGCGGGAAGGCCACGAACAGCAGCAGAATCACTACATAGGCGAGGGCGAAGGGCGCGACGCCACTGACCGCCTTCTCGAACTTGAGGTTGCCGACGCTGGTGATCACGTTGAGCACGTTGCCGACCGGCGGGGTGATCAGGCCGATGGCGCAGTTGAGGACGAACATGATCCCGAAGTAGACGGGATCGATACCGGCCAGCTTGACGATGGGCATCAGGATCGGCGTGAGCACCAGAATGGTCGGGGTCAGGTCCATCACCATGCCGACCACCAGCACGATGCCCATGATGGCGAGCATCAGGATGCGCGGATCATCGGCCAGCGGCTGCAGCAGACCGGCGACCATCAGCGGCAGCTGGGCGATGCTGATCAGCCAGGAGGCGACCATGGCAGCGGCCACCAGGAACATCACGATGGCGGTGCTGCGCGCGGCCTGGGCGAGGACGGCGTAGAGCTGGCTCAAGTCCAGTTCCCGGTAGACCACGGTGGCGACGAAGATGGCGTAGACCGCGGCGACCACGCCGGCTTCGGTCGGGGTGAAGATGCCGCTCTTGATGCCGCCGATGATGATGACCGGCAGCATGATGGCCCAGAAGCTGTCCTTGAGTGCCTTGAGGCGCTCACGCCCGGTGGCCTTCTTCGTGACGACCAGATCTTCCTTGCGGGTCATGAACAGCCACATCACCACCAGGGTCACGCCCATGATCAGCCCCGGCACGATCCCGGCGAGGAACAGCTTGCCGATCGAGATGCCACCGGCGACCCCGATGATGATCAGCGGAATCGAGGGCGGGATGATCGGCGCGATGATCCCGCCGGCGGCCATCAGGCCGGAGGAGCGGCCCAGTGGATAGCCCGCCTTGCGCATCATGGGCAGCAGCATGCTGGCAAGCGCGGCGGTATCCGCGACCGCGGAGCCGGACAGACTGGCCATGACGATGGCGGCGAAGATGGCCACGAAACCCAGTCCGCCCTTGCGGTGACCCACCAGCGACATCGCCAGCGTGACGATGCGCTGGGAGAGCCCGCCACGCGACATCACTTCCCCGGCGGTCAGGAAGAAGGGAATGGCCAGCAGGGTGTAGCTGTCGGCGCCGTTGACGAGGTTCTGGGCCAGGATCTGCGAGTTGAACAGATCCAGGTGCAGCATCAGCACGATGGCACTGACCAGCAGGGCAAAGGCGATGGGGAGGCTCAGGCCGATGGCGGCCAGCAGGGAGCCGAGGAAGAGCCCGATGGTCATGGCGTGTCTCCTTGCTGATCAGATGAGGGGCTGGCGGCATTCGGTGGCGTGAGGCCATGCAGGGCAAGGGGCGTCAGCAGTCGCCAGAGCAGGATCAGCGACATCAATACGCCTGCCATCAGGCCGGCGAGATAGAAGACGCCGACGGGAATGCCGCTGATGGGGGAGAGATTGCGCCAGTTGAGCACCGTCTGATCGAAGCTGCCCTTGAGCAGCATCAGGCAGCAGCCGAGCATCACCAGGGTGACGACGCGATCCAGCACCCTGCGACATGCCGCCGGCAGCTTGTCGGCGAAGGTGTTGACGCTCAGGTGCTCCTGACGGATCAATGCCGTCACGGCGCCCATGAAGGTGACCCAGACGAACAGGAAGCGGGACAGCTCGACGCTGATCGAGATGCCGCTGTTGAAGCCGTAGCGCAGCACGACATTGACGAAGACCAGCGCGATCATCGCCACCAGTGCCAGCACCATCAGCAGGGTGAGGGCCTTCTCCAGTCCCTTGAAGATCGTCGTGATGCCGGTGGCAGTGCGGGTAGGCGCCGCTGACGCCAGCGGGGTGGGGTGGCTTCCCCGTGACTCGGAGGATGGCGCGATGGACGGTTTGATCGACATGGATAACGGCATCTCTTGGGTCAGTTTGTTCATGGTGTTATCCCCGAAGGAAGCATCTCGATGACGGCGCGACAGTGCGACGCTGTGGCGAGTCGCGGCAGTACTGCCGCGGGTCGTTTTCTGAGACTGGTCACCGGAACGGGTTGCTCAGACTGGTCGCCGGGACTGGTTGTGTTGACTAAAGGGCGTCGGCCAGCGCTGCCTGGAATTGTGTCACCACCGCTGGGTCCAGCGCCTGGGTGTGCTGCTGGATCACCGGTGCCAGTGCCTCACGCATGCGCTGACGTTCACTGTCCGCCACCACGTTGACGGTCATTTTGTCCTGCAGCTCGCTCAGCAGTTCCTCGTTCATGGCACGGCTCTGCTCACGCTGATACAGCGTGGCTTCACGAGCGGCCTCGCGGACCAGCTGGCGTTGGGCGTCATCGAGTGACTGCATGAAGCCCGCCGAGGCGACCAGCACCTGGGCGTCATAGGCATGCGCGGTACGCGACAGGTACGTCTGGACCTCGAAGAAGCGCTTGGCGTCGATCACGGTGTAGGGATTTTCCTGACCATCCACCGTGCGGGTTTCCATGGCGGTGAACAGTTCATTGACCGACATGGGTACGGCGTTGGCATTCAGTCCATTGAAAAGGTCGATGTAGAGGGCGTTCTGCATGGTGCGAATCTTGAGGCCCTCGATGTCCTCGAGCGTCTCGATGGGACGGCGGCTGTTGGTCATGTGACGGAAGCCGTTCTCCCAGTACTCGAGTGCCACCAGCTGCTTGTCATCCAGGCTTGCGAGCAGGGCACGGCCGGCCTCGCCATCCAGTACCGCATCGGCATGTGCACTGTCATCGAACTGGAAGGGCAGGCTGACGATGTTGAAATCAGGATTGAGGCTGCTGAGGGTCGCAGTGGAGGGGGCGGTGAAATCCAGGGTCCCTGACTGCAGCATCGAGGTCATGTTGACGTCATTGCCCAGAATGCCGTTGGAGAACACCGTGATGGTGATCTCGCCGTCTGATTTTTCCTCGACCAGTTGTGCAAACTTCTTGGCGCCCAGTGTCTGGGGATGCGCCTCCGGCAGGCTGGTGCCCATGCGCGCGGTGATCTCGGCGTGGGCGGTGGTCGCGAAGGTCAACATCAGCCCCAGGGTGGAGATCGTCTTGAGCAGGGCGTTGTTGAACAGAGTCTTGTCAGACAGGGCGTGGCGAATAAGCATGACGAATTCCTTGCAGATTGTTGTTATAGGGGCTGTTTTCCAGAGCCTGTTGTCATGGGGACGGATGTCATGACGATCGTTGTGGCATCGAATGAGCGCTAGGCGCTGGTGTCCAGCGAGTAGCAGCGAATGGCGTTGTCGCAGAACAGCTTGAGGCGGTTTTCGGGACTCAATGAGCGACTGAGGTCCTTGAAGGCCTGCCACAGCGTATCGAGCGAAGTCACTAGCCCATCGACCGGGAAGTTGCTGGCGAACATCACGCGGTGGACCCTGAAATGGCGCAGCACGATCTCGAAGACCTCGCGGTTGTCTTCCAGCCGCCAGGGCTGGCCCGCGACGCCGAGGCCCGAGAACTTGATCATCACCTGTGGCCAGGCGGCGACCTTGGCGAGGGCGTGTGACCATTCACGCAGGGTGTCGGGATCACGATCGCCGGGCACGCCTGCATGATTGATCACCACCGGCATCTCGGGATGGCGTTGCAGCAAGGGCAGCAATTCCTCGAGGTGCCACCAGGGCACCTGCAGCTCGAAGATCAGGCCACGACGCGCGACTTCACTGACGCCATACTGATAGCGCGGGCAGCGTAGCGAACCGGGCATGGCGTGGGTGGCCAGTCTCGGGTCGTAGCGCTCCAGTGCAGCTGGCTTGTGGCGGACCCCCTTGACCCTTCTTGATGCGCAAAGTCCTTCCAGCTGATCGCCGATGTCGCTCTGATCCAGCCAGGCTTGGGCGATCATGGCATCGGGCCAGCCGCTCTCGCAGGCAGTCTCCTCGATCCAGCGCACTTCCTTGAGCGCATCGCCCCGCGCCCATTCCGCCTCCATGTAGACGCACCCGAGCAACCGATGCGCCTCGCCCGCCGCCTGGAGATGCTCGGCGGGCAGGTAAGGGCGACGGATCGCGGAGTAGTCGCCGTAGCGGAAGGGGATCATCGGCTCATCACACAGCCAGGGGTGGTAGTTCTGCGTCGGGTCCCAGACATGCATGTGGGCATCGATGATCGGCAGATCTTCCTCCTGGCGAGTGGCCAGATAACGTGCGCGCTGCTCGCCGAGTTCCGCCAGAGGCACAGGCATCACCGGGGATTGGAGTGAGTCAGAGAGCATGGCGTGCCTCCTTGCATGGGCGAGTCAGGCTAGCGTGATCAGCGCGCAAGCGCGGTGTCGATGCGATCCAGCAGCTCGCTGCCGTGCTTAGCAGTGAACTCGGCGCGTACCGGCTCGGCGACCTTGGCACGCATGCTGGCGGTATCAGGCTCACGCACGACCTGCATGCCTTGCTCCTCGAGGAAGGCCAGATCGCCCTGCTCATTGTCATGATTGAGCTGACGCTGATAGCGGGCCGCTTCCTGAGCTTCTTCCTTGATCAGGGTCTGCAGTTCGGGCGCGAGGCTGTCGAACGTCTGCTTGTTCATGATCAAGGGGGCGGCGGTGTAGGCGTGTGCGGTGAGCGACAGGTGCTCCTGTACGGAATACAGGTTGGCGGAGCGGATCAGGCTGACCGGATTCTCCTGGCCATCCACGGTGCGGGTTTCCAGCGCGGTATAGAGCTCCGCGAAGGGCATCGGGGTCGGATTGGCGCCGAGTGCCTGGAAGGCGGCGATATGCGCCGGATTCGGGGTGGTGCGCAGGGTCAGGCCGCTGACGTCATCGGCGTTCTCGACCGCACGTCGCGAGTTGGTGAGGTTGCGAAAGCCGATTTCCCAGAAGGCCAGTCCTTCGATCTGTTGCGGCTGCATGGCGGTCAGCAGCTCCTGGCCGATATCGCCATCCAGCACCTGATAGGCCTGCTCACGGGTGTCGAACAGGAAGGGCAGGTCGAGCACATTGAGCTCGCCGACCAGCCCACTGAAGTAGGGGTTGCCTGAGAGCTCGATATCGATGGTGCCGCTGCGCACGCCCGAGATCATGGCTTGGTCATTGCCCAGCTGACCGTTGGGGAAGATCTTGATGGTCAGTTCACCGTCACTGCGTTCTGCCAGATGTTTGGCGAAGCGTTCGGCGGCCAGGTGTTGTGAGTCGGTAACTGGATGCGCATGGGCCAAGGTCAGCGAGGTGGCGGCGTGTGCGGGGCCTGCTAGCAGCAGACCGGCAAGAGCGGCGGTGATGAATGAGGCGGCGGTATGGCGGGTCGTGATGGTCATGGCGAAGCCCTTTTCTCGTTATTGTCGTGATGCTTCTGGTGCGTACAGGCGTTATTGACGCCGGTGCTGCTGGTGTTGCTGGTGTTACCGGCGCTGGTGCTGACGGGGGCAGGGCCGGGTGGTGGCGAAACCCTCCAGGCCCTGATCCCTCCTCTATGGCTCGTACTGATCAAGCGTGCTCACAGCACCGCCATGGCGGATGGCTGCTCAGCGTTGTTATCGTGGGTCTCGAACGCGACGGGATTGCGCAGTGCACGCCCTAAGGCGGGCAGTTCGATCTCGAAGCGATCGCCTTCCTGCACCTTGATCTGATCGGCGAAGCTCAGGGTGGCGGTGCCGAAGAAGTGCACGTGCAGATCTCCCGGCGCGCGGAACTGGGCGTACTTGAAATGGTGGTGTTCCAAGTTGGCCAGGCTGTGGGCCATGTTGGCCTCACCGGTCAGGAAGGGCTTCTCCCACAGGGTCTGGCCGTCGCGGGTGATGCGGCTGGTGCCTTCCAGGTGCTGGGGCAGCTCGCCGATCAGCAGTTCAGGGCCGTAGCTGCAGGCGCGCAGCTTGGAGTGGGCCAGCCACAGGTAGTTGGCGCGCTCGGTGATGTGGTCGGAGAACTCGTTGCCTACCGCGTAGCCGATGCGATGCGGCTGACCGTTGGCATCGTTCACGTACAGGCCGACCAGCTCGGGCTCTTCACCGGCGTCTTCGGCGAAGGCCGGCACACTGATCGCGGTTTCCGGTGCCACCACGATGCTGCCGTCACCCTTGTAGAACCATTCCGGCTGCGCGCCGACCTGGCCCTCGGCGGGCTTGCCACCCTCGAGCCCCAGGCGGAACATGCGCATCGAGTCGGTAAGGCTTGCGTCACCCTGCGCCTGTGCAGCGGCATGCATGGCGTCGCGGGTATCGGCGCTGCCCAGGTGGGTCAGGCCGGTGCCGGTGACGGTGCAGCGCGCGCGATCTGGGTGGGTGACTGGCGGCAGCAGTTCCTGGCGATCAATGGCCTGCTTGTAGTCGATCAGGGTGTGCGAGTAGTGCTGTTCGATCAGCGCGCTGAGCCCGATGCCCAGCTCGATGGCGCGAGAGGCCAGCTCATAGGTGCCGCCCGGGAAGTCGAGCAGGCGCAGCTGGTCGCGGCTTTCGACCACGGCGACCCGCGGGCCGTTGGCGGTGCGAAGTTGGACGAGTCTCATGATGGCTTCCTCACTCGATGATGTTGAACTGATCGAAGTAGTCGCTGTTCAGCTCAAGGCCCAGCCCCGGGGTCTCTTCGTCGAGGTCGATGAAGCCGTTCACCGGCTCCGGGTCGCCCTTGAAGATGTAGTAGAAGAGCTCGTTGCCGATCTCGACGTCATGCACTGGGAAGTACTCACTCATCGGGGAGGCTAGTGAGGCCATGGTGAGGTGGTAATTGTGCATCTGGCCGGCATGCGGGATGACCGGCACGCTGAAGGATTCGGCCAGCGCATTGATCTTGCGCGCCGCGGTGATGCCACCGACCCGGTTGGTGTCGTACTGGATGACGGAGACGGCACGCTTTTCCAGCAGCTGGCGGAAGCCGTAATGGGTGAATTCGTGCTCGCCACCGGAGATGGGAATGCTGGTCAGCTGATTGAGTTCAGCGTAACCATCGATGTCATCGGCGATCACCGGCTCTTCCAGCCAGCGCGGCTGGAAGCGCTCGAGCTTCGGCAACATGCGCTTGGCGTAGTCCAGGTTCCAGCCCATGTAGCATTCGAGCATCAGGTCGACATCCTCGCCGATGACTTCGCGCACGGCGGCGACGCTATCGAGGTTGGCACGCACGCCCTCGACGCCGTCACGCGGACCGTAGCCGAAGCGCATCTTCATGGCGGTGAAGCCTTGATCCAGATAGGACTGGGCCTCTTCCTGCATGCCCTTGAGGTCGGTGCGGTAGAGCTTGGAGGCGTAGCAGGGGATCTTGTCCTTGGTGCGCCCGCCCAGCAGCTTGAAGACCGGCTTGCCGACTGCCTTGCCCATGATGTCCCAGATGGCGATATCCACGCCGGAAATGGCGGCCATGCCGATGCCCTTGCGGCCCCAGGCGTGGGTGGAGCGGTACATGCGCTGCCACAGGTATTCGTAGTCGAAGGGGTCCTGGCCGATGATCAGCGGCGCGAGGTACTGGTCGATGATCGCCTTGGCGATGCGCGGGGCGAGTGCCACGTTACCAAGCCCTACCAGCCCGTTGTCGGTCTCGATTTCCACCACCGTCCAGCCGTGGAAGCGGAAGGTGCCCATCGAGTCGCCCTTGTCCCACAGCTCATCCATGGCGTTGGAGCAGAAGTGGGCAGTGGGGGGGACGGTGTGGCCTTTCCATTCGAAGACGCGAGTTCTGACCTTGGTGATTTTCATCGGATTATCCTTGTTGTGGATGACGTTGGCGCACATAGGTGAGCAAGAGTGGCAAGGCATCAGGCCGACGCGGTCTCGAGGCGGAGCGCGCGCAGGTTGGTGCCCATGCGCTTGGCGATCGCGAAGGCATTGCGGGTCGGGTTCACGTCCGCCTTGCCCTGGCCTGCGATATCGAAGGCGGTGCCGTGGGCCGGCGTGGTGATGGGGATCGGCAGGCCGCCCTGGACGGTGACGCCGGACTTGAAGCCCAGCAGCTTGATCGCGATCTGCCCTTGGTCGTGGTACATGGTCACGATGGCGTCGTACTCGCCGTCGCGTGCCTTGAGGAAGATGGTGTCAGCCGGGAAGGGGCCTTCCACGGGATAGCCCTGGGCGCGGCACTCGGCGACGGCCGGCGCGATGACATCGATCTCCTCACGCCCGCAGGTGCCGCCCTCGCCACCATGGGGATTGAAGGCGGCCACGGCGATGCGCGGCTGCTCGACGCCGGCCAGTGTCAGCGAGTCATGAATCAGCTGGCTGGCGGCGATGATGCGCTCCTGAGTGACGTACTCGGCGGCATCCTTGAGCGGGATATGCGAGGAGATGCGTGAGGTCCACAGCGTCCCCAGGGTGTTGAACTCGCAGAAGTAGCCCTTGACGCCCAGTGTCTCGGCGAAGAAGTGCAGCTCGTCCTCATGGCCCAGGCCGCCTTTCTTCATCGACAGCTTGTTGAGGGGCGCGAAGCAGATGGCGTCGACTTCCTCGTTCTGGGCCGCTTCCAGGCAACGAGACAGCACCGCGAGGGTCGAGGCGCCACAGGCGGCACTTTCCTCGGCCAGCGTCACCTCCTGCTGTGCCACGCTCTCCACCAGCATCAATGACAGGCCTTCATGTTCACGGGCTTCCGCGAAGCTTGTGACGCTTGGCAGCTCGGTGAAGAGCCCGGCCTGGCGTTGGCCCTGCTCCCAAAGCCACTGATCCCCGACCAGCACGCTGTGGGTCTCGGCGAACTGCTCGGGTTCCGCGATCAGGCGAGCGATCAGCTCTGGGCCGATACCGGCGGGGTCACCGAGGGTCAGGGCAATGACAGGGCGTGTTGCGGACATGGGGTCAGCCTCTTGGTGTTGTCGTCGTTGTTGTCGTTGTCGATCGATGTGGTAGATCGTTGTCGTCGACCGTTGTCGATCGTGTCGATGTCGGGCGTGCTCAGCAGTCCGGCCTCTGGCGTGAGGGCCTTCTCAAGACAGTTCAGGACAGTTCAGGACTGTGAAATATCACGACTTGATTGGACTGCTGGTTGGTTTACCGGACCAGTTGAGATGAAAACTAGCCGAGCGCACGATGATTGGTCAAGGATTTCTCGAAAATTGCGACTATGGTCGGTTTTCTGGTGCGTCTGATTCGGTTGTCAGTTATTCTGGTATGAAATCTATACCAGTGGGGGCCGCATGAACCAGACGCCTTTCGCCTTCGAGAAAGCGCTGAAGAATCAGACCAAGAAGGAAATTCTCGCCGACAAGCTCATCGAGATGATTCTGACCGGCCTGCTGCGCGATGGGGACGAACTGCCCAGCGAGCGTGAGCTGGCGCAGTTGTTTGAAGTGAGTCGTGAGACCGTGCGCGGGGGGCTGGCACTGTTGACGGGGTATGGCCTGCTCAATGTCTCGCATGGCAGCAAGTCAAGGGTGTGTGCCAGCGAGGCGGTGATCGACAGCTTCCGCAATCATCCCGCACGTCAGCAGGGCGACGAGCTCAACAATCTGGACATCGAGAGCGTCTTCGAGAGCCGTATCGTGGTGGAGTCGGCCATCGCCCGCCGCGCTGCTCGGCACATCGATGCCGCGGGCCTCAAGAAGCTGGATGCCTTGCTGGACGCCCAGTCCCAGCATTTCGACTCGCCGGTGAACTTCCAGCTCTCGGATCAGAACTTCCATCAGGTGATCGCGGAGTATTCGCGCAACGAGATCCTGATCCGCTACGCCCACGAGCTCTATACCTATGCGCTCAACATTCGTCGCCAGGTCATGGCCGAGCATGGCTCGATCAAGCGCAGCTATGAAGAGCACGTACGTATCGTCGAAGCGCTGCGCGCCGGCGACCCTGACGCCGCCGAACGCGCCATGCTCTCGCATATCGACAGCGTCTATTATACGACGCGGGACAAGATGCCTCGTTGAAGGTGCCTCATGGAAATGAGGGGCTCAGTACTCCACGCCCGTCATCACCCAGACAATACGGGTCTCGGTCTCGCCGGGGTTGCGAATCCAGTGGGGTTCCTCCCCGGTCAGCGAGAAGCTGTCGCCCGGGTTGAGCAGGAATACCTGCTCGCCGATGGTCAGCTCCAATTGGCCACTTTCCACATAGCCCGCTTCCTCACCGCGCCGCTCACGAGGCGTCTCACCGCCGCTGCCGCCGGGCTGCAGGCGGGTCATGATCAGGATGAGCTGACCGCTCAGGCGGGGGGAGAGCAGTTCTTCCCGTGCACCGATGGCGCTGAGGTTCATGGCACGGCGTTGATCCGCGCGCACGATAGTTTCCTGTTCGGCCGCCGAGTCACTCCCGCCCGGCTGGAAGAACCAGCTGACGCGCACACCGAGGGCATCACTCAGGGCCTGTAGCACCCCGATGGGGAGGGAGGAGACGCCGCGCTCCACCTGGCTCAGATAGCCGACGGATTTTCCGACGCGCTTCGCCAGTTGGCTGAGTGTCATCTGACGGGACTTGCGCAGGTCGCGCAGCTGTCTGCCGATACGACGGTCTTCCTTTTCTGCATTGCTGAGTGCGGTGCTGCCGGCTGATGCCTGTGAGGAGTCTGTCTCCGTGATCATCCGGTTTCCTCTTGGCAATGGGGGCTGTCTGGCAATGAGGGCCATTTCATGTAGATGAAATGCGTGAAGTGGTTTTCATCAGCAAGATTATCAGCATGCGGCGTGGAGAGATAAGTCAGTGTTGTTATCAAATCGTCGTGTCGGGACTGGTGTTGGTTCAGGGCTTGAGATAGCGGTTTATGAGATAACGGCTTTTGAGATAACGGCTTTTGAGATAGCGGCTTTTGAGATAACGCTTGAGACGCAAAAGGCCAGTCATGATGACTGGCCTTTTGCGTGTGCGCCGGGCGTGAAAATCACCCGGCTGGGGTAAAGGCCGGTCGCTGCTTGCGGAAGGCCTGCTTGCGGGTGATCTTGCCCTTCTCGATGGTGAAGAGATCCACGCTATCGGCCTCGACACGCAGGCCATCGGGCTGGGTCGCCATGAAGGTGCATTCGGAGACGACGCGCGGATCGGCGAAGAAGAACTCGCCCTTGGCCCACTGCACATCAGGCATGGTCGTCCAGGTATTCACGAAGGCATCGCGCACGGCGGCCTTGCCGACGATACGCGTGCCGTGCGCCTCATCGCCTGACACGGTGTCGAAGACCACATCATCGGCGAAGTACTCCATGACGTCATCGATGGCGTGGCGATTGAAGGCATCGAACATGGCGGTCATCTGTTCACGGTTCATGGTACGGGTCTCTGGTGCATGCATGCCGCGAGTGGCATGCCAGTGGGAGGTGCCGCGACGTCATTCGGGAGCGCCGTGGCGTGTTGAGCAACATGAAAGACGGTGGTCGGTGAGCGTAGAGAGCGAGTCGTGGCTCAGCTCACCTTGTCCAGCACCTGGAAATACTTGTAGAGCAGATGCTGCCCCATGCGTCGGATCGGCCTGAGCGGATGGGCGGGCAGTGGGGAGTTGAAGATTGGCAGGTGGCGCTCGGGCAGTGACTGACCGGCGATCAGCGCGGCGAGTTGTCTGGAGGCATAGGCCGAGAACGACACGCCGTTGCCGCTGTAACCCTGGGAGTAGAAGATCTGCTGCTTGGGGTCCGGCTGCACGATGCGCGGCATCATGTCGTGGGAGATATCCATCCAGCCATGCGAGAACCACGGTGTCTCGATGCCGGCCAGCGCCGGGAACTTGCGTGCAATGGCGGCATGCACCACATCCAGATGACGAGCATTCTGCGCATCCGCGCCGCTGATGGCGCTGCGCGTGCCGATCTGCAGGCGTTTCTCGGGCAGCAGCCGATAGTAATAGCGCAGCTTGCGGGTATCCGTGGTCAGGATGGTCGAACGCAGGCTGCAAGCCTCGATTTCATCGTCGGTCAGCGTTCGCGTCCACACCGAATTGGCCATGATCGGCATGTTGCGATAGGCGGTCAGTGAGTGGAGGTTGGGGCTGGTATAGCCCGCCGTGGCGATGCCTACCGCGCGTGCCTTTACCGTGCCTCCCGGTGTCTGCAGATAATGGATGCCGTTCTCGGTCGTCCAGTGTTGCACCGGGCTGCTGGTGTGGATTCTGGCGCCATGGCGGCGCGCGATACGCGCATAGCTGTAGGCCAGCTTGAGCGGCTGCACGGCGATGCCCTCGGGCTCCAGCATCGCGCCGTGACTTTCCTGATCGCCCATGAAATCCCGATGGACCGTCGCACGGTCCAGTGTCCGGGTCCGGTAACCGAGGATGTTGTTGCACAGGCGTGATTCGGCCTCGAGATGCTGCATGGCCTGCGGGCTATGGGCGATCAGTAGATTGCCCAGCGGTTGAGGCTCGCAATCCACTTCCGGGTCCTGGGTCAGGGACCTGAAGACCTCGAAACCCTCGAGACTATTGGCGTGCAGCTGGCGCGCCATGTCGACCCCCCATTTCCTGACCCACTGGCTGCGACTCAGGCGTCCCCAGGCCAGATGGCCCTGGCCGCCATTGCGGCTGGTGCAGCCCCAGCCGATCTGATTGGCCTCCAGCACCACCGCCTTGATGCCGTGCTCGCGCGCCAGGAACATCGCCGTGGCAAGGCCGGTAAAGCCGGCGCCGATCAGCACCACGTCTGCCTCCATGTCGTCAGTGACCGGGCCATCATCCTCGGGAGGCGGGCCGGCGTGGTAGCGCCAGTAGCTCGGCGCATAATCCACTCCTTCACCCGGGGAGCTGTCCTTGAGAGGGTCGTAGTGAGGGTTGTAAGGCTGCTTGACAGTCATCGTGGGTCACCATCCGTATTGTTGTTGGCGATCGTTGTCATTGGTGATCGTTGTTGTCGGTGATCAATGTCAATGGCGGTGCTTGTCCAGGCGCGTTGCGCTCTGGGGTCTCTGCCTGCCCGAGTCGACGTGAGGCGCGTCATGCCGCTCAGGTCGCGCCCGGGATGGGTTGGCTTCCCGATCCCGGGAGGGTCTGCGGCGTTGGCGTGGCAGTGGTGCCCGGCGTGGCTGTCGCACTTGGCGAGATACTGGACGTGGTAGCTGGCGTGGCGGGTGTGGCAGCGCTCGGGGCTTCAGGCTCAGCGGCTTCGGCAGGTATCGGTCTGGCCTGAGGGGCCGGCTGCATGGCCGTTGCGGGCTGCTCGTGGGTCGCCTTGAGCATGCGATAGACCGAGAACATGTAGGCGATGCTGACGAGGAAGAAGGGCGCACCGACCACGATCGCCAGGCTCTTGATGGCGTTGAAGCCTCCGGCGAGCTGGAAGACGATGCCGGTGACACCGATGATCACGCCCCACAGCAGGCGCATCAGGATCTTCGGATTCTCGTTGCCATTGGAAACCTGCATGGCCGAGAAGAACGAGGCCGAATCCGAGGTGGTGACGGCGAAGACGATGATGTTGAACAGCACCGCGAGGCACAGCCACCAGCCGCCGGGCATGCTCTGCAGCAACAGGTAGATGCCGGATTCCGGGTTGCCCTGCACGCTCTCCCACAGCGGCACGATCTGATTGACCTCGGCATAGCCGGCCGAGCCACCCCAGATGCTGAACCACACGATCGACAGCAGCATCGGCACCACCACCACGCCGAACACGAATTCGCGCAGGGTGCGACCGCGGGAGATGCGCGCGATGAAACCGCCGCAGAAGGGGATATAGGAGATGTACCAGAGCCAGTAGAAGATCATCCACCAGCCCACCCATTCGCGCTGTTCGAAGCTGCCCGCGTCGGTCCAGAACTGAGTGACGAAGACGGCGCCGAAGTAATCACCGAACTGCTGGGTGATCATGTTCAGCAGGTACTGCGCCGGTGCATGACCGAAGGCCAGCAGCGCCAGCAATATGGCACCGGCCATGACCATGTTGAGCAGGCTGAGGTACTTGATGCCGCGCTCGATGCCGGTCGCCGCCGATGCCACGTAGGCGATGATGATCACCAGCATCACCATGGCCTGACCGAAGGCACCGAACTCGAGCCCGAACAGCACCTTCAAGGCATAGCTGATGGAGGTGACGCCCAGGCCGATCATGGTGGCATTGCCGCCGATGGTGCCGATCACCCCCAGCCCGTTGGCAAGCTTGCCCCACAGGCTGCTGTTGCAACGCTCTCCCAGAAGACCGTAGAGGCCGGTGGCGACCGTCAGCGGCTGTCCCAGGCGATAGGCCGGAAAGGCGATGGCCCAGGCGGCCACGGCAAACAGTGCCCAGCCATTCATGCCCCAGTCCATCAAGGTGTCGAGAATCGCGGTCGATACCCCGGCCTGCTGGCCGACTTGATGGAGGTCCTGCACATGCGAGGAGGTGTAGAGATGCGTCAATGGCTCGGCGACGCTGAAGAACACGAAGCCGATGCCCAGTCCGCAGCTGAAGATCATCGAGATCCACGCCACATAGCTGAATTCAGGGCGTGAGTCGTCCGGCCCCAGCCGGATGCCGCCAAAGGGGCTGAGCAACAGATAGAAGCTGAAGATCAGTGTCGCGGCGACACCAAGCACGAAGCTCCAGCCGAAGTTGAAGATCAGGAAGTCGCGTATGCCGGACAGCGCCGCGCCGGTCTGCTCCGGTGCCGCCAGGGCGTAGATCATGATCAGGGTGTAGATGCTGAGAACGGGCCAGAACAGCCCCTTGTCGTAGTCGCCAAGCAGACCGGACGAGCGCGGAACGCCGTTACTGCCAGCGCGCTCAGCCGCTGCGGGATTGCGTGTTGCTGTCACTGGGATGCCTCCAGGAAGGGGCCCTGATGCTCCAGCCAGATCTCGTCAAACACCTGACAAGCCGACAGGAATATCGAGAGCAGATTTTATTGTTGTCATGGGAGCGGGGGCTGGGACTTCACCATTCATCGAAGCGGCAAGGTCCCCATCCATCGTCAGTGAATGCGCTGCAGCTGATGCAGCACTCGATGAATCTTCTCGCGTCAAAATGAAAATAGACGGCGGTATAAATCACGCAAGTGAAATTTTCAGGTATTTTTTCATTTATATGTGAATTGGTAGACTTCTAGCGCTAACGCCTTGAAATAAAGAATCAATTGGGTGCACTGCTCAGGTTGGTTCGAGGGTCGAAGGCGGGCGAACAGAGGTAGGGGAGGAACGGGATAGGAAAGAGGAGGTGAGGGGGAGTGTGGAATGTGGAGGGCTGAGTGAGGAGTGAAGCAGCCTGTCAGGAGTGGCACTGCACGGAAGGTGCAGCGCCTTGCTCTGCCCCGTTATCTCCGCAACGACATTGCCCTACATGCCATTCGATATTCCTTTCCCAATATTGCCATCAGCTCTCCCGCTGGCATCGCTCTGGCCAGCGGGGCGCCCTGGCCCGCCCACTGTGCCCCGAAACCGGTGTCGCCCTGCGATCTGGCGGCGGCGTTGAGCGCCTTGCCGGCGGCGTAGGTGAGGGGGTAGTCCGGTGGTGTGGGGCATGATGGGTCTTCCATCAGGCGGGCAAATCGATTGGCGAGAATGCGTGCGGGGCGGCCCGAGACGATCGAGGTCATGCGGGTGTCATGCGCTGCCGGTCCTGCGAGTGCGTCTCGATAGGCGGCATCGGCGCTGGATTCCGGGCAGGCGATGAAGGCGGTTCCGAGTTGGGCTGCCACGGCGCCATTCGCGAGAGCGGCGGCAATGGCCTCACCATTCATGATGCCTCCTGCAGCAATGATCGGCAGATGCGTGGCGTCAACCAGCTGCCTGGTCAGGGCGGCAGTGCTCAGCTGGGTATCCGCGGCTTTAGGATCAAACATGCCGCGATGACCTCCCGCTTCGAACCCTTGCGCCACGATGGCGTCCAGGCCCGCCCGCTCGATGGCGCGGGCTTCCTCCAGGTGGGTCGCCGTCGCCATGAGCCAGATGCCTGCCTCCTTCAAGGCGCGGATGAAATCGCGTGAGGGCAGGCCGAAGTGAAAGCTGACGACGGGTGGGCGAGTCTCCAGCAACATCGCCTGCATGTCGGGGTCATCGGCGACGCTGGTATAGAGCGTGTCGAGTCTGGTGGGGGGCGTTGCCTCGAAGGCCTGGAAGTGCGGCGTCAGCCACTCCCGCCAGGCGCTCTCGCGAGCAGCGTCATGTGCCGGGGCCGGGTGCACGAAGACATTGACGTTGAAGGGCCTGTCGGTCAGCGCTTGCAGTTCCGTGATCATCCTGCGGGCGCCGTCGGCATCCGTGGCACCGACGCCGATCGAGCCCAGCCCGCCTGCCTTCGAGACCTCGGCTGCCAGACGCGGCGTCGAGACGCCTGCCATCGGGGCCTGAATGATCGGCCACTGCATTCCCATCCTCTTCAGCATTTTCGTTCTCCCCAGCATCGTTCTTTCTGGCATTGCGCTCTCTCCAGTATTGCTCCATCCAGCATTGCGCTCTGCTCTGCATGCACAACTCTGCCTGTGCACTCCGCCTGTGCACGCTGCGTGGCGTGATCAGGTCCTCGTGGCTTCGGGTGCCCCAGGCTCATGCTACGCCGCACGCAACGCCGTGTGCCACTTATGCCTTGCGCCCTCACCATTGCATTTCCTCGGGTCATCCCAACGTCTTGTTTACTGTTTATTCGAATGAGTGAATGCATTGCTCATCCTTCACCGCAACTCAACGGAAAAGGAAAGCGCCCCCATGTCCAAGTCCCATTCTTCGGCCCATAGCGTCTCCGAGATCATCACCGAATCCCTGCTCGAGGCAGGTGCCAAGCGCTGTTACGGCATCGTCGGCGATACCATCAACCATTTCACCGACGCCATCCGGCGCTCCGAGATGGAGTGGGTGCATGTGCGGCATGAGGAGGTGGCCGGCTTCGCGGCAGGGGGCGAGTCCTTCATCAGCGGGGAGCTGACCTGCTGTGCCGGCACCTGTGGCCCGGGGAGCACCCACTTTCTCAATGGTCTGATCGAATCGCATCGCAATGGCGCACCGGTGGTGTTCATCGCCTCGCAGATCGATACCGCCGAGATGGGCGTGGGCTTCCCGCAGGATGTGGACCAGAAGGCGCTTTATTCCCAGTACAGCGTGTTCTGTGAATACCTGACCAATCCCGAGAATGCTCGCCGCATGGTGGCCATCGCGGCGCAGAAGGCGCTGGCGGAAGGTGGGGTCGCGGTGCTTATCGTCCCGGGGGATCTTTTCCCGCAGAAGCCGAAGGCCTCGCTGCCCTGGCGTGCCCATCGCTTCTCGCCGGTGATCCGCCCGAGTGAGCAGGAGCTGGCCGCCGTCGCCGAGGCGCTCAATCAGCCGGGCAAGGTGTCGATCTACGCCGGGGTCGGCTGTCAGGATGCGCAGGAAGAAGTGCTGGCATTGGCACGTCGCCTCAAGGCGCCGGTGGCGTGGACGTCGCGTGCTAAGGACTTCATCGAGCCCAACAATGAACTCGAAGTCGGCATGACCGGCGTGTTCGGCCTGCAGGGCGGCTACGAGGCCGTCGCGGAATGTGACACCTTGCTGCTGCTGGGCTGCAGCTTTGCCTGGTCCCAGTTCTATCCGGACAAGGCCACCGTGATTCAGGTGGATCTCGACCCCGGCAAGATCGGTATCCGTCATCCGGTGGATCTCGGTGTCGTCGGTAGCGTCAAGGATACCTGCGACGCTCTGCTGACCCGCGTGGACCCGCGTGATGACAGTGGCTGGCTTGACAGCTGCCGCAAGAAATATCTCGAGGCACGCGACGAGGCCGCCGTCACCTCCGACGATGAGCATCTGATTCACCCGCAGGAACTGACCCTGGCGCTGGACCGCCATGCCAGTGAGGACGCCGTCTTCACCGCTGATGGCGGCAGCCCCATGGTGTGGTGCCTGCGTCATATCCGCGCCAACGGCAAGCGCCGCACGCTGCCAAGTCTGATGCATGGCACCATGGCCAATGCCTACCCTCAGGGCATCGGCATCCAGAAGGCCTACCCTGAACGTCAGGTGATCGCCATGTGCGGTGATGGTGGTCTGTCGATGCTGATGGGGGACCTGCTGACCCTCAAGCAGGAGAAGATTCCACTCAAGATCGTCATCTTTAACAACAGCACGCTGGGCTTCGTGGAGCTGGAGCAGAAGGTCGAGGGCATCCTGGATACCTACACCGAACTCGAGAACCCCGACTTCTCTCTGGTCGCCCAGTCCATGGGGCTGTGGGGACGTCGCGTCGAGGAGAAGCACGAGCTGGATGAGGCAGTGCAGAGCCTGCTGGCCCAGGACGGCCCCGGGGTGCTTGAGGTCAAGGTCAACCGCATGGAGCTGGTGATGCCGCCGCACATCGAAGCCGGACAGGTCGCTTCCACCGCGCTCTACTCCGCCAAGGCGGTGCTCAATGGGCGCATGGATGATGTGGTCGATCTGGTGCGCAACAACTTCACCGGGCGGTGAGTACGATGTGAGAGATTGTGGCCCACTCATGCCTTCACTCAAGAAGGCATGAGTGAAGGCGCAGACCAGAAAGCGCAGACAAGAAGGCCCCGATCCAGAGGATCGGGGCCTTGTCGTTGGCACGGCAGGTGACTGAGGAGAACTTCAGCACGATCGGCCGTTGTCTGCGGGAGCAGAGGTCAGCTCGCGGTCAGGATCACTTCCATACCTGTGAGGCGAAACCGCGCCAGTAGTCGTCCATGTCGCGATAGCTGGTCATGTCATACAGGCTGAACTTGCGATTGAGGCGGGCGCCACCATCACGCGTCAGCGGATTCCACGCCAGGCCGACATTGTCGCGGGTGGAGTGCATGAAGAAGGCATCCAGCGGCAGCACGATGTAGAGGCCCTTGTCGAAGCTACCCTCACCGAAGTCGTCACCGGCATCGGTGAAGGTGGCCCAGGCACCCATGCGCGCGCCATTGGCGAAGCCGCGCGAGACATCCAGCGTCACGCCGACATCTTCTGCCAGATAGCGGCCGATACTAGCCTTGGCCAACACGTCTTCATAGCCGGTATCCCAGTAGACGCTGGCATGGCCGGTGGTGGTGGAGTAGTCGCGCAACCCGAACTGCTGGTCGAATTCACGCTGCTTGACCCAGTTCACATCGACCCCATAGGCCAGCGGAGAGCCCAGCGGACGATAGAGCACCTCGGCGCCGACACCGGCATACATCATCTCCAGGATGCCTCCATAGGCCATGCCGTACCAGTCACGCCCGAACTGGTGGGTGCGGGTGTACTGCAGGTTGTCGATACCGACGTCGGTCTCTTCGATATAGCGCCCGATATAGGAGCGTACCCTCGGCAGCTTGGAGTCCGAGATGTAATC
The DNA here is from genome assembly GCF_057670765.1 of Cobetia sp. PS-4MA. Lineage (NCBI taxonomy): Bacteria > Pseudomonadati > Pseudomonadota > Gammaproteobacteria > Oceanospirillales > Halomonadaceae > Cobetia > Cobetia sp. PS-4MA. The sequence goes on along the minus strand of NZ_CM173107.1, from coordinate 2,379,469 downwards.
GAACTTGTCGAAGTTGTCGAACAGGGTCAGCTGCGCCGAGCCGGAGAGCCAGCCGTGGCGATCGGTACGCCAGGCGGCGGAGCCGCGCAGGTAGGCTTGATAGAGATAGCCATCCGGGCCGCCGATGTTCTGGTTGAGGCCGGGGGAGAAGCCGGCGCTCCAGCGATCATCGGGATTCTCGAGCAGCACCTTCTCACCCGGGTAGCGTGCGGCACCTTGTGCCTCGTCACTGTCGGGTTCGGTGGCGGCCAGCGCATAGACGCCATGGGTATAGCGCAGCTGCTGGCGGGCGTCGTGACCGGCATTGACGATATCGGCACGCTGGTGGACATCTTCGCGGGTATCCAGGCCGCCGGAGCGCAGGCGGTAATGGAAGCTCTCGAAATAGTCATCCAGGCGGTTGTGCAATACGCGGTTGGCACGGCCTTCGGCCTGTGCGGTCGAGCGGAAACGCGTACTCTCGCCGCTGACGATCAGCGCCGTACCTTCGCGGGACAGGCTATCGACACGAATGCCGGATTGCGCCTGGATCTCGCGGGACAGCTCAGGCCAGCTGACCTGGTTGCGTGAGGGGGCTTCTGCCTGCAAGGCCTCCGGCGGGCGGTCCAGCTTGGCCTGGGAGAGCCCGGCGAGATCCACCCCGAAGTTGACGCCCAGCATCGCGGTATTGCCCCGCTCCCAACCGGCCTTGAGGTTCAGGTTGTCCGTCACGCTCAGGCGAGCGCCCAGATTGATCGGGCTGTCCTGCGCTTGATCGTTGTCCTGTGGCTCGCTCTGATAGTCGTTGCCATCCAGCTCCACCATCATCACCAGCGGGTCCCACGGGGTCTGCCATTCCACGCCGCCGAACACGCCCATGTCGCCCTTGAACAGGCTGTTGAGGGAGAACTCGCCACCCTGGTCACCGCCGGTCTCGCCGCGACCGGGACGGTCGTTGTAGCTGTCGCGTATCCAGCCGATGGGGTTGGAGAGATCCCCGCGGGAGCCCAGATACCCCCAGCCCAGTCCCAGCGTGAAGTCCAGGTCATACCAGCGCTTGCTGGCGACCAGATATTCACTGCCGAACAGGCTGGTACCGCCCATGTCGCGCAGGCCGACCGCGAGCTGCGGCAGATAGCGGCTCTCTTCCCACAGGCGGATCTTGGCATCGACCCCCTTGTCCAGATAATCGCGGTCACCGGCGATGGATTCGCCATACAGGCGGTTGGTGACCTCGGTATAGCGAAAGCCCACTTCCAGCCAGTCAAGCGGCTGTAGGCTGACGTTATAGCGCTGATACGGCTCGACCTGGCTGTAGGAGAAGTGGATGCTGCCCGGCTTCTGCATGCGCGCGGTCGGTGTCTGCATCAGCCCGACGCCGCCGAAATCCGATTGACCATGCCCCAGGCCGCTCAGGCGGCTCTCGACGGGCTGCGGGCCATCCAGCATGCCGGCGTGGCTCACGGGGGCCAGCATCACGCCCGCGCTGAGCAGCGCCAGCCTGCGGATGATGCGTGGCAGCGGTGCCAGACGCGGCCGGGCCTGCATGGCGGGAGAAGAGGGGAAATGATGCATGCTGTCTGCTGCCATCCTTTGCTTGCCTGAGCGCGAAGCGTGCGGCGGGTTCATGGACGCCTCGCTCATGGAGTCTCACTCTCGACGGATGCGGGCGCCGACCCGTCGGCGGGGGTGTTGTCGGCCGCCACTTTTTCCTCAGCCGTGCCTTCTGGGGCATTCGCTTCTGCCGCCTCAGGAGAGGCGTCCAGCTCACGCAGCGACAGCAGGTACTCCGGCGCCTGAGGCTGGCCAGTAATGGCATCCAGGCTGCGGCACGTCTTGCCCGGCCATTGCAGGCTCAACCATTCCGGCAGGCTGCGATTGACCCAGGCCGCCGAGGGCGAGAGGCGCGGCAGATGAATCACGACACGATCCCCCGGTGCCAGCGTGTAGGGCTGCTCGTTCCAGGCGCTGATGCCGCGCTCGATCACTCGGCCGCTGAGCGTGATGACACTGGCGCTCTCGGCGCTGGTCCGTGCACCCGGCAGGCCAGCAATGGCCTCGCGCAGGGTCAGCTCTGGCCGCCAGTCAAGCTGACGAACGCCCACGGCGCTCCACAGCTGCAGGCGTGTCTCGGGCTGGCATTGCCCGATCCAGTCATGCGTGCTGAGCGGGATATCCAGGCGCGGGAAACGCCACAGCGCGATGGGATCGATACGCCCCACCTGGCGGCCACCGATCGGCGTGCGCTTGACGATCTGCATCCAATGCTTGAGCCCGGCGGCAGGCAAGCGCTCATCGAACACCGCCTGTGAACTCAGTTGACGCAATTCGAAGAACAGCCGACGCCCCAGCTGGCGAGAGTGCTCACGTGCCTGCCGGGGCGCCACGAAGGTGTGCGGCCATTCAATGCCGTGCTCACCCCTCAGTTCGGCGAGGTGACGTGACAGTGCCTCGCTGATAGTCAGCGTGGTGGGTGGCTGAGCGCGGTCAGGCGCGCCTTCAGCGGCAAACGCTGACGCAGGCGTCAGCAAGGCGCCCGACGCGGCCATCAGAGAGCCGAGCAGTGCGGCGGACAGGACGGCCTTCAGACGTGTTGGCAGATAAGGTTTCACGACACCTCGACGAACAGGAGAATGGCCGTCGGCTCCCCCGCGAGGGGCGACGTGATCAAGGCGCTGACGCCGGCGGCTGTCATGCCATGTACCTTCTTGCCAGGCACTTTCATGCCGGGTACCACGCTTACCACCAGGCACGTGCCACCTCCCAACGCCAATGGGGTGAGTCAGGCCAGGCCTGAACCTCTGCAGCCCAGATTCTGGGGGAGGCATCCAGTTTCATGGCGGGGGCCACCGCGTAGTGATTGACGCTCAACGTGCCGTCGCTCCAGTGAATGTTCTCCTCACAGTGGGCGACGCGTTGCTCGCCAAGCGGGAAGGGCTGCACGCTCGGCGCGGCACACGACCAGCCGGCACGGCCCTGGGCATAGCCCTCGGTGCCATCAGCGCGTTGCCAGCGCGTGCGTACGTGGTAGCCGGGAGCAGGCTCGCCAGCGGCCAACGCGGACATCAGCGTGGTCAGCCGAGTCTCGCGATGCATGTCCAGGAGGTCGCTGTCGAAGCCGGCGGTGCCGGTCAGCCAGCCGTTCTCCAGGCGAACGAAGGCGTGGTCCGCGGTTTCAAAACGAGCCAGTTCTGTCGGAGGCGACGAGGGAGTCGTCACTGTCTCGGCAGAAGTGGCAGAAGATGACGAGGCTGCCGGTGAAGGCAGCTCGTGGTCTGCTTGTGTCGGACTCGCGTCCGTGGCGCTGGGCGGGCGGGAACTGACAGTCTCAAGTGACGCCAGTACCACCATGCCGGTGTTGCCGTCGTAGCGCAGACGCAGCGACGCGTAGGGCAGGGCGCGCGCGCGCTCGGCATCGAATTGATCGCTGCCGAACACGGCACTCGCCGTCTGACCCAGCTGCCCCTGCTCAAGCGCCGAACAGCCGCCAAGCAGAAGTGCGCCGGACACGAGCAAAGGGGCCGCCTGGCGACCCCCCATGCTGATGGATGTCGAGATCATGATGATCAGAAAGTACCTGTCGTGCCGGTGGTGCCTGTCGTCCCGGTAGAACCGGTGGTGCCGGTCGTGCCCGTGGTACCTGTCGTGCCAGTGGTACCGGTGGTACCTGTCGTGCCGTCACCATCGCCCGGCTCGCCGCCTTCATCCGGGTTACTGCCATCGTCTGGATCAGTCGTGCCGGTCGAGCCGTCGCCGTCACCCGGATCGGTGGTGCCAGTGGAGCCGTCGCCGTCACCTGGATCGGTGGTGCCGGTCGAGCCGTCGCCGTCACCCGGATCGGTGGTGCCAGTCGAGCCGTCGCCGTCACCCGGATCGGTGGTGCCGGTCGAGCCGTCGCCGTCACCCGGATCGGTGGTGCCAGTGGAGCCGTCGCCATCGCCCGGATCGGTGGTGCCAGTCGAGCCGTCGCCGTCACCTGGATCGGTGGTGCCGGTCGAGCCGTCGCCGTCACCCGGATCGGTGGTGCCAGTGGAGCCGTCGCCATCGCCCGGATCGGTGGTGCCAGTGGAGCCGTCGCCATCACCCGGATCAGTGCCACCGTCGCCACCGTCCCCCGGATCAGTACCGCCGTCGCCGCCATCACCCGGATCAGTACCGCCGTCGCCGCCATCACCCGGATCAGTACCGCCGTCGCCACCATCACCCGGATCAGTACCGCCGTCGCCGCCATCACCCGGATCAGTACCGCCGTCGCCGCCATCACCCGGATCAGTACCGCCGTCGCCGCCATCACCCGGATCAGTACCGCCGTCGCCACCATCCCCCGGATCAGTGCCGCCGTCGCCACCATCACCCGGATCAGTACCGCCATCGCCGCCATCACCCGGATCAGTACTGCCATCGCCACCATCACCCGGATCAGTGCCGCCGTCGCCACCATCACCTGGATCAGTACCGCCGTCGCCACTATCACCCGGATCAGTACCGCCGTCGCCACTATCACCCGGATCAGTGCCGCCATCGCCGCCATCACCTGGATCAGTGCCGATATCGCCGCCAGTGCTACCACCACTACTGCCATCGCCACCAGATGCGACAGTCGCCGCGACGCCCACTGCCGCTGCGAGGCCAGCGGCAACGGCGGCGATGCTGCCGGCTGCCATGCCACCGGCTGCACCGGCACCTGCGGCAGTGCCACCACCGCTGCTACTGCCCGTACTTGTGGAAGAGCCGGTTGATGTCGTGCCCGTCTGCGCTGGCGCTTCACTTTCCGCGCGCGCGATCCCGGCAACGAGAGGGGATAGCGCCAATCCCGCGATGACCAATGTTGTAGCAGTACGTTTCATGAGAGGGCCTTATCTCCTGCAGAGTACATCTGCACATCTGGTTGTGATCGTGATGTCCTGCCGATTGGTTTTCCATTGGCACCAATAGGCAAGTCATGCACATTTTTATGACAAGACTTGAAACAATGCGCCCGGCATGCGAGTGAAAGAAGCAAGCGTACACTCAAGCCATGACATTCTCATCAATGACAGGTGAAATCAGTTGAAGCATGGCGCATCTAGTGCTAATGCGAGCCATCTTAGCGTATTCCCATTCTTTAGAGAATCTCAATTCACCTGCTGGCAGAGATATGGGAGTCAATGTGACGTCTTTACCTACCGAAATCATATCAGGCCTTATATCTGTCAGGGGGCTGAGCTTACTAAATCCGGTGAGTGAAAGTCATTATAAGGAGGTTCTTAATTAATCTCTTGAGAATGGTTTGTCTAATACTTGTCGGGGCTTGTTGTGGCCCAGAATGTATATTTACGTATCTTTGTGTAGCGGCGCGGAGGTATGTGAGTGATGCTGAGTCGCATATAGCAGACGCACAGTAGGTCTTGTCAACTGTGATCAGTACAATGGAAAGTGGGCGGAATGATGGAAAATTGCTTTTATATCAGTATCTTATGATTTTTTTGGTGCCAGTGTCTCACGCCTGGACCTGAACGAAATGTGAAAAACTGGTAGATAAATTGCGTGATTTTACAGTATGATGCGCACCTTATTTGTCACCATCGTGTTGCGAAAAGGCGACAGGGTTGGCAAGGATGCGAACCAGATTGATAGGAAATCAAGCACCACAGAGGTTGTCGTGTGCTCCTCTGGCAAGTGACACATTCTCCTACCGCTACTGCTGGCAATCTTCTTTCTTGTCAATCATGCCTGCCTCTGACTCGCTGGCGACGCGCTTTTTTGCGTAAAAAGTTCTTGTACTGCCGATGTCATGGTTGAGTCACTCAAACGCTATAGCGTCAAGGCACAAAGCAACTTCATAAGCTCGACATGCCTGCGCGTGATGGATGGATCCTCACGCCTCAAGGCGATGCTCACTATGTGCTTTCTGTCTTGAGGTGATGCTTTGTGTCTCGCTTAATGAAATAAATAGAGGGAGTCAAGGCCATCCGGCATTGAATTCGAGAACTTCGTTTCAAGGCGCCACATTGCATTGCCGCTTTCCCTATGTCTTCTTGTAACGCCCTTTCCAGGGTGGGGAAACGTTCGTCTTAAAATTCTTGAATTGTTTCCATCGTGGAAGCAATTCTGTCGCGTCATCAGCAGACTCTGCTGGTGGGCGTGTCCGGGCCTTGGGGTAAGCGCCGTCATATACCTCAGGGCGGTAGCGTGCCTGAACGCTGAATGGCTCAGAGGTGCTCCACCTCGGTTCCTGGGCACCGAACCAGCGTCTCTTCCTGACGATCCATCGTCTTTCATCGCTTCAGCACTCATGGCGGATGTGCCTTGCCAAGGCGCGCCGGGTGAGCTGCTTACATCATCTTGCAGGTTTCGGGGGTTTTACATGATCAAGGTCACCATGTTTGGCAAGGGCTGTGCGCTGAAGCCGCGCCCCCGCCTGGCAATGATCACCGCGCTGTTGATTGCCATGTTGTCTACCACCGGCTGTGCCTTTGCCCCCGGTGGCAACATGGATTATCAAGCGGAAACGGCTCCCCTGGATGACGCGCTCGAGGTCCGGCCCATCACCTTTGGCATGGTAGATGCCCTGAAGGACAGTCACGGGAAGGCCCAGCGTGACAACGAGAAGCTGGAACAGCAGCTGGCCGATTACGATTACCGTATCGGCCGAGGGGATGTGCTCAACATCATCGTCTATGACCACCCCGAACTGACTATCCCGGCCGGCTCCGAGCGCAGCGCCATCGAATCAGGCAACAGCGTTCACAGTGACGGCACCATCTTTTATCCCTATATCGGGCGCGTGAAAGCGGCCGGGCTCACCGTCAAGGAATTGCGGGCGGTCATCGAGCGTCGCCTGTCCGGCTATATCGCCTCCCCGCAGATCGATGTGCAGGTGGCGGCATTCAAGTCCCAGAAGGTCTATGTCACCGGGCAGGTGGAAACCCCCGGCATTCTGCCGATCACCAATGTGCCGCTGACCATCCTCGACGCCGTCAATCAGGCAGGCGGCCTGTCGCCGCTGGCCAACTGGCACGACGTGGTACTGACACGTGATGACAGTGATGAGCACTTCTCGCTGTATGACCTGCTGCAGAACGGCGCGCTGAGCAACAACCGTCTGCTGCGCGACGGCGATGTGCTGCATATCCCGGATGTGGGCAATCAGAAGGTCTACGTGATGGGCGAGGTGCAATTGCCGGGCAGTCTGGCGATGGGCAATTCGCGTATCTCGCTGACGGATGCCATCGCACAGTCTGGCGGTATCGATGAAGGTCAGGCCGATGCCAAGGGCATCTTCGTCGTGCGGCGCGCGGACACCAACACTGGCAAGCTGGCGACGGTCTACCAGCTGGATGCACGTGATTCGGCGGCCTTCGTGATCGGTGCGGAATTCATGCTTCAGCCTTCGGATGTGGTCTACGTCACGGCCGCGCCGCTCAGTCGCTGGAACCGTGTCGTCAACCAGCTGATGCCGACGCTGACCGCCGTCTATCAGGTGACGCGTTCCGCCAGTGATTTCGATGACCTGCGCAGTGATGATTGATCCGCGTCATCCCCCCATCTCCCTCTTCATTACCAACTACCACTGGTTCTCACGAGAGCCGCAGCACTCGAAGGGTGTTTCATGAATCAGACCCCGCAACATACGGCCACTGGGGCGATGCCAGCGCCTGCCACTCGCGACAACGATGACGATGCGATTGATCTGGGGCGCCTGTTCGGCACCCTGCTCGATTACAAGCAGTGGATCATCGCGATCACTGGCCTGTTTGCCGTCATCGGGGTGGTCTACGCGCTGCTGGCGACGCCCATCTACAAGGTGGATGCCCTGATCCAGATTGATGATGCCCCTTCGACCAATCCATTGGCTGACGTCAATTCGATTCTGGGCAAGGAGCCGCCGTCCCAGTCCGAGATCGAGATCATCCGCTCGCGGATGGTACTCGGCCGCGCGGTGGACCTGCTCAATCTGGATGTCACCGTCACGCCGAAGCGACTGCCGTTGCTGGGAGATTTCCTTGTGCGCCGCGGGGTGGAGCGCCCGGATTTCGCCCAGGGTTGGGCAAGTACCTGGGCAGGGGAGAGCATCAGCGTCAGTGAGATGCCTGTCGATGACGCCATGCTGGGTAGCACCATTACCCTGCGTGTCGTCGATGATGCGCATTACGAGCTGATCCAGGATGGTGAGTTGCTGGGCAAGGGGCGCATCAATCAGCTGGATAGCTTTGCCGATGGTCAGCTGAATCTGCGTGTCACTGCCTTGAATGCCGCCATAGGCGCGGAATTCACACTGACACACATCAGCCGCATGCAGGCGATCGAAGATCTACGCAAATCATTCTCTGTCTCGGAGCAGGGCAAGGAAACCGGCATTCTCTCCTGGTCGATGACGGGTGAGCAGCCGCGTGAGCTTCAGCGCACGCTGAATACCATCGCGGATATTTATTATTCACAGAATGTTCAGCGTCAGAGTGAAGAGGCGCGCAACAGTCTCGAGTTTCTTGATAATCAGGTACCCAAGGTACGTGCTCAGCTCGATGAGGCGGAATCGCGTCTGAATGCGTTCAGGACGTCACGTGACAGTGTGGATCTCTCACTGGAGACCCAGTCTGTGCTGGAGCGCATCGTGAATCTGGAGGCCCAGGTCAATCAGCTGGAACTGACCGAAGCCGAGATCGCCAAGCGTTATACGCCTAGCCACCCCACCTACGCGGCACTGCTCGAGAAGAAGTCTCAGCTCAAGCGCGAGATGGACAAGCTGAATGCTCAGGTGAAGGACCTCCCGGAAACCCAACAGGAAGTGTTACGCCTGACACGTAGCGTGGAAGTGACCCAGGCCATCTACGTGCAGCTGCTGAATAAAGTGCAGGAAATGGAGATCGCCAAGGCCAGTACGGTAGGTAATGTGCGCATCCTGGACGATGCCGGTATCTTGCCGCAGCCCGTCAAGCCAAAGAAGGCCATGATCGTGGTCATCATGACACTGCTCGGCGGCATGCTGTCCGTCGGTGTCATTCTGCTGCGTGCGGCGTTTAGGCGTGGGGTGGAATCGCCGGACCAGCTGGAAGCGCTGGGCCTGCCGATGTATGCCACCATCCCGCTCTCGGATGAGCAGGGCAAGCTGAGCCGCAAGGTGAAGCGTGCGACAGACAAGCATTCGCGCAAGATTCCCAACGGACTGCTGGCCGAACGCAATCCTGCGGATCTCGCGATCGAGGCCTTGCGTGGCTTACGCACCAGCCTGCACTTCGCCATGCTGGAATCCTCATCCAACACCCTGATGATCACCGGCCCCAGCCCGGGGATAGGCAAGAGTTTCATTGCCGCCAACCTGGCGGCTGTCTGTGCCCAAGCCGGGCAACGCGTGCTGGTAGTGGATGCCGATATGCGCAAGGGCCACATGCACTCCATCTTCGATGAGCGCTCCGAGTGTGGCTTGAGTGACTACCTGGCAGGCAAGAAATCACTGGAAGACGTCATTCGCCCTGTTTCCGCGCTTGAATCACTGTCCTACGTCGCGCGTGGCATTGCGCCGCCCAACCCCTCGGAACTGCTGATGAGTGCGCGTTTCCAGGACTTCCTGACTGCGGTCAGCGAGCGTTATGACCTGGTCATCATCGACTCTCCGCCCATCCTTGCCGTCACCGATGCCGCCGTCATCGGCAAGCATGTGGGCACGACTCTGCTGGTCTCACGCTTCGAGGTGAACGCGCCCAAGGAAGTGGAAGTCTCTCTCAAGCGCCTGGCAGCTTCTGGCATTGCCGTGAAAGGCGGAATCCTCAACGCCATGGAGCGCAAGGCCGCCGGCGCCTATGGCGAGAATTATGGCTATTACAACTACAGCTATAAATGATCCCGCTGTATTCCGTCATCAGTCATATTGAATTCGAAGGGAACCAGACATGAAAGACATGAGCTCTACCATGGAGCATCAACGGCGCTATTCACGTCACTACGAGCGCCTGCTTGCCAGCAAGCGCCTGCAGACATTCTTTGGCGTGCTGTTGGTTGTCGTACTGCCTGCCATGTACCGCTGGGGATTCGATTTCTGGAATACCTCCACCCTGGCACAATGGAATGCGATTCTGGGCACCGCCGCCGCCTTCACCTTGTCCCTGACGCTGATCAACCGTCTTTGCCAACTGCCGGGTACGCGCTCCTTCACTTACGTCATTCCGACAGTTGCGGCTTCCTATACCTTGCTTATCATCATCTGCGGTGTGCTGGAAATCGAGGTGTCACGTCTGCAGGTCGGGATTTCCTTCGTACTGGCGATCGTCTTCGGTGGGGCCTTCTACTATGTCGACAGCAAGCTGACCACCAAGCGCATGGCAGTGGTGCCCTTCGGGAAAGCCCCGTCCTTATGTGATCACCACAGCAAGTCAGTGTATTGGTATGCGATGAAGGAACCGACACTGGTCGGGTTCAAGCGTATTGACGCCGTCGTTGCGGACCTGAGGGCAGATCTCCCGGAAGACTGGCAGCGTTTTCTCGCTGACTGCACGATTCACCGTATTCCGGTGTATCACGCCACCCAGGCCCATGAAATGATTACCGGCAAGGTACTGCTGGATCACCTCTATGCCAACGAATTCGGCTCCCTGACGCCGCGCGAAGACTATGAAGTCATCAAACGGGGCATGGATATCCTCGCGGCGTTGATCCTGATTCCGCTGTTGGCCCCTGTCATGTTGCTGACGGCACTTGCTATTCGTCTGGATAGCCCGGGCAAGGCGCTGTTCTGCCAGCCGCGTATGGGCTTCCACTGCCGCCCATTTACGGTCTACAAGTTCCGTAGCATGTATACCGACATGAAGGGCACTGGCTTTACCCAGGAAGGTAATGACCCGCGTATCACGCGCGTGGGGCGTTTCATTCGCAAGTGTCGCCTGGATGAACTTCCCCAATTGTTCAATGTCCTGAAAGGCGACATGAGCATGATTGGCCCGCGCCCAGAGTCCATGAGCCTCACGGAGTGGTACGAGAAGGATGTACCGTTTTTCCACTACCGTCATGTAGTACGTCCTGGAATTACAGGTTGGGCACAGGTGGAGCAGGGCTATGCAGCAGAGGTAGATGGAATGATTGAAAAATTGGAATATGATTTCTATTATATAAAGAATTTTTCTTTTTGGCTTGATATTTTAATATTTATAAGAACTATAAAGACAGTTATCTTTGGAAGTGGGTCACGATGATTAAAGTTTCTATTATAATACCAGCCTATAATTCTGGCAAATATATAAGCGATTGTATAAGCTCAGTGCTATGCCAAAAAGAAAAAGACTATGATTTGGAGGTTTTAGTTATAGATGATGGCTCTAAAGACAACACTAAAGAGGTAGTGGAAAGTTTCGCATCTAAGCTTATAAGATATATTTATATAGAGAATTCTGGCGTATCGACTGCTAGAAATGTAGGTATTGAAGCCGCTACTGGGGATTATATTTCTTTTTTAGATAGTGATGATATGTTAAGCCCCGGTACCTTTAGGACTTGCATATCAATTTTTGAGCGCGAGAATATTGATATAGTATTTTTCGGGGCATCATCTATTATTGAATCAAACAAAAATATTGACATAGCAAAGTTTAGTTATAGTAGAGATGAAAAAATAGCTAATAGAAAAATTTCGACATTCAACGCCTTTGTAGAAATGAGTCAAAAGAATAACTATATCGTGCAACCATGCTTATATATGTATAGTGTAAGTTCTTTTAAGGATTTGAGGTTTAAAGATAATATTATACATGAAGATAACTTGTTTACAACGCAACTCCTCTTGCACGACCTAAGTTATAATGCTTATGTACTTAAAGAAATGTTTTATGTAAGGAGGGTAAGAGATGGATCAATTATGACTAAATCTAAAACTAGATTTAATATTGATAGTTACTTTTCTGTAGCCGAAGAATTGCTAGTTGTTAGATCTAAATTAATAGCTGATCGGCAAGTTTCTTTTTATTTGACCGAACTCTGCATTAAAATGGTTGTCAACGCCTTAATCGACTCTGTTCACGTGCATGGCTTAGCTAGTTTTAACGATAGATTACATGCGATAAAAATACTTAAAAATAATAAAGTTTTTCCGAAGTCAAATAAACTAAGGGTCCTAATGTTCATGCCTGAGCTTTATTTGTTTAAGCGTAGGGTCTTTAAATGAAGATCCTTTATGTTTCGATAATTAAAAGCATGTTGAGTAAGTATTTTATATATTTTTCTCATTTAATTTCGATGATAGTGTTGGCTCGATTATTTTCTCCGGAATATTTCGGTACACTAGCGGCAGTAATGGTTTTTTTTACTTTCTTCAAAATGGTGTGCGAGGGAGGCTTTAGTCCGGCAATAATCAATCTAAGAGCTATGAGTGAAACACAGCGCGACGGAATATTTACATTCACGCTATTAGTTGGTGTCATATGTGCCGTGATATTATATTCTAGTGCTGATGTCATAGAAGATTTTTATGGTTTTCCTGGTATTGTTTCAATAATGCCTTTCATAGCTCTAAGTGTATTTTTCTCTGCAGTTTCAATTTTTCCAAATGCTTTACTCTTACGCCAAGTAAAGTTCTTCACGATAGGTATAATTGGTGCTGTATCTGAACTGCTAGGGTTAGTATTAGCTGTGATTGTATATAAATTTGTTGGGCCATTAGAGGCTCTAGCTATTCGCTTACTTGCTAACACTATATTTACATCAATTGCATTGCTTTATTGCTCAAAGAATTTAGAGTTTGGTTTCCCGAAACCTAGTAAAAATATGAGCGGTGTTAGCTTGATTTTAAGCTTTTCAAGCTATCAGTTACTATTTAATATAGCAAATTATTTTAACCGTAATATAGATACTGTCATAGTTGGTAAGTTTTTTGGTAATGGTGTTTTGGCAATTTATGATAAGTCATATGAAATTATGAAATATCCCTTAATGCTATTAAGCTTTGCTATGACTCCTGCAATACAGCCGGTGATCAATAAATATAGTCATGATATAGAATACGTAGAATCGGTGCATCGATCCTTCGTGCTGAAACTTTCACTTTTAGCTTCAGTGGCTGGATTTTTTATATACTCGCTTTCTGATACTATTATATTTTTGCTACTAGGGGATGAGTGGTTAAAGGCGGCAGATATTATTCGTGTTCTTTCTTTGTCTATACCTATACAAGTAGTCCTTTCAACGAGTGGTAGTTTTTTTCAGTCTCTTAATAAGCCAAATATATTATTATTTAGCGGAGTTTTTTCGTTAATAATAACTTGCATTGCAATTGCTTGTGGCATATACGCTCGGGATATATATATTCTTTGCTACTTTATAGTGATTGGTTATCACGTTAACTTCATACAAGCGTATCTGTTGTTATATTATAAGGTGTTTAAAGTAAATCCTATGAGCTTTTTTATTAATGCTATACCTGCGTTAATATTCGCACCAGTTACATACCTTTTCTTTTCTTAAATTAACTTATTTGCGAACTATAATAGGAAGGTTAATGCCGATAATATATAGCTTCCTTATATTTGGTTTATCTGTTGTTTATTTTCTAGAGCATAATTTATACCTGAATCGAAGAGCAGTTTCTGTTATATCAATTTTTGTATATGCTGTATTTTCTATTATCTTCTTCTCTCTTAGAAGTGAAGAAGTAGGTTCAGATACAGATGTCTATATTGATTTTTTTAGACAAGCTTCAAACTATACTCTTACAGAAGCATTAGAGGTCTTTCGATTTGAAATTGGCTTTACTACATACTCTTACTTGCTTAGTTTGATCTTTAGTGGTGTGGAAGTTAAGTTTCTAATATCATTAACACAAGTATATCTAAGTATTTATTTTTTTTATAAATTTACTTCCGGTAAAGCCACGCTTTTTCTTGTCCTAGTATATATGGGGTTCTTTGTAAATATTAATCTCAATGTTAATGTTATACGGCAAGGTATGGCTATATGCTTTATCATGTTGTTCTATAAAAGTATTCTTGAAAATAAGATCATAATTTCTTTAGCTTTTATTTTAATAGCAATTTCATTTCACAAGACTTCGGTTTTATGTTGTGTAGCTTATTTGGTGCACTATACTAAGATTAACAAATATACAGGGAAGTTGGTATTAGCATGGCTTGCAATTTCAATCATTTCTTACTTGGAACTACCTGAAACCTTTATACGAAGATTGCTTATTGACTCTGGCATACTAGGGGAATATTCACATATATCTAATTCTACAGGATATGTGACAGGGTTTAGATTTGATTTTTGGTCTATTAGTTTTTTGCCAATACTTGTATATATATTGGCTCCTCTTTTCAGATTAAGAAAAACACCTTCGCTAGAGTTTTTTATTACTAATTATCTGATATTAAATTCAGTATTTATACTTATGTTTTTCATGCCTTACTCCGACAGAGTTGGTACTTACTCTTGGTATTTGATACCTATAATATCACTTCTGATGTTCGCTAAGTCTCAAGATAAGAATGGCGCATATATATTGAGTGATTCTAACTTAGGTATCGCTTACATGTATTTGTTTGTTATATCGATTGGTGGAGTAATGGCATATGTATATATGCCTCCCATGCAAATAGGATATTAAATGAAAATTTCTTATGTAGTAACTGTTAAAAACGGAGAAGATTTCATTGTATCATGTATTGAATCTCTGGAAAATCAACAAAGAGTAAGTTTAGAAGTTGTTATAATTGATGATGGTTCTGAAGACTCTACCGTGAGCTTGGTTAGAGACTATATCACTAACAATCCTAAAGTAAATTGCAACTTGGTTGAAACAGATGGAGTTGGACGTGCTAAGGCATTAGATTTAGGGGTAAGGCAAGCTAGTCATGATTTAATCGGTATTTTAGATGTGGACGATGATATCCATCCGATGAAATCTTTTAATCAAATTAAACACTTGCAGAATTTACCTAAAAAGACGCTTTTGTTTACTGGCTATAAAAAAGTTATAGGTAGTCAAGATGCCGACTTTGATAGTGTTGATAATGAACAACTAGATGTCTTAAATCATTACTCGCTTCGTGATCTGATTAAGCGTAATCCCTTATGCCATAGTTCTTTAGTTTTCCGTAAAGAAGACTATTTTAGTATTAATGGTTATAATCTTGGGATTAATAAGCTTATAGATTACGAGTTATATTTGCGCAGCAAGGTTAATGGATTTAAGGTTATATGTATGTCATCAAAAATGACCGCTAAGCGAATCCATCAGGCTCAGTCTTTTGAAGGCAGAAAAAGATTTAGTTATATAGGTGCCACCTTTAGATTACAGATTTCGTATGCCGTGAGCACTAATAACATAAATCTTGTACCTTATGTATTTGCTAAGTTGCTGTATTCATTGCTACCAGTCTCCCTTAGATCAAAGATAAACATAGATAAATAAATGAATATTGCGCACATACAATTGTTACCACTTTTAAGTGGTGTTCAGCGTGTCTCACTTGATGAGCTTGAGAGGCTGACAAGTGATACAAGAAAAGCTTTATTCTGTAGGGGACGAGGCCCCCTTACTGAGGGAGCTGAAAAGAGTGGCACAGACGTTATTTCTGTACCCTATTTGGTACGGGAGATCCATCCGGTACTGGACTTGAAAGCACTTTGGCATCTTTGGAATTGTTTTCGTCGTGAAAAATTTGATGTTGTTCATACTCACTCCAGTAAGACAGGCGTAATAGGACGTTTAGCAGCGAAATGGGCAGGTGTACCTTGTGTTGTTCATACTGTGCACGGTTTCGCATTTCCTGCAGCCACAAACTCTTTGCAGCGTAGAATTTTCCACACGATGGAGTGGATAGGTGCACGTTGTTCTCATCGTGTCATTTGCCTACACGAGGATGATGCAAAGATTTGCCGAGAAAAACTTGGACTTACCGACAAGCGCATCGAAATCATCCCTAATGGAATAGATCTTCAAAAATTTCACCCGTTATCTCTTGAGGCTAATCGTGAGGCCATGAGGGTGGAGGCAGGCCTTCCAGCTGATCGTAAATTGGTCATGATGGTCGGGCGATTATGGGAGCAGAAGAATCCAGCGTGTCTCGTTGAAGCTTACTGCCAACTCTGGGAGTCAGGTGACCCAGGGGCAGACCTGGTACTGGTGGGGGACGGTGCCTTGAAGGAATCCTTGGAAGCCAGGATCAAGCTTGCAGGTCTTGAGCCACATGTCCATTTTCTGGGGTGGCGGACTGATACGCCTGAACTGCTTCGTCTCTGCGATGTCTTTGTCTTGCCTTCTCGGTGGGAAGGTATGCCCTTAGCCATCCTTGAAGCGATGGGTTGCGGGCTGCCAGTCATTGTTTCAGATATCCCCGGGAATCGACATCTTGTCCACCATGGAGAGAATGGACTGCTGTTCCCCGTGGAAAACACTGGGTCTCTGGCCAGTGCGTTGGTAGAACTACTTGAGAATGCTAGCATACGTATCCGCTTGGGTGCCGCCGGAAGAGCCAAGGTAGAAACTGAGCATGATATTCAGCAGAGAGTACGAAACATAGAAGCGCTGTATCATGACGTATTAAGCGCTGGTGACTAGCCATGATGTCCGATATCCGGTCTTTGTACCAGGTCGGTTCTTTTTCACTATGTTGGCTATATTGGCCACTTCATCATACTCACAGGATTCAGCAATGAAAATTGCCATCGCAGGCACCGGCTATGTCGGTCTCTCCAACGCCATGCTGCTGTCTCAGCATCATGAAGTCGTCGCGTTGGATATCGTGCCAGAGAAGGTGGAAGGCCTGAACCGTGGTATCTCACCTATCGTCGATAATGAGATTCTTGAGTTTCTGGCGCGTGGAGATCTGAATTTCTGCGCTACCCTCGACAAGGAAGAGGCCTACCGCGATGCTGATTTCGTGATCATCGCGACGCCGACGGATTACGATGCTACCACCAACTACTTCAACACCAAGAGTGTGGAAGCGGTGATTCAGGATGTGCGTGACATCAACCCTGACGCGGTGATGGTCATCAAGTCCACTGTACCGGTGGGCTATACGGCTGAGGCGCGTGAGCGTTTCCAGACTCAAAATCTGATGTTCTCGCCGGAATTCCTGCGTGAAGGCAAAGCGCTGTACGATAACCTGCACCCGTCACGCATCATTGTCGGTGAGCGCTCCGAGCGTGCCGAGGTGTTCGCTGGGCTGCTCAAGGAAGGTGCCATCAAGCAGGGTGTCGATGTGCTGTTCACTGATAGCACCGAGGCGGAGGCCATCAAGCTGTTCGCCAATACCTATCTGGCAATGCGCGTCGCCTACTTCAATGAGCTGGATACCTACGCCGAATCACATGGCCTGGACGCCAGGCAGATCATCGAAGGGGTGGGGCTGGACCCGCGCATCGGCCAGCACTATCACAACCCGTCCTTCGGTTATGGGGGTTACTGCCTGCCGAAGGATACCAAGCAGTTGTTGGCCAATTATCAGGAAGTGCCGAACAACATGATCCAGGCCATCGTCGATGCCAACACCACGCGCAAGGACTTCATCGCGGAATCCGTGCTTAAGCGCAACCCGCAGGTAGTGGGGGTGTATCGCCTGGTGATGAAGTCCGGCTCTGATAACTTCCGCGCCAGTGCCATGCAAGGCGTGATGAAGCGCATCAAGGCCAAGGGTGTGGAAGTGGTGGTGTACGAGCCGGTACTGGAAGAGGACACCTTCTTTGGGTCACGCGTCATGCGAGATCTCGAGGTGTTCAAGCAGAAATCAGACGTTATTTTGAGCAATCGCATGGCGGAAGAGCTCGCCGATGTGGTCGACAAGGTTTACACTCGCGATCTGTTCGGCAACGATTGATTCTGTGTTTAAACTTTTTGGGCTGCGCAGTTGAAATTAGATCAATTTTATTTACATAGATAGAGGGCATAATTGTTGTTAGTTGTCGGGTCTCGTCTGATTGATTACCCGCCTGTGGAAAAGCTCGGGCCGCCTTTTTTGCCAATCTTTCATGGCTGATATCGGCGTCTGATGATGTAATGCTTTCTGCTGGATGTAGTGGTTGTAGAGCCAACAGTAACGCTTGGGTGTCTGCTCCAGATCCTTCCTCGATTCGTAGCGTCGAGTCGTCAGCACATCGCTGATACGGCCATTGAAGCGCTCGACCATCCCGTTGGTTTGGGGGTGACCCGGACTGATGAGCCGGTGTTCGAGATGATGCTGTGCACAGGCCTTGTCGAAAAGATGGCTTCCTGTCGGCTTACGTTCACCGCCCGACGTGAAACGATCGGTAAAGCACTTTCCATTGTCTGTCAGCACCTTCTGAACCTTGAACGGTGCCTTGTCGATAACGCGATGGAAGAACCCCTCTGCGTCTTTCGCTGACTGGCTGGAGCGCACCTCAAGATAGACCCAGCGCGTGGCGCGGTCGATGGCCACGAACAGGTACCGGAATCTGTCAACATAGTTGGCACATGAAGTGGTTCTGGCTTTTTAAAACCCTATTGCCTGCGGTATCGGATCCCGCTCCGGATTCAAATGCACTATCTCCGGCAGGTCGAGTTTTCGGATGTCACCTGACCATCGCTCCGGGTGACGCTGCTTCGCGGCCTCGAAGACCTCTCGGCGCTGCGTCAGAATGCCTTTGGCCTCGCCGTCATGACGCTGGCTCGGCGTGACGTAGCGAAGGGCGCTGTGCCGGTGCTCATGGTTGTACCACTCGGTAAATTGCTGAACCCAGTCCTGAGCCTCGGCCAGGGTGGCGAACCCGTCGACGGGGAAGCCCGGCCGGTACTTCAGCGTCTTGAAGGCCGACTCGGCGAAGGCATTGTCGTTGCTGACTCGCGGTCGGCTGTACGAGGGAGTGATGCCCAGGTCATAGAGCTTTTCCAGGAAGGTCGCTGCCTTCATCGGGCTGCCGTTATCTGAATGCAGAATCAAGGGTTTATGACGATCTGTCAGGCGCTCTCGCCAGCAGGTTTTCTGAATCAACTCAGCGGCCAGCTCGCCAGTCTCTGTTTCATAAATCTCGTGCCCGACGATCTTGCGGCTGAAGACGTCCATTATCAGGTACAGATACCACCAAGTGCCGCGCGCGGGACCGGGCAGCCACGAAATGTCCCAGCACCAAAGCTGGTTCGGCGCCGTCGCCTGGTGAGTGGTCGGTGGGCGCTTACGCTGAGGGGCCTGCTGTCGGCCCCGGTGATGTTGCTGATCATATTCATGAAGCACTCGGTATATCGTCGACTCAGAGGCCAGATAGCGGCCCTTGTCAGCCTGATCGGCCACGATGAAGGCCGGAGGGCGGCTTCGGTACTCTGGAGCGTTGCACAACGCCACGATCGCTTTTCGCTCCTCGGGAGATAGCTTGTTGGCCGGTTCCGGGCGATCGGCGTCGGGGCGGCGGTCCGCCGTCACTTCGCCTTCTGCGACCCAGCGGTAGTAGGTCCGCACGTTGATGCCCATCACCTGACAGGCCTTGGCCAGCCGAGCCCCGTCACGCTGGGCGTCTTGCACCAGGGTCACGATGCGCTGGCGATCCGGGAGGCTGGTCAGTCGTCCTCGTCGTGGGTCGTGCCCCAGATCGCCTCGGCTTTTTTTGACAGGGTCAACAGGGCCGCCGTCTCGGCGAGGGCCTTGTCCTTGCGGTGCAGCTCGCGCTCCAACTTACGGAGCCGCTTTTGCTCCGCCTTGCGAGCCTGGCGTTGTTGCTTGGCCTGCGCTGCCACGTCGTCGTTGGCGTTCATGCAGGCATCCCGCCAGGCTTCCACCTGCTCGGGGTAGAGCCCACGCTCGCGGCAATAGGCGCTGAGTTCGGCCTCGTTCATCGGGGCCGTCTCCAGGACGATCTGGAACTTCTCCTGGCTGGTCCACTGGTCGGGCTGGGTGGAACGTGATGGCAAAACTTGTCCTCGCTCTCTGGCCTGTTTCCGCCAATTGTAGAGGGTTGTTGCAGTGATGCCTTCCTGTTTGGCCAATTCCGGGATGGCCATGCTCATAGGCGGCGCCATCTTCTTGAGGATGGCTTCCTTACGCTCTGTGGAATAACGCACGTTGATCACCTCTCAATCCGTTTAGGTGACAACTACGCTGGCAGATAGGGGTACCGCCGCTGGGTCTCATCGGGCATCTGTGGCAGGTACTTGATGTCGATATGCAGGTAGCCTGGCTCGTAGTCCCGAAATGCCTTGGGAGCCTGCTTGTTGTCCTCTTGGTCCTGGCGTGCCAGCTCGGCAAGTGTCGGCACCTGCCGTCTTTTCAACATCCGGTGCAAGGCTGCGCGGGAAAGGGTCGGATGAAGAAACTCACGAGCCACCACGAGGAGATCATCCAGCCCCAGACGAAGGAACGTTTTGGCGGCGATGAGCACTTCTTCCTGCTCCCTATTGAGGGTGGCCAGGAGGTTATGACGCGTGTGAGGACGATCATAGACGTCGTCTCGATGCCGCCACCGGCGGATGGTCATATCACTCACGCCAAAGCGCTCCGCCAATACCGTGTCCGGGATGTGGGCAGGAGCGGCCTGTATCTCAGTACGGACCTTGGGTGTGGTAGTCGCTTGCTTATGAAGCTTGATGTCCACCTCGATGCTCCTGAACGAACTGACGAAGAAGCCCTCTGGCAGCAAGCAAAGGATAGCTTATTCCAGTCAATTGAACATCCGAGACCCTACATTTAAGCTTTAATTTCGATATTTAGGGATTTTGTAAAACCGCCCATTTAGTATCGTATAAAGAGCAATGTAAACTACAATAGTTGGTATTTTCAGAGTTAAGCTTGCCTAGATTTTTCCATTATAAAATTTCTCTGCTCTTACTTAAGATGATTTGAATGTGAAGGAGTTTTAGGTTGTCGTACAATTATTGTTAGTATGGGAGTAAACAAAACCTTTAATATTATCTTAGAGTCATGATTTAAATGCAATTTTTAGTATAAAGATTGAAGATTCGTATTTGAAAATGGTAACAAAAGAGTACAATTATTTATAGTTTCCTATATAAACCGAACAAGGGCAATAGAATGATGAGATATCGGTCGCTTGATGGATTTAGAGGTATTTGTGCGTTAATGGTCGTTATATACCACTTAAATGTGTCGGGTGTTGTTTCAAATTCTAATATAGTGAATAATTCCTATCTATTTGTTGAGTTTTTTTTTGTTCTCAGTGGCTTTGTGATAACTTCCAGCTATAATAATAAGGTGCATAATTATAAAGGGTTCATCTTATTTATTAAAAGAAGATTAGCAAGAATTTGGCCTTTGCATATCTTTATGACTCTTGCTTTTATACCTTTTGCGTTAGTAAATTTATTTTTAGGTATAGATTTAGGTGAAAGATTCTCTTTTTCAAGTTTTTTACAAAATTTAATTTTGATTCAGGCACTGGGAATTAATAATGAAACTACTTGGAATATCCCTTCATGGAGTATAAGTGTAGAGTTTTATACTTATGTCTTGTTTGCTCTAGTGTGCTGGCTAGTAACTATTAGAAAGATAGCTTGGATTTCTCTAGTTATATCCATAGCTTCTGTAACCATATTATATTCATATTCAACAATGGGTGATACGCATTCATTAGCAATTTTAAGATGTTTTTATTCGTTTTTTTTAGGTGTGGTTGCTTATCATATACATGATAGAATTAAAATAAAATCCTTTTTAGAGATTTTTATGCTGTTTTTAATACTTACCTTGTTCATCAGTTTCGACATACAATCTACGGATACGTTAGCATATCTTATGCCCGTTTTGTTTTTCGGTACAGTTATTATTTTTTCACGCGATTCTGGGATTATTTCAAGATTGTTAATGATGTCTGTATTTCGTAATTTAGGTATTCTATCGTTTTCGATATATTTGACACATGCATGGTTTGTTACTTTTATCAAGGCGATCTCGAAAGTTTCTGAGATTATTTTTGATTATTCATTTATGTATACTGTAGATGGGCAGCGTACTATAGATTTTGGGATTGGAATCTTTAACGATGCTATCTATATACCTTACATTATAGCGGTTGTTTTAATTTCAAGACTAACTTTTAAATACATCGAGAAGCCATGCCAGAATTGGATAAATAATTCCACGCCATATGTTTTTCGGTCTAAGGTAAATGTATAACTAATACTGATATACTTAGTTTTCCTTGTCGGCTCACATATACAACATATCAAGGACTGCTTTGCATAAGTTGGTTGTTGTACAGCTACTAGATTATTTGTATGAGTTCTTAGTTGTTCCATCTTAGATTAAGAGGGGTGTAAATAATATGAATACGATTTTGGCTATATAAAATTTGTTGTCGACATAGCACTTTTATAGTTAGAATAAATTAGTGACACATGTTTGGTTAGCCATTTTTCACAGTCGGAATCTGTCAACATAGTTGGCACATGAAGTGGTTCTGGCTTTTTAAAACCCTATTGCCTGCGGTATCGGATCCCGCTCCGGATTCAAATGCACTATCTCCGGCAGGTCGAGTTTTCGGATGTCACCTGACCATCGCTCCGGGTGACGCTGCTTCGCGGCCTCGAAGACCTCTCGGCGCTGCGTCAGAATGCCTTTGGCCTCGCCGTCATGACGCTGGCTCGGCGTGACGTAGCGAAGGGCGCT
Source organism: Cobetia sp. PS-4MA (assembly GCF_057670765.1). Lineage (NCBI taxonomy): Bacteria > Pseudomonadati > Pseudomonadota > Gammaproteobacteria > Oceanospirillales > Halomonadaceae > Cobetia > Cobetia sp. PS-4MA. Next base: position 2,356,958 of record NZ_CM173107.1, on the reverse strand, counting down.
GTGCCGGTGCTCATGGTTGTACCACTCGGTAAATTGCTGAACCCAGTCCTGAGCCTCGGCCAGGGTGGCGAACCCGTCGACGGGGAAGCCCGGCCGGTACTTCAGCGTCTTGAAGGCCGACTCGGCGAAGGCATTGTCGTTGCTGACTCGCGGTCGGCTGTACGAGGGAGTGATGCCCAGGTCATAGAGCTTTTCCAGGAAGGTCGCTGCCTTCATCGGGCTGCCGTTATCTGAATGCAGAATCAAGGGTTTATGACGATCTGTCAGGCGCTCTCGCCAGCAGGTTTTCTGAATCAACTCAGCGGCCAGCTCGCCAGTCTCTGTTTCATAAATCTCGTGCCCGACGATCTTGCGGCTGAAGACGTCCATTATCAGGTACAGATACCACCAAGTGCCGCGCGCGGGACCGGGCAGCCACGAAATGTCCCAGCACCAAAGCTGGTTCGGCGCCGTCGCCTGGTGAGTGGTCGGTGGGCGCTTACGCTGAGGGGCCTGCTGTCGGCCCCGGTGATGTTGCTGATCATATTCATGAAGCACTCGGTATATCGTCGACTCAGAGGCCAGATAGCGGCCCTTGTCAGCCTGATCGGCCACGATGAAGGCCGGAGGGCGGCTTCGGTACTCTGGAGCGTTGCACAACGCCACGATCGCTTTTCGCTCCTCGGGAGATAGCTTGTTGGCCGGTTCCGGGCGATCGGCGTCGGGGCGGCGGTCCGCCGTCACTTCGCCTTCTGCGACCCAGCGGTAGTAGGTCCGCACGTTGATGCCCATCACCTGACAGGCCTTGGCCAGCCGAGCCCCGTCACGCTGGGCGTCTTGCACCAGGGTCACGATGCGCTGGCGATCCGGGAGGCTGGTCAGTCGTCCTCGTCGTGGGTCGTGCCCCAGATCGCCTCGGCTTTTTTTGACAGGGTCAACAGGGCCGCCGTCTCGGCGAGGGCCTTGTCCTTGCGGTGCAGCTCGCGCTCCAACTTACGGAGCCGCTTTTGCTCCGCCTTGCGAGCCTGGCGTTGTTGCTTGGCCTGCGCTGCCACGTCGTCGTTGGCGTTCATGCAGGCATCCCGCCAGGCTTCCACCTGCTCGGGGTAGAGCCCACGCTCGCGGCAATAGGCGCTGAGTTCGGCCTCGTTCATCGGGGCCGTCTCCAGGACGATCTGGAACTTCTCCTGGCTGGTCCACTGGTCGGGCTGGGTGGAACGTGATGGCAAAACTTGTCCTCGCTCTCTGGCCTGTTTCCGCCAATTGTAGAGGGTTGTTGCAGTGATGCCTTCCTGTTTGGCCAATTCCGGGATGGCCATGCTCATAGGCGGCGCCATCTTCTTGAGGATGGCTTCCTTACGCTCTGTGGAATAACGCACGTTGATCACCTCTCAATCCGTTTAGGTGACAACTACGCTGGCAGATAGGGCAGTACCTCTCTGTCACAGTCGTCTCCCGATGTGATCGAGAGCGACCTTGATCGAGAATTGACAGTTTCAAGCACCACCCCAAGCGCCGCATCCTCGTGATGCGGCGTTTTCATATGGGTTCACAGGGCACCGGGTAGAGAGGGCATAGGTGAAGACTTTCATGCTGCTTGCCTGATGCCAAGGAGGAGGGCAGTTGTGTCAGGCTATCCCTCCCATGGAGCCCTCAATAGCCCTCTGCAGCATGCGCCTGAGTGGCTCGTGCCATCCTTCATAGAGTCATCACTGGGTCAGGAAGGCCAGGTATGCCGTCATACGATTCCCTCGCTCGTTCAGCTTCATCCCCCGTTGACGCCGATGTTCCCTCGGTGACGTCGCGCCCCGTGTCCTGCGGCGTTTTCCTGTTCGGTCTGCTCAGTCTGGTCGTGCCCTCTGGCTATAGCATCGGGCCGGCACTGCTGGTGTTGCTCAGTGGCTATGGGTTGCTGCGCGAGCCGAGCACGCTGCTGCGCGAGCCGAGCACGCTGCTGCGCGCGCCTCGCAAGGAGGACGTGACCGTCATCGGCGTGATGGCGGGCCTCGCAGCCTTGTTGCTGGTGAGCATCCTGCTGCAGGGGGATGCGTGGCAGACGGCAGGCGTGCCTATCCGCCTGTTGCTGGCTGTGCCGGTGCTGTTGCTCGTATTGTCGTGTCCTCCGTCGCTGGGGGCGATGTGGGGTGGGTTGATCCTCGGCAGCGTGCTGACCGGCAGCTGGGCGATGTGGCAGAAGCTGGTGTGGGGCGTGCACCGCGCCGGTGGCTTTACCAACACCATCAATTTCGGCGATATCTGCATGTTGATGGGGCTGATGTGTCTCGCGGGACTTGGCTGGGCCATGAGTCAGGCAGGTGCCCGGCGGCGCTATTGGATACTGGCGCTGCTGGTTGGCGGGGCGTTCGGCATCATTGGCTCGTTAATGTCGGGGACACGCGGCGGTTGGATCGGCTTTCCCTTTGCGGCCTGGGTGCTGTATCGCAGTTATGGTGAGGTGATTTCACGCCGTGTGCTCAGGCTGGGCGTCTTCATGTGCGCCGGGGTGATCGCCTTGATGGTGATGATGCCGGCCACCGGTATCCAGCAACGTGTCGAAGCCGGCGTCTCGGATGTCACGAAGTACGTTGAGGACCGTAATGCCGGCACCTCTGCGGGGGCGCGTCTCGAGATGTGGCGGGGCGCCTTCATGATGATTGCCGAGCAGCCGTGGCTGGGCAGGGGCGAGACGGGATATGCCGAGGCGCGTGATACGATGATCGAGCGGGGAGAGCTGAGTCGCCACGTCCAACCTTATGAGCATCCCCACAACGAGTTTCTTGATGCCTGGGTCAAGCGCGGAGTACTGGGCTTGCTGGCGTTGCTGGCACTCTATCTGGTGCCGCTGCGACTCTTCTACCGTCGCCTGGACAGCGATGATCTGACATTGCGCTCACTGGCTGTCGCCGGCGTGCTACTGCCGCTGACCTTCCTCGACTTCGGGATGACCTGGGTGATGTTCTCCCAGGCCAGTGGCGTGATGGTCTACGCCTTCTGGTTGGCGATCGTGTGGGGCACGCTGCGCGCCCACGAGCGACGCCTCGAGACACTGCAGGCACCCTGAGAGTATTTTGACCTGCGAAGATGACGGGTCTACAGTACGCGCAAAATTTGAGCAATTGCTCACGACTATTCATGTGGGGTGAAGGAGGCTGCTTCACCGCTCAGGAGAACTGACATGCAAGACAAGCTCAAGATCGACATCGTCTCCGACGTGATGTGCCCGTGGTGCGTGATCGGCTACAAGCGCCTCGAGAGCGCCATTCAGTCACTCGGCCTGGAAGATAGCGTCGAGATCGAATGGCAGCCCTTCGAGCTGAATCCGGACATGCCGGCACATGGCGAGAATCTGCGCGCCCATATCGAGCGCAAGTACGACACCACGCCCAAGGCCAGTGCCGAGGTACGTCGCAATCTGACCGCTCTGGCAGCCGAGGAAGGCCTGGTCTTCAATTTCTTCGACGACATGCGCATGGTGAATACCCTCGAGCTCCACGTTCTGCTCGAGTACGCCGCCGAACAGGGCATGCAGCATGACCTGATGATGCAGTTCTACGCCGACTACTTCACCTTGCAGAAGGACATGTCGGACCGCGCCGTGATGGCGGACGCTCTGGCCGCGGTCGGGCTGGATGCCACTGAAGGGCTGGCAAAACTGGACGACCCGGGAGCCCTCCAGCAGGTAAGGGCGCACGAAGCCCAGTGGCAGAAGATGGGCATCTCCAGCGTGCCGACCTTCGTCTTCAATCGTCGCAGCGCTCTGAACGGGGCCCAGCCTAAAGAGGTGTTCGAGCAGGTGTTGAACGAGCTTTCGGGAGATCAGGCTTGAGGCTCACCGACTGAGGTGTCACTCAAGCACTGATTTTCGGGAATGACGATCTCGTGATAAAAACGCGGCCCCGCTTTTGAGCAGGGCCGCGTTTTTTCGTTCTGGGGGTGTGAAATGGCAGAACTGATCGATCCGTCATGTGTGGGCTGACAACCCTCAGAGCCCTGCCTTGATGTCGTTCAGCTGTTGGATGAGGGTCTCGAGGACGGCATCCACCTGGGCTTCGGTGTGCTCGCAGGAGAGGAAGAAGCGCAGACGGGCGCTCTTCTCCGGCACGGCGGGGTGCAGGATGGGCTGGACGTTGAAGCCGGCCTCGAACAGCTGGTTGGAGAGGCGTGCCGCCACCAGGGAGCTGCCGAGGATGACAGGCACCACCGCGACGCCCAGGCTGTCGCCGACATCCAGCCCCAGCGCACGGGCGCGTGTAAGGAAGTAGCCGGAGACAGCATGCAGGCGGGCGATGCGTTGTCTGGCATCGTCGCCCTGGAGCAGTTCGAGAATCTTCAGTGACGGGGCGGCGACCTGTGCCGGCATGCCCACCGAGTAGAGGAAGCCCGGCGCGAAGTAGCGCAACATGCTGACCAGTTCCTTGCAGCCGGCGATGTAGCCGCCGCAGCCGGATAGCGTCTTGCTCATCGTGCCCATCCAGATATCGACGTCACGCGCAGCGATGTCGAAGTGCTCCCTCAGGCCGAGCCCACGTTCCCCGAGCACGCCGAAGGAATGGGCCTCATCGACCATCAGCCAGCAGCGATACTGTTGCTTGAGGGCGATCAGGCGCGGCAGGTCCGGCACGTCGCCGTCCATGCTGTAGAGGCCTTCGGTGACGATCAGCACGCGCTCGAACTTGCCGCGCTGACTGCTGAGCAGAGCTTCCAGCGCATCCGGGTCGTTGTGCGCGAAGGGCATGCGACGAGCGCCGGAGAGCTGAGCGCCGACCAGCGAGCTGTTGTGGATCCACTCGTCATGCAGGATCAGGTCCTTCGGGCCGAGCAGATAGCCCAGCGTGGACACGTTGGTGGCATGACCGCTGACGAACACCACCGCATCCTCCACCTCGTAGGTGCGCGCCACCGCCGCTTCCAGCTGTCGATGGATCGGGCGCTCACCGGAGACGGCGCGTGAGGCCGACACCGAGGTGCCGTAATGGGCCGCCGCCTCGGCCGCGGCCTTGATCACCTCGGGATGACGGGAATAGTCGAGGTAGTTGTAGCTGGCGAAGTTGACCAGCTCACGCCCATCGATGCATGTGGTGGCGCCGGCGCAGCCTTCATGCACGCGGAAGAAGGGCTCCGGCACGCCGAAGGCGGCACCGGCCTGCTGCATCATGCTCAGCTGCTGATAACCGGGCTGGCGATCGAAACGTACGAAGTCATCGCTGATCACCAGCGGTGCTGGCTTGCTGGCAAACACATCGTCGCCTGTGTCGTCCGCCACGCGAGCGGTCGTCTGGGTACGACGGGCACGCGCCTTGTCCAGCAGTTGTTGTTTCATGTCGCGGGGAGAAAGGCCGGAGGAGTGACGTGTTGCCAAAGAGGAAGTCCTTGAAGTTGAAGCGGTCTTTCCCTTGATGATGATGGGGTGTCGGCAAGAGGGCAAGCCTTTGCGCGCGTGGGAACGAATCTCGATGGGACTTGCTGAGGACCCGCCACATGCGGTTGCGCGCGTGCGGTCGTCGAGTCACCCGTCAGGGCCGCTCAAGCGCCACCCACAATAATGCCGATTACCGATGATGCCATGTCAGATCAAGGGGTTACCACAATGTCGGCAGGGCGGCCACCCGAGGCTGAGCTGCGTCGGTGGCCGTCGAGGATCACGCAGCAGGGCCGAGGAAATCGCCGGGCATGGCAGTACGAGGTAAATGATCCTTGGCCTTGAGGACAATGTGCGTGTTGAGCTCTTCACTCTGTAGGCCGGGATGTTGTCGGATGTGCTCATCAATCAGCTGAATCACAAACTCGGCATAGCGAGCAGACGCGAGCTCTAGCGTTGAGACGGTTCGCCCCATATGTTGCGCGATCACAAGGTACGTGGCGTTTTGTGTTTTGGCGAGAAGTAAGGTGAAGCCTTCTTCGCTTGACAGGATCGCCAAGGGGGAGTGGGCGTTGAGGTCCTGATGCTCATTGATAGATAACACGATCATTTCGTCCATGAAACTCTCTCCTTGCGCTCCTTGCGGCTCCTGCCTGGCGGTCGTGGGGACAGGGACGCCATTGAATATGGAGCGAATACTGTCATTTAGCGCAGCCCATTCCGGGTGGATGGAATCGGGCCGCTTCCGACAGGGCAAAATATTCTGATAGTGAGTCAGACTCCTACAATAGCATGGCGGCTGATGAGACTGCATCAGTATGTCTCATCAGTGCTGAGGGATAGTGCGCGTCTGATCACGTCGTCCTCGAGCCCAAAGTTGTTCTAATACGATCAGTGCAGTTATTTAGTGTTTTAATTTATCGGGCCAGTGTTAACTATTAAGCGCGCGTAAAGCCAACCTATCAAATATTATGATTTTACTGTGCAAATAAGAAGGAGTTCTTTGCTATATATTTGCACACATCATAACTTATTAATATACGATACTAGAAACGTAGTATTAAGTTTGCTAGATAGTATCAACTTTAGTCTTAGTCTCATTGTTCATAGGGAGCATGTATTATGGCACTATTGGACGTAAGTGTTGGAGATAGTGACACCGATGATAGCAATGATGTCATCGATGTTGATGTATTGGATTCTGATGGCCTGTTATCTGTTGATATCAACTGTTTTGCCAAGGGCACGGACATCATGACACCTCAGGGTGCCAAGCGGGTGGAATCCCTCAAGGTGGGTGATGACATTACGACAGCGGATAACCGGACGATAAGTATTAAGTGGATAGGTCAGCAGACCACCAAGCCAAGAGATTTCAACGAAAATCTCCAAGCGATCAAGATCCGCAAGAACGCCATTGCGCATGAGGTCCCGTCCTCCGATCTGGTGCTCACGGCGGGTCACGGTATTGTCGTTGACGATCTGCTGATCAACGCGAGTGTGTTGGTGAATGGAGCTTCCATTGATTATGTCCCCTTGGAGGAACTGGATGACGAGGTGACCTATTATCATATCGAGTCCTGGGGGCATGAAGCTATTCTCGCCAATGGCGTACCGGCAGAGACGTATATCGATTATAAGGATAGAGCCTCCTTTGATAATTATGATGAATATTTGACGCTATATGGAGCAGACGTACAAGTTCAAGAAATGCCACGTCCGAGAATTTCAGCTCGCCGTCTTCTTCCACAGCATATATGCCAACGTCTAGGAATTGATCGTAACATGGAGCATTTGCTGACGGCATAATGATAGTTTTGCAATAAAAATAAGGCCAGCCGACAATCTGTTGGCTGGCCTTATTTGTATATTAAAATAGCGGAATCGCTACCTTAGATCCTGAAGCCGGTCACTACTTGACGGTGGATGCCTCGCTCATGGGAAGCGGGACATGCTCTTCGCCGTGCGCTTTGGCGAGTTGTGCCAAGGAGCTGGTCGGCTGCTGCTGTTCCTCCACTTCGTCTTTGCGTGTCATCTTTTGCGCGATCTTGTCAGCTAGGCGCCACAGGGTAGCGGCTTCACTGATCATCATCACCGGAATACTGATGCCCAGGCGCGCCTCGACCGCCGTCATCAGCTCGACCCCCATCAGCGAGTCGAAGCCCATGTCGTAGACGCTCTTGTTGACGTCGATGGCGCTGGCGTCGATCAACAGAATCTTGCTCAGCTCGCCCTTGAGAATCTCGACGATGGCGGTCTGCAACGCTTCACCACTCAAGCCCGCCAGTGCCGCGGCGATATCATCCTGCTGCGCCTGGCTGTTGTCATCCTCACCGGCGCGGCGGGCGATTTCATCAAAGCGTGGCGTGGCGGCGGTCGGCAGGAAGCGTGCAAGCGCGCCCCAGTCCAGTTCCAGCACGCCCAATGAGCGTCCCGGCAGGCCGAGTGCCTGGGCGTGCTGATCTGCACTGATCATCTCACCGAGACAGGCCAGCGCGTGGTCTGCCATCAGCGCGTCGCCACCGAGGCGATTCTTGAGTGCTTCGCGGGTCTTCTCGTTGCGTGCCAGGAAGCCGGCATCCTCGATCGCGCCCCAGCGTGCGCAGGTGGCGGGCAGGCCACGCGCACGACGGTTGGCGGCGAGCCCTTCCAGCCAGTGGTTGGCCGCCACGTAGACGCTCTGTCCCGGGTTGCCGAACAGGGTGGTGGCCGAGGAGTAGAGCACGAAGAAGTCCAGCGCATGCTCGGCACTCAGGCGATCCAGCAGGCGCGCACCTTCCAGTTTCGGCGTCATCACGCGCTGGATGCGCTCGGCATCGAGATGGCGAATCAGCGCATCATCGATCACCGCGGCGGCATGGATGATGCCCTTGAGCGGTGCGATGCCATCGGCGTCAGCGGACTTGCCGAAGCGTGCGAACACCTTTGATAACGCGGCGTCATCGGCGACATCACAGGCCAGCGCATGCACGTTCACCCCTTGGGCCTCAAGACGTGCGACGCCTTGTTGCGCTTCTTCACTGGCTGCACCGGAGCGCCCGAGCAGGACCAACTCACGCGCGCCCATCGCAGCCAGCCACTCGGCGCTGCGCAGGCCAAAGCCGCCCAGACCGCCGGTGACCAGATAGCTGCCCGCCGGGTCGATCGTCAGTGTGTTTTGATTGGCCGCTAATGCGTCGCGCTGAGGGGGCACTGCACTAGCTGTCTGCTCAGTGGTGTGTCCGGCTACGCGCTGAGTGACAACGACCTTGCCGATCTGGCGGGCCTGCTGCATGTAGCGGAAGGCCTCGACCACCTGACCAGCATCGAAGGTGGTGTAGGGCAGAGGCGCCAGGGTGCCGTCCTCGAACAGTGCCATCATCTCGCGGAACAGGCGCGTGGTCAGGCCAGGGCATTCCTTCATCAGCTGATCGGAATCGATGCCAAAGTAGCTGAGGTTATTGCGGAACGGGCGCAGCCCCATCGGGGTGTTCTCGTAGAAGTCGCGCTTACCTAGCTCACAGAAGCGCCCGAACGGCTTGAGCACGCGCAGATTCTGGGCGATGGCTTCACCGGCCAGCGAATTGAGCACCACATCGACACCGCGGGCATCGACGGATGGATCGCGCTGCTGGCGCGCGGCGAGATCGGCCAGGATATCCTCGGCGAAGCCATGGCTGCGCGAGTCATAGACGTTGTCGATGCCCATCAGGGCAAGGAAGTCGCGCTTGGCCGGCGAGCCGACGGTGGCGAACACCTCGGCGCCCAGCCACTCGGCGATCTGCAATGCCGCGATGCCCACGCCGCCGGCGGCGCCGTGAATCAGTACCTTCTCGCCTTCTTCCAACCGCGCCAGATGCTTGAGCGCGTAGTAGACGGTGAAGAAGGTGGTCGGGATGGTCGCCGCGGCTTCCAGGCTGACGCCGTGGGGCACATGGGCCAGCGCCGTGTCGGCAATCACCAGCCGGTCGGAGAAGCTGGCCGGGCCGAAGCCGACCACGCGATCGCCAACCTTGAATTCGGCATTGGTGCCGGCCTGAGTGACGATGCCGGAGAACTCGAGTCCCAGGCTCGGGCCGGAGAAGCCATGCTCGATGGCTTCATCCGACAGCAGGCCGAGGGTGTACATGACATCGCGGAAGTTGAGGCCGGTCGCCTCGACACGCACCTCGACTTCGCCGGCTGCCACGGCGGGCAGAATGCGTGGCTGCCATTCCAGATTGCGCAATTGGCCGGGCTGGCTGAAGCCGAGGCTGACGCCGTGTCGCTGAGCGCCTGAGGTCTGCGAGCCTGAGATCTGCGAGAGGGAGCTCTCGCCACCAGCGGCCTGCTGAGGCGCCGCCACCTGACGCAGGCGTGTCGCGAAGCGCGCGCCAGTGGCATCCAGCACCACTTCCTGCTCATGATCAGGCGCTTCGAGTTCCTGCACCAGCGCGCCCATCAAGGCCGGCGTGCAGGCGGCGTCGTGCTCAAGCGTCGGCGTATCCAGCAGGCGAATGGCCAGTGACTGGCTCTCGTTGGCTAGGCTGCGCGCAAAGCCCCAGCTGGCCGCATCCGCCGGTGGCGTCGCTGCGGGGGTGCCATCTGTCTGCCACAGCGTCGCCACGTCATGTGTCAGCACCCACAGGGTCGGGGCGAGGCGGCTATCGTCCTGCTCCTGGGCTCTGTCAAAGGCCTGGACGACCTGTGTCAGCAGCTGTTGGCGTGCGCACTGGAGGGCATTGGTTTGATCCGCTCCATTTTGCTCGTCTGTCGCCGCAGCGCTGGGTAGCGCGATCAGGTGATCAACGTCGCCAAGTTGCTTGATCAATGCGGACATGTCCGCGGGCAGGCTGGCTGACAGGCGCTGATGGCTAACCTGATGACCACGCGGGGTCAGTGAGTCGCTCAAGCGCGTCAGCAGTGCTTGTTCCGCCGGTGCCTGAGGGCAATCCAGCAGTGCGATGGAGAGCGTGGCGGCCTGGCTTGCTACTGATTCGCTCTCGACTGATCCACTTGCCGCCATCTGGCCTTCAGCGGTTTTCGCAAGAGCCGCAAGCGGTGCCTGAGCGGCCAGCGTCGCGGACAGCCACCAGGCGCCTGATGTTTCAGTACCCAGGTGATCGCTGGCCAGGCTATCGCTGGCAGGCGCTGGTGACTCGATGTCGAGGCCCAGCTGGGTCAAGAGACGCTGCCATTGCGCGATGCCCGGATGGCTGCGCAGCTGCTCACCATCATCGAGGGCCAGAATCGGCCCGGCCCAAGCCGCCGGTTCACAGCCACACAGCAGCAGCTGTGCGCGGGGGGCCAAGCGTGCGATCAGCGCTGTCAGCAGCTCGCGCGCCTGTGACGGTGCCTCGAAGTCCAGATGCACGATGGCGAGCTGCGTCTTGTGGGGCGTGGCGGTGTCCTGGAAGTCCTCGCCCGCGATCACGTCGATCAGCGGCAGGTCATCCTGCAGGCGATTGGCTTCACTGAGGGCGCCGTTACTTGCGGCCACGAAGCGGTAATCCAGCGCCGCGTAGCGACCGTTGCGTGCATCCGCCTCGCGCAGTGTCGCGAGACGCTGGCCCAGCCAGGGGCCGCCGGCACCCAGCTCCAGCACATCGAGGCGCTGGCCGGCAGGCAGGGCGGCAAGCGCGCTGCTGATGCGTTGATCGAGCTGTGCGCTCAACCACTGCCAGCCGGCATTGCCGATCGCCGTCTTGAGCAGCGTCGGGATCAGCGGCTGGCGCAGATGCTCCAGTGCGGCACTGGCGTCCGTCGAGAGCAGCGCCTCGCGATTTGCCACCACTTCATCAGCGGTGCCGTCCAGCTGAGTCCCTTCTGACTGAGCCCCTTCTGATTGAGCACCGCCCAACGAGCGATCTTCTGACTGAGTCCCGCCCAAGGGCATGCCGCGATTGAGCCATTCATCCAGGTGCAGGTGCAGGCGACCGGCGGCATGCGTCAGCGGGAACTGGCCCGGGTAGTCGCGTACCAGCAGCTGCCAGATATCATTGGCGGCGGGCAGATCCAGCGAATTGATCTGCCAGTCGCCGCTGTCGAGTGCTTCCGTCAGGCCTTGTGACTCGGCCCAGTCGAGCAAGGCACGGCTGAACAGCGGGCAACGGCGCTGCCAGCGCGACAGCGCCTCGTGATCGAGATGGGCCAGCTCCGGGTCGCCCGGCGCGGCGTGACGCAGCAGGGTCTCGTGGACGCTGGCGAGCATCAGGCTGTCGAGCAGCGGCTCCAGCTCATCGCGGAAGCATTGGCTGTCGGCCAGCAGAGTCTGTGCGCTGGCGGCCGCGTCGCTCTCACCAACATTCTTACCAGTACTCTCACCAACATTCGCCTCACCATCCTCACCGTCATCGGCAGCCTCTGTGGCCTGCATGGCGTCATTCACCAGGCCTGCGAGATCCAAGGCCGGCGTGGACGGCTGAGTGAGCGGGTGCTGTGCGGCAGTCAGTTCGATATCCAGGTAATCCAGATGCGCCGTGCCATCACGCCCCAGGCGTACGGCGCGGAAGCGGGCCTCTTCAGCAACCGCCACGGCGCGGCCTTCGGCATCGAACAGCTCGAAGTCGGCGCACAGGGAGTGCGGGCCACGCGAGCGCAGCACGACTCGTGCCGTGATGATTTGCGAGGCACGTACCTGCTCACGCACCTGCAGGCGTCCGACGCGCACCGGCACGAAGGCCATGCCATTGCTGGCCGCCGTCTGGCCCTTGAGCACGCCCAGCAGCGGAATGAACAGCTGGAAGGCGCTATCGAGCACGCCGGGGTGCAGGTGGAAGTCGGCGTCCTGGCTGGCCATTTCCTCGGTCAGCGAGAAACGGGCCAGCACCTGCGGACGCGCAGTGCCCGCTGCGTGGTGGTCGGTGCCCGCGTCGACCCAGATCTGCTCGGCGGCGCGGAAGTGCGGGCCGTAATGCAGGCCGAGTTGTGCGGCAGCCGCCACGTGCTCATCGCGGCCGAAATCGGCGGCGCGAGTCGGCATGATCGGGGCGGCTCGCTCCAGCAGGCGTCCACGCGTGGCGGTGAAGGCGCGCGCCACGGCGTGCAGGTTCCACTTGTCGGCATCTTCCGCGCGTGTTTCACGACTCTCCAGGCGCATGGCGCCATTGGCGCTGTCCAGCGACAGGCGGGTCAGGCGCAGCGTGCTGTCATCGAGCAGCAGCGGGGCGCGAATCTCGAAGTCTTCCAGGTCCAGCACGTCGGGCAGGCTGCCCGCATCGGCGCTGGCGGCCTGCCATTCGTGGGCGGCGGCCAGGCATTGCTCCAGATAGCCGGCCCCCGGGAAGACGGCGCTTTCGCCGACCTGGTGATCGGCCAGCCACGCGACCTTCTGGGTGTCGAGCTGAGCTTCCCAGGTCAGGCGTTGCTGGGCGAGACGATAGCCGAGCAGCGGATGTACGTAATGACGATCCAGTAGACGCTGGCTTTCGCTGGTGGTCTGGATCCAGCACGGGATGCGTTGCCACGGGTAGCTTGGCAGCTCGACGAACTGACCGGCGACCGGGAACAGGCCGGTGATGTCGACGGCGCCGGAAAGCAGCACGCGACCGCGCAGATGCTCCAGGGCATCTAGCCCGGCATGGCGACGGTCGAGACTGGCGAGCACTTGGCCGGCGGGCGCTTCTTCACTACGCGCCTTGAGGATGTCGTTCAGGTAGCTGCGCAGGATCGGGTGCGCGCCGATCTCGATCAGCAGGCGATGGCGGCCGAGGGCAGCGTTCTCTTCCGCGTCGGAGTGCCAGTTGACCAGTGAGGTGACGGCGGCCTCGAACATGACCGGCTGACGGATGTTCTCCCACCAGTAGCGTGCATCCAGCTGCTCGCCGGCAATGACACTGCCGGTGACGGTGGAGATGAACGGGGTATGGGTGGCGCGGGGCGTCAGGCCGTCGAGGGATTCGAGCAGGCCGGGCTTGATCGGGTCCATCGCCGGGCTGTGGAAGGCGTAATCCAGCCCCAGCACCCGCGCGAAGGTGCCCTGGGCGGAGAGCTCCTTGCTCAGCGCTTCCAGCAGCTCACGCTCGCCGGCCAGGGTGGTGCCGCGCGGGCCATTGATGCCAGCCAGTGATAGCGACGCCCATTGCGGCTGCTCCAGCCACTCGCGCATCTCGCATTCGCCGAGACCGACGGCCATCATCGCGCCGGTGCCCCGGGTGCGCCCCTGGTGGTAGCTGCGCTGGAAGATGACGCGGGTGGCCTGTTCGAGCGTCAGCGCGCCACTGGCCCAGGCGGCAGCGACTTCGCCGACACTGTGACCGGTGACGGCAGCGGGGCGGATACCGCGCTCGATCAGCCATTCGGTGACCGCGACCTGCAGTGCGAAAAGCGTCGGCTGGGCGATCTCGGTGGCGTCCAGGCGGTTCTCGCCTTTCTCGCTCAGGCTGCCGTCCAGTTCCTTGAGCAGCTCGAAGCCATTGAAGTCGCGGAAGGCGGCGTCGAGGCGCTCCAGGCAGGCGCGCACGCTGGCGGATTCTTCCAGCAGGGCACGGCCCATGCCGGCCCACTGGCAGCCATTGCCGGAGTACACGAACACCGGGCCGCGCTCCTGCGCGCTGCTGAGGGCGTTTGCGCCATGGCGCGGCGATGCACCATTGTCGCTGGCGCTCGGCAATGCCGGCAGACGGTCTGCCAGGGTGATGCGCGGATGGTCACCGAGATCCCCCTCGCTGCCGAGGGTATCGAGGTCCTCGAGCAGGGTGGTGAAGGTTTCTGCGCTCAGCAGGGCGCCATGCACATGGTGCTCGCGGCGGGCGGCCAGCTGCCAGGCGAGATCGTAGAGGCTGGGCGCCATGTCGTGGGCGGCGAGCTCACGCAGGTGCTCTGCCAGCTCCAGCGCGGATTGCTTGAGCGCTTGCGGGGAACGGGCGCTCAGGCGCAGCGGCGGCGTCTGTTCACCTTCACTGCTCGGTTGCGCTACCGACTGTTCGGGAGCACTTTCCAGCAGCACATGGGCATTGGCGCCACCAAAGCCGAAGGAGTTGACGCCGACGACCAGACGCCCGTCCGCCTTGAGCTTGCGCGGCTGGGTGACGATATCCAGATTCCACTCGTCGGTGCGAATCTTCGGGTTCAGACGCTGGATCTTGATCGTCGCGGGCACTTCACGGTGCGCGATCACGCCGAGTGCCTTGGCCAGGCCGGCCACGCCTGAGGCGGTTTCCAGGTGGCCCATGTTGCTCTTGATCGAGCCGATCGGCAGTGGGCTGGAGCGCTTCTGGCCGATGGCCGCGCCGATGGCGCGGGTTTCCAGCGGATCACCGACCGCGGTGCCGGTGCCGTGGGCCTCGAGATAGTCGATCTCGTCCGGCCTGATGCCGGCCTGCTCGCAGGCCTGTTCCATCAACTGGATCTGCGCCGACGGGTTGGGCACGGTCAGCCCGGACTTGTAGCCGTCGGTATTGACCACGGAAGAGGCCACCACGGCGAGGATACGATCGCCATCGGCGATGGCCTGGTCGAGATCCTTGAGCAGGAATACGCCGCCGCCCTCGGAGCGCGCATAGCCGTCGCCGGCTTCATCGAATACCTGACAGCGGCCGGTCTTCGACAGCATCGTGGCCTTGGAGAAGATCAGGAAGCCGTAGGGATGCAGGTGGAGACTGATGCCGCCGGTCAGCGCCATGTCGGTCTCGCCGCTTCTGATCGACTGGCAGGCCTGATGGAAGGCGACCATTGAAGAAGAGCAGGCGGTATCCAGTGACAGGCTCGGGCCATGCAGGTCGAAGGCATACGACAGGCGGTTGGAGGCCACGCTGGAGGTATTGCCGGTCGCGGTATTCGGGCCGATGGCGCTCAGGTCATCCGCCATGCGATAGGAATAATCCAGGCTTGCGATACCCATGAAGACGCCACAGCGTGAGCCGCGCATCTTCTCGGCCGGGATACCGGCGTGCTCGATGGCTTCCCAGCTCATCTCCAGCAGCATGCGTTGCTGAGGGTCCATGCTGGCGGCTTCGCGCGGGCTGATGCCGAAGAAGGCGGGGTCAAAGCCCGTGATGTCGCCCAGTGAACCTGCGGCGAAGCTGTAGCTCATGCCCGGGGCTTTCTTGTCCGGGTGCGAGAGAGACTCCTTGCTCCAGCGGTCGTCGGCGACTTCGGTCACCATGTCCTTGCCGGCCAGGAGGTCGTCCCACAGGGTGGCCTGAGTGGTGCCGGGGAAACGGCTGGCTGCGCCGATGATGGCAACGCGTCGGGTCATGACAAGCTCCTGAACTTCTGAGTCACGGCACTGTGGCGAGCATGTTTCGCGGTCGCCTTCAGCAGCGCACTTCCTAATGTATCGATATTGATGACGCGCGGGTCGCCCTTGCGGCATTGCTCGTCAGTCTTGAAAGGCCCTTCGCAGTCGAGGGCCCACTCCATCAGCTCCGGGTCCTTGTCGCGCACGGCCGCCATGGTCTGGCGGGCGGTGTCGTCGGACTCCGGCAGGGCGCTGGACCAGATGAAACTATCGGTCACGCCATTGGGCTCGCCCAGGATCGCATAGACCTCGGGCATGATCGGCACATGGTCTCCATAGAAACACAGCAGCCCGCCGCGCGGCAGTCGCGCCAGCGCGGTGGTGAGCTGATCGATCATCGCGTCGGCATTCACCAGGTGACGCAGATAGATGCCCAGTTCCTGACAATTCTCCGGCAGGTCTCCGTCATACCACTCCGGCAGACGTGCGCTGTCGAAGGTTTCCAGGTGCAGCGGGCCGTGATTCTCCATGGTGATCACCTGGATGAACAACGGCGTGTCGCCGGCTTCCAGCAGACAGTCTTCGACCTTGGCGGCCACGGCGGCATCGCTGATGTACTGGCCGCTCCTGTCGGCATCGCTGAAGTGGGCGATGTCGAGGAATTCATCGAAACCGAGCTGTTTCAGCACCTGATTGCGCAGATAGAAGGTGCCCGGGTAAGGGTGGATGCACAGCGTGCGATAGCCCATTGCCTTGTAGCTGGCGGCCAGATTGGGCACGGCGCGACGCGCCAGCTGATGGTAGGGGTTGAACTGGTGCACGCCGAGCTCTTCGGCGGTGAGGCCCGTCAGGAAGGCGGTTTCGGTGCGCACGGTATTGGCGCCCCAGGCCGGCACGGCCAGACGACCACACGGCAGCCCCTGGGCCAGGGCGGTGAAGTGGCAGCGGTCCAGGTTCGGCAGCAGGTCGTCACGTACCCGAGGGTAGACGCGGCGGGCATCGAAGAAGGATTCGCTCTGCACGCTGACGACATGGGGCAGTGTCTTGGTGGCGTCCTTGTCATCGAGTTCGCGCAAGGTGGCCTCGAGTTCGCGCTGTGCCTCCTCCAACGGATTGCGCAGTGGCGTCAGCGGGCGACGCGCCAGTCGCGCATAGGCCAGCAGGTAGGCCACCATGCCCAGCTCGCTGAGGTCGAACTCGGGCACCAGCATCACCTTGCTGGCCAGACGGTTGCCCAGGGCGTAGACCAGGACGCTCGCGCCGATCAGTACGCTGATCAACGGTACCAGCCACACAGCGGCGTTGCCTGAGTAGGCGGCGGAGAAGCCCAGCGCGGGCTCGAGCCAGAGTCCCAGACCGATCGCCAGCGCCCCGGCCGAGGTCGCGGCGATGGTCAGCCCGATGCCGAAGAAGGGGATGTACAGGCGCGGGTGCTTGATGGCGTCGGTGAAGTACTCGAAGTCCTGGCTGAGGAATGGTTCGCGCAGCGACACGTATTTGGTGTGGCTGACCTGCAGTACCACCAGCCACAACGCATTGACGACGATCAGCGAGAACCAGGGGCGCTGGGTGATCAAGGTGCACAGTGACCAGCTGGCGCACCAATATGCTCCATGCGCTAGTTGGGCGCTTTTGGGGCGATGCCAGAAACTCACCGGAGCCGAGTTCATCTGACGCAGGATAAGGTGCTCCAGCACCTGCGTGACTAGAAGACCTACAAGCAGTGGCCAGACCATGAAAGACACCAGCGCAATGACAAACTCCATGTAATTCCAACCTCGTCAGCTGCGCCAGGGCAACAGCTATCTAGTGTTGTAGCGCAAATCGCCACCATCTCAGGCCCAGGCGGGGCCTGAATTCCTTCATCTAACTTCATGCTCTCGGGGAAAGCGCATCACTCAAGTGGTCAGAGCGACGGTGAGGCAGCCATTCAATGAGTATAATTGAAGAGGCTCAACAGGCGCTGTGAGATGCTGGCGGGTAATACACCTAGCCACCAGCAGCCGAAATTGAGCGGGAAGGGGAAACTGACGCGGGCCCGATTGCGGGCAGCACCTTTGAGGATGCGGCATGCGGCCTTCTCGGGGGGCATCTCGAAGGGTTTGGGGCCAGGCATTGCCTCACACATCGGTGAGGTGACATAGCCGGGCATTACCACTGTTACCCCGACGTTGTAGGGCTTTAGCCAGCTTCTCAGTCCTTCGCCATAGGCCTTCACTGCTGCCTTGCTACCGCTGTAGCTTGGAGTGAGAGCTAAACCGTGCCAAGCGGCAAGCGAGCTAAGTAGCACCAGTTGACCACTGCCACGTTGCTTCATCGCCATGGCGAGGTGGTGGGCCATACCGAGTGTGCCCACTACGTTGGTCTGCAGCAGGCGACGAGAATCCTCCCAGCGCTCTCCATTTCCTTGGGGGCCGATACCGGTATTCATACCGGCATTGGCGATAGCGATATCTGGCACACCACGTGCGCACACTTCATCCAGCCAAGTGAATAATGTCTCTTCATCGCAAAGGTTGAGTACCGTGCACTCCACCTCGGCGCCCAGAGCGCGACATTCGCCGGCAATCGCATCGAGCTTGCGCTTTTTGCGGCCGGTGAGGATCAGCGTGGTGCCGGTTGCGGCGTAAGCGCGCGCCAGAGCACCACCGATCTCACCCGTTGCGCCGGTTATCAGGACGCGCCGCAGGCGGCTGGCATCCTTCGTCGTTGTCGCCCGGGTATTACTTTCTGCTGGTCGGTGAGTGCCATCGTCGCACTCTGCGTCGGTGGGTTCTGGCTGCTGGGGGGGCATGGCCGTCATTTTTGCTCTCCTTGAATCCCGACACCGAAGGTCGGCAGTTCCCTTGCGTTTCTCGTTCTAGGTCGGGTGAGAGATATTGCCATCATTGGCGTGTCTCACCTCAATGCTTGGTCCATCAGTCTTAAGGCATGTTCAGCAACGGCTCATCATCTGCTCCAAGGGAGAGCGCTCGGCACACAGTATCTTCGTGGCTCCTATTACAGCGAGTTGCATGCCAGGCTTGCTGTAAAACCCCCCATTGAGTTGCACGGTATGGATGACCGTATTGCGGAAGCTTCGGAACAGGGTCGTATTCGGTCTCGTGCCGTCGATCCAGAAGTCATGCAAGGATCCTTGGAAGGTCAAGCCAGGCAAGTTGAATATTGGATCTCCCATGCAATACGTCGGACAACGATACTGAAGTGCGACATTGCCGGTGGTGCTGTTGACGGTGATCATCCCCCTGGCATGCTGAAGGAGGTTTTCCAGATTGCCACTTTCCAGGTAGACGACGCGACCGATCACATCATAGCGGCGCTCAAGCTTTCGAATCAGCTTCGCGTAATCCACCAACCCCATGTCCAGCGGGTGGTTCTTGATAACGAGCCGTGCTCCGCTGGGAGCATTCAGGGCAAAGCTCTTCATCACTCGCTGGATCACTTCCTGCATGTTAGAGAAGCGCGAGTGGTGACGAATTTGGGCGTCGGTATTGAGCTGTAGGGGCAGCAGATAGAAGGGGGCCCCACTGCGCATTAGCTGTTCGATGCGTCCGGCATCTCGACGCTTGTACCAGCGCATCAGGGGAAGGCGCGTGGCATAACCACAGTACTCTTCCACCGCGTTAATGCTGTGGGGTCGATAGCGTGGGAACAGCAGTGGATTGGCAGCCCCAGCCAGATGGTAAGTCATGTCGTGACGTGCACGCTCCCAGAATGGCGCCTTGAAGCGCTGTGGCGTTGGGGCATCTTCAAGATGCCTCCCTGCCTCGAGGAACCAGTCTGGATCGCGAGGCAAAAGGGAATGCCCATTGACGCCTTCGCGCTCCAGTGTCACCCAGTAGGGACGAAAGTAGCCCTCTTCGAATACGTGGGTGCGAATACCGAGATACTCTGCCTTGAGTACAGCATCACGATGCACTGGGCGTCGGTCGCCGAATAAAACCTGATCCGTGACGTGGTGCTTGCGCCAGAGTTCGGTGATCCAGTCGCCGAGGTCTTCGAGCTTGCCGCGATACGCGTAAGCCTTGTCATGGCGCCAGTAGTAGCTGTCACCGCTATTGAAGTTGACCTTGATGACTTCATGGCCATCTTGCTTGAGCTTTTTCGCCAGATGTAGAAAGAAGGGCGAGCAGACGCCTTGGAGTAACAGGAAGACTCGACGACGATCGTGCATCGGGTAGTGGCTCCCACCCTTCGAAGCTGTTGAAGAAGCTTGATCAGAACGTGGTGTGTTGTTGGACGGCTGGCGTGGCAAGTGACTCTCTTCAGAGAGCTTGAAGCGTAAGGGGGACACTGACGCCTCACCTGAGGGCGCGCCCAGCTCATCAGCAGTCGGTAGGCTTGAGTATGGCGAACTATTGATCGGTAACGCTAGACATCCTTGTCGCATAGGTCAGTGTTTTCCGATGAAGAGTGCGCGATAGCCTCGGTATAACCGTGTTTTCCAAGGCAAGGAATGTTTGTTGCTACCATCTCTCAGCATGGCGCGCTGTTGTTCCAGAATCGTGACAATTGTCTCGGCGTTACAGTGATGCCCGTACTTCATGTCTACATACAGCGGGTATTCAATCAGGGCGCCTGCCACTAGGGCGTCCAAGCTCACATGTCGCGTGCGACGTTCGCAACTGATGCGGTCATTTGTCAGTCCCCAGCCTGCATAGAATGGCAGGCCGTGTGTCGTGACCTCCACGCCGCGCAATAGCGCCTCGAAGCCCGCCAAGGAGCATAGTGTGTGGACATGGTCGACCTGCTCGAAGAGCTGGCTGATATCACCGGAAGTCAGCACCAGATCCTCCGGCGTACCCTGGGCTGCAATCTCGCCCCGGCGCCCCCCTGCCACAACGTCAGGATGCGGCCGATAGATTATGTAGGCATCAGGCTGCAATTCCCGTGCCGCTTCCAGCAGCTGACGGTTTGTCTTGATTCCCGGGCAGGCATGCCGGATCGAGGCGTCTGATTCTACTTGGCCGACTACCAGCACAATTTCGCGCTCGCCTGCCAAGGCTCTAAGATCCGGGAGACTGTCGGTGTCAGAGTTGTACTTGCTTAACCCCAGCGCAATGATGCGCTCTCGCAACTCGCGAGCGCGTTTAAGTTCACCATCATCCAACTCGTGATGCTCTAGCCATTCTTCCAGTGTGCTTGCATGCTCGGCATCGAAATGCATCGCCTTGTCATCGACTACCAGGGATAGTGGGCGTGTCAGGTCGACTCCTAGGCCTACTGAGCGTAGAAAACCGTCCTCGATATACCAGAGCTTCCCTCCCTTGTTCTTGACCGACCGGGTAACCGCTGGGGTGATCTTACTGGCCCAGCAAAGGACTCGGTAAGGTAGTGCCTCCTCAGGAGGCTCTCCTGAGAGTACCTCGCATGCTTGACGTTCATTTTTTACGAAGTCATATCTTGCCGAAGGGCCCAAGAACGATGGCAGGAAACCACGCTTCCAGCGTGAGTAACCGGGTGCGATCCAGTGAGCTGCCATCCTTGCCGCCAGTCGTTTCTGGTCTGCCAGCAGCTGGAGGATATTCTCTAGTGAGACGCGCATTCCCGTGTAGGGATTGGCATAGCGGGTGTATTCAAGATAAGCCGCTGCAAACACCTGCTCAAGACTACGCGGCTGCTGACGACGTTGGCTGGATTTACGGTCCTCCGTTAGCCCCCAGCCGGCATAGAATGGAAGGCCGTGACAGGTTACTGGCAGGCCGGCAAGCAAAGCTTCGAACCCCAGCTGGCTGGTGACTACATGCACCGCGTCTACCTGCTCGAATAGTGACCAGGGATTGATGTCTTCGCTCAGTAAGGTGCACTCATGCCGTCGCGCCTCTTCTAGCAGGTAGCCTTGTTTCTTGCCTGAAATCACGTCTGGGTGTGTCTTAACCCACACCTCGCTATCAGGCTCGGCGCAGGCTTCGCTCAACATTTTGAGAAAGGTTTCCGCTGTAGCAAGGCCACCTGTGACTGAGGCATCACCGTAAGTCTGATCCACGACCAGCACCCGCCGTGTCCGTCGTCTAACAGGCAGGTTTCGTTCTGGAGCATGGTTATACTTGCTCAAGCGGTGATGACGTATAGCTTCAATGGCGCTCTTGGCGCGTGCCAGCAATGCATCACTCTGTCGTTCTGGAGCCTCACGAATGAGTTGTTCCAAGTCACTGGGCTGTCGGGCGTCGTAATAGATGCCCTGATGATCCACGACCATTGACATGGCGGGGTAGCCGGCACTTGCCAATGAAAGAGAGCGCAAGAAGCCGTCTTCGAGTGCGATATAGGGCAGAGAATGCCGGCAAGCGTAATCACGTGCACGGTCTGCCGTCGCCTTGTGTCCCCACCCGACAACTGCCCGGTAATTTTGTGAGCAGTTGCTAGCTGAATTAGGGTTTTCTTTTCTACTAAGGTCGAATGTGCGTGAGATGGAAGCCCTTCGGGTATTAGTGACATTAGAATGAGATAAAAAAACGAAAAGTCGTGATTTTCTTACATTTTCTCTAGCAGCCGGAGTGAGCCTTTCGAAAAATTTCGAGGCATAAGACAGACCATTCTCTGAAAGGAGCCAGGAGGGTGTGCCCACGGACAATCGTAAGCTTGCTTTCTCCATCGGCAGGAGTTCTGGAATGAATGCCGCAATCTGTGGCTGACTGAGGATACCATGTGAAAAACAGAGCACTTGGCCGGAGCCCCCATGGGACGGGAGGTTCCAACGATTTGAGAAGCAAGGGAGAAAGGGGTATCGAGACAGCATGAAAAACCACCTTCCTTGTTTTTTGATTGCGCTAAGCATGCAAAAGGTCCGTTGCACTGAAAAAGTGGCTGCTCACTAGCGGCGTCTGCGCCTCCTTTGTAACTCTCACGGCTTTACCGTTGACGCAGGGTCCTCAAATAGGGAAAGTACGCAAAGTAACGTATGAATTCAATCAAAGTCTTTGCTGGTCAAAACGGTAGCAGGCAAATTGTTAGTCTGAGTATTTTGCTTTGAGTTAGACTGAATTTTTGCATGCTTTAGTCGCATGAGGTTTGTTGCTAATGTGTTCCGCTTCGATGATGATACTTTCTCGTTAGGTTCGGTGGGGTATGCGTTCCGCAGTCGAGTGAATGCGTTGAGAGATAAGAAGCGGCAGGATGCCAAGGGAACCTCTGTAGATGGATATCACGCAGCACATGGACGCTGCCATTACACTCATCGTCACGATAGGTGTACTGACAGGACTGATCTGGAATCGATGGCCCCCTGAGTGGCTGATGATGGCAGCTGCCGTGCTGCTGATCCTGCTCGGCGTCATTTCGCCGGCGACCTTCCTGTCCGGCTTTGCCAATCCGGGCATCATGACCATTGGCGCGCTTTTTGTGGTCGCCGCCGGTGTGCAGGAAACCGGTGCGCTCCGCTGGATGCTTGAGCGCCTGCTCGGACGCCCCAGTTCTCCCTCTTCTGCACTGGCACGCCTGATGCCTATCACTTCGCTGCTCAGCGCCTTTCTGAACAACACCCCTGTCGTCGCGCTCTTTATTGGCCTGGTTCAGGGCTGGTGCGCGCGCATGAAAATCTCGCCCTCACGTCTGCTGATGCCCATGAGCTATGCCGCCATCCTCGGCGGTACCTGCACCCTGATCGGCACCAGTACCAACCTGGTCGTCGACGGCCTGCTGCAGTCCCAGGCCAATCTGCCCGGGCTCGGCATCTTTGATATTTCTGCACTGGGCGTGCCTGTGCTGATCATCGGCACCCTATGGATGGTATTGATCGGGTGGCGTTTCTTGCCTCAGCGCAAGGGGTTGGTCGAGCAGCTCGGCAATGGTCGCGAGTATTCCGTAGCCATGCGGGTGGCCGACAAGGGGCCCTTGCACGACAAGAGCATCGAAGAGGCAGGCTTGCGCAGTCTTCAATTCGGTTATCTGGCCGAGATAGAACGTTCCGGCAAGCTGCTGTCCATGGTCGGCCCTGACACCATGCTCCAGTCCGGTGATCGCCTCATCTTCGTCGGCGTGGCAGATACGGCGCATGAAGTGCGTGTTTTCCGAGGCCTGGAGAGCGATGCCGCAGGGCTGGACCTAGACCATCACCAGCGCCGCATGGTCGAGGCCGTCATCGCCCCAAGCTCCCCCGTCGTCGGCATGAACGTGCGCGAAGCGCGCTTTCGTACACGCTATCAATCCGTGATTCTCGCCGTGTCACGCGATGGTGAGCGCATCAACAGCAAGGTCGGTGACATCGTACTGCGCCCCGGTGACACCCTGTTGCTGGAAGCCGCTGCCGATTTCACGCGCCTGCATCGCTATAACCGCGAATTCCTGCTGGTCAGTACGCTGGATGGCAATGGCATGCCCAACCTCACCAAGGCGCCCATCGCACTCGCCATCATGAGTCTGATGATCATCACGCACCTAGCGGGCATGGCCGAGCTGGTCGAGGCGGCGGTGGCGGCCGCCATTCTGATGGTCTTCACCGGTTGCCTCCCTGCCTCTCAGGCGCGTGCCAGCATCGATGGTAGCGTGCTGGTCGTCATTGCCGCTGCCCTGGGGCTGGGTCAGGCGATGACCGACAGCGGTGCAGCCCAGATGGTGGCGGATCAACTCATGCAGCTAGGCGGGGGGTCGCCGCTGCTAATGTTGGCCCTCGTCTATCTCACCACGACGCTATTCACCGAGATCATCACCAACAACGCCGCCGCCGTATTGATGTTTCCGATCGCCATGGCGGTCAGCGAGCAGCTTGGGGTATCACTGATGCCTTATGCGATTGCCATCATGTTCGCGGCCTCGGCTAGTTTCCTCACACCGCTAGGCTATCAGACCAACCTTATGGTGATGGGCCCGGGGGGCTACAAGGTGTCCGATTACATGAAGGTTGGCCTACCAATGAGCATCATCGTCGGGGTGACGTCGGTTACCCTGATTCCGATGATCTGGCCGTTTACTGGATGAATTAAGTGTGGATTGGTAGAGGCAATGGCAAGCTTATTGCTTCCCCATGATGGATGGTCAAGAGAGTCAGCTATTGGGCCTCAGATGAGTACAGACACCTGCCAAAAATGCCGTCGTTTACAGCAGTGGCAAGTCAGCAGACCTCAATGGGTCTCGCTGGCGACAGTAGAGTACGGTTCAAAGAAAGACATTACATGGGGACAAGAAGGCACATGACAGACGCGACAAGCATAGGTAACACACGCCCGATGTTGACCTCTCTCGAGTCGATTGCTCGTAGTGCGGGTGCTGCCATCATGGAGATCTATAAGAGCGGTGACTTCACTGTCGATATGAAGTCGGATGACTCACCGCTGACCACGGCAGATCGAGCAGCACATGCTGTCATCGTCGACGGGTTGAAGGCTATGGATGCCGAGTTCGGCGCCACACCGATCCTGTCCGAAGAAGACGCGGACATCAGCTGGGACGAGCGCAGTAACTGGACGCGTTACTGGCTGGTCGATCCGCTGGATGGCACCAAGGAATTCATCAAGCGCAATGGTGAATTCACCGTCAACATCGCGCTGATCGAGCAGGGCGTGCCGACCATGGGTGTCGTCTATGCGCCGGCCATCGAGACGCTCTACGTCGGTGCTCAGCAGGGGGAAGGTCAGGCTTCCATCGCTGAGAAGCAGGTTGGCGACGGTGAGCGTCAGGCCATCGCCGTCAGTGACGTGCCGAGCACCACCGACAGCTGGCGCATCGTCGGTAGCCGCTCTCACCAGACCGAAGAATTCAAGGCATTCGTCGCTGACTTTGCTGCTTGCGATATCGTCGCCATGGGCAGCTCACTGAAGCTGTGCCTGGTCGCGGAAGGGGCGGCAGATCTCTACCCACGCCTCGGCCCGACCTGTGAATGGGATACCGGTGCCGCGCATGCGGTGGTCGAAGCCGCAGGTGGTCAGGTACTGCATGCTGAAACGCGTCAGGCGCTGCGTTACAACCAGCATGACAGCGTGCTTAACCCCTATTTCATCGTCTGTGTCAAGCCAGCCGCGCCTTGGGCGTGATGTTAGAAACTTTGTACTTGCACAGTTCAATACTGGCGTCACATGACTGACCTTTAAAGATGTCAGTCTCATGTCAAGGATACATGGGCCTCTTCAAGGCATGCAGCAGCGCCTGCAAGTGGAGAGGGCAGGAACAACTAGCAGAGTGATCTCAAGGAACTTGTAATGACAGCATCATCTACGGCCGAAAAACTCGGTATTACACCGGAACGCCAGACCCACCTCAAGCAGCTTGAGGCCGAATCCATTCACATCATCCGTGAAGTGGCAGCGGAATTTGCCAATCCGGTCATGCTGTACTCCATCGGCAAGGATTCCGCCGTCATGCTGCACCTGGCGCGCAAGGCCTTTGCGCCGGGCGTGCCGCCGTTCCCGCTGATGCACGTCAACACCACCTGGAAATTCCAGGAAATGATCAAGTTCCGCGACGAGATGGCTGCGGAAGTCGGCATGGAGTTGATCGAGCACATCAACCAGGAAGGCGTCGCGGCGGGCATCAACCCGTTCGATCACGGCAGTGCCAAGTATACCGACATCATGAAGACCGCCGGTCTCAAGCAGGCACTCGACAAGCACGGCTTCGATGCTGCCTTCGGTGGCGCACGTCGTGACGAGGAAGCCTCGCGGGCCAAGGAGCGCGTCTACTCCTTCCGTGACCAGTACCACCGCTGGGACCCCAAGAACCAGCGTCCGGAGCTGTGGAATATCTACAACTCCAAGATCAACAAGGGCGAGTCCATCCGTGTCTTCCCGCTCTCCAACTGGACCGAGCTGGACATCTGGCAGTACATCTACCTCGAGTCCATCAAGATCGTGCCGCTGTACTACTCCGCCGTGCGTCCGGTGGTGAAGCGTGATGGCCTCGACATCATGGTCGACGACGAGCGTCTGCCGCTCAAGGAAGGCGAAGTGCCGGAAATGAAGTCCGTGCGCTTCCGTACCCTGGGGTGCTACCCGCTGACCGGCGCCGTGGAATCCACCGCCGCAACCCTGCCGGAAATCATCCAGGAAATGCTGCTGACGCGTACCAGCGAGCGCTCCGGGCGTGCCATCGATCACGACCAGGCAGGCTCGATGGAGAAGAAGAAGCGCGAAGGTTATTTCTAGGCCACGCGCCAGGTATCCGGCTCCGTCGCCAGCAACGGCGATGGCATCCTTCAAGGCAAGCAAGACTCAACGAAATTGACAGGACGAGGGATGTCCCTAGCGCTGGAAGCGTCGCACGTCGCGCCTCGCACGCCACAAGACGCTCGCGCCGGACAGGCCTCGTTCAGGGAGAATGACAGTGTCACACCAGTCGACGATGATCGCGGAAAATATCGAAGCCTATCTCAAGGAACACGAGCAGAAAGACCTGCTGCGTTTCATCACCTGCGGCAGCGTGGATGACGGCAAGTCGACCCTGATCGGTCGCCTGCTTCACGACTCCAAGATGATCTATGAAGATCAGCTGGCCGCCATCACCCGCGATTCCAAGAAGAGCGGCACCACCGGCAAGGTCGATCTGGCGCTGCTGGTCGATGGCCTGCAGTCCGAGCGTGAGCAGGGCATCACCATCGATG
This sequence comes from Cobetia sp. PS-4MA, assembly GCF_057670765.1. NCBI lineage: Bacteria > Pseudomonadati > Pseudomonadota > Gammaproteobacteria > Oceanospirillales > Halomonadaceae > Cobetia > Cobetia sp. PS-4MA. Next base: position 2,329,952 of record NZ_CM173107.1, on the reverse strand, counting down.
TCGCCTACCGCTACTTCTCGACCGACAAGCGCAAGTTCATCATCGCCGATACCCCGGGGCACGAGCAGTACACCCGCAACATGGCGACCGGGGCGTCCACCGCGAGCCTGGCGATCATCCTGATCGATGCGCGCTATGGCGTGCAGACCCAGACCCGTCGTCACAGCTACATCTGCTCGCTGCTGGGTATCCAGCACCTGGTGGTCGCGGTCAACAAGATGGATATCGTCGACTACTCCCAGGAACGCTTCGACGAGATCGTCGAGGACTACAAGGAGTTCGCCAAGGACCTCGAGGTTCCGGATATCCGCTTCGTGCCGCTGTCCGCGTTGGAAGGCGACAATGTCGTCTCCATCAGCGAGCACACTCCGTGGTACGACGATGCCGCCTACGAGGCGCGTCCGCTGATGGACATCCTCGAGACCGTCGATGTCACCGAGGACAGCAACCTGACCGACCTGCGCTTCCCGGTGCAGTACGTCAACCGCCCGAACCTCAACTTCCGTGGCTACTGCGGCACCCTGGCCGCCGGTACCGTCTCGCCGGGCCAGCAGATCAAGGTTCTGCCCTCCGGCAGCACCTCCACCGTTGAGCGTATCGTCACCTTCGACGGTGATCTCGACATCGCTTGGCCGGGTCAGGCCGTCACGCTGACGCTGACCGACGAGATCGATATCTCGCGTGGCGACATGATCGTTGCTGAAGATTCCGATCTGGAGCCGTGCACCGCCTTCACCGCAGATGTGGTGTGGATGCATGAGGACCCGCTGATCGTCGGCAAGGAATACGAGCTCAAGCTCGGCACTTCCAGTGTCATCGGTCGCGTCGGTCGCATCATCCACCAGACCGACGTCAACACCATGGCGCGCAACGAAGCGGAGAACATCCCGCTCAACGGCATCGCCCGAGTGCAGGTCGAACTGACCCAGCCGCTGGCCATGGACAGCTACCAGCGCTCGCCGCATACCGGCAGCTTCGTGTTCATTGACCGTCTGTCCAACATCACTATCGGTGCGGGCATGGTCAAGGAGACCCTGAGTGCCAGCAACATCGTGTGGCACGACATGGCGGTCACCAAGCAGCGCCGCGCCGATCGCAACAAGCAGAAGCCGTGCATCATCTGGTTCACCGGCCTGTCCGGTGCCGGCAAGTCCACGGCCGCCAATGCGTTGGAACGTCAGCTGTTCGCCATGGGCTACAACACCTACCTGCTGGACGGCGACAACGTGCGTCACGGCCTGTGTGGCGATCTGGGCTTCAGCGAAGATGACCGCGCCGAGAACATCCGTCGTGTCGGCGAAGTCGCCAAGCTGATGGTCGATGCCGGCATGATCACCCTGGTCAGCTTCATCTCGCCGTTCCAGGCCGATCGTCAGACCGTGCGTGACATGGTCGGCACTGACGAGTTCATCGAAGTCTTCGTCAACACGCCGATCAGCGTCTGCGAAGAGCGCGACCCCAAGGGCCTGTACCGCAAGGCGCGTGCCGGCGAGATCAGCGACTTCACCGGCATCAGCTCGCCGTATGAAGCGCCGGAGAACCCGGAAATTGAGATCAACACGGGTGAACTGAGCCTCGAGCAGACCGCACTCAAGCTGGTCAATCAGCTCAAGCACTACAACGTTATCGGCTGATACATTCATGCCGATCAGCCCTCGCCGCAAGGCGGGGGCGCTTGCCGTTTCAGGACTCTCACATGACTTTATCCCGATTCAAACAGCGCTTGCCGCATGTCGTGCGCCTCGCGGCAGTAGCAGGCCTAGCATTGGCCATCACCGGTTGCGCCACCTCTTATCCGGAATCCACCGGTGCCGGCAGCACTAACCTGGCCAATCTGACCGGCGCTGCGTCGCTGCCGGCGGATGTCTCGTCATTTCTCGACAGCGCGGCCCCCGGCAGCGTGATTGCCATGCCGACTAGCCCCTGGGGCAGCAATGTCGAAGTGGTCGCCCATGAGCGCTACTTCGCGGCCAGCGGGCGTATCTGTCGCAAGCTGACGGTCTCCAATCAGCGTGATCTGCCCAGCAAGGAGCTGGCGTGCCGTATCAGCAATGACGGTAAGGCCGGTGAGGGCACCTGGGTGACCCAGCGGTTGGTGACAGGCCTGCTTGAAGAAGCCCGCTGAGGAACTTCTAAACAACTTTTCAATCTCGCTGAAAGGCCCGCACCGGGCTTGGCGTGACACGACGATTACAGGGGGCAGGCTGGTATGGCCGGCACTGTAATTCCTGACCGACACTGCACTATTTTTTGCACTACGAGGGGCCTAGCCCGATGACGATTTCCAGATTCTTGCTCCGGGCCGGGTGCCTGGTGGCGGTAGCGTGCCTGAACGCTACCCCTGTACTGGCTGTTGGCCTAGATAGTGGATCGATCCTATCTAGCGAAGAACAGGCTGATAAAATTCCGGAGAAAACAGACAGTGTGAAGGACACCGCACGTGCTGATTGGCGTAGTGGTACTTATGGTTCGCTTATTTCTAAAGAAATGACGGATCCGGATTATCTACCGCCCTTTGGAGAGAATCTGTTCACCGGCGGTTTTCGTGGCATGATGGCTGATGGTCTGAATAGTAGTTATACCATAAAGCCGGGTGATCAGATCACTCTTCGCGTGTGGGGCGGGGTCGAGATCGAGTCCGTACTACCCGTCGATGCACAGGGTAATATTTTCCTTCCCGGTATCGGACCGGTGAAGGTGCAGGGCACCACTAACGCTGAGTTGGACGCCAAAGTGCGTGCAGCAATTCAAGAAGTGTATCCTGAGAATGTCAGTGTCTACACTAATCTTCAGGGAGTTCAGCCAGTAGGAGTGTTCGTTACTGGTTATGTCAAGAACCCGGGTAGATATGCCGGGACTCCGAATGATTCCATGCTCTATTTTCTCGATCAGGCCGGTGGCATCGACCAGGCTCTGGGCAGCTACCGCAAGATCAAGATCAAGCGTAATGGCCGCGTCATCAATACGGTCGATCTCTATGACTTCCTGATCAACGGTGAGATCGCTCGTCCGCAGTTTCGCGATGGGGATACTGTCGTTGTCGAGGAGCGTGGCCCGGCGATCAGCGTAGTCGGGGATGTCGAACGTGATTATCGCTATGAGCTCACCGACTCGCGCCTGAGTGGTGAAGATGTACTGAATCTAGCGCGACTGAAGTCGGGTGTGTCTCACGTGCTGCTGCGGGGCTCACGTCCGGACGGCCCCATCTCGCGCTATCTACCGGTGACGGAATTCCGCGGTGCTGATGTGCGCTCAGGGGATGAAGTGCTTTTCAGTGCCGACCAGCGTGATGAGACCATCGTCGTGCAGCTAGAAGGCAGTTTCTATGGCCCGTCGCGTTATGCACTGCCGCGCGATGCCCATCTGGGGGAACTGCTCAATGCCGTCGGGGTGCCGAAAGGGCTGACAGACTATCGGAGTGTTTCCATCCGGCGTGAGAGTGTCAAGGAACAGCAGGCTGAAGCTTTAGAAGCAAGTCTGGAAAGACTGGAAACAACTTACCTTGGTGCCGAGTCTTCTTCCACAGATGAATTGCAAGCTCGTGTGACTCAAGCACAGCTAATCAAAGAGTTTGTAAAAAAAGCAAAGGAAGTAGAGCCATCAGGAACATTGGTACTATCTCGTGGAGATGGGAACATCGCTGATGTGCGCTTACAGAATGGCGATATTGTGACTTTACCTGAAGTCAGTGATGCAGTCTTAGTGAGTGGCGAAGTTCTGGTGCCTCAAGCAGTGGTATATAGTCAAGGCTATTCAGTTACAGACTATATTGAGAATGCTGGTGGATTTACAAGTAGAGCTAATGAAGATCAGGTGCTTGTGGTAAGACGCAACGGAGCAGTTAGAAACGCAGAAGAAGTTGATTTGAGAGCTGGCGATGAAGTGTTAGTACTTCCTAGTGTACCTACTATGAATTTACAGCTTGCAACGAGTATTACCCAGATACTTTATCAAGTGGCTGTTGCTACCAAAGTTGCACTGGATCTCTAATATGCCTAGAGACTTAGATAATTCAATTGGTAGAGCTGAAGGTGATCTGAATAACAAAGCCAAAGCCCGCTCCGCTTGGGCCGTGACGCGAAGTGTCTGGTTTGCCATGTTTATGCGCGAAGCCATCGGCCGTACCATGACTGATCGTATGGGATGGTTCTGGATGGTCGCTGAGCCGGCGGCATTTGTATTGGTAATGGTCACGATGCGTAGTTTCATCGGTGGTGATCGTCTCATTATAAATGCTCCCTTCATTCCCTGGTTGATTATTGGAATGCTTGGGTTCTTCTTGGTGCGGGAAGGACTTACACAAGGGGTGGGAGCTATACATTCGAATCGCGCTTTGTTTGCCTATCGGCAAGTACAGCCAGTGGATAGTGTTCTGGTCAGGAATTTCCTCGATGGATTGCTCCGAACGTTGATCTTCCTGTTGTTCATGTTGGGGGCTTTACTGTTGGGAACTGACTTTCTCCCTGACAATGGCTTCCAAGCAATCAGCGGCTGGTTATCACTGTGGGCGCTGGGATTTGGGTTCAGTCTCGTGGTATCGGTCGCGGGGACATTGATCCCTGAAATCGCAAAGATTGTCAGAATGCTCAGTATGCCGCTATTGATTTTATCGGGCGTCATCATGCCGCTTAATCACTTACCACATTATCTGCTTGAGTACTTGATGCTGAATCCGATCGTGCATGGGCTTGAATATACAAGGCATGGCTTCTTTGAAGGCTACAAGGTCGTTCATGGCACCAGCATGCTGTATTTCTGGTGGTGGACCTTGGGGATGCTGGCCCTGGGGCTGCTGATGCATCTTCGATTCAAGGAGCGCTTGAAAGCCCAATGATCGAAATCAAACATGTCTACAAGCGATATCATACGCATCGCGCTACTGAGTGGGTGTTGCACGATGTCAATCTCACAATTCCCAACGGTGTCAGCGTCGGGCTGGTTGGAGGCAATGGCGCTGGCAAGTCCACGTTGCTGCGCTTGATTGCGGGTATGGACAGCCCCACACGGGGTGAGATAAATCGACACAGTAGTGTTTCTTGGCCAATCGGTCTGGCTGGCGGCTTTCAGGGAAGCATGACGGGACGACAGAATGTGAAATTTGTCGCTCGTGTACATGGCGGCTATGGAAATGAGGTCGAGATTATTCGCCGGGTAGAGGCCTTTGCGGAGATAGGTCCTGCCTTTGATCAGCCGATAAAGACGTATTCGTCTGGGATGCGCTCGCGGCTCAATTTCGGCCTATCCCTTGCATTCGATTTCGATATCTATCTGTCAGATGAAGCGACGTCGGTGGGGGATCGCGCCTTCAAGGCCAAGGCCTCCAAGGCGTTCAAGGACAAGGTTGGCAAGGCCAGTCTGATCATGGTGTCGCATGGTGTCGGGATTCTGCGAGAGTTATGCCAGGCGGGGATCTATCTACGGGACGGGCATGCCCATTGGTATGACGATATTAATGACGCCATTGATGCTTACCACAACGACAGCGATGCTCATGTCTTGGAGCGCAAGTTGCATCAACTGACCAATTCGCAAACGACGTCACTCACGCAAGCACAGGTATTCCATCAGGAAGCCAAGGCACACTTTGACAGCTTGCAGATTGCGCTCGAACAACTTCCTCAAGATATCCAGCCACGAGAAAGGCAAGCTTCCGTCCAAGCCGTGAATGAAGCGCGTGAAACGCTGCATGGCGCAAGGCGTTTGGTACAGAAGCTCAAGTGATCGTTCTCAACGATAATAGTGACAAGGGTCTTACATGCTCAAATTGATGAAGCGTCAACCTCAATGGTTCGTCGCCATTTTCGCTATCATTCTGGTAGGGCTCTACTGGAGTTTGTGGGCGGATGATCGTTATGTTGCCAAGGCAACCGTAGTACTGGAAAGCCCTCAGGTCAGCGCGGCCAGCGAGGTAAGTTTCGGCTCGTTGCTCACTGGGGATAAAAGTGACGGCGATCTATTGCTGTTGCGTGAGTATCTGTTGAGCACTGATATGTTGAAGAAAGTCCAGCATGAACTGAACTTTCGACAGCATTATAGTAAAAATGGCGATTTCTTTGCTCGTTTGGGAGACAAGGACGCGCCAATTGAGCAACTGCACGATTACTATTTGAAGCGTGTAGCTGTAGAGATGGACGAGTATTCAGGTGTACTGAACATCAAGGTACAGGCATGGACACCTGAATTCGCACAACAGTTTGCCAAGTTGTTGTTGCTTGAAGGCGAATCACACATGAATGGTATGGGACAGCGTCTGGCGGAAGAGCAGGTGCAGTTCCTTGACAAGCAGGTCGCCTTGCTGGAGACGAACTTCCAGAAAACACGCCAAGCTTTGTTGGATTACCAGAATGAGAATGGCCTTGTCTCTCCAACACAAACTGTAGATAGCTTGAATATGGTAGTGTCAAGCTTGGAGGCTCAGTTAGCCTCTCTGAAAGCGCGCAAGAGTGCGCTGGCCAGTTATCAGAGTGCTCGTTCGAGTGACATGGTGCGTACGGAAAGTGAAATCCGTGCATTGAGAGATCAGATCGATAAAGAGCGCAAGCGTCTCGCACAGCAGTCGGGCAACTCTCTGAATGCTGTTTCAAGTCAGTACGAAACGCTGCAATTGCGTGCTGACTTCGCCAAGCAGACGTATTCCAATGCACTGGCAGCACTTGAGAATACTCGTATCGAGGCATCACGAAAGCTGAAGCAGGTGAGTGTCCTACAAAGCCCTCTTATGCCTGAATACCCCGAACAGCCGGAGCGACTCTATAACACAAGTATTTTCGCCATTGTTGTCATCTTCATGGCATTCATATTTAGCATGGTCATGTTGATCGTCAAAGATCATCGAGATTGATAATAAGGCTATAATTTACAATAGTAGTTATAGGGTAAGTAAATCATAGGGAATTTGAAATGCTACCACAGATAGGTAAAATATTGCTGGGTAAGAAACGCAAGAATGGAAGTATGCCGACTCCACAAGGAAAGGTGAGTAATACGAATTCCTCAGAAGCGTCGGCTGCATCTAACATTGAACTGGATACGAGTTTTTATAAATCACGTTATGTCGATTTAGCGTCGCTGACAGTTGAGCAGCTCGAAGAACATTGGTTAAAACATGGATTCAAGGAAGGCCGTTTTGCTTCAGCCAGCCATGAGGCTGGAAATGCCAAGCTTGTATTGGAGAAAGATTGGACAACTACACACATAACGCAAGAGTTCGCTTTTGATCCTGAGTTTTATGAAAGTCTATATCCTGATCTGGCGATAGCGGGTATTACGGATCCTATAGCTCTTGAGAAACACTATAATTCCTTTGGCAAGGAAGAAATGCGATATGGCTCGATAAGAGAATGGTTGAAGAGAAATAACTGTCCATTGGACTTCTCGCCAGAGGATATCCGGTTCTATGACATCTACGAATGCAATCTTAAAGTAGGGCTGGAAATCACTTCTCAGGAAGTCTTAAATTCTATTGCTGGACTTTACACAACGCCGGTCGCCTTTTTTAATAATGATGATCAGACCGCACGACATTACTTGATGATGGCAAAGCATTACTTGGCCATCGGCGAAAAAGAGAAGGCAACAAAGCAACTAGAAGCTAGTAACTGTTTTTACGCTTTATCGGGTGCACTCGAGCTACTGGGCAATATCTATCTTGATGAAGGACATAATCGTATTGCGCTCGGCTACTATAACGCGGCTAAAGCGCTCCCCAATCCGCCAAAGTGGCTGTTCTTCAATCGTGCGACCTGTCTTTCAAGGCTACAACAGTACGAAAAGGCATTGACTACTTTGGCTGAAGGGTTAGAAGTCTATGGTGACTTTACATTTCAGCAAGACAAGCTGGATGAGTTCGCGGAAGAAGCCTGGAATAATATTTTTCCAGCCCTCCTGAGCTACGTAGGGCAGGGGAATCGTGGTGAGCTAATCAAGGCTTGTGATGCATTCAGTGAGGTTGTCTACGATGCTTACTTACGCGCCAGCGGTGCCAGCAAGAACCCCGAGCGACTCCACTCTCTCAACCTTAACCGAATCTTGATAGTTGGCGATTATCACGTTGCACAATGTGAACGCTATCGTATCAATCAGAAGGTGGAGCAACTTGAGGCAGTAGGAAAAGAGGTCACTGCAATCAACTGGCTGGATCTTGAGCAACAGGCTCAGGCATTGGCGACTCACGATGTGGTCATCTTTTATCGTGTGCCTGCCATGCCCAAGGTACTCAAGGCCATGGCTCAGACCAATGCGGCCGGGAAGCTCAGTATCTATGAAATCGATGATCTGCTTTTTGATCCCGTCTATCCCCCTGCACTGGCAAGTTATGGTGGTTACGTTTCACTGGATACCTATCGGGAATTGACGCGTGGTATGGCCCTTTTCCATGCGGCTGCGCGTCAATGCCGTCTTGGACTGGCTTCGACAGAACCGCTTCGAGAGCGTTTAGCTGATCTGGTATTCGGTAACGAATGTTTATTGCACCGCAATGGCCTGGATAGCCTTAATGAATTCAGCCAGCCTCAGGACTCTCCCAAACAGACGTTGGATATTTTCTACGGCAGCGGTACACAGGCACATAATCAGGATTTCATCGACCTGGCACTGCCTGCGATAGAAAAATTGTTGAAGCGCCATGCTCATTTGCGTCTTGTTGTCGTAGGTTATCTAAAATTACCAAAGACATTTACAGAGCGCTTTGCCAAGCAATTATCCATGATTCCACCTTTGAAAAGTGTGCAGGGATATTGGTCATTACTTCGCCGTGCAGACATCAACTTGGCTGTTCTACATGATGACGTCATCAATGAGTGCAAGTCAGAGCTGAAATGGTTTGAAGCGGCATGTCATGGCGTACCATCAGTCGTCAGTAGTACCCGCAACTATCGTGATGTCATTCGTGATGGAAAAGATGCCTTCCTGGCTGTTACGGCGGATGATTGGGAAAAAGCCATTACACGTCTTGTGGAAAGCAAGGAACTACGCAAATCAATGGGACAAGCGGCGCAAGAGCGCACGCGTAAAGCGTATTCCTTGGAAATACTGGGCACTCAGCTCGTATCCAATATTGAAGCCTATGCCAATGGATTGATGGATAGAGCGCACTGCGAGCGTGGTGAAGAAGGCACGTCAAAGTTGGTAAGGAAGCGCCGCAAGATCGCACTTGTCAATGTATTTTTCCCACCACAATCCATTGGGGGGGCGACTCGCGTACTGGATGATAACTTCAAAGCATTACGTAAGCTTTATGATGATGACTTTGAACTGGTTATCTTCACCGCTGATAGTGAATGCCGTATCCCGCATCAGTTGTCTATCTATCGTCATGATGGGGTACGCGTATATCGTACGGCGACTCTCTGGCGTGAGAATATGGATTGGCATGCCAAGGATGAGCGCATGTACGAGATATTCACTGAATTTCTCGCATGCGAACAGCCAGATATGGTGCACTTCCACTGTGTACAACGGTTGACAGGTTCCGTTGTGGAGGCTGCCCGAGATGCAAAAGTGCCTTATATCGTCACGGCACATGATGCATGGTGGATTTCAGACTTCCAGTTCCTGGTGGACCACACTGGGACGGTATATCCTGAGGGGCACCCTGATCCCTTTGACCCAATTCAACTTCCTCCTAGTATCACCCAGGAAGCATCTGTTGAGCGGAAACTATACCTCAAAGGGTTATTGAATAGCGCCCATAAGGTATTGACGGTCTCGGATGCATTCGCGAATATCTATCGCAAGAATGATATTCTGGATATAGAAGTTACTCCCAATGGAATCTCTGATGACTTGCCCTGGGCACCCAAGGATACCTCCTACACGAAACGAGTTGTTGGTGGGCACGTAGGCGGTATGGCGGAACACAAGGGCTATTACCTTCTAAAGCAAGCGGTCATGGAAGCCCAGCCTGACAATATGGAATTTCTGGTGGTGGATCACTCCAAGGAAGAGGGACACGTATCCCGCCAATACTGGGGCAATGTACCAGTTAGATTCATCGGTCGCGCTAGTCAGAGTAAGGTCGTTGATATTTACCGACAGATCGATGTGTTGTTCGCGCCCTCTACTTGGCCAGAAAGTTTTGGATTGGTAACTAGAGAGGCTGCTGCATGTGGTTGTTTTGTTATTGCATCTAATCTCGGAGGTGTAAGCGACAACTTGGATAAAAGTAATGGGGTTATAATCTCTCCTTCTGTTGAAAATCTTATTTCTTCAATAAAAAATGTAAGTCTAAAGCTTAAAAGATTATATCCTTCACCGTGTATGCTAATGTCTTCCGATCAAGTTTCTCTACTAGCTGAGGTTTACCGTGGAAAATAAATATGTAATTGGTATGGGGTCTCAAAGAGCAGGTTCCACTTTATTGTATAGGTTACTTGATGAAGCATCTTCTATATATATGCATCCGATTAAGGAATTACACTATTTTGATACTAAATCTGGTATTAGGCATAATGATGTCTTATTTAACTTTTCCCAGAATAATCTAGATAGAGAAATACTAAGGATTGTTAATTCTAATGACTTACAGTTTATTGACAAGAGGTACAAAAACTACTTGAGGGCATTGAATCTATTGTCATCAAGGGCAATTGAAAGCTTGAACTACGTCGATTTATTTAGGCCCTGCGTTATGGGTAATGTGCTTGGCGAAGTCACTCCCGAATATATGCTTTTGACAGTAGAACAATTAACAGAAATTAGATCTACTTTAGTGAATGTTAAGCCAGTAATCTGCTGCAGAAACCCTGTTGATAGATTTATATCGGCATATAAGTTGCTTAAAACTTATGGTAAGGAAGGAAGCACATTTGATACTGATTTTGCTAGCAAAGAAATAATGAATTTAATTGAAGAAAATGGTACTTGGTCAAGACATCAGTATTTGTTCAATAACTATGAGCTTGCAATTAAAAATATAATTTCAGTTTTCGGAGAGGTTTTTGTTATTAAGTTTGAGGATATAATAAATCCTTCGCGCACATTTACCGATAAGTTGTCAGAATATCTAGATACAGAAGTATCTCATAGTAAAGCTAAGGATATTACAGCTAATAAAGTAAATTCGTTAGGAGAAATGGCTTTGCTAACTCCAGAAGTTCATGAGTACTTGCAGCATGAGTTTGATCTCTACTCACAGTATTATGAAAAATTAACATCAGGTGTTATGTATGAGTAAGAATATTGTCTACACTTTATCTAGTGATAGTAATTCTAGATATTTCAATCTTTTCCTTTTTCTAGAAAGTATAAGGCGCATAGGAGATGTTGATCTGAGGGTAATTCCGTTTGATGATAATTTGGAGATAACTAGGCAGTTATGTAAAGCTTATTCTGTACCTATAGTTGATATAGATCCTTTTTGGGATAAATTAGGTCTATCTATATTTAAAAATGAAGAGTATAGACCTGGTGTGCCTTCATGGAGGCTTTTCAGGAAATTCAACGCCTTAAATTCATCTAAGGATATTGTTACGTTTATAGATGCAAATTCTGTATTACTAAATAGTCTCGATCCAATAGTTTCTACTATATGTAATGGTGAGTTTATAGTTAGTCATGAATCATTAAAAAGAAGAAACTTTAAACCTTGGATGAAAAATTTGTTAAACTATATTAATCCATCAATAGGTGAGGGGTATGGAGCAGCTATGTGGACTGCACATTCTAATGTTATTACAAAAGATCAGGCTATGGTATTTCTAGACTGTCCTGGTTTACGATCTGCTTTAGGTCCTGCCCCAGAGCAATCTTTTATGAATTTGATGTTAGCACTGAACAATATTAAAGTTTCGAAAATCCGAACGAAAATTCCTAGTATACTGCCTATAGTTTCTGCTGAAAACTACGATAATAACAACTCTGATAATCATGATATTATTTTGTTAAAATGGTCCGGCAAGCATAATGTTAACTTTAAAACACTACCGCTCCCACCTTTGGTTAGTAAGCTTCATTTATCTGGAATTACATATCTATCAAAACAAAGTGTCTCCGATACTATAATATCTAAATTAACTAGTGGTGTAGGAGAAGTGTTATGAAAAAAGTTATTGTTCACGTAGGTGCTCATAAGACTGCAAGTACTACGATACAAAATTTCATCTCCTTAAATAAGTCAATTGTTGATGATAATGTTTTTCTATGTCATAGAGAGAATGAAATTGGTAAAAAACTAAAGCATAGCTTGTTTGAATCTATAAGAAAAAATGATTTTATGATCTTCAAAGAGTGCTTGACGTTTATAAAGACGCAATCTTTGAATAGCAAATGTGATCGTATTTTATTTACTGATGAGGCTTTGCTTGGTTTTCATATAGGTCAGTTCTCAGAAAACGATTTTTATCCGTATGCATCTAATATGGCATTTGCTTTCTCGGAGGTCTTTGATTGTGAAGTTGAATTTCTCTTAGTAACAAGGGATAGATTCTCTTGGCTTCTTAGTCTATATAATCAATCTAAGAAAGAGTGCGATTATAAAGGATCTCTTGAAGGCTTTATGGTTAATATTGACTTGCAGTCTGTTAGCTGGATAAAGCTCTCCGACGAGTTGTGTAAGCATGGTGCTACTATTTCTATTTTCGATATATCAAAACTTGAGTCTCAGAATGGAATTTATAATTATCTAGCCGAAAATATATTGAATGATTATAGTTTTAAGATGCCGCCATCTAAAAATCAGTCACTAGGTGAAAATGCTTTAAGTTTTATTTCTGAAAATATTTATCGATGTAAAGGTGATATGAAGAAGAAGCAGAAGCTGATAAATTTCGCAAGAGAATTTTACATAGATAATGATCGTAAGGTTACTTATACTGAAAACCTTGAGAAAAACGTAAAGAGGCTATTAGGATGAGTGAATTGACTATTCTTATCACCGGCGGAGCTGGTTTTATTGGCTCTGCGGTCATCCGTGAGCTGATTAGCTCCACTCAATATACTGTCATCAACCTGGATGCGTTGACTTACGCCGGAAATCTCGAGTCTCTGGCGGATGTCACGGATTCCGAGCGTTATTACTTTGTGCAAGCTGATATCTGCGATGGCGAGAAGATGAATGCCGTCTTCGCGGAATTCCAGCCGGATATCGTGATGCACCTGGCGGCCGAGAGTCATGTGGATCGCTCCATCGATGGTCCGGCAGATTTCATCGAGACCAACATTGTCGGTACTTATCAGCTGCTGGAAGCGGCACGTCATTATTGGAAGGGCTTGAAGAAGACTGATGCCGAGAAGGCCGCTGGCTTCCGCTTCCATCACATCTCCACCGATGAGGTGTATGGCGATTTGGAAGGGCCGGAAGATCTCTTCACCGAGACGACCCCCTATGCGCCGAGTTCACCGTACTCTGCCAGCAAGGCGAGTTCGGATCACCTCGTGCGTGCCTGGCAGCGTACCTATGGCCTGCCGACGTTGGTGACCAACTGCTCCAACAATTATGGTCCGTACCACTTCCCCGAGAAGCTCATCCCGCTGATGATTCTGAATGCTCTGGCGGGCAAGGCGCTGCCGGTGTATGGCGATGGCAAGCAAGTTCGTGACTGGCTGTACGTGGAAGATCATGCCCGTGCGCTGATCAAGGTTGCCACCGAAGGGAAGATCGCCGAGACGTATAACATTGGCGGCCATAACGAGAAGCAGAACATCGAAGTTGTTAAGACACTCTGTGCACTGCTGGAAGAGCTGGTACCCGAGAAGCCCGCTGGCATTGCCAAGTATGAAGACCTCATCAGCTACGTGACGGATCGCCCCGGCCACGATGTGCGCTATGCCATCGATGCCGCCAAGATCGAACGCGAGCTGGGCTGGGTGCCGCAGGAAACCTTCGAGACAGGCCTGTGCAAGACGGTCGAGTGGTATCTGGCCAATGAGAGCTGGTGGCAGCGTGTGCAGGATGGCAGCTACCGTGGTGAACGCCTGGGTACCGGGGGCTGATGATGACGACTTCCCATCGCTTTGGTCGCGTTCTGATTCTGGGTGGCAATGGCCAGGTCGGCTTTGAATTGCAACGCAGTTTCGCTCCCTTCGGTGAGGTGTATGCTCCGCGCCGTAGCGACGTCGATGCCAGTGATCTTGACGCTGTCGCCGCATTGATTGACACCTGGCAGCCCCAGTTGATCCTCAATGCAGCGGCCTGGACGGCCGTCGACAAGGCAGAAGAGGAGCGCGAGGGCGCCATGCGTCTCAATGCCGAACTGCCGGCATTGCTGGCAGAAAAGGCCGGCGCACTGGGCGCGACACTGGTGCATTACTCCTCGGACTATGTCTATCCCGGAGATGGTGACCAGGCCTGGCGTGAAGATAGCCCGACGGCGCCGCTGTCAGTCTATGGGGAAAGCAAGCTGGCAGGCGATGAAGCGGTACTGGCCAGTGACTGCCGTCATCTGGTGTTCCGTACAAGTTGGGTTTATGCCGCACGCGGTAACAACTTCATGAAGACGATGCTCAAGCTGGGGCGCGAACGTGACAGCCTCAATATCGTCAATGACCAGATCGGCGCACCGACACCGGCGCGTCTGATCGCGCAGCTTACCTGTGAGGCACTGCGTCAGCAGATAGACAGTGGCCTGTATCACCTGGCCCCGCAGGGCACCACCAGCTGGCATGGTTTCGCCCAGTCCATCTTCCGTCAGGCCACCGAGCAGGGTGAAACCCTGACGATCGACCCAAAGACGCTGGGTGGCATCCCGACGGCAGATTACCCGACGCCTGCGACACGCCCCCTGAATTCGCGGCTTGCACTCGAAAAGCTGGAGTCCGCGCTGGGCCTTAGGCTGCCGGACTGGCAGTCTCAGCTGGCCTTGACGCTTCATGAGCATCTGGATCGCTGAGGCTGGAACGTCTGCAATACTGCTGGATCATATTCAGTGTGTGGCAACTCGCGGCACCTGATCTTCTCTGAATAGAATGCTACACGTCGATACGACAAGGACTTTTGATATGGCGCGCAAGGGTATTATTCTCGCCGGTGGTTCCGGTACACGTCTGCATCCGATCACTCGCGGTGTTTCCAAGCAGCTGCTGCCGATCTATGACAAGCCGATGATCTTCTATCCGGTCTCTGTCCTGATGCTGGCCGGTATCCGTGAGATCCTGATCATCTCCACCCCGGAAGACCTGCCGCAATATGAAAAGCTGCTGGGCAATGGTGAGCAGTACGGCGTGCGCTTAGAATATGCCGTGCAGCCAAGCCCGGATGGCCTGGCTCAGGCCTTCATCATCGGTGAGGAATTCATCGGTGATGATCCGGTCTGCCTGGTGCTGGGTGACAATATATTCCACGGTCAGCACTTCTCAGATCAGTTGAAGCGTGCGGCGGACCAGCCGAGCGGCGCGACGGTCTTCGGCTATCTGGTGCAGGACCCGGAGCGCTTCGGTGTCGTGGAGTTCGATGAATCCGGCAAGGCGATGTCCATCGAGGAGAAGCCGCTGAAGCCCAAGTCACCGTATGCCGTGACTGGCCTCTACTTCTACGACAATGATGTGGTCGAGATCGCCAAGTCCGTCGAGCCGTCCGAGCGTGGCGAGCTGGAAATCACCAGCATCAACAATGCCTATCTGGAACGTGGTGACCTGCGTGTCGAGCGCCTGGGTCGTGGCTTCGCCTGGCTGGATACCGGCACCCATGACAGCCTGTTGGAAGCTGGCCAGTACGTGCAGACCATCGAGCACCGTCAGGGCTTGAAGGTGGCGTGCCTGGAAGAGATTTCCTGGGCCAATGGCTGGATCACCGACGAGCAGCTTGAGGAGCAGGGCACGGCACTCAAGAAGACCGGTTACGGCCAGTACCTGCTCAAGCGTCTGGATGACAAACGCCGCGGCAATCAGTGATACGGCGATCGATGACACGGCCTGCAATGACATGTCCTGCAATGAAAGTTCATGATGAGCTGTATCATGCCTTTGGTACGAATTGGCTAAAGGCAATGCTAATGTAGTCCGATCCCGCAGTCGTCCCGACCATGACGACGACTGCGGGAATTTTTATGGCAGGCGGCCATGGCTTCCCTGGCGAGCAGTGATGTGGCGGTAAGATACGTACTCTTCACGCTGTATCGTGCGAGGCAACGCCGTCAGTGATGCTGCTGTCATCGGCAAGGCCGCTTGACGAGATAAGGCCTGGCAAGAGGTGGCTTGACGAGAAGAGACGTTGAGACATCTGGCTGCCAACGCTATTTCTGTCCCCGACAAGGAGCAATTCCCGCATGAATTTTGAAAAACTCGCCATCCCGGATGTCGTGCTGCTGACCCCGAAGAAATTCGGTGATGAGCGCGGTTTCTTCATGGAAACCTTCCGTCAGAGCGAATTCGTCGAACACTGCGGTGATTACACCTTCGTGCAGGACAACCACAGCAAGTCCCGCCAAGGCATCCTGCGCGGCTTGCATTACCAGTTGAATCAGCCGCAGGGCAAGCTGGTACGTGTCACACAGGGCGAAGTCTTCGATGTGGCCGTCGATATGCGCAAGAGCAGTCCGACATTCGGTCAGTGGGTAGGTGCACACCTGAGCGAAGACAATCAACAGATGTTGTGGGTGCCGCCGGGATTCGCTCATGGTTTCTATGTCATCAGCGAATCTGCTGAATTCCAGTACAAGTGCACGGATTATTATGCACCAGGCGATGAATATTCTCTGAAATGGGATGATCCCAGCGTGGGTGTCGAGTGGCCGCTGGTGAATGGCGAAGCGCCGCAGCTGTCGGGTAAGGATGAAGACGGTGAACATTTCGATGCGGCCGCCGTTTTTGCTTGAAGCACTGAGTATAGACTGCGTAGGTACGTTTGATGCCTCACTCCTGAAGGGGGTGAGGCGCTTTTGTTTGTAGCTGATTTCGATGAGAGTAGGTTTATGAAGATCAAGGTCGTAGCCATAGCGAAAGATGAAGCGGCCTATCTACCAGAATGGTGCTTTCATCATCTATATTTTGGATTTGATGCTTGCGAAGTATGGCTAAACAATATTTCTGATAACTCTGTTGCTGTATGCGAGGCACTGGAAATTCATACCCAGAAAAGGTTCAGTTGGGTGGAGGCGGATGACCTCTTGGTCTCATGCAATCGCAAAGGAAGGAATTTTCAGACGGAAGCCTACAATGCTGCTTTTGGTCAGGCGCGTCGTCAGGGCTTCAGCCATGTACTCTTTATTGATCTCGATGAGCTCTGGACTCCCCACGATTTTCAGACCTCAATTCATGAATATCTCACTAAAAAAGAAATGGAACAGGCTGATGTAGTAGCTTTTAACTGGGCGATCGATACTCCGCATCATTTAAGGTCTGCCTTCGCTCGTCCCTTTTCTGATTTGATGTGGATGCATAATAATCGGCATGTAAAAAGTCTTGTCAATACTTCTGCCAAGGTAGATAGAATCAATATTCATACCGCCAAAGTAAAAGGTGGTGATAGTTATTATCTCGCCGATGGACGACCATTCAAGTTATTGGAAGATGATCAACATGAACGTTCACTATTAAGCAGGCAACAGTTTGAAGTGAGAGAGAAGCGGCTTGCAGGAGCTTTCATCTATCATCGTATCTATCGCTCTCAGCATGAATATCTCTCATCGCTTGATAAAGGGCGTCGACATGCTTCCAATGATACTCGACCTCTGAAGCTGAATCGTCTTGGGTATCGGCCTGATCCAAAGTCCACGAAAGCGAAGCGTTATAATATAGATCAGCAGCTCATCAACGCCTATGAGGCAGCCTGGTCAAATTTTATGACCCCAGACTTGCTATCACTGCAGGTCGCCTCACGTGTTTTCGTGACTGACCGTTATGAGGCGGTACTTTCCAAGCTGGAAAGTGATGACTGTCATCTTTTTGCCCGCTATCAAGGGCTATTCCACTCAGTCACGGACAAAGGCATACAGCGACTACGTCGAAAGCTAAATTGGGGGCCTAAGCCTGCAAGTATCAACTATGTACTCGTCAATAATATCTCATTGATCAATGATGAAATAGTTCTCGAGGGATATGGCTTCAATATCCATACACAAAAAATGATTACTGATGCAACACTGCTTTCCTCCTCGGGGCGTGAATATTCGCTATCCGTTTCAACCAGTTCATCGGACCTTGCAAGTGAAGCTTTTGAGCGGGCACCTGCAGGCTGTGGTTTCATATTTCGATCTGACGTGAAGTGGGAAGGTGAGATTGAATCCTTGAAAGTCACTATTGGGGGACATGACTATATGGTGCCTCTGGATATGCTCCCTTCCATTCCTGTCATGGAAGATAATTGATGTTATTCGTACATATTCCCAAGACTGCTGGTACCAGCTTCCGAGAGAGTATTGAAGATGTAGTCGCCTCTCGGTCTCGTCGTTTCCGAAAGGTCGAGCGAGATTATGGGGCCGGTGCTGGAGTCACTACTGCTGCTGTCAAGGAAGCCACTTATGGTCTCAAGGATGTCAGCCGTCTGATCATCAAGTCACCAGATATCACCTTCATGACGGGACATTATTCTATCATGCGATACTTGCCTCATTATGGCATTGGTAGAGTTTGCACCTTTGTGCGAGACCCTGTGTCTCGCGTCGTTTCCGAATATCTACATGCCCGTCGTCACCATGGTGCCACTGATGATTTCGAGGCGTTCTATCGCCAGCCAAACATGCAAAACCGCCAATGGAAACTCCTCGCAGGGCAACCTTTGGGGTGTATGGGAGCCGTTGGCATTACGGAGCGATATGAAGAGTCATTGCAAGTCATCAATGCTCGGTTTGATTTGCGGCTGGAGACGCGTACCGCCAATGCCAATTCTGCTACGCGAGATGAATATAAGGACTTGATCAATCTTCATCGTGAGTCAATTGAGAAAATAAACAAGCAAGATCTACATCTTTATCGTCAAGCGAACATATTGCTGGATAGTCGATTGAAGGTTCTGGCGATGGGGGAAGCTCCATTGGCTTATCGTACAGACAAGCACCCGCATGCCATCAGTGGATATGCCTGGTGGCCAGATTCTGATGATATGGTAGAGCTGGAAGTCTGTCGTACCGACGCCGAAGGCAGATATGCTATGGCGATGGACGGTATCCTGGCCAAGGAGTTTTCGGTTGATGCGCATGGATTGGGAGCTCCCAGAAAAGGTTACGTGGGATTCAGGTTCGGAACAGGGCATCTCAAGCCGGGGCAATACTGTTTGAGAGAAGTGACAAGTCTTCAGATAGTACTTGATTTCAAGCAATGAACAAATTGGTGGTGTCTATCTTGTCATTCTTCTATTCCAGATTTGAGCGTTGTTGGGAATCATTGTTTTCCATCCGCCAGCAGCCTGATTTCGATCAATATCGTGACATCACTCCTGACCCGGATTCTGGTGGTCTATTGTCCGTGTCTGATGACCCTCAAGTGATATTGCATTCAAGAGCCTGGCTCCCAGGTTGGTACATGCTGGAAGCGACGGTGCTACATGCGACCGCTGCGAGAGAGTCAAGACTGTATCTGAATGAGGGAAACGGATACTCCATTGAAAATAGTGTCTCATTGCCTATCAAGAATGGCCGGATTTCCAAACGCATCATCCATATCGGCAAAAGTGGTACGCGGTTGAGGTTTGATCCTGTCGACGCTCCAGGAAGCTTCAGAGTGGAGCATCTGCGCCTGATCTTGCTTACCCCCGGCTTTGCTCGGGATCGTATCCGAAAGCGTGTCGTGCGGCTGCATCATGACTTCAGAGGAATGTCTCTCGAAGACACGGTGAATCAACTTGCTACGCAGTATCACGCTCATGGCTATCAGACCTCTGAAGAATGGTTGATGGCCTGTTATGCCGATACCTTCCACAATCGTCGTGGCCAAGGGGATTATCAGGCCTGGATCGCAACGAATGAGGCACCTGTAGAAGAGAGGCCTTTGGCTCGTGAGCCACTCATTTCCATTCTGGTGCCTGTCTACCGGCCTGAGCTCGAGAACTTCCGTGCCTGCATGGATTCCGTACTGGCACAGAGTTATCGCAACCTTGAGATTTGCCTGGTAGACGATGCCTCCGGAGATGAAGAGTTGACTCGAACTCTTGAAGAATACCGGGTGCGCGATGAACGGGTTCGAGTCGCCGCTCATGATCGCAATCAACATATCTCTCATGCCAGCAACACGGCTCTGGGAATGGCGACAGGAGATTTCGTCGCGCTGCTTGACCATGATGACGTCCTTTCACCTCAAGCGCTGTATTTCGTGGCACTGGCCATCAACGAGGCACCTGAGGCCTTGGTGTTCTATTCCGATGAAGACAAGCTGGATGAGCGGGGCCGACGCCATGACCCTCACTTCAAGAGCGGTTGGAACCCTGACTTGTTGCTATCTCAGAATTACTTGTCTCACCTGGGAGTGTATTCGACGCCATTGGTGCGGAAAGTCGGCGGTTTTCGGGCTGGGTATGAGGGAAGTCAGGACCATGATCTCGCATTGCGGGTAACGAATGGCCTGTCCGCAGCGCAGGTTGTTCACATCCCCAGGGTGCTTTATCACTGGCGTGCCGGTAAAGGGTCTACCGCGTTGGATAGCGGGGCGAAGGAATATACCAGTCAAGCGGGACTCAAGGCCGTGCGTGATCACCTGGCACAGGCCTCGTTACCCGCGTCTGTCACTTCCGGAAGCCTGCCTAATACCTACCGCGTCACGTGGCCTGTGAGAGAGCGGCCTCTTGTCAGCTTGATAGTGCCGACCCGCGATGGTGTGGATATCCTCAAGCCGTGCGTCGAGGCCTTGTTGGAGAGAACATCCTATACACATTTCGAGCTTTTGATATTGGACAACGAATCCACTTGCAAGAAGACCTTGTCCTTCATGCAGGAAGTCAGTCAGCGTGACTCACGGGTGAGAGTGCTGCAGTGGAATCATCCTTTCAATTATTCTGCCATCAATAACTTTGGCGTGAGCGAGTCTCGTGGCGAGATCATCGGGCTGATCAACAACGATATCGAGCCCATCAATGCCGATTGGCTGGATGAGATGGTGGGGCAAGTACAGCGTGAAGAGATTGGCTGTGTCGGCGCCAAGCTATATTACCCCAACAATACCGTTCAACATGCCGGAGTGATTCTTGGTATCGGCGGTGTCGCCGGCCACGCTCACAAGTATTTTCATAGATCGGAAGCCGGTTACTTCTCCCGGTTGATGCTGACGCAGAACCTGAGTGCCGTCACGGCAGCCTGTCTGTTGGTCAGGCGCGAGGTCTTCGAGGCTGTTGGCGGACTCAATGAAGAGCATCTTGCTGTTGCCTTCAATGACGTCGATTTCTGCTTGAAGGTGAGAGAGGCTGGCTACCGTAACCTCTGGACACCTTACGCGGAACTGTATCATCACGAGTCAGTCTCTCGCGGTCAGGATGACAACCCCGAAAAACAGGCACGGGCACAGCGAGAAGTCTCTTACATGCTGGACAATTGGGGCGCTCAGCTGACGACGGATCCTTACTACAACCCCAACCTGACTCTCGTCCACGAAGACTTTTCGTTACGCTGAGCAGAGTGCCGTGCCGCCATGCCTGTAGTTGCCTATTGAACATCGTCTCGCAAGGAACGCCATGTCCTGTTCACGATTTCTGCTCAAGGCTCCCCTGTGGGGTCTTGCGCTTTTCACCGGTGCCAAGTCCTTCATCGCCAATCCGCTGATCGGGAGTGAGCGTCTGAATCGCCGCGGACTGCACGTCTGGCGAGTGAAGGCGGCGTCTCGGATCATGCGCTGGCGCATGGCCATGTTGAGTCGAGGCGTGCCGAGAGCGGAGCGTGAAGCCTATCTGCGTGATGGCTACTTGCTCAAGCAGAACTTCCTGTCGCCAGAGCTGTTCGCGCGGCTCAAGGCAGAGCTTGAAACCGTGCATGATCACGGCCCCGGTGAGGTACGTGAGTGTTGTCAGGGTGATACCCGCACGCATCGCGTATTGCTGGACCCGGAGACCCTGAGCGAGCTGCCGGTGGCTAAGCAAGTGCTGGCTGACCCACAGCTCAAGCGTCTGCTGCGTTTCTGCGCTGGCCATCGTCGCCTGCCCATCGTGCATCTCGAGAAGGTGTTCAATGGCGCTCGCGAAAGTGATGAGGCTGACCCGCAGAAGTTCCTGCACGTGGATACCTTCCAGCCGACCATGAAGTTCTGGCTTTACCTGGAGGAGGTGAGCGAGCGCAACGGGCCTTTCATGTTCGTGCCTCAGTCTACGCAGTTGAACAAGGGCCGTCTGGATTGGGAGTATCACATGAGCCTGACGGCGCGTGAGCATGTCAATCGCTATACCCAGCGAGGGTCCTTCCGGGTCGAGGAAGGCGCACTGGCTCGCTTCGGCCTCAATGCGCCCACGCTGTTCAAGGTGCCTGCCAACACGCTGCTGATCGCGGATACCTTCGGTATGCACGGCCGTGGCCCTGCCGAGGCGGGCAGTTCGCGTCTGGCGCTGTGGGGAATGAGTCGCACGACACCCTTCCTGCCGTTGCCGGGGCTGGGCGGCGAATGGCTCAATCGCCTGCAGTATCGTGTGCTCAAGGCAGAGCGGGCGCGGGATGACAAGCGTGCCGCAGCGCGTGGTGTCGAGTCGTCCTGGCATGTCGTGACACGTGACTCCTCGCGTTCGCAGGCCCCGTCCTGATGTCGGCTGAAGCTTCACCCTTGGCAGGTGTGCGGTGGGTCGTTCTCAGCGATGGTGCTCGACCCACCGAAGATATCTACTTTCTTGAGTCGGCCGCACCTGCTCTTCGCCAGCAGGGGGCCATCGTCGAGCGTTTCGATACACGCCGCTACCACCTGCCGACGCGATGGGCATCGCGGCGCCTGGCGGGCGCCAATCTGCTGATCGTGCGCTCTTTGGGCGAGCGCTGGGTGCGTCTGCTCGAACGTCATCGTGATCGCTTCGGGCGTATCGTCTATCTGATCGACGATGATCTTGGCGCCGTGACCCGTACCGCTGGATTGCCTGCCGCCTATGTCGCTCGTTTGAGCGGCTTGGCGATGCGTCAGCCCGCACTGCTTGCGCTCGCGGATGAGGTAGTGGCCTGTTGTGAGGCGCTGGTGGCCCAGCTTGGGCGAGAGCATGCCAATGTCTCGTTGCTGACACCGCCAATGCTGACGCCGGAAACTGAGCTGGCCGATTTCACTCAGTCTGACTGGACCATCGGCTACCACGGTACCCGTGCGCATCGTGATGATATCGCGCACCTAGCGCCGGCACTCACGCCAGTGATGGCAGCACATCCCCAGGCACGCCTCGAGATCATGATGGGGCGGCACGTGCCGGAATCATTATCCGGTATTGCACGGCTGGAGGCCCCGGACGCGCTGCCTTGGAAGGCCTTTCAACAGTACCAGGCGACACGCCGCATCCAGATCGGGCTCGCACCGCTTCTGGAGACGCCGTTCAATCGCGGCAAGTCATGGATCAAGTTTCTTGATATCGCCGCGATGGGCGGTGTGGGTATCTATAGTCGTCGGGCGCCGTATGACGGAATCGTCGAGCATGGCGTCGATGGGCTCTTTGTGGGGGACGACCCCAGCGAGTGGCGGGCAGCGCTGGAGCAATTGCTGGCTGACCCAGCCGCTACGCAGGCCATGGCAGAGCGGGCATTGCAGAAAGCCCGAGATATTGGCGCTGTAGAGGCGTGTACGAACTTCTGGCGTTCGCGATGACTTCAGCGAGATGATCCCAACCCCCAAGGCCCGCAGCTAACCCTGCGGGCCTTGTCGTTTCGGGACTTGGGCCGTCCAATCGGGCGCTGCCAGCGGCGATTTGGTGTCCAACGAAGGTAACACGTTGATTACATCCGCTACACACCAGCAAAATTTGAGTGGTGTGATGCCCAGAAATCATTAAGCTCAAAGTAAGCGTCCCAGAGTCAGTGTGTGCTCTCGCTCGCGCTTGTTTGGCGGTGACGCCGAACGTGCCGGGACCATGAATGCCTCGAGTAAAGGAGACTGACATGACCGCCTTCCCGACCACTCCTCGTTGGATCGTACTCAGTGATGAAGCCCAGGCGCTGGAAGATATCTACTTCTTCCTGCCTGCCATGGCCGCGTTGCGCAAGGAAGGCACACGTATCGAGCGTTTTGAAACCCGCCGCTGGAAGTTCTCCCCCAAGCTTGCCCAGGCGCGCCTTACCGGCGCCTGCCTGCTGATTGCGCGTAGCCTGGGACGGGAATGGATCGAGATGCTGGAAACACACCGTGAGCAGCACGGTCGTATCTGCTACCTCGTCGATCACCTGTATTCGCCTGAGCTGCTGTCAGCGGAGCAGGGCAATGCCACCCCTGAAGCAGGCTCTGAGGCTGAAGCGGCCCAATTGCAACAGCGATTGTTCGCGCTGGCGGATGAGATCGTCGTGGTCAGCGAGCAGCTGGAGGCCGCTCTGGCGAGTCTGCATCCCAAAGTCAGCCTGTTGACGCCGCCACTGACCGGCAAGCTGCCGGATCTTCACCATCTCGAGCAGAGCGATTGTTGCATCGGCTTTCACGGTACCCTGGCGCATCGTGAGGACATCCTCACGCTGGCCCCGGTGCTGCGCGATATCCAGACGCGGCATTCGGACAGTGAGGTGGAGTTGATGATGGGCCGTCATCTGCCGCTGGCGCTCAGCGATATTCCTCGCCTCAAGACAATGGAGGCCGTCAGCTGGGAGGCCTTTCAGGATTATTGCTCGCGGCGTCGGATCGCCATCGGTCTGGCACCCTTGATGGAAAACTCCGACAATCGCGCCGCCTCCTGGCTGCGGTTTCTCGATATTACCCGCATGGGCGGGGTGGGCATCTACAGTCGCAGGGCGCCCTATGCCGATCTGATCGAGGACGGCGTCGATGGCCTGTTGGTGGGGGATGACCCAGCAGAATGGACTGCCGCCCTCGAGCGCCTGCTGGGCGACCGTGATGCGACGCGTGCCATGGCGCACAACGCGCAACATAAGGCCCATGAAGTGGGTGACCCACTGCGGGTGCTGGATTTCTGGCGCGCGCGTTCCACGGTGGCGCGTGCCCGCTAGCGGGTTTGTATGTAATGGCCTGCTATAGATCGCCGAAACGAGCTAGCCTGACCGAAATCGCCCGACCCAATCACAGTTTACTCGAGCGCCGCGCCCCTCAGGGGTGCGGCGCTTTGTTATGATCTAGCCATCTTTTCGTTCTGAGTCATTTGCCCTGTTGAAAGGAGTGTTGCATGGCCACCCCCGAGTTACCCGATGACTTGCCCAGCGCTACGTCGCGATCATCGCAGAAGGATGCAGAGGTGGCGCACAGCCAGCGTCTCGCGAGCCCAGCGGTCGCTCGCAATCGTGACGTGATTCTTGATGTTCTGCGGGATGTGCTGGCACAGCGACGTCAGGTGCTAGAACTGGCCAGTGGGAGCGGCGAGCACGCGGTGCATTTCGCCCACGGGCTCCTCCATCTCGAATGGCAACCCAGCGATGCTAGCCCGCGTGCCTTGGAATCCATCGCGGATTGGCGCGCCGAAGCCGCACTGCCCAACCTAAAGGCGCCGATCACGCTGGATGTGCAGGCCGAGTGGCCTGAGGTGGCCTGCGATGCGCTGGTGGCGATCAATCTGATCCATATCTCACCATGGCGAGTCACGTCCGAGCTGATGTTGCAGGCCGGTCGACGCCTTCCGATGGACGGCGTGCTGTATCTCTACGGCCCCTACAAGCGGGAAGGTCAACACACGGCGCCGAGCAACGAAGGCTTTGATGTGCAGCTCAAGAGCCGCAACCCGCTATGGGGCGTGCGTGATCTGGAAGCGGTCATCGAGGAAGCGGAGCGCAACGGTTTGCGGCTCGACAAGGTAGTCGAGATGCCGGCGAACAATCTGAGTGTAGTATTTCGCCGATGTTCTGGCTCATAGTCTATGGAATGACTTACTCAGGGAAATGCCCCACCTTGTTGACAATGTAGGGCATTTCCTTTAAATGATTTTTATTTTATCCATGAAGGATTGAATGAAAGCACGAATCATTCAAGGATTTTAGCATAGTATTAAATGATGACATTATAGTCAGTCCTGAAGTATTAGTTTCCGTATATCGAAATTATTTTTTGTATTCGCATTCCAATAAGACTGTGTTTTTTTATGAGGAAGCTCCATGTGTATATGCACTGCACGGCGTAACTGATAGATGGGGTGTATTTTTAGTCTCGATTTTTGTTCTTGATTGCCTTGGGTTTTCAGGTATGTGGCAATTGCTCGTGTAAGCAACCCTGGTCCCGTTTTGCTCCAAGTGCTTTCATTATCTCGTGTAAGTAGTGAAGACAATGCCATTTCACTGGCATATATAATGGCAGGGTGTTGAGGGGCCGCGGATATCACATTATTGGCTAATGCACCAAAGTTCTCTCTAAAACAAAGCAAGTCAGTTCCTTCCGGGAATAGACTATCCAGGTTAGTGTGGAAGCGATCATCGGCATCAATGTATAGCCCTCCATAATGTCTTAAATAGCAAAGACGGAAAAAGTCAGCCCCTTCAGCAGGATTATTGGCCAATAAAAATGCTTTTTCATAAGACTGGCCAAAAGTAGTCTTTAAGAAATATCTCGCTTTACGACTATCAAATCGCTCATATTCGATATCAGTAAGATTTTCCCAAGTCGCCATAGTATCTGTTATGGATTGAGGAGGGGTAGGGGTATCCCAGTACTGGACTATGCGACGTGGAATACGGTGACCATCTGTTTGGGAGACAGAAGTAGTGTCTATAGTATGTGTTGCTACGACCTTCGAGGCGGCAAAATTATAACGGGAAACAAGATCAGCAGATTCATGCGACAAGCTCAGAGCACTTTTTTCCGCTTGATATAGGCATAGATCGTTGAGATGAACCCCTATCATGGATACAGAAAAGTGTTCTGACGTTACCTCGTGTTGTATCCCGGATCGCCTGGCTTTTTCAATAAGATTATGAGCTTCTTCAGAGCGCCCTAGCATAATAAGCAGGCGGAGCCGTGTCATTAATAACTGTGTTGTGTTTCCTACACCGCTTGCGTCCAGCTCTTTTTGCGCTTCTTGACTATTCCCTAGTTCCAACCAGCACTGCGCACGTAGATTTGCTGCAGCTATTTTTTTTGCGACAGGAATATTACCATGCAATATCTCAAGCGCCCTTTGGGGCTGGCCCGAATTGAGTAGCATTAACGCATGCAAGGACTTAAGTGTAAAATCTTGCGGCCAGCGTAGACGGCATTGCCGAATATAGCGTTGTCCAAGTCCATGGATATGGGTAATTTTTAGTAGATTGCATAGTCTACGTGCTTCTAGTAAATTTCGCTTCGACTGACGGCAAGAGCGGTAGATAGAAAGGGCGGCGTGCGGCCCATCGGTGCACAGTGTAAATTCGACATTTACGTCATTTTTTGCTTGTTGTGTTAGATGCCTAGTTAACCTTTCTTTTAATGCGGAAGGCGAATGATACACTTGCGAGGCAATAGTTTTTTGAAATAGTGTTAGTACGACATCTTTGTCTTTCGGTCCATGTGAAAACATGGCATCACATGTTAAAGATACTTCTTTTTTTTCTGCCAGCTTTTCAGCATTAAATAGTAATTGAAGTTTCTCCTTTTCATTCAGGTATTGTATTTTTTCAATAATAAACTGAATAATACTGTGATAGTTGTTCCGACTTACCTGTGAGGCGGCTTGCGTGGTGTCTATCAGAGATATTGCATGTAAAAGCATTTGTATGTCTTGTTGAGAAACGTCATTTTTTTCCTTGATTGCTTGATATGTATTAATAAGATGAGAAGAGTATTCACCTTTTTTAAAATTGGCTATCAATGATAACCAGAGCTTCCTGCCGTTAAGATGGTTTGTGTGTTGTGCGAGCAGTGTTTGCAATACACTTATTGCAGCTTCGATTCGGTTATTGGCTTGATAAAATCGCGCAATTGCCAACATCACACTGGGGTGAACTGTCTTCGCATCGTATAGCATGCGAAGTAGTGAGAAAGCAGGTGATTTAAGATTGATCATACGCAGCAAATCTAATTTCGCACAACATAGTCCTGCATGTAAATGATGTTTTATCAACTCTTCGTCGACTAATGAGAGTGCTTGCGAAAACTCTCCCAGTGCCATAAGAATTCTAACTCTCAGAACCTGTAGTTCTGGATCATTTGGCCTACGTGTGTGTGCTCTTGTAACTCGTTCAGATGCAAGCTCTATTAAGTCTAATTCTAGTGCCACTTGTACCCATAATTTCCAGATGACAGGGTTAAAGATATTATAGGTAATGGCATCCGTGAGCACTTTATCCGCTTTTTCAAGCTGACGCTTATTAATCGCATACTGTGCGATATGAACTGCCAGGGTTTTGCCTAGGGCAATGGCATTAGTATGAATTGGCTGGTGAGTCAAGAGAGAAATGACAACAGAATAAGCAGCATCGAATCTACCATAGGATTGGTACCAGCGCGCTATTGCCATCTGTATTGCGGGATGAGGATCTGTATTTTTTCTTGTGTTGCTGACGAATTCTAAGCCTCTCGTTTTGAGTTCCTTGCCCCGTAATAGATCAAGCTTAAGACATACAAGATCCGGCGCCATCGGCCATTGGATAAGCGCTTTATCTACGATGACTTGAGCTTCTACATCATTCCCTTGTGCCTTTTTAATACGCCCGTAGAGCTCATGTATGGGGCGATGATAGGGGTGGTCTGAGATAGCTTGCACAACACGATGACTGGCTTCCTCCAAGTCATTTTGCCGATAGGCGAGTAGTGCCCAGTACTGCCAAGTACGTGCACAGGGAGTCTGTGCTTCTAATCGAAGTGCGAGCAACTGTGCCGCTTGTTCAAAATGACTATTGGCGATCGCCTGTTGAATTTTGTGCAGCGAGGGTTGGCTTTTATTTTGTGAGCGATATTCATGTACGGACAATGTTGTCATTACCTTGTTGAGGTCTGAGTAAAGAGTTGACGTACTCTTAGGTAAAACATAATAGCGGAGCCATGAACACAAAAACACCCACGTAACAGATTGATTCTGTCACGCGGGTGTAGGTGTACTACCTTATGCTCTGGCGGAGCTTATCAGGCGGCTTGGGTCGCCAGTTGCGGCTCCTCAATGCCAAAACGCTCACGAATGGCCAGTGGCAGCAAGCGGCGCGCAGAAATGCGCGGACGCTTCATTTCGGTGATGGTTGTGTCCATGCCGTACAGTGACAGGTACTCATCATAGTTTTCGAAGGCCTTACGATCGACGTAGTCGATGTAGGTCTCTGCGGCAGCACCATTCGCCAGAATTACTTCGTGATTTTCTGTCTCGATATGATAGTAGGTGACTTCCTTGGGAAGTTCACTCGCTTTAACGGTGGTGATCGTTGAGCCATTGACGAGTGCGCCGGCGTTGATGACCAAGCCATCGATGATCATGCCGTGACTGGCAGTGACTGTCAGATCCTGGTTCGGCAGTCCTGGAGCAATAGCGTTTTCTTGGAAGCGAATAGCCTGGAACTTGTCTTGCGCCTTTGCCGGGCGGACTGTCTGACGACCCACCCACTTGACGGCCACGGTATTACCTTCGGCAGTCACGACCATATCGCCAATTGACAGATTTTCGACAGCGATCTCACCTTCCGGCGTGGAAATCATGGTGCCTTCAGCGAAGCAAACCAGGGTGAAGCCGTTTGCACCGTTTAGCAGGCTTGGATCATCAATGTATGCCTGAGCTTCCGCTTCTGTCATGGGGATATTGGCGACGACGTCCCCTTCGCCTAACACCCCACTACCTGAGTTGGTGATATGCAGGGCGCCATTTCGATAAGCTTCTGTGAATACTCCCTCATCCAGCTGCCAAGTATCACCAGCGATGCTCAGCGTGTCGCCGGTTCCGAGACCTGTGACATTCAGCGTGGTGGTGTCCAGAAGGCTGACATCTGAAGCGTCGTAAGTGAAGTTACCAGCGCCTTCTCCGGTGAAGTTCACATCGTAGGAGCTGAGCCCAGATAGAGCAGAGATACTGGAAGCATCGACGCTGATGCCGCTTGCACCATCAATGTTGTAAGTGACACTGCTGAGGGCGCTGACATTCAGCAGGCCCTGGTCGATATTGAGCTGGCCACCGTTAGTCGCCGTGAAGGTCGGCTGGGCGCCAACTTCAACCCCTGCGATGCTGAGCACATTGGTTTCAACACCGTCGGACACCAGCTCAGAGGAGCCCAGCGCGGTGATGTTGACACCATCGTTTGGAGTATCAATGACTTCTGTTTGAGTACCAGCAAGATTCAGATTGAGCACTGCCATCGCGATGTTCCTTTTGCGTTACGGTTTCACTGTTGTGTCTGCACACCGCGACAGCTAATGCCGAGGTGTGCAGGGCAATAAGCGTTATTTTTTCGTTTAACCATATATTGTTGTCGAAGGTCTCCGCCTTCGTGTAACTAAGAGTATGCGCAAGAATATGTCAATTTCAATCGCAATAAGGAAGAAAGTAGTACTCCGAGCGGAATAAATTCCTTTTTTCCTATGCTGGGCAAGAAGTTAGGAGAGTTCTAAAATACAGAAAGACCCCATTCTGACGGCGACTATAGTTGGTTCAACGATAAATAATCCTAAATATCGTTAAATTACCGAATAAGATAAATTTAAGGCTAAAGTCTTATGGTTTACCTTTACTTGATGATGCGATGTGACACGTAGCCGAGTATCACGAGGCAGAGGATTGCGTCGTTTCTGCGCCCTGGGGATTCGAGACTTCGTCAGGAATCAACGACAATGCTAGCCAGGAAAAACGCCGGATTCGGCCATGCAGAAGTAGAGGGGCAGCGTGAGGCGCTCATGTGGACCTCGGTGAGCGAAACATGTCACGGGGAGTTGCCGCCCGCGTTGTCGGTAAATGCCATCACCTTTAAAACGCGAAGCATGCTCAAGGACGTTTTCTGGGCTGTATGCCGACACGTGAGGCTGCCCTGCCAACTTGCGTGCGCAAGGCCCAAGAGTTGACGAGAGGGATGAGTGAGGCAGGGGCGAACCAGTGAGTGTACACGCAGTGAGTCGCCGTAATTGCTCACGCATTGACAGCCCCCATGAACAGCGCGGGCCGTGCAAGAGGTCCTATCAGAGAGTCCCGCCGGGGCAGGGGAGGCGGGAGTGCCACTACCCAGCCAAGTGATTGATTTGGGGGTTCACGCTCAATAAGGGCCGTTATCATGGCCGTTGACAGGTATCGGCGACTGCTCATGTTAGCTGACGTATAGTGGCCTCCTGGGTGGAGTGTGGTGTGTCATGACCAGGAAGGGATGGTGATCAGCGGGGGCTGGGTTCATGGAAAAATTGTCAGTGTTGCGCGACTGCGTCGCATCCTGCCGGCGGTGGCTGGTACGGGGGCTTCTGGCGGGGGGGGGTGATCGTGTTCACCCTTTCGCTTGAGGTAACTGCCGAGGCTCAGGCCTCCGAGACCAGGGCAGCGATCAGGATTGCCAATGATTATAGTCCGACCACCTTGATGGGGGGCTGATCGAGGAATATAGGCAGCGTGTCACGATCCTTTCCAATGACACCTTGTCATTCTCGACACGGTCAGATATCCCGCCGCAGTCGCATCTCCCGGCCATGCGGGCCAAGGTCATCGAGATGGCCTCGACGCTTGCCAGTGCATTGTCGCGGGACGATCCGATGTTTGCCTTATCGACCTTGCCGGGCATCACTCGGACCCTGGAGGAGGCCCAGCGCCTGTACCGTCTATCACGCCCCGTCTATGGAGAGTTGCTTGCTGCTCGTAATCAGCGCTTGCTCTTTGCCGTGCCGTGCCGTGCCGTGCCGTGCCGTGACCGCCCAGTGGCATCTCGTCCCGAAAGCCGATTGATAGCCTTGAAGCGCTGAAGGGCCTGAATATTCGGACCTTTGATACCAATGCCTCACGCTATTTTCTGGATCTTGGGGCCGAGCCGCATTTGCTGAGCTGGGAAGTATTGCAGGCCAGGCTCGGAGATGATGATCTTGATGCGGTTCTCACCTCAGCCTCTGGAGGCATCGTGCTGGGGCTGGAGGAGGCGTTTGCACATTACACGCCAATCAATTACGCCTATCCATTGAATATTGTCAGCATCAATCAGGAAGCGCTGGATTCATTGAGTGCTAAGCAGCAGAAAGCGCTACTCAATGTGGCGGATGAGATGGAGCGCCTTGGCTGGCAGAAAAGCCGCGCCAGCGAGATATCGGCCTATGAAGAGCTCATGGCGATAGGGGTGACGGTTCAGGTCAGGCATGCCAAGGCTCTCAATAGTGCGATGGCAGCCTCCAATCAACGAGTGTTACAACAATGGCTGCAGAAGGTTGGCTGGGAGTACCGTGATCTCGTGAACTATTACCTGGCATCCCGTGTCGAGAGTAATGGATAAACGCCATGCTCTTGGGAGGGCCGCCATTCTTGTCGGTGCGTCAGCGCGATTCTCTTTTGCCATCATGGAGACACCACCAAGAGGTGTTCTCAAAAAGCTAGTGATATGCCCGCGAATCCTAGAATGCCAGGTTGGGAGTCGAAGCGTCAGTGTCGTGCGTCGGGGTCACGCTCAGTGTCATTCCAGTCAATGACATGGCTGATAATCTTCCAGCCTGCCTTACGGGCAGCTTTCTCGGCCTGTATACGAGCTTCGACCTTGGAAATGCTATCAGTTTGCACCGTAAAAGGCTCCTCGAGTGCCAGTCGACGTTGCTTCACGCCAAGCGTAACTCTGAGTCCCTTGAGGGGGGTGGTTGTCTTGCGAGCACGAGGGGCTGGGCTGCGCTTCGATGTAGTGGGGTAGGGGGAATTGCTGTCGGAAGTAGGCCGGGAGCTTTTGACAAAGCGATCAAGCTCTTTTTTGATGGTTTCTTCAAAATCTTCTATGGAGAAATCACTCATCTCTGCTGTTCCCATGATATGTGATGGGGATGCTCAACACTCTTATTTCACATCAGCCCAAAGGATAAGCCTAGGCTGTGAAATAGTCGTGGCCTGGGTCGTGCCAATGTACGCCAATCTGACGGCGTCCATGGGCGAGAACGGTCTTGCATCACCTCGCCTCGAAACCGAGACTCTCTGTCAGGCCAAGAGTAGCCCCTGTTAGCATCTTTTGTAAGTACAGGTTACCGCTTTCTGATGACAGATAATGCGGGAGGGTTGATGGTATTCCGGCATGCCCTGCATTGCTCCGTCAATATCGGTAATCGACTTTTGCTCGCCTACCTTAATCGGTGAATTGGGCATGAAAGACGCTCGTCGTTGATGTCGCCTACGAAGAGTGACGAGGATTGTGATGTCAGGCAGCATGCCAAGGGGATGCCACGGCAAGACCTGGGCACGATACCTCATATCATCCACCTTGAAGGATAAAAGATTCCCACTGTGGAGGGTAGCCCTCATGGGGCAATGGAGAACGGTGGTCGTCACGTGCCCTCTCGCCCGATACTCTCGTCAGTTACCTGCAGGGGCGGTCGCTACCAATGACAGATATCAGGTGGTGGCGCTGCTTGGGTGAGACAAAGCATCACTGCGGGGTCTTCTCACCGCTTGTGTTCGAGCGCTGCGGCATGTTTCGGGTTGGTACCCAAGCCCCTACGTAATGTGTGTCTCCATATCGGCTGATATCGCTCTATTCAGCGTGGCGTCGCTCGTAAATCTTTTGGTGTCCTGATATCCCCCAACATTATGGCTGGAATGCGTAGGAATCGTCTGCGACATGATGAGGACTGAAGTGGACCCCATCCTTTGGACCACCTGACGGGTCGTCTAAGCTCGGATCAGGTCATCATCGGCGTCAGGCCGCCTGGGTCAGTGGTTGAGAGAAGTACACTTCATCAGGTGTAGCATCGTCCAGCCCTTGGTGGGGCCGCTCCGTGTTGTACCAAGCGAAGTAACACTTCAGATCCCTTCGCAAGTGGGCGCCACTCTCGAAAGCCTTCAGGTAAACGCACTCGTACTTCACGCTGCGCCAGAGTCGTTCCACGAAAATGTTGTCCTGATAGCATCCCTTGCCATCCATGCTTATCCGGACATCATGGGCTTCCAGCACTTCGGTGAACGCCTGGCTGGTAAACTGACAGCCTTGATCTGTATTGAATATCTCGGGCTTTCCATAGCGCGCCAAGGCTTCCTCCAAAGCATCGATACAGAAGTCCGTATCCAGGGTGTTGGAGACCCGCCAGGCCAGCACGCGACGGCTGTGCCAGTCCATGATGGCCACCAGGTACATGAACCCGCGCGCCAAGGGAATGTATGTGATATCGGTCGCCCACACTTGATTGGGGCGGTCGATGACCCGCCCCCGCAGCAAGTAAGGATAGATCCGATGCCCCATGCCCGGCCGGCTGGTGCATGGCTTTGGATAAATAGCCTGTAGGCCCATCTCGCGCATCAATCGCTGAACGCGCTTGCGGTTCACCGCGTATCCCTGGCGATTGAGATGGGCTGACATCCGTCGTGAGCCATAGACCGGTGTGCGCAGATGCTCCGCGTCGATCAGACGCATTAACTCCAGGTCATAGGCCCCTAGCGCCTTGCGCTGATAGTACATTGAGGAGCGACTGATACCGAGTAGCTGGCACTGACGCCGGAGGCTGATGTCGGGCGCCTGCGGCTCGACCAGTGCCACGCGCTGGGCCCGGCTCAACGACCGAGCCCGCGTGACAAAAAATCCCGTTCCACCGTCAGCTTGCCGATCTCGCGGTAGAGCGTATCGATCTCCTCCTGGGTCTTCTGAGCGGTTTTACCGGAACTCTTGCTCTCGAAGACGCCGGTGGCGTTGTCCAGCAGTTCGCGTTTCCACTGACTCACCATGGTGGGGTGGATCTCGAAGCGGGCCGCGATCTCCGACGTGGTCTGCTCTCCCTTGAGGGCGGCGAGGGCTACCTTGGCTTTGAACTCACTGCTGTACTGTCGACGTTTCCTGCTCATGATCAAGCTCTCCTGGTCGGTCTGATCAGAGCTTAGCGCCTGGTCCGAATTCCGGGGACCACTTCAGACTGCCCCCTCTCGATGTAGTGTGACGTTTCTCCGGACTGAGTGCCTCTCACTGTCACGATAGGGTGAGTCACTGTGACTAGCGTCCACGCGAGCTGTTTGTATAATGCCCTCTCTCTAGGCGAGTAGCATTCAACGCACACGGAACCCTCTCTGCTGTTACCAATAGCGTATCGTCTACTAAGGGGATGTACGTAATACTCCGGGTGTTGTGTAGGGAATAATGTCTTGCGGAGCGGAACTGTAAAATTGCTTCATGAATGTGGAGATAATCCTCATGCAGCTTAGTAAAGGAGCTGAAAATAGCATAAGTACCTGTGGGACACGGCGTTATGTGCAGAGGGGGCTCTCGGAGGTCATCCTGACCCTCGAGGATTCCTAGGATGTTTCTCTCCTTTTGCGTGTAGAAGCTGCGTGACTGGGCAGGCATTGGCGCCAACGCTCACACATAAAATTACACGTATAATGTCGATGTGCTGAGTATTATCATCCAGGCGGTGCGTAGAACCAACGCGCGCCACGGCGACAGTGTATGACCGAAGGGCGCGGCAGGCTGTTATCTATAGGACAAGACTCATGGTATCGAGAGCTTGACGAGACGTCATCGGGGGGGATCGTGTCAAGTGATATGGGATAAGCCGGCAGGCTTGCGTTCGCGTAAGGTTCGTCGTCGACAGTGAAGAGCAGGGCAGGCATCTAGGTTAACAGCTCTCAAGGATAGGGAATGACACAGAGACTTTTCTTGGTATCGCTTGGTCTGGTTGCTTTCGCTATTGCCTTGCTGGGGCTTTGGCCTCGTGCCGGTCATGAGGCCAATACGATACTTCTGATCATGCTGACTCTACTGGCAGCCGGCCAGACAGCCTGGCATTGGCGTAGTGCGCTTCTCAGTCGATTGTTTCTTGGAGCGGCATTGACGATCAATACGGTGCTGATCGGTACTTTTCTTTTCCCGGAAAGCTGGGTCAGTGCCGATCACTGGAGGGCGTTACTGACTGGGCTACCCGGTGACTGGTACGTCGCCAATATACGGCCTCCGATGTTAATTCTCCTGTCCTGCCTGGGGCTTAGCTGCTGCGCTTTGTTACGCATGCGTCTGGGGTATGGCGCCGCCACCCTGCTGGCGCAAACCACTCTCGTACTGGCATTCACCATCGTCACCCCCCCCCCTGAGCAGTCTTTAGCCAGTATGCCCCTAATTGGAATGGATCGCCTAACACTGCTGATCTACCTGGCAATTCTGTTATTAGCGCAATGGCTGGAACTGCTTCCAGTGTTGACACGTAACTGGCGAGACAATCTGGTACCCCTGATGATTGCAGCGGGTATTACCTTCATCTGTCTGTTGGCATGGCAGCATCAAAGCAGGAACGAGAACGAGCGTATTGCCCAGGAGACCTACATCCTGGGCGACAGGATCGCGATACAGCTATCTTCTGAGGTTGAGGGGCAGCTCGCTGCCATGCGACGGTTCGCCAAGCTCTGGAGCTTGATGGGTCAGACCTCGGCGCGTGAGGAGTGGGAGCGATTGGCACGGAACTACTACAACGATTTTAGCCACTTTATGAACATCGCGTTCATCGATCGTGACAGCGTGATCAAGCTGGTATTTCCCGATGAAGGAAAAAATCATGAATTACTAGGCGTGAGGCTCTTTGATGCTCAACCTGACAGCCCCTTGCGTAACCCGCTTGAACTGGGCATTGAAGGTCATACTGGCATCATTGATCTTCTGCAAGGCAGCAAGGGTATGGTGACCTACTTGCCAGTACGTGCCCCCCGTGATGATGACATTTTCGGGGCTATTGCCATGGTGGTCGATCTCGATTCCTTGCTGGATCATGCTCTCAGGGCCGCTCATAGTGACATTTTCGCTATTACCTTGTCAGAGCGTGGCCAAGTCTTCGTCCATGTCGGGCCGGAAAGCCGTCTCGCTCCCTGGGGGCATCAAATTCCTATCGAACTCCCCGCCTCGAACCTGATGCTGAGCCTTCAGCCGACGCAGCATTTCCTCACGGTAGCTCGTGGGCGCTTACCCGAAGCCACTCTCCTGACGGGCATCATGCTCGCGTATCTCGTCTTTATGGTGCTCTACATGTATCGACACGTGTTTCAGGAACATCGTGTCTTTGAGCAAGCCAATAATGGCTTGAAGAAAGAGATGGCGCGTCGTGAGAAATTAAAAAACGAGATTCAGTGGCTGGCACGCCATGATGAGTTGACTCGACTGCCCAATCGTCATTTTTTTCTCGAGCAGGTACATCTTTTCAAAGAGCAGATGCCGCTGACGATAATGATACTGGATATCGATTTCTTCAAATCGATCAACGATAAGTTGGGGCATCTTGAAGGTGATCGCTATCTTCAGACGGTAGCCTCGGTATTGAAGGTGCCTGTTGAGTCGGCTGGCGGGATATTGGCAAGATTTGGTGGAGAAGAATTTGTCGTTTTTCTACCCGATTGCCCCCGGGCCGTTGGTCGTATGCTCGCAGAGGAGTTGCGTCGTAATGTACAAGCAGCAGGGCTACCCCAGCCGGCTACGGACAGCGTCGTGACCGTCTCGATTGGGATGGCGTGTCTGGCCAAAGAGCCCTTTGCATTGGAATCACTGCTTCAAGCGGCTGACGATGCGCTTTATCGGGCCAAGTCCAGTGGACGCAACCAGGTTCAAGTTGCTGATTGACATCTCATAAGGTCATGCCTTTCCCGTGATGCCTTTGGGCAGGCTGGGGTCTGCTCCATGGACGCAACTCCTAGTGCAAACCCTATCTGCGTGATATCCAACCTCCAACCTGACTTGCAGTTCTTGGGAGGGAAGAGTGTTTTGCTTCGTGCGAAGCATCTCCCATGAAGAGTCATGGGAGCGGTTTTCAGTGGCTTCCTTGAGCCCTGGGTTAGGCGGTAAATCGTTATTGCTTCGGCTTCAGGATATTTTCCATATAGATAGTTTGCTTAGTATCTAGGTTCACGTATCATTCATGTTCTCGGTCCGTCAACGCCACACGAGCGTAAGCCATTCGTTTGGTGCTACTACCCAGTGAGAACTCACACCATGTCATTTTCGATCAACCGACGTCAGTTACTGGCTGGTGTAGTGGTCAAGTGTTTTTGGCCATCGAGCTTTGAGCATTCCAGTAGTTCTTTTCTGCCAAATTCGGCGGTAACCCATCGTTATGCTTGTGCGGCCTGAGCCTGCTGTAGTAACCGATCATATAATCAGTGACAGATCGCTTCGCCGCAGCAACATCGGGATAGCCGATCTCTGGCACCCATTCCGTTTTCAGGCTTCTGAAGAAGCGCTCTGTTGGGGCATTGTCCCAGCAATTGCCACTGCGACTGAGACTCAGGGTCATTCGGTAGCGCCAGAGCATCTGCCGGAATGCCCGGCTGGTGTACTGGCACCCCTGATCCGAATGAAACAGGATATTCCGTGGCTCTCCACGCGATTCGTAGGCCATGGTCAGCGCCTTTTTTACCAACGCCGTGTTCGGCGATAGGGACAATGCCCACCCCACGGGTTTACGAGCATACAAGTCGATGACGACTGCCAGATAAGCCCAGCGTGCCCCTGTCCAAATATAGGTAATGTCGCCGGTCCATACCTGATTGGGCTCCTTTACATCGAACTCCCGATCAAGGGCATTCGGTATATCTAGGTGTGGTTGATCAGCCTTCTTGTAGGCGTGCCTCGGCGGCTGCGAACTCATCAGCCCTAACTGCTTCATCCGTCTGCCGGCCCGATAGCGACTCAACTGTATTCCTGCCTGCGTGACCATTTTTGCGATGCTGCGAGCGCCAGCAGAGCCGTTACTGACGGCATGCGCCTCGACAACCCGGTCCAGCAGCTTCTGCTCTGTCTCACAAGGTCTTCTATCCCGACCACGCCAAGCCCGGTAGCTACTGCGATGCACCCCAAACACCTGACACAAGTGCTGCACCGCATAGCTCTCTTCAAGTCGCTCGATTATCGAGAATTGCTCAGGGAGTCCGACATCAAGAGAGCGGTAGCCTTTTTTAAGATTGCCTTCTCTTCTTCCACTCGCCGCAGCTTGCGCTTCAGTTCCTGGATCTCACGCTGTTCCGGTGTCATAGCTTCACCTTTCAGCGGTGCCTTGCCTGCCCGCTCAGCACGAAGCCTGTGAACCCAATACTCCATGGTGGATTTGCCAACCCCCATGGCCTCACACGCCGCTTTCAGCGTGTAGCCTTGGTCGACCACGAGCT
The DNA here is from genome assembly GCF_057670765.1 of Cobetia sp. PS-4MA. Classification (NCBI taxonomy): domain Bacteria; kingdom Pseudomonadati; phylum Pseudomonadota; class Gammaproteobacteria; order Oceanospirillales; family Halomonadaceae; genus Cobetia; species Cobetia sp. PS-4MA. Next base: position 2,290,831 of record NZ_CM173107.1, on the reverse strand, counting down.
GGGCCGCTTCCAAGCGAAATTCCGGGCTAAACGTTCTCTTCTTCGTCATCATCTGCACCTGACTGTCTTTGTAAGCCATCATACACTCAAAGTCAGGTGGCCAGATTCACTGTGCCACTACATCCATCGCATGTCGGCTCATGGTTTGCCGCGCTGAACCTCAAAGCCCTCGTGTCGCCGGTTTTCGGTAACACGGGGGCTTTGTTTTAGGAGGCTCTCCGTTGGGACGGAGACTGGATTACGGTGCTTCTTCAGCGATAGCGCGGGCCATGGTCGGGGCCAATGGGAGGCGGGGGAGTAAAGTGGCCTGATAGGCGTGATAGAGGTCCGGCTTACCCGACCATAGTTCATCTGATGGACGGTTTTGGCGATCCAGCTCCTGCCACCAGCTGCCATGTTCACGATCGATCATGAATTGATCGATCGTGTCCCAACACTTGCGGTACCAACGCTCATACTCGGCATCCCCGGTTCGCCGCCAGAGCGCAGCGGCAGCTGCACTGGCCTCTGCGACTGGCCAGTGCAGACGTTCGTGCACCACGGGCTGGTCATCCCAATCGTGGGTATAGATCAGTCCTGGTTCACCATCGACATCCCAGCCCAATTCGCAGGCTTTCTGAAAGAGTGCTCGTGCGTCGCCCAGTAACCAGTCTGGAGGTGTCTCGCCCTCACGTTTAAGGCCGGCTTCCAGATGCAGGAGAAGGCGAGCCCATTCGAATGCATGGCCCGGTGTGGCACCGTAAGGACGGAATTGATCCTTGGGGGTGTCACGATGATACTCTCGCCATGGTTGCCACTTACGATCAAAATGCTCAATGATGCGATACCGATTCGCTCTGGCATGTTGATGAATGATCTTGTCGGCCACCGCGAGCGCTCGATGCCGCCACAGCGGGGATTCCAATACATCGGCCAGTTGAAGGAAGGCTTCCGTGCCGTGCATATTGCTGTTGGCCCCACGATACGCTTCTTCCTGCTGCCAATCGCGGGAGAAGCTTTCGCGTAGGCTGCCTTCTTCCTCCGACCAGAAATGGTCCTCGATCGTAGCGATCACCTTCTCCAGCAATGGTCTGGCCGATGAATGCCCCGCCTGCCATGCGCTGGACGCTGCGAGTGCGACGAAGACCTGGATATAGGCCTGCTTTCCGTCATCTGCCTCGCCTTTGGGAAGACCGCCGTACCAACCGCCATATTCGCTATCATGAAGTGGACCGGCTAGTGCTGTCAGTCCATGTTCCACCAAGACAGCAGCCCCCGGTTCGCCACGCATTTCGGCCAACGAATAGCAATGGACCATACGCGCCGTGATCATGGTATCGGGCTGCGCATCATGGGGCAGTTCACCCCGCTCATCCAGCGCGGCGAAGCCGCCTGCAGGGTGCCGAGAGGCCCGGTAGAAGTACAGCAGCCGCTGTCCTTCCTTTTCCAGCCAGTGATGATGGGACGGGCGTGCCAGCCAACCTCCACGGCCCTGTGTTGTACTACTGATAGATGTGCTCATCTCAGGGTACCTTCAGTGAAAAGGGGATCCTTAGTGCCGGTATGTCATCAACCATTGACGATGGTGCCGCCATTGGGATGCAGGGTCTGGCCACTGATGAAGGAAGCGTCCAGCGAGGCCAGGAACACATAGCAGGGCCCTAATTCACAGGGTTGAGCGGCCCGTCCCATGGGGGTGTCGGCACCGAAGTTCTCCAGCATCTGCGGGTCATGGGCGCCGAGCGTTGCAGGCTGCAGGGGGGTCCAGACCGGGCCAGGGGCAATGGCATTGACGCGAATGCCACGACCGACTACCTGATTGGAGAGCGAGCGGGTAAAACTCACGATGGCCCCCTTGGTCGCAGTGTAATCGACCAGAAAGTCCGGCCCGATATAGGCATTGACCGAGGTGGTATTGATGATGGCGTCATCCTCCCCCAAATGGGGCAGTGCGGCCTTGGTGAGATAGAACATGCTGTGCATGTTGGTGGCGAAGGTCTGCTCCCACTGGGCGTCTTCCAGGGTGGTCAGGTCTTCACTGACCCACTGTGTACCGGCATTGTTGACCAGCACGTTTAGGCCACCAAAGGTCTCAACCACCTTCGCCACGGCATTTCGGCAGAACTCGGCGTCTCGCAGATCGCCCGCAATCAATAGGCACCGGCGCCCCTCTGCCTCTACGAGCCGCTGAGTTTCTTTAGCATCATCTTCTTCGCTTAAATACATCACGGCCACATCGGCGCCTTCACGTGCAAAGTGGATGGCGGCAGAGCGCCCGATACCACTGTCTGCACCGGTGATCAGTGCCACCTTGTGCTCAAGTTTGCCACTGCCACGATAGTCGTCGCGAATGAAGATCGCCTTCGGCTCCATCAGGCTTTCCTTGCCTGGCAGTGTCTGTTGCTGCGCATGAATCTCGGTCTTGGCTACCATGCCACCCTCCCTGATGACGCGATGCGTCGAATGTGTGAGCTCTCTTCCCCATCGCTATGGACTCGACAACACCAGCGATGGGACTACGAACGTTTAGGTGTTGAATAGCTTTGCAATTACGACTTTGTGCTATTCCCGAGAGAATAAAAGATGCGTTTCACGCAACGATGGGAATCGTTTCCAGTAATTCGATGGCGTGAGCGAGAAAGGACAAAAGAGCAATAAAGGGGGGGCAGTGACATGCGGGGTAGTGACAAAATTGAGCGATCGATCGTTGTGTCTACTCCATAGGCCACACCTGCTCGAGGCTTTGCAGTGCCGCCTGAACGCTGGGATCAGCGGCCTTGTCACGCCGCCATACCACGCTGAGTGCGCAGGGCAGACGGGTGTCCGGCACGATATTGAGCCCCCGCTCCTGCCGCTCGGCCAGCGCCAGCACATCACGCGCCAGTGACAGCCCGACCCCCGCGCGTACCAGGTCCAGCATGCAGACTTCCTGATCCACCTGGGCGACGCGATGCAGCGTAGCCTCCACGCCGCGCATGGCATGTGCCAGCAGGCGGGAATGTACCGAGTTGGGGGGCGTGACGATCCACGGCAGGGCCGCCAACGAGGCCCAGTCGGTCGCTGCCAGCCGCGATGACCAGCCCGCCGGTGCCAGCAGGTAGTACTCGAACAGCGCCAATTCCCGGTAGTCGAGGGTGCTGTCGCCCGGCCCTTCTCCCGGTGGGGCGAGATAGAAGCCTATCTCCAGCTCATCCTGCTTGAGTGCCTTGAGCACACACCCGCTCATGCCATGTTGCAGAGACGTCTCTACCCCGGGTGCCTGTGCCAGGAAATGGCGCAGGAAACTGCCGAGACGAATGAATTCCGGGTCGATGATGGTGCCGATGCGCAGGGTGCCACGCAGGGTACTGTGCAGGGCAGAGGCAGCCTGCTCGAACTGGCGGGCACTGGCCAGCGTGCTTTCGGCACTGGAGAGCAGGGCCTGACCATCGGCGGTCAGCTGCAATCCGTGGGGATGACGATCAAACAGAGAGAGGCCCAGGCTTTCCTGAAGCTGTTTGAGCTTGAGGCTGACGGCAGGCTGGGTGAGGTGCAAGGCCTCGGCGGCTCGTGACACGCTACCGGTGCGCGCCACGGTGACGAAGGCGTGAAGACGGGACAGATCCTGCATCGAAGGCTCTCTGGGCAAGGGGGCGAAGGATCAACAGCGACATGGTTCATGTAGCAGGTCGCCTGCATTCTTGTCTCAGTGTCCCGCCGATGACCTATTCCCCTTTGGTCTAGCGATGCCACCGAAAGCGCTGCCATGACGCCCGAACATTCCCTCCGCCGTATTCCATTCCACGCTCTCACTCGCCCGCAACCCCGCCATGACTGGGCTGGTGAGCGATGGCGGCTGTCTGCGTTCGGGGGCGTTCGTGATATCAGCAATCGTTATATCGCACCCAAGAATAACTCAATTGAACGTTCCGGCCGGCGGGGTAGATTCAAGGTACAGCCTTCATGCATTCAGCTCTCATGACCAGCTCTCATGTCCAGCCCTTATGACCAGCCCCTATGGCTGAGCCGCCGGGACGCTCCCCGCGCACGCTTCAGTCACTACGCCAGCGGAGACGATTCACGCCATGACCACGCCCCAGCAGACCATCGCCCATTTCATCAACGGCCAGGTGACCCACGGTGACTCCAGTGCCACACAGGATGTCTTCAATCCCGCCACCGGCCAGGTGACCGGCCAGGTCGCGCTGGCACGCGACAGCGACATCGATGCTGCCGTGGCGGCCGCCGACGCCGCCTTCCCGGCCTGGGCCGACACCCCGCCGATTCGTCGTGCCCGGGTGATGTTCAAGTTCCTCGCGCTGCTCAACGAGCACAAGGATGCGCTGGCGGAGGCGATCACCCGCGAGCACGGCAAGGTGTTCACCGATGCTCAGGGCGAGGTGGCACGTGGCATCGATATCGTCGAGTTCGCCTGCAGTATCCCGCAGTTGCTCAAGGGTGACTTCACCGACCAGGTCAGCACCGGCATCGACAACTGGACGATGCGCCAGCCGCTGGGCGTCGTCGCCGGTATCACGCCGTTCAACTTCCCGGTGATGGTGCCGATGTGGATGTTCCCGGTGGCCATCGCGGCAGGCAACTGCTTCGTGCTCAAGCCGAGCCCGCTGGACCCCAGCGCCTCGCTGATGATGGCGGACCTGCTCAAGCAGGCGGGCCTGCCGGATGGCGTCTTCAACGTGGTGCAGGGTGACAAGGATGCCGTCGAGGCGCTGATTGATCATCCCAAGGTGCGCGCACTGTCCTTCGTGGGCTCGACCCCGATCGCCAATCTGATCTATGAGCGCGGCGCACGCCACGGCAAGCGCATCCAGGCACTGGGCGGCGCCAAGAACCATATGGTGGTGATGCCGGATGCCAACCTCGATAAGGCGGTGGATGCCTTGATCGGCGCGGCCTACGGCTCCGCCGGCGAGCGCTGCATGGCCATCAGCGTGGCGGTGATGGTGGGCGATGTGGCGGACACCCTGGTGCCGCGTCTGGCCGAGCGTGCCCGCGAGCTCAAGATCAAGGACGGCATGAACCTGGACGCCGAGATGGGCCCGATCGTCACTCGTCAGGCGCATGAGCGTATCTGCGGGTATATCGAGAAAGGCGTCGCGGAAGGCGCCGAGATGATCGTCGACGGGCGTGAGTTCACCGGCAACGACATCGGCGGCGACAGCACTGAAGGCTTCTGGATGGGCGGCACGCTGTTCGATCACGTCACCCCGGACATGACCATCTACAAGGAAGAGATCTTCGGCCCGGTGCTGGCCTGTGTCCGCGTGCCGGATATCGCGACTGCCATCCAGCTGATCAATGACCACGAATTCGGCAACGGCGTGAGTTGCTTCACCGAGAGCGGCAGTGTCGCGCGTGAATTCGGGCGTCGCATCCAGGTGGGCATGGTCGGCATCAACGTGCCGATTCCGGTCCCGATGGCCTGGCACGGCTTCGGTGGCTGGAAGAGCTCCCTGTTCGGGGATACCCACGCCTACGGTGAAGAGGGGGTGCGCTTCTATACCAAGCAGAAGTCCATCATGCAGCGCTGGTCGGATTCCATCGATGCCGGTGCCGAATTCGCCATGCCGACGGCCAAGTAAGTCGCTCACGCTTTCGGTCATCTGCACCGGCGTCATCAGCATCGTCGCCGTCTGTATTCCTGCCATTGGAAAGTACACGCCAGCTGTCTGGAGAGGGACGCGCCATGTCAGACAACAAGAACAACCCGCATCGATCCCCAGGGGGCGAGCGGGACGCTCGCCCCGTCAAACCGGGAGACGATCTGCCGGAATTCGATTTCATCATCGTGGGGGCCGGTTCCGCCGGCTGCCTGATGGCCAATCGCCTCAGCGCCAACCCTGACCACCGCGTGCTGCTGGTCGAGGCGGGTGGGCGCGACAACTATCACTGGATCCACATTCCGGTGGGCTACCTGTACTGCATCAACAATCCGCGCACCGACTGGCTGTACCGCACCGAGCCGGACAAGGGGCTCAACGGACGTTCGCTGATCTATCCGCGCGGCAAGACGCTGGGGGGATGTTCCAGCATCAACGGCATGATCTACATGCGCGGTCAGGCGCGGGACTATGACCACTGGGCCGAGGTGACCGGCGACAGCGAGTGGCGCTGGAAGCAATGTCTGCCGGCCTTCATGCGCCATGAGGATCACGCGCGCCTCGACGAGGGCGGGGATGCCGGCCCCGAGCATCGCCAGTTCCATGGTCACGGTGGCGAATGGCGAGTCGAGCGGCAGCGCCTCAACTGGGAAGTGCTGGACGATTTTGCCAGTGCCGCCGAACAGGCCGGCATCCCGCGCACCGAGGACTTCAATCGTGGCAGCAACGAAGGGGTGGCCTATTTCGAGGTCAATCAGCGTTCCGGCTGGCGCTGGAATACTGCCAAGGCCTTTCTGCGTCCGGCACTCAAGCGCGGCAACCTGGCGCTGTGGCACTCCACCCAGGTCAATCGTCTGCTGTTCGCGGGCGGCGAGCAGGGCACAGGAGCTGGCATAGGGGCGGACGCAGCGAAGGACGCCTCCAGTCTGCACTGCACCGGGCTGCAGGTGGTGCGTGACGGCAAGCTCATCAACCTCTCAGCGAAGCGTGAGGTCGTGCTGTGTGCCGGCGCCATCGGCTCGCCGCATCTGCTGCAGGTCTCGGGTGTCGGGCCCAGGACATTGTTGGAGCAACATGGCATCGAGGTGGTGAAGGACCTACCCGGCGTTGGCGAGAATCTGCAGGATCACCTGCAGATCCGCTCGGTCTACAAGGTCACCAATGCCAAGACCCTGAACGCCATGGCCAGCACGCTGCTGGGCAAGATGGGCATCGGCATGCAGTACCTGTTCAAGCGTTCCGGACCCATGAGCATGGCGCCATCGCAATTGGGGGCCTTCACGCGCAGCAGCGAGGACTACGCCCATCCCAATATCCAGTATCACGTCCAGCCGCTGAGTCTCGAGGCCTTTGGGCAGCCCTTGCATCCCTTCCCGGCGATCACGGCGAGTGTCTGTAATCTCAACCCCACCAGCCGTGGCTCGGTGCGGCTACAGAGCGCTGACCCGCGCCAGGCCCCGGCGATCGCGCCCAACTACCTGAGCACGGAGGAAGATCGCAAGGTCGCGGCGGACTCGCTGCGGGTCACGCGGCGCATCGCCTCCCAACCGGCTTTTGCGCGCTATAAGCCCGAGGAAATCAAGCCGGGGGTCGAGTACCAGACTGATGAAGAGCTCGCCAGGCTCGCCGGCGATATCGGCACCACCATCTTCCATCCGGTGGGCACCACGCGCATGGGGCGCGCGGATGACCCGATGGCCGTGGTCGACAGCCGTCTGCGTGTGCGCGGCATCCAGGGATTGCGGGTGGCGGATGCCGGCATCATGCCGACCATCGTCAGCGGCAATACCAACTCGCCGACCTTGATGATCGCGGAGAAGGCCGCTGGCTGGATTCTGGAATCAGCTGTCGGAGGAGACTGATACGAGACCCTGCATGCCCCCAATGCGTCAGCCATTGCTGATCGCTCAAGGCCGACTCGTCTGACTCTGAGCTTGCATGGGTCAGCTCGAGCCAGGCGCATGAGAAGTGATCAAGCGCTGAGCGTCTTGTGACACGAGGTCAACGTCGAGGCTTCTGCGTGTGACGTTGGCGCATCGGCTGGCGTGATCCTCGCAATGCAAGGGACGGAAAGACTGCCGCGTCAGGTATTGGCTTCTGCGGGACAGTCGCCGCCCATGAGAGTTTGAGACCCACAGGCCGCCGACATTGACGTGTCGGCGGCCTGTTCGCGTCTGGCGGAAACATTGTCGAAGAAGGCGCAAGGAAGGCGCGAGGAGAGGGCAGGAGGGGGGAGTGTGCAGCGCAAGATTGATGAATGAAATTCATGTGTGCATGAGAAAATACTGTGTCGCGATTCATGTTCCCCGCGGTTGCCGGGAAAGTATAATGCGCGTGGAATAAAAAAATGTATAATACCGCGCTCTTTTCATTACGAAAAATTATTGAACACAACACAGCGAACTGTCCGAGCAAGAGCGACGTCTCGCCCCTCTTGCTCGGGCTTTCTCACTAAGGTGGTAGCCGTGCAAGAAGCCGTTCCCCCCGCCAGTGATGGCGATCATCTGGACCCCCGTGTCTTCATACCCGCCGTATTGGTCATCCTGGCCTTCATCGGCCCCGTCATCCTGTTCCCGGAGGCCAGCACCGCGCTGATCAATGCCGCCTTCGCCTTCGCGACCGGCAAGTTCGGCTGGCTGTATCTGGTGGCCGGCCTGAGCGTCGTCGGTTTCCTCATCTGGCTGGCCTTCAGCCGCTACGGCAACGTCCGCCTGGGCGGGGCAGAGGACACGCCCGATTTCTCCTATTTCAGCTGGGTGGCGATGATCTTCACCTGCGGGATGGGCATCGCGATCGTCAACTGGGCGTGGGTCGAGCCGATCTACTATTACACCTCGCCGGCCTATCACGTGGCGGCCAAGAGTCGTGAGGCCGCGGAGTGGGCGTTGGCCTTCGGTCAGTTCCATTGGGGGCTGACGCCGTGGGCCTTCTATTGCCTGCCGGGCCTGCCGATCGCCTACTCCATGTACGTCAAGAAGCGTGATGGCGTGCGTCTGTCCGTCGCCTCGCGCGGCGTGCTGGGCCGCCATGCGGATGGCGCCTGGGGCGTGCTGCTGGATTCCATCGTCGTGTTCGGGATCGTCGGCGGCGTCGGCACCTCGCTGGGGCTGGCGGTCCCGCTGGTGTCACAGCTGGTCAGCGGCATCCTGGGCGTTGAGGCCAACTTCGGATTGGAAGTCGCGGTACTGTGCATCTGGACGGCGATGTTCTCGGCCAGTGTCTGGTTCGGCCTGGCCAAGGGCATCAAGATTCTGTCGGACATCAACGTGATTCTGGCGATCTTCCTGCTGGCCTTCACCTTCATCGTCGGTGACTCGCAGTTCATGGTCGAAGGTTTCGTCAACAGCCTCGGCAAGACCTTGGGCAACTTCATCCCGATGAGTCTGTGGACCGACCCGGCGGGTGACTCCACCTTCTGGAAGGACTGGACCGTCTTCTATTGGGCCTGGTGGATCGCCTACGCGCCGATGGTGGGGCTGTTCGTGGCGCGTATCTCGCGCGGCCGTACCATCCGTGAACTGATCATCGCCGAGTTGGTATTCGGCTCGCTGGGCACCTGGGTGTTCTTCGCGGTGTGGGGCGGTTACGCGCTGGACCTGCAGATCAGTGGTGCGCTGGACATCAAGGCGCTCTTGGACAGTGGCGGTATCCCGCTGGCGGTGGAAGGCATCCTGCAGACCCTGCCGTATGCCAAGCTGGTCACGGTGGCCTTCATCCTGCTGTGCTTCATCTTCCTGGCGACCACGCTGGACAGCTCGGCCTACGTGCTGGCCTCGGTGACCTCACGCAAGCTGTCCGGGTATCAGGAGCCCAAGCGCTCGTTCCGCTTGATCTGGGCCTTCCTGATCGCGGCCGTCGGCGTTGCGCTGATCCAGTTGGGTGGCCTGCAGACCGTGCAGACCTCGACCATCGTGGTGGCGCTGCCGATGATTCCGGTGATGGTGATTCTGGCGCTCTCCATGCTGCGCTGGCTCAAGAATGACTTCCCCAAGGAAGAGCTGAATCCGGTGCTGGTCATCGATGACATGCCGGCGTTCCAGCGCAAGTCGAAGAAGGCGAAGCGCCAGGCGTAGTGGCTGGATGCGCTGAAAGATCTGTCGCAAGACTTGATGACAACGGCTCCTCACTTACGGCTCCTCAACATGAGGGGCCGTTGTCGTTTCTGGCAGTGGAGCGAATCAGGGTGCCTCCGGGGTGTCGATGGGCCATGACCTGAGACTTCGCGATGCCTGGATTGCATGACGGGTTTGTATGACAGGAATGTATGCCTGGATTGTATGACTGGGTGCAACAATCTTGGCCTGCTCTGCTGGCGTTCAGGCCATGGGAAAGCTCTCGCTCAAGGCAGGCGATTCTCACCTCTGGCGTGAAAGCCTCGTCATCGGGACATCTGGCTCAAGGCACACGCGGCAAGCTTGGCCCGCGAACAGGAAACCACGCCGCAGTTCTTGCTTGAGAGTGGCAGCGATTGATGCTTATTCTGCATCGTGTTAGTTTTTCGCTATTTCAGGGTTGGGTATTATTTATTTTTGCTATGGAAACTTCTCGCTAATACTCCTCGCCTCGTTACTCCCTGATTTTACGAGGAATTTCCGAGATGCTGAGCGTACGTTTTCCCATGAAGACCCTGACAGCCGTGGTGGCGCTGGGGCTTTCTGCAAGCAGTCTGGCGCAGCAGGAAGTGATGACACGTTCCAATGGAGCGCCGATCGGCAACAACCAGGACTCCCTGACCGCAGGTCCGAATGGCCCGACATTGCTGCAGGATCACCACCTGCTGGAAAAGCTGGGGCACTTCGAGCGTGAGCGCATTCCGGAGCGCGTGGTTCACGCGCGCGGTATCGGGGCCTACGGTGAGTTCCGTGCCACCGCGGATCTGACCGACCTGACCGTCGCGGCACCTTTCCAGGACAAGGGCCAGGTGACGCCGGTCTTCGTGCGTTTCTCCAGCGTGATCAACAGCAAGGGCTCGCCCGAGACTCTACGCGACCCGCGTGGCTTCGCCGTCAAGTTCTATACCGACCAGGGCAACTGGGACATGGTCGGCATCAACTTCCCGGTGTTCTTCATCCGCGATGCGATGAAGTTCCCGGACATGATCCATGCCCTGAAACCGGACCCGCGCACCAACCTGCAGGACCCGAATCGCTACTTCGATTTCTTCAGCCATATCCCGGAAAGCACCAACATGCTGACCTATCTGTACTCACCGCTGGGCGTGCCTGCCAGCCTGCGTGAGATGGATGGCTCCGGGGTCCACGCCTTCAAGTTCGTCAATGGCGAAGGTGACTGGAAATACGTGAAGTTCACCTGGAAGTCGCGTGAGGGCAACCACGGCATGTCGCCGGAAGAGATCGCCAAGGTGCAGTCCACCGACTTCAATCACCTGACGGATGATCTCTACACCCATCTGGACGAAGGCGATGACCCGGTCTGGGATCTCTATATCCAGACGCTGGACCCCAGCCAGCTGAACAGCTTCGACTTCAACCCGCTGGATACTACCAAGCTGTGGCCGCAAGACCTGATCCCGGCACGCAAGGTCGGTGAGCTGACGCTGAATCGCGTCCCGGACAACTTCTTCCAGGAAACCGAGCAGGCGGCCATGTCGCCGGCCAACCTGGTGCCGGGCATCGAGCCGTCGGAAGACCGCATGCTGCAGGGGCGTCTGTTCGCCTACGCCGATGCCCAGCGTTATCGCCTGGGGGCCAACTACTCTCAGCTGCCGGTCAACGCCCCCAAGGTGACGGTCCACAACAACCATCAGGATGGCGCGGGCTACTCCGCTCCGCGTTCCGGCTCCATCAACTACCAGCCGAGCCGCAACGCCGACTCGCTGGTGGACGACAGCCAGTACGAATACAAGCGTTACACCCTCAATGGCACTACCCAGCAGCAGCCCATCGGCAAGGAGCAGAATTTCGCTCAGGCCGGGGAGCTGTACCGCTCCTTCTCCGAGGAAGATCAGGATGACCTGATCGAGGTGCTGGGTGGGGATCTGGGCAAGGTCAAGAACGACGAGATCCGCAACATCATGGTCAGCTACTTCTATCAGGCCGACCACGAATACGGCGAGCGTCTGGCCAAGATCGCCCACGTGGACATGGACGATGTCGAGGAACTGATCGACGCGCAGCAGAAGTGATCTGACGCCTCGCGTGACAGGGCAGGGGGGCAATGCCTCCCTGCCATCTTCCCGACCGATTTCTGGACCAACCTCGAGGAGAGAGTCCCATGACCTTGACCGTGAATGCCCCCATCAGGCAATCCATCACGAACCTTGTCACCTTGATGCTCGCGCTCAGCGTCGCCGTCATGAGTCTGCTCGCCCTCCCGACGCAGGCGGACGAGGGCATGGACATCATGGATGCCGCGCGTGAGGGCGACAACGCCGCCATCGAACGCTACCACGACCAGGGCGGAGACCTGTCGATCACGGAATCCCACGGCTATACGCCGTTCATCATGGCTGCCTACTACGGGCATACCAGCACTCTGGCCCTGCTCAAGGGGTATGGGGTGGACGCCTGTGCCGTGGATGAAAGAGGCAGCAATGCCTTCATGGGCGTGGCCTTTCGTGGGCATGTCGAGACGGCAGACTGGCTGTTGGCCAATACCGACTGTGATGTGAATCATCGCAATGCCAGTGGCCAGACGGCGCTGATGATGGCCTCGCTGTTCGGGCGGGAAACCATCATCAGGCATCTGCTCGATGCCGGGGCCGACCCCGGAATTGCGGATCAGCAAGGCAATACCGCCGAGTCTCTGGCCGCCGCTCAGGGCCTGTCACGCATCGTCACCCTGGTGAAGTTCAACCTGTAAGGCGTGCAGAGGTTGCCTCTGCCATGCCCGAAGCACCATTGGACGGCTCGGCCGTCCTCTACCCGAGTGCCACTCCCGTTGGGGCGCTCACTCGACACCACCTGGAGTCTCTCTGAATGAAACGTCTGGTTCCCCTTGTCTGCCTGTCCATGCTCACTGCTGTCAGCACTCTCAGCCACGCAGAAGATAGCGTCTCCGATGCCCGGGTACGTGCTGCCTTGAGCGAGCCTCTGATCGCGGGTCACGCCCACGCGGCGTCCACGCGGCAGGCCGTCTTTGCCGCTACCGGCATGAGCACCTCGGCAGGGCGTTTGCAGCAGGCGCTGGAGCAGCCGCTGCAAGGCGTGCGCGGTGCCGCCGGTGGGATGATGAAAGCCCGCTATCAGGCCAATGATGCTGGCAAGAGTGTTTCTGCAACTCGAGTGGAGCACGCGCTCAACGACAGCGTGTAAGGCTTCGCCTTTCGAGTGATTGAGTGTCTGGCGACCAGCAACAACACCATCAATGGCTGACTCATGACGAAGCCCGTCCTTGCCTTGCGCTCGATGACTCGAAAGATCTCTGGAAAGCCCTGAAGAGAGACTCGCAGCAAGTCTCAGGAAAGCCCCCAGGACCACACGAGGAACTCTGCCTCCGCGCTCAGCGCCGGCCGAAAGGCCGCGATGGCATCCTTGCGCAAATGCATGTGACTGACTCGGGCCATCGCCCCTGATGCAGCAGCATGCAGGACGTGTCTTTGCCCAAAGATGACCTTGTCTGAAGCTGACCCTGCCCTGAATGTCCTGTCCCGACATTCCTTGCCCGCCTCCGTGCGGGCTTTCTTGTCTTGCGCGCCGGTTCGCGGTGCATCAGCTCTCCAGGAATCCGGCCCTGGCCGATCAGGGGTCGAGGCGTGCCACGCGCTGCGAGATCTCTCTGATCAGCGCTGGAAGCTCGCGTGCACTGCGCATTTTCAGTGCCCCGGAGGACGTGCCGAGGCCGTCCTCATGGTGGGCGAAGTGGATGACATGCATCCCGGCATCCAGCCCGGCTTTCACGCCGACGGCGGCATCATCGATCACCACGCAGCGCTGCGGCGCGAACCCCATCTGCTCGGCGGCGAGGCGATAGAGGCGTGGGTCCGGTTTCCAGACGCCCAGGGTGTAGGCACTGAAGATATGACCGTCAAAGAATCGCGCCAGCCCGGTGGTATCTAGCGCCAGGCGTACCTTGCGTTCAGGTCCGTTGGTGACCACGCCGCATGGGTAGCCGGAGAGCTCCGCCAGTGCCTGCGGCATGCCGGGCATGGCCGTGAGGCGAGCCGTCATCAGGTCCTCGAGGGTGGCACGCATGCGGGCCTCCATCTCATCCAGCCGCTCGGGGACCAGCGCGCCATGATGTGCCTCGAGTTCCGCGACGATGCTGCGAAAACGTACGCCCCGGAAATGATCCAGATACCGGGCGGCCGTGAAGGGCAGGCCGTAGCCGGGTAACGTGCTGGCAAGCGCTTCTGCCAGCAGGACTTCGCTGTCTACCAGAGTCCCGTCGGAGTCAAACAGCAGGCAGAGTTCGGCCATTGATGCCTCGTGGAGTGTCGGAAGTGATAGTTACGACATTAGCAGTTTCCTGAGGGTGGCGGCCATGGAACAAGTCGTTGAATTCACGCCTCTCATGGCGCGCGAAATGCGTCCGGATGGCGGAGTTGCCAGGCGGGACTGATATGGGCGACTGAGTTGGGCGAGCCAATGAGAATACGTCTTCTTTGGATACTTGTTGATAGTGTCAACCAACTACCCATATAGTTGCCCTTTAGCAACCAACTGATGGAAGACCATGGCAACGACCGCTTTGCATGAAGTGCTGCATCGTCTGATGCACGTCTATCGCAAGCAGCTGCGCGATGGCATCCAGCAGCACGGAATCGACTTGCCTGTCCTGCACATCCGGATGTTGAAGAGCATTGTCCGGGTTTCCGAATGTACCGCCCACAAGGTCGGGCAGCTGCTCGGGCAGGACAAGGGGCGTGTCACTCGCGTTCTGAACGAGCTGGAGGCCCGCGGGCTGGTGTCACGACACCAGAACCCGCAGGACCGGCGTAGTCAGCTGCTGCAGGTATCCGCAGCGGGGAGTGACATGCTGGAGCGAGTCAAGGTGCTGGAACAGGAGACGGCCCAGCGCATGGCCGGTGATCTCGGTGATGAGGAGATCGCGGCCTTTCTGAACACGGCGACTCGCATGATGGACAACGTCTCCGCATGCGGGGATTTCAGTGCTGATGTGCCCAATGGCAATGACGACAGGAGTGCGTGAGATGGCCAAGCCCGCGATGCGAGACCTCGAGGTGATTCGTACCCAGCGTGTCACCGAACACATGTTGCGCGTGACGCTGGGGGGCGAGAATATCGGCTCCCTTCCCGAAGACCAGGAGAGTGCCTACATCAAGCTGGTCTTCGCGCGTGGGGAAGGTGAGCGACCAATGATGCGCACCTACACCATTCGTCATCAGCGCGCGACCGAGATCGATGTCGATTTCGTGCTGCATGAAGAGGCAGGCCCGGCGTCTGTCTGGGCGGCCAGTGCCAAGCCGGGTGACAGCATCACCATCGGCGGCCCGGGGCCCAGGAAGTTGATCAACATGGCGGCCGACAGCTTCTTGCTGGCGGGTGACATGACGGCCTTGCCGGCGATCAGCGTCAATCTGGCCGAGCTACCGCTCCAGGCGCGCGGTCACGCCGTCATCGAGGTGACCAGTGACGCTGATATCCAGACACTGGAGCATCCGCCGGGGATCGAGTTGCATTGGCTGGTCAATCCACAGCCCGACCCGGAAGGGCGGCCGCTGCTGGAGAAAGTTGCCGCACTGCCTCGACAGGAAGGCCAGATCTCTGTCTGGGCGGCCTGTGAATTCGGCAGCATGCGGGCGCTGCGTGCTCACCTCAAGCAGGCCTACGAGATTCCCAAGTCCCACTTCTATGTCTCCAGCTACTGGAAGATCGGGCAGTCAGAAGACGGCCACAAGCTGGCCAAGCAGCAGGATGCCGAGGCGGAAGAGGCCAATTGATCCTTGCATCAATCGTGATCAGCGACTTGTCTCGCCATGAAAAATGCCCCACAGGCCAAGCCTGTGGGGCAATCTGACAGTCAACATGTTGCGAGCATTAGAGGACTGGGTCAGAAGCTGTAGCTGGCACCCAGGCGGATGTCGCGGCCCGGCTCCAGCATGCTGTCACCGCTGCTGAGCAGGAAGCTGCTGTGGTCGCTGTAACGCTTGTCGAACACGTTGTTGACCGCCAATGTCAGCGTCAGGTCCTGATATGAGGCGGGTGTCCACTGGGCGCGGATGTCGTGCGTCACGTAGCCCGGCTTCTCCTCGTCGCCTTCTGCCACGCGTTCCAGGCGTTCCACCGCATTGAGGGTATAGCCCAGGGTGACGTTGTGGTTCGGCAAGCGATACTGGTGATCCCAGGTCCACTTGTCGCCGGTGGAGGCGCCGATGTTCATCTCGTCGCCCAGCGGGTCGCCATCGTTGTTCTTCATCACCACCTTGGCATAGCCCAGACGCGTGTCGTAGCCGCCGACTCCCCAGTTCAGGCTGGCTTCATAGCCACGGCTCTCGACTTCGCCATCCTGGTTGTAGAGCACTGCCGGGTCACTGCCGCGATCATAGGCCTGATAGTTCTCGATATCGGTATGGAAGCCGGTCAGCGCGAAGCCGAGACGATCTCCTTCCATCAGGGCATCTCGCTGATGCCAATCCAGACCGATTTCACGTTGACGCGCCTTCTCCGGCTCAAGTCCCTGCGCGATGGAGACTTCATCGCCGATCAGAATCACTTCTCGCGCCTTGGCGCCACGAATGGCCTCGCCATATCCTGCATGCAGGGTGAGGTTGTCAGTCGCATCGACACTCAGAATCGCGTTCGGGGAGACCTCGCTGCCACTGACGCTGCCGGCCTCGCCGTAATCACTGTCGTAATCATCCAGGCGTGCACCGACGGACAAGGTCCACGGGCCCAGTGTCATGCGGTTCTGGGCGTAGACTCCCAGGTTGCGTGAAGTGTCTTCGTTGTTGGGGCCGGAGCTGCCGGCATCATCGGAACGACGGGTGCCCTGATCGTAGAAGTCCACACCAGTGGTCAGAGCATGTGCCACATCACCCGTCTTGAGACGGAAGGTGTTGCGAACATCCGCGCCGAATTCGCTGGAGCGGCTGGTGCTGCCCGCCTCGACACGGTCCAGTTCCTGAGTGGTGTGGTAGAGGGTGGTCTTGGTGTCGATCAGATCATTGCCCGGATGCCAGGCATGATTGATGGTGAAGGTCTCACGCTCCATTTCCTGATAGGTCGGCTGCTGCCTGCTGAAGCTTGGCATGTGCGGACGCGTGAAATAGGTGCCGTGATCGGTAGTGCGTTCGGCACTGATGCGCAGGTCCTGATCATTGACGTCTAGCAGTGATATCTTGAGCAGGTAGCCACGTTGCTGGCCTGCGGTCTGCTCCTGCTCACCGCCACCGCCAACTTCATAGTCATCGCTGTTGCGGCCGCTGATATACCCCATCAGGCCGAGATTTTCCCCCAGACGACCATAGAACGCCGTGGTGCCGGAAGTGGCGTCCGCCGCACTTTCGGTGCCGACGGATACGCGTGCGCCCAGGTCTTGGCCGGGCTGGAGCAGGTCCTGCGCATCCTTGGTCTCGAAGCGAAGGCTGCCGCCAAGCGCACCCGGGCCGTCATCGGCGGTCGCCGGGCCTTTATCGACTTCCGCCTGCTTGAGCAGTGCCGGATCAATGGTCAATCGGCCGGTATGGTGGAAAAGGTAGCCGCCCTGACGCGCGCCATCGATGGTGACGTTCAGGTTGGTGTCTTCCAGACCGCGTACATAGACCTTCTGGCCGATGGCGATGCCGCCGCCGCCGACACTGACGCCCGGTTCGGAGCGGAACAGGTCTTCCAGATCGCGTGCCTGACGCTGATCAATCTCTTCAGCGCTGATCACGACATTCCGTTCGAGGCGGTCTTCGCTGATGACGAGGGTGGATATGTCGTCGGCCGAGGCGTGGCCCGAGAGGCTCAGGGTCAACGCACTGGCGGAGAGGACGGCTGCGGTAAGCGGATGGAGACGGAGATGCACGTTGATTCCCTTACTTGAATAGTTATATCTTGCGGCTGGAAATGCTAATAGTTCTCAGCAATGAATTGCAAGATTCTTGCACAGTTTTTGCCTGAAAGGTTTGTTGGTGTCGTATCGGGGAGAAAGGTCGCGATTGAGTTGCTCGCGCAAGGCTATGCCACGTGCAAGCCGATAGGGTGGTGGGTCAAG
This sequence comes from Cobetia sp. PS-4MA, assembly GCF_057670765.1. NCBI lineage: Bacteria > Pseudomonadati > Pseudomonadota > Gammaproteobacteria > Oceanospirillales > Halomonadaceae > Cobetia > Cobetia sp. PS-4MA. Next base: position 2,273,132 of record NZ_CM173107.1, on the reverse strand, counting down.
GGGAGCTGGATAAGGGTGGCTGGACAAGGGGGCCGGGTATCGGTGCACTCTTGGTCGTGCTCGGTTATCGTGGACAGCATCTCCCTCCCTTGTGGACCACCGTTACGTGAGGCACCAGAGTGGATCAAGCAGAAGCCCTGTACGAGGCCGTCAATCAGCTTATCCGTGTCTATCAGTTTCGCGACAGGGAAAGCATCTGCCATCACAACGTCTCCGTCGCTCAATGCTATGCGCTGGAGACGTTGGTCAAGCGCGGGCCGCTGAGACTGCAGGCGCTAGCAGACGAGATGTACCTCGACAAGAGCACGACTAGCCGGGTCGCCGACTCGCTGATCCGCAAGCATTACGTGCGCAAGATCGAAGACCCCAACGACCGGCGTGCCGTTGAGCTCTCGCTGCCCCCGGAGGGCAGAGCGCTGTACCAGCAGATTCACGCCGAGCTGGTCGCGGAAGAGGCCTCCATGATCGAGGGTCTGTCGCCGGAGGTCGTCGAGGGCGCAGTGACGCTGCTCAACAAGCTGACCCTTGCCGCGCGCCAGCGCCTGGGTGACTGATTGAGCGCCTGGGAGTAGACATTAGCCCCGCTTATTCATGAGGCCGGCCTGAAAACGAAGATAGCAGATGGTATTCTCTTGAAAATTCAGTGTGTTCCGCCAAGAACCTGAACCAAGAGAGCCATCCGCTATGGGTGAAAGCCTATCTACCTGGACGCCCTCGTGCAACGGCGCTGTGCGTGTCGAGCTGAGCGGCCAACGAACCACCAGCGACAGCGGCGCGCTATTGCTGCGTGAAGCCCTCGACAACAGCGGCGTGATCGAGGCGCTGGAAGACAATCTGGTCGACCTCCGTAACCCGCTACGCGTCCGCCACTCACTGGCCATCCAGTTGCGGACCTTGGTGCTGCAACGGGCGATGGGCTGGATCGATCTTAGCGATACCGACGCGCTGCGCCACGACCCGCTCTGGCAGTTGGCCTGCAGTGATGCGCGTGGGATGACGCCCCTGGCCAGGACCGACCGTCTCAAGCCACGCTGTCGCGGCTGCTGACCTGCCTCGGGCGCAACGACAATATCGATGCCGTACACGAAGGCCTGCTGCGGCTGGTGGTCTGGCGGCTGACGCCGTTGAAGAACGGGGAGCGACCCAAGCAGCTGACGCTGGACATCGACGGCCTGCCGATCGAGGTCCACGGCCACCAGGGCGGTTCGGCGTTTCATGGCCTGTACGGGGCACGCATTGACTCGCCGCTGGTTGCCTCACTGGCCGAAACCGGTGACATGGTGGTTGGGCTGCTGCGCGAGGGCAACGCTGGTCCGGCCGAGAACGCTGATACCTGGATCCCGCATCTGGTGCGGCGACTTAATGAGAGCACCGGCGCCCAGGTTCGCGTGCGCATCGACGCCGGTTTCACCGACAACGCGACGCTGGAGGCCCTGGAGGATCGGGAGATCGAGTACCTGGGCCGGTTGCGCAGTCACACCGGTCTATAGAAGCTGGCAGCACCGCTCCTGAAGCGGCCACCCGGCCGGCCACCCGAGCAGCCTCGGGAGTGGTGCCACGATCTGGAGTACCAAGCCGGCTCCTGGCCGACACCGCGTCGCGTAGTGCTGGTGGTGCAGGAACGCCCCGATGACCTGCTGCTGCATGCCTTCTTCCTGGTCACCAACCTCGGCAAGTTCGACTGGCCGCCGGAGAAGATCCTGGCGCTCTATCGCAAGCGGGGCAGCGCCGAAGCCCATATGGGCGAGGTGAAGTCGGCGCTCGACGTGCACCTCTCGTCGACCAATCGTGGCGCCCCCACCGTTCAGGACGTGATGGCCCGCAACGAGGTGAGCCTGCTGCTGAGCCTCTACGCCTACCAGGTCCTGCATGGCCTGCGCTGCCTCCTGGAGCGGCAAACCCGACAAGGCTGGAGTCTGAGTCGGATGCGCGAGCAGGTGCTCAAGGTCGCCGCCACGCTGAGGCTGCACGCTCGGCGAATCACCGTTCATCTGGGTGCCGCCGCCGACAAGTGGTGGCCGACGCTACTGAAGGGGCTGCCGAAGCTGACCGCACTGAGCTGACGCTCCTGCGAGACCACCACAGCACCAGAAGTCGAGCGGCCGCAGCGGTCGGCGATCACGGCTGCTTGGACGGCCGCAATCGATTCCAAAGAGTTATAAAAAAGCGAAAAAAGGACCGCGCTCCGGCATTACTTAATAGCCACTCGTGCTGAAGAGTCCGGTCCTGGTAAGCGATGTCAACAGCCACCACCTTCAAACCGTGCAATCAGCCCCCTCGTGAATGAGGCGGGATGACAGCTTCGAGGCGCATCCCGAGCGGTTCACGCGCGGGCGCCCCAAAGTGGCGATGCCGCCGGCCAGTGTCTCGATCAATCCGGTACAGCCCGATGACGACGACCCGGCACCCTACAGCGTGGTGAGCTTCCCGACCCTGCCGGTGGCAAGCGACACCGCGACGAAATCGACATTAATTTTTAACAAGCTGTCCGAATCAGGTTGACAGGTTCCGAGTGCGTCCCGGCACGTTGGAGTGAGGTGGGCATGAATATGCCGCCAAGGGAAGGTTGGGGAGTGTTCAAGGGCGAAAGATTGGTAGTTCCGGACATTCCTCAAACAGTTTTTGGAATGTCCGGATAATGGCAGTTTCTAAGTCAATGGGGGCTTGGTAAGTGTGCCTTCAGACAAAATCCGGTGCTATCAGTCGGGGCATAGCAAGTATGAGGTCCGGGAAGAAGATTAGTAGCACTATGACAGCTAGCATCATAGCAAGGTAAATCATGGTCATCCCCAGCGCCTTCAATAATGGAATACCACCTATTTTGGCTGAAATCATAAGACACAAGCCATAGGGGGGAGTCACCAGGCCCATACCAAGTGCCATCACTCCAATTACACCGAATTGTATTGGATTAACTCCAGCCGCCATCGCTAATGGATAGAAGATGGGGGCCATAATAGCCATGGCGGGTAGCGAGTCCATAAAGGTACCGATTAGCAGCATTACGGCTGTCATCACTAGTAGTAGCACGATGGGATCGCTGATGCTGACGCCTTCCATCAATTTTGGTGGGATCTGATAGAAACTGATCAAGTAGCCGAAGATGGAGGCTCCAACCAAGCTGAACAACGAAAGAGAACATAGCTTGACGGTATCGGTCGAGGCAGCGAACACTTGCCGAACACTGAGTTCACGGTAGACCACAAACCCGAGTGCCAGTGCATAGAGTACTGCAATTACTGCAGCTTCTGTCGGTGTAACGATACCACTAATGATGCCACCGATGATGACAATGGGGATCCCCGCGGCCAGTAAGCCATCCTTACCTGAGCTCATCAGTTCGGCCATTGAGGCGCGCTTGCGCACGGGCACATCGTACTTGCGCACGAATACCATATTCAGGCCGAGTTGAGCCATTCCGATCATCAATCCTGGGATGATGCCGCCCAGGAATAGTCCAGCAATCGAGGTGTTGGTCAATGCACCCCAGATAATCATGTTGATCGAGGGCGGAATGATGATACCCATGACGGAAGATGCTGCCGTGACAGCAACCGAGAAGTTTACTGGGTAACCTTCACGTTTCATGGCAGGGATAAGTACGGTGCCGATACCTGCACTGTCAGCAGTTGAGGAGCCGGATACGCCGGCGAAAAGCATACTGACCAGTACGTTGACGTGTGCCAATGCTCCTCTGACGTGTCCTACCAAACGCATGCACAGAGTGATTAGGCGGTCCGTTATTTGAGCGGCATTCATCAAGTTTCCTGCTAGAAGAAATAGCGGGACTGCCAACAGCACGAAGGAGTCCATTCCGTTGTACATGCGCTGGAACATGATCCAAAAGGTGAGTCGTGGATCCAGAAAGATAATGCTGGTCGCGGTTAGAACCAAGGCCATGGCAATAGGTACACCAAGGACAATAAGAATGCCTAGTAGCGCAAACAAAGCCCAAGGCAAGATGGAAATTATATCCATAGGCAGCATCAGGTATTGCCCCCCTGTTTTAGTGCGCCATTGGTAGGAGATAAAGAGGTTATAGTGCCTTCATGTGCGGACATGTAATTGGGCGCCATGTCATCCACGGCGTTTGGAGTGTTAAGAAAATTCTCCATGGCTGGCATGCCGTGCAGTGCAGCGTATAGCAGGCGTTCAAAACTGAATAGAATGATGAAGACGCCAGAGGCAGTGAAAACACTGTAGACATATACCATCGAGATACCAGAAGCAGTTGCACTGCGTCGCAGGCCGGAAATACCGAAGTCCTTTCCAAACCAGACGAAGATAATACCGGTGGCCAGGCAGGCCAGGTCACGTATCCAGCGTGTTACTTGATCAGCGCAAGTACCGCTCGGGAAAGCCTCCAACACAAAATGATCTGCATGCAGCACACCTACCGCCGTCCCCAACATGATCATCCACTGGAATGCAAAACGACTGAACTCCTCTGTCCAGAATAAGCGGGGGAGTAGTGGCAGGTTACGACTAATAATCTGATAGATGATGAGTGCGATGAACCCGAACAGCAATGCGAGAAGCAAAGCATACAAGACTCTTTCAAGCACACGGTTCAAGCGTGTCAGTGCGGAGAGAATAAGCGACATAAGCGCTGTCCTCGTCTATTGGGTTAGAGGCCGGCACCCCGTATGACGAGATGCCGGTTCATCGTCAGTTCCGCTTAGTTGACACTCTTTATCATCTGGTAAAGGTCAGTCAGATCCATATCGGCGACTACTTTCAGAAGAGGTTCTTTGACCATCTCCTGCATTTTATTGCGATCAACTCTGTGTAGGGTCATTCCTTGTTTAACAAGTGTGTCGAGGGCTTCGGCATCTTGTTCGAGCTGCGCCTTGCGGGCATAGGCGGCTGACTCACGGGCTGCCATCGTGACTGCTTGCTGTTCGCTTTCGTTAAGGCGCTCCCATGTCTGTTCTGACATGGTCAGAAGGCGAACGGTAATGTCGTGATCTGTCATGACAAGGTGCGGGGCTACTTCGTTGAATCGCATCCGTAAGACCCATTCCGGTTCGTTAAGTAGACCGTCGATGGCACCCAGTTGCAGACCGGTATAAATCTCTTTCCAGGCCATGACCGATGGCTTGACTCCAATAGCCTGCCAAGCAGCGATCAAAGGTTTGGTTGGGTTGGTACGTATCTTCAACCCTTCTAGGTCTGCAAGGCTATTCACTGGTTTGGTGCTGACAACTTCGCGTTTACCACCGCCAAAGTAAGCCAATACCTTGACTCCAGTTTCCTGTGAGATGCGGTCGGCGATCTGTTGGCCCACTTGACCATCCAAAACCTTCTGCCAGTGATCGACATCTCGATAGAGAAAAGGTACCGAGAAGATGTTGGCAGAATGAGAGAAGTCCGTAATTAGTCCCGGGCTGACGATGGCCATGTCGAGCGCACCAGCCATTTCTTGCTCAAACATTTCCGTCTCATGCCCCATGACCGAGTTCCCGAGGATGGTGACGCTAATTTCACCATCGGTTTTCTCAGACAGCAGCTCACTGAATCGCTCTGCGCCAAGCTGATAAGCTGTTTCAGCCGTGCCCCCGTGGCCAAACCGCAGGTCCATGGCATGTGTCGTAGTTGAAGCCCCAAGGACTACTGTCAATAGTGAGCCCTTGAGAAGAGTGCGAGGTAGGCGACGAATTTTTTTTGGATCGATCCATTTAATGTTCATGATTAACTCCTGGCGTGGCATTGTTGTTGTCAGTGGGTGGCGCAGTGTAAGGGGCGAAGCGATTAGTGTCTGGCGCAATTGGATGCGATATTCAATATCTGATTCTCATGCACCTAAACTAGGTTGATTATGTAAGTAATTCTTAATTGAGGCATGCAGGAATATTTCCTTGGATGTCGATCTCGCGGAGTGGTTTACCACACGAGTCCCGAATCACCAGGCTTGGTGATAGCACAACCTGCTCACGTGGGGCCGTGGGAGCAGCTATTCGGCGCAATGCCAATCGAGCCGCCTGTTCACCAATCGCATAAGGATGCGTGGCCACACTTGTCAGAGGCGGATCGCCCAAAGCTGCCTCTTCGACATCATCAGTGCCGATGACTGCGCAGTCTTTACCCGGTGTTAGACCTATGCGCTTGAGCCCCAGCATGACACCGAAGGCCACCATGTCGTTGTGACACATGACTGCCGTGGGCCGAGGGGTTTCCTGCATTAACTCTTGAATAAGCAGGAATCCATCCTTGCGAGTGACACCTTCGCCACGAATCAGGCGGCGATAAACAAGCCCATGGCGTAGGAGGCACTCATCATAGGCCTTGAGGCGATCCTGACTGACGGCGTGCTCGGCGCCGCCGACGAAGGCGATGCGCTGATGACCAAGTGATACCAAGTGATCCATCCCCAGTCTTACGACATGACGGAAGTCAGTGCCTGCGTAATCGAACGGTGGGGTGCCGATATAACGCAGAATTTGGACGCAAGGCATACCCCAGCCTTCGAGCGTTTCGATTAAGTCAGGTGAGCTGCCGGCGGCAGGACACAGAAGGAGCCCATCGACACGGTGTTCGCGCATGCGTTCAAGGAAACGTTGTTGGCGAGGCACTGAGTCTTCGCTGTTGGCTAGGAATGACACATAGTCCTGCTGGGTTAGTTCCGCATTGATACCTGCCACCATGGCACCGAAGAATGGATTGGCAATATCATAGACCACGACGCCCAGCGTTTGCGTGGGTCCTCCACGCATGGCAGCGGCACCGCGATTGTAGACATAGCCTAATGTCTTGATCGATTGCTGGACCTTGCGACGTGTTCGCTCCGCCACCAGTGGGCTTTCGCGCAGTACCAGCGATACCGTGCTGCGCGAGACACCAGCATGGGCGGCAATGTCTTGCAGAGTAACGCTACTGTTGTCGCGTGGGAGTCGAGTATCGGTCATGAGAAGGGCGATTCCTGTAGCAATTTGCGCTGGTCAGGCGATGGAAGTCACTGGATGTTCTGCATCTTTTAGATTGATCCAAATCATACCGTCAAATTAGCGCCTATTTCGTAATTCATCGACTCTTCTTTGGTCTAGAGTCTTACGCGGTCGCCTAGTGGCAAGGCAATAAATTAAATAGAGGATCTTCTAGTCAGTACTTCTGAGTTTACCGGGCTTATCGGGTGATTACCCGCTAGCGCCAGAAGCATGTTATCCACTGCGCGTTGGGCCATTGATGCACGCGTCTCATGGGTGGCCGACCCGATGTGAGGTAAGGCAACCACGTTGGGCATATGCGGGAGGGGAGATTCAACTGGCAGTGGTTCCTGCTCGAACACGTCCAGCCCTGCCGCGCCAATTTGCCCCGTGTTTAGCGCTTCAATCAGCGCCTTCTCGTCGATGACCTTGCCGCGCGAGATATTGATAAGAATGCCGTTGGGCTTCATGCGCTTCAAGGCAGCTGAATCGATTAGCTTTTCAGTATCTGCATTCAGTGGCACGCTCACGCAGACGAAGTCGGAAGTTGCCAGCAGTTCTTGCAAGTTTAAGCGCAGTGCCCCCAGTTCCTTCTCCAGCTCGGGTTTTGGCGATGCCATGGTATAGCGTATTTGCATGCCAAATCCTAACGCTCCTCTGCGTGCGATGGCGGCACCAATACGTCCGAACCCTACCATCCCCAGTGTCTTTCCATGAACATCGCTCCCGAAGAGATCAGGTCCAATGCTAGATTTCCAGTGACCGTCTTTTACCCAGTTGGCCAGTTCAACTGCTCGACGTGCAGTCGCCATGATCAGAAGAAATCCAGTATCTGCTGTGGTTTCGGTCAATACATCCGGTGTGTTGCACAGCAGAATGTTTCGCTCGGTCAATGTGGCTAGCGGATAATTGTCGTAGCCCACCGAGATGCTTGCGATGGTTTCCAGATGCGGCGCGCTATCGATAAGCTTTGGTGTGACCTTGAGCCCAGCAGTGATGAGACCATGTGCCCTGGAGAGCGCCGCATGAAAGGCTGGGCTATCCGCGTCTTCATGATGCTCGAAGTAATCGACATCGTGATGCTGTCGGAGCTGTGCAAGCTGTTCCTCGTTGAGTCGGCGAAAGGCAACGATACGTTTTCTCATGAGGTGTCATTCCTGTGTCGATAAAAACAAAATTTTTGTGCTGCTTGGCGTCTGCTTATCAACCGGGCTATTGGGTGAGATCTTTCAGTTGATCACGGTTTGGTAAACCCTCCATGTCACCTATAACCTGGACGGCACGAGCTCCTATTAAATTGGCACGATGCAATGCTTCAGATGGAGTGAAGCCTTCTAATAAGGCGCTGATAAGACCTACGGCAAAGCCATCACCAGCTCCAACGGTATCTAGGACGCGTGTTACCGGAATACCTTCGACTGTGTAGGACTCAAGCTGGCCATTGAGGAGGCCTCGATAGTAGCTACCTTGTGGGCCGAGTTTGATAATGACAGCTCGCGCACCGCGTTCGAGATAGAAGTCAGCGATGGCTTCTGGTCTCTCATGGCCACTTAGAAGCCGCCCTTCAGATAGTCCAGGTAATACCCAATCAGCTCTTGCTGCCAGAGCATTGAGAGTCTCACGCATCACGTTTTCGTTTTTCCACAAGGAGGGGCGCAGATTGGGGTCGAACGAGATACTGGCTCCAGCATCGCGAGCCTTAACCATCATGTATTCGGAAAGCTCGCAAGTGACTGAAGATAGCGCGGGGGGAATCCCTGTGGCATGTAAATGACGCAATTGTGAGAAGTCGATATCTTTCGCATCTTTAATGCATAGCTGGCTTGCAGCACTGTTACGGCGGTAGTACTCCACTGCAGGATCCTCGCTATCATTGGCGCGTGCCTTGAATACCAGTCCGGTGGAGTGTAGGGGGTCGGTATGCAGGAACTGGCAGTCCAACCCCTCACTAACGAGTGTCTTGCGTAGATAGCGTCCAAAGCTGTCGTCACCTACGCGACTCAACCAACCGACATGAAAACCCAGCCGTGCCAGCCCGATAGCGACATTAGTATCTGCGCCTGCGACTCGGCGATGAAAGTGATCTACGCATTCTAGAGCACCGGTTTCATCGGCTACCAGCATGGCCATCGCTTCGCCAAAAGCGATTATCTCTGGAGAATTTGTTTGAGGGTGTGATTTGTTCACGAATACTCCTGGAATGAGTGAGTGAGAAAAGAAAGATCCAGCCTTTGGTAAAGCGGTTACAAAAAGCGCGACTAGAGACGAGGTAGCTATTGAGTAGTAGTTATCGCTCTCAGTCGCTCGACTTCGCGACGGGTAATGCTTGTCAGGGCGGCTGACAGATAGCGGAAATCGATATTTCCCATTTCGTCCTTCGCAAGAGATGATGTAGGTTGCAGGGGATATTCAATTGCACGCATGACATCTTTAGGGAAATGGCGGAACATTGAAGACCACTCGATAAGATCTCTATCACTTGGTACGCACGCGTGGCGTTTACCTGCGGTGTCAGAGCTCACGCCTTTGCAGTGTACATAGCGTACATGCCGGCCAAGGCGCTCCGCGGCATGCTGTGCGCTGGCCCCACACCATTGCCAGTTACCGATATCGAACGTCATGCCTAATGAACATCCAGCATGTTCGGCATCTTTCAAACAGGCAATCATCGCGGAGAGAGAGCCACCTCGTGAGGTCTGATCATTCTCGATCAGTATTTGAGGGACTCCGCTATCGGCAAGCAAGGACGACAGCGCTTCCCAAGTATCTCGACCGGCACCACGATAGTCACCCAGTGCGAACTTGATGCTTTCTGCACCCAGTGCATTTGCTTCGCGTAGTCGTCTAGATACGCTTTCGGCAGGACGCGTTGCATTCCAGAGTCCATCTGCGGTGGAATAAATGACGCCAAGTGCACGTTCTGCGCATTGCGCGCCTAGCATATCGAAAGCTTGGAAGTCAGTAGGTAATAATTCGCGACGAATCTCGACCTTGTCGGCCTCGGCCTCATGTATCCAGTCCAGGCTAGCGGCCTGCCCCTGTGCCAGCATTAAGGTACTACCGAAAGCAGAGGTGCAGACGGCAACCTGCGGAAGAGTTGAAGAGCGATCAAGTTTTGGTACCGATACCATTTTCAGGTGTGAGCTCATTTTTCTGGTCTCTTTATGATGGTTTAGACATGTCTGAAATGAAAACTTGATTGATTCAGATAGCGTGGAGGTCAGGGCAGGATGTTGAGCCACGCTTGATCAATGTTGGGTGATAGCGGATATGGCGTGATTGCCCGACGTAAGCCTCACGACTGCGTTCTAGAAGACAGGCAAAAGCCCGTCGTCCGATTTCTTCCGTGGGCTGCGCCAATGTCGTGATACCAGGCGTCAATAAGCTGCACCATTCCAATTCATCAATGCCTAGGAGGCCAATAGAGCCGGTATTTAGCTTGAGTTGTTTGAGGCAACGTGCCGCCATCAACGTCATGTTGCCATTACCACAAAGGATGGCAGGTTGACTTGCCGTGGATATGAATTGCTCTACCACGGGCACCAATGACGTCAAACCATCGGACATCGACAGTATGAAGGTCTTACCATTGATTGTGCTTTCCTGCGCGGTTAGTTGGTAGGTGAGTCGTGACAAGCGCTCCTGACGTGAGCTTGCGTGGTTCACCGGTTCGCTCAGGTAGAGAACGTCTCGATACCCAGTCTCGATAAGATGCGCTATGGCCATGTCGATGGTGGCATCATTATCGAGACCGACCATGTCAGCCTCTACCCCCGGTAATTGTCGGTCCAATAACACCATTGGTAAGCCAGTTGAGGCTAGCTCTGCAAGCTCTTGGCTGACACGTCCGCTGGCATTGACTACCAAGCCTTCAATGCCGTAACTAATTAACTGTGCGATATGGGCCTGCTCAAGGCGAGAGTCATTGTCAGTATTGCAAATCATCAAGGAGAAGCCTTGTTCGCGTGCAGCTTGCTCTATGCCATGCATGACAGCCACCGAAAAGGGGTTACGGATATCTGCGACCAGCATGCCAATCAGGCCGGTGCGCCCCCCTTTAAGGCTGCGTGCCATTAGGTTTGGGCGATAATTGAGACGGGAAGCCGCGCGAGCGATGCGTTTCTGAAGATCGAGTGACAGTTGCTCGCGAGCCCCTCCAAAATAACGTGAAACGCTTGTCTTGGATGCGCAAGCCTCTTGCGCAACTTGCTTTAGAGTAGCGCGGCGACTGTGAGCGGGGGGGCTAAGTTCATCTGGTGGCATGTCACGCTCGTATTATCGAAGTAATGGTATCGTTCCCATCGTAGTGTTCCTTAATTAGGTTGCAAGCTGGTCTTTGGTCTCAGGTAAAGGGGGCGCATAGCTATTTTCTTACGCCCCCAGGGTTGATCTACATCAGGGAGGTCATGTGGTCGTATGGCTTTTAGGCGGCGCAGACGCGGCTCTGCTAGGTTCAGGTCTCTTCACACTCGCTTGCCGTCCACCAGACGCGGCAGGTCATGGGTGCTGTCACGCAGGGTCGGGCTCAGCAGTGCCTCGGGCAGATCCTGATAGCACACCGGACGCAGGAAGCGTTCGATGGCCGTGCTGCCCACCGAGGTGGTGCGGCTGTCAGACGTTGCCGGCCAGGGGCCACCGTGGACCATCGCCTGACAGACTTCGACACCCGTCGGCCAGCCATTGGCGAGAATGCGACCGGCGCGACGCTCGAGCACCGGCATCAGGGTGCGGGCGGCGTCGATATCGGCATCGTCCTGGTGCAGGGTGGCGGTCAGCTGGCCTTCCAGGTGCTCGCAGACCGCACGCATCTCGTCCAGATCGCGACAGGCGATGACCAGCGAGCTGGCACCGAAGACTTCTTCCTGCAATGCGGCTTTATTCAGGAAGTCGCTGCCGGTGGTGCGGAACAGCGCGGTCTGACACGGACTTGCGTTGTCGCCATCCAGTGCGCCGCGCGCGACTTCCTGTACCTGGGGCAGGGCGGAGAGCTTCTCCACGCCACCCCTGTAGGCGTCGTGGATACCCGGCGTCAGCATTGTCTGGCAGGCACTGGCCGCGACATTGTCGGCGGCGGTCTTGAGGAAACGCTCCAGCGCTTCGCCTTCGAGGGCCAGTACCAGTCCCGGGTTGGTGCAGAACTGGCCGGCGCCCATGTTGAGCGAGGCGATGAAGGCCTGTCCTAGCCCTTCGGCACGGGCTTCCAGCGCGGCCGGCATCAGCAGTACCGGGTTGATGCTGCTCATCTCGGCGTAGACCGGGATCGGCTGAGGACGTGCCTGGGCGGTCTTGAGCAGTGCGGTACCGCCACTGCGTGACCCGGTGAAGCCTACGGCCTGAATGCGCGGGTCATTGACCAGTGCCTGACCTAGGGTGTTGCCGCTGCCGTAGAGCAGTGAGAAGACGCCTTCCGGCAGATTGCAACGTGTCACGGCGCGCTGGATGGCGCCGCCGATCAGCTCGGACGTCCTCGGGTGAGCGGAGTGTGCCTTGACGATGACCGGGCAGCCAGCCGCCAGTGCCGAGGCGGTATCGCCACCGGCCACCGAGAAGGCCAGCGGAAAGTTGCTGGCCCCGAAGACGGCGACAGGGCCGAGGCCGATGCGACGCTGGCGCAGGTCGGCGCGAGGCACCGGGCTGCGTTCCGGCATGGCCGGATCGATGCGCACATCCAGCCACTCGCCGGCGCGTACGACGCCGGCGAACAGGCGCAGCTGACCGCAGGTCCGGCCACGTTCCCCTTCCAGACGAGCCCGCGGCAGGCCGGTTTCATGAAGGGCGCGCTCGGTGATCTGCTCGCCGATGGCCTCGATTTCCTCGGCGATGGTCTCGAGGAAGCCGGCGCGGGTTTCAGTATCCGTTTCCCTGAAGCTGTCAAAGGCGTCGTGTGCCAGCTGGCAGGCCAGCTTCACCTCACGGGCACCACCGGCCGGATAGCCCGGCGCCAGGCGCTCACCGTTGGCAGGATTGATGGCGTGTACCGGCTTGCCGTCGGACAGCAGACTCTGCTGTCCGATGATCTGGTGTCCGCGCAGTGTCGTCTGATCGGAAGGTGACATAACGCGTCTCTCTTTTCGTGGGGCGTTCTTTTCGTGGGCACAGTCCGGGATGTCTCGCCTCCAGCGCCCTCATGGGGCGCGATGCGGGACAAGGGAATGCTCGTCTCGACTGACGGTGCATGGCGGAACTGTTGCGTGCCGACATGTCATGAGGCCGAGGGCGAGACATTCAGGCTGCTGGGGTGCGTCTAATGGGCGCGATGCCGTCGTAGGCGGTATTTCTCACGGGCATATCTGGCCGCCATTGATGTCGATCACTTGGCCCGTGATGTAGCCACTGGTGGCGTGGGAGGCGAGGAACAGGAAGGTCGGTGCGCATTCCTCGGAGGTGCCGAAGCGGCCCATGGCGATGCTGCCGGCGATCTTGGCACGCAGCTCTTCACTCTTGTCGGCGTGGAAGACGGTATCGATGGTGCCTGACGACACGATGTTGAAACGCACGTTGTCCTTGGTGAATTCCTTCACCCAGTTGCGGTGCAGATTGTGCAGCATGGCCTTGGTGCCACCGTACAGGGAGGCGCCCAGGCCACCGCCCTCGCGGCCCGCGATGGAACCGGTGCTGATGACGCTTGCGGTGGTGCCGGAATCCTTGGCGGAGGCCTTCAGATGCGGCATGGCATATTTGGTCGTCATGATCGCGGAGCGCAGGTTCAGATCCATCACCAGGTCGAAGGCGGCATCATCCAGGCTCTCGAGTCCTGCGCGCACGCCCAGACCACCGGCATTGTTGACGAGCACGTCCATGCCGCCGAAGGCCTTGGTGAAGTCTTCTACCAGTGCAGCGCAGCCTTCGCTGGTGGACAGGTCGCGCGCGAAATATTCAAAGCGAGCACCGGTGGCTTCCATCTGGGCGATGGCGTCGCGAGCGGCGTCATCCTGCTGGCGGCTGTTGATGCCGACCACTGCCCCTTCACGGGCGAAGGCCACGGCGGCTGCCAGACCAATACCCTTGGTGGAGCCGGTTATGAGGACTTTCTTCTGCTTGAGATCGGTGAACATGTGGGATTACTGACGGTGGAATGCCGTACGCTCTTGGAGGCGGCATGGCGAATGAAAGGTGGAGGAAGTTGCGGCGAGCATTGGCTCCCTCTCGGCACGAGTCACCTTAGCCCAGCCAGATACGATCGACAAACAAATAATTACAACTGTCGAATGGTGCTTTAGTGCAGTTCGCCGTTGGGTGTTCCTAGATCACCCGGCTATGACGCCGGGCAGGACGCGGGCTAGTTCCGGGATAGGGCAGGCGAGCTTCCCTAAAATGAAGGAAAGGGTGATTTGTCGTAAATTGATAGATAAATCATCAATATCAATGGTTTATGTGTTGAATAGTAGTCGGTTATGCGCAGAGTAGGTCGTGGATTGCGGCCATTGGATAAGGGTCTCGCTAGCCTGGTTCGGCTATTCTAGAGGTAGATCCCGTCCCCCCCACGACAGCCAACCCTCACTTCCTCGATGATGCTCAATTTTGGATTGGTCTAAAGTTTAAGTTGTTATAACTTATAAATTTCGTGCGTCCCGCTGACACTGATCTCAGTGCCTGAAGCAGCCAACGCCAACCTTCATGACGCTGTCCCACGCTGCAATGCCGCTACAGACATAGCCACGCAACGCCTCCATAACGAGACAACGAGAGAGTCTCGCCATGCGTAAATTGTCACAAGTTCTCTGTACCTCCGTGCTGACCCTGTCCGCCTCCGCGGTGATGGCAGCTGACTACCCCCTACAAGCCCATCACGCTGATCGTGCCATGGTCTGCCGGTGGTGGCAGCGATGCGGTCGGCCGTCAGCTGGCGGCGGGTCTTCAGGAAGAGCTCGGTCAGCCTGTCAATGTGGTCAACAAGACCGGCGGTTCCGGGGTGGTGGGTCACATGTCCATGAAGATGGCGCGCCCCGACGGTTATACCCTGGGGCTTGGCATCGCAGAGATTGCCACCTACCAGCATATCGGTACCGCGCAGCTGTCCTATGAGGACTTCACGCCTATCGCGCTGCTGAATCTGGATTACGCCTCTTTTACGGTGAACGCCGATTCCGAGTGGAAGACCCTGGATGATGCCCTGTCGGCGCTGAAGGCCAATCCGAGCGATTACACCGTCTCCGGCTTCGCGCCCGGGGCTGCCTATCATCTGTCCTTCGCCGGCTTCCTGGATCAGCAGGGCATCAATCCGAATGACGTGACACTGGTGCCCAGTGAAGGTGCCGCGCCGGGTCTGCAGGAGCTGGCAGCCGGTGGTGTGGATATCGTGTTCTCCTCGCTTCCGGAAATCGAATCCATGCGCAAGTCCGGACGCGTCAAGGCGCTGGCGGTGCTGGCCAATGATCGCGTCGATTCCTTCGAGGATGTGCCTTCTGCCAAGGAGTTGACCGGCTCCGAGTGGAGCCAGGGCTCCTGGCGTGGCCTGGTCGGGCCTAAGGGGCTGCCGGAAGAGGTGACCGCACGCCTGTCGGAAGCCACCGAGAAGGTCTGGAAGTCCGAGCAGTTCCAGGACTTCATGTCCGGTCGCGGTTACGGCACCGTCTGGGAAGATGCCGAAGGTTTCCGTGCCTTCATGAAAGATCAGGATGAGAAGAACGCTGCCACCATCGAAAAGCTGGGCCTGGCCAACTGAACGCGCGGGTCGCCGTGAGCGTCTGCCATTCAGCGTGTTCGATCGTTTCTTTCTGAGTCTTCATGAGTAACCGCACATGCGTACCAACGACAAGGTCACGGGTGTGGTGACGGCAGCCTTCGGGGCTGCCGTCATATATGCCTCCCTCGACTTGAAGAACCTGCCGCGCCAGGAATATGGGGCCGGTACCTTTCCCACGGTCATCGGCGCACTGCTGATGCTGTTCGGAGCCATCCTGCTCGTCCGTGGGCTGCGCAATCGTGAAGTCTGGTTTGCCTGGCAGCACCCTGTGCCGCTGATTACCTTCATTATGACATTGGCAGCCATCTGCGCCTCCATCGTGGCCTATATCTACCTGACGCCTGTCATAGGTTTCCCGGTGGTGTCCTTCGTGCTGCTTACGTTGCTGCTCTATGCCTTCCACCATCGTCGCTGGTTGCCTGCCGGTGGTATCGCGCTGGTGGCCACGGGAGTGATCTGGGAAGTCTTCGGCCAATTGCTGCACGTTCCGCTTGAGCTGGGCCTGCTGAAAAAGGTGATCTACTGATGAGTGACTTACTGCAAGCCGCCACGATGGTGTTCACGTGGGAAGTGATGCTGATCATTCTGGCAGCCTCCCTCTTCGGGCTCTTCATGGGCGCCATCCCTGGCCTGACGGCCACCATGGCCACGGCACTGCTGGTGTCGGTCACCTTCTTCATGTAGCCGCTGCCGGCCATCGCCGCCATCGTGTCCGCGACTGCCATGGCCATCGTGGCCGGCGATATTCCCGGGGCGTTATTGAGGATTCCCGGCACACCGGCCTCGGCGGTCTATACCGAGGAAGCCTATGCGATGGGCAAGCAGGGCAAGGTCGGGCTGGCACTGGGGTTAAACGTGACCTGCTCGATGATCGGTGGGGTGATCGGGGTGATGATCCTGGCCTTCTTCGCGCCGCGCATTGCCGAGTTCGCCATCCAGTTCACCAGTGACGAATATTTCTGGCTGGCTCTGCTGGGGCTTTCCTGCGCGATCCTCGTCTCCGGCAGTGACCCGCTCAAAGGCGGGATCTCGATGCTGGCGGGGCTGGTCATCGCGATGGTGGGCATGGATAGCGTCTCGGGTCAGATGCGCTTTACCTTCGGCAACTATGACCTGTTGGCCGGTATCTCCATTCTGCCGGTGCTGATCGGGCTGTTCGCGATTTCCGAGCTGATCCGTCGCATGCCGGAAACCCGCAATGCCGCGCCGCTGGTGCCGCCCGTCATCAAGCGTCCCTTCGAAGGCGTTGGCGCAGCACTCTGGAAATACAAGGGCGGTGTCGTTCGCGGCGGTGCCCTGGGAACCGTGATCGGGGCCTTGCCGGGCGCCGGCGCCGATATCGCGTCTTGGATCAGCTATGCCGTGAGTCGCAAGCTCTCCAGGACACCGGAGAAGTTCGGCAAGGGACATCCGGAAGGCCTGGTATCGGCCAGTTCCGCCAACAATGCCTCGTTGTCCGGTGCCTATATTCCGGCATTGGTCTTCTGGATCCCGGGGGATACGGTCACGGCGATCATCATCGGCGTCCTAATGACCAAGGGCATCACGCCGGGTCCTGACGTCTTCGTCGACCAGGCACCGTTGGTCAATGCCATCTTCATGGTCTTCGTGCTGGCCAATCTGCTGCCGTTGCCGCTGGGCTTCATGGCGATCCGTGGGGCGCGACACATCCTGTCGATTCCCACCGGTATCCTGTTCCCGCTGATCCTGATGTTCTGCATCGTCGGGGCGTTCGCAGCCAACAATGCGATGTTCGATATCTGGATCATGCTCGGTATCGGCCTGGTGGGCTTCTTCATGGCCGAAAACGACTTCCCGGTTGGGCCGATGATTCTGGCGGTGATTCTGGGGCCGATCGTCGAGAGCAACTTCATGCGCTCGATTCTCAAGTCCAATGGGGACCTGGCGGCCTTCGTGGATCGTCCCATCGCCATGGTGTTGGCGATTGCCGCAGTGGCGGTCTGGACCATGATCATCGTCAACGGGGTGAAAGCAGGGCGTCGAGTACCGCAGACACCGGCATCGGAACTCCCTCAGGATGCCTAAGTGAGATGACGCGTCGGACCGAGAGGGGCTTGCGGGGGAGCGACCATGGAGGGTACTGCCCCTTAGTCTTTTCTCATGAGGCAGGGTTTCCGGTAGAATCGCACACCATCTGATATGCCTGAAGGTGGACCAAGTGTGATGAGAAAGGGCGACATGACACGATGAGTGACACAGCCAAGCATTCACTGGCGTTGGTGGTCTACGAGAAGATACTCGCCGCCATCATCAGCGGTGATTATCCCGTCAACAAGAAGCTGCCGACCGAGGCGCGATTCTGCGAGCTGTATGAGGTATCCCGCCCGGTACTGCGTGATGCCTTGGCGCGTCTGCGTGAGGACAATCTTGTCGTGTCGCGGCGGGGGTCAGGCAGTTTCGTCATCAATCGGCCTGATAGTGCCGTGCTTGAGTTCGCACGGATCTCCAGCATCGCCGACATACAACGCTGCTTCGAGTTTCGCACCAATGTCGAGGCCAGTGCGGCGGGCCTCGCCGCGCAGCGGCGCACGCCAGAGCAGCTGGAGCACATACGTCAGCGTTTCGAGGCCATCAATCAGGCCAATCTCAATCATGATCGCGCCTGCGAGGAAGACTTCGAGTTTCACCTCGCGATTACCGAAGCCGCCAGCAATCACTACTACGCCACCGTGTTGCGCTCGCTGAATCAGAGCATCAAGGAGGGCATGAATCTGACGCGCGGCCTGTCACTGCGTGCCTCCGAAGAGCGCCTGCGGATTGTCCAGGATGAGCATCAGGCGATCATCGATGCGATCGCCGGCAAGGATTCATCAGCCGCGGAAAGCGCCATGCGCGCCCATCTCGAGGGGGCTCGTCGGCGCATGTTCGAGGGGGTGCACACGCCCTAGCCTCACAGGGTGCGAGCGGTCCACCTGCCATTTCAGCTTCACGACAATGCCTCTGATCATTTCTGATCAGAGGCATTGTCGTCTCTGGAGCGCAATGCTGACCCTGTGATGGCTGCGCTCGTCACTCGTCTGCCAGCCAGCGCCTCGCGACCGCGAAGGCGCGTGGCTTGTTGCGGCACCAGGACAGTTCTCCCGGGCGCTTGTGAATGCCGGCTCGGTGAAGCTTGAGAATTAGATGGCTGGCGATCGCCGACAGGAGCATCGGCACATGCTGGTGGCGCATGTCATCGATCCGAGACTGCAGAGCGACGATGACCGTGCCGTCCATGCTGGGCACATCGTCCATGCTGAGAATCACGTTCTAGATCTTGTTATTGCTTATGCCGTATTAGGCGGCAATTGCCTCGACTAACAGCTCCAATCGTGCCCTATAGCGTCGAGTGCATCTCTATGATCGGGCGCTCGCACTCGCCGCCTCCCTCAAGTAGGGTTGTCTGAAAGCGAGATTCTTGGAACAGGCGTGGCACTGGGACAATAAGCCCCTGACGGTTCGCCTGCCAGGGGCTTTCACGCTCATGGACCAAGCCATTTACCCAGCTTTCTCAGATAGGCGAGATCATTGGCAGAACCTGACCGGTGACAGGCTGCGCGCGTAGCCCGGCAGGGGCTCGTGCGCCACCGTGCGTGCCACCAGATCGCCCGTCTCGGCCGAGAGGGTGAGCCCCAGATGGCCATGCCCGTAGGCGAGGAGCAGGCCGGGGCATCCAGGCATTTCTCCCACTACTGGTAGGCCATCGGGGGTGGAGTGGCGCACGCCCATCCAGTGGCGGGCGACGTCGAGCGGCTGACCGAATAGAGTCTCGCCCCATTGTGTGAGGGCTTGCCAGCGCTGTGGTGAGGCGGGGCGCGAAGGGGCACAAAACTCGGTAGTGCCCGCTAGGCGAATGCCTTCCGCCATTGGCGAGGCGTAGAAGTGATGCGCCAGCCAGCCCACCGGGCGTGAGAGTGGCAGCTGGGTGGCGAGTTCGATGTGATAGCCGCGCTCACTGACCACCGGCAGACGCTTGCCGAGTCCCGCCAGCAGCGTATTGCTCGCGATACCGGCGCAGATCACCACATGCGGGACCTCGTGGGAGGTGGTGGCGGTGTCGATGCGCCACCCACCACTGGCCAGCGGCGTGAGGGCGTCGACCTGCTGCGCCGTCCACTCAAGGCCACCGTCTTCAAGCTGTGAGAAGAGTTGGTGGCTGAGTGACAGCGGGCTGGTGAGGTGGCGGGTGTCAGGGAAGAACAGGCCGCCTGCCAGCCTCTTCGGGTTGAGCGATGGTTCCATGTCCCGCAGCTGGCTTGTGCCCAGTGCTTGACATTCGACCCCATCACGGCGCTTGGCCTGGGCCATCTTCTCAAGCGCTGCCTGGGTGATGGCGGTGTCGCGCTGGATCTGTAGACAGCCGTGCTGCTGGAAAAGCGGCACGGATGTGTGGGTCTGAAGATCCTCGATCAGGGCATGCTGTCGTTCGACGGCATTGGCCAGCAAGGCGATCAGATCTGCCTTGTGGCGCTGGAAATTGGTGGGCGTTGCCGCCTTGAGGAAGCGCCAGCCGAAGTCCGCCAGGGCGGGGGTGTGGCGCAAGGCGATGGCAAGGGATGGCTGCCTGCTCAGCAGGTGGCCCGGCAGCTGGCGCAGGGTATCACCGCTGGCCATCGGCGAGGTGGCGTAGTTGGCAATCAGACCGGCGTTACCGAAGGAGGTGCCTTCGCCGACGGGATTCGGGTCATACAGTCGAACGTGATAGCCACGCGCCTGCAAGGCGCGGCAGGTCGCCAGACCGATGATACCGGCGCCGATGACGGCAATGCTGTCGTGGCTCGTCGCTTCGGCGGCGGGGGATTGCGGGGTCATCGTGCTTACTCTCTTAGCCGATCATGCCGGGCGGGCAGCCCGACATGATCGGCGTGATGAAGACGGTGGCAGGGACGTGACAGGTCTTGGAAGACTTGCTGGTCGAGCGGTGCAGACCCTGCCGATGGCTCAGTTGTCGCGGTAGAACTTCCAGGAGGCGATGGCGATGCCCACGGCGGTGAGGATGCTCAGCAGACAGATGGTGTAGAGAGTGAATCCGAACATGGTCAGGTCCTCAGGAGTGAGTGGGCTGGGTCGCGGTATCGTGATCTGGAGCAGCATTCAGCAGTTGATAGACCAGAGTGAAGACCGTGATGTTGACGATGACGCCAGCAATCAGCGGGGTGAGCCCGGTGAGGGCTTCCAGCTCCAGGCCACTCCATTTCCACATGCTGGTGGCCAGGGCGCCGGCGATCATCGCGGCCACACCAGCACGCTTGCAGCGAATCCTGAACAGCACGGCGAAGATGAACGGCAGCAGGATGGTCGGCGCCCACAGGGCGTAGCTCAGCAGCAGCGCATCGATGATCGAGGTGGCGTAAAGCGCGAACACGATGGCGCCCAGCCCGATGGCCAGATTGACGCCGCGCTCGATCCACAGCTGCTGCTTGCCGGACATGGCGGGGTTGATGAAGGGCTTGTAGATGTCGGTCACGAAGATGACCGCTGCCGAGTTCAGATAGGAATCCGCCGTTGACATCACCACCGCCAGCAGTGAGGCCAGCACCAGCCCGGTCAGCCCCAGCGGCAGAGCGTCGCGGATCAGTTCCGGCATGGCCTGATCCGGCGAGATCTGCGGATAGAGCACCAGCGCGATCAAGCCGATGGTGGAGCTGACGGCATAGAACAGCAGACCGAAACCACCGGCCAGCGAGTAGCCGATCCTGGCATGACGGGAATCCGGTGCGGACAGGGCGCGCTGGGTGTAGGGCGGGACGAGGGTCTCGCCGAGCAGGAAGGCGATGAAGATGCTGATGAACATCAGCGGCGTGTAATCGCCCATGAGGCTGAAGTGTTCGCTGGGGAGTGCGGCGATCAGGGCATCCGGGCCACCGATCTTGTCGAGCCCGACGATCATGGTGATGGGCAGGAAGACCGCGAGCATCACGAACTGCACCACGTCAGTCTGGATCACGGCCCACATGCCGCCGGCCGTGGAGTACACCAGTACCACTGCCATGCCGATCAGGATGCCGGTGCTGATCTCGATGCCTAGGATGGCATTGAAGACGGTGCCGATGGCCAGCGCCTGGGCGCCGAGGATGCCGATGCAGAAGATCAGGGAAAAGATGCCGGTCAGCAGGCGGGCGCTGCGACCATAGTGATGCGCCATGATGTCACCGACCGTCTGTGCCCCTGCATAGCGCTTGAGGCGTGGCGCGATGTAGAGGCCCGCGATGATGGTAGCGATGGGGAAGGCGGAGGCCGCGAACATGAAGGCGTAGCCTTCATCGAAGGCCTTGCCGGCGCGTCCCATCGAGGCACCACCGCCGAGGAAGGAAGCGGCGAGCGTGGCGAACAGCACCGGCCAGATGATCTTGTTGCCGGCGACGGCGAAGTCGGCACTGCTGGAGGTCTTCCTGGCACTGCGATAGCCGATGTAGAGCAATATCGCGAAATACAGCAATAGCCCCATGAGGTCGATCATATGCATTGTCTGTGGCCCTTTGTTGTTGGTTATGAGGGTCTGATCAGCTTCCTCCCGCTGGGGGTATAAGCACAACTAAAGGCTGTCTATTAAGTCATAAGAACAATTTAGAGCCTATACACGAGAGGCTAGTCTTGAGCGTCCAGCCTCAAGCGTCCATTCTCGAACGCCAGGCACGAGGGCCTTGCCACGAGAGTCCCGTCACGAGAGCCCCGCCACAAGAGCCCAGTTGTCATGAAACTCAGACATAACCTGCGTCAGTTGCAGATCTTCCAGGAAGTGGTGCGCACGGGCAGTCTCTCCCAGGCAGCGCGTCGGCTTGGCTTGACGCAACCGGCGGTGAGCACGGCGATCGCCAATCTGGAGAGTGACGTCGGGTTTCTGCTCTTTCGGCGTAACCACTATGGCACCCAGTTGACACCGGAAGCCGTCCATCTGGCGGAGGGAGTCGACAAGGTGCTGGCATCGGTGGGGCATCTGGATGAACTGACGGATGGTCTGCGGGATGGTCACGCCGGCAAGCTCACTGTGGCGTCGATGCCGGGGCTTTCGCCGACGGTGATGCCTCGAGTGATGTCACGCTATCTCGCCGACTTCCCCAGGAGTCGTCTGTCGCTGCAGACGTTCAGTTCACGCAAGATCGCCGAGTGGGTCGCCGAGGGCCAGTTTGATCTCGGGGTCATCGAGGCAGACGCCGCGGTCGAGGAGCTGGTGCTGGAGGAGTATCAGCTCTGCATGGCACTGGCCGTGCCTGTCATGCATCCATTGGCGCAACGCGAGGTCTTGTTCCCACAGGATCTGGCCGGGGAAACCATCATCACGCTGGATCAGCACCATCAGAGTACCTTGAAGCTAGCGCGTGCCTTCCAGCAGGCAGACATGACGCTGCAGGCAAGCATCGAGACGCATCTGTTTCCCTCGGTCGCGATGCTTGTCAATGAAGGGATTGGCATTGCCTTGATCGATCCGGTGACGGCGGAGGCGATGCTGGCGCGCCGCGATTGCCAGCTGCGCGTGGTGCCATTCGCGCCGACCATCAACCTGGATGTCGCGCTGGTCACCTCGCGTTTTCATCCCGTTTCCCGTCAGGGGCAGCGCTTCATGCCCTATCTGACGGCGGAGCTTGCCGCCTGGCAGCAGCGCTCGAAGGAGCGTTATGCCGTGACGATGCCGGAGGATGGCGAGGATGCCGCCCCCATGGTGTGAAGCCACTCATGATGGGTCACCGTCACGGACCTGGTCATCTCCCTCGGCGATACTGTCGACAACAATACCCTCGACAAATAAGCACCAAGGCCCCACCGCTGATGGGCGGTAGGGCTTGGGTTACCGTTTCAGGCGTGACCGAAGGGTCAGGGCCGCAGAGCCCTCATTCCAGACTCGCCCCATAGCCGAAGCTGGCGGCCGGTTCGGCGGCGGTCTCGACCCACACGCTCTTCACTTCGCTGTATTCGCGCAGCGCATCCAGTCCGGAGGAGCGGCCATAGCCACTCTCGCCGTAGCCCCCGAAGGGCGAGCTCACGTGGATGGTCTTGTAGCCATTGACCCAGAAGGTACCTGCACGTACCTGACGCGCCACGCGGTGCGCGCGACCGACATCACGTGTCCAGACGGCGCCGGCCAGCCCGAAGCGACTGTCATTGGCGATGCGGATGGCGTCGGCTTCCTCCTCGAACGGTATGGCGACCACGACCGGGCCGAAGATCTCCTCCTGCGCGCAGGTCATGGCGTTGTCGCCCAGCAGCACCGTCGGCGCGACATGATAGCCGCCGGTGTCCGGGATGGGCTTTGCTGATCCATTCGCCAGACGAGCGCCATCTTCAAGAGCGCCAGCCAGCATCGCCTTCACATGCAGGTATTGCTTGGCGTTGTTGATCGGGCCAATCTGGGTCGCCGGGTCCTGCGGGTCACCGAGGGTGAATTGCGTAGCGGCCTCGGCCAGCGCGCTGGTGAACTTCTCGTAGATAGAGGCCTGTACCAGTAGGCGCGAACCCGACACGCAGCTTTGACCAGCGCCGGAAAAGGTGGCCGCCTGAGCGCCGCGCAGTGCCACCTCGAGATCGGCATCCTCGAAGACGATATTGGCCGACTTGCCACCCAGCTCCAGCACGCTGGGAATGCTGCGCTGCGCCGCGGCGGTGGCGATATGGCGGCCGGTGGCGGGGGAGCCGACGAACACCACCTTGCGGATATCGCCCTCGGCGATGAACGCCTGGCCAATGGTATGGCCGTAGCCTGCGATGACGTTGACCAGTCCGCGTGGCACGCCGGCGCGCTCGATCAAGACACCGAGGGCCAGCGAGGACAGCGCCGTCAGCTCCGAAGGCTTGAGGATCACCGCATTGCCGGCGGTGATGGCGGGGGCGATCTGCCAGCCGGCGGTGAAGATCGGCGCATTCCACGGCGTGATCTGCAGCACGGTGCCCAGCGGCTCATAGGTCACGTAGTTGAGGTGTGAGGTCGGGACCGGAATCACCTCGCCGTGCAGCTTGTCTGCCCAGCCCGCGTAGTACTCGAACATTTCGGCGACCTTGGCCACCTCGACACGGGCATCGCGAATCGGCTTGTTGGCGCTTAGCGCCTCGAGTTCAGCCAGTGTCTCGGCCTGCTCACGAATCAGGCTGCCTATCTGATAGATGACGCGCCCACGCGCCTGGGCGGTCATGGCAGCCCACTGAGGTTGCGCCTGGCGTGTGGCGGCATTGGCGAGCGCGACCTGAGCGCGATCGGCATCCGGGAAGGACAGCATCAGGCTGTCATCATGGGCGTTGCGTACCTCGATGGCGTCACCCGTGCCGGTGACGAACTCACCGCCGATCAGGCTGCTGACGACAACACTGTCGTCAGGAGATTGGCTGCTGCTCTGAAACGCCTGCATCAATTCGGCGATGCGCTGAGCAATCGGGGAGGTCGGGGTCATGTCCTGGGTCAGCATGGATTATTCTCCGTGGCCAAAGAGGGTCGGGTCAGTGCGTTGCACGATGGCGCAGAAGTCTTCGCTGTCATCCAGGCTCGCGCGGCTCTCGTCCCAGAGCTGCGCCACGGCGTTGGCAAGGGGGAGCTCCAGTCCAAGCGTTGCTGCCAGATCACTGGCCAGCCCGACATCCTTGCGCATCAGGCCCATGGTGAAGCCGGAATCAAAGGCCTTGTTGATCACCCAGCTGGGGAACATCACCTGGCTTGCGCCGCTACGTCCCGAGCCCGCATTCACGCCTTCCAGCAACTTTTCTGGGGAGACACCCGCCCTGGCGGCCATGGAGACGGCCTCCGCCGTGCTGATCAGATGGCAGGCGGCGAGCATGTTGTTGGCGATCTTGGCGACGTTGCCCGCCCCACAGCTGCCAACGTGCACGCGGCTGCCGCTCATGGCTTCCAGCACCGGCATGGCGCGAGCCAGCACTTCCTCCTCGGCACCGATCACCATCGACATGCTGCCACTCGCCGCGCCCTTGGGGCCGCCGGACACCGGGGCATCGATGAAGTCGATACCACGAGTCGCCAGCGCCGCCGCCACCTTGCGGCTGGTCTCGGGAGTCGAGGTAGTGGTGTCAATCACGATCAGGCCGGGCTTGCCCAGGGCCAGCAGACTGATGGCGTCCTGTTCGGTTTCCTGAGCGCCTTCCTTGCCCAGACATAGCTGCTCTACATGCTCTGCCTTGGGCAGCGAGAGGATCACGATGTCGATCCTGTCCAACAGTTCTGCCAGTGAACTGACCGGCGTGACACCTGCCGCAGCGGCCTTGTCACGGGCAGCCTGTGAGAGATCGAATCCGAAGACGGGGAAGTCATGGCGAGCAAGCGTTGCGGCCATGCCGCCACCCATGTTGCCCAGTCCGATGACACCGACGGTTGTTGTCATTGTGTGATTCCTGTCGTGGTGAAAGGGGGATGGTCATCCGGTGACTCGAGTATGGACAGCGCTTCTGTGTTCCAGCAATAATCCGAAATTCACTTTAATGTTGCCTTCAAGGCAATGCTGGGGGCGTGATGAGTCTGGTGCAGGAACGACGTATCAGTCATTTCCACGAGGCCGCCAGACTGGGCAGCGTGCGGGCAGCGGCGGATTTCCTGAATGTGGCACCGTCTGCGGTCAGCCGACAGATCACCCAGTTGGAGCATGAGCTGGGCATGCCGCTGCTTGAGCGTCATCGACGTGGGGTCAAGCCGACGGAAGCCGGCGAGCGGGTGCTGGAGTACTACCGTCAGCGTCTGGCGCAGCAGGAGGTGCTGCTGGAGTCGTTGCAGTCATTGAAGGGGCTGCAGAGTGGCTCATTGGTACTGGCCATCGGCGAGGGCTTCATCGAGGGACTGGCTGGGCCCTTGAGCCGTTTTTCCGCTCGTTATCCGGGCATCGAGCTCAAGGTGAATCTATGTGGCAGCAATGAGGTGATCCGTCAGGTCGTCGAGGACGAGGCGCATCTGGGGCTGGTGTTCCATCCGGCAAGCGATCCAAGGATTCGCGCGCACGTCTCGCGCCCTCAGCCGGTATGCGCGGTGGTCAATCCAGCACATCCTCTGGCGCGCCAGGCGACCACGGCTGTGCCCGAGCCATTGTCGCTGGCGGCGCTCGACGGATATGCCCTGGCGCTGCCGGAGGTGTCGTTCGGCATTCGCCAGATCGTCGCGCAGGCGGAGCATCAGGCCGGGGTGATGCTGAGCCCGACGCTCACTTGCAACGCGCTGGCGATGCTCAAGCAGTTCGCGCTGCAGGGCGGCGTGACCCTGCTGCCGGATTTCGTGGTCAGTGAAGAAGTGGCAGCGGGCAGGCTATGTCGACTGTCGCTTCAGGAAGCGCCTTTCATCACGCCGCATGTGCAACTGATCAGTCGATTGGGCCGGCAACTGAGCGTCGGTGCCGATCGACTGCTTGGCCTGCTGCGCGAGGACATGACGGCCTTCAATGCACCGGAGGTAGGCTTAGTTTGTCAATCGCGCTGACGGTGTAGGATTCAGCACCGGGTCGGCGCGCAGACGCTCGGCGGCAAGATCCAGGAAGGTGCGTACCTTGGCCACGGCGCCGCGACCCTCGCTGTGCAACAGGTGGATCGGTAGCGGCGGTGGTTCGAGCTCCTCCAGTACGGCCTGCAGGCGGCCCTCGGCAAGATCCTCGCCAACCTGATACGAGAGCACGCGGGTGATGCCCCAGCCACTGTGTGCCGCCTCGATGCAGGCAGCAATGCTGCTCATCGTTAGCCGTGGGCTTACGCGTACAGAGTGTTCTCCCTCACGGCCGAAACGCCACTCCTTACCGTTGTTCAGTGTGCTTGAAGCAATGACGCGCTGTGTGGTCAGCGCCTCCAATGAGGTGGGAATGCCTTCGCGGGCGAAATAGGCCGGTGAGCCGCATACGACTCGTCGCACACTGCCCACACGGAGTGCCGAGAGCCCCGAAGAGGGTAGTGAGCCGATGCGCACGGCGATATCGAAGCCTTCCTCGATCATGTTGACCACGCGGTCCACCATCACTACTTCGGCGCGCATCTCGGGATAGTGCTCCAGATACTCCATCAGCAGCGGCATCACGTGAATGCGACCGAACTCGGTGGGGCAGGTGACGCGCAATACGCCGGTAGGGCGAGTCGCGGCGCCGCTGACGCCATCCTCCGCTGCCTGAAGCTCCGCCAGGATGCGCCGTGCATCCGCCAGATACCGCTCGCCGATCTCGGTCAGGCGCACGCGCCGAGTGGTGCGCGTGAAAAGGCGCGCACCCAGGCGGGCTTCCAGAGCATTGATGCCGCGTGTCACCGAGGGGGCACTCATGCCCAGCGCGCGGCTGCCTGCCGCGAAGCTTTCGGTATCCGCCACGGCCACGAAGACCTCCAGTGTCTGCAGTCGGTCCATTGCTGGCTCCTGTTCACGGCGATTATTGTCATCGGATGGAATAATGAATTCTATTTGGTGAGGATTCTAGCGCCATGTCGGGGAGAGTACCGTGGAGATGCGCCTATCCAATATGTGTCTGATCCCCCCAATCGCTGGAGTCGATGCCATGTCTGCCAATCTTCCACGTCATCCCTTGCCACCGTTCACCCCGGAAAGTGCTGCTCAGAAGGTGCGTCTCGCCGAAGACGGCTGGAACAGTCGCAATCCCCAGCAGGTTGCGCTGGCGTATACCCCGGATACCTGTTGGCGCAATCGGGCCGAATTCGTGACCGGGCGTGATGAGGTCGTGGCCTTCCTGACCCGCAAGTGGGCAAGCGAGCTTGAGTACCGCCTGATCAAGGAACTGTGGGCGACGACAGACGACCGCATTGCCGTGCGTTATGCCTACGAGTACCGCAACGACAGCGGCCTGTGGTTCCGCGCCTACGGCAATGAAAACTGGCAGTTTGATGAGCAGGGCCTGATGACCCACCGCCACGCAAGCATCAATGAACATCCGATTGCTGAAAGCGAGCGACAGTTCCATTGGCCGCTCGGGCGGCGTCCCGATGACCACCCGGGGTTGAGCGATTTTGGCTTCTGATTCGTCATCGCCAGTCACGTTTCCTGCAGCGCACTGCGCTTGCCGCTCTCGGCTCTTTCCTTACATTGTCAGGTGAATCATGAACCCACGCTTTGCTGCTACGTCAGCTCCCATCCGTCTGTTCCGCAATCCCAAGTCCGGCCACTGTCACCGCGTCGAGCTGATGCTGACGCTGCTGGACATTCCCTATGAGACGGTGGATCTCGACATGGCTAACGGCGCGCACAAGGCGCCCGATTTCCTCAAAATCAGCCCCTTCGGGCAGGTGCCGGTCATCGAGGACAATGGCGTCTTCCTGAGTGATTCCAACGCCATCCTCGTCTATCTGACCCAGCGCTATGACGGCGAGCGACGCTTCATACCCAGTGATGCGCTGGCAGCGGCCGAAGTGCAGCGCTGGCTGTCGGTGGCGGCAGGTGAAATCGCCGCTGGCCCCTGCACGGCACGCCTGGTAACCGTGTTCGGCGCCCCCTTTGACCACGAGCAGGCCATCGCTCGTGCCCATGCCCTGTTCGCCGTCATGGAGACCCATCTGGAACAGTGTCACTACCTGGTGGGGGAGCGTCTCACCTTGGCCGACATCGCGGGCTACAGCTATATCGCCCATGCTCCGGAGGGCGGTGTCAGCCTGAGTCCTTATCCCGCCATTCGTGACTGGCTTGCGCGTATCGAAGCCGAACCGGACTTCGTGGGCATGCCGACGAGCCCGATACTGGCCTGAGCCCCACCGTCATCTTGAGGGTTTATTCATGAATGAACATCGGCAGATGTTTCATGCAGGTGAGCGGCGTGTCCAGGCACGCGCAGGTGTGCCAGAGCATTATGTCGAGCAGGTCGCCCCCTATGTACGCGACCGAATGACCGAACAGCATGTCACGTTCTTCGCGAGCCTGCCGGTACTGTTCATGGGCGTGCCTGACAGTGACGGCTGGCCGTGGGCGGTGGTGAGCTTTGCGCCGCCCGGGCAGCTTTGCGCTGCCACGCCCGGTGAGCTGCAGGTGCATGCACGGCCGGCGCTGGAGGAATTGCTGGGACTCGAGTTCACTCCCGGTACCAAGATCGGCGTGCTGGGATTGGACCTCGCCACTCGTCGGCGCAATCGTCTGAATGGCACCTTGCTTGACTCTGACGCGGTGGCGGGCGTGGCGTCGGACGGGCTGCGGATCGGGGTCGATCAGAGCTTCGGCAACTGTCCGCAATACATCCAGCAACGTGAGATCGACTGGGCTGCCGAGCAGACCAAATCGCTCGTCAGCCGTGAGGTGGCACTGAACGATGAGGTGTCGCGTGTCTTGCTGGCCCAGGCGGATACCTTCTTCATTGCAACCCGCGCAGGTGAGCTGGATGACGCTGCGCCCAACGGCGTGGATGTCTCGCATCGTGGCGGCAGGCCAGGCTTTCTGCACATGAATGCCGATGGCAGCCTGTCGTTTCCCGATTTTGCCGGCAACCGCTTCTTCAACACCCTGGGCAATATCGAGCTGGATTCGCGGGTCAGCCTGTTGATTCCTGATTTCATCACGGGCGAGGTGTTGTTGCTCAAGGGGCATGCTCGGGTCGACTGGAACCCCCAGCGGGCAGCACTGGTCGAGGGCGCCGAGCGTATCGTGGATGTGGTGCCTGAGCAGGTACTGCATGTCGAAAATGCCTTGCCCACCCAGGCGCGACTGATCGAACGCTCGCCATCGCTTGCGCTTACCGGTGACTGGCCGGCAACGCGCGATGAACCATCGACGCTGCGACGTCTGCGTGTCATCGGCAAGGTGCGCGAAAGCGAGACGATCACCTCCTTTTATCTGACGCCATGGCCGCAAGCGGGGCAGGTTCGCGAATCGGCGGAAATCGCTGCCTATCAAGCCGGCCAGTTTCTGACCCTGCGTCTTGCTTCCACACCACAGCATCCTCTGTCGTCAGGCGAGATTGCGGTGATGCGCAGCTACAGTCTCTCGCAGGCTTGGCGGGCGGGACAGAATGCCTACCGCATCTCGGTACGCCGCGATCCCAAGGGGATCGCCTCACGACTGCTACATGATGAATTCGCGGTGGGCGATGTGCTGGAAGCGACACGACCGGCGGGGGATTTCATGTTGCAGGACTCCCCCGCGCCCATCGTGCTGCTGTCATCGGGTGTCGGCATCACGCCGATGATCGCCATGCTGGATGGCCTGGTTCAGCTGGCAGACGCGGGGCATCCTCCGCTCGGCGAGGTGGCCTTCGTACACGCCGCGCGCAATGGGCGTGAGCTGGCGTTTCTCGACACGCTGGAGCGCTGGTCGCGCGTGCATGCGTGGTTGCAGGTACATATCGCCCTGTCACGCCCGAGTAAGGCGGATCTCGTGGCCGGGCGGCATCAGTCAGTGGGCAGGCTGGAGCCAGTGAGTCTGGCGGGCAATCTGCCGGGCCTTGCCTCCAGCCATGTCTATCTGTGTGGCTCCGAGGGCTTCATGCGCGCCCAATACGCCGCCCTGATGGCGCTGGGCTTGCCGCGTGAGCGACTGCATCATGAATTCTTCGGCCTTGGCTCGCTGGAGGAGGAAAATCCCCTCGCGGTTGCGCTATCGGCAGACTTTCAGGCGAGCTTGCCGGAACGTACCCAAGTCACCTTCACGCCGCGCGGGGCGCCTGGCCAGCCGTCCTCCAGCGATGTGGACATTACACGCCAGTGGACGCCCGAACAGGGCAGCCTGCTGGAGCTGGCCGAGCAGTCAGGCGTGAATGCCATGTCCAGTTGTCGTTCCGGGCGCTGTGGTAGCTGCGCATTGCGACTCGTCGAGGGGCAGGTGCAGTATCCCGAGTCGCCACAGGCCGCCGTGGCTCAGGGACAGGTGTTGATGTGCTGTGCCTATCCGGCGGGAGAGGCGCCTCTGGTCATCCAGACGCTGTGAGCTATGTCGTCAGGCGCGAATGGCTCGGTGTGAATGACTGAGATTGAATGACTGGGCTCGATGACTCGCGCGGCTGACAAGCCTGATGGGAAACAATGAGATAGCGCCAGCGGGGTTCATGGTCCTGACAAGTGGTCAGCGGTATAGTGCGAGGCTTGTGTCATTTGTCCCGAGCCTCGTGCAGCCCGCGGCCTGCTCGGCATCACAGACAAGGATTCCCCCGATGGCTTCATTTCGTATTCTGACGCACCCCGAACACGGGACGCGTGCCGTCAAGATCGGCTGGTCCTGGCCGGCCTTCTTCTTCGGCCTGTTCTGGGCACTCTACAAGCGAATGTGGTTGCTGGCGGCGAGTCTGTTCGGCTTCATCGTGCTCAGCTCGGTCTTCATTCCCGCGACGATGGAAGGGCAGCTGATTTCCAATGTCCTGTTCCTGGGTTTAAACCTGACCATCAGCATGAAGGGCAATCAGTGGTACGCGAGCCTGCTGGAAACCCAGGGCTTCACCCAGCAGACCCAGGTCGAGGCGCGCAACCCCGGGGATGCGCTGGCCGTGCATGCCAACTCGCAGAAGGCGTCTGCGGCTGACATCCGCGACCATGAACAACGCGACACTCACGAGCAGGACCTCCCCGTGGATCACCGTGATGAGCAGGAAAACAAGCCCGACCGTAATGATGGCAGGGGTGATGACGATAACGGTGATGGTGGCGCAGGCGGCAAGGGGGGCGGCAACACCTCTGGTACCTTCATCGGCTAGGGGTCGGACCAGGAAGAGATGAGACAATGAACCTTCAAGGACGATTGACGCGCTGGAACGATGACAAGGGCTTCGGCTTCATCACGCCTGAGTCGGGGGGCAAGGATGTCTTTGCCCATATCAGTGCGTACCAGGGGCGCGGACGGCCGAAAGCCAGTGCGCAGGTGCAGTATCAGTTGGGCATGGATGAGAACAACCGCCCACGTGCCACACGCTTTCGCACGCTTGGGGTAGGAGCTTCCACTACTCCTGCTGGAGTGGGGCTTGCATGGTTGATGCTGCTGGTCGTGATAATCGTGCTCGGGGCAGGCTGGCAGCAGGGGCGTCTGCCCTGGATGTTGCCAATGGCGTATCTGGGCATGAGTTTGGTGACGTACCTGGCCTATCGAATCGACAAGCAGGCCGCGACATCAGGGGAGTGGCGCGTGTCCGAGGGGAAATTGCACCTCATGGAGTTGCTGTGTGGCTGGCCGGGCGCGCTGATCGCCCAGCAGAGCCTGCGCCACAAGACGCGCAAGACAAGCTACCGAGTCGTGTTCTGGTGTGTGGTATTGATCAACATCGCTACCGTGAGCTGGCTGACGCTCTCGCCGGAAGCCGCGTCCCTTCGCGATCTGCTTGGCTTTCCTGTCATTGCCAGAGAGGCCATGATCCGCTGGTCATGAGCGGGTATCGTCTGTACCTATCAACGACAAAGGGGCCTTGAAAGGCCCCTTTGTCGTTGTGGATCAACCCCATCCAGCACACCGTTGTCTGCGTCTCCACGGTAGCTGCTGAAGTGCCTGTTCTAGCGCATCAAGCCATCCACCACGCCCAGGCCATGGAAGGCGATCATGCCGATGATGCCGGCGAAGATCACGTAGTAGAGCGTCGGCAGGATCGTCTTGCGCAGCGTGATGCCTTCACGCCCCAGTAGTCCGACGGTCGCCGAAGCGGCGACCACGTTGTGGATGGCGATCATGTTGCCGGCAGCAGCGCCGACGGCCTGGAGGGCGACCATCATGGCGCTGGAGATGCCCAGCGCGCCTGCCACGTTGAACTGGAAATCCGCCAGCATCAGATTGGAGACGGTGTTGGAGCCGGCGATGAAGGCCCCGAGGGCCCCGACGCTGGGAGCGAACAGCGGGTAGATGTCGCCCACGCTATCGGCGATGAATTGCGCCATGGCCACCGGCATCGATACCAGATCTGCCTCGTTCACGCCGGAGTTGATCAGGATGCGCACCATGGGGATCGTGAACAGCAGCACGAAGCCTGCGCCCAGAATCGTGCGGCTGGATTCCGTGACGGCAGCACTGACATCCTGCATGCGCATGCGGTGCAGCACGACGGTCAGCAGTACCACGACCACCAGGATACCGCCGGGTAGGTACAAGGGCTGCAGACTGCCGGAGATGTCACCTTCTCCGAGAATGCCGCTCCAGCCGAAGCTCCATGAGGTCAGCGCTTCCTTGATCGGGGCGATGACGCGCGACATCACCAGCAGCATCGCGAGCAGCACATACGGCAGCCACCCCATGCCGACCGAGAGCGGCTTGCGACCCTCGACGGGATCAAGTGTCATGTCCAGCTTGCCCACCCATTCCTCGGGCCAGCTGTCTGCGTTCGGGAAGTCCCAGGTCCGGCTGGGTAGCAGAAAGCCCTTGCGCGCCGCGGGTACCACGATGGCGAGGCCCACCATGGCACCGATCATCGAGGGGAACTCGGGCCCGAGCAGCAGGCCGGCCAGTACATAGGGCACCACGAAGCAGACACCCGCGAACAGCGCGAAGGGAGCGACTTCGAGTCCCTCGCGCCAGGAGCGATTGGCCCCGAAGTAGCGCACCATCACCGCCACCATGATGAGTGGCATGCAGATACCGATGATGCCGTGGGTAATGGCGACTTCCGAGGTGATCAACTGGAAGTAGCTGTCCCAGCTTGACCCGTTCGCGGCCAAAGCGTCACTGACGCCAGCCTTGTCGAGCCCTCCCGAGACACCGACGACGATGGGGGTGCCGACAGCACCGAAGGAGACCGGAGTGGATTGCACCATCATCCCGACCACGACGGCGGCCAGTGCCGGGAAGCCCAGCGCCACCATCAAGGGGGCAGCGACGGCAGCGGGTGTGCCGAAGCCTGAGGCACCCTCGATGAAGCAACCGAACAGCCAGGCGACGATGATGGCCTGTACTCGCCGGTCTGGGCTGATGCCGGAGAAGCCATTACGGATCGCGGCAATACCGCCGGAGTGCTTGAGCGTATTGAGTAGCAGCAGGGCACCGAAGATGATCCACAGGATCGCCACCGTCAGTATCAAGCCTTGCAACGATGAGGCCATGACGCGTGTGAAAGTCATGTCCCAGGCAAGCAGGGCGATCAGGGCCGTGACCACGAAGACGATGGGCATGGCAATGCGGGCAGGGATTCTGAACCCTATCAGCAAGATACCAGCCAGTATCAATGGCGTGAACGCCAGAAGCGCCATCCATGATGCATTCATGTCAATACTCTCCTTCGCATGAAAGGGTGATTGTCTTTTTGTTGGTTTTTGTCACGGCAATGTGAAGGTTGATCCAAAGTTTGGCGTTGAGCTTTCATCCACACTGCGGGAAATCACCGTAGGGCTCACCAGATCAAGGTAAGCGAGGAAAACATTCTTGGCGACGTCATGTTGACTGGTAATACCAGTGTCAAACACCGTTTTAAAGACGAGAATATTCGAAGTTTTTCATGAGGTTATGAAAGCCCTGGCTAGGCAGTCATGGAGTTTCAGAGACTCTGGTTACGACCAATGAGGGATGGGTTTATGTGTCTTGAGGACTCTTGTTACGCTGCGATTGCGGCTGATAAATCATCGAAGATCTGATTTTTCCTGAGACAAGGGAGCATGAATGGCAAAGCTGGGTAGTGTGTTGGTCGTATTGGCCGCTTTTCAATGGGGGCTGACAGGTGGGATTGGCAGCTTGCTGATGTCCTGGGGCTGGGAGGCTGAAGTCATTTCCTTCTGGCGTGCCCTTGTCGGGTTCATCTGCATGCTGGCCTGGATGGTATTGCTGGGCTACCACAAGGTGCCGGCCAGAAAACCGCTCGCGTTGATGGGGTGGTCGCTGCTGGCGGGGGTAGGGGTCGCCGGCAACTTCATGTTCTATTTCACGAGTGTCAGCATGAGTGGTGTCGCCGTTGCCGCGACTCTCATGTATAGCGCGCCGATTTTCGTCTATATCACGTCATTCCTGGCCCGGGTGGAACGCCCGACACCGGTGAAGCTGATTTCCATCGTCGGTGTGATGATCGGCATCGTACTGCTGACGGGGGTGCTGCAATCCGGGAGTGGCAAGGTGACTCCCCTGGGTGTCCTGTTCGGACTTCTGGCGGGTGTGTCATACGCCATCTTCATCTTTGCCTTCAAGTCAGCCACGCGTAATGGCAGCACCCCTGGGGTATTGGCCATCGCGTTGGGCGTGAGCAGTCTGGTGATGTTGCCGTTGACGAATCTTTCACAGGCAGTGGCGGTCCCCTTCGCCGATGAACTGTGGCTGATTCTGATATTCGGCCTGGTGGGGGGAGGGTTCTCCTTCTACTGCTATGTGATCGGCCTGAAGAATACCTTGCCGTCGGTGGCTTCCATCATCGCCATGATAGAACCGATCACGGCCACCTTGTTCGGGGTGTTCGTGTTGGGAGAAGGCATGGACATGATGCAGCTGGCAGGGATGGCGCTGATTCTCGTGGCGATCACGACCCTGAGCCTGGCGCAGAATGGCCCTGAGGTATTGCTTCGCCTGCCGTTGGGCTTGCGGGGCGGAAAGCCGCGCAACATGACGGCCTCCACCCGTGAGGAAGGTGGCGGTACTCAGGACAGCTAGAGATGAGGCTGTCGGAGACTAGCCTGGCCCGACGATGTCGCTTGCCAGGATGAAATGATCTGAGCGAACCAATGGATGGCATGGCCATGCAAGAACGCCTCGACCCATGTGATCGAGGCGTTCTTGTACAAGAGGCTGACGGCAGGCTCAGACGGCGGGTGAAGAAACGACCGCGACGTGCCTCAGTGAGGGTTGGCTGGCCTGGATGAAGAAGTCATTCATCGTCAGCTGAAGGTATTTCTTCATCATGTCGCGGGCAGGCATCAGCATGCGATCCCCGAGATCAAAGTTGCCGGTCTGATGAGGTACGGAGTCCTTGACCGTGTAATCCTTGCGATAGAGGAGTTGATCATCCTTGTCATAGAGGCTGTACACCACCTCGAAATCGGCAATCACATCGAAGTCTTCATTGGCGATGCCGAAAGTGAGCAGATTCATCGGCAGATTCTTTGCCATCAGATAGTCGAGGTAGACGGGGCCACGGTTCTCGTGGGCCTGAATCTCGACCTTGAGGCGATAATCCTTCTCGCGGGCATCATGCGTGATCATCGAGGTGCTGGGTAACTGTTCGCGCAGCAGCAGGTCGAAATTCTTCATGGGCGGTGAAGAGGCGCGCGGCAGTTTCGCGCTACCCAGTGGGCGCATGGCCTGGGTCGCGGCACCCGAGAACAGATTGGCCTGAGGCTGGCTGTAATAGATGTCGGGATAGAACGTCTTGTGTTCATAGGCCAGAGACTGCACCGGCTGGATGATGGGCATATCGATCTCGGCACGCGAGGCGCAACCGGCCATCATCAGCAGCGCGAGACCTGCCGTCGCGAATTTCAACATTGTCATGGAGGCATCCTGCGCTTTCGGGGGCTCGTAGGCATGAAGATATGACTTCACGGTAACACGCACGGTGTCACCCGCTAAACGAGCGCTCTACACGGCATTCAACACTGTTGTCACCCTGTACATCACGAAGAACTCATGGCCAGTAGGCCGTGTGCCGTCACGAGGGGGGCGCTGCCAGGCGCGTCGCCTGCCGTCAATCGAACCAGCGCTTGAGCACCTTGTCCGCGCGTGCGCGATGTTCCGGCTTGATATGGGCCGCTACGATGGCCACTGCGCCCGCCATCAAGGTGATGTCGTCGGTGTAACCCAGCAGGGGGGTGAAGTCCGGCAGGGCATCGATGGGGGAAATGAAGTAGCCCAGCGCGCCATAGATGGTGGTTCTGGCCCAGACAGGGGTATCGGAGTCCTGCGCCGCGAAGTACATGCGCAGGGCGGGATTGAGTGCTGTCTGGCCGGCCTTGCGGGCGACCGACGAGACCTTGTGCCAGAAACCTTCCTCGCTGTACTCGGAGGCGTGGGCCGTGAGGGGCTGTGCATCCGGTGCCGGCAATCTGGGTGTCTCGGGTGGAGTGGACGTGATGGTCGTGTCCTTGCTCATGGGGTTTCCTCCGTCAGCTCACGAGGATGTCGATGACGACCAGCCTCGCGCTTGATCGTATCATGCCTCCCTATGACAGATGTCGCCCAGCCACGTTCCCTGCCAGGTGTCCTCCCATGCGGACGTGCCATAACGACGCCTCCCCGCCGACAGTGATGTGGGCGGGGAGGCGTCGTGGGTCTAGAGGCCATCGGAGGCCGGCTCAAGCGGGCAGGTCGAACAGCAGCGCATGCAGACCTCGCGCCTCAGCGAGAGTGGCCTCGGGTTCATGGTCCAGCGTGACGGCATCCCCCGCGGACAGGGGCAGGCTCTGCTGATCCTTGCCCTTCAGTGTTGCCATCCCGTCGATGACGTGCAGGTAGTAGCGGCGCTTTGCGTCCAGTGGCAGTTCCAGTGCTGTGGGCTGCTCGTCATCCCCTTGCAGGCCGATGCGATACATCCGGGCATCCTGATTGATGGACAGGATGCCGTCCACGGCCTCTTGTGGCGGGGCTATCAACAGGTCGAGTCCCTCGCGTGCCGTGAAGGGTTGCTGCTGATAGCGCGGCGTCAGGCCCCTGGCATCCGGGGTGATCCAGATCTGCAGGAAATGCAGTGGCTGACGAGTCGAGGGATTGTACTCGCTGTGCTCGATGCCGCTGCCGGCACTCATCAGCTGGACTTCGCCCACTCCCAGGGTGCGATGTGAGCCCATGGTGTCACGATGCTCGATGCTGCCTTCCAGCACATAGCTGATGATTTCCATGTCACGGTGCGGATGCGTCTCGAAGCCTGCGCCGGGTGCCACGGTGTCATCATTGAGCACGCGCAGTACGGAGACGCCCATGTGATTCGGGTCATAGTAGCTGGCGAAGGAAAAGCTGTGGCGGCTCTCCAGCCAGCCAAATCGAGCATGACCGCGTTCTGCCGCTGGACGTAACGTGAACATGGCAACCTCCTCAGAGTGTCGTGGTGTCTGCCGGTGAGTGAAGCAGGCTTCAGTCTTCGCGCACGGCGTTGCTGCCCGGTTGCAGTACCCGATCAAGGGACAGCTTGCCGCCGCCTGTGATCATGAGGCTGGCCGCGATGGTCAACAGGGCCAGCGCGTACTCGAAGCCGTTGTTGCTCATGAACAGGCCATTGCCGATATGCACGGTCAGGATGGCGATCAGCATCGTGAAGACCAACACGGCAGCTGCCGGGCGCGTCAGCAGGCCGATGAGAATGGCCAGTCCGCCGAAGAATTCACCACTGCCGGACAACAGTGCCATCAGGTAGCCGGGCTCGATGCCCATGGAGGCCATCCACTGCCCCGTGCCTTCCAGACCGTAGCCGCCGAAGGCGCCGAACAGTTTCTGTGACCCGTGGGCCATGAAGATGATGCCGGTGGGCACGCGCAGCACCAGGCTTGCGAGGCTCGTGTCAGTGGACATCAGGCGAGAGAGGGCGGACTTGAACATGAGTGGCTCCAGTGATCAGGTAAGGGGTGGATTTTCAAATCAGTGTGTCTGATCGATGGCGCTACTATAAAATGCGGTGTCACAGAAAAATAACGGAGGATTCTGGTCTGATTGATCAGAATTTTTGAATCATGGTCTCACCCATCACGCTGGACGCGCTGCGCGTACTGGATGCCATTGACCGACGTGGCAGTTTCGCCGCCGCCGCCGAGACACTGCACCGCGTGCCCTCGGCGATTTCCTACTCGGTGCAGAAGCTGGAGGAAGAGCTGGGCGTGCCGCTGTTCGACCGTTCGCGCCGCAAGGCCGAACTGACCGATGCCGGACGCCTGGTGCTGGAGCATGGGCGACGCATTCTGCTGGCCACCGATGAGATGACGGCGCTGGCGCGTCAGGCGGGGGCGGGCTGGGAGGTCGAGCTGCGTATCTGTGTCGATACCATTCTTGATCCGGACGCGCTCTATCCGCTGTTGGAGGAATTTCAGGCCATTCAGCCGCGTACCCGGGTGGTACTGGGTGAGGAGGTGATGGGAGGCGCCTGGGAAGCGTTGCATGACAACCGCTGTGATCTGGTGATCGGAGCGCCCGGTGAGGCACCGGTGTCGGGGTTGTCGAGCCGAGTGTTCGGGGCGATCGAGCCGGTCTTCGCCGTGGCGGCCGGCCATCCGCTGACGCATCTGCCACAGCCGCTGTCCGCCGCCGCCCTGCGTGACTATCCCACCGTCATCGTGGCCGACAGTTCGCGCAGCTTGCCCGGGCGCTCTTCGGGGCTGCTGGATGGTCGCAGTCAGATCATCGTTAAGACCACAGCGCAGAAGATAGACGTCCAGCGCAGGGGGCTTGGCGTCGGCTATCTGCCGTTGCACCGGATTCGTCAATCACTGGAAGACGGCAGTCTCACGGTGCTGCCACTGGAGACGGATCGTGCGCCGATCGATCTCTCCCTTGCCTGGCGCAGTGGCCGTCAGGGCAAGGCGCTCAAATGGATTCTCCAGCGTCTCTCGGCTCCCGGCATGGGCGAGGCCTTCGGGCTGTTGCCCCGCGAGGCGACGACTGACCGGCACGCGCTCTGACGATCGGGGGCAGAAGATCGGGAGCTGACAGGCGTTGGGGAGCAATCGAGCAAAAGCCCTCAGTCCCAGTCGAGCACCACCTTACCCGACTGACCGGAACCCATGATCTCGAAGCCTCGCTGGAAGTCACCGATGGGCAATCGGTGCGTGATGATGGGCGAGAGATCCAGCCCTGACTGGATCAGGCTGGCCATCTTGTACCAGGTCTCGAACATCTCACGGCCATAGATGCCCTTGATGGTCAGCCCCTTGAAGATGACCTTGGTCCAGTCGATGGCCATCTCGCCGGGGGGAATGCCTAGCATGGCGATCTTGCCGCCATGATTGATGACATCGAGCATCTGACTCACGGCTGACGGCACGCCGGACATCTCCAGCACCACATCAAAGCCCTCATGCATGTCGAGCTCCGCCATCACCTCCTTCAGGGATTCGCGGCTGACATTGACGGTGCGGGTCGCGCCCATCCGCTCGGCCAGTGCCAGTCGATAGTCATTCACGTCGGTGATCACCACGTGGCGAGCCCCGATATGGCGGATGACCGCCGCCGCCATGATGCCGATGGGCCCGGCGCCGGTGATCAACACGTCCTCGCCGACCACATCGAAGGCCAGCGCCGTATGCACGGCATTGCCGAAGGGGTCGAAGATGGCCGCCAGGTCATCGCTGATCTCATCCGGCAGCTTGAAGAGGTTGTAGGCGGGCAGGGCGAGATATTCGGCGAAGGCGCCCGGACGGTTGACGCCCACGCCCTCGGTATTGCGACACAGATGGCGACGCCCCGCGCGGCAGTTGCGGCAATGGCCACAGGTGATGTGCCCTTCGCCTGAGACACGGTCACCGATCTCGTAACCCCGCACCTCGCTGCCCAGCGCGACGATTTCCCCCGCATACTCATGACCGGTGACCATCGGCACCGGCACGGTCGCCTGTGACCACTCATCCCACTGATAGATGTGCATGTCCGTGCCGCAGATCGCGGTCTTGCGGATCTTGATCAGCACATCGTTGTGGCCGATTTCCGGCACGGCCGTCTCGGTCATCCAGATCCCGGGTTCGGGCTTGAGCTTGGCCAGCGCCTTCATGCATCACCTCCCGTCGCAGACCCGATTACGCCCATCTCGCGGCCGATGCGCGTGAAGGCCGAGACGGCCGTGTCGATCTGCTCCGGGGTATGCGCCGCCGACAGCTGGGTGCGAATGCGCGCCTGTCCCCTGGGCACCACAGGATAGGAAAACCCGATCACGTAGATGCCGTCCTCCAGCAGGCGATTGGCGAAGTCGCCCGCCAGGCGCGCATCGCCGATCATCACCGGAATGATGGCGTGGCCGGCACCCGCGAGGGTGAAGCCGGCGGCCTGCATGCCGGTGCGAAAGCGTTCGACGTTCTCCCACAGCTTACGGCGCGGCTCGGCGCTGTCCTCGATTCTGTCCAGCGCCTTGAGGGTCGCCGCCACGATCGGCGGCGCCAGCGAGTTGGAGAACAGATAAGGGCGCGAGCGCTGGCGCAGCCACTCGACGATGGGTCCGCGCGCGGCCGTCACGCCTCCCGAGGCACCGCCCAGCGCCTTGCCGAAGGTGGTGGTGATGATGTCGATCTGATCCATCACGTCATGATATTCGTGGCTGCCACGCCCGTTGGTGCCGACGAAACCGGTGGCGTGGGAGTCATCCACCATCACCAGCGCGTCGTAGCGGCGGGCGAGCTCGCAGATGCCCTTGAGATTGGCGATCACGCCATCCATCGAGAAGACACCGTCGGTGGCGATCAGCTTGAAGCGTGCACCGGCGGCGTCCGCCTCCTTGAGACGGGCCTCGAGTTCACTCATGTCATTGTTGGCATAGCGATAGCGGCTGGCCTTGCACAGCCTCATGCCGTCGATGATCGAAGCGTGATTGAGCGCATCGGAAATGATGGCGTCTTCAGGGCCGAAGAGTGTCTCGAACAGGCCACCATTGGCATCGAAGCACGAGGAATAGAGGATGGCATCGTCCATGCCGAGAAAGGCCGCGAGGCGCTTTTCCAGCACGCGATGCTGATGGTGAGTGCCGCAGATGAAGCGTACCGAGGCCATGCCGAAGCCATCACGCTCCAGTGCCTGTTGCGCGGCCGCGATCAGCTCGGGGCTGTCGGCCAGGCCCAGATAGTTGTTGGCGCAGAAGTTGATGACCTGGGCGCCTTGTCCCTCGTCTTCATCACTGGCGGAAACCTGGATGCTGGCACGCTGGGGCGAGGTAATCTCGCGCTCCTGCTTGTAGAGGCCTTCTTCATGCAGCGCATTGATCTGACGGCTGAGGTGGTCGTGGAAACTGGCTGGCATGCGTCGCTCCTGTCTGTCGTGATCCTGTTCGCTTCCGGTGGACGCTGTACGCCTTGGGGAAACGTGGTGACACACACTTCAGCCTAGTAGCTCGTTGTCAGCACAGCAGGGCTCTGTCGGTGTCGAGGGCGCAAGACCCGCCATTCCATTCCTGGCAGGTGACGAAAAAAGGCGGGCATCAGACGTGACACGGCCCTGCACCTCATTCGAGGGCAGGGCCGTTGTGCTGGACAGATTGCGTCGCGCCAGATCGTTGTCCCGGATTGCGTCGGCACGCGCTGCGGCGTACCTCACGCCATGGCGGTTCAGCGCTGGGTAAGTGGCACCGATGCCGGGATGGCCTGGGAGGCGCGATCACGGCGTACGCGGACCACGAAGGCGATCACCAGGGCGAAGATGCCGAAGGCGACCGGTATCGCGGCGACCGAGATCAGGCTCAGCAGGGTCTTGTAGACATCGCCGCCCAGCCAGCTGACCACGATGGCCAGGGCGGCCATGGCGATGATCCAGAAGGCGCGTGAGCGCTTGACGGTCAGCATCTCGCAGACCAGTCCTGCCGAATCGGCACTGGTGATGAAGAACAGCAGGATGTTGAGCGTCAGTATCACCGAGAGGATGCCGGTGGTATCGATGGTATCGATCAGCTTGAACACGTCCTCGACGCCCAGGCTGAGGCTGCCGAGACCGAACACCACGAACCACAGGCACGAGAACAGGGTCGGCACCAGCATCACCCCCAGCACCATGCCACGCAGGGTACGGCCCTTGGAGATGCGCGCCACGAAGACGCCGGTGAAGATGAACCAGCCGTACCAGGCAGCTTCGAAGGCATACAGCCAGTCGGCCAGCCACGCCTTGCGCTCCGGATCACCCAGGCCGATGTCGGTGGCCATCGCCGGGTACTTGAGCAGGTATTCCGGCACCAGACGCACGAAGGTGGAAACGATGTCGCCGGGGACGGTCAGCACCAGCACGCCGATCATCAGAATGATGGCGAACAGGGTGTTGTAGTTGCTCAGCCACTTGATGCCGCGCTTGAGGCCAGAGGCGGAGGAGATGATGGCGCATACGGCCAGCACGCTGATGATCAGGGTCGGGCTGAACTCGATGCCGACCAGCTTGACCAGCCCCTGCTGGATCGGGGTGGTCGCGTAGGTGAAGGACAGCGACAGGCCGATGACGGTGGAAACGACGAGGCTGACCAGGTTGAGCTTGCTCCACAGGCCATTGCCCAGCAGTTCTTCGGCGGGCTTGGTCATCTTCATGTTGTACATGGCATGCGCGAACAGCGCGCCGATGGCCAGATAGCCCGCCCAGGCAAGCAGGCCCCAATGATTGAAGGCGTTGAGCAGTGCCATGTCGGTGCTCTGTCCGGCATCGGTATGGTACTTGGGTTCCAGCACGCCCCAGGTGAGCAGGCCGATGCCCATGCCGGTGGCAAACAGCATGCCCATCCAGCTCAGGGTGTGGAATTCCGGTTCGCCTTCACCGAAGCGCAGCTTGCCCAGCGGCGTGAAGCACACCGCGACCATCACCAGCGAGATGGCGAAGGCCGGCCAGGTGAAGATGAAGCCGAGATTGCCGATCACCGAGGTCTTGACGGTATCGAGGGCCGCGAGGAATCCCGTCGGGAAGAGGGCGGCGGCGCCGATCAGCAGCATGATGACCGCGACGGTGGCGATCGAGGTCAGGTACTTGCCCTTGGCGGAGTCTGTGTCCCCCAGGCCGCAGACGGAATCCGTGGTGGCCTCGGGCTGGCGGGAGGAGGAAGTGTCGGTCGTCATGAGAGCGCGATTCCTGAAGTTGTTGTTGTCGAACTGGCAAGCTGACGGCAGCAAGAAGTCGTCAAGAGAGGGCAGATAACGATGGCTGACTCCTGTGGGTGGCAAGGACCTCATAAGCCTATCTTGCCCTCTGGTTAATTTTTGGTTATTGGCGACCAGTATTTGCCATAACACGACATTATGAGTCTCGTGGGACGCCTGACGTGAAGGCATGCCTCAAGGCCCGTCGTT
This sequence comes from Cobetia sp. PS-4MA, assembly GCF_057670765.1. Classification (NCBI taxonomy): domain Bacteria; kingdom Pseudomonadati; phylum Pseudomonadota; class Gammaproteobacteria; order Oceanospirillales; family Halomonadaceae; genus Cobetia; species Cobetia sp. PS-4MA. The sequence goes on along the minus strand of NZ_CM173107.1, from coordinate 2,228,822 downwards.
GCCTGTTGGCACGACGGGCCCGGGTCGAGTGAGGGGCTTTGAGCGGGCTCAGGGGCCTGTGTGATGCTGGGCGGGTTTCTTGAACCTTTTCAGTGCGTTGCCGGATTCCTGATAGAGCGCCACCAAAAGGCCCATCGTCATTGCCACGATCACGAAGCTCATCGGCAAGGCGGCGGCCATCAGGATGGTCTGCAGTGCCTTGAGGCCGCCTGCCATCAGCAAGGTACCGGCCACCAGTCCGATGCAGATGCCCCAGAAGATGCGGTGACGCGCCAGCGGCTCCTCATCGCCCAGCGACAGGATGGTGGTGACCACCAGGGTGCTGGAGTCTGAGCTGGTCACGAACCAGCTGATCAGCAGGAAGATCAACAGCGAGGAAAGGATGACTCCCAGCACGCCGTTGCCGGCCAGGGCATCGGCGGTGGCGAACAGGGCTTCCGGCAGATTCCAGTTGCGCACCAGCGTCATCAGCTCGCCGGTCCCCGGGCCCATGGCGGCCGTCAGCTCCTGATGCAGACCGGTACCGCCAAACAGCGCCTGCCAGAGGAAGATGATCAGCGGTGGGGCGATCAGCACGCCGAGGATGAACTCGCGCAGGGTGCGTCCCTTGGAAATACGCGCGATGAACAGGCCGATGAACGGGGCCCAGGCCAGCCACCAGGCCCAGTAGAAGATGGTCCAGCCTTCCTGCCAGCTGCTCTCGCCCGGGGTCTGGGCGACCCAGAGTCCCATCGGCACCACGTCGCGCAGATAGGCCAGCAACGTCTCGCCGAACAGCGAGATCAACCACAGGGTGGGGCCGCCGATCAGGAAGCTGCCGACCACGAGCACCGAGACGCCGATGTTGAGCTCGGAGATGAAGCGGATGCCGCGCTTCACGCCGGAGACGGCAGATGCGATGGAGATCACGCTGATGACGGCGATCAACGCCAGCTGAGTGCCGAGCCCGGCATCCAGTCCGGTGAGGCGGTTGAGCCCGACGGCGATCTGGCTGACGCCGAGGCCCAGCGAGGTCGCGATTCCGAAGACACAGCCCAGTACGCCCATGATATCCACGGCGTGACCGATGGGGCCGTAGATGCGCTCGCCGATCAGTGGATAGAGCGCCGAGCGCAGCGCCAGGGGCAAGTGATGGCGGTAGGCGAAGTAGGCGAGTGTCATGCCGACGACGCCATACACCGCCCAGCCATGCAGGCCCCAATGGAAGAAGGCCACCTTGAGGGCCTCGACGGCGCGGGCATGGTCCATGCTGGTAGCGCCGGCCAGATCCGCGTGCGGGTTGTTGGGGTACCCGAAGCCACCGGAGTCGTCGAAGTAGAACAGTGGCTCGGCGACCCCGAAGAACAGGATGCCGATCCCGACGCCTGCCGAGAGCAGCATCGAGATCCAGGTGAAACGCGAGAACTCGGGTCTGCTGTCCCTGGGGCCGAGTCGCAGGCTGCCCCAGGGAGACACCACCATGACCAGTGACAGGGCGATCATGCCCACGACCAGGATGAGATAGTAGGTGCCGAAGGTGTTCTCGATCCAGGCGCGGGCGGCGCCGAACAGGGCAGAAGAGGCCTGCGGACTCAGGCCGGCACCGACCACGAAGGCCAGCAGCAGGCCGGCAGCGGTGAGTGTCATGCCCTTGTGCATGCCCTTGAGCGGGCCGCGGGTCTCAAGGCGCTGCGTCAAATCAGGGGGGATGCCGCGGTGAGCGGACTCTTGCGAGTCCTGTTGGGCGGGTGTCATGGGAACACTCCTTTATTGTTGTGATTGTTGTCTCGCACTACCTGTGTGGAACGTTCTGGACATCAGACATCGACACGTTCTAAGGCTAGAGCGTCGTCCCCGATCATTTTCTCCTCAAACGAAGTCCAGTTAGCTGAACGCGTCATGCGGCAAGCGTCAGGCCGGCTTTTCGGATATTTTCTCGCTGGAAGCCTGCAGTGCCTCGGCGCTCAGAGGCCCTCCGGGAGAGGCTGGAAGAGGATGTCCGGGAGCCAGAAACGCCAATCCCCGCCGGGCCTTGTGGCCTCAAGCGGGGATTCGTGTCATGCGGGTGCCGGCATCAAGTCATGGCAGGAGCCGTGACCGGCATTGGTCAGACTGACCGGCGGATCAATTCAGGCCCGTGTCGGGGGAGGCTCGGCGACGTGCCTTGAGCGCCATGCGCGATTCCTCGATCAGGGCGATCAGAAGACCCAGTGTCATGAGCAGAATCACCAGGCTGACCGGCAATGCCGCCGCCATCAGCACGGTCTGAAGGGCTTTCAGGCCGCCGGCCATCAACAGGACGGCAGCGACCGAGCCGATGCAGACGCCCCAGAAGATCCGGTGGCGCGCCAGCGGCTCCTCATCGCCCATCGACAGGATGGTGGTGATGACCAGGGTGCTGGAGTCGGAGCTGGTCACGAACCAGCTGATCAGCAGGAAGATCAGCAGTGAGGACAGGATGACGCTCAGGGTGTCATTGGCCACCAGTGTATCCGCCGTGGCGAACAGCGCCTCCGGCAGGTTCCAGTCGCGGATCATGCCCATCAGTTCGCCGGTTCCCGGGCCCATGGCTGCGGTCAGTTCCTGGTGCAGCGCGGTGCCACCGAACAGCGCCTGCCAGATGAAGATGATCAGCGGCGGCGCGATCAGCACGCCCAGCACGAATTCACGCACGGTGCGGCCCTTGGAGATACGGGCGATGAACAGGCCGATGAACGGCGCCCATGCCAGCCACCAGGCCCAGTAGAAGATGGTCCAGGCATCCTGCCAGTCGCGTTCCAGCGGCGTGCCCGCCACCCACAGGCCCATTGGGATGACGTCACGCACATAGGAGACCAGCGTCTCGCCGAACATGCTGATCAACCACAGCGTCGGCCCCCCGATCAGGAAGCTGCCCACCACGATGACGGAGACGCCGACGTTGAGTTCGGAGATGATGCGGATACCCCGGCTGACACCCGAGACGGCAGACGCGATGGAGATGGCACAGATCACGGCAATCAGTACCACCTGGGTGTAGATGCCGGAATCCAGCCCGGTCAGACGATTGAGGCCGACGGCGATCTGGCTGACGCCCAGGCCCAGCGAGGTGGCGATACCGAACACGCAGCCCAGTACTCCCATGATGTCGACGGCGTGGCCGATGGGGCCATAGATGCGATTGCCGATCAGCGGATACAGCGCGGAGCGCAGGGCCAGCGGCAGGCCGCGGCGATAGGCGAAGTAGGCCAGGGTCATGCCGACGATCACATAGACCGCCCAGCCATGCAGGCCCCAGTGGAAGAAGGCCAGCTTGAGCGCATCCACGGCGCGCGCATGGGTCATGGCGGTGTGGCCGGCGAGGTCCGCGTGGGGGTTGTTCGGGTAGCCGAAGCCGCCGGAGTCATCGAAGTAGAACAGCGGCTCGGCGACCCCGAAGAACAGGATGCCGATGCCGACGCCTGCCGAGAGCAGCATCGAGACCCAGGTGAAGCGTGAGAATTCGGGACGACTGTCCGGTGCGCCGAGGCGCAGGTTGCCCCAGGGAGAGAACACCAGGGCGATGCACAGCCCGATCAGTCCGACGATGGTGACGAGATAATAGGTGCCGAAGGTGGACTCGATCCAGGCGCGGGCGGCGCCGAACAGACTGGCGGACATGTCGGGTGCCAGGCCCGTGGCCAGGACGAAGAGCAGCAGCAGGCCCCCTGAGGTCAGGGTCATGCCCTTGTGCATGCCGGTCAGCCAGCCTGAGGTCTCGACCTGCACGCTGGAACTGGCGTTGGGATAGGGCAGAGGGGCGGTATTCGTGGAATCGGGAGAGGACGCGGGGTCGGATTGGGAAGGGGTCACGCAGTAACTCCTGTTCGAGCTGGTCAAAGGGCCAGCGATCCCTGTCTCGGTCGAGGCATCGGGGATATCGACCGCTCATCCGGCACCATTATTGTTGTCGTGTTGGCAACGAGAAGAGGTTAGGAACGCATTTTGGAAAGAGCAGTTCTTGGCTAACTGCCTAAAAACATTACGATATATTATGGATGGGATTGTTTTTGATGGCTACAGCTTCTGGAAAAATCACGCTACGCCAGAAGCGGGTCGGGCAAGCGGGACGCGAATCACCACGACATGATCACCAGACGCTCGCACTGAGGCCCTGGGGATGCCCGGGAGGCGGCATGGTGAAGTCTCGACGACAGGTAAATTTCAACAGTCTGTTTTGTCGTCAGGCGAATTATTGTTAACGTAATGCGTCGTTTTTGACGGACGTCGTCATGTCACGCTCTCGGGTGATGACCCATGACACCTCTCTTTCCCTGTCACGGAGGCTCTCGCGTCATGCGTCTCGACTATTCCGGCCCCTTGCCCGAAACGATCGGATTTCTGCTGCTGCCGCGTTTTTCGATGATGGCCTTCTTCGCGGCGGTGGAGCCGTTGCGCATCGCGAATCGCATCAGTGGCAAGCCGCTGTTTCGCTGGTTGCTGATCAGTGAGGATGGCCAGCCGGTCACGGCATCGAGCGGCATGACGCTGGTAGCGGATCACAGCATTCTGGATATCCGCTCGCTGCCTTCGCTTGCGGTATGCAGTGGCTTCGAGCCGGAAGCTCACCTGAATCGCGCTCTCACTGGCTGGCTGAATCGCCTCGATGCCGGTGGCTGTGTGCTGGGCGGGCTGGATACCGGGTGCTTCCTGCTCGCCGCGGCCGGACTGCTCAATGGTGAGCGCGTCACACTGCACTGGGAGAGTCTGCCGGCGTTTCGCGAGCGTTTCCCTGCCATCAGCACCTCGGATGAATTGTTCGAGCTGGGCGCACGGCGTTTCTCGTGTGCCGGGGGAGCGGCGGCGATGGACATGGCATTGGACGTGATTGCCCGGCGGCACGGCACGGCCCTGGCAGTCGATGTCTCCGAGCAGCTTGTCCATGACCGCATGCGGACGCGTACCGATCAGCAGCGCATGACGCTGGCGCGGCGACTCGGCACTCACAAGCGCCAGCTGGTCGATGCCGTCGCCTTGATGGAGCAGCATCTGGACACCCCCCTGTCGCTGGAGGAGCTGGCCCGACGCTGTCGCATCTCGCTCAGACAGTTGCAGCGTCTGTTCGAGCAGGAACTCGCCACGTCGCCGCGAGCCTGGTACCTGAGGCTGCGGCTGGAGCGTGCTCGGCATCTGCTCAAGGAGACGGATCTCGATATTCTCTCCATCGGACTGTCCAGCGGCTTCACGTCGAGCTCAAGCTTCTCGCGGGCCTATCGCAATCACTTCGGACACTCCCCGCGAGCCGAGCGCTAGGGCGACCGTTACAATCCTTACGGATTGTTGCCGTGTAAAGTATGGTGGTAACAAAGGGATAGGGAGGTCTCAAGGAATGGAGCACTTATGCCGTTCGTAAAGAATGCCAAGGAACTGGCGCGCAATCCGCTCGGCATCATCGCGCTGTTCATCTCGTTGATCTACGGCTTCGCGAGCCTGTTGCTGAATTCATCCGCAGACAAGCTGACAGAGGTCGAGCGTTCGCCGCTGATCGCCTTCATCGTCATCTTTCCGCTATTGGTGCTGGGCGTGTTCTATCGTCTGGTGACCAGGCATCATGGCAAGCTCTATGCCCCCGGCGATTACCACAAGGACCGCTCCTTCATGCGCACCCTGTCGCCCGCCGAACAGGAGGAGCGCCTGACGGCCGAGGTACAGGACTCACTGGGCGGAGAGCCTGGCATCGAGATGCCGCCAGCCAAGGCGTCGTCTGCCCAGCCACCCGTGGATGATGCCGACGTGGCGCAACTGCTCCATGACGACAGTGACGATACGTCAATGGCGTCACCCGCCGGTGGGGCGGTGACATCGCATGAGATGTCGCGGGAGAAGATGACGCGAGAGCATCGCCATGAGCTGCGCGCATTGAAGACCGCACTGGTAGAACAGATCGTCCGCGAGTCCGGGGCAGAGCCGTCCGGCGAGGTACGTCATGATGTCCAGGTAGGGGATACGCGGTCATGCTTCGATGCGGTGTTTGCCGGCAAGGCCTCCACGACTACCTTCGTGGATGTCAGAGTGCTCAAGCATCACGCCAGGGCCGAGCGTATTCTCGACAGCATTCTCTATGAAGCTCTCATCGCACAGCGGGCGCTGGAGGGTGATTTTCGTCTAATGGTCGTGGTCGTGATCTACGGAGACGCGAACCTGCGTGAGCGACTACAGGCTCGCTGGCAGCCGCGGGTCTCACACTGCCCGGCGGATGTCGAACTGCGTGTCCTTCGACGCGATGACGTGCGCTGTGAGTCAGCGTGATGTGCCGAGGTGTGAATCACCGTAGCCATGAGAATCTCTCGTCCAGACACGGCAGATGAGGGTGCACCTCGGGCCGGCCAGTGTTTGAGGTGGATCACGACGAAAAGAGGCCCGTACCGATGCCATCGGTACGGGCCTCTTTTCATGGCACGACCGCCCGGGGCGGCATCATGCCTCGCCAAGACGGCGCGTCAAGGCGTCACAGAAACCACGCCAGGCGATCCCCATCTCAGGCAATTCATGATGAGCGTGCAGGGCGGCGTGGACCATCCCCGTCGCGCAGTGATAGCCGACTTCCGCCCCCTGGGCCTTCCAGGTGGTGACGGCCGCCTCCAGCGGCGCCGTGAGAGGGTCATGCTCGACCGAGAGCACTTCGATGACCTGCGCCGGTGCCTGCCGTGAATGGGGTGGCGTCATGGCGTAACTGTGCGAGGGGTCACCCTCGGCCACCAGCTGCCACATGGCGACGATTTCTTCACGGCTCAGCAGTGGCGCCGTCGGCCCCAGTGTGGCGAGGTCTTCATTGTCGAGGCTCAGTACCGGGTCCATCGGCGGGTAGATGAGGCCCAGCACATAGGGCGATTGTGTCTCGTGATGCAGGCGTGAGACATCCATGACCAGGCGACCGCCAGCACTGTCGCCGACGACTGCGACAGGAGTCAGTTCACGCACGGCAACCTCACAATCCATCAGCGCCTGTTGATAGGACGCTTCCGGCAACAGCCGGTAATCCACGCTAATGACCTCACGATTGAGCCGTGACGCCAGGCTTGAGGCCACGCCCTGATGGCTATCCAGCGAACCGACCTGCCAGCTGCCACCGTGCAGATAGACGACACAGCCGTCCTTGCGTGGCGCCTCACGCGTCGGGCGGAAACGTCGCAGGGCAATGACGTGGCCATCATCGGAATGCAGTGTCTCGTCGCTTGGCGTGACGCCGTCTGCGAGTGGCGCGGCCAGGCGCGCGTAGAGGGCTTCGCACTGAGGCCGGCTCTCGGCGACTGACAGGCCTGCCAATTCGGCCATGCCGTCGGCGAAGGCGTCGATGAACGCCTGGCAACGCAGCGGTGAAGATGTCTCGTGTGTCATGGTCTCTGGCCCGAAAGGAAAAATGTCATGCATACGATAACACCCCGTCAGAAACTGACGGGGTGTCGGTCCATCCTTCGAAAGGACGATCTACCTCTTGATGCTGTCGGTGCGCGTATCAGGCCGTCTTGCGACGGATACCGATACGCCGGCCGGCGGCCTTGGGCCAGTCATCGTCGCCTGCCGGCTGGGGCAGGGCGGCAATGCGCTCCGCCACCGCTTCCGGGCAGGGGGTCGGACGACCGCCACTGATGCTCATCGCCATCAACATCTGCTCGCTGGTGGCAATCTCGCCGCCGTCGGCATCGGTCAGAGTGAACAGCACGTGCTGACGCTTGGGGTCGTGATCCAGCAGCAGGACCTTGACCTTGAGTGTCTGGCCTTCGTGCGCCTCCGCCAGGTAGCACAGGTGCGTCTCCAGGGTGTAGATGGTCAGGTCGTGTTCGCGACGACCCTCGGCATCCAGGCCCACGTGCTCCATCAGTGCCTCGACTGCCATCGAGAAGGCACGCGCGTATTCGGCATCATTCATGTGGCCGTTGTAGTCGACCCATTCATGCGGCACCGTGATCTTGAGCAGGTCCATCAGATACGTCCCTCGAGACCTTCGGCTTCCGGCCAGTACTTGCGCGTAAGCGTCAGCAGCTCGACCAGGAAGTCATCGCGACGACGATCCAGCTCGGCAACCGGGCGACCCGCTGCTTGGTATTCGCAGCCTTCCACGACCTTGTCGATCAGCTCGTCGGTCAGCTCCGGCGCTTCGAGTTTGGTCCACGGCAGTTTCAGGGCCGGGCCGAACTGTTCGAGCATGTGACGCATGCCCGGCTCGCCGCCGGCGAGGTGGAAGGTCAGGAAGGTGCCCATCAGCGACCAGCGCAGACCACAGCCATAGACGACAGCCGCGTCGATCTCTTCGGTGGTGGCGACGCCATCGTTGACCAGGTGCAGGGCTTCACGCCACAGCGCTTCCATCAGACGATCCGCGATGTGACCTTCGATCTCGCGACGCACGATCAGCGGACGCATGGCCAGTGCTTGATAGTCTTCGCGTGCGCCTTCCAGCAGCGCCGGGGAGGTGTGCTCGCCACCCACCAGCTCGACCAGCGGCAGCAGATAGACCGGGTTGAACGGGTGGGCGACGATGACGCGGCCCGGCGCCTTCTTGCAATCCTGCTGCAGATCGGTCGGCTTGAAACCGGAGGTGGAAGAGCCGATCACCACGTGCTCTTCTGCAGCGGCATCGATGGCGCTGAGGATTTCCTGCTTGAGCGGCAGACGCTCCGGCACGTTTTCCTGGATCAGATCAGCACCGACGACAGCTTCTTCGAGGGTCGCGGCGAAGCGCAGACGATCGACGGAAGCGCCTTCCGCCAGGCCATCCTTCTCCAGTGCATGCCAGGCATTCTCGACGAAGGCGCGCGTGCGGGCTTCGGCGTCCGGGGCCGGATCAAAGGCGACCACGTCCCAGCCATTGGCCAATGCACGGGAGATCCAGCCATTGCCGATGACACCGGTTCCTACGACAGATAACTGGCTCATGCGACACCTCCAGCGGTTTCGAGGGCTGCCACGTCGCCGGCGGTCTTGCCGGTGGACGGATCACGCAGCTTGAGGAAGGCGCGAGTCTCGGCCGGGGTCATCACGCTGGAGCCCAGGTTCTCGATGATGCCAGAGGACTTCTCGACCAGCTGTGCATTGGTCGCCATCACGCCCTTGGACAGATAGAGGTTGTCTTCGAGACCGACGCGAGCGTGACCGCCCAGCAGCACGGCCTGTGCGACCATCGGCATCTGCATGCGACCGATACCGAAGGCTGCCCAGTTGGAGTTGGTCGGCAGCTTGTTCTTCATGGTCAGCATGGTTTCGGTGTCGGCTTCGGCGCCCCACGGAATGCCCAGGCACAGCTGGAACAGCAGGTCGTCGTCGAGCAGGCCTTCCTGCTGCAGCTGGCGGGCGAACCAGACGTGGCCCAGATCGAAGCACTCGAGCTCCGGCTTGACGCCAGCCGCCTGGACCAGACGAGCGTGCTCGCGCAGCCAGTCAGCGGTGTTGATATAGACCATGTCGCCGAAGTTCAGGCTACCGCAGTCCAGGGTGCACAGTTCCGGCAGCAGTTCCTGGATCGGCGCGTGACGCTCGGCCGGGGTCTGGATGTCGGTGCCCGGGCCACCACGAGTCGGGTCGTTGACGTCCGGAATCCAGTCGCCGCCGCCACCGGCGGTGATGTTCATGACGATGTCGGTGTCGGCGGAACGCACACGGTCCATGACTTCACGGAAGTGCTCGGTGGAGTGGCTGATGCCGCCGGTCTCCGGATCACGCACGTGAATGTGGGCCACGCTGGCGCCGGCCTTGGCCGCCGCGATGCAGTCATCGGCGATCTGCTTCGGTGTCACCGGGACATTCGGGTTCTTGCTGGCGGTATCACCCGCGCCAGTGATGGCGCATGTCAGGATAGTCTTGCGATTCATCGTCGAGCCTCACGTATCAGGACACTTGTCTGCGGTAAGTCGCAGCGGCCATGTCACCAGACGTCAACCTGCACGCCCCGGTCGCATTGCCTCTGCGCCTTTGTTGAACACAGTGTCGTGAAGTTGGGGGTGGCGAGATGATCAGAACGCGCCGGATACTTTGCGTTTTACGTCAACTTTGACGAGGCTGGGTACCAGCCCGCCCTGAATGACGTAAATGCACCTTTGAGAGGCCTCAATCGTGAGTCAACCGGACTGCGCCTTGAGAAGCTTCGCGGCTTCAAGTGCTGTCACCGACCCGCAGCGTGAACCCCAGGTCATGACTCAGTTCCCCGACGGGGTCACCGTTGATGCGTGCCAGCAACTTGCGTGCGGCCACACGGCCTATCTGCTCCCGCGGTGAGACGATGGTGGTGAGGCGCGGCGTGACATGCTCCCCGATTGGCAGGCCATTGAAGCCGGCGATGGCGATATCCTCTGGGATGCGCACCCCAAGCCGCGCGGCGGCGAGAATCGCGCCACAGGCCATGTCATCGTTGGCGAAGTGGATGGCGTCGCAGTCAGGGTGGCTCTCGCGGATGCGCTCGAGCGCCTGCGCACCGCTGGTCATCTGCTGACGCACGGGCAGGTCGAGCAGGGGAGCCTCCTCGATGCCGGCCGCCGCCAGCGCCTCACGGTGCCCGGCGTAGCGCATCGCCGCACGATAGTCGCGATCGAGTTCGGCACCGGCGAATTGGATCGTGCGATACCCGCGTGCCAGCAGATGCTCGGTCATGGCGCGTCCGGCGGCGACATGATCCATCCCCACGTTCAGATCCAACCCTTCCCCCAGCTCCATGATCTCCACGATGGGCTGATTCCAGTGCTCGAGTATCTGGCGCGTCGCCTCGTCATGGTGCAGTCCCGTCACCACCAGGCCCGCGGCTGACCAGCCCAGAAAGGTTCGGATCAGCTGGGTTTCGCGAGCCAGATCGTAGTCCGTCTTGCCCAGCAGCAGCTGATAACCGTGCGCCTCGAATTCCTCCTGGAGCCCCTTGATCACGTCGATGAACACCACGTTGGACAGCGAGGGCACGATGACCGGAATCACGCGACTGGTGGCCGAGGCCAGGCTGCCGGCAATCAGGTTGCGCACGTACCCGACCTTCTCGATGGCCGCCTCGACCTTGAGGCGTGTCGCCTCGCGCACGCTGTCGGGACTGTTGAAGTAGCGCGAGACGGTGATCGACGAGACACCGGCTTCCCGGGCCACATCATTCAGGGTCGGCTGCATGGCCCCCTTGCGGCTGCGTCGGGATGATTCTGATTGATTAGACATTTGTCGCGTTTTCTCATCTGCCGCTTGTCGTGGCTTGGAGCCTAATCTATTAATGATGTTAGCGCTAACATGGTAGCGCTAACATTTAGGAGAGTGTTGATCGGTGTGCCGCATGAGGTCGCCTTGATCATCACTTGAACAGCTTCCGCGGGAGACGCCAGATGACAGCAGTAACGACTTCACCAGTGATCGGCCTTGTCGGCCTCGGCGCGATGGGAATGGGCAGTGCGCGCGCCATGCTGGAAGCAGGCCTGGACGTGATCGGCTGTGATATCTCGCCCGCCGCCTGTCAGGCCTTCGAAGCGGCAGGGGGGCGCACGGTGGCCTCGCCGCTGGAACTGGCGGCCGAGTGTCAGGTGGTGGTGCTGGTCGTGGTGAATGCCGATCAGGTCGAGCAGGTGCTGTTCGGGGCCCAGGGCGAGGGGGGACTGGCCGAGCGACTCGCGCCGGGCAGCCTGGTGATCCAGTGCGCCACCGTGGCGCCGAGCTTCGCGCGTGAACTGGAAACCCGCCTGAACGGCATGCAGCTGGAGCTGCTCGACGCTCCGATCAGCGGCGGTGCCGTCAAGGCACGCAGTGGTGAGCTGTCCGTGATGTCCTCCGGCAGCGACGCGGCTTACGTCAAGGCGGAACGCGTGCTGGCGGCGATGGCGGCCAATGTCTATCGGCTGGGCGACTGCGCCGGCCCGGGCTCCAGCGTCAAGCTGGTCAACCAGCACCTCGCCGGCGTGCACATCGCGGCGGCGGCTGAAGCCATGGCGCTGGGCATGAGCATGGGGATTGACCCCGACACCCTCTATGACGTCATCACCCACTCCGCGGGCAATTCCTGGATGTTCGAGAATCGCGTGCCGCACATCCTCAAGGGCGATTACACGCCGCTGTCGGCCGTCGACATCTTCGTCAAGGACCTGAACATCGTGCACAGCACCGGGCGTGAGCTGAAGCTTGCCATGCCGGTGGCGGGCAGTGCCCTGCAGCAGTTCACCGCCGCCAGTGGCGCCGGTTTCGGGCGCGAGGACGACTCGGCGGTCATCAAGGTCTATCAGCGTCTCGGCAGCTTCAGCCTGCCGGCCGCCAATGATGAAGGAGCGCAGTGATGCCGATCGTACTGGGCGGAATCGCCGATGACTTCACCGGCGCGACGGATCTTGCCAACAACCTGGTACGGGCCGGCATGCGCACCGTGCAGGTGATCGGGGTCCCTCAGGACGCGCTGCAGGAAGGGGCGGCGAACGGGCTGGATCTGACTGAGGTAGATGCCGTCGTGGTCGCGCTCAAGTCGCGTAGCTGCCCGGTGGATCAGGCGATCAGTGAATCCCTCGCGGCGCTTGAATGGCTGAAAGCCCAGGGGGCTCGCCAGCTGTTCTTCAAGTACTGCTCGACATTCGATTCCACGCCGGAGGGCAATATCGGCCCGGTCGCCGATGCGCTGCTGGAGGCGCTGGACAGCACACAGACCGCCTTCGTGCCGGCGTTCCCGATCAACGGGCGCAGTGTCTATCAGGGGCATCTGTTCGTGGGTGACCGCCTGCTCAATGACAGCGGCATGCAGCATCACCCCCTCAACCCGATGACCGATGCCGACATCGTGCGCGTGCTGTCACGCCAGACGCCCCATGGTGTGGGGCTGCTCAACCACGCCATGTTGAGTGAGGGAGCGCAGGCCGCTGGTGAGCGACTTGCCACGCTGAAGGCGCAAGGAGTGCGTCATGTGGTCTGCGACAGTCTCGACGAGCGTGATCTCGAGGTACTGGCCGAGACGCTGGTGGAGCACGCGCTGGTCACCGGTGGCTCTGGCCTCGCGCAGGCCTTGCCTGCCCAGTACCGCCGCAAGGGCTGGCTTGCGCAGATCGATGATGCGGCGGTCTTGGCCCCGGCGCAGGGCGCCGCGATGGTGCTGTCCGGCAGTTGCTCGCGCATGACGCTCAAGCAGGTGGCGCACTTCACCCAGCAGCATGCCGCCTTCGCGCTGGACCCCGTCAAGCTCAACGCGAGCGATGCCCACTTCGAGGCGGCACTCGACTTCGCCCGTGAGCAACTGGCGGCGGAGGACCCCAAGCCATTTCTGATCTACGCCTCGGCCGAGCCGGAAGGCGTCAAGGCGGCGCAGGCGTCACTGGGCGTCAAGCAGGCCGGTGAACTCATCGAGTGCGCCCTGGCCAGTCTGGCCAGCACGCTGGTCGCGGAAGGGGTAGGTCGCCTGCTGGTGGCGGGGGGAGAAACCTCCGGCGCGGTGGTCTCGGCACTCAACATCCGTGAGCTGCGTATCGGCGGTCAGATCGACCCCGGCGTGCCCTGGACACAGGCACCGCACCCGGCCGCCGGCCCCTCGCAGCCGGAGGCGATGCTCTCGCTGACCCTCAAGTCCGGCAACTTCGGCGGCGAAGACTTCTTTACCCGGGCATTCGATGTCCTCGATGCCATGAATCCTCGCGAGGAGACCGCATGAGTCAGTCACGGCACGACATCAACGTGTTGCGCGAGCAGATCGCCACCTACGGCAAGTCACTGTTCGACCGCGGCCTGACCATGGGCTCCAGCGGCAACATCAGCCAGCGGCTGGACGATGGCGGCTGGTTGATGACGCCGACCAATGCCTGTCTGGGGCGCCTGGACCCGGCGCGCATCTCACGCCTGGATGCCCAGGGCGTATTGATCGATGGCGACGCGCCGACCAAGGAGCACTTCCTGCATCGCGCCATGTATGACGAGCGCCCGCAGTCGGGTGCCATCGTCCATCTACATTCGACCCACTCGGTGGCGGTGTCCTGCCTGCCGGATGTGAATCCGTGTGAGTGCATTCCGCCGCTGACGGCCTATTACGTGATGCGGGTCGGCAAGCTGCCGCTGGTGCCTTACTACATGCCGGGCGACCCCGCGCTGGGCGATGCCGTGCGTGGCCTGGCCGGCAAGCATTGTGCCGTGCTGCTGGCCAATCATGGCCCCGTCGTGGCCGGCAAGACCCTGGAAGCGGCGGTCTATGCCACGGAAGAGCTTGAGGAAACCGCCAAGCTGTTCCTGCTGCTGCAGGGCAAGAATCCACGTGGGATGACCCCGGAACAGGTGGCGGAACTCGAAGCCAAATTCGGCCGCCCCTGAGTGATGACCTCTTCGTCTGTGACATCCAAGGATTTGACATGACCCGATTGGCCGCCAATCTCAGCATGCTGTTCACCGAGCATGACTTTCTTGATCGCTTCGCGGCTGCGGCCGACAGCGGTTTTCGCGGGGTCGAATATCTCTTCCCCTATGCCTATGCCCCTGAAGAACTGCGCGCCAGGCTCGATGCACACCAGCTGTCGCAGGTGCTGTTCAATCTGCCGCCGGGCGACTGGGAGGCCGGTGAGCGTGGCCTGACCTGTCTGCCGGGGCGCGAGGAGGAGTTCCGGGCCTCGGTGGCAGAGGCGATTCGCTATGCCGAAGCGCTCGACTGTCCCCGCGTGCATGCCATGGCGGGGCTGGTGCCGGAGGGGGCGGATGACGCCATGCGCGCGCGCTGCACCGAGACCTACCTCAGCAACCTGCGTTACGCCGCCGCAGAGCTTGAGAAGGTCGGCAAGACACTGCTGATCGAACCGATCAACCCGCGCGACATGCCCGGCTTCTATCTGAGTGGCCAGGCGCAGGCACGCGAGATTCTCGCCCGGGTTGGCGCCGCCAACCTCAAGGTGCAGTTCGATCTCTACCACTGCCAGATCGTCGAGGGTGACCTGATCCGCAATCTGGAGGCGCAGTTCGCGCACATGGGCCATGTGCAGATCGCCGGCGTGCCGGACCGTCACGAGCCGGATGTGGGGGAAGTGCACTATCCGGCGCTGTTCGCCCGGCTGGAAAGCCTGGGCTACGACGGCTGGATCGGATGTGAATATCGTCCACGCGGTGAGACGCGCGCAGGCCTCGGCTGGGGACAGGCTTTCGGGCTCAACGACGGCCTGTCCGGCACCGCCTGATCATCAGACAAGCCAGCAACAACGCCGATAACGCCAACAACCATAACAACGACAACACGCCATGGGCCGTCATGCCGACGGCTGGCAAGGAGTCCACACGATGCACGTCATGATTACCGGCGCCGCCGGATTCCTCGGTCAGCGCCTGACCGAGGCCCTGATCGACAAGGGCAGCCTGAACGGCCAGCCATTGTCACGCCTGACCCTGCTGGATCAGATCGAGGCGCCACGTCCCGAGGCGGCGTCATGTCTGGCAGCCGAACCGGCCATCTCGCTGGATGTCGCGATCATCGCCGGCGACATCGCCGACGCCGAGGTGCTTGATCGCTGTCTGGCGGGCGAGCCTGCGGTGATCTATCACCTGGCAGCCGTGGTCAGCTCGGCGGCCGAGGCGGATCTTGCACTCGGCATGCGCGTCAATTTCGACGCGACTCGCCTGCTGCTGGAAGGCTGCGCGGCGCGCGGGTTGAGCGATACCCGACTGGTGATGGCCAGTTCGGTCGCCGCCTACGGGGGCGATCTCCCCGAGACGCTGAGCGACATGACTGCCCTGGTGCCGCAGAACTCCTACGGCACCCAGAAGGCGATGTCGGAACTGCTGATCAATGATTACAGCCGTCGCGGGCTGGTGGATGGCTGCGTGCTGCGTCTGCCCACCATCATCGTGCGTCCGGGGCGCCCCAACGCGGCGGCCTCGAGCTTCGCCTCCTCCCTCCTGCGCGAACCGCTCAATGGCGAAACCGCCATCTGCCCGGTACCGACCGAGCTTGAGATGTTCGTGATGTCGCCGCGTCGCGTGGTCGCGGCCCTGATCCAGGGCGCGGAAGTGCCGGCGGCTGATTTCGGCCTCTCGCGCTGCTTCATGCTGCCGGGCATCACTGTCAGCGTCGCCGAGATGCTCAAGGCGCTGGCGGATATCGCCGGCGAGCAGGCGCTGGCCCTCGTCAAGCATGAGCCTGACCCGCGGATCACCGCCATCGTCGGCAGTTGGCCGGCGCGCTTTGACACCCGCAAGGCGCGTTCGCTGGGCTTCGTCGGCGATACCGACCTGCACGAGATTCTCAATGCGTATCGCGACGAGAGCGCCATCGCCTAGCCAGCGTTCGGGCATCTCATCCAGGACGAGCTCGCCAGACACCTTCGCCAGACCTGCTCGTCACACCCGTACGTCAATAACAACGATCGGTGACATGCCAGACGGCAGCGCCGACACCGCACGCCACACAATAACAATCGACAGGAGCATCACCCATGACAGACGCCGCCGTCGCGGGGCCACAGGTCATCATCGGCCTGGGTATCGCCATCTTCGTCATGATCTATCTGGTATTGAAGACCCGCGTGCATGCCTTGCTGGCCTTGATCATCGCCGCCTCTCTGGCGGGGTTGATCGGTGGCATGCCGCCCAATGAGGTCATCAGTGCCATCACCACCGGCTTTGGCAAGACGCTTTCCACCATCGGTCTCGTGATCGGCTTCGGCGTGATGATGGGGCGGGTGCTGGAGGTGACCGGTGCCGGACAGCGCATGGCCTATGCCATCCTCAATCTGCTGGGCAAGAACAAGGAAGAGGCCGCGATGGCGCTGACGGGCTACATCGTCTCCATCCCGATCTTCTGTGATTCGGCCTACGTGATCCTCAACCCGCTGGTGCGTTCACTGGCCCGCAACAGCGGACGTTCGGTGATTGGTCTGGGCATCGCGCTGGCGGCTGGCCTGATCATCACCCACTCTAGCGTGCCACCGACCCCGGGTCCGCTGGGCGTGGCGGGTATCTTCGGTGTCGACATCGGTCTGATGATCGGCTGGGGCCTGGTGATCACCGCTCCTGCGCTGATCGCACTGGTGATCTACGCCCGTATCATGGGCCCTCGCATCGAGGCGATGCTGGAAGCCCAGCCGGGTGGCTTCGAAGGTAGCGTCAAGCATGACACCGACAGCATGCTGCCTGAATCGGAGCTGCCTTCCCTGCTGATGTCCTGCATGCCGATCGGCCTGCCCATCGCGCTGATCTTCCTCAACACGCTGGTCAGTGCCGTGATGGGCGATACCAGCAATGCGCTTACCAGTACCATCGCCTTCATCGGCAATCCGGTGATCGCCGTGGGCATCGGGGTGCTGGTCGCCATCTATGGCCTGATGCCGAAGACCCCCAAACAGGAAGTGTTCGATCATCTGGAAAAGGGCGTCGAGACGGCGGGGATCATCCTGCTGGTCACCGGTGCCGGTGGTGCACTGGGCTCGGTACTGCGTGCCAGTGGCGGCGGCGATTACATCGCCATGCAGGTCGCGGCACTGGGGCTTCAGCCGCTGTTGATCCCGTTCATCATCGCAACGCTGGTGCGCTTCATCCAGGGGAGCGGCACGGTGTCGATGATTACCGCGGCCTCGATCTCCGCGCCGATCCTGATGGGCATGCCGGACGTCAACATGGTGCTGGCCGCGCAGGCCGCCTGTATCGGCGCGATGTTCTTCAGCTACTTCAATGACAGCTATTTCTGGGTCGTCAATCGCATGCTCGGCGTCAAGAGCACCAAGCATCAGATGCTGGTGCTGACCCTGCCGACGACACTCGCCTGGGCCATCTCCATCATCACGCTGTTGCTGCTCAACGCTATCGTCGGTTGAGCCTGTCAGGACAGTCTGCTGCAACAAAAACGCCGGGCCTCATCGAGGTCCGGCGTTGCTGTGTTGAGCTGCGTGTTCTTGAGCCGTGTATCCATCAGCCCTTGAGCTGCTACTGATAATCGATCATGTCGCTCTCGCCGATCAGCGCCGTTGGGTCTTGAGATAGATCACCGGGAAGGACAGCACCAGGCAGAGACATGCGGCCCACCAGGGGTAGTCAACCCGGGACCCAGCCCCTCGGAGAAGTGTTCGATGAGGACGATGATGAGGGAGGAGAGGAAAGGCTGCATGAGCAGAAGCACCATGATCAGAGCCAGCAGAGGTTTCCTCATCCTGCGCCGCCAGGAGAAGTGCTTGCCGTACTTCTCGAGGACACCATCGATGTCGATCTTGTCGTCATATTGCAGCACGACCATGTAGCCGTGGTCAGGGCTTCCCTGGTGCGCGAGTCTCAAGAACGGGAAGAGAGTCCGAAACGGTGGCGATACGCCGTCAGGGACATGGGCACCAATGACGTATATCTCTTCGCCGAGGGCTGGACAGACGATGGCGTCAGCCCCGGGCGGCAAGATCAGGCGGGTATTGCTCAGATAATAGTGGCGAGTGGTGATCTTTCTGGGGTTGCTGGAGTGATAGCTGATGCCTTCATGTGTCTGTTTCCATCCCTGTCTTTGAAATCTGTCCTCGATGATCGAGTCCGGAGGGGTAGTGGGGGTCGAGGATGTCACTTCCTCAAGCTGCCCGGTCATCCGTTCTGCCGTCGGTGGCATGCCATGACGGGCGTGGTAGGGCCGGCTCATGAGAAAAAGGCCCACCCACACGATGACGATCACCACCAGGACGGCAGGCTAGGGAAGACTATCCTTCTCCGGGAAGAGCAATGGCGCCATCAGGAATACGCATGAAAGACCCACCAGCAGGATGCCTACCAGCGCCAGGCTCCAGGCGGTATACCGCTGGCGTCTGCGGATTGGGGTGACATATTCCTGTTCGTGTTGAGTGAAATATCGAAAGTCCTTTTCGAAGATGGGGGGCACGGTACCAATGCCTTGTCGGTAGATGAGGGAGAGCTCGCTCAGCGTTCTGCAAGTGAGCGAGGCGTCTCAGGAGGTGGCTCTCGGCAGAATTTCTGCACGGGAGGCCTGGGGATCAAGCACCTCTCGATGCTCCTCGGTTGAATGCGTCTTGTCTGATGAAAGATCGCGCGAACGCTATCACAGCCAGCCGATGCCCTCCATTCAGCGCTGGTGGAGACTCATCGCATCCGCATGACCGGACTCTGCCCTGACTCTGACCTGACTCTGACCGGATGAGGAGATCGAGCATGGCCACTGACATCCCCGGCGGTCAGACCTTTTACCCTCATGGCAACTCCCCAGCCGCGCTTCAAGCGGCTACACTGCGCGCCGAGATTTTTCATTCACTCCCTATTCATATCGGAGTTTGTCTTGGCTACGCCTGACACCTCGTCGTCTTCCTCTCCTTCCTCCGCGCCGGACACCGGCGAGGCTGCCTCCACGTCGTCACGCCTGCCATGCGTCGTCGTGCCTGCCAGTTGGCGGGGCTGGAGTCTCTTGGCGGTCTTTCTGCTGTTGATCGCGCTGGGTATCTGGCCGGTGATCGGCTGGGTCAATCAGCAGAGCTCGCTGTGGGGCATGCCGTCGTTGATCCTCTGGAGCTACCTGATCATCTTCGCCTGCAGCGGGGCCATGCTGCTGGGCAATCGTCTGTTGCCGGATGAGGAGGATGGCGCACCGCGCGAGGATGAGAGGGCGTCACATGAGTGAGTCACTGACCCTCACGTCCTGGCAGGGCAGCGTGCCGCTGATGATGACTCTGGGCTATATCGCGCTGGCGATGCTGATCGGGTTGGGCGCGCGCGGCGGCCGACGCATGGATTCGCTGGAGCAGTGGGGTGTGGCCGGCCGCTCGATGGGGCCGATGACGCTGTATCTGTTGATCGCGGCGGGCAGCGTGAGTGCCTACACCTTCATGGGCGCGCCGGGCTGGGCCTACAGCAAGGGAGTGCCGGTCTTCTATGTCGCGATCTATCTGGCCTATCTGGCGCTGGTGGCCTGGTACTTCGGGCCCAAGGTGTGGAAGTTCGGTGAGCAGTTCGGGCATGTCACCCAGGCAAGCGCGATCGCGGATCGCTATCAGAGCCCCGCACTCGGCGCGCTCTCGGCGCTGGTGATGTCGATCGCCTCGGTGGCCTATGCGGTGCTGCAGACCATCGGCTCGGCCTACATCCTGCTGGTGATGAGCGGGGGGCGTATCCCGCTGTGGGCCGGCGTGCTGCTGGTACTTGCGGCGATCGCCGTGTATCTGTTCGTCAGTGGTCAGCGCGCCATCGGGCGTACCAATGTCTTCCAGGGCGTGCTGATGGTGGTGGTGGCATGGGTCATCGGCCTGTGGGCGGCGCACCTGGCCACGGGGGAGTGGGGCTTCAGCGGAGTGTTCGAGCGCCTCGAGCGGTCACATCCCGAGTATCTCCGCCTGCCGGGGGCGGGGGGCGACATGAGCTTCAGCTTCTGGACCACCTCGATCATCGTCTCGATGCTGTCCTTCATGCCGCCGGTGTGGACGCAATGGATGAGCGCCTCCTCCGCGCAGACTATCCGCCGCAGCGCCAGCTGGCTGCCGACCTACTACGTGGTGATCCTGCCGCTGGTGGTGGTGGGCTTCATCGGCATCTTCAGCCTGCCCGAGCTTGAGCGTGCCGATACGGTGGTGCTGGAGTACGCGATGGCCAACATGCCGGTCTGGCTGGTGGGGCTGCTGGGGGCGGGGACGCTGGCTGCCTCGATGTCCTCCAGCGAGCCCTTCATCCATTCGGTAGCCCTGAGCCTGAGCCGGGATGTGCTGCAGCCCGGGTTCAAGCTCAGTGATGCGCGCGCCGGCCAATGGGCACGGTGGCTGATCTTCCCGGTGATGTTTCTGATCATCGCGCCGCTGGCTATCATCGAACCGGGTAATCTGGTGATGATCCTGCTGATCGGGCTGGGCTTTGCCTCCCAGGTGCTGCCGGCGTTTCTCGGCATGTTCTTCTGGCCGCGTGCCTCGGCCGCCGGGGTGTCTGCAGGCATCTGCGCCGGCTTTGTCGTCACGGTGCTGTTGACCATCGTCTGGCCGCATCCGCTCGGGATTCACGCCGGTTTCTGGGGCTTGATGCTCAATCTGCCGGTCTTCGTGCTGGTCTCGCTGATCACGCGTCCCGTGGACGAGGCCGTCACGCGGCGCTTCTTCCGGATTGCCGCGCCGTGGCGCTTTTCATTGCCTGCCGATCGCTGAGGGCGCACTGCCGATTGTCGCCTGCAGGGGGAGAATCACGGATGACGAGCGAGACGGGAGGGACCCCGTCGCCTCGTCCCACCCGCCGGGCGTGGGGGCAATGTCCGTGGTCTCGAATATTTGGACAATCGTTTGACAAGCGTGAACGATTGTCACGTTTGGCCCTCATGCCTTATTCACCGGTGTCGCCTTGTATAGAGTGAGATCATTGATTGACTGTCCTCAAGGGAGGGGGCGTGGATGAATGATCTGATGGTACAGGTGGACAGGCAGATACACCGCAACGGCGGGCTGGGTATCGATTTCCCGGACGAGATCGAGGCGCGGTTCGAGCGGGACATCCACGCAGAGCGCAGTCACAAGCTTGTCTGCATGGGGGCGGTGGCGATCAGCATCTACCTGCTGTTTCTGATCAATGACTGGCGCTTTCGGCCGGATCACATGCTGGAAGCCATCATCATCCGGGTCGGAGTGATGACGCCCATCGCGTTGCTCTGCATCTACCTGCTCAAGCGCGGTGTGTCGCCGGTCTTGCGCGAGATGCTGATGACCGCTCTGGTGTGCTTCGCGATGATCTTCACGGCCCTGTTGATCCAGTTGTCAGTGTCACCGCATTCCTTTCTGGATCTGTTCGCGCTCGGGCTCATCGTGCTGGTGGGAAATGTCCTGTTCCAGCTGCGTTTCTGGTACGCCCTGTGTTCCTCGGCCTTCCATTTCTGCGTGATGCTGTACCTGGTCACCGCCCATCCTGCCCCCTACGAGTCGGCAGGGTTCATGGCATTGATGGTGTTCTTCTCCATCACGCTGTTTTCCATCATCTCCAATCTGCGCAGCGAGAAGGCTGAGCGGCTTTCCTACCTGTTGCTGCTGCGCGAGCAGTTGCGGGTCGAGGAGTTCACGGAGAAGAATGAAGAGTTTCGGCGACTTGCCTCCATCGACCCCCTGACGGAAGTCTACAACCGCCGCCACTTCGACAGCCTGGTGAGTTCTCTGATCGGCAAGCAGGTCGATCGTCGACTGCAGTACGGCGTCGCCATGATCGATGTCGATCATTTCAAGGCCTACAACGATCACTACGGTCACGTGAAAGGCGATGTCTGCCTCAAGCGCATCGCGACGGCCATCTTCGAAAGCGTGCACCCCGATGTCGACATCGTGGCGCGTTTCGGGGGGGAGGAGTTCGTGGTGCTGCTGCCATCCTGCTCCCCGCAAGCGGCGCTGGCGCGAGCGGAGGAGATTCGCGAGCATGTCAGCGGACTGGCGCTACCGCATGCGGGCAATTCGCAGCAGGGGATCGTCACCATCAGCGTGGGGGTCTCCGCCGCAGGCAGCGAGGAGGATTACGACTTCGAGAATATCCTGAATCAGGCGGATGAAGCGCTCTATCACGCCAAGGCCAGAGGCAGGGACCGCTGCGTGCTGTCACCTCGCTCGCTGCCCGAGACCCCGGTCACCGCTGACGCCTGATGGCGTACTTCTGCATCTTCTTGACCAGTGTCGATTGATTGATGCCCAGCGAGGAAGCGGCAGCACGCGTCGTGGCATGTCGCTCGAGCGCCCGGTGGATCAGTTCCCGCTCCAGGGCCTGGGTGCATTGCGTGAGAGTGGCGTGGTTCTCGCGCACTCCGGCGGGTATCGTCGCAGCGACAGAGGGGGCTGCGAGACCGCCTGGCCCCAGGCATTCGGCGGGCAGCATGTCCGTCGTGATGAGCGTCTGGTCGGTGGTGACGACCAGTCGCTCGACCAGGTTGATCAGCTCACGGATGTTGCCCGGCCACTGATGCGAGGCCAGCAGTTCCAGCACCTCGGGATCGAAGTGGCGAACGCGGGCATGGCGTTGGCAGAAGTGACCCAGATAGTGGCGTAGCAGCGGGATGACCTCACCACGGCGCTCGCGAAGCGGGGGCAGCGTGATGGGGACGACGCTGAGGCGATAATAGAGGTCTTCGCGAAAGCGCCCCTCCCTCACGCGAGCGGCCAGGTCATGATGTGACGCGGTCAGCAGGCGCACGTTGGTCCGCCTGAGTTCGGTTCCCCCCACGGGCATGAAACGTTGCTCCTCGACGACCTTCAGCAGCTTGGCCTGCAGCGAGAGTGGCAGGTCGCCAATCTCGTCGAGAAACAGCGTGCCACCATTGGCCACATCCAACAGCCCCTGTTTTCCCCGGGCATTGGCACCGGTGAAGGCCCCGGGCGCATAGCCGAACAGTTCCGCCTCCAGCAGTCCTTCGGGCAGGGCGGCACAGTTGAGTTCCAGAAACACGCCGGCAGAGCGTTCGCTGTGCTCGTGAAGGTAGCGGGCCAGCAATGTCTTGCCCGTGCCCGTCTCGCCCTGGATCAGGACCTTCACGTCGGTGGCGGCCACGCGTTCTGCCAGCGCGAAGCAAGCGGCCGTGGCCTCGCTGGTGACGAGTTCCAGTGCCTGCTCGTCGGTACCGGCGTTGACGCTGTAGGTCTCGTGCAGGGAGTGCAGCTGGCGAAGCTGCTCCTGGGCATGCTTGGCGCGCAGCAGCTCGGTGATATCACGCACGCTGGTGACGACGTGACTCAAGGCGCCATCCCGCGCGTGCATGGGCAGGCCACTGACCAGGATCTTGCGGCCATCGTGCAGGCTCTGGACCAGAGTGACGGGCTTGCCGTCCCGGATGACCTCCAGAGAGACCGACTTGGAGATATAGCCTCTGCGCACCAGTTCCTGCATGTGCCGGCCCAGCACATCACTGCGCTTGAGCCCCGTGATGCGCTCATAGGCCTGGTTGATGGCCACGGTCACCCCGAGGGCGTCGGTGATGTAGACCCCGTCGTGCAAGGCATCCAGCACTCGCTGCACCGGAACCTCGGCCAACAGGTTCGTGGCGGTGTCCGGTGGGCCGTCCGGCCCGGCGGCGAGGGTGCGCTGATTCGACCGGGCGAGGCGTTCCTTGCGCTCGGCGGCGGATTCCACTTCCTGGCGCGTCAACACGCCGATCACCTCGCCGCGGGTGTCGATGACCTCGACGGCCTCCAGTGACTGACGTTCCAGCAGTGCCAGCGCCGCTTCCAGCTTGAGATCCTGTTCCACGTTCTGCATTGAGGGTTCCCCTGACAGAAGCCCCCGCGCGCTCAGGCGGCGGGGGGCCATGGGGTTACGATACGTCAATGCGAGGATGTCGTGGAAACGGTTGGCGTCACGTCACTGGCGGGAGCGTCGATATCGCCCTTGCCGAGATCGCGGCTGAAGGTCTCGTCGTTTTCCCCCGAGAAAAAGCGCTTGCCGTAGATCAACAGGCACAGGGCGATCCCGATTCCGAAGGCCCAGGCGGCGCCCTTGATCACCAGAACGGCGGCGATCACGCCGGCAATGCCGAGGTCACGCTGGCTGCGGGCTTCGAGAATCCCCAGCCGTACGCTGACATAGCCCTGGATCAACAGGGTCAGTGCCAGCGCGATCCCCAGAATGGGCTGGACCAGACTGACGATGGGCAGCAACAGCAGGCCGGTATTCGTGCCCCAGCGGAAGGAGCCTGAGCCCCCGAACAGCGAGTGCATCGCCTGCTTGCCTTCCTTGTAGCGCTCGACCACGACGACCTGCATGGCGGCCCACAGCGGCCCGCACATGGTGACGTCCGGACCGAACAGACTCATCAGCGTATTGCGGCCACCGAAGATCATGTGGGCACGGTTGGCGTCGTAGTCGATCTTCTCGTCAGGCCGTGACTCATCGGCTTCCTCGACCAGCGCCTTGGATTGCAGGACATCGCCGAACAGCACGATATAGGCGGCCAGAACTGTGGGCAGGGCGGTCAGGAACATCGACAGCGGCGGCAAGCCCACTCCAAAGACGGTGTACTGGCTGAACATGGTCACGAAGTCCGGCTGACTGAAGCCCCACTGCACGTCAGGCCAGGCGGCCTCGCCGACCAGCGGTGCGACGATGATCGCCAGCAGGATGATCGGGAAGATCCCCAGCTTGCCCAGGTTGCCCCAGAACGGATTCGAGGTCTTCAGCCTTGCGAAGTGGCGCGAGAAGATGATGTAGAACGCCAGACCCACGGCGATGCTGATGGTGATGGGATAGGTGTCGAAGCGTCCGCCTTCCTTGAAGACCACGCTGATCGCGGCCAGGCCTGCCCCCATGATGATGCCGGCCTTGATGGCCGAGGGAATCAGGTTGACCACCTTGCTGGCCAGCCCCGTTCGCCCGAGCACGATGGCCAGTATCCCGAGCATCAGCTGGAAGGCGATCAGGGCATGCACCCGCGTTTCGCCCTCGGGGAAGGTGGCCACATAGGCCATCAGCAGAGGGATGGCCGGCGTGATCCAGCCGGGAATGACCGGGTCGCCCAGCAGATGGTGAACGAGATACAGCAGCCCGTTGAGCATCACGATGGCCAGTGCGGCTTCAAACGGCATGCCCAGCAGCTCCGTCATCAGCGGGATGGCGGCGAGATCCACCGCGCACATCAGAAGTCCCTGCAGATAGTCGGGCAGCTCGAATCGGTAGTGCAGGAAGGGCAGGCGAATCTTGAAAGGCCCCAGAGCGTAGTAGGGGCTTTCCTCTCCGGGTTGGCGGGTTTTCCAGTGGCTCATGATGGCGTTCCTGTTGTTATCGTTATTCATCTTCACCTGGGGTGGAGATGGTGTTCACGAGAAGGGGCAGTGCTCATGCCTGGCGGGCTTCACCAGGCAGCGCGATAGATGCACTCGATGTCGTGCTGGGTCAGTTGACGCGGATTGTTGCGCAGCAGGCGTTCCACCTTGACGGCATCTGCCGCAAGCGAAGGAATATCCTTTTCGGAAATGTCGAAATGGCGCAGGCCACTGGGGATGTCCACGTCTCGGCACAGCTGGTGCAGGCGCTCGACGACCAGCTCGGCCGCGGCCTCATCCTTGAGCGCATGATGCGCAGTATCCAGTGCCTCTGCGATATCCCGGAAGCGTTCGACGCAGGCCAGCGCATTCCAGCGCATCACATGCGGCA
Organism: Cobetia sp. PS-4MA; assembly: GCF_057670765.1. NCBI lineage: Bacteria > Pseudomonadati > Pseudomonadota > Gammaproteobacteria > Oceanospirillales > Halomonadaceae > Cobetia > Cobetia sp. PS-4MA. The sequence goes on along the minus strand of NZ_CM173107.1, from coordinate 2,202,866 downwards.
GCAGCAGGGCGTTGGTCACGCCATGGGGCAGGTGGTAGCGCCCGCCCAGCGGGTAGGCCAGGGCGTGGACCGCACCGACCCCCGCATTGCCGAAGGCCATGCCTGCCAGCAGACTCCCCGTGGCCATGGCTTCACGCGCCTCGAGATTGCCGGGATCGGCATAGGCCTTGGGCAATGCCTTGATGATCAGGCGCATGGCCTTGATGGCCAGCGCATCGGTGATGGGCGTGGCGAAGTTGGACAGGTAGGCCTCGATGGCATGCACCAGGGCATCGACGCCGCTGGCGGCAGTGACATGGCGGGGACAGCTGACCGTCAGCTCCGGGGCGACGATGGCGACGTCCGGCAGCAGGTAGTCATTCACGATACCTTTCTTCATGCGTGCTTCGGTGTCAGACAGAATGCCGATGTTGGTGACTTCGGAGCCGGTGCCTGCCGTGGTCGGCATCGCGATCAGCGGTGCACCACGCACACGGGCCTTGTCTTCCCCGAACAGGCTTTCCAGATCGCCGTCATGGGTGGCGTATACCGCCACGCATTTGGCGATGTCCATGGCGCTGCCGCCGCCCAGCGCGATCAGGCCATCGCACTGCGCCTCGAGGTAGACGCTCATGCAGTCCTCCACGATGTGCACTTCCGGCTCGGCACTGACCTCGCTGAAGATGCGGTAATGGGTCAGCTGACCATTGGCCTTCAATACATCGAGCTGATCCGTGATCGGCTTTAGGGTACCCGACCCCAGCACACCGGGGTCGGTGACCACCATCGGGCAGCGCATGCCCAGGCGAAGGATTTCTTCACTGAGGCGTGATGAGGCCTGTTGGCCCGTTATCAGGCGGTGGGCGGATTTGAAGCTGGCGATGCTCATGGCGATATCCTGTCCTGGATGACATGGGGAAGGGCGCTGGTTGGCGTCTCCTGTCATGATGGATAGCAAATGGCATGCCAGTTTCTTTCTCTTTACAAGTCACTGAATTCAATGGGTTTTTATTGAGTTTTCGCCTAAGGTCGCTACGCCCAAGGTCGATGTTCTGATGCCATATGGAATCACTCGCGTGGCTTGAGTGATGCGTTCTGTCATCAAACGCGATGCGATGATGGCAGGCGACAGACGATCGAAAGCCGCGATTCTGCACAGGTCACTGGTCTCTTTTCCCCAATGTCATTATCGTTTGATGAAAACCGCCGAAGGATTGATGAAAATCGCCATATGCCTGATACCCCGACCGCGCTGGACATGAGCCCTTGAGCACTGGCGCGCATCCCTACCCGCGGCCGGACTCACCGCCCGTGCTGGCGCCCGGCGCCGCCGAGAATACGCTGAATGTTTGGCTGGTACCGCGTTTCTCGATGTTGACGCTGTTCTGCCTGCTCGAGCCCTTGAGGGTCGCCAATCGCTTCGGGCGGGATCTGTTCGCCTGGCGGCTGTTGTCAGCGGATGGTGAGGCGGTGGTGGCCAGCAATGGGGTCCGTATCGATGTCGATGGTCGCCTCGATCAGCTGATGACGTGGGAGCCCCGGCAGGCATCGGAAGCGGTGTGTGAACAGACCTCGGCATCCATGGCCCGGATGCGCCTGATGGTGGTGTCGTCCTATGAGCCAGAAGCGAGTGTCGACAGTGAGTCGCGTGCCGTGCTGCGTTGGCTGGCGGCCCATGGTGCCTGGCTGGGGGGACTGGATACCGCCCCCTTCATTCTGGCGCGGGCCGGTGTGCTGGCGGGGCATCCGGTGGCGTTGCACTGGGAAAGCGTGCCGGCCTTTCAGCAGGAGTTTCCTGAGCTGGACGTCAGCTCGGCCCCTTATGAATGGCAGGGTGAGCGTCTGACCGGCTCCGGCGGGGCGGCCAGCATCGACATGATGCTGGCCTGGATCGAGCTGCTCTATGGCCCTTCGCTGGCCGATGCCGTGGGACGTCAGATCATGCACCAGCGCACGGCCGTGAACGTGGAGAGCCCGACTCCGCGCGATTCGTCGTTGCCGCGTAGTGTCGTGCGGGCGCTGGCGGTGATGGAGGCCAATCTTGCCCAAGCCCTGCCCATTCCGGTGGTCTGCCGGCTCGCGGGGCAGTCACAGCGCCAGCTGACGCGCCTGTTCGTGGCGCAATTCGGCGAGACACCCAAGCAATGCTATCTCGGCATGCGTCTGGATCATGCGCAGAGGGTGCTCGCCGACAGTCGGGTCAGTGTCTCCCAGGCGGCCTTTGCCACGGGATTCACCCATCTGGCGCACTTTTCTCGTGCCTATCAACAGCGTTTCGGTGAGGCACCCAGCGTGACGGCGCGTCGCGGACTGGCCGCTGAATGAACGGCCATCACGCTCGCGTGTGGCGCATGAATGACAGTTTCGTCGTCTGAGGATGCTATGGGTATGAACTGGATAACCTGGCTGGATCTGGCCGGTGTGATGATCTTCGCGCTGACAGGCGTCGTCGTGGCCTGTCGTTCGCGGATGGACCCGATCGGCATGCTGGTGCTCGGCGCCGTGACCGGTATCGGCGGCGGCACCCTGCGTGATCTGGTGCTGGGCATCAGGCCGGTGTTCTGGGTCGAGCAGCCGATCTATCTCTGGGTGATCCTGCTCACGGTGGGCGTGGCGACATTGGGCTTTCACTACATTCACCGCCTGACGCGGGTCTTTCTGCCCGTGACGGATGCCTTCGGCCTTGCGCTGTTCACCGTGCTGGGCGCTCACAAGGCCCGCACGATGGGGGTAGACGGCATCGTTGTCGTGGTGATGGGCACCATGAGTGGCGTGGCAGGCGGCATGATCCGGGATGTACTGGCGCGCCGCGTGCCGATGGTGCTGCGTCAGGAAATCTACGCCTCGGCGTCGCTGGCGGGCGGGATTCTCTATATCGCGCTACTCGAGCTCGGGATGCCGCTTGCCTGGGCGACAGGCGCGGCCATCGTAATGGTATTGATGATTCGACTTCCGGCCATCTACTGGAATCTGACGCTGCCGACCTTCGCCTGGGTCATCATCCCGCCACCGGACCTGTCAGCGAGTGGTGAACCCCGCACGTCGGGCACGCCCGCAGACAATCAGCGCGAGCAGGGTGATGCCGAATTCGCCACCACCCTGGGGGGCTCAGTGGGGCTCAGCAAGCTCGAGGCCTCGATGAAGATCGACCAGCCCCCCGAGCCGCCGATGCTGCCTCGTCGTACTCCCAAGGCGCGGGTGCGCATGCTGCGCCCCGGCGAGAGCCGGCGAGGCAGGAACTGAGCACGGAAGGCCATGGCGTGATCGCTTGGAAGCGGTGCGTGATTATGGTGCAAGAAGTGCCTGACAGGTGCCGATCATTGCGATTTCTGCAAGGATTCGGGCCGAACAAGGGGTCATCAAGGTCTGACAAGGGCCATCGTCTTCTGGGAGAAGTTTCATCATGCGCAGTCGCTCACAAGACCTTGAATGGTTGCTGGCGGTGGTCGACAGCGGAGGTTTCAGTGCTGCCGCCAAGCAGCGGGATGTGCCCGTGGCCAAGGTGTCGCGGGCCATCCAGCGGCTGGAAAGCGAGCTTGAGACACCGCTGTTGACTCGTACCACTCGCAGCGTCGCCCTGACGGACGAGGGGCGTGCTTTCGTCGAGCGCATCAGGGAAGGGCTGCAGCAGTTGAGCGAGGCCGAAGACGTCTTGCGTCAGCAGCGTGATCAACCCAGCGGCCGTCTGCGGGTCGATGCCGCCAGTCCTTTCGTCCTGCATCAGCTGGTGCCGCTGGTAGGAGAGTTCGAACGTCGCTATCCCGGCATTTCCCTGGAGCTTTCGGCGGGTGACGACATCATCAATCTGCTGGAGCAGCGCACCGATGTCGCCATTCGCATCGGCGAGCTCGAGGATTCGACCCTGCATGCCAAGGTACTGGGGCGCTCGACCCTGCACCTGGTCGCCAGCCCCGCTTATCTGGCAAGACATGGCACGCCAACGAGCGTCGCGGCGCTGGCGGCGCATCGCCTGCTGGGATTCCTGCCGCCCAGTCGCCTGAATCGCTAGCCACTCAAGGGTGCGCCCCGGGAGCTGGAAACGACGCCGCACCTTTCCACCTCCAGCGGTGAAGTCATGCGCCAGCTATGCCTGGCCGGTCACGGCATCGCGCTGATCTCCCGCTTCATGCTCGCCGATGACCTGGCGTCGGGCGCTCTGGTGGAAGTGCTGCCGGGGCAGGTCCAGTCGCCCAATCCGCGTGAGCTGATCCAAGCGGTGTATTACCGCAACAGCACGCTCTCGCCACGCATCAGTGCCTTTGTCGAGTTTCTTGCGTCGCGCCTGGCGTTGTAGGGAGCCGAGGGGGGCTCCCCAGTCGCTTCAGCTCCTGCCAGCGGGTGGTATAGCGTGAGCTGCGATGCGCGCAGCGCAGCTGCCAGGCGGCATCCGGGCGCGCGACGCCCAGACGCACGGTGCCACGGCCCATCTTCTGATTCATCGCATCCAGTGTCGCCATCAGCTGCTGGTTGCGTTCTCGTCTGGCGATATCGGCTTCGCTGTCGAGCAACGAGAGCTGCTCTCGGGGCTGGTCGATGAGGTCCAGCAGCATCACGCCTGCCTTCATGAAGCGATAGCCGCGCAGATAGATACGCTCGAGCGCCTGATGGGCGGCGGCGAGTATCTCGCGGCTGTCGCTGGTCGGTTCGGGGAGTTCGATGATGGTGCTGGGCGAGTATTGCGGGAGATCCGGGCGGTGGCGGTTGCTCTTGAGGAAGACCAGCACGGCACGTGTCTGGCTGCCCTGATGGCGCAGCTTCTCGGCGCCGCGCTGGGCGTGCTGGCGAATGGCATCCTTGAGCTCATTCATGTCATCGGTCATGCGGCCGAAGGAGCGCGAGGTCATGATGCGCTGACGGGCATCATCGGGGTCGTTCATCTCGAAGCAGGGCGTGCCTTGCAACTCGCGCACGGTGCGCTCCAGCACGACGGAATAGCGCTGACCGATGGCGCGCGGGTCCGCACAGCGCAGGTCCCAGGCGGTATGCAGCCCTTGTAGTGCCAGTCGTTCGACTAGGCGATGGCCCACGCCCCAGACATCGCCCAGCGGTGTGTCTTCCAGCAGGCGCTGGGTGCCGACTTCGGTAGGTTCCAGCACGCAGACGCCGCCGAATTCCGGCCGCTTCTTGGCGGTACGGTTGGCCAGCTTGGCCAGGGTACGAGTGGGGGCCACGCCGACACATACCGGGATGCCGGTGAACTTGCGCACATTGCGGTGCAGGGTACGACTCAGCGCCAGCATCGCGTTGCGGTCAAAGCCATCGAAGCGCACGAACATCTCGTCGATGGAGTAGGGTTCGACCCCCGCGCTGTATTCCTCCAGCACGTCGCGCACGCGCGCCGACATGTCGCCATACAGCTCATAGTTCGAGGAGAGCAGATGGATGCGTCCCTCGCGTACCAGGGATTGCAGCTGGAAGGCCGGGGTCCCCATCTCGATGCCCAGCGCCTTGAGTTCCTGAGAGCGCGCGATCACGCAGCCGTCATTGTTGGACATCACCCCCACGGGGCGGCCTTCCAGGCGCGGATCAAAGACTCGCTCACAGCTGGCGTAGAAGTTGTTGCAGTCGACCAGCCCGATCATCGGCGCGCTCATACCGCGTATTCGTGGATGACGGAGCGCACCACCCCCCAGACCTGACACTCGAGATCGACGATGGCCACCGGCGGATACAGGGCATTGCCGGAGCACAGATACGGCCGCTGGCCGATCAGTTCGTAGCGCTTGACCACCACCTCGCCCTCGACCAGCGCTACCACGATATGTCCGGGGCGGGCGTCGATGGAGCGATCCACGACTAGGGTGTCATTCTCGTAGATGCCGAAGCCTTCCATGCTGTCACCTGCCACCGTCATGAAGAAGGTCGCTGCCGGACGCTTGATCAGCCGCTCGTTGAGATCCAGCGTCCGGCCAGCGTAATCCTCGGCCGGTGACGGAAAGCCGGAAATTCCCGCACGCCCCGTGATGTAGGGGTATGGCAGCTCACATGGCGCAGGAGCGGGATGAGGGCGAGCCAACGTCTCGTGAGTGGCAAGGGGAACAGATGCGGTCATGGAAAGCTCTCCTGTCATGGCTGTATTTATATACAGTATCCGTGGCAGGCAAGCGTTAGGCAACCGCTAATATGCAAAGCCGCCTCAAGTGAAAGTGACTGCTGCGAAGCCCGGATGGTGAGGGTATTATGCTCGGCATCGGCGAATGCCATCGGGCGCAAAGTCCGGTGTCTATGTGAGAGGCGGGTTCACTGTAGAGAGCCATGAACGAACTGACCCAACGACTGCGCACCTTTCTCAAGGTGGCGGAGCATCAGAGCTTCAATGCGGCCGCGCGTGAGCTGGAGATCGCCAGTTCCACGGCGACGCGTCACGTCAATCATCTGGAGCGACAGCTGGGCGAGCCGTTGCTGGTGCGCACCACGCGCCATGTGCGGCTTACGCCTGCCGGTGAGCGAGCCGTGATCCGTTTTCGTGCCATCCTGGGCGAGGTGGCTCAATTGACGGATGAGCTCGAGACGCTGAGTGAGCGAGTCGCGGGGTCGCTGCGCATCTCGGTGCCGTGGCGATATTCGCGCCTCTATCTTGCGCCGCTGGTGAGCGAATTCATGCAGTGCTACCCCGAGGTGGCGCTGGAGATCGTCAGCAGTGATCAGCGCGTGGATCTGATCGAGGAGCAGTTCGATGTCGCCATCCGCATCGGTCATCTGGAAGACTCGAGTCTGATCGCACGGCACATCTGTGACCAGCGTTTCGTGCTGGCTGCCGCGCCGTCCTATCTCAGTGCCCAGCCGTCCATTCGTCAGCCTGAGGACTTGGAGCAGCACCGCCTGCTGACCTTCAGCTATACCACCGCTAATCATCACTGGCGGCTGGTGCAGGGTGAGCGGGAGCACCGCATCTCGGCGCGAGCACGCGCGCTGCGTACCAACAACGCCGACATTCTGACCCAGGCAGCCCTCGAGGGAGCTGGTGTCGTGGTGCAACCGCTCTGGGCCATCCGTGAAGAACTGGACCAGGGGCGCCTCGTGGCGGTGCTGGAGGACCATCAGGTCACGTCTTCGGATTTCGACACTGGCATCCATGTCGTCTTCGCGCGCGAGAATCAGCACAACCCGCGCGTGCGTGCCTGGGTCGACTTCCTGCTCGCCCGCCGCGAGCAGCTGGCCGGTCGCTAGCAGGTTCTCGGCAGGTGGTTATCAGTAGAGAATATCGCTGCGGATGATGTACTTGGCACCATCGCGGATCGGCTCGCCTGCGTGCACGCAGTGCTGCGGGTGCGAGCCATGCGGGAAGCACAGCACACCACCCTTGGGCGTTGCGACCGAGACTGTCTGGATGTCGTCCCGTGACTGAGCAGGCCTTTCGGGGTCGCGACGGCTGACCAGAAACTCGGTGCGCCCGCCGGTATAGCCATCGCTCAGGAAGATGAGGAAGGTGTACTGGCTCATCAGGCCCGGATAGGCGTCCTGGACGATCTCGCCATTGATGACGCGACTGCCCGGCCAGGCACCATCGGTATGCGGCTTGAAGAAGTCGCCGGCCTCGTAGCGATAGACACGAAAGCGCGCATTGATGCCTTTTGCGCCTTCGCCCTGGATCTGCTCGGTCACCAGTGGCGCCGAGCGCGCCCAGATGACCTGATCGATGGCGTCACTGACGACCCAATTGACGTTGTGGTTGTGGCGTACCGAACGCGGCAGGGAGACGGGCGCATCCTCCTCGAAGCCCATTTCCTCCAGGGTGGCGACGAAGTTGTCGGCCTCGGCAGGCGTCAGCACATTGAGCAGCTGGAAGGCGCCCGGGACACCCTCGACCTCCTGACGGACCACCTCGGGTGTCGCCTCGGGCTCGAAGAGGTCAGACACGTCACCGTTGTCCGTCCAGATGGGCAGGGGCGTGGGAGAGAAGCCGCGCTCGTGACTGACGGCGTAGAAGGACAGGCTCATGGCAAGACTCCTGAATGGCACGATCACGAATGTTGCCCGAGAGGCTAGTGCACTGCCAAAGACAGAAAAAGGCACCTGACGGCAATTGGCCATTGCACGAATGGCAATGATCAATGTCCGCCTGTCAGGTTGAGGCCGACGATCGACAGCACGATGAGGCCGATGCAGGCCATGCGGCGAAACGAGAAGTGTTCGCGCCAGAACAGCACGCCGATGATGGCGCTGACCACGGTACCGATGCCGGAGAATACGGCATAGGCGATGCCCAGGCTGATGGTGTCCATGGCCAGATACAGCAGGCTCAAGGAGGCGCTGAAGCCCAGCGCGACCAGCAGCACACCCCGTCGGCGGCGGTGGTTGGCGTATTGATTGAAACCGGTGACGCCGACGACTTCACAACAGCCGGCGGCGATCAGATAGACCCAATCCATGTCATCCCTCCTGCTCATTCACTGATGGTGGTCTGTGGTGTGGCACTCGCGCGAGGCTGTTTGTGGCCGGGCGCGCCGGGGGCCGTCTTGAGCACGATGATGCCGATCAGCATCAGCACCACGAAGCCCAGCGTGGACCACTGGAACTCGAGATCGAAGAACAGCAGATCAGTCACCACCGTCCCCAGCGTGCCCAGGCCGACGAAGATGGCGTAGGTGGTGCTAGCGGGCAGTGTCCTGGCGATCTGGGTGACCAGACTCAGGCTGATGATGACCAGCAGCACCGTCAGTGCCCATTCCAGAGGAGTATCGGCGACCTTCAGGCCCGTGGCCCAGCCGATTTCGCACAGGGTCGAGATCAGGAAATAGAGCGTGATGCGCATGGTGATCGGGCGTCCTTGTGGGGTGTCGGGAAAATGAGGCGTTCAATCGCCAGCGAAAGACATGCGTTGCATAAAGCGAGTCTATATGAGTTTTTGTTGATGTTTCTGGCCATGAAAAGGCGGAGGGAGCCCCTCCGCCTTTTCATGGCGAGTCGTTGGTGCAGCCTCGTCTGACTTGCATCCCTGTGAACAGAAGCTCTTGTGAACAGTGACCAGAAATCGTCAGGAGGCCATCGGCGTGGTCGTCGCCTGAGCAGCTGACTCCTCGTCGGATGGCGCCTCGGCCTCGGCCGGCTGGGCCAGATAGGCTTCCAGCGAGTCATCCATCGCCTCAAGCCACGGCGTGTGATGTCTGGGTGCCAGGGTGCCGGTCATCAAGGAGCGATAGCCGTGATCGCGGAAGGTCATGATGTTCTCGTGCTTGTGGTGCTCCCACTCGAGGAAGGTACGATTCACGCCATCGATATCGAAGCTCGGGTAGTCGGTCTCGCTGATCAGCGATTTCACGTAGTCACCCTGGAAGACGATCATCGCCTCGTCGCTATCCAGCGTTTCCTCACGCTCGCGCCATGCCTGGCTCTCGGCTTGCATCGCCGCTTTCGCCGGCAGTGTCTGGGTGCCGAGAATCGCATCGCGCACCCACCAGGCCTGGGCATCGAACATGTTGAAGGTGTACCACTGGTCCTGCATGCCGAGATAGAACAGGCGCGGATTCTCTTCCCACACCACGCCCTTGTAGAGCCCCAGCGGCCACATGCGGTTGGCAGTCTTGAGGCGCAGCGACTCCTCGAGGAACGGGAAGTGATGCAGATAGCCGGTGCACAGGATGATGGCATCGACTCGCTTGTGGCTGCCGTCACTGAAATAGGCGGTATCGCGATCGACCTTCACCAGCAGCGGCTTCTCTTCCCAGTTGTCCGGCCATTTGAAGCCCATCGGAGCGGTGCGATAGCTGGTGGTGATGCTGCGCGCACCGTATTTGTAGCACTGCGAGCCGATGTCCTCCGCGGAATAGCTGCTGCCGAGCAACAGCAGATCCTTGCCCTTGAATTCCAGTGCATCGCGGAAGTCATGCGCATGCAGAATGCGGCCATTGAAGGTCGCGAAACCGGGGAATTCCGGCACGTTCGGAGTCGAGAAATGCCCGGAAGCCACGATGACGTGATCGAATTCTTCGCTGGTCACCAGATCGAGCGCCTGATCATGCACGCTGACCGTGAATTGCTGGGTAGTCTCATCGAAGGTGACCTGACGGACCGGACAGCCGAAGCGAATGTACTTGCGCACGCCAGCCTTCTCGACACGCCCCTTGATGTAGTCGAACAGCACGGCGCGCGGCGGGTAGGAGGCGATAGGGCGCCCGAAATGTTCTTCAAAGGAGTAGTCGGCGAACTCGAGACACTCCTTGGGACCATTCGACCACAGGTAGCGATACATGCTGCCGTGGACCGGCTCGCCGTGGGCATCCAGGCCGGTGCGCCAGCTGTAATTCCACAGACCACCCCAGTCATCCTGCTTCTCGTAACAGACAATCTCGGGAATCTCGATGCCCTTGTCGGCTGCGGATTGAAAGGCGCGCAATTGAGCCAGTCCACTGGGGCCTGCGCCGATGATCGCGATACGTTGGGTCATGGATACCATCCTGTTCTTGTTGTGTCTTGATGCGTTACCTGAGGTTTCGTGACGTGATGACGTCGAGAAACACTGACAATGAAACAGGCTAGCGAGATGTGACCTGGCTGCACATTGCTCGGAAAGGGTAGCCATAAAGGAGTATGCGATGCCGGTGCCATACCCACCGGATCATGCGGAATCCCCTGCCAAGTCCGAGGTGTCGACGGCGAAGATGATGCCTTCCACGGCCAGCGGCGTGCCGTCAGGTGAATAGATGCCGTGGCCCTTTTCCTGTACCCGGCGCACGTCGCCATCGCGGTGGCGAATGCGGTAGGCAAGGGTGAAGGGCGTGTGTGCCTGAAGGGCGGCCTGTACCTGGTCCCACACGCGGTCGGCATCCTCGGGGTGGATCATGTCGCCGTAGGTGAGGGAGGGATGATCGAGCAGGTCGCGCGGGCTGAGTCCGGTGATGGCCAGGCAGCCGTCACTGATGTACTCCATCGACCAGTGGCGGTTATTGCGCGCGCGATAGACCATCGCGGGCAGGCCCTTGATCAGGCGCGTCAGGCTGCGCAGGTTGGCGGCGTCGATCTGCTCCTGCTGCACGCGCTCGCTGATGTCATGCAGAGTGAGCGTGGCGGGCCAGGGCGAGGCCAGCGAAAGTGACTGGCTACGGACTTCACACCAGCGATAGTGGTGGTCCGGCCCCAGAATGCGCAATCGCCAGCAGTCAGGCCGCTCACGGCGTGACACGTGCCGGGCCAGCACGTCCCAGCGGGCGTGATCTGCGGGGTGCAGTGCTTCCCGCAGGCGTTGAGGGGGCGCGACCAGCCCCGTGGTCTGCCCCCGGGAGATGGCTTTAGTGATGTCCCGCTGACTTTCCGGCAGGTGTCCGCTCAGGGCCTGCCAGCCACGCGAGGCATAGAGCAGCGTGCTGTCAGCATCCACCACGACCACGGCATCACTCAGGCTGTCGAGAATCGCCTGTGCGCTGAAGGGCGAGGCAGTCGAGGCGGGTGAGGCGGAGGCGAACTGTTCGAGGAAGCGCATCATCTCAGGCTCTCCTTTTCGGCCCGTGTCATGGCCTCTTTGGCGCTTGTCGCGTCCTCGGCGGGCGCTCGGCTGGCATCTCTCGCTGGCGTCAGCGGGTGGGCGTAGACCCAGGCGGCCAACTCCAGTCGCGAATGCAGATCCAGCTTGCGCAGCAGATTCTTGACGTAGACCTTCACCGTGCTGTCACTGATGCCCAGCTCGCGCGCGATCAGCTTGTTGCTGAGGCCGCGCCCGATCCATTTGAGGGTATCGCGCTCACGTTCGGTCAGGCCGCGATGCCAGTCCGCCGTCTCGGCCTCAGCCATGCCGTCAGTCAGGGCAGCATCTTTCGCCTCGGTCAGCGGCATGGCCGAACTCGGCGTGGGAACGCCACCCTCCGGCGGTGCATGTTCGCGTGCCGAGCGCTGGCGATGGTCCTGCTGCAGGCGCCTGGCCAGCAGCAGCAAGGTCTCTTCCTCCAACCCCAGCTTGCCGTCGATGACGGCCTGCAGGCGCTCGAGAATGCGTTCGGGGGCGGTGTCCTTCATCAGGTAGCCATCCGCCCCTTGCTGGATGGCATCCAGCAGGTGGCGGCTGTCGTCGGAGGCGGTCAGCAGCACCACCTTGAGGGCGGCATCACGCTGCTTGAGATGGCGCATCAGGGTCAGGCCATCGAGTTGCGGCATCTGCCAGTCGACGATCACCAGCTCGGGGGCGAGGGCGGGGAGGCGCTCGAGAAGATGCGCACCATCATCGAAGTCGGCCACGACCTCGAACAGGCCACCTTCACTCAAGAGCTCGGCAAGCCCGCGCCGAAACAGCGGATGGTCGTCGACGAGTACCACTCTTGTCGGGAGTGTCTGACGTGTCGGGTGCGTCGAGGGTGACGAGGGTGTCTGTCGTGTCGCGGTCATGTGTCGCGGCGCTCCCAGCTCAGTGTCACGCGGGTACCGCCCTGGCGGGGCTGGGTGATGGCGAACTCGGCCCCGAGGTGGCGCGCACGATCCTGCATGATGCCCAGCCCGAAATGCGCGGCGGGGATCTCGGCGGGATCGAACCCGCAGCCGTTGTCCTCGACGGTCAGCAACACCCGCGCCGCCGGCTGCGGCCCAGAGGACTGATAGAGCAGTTGCAGGCGCAGGTGGGTGGCCCGGGCATGACGCACGCTGTTGGTCATCGCTTCCCGCACGATGAACATCACCTGCAGGGACTGGGCATCGGAGAGGTGCAGTGACTGGATGCGATTGTCGAGCTCGAACACCATGCTGGAGCGGGTCTCGAATTCCTCGATCAAGGCCTCCAGCACACAGGCAAGTGGCGCGTCTCCCCAGGTGGCGTGCGCGCCATTGATCAGTTCACGGGTCTGGCGGAAGGCGCGCCGGGCCTGGGTATGCACCTCCTCAGCCAGTGCCTGCACCTCCTGTGGCGCATGGCGGGCGGCACGTGTCAGGCGTGCGCTCTGCATCTGCAGGTAACTCAATTCCTGGGCGAGGGTGTCGTGCAGCTCCGCCGCCAGTTGTCGGCGTTCGTTCTTCAGAGCCTGTGCCACCGCTGCCTGCCTGTCTTCAGCGTGACGCGCCTGTTGCTGCTGCTGCAATGCCAGGCCACGGCTCAGAGCGTCGATGACGGCGTGTGCCAGCGGTGTCTCGCGGGAGGGGGCTGCGGCTGTCGGCTCTCCAAGCCACAACCAGCCATCGCCCGTCGCCCCTCTGCCCGTCTCCCCGCTGTCAGTGGCGTCCGTGAGGGCGATCAGCACGCCACCTGGCGTGCCGGCTATGCCAGACGCCTGCTGTCGGGCGCCGGGATCGCGACCGATATCCCTGACGACTTCCTGCAATCTCTGGCGCGCAGCGGCTGACAGAGCGATGCCGGCAGGGGAAATCACCGCATGGGTCGCCTGACCGGGTGCGCGATGCACGACACAGAGTTCGCAAGTCGCGGAGTGCGCCATGCCGCTTTCAGGACAGCCGTTCAGCATGTCCAGCAGCTCTCTCAGCACGGATGGCAACGCCTCCTCAAGGTCAGCGCAGGTAGCGATGCGCAAGGTGATGGCATCGAGGTGGTGTCTGTCACGCAGATCAGGCGGCGGGATGGCAGCAGGGCGAACGGGAGTCTCGGTATCGGCGGGGCAGCCTCGTGCGCGCTGGACATCAAGGCGATGCGCTATCCCTTGCGATGCAGGCGCCTTGCCTGTCTTCGATGCGCCGAGACTGAGTGCCATGCGAGTTCCTCTGTCGTTTCGCCGCCCCTGCGGCGCGCCCTGATTCGAGTGTCACACCAGCAAGCTTCATGCCAGCGAATGGATTACTCCTTCATGGGTACCTCTCTTGATGGATTGTCGTCGCATCTACTGAGAGTAAATTTAATTAACCATGAAGAACGTGGTGCGCGACGCAAGGGGTCATGCACCATCCAGGCACATCTGATCCAGGCTTGCCCTTCGAGGACTTCCTTCGACTGGCTCGCCTGCCATGACAACAAGAGGTATCACCAGGATGGGACTTGCAGTCGAGATACCCTCTGCCACGCCGAGCCAGCCGTATCGTTACCGAATCGCCGGCCTGGAGGTGTTGGCACTTGATCTGTCGCCTGGCGATAGCGTGCAGGTGTCATCCGTGGACGGTGCGCAGTCCTGTGAGTGGCTGGCACTGAAGGCCACGGGTGGTGAAGTCGCCGAGGCGGCACAGCAGAGCGGGGAAAGCCCCCGCGAAGCGGTGAAGGGGGCAGGCACGACAATCGAGGCGTCGCTTGCGCACTTCGCGAGCGTCGTCAGTCCGGGAGATCACGCCTTCGCCAGTCAGCCTCAGGCCAGCGAGGCGCAGGAGACGTCCGGCAACAGGAGTCCGCACACTCAGGCACGCCTGGAGGCGCTGGGGGTCGCGCATTGCCCGCCATCGTACTGGCAGCGCCTGTCAGCGGCCGGATTGCCGGCCGAGATTCGCTGGCCGCTGGAAGCGCCTGCCGCACGCCTGATTCTGCTGGCCCCCGGCAGTGACATGACGATCGAAGGAGAGCGGCTGGCCACCGAGCTTGAGGTGTCCCATTTCTGCACAGGGCTTGTGGGGCTGGAACATCTGCCGGTGCCGCTGGCACCGATCCGCCAGGAGACGAGAGTCGCGGCGGGGACGGTCGAGGTCTATGAGGTCAAGCAGGGCGAGTGGATCCAGATCATCGATGTGGCGGGGCGTCAGTGCTCCGACTTCGTGGCCTTCGACGCCACTGCCTGGGCAGAGGGCGAGGAGCTGGGGCTGGATGCTGGCGCCACGCGCAGCCTGTCCGGGCATTGCATGCCCAATCCGGGACTGTATTCGGTGTTCTTTGATCAGCACCTGCATCCGATGCTCGAGGTGATTCAGGACACGGTCGGACGCCATGACAGCTTCATGCTTGCCTGCTCGCCGCAGTATTACGAACACCACGGCTACTTCGGTCACGACAGCTGCACGGTCAACTTCAACAATGCCCTGTCGGCGTCTCATGGTATCCGACAGCGTGCCAGCTGGCCGGCCATCAACTTCTTCTTCAATACCTGGGTACAGCCCTGCGGCACCCTGGCGGTGGATGAGCCCTGGTCACGTCCCGGCGACTATGTGCTGTTGCGCGCCGACCGTGACCTCATCTGTGCCTCATCCGCCTGTCCGGACGACATCGACGCCGCCAACGGTTGGGTGCCGACCGATATCCATGTGCGTATCTACGCCGCTGAACATGACTTCCCCCGCGGTATCGCCTATCGCAACCGGCCCGAGGAATTGCCGCGCATGACATTGCCTACCGCCTTCCATCCCTGCACCTCCGCCTTGACCAAGCAGTACATCGATTACCACGGCTACTGGCTGGCCACCCATTACGAGGGGTGGGGGGCCAAGGCGGAGTATCTCGCCTGTCGCGAACGGGTCGCGGTGATGGATCTCTCCGCATTGCGCAAGTTCGAGGTCGCCGGACCGGACGCCGAACGCCTGTTGCAATATGCGCTGACCCGCAACGTGCGCCGACTCTCCATCGGAGAAGTGGTGTATTCCGCCATGTGTCAGGAAACCGGCGGCATGCTCGATGACGGCACCCTGTTCCGCATGGGCGAGCAGACCTTCCGCTGGATCTGTGGTGATCCGGCCAGCGGCCAGTGGCTGCGGGATCTCGCAGAGCAGCAGGGCTATCGCGTCACGGTGCGCGACTCCACCCATCAGCTGCACAACATCGCGCTGCAGGGGCCGAAGAGCCGCGAGGTGCTGGCGCCGTTGATCTGGAATGCGCGTACCCAGCCGGAGGTGGAAACGCTGGGCTGGTTCCGCTTCATGGTCGGTCGCCTGGCGGGGCCGAATGGCATCCCGCTGATGGTGTCGCGGACCGGCTATACCGGTGAGCTGGGCTATGAGATCTGGTGTCATCCGCATGACGCCCCGGCCGTGTGGGAGGCGATCTGGGCGGCCGGTGAGCCGCATGGCATCGCGCCGCTGGGACTGGATGCCCTCGACATGCTGAGGATAGAGGCGGGGCTGATCTTCGCTGGCCATGAATTCTGTCCGCAGACGTCTCCCTACGAGGCGGGCATCGGCTTCACCGTGCCGATGAAGAGCAAGGAGGATGATTTCGTCGGGCGTGCGGCCATGCAGCGCGAGACGCCGGAATCCCGCCATCGGATCATGGGCCTGAGGGTGGACAGCAGCGAGCTGGTCAGCCACGGCGACCTCGTCTATCACGGGCGCTATCCGGTCGGGGTGATCACCAGCGCGACCCGCTCTCCCTTGCTCAACCAGTCCATCGCCATGTGTCGTCTCGCCCCGGATTTCTCAAGCCCCGGAACGCAGCTTGAGATCGGTCAGCTGGATGGTCACCAGAAGCGTCTCGTCGCCGAGGTGGTGACATTGCCTTTCCATGATCCTGAGCGTCTCAAGGTGCGCAGCTGAGTGATGCATGACGCATGACCGAGACCTCGCGCGTGAGGCTGGCCGGTGACGATCCGTATATGCAGTACGACTCACGTCATATCACGGTGCAGGACGCCGCCTACCTGCCTCAATAACGAACACCCTCTTGCCAGGTGGTGATTTCCGGGCTTCATATGTGAAGAGGTGTCCACGATTTCGAGAAGATATCAATGAAAACAACGTATTACTGAAGGTGCCCATCAGGGGTCATCTGGCATGTCGCTTGCTTTATCCAGCAGGTCCCCCTTGAAAAACAACAACAACCTTCGGGCAGACAGGGTTTCCACCGGCAGGCATGCGGTGGCAGACCCGGCCCGGAAAAGGAGAAAAGACGATGGATGAAAAGACGTTGCAAAGCATATTGGATATGCACCAGGCGATGAA
The DNA here is from genome assembly GCF_057670765.1 of Cobetia sp. PS-4MA. Lineage (NCBI taxonomy): Bacteria > Pseudomonadati > Pseudomonadota > Gammaproteobacteria > Oceanospirillales > Halomonadaceae > Cobetia > Cobetia sp. PS-4MA. The sequence continues at coordinate 2,186,174 of NZ_CM173107.1, read as the reverse complement.
CATCGAGGTGTTCTACTGGTGGTGTACCGCCATCATGTTCCTGATCCACGCAGGCTTTCTGGCCTATGAGATCGGTGCCTCCCGTTCCAAGAATGCCCTGGCGTCCGGCATGAAGAACGTGCTGACGCTGGCCTCGATCATCCCCGCCTTCTACTTCGTGGGCTGGTGGATCTACAACGCCTTCCCCAACGGGCTGATTCCCATCGAGGCTTCCGCGGCACTGCCGTGGAGCGCGAGCATGCGCCCGGACGCCGATGACATGGGTACCGGTATCTTCTTCGCGGCCTTTGCCCTGTTCGGTGCGACCACGGGCTCGATTCTCTCGGGGGCGGTGATCGAACGCATCCGCCTGGGCGCCTTCCTGTTACTGGCGGTGATTCTCGGTGCGGGTGTCTGGATCCTGGCGGGTGCCTGGGGCTGGCATCCGGATGGCTGGATGCTGCACAAGCTGGGCTATCACGATGTCGGCGCGGCGGGCGTGGTGCATGCCGTGGCCGGCTTCTTCGCGCTGGGCGTGCTGCTCAATCTGGGCGCGCGTATCGGCAAGTACAGTGACGATGGCAAGCCGCAGGTGATCGCACCGCACAACATGCCGATGACCTTGATCGGGCTGATGCTGATCATCGTCGGTTTCTTCGGCTTCCTGGGTGGATGCATCATCTTCAACACCGGTGACATCGGCTGGACCACCATCTACGGCAATCGCACCAACCTCTCTGCCTTCGCCTTCAATACCCTGATGGGCTTCGGTGGCGGCGTGATCGGTGCCTATCTGTCCTCGCGTGATCCCTTCTGGACCATGTCCGGTGCGCTGGGCGGCATCATCACCGTCGCGGCGGGGCTGGATCTCTACAACCCGGGCCTGGCCTTCGTGCTGGCCGTCACCGGTGGCGCCCTGATGCCGAAGATTGGCGCGCTGCTCGAGAAGCGTGGCCTGGACGACTCCGTCGGCGCCTTCGCGGTACATGGCTTCTGCGGCTTCTATGGCGTGGTACTGGTGGGTGTCTTCGCCGCGGGCTTCCCGAATGTCGGCGAAGGCGTGCCGGACGTCTCCTTCACCGGGCAGCTGACAGGCGCGGTGGTGATGGCAGTGACGGGCTTCGTGCCGGGTTGGGGCGTTGCCTATCTGCTCAAGAAGTTCAACCTGCTGCGCGTGCCGCCGCATGTCGAAGTGCTCGGGCTGGACCTGTTCGAAGTGCCGGCCAAGGCCTACCCGGAGAGCATGGCAACCGAGTCATCTTCCAGCGTTCCGGCACGTTCCGGTGGGGTTGTGGCAGCACCGATGGACAAGCGTCCCGATATCAGCTGAGTCGGTTCTGACGATTACCCGCATGAGGATTGGCTCGTTTGTTGCAGCGTTCGTTGCCATCTGTCCTGAAGTCTGGCTGCCAGCCAGTGACGGAGCGAACGGGCCGATTCGTTTTCTTTCTTCTCCAGGAGTCTTGTCATGGAAACTGTCGATACTGCGGTACATGCTGCCAACTATGCGTTCTTCTTCAGCAATTCAGGGATGGTGGCGGTCAGTCTGTTGATCGCGGCTGGCGTCTGCATCTCGTTGAGCGTCAATATCCTGCGCCATGAGAAAGCGTCATTCCGCAGCAAGAAGACCCTCTGATCCATCGGGGCCTTCTTGCTCCGCAACCACAGAATGCACAACGCCGCGAAGCCATGCTTCGCGGCGTTGTGCATTCTGTGGGCCCGACGTCACATGTCAGGTGACACAAGGCCGTCAGTCAATCAGATCCTGTCCGTCACTCAGACCTTGTCAGTCGCGAGGGAGCGTTCGGTGGCTGTCTCGCCGCCTGCTTGTCCAGCGCTCTTGTCGGGCTGTGCCAGGAAGGCTTCCAGCGAATCATCCATCGCGTCGAGCCAGGGCGTGTGATGGCGCGGGGCCATGGTGCCGGTCATCAGCGAGCGGTAGGAGTAGTCACGGAAGGTCATGATGTTCTCGTGCTTGTGGTGCTCCCACTCGAGGAAGGTGCGATTGACGCCGTCGATATCGAAGCTCGGATAATCCGTCTTGGAAATCAGTGACTTCACGTAATCGCCCTGGAAGCGGATCATCGATTCATCGCTGTCCAACGTCTCTTCCCGGTCACGCCATGCCTGACTGTCTGCCTGCATGGCCTCGCGGCTGGGCAGCGCGATCTCACCGAGAATCACGTCACGCACCCACCATGCCTGGGCATCGAACATGTTGAAGGTGTACCACTGATCCTGCATGCCGAGATAGAACAGGCGCGGATTGGCTTCCCAGGCAGCGCCCTTGTAGAGACCGAGCGGCCACATGCGGTTGGCTGTCTTGAGGCGCAGCGGTTCATCGAGGAACGGGAAGTGATGGAGGTAGCCGGTGCACAGGATGATGGCATCGATCTTCTTGCGGGTGCCATCGCGGAAATAGGCGGTGTCGCGGTCCACTTTCTGCAACAGCGGCTTCTCTTCCCAGTTCTCCGGCCAGGCAAAGCCCATCGGGGCGGTGCGATAGCTGGTGGTGATGCTGCGAGCGCCATACTTGTAGCACTGTGAACCGATATCTTCGGCAGAGTAGCTGCTGCCGATCAGCAGCAGATCCTTGCCCTTGAACTCCAGCGCATCGCGGAAGTCATGTGCATGCAGAATACGGCCATTGAACTCCGAGAACCCCGGGAATTCCGGCACGTTGGGGGTCGAGAAGTGACCGGAAGCGACGATGACGTGGTCAAAATGCTCCTGAACGACCATGTCCGACTGCTGGTCATGGACACTGACGGTGAACTGCTGGCGGGTGTCGTCAAAGCTGACATGGCGCACCGGGCAATTGAAGCGAATGAACTTGCGCACGCCCGCCTTTTCGACCCGACCCTTGAGGTAATCGAAGATGACTGCGCGAGGCGGGTATGAGGCGATGGGGTGGCCGAAGTGCTCCTCGAAGGAATAATCCGCGAACTCCAGACATTCCTTGGGGCCGTTGGACCACAGGTAGCGGTACATGCTGCCGTGGACGGGTTCACCATTTTGATCGAGACCGGTGCGCCAGCTGTAGTTCCACAGGCCGCCCCAGTCGCTCTGCTTTTCAAAACAGACTATCTCGGGAATGTCGATACCCTTGTCAGCGGCAGATTGAAAGGCGCGCAGCTGTGCCAGGCCACTCGGCCCTGCGCCAATGATCGCAATGCGTTTTGTCATGGGTATTTCCTGTTGAGACTGTAATGAGACGTCGTGTTCCGTGAACCCCGCGTTGCGGGATGTCGTGTTGACCAGGTGCTTTTTCCTCTGTAGTGGATCGCGATAATAATGAGCATTATCCAGCGCTTGGGTGGCCTGGAAAGGTAAGGAATCCAGTTGACTGGCCACCTGTCATTTCGCTGAGCCTGGGCACGGAAGGCGTATTTTTTATTGCCTTGAGAGCCATCTACGGCTCGCGGAACGTGAGGCATCCTCGCAGAAATGATGCGTCATCTCAAATGTGAGGTGTTGATTCCGAGTGCATGAAGTGTACACGATCATGAGAGTGTTTAGGCTTTAGTGGCAAGATCCTTGTGGATTGTGTCTTTCTCCAGAATGGCCAGGATGAAGGATGTGGTTTATCGGCTCATGGTTGGTGTAGTTATTTGGTAAATTGTTGATTTTAAGCATCTTTTTTATGTCGTTGTGGATTTCTATGGCGTTGTCTGGCGTGTTTTTCTGTGTAGAAAAAAGAAGATTTCCGTGTTGCGATGCCGCTTGTAAGGTGGATGATTTTCTGTCTCTTCAATGCGTAATTTGTCAAACGGGTGTTGGGCTAAAATATCCTCTTTGTCAAGCAGGCTGGCGCTCGTGATTTTGAGGTGTGGAGTAAATAAGGGTGTGAGAAGGATGTGAACGTAGTGTCGGAGTAGTGTGTGGCGTGAGAATGGAGAAAGAACAGAAATCAGAAAGGAAAAGGGGGCCAGATTATCGAATGATCCTCGCTGGAGGATTTTCTAGAGGATCTGCGGGGCTATTCACTCACCAGACCAGCGACGAGGGGGAAGCGGAGGTTGATCACTCTGCATGGCGAAAGGGCGTATACTGGGCCGGTGACAGAGAGGCCACAGGAGAAGACACCATGACTCACAAGCGCAAGGTGCAGGACAACGCCCTCAAGGCAGTGCTGCGTACCCCGATGTTCAAGCAGCGTGTCGTGAAGGCGCGCAAGGGCAAGGGCAGCTACCAGCGCAATGGCAAGCAACAAGGGGGTAGCGGTGGCAGTGAGGCTCCTTCAGTCGGTGTGTATTGCGCCGCTTGAAGAAGCCTCATTGCCGCCTCTGAAGGGAGCCCCTGTCTGAGGCGCTGGTCACATGAACGCCGCAGCATCAGCGCTGCGGCGTTCGTGTATCTGGCCACTTCGAGAAGCGGCTCAGTCGCGGAGACAGTCGGCGAAGTGCGCGTTCCAGGTCTCGGCGCGTGCGGCGTCGCGCGCTTCATAGTCGGCCAGCACCGTCTCCAGTTCGCCCAGTGATTCCTGCTCACGGTCCTCGCCCAGCTGGGTCAGGCGCAGCGTATACCAGGCGGTCACGCCACCTTCCGGCGGGGCGCTGAAACGCGGGAATTCTGGCGCAGGGCATTCTCCCGCTCGCCATAGCGTGGGCAGTGACGGGTGCAGCGCCAGTGGGCGGGCCAGGCCGACGAAGTCGACGACGCTCTGTGCCACGGCGTCTTCGGCCTGCGCCAGAGTCTTGAAGCCGCCGGTCGCCATCAGCGGCAGGGTCGTCACCGCGCGTGCGCGCCTGGCGAACTCGACGAAGTAGGAGCCGCTGGCACTGGCGTCCGACGCGGAGCTGGCGCCGGGGAAGTAGGTGCCGCCACTGATGTCGATCAGATCGATGGGCAGCTCATCGAGCGCTGCTATCACCTGTAGCGCTTCGGCTTCCTCGAAACCGCCCTCAAGTTGATCGCTGGAGTTGAGTTTCACCATGACCGGGTAGTCGTGGCCAACGGCCTCGCGCACGGCAATGATCACCTCACGCATCAGCCGCATGCGGTTGTCGAGGCTGCCGCCGTAGTCATCCGTGCGCTGATTGAAGAGGGGGGACAGAAACTGGCTGAGCAGAAAGCCGTGTGCGGCATGTACCTGCACCCCGCCAAACCCGGCGTTACGAGCCAGGCGCGCCGTGGTTGCCATGGCGGCAGGCAAGGCCTTGATGGCCTCCAGGCTCATGGCCTCGCAACGTAGCCCGGGGATATCCAGTGCACTGGGGCCATGTGGCGTACTGGTCGGCGGGTAGGCCATCGCGCCGGCATGGCCGAGCTGCAGCAAGAGGTCGGCTCCGTGCTGCTGGCCGCGCTGCGCCAGTTGCGTGAAGGCCGCGAGGTCGGACTGCGCATTGAGGACCAGATTGCCGGGCTTCTCGGCGTGGTGGTGGTCCGGTTGCACTTCCCCGACCAGCGACGCCGCCACGCCGCCTTCCGCCCAGCGCTCATAGAGGCGCATCTGGGCGTCACTCGGATGCCCCGTACCATCACCGAGAGAATCCGACATCGCGGCCTTGATGAGGCGATTGGCGAGCACTCGCCCGCAAGGCAGCGTGAAGGGCGTGAACAGGGCGGAAGCGGTCGGCTGATCTATCATGGTGGCGATGTCTCTGGGCACTGAATATGGCATGGAAGGAACAGATGCCATGGTGACATGGGCAGTGTCTGGTGATAATCCGGTGTGTGAGCACAGCATCCGTGAGCCAATGGAACATATGAAAACGTATACGGATCTCGATATCTTTCATGCCGTGGTCGATGCCGGCACCTTTACGGGAGCCGCGCGACAGCTCGGTATTACCCACTCGGCGATCAGCAAGCGCATCGCGCATCTCGAGCAGCGCCTGGGCTCGCAGTTATTGATTCGCTCCACACGGCGGATGCGCCTGAGTGAGGCGGGTCAGCTCTATGCCTCGGAGACACGGGAGCTGCAGGAGCGGCTGCGCAATGTCGAGCAGGAGATCGCCGAGGGCAGTGGTGCACTCAAGGGGCGCATTCGTCTCTCGTGTTCCAACGCACTGGGGAAATTGCAGGTAATGCCGTTGCTGATGCGCTTCATGGAGCGCTATCCCGAGGTCATCGTGGACCTGACCCTGACGGATGCCGTGGTCGACCTGGTGCATGAGGGGATGGATCTGGCCATCCGCAGCACCGCAAAGCCCGAGCCCGGCCTGATCGCCAGGCGGTTGGCCACCAATCAGCGTGTCATCTGTGCATCGCCGGAGTATCTAGCAAGACATGGTACGCCGCGCTCAGTGGCGGATCTGGCGGAGCATGTCAGCCTGATCCTGAATCTCCCCGGTGGCTTCAACGCCTGGGGACTCACGTCACTGCCCGAGATGCGCTGCGGCTTTCTCTCGAACTCCCTGGAAACCCTGCATACCGCCTGTCTGGGAGGGCGTGGCATTGCCTGTCTGCCGTACTACCTGATCGCCGATGACCTGGCCTCTGGGCGCTTGATCCCGCTGCTGGAAGACATTCGTGGCGACGGTGCCGATACCAGCATCTTCCTCGTCCGCCCGGAGGCGTCGATTCTGCCGCGCCGGGTGAGAATGCTGATGGATGCCTTGATCGCGGGTTTTGACGCAGAGGAAGCTCAGCGTACGTGAGTAAACGACGATTTACCGAGTGATTGTCTTGCAGGATTCATGACATATTGACCCAGGGAGCGACCTTGAGACTCCTGTGACGTAGATCATGGAGCGAGACATGTCACCAACGGGAAAAGATCGATTTGCGGTACTGATTGATGCAGACAATGCCCAGGCAGCCGTCTGTGAGGAATTGCTGGCGGAGATCGCGAAACTGGGAATCGCCAGTATCAAGCGCGCCTATGGGGACTGGACCACCTCCAATCTGACGCCCTGGAAGGAGCCACTTCTGCACCATGGCATTCAGCCTATCCAGCAGTTCCGTTATACCCAGGGCAAGAACGCGACAGATTCCGCCTTGATCATCGATGCCATGGATCTGTTGTATGCGGGCAATGTGGAGGGATTCTGTCTGGTGTCCTCGGACAGTGATTTCACGCGCCTGGCGACACGTCTGAGGGAAAGCGGCATGCGCGTGCATGGCTTCGGAGAAGCCAAGACCCCTCAACCCTTCGTTTCCGCCTGTGACAGTTTCCTGCATACCGAGTGTCTGCGCAGGGAGCCGGATACGCCCGCCGTGGCGAAGCCCTTGAGCAAGTCGCCTGTCGTGAAGAAGCCCCCGAGCAAGCCGCCGGCCGAGACGGTCCCCCTCGTCAAGCCGACCAAGGCACAGCGACAGCTGAGGTCGCATATCCTCAATGCACTGAACGAGCTGCCACAGACGGATGGCTGGACGGCCCTGTCAGCGCTGGGAAGTTACCTGAAAAAGAAGATGCCCGGCTTCACGCCGGCGGATCATGGTGCCAGCAAGCTGGGGGGAGTGATTCAGCAATTGGAGTATCTGGACAAATGGCAACGCCCTGTCAAAGGCGGTTCCGTGCATTTGTATGTCCGGAAAAAGGCCAGGGAGACGGCAAACGCCAGCTGAATCCTCGTCATCTCACGATGCACGATGTCTTTCGACACAGAAGCCCCGTGATGGCCAGTCTCCTGTCCGGCTGTCACTGGGCTTCTGTCGTTCAGCGTGGCGGTGGTTTCACGCCTGACGCGTGCGAGGCTCGCGCAGTCCATGTCACGACTGGCCGGGCTTGGAGTCCTCCGTTGATGCCTTGTGTTCTGTCGGTGATGTGTCGTTCTGTGAGGAGCTCTCTCGGGCGTCGTCCGGTGTCGAGGGGGCGGCACCGATGCGCTTGATCCAGCGCTGGCGGGCGAAGCGACGCAGATTGGCCACGTTGTCCGTCTCGTCGATGATGTCCTCGCCGAGAATCGTCTCCATCACGTCTTCCAGCGTGATGACCCCCAGCCAGTTGCCGAGATTGTCGTAGACGACACACAGATGCTGGCGCTCGCGCTGCATGCGAGCGAAGGCCTGTTCGACGTTGTCTTCGGCGTGCAGTTCGCTGATCGGGCGCATCAGGTCCTTGAGCGGAGTGGCGGGTTCGGCCTGATGCGCATCGGCGCGGTGGATCATGCCCAGTGTCCTTTCATCGGCGGTCATCACCGGGTAGCGGCTGAAGGGCCAGACCGTCAACTGGTCATTGAACTCGGCCACGGTCATCTCGGGGCTGACCGTCTGGCAGACAGGACGTGGCGTGAGCACATCACGCACCTTCATCTCATGCAGGTTGAGGATGTTGGTGATGACGCGTTGCTCATCATTTTCCAGCGCCTTCTTTTCCAGCCCCAGTTGTGCGAGCGCCTTGATCTCGCCACGCAGATCAATGTCATGCGAGTGCTTGCCGATCCGCGAGGTGATCATTTCCGACAGCCAGATCAGCGGCTTGAGCGAGATGACCATGATGTTGAGCACGCCGGGCAGCATCGGGGACAGCTGACGCCAGTAGGTGGCACCGATGGTCTTGGGGATGATTTCCGAGGCCACCAGGATCAGCAGCGTCATGACCGCCGAGGCAACGCCGACCCAGGCCTCGCCGAACACGACGGACACCTGTGCACCCACGCCTGTCGCACCGACCGTATGCGCGATGGTATTGAGCGTCAGGATGGCGGCCAACGGCTTGTCGATGTTGTCCTTGAGGGTGGCCAGCGCCGCATGGCGCTTGGGGTGTTGCTCACGCAGGCTTGCCACATAGCTTGGGGAAAGCGACAGCAGCGCCGCTTCCAGCACGGAGCAGATGAACGAGATGCCGATGGCGATGGCGGCAAAGAGAATCAGCAGAAACATGCAGCGTGCTCCTTGGGTGGATAGGCCACCATTAGTGACAGATGCCCGGTGACTGTCAAACCTTTGGCGTTGATTGCCTGGCGCTTGTCATCGCGACGCGCATGCGGGCGTCGGAGGCACTATCGGGAGAGGGTGCGTGGAAGAAGGCGAGTGGAGAAGGCTAGAGGGAGAGTCGCAGCGCGAAATATGAATGAGATTGTTTTGCTTTTGAGATCTGTTGTATTTTAAAGCAGCTCTTATCAAGGGAATTTGCATAAATAAAGGTGTGAGGCAGTCAATTCCTCGATTTCTTCGATGTCATGGCACGTCGCTCGCACGCCCAGAGGCAACTCCTACCTATCCATGACTCCAGGGAACGGCGCTTTCATGCAGCAGGGCTTGAGACAGCAGGGCTTGAGACAGCAGGGCTTGAGACAGCAGGATGCTTCCTCTCTGCCTCCGTACGGTGTGCGGAGGGGGGGCTGGCAGTCCGTCCGCTATGCACACAGCACCGGCTGGGTTCAGGAGATCCCGGTCTGGCCCGGAGGGCGTCTGGTGCTGTGTGATCTGACGATCCGTGACGGCTATCAGGAAGTGCATCCCTTCCATGAAGGACTCTATGTCTGCCTGATACTGGAAGGCACGTTGAGGCTGTCGGGCATGGCAGCGACGCCAACTGCCACGTGCCCGTGTCCTGAGCCCCTGTCGAGTGCAAGCGAGAAGGTCGCGGAAGAGGCGCGAGTCCAGATCGATGTCACCCGGGGAGAAGGCGGCGTCTTTCGCGCTCCGATGGTGGGTTCCCCGCATGCTCTGAACGTCGGGTACTTCCCCGGGCGGCTGCGGTGTGTGGTGCTGCATATCGAGGATGAACGTCAGCAGTCCGACAACATCCTGCAGCGCTTTGCCGAGTGGGATCTGCATTCGCCCCCCTGGCCGGCTCAGCCTCGCCGGTGGCGGCCGGGGTCAGGCCTTCGTCAGCAGCTGGCGGAACGTCTGGCGCAACGCCTCGACGGCGCAGAGCACACTCGTGAGACATGTTGTCTGCTGGAATGGCAAGGGCTGGGCCTGCAATTGCTGGGAGGTGCCTTGCGCCGCCGGCATGCTCGGCAATGTCATGCCGGTCAGGTGTCCGAGGATCGGGTCGCTCGTGACAGGGGCGCTGACGGCCGAGCCCCGAACGCAAATCGACGAGAGAAACGGGCTCACGAGAGGCTGACGCCGGGGTACCCGGAGACATCCAACAGTACGTGTCGGCATCTCGAGGCGGTGCGTCAGCGGTTGAAGATGGCGCCGGAGCGTCAGCATGCCTTGCCGGAACTGGCGCGGCTTGCCTGCATGAGCGCGTCGAGTCTGCGCCAGAAGTTTCGCGAGACCTATGGTTGCTCGCTGAGCCAGTATCAGCGCGAATGTCGTATGCAGCGCGCACGTCAGGCCTTGTTGCAGGGCATGAGTGTGCAGCAGGTGGCGCATCGTGTCGGCTATGCGCATGCCTGCAACTTCGCGACGGCCTACCGGCGTCATTTCGGGCTCTCGCCCCAGGCTGTGCGGGCTCGGCCGCAGCGGGCTGACTGAGCACTGCTGGCCGTCAGCCTTCGTCATGGTCGGGCGTGAAAAGAGAACGGGCACCCTCAGGGGGCCCGTTCTCTTGTCGTTGCCTGGTGTCTCTTGCGCTGCGTTGCCTGGTGTCTCTTGCGCTGCGTTGCGTGGCTGTCTGCGGCGCGAGAGGCCTTACAGGAAGGGAATCATCGGCAGTACCACGTCATCCAGCAGTCCCGTCGGATAGTGCAGATTCATGGCCGCCTGCATCCCGAGCAGGAAGACCGCGACGCCCAGGGCGAAGAGTCCCGCGAACGCCGCTGACTTGCGTGCGACGATGAGCTGGAAGCCCAGGCAGAACAGCACGGCGGTGGAGACGAAGCCCAGCAACGCGCTGACGCCGATCAGCACGAAGAAGCCGAGTACCACACCCACTGCCTTGAAGGCCGGTTGTTGGACGCGAATCATGCCGCGACGCCAGCCGTTGAAGACCACGGCAATCACCGAGACCAGCGTGATGAAGGCGGCCAGGGTCGGGAAGGCCTTGCCGAGTGGCATCAAATCCTTGACGTCGTAGAGCGCCCAGAGGCCGGCGAGACCCATCAGGCCCAGCAGCAGGAAGTCGACGCCACCGAAACCGCGTGATTCCAGCACATCCTCTTCTGGGGACGGCGCGGTCTCGACCACTTCATGGGTCTGGCGACGACGCATGATCGCCTTGCGGATCACCGGCAGGAAGAAGGCCAGCAGGATCAGGCCGAGGATGATCAGCACGCCCGGACGCAGGAAGGCTTCGGCGCCGTGGAACTGCATGCTCTGATAGAAGTAGTTCTCGGCACCCGGTGCCAGCACGAAGCCGATCAGGAAGGCCGGACGCGACCAGCCTGCCGTCTTGAACAGCACGCCCAGCATGCCGATCATGCCCAGCGCGGCCCAGTCACCCAGCGAGCGGCTGGCCTGATAGGCGGCGAACAGGATCAGCACGGTGATGGCCGGCGCCAGAATGGCGAAGGGCACACGTGTCAGCTGCGCGACCGGACGCGCCAGCATCAGACACAGGCCCGCGCCCAGGATATTGGCCAGCGCCAAAGACCAGATGATGGTGTAGGTCATGTCCAGATTTGTGGTGATCATCGACACGCCCGGCTCCAGACCCAGTAGCAACAGCCCACCCAGGAAGACCGCCGCCGTGCCGGAGCCTGGCACCCCGAACAGCAGGGTCGGCACCATGGCACCACAGGCGCAGGCATTGTTGGCGGACTCCGGCGCGATGACGCCGCGGATGTCGCCCTTGCCGAACTGGCTCGGGTCCTTGGCGGTCTTGACCGCGAAGCCGTAGGTGATCCAGTCGACCACGGAACCCGCCAGACCCGGGATGGTACCGATCAGGCTGCCGATCCCGGCGCAGCGCGCGACCAGCCACCTGTTCTTGACCACATCCTTGATGCCGGCAGACCAGCCCTTGCCCAGGTCCGTGTTGCCGTCCTTGGCGATGCTGCCACGCCCCAGCAGCAGTTCGACGATTTCCGGCAGAGCGAAGATGCCCAGACCCAGCACGATCAGCGGCACCCCGTCGTAGAGATAATCGATATCCAGATTCATGCGGTACTCGCCGGTCGCCGGCGCGGCACCGATGGCACCGACCAGCAGGCCAAGACCACAGGCCGCCGTGCCCTTGAACAGGTTCTTGCCGGACAGCACCGCCACCATCGTCAGACCCAGCAGCGTCAACACGAACAGCTCTGCTGACGAGAAGGCCAGCACGAGGGGACGTGCGACGAGGATGAAGCCGGTCAGGATGATGGCACCGATCACGCCCCCACACAGGGAGGACAGGAAGGCACTGGTCAGCGCACGCGCCGCCTGGCCTTTCTTGGCCAGCGGGAAGCCATCAAGCACCGTGGCCTGTGACGCGCTGGAACCGGGGATGCCCATCAGCACCGAGGCGAAGGTATCGCCGGTCGGGATGACCGCGACCATGCCCATCAGCATGCCCAGTGCATAACCGGGGTCGAGCCCGTAGAGGAACGGCAGCAGTAGCGCCATGCCGGCGATGCCGCCCAGGCCGGGGATGATGCCGACCAGCAGGCCGACGAAGATGCCGATCATCATGAACAGCAGATGCGTCAGCGTGAAGACGTGTCCAATGCTGGACAGGAGGGTGTCGATCATGGCGTTGCTCAACCTCTTGTTCTTCTCTGGTGCTTCTTGCGCTTTCCAGCGTCATGGCGCTGGAGAGCGTCAGCGGGCTTCAACGAGATTGCAGGCGAATACCGTGTCGTTCCATCAGCCAGTGCTTGACCCATTCGTGCTGGGTTTCGCTCAGTTGCATGGCGTCTTGCAACTGCGCCGCTGCCGCCTTGCCGACCATCAGGCCATAAGGACCGACCTTCACCGCCGCTTCCTTGAGGAACTCGGGGTCCTTGGCCATGTCACGTGCCGCCTGACGGTATTGCTCCAGCAGTGCTGGATCGACACCCTTCGGCACCAGCAGCATCTTCTGCATGGCGTAACCGGAGGCGAAGAACTTGTGGAAGATCTGATAGGCCTCGTCATCGCGTGAATGGCCTTCCTGCGCCAGATACAGCTCGGAGAAGGTCGGCAGGTCCGGGAAGGACGGGTCGCGCTCGATGTGGCCTTCGTCATCCATCACGCCGAGGCTGAACAGCGGCACGGCCTGGCCGGCGTCGACCAGCGGCGTGACGTTGCTCCTGTAGGCGGAGGTGGTCTGGAAATCGAGGGCGACTTCGCCACGCTCGAAGGCCAGGCGACCTTCACCACGGCTCTTCATGCCGAAGACCGGATCAACCTGGAAGTCGAGCAGATCGAACGCCATCAGCACCGGCATCTCGAGCCCGGTCGGGTTCTGGCCGGCGAACTTCACCTTCTGGGAGGCGAGGGCCTTGAGTGCACTGGCGCTGTCCTTGCCCAGCGAGCTTGAGGCATAGACGACACCGCCTGTCGGGGCGGCGAGGATCGGTTCCCAGTCGGCATAGTCGTAACGCACGCGGCGATCACGCAGCATGGCCGGATACTGGGTAGAGGCCGAGGTGACGACCATCTCGTCGCCGTCATCGCCGGCACGCTTGCTGAACAGATTGACGCCGGTGATGGAACCGCCCCCCGGCACGTTGTCGATGACGACAGCCGGGTTGCCCGGCAGGTCCTTGGTCACCCAGTTGGACATGAAGCGTGCCCAGACATCGGTGCCGCCCCCGACCCCGAAGGGCACGGTCCAGTTCAGGGTGTCAGGGATTTCCGCCTCGGCGTGCACGGCGGAAGACAGCGGCAGAAGGCCCATGACGGGCAGCATGACGGCCAGGGCGGTGGTGCGGGCATGGCGCTTGAGGGCATGGCGTTTGGGCGTAGACACGATGAGGGACATGGTCTGACTCCTGATTATTGTTGGAATGCGTTGTCAATCAGTGATGCGCTAACTGCATGGCGGCGCAGAGAGGTCATTTCATTTCAATCAAATGCATTGTAAATCAATCTTCTGCAGTGCTTTCGTCGCGCTTGTCGAGGCGTTGTCGGTGCTGAGACACATGCGATCGTGAAAGCCTGGCGATCCTGCACGCGCGCGGACTGCGCTCAGGCGAGTTCAGGCATTTCCAGCGAGTCCGGGAGGTTCAAGAACACCTCGCCACTCATGATCTTGCGTGCCGTGCGCAGCAGGGACACACGGCTGGGGGTCATCGGGTCGTCATCGGCGTGTTCGACCTCGACGTCCAGGAACCCGGCCGGGTGTTCGAGCTTCACCTTCTCCGCCAGAGTCCCCGGTGTCAGCGTGCCGGCGGCCAGCGCCACGCGGTTGGCCAGAGTGCCGGGGAGACTGGTCGCGACGGCCAGCGTGATGGCCCCCGTGACGGCTAGTGCGCCATGGCAGCGGTGCGGCACGAAGTAGCGTGCGCACAGGGTGCCACCCTCGGTGCGCGGAGCGGAGAGAATCACCGGCTTGGGCAGCACCGAGTCACTGACGTCGCCCATGCCCATCAATTCCCCCGCCTTGAGGCGAATCTTCTCGAGGCGTGCCATCGCGTCACGGTTGGCGTCCATCTCGGCGGGCGCTTCGTTGCCTGCCCAGCCCAGACTTGCCGCTTCGATCAGTACCACCGGCGTGGCGGAGTCGAGGCAGGTCACCTCCACGCCCTCGATCACGTCGATGACCTGACCGCTGGGCAGCAGCTTGCCGGTCTTGGCACCGACAGCGCCCAGAAAGCCCAGCTTGATGGCACTGCCGGCGCCGGGCACACCACTGATGCGCGTGTCGCCCTGGTAGGCGACGCGACCATCGGGTGTCGGGACCTGGCTGTCGATCAGGGTGCCGGTGTTGAGGTTGTGAATCCGCAGACGGGTCAGGTCACCCTTTGCCGGGATCATGCCGGTCTCGATGGCATAGGGGCCGACCGCGGCCAGCATGTTGCCGCAGTTCGGCGAGAAATCGACCTTGTCGCCTTCCACATCGACCTGGGCGAACAGATAGTCGATATCCGCTTCAGGATGCGTGGAGGGGCCGACAAGGGCGACCTTGCTGGTCAACGAATTGCCGCCGCCCAGCCCATCGATCTGCAATGCGTGGCCGGAGCCCATGACCTGGCGCAGGACTTCGCGACGGCCGTCGTCATCGGCGGGGAGGTGATCCAGACGCAGGAAGGGGCCCCGAGAGGTACCGCCACGTAGGATCATGCAAGGAAGTGAATGCATCATGTTGGAACGCGCTCCTGTCTGTTTGCGCCTTTCTGAAGCATCACAGCTGATGATCTATGCATCAAATGCAAATAAAAACTATACTGTCACCATTACGCGCATTAATCCGAATAATGAATCAATAGGATAGTTGCATGCATAGATTGGAGTTTCTGGATCTGTCGGCATTTGTCGAAGTGGCCGAGAATCATTCCTTCAATGAAGCGGCGGAGCGACTGCACATCTCGCAGCCGGCCCTGTCGCGCCGTATCCAGAAACTGGAGGAAGTGCTCGGTGCAAAAGTGCTGGAGCGTACGACACGGAGAAGCCGACTGACGCCAATTGGACGTGATTTCCTGCCAAAAGCCCGCAAGTTGCTCGAAGATTACGAATCCTCTCTGGTGGGCGTTCGCGAGCTGGCCACCCATCGCAAGGGGGTGCTGACCATCGCCTGCCTGCCCACGGCAGCCTTCTACTTCCTGCCCAGCGTGGTGCGCGAGTTCAACACCGCCTACCCCGGCATCCGGATTCGCATCCTGGATGTCAGTGCCAATGAAGGGGTCGAAAGGGTGGTCTCGGGGGAGGCAGACTTTGGTATCAACATGGTCAGTGCCCACCATCCGGCAGTGGATTTCACCTCCATCTATCGTGATCCCTTCGTGTTGGCACTGCGTCGCGACCATCCGCTTGCACAGAAAAAGCGCGTCGAGTGGAGCGATCTGGATGATGTGCGCCTGATCACCGTCTCCCGCGACAGCGGCAACCGCATTCTGCTCGACAACACCCTGCTGTCCGCCGGATTGCATCTGGACGGCTTCTACGAGGTCCAGCATCTCTCGACCTCGCTGGGGCTGGTCGAGAGCGGGCTTGGCGTCGCCATCCTGCCGTCGATGGCGATGCCCGGGCCGGAGCACGAGGTGCTGTGTCAGCGTGAGCTGCCCGAGCCACGCATTGACCGCACCATTGGCCTGTTGCGGCGTCGCGGTGAGTCGCTGTCACCGATCGCGGAGCTGTTCATCGAGATTCTGCTCAAGCGCTGGAACTGACCACACGTAAGGGAAGGGCCCATGAGTGTCAGGTGTGCAGGGGCTGGCCAGATCAGGCTCAATATATGAGGTGTTTATGTATAAGTTTTTTGTGTTTCACTAAAGGAACAGGTCACGGCCAGCATGTTCGACGGCGTGGCCGATGACAGCGTCTCGATGTCGCGGGATCAGCCTGATGGCGCAGGTCGGTGAGGGACTTGCTCCCACCTCCTGCCGTCAGGCCATTGATGACGTGGATACCTGCCCAACACAAGGATGCACATGCCCATGAGTACCCGCATAGCCACTCACGCCACCTCCCGTCAGACAGCCCTTGCGCTGGGCCTGGCGCTCGGGCTTGGCAGCGCGCTGCCTGTCAGCGCAGATGAGCCGATGGCAACCGATGACACTGGCAAGCGCGCGCCGCAGGGCGAGCACACGCTCAAGCATGAGCAGCTGGCCAGTCTGGTCGAGCAGGGGCAGGAGACACTGGCGGCAGACTTCAACGGTTTCCTCAAGCAGGTCGCGGAACGCAATCAGGAAGACAGCGCGGTTTCCGGCGCCATTGACCACTATCTGGCCGGCGAGCCGCTGGAGGGGGATGACTTCGTCAACGTCTATCGCCTGCTGGGGGTCTACAACCGGCTGCAGTATGGCGATGAGGTCCAGGAGCTGCTCAAGGAAATGGTCGCGATCCCGACCTTCAAGGTCGGTGAGAAACCCCAGCATGAAAACCCCGAGATCTCGCGTTTCGGGGAGTTGATCAAGGACAAGGCCGAGGCATTCGGCTTGACGTTCCGCAACGTGGATGACCGTGTCTTCGAGGTGGAGCTCAAGGGGACGGGGGAGGATGTGTTCGGCATTCTCACCCACGGGGATGTGGTGCCGGCGGACCAGGAGGGCTGGACGCTTGAGGATGGTACCCACCTGGATCCGTTCGAGGTCACCGAGATCGATGGCAAGCTGTACGGGCGTGGCACCGAGGATGACAAGGCCTCCATCGCCGCGGCGCTATATGCCATGAAGTCTCTCAAGGAGAATGCGGTGCCGGTCAAGCGCACCATTCGCCTGATGATCGAGACGACGGAAGAGACCGGCGGTGAGGGCTTCGCCTATTACAAGGCGCACAACGCGCTGCCCGAATACAACATCGTGCTGGACAGCGGCTATCCGGCAATCACTGCCGAGAATGGCTTCGGCACCATCGATGCGCGCTTCCCGCTGGCACGCGAGACACAGACGGGGCAGGCGGCGGATGGCCTGCCGGCGATCACTTCCTTCAAGGGGGGACTTGCGACCAACCAGATTCCCGAGCGCTCCGTCGCCACCCTGCACGCCAGTGATGCCACGGGCGCCAAGGCGCTCAACCACAAGCTGGAAGCGCTTGGCAGCCGTTACGTCAACGAGCACGGCAAGGATTTCAGCGTCGCCAGTGAAGTGAAGGGCGAGGACGTCATCGTCACGGTGACGGGCAAGTCGGCCCACTCATCGGCACCGGCCAATGGCGTGAATCCGGTGACACGACTGGCGGGACTGCTGGCCACCTCCGGTATCGATTTCCAGGACAGTGCCTATGAAGATGCCGTGCACTACCTGAATGACAATTACGGGCTGGATTATCATGGCAAGCTGCTGGGCATCGCCTACTCCCATGATTTCATGGGGCCGCTCAAGGTGACGCCGACCTATCTGGAGAAGGAGGACGACGCGCTGCGTGTCGCGGTCAACGTGCGGGCTCCGGCGGGCGAGAAGTCGCCTGAGGAACTCAGCCAGGTGATCAAGGAAAAGCTCATAGCCTATGCCAAGGAGCAGGGCATGGACGTGGCGCTGAACGTCGAGATTCGCGACTGGATGCTGCGTGACCCCAGCGGTGCCTGGCTCCAGACGCTGCTCAACATCTTTGGCGATACCACGGGGCTCGATGCCGAACCGCGTTCCTCGGCGGGGAGCACGACCGCCAAGCTGCTGCCCAATGCGATCAACTTCGGGCCGTCGATGCCGGGCGAGACCTATACCGGGCATACCTCTGAAGAGTTCAAGCGTGTCGACAATCTGCTGCTGGACATCCAGATGTTCACCGAGATGATGGCCCGCATCGGCAATCAGGATTCGCTCAAGTAATCGGGTGAGTTCGCGGGGCCGCCGTCATGTGAATCGCTTTTTGCATGGCATATTGAAATAGCCCTGGAAATTGCCTCTTGCCTGGGTGACAGGCATCACATGCCAACGCCCGCCACCGCTCCTGATGGAGGGGCAGTGGCGGGCGTTGTCGTCTGTGAAGGTCGCCGATCACCCAGTGCGGCCGCGCGATCTCACCTCGGGCGGTAGGGCTCGGCGGGGTGCGCGGTCGGGTAGGCGTCCATATAGGCGGTGGCTGCTTTCAGGAGATGGACGTCAGCGTGCCTGGCGCCTGCCAGCTGAAAGCCGACCGGCAGTCCCTGCGAAGTGAATCCGCAGGGGACCGAGGCGGCGGGTTGGCCGCTCAGATTGAAGGGGTACGAGAACGGCGTCCATTCCTCCCAGTCGTGCCATTGGCTGGCGGGCGGCACCTGATGATTCAGTGCGAAGGGGAGGACGGCGACGCTTGGCGTCAGCAGCAGAGGGTAGTCCTGATGGAAGCGCTCAAGCTGCTGGGTGAGCCGGTGCCTGGCCTCGAAGGCCTCGAACAACTCAAGCGAGGTCCAGTCGCGGGCACGCATGGCATTCTCGACCAGGCCGGGGTCGAGCTGTTCGCGCTGGCGGGCATCACAGCCTTTCCAGACCCCTAGCGACGCGGTGAACCAGATCTTGCGGAAGATCTCGAGGCTTGAGTCGATGGGGGGATCGACCTCCACGATCTCGGCGCCAAGCCCTGCCAGACGCTCTGCGGCGCGTGCTACTCGACTGGCGATCTCGGGGTCGACATCGGCCTGCCCGAGGCGCGGGGAGTAGGCGATCCGCAGGCCTGTCAGTGGCGTGCCGATCTCCACGCCCCAATCCTCGGGTTGTCCGCGGGTGGCGTAGGGGTCCTGTGCATCATGACGGCCGATGACATTGAGCATGGCGGCGGCGTCGCGCGGGCTGCGAGTGAGCGGCCCGATACTGGACAGGGACGCGGCCTGGGCGGGAGGCCACTGGGCTGTCCAGCCGAAGGTGGGCTTGAAGCCGAAGACACCACTGAAGGCGGCGGGAATGCGAATTGACCCACCGGAATCCCCGCCCTGATGCAGGACTCCCAGGTTCAGGGCGGCGGCGGTGGCCGCACCCCCTGAAGAGCCGCCCGGGGTCAGCGCGGTATTACAGGCATTGCCGGTGGCGCCATGCACGCGGTTGTCGGTGACGGCCTTCCAGCCGAACTCGGGGGTATTGGTCTTGCCCAGCAGAATCGCGCCTGCCTCGCGCAGGCGCCGCACCGGAGGGGCGTCCTGCTGACAGGGCGTGGCTACCGTGGTGAGCGAGCCCTCGCGCGCCGGCATGCCGGCGACATCGGTGAGATCCTTCAGCGAGGTCGGGATGCCATCGAGCGGACTCAGGGGCTTGCCCGCCTGCCAGCGCTGTCTGGCGTGATGCGCCGCCTCCAGCGCCGTGTCATGCGCGACATGCACGTAGGCGTTGACCGCCGGATTGAGTCGCTCGATACGGGCGAGTACTGCCTGTGTCACTTGCAGAGGGTCGAACTGGCCACGTTGATAGCCAAGCGACAGCTGCTCGGCGTCCAGGGTGGTCAGGTCATCCTGGGCGGAATGTGGCGTCAGGTCGTGGGGGAATTCGGCGTCGGGCATGGCGGCTCTCCTGCGGGTGAACGGGGCCTATCGATGGATGGCATGTGGCGCTTGCATGGACGAGCGGTACGCTGTGGCTGGCGCATCGCTGACAAGACGTGGCCTGTTGTTCATGGCCTTGGGTCAGCGGGGAGAAACTCAAGGCTTGTCGAGGCTTGAAAAGCTCGCGGGAGAGCCGCATGGCGGTGAATGAGCATGACAGCGAGCCACCGCGTCAGGCTCGCTGGCGCCGATCATGGCGCATGAAAGTCATCCAGAGTGACGGGAGGAGAGTCATGCCAGCCAAGTCCAGGGCACAGCAGATGGCAGCAGGAGCGGCGTTGGCCGCGCGCCGGGGAGAGCAGAAGGCGAGCGAGCTGGAGGGCGCTGCGCGTTCGATGTACGACTCCATGAGCGAGGAGGAACTCGAGAAGATGGCCTCCACCTCACGCGAGGGAAAACCGCGGCACGACAACCAGAGCGAGGATTAGCACGACGACCAGAACGACAACCAGCACGACCGCCACGATCGAGGCGGTGCCGAGAAGAAGCCACCCCGAGTGGTTTGCTCAGATGACAGCACGCCCGGCAATTGCCGGGCGTGCTGTCATGAGTGCTGTCATGAGTCGCGTCATTCGCTGTCGAGAGAGGGTCAGCGCTGGTCGTCCAGGCTCTCGTGAGGCGGCTGATGCGACTCGCTGTCAGGCGGTGTCGGGCCGCCATTGGCCTTCGGACTGACCTTGGGCATCGCGATGTCCGCACGCTTGCTGCGCCGCTCCTCGGTGCTGATGCCCAGGCGTTCATCGCGGCGCTTCATCAGCTCCTCGTCGATCTGGCCGTCACGGGTGAAGGCCATCATCAGTTGCGGAATCCCGTAGGGGAAGTCGTCGCGGTCGATCTGCCAGGTGTGGAAGGTCTTGCCGTAGGTCGTGACCAGATCCTCGAAGTAACTGCGCTCGGCCAGTTCCGGGATGCCCGGAGCGACCAGAATGCCGGACTTCACCTCATAGTGATGGCTGTGCCAGAGCGGCTTCTCTTCTTCGGGGAGACGCTCGTAACGTTCGGCGCTGATGATGTACTCGATCCCGATCAGACGTGCGTCGCTGCGGTTGGAATCGAAGATGACGCACTGGTGGAGATCATGTTCCAGATGGATGCAGAAATGACTGGCTTCCACCTGGCGGCCCATGTCATCGGCGTAATGGTGGAAGCCGTTGAGGTAGGTGCTCATCGCTTCCATCGGGTACTTGCGCTGCATGACCTGCGAGGCCGCGTCCAGCACCTGGTGCTTGAGCGGATGGCCACTGCTGACCTTGCGAGCACTGTTCAGACGGCGTCCCAGAAAGAAGGCGGTCGCCGCGGCCGCGCCAGCGAGCAGGCCAGTGCCGAAGCCGCGCGTGGAGTGTGAGGCGTGATGGCATGGGGTGGACGTACGAGGATGCATACTTCCTCCTGCGTGGTCGTCTCGAGTAAGTGAGAATCCCTGTCACACCTTATCATTGCAGTGCATCTTGCTTGGCGCGGTCAAGGGATGCGCGATGGTGATGTTCGAAACACGGCAATTCGTGCTCAAGGATTGCCTTGTGTCGCTTCCGCCCTCATAAATGTGAGAATGCTGATTGTCATGGCGTCATCGTTGCCCTGACAAGCCACTCGGGTGACAGGCCGATGCCATGCACCTCCCTTTGATTGCCTGGAGATTGAATGAAACAGTTGATATTTGATTGTGACGGAGTCCTGGTCGATAGCGAGATCATTGCCGACGGCGTGCTCAAGGAGAAGCTGCCGCTGTGGCTGCCGGATCTCGGCACGAGCGAGCAGATCGAGCATGAGCTGGATCGCTGCCTGGGGATGATGACGCGCGACATCCTGGTGGACCTGGAAGGCCGCAGTCAGCATCGCCTGCCGGCCGATGCCCTGGAGCAGGTTCGTCTGGAGGTGGATCAGCGTCTCGCCAATGGCCTCGAGGCCATGCCGGGCGTGGTGAAGACGCTCGAGTGGATTCGCGATCAGCGCCTGCCCCTGGCGGTGGTGTCCAACAGCTCCGCCTCACGCATGAAGATCAATCTCGAGAGCTCGGGACTGCGTGGCATTCTGGACGAGATCGCCGCGGCCAATGGCGACCGGGAACTGCCGATCTTCACCTCCGATGACGTCATCAACCCCAAGCCGGCGCCCGACCTCTATCTGCTCGCCCTCAAGACGCTGGGGCGTTCCGCCGAGGAATGCCTGGTGGTGGAGGATAGCCGCACGGGAATGCAGGCAGCCGTGGCTGCGGGTCTCAAGGTCGTGGGGCATCTGGGGGCCAGCCACATTCCGCCGGGCCACGCCGAGGTGCTGCGGGATACCGGCGCCTGGCAGCTCATCAAGCATTGGGAGGAATTCCCCGAACGCTGCCGGGAGGCAGGCCACCAGGTGCAGGAGCCGGCATGACACGATGCCGTCCGAGGTGAACGACTGACATCATGAACCCGCAGGACGGCACTGGCTGGCTGTTGTAACATCGCGGGAGTGCCGTCATCGAAAAAGCGTCACAAGGGTGTCGCCACAGCGCCGCAAGCCGCTGCGCCTGATACCGTCGCGTGTCGAGATGCCGGCAGTCCTGTCCATTCATCGCTCCCTCGTGGCTTCTGGAGCTACCTCTTCGTCTTTCGGAAATCGTGATGATCAACGCCTTCATTGCCAGTGATACCTTTGAAAACAAGGGCTATTGGCTGCGCAAGCTTGTCCCCTGGTTCAGTCGTCGCTACGACGCCCATTACGGCATTGACCAGCTTGAGCCCGGCACCCCTCGGCATCAGCAAGCCTCTGCGGCGCTTGAGCATCTGCGCGCCGCGTGCGAATGCCAGGCGAGCGGACACCAGACGTGCGAAGAGCAGCAGGGCGTCGAGAAGATCATCTGGATGTATTGGCATGCCCCGCTACAAGAGGCGCCGGAAGTGGTGCAGTTGAGCGTGGCATCCTGGCAGAGACAGAATCCGGACCACGAAGTGCGCCTGTTGAACGCTGACAATCTCGAGCAGGTGCTGGGCGTGGACCTCATGGCGGCGTTCGAGCTATCCACCGTCAGGCTGTCGATGGCGATGAAGACGGATGTTCTCAGACTCTATCTGTTGAGTCGCTTCGGTGGCATCTGGGCGGATGCCACGACGTTCTGCCTGGCGCCGCTCGCGACATGGTTGCCCGGCGCCACCGCCAGACATGGCGTCTTCACCTTCCGTCAGTACAAGGCACCCAGCCGGCCCGTGGAAGCCTGGTTCATCGCTGCCCGGCAAGGGTCCCCGGTGGTCACGCGGGTTCTGGCACTGTTCGTGGAGCATCTGTTCCAGCCACGCCAGACGGCCGTATTCGTGTCCAATCGTGCCAAGAATCACGCGAAGCTGGGGATCGGACGTCAGCATCCCACGCTGCTGTATGCCGATTTCGTTCGGGACGCCGAGCGCCACGGTTTCATGCCGTATTTCTCGGTGGGCTACTTCTTCAACGAGAGCCTGCGTCAGCACTACACGCCTTCTCTGATCGAGGCGTTCATGGCGCTGGACAACCGCTTCGCCAGCAATGGTGCACCGTTCGAGGTGTTCGAGACGGCCGTGGTCTCCAAGCAGACCTACAAGCGAGACTACGAGCACCGTGAGTTGTTCAAGGCACGCAAGGCCCACCTGCTGGCGCTGCTGGAAAGGCATCCCGAGACTGCGCCAGAAGCGGCCGAGGTCTGAGCCTGGCCAGTGTCCATCCCTCGGTGTCTATCCCTGGGTGTCGACAGATGAGGTCAGCGGCGTCGGCGGGAGGGTGATGCAAGAGTGACACGAGGGTGACGCAAGAAAGCAAGACGACAAGACAGGCCCCCGGAGTCTCTCCGGGGGCCTGTCTTGTCATGGGACGTAGCGGTGGGAGCTGGCAGCAGGAGCTGATGGCAGAAGGGCGTGCTTGCCGGAGAGCCCCACAGAGCCTGCGAGGCGTTGGGCGTGTCATCGCTAGCGAAAGCAGATCCGCGTTCCCCAGGCCAGCAATTCCTCCTGAGTGAGGGAGCGCGACACCATGCCGATCATCTCATCCCCCCACTGATCCGCCCAGGTCAGCACGCCGTGACTGATGCCCCGCGATCTCATCAGATCGCGTATCTCTCCCGTGCCCTTGAACCACAGGGCCTTGCCATCAAGGCGAGTCAGATCGGAAATGCCGTGGCAGTGGTGAATGCGCACCTTGTAGATGCCATCCAATGACATGACCTCGACGACCGGCACCATACCCTGTTGTAGGGCGCGCGACAGGGAATTGAGCGTCATGCTGGTCTCAGCCTGCCGCTCGGCAGGTGAGCTGACATGCAGCGTGTCAGGGGGCGTTGTAGGGAGGGTGGCAGTCTCGGTATTCGCCGTGTGGCGCGAGGTGGAGGCTTGAACAGGCATCGGGGATTCTCTCCGTGGCAGGTCATGTTTCTATCACTTGTGTACAAGTAATGTAGAAGTCTTTCGGCGTGCTCGCCAATGCCTGTCAGGAGCTGCCTGTCAGGAATCATCTGGCAAGCTTCGCCTGCCATGAATTCTCACACCGCTTTCCGATATCAGGATGACACCCGTCATCTGCCTGCCCCTTGGCGCACCCAGCGCCGGCCAGACGCAAGTTTTCCGTCGCTAGCCCTTGAAGTTCTGGGGAATCAGAGTCATGTCTACAAGGCACTGCGAATATTCGTTGGCGATAGCGCTACTCGTTTCTCGCTGGTGCGCGATCCACCTCACCGCTGTCACAGCTAACAGGGAGTAGCGATATATGACATCTGGAGGAAAGCGCGTATTCAGCGCGTCAGTCATCATCATTCTGGGTCTGGTCGCGTTGGGGGCAGGATTCCCCACCCGTTTCGGTGAATTGGCTGATCAGGCGCTTGGCGCCGTGACCAGCATGTTCGGCTGGTTCTATCTGATTTCCGTCTTTGGTTTCGTGATCTTTCTGGTCAGCCTCGCGCTGAGCAAATATGGCAAGATCCGCCTCGGGCCGCAGGATTGTCGGCCTTCCTACAGCTTCTTTTCCTGGGTCAGCATGCTGTTGGCGGCGGGGTTCGGGGTCGGGCTGGTGTTCTACGGCATGGCAGAGCCCATGCAGCACTATCTGAAGCCTCCCTTCGGTGACATGCCGGGGGAGACGCCTGAGTCCGCGCGCTACGCCATCCAATATGCCTTCTTCAACTGGGGCGTCCATCAGTGGGCCGCCTTCTCTGTCGTCGGGCTGATCATCGCCTATTTCCAGTTCAGGAAAGGGCAGGCGGGGCTGGTCTCCTCGGTGCTGTCGTCCGTGACGGCCAAGCACCCCAAGGTGCGCCGCTACGGGCCAGTTCTGGATGTCTTCGCGGTGGTGGCCACCGTGATGGGGGTCGCGACGTCGCTGGGGCTTGGTGTGTTGCAGATGAATGGTGGTCTGCACTTCGTCTTCGGAGTGGAGGAGAGCTGGCAGTGGCAGTTCATCATCATGGGGGTGATGTTCTGTGCCTACATGGCTTCGACCTGGTCCGGGCTCGACAAGGGCATCAAGCGGCTGTCCAACCTCAACATGAGCATCTGCATCGCGTTGATGCTCTATGTGCTGTTCACCGGGCCGACGCTGGACATCCTCAAGACGATCACGCTGGGGATCGGCGATTATCTGCAGAACTTCATCGGCATGAGTCTGCGCATGTCGCCCTATGACGGCAATGACTGGAACAGTTCCTGGACCGTCTTCTACTGGGCATGGGTCATCGCCTGGTCACCCTTCGTCGGCACCTTCGTGGCGCGTGTCTCGCGGGGACGCACCATCAAGGAATATGTGGTGGGCGTGCTGATCGTGCCTCCGCTGCTGGCCTGTCTGTGGATCGGTGTCTTCGGTGGCGCGGCGCTCAACATGGAGCTGGGTGGAGATGTCGGGCTGGCTGCCGCAACGGATGCCAACATCACGTCCGCGCTGTTCGAGATGTTCGATCTGATGCCCTTCAGCAATGTGCTGTCCGTTGTCGCGATATTGCTGATCTTCGTGTTCCTGGTGACGTCGGCGGATTCCGCTTCCTATATCGTGGCGCAGATGACGGACGCCGGCTCGATCAACCCGCCGCTCTACAAGCGTGTGGTCTGGGGCGTGCTGATCGCGGCCATCTGTCTGACGCTGATCTCGACGGGCGGTCTCAAGGGCCTGCAGTCGGCCTCGGTCCTCTCGGCCTTGCCCTTCACCTTCATTCTTTACGGAATGATCGTGGTGCTGGTGAAGGAGCTGCGTGCAGACCGCCGCCAGATGCTCAGCCAGCTCTATCGCCGTCATGGCGAGACACCGGTCGGTGCGGATGTCTTCGAGGCTGATAGCCTGGCCGAGGAAGACCGCATCCGTCGTGCGCCGGACGTCAAGAATCGCCGAGTGAACCCGCGCGATCATCATTGAGCCGAGCCCGTGCTCTGACAGCAAGACGCCGCTCACATGTCATGTGGGCGGCGTCTTGCGTGGGGCAGGAGGGTGGGGCGTGGTGGGGAAATCCCCTTTCGGTCAACGCCTGGCGACCTCGGCCAGTATCTCGTAGCTCTTCAGACGGTCCGCGTGGTCATAGAAGTCCGAGTTGAACATCAATTCGTCCGCCTGCGTCACTTCCAGCAAGTGCTCTAGTTCGCGGTGAATGCGCTCAGGACCACCGATGATGGCGGCTGCCAGATTCTGGCCGACCATGGCTTCTTCCCGCGCTGACCAGTCCAGCGTCTCGCGGGGTGGCAGGGCGCGCGTGCTCTCACCGCGGATCAGGTTCAGGAACTTCTGTTGCTGGGTGCTGGCCAGGAAGTGGGCGCGTTCATCGCTCTCGGCGGCGATCAACGGCAGGCCGAGCATCACGTAGGGCGCGTCCAACACCTCGGAGGGCGTGAAGTTCTCACGATAGAGCCGGATGGCCTCCAGCATGTAGCCGGGCGCGAACTGGCCGGCGAAGGCGAAGGGCAGTCCCTTCTCGGCCGCCAGGCGTGCACTGAAATCACTCGACCCCAACAGCCACAGGGGCACATGAGTGCCCTGACCCGGCATGGCCTTGACGCGCTGGGCGGGGGAAGCCTCGCCCAGGTACTGCTCAAGCTCGGCCAGCCGCTGAGGGAAGTCGTGCACGCCGGCGGAGGGATCGCGGCGCATCGCCTGCATGGTGATGCCATCGGAGCCCGGCGCTCGCCCGAGTCCCAGATCGATGCGGTCAGGATAGAGCGTGGCCAGGGTGCCGAACTGCTCGGCCACCACCAGAGGGGGATGGTTGGGCAGCATGATGCCGCCGGAGCCGACTCTCAGACGTGATGTCTTGCCGGCGACATGGCCGATCAGCACTGATGTCGCGGCACTGGCGATCCCATCGATGTTGTGATGCTCGGCCAGCCACAGGCGATGAAAGCCCAGCGCTTCGACATGCTGGGCGAGGCTGACGCTATTGTGGAAGGTTTCGGCAACACTGCCGGTGTCTCGGATGGGGGCAAGGTCCAGCACCGAGAGCGGTATCCTGCCCAGTCGTGAGGTGGATGCTGTCGTCATGTTCGCTCCTGAAATCGCGTTGCCGTGCAGAGGCAGCCAGAGAATCGCGGCCCATCAGGGTGCGTCTGACCGCTCTGCTGGATTGCGCCCAGCATAGTGGACAGGCGAGTGTCTGGCAGCGCCTCATCCTTCATTTCACTGTTTCTGATATGGCATGCATGGGAGATGTCTCGGGCATGCCGGGAGCCTAACGCGGCGACGAGGGGCTCGAGTCACGAAGAGGAGACATGTCATGGACAGACCGCAACGCAAGGCAGGACACAAGGGCCGGTGGGTCACGCTGACCTGCCTGGCAGTCATCCTGCTGGGCGTCGCGCTTCAGCGGGACATCCTCGTGCTGTCACGCTGGATACCCGCGCATCATCTGCCGTGGACGCCCCTGCAACTGGGCGACCCGCCCGGCATGCTGACCGGCTGGAAGCTCTCACGACTCGACGATGACCCGGCCGCCTGTCGCGCCTTTCTCGAGCGGGAAGCCCCGCAACGGGTGACCTTTCTGCCGGATCGCTCCAGTGACAGTGGCTGTGGGCTTATCAACAGCGTGCGTATGCATGCCGTGCCCGGGGACACGGGCAAGGGGCAGGGCGTTCGCTTCAACCAGTCCTTCATCGCCAGCTGTCCATTGGCCGTGAGCTGGTTGCGTTTCGAGCGCCATGGCCTGCAGACGGCGGCGCAGGAGGTGATGGGGAGTAGGGTGGCGCAGGTGGCCCATCTGGGGAGCTATGCCTGTCGCAATATCTATAGGCGGGAGAACGCACGTCGCAGTGAGCATGCCACCGCAGATGCGCTGGATGTCTCAGGCTTCACGCTGGCGGATGGGCGTCAGGTCCGCCTGCCACGCGACTGGACGGCACCAGAGGATGAGGCTGCCCCGGGGCGTTTCCTGCGCGCCGTGCAGGACGCTGCCTGCGAGAGTTTCGGCACCGTGCTGGGGCCAGATTACAACGCGGCACATCGTGATCATTTCCATCTCGGCACACGGGGCTGGCGATTCTGCCGGTGATTCCTCACGGCGTCTGAGCGGCGCTTGCCAAGCCGGCCAACCTTGATCGAAAGGGCACTGATGCGACTCGCACAGTGCCTTTTTCATGTCTGATGACTTCGCCATTTCCGGTGTGACATGGCACGACACATTGGTTTGCAGTTGAAACTCTCAGAACCCATTAATCTTCATGGCGTGGGCAGACGATGCAGATGAAAGTCTGACGGTGGCCACGAATTGTCGGACAGGAAAGCGACGCTGACGTAGATATCCTCACTGGAGATTCTCAGATGAAAAAGACAACCAAGAAGTCCCAGGCAGGTTTCGTGATGACGACCGAGTTGGTGCTGATTCTTTCCGTCATGGTAATCGGCATGGTCGTCGGATTGGTCACCATGCGAGATTCATTGACGGCTGAAATGGAAGATGTGGCAGAAGCTATCGGCCAGCTTGATCAATCCTATGCATTTGATGGTCTGGTTAACGCGGAAGGTACGGTATTCCTGGAAGGATCGGGCTTCATTGACAGTACCGATACCAATGCCGGTGACGAAGTCACCTTTGACTTTGTGGCGGTCGACTTCACCGAGTCCGGCGCTGCAAATGGCTCCGGGCCAAGTACGGGTGGCGCTGCGGGTGATGCGGCAAGTGCCAGCAGCTTCACTCCGTAATCGACATCGCCACGGGTCGGGTATCAGCGTCAGGATGCCCGGCCCGCCCGCCATGCCATAACTGAATGTCGGAGGATGCCATGAACATTCGTCTCAATGGCAGCACGACGATCGCCATGGTCGTTTTCCTGATATCCACCTCGATGGCAAGCCTGTTGGGGTATCGACAGTACGAGCGTGTGGGGGCTGAAGAGGTGCTGGTGGCCAACGATCTCATCGCTCGGGGTCAGATCGTCACCCCTCAGATGCTGGAGCTCAAGATGATGAAGGATGTGGCAGGAGGGTTGCAGGACATGAGCATGGCAATCGGCAAGGTCATGACGCGCAATCGTCTGCCGGGGGATGTCATCCAGTCCCAGGATCTCCAGCCGGTGAAACGTCAAAGTCTCTCGCACTACATTCCTGAGGATAGAGTACTTTTCTCGCTCCCCATGGCGAGCCATTCCTTCCCCGTCTCACAGATAAAACCCAGTGATACCTTCGATGTCATCGGTAGCCTGAACGGGCGAGTCCGTGTCATCGCTCAGCAGGTTCGCCTGATGGGTACCATGAACAATCCGCAGCCTTCTCCGGTGGAGAGTGGCCCCCTGTCATCGCTGTCACCTCAGGTCATCGGCAAGTCTTCCAGTCAGACATCCGGCCTGGTCATCGCGGCTCTTCCTGAGGATATCTTCCGGCTTGCAAGTCTGGGCGCCCAGGAAAGAGTGTCATTGGTATTGCATGGCAAGGAGGTCAAACATCGCTTGCCAATCGCACCTGCCGTTCAGACGCGTCAAATCGAGATCTTCCAGGGATTGCAGCGTCGAAGCGTGGACATAACGCTGTAGGATTTCCGCTGGTGGAGAGAGGGCCTTTTCCTCATCTGATGCCCGACGATTCGTGAAAGGAATACCGAAAACGTCTTTCTTGGATCAGCGGTCTCGGTGTGATCCTCGAGATCAGCCTTACCCCGGAGCGCCCATGAACAAGCTTTCCACTCTTCTTTCCGAGACCCCTCGTCTCCTGTTGTGCCTGGCACTTTTCAGTGCCGGCACAAGTCACCTCGTCATTGCGGCCGAGGTGGACAATGCTCCCCTCGCCGGGAAAAAGCCGGCCTTGGCCGGCAGTGATCTCCCCGCCGCCGGGCTCATCAATGTGGATACGGCCTACAGCAGCGGCAGTTCCCGTTCGCGCACCCTGGTGCAGTGGACGCACGCGCGATTGGCCTTCGGCAAGGACATCGAACGCATTGCCGTCGGCAAGCAGAGCATCATCGAGGTCGAGGTGATCGGCGGCCGGGAAGTCCTGATGCTGGGCAAGGAAGTCGGTCGTACCACGGTGATGGTGTGGTACGCCGATGGCAGCAACGAATCCTTTCTGTTCAGCGTGAGCCCGGATCTGAGTGTCCTGGGCAGTGCGCTGCGCGAGATTCACCCCTCCATCTCCATTCATTCCGCCCCGGACAGGCCTGTACTGGTGATGCGCGGCAAGGTGCCCACGGCAGACTATCGCCAAGCCGCCCAGCAGGCCGCGATGGATTACCTGCTCTCCGGTCAGCGGGGTGGCATCCAGCCTGCTGCCGCGGGAATGCCAGCGGGAGCACCGACGATGGGCATGAGCACCAGCATGGCAAGCCCGGTCATCAACCTCATCAAGGTGACCCAGAAGCCCAAGCCGATTGCCGACAAGCTCAAGGAGGCCATCGCGTCGCTGGGGGGAGAGGAGGTCACGGTCAGGCGGCTGCAATTCGGTGAGATGCCCAATGATCTCTTCGATACCTTCCTGCTGGAAGGGGAGGTGCGTGATCAGGTGGCGTTGACGCGGATTCTGAACGTCGCGGCGCGCGTCGTCGGGGGCAGTCCGCTGGCCGGTGGTGATGCGGGGATCGATGTGCTGGCGGATGAGTCCGGGGCGCTGATGGGGGACAACGCTCGCGCCGGGGGCTACGGAGGCTCGATCACCTCCAGCAGTGGTGTCGGTGGTGGCGGCAGCCTGAGCAACAACATTCGCAACAATATCGCCCGCTCCAAGGTGCTTTCCATCGCGGGCGGGCGCCTCATCTCGATGATCGAGGTCCGTGACGTGCCGCAGGTACGGGTGGCGATCCAGATGCATGAGGTCAATCGCTCGCGCATGAAGGCCTGGCGTCCGGACCTGAGCATCATGACCAACGGCTACAACGCCAGTGGTCCGCTGGCGCTGGGCGAGACCGGCGCCGCCGGTGCCTCGGGGCTCGAGAATGCCCTGCAGATTCTGGATGGCACCCTGATCAACAACCTGCAGATCGGCGGCAGTGACATCGCCTTTGACCTGCTGTTCAGCCTGATGGAGAACGAAGGCATCTCGCGCACGCTGTCGCGTCCGACCTTGACGGTACTGGCCGGCGAGAGCTCGGTCTTCCAGGTCGGTGGCGAGATTCCGGTCCCGTCCGCCTTCGCGCCTTCTGGCGTGGGCCAGGATGACACCCTGGGCGCCAATACCAACGGGGTGTTCAGCGGGACTGACTTCAAGTCGTTCGGGGTTCAGCTCAGCGTGCGTGCCCTGGTCGACGAGAATGATCGCATCACGCTGGATGTGCTGCCCACCATCTCGACGCCGGACACCCTGCTGACTCAGCAGATTGCCGACAGCACCGGCTCAGAACTCAACAGTACCGCCTTCAATGTGCGCAGCCTGCGCACCACCACACGCCTGCGCGACGGGCAGCCGCTGATTCTGGGCGGGCTGGTCTCGCGTGACATGAGTGGCCAGGAAGATCGCGTGCCCGGCGCCAGTGATGTCCCGCTGCTCGGCTGGATGACACGCTCCTTCAATCGTTCCGATGTCGACAAGGAGCTGGTCATCATCGTGACCCCCACCTTGATACGGGAGCCGATCAATGAAGTCGCCCAGTGGAGTTTCCCGGATGGTGCCAGCCGTCTTGCCGACATGCCGCTGAGTCGTCTGCCATCTTCGCGTTGAGGAGTCCGTCATGAACATTCGTGAATCCGTGTGTCGTCTTGGGGTACTGGGCGTGATGGTGGGGTGGTTGGCTGGCTGTGGCTCCATCGACAGCATGCGTGAATCCCGCCCGGATGCCGGAGATCGCCTCGAGTACCTCAACGAGCGCTATCAGCAGTTGATGGTGCAGGGCCGAACCTGTCTGGAGCTTGAGGATGTGGCAAGCCCGATGGTGGATTGCCAGCGCCTGCTGCGGGAAGCGGAGCGGCTACACGTCGAGTACCCGCGCAATCCCGAAGTCCTGTACTTCAATGCCTTGCTGAGTCATGCGGCGGGACGTGGAGACAAGGCCCAGTTCTTCCTCGATCAGATGAGCATCGGGCCCTCGCACCCGCCGGAGGCCTTCGTGCTGCGCAGTCAGTTGGCGCTGGAAGAGGGCAACACGACCCTGGCGCGCAACGTGCTTGAACGTGGCATGTTGCTGCACCCGAATTATGCCGGTCTCTATGAAGGGCTGGCGGCGGTGGGCTATGTCGAGGGGCGTTATGACGATGCCGAGCAGCAGTTGACGCTGGCCTCGCGTCTCGGGGCGCCGGCCTGGCGGGTGGAGTATCACCGTGGCTTGATCAATGAGGCGCAGGGGCATCTGGCGAACGCCTGCCGTCAGTTCGATGCCAGTCTGGCCAGCAGGCAGGACCATCAACCGGCACGTGCCCATCTGCTGCGCCTGGCGACGGCAGGGCACTGTCGGGGCGATGCCCTGAAGGCAGCGGCTGGTGGGATGAGGATTTCCTCATGAACGGCGCACTGTCACGCATGCGACGTGGTCGAGCGTCCTCACAGGATGCTGAACGCCTCGCGGTGAGCGAAGTGGAGGAGGTCTCAGTTGCTGAAACACGTGCCCTGATCGCGCCTGAGATCATGGATCGTCTCAAGCGCGTACTGGTCACGCGTCTGGCCGATGAGCAGGGACAGGCCGTGCGTTACCGTCGCCTTGCGACGCGCCAGGGTGAGCTGGAGGGGGATCATCAGACTGCCATGGAAGGGGTGCAGCAGCGTCTGGCCTCCTCGCTCACCGTGCTCTGCGAGGAGTACCAGATCCAGCTCGATGGGCCCAGTCGCGAGCGACTGCTGGCCAGTCTGACCAATGATCTCTGTGGTTTCGGTCCGCTCACCGAGTTGATGAGTGATGAGAGCGTCAGTGACATCCTCGTCAATGGCGCTGATGAGATCTGGGTGGATCGCGGCGGGCGACTGGAGGCCACCTCACTCAGTTTCGATGACGAGGCGCATCTTCAGCGCTTCGTCGCGCGCCTGATCGCGCCGCTCGGCAAGCACCTGGATGCCTCAAACCCCATCGTGGATGCACGTCTGGCCGATGGCAGTCGTCTGCATGCGGTCTGCGCACCCCTGACCCCCGATGGCATCCTCGTCTCGATTCGCCGGTTCCGCCGGCACCATCTCACCGGGGCGAGGCTCGTGGACAGCGGATTTTTGAGTCCGGGCCTGCTGGCGTTGCTGGAAGCGGCCGTGGTCGCTCGGCTCAACATCGTCATCAGTGGCGGTGCCGGGGCCGGCAAGACCTCCTTGCTCAACCATCTGGCCGGTTACATCAATGCGCGCGAGCGGCTGGTGAGCGTGGAGGAGTGCGCCGAGCTGGATCTGCAGCATCCGCATGTCGTCAGGCTGGAAAGCTACCCCGTCGCCGGAGACACGCCGCGCCCACAGGGGCTGGGGGAGCTTCTGCGCGCGGCATTGAGGATGCGCGCGGACCGTATCATCGTCGGCGAGGCACGTGGTGGTGAAGTCTTCGAGATGCTGCAGGCCATGACGGTGGGGCATGACGGCAGCCTGACCACCCTGCATGCCAATGGCGCGCTGGATGTGCCGGTGCGCATGCTGGCACTGGCCTTGATGAGCAGTGCTCACCCGGACCGTCAGGTGATCGAGGAGATGGTGCGTCTGAGCGGGGCGCTGATCGTGCATCTCGAGCGCGATGCCGATGGTCACCGTCAGCTTGCCAGCCTGGCCTGGCTGGGTGAGGCGCGTCCTCGTGAGCTGTTGCAGCGTCGTGCAGGCATGCCGGCCGGTGAGGCATGTGATGAAGACGCCTATCAGGCCGACCCGGAGGTGCTGGATGCCTTCCTCGCGCATCTGGCATCGCGCGGGGCCTCCCTGGCAAGCGGTGTCAGGGATGGCTGGTGCCAGGGCCCGTCACCGCAGCGGAACTGACATGCTGATCCTGCTGCTGGTCTGCATCGCGCTGTCTGCCCTGTGGTTGATCATCAGCATGATCAAGGCGCAGCGTTTCATGGGCGCGGATACCACGCTCGGGCTGATGCACCGCCGAGAGATGCCACGTCTCGAGCGTCTGCTGGCGTTGCTGGACATCAGCATGCGGCCGGTGCTGTTCGTGGCGGGCGTGTGGGGAAGCAGCGTGATGATCTTCGTGATCTTCCTCGGCTGGTTCCCCGGCAACCTGTTGCTTGCCTCACTGGCATTGATGACGAGCCTGTTGCTGGTCGGCTTCCTGCTGCATGAATTCGCCAGTCGGCGCATCTTCCGCTTCGAGGGGGATCTGATCCAGGCGCTGGACATGCTGGAAGCGAGCCTGAAGTTGGGAGACAACCTGCGCAACGGGCTGCGCCTGGCGGGGGCATCGTCCCTCAAGGCCTCACGCCGCGAACTGATGCAGCTTGTCTATCGGCTGGACATGGGACTGTCACTGAACGAGGCCTGCGAGCGGATACTGCGCCTCTACCCCTGCGAGAGCGTCAGACTGTTCACGGCGGCGATGATCAGCGCCGAGCGGCGTGGCATGAGCTTCGCAAGCCTGCTGCCCTCCCTGCTGCCCACGCTGCATGAGCGTTACCAGATGCGCCGTCAGCTGCGTACCGAACTGTCCGGCGCGCGCTATTCCCTGCTGGTGATCGCCTTGCTTCCCTACGCCATCGTGCCCTTCATTCTCTGGAAGGAGCCGGACTGGCTGAGATTGCTGCTGGAGCACCCGCTGGGCAGCGTGCTGTTGCTGGGCGCCGTGTGCTGCCAGATTCTGGGCTTTGCCTGGCTGCGTCACATGATGAGGAAGCAGCCATGAATGGCCTTGCCTCGCTGCCGTCATGGTCGCTCCCCGACGCCTACCTGCCGGACATCATCATCCTGTGTGTGCTGGGCGCGCTGTTGGCGCTGTATCTGGCCCTGCAGAGCACCTTCAAGGTTCGTCTGGAGCAGAGCGGCATCGCGCAGGTGCTGCAGGAGCTGTTGCGCAATCCCGACGACATCCGACAAGGCCGCTCACTCACGCCACGTCGGCGCATGCGTCAGGCTGGGCTGGAGTCGCGTCGCGTGATCTGGTGGTGGGTATTCCAGCTGATGTTGCCCGTTCTGCTGGGCTTGCTGGTTCTGCGCGTTATGGGTACGGGGCTTGGTGGCCTGGCGGGCCTGCTGATGGGAATCCTCCTGCCGCATCTGTGGCTGGGGCAGCGTCGGCGTGAACGCCAGACACGCATCGCCGCAGCGCTGGGCCATCTGCTGGCTGTCTCGCTGGCGTATCAGCGCCATGGCCTGTCGCTGGCCGCATCGTTGCGGGAGGCTGCTCGTCAGGCACTGCCGCCTGCCCATCCGCTGGCCTTCGAACTCGAGCTGTTCAGTGCAGAACTGGAAGGCGGGTTGTCGCTCAAGGAAGCCGCCTCGCGAATTTCCAGGCGCACTGGCAGCCGCGAATTGCACCAGTTCGCCATGTTGCTGGTGGCGGGCAACCGGATGGGCAACCCCTTGCACGATGTGCTGGAAGCCTTTGCCGCCCAGCTGGCGCGCCAACAGAGCGAGCGCCAGCGCAAGGCGATGCAGCAACGCAGCGTCAAGGCGCTGTTTCCGATGTTGCTCGTCGGCGGCCCCTTGTTCTTCGTGCTGGTGATCTTTCCGGCCAGTCTGCGCGTTCAGGAGGTTCTGATCCTGATGAGAGAGCTGTGGTAATGCGGCGAGGCCGACAGCCTCGCCAGCACAATCATCTCGGGGGAAAGCACATGGCGGCAGATAAGAGGTCGGTCACTCACGCATGCCATTCGCCTGGCAGACAGGGCGGTTTCATCATCACCATCGAGCTGATCCTGATCACCTCGATCCTGATCATCGGCTCGCTGGTCGGGCTGGCGGCGATACGGGATGCCCTGTTCAAGCATTACATGACCCAGCAGTCACGCGAGCTGGTGGTCGAGGATGCCAACGGGCGCGCGCTGGGCGAGGTCTTCGATGTCGATGAGCATGACGCCCCCCGCATTCTGTATTTCGATCGCAGCCAGCCTCCCGTGGTCAGTCGCGCCTTGATCGGGATACGGGATGACCGCTTCTCCAGTCGTGAGCCACTCTATTACGCCACTGCCAACTGCAGTGGTGACCCTTGTCTCAAGTCCGCCAGTGATGAAGCGACCGACAGCCGTGATATCGCCGGTGACGTGAATGCCGGCAGTGTCAGCTATCTGCATGCGCTGCAGGGCGGGCCTGTCTATGCCATCGGCCCCGGCGAACCTGCTGCCTTGCCGGGATTTCTCTATCGCGGAACACCCCAGCAATGTCCTTTCAGCGGCAGGGACGTGCAGTCGCGCTGGATATCGCAGAAGGTGATCGCGGGGACGCCTTGCGAGACGTTCACGCTGGAAGAGCAACAGAATCCGCCGGCGGATACCAGCTGTCTGTTGAGCACCGGGGTGCTCGACCTGTGCACGCCACCCCCCGGGACCGTCGCGCAGGATGACATTCTCACCAACTACCTCGGCCCGGTGGATGCGTTGGTGGATGCGACCCTGGGCACGGTGAATGCCCTGCCCACCTGCAGTCTGCTGGGAGTCTGCGTTCCAGAAGTGGAGGTGGGAACCTTGTACTGTCCCGTGGGGACGCAGCTTCAGGAGGACGGTGACCTGGTGACCGCACTGGTACGTTCGCTGTTCGATCAATTGCGAGCTACCACTGACCTGGGACTGATCGAGCCCTTGCTGCAGCAGGTAACGAACCTGCTCCCCGGCACGCTTGAATGCTCCGCGGAAGGGGGCTTCCAGCTGGCGGAAAGCGTGCCCTCTGCGGAGAATCCCTCCGACAATGCACTCGAAGGACTGGCAGCGCCCTTCCAGTTGCGGTCACCAGGCAGCGCAGGCAATGTCTGGTTCAGAACCTCGCCGGATGGAGAAGGGCGCTAGCGGCATGAGCCATCGGCGTGTCTTTTTATTTCGTGTCTTTCACTGCGCGTCTTTCACTGCGCGTTCTTGACACCTCGGCTGATCACCGGCGCGCAGCGCTCGGGGTTGATGCTGACCACGCGCAGGCGATGCCCATCAGGCAACACACAGTCCAGGACCTGCCAGGCACAGCCCGGGGCGCTGCTGCCGTGGCTTTCCATCAAGTGTGCACCGTGGGCCTGCAGCAGGTACCTGACGTGAGGGAAGTCATCGCGATCCACCTCCAGGGTCAATTTGCGGCTGTCCGGTTGCTCTGCACTCAACTGCAACAACAGGACGCTGGTCTGCCCATCAGGTGCGTGATGCAGCTCGAGCGTCGCGCTGGTCGCGTTGCGCAGCAATGTGGGCAGGGCGAGAGTCTCCTGGAAGAAGCGGCAGGCGGCTTCCAGATCGCGCACCTCCAGAATGGCTGGGTGCAGGGACAGGCGTTGAATCATGGGGGACCTCATGACAAGAGGGAGGGAATGAGCCTAGTGTCGTGGCAGTCCGAGGGCGACGCACTTTGAATCTGATGATGGTCATGATGGCTTGTCGCTATCGCAGCGTGCACCGAGCGTGGCGTGGCAACTTGTCGCATTTGTCGTATCTCGCGACTGAACCGTTAGCATCCGTGCAACTGACAGAGTCAGGACCCATCGTCCAGGCGCACCGCATCGTGCGGTGACGCTCATTGCCATGCTTCCGGGGCTTTCATGTCGCTGCGCAAACTGGCCCTCATGGGGCTCAGTGCTCTCGCTATCATGTTGATCGTGCTGGTGATGGGGTTCAATGCCTCCCATCAACCGCGCGAGGCCTGGCCGACGACGCTGGAACTGTCTTCAACGCGCGGCACCTTGACTCCCGGCACGCTGGCCGGTGATGAATCCGGGCATCTGAGCCTGTTGATCCCCGGCTTCACCCATTGCCCGGATATCTGTCCGCTGTCTCTGGCGCGTCTGCAGATGGTCTGGCAGCGCCTGGACCTTCAGGATCAACACAGGTTGCACCCGCTGTTCCTGACCCTGGACCCCGCCCGCGACACCCTGCCTGTCCTCACTCGCTATCTTTCCGCCTTCCACCTGCCGGTGACAGGCCTTCGCACGGCCCCGGACGATGAGCAGAGTCTCAAGACCCTGACGCAGCGATTGGGCCTCCAGTTTCATGTGCGCGAGCACGGTCCAGCCGCTCATCCTGCTGACGACTACATGATCGACCACAGCGTGGCGATTCTCGTCCTCGATGATCAGGGCCATCTGCGCGATACCTTGCCGCTCAGTCAGACGCCGGCCCAGCTGGCCGATCGCATCGAACAGCTGCTCGACTCGCTGCATGACTCGGTGCACGACTCGATAGATCAGGGCGCGGGGCATGATCTGCCAGCGGAGTCGGCTTCATGATGTCGGCTCCATGCTCGCGCCAGACTCGAGATGAGTCCGTCTCCTTCCACCGTGCACTGTCACGCCTGACGGCGGCCAATGGCCACGCGGTCTTCGTGATGTTGCTGGCGCTGGCCGCGATGCTGGTGATGCCACTGGCAGCGCCGCGTGTGGTGATGGTGAATGATCACGCTGTCTTCGAGAGTCCCGGCGCCGGACATTGGGTCAGCGGGGATAGCGACTGGATCACTCGCGCGGCACGCGAGAGTGGCTCCCAGGCGCAGATCACTCACAGTTCTGCCGCCTCGGATTGCCCATTGGCCAGCATGGCCGCCTTCACGCTGGCATTGATCGCCGCCGTGCTGGTACTGATGCTGGCAGTCCTCGGGCGAGACGCCACGCCTCGCCCATTGCCGGTCTCCCGACGGGAGATCGGTGTCCATCTACGTCCTCCCGGGCGGGCACCGCCTTTCCCATCAGTGTTTGCGTGAACGCTTCCGGGGCCGTCGCGACGGCTCCAGACCATGTTCGGTGACCCCGCGTTGACCGACGGACCCTGGATCCGTCGCACGTGGGGCGCCTGCTGATGGGTAATTTGTGCAATGAAGACCGCAACAGACACTGGAACCGCCAGCCGCGCCGGGCGGGGGTTCAGCGATATCTACCGGGCAGTATGGCGCTGGCATTTCTATGCCGGCCTGTTGGTGCTGCCGTTTCTGGTACTGCTTTCCGTGACGGGAGGCCTGTACCTGTTCCGCGATGGCATCGATCAATTCGTCCATTCCGACCTGATGAAGGTCAACACGCCCGTCACGCAGAGTGCTCAGAATCCGGCAGTGACAAGCCTGCCGTTGAGCGAGCAGGTGGATCAGGCGCTCGCGAGTCTTCCGGGCACGCCGGTGCGCGTCGTGCCATCTCCCGCCCGTGACCTGACCACGGAAGTCGATATCGTGGCGGCCGATGGCAGTGGTAAGCAGGCCGTCTACGTCAATCCTTACAGCGGGGAAGTCCAGGGGCAGATGGCCTACCGCGACAGCATCATGTGGACGGTACGTCGTCTGCATAGCCTCGCGATCACGGGGCCGATCGGTAACGCGGCGCTGGAGATCGCTGCCGGGTGGTCGATCCTGCTCGTGTTCAGCGGGCTATATCTGTGGTGGCCGCGGGGCCAGAAAGGGGGGGTGGTCACGCTGCGGACCACGCCGGCGCGCCGGCTGTGGTGGCGGGACCTGCACGCCGTGTGTGGCATCATCGCGGCCGGCTTCATCGTGTTTCTCGCCGTGACCGGCATGCCGTGGTCGATGGTCTGGGGGGCCAAGGTCAACGAGTTGGCCAATGGGCATAACTATGGGTACCCCGATGGCGTGCGCGTGAACACGCCGATGTCGGATGCCCGCCTGGTGGATCAGGAATTGACCAGCTGGTCGCTTGAACAAGCCGTTATCCCGTTATCTTCCTTGCCGGGTGACGCCGCTGATCCCATTGTCGACGAGGGTGAGCACGTCGGTCACGGCGGCTCTGGCGCAAGTTCCGCGCCGGTGAAAGCGGCTGTGCCACTGAGCGCTGCGGCGATTGCCCACGCCGATATCGGCCTCGACGAGGCAGAACGCATCTTCGCTCGCGAGGGCCTGGCGCCGGGCTATGCCATCAATCTGCCGAGCACCGCTCAGGGCGTCTATACCGGCTCCGTGTATCCGGATGCGCTGGAGCGCCAGCAGGTCGTGCATGTGGATCGCTACTCCGGCGATGTGCTGCTCGACATGCATTACGCCGACTACGGGCCGCTGGGACGGGCGCTGGAGTGGGGCATCAATGTGCATCTGGGGCAGCAGTACGGCCTGATCAATCAGCTGATTCTGCTGATGGCGTGTCTCGCGATGGTGATGATGAGCGTCGGGGCAGGCGTGATGTGGTGGAAGCGTCGCCCGGTGGGCGGTATCGGTATCCCGCCGCTGCCCAGGGCGCGCAAGCGTATCGCCGGTGTCTGGGGCTTGATGATGATCATCGGGGTGATCTTCCCGCTGGTCGGCCTCTCGCTGATCGTGATGGGCCTGCTCGATTGGCTGTGGATTCGTGTCAGTGCCTCTCGTCACCACGATGCGGCGGAGGCCAGCGCATGAAGCCGTCCTCCGTCTTCCCATCACTTTCCTCTACCGTCTTCCCATCACTTCCGTCTTCTCCGCTCGCGCAGGCCATGAGCGGTCTGCCCAGTCGTCGGGGGCTGCCAGTGACGGTCGCGGCGGTATTGGCGAGCAGTGCCTCATTTGGCGTCCACGCCGAGGAGAGCTCCGTCTCGCAACTGCCTCTGGTGCATGTCGAGGCCGAGGCACCCATGGCCAGCCCCATCGTCGAGTCAAGCCAGGGGCATGCCAAGGGCAATCTGGATATCGGTGAGCAGCTGCGTGAGGTCAACGGCGTCAGTGGCTCTCGTCTGGGCAGTCATGGTGTCTCGGCCATCTTTCGGGCGCAGGGCGGTGAACGCCTGATTCAGGAGGTCGATGGGGCGCCGCTCTATCCGGCCTGCCCCGGCGGCATGGACACCACGCTGGGCTATGCGACCACCGGCAGTCAGTCGGATCTCACCCTCTACAAGGGCGCGCAGAGCGTCAGTCGTGGTCCCAGCTTTGCCGCAGGCACCGTCGAGGTGACGCGTCACACGCCATCACGCACCGACGATGACGGCGTGCATGGCACCTTGGGGGCCGGCTGGCGCAGCAATGATGATGCCACCAGCGAGACCCTGTCGCTGACCGCCAAGCAGGGCGATGTCTGGGCTGCGCTGGACGTCGAGCATTCCGAGCGCAACAACTATGAGGACGGCAACGGCGATACCCAGTCTGGTGCCTATCGTAGCGACAACGGCAGTATCCGTGTCGGCGCCTTCGCCACCGAGGATGTCGCCATCGAGGCGGGGATCGCTGTCGTCAGGATCGACGATGCGCTCTATCCCACCATGGATGCGCCACGCAGTGACATGGACCGCCAGTACCTCAAACTGACCATCGACAACGTCGGGCCTTTCTCGCATACCGAATCGCAGATCAACCATGCTCGCGTCGTGCACGACATGGATAACGTCACCCTGCGTAACGTTGATGACTCCAGATCGAGCATGGACATGAGTTCCAGCATGGACATGAGCTCGGGCATGGACATGAGCGACATGGCCATGTTCTCCAGCGCGACCACCGAGACCTGGTATGCCAGCACCCAGGGCGATATCCCGCTGACCGTCGCCGGGCGTGACGCGACACTGACATTGGGCGCTGACGCCGAGCGTCTGGAAAGCAACGCCGACTCCCGGATGGGCATGTCGCTGGACAGCCTCTCGGACAGTCAGACCTGGCCGGATGTCGTGCGCACGCGCGGTGGGGTGTTCGCGGAACTGGATACCCCGCTGGATGCCGACAATCGCCTGGTGACTGGCGCGCGCTATGACGTCTCCCTCAGCGATGCGCGAGATGCCGATGAGGTGGTGGGCAGCAATGCCTCGGCCATCTCCGCCTGGAGGGATCAGTACGGAGAGGATGTCGAGGCCAGTCAGCGGGATGGGGAATTCAGTGCGCTGGCGCGCCTGGAGCATCGCGTCAATGAAGCGGTGAAAGGCTACGCGGCGCTCAGTCGCAGCGTGCGCTTCCCCACCGCCACCGAGCGTTATTACAACCGCCAGTCCGAGACTGACGGTTGGCTGGGCAATCCCGAGCTTGAGCCAGAGATCCATCAGCAGCTCGAACTGGGGGTGGCGGTCAGGCAGGGCGCCTGGCGTTATTCGGCGGACACCTACTACAACCGGGTGCATGACTGGATCGAGCTGACCGAAGGGGACTCGCTGACCACCTATGACAATGTCGAAGCCGAGATCTATGGTCTCGAGCTGGAGGCCAGCTGGCAGCAGCATGGCTGGCGGCATTCGGCAGGCGTTGCCGCCACCCACGGCACCAACCTGAGCGATGGCACGCCGTTGTCCCAGGTGGCACCGTTCAATGGCTATATGGCGACACGCTATGACGCCGATGCCTGGTGGGCCGGTGCACGTCTCGATGCGGCAGCACGCCAATCACGCATCTCCGACAGCGAACAGAAGACGGCAGGTTTCGGCATCGTCGGACTGGAAGGGGGCTATCGTGTCACTGACGCCATCGAGCTGAGCGCCGGCATCGCCAACCTGTTCGACAA
Organism: Cobetia sp. PS-4MA; assembly: GCF_057670765.1. Classification (NCBI taxonomy): domain Bacteria; kingdom Pseudomonadati; phylum Pseudomonadota; class Gammaproteobacteria; order Oceanospirillales; family Halomonadaceae; genus Cobetia; species Cobetia sp. PS-4MA. Next base: position 2,143,614 of record NZ_CM173107.1, on the reverse strand, counting down.
GGCCTACGCCTACCACGTCAATCGCTTCTACGATGATCCGTTGCAGGGCGACGTGCGCGTCAATGAGCCCTGGCGGATCTTCTGGACGCATGCCCGCTGGAGTTTCTGAGGCCCGCGTCACTGCAACAGTGAGCGCTGGTCGTTATCCGTTAGAGCGCGAGAAGCCCGCCATCGGTCGTCAAACATGACTGATGGCGGGCTTCTTGTTCAAGGCAAGTTACAGCTTGATGGCTCTCAGCGCTGGTGGGTTCTCCTCAGAGCCTTCAGGCGCGGCCGATATGCTCGCGCAGATGCTCACGATAGGCCCGCGTGTAAGCCTCCAGATCGGGATTCTTGATCACATCAGTGGCCAGATAGGTCGGAAGTGCCGACATGCCCAGGAATTCCATCGCCTTGTGCACGGGATAGTAGACGGCATCGATGCCTTTGCCTTCGAAGAAGTTTCCCGCTTCATCAAAGGCTTCGAGGGGCGCATTCCAGGTCAGTGACAGCATGTAGCTGCGGCCCTGCATCAAGCCACCCGTGCCGTAGCCCTGGGTCGGGTTGGTGCGGTGACGGCCATCGCTGGCATACAAGGCACCATGGCCTTCTGTCAGGACATCATCGAGATACTGCTTCACGGTCCACGGCAGGCCCATCCACCAACCCGGGGTCTGATAGATGATCAGGTCCGCCCACAGCTGTTTCTCCACCTCCGCCTTGGCGTCAAAGCCTTCCACGATGACGGTTTCGCGCACCTCATGGCCCAGCTCGGCCAGCTCACCGCGTGCCAGCTCATGCAGGGTCGCATTGAGCTCGCCATTGGAATGGGCAAAGGCCTTGCCGCCGTTGATCAATAGTATCTTCATGCCAGGTACTCCAGAACTGTTGGCTTTTCAGCAATGGAGCGCAGCATGAGCGTTCGCAAGTCATTGATAAAGCGGCGCTGATGTAAAACACCTTTGCTGTAGGTGCAACAATCCGATCAGGTTGCGCGCGATATCTACGCATTCACTCCCTTCATGCCTTCTGCGGTGTAACGCTCCCCGATGATGGGTAGCTGAGCTGTGGCTTCTTCCAGTCGACGTTGCTCTTCAGGGGTAAGGATAAATGTCGTGGCAGCGGCATTTTCCATGAGATAGCGCTGCTGCTTGGTGCCGGGAATCGGTACGATGTCAGTTCCTTTCGATAGCAGCCAAGCCAGCGACAATTGCGCGGCAGTACAACCCTTTTGACTTGCCATATCGGCAATCACCTCGGCCATCCGGCGGTTGGTTGCCATTGCCTCATCGGAGAAGCGGGGTAGGCCTGAACGGAAATCATCTTCACCGAAGGCATCATTGTGTTGAAAGCGTCCGGTGAGATACCCACGACCAAGCGGCGAGTAGGGAACAAAGCCGATGCCCAGCTCACGACATGTCGGCAAGATGCTTTGCTCGACATCCCGCGTCCATAGTGAGTATTCGGTCTGCACTGCCGTGATCGGGTGTACTGCATGAGCACGGCGCAGTGTTTCCGCATTTACCTCACAGAGTCCGATATGGCCGATCTTGCCTGCCTTCACCAACTCTGCCAACGCAGTGATGGTTTCCTCAATCGGTTGATTGGCATCGACACGATGCACGTAATAAAGATCGATCTGTTCGATACCAAGGCGCTTCAAGGACGCATCGCAGGCAGTACGTATGTACTCGGCGCTGTTATCGAGGCGACGTGCATATTCGCCCGGATTGCGCACGATGCCGAACTTGGTGGCAATGCGTATCTGTGCTCGATGTTTGGCCAGAACATCCTTGAGTAACGCTTCGTTGTGATGTGGCCCGTAGCAGTCGGCGGTATCCAGGAAGTTGATGCCAAGCTCGATAGCCTGATCAAGAACGCGCAATGACTCAGTGTCATCGCGGGGCCCGTAGAATTCGCTCATTCCCATGCAGCCGAGGCCGATGGCGGATACTGACAGGCCATTACCGAGGATTCGATGTTCCATTCGATGTCTCCTTGAGTGTTGGAGTGACAGCGTGTCACTATCCTGGAATGAAAAAAATTGACGAGTTGGATAAGTCGTTTTCCAGAAATGGAAGGCAAGGTTCACGCGGCTGGGTCTGGGATGACACGCGGGTGTTTCTCGCTGTCGCTCGGCTAGGGACTTTGAGTGCTGCTTCACGCGAGCTGAAATTGGGCATAGCGACGTTGTCGCGCCGCATCGAGCGACTTGAACAGGCGCTGGGGATACCGCTGTTCGTGCGTCAGCAAACGGGCTATCAGCTCACGGAGGAGGGGGAGGATCTGCTTGATAAGGCCGAAGGGCTGGAATCAGCGGCCTTGGCTTTTGCTTCGGAGGTCTCTGCGCAAGCGCAGATCAGCGGGAAGGTACGTCTGGCAACAGCAGAAAATCTAGCCACGGAATTGATCCTGCCGGCATTGCCAGCCTTTTATCAGCGTTATCCTGAGCTATCGATTGAATTGATGACCGATAGTACGACCGTCAATCTTCATCGCCGGGATGCCGATCTTGCACTGCGCATGCTCAAGCCGGAGCGCGGAAACGTAACATTGAGGCGGTTGGGCGTCCTTGGCTACGGGCTCTACAGCAGCGCTGAGTATGCAAGTCAGAGAATCGAGGAGATCAGGCCTCTCTCAGCGTCAGGAGTCATGGATTCATGGGCATCTCAATCGTTTTTCCGCGATAGTTTCATCACCTGGAGTGATCATTACTCACACCTACCTGCCTCACAGTGGATCGAGACTGCGTTACAGGGACGAGAACCGGCATTGAGAACGACGTCGCTGAGGTCTCAGGTCGTCGCTGCGCAAGCAGGACTTGGTATCGCGTTATTGCCGCATTTCATTGGCCGCGAGGCTGATTTACGTTGCCTGTCAGCCGTGACGGCAATCGATCAAGACATTTATCTGGTCATGCAGACAGACTTGGCGCATTCACGTCGTGTCCGTGCTGTCGCTGATTTTCTGGTGGAGCTGGTCAATGACAATGCGACGCGACTGAGTGGCGAGTATTGGCACTAACGCAACCGCTTCAATTCATGCCGGTTGGTGGTGTAGCGGGCGCTGCGGTGGGCGCAGCGCAGTTGCCAGGCGGCGTCGGGGCGTGCGACGCCCAGACGCACGGTGCCGCGGCCCATCTTCTGAATTCATGGCGTCCAGTGTCGCCATCAGCTGCTGACTGCGTTCGCGCCTGGCGATGTCATCTTCGCTTTCCAGCAGCGAGAGTTGCTCGCGTAGCCGTCAGTAGAGAGGGCGTGCAGCCTCACGTGATGAAGCTGTGCCATGAGCGTCACGAGAGATGAGCGCTGACGACCCACGGGTTTGCGTTTCCAGGCTATCCACCTTACCTTCATATATTCCTTATATAACAATATTAGAGGTGGAAAATGCGGTTATCGATGCTGGCGATGGGATTGGCATATGGGTTGTGCAGTGCCAATGCACAAGCTGCAGATCATCAGGATGTGCAGGATGCCGTCGAGCAGCAAAGAGCCCCCTTGCTTTCGACACTCAAAACGTTGGTCAATGTGGATTCTGGCACGGGTTACAAAGCAGGCTTGAGCGATGTCGAGGCAATGCTTACCAAGCATCTCAAGGCGCTTGGTGCACAGGTGGAAACGTATCCTGCCGAGACATATGGCGGAAACACGATTGTCGGTCGCCTCAAGGGAGATGGCAGTCGCAAGATCATGCTGATGATTCACTATGACACTGTCTTCGATGAAGGCGCCGCTACGCAGCGTGCCTTCCGCATCGAGGATGGGCGTGCCTATGGTCCTGGCGTGGGCGATGCGAAGGGCGGTGCAGCCGTTATTCTGCATAGTCTCGAGGCGCTGAAGACGCTTGGGTTTGATGACTATGGTCAGGTGACGGTCGTCTTCAATCCTGATGAAGAGAAAGGCTCCCCCGGTTCGCATGAACTGATTCATGAGCTATCGGCTGATCAAGACGCCGTGCTGGTATTCGAGCCGACCTTTGCTGATCCGGGAGTCGATGCCGTGACCGTCGTCACCAAGGGCATCAACTATGCATTTCTCGAGGTAAAAGGCCGTGCCTCCCATGCCGGTGGCGCACCTGAAGAAGGGCGCAACGCCATCATGGAGTTGTCTCATCAGCTGCTGCAGTTGAATGAACTGGGTGATGCGGACAAGGAGACGACACTCAACTGGACGATTGTCGAGGGTGGCGTCAAACGTAACGTGATTCCCGAGCATGCCAAGGCAGAAGGTGATATGCGCTACTTCGATAGCAGCGAGTATCAGCGCGTCTTGAAGGAAGCGCAGTCCATCACGAAGAATCAGTTGATCGATGACACCGAAGTGGAGTTCCACCTCGAGAAGGGACGTCCGCCGCTACCTGAAAATCCGCAGAGTCAAAAGCTGGCCGAGCAGGCTCAGAAGATCTATCAAGAGCTGGGGCAGACACTGCAAGCGGTCGAGATAGGTGGCGGCACCGATGCGGCCTACGCCTACCATGCTGATTCCGAGAAACCCGCAGTGCTAGAATCCTTGGGGCTCGTCGGGGGCGGCTATCATAGCGACAAAGAATTTGTGCTGGTTGATAGCATCGTGCCACGCCTTTATCTGACGACACGCATGATCATGCAGCTTTCCGAGGCGGATTGATCAGAAAGCAGCCGGCGATTTTCTATAGAACCTGTTGATGTAAAAACGGCACTGTCGATGACAGTGCCGTTTTTTATGCGTTGCCTTTCTCATGACCGTTTCATTGCGAGAGCTTGGGATAGACAAGTTCAGGAAGCATCTCCTCAAGCAACATGGCGGCATGCATCACCTTCATGTCCTGGAATTTTCCTCCGACAATGTGCAGGCCGACAGGCAGTCCCTGGTCATCCAGCCCACAGGGGAGGGAGGCAGCGGGTTGTTGGGTCAGGTTGAAGGGGTAGCTGAACGGCGTCCAGTCCATCCAGTCAGTGTATTTCTCGCCGGGTGGGACGTTGTGCCCAGCGGCAAAGGGTGAAATTGGCAGGGTAGGGGTGACAAGCAAATCCCATTGCTCGTGGAAGGATTGCATGTGTGCGCAAAGTGCAGTCCGCTCTCGTCTTGCCGCCAGATATTGCGACAAGGAAATGTTGCTGCCTCGCTCTGCAATGTCCAGCAAGCCCGGGTCCATTTGCTCTCGCTGGCTGTCGGTCATCTTTTCGACCACCTGGGTGGCACCCGCGAACCACAAGGTATTGAAGGTATCGAGGGGACAGGCAAACCCGGGGTCTATCTCGATGATGTCAGCGCCCAGTCTCGAGAGTAGAGCGACCGCTTCGTCCACTCGCAGGCGTATGTCCTGTGCAACGTCGACATACCCAAGCGTCGGGCTGTAAGCGATTTTCCATCCTGCAAGAGACAACGGGAGTGGCGCATTCCAACGAATGCCATGCGGGTTGCCGAGCAATCCGTCTCGGGCATCCGGTCTTGCCATGCTGGCAAGCATCAGGGCGCTATCGGACGCCGTCCGCGTCATCGGTCCCAGGTGTGAGAGGGTCGACATGGCACTGGTCGGCCACTGGGGAATCCAGCCAAACGTGGGTTTCAGGCCGAAGGTGCCGGTAAAGCTGCAGGGAATGCGGATCGAGCCACCTGCATCACTGCCCTGATGGAGCATGCCCAGGTTGAGCGCGGCCGCTGCTCCAGCTCCACCCGAGGATCCACCGGAGGTCAGCGCGGTATTCCAGGGATTGCGTGTCACGCCGTGCAGCGGGTTGTCCGTCACTCCCTTCCAGCCGTACTCCGGTGAGGCTGTCTTGCCGAGAAACACGGCGCCTGCCTTGCGAAGACTCGCAGCCACCGGGGCATCGACATCACTGCCTCCATCCGGGGATGTGGTGGCGGAGCCGTACCGGGTCGGCATGCCGCGCGACAGCGTGAGGTCCTTCAAGGTGGTCGGCACGCCATCCAGTGGCCCGCAGGGTGTGCCCTTCATCCAGCGGGCCTCGGCGTCTTTCGCCGCCCTCATTGCCCCATCATGGGCGATGTGCACGAAGGCATTGATCTTGGGGTTGAGCGTGTCGATACGTTCCAGGCAGTCCCGGGTCAGCTCGACGGGAGAGAGCTCGCCTCGTCGAAACAGTGCCAGGGCATCAATCGCTGTCAATTCAGATAATTGCGTGGGAGTAGAGACTGGGTTCATGGCCGATCCTGTCCATTGGGTAGCAATCAATCGAGTGGCTGAATGCGCTCGGAAACGAAAAGGGCCTGCGTGATGCAGGCCCTTTGTTTTGGTCAGCGGGCTTCGATCACCCGAGCTGGACCAGCCTCGGCGTCTTCCAGCTGCTCCGGGTGATACTCGGCGGTGTAATCCCGACGCACCTGGGCGAAGCGTTCCACCACCTCGGCATCCTTGCGCTGCAGGGCGAGGCTGAGGATCACGAAGGCTGACGCATTGAGAATCAGGCCCCAGATGCCGGCATGAAGGCCAAGCGGATTGCTGACACTGGCGCCGTAGGATAGCCACAGGACGGTCACGATGCCCAGGCTCAGGCCCCAGAAGGCCGCTTGCGGGTGCGCCTTGCGCCAGGTGATGGCGCCCAGTGTCGGCACGATCAGCTGAGCGGTGCCCGCCAGTGCCGCGATGCCGATGGTGACCAGCAGCCCCGGAACGGTCAGGGCCAGGATGTAGGCCGCGAGAGAGAAGCCCACCAGGGACAGGCGCCCGATATGGACGATGCGTTCCTGATTCGCCTGCGGGTTCACGTAGCGCTTGTAGATATCCATGGTCACCACGGTCGAGACCGCGTGGATCTGGGAGTTGGCCGTGGACATCGCCGCGGCGGCCCCAGCCGCCATGATCAGCGAGGCCAGCAGGTAGGGCGCATAGTTCATCAGCATGACGGGCAGTATCTGGTCAGCATTCTCCAGGCCAGGCTCCAGCAGTACCCCGGTATAGCCCGTCAGTACCGAACCGAAGTAGGCGAAGGCGGCGAGCCCCAGCAGGAAGGGCATCAAGCCGAACAGCTTGCCGCTTTTCACCGAATACATGCGCAGCCAGATCTGGGGGCCCATGAAGGCGCCGATGGCCACGATCACGAACAGCGAGAACCACATGGAGTAGCCCATGTTGCCATTCGGCCCCGGCAGGGTCAGGTGCGCGGGCGAGTCGCTGGCAAGCTGCGCGAACATGCTGGTCGGGCCACCTGCCTGGCCGGCGATGTAATAGCCCGCATACATCATGCCGAAGAACAGCAGCGCCCCGTAGATCACATCCGTCCAGGCGATGGCGCGGATCCCGCCGACCCACACATAGACGATGATGATGAAGTAGAACAGCAGCGCGGCCAGCCAGAAGGGCACGACGCCACCGGAGGCGACCTCGATCAGATACGCACCGCCGGTCAGCTGGATCTGCAGATACGGCACGGTGAAGATCAGCGTGATGACGGCGACGAGGATTCTCAGCGCTTCACTGTTGTAGAAGTCGCCCATCAGGTCTGACGGCGTCAGGTAGTCGAAGCGCTTGCCAAGATACCAGACACGCTTGCCCACCCAGTAGTACATGAAGCCGAAGAGCAGGTTCCACGCCAGCGCCGTGAGATAGATGGGGCCACTGGTATAGAAGGTGGCGTTGGAACCGAGGAAGGCAAAGGCGCTCCACCAGGTGGCCGCCACCGTGAAGAACACGGCAATGCTGCCCATGGCCCGCCCTTGCACGAAGAAATCTTCACTTGTCGTCTGGGACTTTCGCGCGGACACGAGCCCGACGATCAAGGGGATGATCATGAAGGCCGCGATGATCAAGATACTTCCCGTCATGATGAGCTCCTCAGCGCTTGCCGCCGGTGGAAGGGGCCTTGGCGCTACCCCAGTTGGTCAGGTAGGCATACAGGAACACGGCGGTCAGGAAGCCCCACCACACCAGGTTCCAGACGAGGAAGAACGGGATTCCCATCACCATGGGCTCGATCTTGTTGGCCATCAGGATCATCGGGCTCTCGAGCATGAAAAACCCGAACAGCATGCTGCCGTAGATGGCGACCTTGCGGGTCGTGAAGCGCTTCATCATTGCATACCCCTTTATTGTGGTTGGTGGGGGGTGTTGTGACCTGTCGTGGACAACGACAGGGAGCGGAACATGGCAATGTATCAATTATTGTATTTATGCGTATAAATTAACCAATAGGTGACAATCCCCGGACCGTCAAGAAAGTGGCGGCGATTGCACCGGATGTTTCAGGAAGTGAAGAAGATCCGCCGGCCTCCCTCAGCGGCTGGCGACAGCAGGAGGGCGCAAGTCTTCCGCTTTTCGTCTCACCCGCGACGCAGGCCCCCAAAATCTGGATAATGGCGCCCATCGCGTAGCCGCCCCCGGCGTGCTGGCGCCCATACTCTTCACAGCGGTGCATCGTTCATGGAAATCAAGGTCAACTTTCTCGACAACCTGAGGCTCGAGGCGAAATTCGATGACTTCACGGTCATCACCGATCAGCCCATCCGCTACAAGGGCGATGGGTCGGCGCCGAGCCCGTTCGACTACTTCCTGGCGTCCTCGGCGCTGTGCGCGGCGTACTTCGTGAAGGTGTACTGTGTGGCGCGCAACATCCCGACCGAGAACATCCGTCTGTCGCAGAACAACATCGTCGACCCGGAAAACCGCTACAACCAGATCTTCAAGATCCAGGTGGAGCTGCCGGAAGAGCTGTCCGACAAGGACCGCCAGGGCATCCTGCGCTCCATCGAGCGTTGCACGGTGAAGAAGGTCGTCCAGACCGGCCCGGGCTTCGAGATCGAGACGGTCGACAACCTCGACGAGGACGCCCAGGCCCTGCTGATGGCGGAGCCGCCGGAAGGACAGAGCACCTGGATCGAGGGCAAGGACCTGCCGCTGGAGCAGACCATCGCCAACATGACGGGCCTTCTGAATGATCTCGGCATGAAGATCGAGATCGCCTCCTGGCGCAACATCGTGCCGCACGTCTGGTCGCTGCACATTCGTGATGCCGCCTCGCCGATGTGCTTCACCAACGGCAAGGGCTCGACCAAGGAGAGCGCGCTGTGCTCGGCACTGGGCGAGTTCATCGAGCGCCTGAGCTGCAACTTCTTCTACAACGACCAGTTCTTTGGCGAAGCCATCGCTGACAGCGAGTTCGTGCACTACCCGAACGAGAAGTGGTTCCAGCCGGGCCCGAACGACGAGATCCCGGAAGGCGTGCTGGATGACTACTGCCTGGAGATCTTCAATCCGGACGGCGAGCTGGGTGGCTCCAATCTGATCGACACCAATTCCGGGCGTGCGGATCGTGGCATCGTTTCCCTGTCGTTCACTCGCCGTTCGGACGGTGAGACGATCTACTTCCCGTCCAACCTGATCGAGAACCTGTACCTCAGCAACGGCATGAGCGCCGGCAACACCTTGCCGGAAGCCCAGGTGCAGTGCCTGTCCGAGATCTTCGAGCGTGCCGTGAAGCGCGAGATTCTCGAGCAGGAACTGACCCTGCCGGACGTGCCGCAGGAGGTGCTGGCCAAGTACCCGGAAATCGTCGAGGGCATCGAGGCACTGGAAGCCCAGGGCTTCCCGATTCTGGTCAAGGACGCCTCGCTGGGTGGTCAGTTCCCGGTGGCCTGCGTGACCTTGATGAACCCGAAGACCGGCGGTGTCTTCGCCTCCTTCGGCGCGCATCCGAGCTTTGAGGTTGCCATCGAGCGCAGCCTGACCGAGCTGATGCAGGGCCGCAGCTTCGAGGGGCTCAACGACTTCATGCCGCCGACCTTCAACTCGCTGGCCGTCTCCGAGCCGAACAACTTCGTCGAGCACTTCATCGACTCATCAGGCCTCGTCTCCTGGCGTTTCTTCAGCTCGAAGACCGATATCGAGTTCGTCGAGTGGGACTTCTCCGGCAGCAATGAAGAAGAGGTCGCCAACCTGTTCGGTATCCTCGATGAGATCGGCAAGGAATCGTACATGGCGGTGCACGAGGACCTCGGCGCGCCGGTGTGTCGTATCCTGGTGCCGGGCTATTCCGAGGTCTATCCGGTCGAGGACCTGGTGTGGGACAACACCAACATGGCGCTGGATTACCGCGAGGACATCCTCAATCTACATCGTCTCGATGACGATCAGCTGGCGGACCTGGGCGAGCGTCTCGAAGAGAGCCAGCTTGATGAGCACATGGACATCAAGACGCTGATCGGCATCGAGTTCGACGAGAACACCATCTGGGGCCAGCTGACGATTCTCGAGCTGAAACTGATGATCAATCTCGCGCTGGGTCAGCACGAGGATGCGCTGGATCGTGTCGAGATGTTCCTGCAGTACAACGACAACACCGTCGTGCGCGGCCTCTATTATCAGGCCATGAAGGCCGTGCTGGAGATCACCCTCGACGATGAGCTGGAGCTTGAGGACTACCTCTACAACTTCCGCCGCATGTTCGGTGAAGACACCATCGCTGCCGTGGTCGGCTCCGTGCAGGGTGAGGTGCGCTTCCATGGCCTGGAGCCCACCAACATGCAGCTGGAAGGGCTGGATCGCCACCTGCGTCTGATCGAAAGCTACCAGAAGCTGCACGCCCATCGTGCTGCCCTGGCGGCCAAGCAGGCCTGATGCTCGCCTGCTGAGTCCTGTGGCATGACCTGTGGCATGAAAAGAACGGCCCCTCACTGGATGGTGAGGGGCCGTTTTCGTTTCCGGGGGCTTGCGTACGCGTACCAGTGGCTCAGGGCAGCACCTTCTGACCCTCTGCCAGACGCTGACAACACGCGATGATCTGCTCCCTGATCCAGCGGTGCGCCGGGTCCTTCTGATAGCGGCGATGCCAGCTCAGATGGAAGGGGAAGGAGGCGAAGGCCACGGGTGGCGGCACGAGGGTGACGGCGAACTGACGACAGAAATGCTGGCACAGCCCGGTGGGCAGGCTCGCGATCAACGGCGAGCGTTCCAGCAGGGAAGGCACGGCCATGAAGTAGGTGACGGCCAGCGCCACCTCGCGCTTCAGCCCCTGACCCTCAAGCTGCTTGAAGATGCCGCTTTTCAGGCGGGCATGCGGTTGAACCAGCACATGGGCGTGGTGCTCGAAATCCGCCTTGGTCATGCGGCCCTCGCCATCCAGCCGCTCCAGCAAGGGATGGCCATTGCCCACCAGGCAGTCGATGCCTTCGGTGATCACCTCACGCACCACCAGATTCTCGGGCGGGTCGACCTGACGCCCGAAGGCGAGATCCGTCGTGCCGCTCATCACGCCAGCCTCGCTCATGTCCTGCGAGAGACGGCGCACCTGGAGGGTGATGCCGGGGGCCTGCTCACGCAGGATCGTCGCCAGTTGCGGCAGGATCAGCACCTCGAAGTAGTCGTTGGCGGCGATCTCGAAATGACGGCTCTCGGTGGTGTGGTCGAAGTGTCGCTCGCTGTTGATCAGGCCATCGAGGTCGGTCAGCGCCGCCTCGATGGTCGGGAACAGGTGGTCGGCCTTCTCGGTGGGGCGCATGCGCTGGCGGTCGCGAATGAACAGCGGGTCATTGAACAGTTCGCGCAGTTTCGACAGCGCCGCGCTCACCGAGGGCTGACTCAGGTGCAGACGCTCGCCGGCGCGCGTGACGTTCTGCTCGAGATACAGCGCATGAAAGGTGCGCAGGAGGTTGAGGTCGTAATTGAGCTTCATGATGACTACCAGAGCAGGCGGAGTGTCACGGAGTGTCGCGGCTGCACTCGGACGAGTGAGCACTATTTGTCTGGATGATAGCAGCTATCCGGACTATCGATTATCACGATGGGAGGCTCAGGCGGTAGGGTGGTCTCAAGAACACGGCGAGAGATCAATGCGACCCACAGGAGCGATCCATGAGTGATGTGAAGCAGATGCAAGCCGAAGGGGAAAAGATCATTCTTATCACCGGTGCCTCCAGCGGTATCGGTGAGGCCACCGCACGCACTCTGGTGAAGGCCGGGCACAAGGTCGTCGTGACCGCCCGCCGCAAGGAGCGCCTCGATGCGCTTGTCGAGGAGCTGGGCAGCGACAAGGTGCTGGCGATCGCCGCGGATGCGACGGACTACGATCAACTCGCCAAGGTCGTCGAGCAGGCCGTCGCCCATCATGGCCATCTGGATGTGGCGTTCGCCAATGCCGGTACCGGCGTCAGCCAGGCTGGCACCGAGAACGGTGATCCCGAGGAGTGGAAGCGAGTCGTCGACATCAACATCAATGCGCTGCTGTGGACCGCCCACGCGACCCTGCCGCATCTGAGAGAGCGCAAGGGCCACTTCATCCTCACCAGTTCCGTGGCCGGGCGTGCCAATCATGCGGGCTCCATCTACAGCGCCAGCAAGTGGTTCGCCTACGGCTTCGGCCAGAACCTGGCGATGGAAATGGCCGAATGGCAAGGCCGCTGCACCACCATCACGCCAGGCATGGTCAACACTGCTTTCTTCGATGAGCCCAAGCCGGACAAGCTGGACCCTCAGGATGTGGCGGATGCCGTTCTCTACGCCATCAGTGCCTCACCGCGTGCCAATATTCGCGAAGTGCACCTGGTGCCGACCTGGTAAGCCGGTTCGCTCGAAAGCGTGCTTCCGCCTTCGCTGAGCAGATCTTCGCAGGACAGCTATTTGTATGAGCGATAGTGGCTATCTGGACTATCGATTATGACGATGGTGACGTGAGCCGTAAGCTTGATTCCACACAGGGCGAGCATCACGTGCCGATCGTCACAGGGCGAGCATCACCTCGCCGACAAATTTCGTGAAGTGACCGTTGCGGGCTATCCCGCACGTAAAGGAGAGCATCATGAGCAAGGTTCTGGTGGTAGTGACATCCCACGATACGCTGGGTGACACGGGCAAGAAGACAGGCTTCTGGCTGGAAGAGCTGGCGGCTCCCTACTACCTGCTGAAGGATGCCGGTGTCGAGGTGACACTCGCGTCTCCCAAGGGCGGTCAGCCGCCGCTGGACCCGGCAAGTCAGGGCGAGGACTTCCAGACGGATGCCACTCGCCGCTTCGACAAGGACACTGCCGCTCAGCAGGACCTCGCCACCACTGCCGTGCTGGCAGACATGAAGGTCGAGGACTTCGACGCCATCTTCTACCCGGGTGGCCACGGCCCGCTGTGGGATCTGACCAATGACGCCGATTCCATCCGTCTGATCGAGCAGTTCCACGCGGCCGGCAAGCCGGTCAGCTCTGTCTGCCACGCCCCGGCCGTGCTGCTGAATGCTCGCAAGCCGGATGGCACTCCCTTCGTGGATGGCGTGCATGTCACCGGTTTCACCAACGGCGAAGAAGAAGGTGTCGGCCTTACTGACGTCGTGCCGTTCCTGGTGGAAGAGGCGCTGCAGCAGAAGGGTGGCATCTATGAGAAGAAGGACGACTTCACCTCCTACGCCATCCAGGATGGGCTGATCATCACCGGTCAGAACCCGATGTCGTCTGAAGGCGTCGCGGAACTGCTGCTCAAGAGTCTCGAGCAATAAGCGCCCTGAGCGACAAGCACTTCGGGACACAGGCACTTCGAAACACAAGTACTTCGAGAGACAGACACCTCGAGCAACAGGTGCTTCATGATTCGGGCGCTACCTGATCTGACGAGTGCATGAAAAAAGCCGCTACCGGTCATCCGGTAGCGGCTTTTGCGTGTCTGGCATCCAGCTTCGACGAGAGGTTGTCAGCGAGAGCGGATCACCCGCGCTCCATCCACGCCTTCCAGCCGCCGTACTCGCTGATGTCCGTCATCGGTACGCCACTGTCAGCGGAGACCGAGCAGATGAAGCCCGCGACCCAGCGGCCGTCTTCGAGCTCGATCTGGCCCAGTCCCAGCGGGAAGGGGATGCCGGCGAGGAAGCTGCCGACACTGGCGATGGGCAGTGACCAGACTTCCAGCGCGATGCTGGTACCGTCCTCTGGCGCGCGCAGCATGGCCGGTTTGGCGGGTGTGGCGTCATCCAGTTGATACAGGCGGTAGCGGGGGGCGCTGTGAGTACGGGCGACCAGGCGGGCATCGCGCTGGGTGAGCTGGTGATTGAGCGGCATGCCAGTGAGATGCGCACCGCAGACCGCGATCTCGAGCCGGCCATTCTTCGCCATCGGCAGATCGCTGTCGGCGAGGCGTGCCTGGGGACGGGCAACGGCGCTGGCCCCCAGCGGCAGCGAGAATTCCTTCTCGAGCAGGCGCGCGATGCTCAGCAGTTGCAGGTCTTCGAAGGCGGGCGCGAACAGTGTCACGCCGCCGGGCAGGCCCTGGCTATTGAAGCCGACCGGCACGGCCAGTGCGCTCAGATCCAGCAGGTTCATGAAGTTGGTCCAGGTGCCAAGCTCCGAATTGACCGCGATCGGCGCCTCGGCCAGCTCTGCCTTGGTCGGCAGGCGCGGCGTGGTCGGGGCCAGCATCACGTCCACCTGCGCGAGCAGGGCATCGGCCTGACGGCGGTATTCGGCCAGCTGATAGCTGGCATCGAAGGCATCCACGGCCAGCGGCGTGGCACCGCCGAGGGTGATCTCGCGCGTGACAGGATGCAGTGCCTCGGGGTTGCGCTCGATCAGCTCGCGCACCGCGTGATAGCGCTCCGCCACCCACGGGCCTTCATAGAGCAGGCGCGCAGCGGCCAGCAGCGGGCTGCAATCCAGCTCGACCAGCTCGGCCCCCGATGCCTTGCACTGACGCATCGCCGCTTCCATGTAGCCGCTGTAATCGGCGTCGGTATGCCACTGGGTACGCGGCGGCACGCCGATGCGCAGGTCGGTGAGATCCGGCAGGAGGCCGTAGGCCTGGCCATGCACGGCGAAGTCGTGCTCGCGCGCCCAGCGGTTGTCGGCATCGAACTGTGCGGTGACGGACAACACCCGCGCGGCATCATCGCAGCCGAGTGCGAAGATCGAGATGGTATCCAGGGTGGCGCAGGCCGGCACCACACCGCCTGCGCTGAGCAGGCCGAGGGTCGGCTTCACGCCGACCAGATTGTTGAAGCAGGCCGGTACACGCCCGGAGCCCGCCGTGTCCGTGCCCAGCGCGAAGCTGACCTGCCCCTGGGCGGTGACGACGGCGGAGCCACTGCTGGAGCCGCCCGGGACATAGGCGGGGTCGAAGGCATTCGCCGGGGTGCCGTAGACCGGCAGCGCGCGCTCCCCGACCAGGCCGGTGGCGAACTGATCCAGATTGGTCTTGCCCATCGGGATCGCGCCGGCCGCGATCAGCTGCTTGACCACGAAGGCGTCATCGTCTGGCGTATAGGCGAATTCCGGGCAACCGGCGGTGGTGGTCACGCCGGCGAGATCGATGTTGTCCTTGATCGCGAAGGGGATGCCGTAGAGCGGCAGTGACTCGGGCGCCACGTCGTCCAGACGCGCCAGATAGGGTTCCAGCTGATCTGCACTCAGGCGGGTGATCCAGGCGGCGTCTTGTTCGGGCTGCGCGGCCAGCAGTTCATTCACCAGCTGGCGTGGCGTCAGCTCTCCGGCCTTATAGGCCTTGCTCAGCGCCGTGATGCTCAGGTTGTGCGGGGTATGGGTCATCATCACAGCGTCTCCTCGGAGGACAGGGTCGATTGGGCGTTGTCTGTTGCGCTGGCATCAGCTGGATCAGTGGCTTCCACGGCGGTCGACAGCACGATCAGCGGCTGGCCGGGGGCGACGCCGCTGCCTTCCTTGATCGGCAGGCGAACGACACGGCCTGCGGTGTGGGTGCGAATCTCGACTTCCATCTTCATCGACTCGACCAGCGCCACCACTTGGCCGGCCTCGACGAGATCGCCCTCGGCGACCTCCAGCTTCCACAGGCTGCCGGTGACCGGTGTCTCGATCCCCAGCTCGTCATCGCTCAGGCTGTCGGCTTCCTGCACCTCGTTGATCTGATCCTCGAAGGTGAACTGGCCGCGTGCATGCCAGTCGTCGATTTCCTGCTGGAAGGCGGCCTGACGGCGTTCACGGAAGGCATCGGTCTCGGCCTGATGCTCGGCGATCTGCGCCTGATAATCGGCGAGGCGGAAGCGGGTCTTCTCGATCTTCAGGTCGTAACGCCCCTGAGGGTGATCACGACGGATCTGCTCAAGCGCCTCATGGCTGACCGGGTGGAAGCGCAGCTGGTCGAACACGCGCAGCAGCCACGGGCTGGTGAAGTGTTCGGTGCGGCGATAGCGATTCCACATCTGCAGCGTGCGGCCGACGAACTGATAGCCGCCCGGACCTTCCATGCCATACACGCACAGATAGGCGCCGCCGATACCCACCGAGTTCTCGGCGGTCCAGGTGCGTGCCGGGTTGTACTTGGTGGTCACCAGGCGCTGGCGCGGGTCCAGCGGCGTGGCCACCGGCGCGCCGAGATAGACATCGCCGAGGCCCATCACCAGATAGCGGGCGTTGAGCACCGTCTCGCGTACCGCCGCCTCATCGGCGAGACCATTGATGCGGCGAATGAATTCCAGATTGCTCGGGCACCAGGGGGCGTCCGGGCGCACCGAGCGCTGGTACTTGTCGATGGCCTGCTGACACGCCGGGTCATCCCAGGACAGCGGCAGGTGCACGGTGCGCGCCTCGATCTCGATGTCCTCGACATCCTTGAGCGCGACTTCGGCCTGTTCGAGGTGCGTCATCAGCGTGGCGAGGGCAAGCTTGCGCGGGTCGTAATGCAGCTGCAGCGAGCGGATGCCCGGTGTCATCTCCATCAGGCCGGGCAGCGGATGCTCCTTGAGCCACAGCATCCAGGCGTGGGCGCGGAAGCGCAGCGCGATATCCAGCTCCATCTGGCCGAATTCGATCAGCAGGAAGTCATCCCCGGCGCGGCGATAGAAGATCTGCTCGCCGCCTTGCTCGGCGCTCAGGCGCTTGAGTACTGGCGAGTCATCGGGGCGCGGACGTTGCTCGGCGATGGCGCTCAGTGTGTTGCTGGTCGCCGCTAGAGGTGACTCCAGTGCGTCGAGCTTGCCACTGGCGAGGGCCGCGATCACGGCGTCCTGCTGCACCTCGATGGCGCGAGCCTCATCCAGAGTCAGCGCGACGAAACGGATGCGGTCGCCGGCGGCCAGCTGGCCCAGCTTCCAGCGTTCCGCGCGCACCACAGTGGCCGGACACACGAAACCGCCCAGTGACGGGCCGTCCGGGCCGAGGATGACTGGCATGTCGCCGGTGAAGTCGATGGTGCCGAAGGCGTAGGCGTTGTCGTGGATATTGGAGGGATGCAGACCGGCCTCACCGCCGTCGGCACGCGCCCACTGCGGACGCGGGCCGATCAGACGCACGCCGGTACGGCTGGAGTTGTAGTGCACTTCCCAGCGGTGGCCGAAGAAGGTGCTGATGTCGTCTTCGGTGAAGAAGTCAGGCGCACCGTGCGGTCCGTAGAGCACGCCGATCTGCCATTCGCGACCTGAGGTCTTGCCTTGCTCATTATCGATAATGCTAGCGCCCTGCGGGATCAGCGCCTCGGGCAGCCGGGGCAGGGCGGGCTGGGGGCACTCGGCGAGATCAGCAAGCGGCAGGGTGTCGCCACTGCGCAGGGCACGTCCGGCATGGCCGCCGAACTGGCCCAGGGTGAAGGTCGCGCGCGAGCCCAGATACTGCGGGCAGTCGATGCCCCCGGCGATCAGCAGATAGCTGCGCGCGCCGGCAGCCACCTTGCCCAGGCTCAGGGTGCTGCCAGCGGCGATCTCATGCACCTGCCACAGGGCAAGGTCGTGAGTCGCGGTGTCATCGGAGCCGGCTTGCGGTGCTGAAACGGACAGCGTGGCGGGCAGCGGCGCACCGGCCAGCACCACGCGGGTGGCGCGGTGGAAGTGCAGCGTCGGGCCATTGAGGGTGATCTCGAGGCCTGCGGCATCGGCCGCGTTGCCCAGCAGCGCATTGCCGAGACGGAAGGCGTAGTCATCGAAGGGGCCGGAGGGCGGCACGCCCACATCCCAGTGCCCCTGGCGACCCGGCATGTCCTGCACGGTGGTCAGGGTACCGGGGACGATCACTTCAAAGGTCGGTGCGGCCCACTCGAGACCTTCCAGCCAGCGGGTGTAGATCTCGACATTGCGGAAGCGCGGGTCTTCCAGCAGATGCGACAGCCACTGGCGGTTGGTCTCGATGCCGTAGAGGCGAGAGGCGGCCAGTGCCCTGGAGAGATCGCCGCGTGCCTGCTCGCGGGTCGGGGCGTGCACCATCACCTTGGCCAGCATCGGGTCGAACCACGCCGGGACCTCGAAGCCGGCCTCGATGGAGTGATCCACCCGCAGCTGGTTGTCCTCGGCGAGGGCGGCGGTCACGGCGTCATTGGCGAACTCCACCTCGGTGAGCAGGCCGCTGGAAGGGCGGAAATCGTGCTGCGGATTCTCGGCATAGACGCGTGCCTGCATGGCGTGGCCGCGGGGCGTCAGCGGCGCGACCCGCTCGCGCAGGTTACCCAGCTCACCGGCGCCCAGCTTGAGCATCCAGGCGACGACATCCACGCCCCACACAAGCTCCGTGACACCATGCTCGACCTGCAGGCGCGTGTTGACCTCCAGGAAATAGAAGGCCTGACGCTCGGCGTCATAGATGAATTCGACGGTACCGGCGCTGCGGTAATTGACGGCTTCGCCCAGGCGGATGGCGGTGGCGATCATCTCTTCGCGAACGCGCTCAGGCAGGTTAGGTGCCGGGCATTCCTCGATGACCTTCTGGTGGCGGCGCTGACTGGAGCAGTCGCGCTCGCCGAGGGCGATCACCGTGCCTTCGCCATCACCGAACAGCTGCACTTCCAGGTGACGGGCGCGGGCGATATACGCCTCCAGGAAGACGCCGCCATCCCCGAAGTTGCGCTCTCCCAGGCCCTTGACCGAATCGAAGGCGCGACTGAGGGAGGCGTCATCCTCACACACCTGCATGCCGATGCCGCCGCCGCCGGCGGTGGACTTGAGCATCACCGGATAGCCGATACGGGCGGCCTCGCTCAGTGCGCTCTCGACGTCGTCCAGCAGGCCGGTACCGGGTACCAGCGGCACGCCGGCGTTCTCGGCGATGGTGCGCGCCTCGTGCTTGAGGCCGAAGGCGTGGATCTGCTCGACGGTCGGGCCGAGGAAGACCAGACCGGCAGCATCACAGGCCTGGATGAAGCGGGTGTTCTCGGACAGGAAACCGTAGCCCGGGTGCACGGCCTGGGCGCCACTCTCGCGGGCGATGGCGATCAGCTTGTCGATGTCGAGATAGGTCTCGGCGGCGGCACCTTCGCCGAGGCTGTAGGCTTCATCGGCCTCGCGCACGAAGGGGGATTCACGATCGGCTTCTGCGTAGACGGCGACGCTCTGGATACCGAGGGCACGCAGCGTGCGCTGGATTCGGGTGGCGATGGCGCCACGGTTGGCAATCAGGACCTTGTGGAACATGACGGAGTCATCCTTCCGGCGGCGGGTCGTCCCGCCTTCAAACTGTGAGCTGCCGGTCGTCCGGTAGCCGGGCAGAGCCTTGGGGGCTGACGAGTGATGCAAGAGAGATGACATCGTCAGGGGTGGCTCGGCCGTTTCTTGTCGTATGCGTGTTCGAAAGCGTCGCTGTCAGCGCGGCGGCTCAGCTCAGTGGCTCAGCTCAGCGGCGAGTCGCTGATGCGGATGGCGACCGGTGTCGGGTCGTAGCCGTTGCAGGGGTTGTTGAGCTGCGGGCAGTTGGAGAGCAGCACGTAGACGTCACGTTCGGCGACCATCTCGACGTACTTGCCCGGGGCGGACAGGCCGTCCTCGAAGCTCAGGCCGCCATCGGCGGTGACCGGCACGTTCATGAAGAAGTTGATGTTGTGGCCGATGTCGCGCTTGGTCAGGTCGTACTTCGGGTAGCGGGCGATGGCCAGCATCCAGTTGTCACGACAGGAGTGCATGTGACGCTTCTCCAGGTCGTAACGCACGGTGTTGGACTCGCTGGAACAGGCACCACCCAGGGTGTCGTGACGGCCACAGGTATCGCCGGTGATGGTCAGCAGCGCACGGCCACGGGTGGAATACAGCACGCTGCCGGTGGTCAGGTAGACCTTGCCCTGCTCACGCACGGTGTCCATCGCGCTGTAGCGCTCGGCGGTGTCGTCGGCCGAGAAGAACAGGGTGTCGGCGGCCTGATTGCCGTGCAGGTCAGTGATGCGCAGGTGCTGACCGGCGCGCACCAGTCCGATGAAGTGATCGCCGGCCTCGACGGTGCGCTCAAGCTCGCGCGGCTGCTGTGCGGGGTCTGCGTAGCTCAGCGGGGCGACGCCCGTCGTGGCTGGGGTGTGGGCATGGGGGTGTTCAAGCGTCGAGGTGCACATGGGATTGTCCTTTGTCCTTGTCATCTGGGGCGTCGTTTCCAGTTGCCACTAGCCAGTCGGCGTGGCGTCCGTCTGCTGTCGGGGAATGCCTCAGCCCGCCAGGTGATACAGCTGATTGTTGGCGTAGGCGCGGGCATTCTCGGGACGCGACAGATAGCAGGCGTCGTGCTCGCCCATCGGTGTCGCGGTGCCGAAGGTCATGTCCACGCCGCGCAGCGGATATTCCTCGGCGGGGTCCAGCGGATGCGGACAGGTGTGCAGCAGGACGAGGGTGTCCATCTCGAAGCGCAGGGTGACGCTGTCACCGGCGGCGCAGTGGTCGGTGACGTAGTGCAGGTTGGCGTCTTCATCGGCGCGCACGCGGGAGAACAGATTGAGGTTGGCGCACAGGTCGCGCTCGCTCAGGCCGTACTTGGCCATCTCGATCAGCAGGCTGTCGTGACCGGTGGGCGTGAAGTCATTGAAGGCCTGCTGGTAAGCCTTCTTGTGCCAGCCCTTGGCGGCGAAGTGCTGCTCCATCAGGTTGCCGCTGGCGCTGTCATGCCAGCCGAGATCATCCTGGATGATGGAGGCGAAGATGCGGCCCATGTCGGAATACAGGCAGTGACCTTCGGTGAGACGGAAGGTGTGCTGACCCTTGAGGGTGTCCGGCAGATTGAGGCGCTCAAGCAGATCCAGCGGGTTGTACATCACCAGACCGACATTGGCGTTGGCCTCGCGGGCGGTCAGCTTGAGCGCGCTGCCACGCGGCATGCGCATCGACCAGTGATGGCCGCCGGGCAGATGGGTCTGGTATTTCGCGGTGAAGCTGGCGCGGGCGCTTGAGTCGGGGTTGGGGTTGGAATTGGCGCTGGCGCTGGCGGTGGTTGCGGCATCAAGCGGTATGTTCATTGATTTGGCCTCCGGTGAGAGTGGCTTGGGAAACGGAGTGGGCTGGCGTCGTCAGCGTTTCGTGCTCGGGCGTCGGTTGGTCAGCGCCCGCTTGGACAGAGCTCGTTTGGACAGAGCCCGGCTGCTGAGACGACGCCTTGGCCTTGCTGCGCTCGGTGGGCAGGTCGTAGGTGATGGTCGAGCCATAGGCCTGCGGGGCCTGCGGGTCGACACGCACCTTGTCGAACACCCAGACGCGCGAGCCCAGCTCGAACGCTTCCTTGAGGTCGTGGGTGATCATGAAGATGGTCAGCTGCTGTTCTTCCCACAGACGCAGGATGAGCTGGTGCATGTCCTTGCGGATGCCCGGGTCCAGTGCGCCGAAGGGCTCATCCAGCAAGAGGATGCGCGGCTTCATCATCAGCGCCTGGGCGATGGCGAGGCGCTGCTGCATGCCGCCGGACAGCTCATGCGGGTACTTGTCCAGCGCGTGGGACAGGCCGACTTCTTCCAGGCGTTTCTCGGCGGCGACCCGTGCCTCGCGACGCTTGGCCCCGAACAGCTTGCCGGTCAGCGGGGCGCGCGCCAGCTCCTCGGCCATGATCACGTTGCCCAGCACCGTGAGGTGCGGGAAGACGGAATACTTCTGGAAGACGATGCCGCGGTCCGGCCCCGGCTCGCCGGGGATGGGCTTGCCGTCCAGCAGCAGCTCACCGCGCGAGACGCCCTCGGTGCCCAGCAGCAGCTTGAGGAAGGTGGTCTTGCCGCAGCCCGAGGCGCCGACCAGGGTGATGAATTCCCCGGCCTCGACGGTCAGGTTCATGCGTTCCAGCACGACCTGCTGGCCGTAGTGCTTCTCGAGGCCCTTGGCGTGGATCAGGCTCATGATTGGCTCTCCTCAGCGTGGTACCAGGGGAAGGCGCGGGTCGAGACGAGCACCAGCAGACGGTCGAGCAGAAAGGCCAGCAGCGTGATCCAGGCCACGTAGGGCAGGATGACGTCCATCGCCAGATATCGGCGCACCAGGAAGATGCGATAGCCGAGGCCGTCCTGGGCGGCGATGGCTTCAGCGGCGATCAGGAACAGCCAGGCGCTGCCGAGTGCCAGGCGCGTGGCGCTCAGAAGGCGCGGGGTCAGCTGGGGCAGCAGTACGCGGGTCAGCACCTGCCAGGAGCTGGCGCCCAGCGTCTGGGCCTTGATCAGCTGCTCATCGGGCAGGCGCAGGGCCTGATTCTGCAGGTCGCGAATCAGGAAGGGCGTGATGCCGATGACGATCAGCGCGATCTTGGCCAGCTCACCCGTCCCGAAGGCGATGAACAGGATCGGCAGGATCGCCATCGGCGGAATCAGGGACAGCACGGTGATCAGCGGGGACAGCTTGGCGCGCAGCAGCGGCAGGCCGCCGGTGAGCAGGCCGACGCTCAGGCCGATCAGCGCACTGATCAGCACGCCGGCCAGCAGGCGTTCGAGGCTGGCGAAGGTGTCGGTCCACAGCGGCAGATCGCCGGTGCGCACGTTGACCTCGGTGGCTAGCTTGGCGAAGGACTCGCCCATGGACGCGAAGGACGGCAGCAGGCGGTCGTTGGGGTTGTCGAGCAGTCGCTGGTTGGACTGCACGATGTAGAGGATGGCCAGCAGCGCGAAGGGCAGGCCACCGAGCAGCCAGCGGCCACCACGGGAGGGTGTCAGATTGATCAGGCGTTTCATGCGCGGGCTCCACGGGTGCGAACGAGAGGTGCGGTCGAGGGAGGCGGTCGGTTCACCAGCCACAGAGACAGCTTTCCTGCGGCTGGTGTGCGGCATCCACCGCGTGGCGTTACTGGCTGTCGGCCAGTGCGGCGGTATAGCTCGGGTCGAAGCGCAGCATCACGTTGCCTTCATCGCCGACGATGCCGGCAGGCGTCTCGATGCCGATGAAGCCGGCATCCGGTGCGCCTTCACCCAGCAGCCCCTGCGCGAAGCTGAAGTCGGCGATGTGCTGCATGGTGTCCTTGAGGCTCGGCGCATTGAAGGCGGCCACGGCCTCGGCGGGGGTGTAGTACATGTGGGTCGCGGCCAGCTGGGCCTGATAGCCGGCGAGGTCGGTGCCGGCGGCATCGGCCATCTGGGAGAGCGCGGCTTCGTCGCCAGCCTTCATCTTCTCCATCACCTCATACCAGGCGCCGACCAACGCGTGGCCGAAGTCCGGGTTGTCCTTCAGCGTCTGGGTATTGACGACCATCAGGTCGAGAATCTCGCCGGGGATGTCACTGGAGTTGAAGACTTCGGTGTAGCCGGGCATGTCCTTGAGCGTGGCCAGCTGGGGGTTCCAGGTCACCACCGCCTGGGTATCGGTGTTGCTGGCCAGCGCCACGATGTCGGCATCGCCGGTATTGGTGGTGGTGAGGTCGCGCTCGCTCATGCCGACGCTGTCCAGCGCGCGTGCCAACAGGTAGTGGGAGACACTGAACTGCACCAGATTGACCTCACGGTCCTTCAGGGACTCGATGGAATCGCCGTCGCGGACCATCACGCCGTCATTGCCATCGGAGTAGTCACCCAGAATCAGCGCGGTGGAATCGACACTGCTGGCGGCGGGGAGGGTGAGGGCATCCATGTTGGTCATGGCGCAGCCATCGACATTGCCGGAGGTGTACTGATTGATGGACTCGACGTAATCGTTGACCTGCACCACATCGATATTGATGTCGTACTTCTTGGCCCACTTGTCGACGATGCCCTGGGTGTCCGCGTATTCCCACGGCATCCAGCCGGCATACACCGACCAGCACACGCTGAAGGAATCCTGTGCCATGGCCTGCGGGCTCAGCGAGGCGCCAAGCAGCAGGGCGCCGGCCAGCGCGGCACGTCGGGAGGTCTTGCTGGATACGGCGGATACCGCCGGGGAGTCAGATGCGACAGCAGCGGATGGCGCCTGAGCGCAGGCATCCGAGAGGGAAGTCGTAGACGGGGAAAGGCGAGTGGGCTGGGTCATTGTCGTTATCTCCGGCGGAAAAAGTGAGAGGCGCCGACCTTTTCAGGCGTTGCGTCTCCCGGGCTTTTGTCCCGCCGTGTAACCCCCAGCTTGGAGGTCGAGTGCTCTCGGACCAGTCGTGACGGCCATCAGCCAATCACCGGAACCCTAGCGCTCCATTGGTGTAGATTTTCGATTGTTGTATGCCTATCGGTGCCTCGGTGAATGTCTAGCAGGAAGTGTGCCGGAGAGATTTTTTCCATATAAAACAATGGAATATAAGATTTCACGCAACACGTATATGCATATCGAAATCGTACGCTGCACCAATTTGATGAATTTTACCGTCGCTTGCACCTTAGTGTATTAAGTTGAGATTGAGTTTTATTCAGTGGGAGATCGGGGAGAAAATCCAGAGATCTTTTATGCTTGGTTTCATAGAATAAGTTTTGCACTCATTGCTATGAATCCAGTGTTAACAAGCGGTATATGGTGGCCCCTTGTTCAATGATGCCGATTCTGATGTCTTACACGGACTGAATTGAATTGATGGAGCCTTGGACTATCCAACAGCGTGATCAGCTCGACACGGCTTCGTTCCTTGCAGCTTTCATCCCATGACGCCCGACGGGCACCATCATCGGCTTGCCGGTAACGGGGTCCGGGGTGATGTGGCTTTCCAGCCCGAACACCTCCTTGATCATCTCGCGTGTGAGTACCTGCTCGGGCGGGCCACTGGCATGAATCTGGCCATCTGACATGGCGATCAGCACATCCGCGTAACGTGCGGCCAGGTTCAGTTCATGCAGCACCATCACGATGGTGGTGCCGCGAGCGTGGTTGAGGTCTGTCAGCAGGTCGAGCACTTCCACCTGATGATTGATGTCGAGGAAGGTGGTGGGCTCATCCAGCAGCAGAATGTCCGTCTGCTGGGCGAGCGCCATGGCAATCCAGACACGCTGACGCTGGCCGCCGGAGAGTTCATCCACCGCTCGTTCGGCGAGTGCGGCGGTGTCGGTGGCGTTGAGGGCTGCCAGCACCGCGGTGTCATCGTCACGCGTCCAGCGCTGGAACAGTCCTTGATGCGGATGCCGACCTCGGCTGACAAGATCCAGCACCGTGATGCCTTCCGGGGCGATCGGTGACTGTGACAGCAGCCCCAGCTGGCGGGCCAGTTGACGTGCCGGCAGGCGGTGGATCGACCTGCCATCCAGCAGCACCTCGCCTCGCGAGGGAGGCAGCAGGCGCGAGAGCGTGCGCAGCAGGGTGGATTTGCCGCAGGCATTGGCGCCGACGATCACGGTGATCTCGCCCGAAGCGATGTCGAGGTCTATCGACTCGAGCACCGGCCGCTCGGCATAGGCTGCCGTCAGGCCATTCACGCACAGGGAAGGGTGGGTCATGAGGAAACGACTCGCTGAGATGACGGGTGGTGAGGATCGGAGGAGGAAGATGGCGGCGTCGGCTGCCTGCTGCGTCGTTGTCTGCGCCCTGAGGGCCCCGGTCCTTGATGTTCTCGCATCAGCAGCAACAGCAGCACCGGTGCGCCCAGCACGCCTGTCACCACGCCCACCGGATAGCGCGCAGGCAGCAGGAACTGGCCGATGAAGTCCGCGACCAGCATCAACAATGCCCCGATCAGGGCGGCCGGGATCATCATGGAGCCGCGCCGCCGGAACAGGCGCGTCGCGATGGGCCCGCTGACGAAGGCGACGAAGGCCACCGGGCCGACCACCGCCGTGGCGCAGGCAACCAGCCCGACCGCCGAGAGAATGATGATGAAGCGCGTGAGCGAGAGCCGCACGCCGAGACCGTTGGCCATGTCATCGCCCATGCGCATGACGTCCAGATGCCGACCCATCATCAGCAGCAAGCTGCCCAGCAGGCCCAGCGCCAAGGCAAGTGGTGGTAGCTGATTCAGGGTGATGCTGTTGAGGCTGCCGGTCATCCAGCGCAGCGCCTCCTGCAATGACCAGCTGGGCGCCTGCGTCAGCAGATAGGCGGTGATGCTCTGCAGCATGGCGCCCAGTCCGATACCGACCAGAATCAGCCGTGCCCCGGCCACTCCCTTGCGCCAGGAGAGGGTGTAGATCAGCAGCGCCACGCCAAGCGAGGCGGCAATCACCAGCAATAACACCAGTGTGCCGCTCAGCGACAGCATCACGATGGCGAATACCGCCGCCGTGCTGGCACCGGCACTGATGCCGATGATGTCCGGACTGGCCAGCGGATTGCGCAGCATGGCCTGGAAGGCGGCGCCGCCCAGTCCGAAGCAGCAGCCCGCGACAACCGCGACCAGCGCACGCGGCAGGCGCAGCTCGGTGATGATGAAGCTGGCCCCCGGCACGTTTTCGCCTAGCAGTACCTGAAGCACCGTGAGTGGGGGAATGAAGCGCTGTCCCTGCATCAGGACCAGGCTGAAGACGGCGAGCACCACGGCCAGCAATCCCCAGAGGGTGAGGCGGCGCTGGCGCTTTCGGGCACGCCGCAGGCGCGTCAGGGTGGCACGCGAGGTGGGATGCGTCGCAGACGAGGCGTCAGGCAGGAGAGGGCTCACAGTGATTTCACCTTGTGGCGACGGACGATCCAGATGAAGAACGGTGCGCCGACCAGTGCCGTCATGATGCCCACGTCCAGTTCGGCGGGGCGTGCGATCAGACGTCCGAGAATGTCCGCCGAGGTCAGCAGCAGGGCACCGGCCAGCGCCGAGAGCGGCAGAATCCAGCGGTAATCGCTGCCCACCATCAGGCGACAGACATGCGGCACCACCAGCCCGACGAAGGCGATGGGGCCACATACCGCGGTGATGCCACCACATAGCAGAATCGCGCCCAGTGCCGCCATCACTCGCACCCGCGCCACGCGTTCGCCCAGCCCGCTGGCCATGTCATCGCCGAGCGCCAGCAGGTTGAGTCGGCGCGCCGAGAGCCCGCAGATCAGCAGGCCGCTGAGCAGGAAGGGCAGCGCCGGGGTGATCTGTGCCCAGGTCGCGCCGCCGACACCGCCGATCAACCAGGACTGGATCAGCCCGCCGATGTCGGCGCGCGGCAGGATGATGGCCGTGCTCAGAGAGCTCAGCGCCGCGGAGATGACGGCCCCGGAGAGTGCCAGGCGCAGCGGGGTCGCTCCGCCACGCCCGAGACTGGCGATCAGATAGACCACCACGGCGCTCAGTCCCGCCCCGAGAATGGCCAGCCACAGATAGTCGCTGGCCTGCTGGATGCCGAACCAGGCGATGCCGATCACCACGGCGAGCGCCGCTCCGGCATTGACGCCGAGCAGCCCCGGGTCTGCCAGCGGGTTGCGGGTCAGACCCTGCATCACGGCGCCCGACACGCCCAGCGCCGCCCCGGCCAGCATGGCCAGCAGGGTGCGCGGCAGGCGGCTGGCCACGGCGGCCTCGGCCATCGAATCCAGCGAGCCATCCAGTAGCCCCGTGATGTCGGCCCAGTGGGTCACCCGCGCACCGAAGGCCACCGACAGGGCGAGGCTTGCACACAGCGCCAGCCACAGCAGCAGGGTGCCCAGCCAGCGCCGCTGACGGCTGGCCGAAAGCGGCGTGAGATCACTCGCCCTTGCGAGCGGCGACGGACAGCTGGTCAACATAGTCGTCGAGTACCCAGGGAATCGAGAGAGGTGTGGGGTTGGCGGCAGTGCCCATCGGGCCGTTCTCCAGCAGCACCACCGCGTCCTGCTGGATGGCGGGCAGGCGGGAGGTCAGCAGATGCTCGTTGAGGCGGTCGATCAGCGGTTGGCCACCGTAGGTCAGCACGATATCGACATCGGCCAGCTCATCGAGGCGCTCGGCGCTGATCTGACCGGCAAAGCGACCCTCGACGGCGGTCTCGCTGACGAATGGCGGCGAGACCATGCCCAGCTCGTGGAAGAAGCGCACTCGGGCATCGTTGTCGTTGTAGAAGGCGATGCGGCTCAGATTGGTGGGGTCGATGTGGCTGATCACGATGATCGACTTGCCCTGGATCTCGGGATGATCCGCGATGTTCTCGGCGATCCGGGCCTCAAGACGCTCGATCAGCGCCTCACCCTCGGTGGCCATGCCCATGCCGGCACTGTCGTGGCGGATCATGTCGCGCCAGCTGGAGGACCAGCGCGGCCCCGGACGTGCCACCACCGGCGCGATCTTGCTCAGTGTCTGATAGTCGGCTTCGCTCATGCCGGAATAGGCCGCCAGGATGACGTCCGGCTGGCTGGCGGCCACCGCTTCGAAATCGATGCCATCGCCCTCGTCGAACAGCGTGTACTCGCCGGCGTCAAGCTCCTCCAGGCGCGCCTTGACCCACGGCATCATGCCGTCATCGTCGTCATCCCCGAAGGCCTGGCGCGGAAAGCCCACCGGTACCACGCCGAGTGCCAGCGGCACCTCATGATTGGCCCAGGCGACGGTGGCGATGCGCTGCGGCTTTTCCTCGATGACCGTCGTGCCGAAGGCGTGCTGGAGGATGATCGGGTAGTGCTGGGCGTGCCCTGCCGCTGGTGAGGCGTCAGACGCGGATACCGTGGAGGGGGTGTCAGCGTGAGATGTCGCTGATGCCTGTGCCTGGGCGGCAGGCACGAGACTGGCGGCCATGATGGTCAGGCCAATGGCGCAGGAAAGTCGTGTGAGTCGCAAGGGAGAATCCTTTTTTCAATCGGGTCGCGGATGACAGCCCCTGAATCGTGAGGGGCTGTCCAGAGGAAAGGCTGGCCATCGGAAAGGCTGGCCATCGGAAAGGCTGGCCATGAGAAATGACGCGCCTGTCCTCAGAAGTCGTAGGTCATGCTCAGCAGGGCACTGCGCGGCGCACCATAGAGGTACTGGCTGTAGAAGCCTTGCTGGGTGTAGTACTCCTCATCGAAGAGGTTGGAGACGTTGAGCTGGGTGCTGAAGTGGTCATTGATGCGATAGCGCGCCATGGCGTTGGCCAGGAAGACATCGCCCTGACCGACCTTGGCGGTGCCGGTCGGGGTATCGGCGTCACGATAGGTGTCGCCCTGCCAGGTACCGCCGGCGCCCAGGGTCAGACGTGACCAGTCACCGGGCAGCTGCCAGGTGGCGTAGACCTTGGCCTGCTGGCGTGGATAGCTGGTATTGAGCTGGGTGCCATCGGAATCCTCGGCATCCACCAGCGCGTAGCTGGCGGAGAGGTTGATGCCCGGGGCGACTTCACCGGCCACTTCCAGCTCGAACCCTTCCACCACCGCGCCGTCGGATTCGGTGTAGGCCTGATCGGTGGTGCCCGCGACATAGACGCCGGGGATCTCGACGGCCAGGTTGTCCTGCTCGCTGCGGAAGACGGCGAAGGACACGTCAGCGCGGTCATTGAACAGCTCGGCCTTCAGGCCCGCTTCATAGCTGGTGCCTTCCAGCGGATCGAGCAGGGCGCCATCGGGGGCGCGTTCGCTCTGGGTGTTGAAGATCTGCGTGTAGCTGGTGTAGGCGGTGAGGTTGTCGGTGATATCGACGATCAGGCCGGCATAGGGCGTGAACTCGTCGTTGTACTCATAGCTGCGCTCACCGCGATAGTCCTGGTCGATCTCCCAATCCGTCAGGCGGGCACCGAGGATCAGATGCACGGGGTCTGCCAGCGAGAAACGCGTGACGGCGTAGAAGCCTTCCTGCTTGGTCTCGGTGTCATCGCTCAGGCCCCACTCGCCCCATTCGGGTTCGGCCAGCGCCGGGTCGTCACGATCGGTGAAGCTGCCCAGCGCCGGCACGCTGCTCGCCGGGGTGCGACTCCAGATCTCGTACTCTTCCTTCAGCTGCATATAGCCGAAGCCCAGCTGATGCTCGCGACCGAACAGCTCGAAGGGACCTTCGGCGCTCAGGTTGAGGTTCTTCTGGGTCCGGTCTCCGCGGTAGTCCAGCAGATAGGAGCTGGTGGGCACCTGGCGGTTGGTGTCGTAGTAGAGGATGCCGTTGTCACGGTCGACGTAACCGCCACGGTAGTTATAGGTCAGCCCGTAATTGGCGTCGCCGTGGCTGTAGGCGGCGGTCGCCTTCCAGCCATTGGCGAAGTAGTGGGTCAGGTCCGCGAAGCCACGCGTGTTCTCGGTGAAGAAGTGGGCCCACTCGGTATTGTTGGCGACTGACTGATCGAAATCGGTCCGCGAGCCGTCGGTGTAGTAGAGCGGCACGCCTAGATAGGCGCCGTCCTGGTCGTAGCGCTGGTATTCGATGCCGACATTCAGTTCGGTATCCGGTGTCAGTTCCGCGGCGATCACGCCGTAGAGGGTCTCGCGGTCATTCTCCACGTCATCCATGAAGCTGTCGGAGCGGTCCTTGGCGGCCACGAAGCGCACGCCGACCTTGCCGGCGTCATCCAGCGGCGTGCTGACATCCACCACACCACGGCGGCGGTCCCAGCTGCCCACCGCGCCTGTCACGCTGGCGGCGGCTTCCTCCAGCGGCTTCTTGCGTACGAAGTTGACGGTGGCGGAGGGATCGCCCACCCCGGTCATCAGGCCGGTGGCCCCGCGAATCACCTCGACGCGATCATAGATGGCGGTGTCCCACTCGGCGTCACCGAAGGGCCAGAAGCTGCTGGTGTTGCTCTGCTGGCCATCGAACTGGAAATTGCGGATCGAGTAGCCACGCGACTGGAAGTTGGTGCGCGTGCCATCGAGACGATTGGAGGACACCCCCGGCAGGCGGTTGACGGCTTCCGTGGTGCTGGTGAGCGCCTCATCCTCCATCTGCTGGCGGGTCAGGAAGCTGATCGACTGCGGTGTCTCGCGCGGTGACAGCGTCAGGCCATTGGCGCGGGTGCTGGCGCCGACCGTGTAGTCACGGGTCAACTCGGTGGTGGAGGTCTGCGCTTCACCGACGATGGTCATGGCTTGCAGCTCACGCGTCTCGTCAGCCGACACCAGGCTGGGAGATGCAGCGCTAGCCAGCGCGATGGCGAGGGTCAGTCGAGACAGCGGCAGTGAAGATGGCGCGGATGGATGTGACACGTTGGCGTTCCCTGAGTGCTTTTATAAGAATGATTATTATTCACTGTGAGGGGCGGCCGATGTTTTGCGAAATGCCAGAAAACCTTTGCGCAGCGCCAGACTTTGCACGAATCGAGGAACTTTTCGCACGTCGATGCCCATGCTGCCGGCGTTGGTGAGAAGAATTGCTGAGTAGAACTGCTGAGAAGAACTGAAGGGAGGCATTGAAGAAAGGCGCTGGAGAGGTGCTGGAGAGGTGCTGGATAGGTGCTGGATAGGTACTGAAGAGAAGTGCGAGGGAAGGGGCCGGCGAAAAGCGGCCGGCGAAAAGCGGCTCGCTGATAACGGGCAAGGAAAAAGGGGCAAGGGAAAGACATGCCCGCCGGCAGTGGCCCCTGGCGGCGTTGCGAGAAGCGGGGCATCGGGTTACGGCGGCGCAACCGCGCGATGGATTGTGAGGCTTACGAAAGTCTTATATGTTGGTTTTGCTCATAAAGTATCAATAAATATAACGACAAGGACATGACATGACTGACGTTTCAGAGGCGGTTGGGCCACAGCAGAGCCTTCATGAGCAAGGCATGACAGGGCAGGGCGCCGGCGAGACGGCGCGCAAGGCGCGGCCGGCGTCTCCCTCACGGCGCGGCTTTTTGGGCATGAGTGGCGCAGCGCTTGCCGGCGCGGCCCTCGGACAGTTCCTCCCCGGCATTCCGCAGGCCTTCGCCAAGGAGGCCCCCGCGACGGCGGCCACGCTCACGCCTTCCGCCAAGGCGCCGGTGCGACTCAACTACAACGAGAATGCCCTCGGCATGGCCCCCTCGGCGCAGCGTGCGGCCTCGGCGTCCATCGCGCATTCCAATCGTTATCCCTTCGCCCACATGGGCAAGTTGCAGTCACTGGTGGCGACGCATCACAAGGTCAGCCCTGAAAGCGTGCTGTTCACGCCGGGCTCTTCCGATGCGATTCGGGCCAGCGTGCTGGCGCATGCGACCCCGGACACTCAGCTGGTCATCCCGGAACTCACCTACGGCGATGGTGCCTTGTACGCCGGCTTCTATGATCTGGCGATCAACAAGGTGCCATCCTCGCGTGAGGACTGGTCGTTCAAGCTCTCCGACATGCAGCAGGCCGTGGCGGACCACGCCGGCCCGTCCATCGTCTATCTGGTGAATCCCAACAACCCGACCTCGACCATCATCTCCAGCGATGCGCTCTACGCCTGGGTCAATGCCAGCCGCTCCGACACGTTGTTCATCATCGATGAGGCCTATGCCGAGTTCGTCAATGACCCGGCCTTCCGCTCCGCGGACAGTCTGGTGGCGGGGGGCGCGAAGAACGTGCTGGTGCTCAAGACCTTCTCCAAGATCCACGCCATGGCGGGACTGCGGGTCGGCTATGCGGTGGGCGATGCCGAGCGTCTCGAGCATGTCTCGCATTACGTGGAAGATGACGCCATGACATTGTCCTACCCCGGGGTCATGGCGGCGACGGCCTCGATGCAGTCACCGGAGTTTCTGGCCCACAGCAAGCAGAGCAACGACGAAGCGCGTGCCATCTTCACCGCGACGCTCGATGAGCTGGGCTGGGAGTATCTGCCCAGTCAGACCAACTTCGTCTTCCACCGCATTTCCAGGCCGCTCAAGGAATTCCAGGCGGACATGAAGGCGCGTCATGTGTTGATCGGCCGTGCCTTCCCGCCGGCAGACGGCTGGTGTCGCATGTCGCTGGGCACCCCTGCGGAAATGCACTACGTGTCAGCCGTGTTGCGCGAGATGAAGGCGAAAGGCGTGGTGTGATCCGCATCGACGTATCCCGGATTGGCTGCTGCCTCTAAAACGCCCGCCATTGCGGGCGTTTTTTGGCTGATGTGGATGGTGTCTTGTGCCGCCATGCACCTGCCGGCCATCATTGCGCCCCGCCAGGCCATTCCTTCTTGTTTTCCACTAGACACCGGGACACAGATGCACCCTGTCGTGTGCCTCCTGCGCGATGACGATCTCCTCATCGGTGGCAATGATGTAGATGCCGATGCGTGACTCGTCACTGCTGATCTTGCGTTCATGGCGTGCATTGGCATCGGCGTCCAGCCTGGCCCCCAGCCAGCCAAGCCGCGAGATGATGAGCTGGCGCACCCGTGAGGAGTTCTCACCGATTCCGGCGGTGAAGACGATGCTGTCGAGGCCTCCCAGGGCGGTGGCGAGAGCCGCGATTTCATTGGCCGCTCGGTAGCAGAAGAGCGCGATCGCGGTGCGGGCCTCGGGCGCGGCATGTGCCTCAAGCTCTGCCATGTCATTGCTGATGCCCGAGACACCCAGCAGCCCGGACTGCTCGTAAAGCAGCTGTGAGACTTCCTGTATCGACATGCCCAGCGATTCCAGCAGATACAGCACGACACCAGGGTCCAGTGAGCCACAACGCTGTCCCATCATCAGTCCTTCCAGCGCAGTGAACCCCATGCTGGTCGCGACACTCTTCCGCTCGCGCATGGCACACAGGCTGGCACCATTTCCCAGGTGGGCAGCAATGACGGCTCCCTCGGCGGCGGCTCCCAGGCAGTGAGGCAGCTGGCTGGCGAGGTACTCATAAGACAGGCCGTGAAAGCCATAGCGCAGCACACCTGAGTCCGTCAGGTGACGAGGCAGGGCGAATTGCTGGGCGAGCGGGTCCTGTGTGCGATGAAAGCTGGTGTCGAAACAGGCGATCTGCGTCAGGTGCGGGGCCGTGGCGGCCAGACAGCGAATCGCCGCGAGATTGTGCGGCTGATGCAGCGGCGCCAGGGCAATCAGCGTCTCCAGTTCCTCAAGCAGGGCGGGCGTCACTCTGGCCGGGCCATGATGCCGGCGACCGCCATGCACGACACGATGACCGGCACAGGTAATCGTCATGTCCACTTCATGATGTTCCAACCAATCGAGCAGCGGAGGTATCAGTGCCTCGTGATCCGCCTCTGGCCATACGGCCATCAGCTGGTCTGGTTGCAGTGGTTGGCCGTCAGCGTCGTGCGCCGAGATGCTCGGATGTGTGCCGATGCCGGAGATCTTGCCGCGCAGGCGCATCCGGGGGCCGTCTGATTCGTTGGCATAGACGGCGAACTTGAGACTCGAGGAGCCCGCGTTCATCACCAGGGTGGCATCTTTCACCGCTTTCGCTACCGGCAGCGTCTCCGCCTCCGTCCCCATCTCCACCTCTACCTCTACCTCAGGTAGCGAGTCTGTCATCCGTCCGCTCGGCCTCTCGCTCGTCAGTCCCGTCGTCGCCACCCTTGTCGTCTCATCGGTCACCTCTGTCATGGCAGCGCATCCGTATGGTGGCTGAGATACAGCTGCGCCAGGGCGCAGGAGGCTAGACGGGCCAACAGGCTATCGGCGCGACTGGTGAGAATGATCGGTACGCGCGCGCCCAGCACGATACCGGCGGCATCTGCGCCCGCCAGGTAGATCAGCTGTTTGGCGATCATGTTGGCGGCCTCGAGATCTGGCGCTATCAGGATGTCGGCATCACCGGCCACGAGAGACTGAATGCCTTTTTCGCTGGCTGCCTTGGCCGAGATGGCATTGTCGAAGGCCAGTGGACCATCGAGCAGCCCGCCGGTGATCTGGCCGCGATCCGCCATCTTGCACAGCGCAGCCGCATCCAGCGTAGAGGTGATGTGCGGATTGACGGTTTCCACGGCCGAGAGCAGCGCGACCTTCGGCAAGGCCACACCGAGGGATTGCATGAGGTCGATGGCGTTCTGAACGATATCGCGCTTGTCGATGAGGGAGGGATAAATATTGATCGCGGCGTCCGTGACCAGCAATGGCTTGGGATAGGTCGGAACATCCAGCGCATAGACATGGCTGATGCGGCGTTCGGTCTTGAGCCCCAGATGGCTGTCGACCACGGCCTCCATCAGTTCATCAGTATGCAGCGACCCCTTCATCAAGGCGCCGACCGTACCGGAGCGAACCAGTGCGACTGCTGCCGCCGCTGCGGCGTGACTGTGAGGGACATCAATGATGTCAATACCGTCAAGCGACAGCTCGGCGGCGCTGGCGGCAGCCTCGATCTTCGTCCGAGGGCCGATCAGGATGGGCACGATGATCTCGCGGCCTGCAGCTTCCAGCGCACCGGTCAGCGACAGGGCATCACAGGGATGCACCACCGCCGTCACAATGGCGGGCAACTCACGTGTCGCGGCAATCAGGCGGGCATATTGCGCACCCTGCACATGCAGGTGTACCTCCGGCAGTACCACGCGCGGGCGGCGGATCTTCCTGTCTGGTGCGATGACGCGCGCTTCGCCCTCGATGACGATCTTGCCGTGCTGGTTGGTGCAGGTGCATGCCAGCACCAGTCGTCCCCGTGGCAGCTTGGCATTGACGGCAATGCGCACGTCTATCGTGTCGCCGACGCGCACCGGCGCCTTGAAGGAGAGGGTCTGGTCGAGAAATATGGTGCCGGGACCGGGAAGCTCGGTACCCAACACTGCCGATATCAGTGCGCCGCCCCACATGCCATGGGCAATGACGCCATGGAACATGGCAGAGCTCGCAAACTCCTCATCCACGTGCGCGGGATTGACGTCACCGGACATCACGGCAAACAGCTGGATATCTTGAGGCTTCAGTGTCCGGCTGAGCGTGGCGCTGTCCCCGACCCTGATCTCGTCATAGGTGCGGTTCTCGACATATTGCAGGCTTTCCTGTACCCGCAAAGAGGTCGTCTTGTCGACTCCCGGTGGTGCCACTGAGGGCTTTTCATGGGCGTCCGTGTCTTTTGCCCCCGTGTCTTCTGCCCCCGTGCCAGATGTGCTTGTCTCTTGAGCGCCTGTGCCGAGTGCGCTGTCATCAGGGCTGCCTGCATCATGCTCGGACATGAAGACCTCCGTCGATATGGATCGTTTCACCTGAGATGAGGCGGGTGGCGTCACTGGCATACATTGCGGCTACCTTGCCGACCTCTTCGATGCTGACGAGTGATCTTTGCGGTGAGCGTTGCCTGGCGGCATCGATGAGTTCATCGAAGTGAGCGATGCCAGATCCCGCGCGAGTCAGTAGCGGGCCGGGTGAGAGAGCATTGACGCGGATGTCGCGTGGCCCCAGCTCTACCGCCAATGAGCGCACGGTACCTTCCAGCGCGGCCTTTACCGGTCCCATGACGTTGTAGCGGTCCACGACCTTCTCACCACCGTAATAGCTCATGGTCAACAGGCTGCCACCCTTGTCCATCAGCGGTTCCGCCAATCGCGCCATGCGAATCAATGAGTGCACCGAGATGTCCATCGCCCGCAGGAAACCAGCTTGCGAGCAATCCACTACACGTCCCTGCAAATCCTCGGCTGGGCAGTAGGCGATGGAATGCACGAGAATGTCGAGTCGGCCCCAGCGTGCCTTTATCGCTGCGAAGACGGCTTCCATTTCCCCATCGACCTCGACGTCCAGCGGCAGCAAAAGGTGCGCGCCGACGTCATCCGCCACGGCTTGGACATGGGGGTGGGCCTTGTCATTGAGATAGGTCAGTGCCATTTCGGCACCTGCTGCGGCAAAGGCGTGCGCGCAGCCGCTAGCGATGGAATGAGAATTTGCCACGCCGACGATCAGGGCTACCTTTCCTTGGAGGTGTGTGTCTCGTTCCATCAGATTGCCTCACTCATGTGGGCTGGCATCAGGCCTTCACGACACCAGGTTTGCTGGGCACCAGGTCTGTTGGGCACCAGAGTTGCTTGGCAGCAGAGTTGCTGGACACCAGAGTTGCAAGACGTCAGGTTTGCAGGACATAGCTGCCGGGGGCGTCGCACAGGGCAACGTAACGTCCTGTCGAAGCCCCCATCGGTGGCGGAGAGACAGGTGCGCCGGAATGCCCATCGAGCCAGCTCGCAAAGGCTGGCCACCATGAGCCGTCCTGCGGCGCCACGTCGGCAAGCCATTCGTCAGGGTCTCGGAAGGCAGCATTCGCCGCGGTATCGGCGATACGGAAGTGACGATGTTGATGGCCAGGCTCAGAGACGATCCCCGCATTGTGGCCCCCGCTGGTGAGCACGAAGGTCATGTCCACATCGACGAACAAGTGAAGCTTGTAGACCGAATGCCAGGGGGCGACGTGGTCGTCCTCGGTACCGACTGCAAAGATCGGTGCGCGGATGTCCGAGATGCTGATCGCCTTGTCACCGACGTGATAGTGGCCCTCTGCCAGGTCGTTGTTCAGGAACAAGCGGCGCAGGTATTCCGAGTGCATGCGCGCTGGCATGCGGGTGGCATCCGAATTCCAGATCATGAGGTCGAAGGAATGACGGCGTTGTCCCAGCAGATAGTGCTTCACTGCTGGCGTCCAGATCAGATCACGTGCACGCAGCAGGGCGAAGGTGCCGGCCATCTGGTCGGAAGACAGGTAGCCCTTGTCTGCCATCATGTCCTCGATCAGCGTGACCTGTGAGTCGCTGATGAAGAGGCGCAGTTCACCGGCCTCGGTGAAGTCGACCTGCGCGGCCAGAAGGCTGACCGTGGCCAGGCGATCATCTCCGTCACGGCTCATCGCCGCTGCGGCGATTGCCAGCAGCGAACCGCCAAGGCAATAGCCGACCGCGTGTAGCCTGGAGGCCTGGGTAATGGCCTGTATGGCGTCGACGGCATCCATGATGCCCAGTCGGCGGTAGTCATCCATGCCGAGGTCGCGCTTATCGGCGCCAGGATTGGTCCAGGACAGCATGAATACGCTGTACCCCTGTCCCACCAGGAAACGGACGAACGAGTTTCCGGGCGAAAGGTCGAGGATGTAGTACTTCATGATCCAGGCCGGCACGATCAGTATCGGCTCGGGATGCACGCTACCTGTGGTCGGCGTGTACTGGATGAGTTCGATCAGTGCATTGCGGAAGATGACCTTGCCGGGCGTGACTGCCAGGGTATGTCCCACCTCGGGGGGAGGCGGGGTTGCCGTCTTCGCTGATTCGCCCATGCGTCTCAGGTCTTCCAGCAGATGCTGTGCGCCCCTCACCAGGTTCTGGCCCTTTTCGCTCACGGTCGCCGACATTACCTCGGGATTGGTTGCCGGGAAGTTTGAGGGAGCGGTCGTGTCGACGACCAGACTCGTCACGAAGGCCATCAGATTTTTGTGTTCTGGCGACACGCCATGAACCTGTGACATGGCGTCTTGCCACCATTGCCAGGTCTGACGGTGTGCCTGTGACCAGACATTGAAGGGCAGTACCTGCCAGGCATCGTCGGCAAACCTCCTGTCCTCTGCGTCATCGTTCGCGCCCATACCAAGGGCCGTATGCCAGATCGCCATGTTCCCTCTGAGGGCTGATTCCATCAGGTTGAGTTGCTTGCCCGGGGAAATGGCCAGGTGTATCGCCCAGTCCATCCAGGCCTCACCAAGCACTGACGGCGCCAGTCCCAGCGTGGATCTGGCAACGCCTGCGTGAACGATGCGGTCGATCGTCTCATAAAGGGTTGACTCGCCTTCGGGTGGCGCCTTGATTGTCGCTGTTGGATCGCTGGATGGATTCGGCATGAAGCCTCCTGGGATGTGTAGAGCAGGCGCTCTATCACTTGTCGCATCATAGGCCTGGCACGAGCGTCAGAGCCTGATCTCCATCAGCTTCTCTGGCAGGCCACCTCACGGATTGCCTGCGGCCGCGCCGGTGCCAAGCTCGATGATTTCAGCGGTAATGGATTCTTGTCGTACCTGGCGCAGCGTGGCCTTGAAATCCTCCAGTTCACGTTCGATCTGAGTGGCTGCCGAGGTCATGGCCTCCATGCGCGCTTCATTCTCGGCCGCAAAGGCGTGCAGCGCGGCCTGACAGAGGCGCGCATGTTGATGCTCCTGTCCCAGGCGCGTGACAAGCTGCTCGCGGGGCAATGGCATCAGCGGAGTCGTGCGTCGATAAGGACTCGCGCGTCGATAAGTGGATGCCTCGCCGGTATGCGTCGCCACGGGCGAGACCTTGTGTGCATCTGCCATCACGCCGTTGCGTGACAGCGGAAGGAGCGGTTGGAGTACCAGTTGGGGCCGGCCCTTGAGCCAGCGCGTATAGACGATATCGAGGTGGGTGAAGGGCTGTTGCTCGCGTGCAGCCTCAATGGCGTGCGTGATGTCATCGGCAAGTGTCGGGATACCGAGAGAATGTGAGGGCATGGCGGCAGACCACTCGGGTGTCACTTTGCGTGTCGAGGCGACGACGAGACCGCGAGTGCCGATGATCATCAGCGGCGCTGTCATGCCTCGCGTGATCTGCGGCATGACGCTATCCAGTACGCGTTCACTGAAGGCACCGGCGAAGCCTTGCTCAGCGAGAAACAGCACCAGTGCCGTGCCGGGAGCAGACTGCTCGATCGCGACGTTCTGAGCAGGAGAGACGCCATGGGGAAGGGTGTCAGCATGCCGCGATGAACGACTCGGTGCGACGGTGTCCTCCGGCGGCATTGAATATGCCAGAGCGCTTGAGATCAGCTCGCTGTAGCGATCCACGGCTGCCACCTGAGCCTTGGCGATGCGTGCCCGCGCGGCGGCAATGCCCTTGA
The DNA here is from genome assembly GCF_057670765.1 of Cobetia sp. PS-4MA. Lineage (NCBI taxonomy): Bacteria > Pseudomonadati > Pseudomonadota > Gammaproteobacteria > Oceanospirillales > Halomonadaceae > Cobetia > Cobetia sp. PS-4MA. The sequence continues at coordinate 2,104,197 of NZ_CM173107.1, read as the reverse complement.
TGGCGTTGACCACGGCCCCCAGCTGCTGCACTCCCTCGATGCGGGCACTGATATCGGAGAGACGTTCTGTCATGAGATGTCCTCCGACGTCGATGCCGCCCCGGTGTTGGCCTTGCCATCAGACTCATGCCCTCCAGGGGGCCCGGTGTCTGGCGGATTGCCTTGTACCGCAGTGGTGATCAGTGGCTTCATCATGTTGAGCAGTGCTTCGCGGGTGTCATCCTGCATCCCGCCCTCTGCAAGTGCCGGGGAACAAGGTGATTGAAGCGAACGATCCGTCTGAGCCTCACGATCCAGTGCGTCTGGCAAGGCAGCACGCAAGGAGGCGAGTGCCGGCGGCGACAGCGTATCCAGCAGTCCGGCATGCAGGGCGCTCAGCAGTGCGACCTCGTCGATGAGACGCAGCGGTTGATGTTGAGGCTGGCGGAGAATCGCGCGAATGCACTCCCCCCTGCGAAGCTGGTCACGCACGTGACCATCCGGCATGCCGCCGAAACGCGTGAAGACTTCGAGTTCCAGAAATTGCGCGTAATCCAGCCGCAGCGTACCCGCGGCCTTGCGCAGTACTGGCGCTTGGGTCTTGCCGCCGACACGACTGACGCTCAAGCCGACATCCACTGCGGGTTTCTGTCCTTGATGGAAGAGCGCGGCGTCCAGCACGATCTGGCCATCGGTGATCGAGATCAGGTTGGTCGGAATATAGGCCGATAGATTGCCGGAGTCGGTTTCCGCGATGGGCAGCGCGGTCAGCGAGCCGCCGCCCTTGGCAGGAGATAGCTTGGCGGCGCGTTCCAGAAGGCGAGCGTGCAGATAGAAGACATCCCCGGGATAGGCCTCGCGGCCGGGTGACTGGCGTGTCAGCAGCGCAATCTCGCGGTGGGTGGCCGCATGCTTGGAAAGATCATCGATCACGATCAAGGCATGCTGGCCCGTGTCGCGGAAATGCTCCGCCATCGTCATGCCGGCATAAGGGGCAATCCACTGCAGGCCTGGCGCCGAGGCCGAGCCTGCGACCATCACGATGCAGCGCGCAAAGTTGCCCTGAGAGGTCAGCGCATCAATGGCACGTCGCACGCTGGACGTCTTCTGGCCGACCGCGACATACAGACAGATCATGTCACTGCTGCGCTGCGCGATCATCGTATCGATGGCCAGCGTCGTCTTGCCGGTGGCGTGATCACCGACGATGAGTTCGCGTTGGCCGCGGCCGAGGGCGAACAGCGTATCGACGGCAATGATGCCGGTCTGTACTGGCTCGGTGACCAGGTCTCGCTCGATGATCGACGGAGCCGGGCGCTCGATGGGCAGGGTCTGCGTGGTGACGATCTCCCCCTTGCCATCCAGCGGACGCCCGAGGGGGTCGATCACGCGTCCCAGCAAGGCGTCACCGACCGGCACCTTCACGACATCTCCCGTGCCGCGCACGGTGTCTCCCGCCTGGACAGCCGTGCTGGTGTCCAGCAGCACGCAGCCGATGCTGTCATCGTTCAGCACCTGCGCGAAGCCGACCTGGCCGCCTGAAAATTGCAGCACTTCCTCCAGCCCGACATTCTCGAGCCCGGAGATCATCGCGACGCCGTCACCGATTTCCTCGACGCGTCCGCGATGCTCGGTCTGGGGAGCAAGCGTCGTGTGTTGCAAGGTGTCTTGCGCGTTCACGCGCCACGCCGGTGTGTCAGCTGACATGCTGCGTCTCCCGCGGGCTGCTGGCGGAGGGAGGTGTCGGCATGGCTTCAAAGGCCTTGGCCAGCACGCTGAGGTCTGATTGCCAGCTGTTGTTGAGGGCAAAGTGCGCACTGCGCAATTCCACTCCCCCCAACAGGGCCGGCTCGACCTCAAACCTCAGGCTGGGCAGGGGGTCCAGCTCGCGCGTGAGGAGATCTTTCAGCTCCGCCTGTTGGGTTGCTGACAGCTGGGCTGCAGTGATGATGCTGAGCACGTTGTCTGACGGTGCAGTGTCAGCAAGCTCGCGCGTCATGGCAGCCTCTGCCCCCCTTGCCGAGTGGGCGGGGGGCTGCTTCGCTGCCGGGGCATGCTGAAGCGCCCCTGTCAGGGCATCACGCTCATGCCGGGTCAGTGTGGTGATTTTGTGGTGCAAGCGCTCACGGAAGGCGGCATGGACGGCGGCGTTATCCAGTGGCGCAAGCAGTCTTGCGGCAATCGCTACCGCCAACGACAGGGCATGCTGGGTGTCTTGCTGACGTGTGAGGTCACTCTCGCGCGTGATGGCGTCGTGAGCACTGCTCAGCAGTGCTTCAGCCTGCTGGCGCGCCTGGGCGAGCGTCTCACGACCTTGCGCTTCGGCCTTCAGGCTTGACTCCTTGAGCAGGGCGCTGCGCTCTGCCGCGATGTTGGCATGCGCCGCATTCAATGAGGCAAGATGTCTGTCCGCCTCGGTGTGCGCGTCATCGGCGGCGTCGAGCGTGGCCTGTGCCGTTGCGCGGCGCTGCTCGATGGCCTGTGAGACAGGCTTCCACAGCACGCGCGAGAGCAGCCAGATCAGGATGAGCACGTTGAGTGCCTGCAACCCGATTCCCCACCAGTCGATAGTCATCAGTTCACGCCAGCAATGGGTTGGCAAACAGCAGCAACAACGCGATCACCAGGCAGTAGATAGCAGTGGTCTCTATCATCGCCAGGCCAACGAACAGCGTACGCGAGATCGTATTGGCGGCCTCCGGCTGGCGAGCGATGGCGTCCATGGCGGCGGCCACGGCACGGCCCTCCGCGAGCGCTGGCCCTATGGCGCCGAACGCCACGGCAAATGCTGCGGAGATGACACTGGCAAAGGCGATCCAATCCATCATGAGTTCTCCTGCTGGGAAGTCGATGTGCGAGAGGTGGGCTGCTGGGACCCAAGTGGTTGAGGCGTGACTGGTTGAGGCGTGAGTGGTGGGACGACAGTCTGATGCGCACTGTCCTTGTCCTTTTCCCTGTCTCCGTCTCCGTCCCTGGCACTGGTCCTGGAATCGGAATCGGGCTCGGAATTGAAAGACGCGCGGCCTTCCTCGACCGTCGAGGCAATGAAGACCAGCGCCAGGATGGCGAAGATGTAGGCCTGTACCAGACCGGTCAGAAGATCCAGCGCCATCAGGGGAATCGGTACCAGCAGTCCTGCCAGTGATGCGACGATGCCGATGACGAAAACGCCACTCATCACATTGCCGAACAGGCGGACGAACATGGAGAAGGTACGGGTGAGACTCTCCAGAATGTTCAAGGGAATCATCACCACATTGGGCGCCGCGAACGACTTGAGATAGCCCTTGACGCCTGCGCCCCGAATGCCGAACCAGATGATGGACACGAAGACGAGCAGGGCCAGCGCGGCATCCGTTTCCATCTGGGCAGTCGGAGGTTCGACCCCGGGGAGAAGCGATGACAGGTTGGCGACCAGAATGAACAGGAACAGCGTGCCGATGAAACTGCGATACGGTGTTGGCTCAACGCCACTGGTCTCACGGATCTGCACATCGAGAGTCGATACCAGCAGCTCCAGTGCTACCTGGCGTCTATCGGGTATCAGGGTCAGGCGGCGTGTCATGCCCCAGGCGCCTGCGACCAGTACGGCCATGATGACCCAGGTCGTGATGATGGCGGCCGTGATGGGCACGGGGCCCAGATGAAAGAGTGCCTCTGACGTCAGCGGAGAGTTCACCTGTCGTCCTCCCTTGCAGGCGTGCCTGACGAGCAGGCGGCGTGCTGAGACAGGGCTTGCGTCACGCCGTCAGTTGCCGAGTGGCTGGGGGGCGAGGATGGGCGATGCACCATCAGCCCCTTGGTGATGAGTATTCCTGCCAGCGTTGCGAGTAGTGCAAGCGCCCCTGCCTGCACGGCGACATGGAGACCGACCACCATCAGCCCAAGTCGGGCCAGTGTCAGGGCCACTGCCCATAGGGGATGACCACGAGTCACGACAAGTTCAGTGGTCATTCGCAGCATACGGAAGTAGCCATATCCCAATGCCATGCCTGCCAGCAGACACACTGGCAGCAGTACTGACATGGACTGACCCTGCATGAAGTCGAGTGCCATCATCGCGCGTTCATCCATTTCCAGGCACTCCAGCCCCCCAGGCAGACGCCGGCCATCATCAGGGGGGCGCTCCAGAACAGCGCCGTACCCGCGCGCTCATCCAGCCAGCGACCGGTATAGAGCCCTGCCAGGGTGGGCGTGATGACAATCCAGCCCAGTACGCCTATCTGCGCCAAGCGGCGTCCCACGGAAAGATCCCCCTCACGTTGCCACTGGGCATGGCGAGTGCGACGCTGGCGCACGGCCTTGACCAGTGGGTCCCGTTCGCTCGCCGCACCCTGCGCCTGCGTTGCGGCGCCGTGGCGCTGGGTGTCCTGGGAGGGGCGTTCTCGTGAGCCGTGATCAACGCTCTGATGGGGACTCTGTCCAGCACTCTGATGACTGTCGGAAGGCTTCTTGTCGTGTTGCATTCGCGCAAGTCCCCGGTGGGTGGGAGGGCGGCATGAGCGTCGTGACGCGGCATGGGGCGCAGCAGATTGCGCGCGGGTCGTCATCGAAATTCTCCCGAGTCTGCCGATGACGTGCGTCGGCGAATGATGTGACGCAGCGCATTGAGTTGGAGACGCATGCTCTCGACGTGCTCCGTTCGCTGCGTATCGGCATCGGCGCGGAAACGGGCCAGTACCTCGCTGTCCAGCGTGTCCAGGTCATCACCCAATACGGCTTCTCGGGTGGCGATGTGGATCTCGCCGCGACTGACATTCAGCACGCCGCCTCGGATGGCACAGAAGTGCTGGGACTCGCCTTCACGCCAGCTGAGCGCCGAGATTTCCAGCGCTGTCAGGAATTCGCTGTGACCCGTGAGGATGCCGAAGCTGCCACTGGCGTCCTCGGCGCGCAGGCTGTCGATCTGTCTGTCAGCGATGAGGGTCAGTGGCGTCACGATGATGAGTCTCATGACGACGCTCTCCCGGTGACCTTGGTAGCTGCCGTGTCAGTCGCCTGGCTCGTCGCTCTGGCCTGCAAGGTCTCGCGCTTGTGGCGTGCCTCCTCCAGCGTGCCGACCATGTACAGCGCGCTTTCCGGCCAATCATCTGTCTCGCCGGCGAGAATGGCTCGACAGCCTGCCAGAGTCTCGGTGAGCGCCACACTGGCGCCGGGTGTGCCGGTGAATGCCTCCGTGACCATGAAGGGCTGGGTGAGGAAGCGTTGCAGTCGCCTGGCACGCGTGACGATCTGACGATCGGCGGCACCCAGCTCCTCGACCCCGAGCAAGGAGATGATGTCGGCCAGCTCTCGAAAGCGGGCCAGCGTTCGGCGCACGGTATCGGCCGTCTCGTAGTGGATGTCGCCGACGACCAGTGGGTCCAGCAGCATCGATGAGGAGTCCAGCGGATCGATGGCGGGATAGAAGCCCTCTGCCGCCATGGCGCGCGAGAGCATGATGACGCAGTCCATGTGGCTGGAAATGGTGGTGACGGCTGGGTCGGTAAAGTCATCCGCCGGCACGTAGACGGCTTGAATGGCCGTGACTGCCGACCCGGCAACAGAAGCGATACGCTCCTGCAGGGCAGCGACTTCACTGGCCAGTGTCGGCTGATAGCCCACGCGTGACGGCAGCCTGCCCAGCAGGCTCGAGACCTCCGCGCCGGCCTGTACGAAACGGAAGACGTTGTCCATCAGCAGCAGCACGTTGCGATGCTGTTGATCACGGAAATACTCGGAGATGGCCAGTGCTGTCATGGGCACACGCCAGCGAGCGCCTGGTGGCTCGTTCATCTGGCCATAGACCAGCACGCTGCGCGCCAGTACGCTGGACCCTGCCATTTCGGTCAGCAACTCATGACCCTCGCGTGAGCGCTCTCCAATGCCCGCGAAGACGGAGATTCCTGCATATTTCTCGACCATGGCGCGTATCAGTTCCATGACCAATACGGTCTTGCCCACCCCTGCGCCGCCAAACATGGCCGCCTTGCCGCCCTGTGCCATGGGCATCAGCAGGTCGATGACCTTGATGCCGGTCTCGAACATTTCGCTGGACCCTATCTGCGATTCGAGCGGTGGGGCCGTGGCATGAATGGAGCAGCGTGGTGTGTCACCGGGCAGGGGCGGGCCGTCATCACGTGGCTCACCCACCACATCCAGCAATCGCCCGAGCACGGCTTCGCCGACCGGTACGCGTATGGGGCGACCTGATGCCTGCACTGCGACGCCCCGTGCGAGCCCCGCCGTGGATTGGAACGCTACGGCACGCAAGGTGGTCACGCTAAGGTGACTGTGCACCTCGAGTATCAGTGTCGTCGGCTTGCTCCACTTCACGATGAGCGCCGAATTGATGGGTGGCAGTTCCACGGCTTCAAAGGTGACATCCACCACCGCGCCACGCACGGCGCTGACTCGCCCGATGACCTCACCAGATCGGGCAGATTCAGACCTGTCCGGGCATGGCTGAGCTGACATGGTGGTATCTGTCGTCGACAGTGGTGATGAAGGTGAGGGTGAAGAGGAAGAGGAGAGAGAGGGCGCCAGGAGGTGTGGAGCCTCAGAATAAGCGGGCGATGAAGCATCAGATGAAGAGGCCGACAGCGCTGAGGCACCTGAGGGTGATCCATTGTCCTGCATGGCGCTATCGACGCTGTGCGTGCCATGCGTCAATTGGCTGGAAGAAGGTGCCTTCATGTCGACTTTCTCTCCTGAAAGGATGCTGATCACAGAGTCCAGTCTTCACGTCTCTTTTGCCATCATGGCGTGTTGATCATGTTGCGTTTTTTCATGTCTCGAGCCGTGTCGATGATGAATTTTCTGCCTGTCTACCCGGGGAAATACCGCAGTGCACAATAATTCGCATTTCGATGTCATTTCCTGACCTGTCTGAACAGACGCCATATCGTGTGTGGAGTGCCGCTGTGGCCTTCGTTTGGACAGTCACGACGTCGACACGGCCTTGACATGGCAATGACATTTCAGGGTTTGCTGACATTTCAGGGTTTGCTGACATCTCGAGGGAGAAGTGGAGGCTGCCGGGAAAATCCTTTCGACGCTGTGGTCAAAGGGTGTGGTCACTGACGTTGCACGGTGCTGGGCGCATTGCCAGTAACGGCTCGAATGGGTCGGTCAGCCATGGGAGGGAAGATCACGCCTCACAGGTATAGGCAAGTTGCATCCCTTCGGCATGCAGAGTGTAGTCAAGATTCATCGGGCATTATGCGCACTGCCTTCTACCTTGATGTACATCAAGATTTGTTGGTTATTTCCAGGGGGGAAAGCGGCTTTCAGTGTGGCATTTTGTCCTGCGACAACATGCTATGCGACATCGTCGCCGTCTCTTTCTATGATATTGATCATAGTCAAGAGATGGAAAGAGTCGTGAGTTTTTGCTAATGGTGTGAAGCCGTGACCCATCACGGTTCGCCCGTGAACCTGTCGCCGGGCAAGTTCCCGCCAGAAGGAACATGCCCAGCCATCCTGATGATCGTTATCGTGAGGAGTTGCCCATGGAACTGGATCCCGTGATCCTGTCGCGAATACAGTTCGGATTTGTCGTGTCATTCCACGCCGTCTTTCCGGTGTTCACCATCGGATTGGCTTCCTATGTCGCCTTGTTGCACGGTCTTTATTACAAGACCGGCAATGCCGCCTGGGACCGACTTGCCGCCTTCTGGGTGAAGGTGTTTGCCGTCGTGTTCGCCATGGGGGTGGTCTCGGGCATCGTGATGGCCTTCCAGTTCGGTACCAACTGGAGCAACTTCAGTTATGCCAGCTCCAACTTCATCGGGCCGATGCTCAGCTATGAGGTGGTGACGGCGTTCTTCCTTGAGGCAGGCTTCCTCGGCGTGCTGCTGTTCGGGCGTGGCAAGGTGCCGGAAGGGGTCCATCTGTTCGCGGCCCTGATGGTGGCGCTGGGCACCTTCATCTCCGCCTTCTGGATTCTCTCCACCAACAGCTGGATGCAGACACCGGCGGGAGTGGAGATGGTGGACGGCCACTTCTTCGTCAAGGATTGGGCCGCTGCCATCTTCAATGCCTCCCTGCCGTATCGCTTCGCCCACATGGCGATCGCCTCCTTCCTGACCGGTGGCTTCGTGGTGGCGGGGGTGAGTGCCTGGTATCTGCTGATCGGGCGCGATGTCGACGCCAACAAGCGTGCGCTGTCCATGTGCATGTGGCTGCTGCTGGTGCTGGCACCGGCGCAGGCGGTGGTGGGTGACATGCACGGCATCAACACGCTGGAGCATCAGCCGACCAAGGTCGCCGCGATGGAAGGCAACTGGGAGACCCAGTCGGGCGCGCCGCTCCTGCTGTTCGCCTGGCCGGACAAGGAGGCGCAGATGAACCACTTCGAGATCGCGATCCCGAAGCTGGCCAGTCTGATCCTGACCCACGACCCCGATGGCGTGGTGCCGGGGCTCAAGGAGGTCGCACCTGACAAGCAGCCGCCGGTGTGGTTCGTGTTCTGGTCGTTCCGCGTGATGGTGGCGATGGGGCTCTTGATGATCGCCGTGGCCTTCATCGGTGTCTTCCTGCGCCGCGATGGCAAGCTCTATCGCTCGCGTCCCTTCCTGCAGACGTTGCGTCTGATGTCCATCGCGCCGTTCTTTGCCGTGCTGGCGGGGTGGTTCGTGACCGAGGCCGGGCGCTCGCCGTGGCTGGTCTACGAGATGATGACCCAGCAGGAGGCCGTCACGCCGTCACTCACCGGCTGGATGGTGCTTACCACGCTGATCGGCTATTTCCTGGTCTATCTGGTGGTCTTCGTGACCGGCAGTTACTACCTGACCCGCGTCATCCGCGGTGGCATGCAACCGGAACTGCCCCATGACGATGTTGAGACCGCGATGCGCCCGCTGTCCGCCGCGCACGAGAGTCTGGACGATGATGCCAGCCGCACGGTAAGGAGTTGAGCTGATGGAAATGATCAATCTGACAATGATCTGGGCGCTGATCATCGGCTTCGGCGTCATGATGTACATCCTGATGGATGGCTTCGATCTGGGGGTGGGCATCCTGTACCCCTTCGCACCCGATGAGCACGCCCGTGACGTGATGATGAACTCGGTCGCGCCCATCTGGGACGGCAACGAGACCTGGCTGGTGCTGGGCGGGGCCGGGCTGCTGGCCGCCTTCCCGGCGGTCTACACCATCCTGCTGCCGGCGCTGTATCTGGGGGTCTTCCTGATGCTGGCGGGGCTGATCTTCCGGGGGATCGCCTTCGAGTTCCGCTTCAAGTCCTCGCGCAATCGTCACTGGTGGAACATCGCCTTCAGTGGCGGCTCCTTCCTGGCGACCTTCTGTCAGGGCGTGGTGGTCGGCGCCTACATCCAGGGCTTCGCCACCGAAGGGCATGTCTACGTGGGCGGCGCCTTCGACTGGCTGTCACCGTTCACCGTGATCACCGGGCTGGCGCTGGTGGCGGGGTATGCGCTGCTGGGCGCCACCTGGACCATCATGAAGAGCGAGGGCGAGGTACAGGAATGGGCCTATCGCATCACGCCCAAGCTGCTGGTCGCCGTACTGGTGGGCTTCGCGGTCATCAGCCTCTACACCCCGTTCGTGGATGAGTATGTGCGGGAACGCTGGTTCGACCATCTGGGCGTGTTCTGGGTCTTCCCGGTGCTGGCGCTGTGCTGTGCGGCGCTGATCTGGCGGGCGGTCAACAAGCGTCAGGAAGGGCAGCCCTTCGTCGCGACGCTGGGACTGTTCCTGTTCACCTATCTGGGACTGATCTTCAGCAAGTGGCCGTATCTGGTGCCGCCGGACATCACCCTGTGGGACGCGGCCTCCGCGCCGGAGTCGCAGCTGTTCCTGCTGCTGGGCGTGCTGTTCGTCATTCCGATGGTGCTGGGCTATACCGCCTGGAGCTACTGGGTGTTCCGCGGCAAGGTACAGGGGGTCGGCTATCACTGAGTCACTCAAGGACCCGGTCGGCAAGGCTGACCGGGTCACGCCTGACCGGGTCACCCGGGAACGACGCCAGGCAGGCAGATGGCTCCGACAGCAGGCGACGCGAGAGCGTCGCCTGCTCGGGTTTTCGGCCTTGTCCGGGGTCGTGGCGGGTATCCTGACGGTCGCCCAGCTGGTACTGACGGCCTGGGTGATCACCGAAGCCATCGAGCATCCCGAGTCATTGGGGGCGCTGTGGTGGCCCTTCATCGGCCTGCTAGGGTTGCTGGGCGCGCGGGTGCTGGCGAGTGGTGGTCAGGAGCTGCTGGCCCAGCGTGCCAGCCAGCGACTGCGGCAGGCCATTCGTGGCGAGGTACTGACGGCACTCGAGACGCTGGGGCCGGTGCGCGCCGCCCAGTATCACAGCGCCGATCTCGCCCAGCGCTGGGTGGAGCAGGTGGAAGCCCTGGAAGGCTACTTCGCGCGCTTTCATGTGCAGATGCGTCTGGTGGTGATCACGCCGCTGCTGATTCTGGCCATCGTGGTCAGTCTGGACTGGCTGGCGGCCATCCTGCTGGCGCTGACCGCGCCACTGATACCGCTGTTCATGGCGCTGGTCGGCATGGGGGCCGAGTCGCTCAATCGTGACCAGTTCCAGGCGGTCGCGCGGCTGTCGCGCCACTTCGTGGATCGCGTGCGTGCCATCACCACCTTGCGCCTGTTCGGACTGGGGGAGCTGGCGACCCGCGAGGTGACGCTGGTGGCTGATGACTACCGCAAGCGCAGCCTGCGCACCTTGCGGCTCGCCTTCCTGTCATCCGCGGTGCTGGAGTTCTTTGCCTCGGTGTCCATCGCCGTGGTCGCCATCTACATCGGCTTCGGCCTGCTTGGTGACATTCCCATCGGGCCGGCCGATGAGCTGACCCTCTTCAGTGCGCTGGTGATCCTGCTGCTGGCCCCCGAGTTCTTCCAGCCGCTGAGAACCCTGTCGCAGTTCTACCATGATCGCGCCTCGGCGCTGGCCGCCTCCGAGACTCTGATGGAGATTCTCGAGGCTGCCGACATGGCGTCGCCTCGCCACGCCGATACCCGCCCAGACGCGACGGGCGAGCTGATGTGTCTGACGGATGTCTGTCTGAGCCACCCCGAGCGCGGGCAGGTACTGGGCCCGCTGGATCTCGCGCTGAGGCAGGGCGAGGTGCTGGTCGTCAGCGGGGCCTCCGGTGCGGGCAAGTCGACGCTGCTGCAGGTGATGGCCGGATTCGTCGCCCCGGACAGCGGCCAGCGTCAGATAGCCCCCGCCACGCGTCTGGCCTGGATGGATCAACGTCCGCTGCTGATGCAGGGCAGTCTCGCCGACAATCTGCGTATCACCGCGCCGCAGGCCAGTGACGCCGAGATCATCACCGCGCTTGAGCGCGCAGGGCTCAAGGCCGAGCTTGCCGCCTTGCCGCAAGGCATCGCGACACCGCTCGGCGAAGGCGGGCGCGGGCTGTCCGGTGGGCAGGCACAGCGGCTGGCGCTGGCGCGGGTGTTTCTGAGCGATGCCTCGCTGGTGCTGCTCGATGAGCCCACCGCCAGTCTGGATGCCGAGACGGAACGTTATCTGATCGCGGGCTTCGAGTGGCTGAGCGCTCAAGGGCGGACCCTGGTGATCGCGACCCACCATCCGGCGCTGATCGCCATGGCGACGCGTCATCTGGTGCTCGAGGAGGGGCGAATCCTGCCAATGACAGCCACGGCGACGAGCCAACAGGAGGACGAGCGTGACGCATCCCGAGACTGACGGCGTGACCCTGCGCGAGGCGCTCACGCGTCTGGCCCCCTGGTGGCGCCTGCATGATCAATACCGTCGCCGTCTGATATTCGGCGTGGTGCTGATGATGCTGACGGCCTGTTCGGCGCTCGGCCTGCTGGCGGTCTCCGGCTGGTTCATCACCGCCTCCGCCCTGACGGGGGCTGCGCTGGCCGCCGGTGCGGGCATGACGCTGGATGTCTACACCCCCGGCAGCGGCATTCGACTGTTCGCCGTCTCGCGCACCGTGTCGCGCTATCTGGAGCGGCTTTACAACCACGACACCATCCTGCGTCTGCTGGCCAGCCTGCGCGGCACGGCCTTCGCCGCACTGGTGACGATGGACCCCGCGCGGGTGGCGGCGCGGCGCTCCAGTGATTGGCTCAATCGCCTCACCGCGGATATCGACACCCTGGATGCGCTCTACCTGCGTCTGGCGGCTCCGCCACTGATGGCGCTGGGCCTGATCGCGGTGCTGGTAGCGCTGGTAGCTGTCTGGCTGCCGGTAACGGCGGCGTGGCTGGCGGGGTTCCTGGTGCTGGGCTGGGCCTGGCTGACGCTGGGGCAGGCGCGCTGGGGGCTGGTGGCCAGTCGGCGGCGCGTCACGACATTGGAGTCGTTGCGCTCGGCGCTGATGGAGACGTTGCGTGGTCAGGCGGAGCTTGAGGCCTATGCGGCGCTGGGCAGTGCCCGTCAGCGCCTGGATGAGATCGAGACCCGCCTGTTGAGAGATCAGTGGCGACTGGCGGTGATCACGGCCATCGGCAATGGGCTGGCCAGTCTGGTGATCGGCCTGTCGTGGTTGCTGTTGCTGGCGGCCGCCATGCAGGGAATGACGGATGAGCGACTGACGCCGGCGGTGATGGTCATGCTGCCGCTGGCGGCCATGGCCTTGAGTGAGGGCCTGGCGGGATTGCCGGCGGCCTTCACTCAGGCCGGTGCTACCCTGGGCGCTGCCGAGCGTCTCAATGAGCTGTCCTCCGCCACGCGGCCGCTGGAAGGTCGGCAGACCCTGGCCAGCGGTGCCGTGCAGGTGCAGATCCAGCAGGTGTCGTGGCGCTATCCCGGTGCCTGGTTCGAGGCGCTTGACGAGATGACCCTCGAGATCACCCCCGGCACCCAGATGGCCATCTGCGGTGCTTCCGGCTCCGGCAAGTCCACGCTGGCGGCCTTGCTGACTGGCCAGACCCGGCTGCAGAGCGGCAGCATCACGCTCAACGGACAGCCCATCGACGCCTGCTCGCCCGAGTCACTGGCCCATGCCGTGGGATGCCTGACCCAACAGGTGGAATTGCTGGATGCCAGCCTTGCCGACAACCTGCGGCTGGGTGCGCGTCAGGCCAGTGATGAGGATGTCTGGCAGGCACTTGAGGCGGTGGATCTCGCCGAATGGGTGGCGCAACTGCCTCAGGGCCTCGCCACCCGAGTGGGTGAGGGCGGTCGGCAGGTCTCGGGCGGGCAGGCGCGGCGCCTGGGACTGGCGCGCCTGGTACTGACGGATCCGGGGCTGCTGATTCTGGATGAACCCTTCTCCGGGCTGGATGCGCGCACGGCACAGCGCATGGCACAGCGTCTGGAGGGCTGGTTCAAGGCGCGTACGGTGATCTATCTGCTGCATGAGCATGACCTGGCATCGCCGCGTCCCGGTACGCAGAGCATCACTCGGGTTCACTCACTCCCGGTTACGAGTAGCGCTCTGGCGCAAAAGGAGCTCTGATCCCGGAATCCTCTCCGTGGCCATCGACCTGGCTTGCAGAATGGCATGCACGGCTAACCCTCAGGCCGTGCATTTCCTCGTAACGATCCTTTTCTTCCTGTCTTAAGCCTTCGCTAAGCTGGCGACCCTAGTCTGGGGGCATCTTCCTCGATGAGGCGCCCCCATGGAATCCTCAAGCTCTCAGCTTGCGACAGCGACAGTTGCGGTCAGCAATGATGTTTCGCCTGTTATCCGTTCCAGTACTTCTTCTCTTGTACCAACAGGGACTCCGTCTCCTGAGACGCCAGCGCCATCCGATGTCACGGTGCGCAACGAGTTGTATTGGTGCGATATAGCTGGCCGGCCTCAGGCAGAGGCCTTCGTGAAAGCTTGTTTCCAGCGTCACCACAGTGCGCGCATTCACGTCCACTATTCTCGTCTGCTGGTGATGCAGGGTGAGCCAGAGGATGGCCATTCGCTTGATATCGGAGATGTCGACATTCATGCAGTGACTGGGCTGATGCGCGCCGATGAAGGTCCCTTGAGGGTGGAAGCCTATCTTGGAGTTCGCATCGAGACGCTGCTGGCCGACACTGAGCAACGTCAGATCGAACGGCATCAGATCATGGAGATCGGTGCACTATGCAGCGCCACTGCGGGTGCAGGACGGATGTTGATGTTGGCTCTGGTTGAGGTGCTGGCGAGTCTCGAGGTCGAGTGGCTGGTGGTGACGGCTTCGCGCGAGGTGAGAAATGGTCTGTCACGTCTGGGTATCGCCATGCGTGATATGGGCAAGGCTGACCCCACATGCCTTGACAGCCAGGATGATTGGGGAAGCTATTATGCACATGATCCTCGCGTCGTCGTGATTCGTCCCTTGGACGAGGCTCAGCGTATGGGCAGCTGTCCTCTGGGACGCCGATTGCTGGCTGGAGCACCACGCTTTCTGCAGACAAGCCTTTCACCATTCCCGGCATTTCCTACCACTAACGGAGGATGCTGAGATGAACTCACGACTGCTGGAGACGCTAGAGCTCCTGTCCGAGGTCGACCCTGCGCGAGTCTTGCTGATAGGGCGCGATGCCATCCATGAGGATCAAGATTACACGGCAAAGCAGCTATGGGAGGCGATCGAGGTACTTGCAGGCGCCTTCAATGCCGCTGGTATTCGCCATCTGGGGTTGGCGGGGGACAACAGTCCGCAGTGGCTTGTCATCCAACTTGCCGCCTGGCGGGCGGGTATTGTCGTTACTCCTGTTGCGAATTTCTTCAGTGCCGAGCAGTGCCGACATCTGTTGGCCACTACGGCACTTGATGCCATCGCGAGCGCTGAACCGGGGGCGTTGACTCGTCTGGCCAGTCTAGAGGCTTCCACTGAGAGTCTGGCCGATGAGTCATGGCATGCGCAGCTGGATCATGAGATTGGCGAGGGCGAATGGAGGTCCCGCTGTCTGTCGTTGGAAAAGGGAGAGGCGGTCTATCTGATACAGCGCTCATCCATCCCTGCTGCCGTCCCAGCCGGCACTGCGTTGATCACGTTCACTTCTGGTACGACAGGGGTGCCCAAGGGAGTCTGTCTGTCGCTTGAGCATCTTGAAAAGGTTCTTGGGGGGCTATCGGCACGATTGGAGCCCGTGACGCTCAAGCGGCATGGCGTTCTCCTGCCGCTGGCAGTGCTGCTGGAAAACCTCGCTGGTGGTCTGCTGGCACTGTGGCAAGGCCGCTGCGCCATCGTGGATACCGCTGGTTGCACTGGATTGATTGGCAGCGGAGGGCTCAATGCCCTGACGCTTGAATCCTGGCTTGATGAACGTCGGCCCCAGAGCCTGATTCTGGTCCCTAATCTGCTGCAGGCATTGGTTGCATTGTGTGAGAGCTCACCGATTGAGTCACCTTGGCGCAACTCACTGAGGCTGGTCGCGGTAGGTGGGGCCAAGGTCCCCGCTTTGCTGCTAGCGCGTGCCATGAGGCTTGGCCTGCCGGTCGCCCAGGGATATGGCTTGTCGGAATTGGGGTCCGTGGTGTGTCTGTCGTTGCCTGGGGAGGAAAAAGGCGAAATTGACAGTGTCGGCCAGCCGCTTGAGGGCCTGAATCTCTCACTCGATGATACGGGACAGCTGATGATCCACGGCCGTCGCATGCTGGGCTATCTGGGGGAACTGAATCCCTTGTCAGCCGATCAGCCATGGCCTAGTGGTGACCTCGCTCGTTGTCTCGAAACCGGGGGCTGGTGTCTGGAAGGGCGACAAAGAGACGTGCTGATCCTTTCCTCGGGCCGAAATGTCTCGCCAGGATGGATCGAGGCAGAGCTGGCACTCATTCCCGGTATCCGACAGGCCTTCGTGGAGGGTGATGGTCTATGCGGATTGATTGCCTTGCTGGCACCGGTGCTCAACGGAGACTCCACGTGTACGGAGGGTGCCATTGCTCGAGCGATTACCCTGCTCAATTCTCGTTTGCCTGATTACGCCCGACTTGTTGCCTGGCAGGTACTGGAAGCGTCACCGGATACCTCGCAGCCATTATCGTTTGCCAGTGGTGAAATGACGGATAACGGGCGCCTCAGGCGCGCGCGTATTCGTGAGCGGCGTGGTGATGATCTCAAGCGATTGGCTCAACGCATCTCGATGCCATCGACCGTGTATCCCTGCCCCTCTTCTTCCCAAGAGTCTGACGTGTTGTCACGTCATCACAGTGCTTCCTGAGGAAATGATCATGTCCTTGAATGACAACGTCTCATCATACCAATCTGTCAATCGGCAGGCGGATACTGGCGAAGTCGCTACTCAGACTCCTGCTGCCTCTGGAGCTGGCATCCCCTCCGACAATGGCCGGCCTGATGGGTTCTACCGTCAGTTGGTCGCTGCCACGGCCACGGAACGCGAGAAGTTGCTGTCCGGTCCTCTGGTGGCCCGTGCACTGAATGGCCAGATCACCCTGGCGGAATATCGCGCCTTCCTGGCCCAGGCCTATCACCATGTGCGCCATACCGTATCGCTCATGATGGCCTGTGGGGCGCAGTTGTCAGAACCCGCTCATGTCTCGCGAGACGCGCTGCGTATGGCCGTCGCGGAATACATCGATGAAGAGAAGGGGCACGAGCATTGGGTACTGGATGATCTCGCTGCGACGGGAGTTCCTCGTGAGAGGGCGGTGCAACGAGCGCCACTGTTGGCAACCGAGCTGATGGTGGCTTATGCCTACGACAGCATACGTCGGCGTCATCCACTCAGCATGTTCGGGATGGTGCTGGTGCTGGAGGGGACCAGTACTGCTGTGGCCAGCGGGGCCGGACGAGCCGTGCGTGACAGTCTGGGGCTCGGAGATGATGCCTTCCACTATCTTTTTTCTCATGGCGAGCTTGATATCTCTCACATGGAGTTCTTCGCCAACCTCATGGACAGTATCACCGATGAAGGAGAGCAGCAGGCAATTATCCATGCCGCCAAGGCCTTCTATCATCTCTATTCCAGTGTCCATCAGGCTGCGCTCGAGGATGCATTCCACTGGAGTGATGCGGCGCTTGCAGCCGATTGCGCCATGGAGAAGGAGGCGTTGGCATGAGCCACTCGCTTCACGCATCCAGAGTATTGATCACAGGGGCCAGTGGCGGGATAGGACGGGCACTGGCCCATGAGCTGGCGAGGCTCGGCTGTGAACTATGGTTGGTAGGGCGTCGTCGTGACACGTTGGAGGCATTGCGTGATGAGTTGCCCAAGGGCGTGGTAACCAGCTTGCTGGCACTTGATCTGACCCACGTCAGTGCCCGTGAGGCATTGAGTGATGCACTATTGACCTGTCCTCAGTCTCAGCGCCCTTTTCTGGTGGTACATCTGGCGGGTGTGAATGAGGTTGGCTGGTTTGCCCAACAGTCGAGCGAGAAGGTGGAACGATTGCTCGACATCAACTTGACCAGCACGATCTTGCTGACCCAGCAGCTCTTGCCGATCCTGGCGTTGGCAGAAAAAGCACAGTTGATGCTGGTGGGGTCGATGCTTGGTCATATCGGCCACCCTGGAAATGTTGCCTATTGTGCCTCGAAGGCAGGACTCAGGGGGTTCAGTGAGGCATTGGCGCGAGAGCTCGCGGGCAGTTCCGTGAAGATACAGTACATTGCACCTCGGGCAACTCGTACTCCCATCAATCCACAACATGTTGAGCAGATGAACGCGGCATTGGGCAATGCCATTGATGAGCCAGAAAGCGTTGCGAGACTTGTGGTGAAGCAGTTGGCTAGTGGGCAAGTGCGCCAAACGATAGGGTGGGCAGAGCGATGCTTCGGTGTGCTCAATAGTTTGTGGCCGGGACTATTGGACCGTGGATTGGCAGGCAAGCGTCAGGTCATGGAACGCCATCTCGGTCCGCTCACGCATACGAATGAAAAAATAGAGGCTACCTCTCATAAAGCGTGAGGATGCGACTAGCACGTCAAATTCGTGCGAGCGGCCGCGGCGTCGAAGTCTGTCTGCCAGTATCCATGGACAGCAACGCAAAAGGCCTCCCGAGGGAGGCCTTTTCATTTCTCTGACGCGGCATCAGGCACAGGCCTGAGGGCCATCAGTCCCAGTCAGGGGCGAAGTCCGGGTTGGCGATGCGCTCACCGCGATCCAGTTCGGCGATCTTCGCCATGTCTTCACCGGTCAGTGACATGGAGAAGGCCTCGAAGTTGCTCTTGATGTTCTTCGCCTTGGTGGAGGACGGGAAGGTGACGATGTCCTGCATCTTGAGCCATGCCAGGGCGATCTGCGCCGGGCTGGCGTCATGACGTTCGGCGATGGCCTTGAGGGTGTCATCGTCCATCACCTTGCCGACTGCCAGCGGCATGAAGGCAGTGACTTCGATGCCCAGCTCGTGGCACTTGTCGATCACCTTGCGGTTTTGCAGGAACGGGTGGACCTCGACCTGGTTGGTGAGCAGCTCATCACGCCCCACGATGCCCACGGCACGTTCCAGCTGTTCGCAGGTGAAGTTGGACACCCCGATGTGGCGCGCCTTGCCCGCTGCCTTCAGCTTGGCCAGTACCGGCAGATAATCTTCCATCGGCACTTCATCATTCGGCGACGGCCAATGGATGAGCAGTAGGTCGACGTAGTCCATTTGGAGGCGCTCAAGACTTTCCTCGACGCTTTTCTCCATGTCACCCGGTACCAAACGGTCATGCCAGATCTTAGTGGTGATGAAGAGCTCTTCGCGCGGCACTTTGCTGTCGGCGATGATCTGTCCGACTTCGGCCTCGTTGCCGTAAAACTGCGCGGTATCAAAGTGACGATAACCGATCTCAAGCGCGGTGTTCAGGCTGTCACGGAGCGTTTCGCCCTCGATACGGTAAGTCCCAAAGCCGGGATTTGGTAGGGTAGTCGACATTCTAGAACTCCTGTTAAGCGCGCCCGGTATTGAGTCGTGAATGATGGGCGCATATCCATTTTTGCCCTTCCTATATGAGGCTTGCATACTGCGACGTCAACCTCACGACTTTACATTAGCTTTTTTACACTAACGCAACAGTCGCGTGGACTTTGCCATGCACCTTACTCGTTGGCGGTAATCACGAATTTCAGCGCTCGGCGCTCACCACGCTTCAGCTCGGCAAGGCAGGCTGGCAGCGCCGTAAATGATTCGATACAGGGCGCCGGCTGGTTCAGGGAGCCATCGGCGATCGCTTCCAGAAGACCTTCCCCTGCTGCGACCAGGCGTGCCCAGTCCTCGTCGTCACCCGCCCAGTGAAGTGCCCCGAGTGCGACTTCGTGCTGCGAAATGGCGCGATCGAAGGCCGGCGCGGCCGCCTGCTCCAGACGGTCCTGGATACAGACGATATGGCCGTTGGCCCCCAGGTGGCGGGTCATCTTGCGGGCGTGATCCCCATTGACGGTATCGATCACGGCGTAGACCGGGGCGTCCAGCTGATCGGCGTCCGTCAGGGTCTCATCGGCGCCCAGCGCCTTGAGGTCCGCGTGGCGCTTCTCGGAGGCGGCGGCGATGACATGGAAGTCGCGCTGTCGGGCCAGCTGGATCAGCCAACGGCCCACGCTGCCGGAGGCACCGGTGATCAGCAGGCGTCGACCGGCCTTGACGGGCAGCTTCTCGATGGCGAGCCATGCGGTCAGCGCCGGGCAGGGGAAGGCGGCGGCGTCATTGAAGCCCAGGGTAACGGGTAGGCGCATCACGGCCCGCGCTGGGACCCGCAGACGCTTGCTGAAGGTACCCGGCCCCGCCAGGGTGGTGTGGACCGCGATGCGGTCTCCCGGGGAGACGTGGGTGACATTCGCGCCGCAGGCGATCACCTCACCCGAGGCATCGACCCCGGGAATCTGACCGGCTTGCCACAGCTCGCTGTCCATCGCCATGAACTTCCAGTCGACGGGATTGAGGCCGATGGCACGCGTGGCGACCAGTACCTCGTCGTCTCCCGGTGCGCCGATGTCCACTTCTGTCTGCTCGAGCGCCTCAGGCTCTCCCGGCCCCTGCCATACCCAGGCGGGCGCTCGGGTGGTGCCGTGACGGATGTCTTGCGGGGTGGTGGTTTCCGTGGAATCTGACATGGGATCTCCTTCAAGCGTGAATGGTGAATCCTTTCCGCCATGGCGGGGACAGGTCAGTGCGACCCGTCAGCCCTCATGAAAAGTGCGGCAGCACCTCACGGCCCAGTTCCTCGAGGGTTTCCGTGAGCGGGCGGCGATTGCGACGCAGGTGGAAGCCGATGTGATTCACCCCGGCATCCTGCATGGCCGACAGTTCTTCCATGAGGGCAAGGCGGCCACTCGACAACCCGAAGCGGTGACGACGCACCGGGGCGTGCGGGTCGTCTTCCAGATTGAGGTGGATGAAACTGACGTAGGGCTTGTCGCCGGCGACCTGACGCCAGAGCGCCACGCGGCAGATGTGATCCTGTGGCGTGCCCGGGTAGGCCAGCCAGCCGTCCATCTCGCGACCGATCCACTCGGGCGTCTGCTGAGAGAGCCCGGCGCTCAACAGCGGCGGACGCGTCGCGGTAGGCAGGATGGCCTGACCGTCGCTCAGGGCGTCGTCCGCCTGGCCCTTGATGACGTCCACCGCGTGGCGGAAGGTGGCACCGCGGGTGGTGAACTCCTCACCGAACAGCGGGTATTCCGCCGGTCGGTCGCCACTGGCGACACCCAGCAGCAGGCGGTCTCCGCTCAGGGCCTGCACGCTGGCGGCGGCCTTTCTCACCAGCCACGGCTGGCGCAGTGGCAGCACCGCGGCGGCGGTGCCCAGTAGCAGGTTGTCGGTGTGACTGGCCAGATAGCCCAGATAGGTGAACAGCTCGAAGACCTGACCGGCGTCGCCGAAGGCGGGGTCGAACAGCGGCACGTCACGCAGCCATGCGGCGCGGAAGCCGAGCCTGTCGACCTTGCCGATTAGCTCGGCATGGGCGCGCATGTCAGGGACGCCGAAGGGTGTGGAGGGGGCTCTGTCAGTCCGCACCCAGTCATTGTCCAGGGGCAGTTCGACGCCGAGGGTCAGGGGGCCCTGGGTGAGGCGATCCAGCGGGCGGGTCGGAGAGATCATGGTGGACTCCTTCAGCAAGCAGGTGTGTAGACAACGGTGCCCCCGAGCCAGCAGGCTGAGCTGTCGGAATCGAGGGCACGTCTTGATGGCGGGAGGCTGCAGGGCGGATCAGGCGGTCGCGATGGAAGACGCGTGACGCTTGTCGAGGCGGCCAGCCAGCAGGGTCAGCAGCAGGGCGGCGGTGACAATCAGCGCGCCGATCCAGGCGGTGTCGGTCAGTGCCATCCCGGAGACCACCTGGCCGCCGACGATGGAGCCCAGCGCGATGCCGATGTTGAAGGCCGCAATGTTGAGGCCGGAAGCCACGTCAACGGCCTGCGGCACGAAGCGTTCGGCCTGCTGCACGACGTAGACCTGCAGTCCCGGCACGTTGCCGAAGGCGAAGGCACCCCAGATCAGGATGGTGATCACGGCCGTGATCGGGTTGGCGGCAGTGAAGGTCAGCACGCCGAGGATGACGATCAGGCCACCGAAGATCAGGGTCAGAGCGCGAATCGGGCCCACGCGGTCAGCCAGCTTGCCGCCCTGGATGTTGCCGATGGCCACCGAGACACCGTAGACCAGCATGATCAGACTGATGGCGCCTTCATTGAAGCCACTGACGTCCTGCAGCAGCGGGGCCAGATAGGTGAAGGCCGTGAAGGTGCCGCCGTATCCGAGAATGGTGATCAGGTAGACCAGCAGCAGGCGCGGGTGGGTCAGCACCTTGAGCTGTTGGGCGAAGGTGGCCGGTACGTTCTTCTTGAGATTGTTGGGCACCAGGATGGCGCTGCCGATCAATGCCAGCACGCCGAGCACCGAGACCACGAGGAAGGTGGCGCGCCAGCCGAAGTGCTGACCGATCCAGGTGCCCAGCGGCACGCCGGTGACCAGTGCCACGGTCAGGCCGGTGAACATGATGGCGATCGCACTGGCTTCCTTGTCCTTGCTCACCAGGCTTGTCGCGATGGTGGAGCCGATGGAGAAGAACACCCCGTGGGCCAGGCCAGTCAGGATGCGCGCCGTGATCAGCGAGCTGTAGCTGGGTGCCTGCCAGGCCAGCAGGTTGCCGGCGATGAACAGCGCCATCAGTCCCAGCAGCACCAGCTTGCGATTGAAGCGGCCGGTCAGGGCGGTCAGCACGGGGGCACCGATGGCGACACCGACGGCATACAGGCTGACCAGCAGGCCAGCGGAAGGCAGAGAGACGCTCAGATCCTGAGCGATGGTGGGCACCAGTCCGACGATCACGAATTCGGTGGTCCCGATGGCAAAGGCGCTCAACGTCAGCGCCAGCAGGGCAAGAGGCATGGCAGTTCTCCATCAGCAACGGGTGGGTCTTGGATACTGTGCAGTCTGCCGTGGTTGAGTTTTGCGATAAACGGAGTGATTCGCAAAAGACCTTTGTGATTATTGAAAATATCCGCGTGTGGACATGGCCTCCGCCGTTCAGGGGACCAACACGACAACGCCCGCACTCCACTGAAGGAGCACGGGCGTTGTCGTGTCGAGAGGCTGCTGGCTCAGTCGTCCGTCGGCCAGACCTTGTAGATATGGTAGGGCGGCTGACCCTCGTCCTCTCCGCCTGCGAAGGGCGGCGTGCTGTCCAGCTGATTAACGGTGACATACAGCCAGCCGTCAGCGGCCATGCGCACGCCATCCGGCCAGTCGAGGCGCTCGTCGCGGACCAGTGGCGTCAGTTTGCCGTCGGCCCCCAGCACATCCAGCCCATGCTGATTGAGGTTGGTGAAGTAGTGGATGCCCCCGGCGGTATCCGCACCGTCCGAGATGGGCTTGTCGCCGACGCGCGTGATGGCGGCGGCAATGGTGTCGTGATTGGCACCTTCACGCAGCAGTCTGGCCGGGACGCTGTACCAGCTGTGGCCGGTCATGGCACCGAAGAAGACCGTCTCGCCGTCATCGGACAGGGTGATCGGGTCAACGCCCACCTTGGCGGGCTTGCCATTGAACGGGATGTCACGGCCATCGATCTTCAGGGTGGCGTCTGGCTCGGCTTGCAGTGCGGCGTGTTGGCTGAATCGGGACGCCTCGCCGGAGGCCAGATCGACGGTGATCAGGCCCGGGTTGGCGATATCGGCCAGATACGCCACGCCGCGACTGCGATCCACTGCCAGGTCCTGCACGAAGCTGCCTTCGGGGGCGATATCAGTGGGCAGGGTCAGCTTGGTGATCAGCTTGCCCGAGGCAATGTCGAAGCCCCACAGGCGGGTCTTGCCCAGATGCAGGCCCATGTCGGTGATCCAAAGGCCTCCCTGGCCGTCCTGATAGATGCCCAGCGGGGAGTCGATGGTGGCGTCGCTGTAGCGGCCGGCGTGGGTTTGGAAGGCGGGTGAGGGCCAGGCACGATAGCTGTTCTGTCCGGTGATCTCGACCAGCTGCACGTCGTGATCCCCATCCATCGGGTGGATGGTCGCGAAGACTCGTCCGGCGGGTGTCACGGCGACGTTGCCGGGACGTATCTGCATCACGGCCACCGAGCGCATCTCACCGTAGGCCGGGCCGGGTTTGAGTGATGAGGTGGTGGCGGGCAGGGTGGAATGGCCGGTGGCGCAGCCCGTCAGCAGGCCTGAGAGCAGGGCGAACACGCCCAGATATCGGGTCGAACGGACGGCGTTGTGCATCAATGCTTCCTTGTCTGGTGAGGCGGTTGCGACGGTCGTCTTCAGCGTCTCGTTTCGGGAGACGGCATGTTTCATCGCCTACAATTATCAATTAAATCAAACAGGTAGGGGAACTCAAGTCACAGTGCTGTCCAAAAAAAACGCCCTGCGAGAGGGCGTTTTCGAGGCCGGGAAGACCCGGCGCTGATGTGGTCAGGCGTGACGCGCGATCATGGCATCGAAGTTTTCCTTCGGCTGCACGCCGGTCAGGGCTTCGATCTTCTCGCCGGACTTGAACAGGGCGATGGTCGGCAGACCGCGGACGCCGTTCTGCGCAGCGAGATCCGGTGCATCGTCGACATTGATGGCAACGACCTTGAGGGCGTCACCCTGTTCTTCGGCGATGGATTCGACGATCGGGTCGAGCATCTTGCACGGGCCGCACCACGGCGCCCAGAACTTCACCAGCACCGGCTGCTCGCTCTCGATGACTTCCTGGGTGTAGTTGCTGTCTACCACTTGCGCAAAATCAGCCATTTGACTCTCCTGTGCACCCCTGAGGATGCGTGATTCAGATTGGCACCGCACGTGCCGGATGGGCACACACTAACGCCCCGGGACTTTCGTTCGCAAGCGCATTCTCTCATGTCAGCAGAAACATATGCGTGCCGATCAAGCAACAGTGAGGGCTTGCGGCGACCGCTGGCGAGGAGGATTTTGCGCCTGTCTTCTCTTCTCTTCTCTTCTGTTCTGTTCTGATACCGAACGAGCCAAGCGAGTGACGCCAGCGAGTGACGTCAGCGTGTGACATCAGTGAGACATGCACGCCGTCACGCGGCTGACATGACAGTGTCACTTGATATATGGAAAATCGTATATATGATTTTCCATATATCGAGTCGTCACCGATCTCGCATCTCTCGCACTCTGCCCAAGGAAGCTGTCATGAAGTCGTCAAGTCACGATGCGGCGCTGGAAGATGGCGTTGCCGCTTCCCTGACCCCGTTGGGGATATTCAAATGTCTGGCCGAAGATACCCGCTTGACCATCATGCAATTGCTGAGCGAGACGGGAGAATTGTGTGTCTGCGAGCTGATCTGGCTGCTGGAGCGGCGTGAGCAGGACATGCCGGCACGCGAGACGCCCCACGCAGGTGGAGAGCGCCCTGGCATCTCGCAGCCCAAGGTCTCCCGCCATCTCGCACAGCTGCGCGACTGCGGACTCCTGAGCAGCGAGCGACGCGGCCAGTGGGTGTATTACCGGCTGAGCCCCGCCATGCAGGGCTGGCGGCACGCGATCCTGATGGCGGCCTGCGAGGCACAGCAGGAGGAGGTGGCGCGCTGGCGTCAATGGCTGGTGGCCATGCCCAATCGTCCCGAGCGCTGCGCCGAATGACGCGCCTGCCCCTATCCATCGCAGGCAGGGAGGCGTCTGCCCAGCCCCCCGCCTGAAACACGTCACACCCCTGATCCCACATTGACCCTCACGAGGAAATTACGATGCCTGCTCATGATGCTCCGTCCTACAGCGCTTCACTGACGCTGCCCGCTGGTCTGCCACCTCTGCGTATCGGCATCAATGGCTTCGGCCGTATCGGCCGGCTTGCGCTGCGCGCGCTGTGGAAGCTGCGCGAGGATGTCGCGCTGGACGTGGTGCGCATCAATGACCCGGGTGGCGATGCCGCGACCTTCGCCCATCTGCTGGAATTCGATTCCGTACATGGCCAGTGGTCGCCGGGCGCGGGAATCACCAGTGACGATGAGAGCATCATCATCGATGGTCAGCGCACGACGTTCTCCAGCCAGCGTGAGATCAGTGATACCGACTGGTCGGGCTGCGATGTGGTGATCGAGGCCTCCGGCAAGAAGAAGAGCACCGAGGTGCTCAATGCCTATCTCGAGCAGGGCGTGGCGCGTGTCGTGGTCTCCGCACCGGTCAAGGAAGCGGGCGTACTCAATATCGTCATGGGCGTGAACGATCATCTCTATGATGCCCAGACGCATCGCATCGTGACGGCGGCCAGCTGTACCACCAACTGCCTGGCGCCGGTGATCAAGGTGATCCAGTCGCAGTTCGGCATTCGCCATGGCTCCATGACCACCGTGCACGACATCACCAATACCCAGACGATTCTGGATGCGCCGCACAAGGATCTGCGCCGTGCGCGGGCCTGCGGCATGAGCCTGATTCCGACGACCACCGGCTCCGCCAAGGCGATCAGCGCCATCTTCCCGGAGCTGGAAGGCCGCCTGAACGGCCACGCCATTCGCGTGCCGCTGGCCAATGCCTCTCTCACCGACATGGTGTTCGAGCTCGATCGCGAAGTGACGGTGGAGGAGGTCAATCAGGCGCTGCAAACTGCGGCAAAAGGCGAGCTTTCCGGGGTGCTGGGGTATGAGACACGCCCGCTGGTGTCGATCGATTTCCGTACCGATTCCCGCTCCAGCATCATCGATGCGCTCTCGACCATGGTGGTCGCGGGGACCCAGCTCAAGCTGTACGCCTGGTACGACAACGAATGGGGCTACGCCAATCGCACCGCGGAACTGGCACTGAAAGTCGGCCTGGGTGATCTGGCCGACCCCAGCACACAGGAGCGCTGACATGCTTGCCCGCCTGCGAGAGCTGCCCCATGAGGTGCGCCAGTACCTGCTGGTGACCGGCAACTATTGGGCCTTCACGCTGACTGATGGCGCGCTGCGCATGCTGGTGGTGCTGCACTTCCACTCGCTGGGCTATTCGGCGCTGGACGTGGCGATGCTGTTCCTGTTCTACGAGGCCTTCGGTGTCGTCACCAATCTGGTCGGCGGCTGGCTCGGGGCACGGCTCGGCCTCAATCGCACCATGAATGCGGGGCTTGCGATGCAGCTGGTGGCGCTCGGCATGCTGCTGGTGCCGGAACCCATGCTGACGGTCATCTGGGTGATGATCGCCCAGGCGTTGTCGGGCATCGCCAAGGACCTCAACAAGATGAGCGCCAAGAGCGCCATCAAGGTGCTGGTGCCCAAGGGGCAGCCGGTAGAGGAATCGCAGAGCGCGCTGTATCGCTGGGTCGCGTTGCTCACCGGCTCCAAGAATGCACTCAAGGGACTGGGCTTCTTCCTGGGCGGGGCGGCGCTCAGTCTCATCGGCTTCCAGGGCACCGTCATGGCCATGTGGCTGATGCTGGCAGGCGTGCTGGTGCTGTCACTGCGCAAGCTGTCGGCATCACTGGGGCAGAGCAAGGCCAGTCGCAAGCCGGCATTCCGTGAGATGTTCTCGACCTCGCGGGCGGTCAATGTACTCTCGGCGGCTCGACTGTGCCTGTTCTCGGCACGTGACGTCTGGTTCGTGGTGGCCTTGCCGGTCTATCTGGCCGAGGTGCATGGCTGGCATTTCTGGACGGTCGGTGTGCTCATGGCCGCCTGGGTGATCGGCTATGGCGGTGTCCAGACCCAAGCGCCACGCATCACCGGTCCGTTCTCACGCCGCTTGAACGGCGCCACCGGCGTCCGCTGGATCACGGTGTCGCTGGCGGCCGGCCTGGCACTGCTGCCGGCGCTGATGGCCAGCCTGCCGCTGGATGCGCCTCAGGCGGCCGATATCAGTGGTGCCATCCTGTTGGGGTTGGCGCCACTGGAATGGTTGATCATCGGCCTGTTGGTGTTCGGGGCTGTCTTTGCGGTCAATTCCAGCTGGCACAGCTATCTGATCGTGCGCTTCGCGCGCAGTGAAGGCGTGTCGATGGACGTCGGTTTCTATTACATGGCCAATGCCATGGGGCGTCTGCTGGGCACCTTGCTGTCCGGTTGGCTCTATCAGGCCTATGGGCTGGAAGCCTGCCTGTGGTGGTCGGCCGGATTGGTGGCGGCGAGTGCCGTGATGGCCTTTGCCTTGCCGCAGGAGTCACACGCAAGATCCGATTCGCCTGCCGGTAGTACCTGAGTACCTTGCAAGGTGTCGCCGGAGGGATCACTTCCTGATCCCCCGACGCCTGTCCATGCACCCAGCGCCACCTTCTACAGAGACGCCACATGTCATTCAGTCACGATCGTGTTTCAACCAGGCAGGCGCCGCACGAGGCCGACGGTGTGACCGCCGTATCCTCTCGCGAGCGATATCGGGACGTGCTGCTCACGTTCCTCACGCTGGGGCTGACCAGCTTCGGCGGGCCGATCGCGCACCTGGGCTACTTCCACGCGGAGCTGGTCCGCCGGCGCGGCTGGCTGAGTGATACAGCCTACGCCGAGCTGGTCGCGCTGTGCCAGTTCCTGCCGGGGCCGGCCAGCAGTCAGGTCGGCTTTGCACTGGGCATGGTGCGTGGTGGCGGGGTGATGGGTGGGGTGCTTGCCTGGGTCGGCTTCACCTTGCCGTCTGCGCTGGCACTGCTGGCATTGGCGCTGGTGGCGGCCAGCCTCGAAGGGCCGCTGGCTTCCGGGGTGATCCACGCCTTGAAGCTGGTGGCGGTGGCGGTCGTTGCCCAGGCGATCTGGGGCATGGCGCGCACGCTGTGCCCGGACCGACGGCGCGCCGGGCTGGCGCTGTTGGCCATGCTGGGCCTGGCGTTGGCGCAGGTCGCCTGGACGCAGGTCGGAGTGATCGCGATGGGTGCAGTGCTCGGCAGCCTGCTGTGTCGTGATGACAGTGCGGCCCTTGTTCGCCAGCAGGCGGGAGCAGCGGGGCTGTCGCTGCCGGTCTCGACGCGCCTGGCTCGCGCCTGTCTGATCGCCTTCTTCGCGCTGTTGATCGCGCTGCCGCTGCTGGCCTCCGGCAGTCTGGTCGAGATCTTCTACCGTGCCGGGGCGCTGGTATTCGGGGGCGGGCATGTGGTGCTGCCGCTGCTGGAGGCCTCCACCGTCGAGACGGGGCGTATCGCGGCCGATACCTTTCTCACCGGCTATGGGGCCGCGCAGGCGGTGCCCGGGCCACTGTTCACCTTCGCCGCCTGGCTGGGAGCTGGCATGGCCCAGGTGGGCGGGGATTCGTCAGTGCTCGGTGCCATCATTGCGCTGTTGAGTCTCTTCCTGCCGGGGATTCTGCTGTTGATCGGCGTGGCACCCCTGTGGGGGCGCCTGCGTGCACGGCCCGCAGCACGCGCTGCGCTCGCGGGCGCCAATGCGGCGGTCGTCGGCGTGCTGGGCATGGCGCTGTATGACCCCTTGTGGACTACCAGTGTGCTGAGCCGTCTGGACGTCGTCATCGCGCTGGCGGCCTTCATCGCGCTGACCCGCTTCGCGCTGGCTCCTTGGAAGCTGGTGCTGGCGATGGTGATTCTCGGGGCGGTACGTGGGGTGATGTAAGCCTGGCCTCTCGTTCAGAGCACAGCCTAGAAAACGAACGCCCCCGTCTGCAAGCTGGCAGGCGGGGGCGTTCTGTTCATACGAGGCGGTCGTCACACCAGTGACAGCAGGGCGGTGACCAGCAGTTCGTTGTCGTAGTAGGGCGCGCTCTGCTCGCTGATCAGGCGAGTGTCGATCACGGTCAGTCCCATGCGCTCCAGCGCGGGGACAGAGACGCCGCCGGGGTAGTCGCCACGCTGACTGTCCAGCAGCACGATGTTGAGCAGATGCTCGTTGGGACAGTCGTTGCGCGAGACATCCAGGTCCGCACACAGGGTGTCGATCAGGGTCGCGACCAGTTGCTCGAGTGTCTTGCCGGTCTGCTCCGGGTCCGGACTGCAGTTGGGGATGTAGACCTTGGGACAGGGGTTGGCCAGTATCGCGCGTCCCACCCCGCTGGGCAGCAGGTTGGCGATGACGCTGGAGTAGAAACTGCCCGGCGGAAAGCAGATCAGTTCCGCGGAATCGATCAGCTGGCGGTTGTTGAGGTGCAGCGCAGGCCGCACGGGCACGATGGCACCGCCGTCATTGTGCGTGTCTCGCTCTGTGGTGCTGTCCGTCGTATTGTCCTTCGCACTGGCCTTCGCGCTGGCCTCGACCAGCTGAATGCGCGCGATCGGGCTCTCCAGTGGCGCGACTTCCTTGCCGGTGATCTGGTGCTGGCCGATGATTCTGCGCCCATCTTCCAGGGTGACGGCCAGATGGCAGTCGGCATTGATGATGGCGCGCACCGTCCCGCGTACATGCACCAGCTTGGAGAACAGGAAGATGATCTGGTCGAGCTGCTCATGATGGTTCAGGTAGCCGCCGGCGATGATCAGATTGCCGATGCTGGCGCCGCGCAGATCGAAGCCTGCCGGCATGGCCTCGATCAGAAAGCCCAGCTGATGACAGATGAGCGTGCGCATGGGCTCCGCCACGGCCATGCTGAGCGGATGACGGCCCGCCGCCAGTTCCCGCAGAGTGGCCTGCAGCATCTCCGGGCGTGCTTCGGCAGGCAGACGGTGCGTGAACAACCGGTAGATCTCCGGGTGCCCTAGCACGCTGTCATCGGCCAGCGCCATCAGGCGTGAGCGAAGGTCGCCGATGGCCGGCATCGAGAAGGCGTCACGCAGCTTGGCGGAGCTGCCACCGGAATCGAAGGGCGTCACCAGATGGATGCTGTGATGGGTATAGCGCGTCAGGGTGCGCGAGATGCCCGTCAGCGCCGTGCCGCCGCTGAAGAACAGCACACGGGGGCCGACCTCCGGTGCCTTGTGATAACGCCTGACGCGTAATGGATCCGGGACCCTTGCGGTCCGACTGACCCTGACCTCTGCCATGTTGCGGCTTCCTTTGCCTTTCGTCTTGGGCATAGAGTGCCTTTTTTTGCGTCAGTCGTCGCCTGTTTCGGGAGTGAAAGCGCTCAGTCCCTCAGTCGTAACCTTGCCAACGCAGGCGCGGCCAGTGGCGCTGCGTGGCGATGGCTTCCAGGGTCGGGTCGGCACAGACGGCATGCGGGTGATCGACGAACTCCAGCAACGCCAGATCATTGCGTGAATCTGAATAGCCCCAGGTGGGGAGGCTGTGCCCATCGGGGCCGAGATGCTCTGCCAGCCAGTGCGTCAAGGCCGTAAGCTTGCCATCGCGGAAGGTACGGATGCCCTGGGCGCGTCCCGTGTAGCAGCCATCCTTGACCTCCAGGCGAGTCGCCAGCGCGGCATCCAATGCCAGTCGCTCTGCCAGCGGTGCCACCAGCTGGGCTGTCGAGGCTGAGATGATCACGACCTGATGGCCCTGATCACGATGCCAGGCGATGCGCTCGCGACCC
Organism: Cobetia sp. PS-4MA; assembly: GCF_057670765.1. NCBI lineage: Bacteria > Pseudomonadati > Pseudomonadota > Gammaproteobacteria > Oceanospirillales > Halomonadaceae > Cobetia > Cobetia sp. PS-4MA. Next base: position 2,073,596 of record NZ_CM173107.1, on the reverse strand, counting down.
TCACGGTAGAGGCGCGGCAGCAGTTCGGTATCGAGGAAGGTGCCCACCTCGGCCTCGACTTCACTGACGGTGCGACCGGCCAGCGGGGAGAGCAGATGGCTCAGGTGCGCTTCCATGTCGAGTCGGCCCGCGGCGTAGTCTGCCATCTGTTGCGTCCAGATGGCGCGGTATCGCTCGGGGTCCGTGATCCAGCCCAGCTGGATCAGCCACTCGGTCCACAGCCCCGTGGCGTCGCCATCCAGCAGGGTGTCATCGAGATCGAAGATGGCCAGCCCGCGCACTTCCCCCCCCAGGCACTTCACTCATGTGCATTTCACCCATTTGCCACCCGTGACCTGTCGCCAGTGTCGTGCGTGCCCAGCGCCTGGATTTCGTCGAGATCGGCATGCACCTGCACGCGCAGATGGTCGGGCAGCAGCTGGCGGGCACTGCGGTTGAGCACATCGACGTTGAGACGCAGTCCCTGACAATCCACCTCGTAGCGCACGATGTTGCCCAGCAATTGATGGCGCAGGATGACGCCGGGCAGCGCTGGCCCCACATTGGCCGGCAATGGCTGGAGCGGGAAGTCGAGACCAGCCTCCAGGTGCCCGGGGAGGAGGGGGCGTGTCATCTCATCCGGCTGCAGATAGAGCGCCTCCGGCCGCAATGCGACCTGCGGGCTATCGCACAGGTAGCCGAGCAGGGGGCGGGCAAGCTCGCTGCCGATCAGATTGTAATGGCCCATGAAGCCTGCGGCCGTGGCGTCTACCGGTCGGGTGTAGAGCGATGCTGCGTTGCCCTGCTGGAGAATGCTGCCCTGATGCATCAGGAAGATGCGATCCGAGAGCAGCAAGGCCTCTTCCTGATCGTGGGTGACGAACAGGGTGGTGAGGCCGAGACTCTTCTGGATGTCGCGAATCTGATCGCGCAGATGACGGCGGATGCGCGCATCCAGCGCCGAGAGCGGCTCATCGAGCAGCAGGATCTGGGGCTCGACCACCAGCGCGCGCGCCAGTGCCACGCGTTGTCGCTGGCCACCGGACAGCTGATGTGGATAGCGCTGTGCCTGGTCGGTCAGCTCCACCAGTCGCAGCACTTCCGTGACGCGGCGCTCGCGCTCCTCGGGGCGCACCTTCTTCATGCGCAGGCCGAAGGCGACGTTGTCCGCCACGCGCATGTTGGGGAACAGCGCATAGTGCTGGAAGACCATGCCGATGCCGCGCCGCTGGGGCGGCAGACGGGTGATGTCGTGACCATCGACGATGATCTCGCCGCTGTCCACGTCGTTGAGCCCGGCAATGGCGCGCAGCAGGGTGGATTTTCCGCAGCCAGAGGGCCCGAGCAGGGTGATGAACTCGCCACGGGCGATCTCGGCATCGATGTCGGAGAACACGCGCGTCTTGCCGAAACGCTTGGCCAGGCCCTTGAGCGTCAGGTACTGCTGGTCGGCGGCCTGTTCACGCAACGCGCTGGTCAGCAGGCCATCGCTGTCGTGGCGAGAGTGGGTCTGCGGGATATCGGTGGCAAGCATCAGCGGTGCCCTCGTGAATCGGTACGGGAATGGGGGGCGGCAGGGCCAGCTTTCGCGGGCGTGGCGGGGAGACCTTCCGTCATGGCGGTGGCCAGCGCCTCCTCGGGGTCATCTTCCGGCATCGCCTGTTCGGCGGGCTGGCGGTTGCCCAGCCAGGTGAGAATCAGGGTGAACACGAACAGCGTGATGACCAGCGCACTGGTGAAGTGGCCGCTGGCCCCGCGAATGTTGTTCAGGTAGACCTGCAGCGTCTCGAAACGGGTGCCGACCAGCATGTTGGCGAACACGAATTCACCGGCCAGAAACGAGAAGGCCAGGAAGACGGCGATCTGGATGCCGACCCGGATATTGGGCAGGACCACCTGGAAGAAGGCCTGCAGCGGGCTGGCGCCCAGCAACTGGGCGGCTTCCATCAGCGATGCCACATCCAGCGCTCGCAGGCTGTTGGCCAGCGCTCGGTACATGAAGGGCAGCACGATGGTGAAATAGGTGGGAATCAGGATCCAGGGCGTGCCGATGATCGGCAGTGGGCCGCCGGCATACAGCTGCAGCAGACCGACCGAGGACACGATGGGTGGCACGGCGAAGGGCAGCAGGATCAGGCCATTCATCCAGCCATCCAGGCGCGGATAGCGGGTATGGGCCAGGAAGACCACCGGCACGATCAACAGCAGTGACAGGATCAGGGCGCCGACGGCGACCAGCAGGGAGCGCCCGAATGCGGCTAGAAAGCGGGGGGTGGTCCACAGCTCCAGAAACCACTTCACCGTCAGGCCATCGGGCGTGAGGCTGGCGCCCCACCGGGTGGCAAGGGCGTAGAACAGCGTGGCCACCAGCGGCAGTGCCAGCAGCGTGAAGACGCTGCCCACCACCACGCTGTAGGGATTGAGCCCGCGCAGACGCGCCATCAGGCTGGGCAGCAGCGGCTTGCCATGGCGATACGGCAGTTCAGCGGGAAGTGACATGGTAGCTCCTGCGCATGAGCCACTGCTGGATCAGCGTGACGATGACGAGAATGACCACCAGTACCATCGCCAGTGCGCTGGCCAGTTCCGGCTGCAGGAAGAGGTCGCCGGAGACCAGATTGGCGATGCGGATGGTCATCAGGTTGTAGCTGGTGTTCACCAGCGCATAGACGGTGGCATAGGCGCCCATGGCATTGGCGAACAGTACGGTGAGCGTGCCAGCCAGCGACGGCCAGAGCACGGGCAGGCCGATGTGATGCCAGTAGGCCAGACGGTTGGCGCCGAGCAGGCTGGCGGCTTCGCGCCACTCGCCCTTGAGCGTGCTGAAGGCCGGGTAGAGCAGCAGGATGCCCAGCGGGATCTGGAACCAGGTGTAGATGACGATCAGGCCGGTGCGTGAATAGAGATTGAAGTCATCGATGATGCCCAGGCGCTCCAGCATCAAGGTCAGCATGCCGTTGGCCCCCATCAGGATGATGAAGGCGAAGGCCAGCGGCACGCCGGCGAAGTTGCTGGTCATGTTGGTGAAGGCGATCATCGCGCGCGTCAGGCCCGGCCCGCAGCGGTGCATGCTGTGACAGGTCACGGCGGCGATCGCCAGTCCCAGCACGCTGGACATCAGCGAGATCTCGAGACTGCGGCCGATGGCCTGGCGGAAGAAGGGGGAGGTGGCGATTTCCTGAAAATTGGCCAGCCCCCAGCCTGCGGGGGTCTTGAAGGCGCTGATCATCACCCAGATCAGCGGGGCGATCTGGAAGGCGAAGAAGAGGATGGCGAAGGGCAGCAGCCACATCGCGGGGCTGGTCAGCACTCGCCTGAGGAATGTCGGCATCATGCGTCCCCTCCAGGGCCTGCCAGCAGGGATGTGTTGCTGGCCTTGTCGTGCTCCAGTCCCAGCACGCTAGCCAGAGTGCCGCAGAGCTCGCGCTGGCGAAGGTTGCGGGCGGGGCTGCGGGCGAAGGCGCTGCCGAAGGTCCAGAGCGGTACACGGCGCTCTTCTTCGAGAAGCCCGGAATGTGAGCGGTCGGCGTTCATGCCGTGATCGGCGGTGACCATCACCTGATAGCCAGCCTCCAGCCAGCAGGGCAGGTAGTCGGCCAAGGCGACATCGGCATGACGCGCCGCATTGCGATATTGCGCGGACTCACCGCCGTGGCGGTGGCCGGCGTCATCGATGTTCATGCTGTGCACCAGCAGGAAGTCCGGGTCGTGACGCAGTCTCAGCATCTCGGCATCGCTGAAGACGTGGTCGTCCGGGTAGTGATCCTGCCAGTAGAAGATGCCCGCCTGGATGGCGGATTCGGGATTGTCTAGCAGCCGGTGTCTGGCCGGCACGAAGGGGGCGGCGACGTAGAGTTCGCTGACCCAGTGATAGGCGGCTGCCGCGGTGCGTCGCCCCTGCTGACTGGCGAGGTCGAACAGGCTCACGCCACGCGAGCGTCGCACGATGCCATTGTTGACGATGCCGGAGTCGACGGGCAGATCACCGGTCAACAGGCACTCATAGAGCGGTCGCGACATCGCTGGCAGTTCGCACTCCAGCGACTGGTACTGCCCGCGACCGGTCTCGACCAAGGCGCTCAGATAGCCCATGGCATGCCGACCCACGGCATGGTTGAGGCCATCGAGTACGACAAGAATGACACGCTGGGACATGAAGACTCCGTGAAGCTCAAGACGGCACCGTGTGGACGGTGCCGTCTGTCAGGATTGTGCGCGCTCTATCCGCTCTGGAAAGAGGCCGGGGGTCACTGCTGGTGGATCAGTACCTGGGACTGCCACTGACGCGGCAGCTGTCGGGCACTGGCTTCCCAGCCGGCGAAGTCCTGTACCGGGCGGGCATTGGCGTACTGCTCGTTGGGCAGCAGCTTGGCGGCGATGTCTTCCGGTAGGGTCAGGTGCTCGGCGCGGATCGGGCGGGCGTAACCTGCCGCCAGGTTCAGCTGGCCGGCATCTGACAGGATGTACTCACGCGCCAGCTTGGCGGCGTTCGGGTGAGCGGCATGCTTGTTGATGATGGTGGCGTAGCCCGAGGTGATGGAGGCATCCGAGGGGATGACCACCTCGAAGGTGTCGCGGTTGATCTGATCGCGATAGTTGAGCGCGTTGAAGTCCCACAGCAGTGCGACCTCCACCTCGCCCTTCTCCAGGTTGGCGATGCTCGGCTCGGCCAGTGACAGGCGTCCCTGGCGGGCCAGTTCGGCGAACACTTCCAGACCCGGCGTCAGGTCTGACTCGCTGCCGCCATTGGCGAAGGCTGCGGCCAGGATGGCGTTGTTGGCCTGGGAGGCCTTGCCGACCGCGCCGACGGAGACCTTGTAATCGCCATTGGAGAGATCCGCGAAGGAAGCGGGGCGCTGATCTTCACTGACGAGTGTCTTGTTGATCATCAGGGAGATGGTGCCGGTGTAGCCCAGCATCCACTCGCCATCTTCATCCTTGGCCCAGTCGGGGATCTCGTCCCAGGTGGTCGGCTTGTAGGCTTGAGTCACCCCCTGCTTGACCGCGATGGGGCCGAAGGCGAAGCCCACGTCACCGATATCTGCCGTGGCGTTCTTGCCTTCGGCCTTGAACTTGGCGACTTCCTCGGCGGAGCTCATGTCGGTATCGCTGTGCGCGATGGAATACTTCGACTCGAGGTCTGCCCAGGTGTCCTTCCAGTTGGCCCAGCTGTCCGGCATGCCGACGCTGTCGACGCGGCCTTCTGCCTGGGCGGCCTTGAGCAGTGCGTCCGGCACTTCAGCGGCACTGACGGAGGCGCTGCTCAGCAGGGTGGCCATGAGGGCCGAGACCATCAGACCGGCGGTACGGGGCGAGGTAGCGGTGAACGACTTCAATGACAATCCTCCCAGACGGGGTAATCAACGGATGCGAGAGTGCATTCCTGGCCAGCGAGTCGCCGAGGCGAGCAGGCAGGCGAGATGGGGGCAAAGCTGGTTCTTGTCCTGCGCAGTCTTCCCTGAGGCTTGCCACCTCAATTTCTGTGGTCTAGTTCAGTCTCGGGGCTGACATGACTTTACGCAGCGGTTGTGACAGTCGCGTGTCGTCACTATGTCAGTGTCGTGATGTCAGTGTCGTGGCAATGAGCCATCAGCCATCAGCGCTACATGTTTTGACGCAACGCTGCGTGGTGCCGGCTGATTTTCTGACAATTACCTGCATGACAGCGTGTCCCGATGATAGGCATCCGCCTCGGATTCTCACGCGCATCACACAGGATGGCCTTGCGCTGTCACCGGATCGTCATGCCTGTGTCATGGTGCTCGGCGAGCGTGGGCTGATTCGCCTGGCGACGTCTACACTAGACCACAGCGATCGCGATTCTCTGGCCTTGTCATGATGGACACCTTGGATGACATGCAAGTGACTCGCCAGAAATCGCTCTCTTTCGTTATCTTTCAGGAACTTCGCATGCCTTCATCATCGATCGAGCCCACAGGTGACGACGCAACTTCCCTGACGCGCACGGCGGATTTGCCCGTCACCGGGCTCAAGGGCAGGCTGCTGAACCATCTTGAAGCAGCGCCGCTGCATGCCTCGCAGCGTCTGCCGTCCGAGCGTGAGATGATCGAGCGGTTCGGCACCACGCGAGTCACCTTGCGAGATGCCTTGCTGCAGCTGGAAGCGGAAGGGCGAATCTATCGCGAGAACCGCCGCGGCTGGTTCGTCTCGCCGCCGCGCCTCAGGTATGACCTGCTGGCATGTCTGCCTTTTCACGAGATGGTGCAGTCGCAGCAGCGGGTCGCTTCCACCGAGGTGCTGTCCGCTCAGGAAGTTCCCGCTGATGAGGTGATCGCCCAGCGTCTGGAAATTGCACGGGGTGCCGGGGTCTATCGCATCACGCGAGTGCGGCGCATCGATGGCCGGCGGGTGCTGCATGTCTGTCATCACCTGCGACGCGACTGCTTCCCGGGCATTCTCGATTTCGACCTCTCGGTGCATTCGCTGACGACGCTCTACCTTCACCAGTACGCCATTCGCATCCGGCGCGTGAGCTTCGAGCTGGCCTCCAGCGTGTTCGACGCCGAGACGGCCGTCGCCCTGAATGCGGCACCGGGTAGTCCGGCGCAGCGCATCACGCGGATCAACTTCGATCAGAATGGCCGCGCAGTGGACTGCGATGATGAACACTGGCGTCATGATGCCATCGAGTTGACGTTATCCGCCGCACCACAACGCTAGAGGGCAATCTGGGGACACACGCCACCAGTCTCCGGGAATTTCCTCCAACTCGACGAAAACGCCCGCAAGTCCTCCTCTGACGGGAAGGCTTGCGGGCGTTGTGGTAATGGCCTCATCCAGTAGCGATCTGGGCGTGACATCAGTGGGTGCGTGGCAATCCTGCGAGGCTTGTGGGTTCAGTTGACAGCTTCCGGCTCATGCCGTCGGCAGAGGTGCAGATTTACTGGAAGCAGGGGGCTTCGACATGTCGGCAAGGGAAATGCCACTCGTCTCAGGCAGTCTGAGACCACCGGTCAAGGCGACTCCAGCTATCGCGATCAAGTACCAGGCGGGTGCCAGATGGTTGCCGCTCAAGTCGATAAGCCAAGTGGCAACCAGCGGTGCGGTGCCGCCGAAGATCGTATAGGCCACGTTATAGCTGAGTGCCGAAGCGGTATAGCGCACACGAGTGGGAAACTGTTCCGAGAGCAGCGAGGCGGTGACCACGCCGCACAAGACTGCGCCGACTGCCATCAATGACGCACCGAGCATCGAGGCCCACAAGGTGCCGCTGGCAGCGAGTGAATACGCGGGAAAGACGGCAATGGCGAGGCTGGCGCAAGCGGTGATGATCGTATTGCGCCTACCGACCAGATCCGAGTAGTAGCCAGCCACAGGGCATAACAGAGCTGCCATCATGAGAGCACCGAGGCTGGCCAGCAGGGCGGTCTGGCGCGAGGCTCCTCCTGCCACCTGCATGTAGGTCGCGAAATAGGTGCTGAACATGTAGAACGACAGCGCGGTGGCAGAGATGAATGCCATCAAGCTGATGATGGTACTGCCGTGGATTGTCAGCGTTTCCATGAGCGGAGCGCTGGTGGCGTTGTGCTCTTGCTGGACCAAACGGAAGGCAGGTGAGTCATCCAGCTTGAGACGCATGTACAAGCCGATCAGGCCCAATGGCGCGGCGATCAGGAAGGGGACACGCCAGCCCCATTCCTGCATGGTCGCTTCCGATACCAGGCTGTTCAGGCCAAGTCCGAGCGCTGCGGCTGTCGCGAAGGCGCTGAAGGTAGAGACGGGGATGAAGCTTCCATACCATCCGCGCTTGTCATCGGGCGCGTGCTCCATCACGAAGGCGCACGCACCGGCATATTCACCGCCTGCCGAGAAACCTTGGGCACAGCGAGCCAGGGTCAACAATAGCGGTGCCAGCAAGCCGATACTCTGATAGGTCGGCAGCAGACCGATCAAGGCGGTGGCGCTTGCCATCATGATGATGGTGATGGCCAGTACATTCTTGCGACCGATGCGATCCCCCAGAGTGCCGAAGAAGATGCCGCCTAGTGGGCGCAGTGCAAAGGAGACGGCAAAGACGGCAAAGGTCTGGATCAGAGCGAGGGTTGGATCGCCTTGCGGGAAGAAATGTTGCGAGATGATCACTGCCATGAAGCCGTAGATGGCAAAGTCGAACCATTCGATGAAATTGCCGATGGTAGAAGCAGCAAGGACACGCCGGAGCGTGGCAGGTGATACCGCACTGCTGTCAGACATGTTGTTGTTATTCATCAGAGGACTCCGCGAAGGTTAGGCCCACCGTAAGGCCTTCTCGAAGAGGGCATCATCTGGCGTGGGGCCTGGATCCTTCATCCTGCGCAACTCTATCTCTCTCGAGCGTGTTGAATGCGACATCATTAATGTTTGATACGACAGAAGGTCATCTTCTGGCAGTTGACGCGAGGTTTCAGCGCATCAGCAGCGTGTCATCTATCTCGCGGAAGTGATCAGCGCTGCGCATCAGGGCAAGGGCAGTGAGTGCCTCGACGCCGTAGACGCGCGTCGTGACGGCATGGCGCGCTGCCACATGCTCCAGCAGCAGGGCGAAGTCACCATCGCCGGAGGCGAGGATGATCTCGTCGACGCTGGGGGCGGCTTCCATCACATCGATCGTGATGCCGACATCCCAGTCACCCTTGGCCGAGCCATCTCCTCGCTGGATGAAGGGTTTGAGCTTGACCTCGAACCCTATCTCACGCAGGCGTTGCTGGAATTGCTGCTGCTTGGGGTCACCACGGTCAATCGCATAGGCGTAGGCATGCGTGATGCTGCCCAGGGATTCCAGCTCGGCCCACAGTCGGCGGTAATCGAATTGCCGGCCAAAGGTGTCGCGGGTGGTGTAATAGATATTCTGGACATCGATGAAGACGGCGAGGCGCTTGGGCGAGTCGGATGTCGGCAAGGACGGTTGGGTTGCGGGCGTGGGAGAGTTCGACATTGGCTGTCACAGGGACCGGAAGGCTGAATGATGTGCCTGAAGCAGAGCAGGCAGGTACTGGAGGCGCGTGCGGCGTGGGAGTCGTTCAGGTGTCGCGGGATGACTCAGGCATTGCGCCTGGCTCCGACGATGAGTGCTTGTGCTGCTGACACCATGCAAGGAGAGCGGATCTGTCTTTCTCTGACCTGTCTACCCTGACCTGTCTGGTGCTATCGGTTGAAAGCAGAGCTGTTAAAACAGAGCTGTTCCAAGTAGCGCCATCTCGAGAGGAGGGCAGAGACCGGCCGCTGCCAATCATGGCGAGCAGCGGCTGGCGATCTTCTGACAGCTTGCCGCGATCAGGCCGAGTCTGGGCCTGATGGAAGCATCAGTTGCCGGCAGCGGGATTGGAGGGCTTAGTCGGCTTGTGGCCGATGATCTGGCCGCTGACGCCGGATTCAATCACTTCAACCTTGCCGCCACGATCGAGGAAGGCTTGCATCTGGGCTTCCAGCGAGGCGGATGTTTCAACAGCAGCGGGTGCTTTCTTCTTGGCAGCAGTACGAGTGTTGGCCATGCGGGACTCCGTTCCGAGACGTGAGGGGTGGAAGAGAATGATAACGCGACTGCGTTTTTCCTGCTCGATCGCGTCAGAAGTAAATAAGAAGTGGTGATTTCGCTGCGTGATATGTTCGTGATGTCGTGAGACGCCAGCGGCGCTGTTGCGATCACATCAACACAGAGATGCCAGCAGACAGTGAGTCAGGGCGTTGAAAAGTGATCCAGGCGGCGACATCTCCTTCCTCACGTTGATACTTTTCATGATGCAAGGAGAGCTGGCATGGCGAACACCTTTGACGGCAACACCCGAAGCTACGCACTCAAATCCGATTCCGCCGATCTGGCGCCATGGAATTTCGAGCGCCGTCAGCCGCGCCCGGATGATGTGGCCATCGAGATCCTGTATTGCGGTGTCTGTCATTCGGACCTGCACGTCGGTCGCAATGACTGGGGCTTCACCCAGTATCCCATCGTGCCGGGTCACGAGATCGTCGGGCGAGTCACCCAGGTCGGCGATGATGTCAGCCAGTACAAGGTGGGTGACATGGTCGGTGTCGGCTGCATGGTAGATTCCTGCCGTGAGTGCAGCGCCTGTCACGAGGGGCTCGAGCAATACTGCCTCGAGGGCATGACCATGACCTACGGCAGCCCGGATCGTCACGATGGCAGCCTCACGCAAGGCGGCTATTCCGACAGGATCGTCGTCAGCGAGCGCTTCGTGGTGTCCATCCCTGACAAGCTGGACCCGGCGGTGGCCGCGCCGCTGCTGTGTGCCGGTATCACGACCTATTCTCCGCTGCGCCACTATGGCGTGAAGTCCGGCGACAAGGTCGGCGTGATCGGCATGGGTGGCCTGGGCCACATGGGGATCAAGTTCGCCAAGGCGATGGGCTGTGAAGTCACCCTGTTCACGCGCAGTGAAGCCAAGGTGGCGGAAGCACGCGAGAATGGCGTCGATCACGTCATCGTGTCCAGTGACGATGAGCAGATGGCCGCCGCGACCGAAACCTTCGATTTCCTGCTCGATACGGTACCGGTGCCGCACGATCTCAACCCCTACCTCAATACTCTGAAGTACGACGGTACCCATATTCTCGTCGGGCTGGTGCAGGAGGTGGACCCCGCACTGCAGGGCGGCAATCTGGTCATGAAGCGTCGCGTGCTGGCGGGCTCGCTGATCGGCGGCATGCCGGAGACCCAGGAAGTGCTCGATTACTGTGCCGAGCATGACATCACCTGCGATATCGAGATGATCGACATCCAGAACATCAACGAGGCGTGGGAGCGTATGCAGCAGGGTAAGGTGAAATACCGCTTTGTCATCGACATGCAGAGCTTGAAGAACGCCTGACACCTGTCGTCATACCATGCCAGGTCTGGTGTGGTGGCATGAAAAAAGCCCCCGGTATCCTTCTGGATGCCGGGGGCTTTCGGGTCTGTCATGTCACAAAATTGTGATGGGGTGATTCCCGATCGAGGCGAAAACGCGTATAAGAACGCGATGAAAACGCCAAAGAGAATCCAGCCGCTCATAGATGACGGACTGGTCGATGAAGTGCTTCGCCCCTTGATGAGTGGCAAGGAAGCCTCGGTCTACGTGGTGCGCTGCGGAGAAGAGATTCGCTGCGCCAAGGTCTACAAGGATGCTGCGCAGCGCAGCTTCAAGCAGGCCGTGCTCTACCAGGAAGGCCGCAAGGTACGCAACAGCCGTCGTCAGCGGGCGATGGAGAAGGGCTCCGGTTTCGGACGCGATCAGCAGGAAGCTGCCTGGCAGAACGCCGAGGTGGATGCCCTCTATCGTCTGGCCGATGCCGGTGTGCGCGTGCCTCAGCCATACGGCTGCTTTGACGGTGTGCTGCTGATGGAGCTGGTCACCGACGACGATGGCAATGTGGCACCGCGCCTCAATGATGTCTCGATGTTGGCGGAACAGGCGCGTGAAGACCACGCCTTGATGATGCATTACATCGTTCGCATGTTGCATGCCGGCCTGGTGCACGGGGATCTGTCCGAGTTCAATGTGCTGGTCGATGACTACGGCCCAGTGATCATCGATCTTCCGCAGGCGGTGGACGCAGCGGCCAACAACAATGCCAAGAGCATGTTGGCGCGCGATGTCGCCAACATCACCGCCTACTATGCGATGTTCGCACCGGAACTTGCCCAGACTCGCTACGCTGATGAGATATGGGCATTGTTCGAGGCCGGTGACATGGACCCGGATGTCGAGCTGACGGGTCTCTTCGAGGATGACCCCGAGGCGCCGGACGTGGATGCGCTGCTCGAGAACATCATGGCCGCCATGGAAGAGGAGCAGGAACGCAAGGCGCGTCTGAAGAGTGCCGAAGACGGCGATGATGATTAGATGCTGAGCGGGTGGAGCGCCGGGCATCAGGCCCGGTGATGATGCCTTGAGACACGACAACGCCGCTTCACGAAGAAGCGGCGTTGTCGTGTCTGGCTGGCGAAGGCTTCAGGCGGGATCGACGGCGTGCTGCTCGGTCTCCGGGTCGTGGCGACGGTGACGCAGCTCGATGCCCTTGAGCAGATTGCGCAGGATCTGGTCCTTGCATTCGCGGTAGTGGCGATGGTCCGGCTTGCGGAAGAAGGCGGACAGTTCCGACTTGGTGATCATCTCGAAACCGGCCAGCGCCAGAAGATCCAGCATGTCATCGTCCTTGAGCTCGAAGGCGATCTTGAGCTTGCGCAGGATCAGATTGTTGTCGAGACGCTTTTCCGGTGCGGGCTGAGCACCCTCGCGCTTGCCCCGGCGCACGTTGATCAGGCCATTGAGGAAGCTGGCAAGATCGATGTCCTTGATGCGCTGCTGGGCATCGTCGTCATCGCGCTTGAGCCAGTCACTGACCTGGGCGCGGGTGACTTCGTGGTCGGCGGCGGCGAAGGTGTTGATCATGTCGCTGTCGGAGAGATTGAGTGCGTAGCGCAGGCGACGGATGATGTCGTTGTTGGTCACAGGCGTGGGTCCGGTCTTTGAGGATGTCTTGAAGTTGCGTGGCGCGCCATGCATGGCGTCAATGGCGCGCAGCATACCAGATCAGGGTGGGGTGCCGCTCCATCCCGGCGCGCTTCCCGGCCGGGGTGACAGACAGGGCGTGAGTCAGGGCGGCAGGCAGAGCCGCTAGCCGCCTTCGGTGATCAACGCCCGGGCGTCGGGACATCCTGATGACTGACGTCTTCGTCTTCTGCGGTCTCGCGTGCTTCGGCGTGATCCTCCGCGTCAGGCTCGGGCCTTTCATCGACGTGATTCGTCTTCTGGTTCGGGGTCAGTGCCAGCTCCGTCAGCAGCGGGAAATGATCGGAGCCGAAGGCTTCCATGCGAGCCACGCGCACCACGCTGAAATGCCGGCTATGGAAGAGGTGATCCAGCGGCCAGCGCAGCAAGGGAATGCTGGCATGGAAGGTATTGAACATGCCACGGCCGACGCGTGGGTCCAGCAGGCCGGACAGTTTGCGGAACAGTCGTGTGGTGCGAGACCAGGCCACGTCGTTGAGATCTCCCGTCACGATGATGGGCTGCTCGCTCTCGGCCACGCTCTTGGCCACGATGACAAGCTCCGCGTCTCGTTCACTGGACTCCTCGTTTTCGGTCGGGCTGGGCGGTGCGGGATGCAGGAAATGAGCGCGTATGCGATCGCCGCTCTTGAGCTCCAGATGGGCATGCATCGAGGGCACGTCATCTTCGACCAGGTAGTCGATGCTGGCGTCGTGCAGGGGCAGACGAGAATAGACATGCATACCGTAGAGGTTGTCCAGCGGGCACTTGAGCGTATGCCGGTAGCCATGCTCCGGCTCATCTCCCTCCAGGACATCCAGGCGGCTTTCCCACCAGCCATCGGACTCCAGGGTGACGAGAACGTCGGGTTGCTCGCGCCTGACGATCGCCAGCAGGGCGTCGCTGTCGTGGTTGCTGGTCAGCACGTTGGCGGTCAACAGACGCACATGACGTGCGGGATCACTGTGCTGCGCGACGCCCGATTCACAGCGGGCGAGCCGGGTGTAGGGAATGATCCACTGCGCCTGGTAGATGAGCCCTGCCAGTGCGATGAAAGCCAGCGTCAGCTGCAGTCCTGTCGAGAGCTCGCCGACGAGAAGGTCGGCCACCAGCAGGGCCGCCCAGAGTACCGCCAGCTGCAGGCGGGGAAAGTCCATGATGCGGACGGACCAATGCCGCAGGCGCGTGAGTGGCAGCAGGGTGAAGGCTGCCATCAGCAGCGTGAGTACGCCGAGTAGCGTGGGGATCATGGGGGCTCCGGTGACAGGAATGGGGCGGGAAATCAAACGCTCAAGCGTCAGACATGGTGGCGACATGCCTGACACTCAAGTCAGGACGCTTTACTCACGAGGCAACCCGTCGCTGACGCCAGAGACGCGCGATCCATTGCCAGCGATTGATCAGCAGGGCCATGAAGATCAGGCCGCAGCCTGTCATCTGGATCAGGGTCATGCGCTCCCCGAACCAGGCAGCCGACATCAGGGCCGCCCAGACCGCTTCGAGCATCAGGATGACCGAGGCATGGCTGGGCGTGGTCAGGCTCTGTGCGTAAATCTGCAGGAAGAAACGCAGGGTGCTGGCGATCAGAGTGCTGGCCAGAAACCAGCTCAGGATGTCGAGACTGATGCCGGCCGGCCAGCTTTCGCTGATGGCCGACAGCACCAGGCAGGTGACGCCGGTGGTCATCAGCTGGATGGCCGTCAGCGGCAGGGCCGGGATATTGCGCACCAAACGCGAATTGAAGTTGAACACCAGGGCAAACAGGCAGGCAGCCCCGAAGATCAGCCATTGTGCCGGTTCGATATGAAAGCTTTCCGTAGCGCCGGGTTGTCCCATGCCCAACAGAGCGAAACCGAGCAGGGCGGTGGGCAGGGCGATCCAGGTGCTCATCGGTGGCCTGTCCTTGAACAGCAGGCGGGCGAGTACCGGTACCATCAGAATCCCGAAACTGTTGATGAACGCGATCACGCCGAGCTGCTCGGACAGTGCCACCCCCAATGACCAGCAGGCCATGGCGCCGCCAAACAGGACGCCGACTCCGCTGGCGCGCAGCTTGCGAGTAGTGGAGAGCTGTCTCAGCGAGCGAGCGTCGAAGATCGCCAGGATGAGGCCTGCCAGCAGGAAGCGACTGCCGATGAACAGTAGCGGAGGCATACCGGCCATGGCTTCCTTGGAGAAGATCCAGCCTGCGGCGGCGATGATGGTGACCAGCAGAAGCAACAGATCGGCCTTGAAAGGCGAGCGGGAAGGCGTCGTCTCGGTAGTGGTGCTCATGGGGTGGCGTCGGTTCCTTTAGGCATGGGAATGTCTGATCTCTATCCTAACAAGCTGATACAGGCGGTGCTGTCATATATCGGAACTTGCAAATTCAACAATGGAGCTTGAATTCCGTGGCAGGATAAGTCTAATGCAGAGGGAATCGATAGCGTTGCAGCGATTGATCTCGCGGCTTTTCACGAATGCAGGAATGGTGGTCAGGAGGCTGGATGGCGACACCGTCGCAGGACACGACATCGAAAGATCATGGGCATGAATCCGGGCACGTGCATGCGCATGGTCATTCACACGGTCATCACCATGGTCATTCACACGGCCATTCACATGGTCATGGACATCATGACCATGCACCTGAGGTGACCGCTGACAGCGAAAGGCGGGTCATGCTGGCGATGTGGCTGACCGGCGGGTTCATGCTGGCGGAAGTCGTCGGCGGACTGGTGGCGGGCTCTCTGGCCTTGCTGGCGGACGCCGGCCATATGCTCAGTGATACCGTGTCGCTGGCATTGGCGTGGGGAGCGTTTCGCCTCGGACATCGCGCAGCGACCCGCAAGCTGACCTTCGGCTATGCGCGTTTCCAGGTGCTCGCCGCGTTCGTCAATGGCCTGACATTGCTGGTCATCGGGGTCGCGATCGTGATGGCTGCCCTCAAGCGCCTGTGGCTGCCGTCTGAGGTGCTGGCAGGACCGATGCTGGCGATTGCCGTGCTCGGACTTGTCGTCAACATCGCGGCATTCTGGATATTGCACAAGGGAGATCAGGACAATCTCAATCTCCGCGGCGCCCTGTTGCATGTCATGGGCGACCTGCTGGGTTCCGTGGCGGCCATCATTGCCTCGCTGGTCATCATGACCACCGGCTGGAATCAGGCCGACCCGTTGTTGTCGATGCTCGCAGCGGTACTGATACTGCGCGGTGCCTGGTCGCTGGTGAAACGCTCGGCGCATACCTTGCTGGAAGGGACGCCGGAGCAACTTGACCACGAGGAAATCCAGGCGGGTCTGCTGACACTGGAGGGAGTGGATGGCGTGCATGATCTTCATCTGTGGGGCCTGACGCCTCAATCCCCGGTTGCCAGCCTGCATGTGGTGGTGGCCGATACCGGCATTCCCGGCGAGGTGCTTGAGCGGGTCCAGGCCTATCTGCTCGATACCCATGCGATCTCGCACGTCACGGTGCAGCTGGAAGGCGAAGCCTGTCTGCAGGGCTGCGTGTCTCGTTGATGGAGACGGCTGACGGCACGCAGACAGGACAATTGATGCCGGCGCTCGTGCAGAGCCTGGGAGCCTTCTGACGCAAGACGCCCCGCTGAAAAGCGGGGCGTTGTTGATTGCAGCCCATGGGCTGCCTGACGTCGCGACATCGATGCCTCGAGAGCTCAGTGCTCAAGGACGTCGATGACGTGTCACCTCAGTGCTTGGCGACATAGACGGTGCGGATGTTCATGAAGGCACCGAAGCCATATTCGCTTTGCTCACGACCATAGCCGCTGCCTTTGACACCGCCGAAGGGCAGTTGGGCGAAGGGCGTGGTCGGGCGATTGACGAAGCTCATGCCGGCTTCCAGCTGACGCGAGACACGCTCGCCGCGCTCGTCGTCCTTGGCCACCACCGTGCTGCCCAGACCGTAGGGGCAGTCGTTGGCGAGCTCGATGGCATGTGCCTCGTTGTCCGCGACCACCACGGAAGCGACCGGGCCGAACAGCTCTTCATTGAAGGCTGGATTGCCCTGGGTGACGTTGGTCAGCACCGTCGGCGGATACCAGGCACCCTCGCGATCCGGAATTTCGCCACCGCATTCCAGCTTGGCGCCAGCCTTGATGGCACGCTGCACCTGATCATGCAGATCATCGCGCAGGTCCTTGCGTGACATCGGACCGATATCGACCCCTTCGCTGAGCGGGTCATCCATGCGCATGTCCTTCACTTTCTCGATCAGACGTCTGGAGAAGTCCTCGGCGATCGACTTGTCGACGATCAAGCGCTTGGAGGCGGCACAGCTCTGGCCGGTATTGTCGAAGCGTCCGGCGATGGCGAGATCCACCGCGCGCTCGATGTCGGCGTCATCCAGCACGATCAACGGATCGATACCCCCCAGTTCCAGCACGCTGGGCTTGAGCGCCGCACCGGCCTGCTCGGCGACCTTGCGGCCTGCCTCTTCGCTGCCGGTGAGGGTCACGCCCTGCACGACAGGATCATTGATGATGTCTTCGATCATCTCCGAGCCCACCGGCAGCCAGGTGAAGACGCCATCTTCGAAACCGGCCTCGTGGAACAGCTGGGTGATCAGCTCAGCGCAACCCGGGACGTTGGAGGCATGCTTCATCAGGCAGACGTTGCCACCTGCCAGTGCCGGGGTCGCGAAGCGGATGACCTGATAGAGCGGATAGTTCCACGGCATCACGCCCAGCACTGCGCCGATGGGGTCCTTGACGATCTTCGCTCTGACGGCACCCTCGACGTCGCGCTGCTCGGTTTCCATCAACGTGGGCAGGTTGTCGGCGTAGAAACGCGCGATGCTGGAGGAGATCTGCGTCTCGCTGATGCCCTGCTGATACGGCTTGCCCATCTCATGGGCGATCAAGGTGGCAATGTCCTGCTGGCGCTGATCTATCAGGTCTGCCAGTGCGTGCAGACGTTTCGCACGTTCTTCCAGCGAGAGCTGACGATATTGCGGATAGGCATTGCGCGTCTGTTCCAGTTTCTGCTGAACCTCGTCCTTGCTCAGCGTGGCGTATTCATTGAGAACCTTGTCATTGGCCGGATTGGTCGCGGTCAGTGTCTTGTTGCTCATCTTGCCTCCCTATCTGGGTGCTGGTTCAGCGAGTGGCCGAGCGGCGAATATCACATGAGCGACATCGACCTTGGATCAGCCACCTCATTGGCTACACGACAAGAACTGGAGATGCCGCCGCTGACCTTCAAGAGCCGAGGTGATCGATCTGGCGTCATCTCAGTGTTGCCATTCGAGCACGCGCGTCCCCCTTGAAACGTCACAGGCTGCGTCCATCGAGCCTCGCAAGCCTGCCGCACGGGCTGCCAGCATGCGACAATGGCCCCCTGGTGTCCGGGCGCGGGAAAGCGTCTCCCCCGGGCCATCGACATGAGTGCAAGCGTCACAAGGAAGAGGAAGTCAGCGTGTTCAACAATATTCTGGTGGTGTGTACCGGCAATATCTGTCGCAGTCCGGTCGGTGAGGCACTGCTGAAGCAAGCGTTGCCGGGCAAGACGGTTCACTCGGCGGGTGTGGGCGCATTAGTCGATCATCCTGTCGAACCCACGGCGGCTAGATTCGCTCTCGAGTCCGGTCTGGAGGTTGATGGGCATCGTGCGCGGCAGGTATCGGTCGAGATGTTGACGGCGGCGGATCTGATTCTGGTCATGAGCGATGGTCATCGTCGTGCCATCAACCAGATGGCCCCGCAAGTCAGTGGCAAGACGATGATGTTCGGCCGCTGGCTGGCGGGTGGGCAGGGCGAAGAGATTCCGGATCCCTATCGCAAGAGTGAAGAGGCCTTCCGGCACGCGCACCAGAAACTCGTGGACGCTGCGGCGCTGTGGGTCAAGAAACTATCGTAACCAAAGTCTAGTTCTTGCTGATATCTGATCAAGCATCTATACAACCCTGACGAAGAGACTGATTGCCATGCGGTCAGTCTCTTTTATAGGTTCGTCCAGACTCCGCCTTCATGAGAGAGGAGTCGTGTCGAGGGCTGCCACATGATATCGAAAGGACCACAGCGAGCGTGATCGGTAACGTCGCTCAAGACGTGAGCTGCGTCCCCGGGCGGTTGTTGGCGATGCCTTGCGACGTCATCACGCAAGCCTTGTGAGCCAGCGTCGAGTTCTCTGCCACCAGCGGGGAAGGCTTGCCGATGGCATAGCCCTGGACGTGGTCGACCCCGATGGATGTCACGCATGCCAGTACCTCCTGGCTGCCAACGAATTCCGCGATGGTCTGCATGCCCATTTCGCGGGCCACCTCGGCAATGGCGCGCGCGATGGCGTAGGAGACACGATTGGTGTCCATGTCACGAATGAAGGCACCATCGATCTTGAGATAATTCACCGGCAGGCTCTTGAGATACCCGAAGGACGATACGCCGCTGCCAAAATCATCCAGTGCGAAGTAGCACCCCAGCTCCCCCAGGGTATCGAAGAAGGTGCGAGCATCGCCCAGGCGAGTGATGGCCACGCTTTCCGTAATCTCGAAACACAGCTTGTGGCCGGGAATCTCGCTGTCACGTACCAAGCTGACCAGCATGTCGCGGAAATTGGGACTGCTGATGGAGTGACCCGAGAGGTTGAGCGACACCCGTGTCAGGCTGGCCAGGTGAGCAGGTTGCGACTGCAGCCAGGCCAGATAATGCCGGATGACGTATTCATCGATGGTGGCAGCCAGCCCATAACGCTCTGCCGCGGGCAGGAAGGCCCCGGGGGCGATGATGCTGCCGTCACGCCCCAGCATGCGCACCAGCACCTCATAGTGCTGCTCATCAGGGGTGCCCGGCCTGGTGCGTGTGCTGGCGATGGGCTGGTGATAGAGCACGAGACGTTGCGCTTCCACCGCGGCGGTGATTTCGGCGACCCAGTGCATTTCCTCCATCCGCTGAGTGACTTCGTCTCCGCTCACGCTATGGCGATGCACGCGGTTGCGCCCAGCGTCCTTCGCTTCATAACAGGCGGCATCGGCAGCGCTGAGCAGATGATGCGGATCACTCTGGCCGTTGCTGATGCTGACCAGGCCGATACTGGCGCTGACGCTGAACAGCTTGTCGTCCCACATGAATCGGAAATTGGCCACGCTCTGGCGTAGTCGCTCCAGCAGCGGTTCCGCTTCGTCCAGTGTCATGCCGGGCATCAACAGACCGAATTCGTCGCCCCCGAGACGTGCCAGAAGATCCTGTGGGCGCAGATCATTGCCGATGACGTCAACCAGCTGGATCAACAGGGCATCGCCCGCGGAATGTCCGCAGGTATCATTGACGACCTTGAATTGATCAAGATCGATATAGGCCAGGCAATGTTGCGAGTGGTCCTCGCGCACGACGTCACAGAACTGCGTCAATCTGCGACGGAAGGCGGCGCGGTTCAGAAGCCCTGTCAGGCTGTCATGGTTGGCTTCATGGATCAGTCGCTGGGACATGGTGTGACTATGGGTCTTGTCGACCAGAGCGACCAGCGTATAGCCGTCCTGCACCGGGGTGGTATCGACGGAGGAAACGCTGACGTCGGCATGCACCGTGTTGCCCCGTGCATGAAGGAAGCGGCAGCGTTGGGTGAAGTGACTGATACCGCCCTCGATCAAGGCAAGGTGGCGTCGTTGCAGCGATGCCAGGTCTTCCGGCTCGATCAGTTCGCGGATATAGCAGCCCTCGAGCGTGGTGCTCGGGTAGCCGAGGATGTCCTCGAGTCGCTGGTTGACCCGCAACAACTGGCCCGCCTTGGACATGTGCGCCATCCCGACGGCGGAGTGCTCGAAGGTGGCGCGATAGCGACGCTCGCTGGCACGCAGTCGCTCCTGGGTCGCGTGACGCTCAAGCTCGGTGGCAAGCTGTGAGACGTGATCACAGGCCGAGCTCAGGAAGGCGAGCTCATCCTCCGCCCATTCGCGTGGACCGCCACACTCCGTGCAACAGATCACCCCGCGAATCTTGCCGGAGATGCGCACGGGGCTATCGAGAATTGCCTGGAGGTCCGTGCTGAAATAGCCATTGAACAACAGCCCACTGCTGGCCTGCTGGGTATCGCTGATCGCCAGGATGCGCTCGGATTTCAGGGCGGTGAAATACTCTCCCAGCTGGCTGTCACACAGCTCTCGGGGGTGCGCCCGAGAGGTCGCATCGTGCGGGGCAGGCAGTTCACCGTCGTGTACATGACTCAGTGACAGCCGGGTTCCCTCCGGATTCATCTTCCAGAAACTGACCTTGCGTACCTGCAGGGCATCCGCCACCTGCTGGCAGATCCATGGCATCAAGTCTTCGAGCCGAGCGCCCTCGGCATGGTGGGCGTTGCCGAGTCGTATCAGCACGGCCTGCTGACGTTCGTAGCGACATAGCTTGTCGGCCTGTGCCACGGCGGCCATGTGCTGCTGATGGATGTCGAGCAGAGAGCCGATGAAACGATAGGGCGCGTCATCACGCACCTGGAACTGCGCACGCAACTTGAACCAGCGGTAGTCTCCCTGGCGGGTGCGGATGCGCAGTTCGATGCTGAACGGAGTTTCCTGCAGTCGCTGTATCGCGAGAAGCGCCTGGAACTCTTCACGCATCTCGGGGGCGACTCTTTCATGCAGCGCCTCGAGTCGGCTGTCCAGGGTTCCGGCGCTGTAGCCCAGCTGCATTTCCAGGCGTGGCGATATTGTCAGGCGTTCATTGCCTAGCTGCCATTCGATGATGCCATCGGAAATGCTGCGCAGTATCCAGTTGGCGCGGGTATAGCTGTCGCGCAAGGCTGCACTGAGCTGGGCACTCTGCATGAGGCGCTTCAGCGCCTCGCTGATCATTCCAGCCAGCTGATCAAGCCGCGCCAGGGTGTCATCGTCGGGCAGCGACTGGCGTGGAGAGGTGTCGAACATGCTCATGCATCCGACCACCGCGCCAGTGGCATCATGCAGTGGCAGTCCGATATAGAAGCGTATGCCATCCCCCTTCACCGAACAGGTATCGCGCAATGCAGCATGCTGATAGGCATCGCGCGTCACCAGAGGCCTTCCCTTGATGACGGCCAGACCACACAGGCTATCGTGCAGCGGAAGGGTATCGGGAATGCTGTTGTCCAGGCTTACCCAACGCTTGAGATGACGTGCGTTGCGCAAGCTGATCAAGGCGAGGGGAGTCCCGGCGAGATCCGCTGCCAGCTCCAGCAGCATGCGGGCCTGATGGTCCTCTTCGCGTCGAAGTGTCTCGACCCATTCCGAAGTGATGGAAGTATCAAGCATCAAGGATTCTGGCATCGCGTAGGCGTGTCCTTGCCGGAGAAGGTGGCGGTTCAGTCGAGTCAGAACACTACCATAAGCCAGCGTTGCCGCCACTGCCGGGCTTTCGACGTGCACCCGGGACTGCGCCGTGCTGCCACGTCGCGCCCATGGCGGGTTACGGCCCGGTATCACCGTGCCGTGATTGGGCATCTATGGTACAATTCGGCCTTTTACCGCACGTCAGATGAGTGCCTTGATAGGGGAGGCTGGCCGGAGATGGAGTTGTTCAAGGGGTTCTGCATTCTGCTGACATGTCAGTTCGTGGGCGAGGTGCTGGGACGAGCCCTCGTATTGCCGGTGCCTGGACCGGTACTGGGCATGCTGATCCTGCTGCTGGCGCTGATGGTGCGTGGCCGTCTGCGCAAGCGATTGATACCGTCGCCGGACAGGGAAGGTGACGCCGTACGCATCTCGGACAACGATGCCGGCCAACGTCAGCTGCTCCGCGCCATGTTGCGTGAACGAGTGCCCGGCAGTCTCAGGCTTGCCAGCAATGGCCTGCTGGCGCATCTCTCGCTGTTGTTCGTCCCGGCAGGCGTCGGGGTCATGGTGCATCTGGATCTCATCGCTCAGGATCTCCTCGCCATCGCGGTGACGCTGGTGGTATCCATCGCCGTGACGCAGTTCGTGACAGCCTGGCTGTTGCAGCGGCTGATAGATCGTCGTTCATCTTTGCAAGGTCCGATGGCCGGCAAGGGAGGGGAACAGTGAATCTCGCCCCTCTGGATGCTCTCTGGGTCTATCTCAGTGCCTCTCCGCTGCTGCATCTATTGCTGACGCTGGCGGCCTTTCTGCTGGCGACCGTGATCAACCGCCTGGCTCGTGGCGCGTCTCTTGCCCATCCGGTGCTGGTGTCGATTGCCTTGATCATCGGCTTTCTCTGGCTGACGGATACCGACTACGCGACCTATTTCGAAGGCGCCCAGTTCATCCACTTTCTGTTGGGGCCGGCGACGGTGGCACTGGCGGTGCCGCTGTTCGATCATCTTGACCGCGTCAAGCAGATGCTCTGGCCTCTGCTGACGGCCTGTTGCGTCGGCATCACCACTGCAGTGACCACCACGCTCGGTCTGGCACTGGTCCTGGGGGCGCATACTCCGGTGGCGTTGAGCTTGGCACCCAAGTTGGTGACCTCGCCGATCGCCATGGGGATCGCGGAAAAGCTCGGCGGCATTCCCTCACTCACGGCAGGACTGGTGTTGTTGACCGGGACGCTTGGCTGTGTGATCGGTCCGCTGATGCTGCGGCTGTCAGGTGCGCGTGATGATACCGTCAAGGGCTTTACCATGGGCCTGTCTGCCCATGGGATCGGCACGGCTTACTGCTTCTCTTCACTCAGCACCCTGGCCGGTGCCTTCTCGGGCATGTCCATGGGTCTGACGGGGCTCCTGACAGCCTTCATTCTGCCGCCGCTGGTCCATCTGTTCGGGTTGTAAGCCTTGGGCATCGGCGTCTGGCACCGGCAAGGGACATCAAGTCTTCCATCAGAGGGCAAAGAAAGAGTCGCTGCTTAATCTTTCGTTAAGCGTTGGTCGGCATCGTGTAGGTCATTCAGCCTGGCATGGTCGAATCGACGATGCCCCGACCAAGGATGTTGCCATGTACCGTCCGTTTCGCTCCCGTGGTGGTTCTGTCGAAAGTTCTCGGCTGGCCGGTCATCGCTTGCTCGTCGAAGCGCCCATGGCCTCGAGTTGCCGGGAGATATGCTGGCAGCTGGCGGGCCATGGCGCCACGCTGACACTGGTGGAGCGCCCTGGAGATGATCTCGCGCTTCTGTGCCAGCTGCTGCCGACTCCTCTGGGGCAACGGCATCGCTGTCTGACCCTCGCCGTCTCGGACGTCACCGGCGGGTCGCTGTGTGAGCAGCTGCTCAGTATCACGCCCGCGTCGCGTCCTCACACCCTGGTGAGCTTGCCGGGTGATGGTGAGTGGCAGCTGGAGGCAGGGCGTGCCATGCATGTTCTGCATGGCTCTGGCTGGCAGCCTGGCGTGCGCCAGCGGGTACTGGAATGTCTCCCGGCCTCTCTTGTCACGGCGGGGCGGGAGGAATTGGTCGAGTTCATACTGCAGCCGGATGGCCACTTGTTCGCCCCGGCCTCCGCCTGTGCCCACCAGCATGTCCGGCTTCACGTTCCCCCTCTGATCACCGGGGAAGAGTCCCCGCTACTGATGCAACTGGCGCGGCATCAAGGATGCCACCCCATCAGCATCGAGCGTCAGGTCGAGCAGATGGTGTATCCGCTTTGCCTGTTGCGAGCACCGGGGGCGTTGGCTCGCATGAGACTTCGAGGTGGCTGGGCATTGCGCCGCATTCTCGGCCAACCGGAACGCATGCTGGACTCGGGCCTGGAGGCCATTCGTGAAGCGCTTCAACGCATCGTGTTTCGCCGCCAGGAGCGCCGCGCTGTCCTCGGCGCAAGACGACGGGGCAGGGGATGGGGCTTGCAAAGGCCATGGGCGGAGAGAGCCGGGAATCGCGCCTAGTCGATGATGCTGCCATCCCGCTCTCGTCATCTGTCATCAGTGGGGCATGGGATATCCCCTGTTCCCTCTCACGTATCGCTTGTCATCAGGAGAGCCCATGCGCGTGCTGCTCGTGGAAGATGATCCACTGTTGGGTGAAGGTATCGGTCATGCCTTGAGTCGTGAAGGCATGAGCAGTGAATGGTTGCGGGTGGGGGGCGATGTCGTGGCCACTCTCAAGCATTCCTCCTTTGATGTCCTGGTGCTGGATCTTGGCTTGCCGGACATGGACGGTCTCGAGGTGCTGACCGCGCTGCGCCGTCGGGGCCACACTCTGCCGGTGCTGATTCTGACGGCACGAGATGATATCAGTGACCGAGTGCGTGGCCTGGACAACGGGGCGGATGATTATCTGGTCAAGCCCTTTGACATTGCCGAGCTGGTGGCCCGATTGCGCGCGCTGGTCAGGCGTCATGCGGGTCAGGCCAACGGATGCCTGCAACTGGGGGCCCTGAGCATTGATCAGGCCGGTCGTTCCGTTACCCTGGCCGGCGCCGAGGTGACGCTGGGGCGGCGCGAATTCGATCTGCTGGAGTTTCTTCTCCTCCATCCCAGTCGTGTCTTCAGTCGGGACCAGCTTGTCGAGCAGCTATACGGTTGGGATGGGGATGTGGAAAGCAATGTCATCGAGGTGCATGTGCATCATCTTCGCCGCAAATTCGGGGCCGGCGTGGTGAAGACCGTACGCGGGGTCGGCTATCGACTGGGTGAGTCCGTGTGAAGTCGATACGCAGTTTTCTGCGGCGCAGCCTCATCGGGGGGGTGATCATCGTGCTGGGGGCAGCTGCCACCTGGAGCTACTTCGATGCCCGTGAGCAGATCGATGAGCTGTTCGATGCACAGCTGGCCCAGAATGCCCGCATGCTGGGCCGCCTCTATCAATCCGAGCTGGCCTCGCTGTCGCCGGTGGCGCGTCAGCAAAGACTTCAGGAGATGACCTCGGGGCAGTTCAGTCTGCGACCGCCATCCCTGAGCTTCGCGGATGGGCACGAGAAGTCGCCCCTCGGTCATGTCTATGAAGACAAGCTGGTCTTCCAGATGTGGGATGCACTCGGTCAGCCCTTGCTGGGGCTCTCCACCCCCTCGGTCATGCTCGACTATCTGCCGTTGCCCGGCTATGCCAAGCAGCACACCGATCATCACGACTGGTTCACCTTCACGCTGTATCTCCCTGACAGCGGCATCTGGGTCACGGCCGCTCAGCGGGAAGACGTACGAGATGAATTGACGGGGCAGATCGCACTGCACAACGTGCTGGCGCTGGTGGTCGGGCTGCTGGTGATCGCCTTGCTGATCGGTGTCGCCGTCTCTCGGGGATTCCGTCCCGTGCTGCGTATCAGCCGACAGATCACCGCCCGTCAGCCCGGCTATCTAGAGCCACTTGATGCCAGTGAGGCGCCGGACGAGATTCGCGGGATGGTGGATGCGCTCAACGGCTTGCTGAGACGCTTGGCCGACACGCTCGACAAGGAACGTCGCTTCACTGCCAATGCGGCTCACGAGTTGAGAACGCCCCTGGCCGGCATCAAGGTGCATGCCCAGAATGTCGAGGCGGATGCCACCGATGAGAACTCGCGGCGTTCGGCGCGCATGATCGTCGATGGTGTCAATCGCATGACGCGTGTCGTGGAGCAACTGCTGACGCTGTCGCGGCTGGAGAGTGGTGCCGAGGTGCCGCGCATTCACGTCGATCTCGGGCATCTGGCGCATGAACTTACGCGGGATCTCGGCCCCATGGCGCGCCAGCGTGGCGTCGGGATGTCTGTCGACGTCACGCCCGACGCGCAGTTGATCAGCCACGAGAACGGCCTCTATGTGCTGCTGCGCAATCTTCTCGACAACGCGCTGCGCTATACGCCTGAGGGGGGGGAAGTGCGTTTGAGCATTCGGCGCCGCGAGACCTCTCTCGGCGGTGGTCTGATCATGGAAGTCATGGATACCGGCCCCGGCATTCCGCCCCGTGAGCGTCAGCGGGTCCGGGAGCGCTTCGTGCGTCTGGCGGGGCAGAACACCTCGGGGTCAGGGCTGGGCCTTTCGATCGTCGATGAACTGGCCGAGCGCCTGGGAGCGGAACTGACCCTGGATGACAGTCCGCTGGGGAGTGCGGCGTCGCCCGGTCTGTCAGCTCGATTGCACTTCGGCTGAGCTCGCGTTGCATGCTGCGCCCTGGCGGTTGCGCAAGTTGCATCACGGCTCTGGCATGCAGGCTCCAGGCGGTTCAACGCCATGCATGCTGTCGCCGGCAGGCCAACAAGGCGATGGTCGGGTGGCGAAGGTGGCTTTATTAGCGCTATCTTCACTATATGTTGCAGAGCAGCATCCGATGCCACCCGGTCCCTGTCCCTGTCTGGGGCCGGGCATTCCTGCGGCATGACATCAGCCCGAAGGAGACCTTCATGAGTGAACAACAGTCAGCCCCGACCCGCGTCGCCCTTGTCACGGGGACTGCCAGTGGTATCGGCGCCGCCATCATGGAAGCGATGTGCCAAGCCGGTCATCAGGTCCTTGCCGTGGATTTCAGTGACGATGGGGCAGAGGTCGCCGACAAGGCAGGCGCTGCATTCTTCAAGGCAGACCTGACGGATGGTGAGCAATGTCGGGCCGCTGTCGAGGAAGCGGTGTCACGCTTCGGTCGCCTGGATATCCTGGTCAACAATGCCGGTATCCAGCACGTCGAGCGCATCAAGGAGTTCCCGCAGGCCAAGTGGGATCAGATCATCGCGCTGATGCTGACGGCACCTTTCACGCTGATTCAGGCGGCCTGGCCGCACATGGAGAAGAATGGATATGGCCGCATCGTCAACATGGCCTCCATTCACGCGCATGTCGCCTCGCCCGGCAAGGCGGCCTATGTCAGCGCCAAGCATGGTCTGATGGGGCTGACCAGGACGGCGGCACTGGAAGGCGGCGAGAGTGGTATCACGGCCAATGCCATCTGCCCGGCGTATGTGCGCACTCCGCTGGTCGACAAGCAGATCGCCGAGCAGGCCAGGCTCAATGACATGCCCGAGGATGAGGTGATCGAGAAGATCATGCTCAAGGGGGCCTCCATCAAGCGCATGATCGACCCCGCCGAAGTCGCTGACATGGCGGTGTGGCTGGCCTCCGACAAGGCAGGTTCGGTGACGGGCTCCAGTTTCAACATGGATCTCGGCTGGACGGCACAGTAAGTCGCGTGACACCTCGCGTGGGGGTCGGCAGCCCGCCTGCCTGCTGCGTGAACCACCGGCAAGACCGACAGGCCCTTGTCTCTCCCGCCGCATGACGCTGACGGAGGACAAGGGTCTTCTCGTATGCGCGAGCCGACAGGCCCCCCTTGAGGACCCTCGCTCGTGACGGCCATCGATGACGCCAGGAATCCACCATGACCGCTTCGCCACATGACACGACTCACACCGCTGCTCACGACGCTACTCACGACGCTACCTCATCCCCACGCGATTCCACTGACGCCTGCTGCGCCCGGCAGAGGTCAACGGCTGCACCCGTGACCCTTGTCGACAGTCACCTCAGTCTTGAGCACGGTGTCGCCGTCATGACCTTCGCCCGTCACGACGTGCGCAATGCCCTGACGGGGACTGCGCTGGTGGAGGATCTGCTGGCAGTGGCCGAATGGGTCAATGGCTGTGACAGCGTGGGTGCCCTGGTGATCACCGGCGAGGGCAGCGCCTTCTCTGCCGGAGGCAATGTGCAGGACATGGCGCATCGAAAGGGGGATTTTGCTGGAGATGCCGCCGAGGTCGCGGCGCGCTATCGCCGTGGTATCCAGCGAATGACACCTGCGGTGCTGGGCATCGAGGTGCCCGTGATCGCGGCGGTCAATGGTCCGGCCATCGGGGCCGGCTTTGATCTCGCCAACATGTGTGACATTCGCCTGGCCAGTGACCAGGCACGTTTCGGCGAGACGTTCCTGTCGCTGGGGTTGATCCCCGGCGATGGGGGCGCCTGGCTGCTGCAGCGTCTGATCGGCTATCAGCGTGCCTGTGAGCTGACCTTCAGCGGGCGTTTCGTCTCGGCGCAGGAAGCGCTGACACTGGGGATCGTGCTGGAAGTCTGTGCAGAGAAAGACCTGATGACACGTGCCCTGGAGATGGCACGTCAGATGGCGAGTCAGCCGCGTCAGGCGACACGGCTGACCAAGCGCCTGATGCGTCGTGCTCCCGAGATGCGGTTGGACGACTTCCTGGATCTGTGTGCCAGTTTTCAGGGCCAATGCCATCAGGACCCGGAGCATCATGCTGCCGTGGCGGCCCTGCTGGCCCGAATGAAGCGCTAGCGCTTCACCGGTCGCTTCTGCAGTTTGCGCTGCAGCGTGCGGCGGTGCATCCCCAGGGCGCGAGCCGTGGAAGAGATGTTGCCGTCGTGCTCGTTGAGCACCTTCTGGATGTGTTCCCAGGTCAGGCGATTGACCGAGGGCGGGTTGTCGGAGATCTCGGCTTCCGGATCACCTCCCTCGCGCTTGAAGGCGTGAAGTATCTCGTCGGCATCGGCGGGCTTGCACAGGTAGTTCACGGCACCCAGCTTGATGGCTTCCACTGCCGTGGCAATGCTGGAGTAGCCCGTCAGCACCACGATGCATGCTTCCGGCAACAAGGCGATCAGCTCGGGCAACAGCTTGAGGCCGGAGCTCTGTTCGAGCTTCAGATCCAGCGTGATCAGCTCGGGGCGATGGCTGCGCGCGATACTCAGCGCCTGTGCCTCGTCCCGGGCAATCTCCACGGCATAGCCGCGGCGTGTCATGGCACGTGCCGTCACCTGGCAGAAGAATTCGTCATCGTCGATGATCAGCAGTCGGGTTTCTTCGCTCATCAGGGGCTCACTTGGGCGGTCTTTGCCGCCATCAGTTCAGATAAAGAGGGAGGCGCACTTCCGTCAAGGTGCCGCCGTCTTCGTGGTTGTATAGGCTGACGCCACCACCGAAACGATTGATGGTGGCGTGGGTCAGGAACAGGCCGATGCCCATCCCCTTGGATTTGGTGGAGATGAAGGTCTCACCGAGCTGGTCCGCAACCGCCATGGGAACGCCTGCACCATGGTCACGAATGTCGATGGTGACCTCATCATCCCGCCGTTCCAGGGTGATCTCGATGTCATCGGGGCAGGCATCCGCGGCATTATTGAGCAGGTTCATCAGCGCCTGCTCAAGCGTGGTATCGACCAGGATTTGAGCCTTGCGGGCGGAGGCATCCACTTCGACGCTATGTTGCACATCCGGGCGTACCACCAGCCAGCGCTGCACGATTTCCTCCAGCCAGCGCGCGGCGTTGAGCGCCTGGGGCTGCTCCATGCGACGACGGTCGGCCGCGGCCACCATCGCTTGCAGGCGTTGCTTGCAGGTGTCGACCTGGCTGCGCAGCAGTGCGAGATCCTCCTCCAGCTGCGGGTCGTTCTTGTCCTTGGCATCCTCGCGCATCTCGCTCAACAGCACCGCCATGGTCGAGAGCGGGGTGCCCAGTTCGTGCGCGGTGCCGGCGGCCTGGCTGGCGACTGCCAGCACCTGTTCGCTACGCAGAGCCGCTTCTCGTGTGGTGGACAACGCCTGGTCTCGCGTGCGCAGGGCGTGAGCCATCTTGAAGATGAAATAGGTCACCAGCGATGCCGACAGGCCGAAGTTCAGCCACATGCCGATGACGTGCAGACTGATGCGCCCGCCGAGTTCGTAGGTGGCCAGCTGCGGTACGGGTTCGTAGAACACCATCAGGAAGCTGTAGCAGCCCATGCCGACGGCCGCGATGATCCAGGCATAGCGCCAGGGGAGGGTGGCGGCCGCCATGGTCACCGGCACCAGATAGTAGGGCACGAAGGGGTTGGTGGAGCCGCCGGTATTGAAGAACAGCATCGTCAGACCGGCGATATCCACCAGCAGATGCAGCAGATTCTCGGTGTCAGTGACCGGATGCGTCTGACCCAGACGCCACCAGCTGGCGACATTGACCAGGCCCATCGCGATGATGATCGAGATGACGGGGAGGACATTGAGCTGAAAGCCGATGATCTCGATCCCGAAGATGATCAGGATCAGGAAGCCTGTCCAGGTGATGCCGCGCGCGATGGTCAGACGAATGAGATTGCGGTGCGGTGTGGACAGTGGCGGCGGTAGCGGCTGATTCATGACGACTCCTGCAAGGAATGCGGCCATGATAGTGAATAAGGCCAGTAAAGTGCAGTCCTGACGGCCAGTTAGCGTCAATGGCCCGACGGCTTGTGTCCGCTGACAGTCTCCTCTCAGCCCCGTTCGAAGGAACCACTCAGCCATGGCTTCACACGTATCGGTGTGACGTCGCTGAGATGGGGCTGCCAGGCATCGACAAGGTGCAAGGGCTGGCGCGGGTAGCCGGACTGCGTCGTCTCGTTGATGCCTCCCGACGCCTCGGGCGTCACGCGAAATGACCAGGCAAGCCAAGGAGCATGGCGTTGCATGCCGGGTGGCAGCGTTTCCAGTTCGGGTATCCAGCGGGTGACGTGATGGCCGAGCGGGTCGTGCTGGCGAGCCTGCTTCATCATGTTGAAATGACGGTCCGCACGCGGGTCGCGTCCCACGCCTGCCAGGTAACGCCAGTTGCCCCAGTTGGACGCGACATCATGATCCAGCAGCTGATGCTCGAACCAGGCGGCACCCAGCCGCCAGTCCACGCCAAGATCCTTGATCAGATAGCTCGCCACGTTCTGGCGCATGCGGTTGCTCAGCCAGCCGGTGGCGGCCAGCTCGCGCATGCCGGCATCCACCCAGGGCACGCCAGTCATTCCGACCTGCCATCGTGCAAGCGCATCCGGTATCGCAGCGCACGCCTCGTGACGCAGCGAGTCTGTACCGGATCTGCCTGCCAGAAAGACCTGTCTTCCCAGCTGGCGGGTATCCCAATGAAAGTACTCCCGCCACAAGAGCTCGACGCGAATCCAGTCGCTGTCCTTGAACGCCGCCTGTGGGGTCTCGCAGAGCTCAGGCAGTGTCTTCTGGAAGATGTGCAACCTGTCGAGTATGCGTCGTGGTGAGAGACACCCCAGTGCCAGCCAGGCAGAGAAACGGGTCGAGAAATCTGCCCCGCTGAGGCGATTGCGGGTGGTCTTGTACTGGCCGGCATGTTCAGGACTCAGATAATGCTCGAGTCTCTGCAGTGCTGCGGGCTCACCCCCAAGGAAGGCATGCTCTCCCCGTGGGTCGCCCTGCCAGTCCCTGGCCGCATGGAGTCGTCTGGCGTTGCCCTGCACGCCACGCGGCGCCTGTGCCGGCCAGCTCGGCAGCGCGCAAGGCGCCGCTACCGGAGCGGGCATGGCCTGGATATCCGGATAGGGCTTTTCCAGCTTGCGACGAAAGGCGCTGAAGGTTTCAGGAAGCTCACTGAGCGTGAAGGGCAAGTCGTCCTCGTCCAGGAGCAAGCCGCTATTGACCTGCCGCAGGCGACAACTGGCGGCCACGGCCTGCTGCTGGCGTCGCTCCACCAGACCTGTGGCGCGTCGCGCGATGACGCCTCGGCACGCATGCTGTCTGGCGAGTTCGGGTATCAGATGTGCAGCGTCACCCTGGAGGATCAGCAGATCACTGCCCAGGGCCTGAAGCCCTGCCTGCAGGGATTCGAGGCTCTCCAGCAGAAAGCGCTGACGTGCGACGCTGAGTGGCTGCAGCCTGGCAACATCAGGGCTGACACTGCCAACGGGCTGGAAGGTCGTCTCCGGCAGGATGTATACCACCAGCAGGTGCGCCGGGTGTTCCTCGAGCGCGGCCTGCCACAGGGGGTTGTCATCGAGACGCAGGTCATCGTCCAGCCAGACAAGCCAGGTATCAGTGCTGGTCATGGTGTGTCTCCCGGGCTGCCTGACGCGCATTGCGTCGGCAGCGTTGACTGCAGTGACGTACGTCTTCCCAGCAGTCCTGCCACTTCTTGCGCCATGTGAAGGGGCGCTGACAGGTCTGACACAACTTGCTTGGCAGGTGCGGTTTGCGATGCATGCGGGGATGACTCCATAAAACCAGTACGTGATTTATACCATACTTGTACGAAGTGCGAGTGTCCTGTCGAGAATCTCATGGGGCACAAGGTGGCGCACCTGCTGCCTCCCGCGAGTCTCAGTCGTTGGCTGGCAGCTGATCCAATTGACGCTCCAGGGTCTGCATGGTGAGCAGCAGATCCCGGTATTGGCGTGCATTGACGGCGCTCAGCAACTCATCCTCGAAGCGGCGGGCCTCGGGGATCAGCTCAGCGAGCATGGCCTCACCCTCGGCGGTGAGGGCGAGCAACTGCGCACGCTGATCCTGCTCGCTCGGCCGGCGCAGGATCAGTTTACGGCTTTCCAGAGATTTGACGGCCCGAGAGACGCGCACCTTGTCCATATGAGTCCGTTTACTGATTTCCCGGGCCGTCAATGGCGAGCCACGGCTCAGCCAGGCCAGCAGACGCCACTCGGCGACATTGATGGCGAAGCGCTCACCATAACGGACGAACAGCGCCTCACTGGTTCGCTCTGCCAGACGGTTGAGGCGATAGGGCAGGAACTGGTCAAGATCCAGCTCGCAGCGGGGTGTGTCCTGTGGGGGTTCCCCGTCAAGGGCATCGCGAGCTTCGGGAGTGTCATCAGTGCGTTGCATCGAAAGTTACCTGACTCGGTGAGAGGGTTGGCATACTGAGTCGCATTGAAACGTTTCAGGTGGATCAGGTTACCGATGTTACCACCTTCGATAGCGAGCAAGACAAAGGTCTAGCAATTCGGCGATTGCCAGGGTGTGGGTCTGTCTATATGGTTTCATATGTAACCAGTTAGGGCGTTGGCGGTATGTCGTGCCGTGGATGCCCCAGATCTTCAGGAGCCGCGAGCCCACAAGGAGATGAATCGTCATGCGCGAGCGCAACGCTGAGTGCCATTATCACGCCGGTTTTCGTAATCATGTCTCCACCGAGGCGTTGCCTGGCGCCTTGCCGCAGGGCCAGAACTCTCCCCAGCGTTGCCCCTATGGCCTGTACGCGGAGCAGTTGAGTGGCTCGGCCTTCACGGCACCGCGCAGTCACAACCTACGCAGCTGGCTTTACCGCATTCGGCCCTCGGTCGTGCAGGGCGCCTACCAGCCCATGGAGATGCCGCAGGTCGCCACTGCACCGTTGGCCGAGAGAGTGCCGGACCCCAATCCGATGCGCTGGGACCCCATCACATGCTCGACAGGGGACTTTCTGGACGGCCTGATCACGCTGGCGGTCAATGGAGATGCCCAGGCGCAGCAGGGCTGTGCCACGCACCTCTATGCCTTCTCTCGCGGCATGCAGCAGCGCTTTTTCTACAATGCCGACGGCGAATTGCTGATCGTGCCGCAACAGGGTGCCATCGAGGTGCGCAGCGAGCTGGGCCTGCTGGAAGTCGCCAGCGGCGAGATCGTGGTGATCCCGCGTGGTATCAAGTTTCAGCTCAATCCGCTGGCGGGACACGCGGAGGGCTGTCGAGGTTATGTGGCCGAGAACTATGGCGCGCCTCTCGAGTTGCCCTCTCTGGGGCCCATCGGCAGCAATGGACTGGCCAACCCGCGTGATTTCCTCGCACCATCGGCGCGTTTCGAGGACGAAGTCGGTAATTTCACGCTGGTGGCCAAGTTCGGCGGGCGTTTCTGGCGCGCGAGTCTGGATCATTCGCCACTGGATGTCGTGGCCTGGCATGGCAACTACGCGCCCTACAAATATGATCTGGCGACCTTCAATACCCTCAACACGGTCAGCTTCGATCATCCGGACCCCTCGATCTTCACCGTGCTGACATCACCCTCGGACACTGCCGGGGTCGCCAATCTCGACTTCGTGATCTTCCCGCCGCGCTGGATGGTCGCTGAGAACACCTTTCGCCCCCCATATTTCCATCGCAATCTGATGAGCGAGCTGATGGGACTGATCCATGGTGAATATGACGCCAAGCGCGAAGGCTTCCGCCCGGGTGGCGCGAGTCTGCATAACGCCATGACCCCGCATGGCCCTGACGCTGCCACCTTCGAGGCCGCCACTCAGGCGGAACTCGCCCCCCGCTATCAGGGCAATACGCTCGCCTTCATGTTCGAGAGTCGCTATCTGTTCCAGCCCACCCCACAGGCCCTGTCGTCGAGCGCTCGTCAGCGCGACTACGGCTCGGTCTGGCAGGGGTTGGCGTCTCATTTCACTCCCCAGCAGCGCTGAGATTGGCATGTGCCTGTCATCCCGCTCTGGTCTACCCACGTTCTTTCATCCCTCAAGCTTCTCAAGGAGGCAGTCATGAAATTCGCCACTCACCAGGATGGTTCCCGCGATGGAACACTGCTGCTGGTCTCCCGTGATCTGACCCGCGCCGTGAAGGTCGCGGATGTCGCCACCACCTTGCAGGCGCTGCTGGAGGAATGGGCCTCGCTGGCGCCAGCGCTCGAGAAGCGTTACGCAGCGCTCAATGATGGCACCTTGGCTGATGCGTTCGATCTGGACATGAAGACTCTGCATTCGCCGCTGCCACGCGCTTATCAATGGGCGGATGGCTCGGCGTATCTGAATCATGTGCAACTGGTTCGTCAGGCACGCGGCGCCGAGATGCCCGAGACCTTCTGGCACGACCCGCTGATGTATCAGGGCGGCAGCGACAGCTTCCTGGCCCCCAACGCCGATATCGTGTGTGTCAGTGAGGAGCATGGCATCGATTTCGAAGGCGAGATCGCCGTCATTACCGACGATGTGCCGATGCAGGTCAGTCCGGAGCAG
The DNA here is from genome assembly GCF_057670765.1 of Cobetia sp. PS-4MA. Taxonomy (NCBI): domain Bacteria; kingdom Pseudomonadati; phylum Pseudomonadota; class Gammaproteobacteria; order Oceanospirillales; family Halomonadaceae; genus Cobetia; species Cobetia sp. PS-4MA. Next base: position 2,038,657 of record NZ_CM173107.1, on the reverse strand, counting down.
GCCGAGAGCCACATCCGCCTTGTGATGCTGGTCAATGACGTCAGTCTGCGTGGGTTGATCCCCGGCGAGCTGGCCAAGGGCTTCGGCTTCTTCCAGGCCAAGCCGTCGTCTAGCTTCTCGCCCATCGCCGTGACGCCGGATGAGCTGGGGGATGCCTGGCAGCAGGGGCGCGTGCATCTGCCGCTGAGCGTGCATCTCAATGGTGAGACGTTCGGAGAGCCAGAGTCCGGGCCAGACATGATCTTCAGTTTCCCGCAGCTGGTGGCGCATGCCGCCAAGACTCGCCCGCTGGGGGCCGGCGCGATCATCGGTTCCGGTACCGTATCCAATCCCGGCAAGGATGGCGGGCCCGGCAAGCCGATCAGCGAAGGGGGCGTGGGCTACAGCTGTCTGGCGGAGGTGCGCATGGTCGAGAAGATCCTGTTCGATGAGATTCGCACGCCCTTCATGCGTTTCGGTGATCGTATCCGCATTGAGATGTTCGATCGCGATGGCCAGAGCATCTTCGGCGCCATTGATCAGCAGGTGACGCCGTTGGACGCCTGAAGGCGGCCTCATCAGGTAGAACTTCTCAGAGACACGTCTCGGGAAGACGTCGTGTGCCGGTAAGCTTCAAGCCAACTGGGTGCGAGGCAGTGCGGAGGAGCGGCCGGCTTCCAACCGCGTCACAGGGGAGTGCAGCATGAGTTCAATGAGCCTGTATGGCTATTACCGTTCATCTACTAGCTATCGAGTAAGAATCGCGCTGGCGCTCAAGGGGATTGAGGTCGCTCAGGTGCCGGTCAACCTGCTCAAGGGCGAACAGCGCAGCGAGGAGTATCTGGCCATCAATCCCCAGGGGCTGGTGCCGACCCTGATGGTGGGAGATACGGAAACACCTGCGGCCCTGACCCAGTCGCTCGCGATCATGGAATATCTGGAGGAGCGCTGGCCCGCCCCGGCGCTGCTGCCCTCAGCGCCGGAGGCGCGTGCGAAGGTGCGCTCACTGTGCCAGTTCATGGCCTGCGAGATGCATCCGCTCAACAATCCGCGCGTGCTCAATTATCTGACAGATCGCCTTGAGGTCACCCAGGCGCAGCGCCTTGAGTGGTACCGCCACTGGGTGGCCGAGGGCTTCGCGCGTCTGGAAGTGATGCTGGCGGAAAGTGCAGGGCGTTTCTGCCATGGCGATAGCCCGGGCATGGCGGATGCCTGCCTGATGCCCCAGCTCTACAATGCGCGCCGCTTCGAGTGTGAACTCGAGGACTACCCGAGGATTCTGGCCATCGAGGCGGCCTGCCAGTCACTGGACGCTTTCCAGAAGGCGCATCCTGAGCGTCAACCCGACTGTCCGGCCCCCTGACCCTGGCGATATCCAGACACTAAAGCGCCCCGTCGAGCTCGACGGGGCGCTGTCGTTTCAGGCGGACTGCACGCGGATGATGGCATTCGAGGGCATGTCAGTGGCTGGGCAGAGCGGCGGGAATGACACCTGAGTCATGTCAGGTTGAGGGGTTTTCACCACCGCCCTTGCCGGAACAGCAGCCGCTGGCGGGGGACTGTTCGACCACGGTGGCAGCTGTGGGCGGTGCACAACAGCTGCTGGTGGCGCAGGACGATGCCTGATCGCTGGCTGCCTGCTCATCTGATGCCTGCGCGTCTGTGGCCTGTTTCGCCTCGCGTAGCTCAACTCGTGCATCGCGAATCACCTGCCAGGCGGATTGCAGGAAGAGTGCGGCGATCGCAGCGCCCAGCAGCACGTCCGGCCAGCGAGAGCCCGTCCAGCCCACCAGTATCGCAGCGCCGAACACTGAGACATTGGCGATGATGTCATTGCGTGAACACAGCCAGGTGGAGCGCATGTTGAGATCATCCGACTTGAAGCGCCACAGCAGGCCGAAGCAGATGAGATTCACAGCCAGCGCCAGCAGGGCGAAGGCGCCCATCCCGTGGGCGGCCGGTGCCACTCCATTGAGGGCTTGATAGCCTGCTTCGCCAAGGACGATCAGGCCCAGCGCCAGCATCACGATGCCCTTGATCAGCGCGCTCATTGCGCGTTCACGTACACTGCGGTGCAGGACGTAGAGGGTCAGGGCGTAGACGCTGGCATCGCCGAACATGTCGAGGGAATCCCCCAGCAGCGCGGTGGAACCCAGCCACCAGGCCGCGGTGAATTCGACGAAGAACATGCTGGCATTCAGCGCCAGCAGAATCTTCAGGACCTTGCCCTGTGAGGCTCTGAGCTCTGCCAGCTCGCCGGATTTGCTTTCGCAACAGCTTTTCATGGGTCTTGGCCTCCTGTCGTGTTGATGACAGCATGGAGGTTATAGTCACTATAAGGTCAAGTCGGCTGATGAAATGGTTGATGCATCGACATGCAACACATGGCGAGAGGAGAAGTCATCGATGACCGCAAGAGATTTCACACGGAAAGGGGGATCGTCCACGTCATCGCACGGCGAGGTGACGATGGGCATCGGCCAACTGGCCAAGGCGTCTGATGTCCAGGCGGTGACGATCCGCTACTACGAGAAGCAGGGGCTGTTGGCCCCGCAGCGGCGTGCGCCTAATGGCTATCGTGAGTATGGCAATGCACAGCTCAGGCGTTTGACCTTCATTCGCCGTTGTCGGCGGCTGGGGTTTTCGCTGGATGACATCCGCGCCTTGCTGGGCCTGGCGGACCAGCAGTCCTTGCCTTGCGATCAGATAGACGCGCGTATCGAGGCGCAGCTGGCCGAGGTGCGCAAGCGCCAGCGTGACCTCGCCGTCATGGAAGAAGAGTTGCAGCGCCTGACGCACTGCTGTGCCGGCGGGGTGATGGCACAGTGCCATATCGTCGAGACACTGTCCGAGGTCGAGGAGTAAGGCCCTGACAGACAGTTCATCTATCGCCAGGGCTGGGTCACGGGTTGGAGGTCAGGCGGGTTCAGGCGGGTTCAGGCGGGTTCAGGCGGGGGCAAGGAGGATCAGACGCCGCAGGACTTGCGAGCGAGTTCCTCCGCGACCAGTTCCGTGACATCGATCAGTGTCTTGGCGGGGGCTGCGTCGTTGTCTGACGAGCTGACGGTGTTGACGGGAATCAGTGGCAGCTCGGTACAGGCCAGCAGCACGGTGTCTGCCGACAGGCTCTCCAGCAGAGCATGAAAGCGCTGGACCACGCTCGGGTCATCGCCGCCATGCGCCTTCACGTCATAGATGATCTGGTGCAGCAGGTGTGGGTCGGCGGGTACCTCGACTTCCACCACCTCTGTCAGTGCCCGATAGGGTGACCAGTCCCCCATGTCCGTCACGGACTTCGCGCCCAGCAGCGCCACCTTGCTCAAGCCGTCGCGCCGCACCCTGTCGATGACGACATCACTGAACGACACCAGCCGGACATTCAGCGCCAGAGCCTCCAGCTGGGGCTGATAGTAGTTCAGCGTATTGCAGGCGATGGCGTAGTAGTCGACATGCTCGGCGAGCTTGAGGGCGCTGTCGGCCAGCGCCTCCCACACCTGTTGGTCATGAGTCTCTAGTTCCATGGACAGCCCGAGCGCCGGCTGGGAGATCAGGTGGACGTGTGGGGCATCCAGATCTCCCCGATAGTCAGGCCCGATGCGGGCCTTGTTGGCGATCAGCAGCTTGTTCCAGAGATCCAGTCCGGCATCCGGGCCGGAGCCGGTGAGGATGCCGATCACGTTGCGTTGGCGCAGCTCAGTATCTTGCATGGCGGTGTCCGTCGTCTTGTTGCGGGGCAGGCAGTGAAGGTTCAGTCGAGGGCAGCTCAGTCAGGGGCAGCTCAGTCAGGGGCAGATCAGTTGGCTGAACTTGAGACTGAACTTGGGGCTGACGCTGACAGTGAGGAGCGCCCAGCGGGCGTGTTGCCGGTAGCTTCGTCCTGAACGCTCGCCTGGCCTGCCGGGCTGAAACGACGGCCCCAGCCGGTGGCGATGGAGACACTCATCACGGCCAGCAGGACCCAGGCGTAGAGCACCCAGGGCGTCAGGTCGAGCGGCATCAGGGCCGGCACGCCGGGGAAGGTTTCGGCGGCTTTCACGGACAGCCCGGAGGCGAACAGCAGCGCGGCGGACCAGGGCAGCGAATAGACCAGGGTGCAGGACATGCTGTCGATGATGTTGGCGCGACGGTAAGGACTCAGGCCGAAGCGTTCACCGACCGGTTTGGCGTAGGACAGGCCGACCGCGAGGATCGCCGGGGCATTGATGCTCATCAGCGAGGACATCAGCAGCGAGAGCCCGGCGGAGGAGGCTTCCGCGCCACGCGGTGTGCGCACGACACCTTTGAGCGCATTGATAAGCCTCTCACTGCCACCGCCATCGAGCATCAGACGAATGCCCGCCGACAGCAGGATCACCAGAATCGACAGGTCTGCCATCCAGCCGGCCACGCCATTGATCAGCGCACCATTCTCGACCGACACGAAACCGCTCAGGGTGTTGAGGCCGGTAAGTATCGCCACCAGCATGCCGGACAGAATTCCCACGCTGGTGGCGAAGATCACATCGCCTTTCTTCATGGCCACGTAGATGGCGGCCAGGGCGGGCAGCAACATCACCAGGCCCTTGGGGTCCATGTGTTCGGCCAGCTGTTCATGCGCGATGATCAGCGGCGTTGTTTGCTGCGTCAGACTGATCAGCACCATCACCACCAGCGTGATGCTGCCGGCCACCAGCGTGAAGGGCAGTCGGGAACGAACCACGCCACCGATATCAGCGCCCTGACTCGCCGCCGAGGAGATGGTGGTGTCGGAGATGGGCGCCAGGTTGTCGCCGAAGGCACCGCCGCCCACGATGGCCCCTGCCAGCAACAGCGGGTCGGCTCCCAGCATGACGCCCGCGGGATAGAGCACGCCCATGCCCGCGGCGATGGTGCCGAAGCCGGTGCCTGCCGCAGTAGCGAACAGGGCGCAGGCGAGGAAGGTCACGACGAGGAAGGCCGTGCCGGTGGCGCCGGTGTGATAGGCCGCCCACAGAATGCCATCCACCAGTCCTGAGGAGCGCAGCACCGTGGCGAAGATGCCGGCAAAGATCCACGCCGCCACCGGGGCGATGGCCACCTTGCTGGCCATGCCCTTCATGATGGTGTCGCTGTAGACAGACTTGTCACGGGCAAACAGGAAGGTGACCAGCAGGCCGGCGAGAATGCCGACCCACATGCCCTGGATGGTCGGCTCCTCCAGGCTGGTGGCTACATAAATGGCTGTGGTGATGAAGCACAGGATGGGCAGGAACGAGACCCAGGGCCCGCCGTGGAACGTGAGTTTGGATGCAGGAGTCATGCGATAGCCTCTTTTATGGTTATTACTATCTGCGTGTGAGGGACTTCTGCATTGCATCATTCGCTGGTCAGCCGCGGAATTTGACGACCTGACTCAAGGTGGCGCACTCAGACGCACTATCTGGTGCAGGCTGCGCCTGTCGCACTCTGGGTCATGGCGGGTGGGCGGCGTAGACTGAGGCTCTATCCCGCGCGAGACAGACCCATGAACGAAGACCTGGCCCTCAATCTGCGGCTGCTGTGCAGCTACTACCGATCCATCGCCGAGGTGAGTCGGCGGCTCGAGATCAGTCGGCCACAGTTCAATCGATACCTGAGCGGCCAATACCGGCCCGCTGCACATACACTGCGGCGGATCTGTGAGTTCTTCGGGGTGGAGGAGCACGAGATCCTGCTGCCCAATCGTCAGTTCCAGCGTCTGGTGCAGGTGCGCCCCAAGCCGCGCGAGAGTGAGGCCACACGTGTGGAGAGCGAGCCGCTGGCGCAGCTGAGACGCTCGGGCGCCTCCGAGTTGGGCCGCTATGTAGGCCATTACTATGAGTACTATCTGTCGATGTCGTCGCCGGGGCGGATACTGCGGGGACTGGTGTCCATCATCCAGCGCGAGGATGGTGTCTATTACCAGCGTCTTGAGCGCCTGGTCGAGCGCGAGTCGTCCGGTGTCGGCGTGTCACATTGCAAGTATCAGGGGATGGCGTTCTATCTGAGCGATCGCATCTTCATGACCGACTACGAGTCGATGACCGGCAATGAGATCACCCAGACCATTCTCTACCCGACCTTTACCAGCCGTGTGTCACGCCTCAAGGGGCTGCGAATCGGGGTATCGGCAAGCGGTGATCGCACGCCGGCCAGTACTCGCGTGCTGCTCGAATATCTCGGGCGTGACATCCGGGTTCGCTGCGCGCTGAAGCAATGCGGTCTCTATCCCCTGGACAGCGACGAGATCGAGGATGCCATCCGCAACGAGATCCTCAATGACCAGGCGCCGGTGGGCGAGGGACCCTGGCATTTTCGCGCACGCAAGGATGACTGAAGGCCGCTGATCGCGCCCGCCTCTGTTGCCGAGCCTCGCCAGCCGCTACAATGCGCGCCATTCGTTTCGTTCTGCTATTCACCTAACAGTGCGCGCGGCGTGCCTCACGTCGAGCCGGATGCCTTTCAGCCCATGTCAGATTCCCAGATTGCCAAGGCGGCGGATGTTCGCCGTACATTTGCCATCATCTCTCACCCGGATGCGGGCAAGACCACCATCACCGAGAAGCTGCTGCTGTTCGGGAATGCCATCCAGATGGCCGGCTCGGTCAAGAGCAAGCGGGCCGATCGCCACGCGACCTCCGACTGGATGAAGATGGAGCAGGAGCGTGGCATCTCCGTGACCACCTCCGTGATGCAGTTCCCCTACAAGGACCGCATGGTCAATCTGCTGGATACGCCCGGGCACGAGGACTTCTCGGAAGATACCTACCGGACGCTGACGGCCGTCGACTCGGCACTGATGGTCATTGACGGTGCCAAGGGTGTCGAGGACCGTACCATCAAGCTGATGGAAGTCTGTCGCCTGCGCACCACGCCGATCCTGACCTTCGTCAACAAGATGGACCGCGAGACGCGTGATCCCATCGAGGTGATGGATGAAGTCGAGACGGTCCTCAACATCCAGTGTGCCCCGATGACCTGGCCGATCGGCGTCGGCAAGGGTTTCAAGGGGGTCTATCACCTGCTCAATGACGAGATCCATCTCTACAAGCAGGGCCAGGGCAACCGCATCCCCGATGACGTGCGCATCAAGGGCCTCGACAGCCCAGAAGCCATTGAAGTGCTGGGCGAAGATCTCATCGAAGAACTGAGCATGGAAGTCGAGCTGGTGCGCGGCGCCTCTCACGAATTCGATCTCGAGGCCTATCGTCGCGGTGATCTGACGCCGGTCTACTTCGGGACCGCCATGGGCAACTTCGGCGTACGCGAGATGCTGGATGGCTTCGTCGAATACGCGCCGCCGCCCCAGTCGCGTGATACCGATACCCGTGAAGTCACGGCCCATGACGAGCGCTTCACCGGCTTCGTGTTCAAGATTCAGGCCAACATGGACCCGAAACACCGTGACCGCGTGGCCTTCCTGCGCGTCTGTTCCGGCAAGTACGAGAAGAACATGAAGATGCGTCACGTGCGCATCAACAAGGACGTCAAGATTCCTGACGCCCTGACCTTCATGGCGGCGGACCGCTCCCACGTGGAAGAGGCCTGGCCGGGTGACATCATCGGTCTGCACAACCACGGCACCATCCAGATCGGCGATACCTTCACCATGGGGGAAGACATGCGCTTCACCGGCATCCCTCACTTCGCGCCGGAACTGTTCAAGCGGGTACGCCTGAAGGACCCGCTGAAGATGAAGGCGCTGCAGAAAGGGCTTCAGCAGCTCTCCGAAGAGGGGGCGACCCAGGTCTTCCAGCCGTTCGACAACAATGACCTGATCGTGGGCGCCGTGGGCACCCTGCAGTTCGATGTGGTCGCTCACCGTCTGAAGGAAGAGTACAAGGTCGAGTGCATGTATGAAGCGGTGAACGTGCAGACGGCGCGCTGGATCTATTGCGATGACACCAAGATGCTTGAGGACTTCAAGCGCAAGGCCAGCGCCAATCTCGCCTACGATGGCGGCGGCTTCCTGACCTACATCGCGCCGACTCGCGTCAACCTGCAGTTGACGCAGGAGCGTTGGCCGGACATCACCTTCCGCGCCACCCGCGAGCATTGATACGGTTCAGGGGGGGATGCCCGAGTGGCTCGCATCCGAGTGGCTCTGGTGCCTGACGAGGCCATCTCCGAGGCCCCCTGACCGATTCAGGATTGATACGAGCGCCGCCCCTTGGGGCGGCGTTCGTGCTTTCGGGCTGAACGTGTCCTCAAGCGTTAGCCACACCAACTCAAGATCGATGACTTTGGCCGCATACTCCCTTGCGAAAGACATGGGGATGGCCAGCGACGCAGGCAGTCACAGGGCGCATGCCTTGGCCTGACAGACGCATGACCCAAAGGGACGCGTCGGTCGCGACAGGACAACAACAATCATCAGGAGGTGGGGCTATGGCCGGTTTCATGAAGGAATTCCGCGATTTCGCGGTCAAGGGCAATGTCGTCGACATGGCGGTGGGCATCATCATCGGGGGGGCTTTCACGCTGATCGTGAAGAGCCTGGTGGGTGACATGCTCAATCCCTTGATCGGACTCTTGATCGGGGGCGTCGATTTCTCCAACTTCTTCTTCGTGCTCAAGGAAGGGGCTCAGGCGGCTCCCTATGTCAGTCTGGAGGCTGCGAGGGATGCGGGGGCCGTGACACTGAACTATGGACTGTTCATCAATGCCATCATCAGCTTCGCGCTGGTGGCGCTGGCCGTCTTCGTGTTGATCCGTCAGATCAACAAGCTCAAGAAGGAAGCCGAAGAAGCGCCGGAAGAGATCACCGACAAGGACTGCCCGTACTGTCTTTCCAAGGTGCCGCTGGCGGCGACCCGTTGTGGTCATTGCACCTCCGAGCTGGCGCCGGTAGCGCCGGTGGAGGCGACCTAGGCCAGCTTTGCCAGTCACGATGGCTGACAGAGCAACATCGACAAACGAAGGGACCGGCCACCAGGCCGGTCCCTTCGTTTGTCTGTCACTGGCTGATATAGCACGATGGCAGTACGACCATCACCGGGATATTGCATGTTGATCGACAGCCATTGCCATCTGGATTTTCCCGTCTTCGATCAGGATCGTGACGCGGTCATCTCGCGTGCCGTGAATGAGAGTGTGTCGAGGTTCGTGGTGCCATCCACCACGGTGGCCAGCTTCGCGGACGTGCTGGAACTCGTGCAGTCATCCCCGCGTATCTTCGGTGCCCTGGGGCTGCATCCCTATTTTCTGTCCGAGCATGGCGAGAGCGCGCTGGCGGAGCTTCATCAGGCCCTCGGTCAGCATGCTGGCGAGATCGTCGCGTTGGGCGAATGCGGCTTCGATGCGCGACTGGCCGATCATGACGCCCAATGGCAGCTGTTCGAGGCCCAGCTGAGCATGGCACGCGAATTCTCCCTGCCTGTCATCGTGCATTGCGTGCGTGCCAATGACGAAGTGGCCAAGCGGCTCAAGAACGCGCGCCTCACCCGGGGCGGCATCATTCATGCCTTTGCGGGCAGTCAGGTTCAGGCTGAGCGCTTTCTCGAGCTCGGTTTCGTGCTGGGGCTGGGCGGCAGCGTGACCTACCCGCGTGCCCGCAAACTGCGGGGAGTCGTGGCGTCGCTGCCGGAGGATGGCTTCGTGCTGGAGACCGACAGCCCCGACATGCCGTTGCAGGGCTTTCAGGGGCAACGCAATGAACCGGCCAGGGTGGCGGAGGTGGCAAGGAGTGTGGCATCGCTGCGTGAGTCCACTCTGGAGGCCATCAGCGAGACGACCAGCCGCACCGTGCAGCGTATTCTTCAACTGAGCGCCTGATCTAGACTGAACTCAGCACCTCGGCAGCACTGTGCCACGGGATTCAGGAGATCGCGTCATCATCGGTAACTCAATGCCTCGTAGAACGTCTGCCCATCCGCGACCGGATTCTGACAAGTCCGTGCGCGCCTCCTTGAGGCAAGGCCCGCCCCGGGAGCCCCGCCATCGTCTGTGGCTGATACCGCTTCTGCTGATTGCCTCTGTTCTTGCCACCGCCTGGCTGGGTATCAGTCAAATACAGCAACTGCGAGCAGGAGAGCAGGATGCGGCGCGTCAGCGCGTCACCATGTGGGCCCAGGCCAGCCAGCGAGCCCTGGAAGGTCAGTTGCGCGAGCATGGTGATTGGCAAGAGGCCACCGAGGAGTTCCTGCGTTTGCCTGCCCCGAACCCTGAGTGGCTGGACTACATGTACGGGCCCGAGTTCTCGATCAATACGGGGATCCATCTCGTCGGGGCCATCAGAGGAAATGGCAAGGCCGCTGTCTGGCAGGAGCGACGTCCGGGGCTTGAGTCCGATGATTGGCAGGGGGCTCAGCCGCTTGCGTGGCGCCGCGCCATGGCCCCCTTGATCGAGAAGGCTCGCCAGACCCCGACGCGATCCGTCATCGCCTGGATGGTGCTGAACGGGCGGGCCTGGCTGGTGGGCGTGCACGGGCTCTATGCGGATGAAGACGCGCTTCCTTCACGGGAGGAGCAGGGCATGCTGGTGTTCGGGGTGCCCATGCGCCCGGAGTTGCTCAGCGAATCATCCGCTTCCCTGGGAGTGGAAAGGCTGGAAGTCGTCAGTCAGTCACGCCAGATGAGCGGGGAAGCCGCTCTCGTCTGTAGCGACCTGCCGGCCATGAAGCGCTTCGATGAGCATGCTGCCATGGCCTGCTGGCAGGATGCAGATGACGTCACCGCGATGCTCAGGCAATTGGGAGCGCCCTTGGGCGCCTTGAGTCTGGTCATCGTGTTGGCGAGTATCGCGACAGGCGGCATGCTGTGGCGCGATCAGCGCCGTCGTCGAGATTGGGCAGCGCAGGGCCTGCAGCGTGAAGCTCAGCTTGAGCAGCATCTTGCCCTGAACGAGCGGTTTCTGGCATTGCCGCATGAAGCGCACAACCCCCAGCACGCCTTGGCTACCTTGTCCGGCTATCTGCGTCGGGTACGAGAGATGACGGGAGCAGAAGTCATCATCTATCGACGCGAGGTGGGCAACCCCAATGCAGGCTATCTGATCGTCGAGAGTCGTGATGAACGGGAATGGTTGAGCAGTGTCTCGTTGCGGCGTGACCCTCTGTGGCGATTGCCGGCCGGGCGGATCGTGGCCAATCGTGCCACGAATGTGGACGCGTCCACCGAGGAGAGTGCCCAGCTGCTGTGTCAGCGTCTCGGGGCGACCCAGCTGCTGGGCTATTCCGTCTCGCCGCATCCCGGTCGCAGCGAGCTGCTGCTGGTCGCCAGTCGTGGTCAGGCGCTGGAGGAAAGCCTGATGATGCCGGTGCTGGACAGAACCCTGAATGCCTTGATCATTCGTGGACTGGAGCAGGAGCGCTTGCTGCTCCAGCAGCAGGTGCTGCAGGAGCGCGAGACGGATACCGACACCGGGCTATTGAGTCGTGAAGGCATGCTGCGCTTGATCAAGCTGCGTATCGATCAGTTGGGTCGTGTCTCGGGGCTTGATGGTTTCGTGCTGATGGCATTGCGTATCGGCGGGCTGCAGGAGCTCTATGAGCATGCGGGGCCGGAGGCGGGCAATCGCCAGCTGGAGTTGCTGCAACGTCGACTGGACCCCTTGCTGGGCACAGCAGGCCATGTCGCACGTCTGGAGACGGATCGTCTCTTGATCATGGTGCCACGACGGCTGCTCGAGGCCGCGCGGGGCGGCATCTGCGGCTGGCTGGATATGCTGCTGGTGGCGGTACGTCACAAGGTGTCGCTCAACGGCGAGGATATCTATCTGCTGCCCAGCCTCGGCATCAGTCGCTTTCCCGAGGATGGTGAGCAGATGGATGCGCTGGTCTACCGTTGTGAGCGCGCATTGCACGACACGCTTCAGCTCAATCGCGAGTGGCACTTCTTCGATGAAGAGGCCGAACGAGAAGTCAGGCGTCTCAAGCAGCTCGAAGCGGAATTCGTCGAGGGATTGCAGCAGGACCAGCTGCGGCTTCATCTGCAGCCGATCGTCGATGGACGGGATGGATCCCTCGTGCTTTCCGAGGCGCTGGTGCGTTGGCAGCATCCGGAGCATGGTCTGCTGGGCTCCGGCGACTTCATGCCGATCATCGAATCCGCCAACCTCGATGTGGCCTTGGGGCGCTGGGTCATCAAGGAGAGCATTGCCACCCTGATCCGTGTGCATGACGCCGGTCATGCGCTGCATCTCAGCGTCAATGTCACGGTCAGACACATGATGGACGAGCGATTTCTGGCGGATCTCAAGAGGCTGTTCCAACGGCCTGAGCTGTGTCGCCAACTGACCATCGAGCTGGTGGAGAGTCAGCTGCCGGAAGATATCCAGAGTCTGGCCATCCTCTTCCAGCGCATTCGCTCACAGGGTGTCGCCCTGGCACTTGATGACTTCGGGACCGGGTACTCGTCCCTGTCGCAATTGCAGCAACTGCCGTTCGACAAGGTGAAGATCGATCGGCAATTCGTGGTCGCGATGGATACCGACAAGGGGCGGGCGATGATTGATGCGATGCTGGGACTGGGGGAGGCCTTCCATCTGGCCGTGGTGGCGGAGGGTATCGAGACCCCTGAGCAACGCACGGCGCTTCTGGCACGCGGCTGTCATCTTCATCAGGGCTATCTCTACTCGCGTCCCCTGCCGTCCGAGCAACTGATCCAGCATCTCAAGGCCGGCAAGCACTGGTTGCCGGCCAGCGTCACTGGCGAAATGGGCTAGCGGTCTCGGCTCTCGCGCTTCGAGATGCCCAGGCCTCGACTCAGCCGGATGCTGCAAAGGTCAGCCTCTGATACAGCCAGGCATTGATACAGACAGGCCCCGACGAATCGCTTCGCCGGGGCCTGTCTGTCATGACGCCGCAGGTGGCTATCCAGGCCAGCCGTGGTGTCCGTGTCACGGCTGGCAGCGCTGCCTGGTGCTCATGTCTTCAAGCTCATGTCTTCAAGTTCATGCCTTCAAGCTCATGTCTTCAAGTTCACGCCTTCAAGTTCACGCCTTGAGCTGTTCCGGGTCACGTCGCTCCAGCGGATAAGGCAGCGAGGCGCGGTGCAAGGGCTCCCCAGTCTCGAGGGTCAGGGGGGCTTCCTCATCGCGCAGGCTCACCACCGCCAGCACTTCCAGGCTGCCATCGGCATTGTTGGCGACCCGCAGGATCTCACCCATGGCCTTGCCTTCTGGCGAGACCACCTTGCCGCCCGGCTGCGGCAGAGGAGTGACCGGCTCCGCCGTCAGGCGCTGCAGGCGCTTCTTGACCTGACCACGGAAGTGGGCGCGGGCCACGACTTCCTGACCGGTATAGCACCCCTTCTTGAAGCTGATGGCCGCCAGCGCTTCCAGGTTGAGCATCTGCGGCAGCCAGGCATCCGTCTGCTCCGAGTCCACCCACTGCAGGCCGGCACGAATGTCCTCGCGCGCCCAGTGATTCTCGTCACCGGTATTGATGCCGCCATCGAACAGTGCACGGCTGAGTCGGGTCACCTGCGCATCAGAGCCGACCAGTACGCCTCGTGCCATCTCTGCCCCCGGCTGGCGGGCAAGCACGGCATCCGGGGTTGCCAGCATGGCGAAATCATGCGGGCCAAGCGCGGTGTGCTGTGAGGAGGCAGCATCGCCCAGTTGCTCGGCCGCCCGGGTCAGGGCGGGCTCTCCCGTGAGCCCCACGACCACGCTATCCTCCCGGACCTCGAGACTCACCTTGTAGAAGGGCGCGAACTTGGCAAGGTGCGCGCGCAGGGGCTCCGCCGTGCCCGTCGGCATCAGCAGCCACAGGCAATCCTCGCTGAGACGCATCAGCTGGGCCATCGCCAGAATCCGCCCCTTGGGAGTGCAGAAGGCGGTCAACGGAGCGAGTGAGCCATCCACCAGCGCAAGCTGCTGCGAGGTCTGGCCCTGGAGAAAGCGCTCACCATCCGCGCCATTGACCGCGAGTACCTCGAAGCAGGAGAGGGGCGTGAGACTCCCGGCGCCATCGGTCTCGGGGGCAAGCGGCGACTCGGGGGCAAGCTTGCCCTCCTGTGTCGCGTGAAAGCCGTGGGCTTGCATCAGGGTCTTGAAGTCAGTCATGTCGCGCTATCCTGTCGCAAAGGAGGGGTCCGCCGCAGGCGGTTCAATGCCTGAGAATTGCCAGCGGTACATTCGATGCAGGCATTGTCACGCGGCAGTGGTCAGCTGTCAGCCCCCGGCAGGGCAACACGGCATCTTTCGGGGGCATCCACTGGCATGAAAGCCTGAGGCGACTCGCTGGCATGCATGGGGGAGCCCTCGTCAAACGTGGTATTCTTGGCGGTTTGATCGCGCCTGCGATCCTTTTTATCCAGCGAGACAGGAATCACGAGATGGCCAGCTTTTCCCTTACATTGATCGGTGTCGAGAGCGTCAAGGATGTCAACAAGGTCACCACTGCCTTGATGATGATGGACGGGGTCAAGGAGGCCGAGGTCGGGCGTGGCTTTGCCGAGGTCGAAGGGCAGGTGCGGTATGACGCCGTGGTCAAGACCGTCGAGAAGGCGGGTTACAAGGTGAAGTGAGCGCTCTGCTCGCCAGCAGGCTTGGATGCGTCTCGCGAGAGTCCACGACAAGGAGGTAGTGCATGAGCATCGAGGTGATTACCCGCAAGGCTGGCAGCTTCGTCCATCGGGTTCAGGTCGCGAGCTTCGAGGAACTGCTGGTGGATGTGCCCACCGTGGTGGGTGGCGAGGACAGTGCGCCGGACCCGCACGACTACTTTGATCTCTCGCTGGGTGCCTGCAAGTCGATCACCGTGTTGATGTATGCGCGGCGCAAGGGGCTGCCACTCGCGTCCATCGTGACCACGGTGGACCGTGATGACAGTGATGAGCGTCGCGCAGGTGAGAACGCGGAGTATCGTCTGAGCGTCAGCATGCACTTCCAGGCCGAGGATGGTGCGGAACTCGATGAGGCGACGCGTCAGCGCCTGCTCGAGATTTCCGAGCGTTGCCCCATCCATCGACTGATGACCAGCACCCGGGTCAGTGTGATGAGTCGCGAGATATCACCCGAGTAGGGCGCGGTGTCCTTTCGCAAGTCTGGCCGCCACCGTCAGTTGAAGAGCGGCATGACCGCCACCATTGAGAGCGCATGAGCAAACCATTTCGCATCAATTCCAAGTTCAAGCCAGCCGGTGATCAACCGGCTGCCATCGAGAAGCTGATCACTGGCCTGGAAGCGGGTCTTGCGCATCAGACGCTTCTGGGTGTGACCGGCTCGGGCAAGACGTTCACCGTCGCCAACATCGTGGAGCGTCTGCAGCGCCCCGCGATCGTGATGGCGCCCAACAAGACGTTGGCAGCCCAGCTCTATGGCGAGTTCAAGTCGTTCTTCCCTGACAACGCCGTCGAGTACTTCGTCTCCTATTACGATTATTACCAGCCCGAAGCCTATGTCGCGTCCTCGGATACCTTCATCGAGAAGGACGCCTCGATCAACGACCACATCGAGCAGATGCGCCTGTCAGCGACCAAGGCGCTGCTGGAGCGGCGCGATGCGATCATCGTGGTCTCCGTCTCAGCGATCTACGGCCTGGGTGACCCGGATCAGTACCTGAAGATGCGTCTGCACTTCAATCGTGGTGAGCAGATCGACCAACGCGGCTTCCTCAGGCGCCTGGCGGAGCTGCAGTACACCCGCAACGACATGGATTTCCGGCGCGGTACCTATCGCGTGCGCGGCGACGTGATCGACATCTTCCCGGCGGACTCCGAGGAGCAGGCCGTGCGTGTCGAGCTGTTCGATGACGAGATCGACTCCATCCGGCTGTTCGATCCGCTGACCGGTGAAGTGGCCGAGTCGGTGCCGCGCATGACCATCTACCCCAAGAGCCACTACGTGACGCCGCGCGAGACCATCGTCGCCGCGGTCGATCACATCAAGGAAGAGCTGGTCGAGCGCCTCGATTACCTGCGCAAGCACGACAAGCTGGTCGAGGCGCAGCGTCTGGAGCAGCGTACCCTCTACGACATCGAGATGATGATGGAGCTGGGCTACTGCAACGGCATCGAGAACTACTCGCGCTATCTGTCCGGGCGTGACCCCGGCAATGCGCCGCCGACCTTCTTCGATTACCTGCCCAAGGACGCGCTGGTCTTCATCGACGAGTCCCACGTCAGCGTGCCTCAGGTAGGCGGGATGTATCGCGGTGACCGTTCACGCAAGGAGACGCTGGTCGAATACGGCTTCCGTCTGCCGTCGGCGCTGGACAATCGCCCGATGAAATTCGAGGAGTGGGAGAGCATCCTGCCCCAGACCGTCTTCGTCTCGGCGACGCCCGGTACCTATGAAGAAGAGCATGCCGGGCAGGTGGTGGAGCAGGTCGTCCGTCCCACGGGGCTGCTTGATCCGGTCATCGAGGTGCGCTCTGCCTCGACCCAGGTCGATGACGTGCTCTCCGAGATCAAGGCGCGCACCGAGGTCGGTGAGCGCGTTCTGATCACCACGCTGACCAAGCGCATGGCGGAAGACCTGACCGAGTATCTGGGAGAGCACGATGTTCGGGTGCGCTATCTGCACTCGGATATCGACACCGTCGAGCGCGTCGAGATCATCCGGGATCTGCGTCTTGGCAAGTTTGATGTGCTGGTCGGCATCAACCTGCTGCGTGAGGGCCTTGATATCCCGGAAGTCTCGCTGGTGGCGATCCTGGATTCCGACAAGGAGGGCTTTTTGCGCTCCGAGCGCTCCCTGATCCAGACCATCGGCCGTGCGGCGCGCAACGCCAACGGCAAGGCGATTCTGTATGGCGATCGCATCACCGATTCCATGCAGCGTGCGATAGCCGAGACGGAGCGCCGCCGTGAGAAGCAGATGGCCTTCAATGAAGAGCACGGCATTACGCCGCGTACCATCACCAAATCGGTGGCGGATATCATGGAAGGTGCCCAGGCACCGGGACGCAAGAGCAGTCGTCGCAAGGGCAACGAGCGACAGGTGGCGGAAGAGACGCCAGACTATGCGGCTCTGGCGGCTCAAGGCCCTCAGGCACTCGAGAAGGAAATCAGCCGGCTGGAAGATGCCATGTTCGCGGCGGCCAAGAATCTCGAATTCGAGGAAGCCGGTCGACTGCGCGATCAGATCAATGACGTGCGCAATCGCCTGCTCACGCTGGGCTAACGCTACTCTCCATCCCCCAGCATTCGCGTTGCTAAAGGCATGACCCTGCGCGCCCGACGATGTCACCCATCGTCGGGCGCGTGGCGTTCAGGGCTGGCGGGTATCTGACGGAGAGGTGCCATCAGCAGGTTATCCCGTTATCTTGTCTATTGCGTCGCAGATCATCATATTGCAGCTCAGTGCATGGCTCAGGGGCAACCGGTTGCCTCGGGAGGGCGGCAGGATTGCTTTTCCTACAACCTTGGGCGTAGCCGGGGTGGGTGCAGCAATGCGACCTGATGGTGCAAGTGAAGAGGGAATTCCTGTCAACTGCGTCTTCACATACGCCAATGACTGGCTTTCATCGTCAATGCCAACGATTGTCTGGCCAGAATGGAAAGCGCAGTCTTTTTCGCTATTGGTAGGGCCTTGGCCTGCTTTCATGAGCGCTCAAACGGTCGCTTTACATGCGTATTCGCTGCTGCCAATAATGCTTTCAAGGCATTCCTGGCGTCGCGAGTCGCCTGCCTGATGGCTGGCGGCGGCGGACAAGGACAGCGAATGACAGCGATTGTCGCCAGTCCTTTTCGGGCGGCGCAATGCTGCCGCAAGGCACCCGTCAGGTCTGCCCGGCCGTAGTACAACAATAATCGGGAACAGGAATTCTCATCATGATGCGCAGGTCTCTTCTCGCTCTCGGTATCGCCGCGGCGATGTCCACCCAGGCTCAGGCAGATATCACCATCGCCATGGCAGGCCCGGTCACGGGGCCGGTCGCCCAGTACGGTGACATGCAGTTCATCGGTGCCGAGATGGCCATCGAGCGGATCAATGCCGCCGGCGGCGTCGACGGCGAGATGCTCAAGGGCGTGAAATACGACGACGCCTGTGATCCCAAGCAGGCGGTGGCGGTCGCCAACCAGATCGTCAATGACGGCGTCCAGTACGTGATCGGCCACCTGTGCTCCAGCGCGACGCAACCGGCCTCGGACATCTACGCCGAGGAAGGCGTGATGATGATCACGGCGGCGTCCACCAGCCCGACCATCACCGAGCAGGGCTATGAGCTGGTCTTCCGCACCATCGGCCTGGACTCGCTGCAGGGGCCGGTTGCGGGGCGCTATATCGCCGAGACGATCAAGCCCAAGCACATGGCCGTGATCCACGACAAGCAGCAGTACGGGGAAGGTATCGCCACCGGCGTGCGCGATACCGTCGAGGAAGCGGGTATCGATGTGGTGCTGTTCGAGGGCATCACGGCGGGTGACAAGGATTTCTCGGCGCTGATCTCCAAGCTCAAGAAGGAAAACGTCGACTTCGTCTACTACGGTGGCTATCACCCGGAGCTGGGCCTCTTGCTGCGTCAGTCACGTGAGCTGGGCTTCGACGCGCCCTTCATGGGGCCGGAAGGGGTCGGGAATCCGGACATTTCCAAGATTGCCGGCCAGGCCTCGGAAGGCCTGTACGTGACACTGCCGCCGGCCTTCGAGAATGACCCGAAGAACGCGGATCTGGTCGCGGCCTTCAAGGACAAGGAGCAGGACCCTTCCGGTCCGTTCGTCATGCCGGCCTACACCGCAGTGGAGCTGATCGCCGATGGCATCAAGGGCGCCGATTCCACCGACCCCTATGATGTCGCCGAATACCTCAAGGCCAACAGCTTCGACACGCCCATCGGCAAGGTCGAATACGATGAGAAGGGCGATCTGAAGGACTTCAACTTCGTCGTCTACAACTGGCACGCCGACGGTACTAAGAGCGAAGCGGCACATTGATCAGCAGCACGTTGATCAACGGTACATTGATCAGCGGCTGATATCAGCACTCGCTGCGGTCTCGTGACCTGTCATGAGGCTCGGCGGATCAATGCCGACACGCTGTCCCGTCATGCCGCTTGGCATGGCGGGCCTCTCCGTTCGGTCGAGTTCATGGCGATGCAACATCGCCGTGCCTTCCCGTCGTCGTCGCGCATGCGGCATTTCCCTGACAGTCTCCGGCCACAAGCCGAACACTGTCGCGGCCAAGGGTCGTTTCAATGGAAGACATCCTCTACTTCCTGCAGCAGGTCATCAATGGCCTGACCATCGGCAGTACCTATGCCTTGATCGCCATCGGCTACACGATGGTCTACGGCATCATCGGCATGATCAATTTCGCCCACGGCGAGATCTACATGATCGGCACCTACGTGACCTTCATCGTCATCGCGGCGCTGGGCATGCTGGGCATCGCCAACCCCTTCTTTCTGATGGCGGCCGCCTTGCTGGTGGCGGTGCTGGTGTCCTGTGCCTACGGTTTCGCCGTGGAGCGGGTGGCCTATCGCCCGGTGCGAGGCTCCAAGCGTCTGATCGCGCTGATCTCGGCGATCGGCATGTCGATCTTCCTGCAGAATTACATGCGTCTGGCCCAGGGCTCGCGGGACATGGCGATCTCCAGCCTGATTCCGGGCGGCTGGGAGTTCGGGCTGGAAAGCTTCGCGGTCAATCTGTCCTACATGCAGGTGATCATCTTCAGCGTCACGCTGGTGTGCATGCTGCTGCTGTCGTCCTTCATCTCGCGCTCGCGCCTGGGGCGTGCCTGTCGTGCCTGCTCCCAAGATGCCGGCATGGCGCGTCTGCTGGGCATCAATACCGACATGATCATCTCGATGACCTTCGTGATCGGGGCGGCGCTTGCCGCTGTGGCGGGACTGCTGCTCGGCATGTACTACGGCGTGGTCAATCCCTACATCGGCTTCCTGGCCGGGCTCAAGGCGTTCACGGCGGCGGTGCTCGGCGGTATCGGCAGTATCCCCGGCGCGATGCTGGGTGGCCTGCTGCTGGGCGTCGCGGAGGCGCTGACCGGCGGCTATCTGTCCACGGAATACAAGGACGTGGTGGCCTTCGGACTGCTGATCCTGATTCTGCTGTTCCGTCCCTCCGGGATTCTCGGCAAGCCCGAAGTGGAGAAGATCTGATGCCCAAGCTTGCGAAACAGACTCTGAAGACAGCGGGCACCTCGCCCGCCGAGACGATTCCGCCACAGCCCTCCTATCGTCGTCCCTGGTGGTCGGCACTTGCGGCCGCCGTGTTGACTCTCGTGCTGGGTGGCTCGGTACTGGGGGTTCAGCTCGAGTCCACCGGTATCACCACCACGGTGCGCTTGATGGGCATGGACACCTGGGGCTGGTTGCTGGCCGCGTCACTGGCCGTCTTCCTGCACCAGCTGGTGCGTCCACAGATCGAGGAATGGCGTGCGCGTACCCGCAAGCCATCACGTTTCCGCGTCCCCGACGTGATGAGCGGTCAGAAGCGTCAGCTGTGGATCATGCTGGCCATCGGTGCGCTGCTGATCTTCCCGTTTCTGTCCAACCGCTCGGCGGTGGATCTCGCGACCCTGACGCTGATCTACATCATGCTGGGCCTGGGGCTAAACGTGGTGGTGGGTCTCGCGGGACTGTTGGATCTCGGTTACGTGGGCTTCTATGCGGTCGGTGCCTATACCTACGCACTGCTCAATAGCTACCTGGGCTTCAGCTTCTGGGAAGCGCTGCCCATCGCGGGGTTGATGACGGCGCTGTTCGGCTATCTGCTCGGCTTCCCCGTGCTGCGGCTGCGGGGTGACTACCTGGCCATCGTGACGCTGGGCTTCGGCGAGATCATCCGTATCCTGCTCAACAACTGGACGGAGCTGACCGGCGGCCCGAATGGCATCGCGCGCATACCCAAGCCGACCTTCTTCAATCTCGAGTTCTCGCGGCGAGCCGATGAGGGCAACATCGCCTTCCATGAGTTCTTCGGCATCGACTACGACCCGGCCTTCAAGGTCATCTATCTGTACCTGCTGGCCTTGATCCTGGTGCTGATCACGCTGTTCGTGATCTATCGGCTGCTGCGCATGCCCATCGGGCGGGCGTGGGAGGCGCTGCGCGAGGATGACATCGCCTGCCGTTCACTGGGCATGAATCCCACCGGCATCAAGCTCTCGGCCTTCACGATCGGGGCGAGTTTCGCGGGCTTCGCCGGTGCCTTCTTCGCCGCGCGTCAGGGCTTCATCAGTCCCGAGTCCTTCACCTTCATCGAGTCGGCGATCATTCTCGCCATCGTGGTGCTGGGCGGAATGGGCTCGCAGCTGGGCGTCATCCTGGCGGCGATCGCCATGACGCTGTTGCCGGAGCTGGCCCGTGAGTTCAATGAATATCGCATGTTGCTGTTCGGGCTGATGATGGTGCTGATGATGGTGTGGCGTCCTCAAGGCCTGGTGCCGCTCAAACGACCGCAGATGGAGCTCGACCGTGGCTGACGCACATGACAAGCAAGCATTCGACAATGAGGCGCCAGCCGCTTCCTCACACCGCCAGGCGCGCGCCGAGGGCCGGGCACCGCTGCTGGATGTACGTGATCTCACCATGCAGTTCGGTGGCCTCAAGGCCGTGGACGGCGTGACGCTTCAGGTACATCCGGGCGAGGTGGTGTCGGTCATCGGGCCGAATGGTGCGGGCAAGACCACCGTCTTCAACTGCATTTCCGGCTTCTATCAGCCCACCGGCGGCGAGGTGTATTTCCAGAATCGCGCCATGCATCGCCTGCCGGGGTACCGGATCGCCCAGGCTGGCATGGTACGCACCTTCCAGAACGTGCGGCTGTTCAAGGAGATGACGGTCATCGAGAACCTGCTGGTGGCGCAGCACATGCACGCCGAACGCAATCTCCTCAAGGGCCTGTTCAAGACGCCGGGCTATCGTCGCAGTGAAAAGGCGCTGATGCAGCATGCCGGTGACTGGCTGGAGCGTGTCGGTCTGCTCGAATTCGCCAATCGCGAGGCCGGCAATCTGGCCTATGGGCAGCAGCGGCGACTCGAGATCGCGCGATGCATGGTGGCCAGGCCACGGCTGCTGATGCTGGATGAGCCGGCGGCCGGCCTCAACCCCAACGAGACCCGGGATCTCGATGATCTGATCGTCAGCCTGACCCGCGATGAGGGCATCTCGGTGCTGTTGATCGAGCACGACATGAGTCTGGTGATGGGAATCTCGGATCACATCTACGTGGTCAATCAGGGTCAGCCGCTGGCGGATGGCTGCCCGGATGACATTCGACGCAACGATGCCGTGATCAAGGCCTATCTGGGGGAGGAATGAGCATGAGTGAGCATGTTGATGCAGTCATGCCAGAGACCGTGCCTGCCAGCGAGGCACTCGCGCCGCAGGATGCCATGCTGGCGCTCGAGCATCTGACGACACATTACGGGCCGGTGCAGGCGCTCAATGATGTTTCGCTGGCTGTAGGGCAGGGCGAGATCGTGACGTTGATCGGTGCTAACGGCGCCGGCAAGACGACGCTTTTGATGTCAATCTGTGGCGATCCGCGTCCGACCAGCGGGCGGGTGTGGTTCGAGGGCGAGGAGATCACCGGCACACCCACGGCGCGCGTGATGCGCGGTGGGCTGTCGGTGGTGCCCGAAGGTCGCCGCATCTTCACCGGCATGACGGTGGAGGAGAATCTCGCCATGGGCGGCTATTACCAGAGCAAGGAGGAGAACGAACGCAGCATCGAGCATGTGCTGGGGCTCTTCCCGCGCCTCAAGGAGCGCTTCCATCAGCGCGGCGGCACCATGTCCGGTGGCGAGCAGCAGATGTTGGCCATCGGGCGTGCCTTGATGAGTCGGCCGCGACTGTTGTTGCTCGATGAGCCTTCGCTGGGACTGGCGCCCATCGTGATCGGGCAGATCTTCGAGATCGTCGAGCAGCTGCGCGAGCAGGGCACCACCATCTTCCTGGTGGAGCAGAATGCCCATCGCGCCTTGTCGATCGCCGATCGCGGTTATGTGCTGGAACACGGTCGCGTGGTGCTGGCGGACAGCGGCAAGGCGCTGCTGGCCAATGACGAGGTCCGCCGCGCCTATCTTGGCGGCTGAGAGGTCTGGCACGTGATTCGCTGTCGCGTCTCACCGGAGGAAGGCAATGCAACAGAACGCGCCCCTGTCACTGAACTCTCGGTGGCAGGGGCGCTTTCTTGAGGACGCGATGCAGGGTGCGAGCCAGGGGGCGGGTAAAAGTGGCGTGAATGGCTTACGCCGAGAGAGGTGTCACGAATTCTTCCGGAGCATAGGCGACGCCGTCATGGATACGATAATGATCGGTAGGGCCGGAGACCTGGCAATTGCTGACGCAGGCCTGGCTGGCGGGAAGCTGGCGCAGCGGATAGCGCACACCGGATTGACACAGTTCCAGCATCTTCTTGAGCGCGCTGCGTTCACAGTAGCCACACAGGCACTCGAGGGCGTTGTCGAGGCAGTCCTCTTCGCTCATGCCTGCCCCATAGATGCGCTTGTCATCACAGACGACGAATCCGAGCGCGCCGGGGGATATGGCGGGTGTTGTCATGTCTGCTGCCATATCAGGTACTGCACTGAGAATGTTATCAGCCATGATGAACCTCATTGGAATGGGGATTCCGGCGTCTCCTCGCCAGTCGCAAGCGTGTGGATCCATGACCCTCTCTGGTCATGTCTGTACCCAGAGTAGACGGCCGTTGGCAAAGTGCCATGCAACACCGCTCCAGGTGTCAGGGAAGTGTCGATGCTGCGGCAGCAATGTGACAGATGAATGACGATTGGATGACGGAAATTCCCCGGTTCACCGGGCCTGACAGGGCGTCGATTGGCGATAGCGCATGTTGAGGGCCAGCAGGATCGCGGCGCTTTCCGCATCAAACTGGCCACTGATGGCCCCGGGGCGAAAGTGCGCCTGGAACGCGGCGATCGCCATCCAGGGCCGCTCGGCCTCCACTGGATAACCATAGTGGGCGAGTGCCGCGATCAAGGTCTTCTCCGCGGGCAGTCCATCGCTGGCCATCTGTCGTCGAAAGCAGCTGACGTCGGCATCCCGTGGCCAGGCCCCGATGCCGGCTTCATGCAGACGGCGCCAGGGGAAGCGCGGGCCCGGGTCGGTCTTGCGGTCCGGGGCGATGTCGGAGTGTCCGACGACATCCACCGCCTTGATGTCATGGCGGCGCACAATGGGGGAGGCCAGCGCGATCAAGGCCGCGATCTGCTGTTCATTCCAGGCCGCGAAGTGGCGATCAGGGGACCAGCGCCTTGCCACGCCGGAAGCTCGGGTCTCCGTCTGCCCGGGTGCCAGGGGCGTGAGCGCCTCGGGCCCGGCATTGACCATCTCGATGCCGATGGAGGTGTCGTTGAGGTGGCCGCGTTCACCCCACTGGCTGATGCCGGCGTGCCAGGCGCGGCGGTTCTCTGACACCAGCGGGTAAACGCGGGGAAGCGCTTCGCCATCTGCAGGTGCCGAGAGCAGGTAATGCGCGCTGACGTCAGCGCCGGTGAGGCTGATCAGAGAGCCTGTGAGATCATCATCGGTGTAATGCAGTACCAGGTGGCGCACGCGAGAATTGCTTTGACTCTCGGTGCTGGCCTCCATCCGCTGATAGCTCCCCGAGGCCTCGTCAGTGTCCGACCGGGAATGCTGCATGCAGCCCGACAGCAGCGTCAGCGAGGCTATCGTCAAGCAGGTGAGAGGGCGAAACGCATTGAAGCCTGATGTCATGAGTCGCTCGTGAGGGGAAGTGGCAGTGAAGAGGTGGCAGTGAATCGGGGGTCATCGCGCGGGGCATGATGGCAGTCTCCACGCCCGTCATTTGCGCTGGATGGGCTGGGATGTCCTGACATGCGGGTTGCAGGATTCGCTCTGCCGCCGCGTGCTCGCTTGAGGTATAATCCCGGCCACCTGACCCGGCGCCCGCCCCATGGTGGCGCGATTTCTGTCCCTGACAACAGTAATCGGCCTGACGCCCTGGGCGCCAGTGTGCCTGTCTTTTCCATCGCTTGCCCTTGAGGAGCCGATCCTGATGACCGTGATCCGCCAGGATGACCTGATCCAGAGCGTCGCCGACGCGCTGCAGTACATCTCCTACTACCATCCGAAGGACTTCATCGACGCCATGAACGCGGCGTACGAGCGTGAAGAGAATCCGGCCGCCAAGGATGCCATCGCGCAGATTCTGATCAACTCCCGGATGTGTGCCCTGGGTCATCGTCCCATCTGTCAGGACACCGGTATCGTCACCGTTTTCGTCCATGTCGGCATGAACGTGCGTTTCGAGGCCGAGATGAGCCTGGATGACATGGTCAACGAAGGCGTCCGCCGCGCCTATCTGCTGCCGGACAACGTGCTGCGCGCCTCCGTGCTGGCAGACCCGGACGGCAAGCGTGCCAACACCAAGGACAACACGCCGGCCATCATCCACCACAAGCTGGTGCCGGGGGATACCGTCGAGATCCACGTCGCGGCCAAGGGCGGCGGCAGCGAAGCCAAGTCCAAGTTCGCGATGCTCAACCCCTCCGACTCCGTGGTCGACTGGGTGCTGGAACAGATTCCGAAGATGGGCGCTGGCTGGTGTCCGCCCGGCATGCTGGGCATCGGCATCGGCGGTACCGCCGAGAAGGCGATGCAGCTGGCCAAGGAATCCCTGCTCGAGCCGATCGATATCCAGGAACTGCAGAAGCGTGGTGCCTCCAACCGCGCCGAAGAGATCCGTCTCGAGCTGTTCGAGAAGGTCAACGCGACGGGTGTCGGCGCACAGGGCCTCGGCGGTCTGACCACCGTGCTCGACATCAAGGTCATGGATTACCCGACCCACGCGGCCAACAAGCCGGTGGCGATCATCCCGAACTGCGCGGCGACCCGTCACGTGCACTTCACTCTGGATGGCAGCGGCGCGGCAGAGCTGCCGGCACCCAAGCTCGAGGACTGGCCGGAAATCACCCGTGAAGCGGGCGACAGCGTCAAGCGCGTCAACCTCGACACCGTGACGCCCGAGGAAGTGCAGAGCTGGCAGCCGGGCGACACCCTGCTGCTCAACGGCAAGCTGCTGACCGGCCGTGATGCGGCCCACAAGCGCATGACCGAGATGCTGGCACGGGGTGAGCAGCTGCCGGTGGATCTGAAAGGTCGCTTCATCTACTACGTCGGCCCGGTCGATCCGATCCGTGACGAAGTCGTCGGTCCGGCTGGCCCGACCACCGCGACCCGCATGGACAAGTTCACGCGTACGCTGCTGGAAGAGACCGGCCTGTTGGGCATGGTCGGCAAGGCCGAGCGTGGCCCGACCGCGATCGACGCCATCCGTGACAACAAGTCCAGCTACCTGATGGCGGTCGGCGGCGCCGCCTACCTGGTCGCCCAGGCGATCAAGAAGTCCCGCGTGCTGGCGTTTGAAGACCTGGGGATGGAAGCGATCTACGAATTCGAGGTCGAGGACATGCCGGTCACCGTGGCGGTCGATAGTGCAGGTGTCTCCGTGCACCAGACCGGCCCGGCCAAGTGGAAGGAAATCATCGCCAGCCGCGCCTGAAGGCCGTCTGCGTGATGTGCACGTCATGTCCGTGAGGGCATGAGCCAGGAACCCCGCCCGTGTCATGACATCGGCGGGGTTCTGCGCATCTGGACTCTGCCACGCCGAGGCATCGTTGCCAGCGCAGCTGTGGCATAATCTGGCGACCCTGACGCCTGCAATGGAGCTGCAATGACCGCCTGGTTACTTGGCTTTCTGCTGTTGAGCAGTCACATTCTGGGTGCGATGACCGCCGTCATGGCCCTGATGTCCAGTCGTACCTCACAGGGTGCGATTGCCTGGATTCTGTGTCTGCTGACCTTCCCCTACGTCGCCCTGCCGCTTTACTGGGTATTCGGGCGTCCCCGTTTCTATGGCTATGTCAGTGCCCGCGAGGAGCGTGACTCGACGATGCGACGCGTCTTGATGCGTTTTCGTCCCAAACTCTCCCCCTGGCTCTCGCGTCCGCTGGGCGGCAACCCCACGCACCTGGATGCCATCGAACGTCTGGCGATGATGCCGGTGACCACCGGCAATCGCGCCAAGCTGTTGATCAATGGCGAGAAGACGTTCGATGCCCTGTTCGCGGCCATCAAGGCGGCCGAGGATTACATCCTCATCCAGTTCTTCATCGTGCGGAATGATGAGCTCGGTGTACGGCTCAAGCAGGCTCTGATGAAGCGTGCCGAACGTGGCGTGCGGGTCTGTTTCCTGTATGACGAGATCGGCTCGCGCAAGCTGCCGGATGGGTACCTCAATGATCTGCTGGAATCCGGCTGCGAGGTGAGTGCCTTCAACTCTTCGCGGGGCTGGCGGCACCGCTTCCAGATCAACTTCCGCAATCACCGCAAGATCACCGTCATCGACGGCCGAGTGGGCTTTGTCGGCGGACTGAATGTGGGCAATGAGTATCTGGGCCATTCCGAGCGCTACGGCGCCTGGCGCGATACTCACCTCAAGCTGGAAGGACCCAGCGTGATGGGGCTGCAGGAGGCCTTCTGGGAGGACTGGCACTGGGCGACTGGCGAGGTGCTGTCGCTGGAGTGGGAGCCGCGCATCAGCTGTGAAGAATGTCAGCACGTGGTGATCGTGCCCTCCGGCCCGGCGGACCGTCGCGAGACGGCCAGTCTGCTGGTTCAGCAGGCCATCCACTCCTCGGTCAGCCGCATATGGATCACCAGCCCCTATTTCGTGCCGGACCAGGGCGTGCAGGATGCCTTGAAGCTGGCAGCATTGAGAGGCGTGGACGTGCGGGTGATGATCCCCGAACGTCCCGATCATCTGCTGGTGTTCCTGTCGGCCTTCTCGTTCCTCTCCGACATGATTCGCTCGGGCGTGCGCGTCTTCCGCTATCAGCCGGGCTTTCTGCATCAGAAGGTGATGTTGATGGACAGTCACACGGCGACCATCGGGACGGTCAACCTCGACAATCGCTCCTTCCGTCTGAACTTCGAGGTCACCGCCTTTGTGCCGGATCACCAGTTCGCGGCAGAGGTGGAGGCCATGCTCGAGGAAGACTTCCGTCATTGTCGCGAGATCAGCTGCGAGGAGCTGGAGGCGCGGCCCATGTGGCGCAAGCTGGTGTCGCGGGCGGCCTATCTGCTGGCCCCGATCCAGTGACCCCGCGCACTGCATGAACCTGCCGCCTGCCGAGTTGAACGAAACTCACTCGGCAGGTCTTGTCATTCGTGGCCATTGCAGGCATCTTCTCGCTATAACTGATCGCCTGTTTATTTCTTTTTGGAATAAACTGAGAGCCTGGATACTTCTCTCGCCATGCATTGGAGAGGGCATCCAGGACGGCGGCTTCATGATTCCGCGCTGAGACCTGCCATGACCGTTCAAGACCCTCACGCCAGCCAGGCACCTTCCATCGAGTATCAATTCCGGGATGACGCCGATGTCATTGCCTTCGCACGCCAGCATGTCGGCGATCAGTTGCCTGCCTTCACTATGGCCAGTGACCTGCTGGTCGAGGAGATCGGCGATGGCAACATCAACTATGTCTATCGCGTCTGCACGCCGGACCGCTCAACCTCGGTGATCGTCAAACAGGGGCTGCCCTGGGTGCGCATCATCGGCGAAAGCTGGCCGCTGTCGCTGGTGCGGGTGCGCATCGAGGCCGAGACGCTGCAGTTCGAGGCCGAGTGCGCGCCTGAACTGGTGCCGGCGCTCTATCACTTCGAGGAAGCCCGCTCGGCGATCGTGATGGAAGATATCGGCGATCACCGCAATCTGCGACACGCCTTCCTGGAGCGTGCGTCACTGCCGCAGCTGGGTCAGCAGATGGGGCATTTTCTGGCCACGACGCTCTATCGCAGCAGTGATCTGGCACTCGATGCCCACGACAAGAAGGCGCGCGTCGCACGCTTCACCAATCCCGATCAATGCAAGATCACCGAAGACCTGTTCTTCGTGGACCCTTTCTGCGATCACGAGCGCAACAGCATCAATCCGGCGCTGCGCAGCGATGCCGAAGCCCTGTGGCAGGACGCGGCACTCAAAGTGGAAGTGGCGGAGCTCAAGCAGCGCTTCCTGTCCACACCCGAGGCGCTGCTGCATGGCGACCTGCATGCGGGATCGATCTTCGTGCGTGAAGACAGCACCAAGGTCATCGACCCGGAATTCGGCTTCTTCGGTCCGGCGGGCTTCGATATCGGCAGCTGGCTGGCGGCGCTGTGGCTTGCAGCCTGCGCGCATACCGAACTCGAGGGCGACAGGCGTGACTACGTGGCGCAGTTGCGTGCCCAGGCGGTCGCCAGTTGGGAAAGCTTTGCCCGCGAGTATCGTGAGCAGGCCGCCCACACGTCGGATGCTAGCTTCGCGGCACCCGGGGTGGCGGAACGATTGCTGAGCCGTATCCTGCGTGATGCGTTGGGTTATGCGGGCTGTGAGTTGATTCGTCGCACCATCGGGCTTGCGCACGTGCTGGAGCTTGAGTCGATTAACGATGATGCCGTGCGGGCGCGTGCCGAGCGCCGTGCTCTGGCACTCGGGCGTGAGCTCATCCTTGCGCGTGAGTCGCTGGAAGACCTCGCGGCGGCGGATGGCGTGGTCGCACGTCTGCTGGGGTGAGGCATGCAGCGTCAGGGCTTTGACGCTCGTCGCAAGCGTTGCGGCGCCGGCTAGGGTAGACTCTGCGCTTTCATCGCCACGCAGACAGGCTTGTCTTGGCTGCGTGGGTCGCTGGCGGGAGATGTCCTGCCGAGCATCCGCTTTTCAATAAGAGACTTTCATGGCCCTGTCTTCCACGCCTTACAAGGTTGATCTCTCGCTGACCGACCTTGATCGTGGTGTCTACGAGACCCTGCGTTTTACCGTTGCCCGTCACCCCTCTGAAACCGAGCTGCGTCTGTGTGTTCGCCTGTTGGGCCATGCGCTGTGGTACAGCGAGAACATCGCATTCGGGCGTGGTCTGTCGGACGTCGATGAACCGGCGCTGTGGGAGAAGAGCTTGGATGGCCGCGTGCTGCACTGGATCGAGGTGGGCCAGCCGGATGCCGAGCGCCTGACCTGGTGTTCACGGCGCACCGAGCGCACCTCGCTGCTCGCCTACGGTAGCCTGCGCGTCTGGGAAACCAAGGTGGTGCCGGCAGTGGCTGGACTGTCCAATCTGAGCATTGCCGCGGTTCCTGAGGGCGCACTGGACGCCATCACCGAATCCCTGCCACGCAACATCAAGTGGACCATGATGATCTCCGAGGGCACCATCTTCATCACCGATGACAATGGTCAGCACGAGATCAATCTGGAGTGGCTGAAAGGGGAGCGCTGAGGGACATGCCGTTCGCGGCATTGGCTGACTGCCCCTGAACCTTCAGGTCAGATACCACGAGACAGCCCCCGCAAATCTTGATTTGCGGGGGCTGTCTCGTAGAGGGCGAATCGTAGAGGGCGAATCGTGTCGAACGGCTCGCAACGCAGGCAAGTCTGACTGCCGGAGAACCTGGCCTCACACCATGCTGATGTCGTGATCGACGATGAGTTGATCACGGCCGCTGGCCTTGGCGTGGTAGAGCGCCACGTCGCTGCGTTGCACCCAGCTGCTGAGGGTATCCGGATGGCGCCGTTCACTGGCCCCGGTACTGAAGCGGATCACGCCGTGGGCCAGGGGAGACGCCTCACAGCTTTCACGCAACTGGCGATCGAATTCTCGGGCCACGGCAAGATTGCCCGGCAGCAGGATCATGAATTCCTCTCCCCCATAACGACCGGCCTTGCCTGAGTATTCTCGGCTCAACGTCTGGATGTGCATCGAGAAGTGCGCCAGGACCTGGTCGCCGTAGGGGTGGCCGTGGGCATCATTGATCTGCTTGAAGTGGTCCAGATCACAGATCAGCAGACAGCTGATGTCGCGTTCGCTGAGGTGGTGTTCGGCGTGTTCATGGATCGTGCGGTGATTGTAGAGTCCGGTCAGACTGTCCAGTCGGCTCAGGCGTTCAAGCTTCTTTGCATAGGCGCGAGCCAGATCACGCTCCTCTCGAATGCGCTTGGCATAACCGGCGATCACGAGGCTCAGCAGTCCGAACGCCAGGGTATAGCTGACCCCCATGTCCAGGCTGCGCATCGCGGTACTCGCATAGGAGGAGACCAGTTGCGGGTTGGCCATCTCCCCCCACAGCAGAATCCAAGGCATCAGCATCAGGCCGCTGATGATGACGCCACGACGCAGACGGTCCGGCGGGAGAACCCCCAGCACGTAAGCGGCGGCCATAAGATAGAACAGCAGCGTCGGGCCCGAGGCGCCGTGATTGAAGACCCAGTTGCCCGGCAGCATCACGAAGGTCACCAGCGTGCAGAACAGCCAGGACATGCGGCTGAACTCCCCGTGGAAACGTGAGCGATACCACATCACCATGACCATCAGACTGATGACGGCAAGCGCCACGCTGTAGGCGGGGACCGTCAGCTCCATCAGATAGTTGAAGACAGCGGAAAACAGGCCGATCAGGACGGCGGATACCAGAAACCCGTGGTGCAGAATCTGTCGTGCGGAGCCATTCTCGCCAACCAACCAGCGCCAGCTGGTGCCTACCATTTTTGCAAGACGAGTCATGGTACCTCGACGGTCATTGGGCCAGTCGGATGCTTCAGGCATCGGCTGATGATGAAGGCTCATGTGACGTTGGTCGTTGTTCAGTGTCAGCCTACTCGAGGAAAGCCGTTTCCGGTTTCACTGTGCCCCAACGTTTCTCGCCTATGCGGGGGGCGTGACTCACCATCGTCTCAGGGGCCGCCTGTCCTCGATGATAGGCGGCAGGGCAGCAGTGGCCCGGCGACAGGCTCGGCTTTTATGAGATAGTCCTCATGCTGTCTGGACGATACTGCCAATGGCTGGCCGATGCATCTTTTCTCTTATGGCTGCCTGTCCGAGGCTATTTCCACGGCGTATAGCGATAGCTGTCCGGGTCCGAGGGGTCAGGCTTATCCGACTCGGTAAGTGCCACGAGGGTGTTGCCGTCATCATCTTCTTCCACTTTCGTGACGGTGACGGGGAAGTTGGGTGACAGGGCGTCCAGTGCCGGCCAGTCACCTTTCTGTATCGTGTTGCCCGTTTGCGGCGTGCTACTGGCACTGACCTTGATCGGGTCGCCGCTGACGGTTTGCCCGTTCTTCAGGTGCGTCGTGAGAGTGAAATGAACGTTCGCCATGTCATCCTTCCTATCAAGTGGTACTGATGGGGTCATGACTAGAACATGGTTCGTCCCATGGGAGAATTCAATCTTTTCCGGAGCGCCACGGGTCGCGGGTCACGCGCTTGCGCGACGAATGACAAGAAATGTTCATATCGGGCTTTTCTTTTTGAGATCAATGCGGTACATTACGTCTCGTCTTGAGGGGGAAGCCTTTCAAGGACGAAGTCGGGACGTGGCGCAGCTTGGTAGCGCGCTGCAATGGGGTTGCAGAGGTCGCAGGTTCGAATCCTGTCGTCCCGACCAGAATTGAAAAGAAAAGGCCACCCGGTTCACTCGGGTGGCCTTTTCTTTTGGGCGGTATTTCTCACGCCGTTCCTTCCGCGAATGCGGCATCTCTGCATGCCGGTCACCCCTGTGACCTCGTCACGAAAGTCCAGTCAGCTTTTCCTGCACTCATTTGCGATGGCGTGTTGTCGATAGTCCATTGTCGATTGTCTAACGTCAGAGGCCTCCAATCACTTGATGTCTAGAGGCGCTGATCGTCGTCGCTTGTTACCGATTGTCGCCATTTTCCTTTGCATTACCTCACTCTCGTGAATGAAAACGGTTAACACTTACATGGAGAGTCGGTTCAACCCGGAGCGCTCCATCCTCAAGGAAAGCCTGGGGGATGGCTACGTGGCAAGGACCTGTGCGGCGGAAGCCCCCAACTTCCTGTTCGAGGTACATCAGGGACAGGATTTCGTGCTGGGGATAGAGGTCGCGGGGGCACGCAGTGCCGAATTCCTGTCGATAATCACGGAGGATTACGTCTATCAGCATCCCAGCAGCGAGCCGAAGACGCTGGCGGAGTATCTCAAGAGTCGTGCGCAGCACCCGATCCGACGCAGGAAGCGTCAGGTCGAGGTATCCCCAGTGGCGTACTCTGGCTGAGAGTGCGTGCCTCAGACGTGCACATGGGAATTGCGGTACAGGCAGGATGACTCGATGCCGGGGCAGCGGTATCGAGGCGGGGCTGACACAGCCGTTCCGGCTCAGGCAGAGCGCCTGCGCCAATGTCTTGCAGCCTGCGCCAGTGACGCGCAGATCACGCATGACACCAGCGGCAGGGCCACGTCCAGGCAGGAGTCCCAGTTCCAGTGGTACAGCAGGCCATGATCCCAGGCGACTGCCTTGGGGCCACCCCCCTTGTACTCGTGCTGGGCAATTTCCCGGCCCAGAAAGATGGCGACCGCAATGGCGCCAGACGACCACAGCGTGAAGACTGGCCAGAGCATCAGCTGGATGATCACGGCGATGACGGCGTGCTCGAGAGCGCTTGTCCAGATGTCCGCCGTCAACATGTCTCAACTCCCTCCAGAATGTCTCGGCCATTTCCAGACGCCCAGCGTCAGCAGTGCATCGAATCGCGCGTGGCGATCAATCACGCGTAGCCCAGCACCCGTTGCAATCGTGCGGCATTGTCGGCGACCCATTGGGCATTGATTGGCCCCCAGTCCCGAATCACGTAATGACCAATGTTGTGACGTTGACCTTCCGCATGCTGGAATTCACAGACAATCTCGAGTTCGGCAAGTGCCGAGATGGTGTCCTGGGCGGTGCGCCTCGGCATGCCGGTGGCCTCGATGATGTCCGGCACGCTGGCGATCTCGTGGGCGATGAGATGCGCCACGAACAGGCGACGATAGAAGCTGGTCTGGGTCTTGCTGAGAACGGTGTCGGACATGCAGGCTCCGCTGTCGAGGAAATCATGAAAGTCGATAAGGAGCGGCGGGGGCGATTGCCCGCCCGCCGGGAGGTCAGTGACTGAGCGTGTAGTCGATGGTGGTGACGACCCTGACCTGCTTGATATCGGGGGTATAGCTGTCGAGGTCCGAGATCGAGAAGTAGCCCTGGCTTGCATGCTTGATATGCCCCACCTGGCTGCCGGAATCCTCGGCGAACTGTTGCGCGGCACGTCGTGCATCCGCGGTGGCAGCCGCGATCATCTCCGGCTTGAGAGCGGCAAGCCCCGTGAACAGGAATTCGGTGCGGTAGGCATAGTCCGCCGACAGCAGAATGCCTTCACGCACCAGCTCGCCGGTACGGGAGGCGCTCTGCTTGACGAGGTCCACCTCGGGCGAGCGCACCAGTACCGTGGCCTCGGCGCGGTAGCGCTCGTCAGGGCGCTGTGCGTTGTAGCTGTTGGCATGCAGGTCGGTTACCTGCGGTGACGTCACGCTGATCTGCTCGGACGGGAAGCCGCGTGCGGTGAGAAAGTCGCGAATCTTGCGTTCATCATCAGCCAGCGCTTCGTGCAGGTCGGACAGGTGGTTGGCATTGACGCTGAAATGCAGTGGCCAGAGAGCCAGGTCTGCCTTGACGTCCCGCTCTGCCAGGCCCTTGACCGTCACCACCCGGTTGGACGCCTCCCAGACCTGTGCCGCTTCCTTGAGATAGCTGCCACTCCAGACCATCCCCACGGCCAGCAGGCCGCCCAATACCAGTGAGCTTGCGAGAGTGCGCATGTCACATCTTCCTTGAGAGGTGGAAGGCCCGTTGCCGAGCCTGTCTGATCAAGCCTCGAGCCTGCCGATCAGCGCTGAGTGTGTCGATCCGCCATGGGCGCCGGATCAGTCCTGAACCTTGCCGCGCATCGCCTTGATCTTGCCCTTGCGAGTCTTGCTGTCGACCCGCCGCCGTTTGGCGCCCTTGCTGGGGCGAGTGGCGCGGCGTGCCTTCTGTACCTTGACGGCATCGAGGACCAGCGCCTTGAGGCGTGCCAGAGCATCTTCCTTGTTGAGTTCAAGGGTGCGGTGGCTCTGGGCCTTGATGATGATGATGCCGTCCTTGCTGATGCGTTGATCCGACAACTGCATCAGGCGTTCCTTGTAGAACGAAGGCAGGGTGGAGCGTTGCACGTCAAACCGCAGGTGGACGGCTGACGCCACCTTGTTGACGTTCTGGCCGCCATTGCCCTGAGCACGAATCTGGGTGAGGTCGATTTCCCAATCCGCCAGTGTCACCGAACTGGAGATGGTCAACATGGCTTATCTCCTTGTCGTGGGGAGCCGCATCGAATCTGTCGCGGCCGTGGGGTCATGTTACCGCAATCAACGTCGGGCTTCAGAATCGCCCGAGAGTCGGCCGGCAGAGTCAGCCGAGAGGGGAATATCCTCGTCTGGCACAATCTGGTTGCGAAGATATCACGGCAGGCGACACTCACTCCGCCTTCTCGGGCATGTATCTGGTACGCTGTTGCGTAGTGAGGCAGGAGTCGCTGACCGCCGGGCGGCTGATAGCCGGCCTCTGCATCCACGTGAGTCTTTCTCGTGTCAGGCGCTCTTCTCGAGCGTGCTTCCCAGTCCCCGCGACGTCAAGGCATCGGGTCGTGGCCTTCGAGACGTTCATCCGTAGGGTCATGGACATGCGGGATGTCTGGCCTCAGTTCAACCTCTTGCGCAGCGTTCACTCATGGATATTCCGCATCAACGCCTCGTCTATTTTCAGGTCACCATTGAAGCGGGGTCGATCCGGCAGGCTGCCGCTCGACTGGATATCGCGCCGTCAGCGGTCAGTCGCCAGATCGGATTGCTGGAAGAGGCGATGGCCGCCACGCTCATCGAGCGAACCCGTGATGGCGTACAGCCGACACGAGTGGGCGAGATGCTGCTGGACTACATTCAGCAGCGCGAGCAGCTGGATCAAAGCTTCGGTGAGCGTCTGGATGCCTACCAGCGGCTGGAAACCGGCGAGATTCGCCTGATCATCGGCGAAGGCTTCGTGGGCGATCTCGTCAACATCCCCCTGCGCGCCTTCCGATCCCAGTACCCGGGGATCACCCTCAAGGTCAATACCGGCAGCATGCAGAGCATCATCGACCGTGTGGTCGAGGATGAGGCGGATATCGGCCTGATGTACCACGAACGCGTGCACCCTCAATTGCGCTTCTGGCATTCAAGCCCACAACCGCTGGTGGCGATGATGTCCCCAGAGCATCCGCTGGCGGCGGTGAACCATGCGCTGACCCTGGAAGAGGTGGCAGCGCATCCCATGGCGTTGTGGGGCCCCACCCATGGAGTGCGTCAGCTGATGGATGACGGCTTTCGTGACGCGGGCGTACGTCCCCACATGGTGATGCAGACCAATTCCATGGAAGTGCTCAAGCAGGCCGCACGCTCGGAGCTGTGCATCACGCTGCTGCCGGCCTTCGCGGCTGCGCGCGAGCTGGAGGAGGGCGTATTGATCGCTCGTGATGTGGAATGCAGCGCCTTTCGCCAGGCACGCGCCCACATCATCACGCGGATCGGACGGCGCATGCCACGGGCCAGTCTGCAGCTTCTGCGCCACCTGGAGCGCTGGATCACGGCCTTCAGTGGCCCCCGTCAGGAGTAGGCCTGTCGGGGGTGAAGGCTAGACGCGTCAGCCCGCGATGGGGGTGGGCTCAGGCTTTCTCGGCAGGCGACCGGGAGCCATCCGTCACCCTGCCCGGCGCCGAGGCATCGCGTTCTGATGAGCGAGGCGCTCCGGCGTCGGTCGGCGCGCTCGGGGCATCGGCGGCAGGTGATGAGGTGTGACGCAGTTGAGCGGGAATATCGCTGAGCCAGCGATCACACAGATGATGGATGTCATCCTCATCCGCCGGGCACAGTTCGGGTGGTTGCCAGCGATCGAAGACCGCCTTCATCAGCCCGGAAGGCAGCTTGAGAGTGGTCACGTAGCTGCGCGCCAGGCGCAGGTCGCGGCGCAGGGCACCGGTGGAGATACCGGAATCATAATCTCCCGGCAGCACCCAGCGCGGGAAATTCACCTCGCTGACGGCGCTGCGGCCGGCCCCCAGATTGATGGCATCGATGCAGGCGTGAGGCCGCACCCCGGCGCGATAGGCCATCGCGATCGCCTCTGCCGTGGTGATGAGATGGGCGGCGTGGAGATAGTCATTGGCCAGCACGGCCGCATGCCCACAGCCGGCATCCCCGACGTGCAGGTGGCGGGTAGCGATGGCCTCGAGCAGGGGCGTCATGCGTTGCACGGTGGCGTCATCACCGCCGACCAGCAGCGTGAGATGGCCTTCGCTCTCATCGCGAGGGTCGCGACTGGAAGCCGCTTCCAGCCAGTGATGGCCAGCCAGCCGGGTCTGCACGGCCAGCTCACGGCTGATGTTCACATCGCCCCGGCAGAGATCGACGATGACACTGCCCGGCGGTGCCAGTCGCAGCAGGCCTTCCTTGCCGGTCAGTACCTTCTGCACCTGTTGGGAGGTTGCCAGCGCCAGCAGGTAGACCTCGCTGGTGAATCGCTCACGCGGCCGTGCATGCGTATCGAACCACCGCTCGGCCTCGCTCTTCTCATGAGGCGCGTGGCAGCGTTGCTCCACCGTGGCGGTCGCAGCGCCCGCCGTCTCGGCCGTCACCTTGTCCGTCACTTGGTCTGCCACTTCGCCCGCCACCTCAAACCCTGCCCTTGAGAGCGCCGTACGGCTCCGTGCGCCAATGGCTTCCCTGCCGATCACGCTGATTTTCATGTCGCTCCTTCCTCACCAGAGTCATGACACTGTGTAGATTGCGATGGTCCTTGATCAAGTTCAACGCCGCGCCTGGCGACGTCATCCGCATCGCGCTTGCCGCCAAGGGCATGTGGCCATCAATCGCGCGTCAGCAACTCGCGCACCAGTGACGTCCAATAGCTGACCCCGATGGGGGTGGCAGCATCGTTGAAGTCGTAGTTGGGATTGTGCAGTGAGGCACTGTCCTCGCCGTTGCCCAGCCAGATATAGGCGCCGGGGCACTCCTGCAGCAGATAGGCGAAGTCTTCCGAGGCCATGGAGGGCGGCAGATCGCGATGGACCTTCTGGATGCCGGGCAGTTGCGCCAGTACATTGGCACAGCGTTCGGCGTGTCCCGGGGTATTGAGGGTCGCCGGGTAGCGTGGCTGATAATCGAACTCGACCTTGAGGCCATGGAAGGTCGCCATGGCATCGACGGCATCATGGAAGCGCTGCTGCAGGTGCGCCCGCAGTGCCGGGTCGAAACAGCGCAGCGTGCCACGCAGCTCGACCACTTCCGGCATCACGTTGAAGGCATCGCCGGCATGGAACTGGGTGATGCTGAGAATCGCGGTCTTGTGGGCCGGCGTCTCACGGCTGATCAGCCCCTGAAGCTGGGTCACCAGCTGGCAGGCCGCCAGGATGGTGTCCTTGCCCAGATGCGGCATGGCCGCATGACAGCCATGACCGCTCAAGGTCAGGGTGAAGACATCGAAGGCCGCCATCACCGCCTCGTCATGCACAGCGGCTTCGCCCAGCGCCAGTCCCGGCCAGTTGTGCAGGCCGTAGATGGCCTCCATCGGGAACTGCTCGAACAGGCCATCCTCGACCATGCGGCGTCCGCCGCCTTCGTTTTCCTCGGCGGGCTGGAACACGAACACCACGCGCCCGGCGAAGTCAGGATCACGCGCGAGCATGCAGGCCGCGCCCAGCAGCATGGTGGTATGGCCATCGTGGCCACAGGCATGCATCTTGCCGGGTGTGTGCGAGCAATGTGAGACGGCGTTGGCCTCGGTGACATCCAGCGCGTCCATGTCGGCACGCAGACCGATGGTACGTCCCGGCCCCAGATTGCCATCCAGTACCGCCACCACGCCGGTCTCGGCAAGTCCGGTGGTGACCTCGAGACCCGCCGCACGCAGGATCTCGGCGACGCGCGCCGAGGTGCGGTGCTCCTCGAAGGCCGTCTCGGGATGCTGATGAAACTCATGACGCCAGCTGCGCAGCAGTGCCTCGTCGATGTTCTCGGGTAGTTGCATGCTGAATTCCTGTGGAAACCGGCACCCTGGAGTGCCGGCTTGAATGGGTTGAGAGGGGTGAAGCAACGTGCGAAGCCCGTGTGATCAGAGCAGTGCCTGCGCCACGACCGCCGAGCCGATATAGGTGCCAGTGAAGACCAGCAGCGAGATGATCACCAGCTTCCAGCCTGCCTGGCGGAACATGCTGAACTCGCGCTTGCTCAGCGCCAGACCCGCGTAGCCGAGCACCGGCGTGACGATGGCGAGGAAGTTGACGAAGCTCAGCTGCTCGGTGATCCAGCCGCTGCCCGGGAACCATGGCAGTGTCATCACGATGCTGACCAGCGACACCCAGGCGATGGCCGGCAGATAGAAGGGCATCAGGCGAGCGACGCCAAGGCCGAGCATGGTCATCACGTAGAGGATCAGCATGCCGGGGGCGGCGTCGATCAGGCTGGCACCGTTGATGGTGTTGACCACCCAGCCGACCACGCAGACCGCCGCGACCACCAGCGCCGTCTTGCCCAGCTGGTTCTCCGGGCGATCTTCGGCCAGCGCCTCGGAGGCAAGCTTGGCTTCCTCGTCATTCATGGCGCCATTGTCACCGGCCCGCTTGCGGCTGAAGAAGGTGAACAGACGCTCGGCGACCGGCAGGGCGATGAACAGGGACACGTAGAGGCCGGTGGCATAGGTCAGCAGGTTGCTGGCGCCGGCAAAGGCCAGCAGCTCCTCGCCCATCTCCGGCAGGGCACCGGCGATGGCGCCGGAACATGCCGCCACCATGCTGCCGCTGCCGACACCACATGCCATGGCCAGCGCACGCGGGTCGAAGATGTCCAGCGAGGTCAGGTAGCCCGCCATCAGCGCGAACCACAGGGTGCCGAACATGGTACCCACGACATAGACGCCCATCACGCCGACACCTTCCGGGCCCTTGAGGCCGTATTTGTCGGAGATGATCGCGATATTGGGTTCCCGCGCGATGGAGTAGGTCGCGCCGATCGCCTCACGGCCCATCTTGAGTACCACGACCGCGATCGGCATCGCGATCAGCATGGTGCCCAGATTGCCCAGCTCCTGCAGGATCAGCGCCGGACCTGCCGAGATCAGTTGCTCGATGGCCGGGCCGATGGTGGAGCCGAAGCGGGCGATGAACGGCATGATCGACAGCAGGATGACCGGCCCTGCCGCCGCGCTGATCACCGGCGGGATGACGCGTTTCGTGCCGCTGAACAGGTGCGGATTGCACAGTACGGCCGCAATGAAGGCATAGAACAGGGGCAACAGCAGCAGGGTGCCGGGGCCGAGAGGGAACTTGAGGATACCGATCAGTTCGGCGCCGAGAGATAGCACCACGACCAGCAGATGCAACCGCCAGTCCAGGAGTTGAGCGAGGGGCATGTGGGACTCCGCTTGTTATTGTAGTGACTGCTTGTGTAGTAATTTCTTGTGTAAGAACTGCTTGAATAGCAACGACTTGTGAGGCGCCTTCTTGTCCAGTGCGCGCTTGTGTCGTGACGACGTCTCAGACACGGGCACCGCCTCGGGGAGACCCCGAGCCTGTCGCCCTCTGGTGGAGCGATCAGCGGGTTTCAGTATTGTCACGAGCGGCGCGCTAAAGAAACATGATAGGTGTGCGAATAAATAGAGCATGCTGGCGGACGGCGATGGGCAGAGAAGGCTCTTCTCATACGAGGACACTCCGCACAGGGCGGGGTGTCGGATGGTGCAGTCGCAGTGCGACAGGGCTCAGTCGTCCGTGATCACGCGCAGCAGCTCATGGCAGGCACCGAGGCTGTGATAGTCACACTTGGCGCCGGGCGAGCTCTTGAGATCATCGAAGCGCTGGTTGTCGGCATTCAGCAGGCGATACCAGGCGCCGTAGCGATGGTCGATGAAGTGCTGCCAGGCGTAGCCCCACAGGCGTTCATACCACTCGCCGTAGTGCGACTCGCCGGTGGCCTCGTTCAGCAGCGCTGCGGCCACCAGACTTTCGGCCTGCACCCAGAAGTACTTCTCGTCGTCGCAAATGGTGCCATCCGGCGCGAAGCCGTAGTAGAGCCCACCACGTTCGCCGTCCCAGGCCAGATCCATCGCCGTATCGAACAGACGCTTCGCGGTCGGCAGCAGCCAGTCGTCATCGCGGTGACGCTTGAGCATCAGCAGCAGCTTGGCCCATTCGGTCAGGTGGCCCGGCTGGAAGCTCCAGGGACGATAGAGGTTCTTGGGGTCGTCGCGGTTGTAGTCCCAGTCGACGTTCCAGTCGCGATCGTAATGCTCCCAGATCAGGCCATCGGCCTTGGCGGCCTGACGCTGGCAGATATTGCGGGCCAGGGTCATGGCCCGCTCCAGATAGCGTTCGTCATTCGTGGCTTCAAAGGCGGCCAGCATGGCTTCACAGGCGTGCATGTTGGCGTTCTGGCCACGGTAGTCGGACAGTGTCTGCCAGTCGGCACTGGCTTCATCGGCGTATAGACCGTGATGCTCCGACCAGAAATGCTGCTCCATCAGGGCGTGGGTCTCGTCCAGCCAGCCGCGGGCCTCCTCGATACCGGCGCGCCAGGCCGTCGCGTAGGCCAGCATCACGAACGCCAGTCCGTAGCACTGGTTGGTATGATCCGCCTCGCCTTGCTCGCTCAGCGACCACAGGTAACCACCGGT
Organism: Cobetia sp. PS-4MA; assembly: GCF_057670765.1. Classification (NCBI taxonomy): domain Bacteria; kingdom Pseudomonadati; phylum Pseudomonadota; class Gammaproteobacteria; order Oceanospirillales; family Halomonadaceae; genus Cobetia; species Cobetia sp. PS-4MA. The sequence continues at coordinate 1,997,267 of NZ_CM173107.1, read as the reverse complement.
CTGCGGATCGAGATGAACCTCGCGCAGATAATCGATGCCATGACGGGTCGCGGCCAGACACGCCTGGTCACCGGTGCGCAGATATTCCATCGCGAAGTTGAAGATCATCCGCGTGCTGCTGACCAGATGACGCGCTGCGGGTGCATACACACTGCCGTCATCACGATACGCCTGGAAGTAGCCGCCGCGTTCCTGATCCACCGCGCGCGGCAGATAGAAGTCCATGATCGAGCGGATATGCGTGTCCAGAAAGCCGCGGCTGGCGCACGTTGCCGGCTTGGGCGGCACAGCCTGCCGTGTCAGCGGTGCCTTCTGCGGCGCCTGCGCCAGTGGAGAGGCTTGTTGAGGCTGTTGCTGAGAAGTTTGCTGAGAGGCGTGCTGAGTCATCAGGAGACCTCCTCGACGCCGGACGCCGCCTTACTGGCGGTGAAGCTCTCCAGCGGGTTGAGCCAGTAGAGGTCCATCGCTGCCGTCCAGGAGAAGTCGCGACCGCCACAGCCTTCGCCGGTCACCGAATTGAAGTATTCATAGTAGCCTGCCGCCGCGATGCACTGCTGGCTGGCCTGCTTGATCCGGTCGGCCTCGCGGGACATGCCATATTCCTCACAGCCGATGGCCAGCATCCAGTTGATGTGCAGCCAGCTCGGCCCGCGCCAGTAGCGCTTGGGTTCGAAGCGGGTGCTGGCCGGGTGGGTGGAGGCGACACCGAAGGGCGCCTGTTCCAGCCAGTCCTCGAGCAGGCCGCCCATGCGCTGCGCCTGGGCACCGCTGGCGACCCCGGCGAACAGCGGCAGGATACCGGCGGTGGTGACGTGCTCCAGCAGCACGTTGGCGCGCGCATCGCGGCTCAGGAAGCAGCCCAGCTCATCGTTCCACAGCGCCTGCACGCCTTCCTCGGTGCGCGCCAGCGACTGCTTGAGGCTGTAAAGCGCCTCGCCGTGGGTGTTGACCAGGCCAAGCCCGGCGGCATCCTCTTCGCACAGCGCGATCAGGTCGCGCGTGCCACGGTGCAGGATGGAGATCAGGCTGATGTCCTCGACTCGGTACGGGCAGTCGCGATACAGCACCTCGGCGTCGTGCTCGTTCTGCTGGAAGAACTTCACCAGATAGATGTAACGGTCATATTCGTACTTGTGCGGGCGCTCGGACGGATCGACCAGCCCCGTATCGCGGCGCACGTATTCGGCATCGACCGGCGGCACGCCAGCCAGCGGGCCATCCCACTGGGGGCTGTTGTCCATGCCGGACTCCCAGGGGTGATAGCTGCACACGCGGCCGGTATGTTCCGGATCACGGTCGCGGTAGAACCACAGGTGATAGCGGATGACGCCAGGCAGGGTGGCGGCCAGTTTCTCCTCGGCAAGCCGGCGGTCACGGCCTTCCTCGAACAGCAGCTTCATGACGCTGGCCAGCACCGGTGGCTGGGAGATGGCGCTGGTCGCCGGGCTGCGCTTAACGCCCCAGACTTCCGGCCCCGGGAAGTAGGTTTCCGCGTCACCGTGGAAGACGATGTGCGGCACCATGCCGTTGTCCCACTGGCCTTCCAGCAGACGCTCGATCTCACGCCAGGCGCGTGCCTCGTCACCGGCGGCCAGCCAGCCCAGCGCGGTGATGGCGGCATCCCAGTTCCACTGGAAGGGGTAGAGGCCACGCGTGGGGACGGTGTAGCCGCCCAGGTCGTTGAGCTTGAGAACGTCGTGAGCGCTGAGCGCGTCGAGCTTGGCATTCATGTAAGTCGGCTCCGTTCGGGATGACAGGTTCGAAATCAAAGGTTCTGGATCAAAGGTTCGCAATCAAAGGCTCGGGTCGAAAGGGATCAACACGCCTCACGCCGACATCAGCTGGCCGCTGTGGTCATAGAAGCGCATCTTCTCGGCCAGCGGCCGGATGTGGATGTCACTGCCATTGGCGATCTCCAGGTCACTCGGTACGTTGACGCGCAGCATCTCGTCCCCGAAGCGAGCAGTCAGCTGCTTGTGGGAGCCCAGCAGCTCCGTGACCAGCACACGGACCGGCGCGAAGTCCTCGGTGGGCTCGAAACGCACCTCGAAGTCCTCGGGGCGGATACCGCACCTGTGGATCTGGCTGGTGGCCGGGGCGGCCTGGTGCCAGCGCGCATCCGGGGCGATGAAGTTCATCGGTGGATTGCCGATGAAACTGCCGACGAATTCGGTCGCCGGGTAGTGGTAGATCTCGGAGGGCGGCGCGTACTGCTCGATCTGGCCCCCCTTCATGACCGCGATGCGGTCGGCCAGGCTCATGGCCTCGACCTGATCATGGGTCACGTAGATGGTGGTGGTGTCGGAGGCGGCGAGGATGGTCTTGAGCTCGGCGCGCATCTCCAGGCGTAGCAGCGCATCCAGATTCGAGAGCGGCTCATCCATCAGCAGCACTTCCGGTTCCATCGCCAGGGCACGCGCGACCGCGACCCGCTGACGCTGACCGCCGGAGAGCTGGCCGGAGTAATGATCCAGACGGTCCTCGATGTGCATCAGCTCGGCGGTTTCCTTCACCTTGCGCTGGATGTGCGCCTCGCTGTCCTTGCGCACGCGCAGGCCGAAGGCGATGTTCTCCGCCACCGTCATGTGCGGGAAGACGGCGTAGTTCTGGAACACCATCGCGATGCGGCGATCCCGCGGTGCCAGTGAGGTGATCTCACGCTCGCCGATGCGGATCGAGCCGCTGCTCTCGTACTCCAGCCCCGCGATGATGCGCAGCAGGGTGGACTTGCCGCAGCCGGACGGGCCGAGCAGCACGGTGAATTCCTTGTCACGGATCTCGAGATCGATGGACTTGAGGATTTCCTGCTTGCCGAACTGCTTGCGTACGGCACTGATCTGGATGGCTGACATGGTCGGACTCCTTGTAATCGTGAGCGACGGCGCTGGATGGACAGGTGACAGCCGTCGTCATGCATTGGCCGGTTGAAGGGCCGTACGCTAGCGGTTGGAAATGCCCCACATGCTGAACAGGTACTTGCGGATCGCGAACAGGAACAGCAGCGCCGGGACGACCAGGATCAGACCGCCGGCGTATTTGATCTCGGCGGGCGACTCGGAAAGGCTCTGGACCAGAAAGGCCGTCAGGGTGCGTTTCTCGACGGTGAGAATCGCCGAGGCGAACACCTCGTTCCACGAGATCACGAAGGCGAATACCGCAGAGGCGGTGATGCCCGGCGCGGCCAGCGGCAGCACCACGCGGCGGAAGGCCTGCCAGCGGTTGCACCCCATCAGCCAGGCGGCTTCCTCGAGTTCCACCGGAATGCCCATGAACAGGCTCGAGGTGATCAGCACCGCGAAGGGCAGTGCCAGGGTGGCGTGGACCATCGCCAGCCCCAGGATGGAGTCATCGATGCCCACCTGGATGAAGATGACGGCCAGCGGCAGCGCCAGCAGCGGCATCGGGAAGGCCCGCGACAGGATGATGACCAGACGAAAGGCGTTCATGCCCGGGAACACGAAGCGGGCCAGCGCATACCCGGCGGGAGCGCCGAGCACGATGGCGATCACCATCGTGAAGGCGGCGGCCAGCAGCGAGTTGCCCAGCGCACTGATCACGCCCTGGTAGTGCCAGAAGAAGTCGAGGGTCTCGAAGCTCAGCGCTGGGGTCAGGGTCTTGGGCCAGCCGCTGATCTGCTCCGGGGTGCTGACACTGTTGAGCATCAGCAAAGCGATGGGCACCAGCACCCACAGCACCAGAATCGCGACACCGGCACGGAACAGCCATTTCCAGGCCATGTCATGACGGCGTGGCTTGTGTGCGCTCTGCGCCTGCGCCGGGGCCTGGGAATCGGAACGAGAAGGCACGGGAGCCGGCATGATGGCCTCGGATGTCGTGGATTTCATCAGCGTGCCTCCTTCGGAACGTTGAGGAACTTGAGGTAGCAGCCGGTGATGACCACCGAGATCAGCATGATCAACACCGCGTAGGCGGAGGCGGCGCCGGTCTGCTGATAGAGGAACTGCCAGTCGAAGGTCTCGCTCATCAGTACCGGCATGTCGCTGCCGCCCAGCATCATCACCACCGCGAAGACTTCCAGCGCCAGCAGGGTGCGCAGGATCAGTGCCGACTGGATGCTCGGGCGCAGCATCGGCAGGGTGATCTTCCACAGGCGCTGCCAGTAGCTGGCGCCGAACACCTGACCGGCCTCGTCATATTCCTTGGGGATCAGCCCCATGCCCGACACCAGGATCACCAGCACGATGGCGGTGCCGCGCCAGATTTCCGCGACCACGACCGCCAGGAACAGCGCGAAGGCGTTCTGATAGTTGAGCCACGAGGTTGGCGCATCGATCACGCTGACCGCGCTCAAGAAGCTGTTGAGAAACCCGAACTGCTCCAGGATCGCCAGCCAGATGATGCCGGCGGCCAGATCGGAGATGCCCAGCGGGATGGTCCAGATGTAGAGGATGCTGTCGCGCCCCTTGTTCATCTTTGTGACCATCAGCGCCATGCCGATGGCCAGCACCAGCTGGACTGGCACCACGACACCGGTGAGCAGCAGGGTGTTCTTGAGCGAGGGCCAGAAATTGAAGTCCTGATAGATGCGCGTGAAGTTGGCGAGGCTCACGCCGCCGTCAGGCTGGGTGAAGGCCTGGGCGAAGATCTCCAGAAAGGGGTAGAGGAAGAAGGCGCCCATGAACAGCAGGCTGGGGGCGATCAGGTAATAAGGTAGCCAGCGATCGTGCTTCATCTTTGCTCACCTTTGACGTTGTTGTGATGGCGTGTCGGAAGGGTTTCGTGGCACCGGGTCGGCATGACAGGGGTTGGCGTACCGTCATGGCGACCCGTCGAGGGGTGCCGTTGCTGCTGCTTGTGTTGCAAGTGATGCAAGTGATGCGAGTGATGCGTTCTGTCGGTGCTGTCGAGCGACGGCTCGAGTGAGCGAATTACTTGACCGGGCAGGGGCCGTCGCTGGGCGTGTCCGGCAGCCAGCAGCTGGCCCCTGCGGTGTCGATCAGCGTCTGCAGGCGTGGGGCGAGAATATCCAGCGTCTCCTCGATGTCGGCGTCGCGCAGCACGATCTGCACGAAGGCATCGCGGTAGATCTTGTTGAACAGGCCCGCCTGTTGCCCCAGGCCGCTGGGCAGCAGGGACAGCACGGCATCCTCGGCGGAAGACTGTGTCGCCACCGCCTTGCCGGACATGCGAATGCTGGCGGGCAGATCATCGGGCAATTCAGCGGTGACCACGGGGAAGAAGTTGGTGGCGCGCAGGGTGCGAATCTGGGCCTCGGGCGTCATCAGGTAGCGGATCAGCTTGCGACTGGCTGCGGGGTCGGAGGCATTGGCCGGCATCGCCAGCCCTGCCACCACCGGCATGTAGCCGCGACCGCTGGGGCCTGCCGGCGCCGGGAAGGCCACGAAGTCATCGGGACGCTTGTTGAAGGCATCCTTGAGGCGCGCGGTGTGATCGAACGCCACCCATACCTCGCCATTGAGCAGCGGTTCCTGCATGAAGCCGTAGGCGGTGGAGCGTGGATTGGTCACCGCCCAGATCTCGCGGAACTTCTGCCACATGGCCACGGCATCGGCGCTACGGAACTCGCGCACCACCGAATGGGTGAAGGACGGGTAGAGATAGCCTTCCAGGAAGCGGTGGATCAGCCCCTTGCGACCGGCCGGGAAGCCCAGCTTGGGCTGGCCGGTGGCGGTCTCGAGATTGCGCCCCCAGGCCAGCAGCTCGTCATAGCTCAGTGCATCGAGATCCGCGCCTTCGGGCAGGTAGGGCAGCGCCTTGCGATTGGCCGCCATGATGTAGGTGGCCTGCATCCAGGGGATGTAGCGCTGCTGCTCGCCGCCCAGCTTGCCCAGTGTCAGGTATTGCTCGCTGATGCCCTTGTCCTTGAGCGTGCTTGCCAGCGTATCCAGTGGCGCGAGAATGCCGGGCGTCAGCGAGCCCAGCTCGCCATGCAGGCCGCCGAGCAGGTCCAGCGCGCCTTCGGGACTCGACTTCTCCGCCTCCAGTCGTGACAGGAAGGTACCGGTTTCCTGCGGCATGTAATCGATGGACTCGGCGTAGGGTGCCAGGGCGATCTCGCGCATCTGCTGGGCTTCTTCCAGCGGCCTTGCCTGGGTGCTGAAGAAGGTGAGGTCAGCGAGGGCGGAGGTGCTGCCCAACAGTGCCATCACGGCGAGGGCGGTCGGCATCTTGCGCATGGGTGTCTCCCGGGGCGGGTAGTGGGATGAAGAGGCAGCGTTCACGGGCGGCGCGTCAGCCAGTGGTATCGCGCAGAAGAAGCTCGTAATCGAAACAGCGGTGGCGTGGCACACCCTCTCGCGGGGCCAGTACCAGCTCGATCAGCGCTTGGCTTACGGTCTCGAAGGAGATGTCCAGCGTGCTCAGGCTGGGTTGCTGGTACATCAGCGGTGGCAGGTTGTCCGCCCCGATGATGGCGATATCCCGCCCGGGCGTACGCCCGCTCTCGCTGACGGCTTCCATCACCCCGTAGGCGAAGATGTCGCTGGCGCACACGAAGGCGGTGGGGGCATCGGCACTCGCCAGCACCTCTCTGGCGACCTGATAGGCGCTGGCGTAACCGTGGGGGCAATGGCGCGAGCTGGGGGCGAGGCTGGCCTCGCGCATGGCCTGCAGATAGCCGGTCTCACGCTCCACCGCGGTATAGAGATCGCTGAAGAAGTTGAGGAACAGAATGTTGCGATGTCCTTGCTGGATCAGATGGCGAGTGGCGCGCAGGAAACCATCGGCGGCATTGATGTCGACCCAGTCGTGCTCGTCGGCGCGGCCGGTGCGACCGTGGGTGACGAAGGGGACACCGCTGTCGAGCAGGAAATCGACGCGCGGGTCCTGGATGCAGGTACGCGCCACCACGAAGGAGTCCACCTTGCCGCCATCGATGAAACGCTTGTAGGTCTCCAGCTCGTCGCGGTCTTCCGGCACCGTAGTGACGATGAGGTCGTGCTCCGGTGCGGCATCGTGCAGTGCCTGCCCCAGCGCCACCAGCAGGCGGGTGTTGAACTGGTCACGAAAGTCGCCCTGGGCGCCGTTCATGATGTAGCCCACCGAGGAGGTGCGGCCGGTCTTCAGTCGGCGTGCGCTCTGGTTGGGTTGATAGCCCACGTCGTTGGCGAAGGCCTGGACTCGTTCACGTGTCGCTACGCTGACATCCTCGAACCCCCCCAGGGCGCGAGAGACGGTGGTCACCGAGAGCCCCAGTTCAGTGGCGAGATATTTCAGCGTGATCTTCGGTGGCATGGTGCAGGTCTCTGACAAGGTGTCTGGCAAGGTGTCAGGTCGTGAAATCGCTGAAAAGCATCTTCCGAAACGTTTCGGATGGATCATTTCACTAAATTTGGCGCCCCCGCAATGCTTTCGATACCAAAGGATATGTTGGTAATGATTCGTAATTTTCAGACGTTACGCCAGTCTGTTGCGTTGGCGCTGATGACACGCTGATTGAACGTTTCACGACATCGTGAACCGGGCAGTGAAGAGGGCACTCAAGGGGGCTGACGAGGGAACTGACGAGGGCAATCAAGAGGGCAATCAAGAGGGCAGCAACGAGAACGCCCCGCAGGGCGGGGCGTCGTGGGGATGGCATGTGTCAGCCGAGAGGTGAGCCGTCGCGGGTCAGCGGCTCTGGGGTTCGAGCGCTGCGGCCTGTTCGCGTCGGGTGGGACGAACCAGGCGGCCCTGCAGTTCCTCAAGCGAGACACCCTTGGTCTCGGGCATGAAGAACAGCACGAAGATCAGTTGCAGTAGCATCATTAAGGCGAAGAAGGCAAACACCGGCCCACCGCTGAAGTGGCTGAGGATGGTCGGCATCAGCAACGCGATCAGGGCCGCGAAGATCCAGTGTACGGAGCTGCCGAAGGACTGGCCCATGGCGCGTACCTTGTTGGGGAAGATCTCGGAGATGAACACCCAGATCACCGTGCCCTGACTCATGGCATGCGCCGCGATGAACACGCCCAGCAGGATCGGCACGCCATAGCCGCCCATGGCGGAGAAGTCCTCGAGATGGAAGGCCCAGGCGATCAGGCACAGCGACAGCAGATAGCCGGCCGAGCCGATCAGGATCAGGGTGCGGCGGCCCAGCTTGTCGATCAGTGACATCCCCAGCATGGTGAAGACCAGATTGATGACCCCGATCCCGGCCGTCGAGAGCAGGGCGGCGCTCGATTCCAGCTGCGCCTCGGCCAGAATGCGTGGCGCGTAGTAGATGATGAAGTTGATGCCGGAGAGCTGATTGAAGGCCGCGATCAGGAAGGCGAACAGGATCGGCAGACGATAGCGCCAAGCGAACAGACGGGTGTGCTGCTTGGCACTTTCCTCTCTTTCCGTGCCACGGATGATGGCGATTTCCTCGGCGATGTCGGCCTTGGGGTTGATCAGTCGGATGATCTCGGCGGCAGCCGCCTCGTCATTGCGCTTGAGGATCAACCAGCGCGGGCTGCGCGGTACCTTGCAGATCATCAGCAGGTAGAGCGCCGCCGGCACGGCTTCCACCCCCAGCATCCAGCGCCAATTCTCACCATCGACGAAGCCGATGAAGTAGTTGGAGACGAAGGCGATCAGAATCCCGAAAACGATGTTGAACTGGTAGAGCCCGACCAGCGCTCCACGGCGCTCGCGGGGGGCAATCTCGGAGATGTAGATGGGCGCTGCCACGGAGGACGCGCCGACACCGAGCCCCCCCAGCAGGCGGAAGAATGAGAACACATAAGGGTCGGTGGCCAGCGCCGAACCCAGCGCCGAGACCAGATAGAGGATCCCGATCCCGATCAGGGTCGCGCGGCGGCCGAAGTGATCTGTCGGCCAGTTGCCGAAGATGGCACCGATGACCGTGCCCCACAGTGCCATCGACATGATGACCAGGCCGTGCATGAGGTCGCTGAGACCCCACTGGCTCTGCAGAGAGGTGTCCGCACCTGAGATGACAGCGGTATCGAAGCCGAACAGGAAGCCGGCGAGAGCGACCGTGATCGACCATTGAAGAATGCGTGGCATGGCGTAGCTCATCCAATGAGGCGTGAAGGAAAGACAGCGATTCGCGGAGGTTAAACGTTCAAGAGTGTAAAGGTGAATCGTGTCACCTGACAATAATAGTCTAACGTGAGCGATAACGTTTATCCGCTATACCTTAGGGTGAGAGGCGCGCCTAGCGATAACCGAGGCACCGTCACGTGCCTTTTTTGATGGCTAATATCAATTAGTTATCAATTAGGTATTACGGTTATTCCAAATTGATTTATCGTTATTCTATTTTTGTGTTCGCGCCTGGGCAGGCGTAGGCTGAAGTCCATTCACCCTTGATTGACTCAGGAGGCCGAAGGATGGCAACCCCGACACTGCAGCCCCATGTCGAGAGCTTCTTCGACGAAGACAGCAATACCTTCACGCATCTGGTGCGTGACCCGCACTCCCGGCGTTGCGTGATCATTGATCCGGTACTGGATTTCGATTACCCCGCAGCCCGCACCACCACGCAGTCGGCGGATGCCCTGCTGGCCCACATCGCGGACGAGTCGCTGGAGGTGGAATGGATTCTCGAGACCCACGTCCATGCCGACCACCTGTCGGCCGCCGCCTACCTGAAAGACAAGCTTGATTGCCAACTGGCGATCGGGGCACGCATCCGTGAGGTGCAGGACATCTTTGCGGACATCTTCGCGGCCGAGGCGGGTTTCGCGCGTGACGGACGTCAGTTCGACCGCTTGCTGGAAGAGGGCGACAGCCTGGCCATCGGCGGGCTTGAATGCCGCGTTCTGCATACTCCGGGCCATACGCCGGCCTGCGTGAGCTATGTGATCGGTGACGCCGTCTTCGTCGGCGATACGCTGTTCATGCCCGATTACGGCACCGCGCGCTGTGACTTCCCCGGCGGTGATGCGCGCACCCTGTACCGCTCGATCCACAAGGTGCTGGCGCTGCCTGACAGCACCCGCCTGTATCTGTGTCACGACTATTCCGCCGAAGGGCGCGAGGGCTTCTGTTGTGAGACCACGGTCGGGGAGCAGCGCCAGCACAATATCCACGTGCACACCGGGATTGATGAAGCGGCCTTCGTGGCCATGCGTTCGAAGCGTGATGCCGGGCTTGGCATGCCGCGCCTGATGTTGCCGGCGGTCCAGGTCAACATGCGGGCCGGCCAGATGCCGCCTGAGGACGCCAATGATCAGGCCTATCTCAAGATTCCGCTCAATCGTTTCTGACCCTCGCCGCCTGCACAGGTAAATAAATGACGTAGACTTCTTACGTGTCTATGCCCATTTTCTTTTCAAGGAGTCACGGATGAACAATCCCGCCAGCGATTCAGCCTCATCACCGTCACCAGCAACCAGGGGCGAGACGACTGTCACGGTGCCCCCCAATGCCCACAAGGTGGTGATTCTGGGAGGAGGGGCCGGCGGGATTGCCGTGGCTGCCAGCCTGCTCAAGCGTCAGGCCGGCATGGATGTCGCCATCGTCGAGCCATCGGAGCAGCACAGCTATCAGCCGGGCTGGACGATGGTCGGCGGCGGGATCTTCACCCCGGAGTCCACTCGCCGGCCGATGTCCACGGTGATGCCCAAGGGCGTGCACTGGTATCGCGAGTCCGTGGTGGGCATCGACGCGGACGCGCATGAGGTCACGCTGGGGGATGGGCGCAAGCTTCGCTATGAGCGTCTGGTGGTGGCCATCGGGCTTGAGCTGGACTGGGCGGCCATCGAAGGCCTCGAAGAGACCCTGGGCAAGAATGGCGTCACCTCCAATTACCGCTATGATCTCGCGCCTTATACCTGGCAGCTGGTGCAGTCCCTGCGCAGCGGTCGTGCGCTGTTCACCCAGCCACCGATGCCGATCAAGTGTGCCGGCGCCCCCCAAAAGGCGATGTACCTATCCTGCGATCACTGGCAGCGTGAAGATGTGCTCGGTCAGCTGGAGGTCACCTTCCACAACGCCGGGGGCGTGATGTTCGGCGTACCGGCCTATGTGCCTGCGCTGGAAGAGGCCGTGAAGGGCTATGGCATCGAGGTGCAGTTCCATCAGCGTCTGATCGCCGTGGATGGGGAAGCGCAGACGGCGCGTTTCGAGGTGGCGGCGGCCGAGGAAGGCGGTGAGCCGCAGATCGTCGAGCAGTCCTTCGACATGCTGCATGTGGTACCGCCGCAGAAGGCGCCGGCCTTGATCAAGGACTCGGGGCTTGCCAACGCCGCTGGCTGGCTGGAGCTTGAACCCGAGACCCTGCAGCACATCACCCATCCCGACATCTTCGGACTGGGGGATATCAGCGGTACCTCGAACGCCAAGACCGCCGCGGCCGTGCGCAAGCAGGCGCCGGTGGTGGTGGAAAATCTGCTCGCGACCCTGGCCGGCGAGTCGCTGGCGGCGGGCTATCGTGGCTATGGTTCCTGCCCGCTGACGGTGGAGAACGGACGCATCGTGCTGGCGGAATTCGGCTACGGCGGTGAGCTGCAGCCGACCTTCCCCAAGTGGCTCAATGACGGTACCCGCCCGACGCGTCTGGCCTGGCAGCTCAAGGCACGTGGCCTGCCGTTCATCTACTGGAACCTGATGCTCAAGGGCCATGAGTGGCTGGCGCGTCCGGCGTCACGCGATGTCTGAGCCGTCCGAGCTGACCAACGCACGCTCGCGCGGCGCGCTGGCCCGCTGGCTGCCGCTGGCGGGTTGGCTTGCCCAGTATGATCGCCAGAGCCTCGGGCGAGATCTGCTGGCGGCGGTGATCGTCAGTGTCATGCTGGTGCCGCAGGCGCTCGCCTATGCGCTGCTGGCGGGGCTGCCGGCGCAGGTCGGCCTGTATGCCAGCATGTTGCCGTTGGTGCTGTATGCGCTGTTCGGCACCAGCAGCACGCTGGCCGTCGGGCCGGTGGCGATCATCTCGTTGATGACGGCGTCTGCCATCGCAGGCATGAGCGGTGCCGATGGTACCGCGCTCTCGACGCCCGAGATGCTCGCCGCTGCGCTGCTGCTGGCGCTCATCTCCGGTGCCATGCTGGTGGCAATGGGGCTGTTGCGGTTGGGGGCGCTGGTGAATTTCATCAGCCACCCGGTGATCTCCGGGTTCATGACGGCCTCCGGTGTCCTGATCATCGCCAGCCAGCTCGGGCCCATGAGCGGCCTGCGCCTGAGTGGCGGCAATCTGCTCGAGATGGGGGGGGCGTGGCTGTCATTGCCGCAAGGGGCCGGCGTGCATTGGCCGACACTGGCCCTCGGGCTGGGCTGCTGGGCCGCCCTGACGCTGGCGCGTCGTCATCTCAAGCAGGGCCTGATGGCCCTCGGGATGCGCGAGAGCGCGGCGGGCATGCTGTGCAAGACCACGCCGATCCTCGCCGTCATCCTGTCCAGTCTGCTGGCCTGGGGCCTGCGGCTTGGCGAGCAGGGCATGGCACTGGTCGGCAGCGTGCCCGGCGGCTTGCCCACCCTGAGCCTGCCGTCCCTTGTCAGCAGTGACTGGTCGGGACTGCTGGTGTCGGCGCTGCTGATCAGCGTGGTCGGCTTCGTCGAGTCGCTGGCACTGGCCCAGACTCTCGCCGCGCGTCGGCGTCAGCGCATCGACCCCGACAAGGAGCTGATCGCGCTGGGGCTCTCCAACATGGGCGCAGGCGTCAGCGGCGGCATGCCGATCTCGGGCGGGCTGTCGCGCTCGGTGGTCAACTTCGATGCCGGGGCGGCCACGCCACTGGCGGGGGCCTTCACGGCCATCGGCATTCTGCTCGCCAGTCTGTGGTTGACGGACTGGCTGGCGTGGCTGCCACGTGCGACGCTGGCGGCCATCATCATCGTCGCCACCAGCAGTCTGATCGACCTAGCGGCGATCAGGCGCACCTTCCGCTACTCGAAGGGCGATGGGGCGGCCCTGATGATCACGCTGAGCATCACCCTCGTGCAGGGGGTGGAGAGCGGCATCATCGTCGGGATCCTCGTGTCACTGGGGCTCTATCTCAAGCGCACCAGCCAGCCGCACAGTGCGCTGGTCGGACGCGTGCCGGGCAGTGAGCACTTTCGCAATGTCGAGCGACATGAGGTCGAGACCGACCCGGAGCTGGCGATACTGCGTATCGATGAGAGCCTGTATTTCGCCAATGCGCGCTATCTGGAAGACACCGTGCTGGCGTTGGTGGCCGAACGCCCCTCGCTCAAGCACCTGGTGCTGGCCTGCCAGGCGGTCAACCTGATCGATGCCTCCGCGCTGGAAAGCCTGGAGGTCATCAATGAACGCCTGACGGCAGCCGGGGTGTCGCTGCATCTGAGCGAAGTGAAGGGCCCGGTGATGGACCGCCTCAAGCGCTCTGAGCTGCCGGTCAACCTCGGCGGCGAGATCTACCTCAGCACCTTCGATGCCTGGCAGGCGCTGAGCATCCACGGCAGCCATTGTGGCCAGTGCTGCGCACGGGATGGGGTCAGCCAGACGGCGGCGGCCGGCTGATTGGAATAGGAGAAGGCGCTGGTTTCATGGGAAAGCCGTAAAGGAAAAGTGGTGAAGTAAAAACCGTGAACGAAAACGCCCCGCCTCGGGGACTGCCGAGGCGGGGCGTTTTCGTCATCTGATCAGGCAAGACGCTCAGCCAATACGTTCAGTCAAGTACCGGCCCGATGATGTGCTTGACCTCCAGATAGCCCGCCAGGCCCCACGGGCCCAGCTCGCGGCCGATGCCGCTGCGCTTGAAGCCACCCCAGCTGGCCTGTACCAGCGGCAGCTGCTCGCTGTTGTACCACACCACGCCTGCACGCAGACGGCGGCCGACCTGCTGGGCGCGCCTGGCATCACCACTGACCACCGTGGCCACCAGCCCGAAATCGCTGTCGTTGGCGAGGCGAATCGCCTCGGCCTCATCCGCCACGCGACGTGAGCACAGCACCGGCCCGAAGATCTCCTCACGCCACAGACGGCTCTCCACCGGGACATCGGTGTAAAGCGTCGGCGCCACGAAGTAGCCCTTGGTCGGCAGGCTGCGATGGGTGTCATCGCGCAGCGCCGTCAGGCCTTCCTCGCGCGCCACATTGAGATAGCCCAGCACGGTGTCACGTTGGCGGGCGCTGGTCATCGGTCCCATCTGGGTGGCGGCGTCCAACGGGTCCCCCAGCACCAGTGCATCGATACGACTGGCCAGGGCGGTGTGCAGGTCATCGGCGATGGCCTCATGCACCAGCAGCCGCGAGGTGGCGGAGCAGATCTGCCCGGCATTGAAGTAGATGCCGGCCATCACCCAGTCAGCGGCGTCGTCGATGTCGGCATCTTCCAGCACGATGATCGCTGACTTGCCGCCCAGTTCCAGCGACACCCCACGCGTGCCGCAGGCCGCCGCCTGCATGACCTTCTCGCCGACCACATTGCTGCCGGTGAAGGAGATCTTGTCGATGCGCGGATGACGGGTCAGCGGCGCGCCGATACCTTCACCATCGCCGTGCAGCAGGTTGAACACGCCTGCCGGCAGTCCGGCTTCCAGCGCGATCTCGGTCATCACCTGTTCCGGCAGTGGCGTCACTTCAGATGGCTTGATCACCAGGGTGCAGCCCGCGGCGAGCGCCGGCGCGACCTTCCAGGCACTGGTGACCAGCGGGAAGTTCCACGGCGTGATCAGTCCCACCACGCCGGCCGGCTCCTGATAGCTGTGCGCCGCATAGCCCTCGACATCATGCGCGACCACCGCGCCCTGACGGGCATCCAGCGCGCGTGCCTGCTCGGCGTAATAGCGGTAGCAGCCGATGGCGTCATCGAGATCGATCTCGGCCTCGGCGCGAATCTTGCCGTTGTTGCGGCACGACATATCCACCAGCGCTTCCCGGCGAGATGTCAGCCCCTCGGCGAAGGCCTCCAGATAGACCGCACGCTCGTCGCCACTCAGTGCCTGCCAGCCCTCGAAGGCATTGGCAGCCGCCGTGACGGCGGCCTCCACATCACGCGCATCCCCCGCCGTCACCTCGGCGATGACGGTTTCCTCGAAAGGATTGGTGACCGCTAGACGGCGCTCGCCGTGGGACTTGACCCACTCGTTGTTGATGAACTGCTGATCGAGCTTGTGCATTGAAGTAGCTGACATGGGAGTTCCTTGCCGCCAGTGACATACGGGGGACTGGCGGTCATTGTTCAATGTTGTGAAGAGATGCGATGCGCCGAATCGGACTCAGCCGGCGATCGAGCGCTGCCACCCGGCCGCGTCGATTTCCACCAGCAGCGGGGCGCTAGCGTCGCGCTCGTCCAAGGCGACCTGCAGTGCCGGGGGGGAATCGATGGCGACGGCGGCGCAGCCGAAGCCGCGGGCCAGCAGCTGGAAGTCGGGGGCCTGGATGTCGACGCCCAGACGCGTGACGCCGGCGTTGTCCATGAAGCGGCGAATCTCTTCATAGCCCTGGTTGTGCCACAGCACGATGACGACCGGCAGCTGTTCTTCCACCGCGCAGGCGAGTTCCGACAGCGTGAACATGATGCCGCCATCGCCGACCAGCGCGATCACCGGCAGGTCCGGGCGGCCCAGGGTCGCGCCCATCGCGGCGGGCAGGCCGTAGCCGAGCGTGCCGTAGCCGGTGGAGGCATTGAAGTAACGGCGCGGTGCCGGCTGGCTGAGCAGGTGGTTAGCCGCGTAGACCGTCGCGCAGGAATCGCCGACCCAGATCGCCTCCGGCAGCGCTTGCTGGAGGGTGTCGAACAGCGGCACGTAGGGCGCGAAGGCCGGGTCGGTCGGCAGGGCGAGGGCTTCCAGCGTGGCGGCGGTGATCTGCGCGCCGCGACCTGTGCCTTTCGGGTTGCCCTTGAGGTCAGCCAGACGATCGGCGAGCGTCTCCAGCGCCAGGCTGGCATCGGCGACGATACCCAGCGTGGCGGCATGATTGCGCGCCAGCTGCTCGGGGTCGATATCGATGCGGATCAACTCTCCGCCGATCACGAAGCCATCATCAAACACCACGTCGTAATCGGTCTCGCCAAGCTCGGTGCCGATCGCCAGCACCACATCGGCGTCGCGCGCCAGCTCGCGTACCGCAGGCAGTGCGGCATTGGCGCCGAGATCCAGCGGGTGGGCGCCGCCGAGCAGGCCCTTGGCATTGATGGTGGTGACGGTGGGGGCATCCAGCGCCTCCACCAGTTGACGCGCGGCCTCAGGCGCGGCGACACAGCCACCGCCCAGCAGTACCAGCGGGCGCTCGGCGCCTGTCAGAAGGGCCACGGCCTCGTCGATCAGCGTCGGGTCCGGCGCGAGACGCCCTATGCGTGAGCGCGTGACGTCATGGGTGGTGCGACCGGCAGGCAGTGGAATCTCGGCATTGAACAGGTCGATGGGAATCTCGAGATGCACCGGGCCGGGGCGGGCACCCTCGAACAGCGCAAAGGCGCGGGCCAGCACTTCCGGCAGCGCGGACGGGTCGAGCAGGGTGTGGCTGAAGCGCGCCACGCCCGAGACCAGCTGCTGCTGGCTGGGCAGCTCATGCAGACGCCCCTGGCCCCGCCCGAGGGTATCGGAGCGATTGACGCTGGAGATCACCAGCATCGGGATGGAGTCGGCCAGCGCCTGGCCCATCGCGGTGGTGATGTTGGTTATCCCCGGGCCGGTGATGATGAAGCACACTCCGGGCTTGCCAGTGCTGCGGGCATAGCCATCGGCCATGAAGCCGGCGCCCTGTTCATGGCGCGGGGTGACGTGGCGAATGGTGCGCGCGGCGGGATCAGCATCCGGCTCCAGGCCCCGGTAGAGTTCGACGGTATGTACGCCGGGAATACCGAAGACGGTATCGACGCCGTAGGTGTCACGCAGCAGTCGGATCAGGAGTTCAGCACAGGTCATGGCAGGCTATCCGGCAGACGGGAGCGCCGTGGCGCCCCCGGAAGTCATGAGGAAAAGGAGTCCTAGGAAAAGGAGTCCTAGGAACAGGAGCCCAGGCACAGGAGGCTGGTGGTGGCACAGCGCTCTTGCGGCGGGCTGGCCTCGGCTCAGAACACGAAGACGTGGGCGATACCGGCGATGATCGGCAGGGTGATCAGCGTGCGCAGCACGAAGATGGCCACCAGTTCCCAGATCTTGAGCGGAATCTTCGACTTGAGCAGCAGGGCACCGATCTCGGACATGTAGATCAACTGGGTCAGGGACAGGCAGGCGATCACGAAGCGGGTCAGTTCGCTGTCGATGTCCTTGGCCAGCACCGCCGGCAGGAACATGTCGGCAAAGCCGACCAGCGTCGCCGGGGCTGCCTCTGCCGCGTGGGGAATCTGCAGCAGTTCCAGCAGCGGAATCATCGGGTAGGACAGCCAGGTGAAGACCGGCGTGAACTCGGCCAGCATCAGCGCCACGGTCCCGATGGCGATCACCACCGGCAGCAGACCGAGGAAGATGTCCGCCACGTTGAAGCCGGCCGATTTCACCAGCTTGAGCGGGCCCGGCGCATGCTCGGCGCGCGCGACCGCCATGCCGAGTGAGTAACGCAGCACGCCACAGTCACTCTGGTTCTCTTCACTGATCTGGCAGCCGACCGGCTCGTGGTAGTCATCTCGCTTGCGCGACAGCGGCGGCAGACGCGGCACGATGACGGCGGCGATCAGCCCTGCGATGACGACGGTCAGATAGAAGGGCACGAACAGGTGATTGATGTTCATGAAGCTGGTGACCAGCAACGCGAAGGCAATCGAGACCACCGAGAAGTTGGTGGCGATCACCGCCGCTTCGCGCTTGCTGTAGAAGCCCTGCTCGTACTGCTGGGTGGTGATCAGCACGCCGACGGTGCCGGAGCCCATCCATGAGGCGGTGGCATCGATGGCACTGCGTCCCGGCAGATTGAAGATGGCGCGGAACGGGCGACGCACGAGGCTGCCGATGAATTCCATGAAGCCGAAGTCGACCAGCAGCGGCAGCAGAATGGCCGCGAAGAAGAAGAAGGTCAGCAGGACAGGGGCGAGATCATTGAGCATCACGCCGCCGGTGAAGGCCGCCGTGACGGCGGCTGGCCCCCACTGGAAGTAGGTCATCAGCGCGAAGATGGCGCCGAGGGCGCGCATGGCAAACCACACCGGCGCGACATCGAACAGCTCATGTGCCGCGCCCTGACGTGCCCAGTTCGGCTTGGCGAGCTTGACGAAGCCGGTGAGGATCACCGACAGACACAGCACCGCGACGGCGATGGCGGGCAAGGCGCTGCCGAGCGTGGCCTTGAGCCAATCGGCCATCAGGCCCATGCCGATGTTGATGGTGTCACCAACGCTGAACGGCACCAGGAAGAAGCTGACGCCGAGCAGTGACGGCACCAGGAATTTCATCAGCCCCCTGGCCGTCAGCGGCACCGGGCGGGTGGCGATCAGGTCCTTCTTCTGGCGGGCCGCTGGGGTCGCGGCGGAGTCAGACGCGGAGTCATGCTGGGACGGTGCGTGCTCCGCCGTCGGGTCGATGCTGGTTGTCATTCGGGTCACCTTGATCTTGTTGTAATGGTCAGGCTCTGATCGGTCATTCGGCATGCGACATGCCGTCTTCGCGGGGGATTCTTCACGTGCCAGAGACGGGACAGGCCCCTGGCACGCGACCCGCCCTCCGGCGGGGTCTTTCACTGGCAGTGGAGGCGCGGTGCGACTTAGTCGCGCTGCTGCACGCCCGGCAGTACGCAGAGCATCTCGTAGAGCAGGGTCGCGCCCATCAGCGCGGTATTGCCGCTGGTGTCGTAGGGCGGGGAGACTTCCATCAGGTCACCGCCGACGATATTGAGGCCACGTGCGCCGCGCACGATTTCCATGCCCTGGGGCATGGTCAGGCCGCCGGCTTCCACGGTGCCGGTACCGGGGGCGACGGAGGGGTCCAGTCCGTCGATGTCGAAGGTGATGTACACCGGGCGATCGCCCATCATGTCACGCACTTCGGCCATCAGCGGGGCGAGTGACTTGAACCAGCACATCTCGGCGGTTTCCACGCGGAAGCCCTGCTGACGGCACCAGTCGAAGTCATCGGCGGAGTAGCCGGTGCCACGCAGGCCGATCTGCACCACGCGGTGGCTGTCGAGCAGGCCTTCTTCCTGGGCGCGACGAATCGGCGTGCCGTGGGCGATGGGCTCGCCGAACATGTGGTCATTCACGTCGGCGTGGGCATCGATGTGGATCAGGCCGACCGGGCCGTGCTTCTTGGCGATGGCGCGCAGCACTGGCAGGGTGACGGTGTGGTCACCGCCCAGGGTGAGCGGCACGCAATCGTGGCTGAGCACTTCATCGTAGAATTTCTCGATGATGTCCATGCTCTTGGGCAGGTGGAAGGTGTTGATCGGCACATCACCGATGTCTGCCACCTGCAAGCTGTCGAAGGGAGCGGCGCGGGTGGCCATGTTGTAGGGGCGCAGCATGCGCGATTCATCACGGATCTGACGCGGGCCGAGACGCGCGCCCGGACGGTTGGAGGTACCGATGTCCAGCGGAATGCCGATGAAGGCGGCATCCAGGCCTTCCGCGGTTTCCTGAGCCGGCAGGCGCATCATGGTGGCCGGGCCGCCGAAACGTGGCATGTCGTTGCCGCCCAGTGGCTGATTGAATTCGCTCATCTGTCTCTCCAGGGTCTTGAGTCGCTCGTAATTCTCTGACGGCGAGCGGGGTATTGTGATGGTTCGCCTGATCGCCCGGCCGGACGGTGTGATGAAAGCCGGCGATTCTCCTTGGCGCATACCCCAGCACTGCAGTAACCATGCCAACTTTCAGTAGATTGATTTTATTGGATTTTCTAAAAGGGTGGCTGTCGAGTGATTCATTTATGGATCACTCGTGCGCCAATACTGATTCAAAAATGGATCACTGATTCATTTGTGGATCACATTCAGGCATCATCGAGAGTGTCTTTTAGCGCAGTACTTGCAGCGCACTGTCAGGAAGAAAGACCTGCGAGAAAGAAGCGCAGAAAGCCCCGTCCCGATTCACAGGCTCGACCATGAGGTGCCCGCCATGTCAGAGCTCGACCATCAGATTCTCAAGACCATCATCGATACCGCTCATGACCACTACTTCGTGGTGAGCGCGGATGGCCAGGTGCTGGATGTCAGCCCTGGCGCCGCGGCGGTCTATGGCATGACGCGTGAGGCGCTGTGTGCCGCCAACGTGCATGACCTGGAAGCCAGCGGGGTGCTCAAGCCCTCCATCAGCCTAGAGGTGCTGCGCACGGGGCGAACGCTGCAGATGATGCAGCTCACCGCCACTGGACGGCGAGTGGTGGCGCAGGCGCATCCGGTATTCGTCGCGGGCAAGCTCGAGTGCGTGGTCAGCCGCTCGATGGATCTCACCGATATCCAGCTGCTGCAGCAGGAATATGCCGTGCTCCAGCAGCGCTTCACGGATCACCTGCGGCGCAACTCGCGGGCCAGTGAGCTGGGCGGGGGGAGTGCGGGGGAAAGTGATTGGGGGGCGGTGGGGAGTGCGCGCTCCGGTGCCGAGCAGACCACCCATGACGCGCAGCAGCAGGGGCGCGCCCTGTGCGAGCAGGCCGCGCGTGAGCAGGCGGAATGCGAAGACGCCGCGCTGGAACTGGGGGAGCTACAGGTCAAAAGTCCCGTGATGCGGGAGATAGCGCTGCTGCTCAAGCGGGTCGCGCCCACCAACGCCACGGTACTGATGCTGGGCGAATCCGGGGTCGGCAAGACGGCCTTCGCCCATCAACTGCATCGCTGGAGCCAACGCGCCGACGGCCCCTTCATCGAGGTGAACTGTGGCGCCATCCCCGAAAGCCTGTTCGAGTCCGAGATGTTCGGCTATCAAGCCGGTGCCTTCACCGGTGCGGGCAATCGCGGCAAGGCGGGCCTGATAGAACAGGCCGAAGGCGGCACCCTGTTTCTGGATGAAATCGGTGAGCTGCCGCTCGCCACCCAGACCAAGCTGCTCAAGGTGATTCAAGACGGAATGATCACCCGCCTGGGCGACACCACCACCCGCCGCGCCGACTTCCGACTGGTCGTCGCCACCAATCAAGACCTCGCCGCCCGCGTGGAGCAGGGCCAGTTCCGCCTCGACCTCTACTACCGCATCAATGTGCTCCCCGTCAGCCTGCCGCCGCTGCGCGAACGCCGCGAAGACATTCCCGCCCTGATAGAGCACCACCTCTCACGCCTCAATCAACGTCATGGTCGTCGCAAACTCCTCGATGCCACCTTATGGCCCGTCCTCATGCGCCAGGACTGGCTCGGCAATATCCGCGAACTAGAAAACTGGCTGGAACGCGCCTGGCTCAGCGCCCCAAGTGATGTCATCGACAGCGACTCAGTGAAAACACTGCTCAACACTTGTTCCACGAATAACGCTAATGGACTAGGCAATTCATTTGGCTTCAGTAATGACAAATCTAATGGAATAGGCGTTACTGAAAGTTTTCCCACTGCCGATACCTTACATAGTGACAATTTCCTCTCAGCGCCTGCCGCTGAGGGGGCGGTAGCCATGCCAGTCCCCAAACTTGGCCCCAACGAAACTCTCAAGGAAGGCCTGGCACGCATCGAAGCACAATGGCTACGCGAGATGGCTGCCGAGTTGTCCAGTACCTATGCAATAGCGAAGAGGGCAGGGATTAGTCAGCCGTCGGTAGTGAGGAAACTCAAAGCTATAATCTTATAATTTTGATGATTTATAAAGGGGTTATTCTGTGAGTAGTACTGATCTCAGCGACTTGATAGATGCTGATAAAGGTTTTTTGAAGTACCGTAGGCTACTCGTAGCTGTCGGGTTCCGTCTGATTGTTTACTCAAGCTTTAATCAATCAGACGGAACCCGGCAATTAGGTATTAAAGATTGAATTCAGGTATTAGCTAGTATTCATTACCACCAAACTTCCCATCACCCCTTCACACAACGGCTTGATCTCGCTGAAGCTTTCTTCGACGGTGAGGTCTGTCTTGGCTTTGCCGTAGGCGGTGCCGTCGGCGGCGGGGTGGTAGCTGGTGCAGTGCAGGCGGATCAGCTTGTCATCGAGAAAGAGGCCGTATTCGCGGGTCTGTGAGGTAATGGGCATGCCCTGGTGTCGTTGTGTCATGGCGATATCGAACCAGTAGGCCTGACGGTGATCCACCCGGGTCAGGCCGGAGTCGAGCATCTGACTGTTGATGGGCGCCCACTGGGCCAGTTGGTCCGTGGAGGCCATCACCTTGAGCTGCGCGTCACTGACGGTGTCACCATGCAGGTCATAGATCTCGAGGATGATCATGTCGGTGCCGGTACCGGCCTGACTCTGCCATTTCTGCACGATATGCGGCAGGCGACCCTCGGCGGCAGACCACGAGGCGGGCAGGTGCAGCGCAATGTTGATGCCCAGCGACTTGGGATGGCCCTTGGTGTGGAACTGCTGGAAATAGCCGTCGTATAGCTCGTACACCGGCTCGATCTGATATTTGGTCGCCAGCAGAAATTCCTTGAACGGCGAGGGCAGGTATTCCCCCTGGGCGCGCAGATGAATGGCCTCGATGAAGCGGGCCGCGAAGTCGCTGGTCAGCTTGTCGGTGGTCAGCTGCGAATCCAGTTCCTTCTTTATCTGACGGCGAATGCCATCCAGTACTTCGCGTGCGTGCTCCCGCCCCATCAGGGTGGCGAGGTTGTCCGCCAGACGATGGGTGATGTTCGGGAAGGCATTGTCGAAATAGGCGGAGGCAAGCTCTGCATCCGGCGCGAGGCCGGGATACTCCTCGGCGATGCGTGACAGCGTGATGTCCTGGGCGATGACGAAGCCGTAGGTACTGCTCAGCGTATTGATGACCTGGGGCGAGGAGCGAAACTGTGCCGCTTCGGCCCGTGCCGAGGCACCAGGAGTCATGAGACATGAGCCCAGGCTCAGGCCGAGCGTGAAGGCGGTGACGGCCAGCCCGGGAATTGCCCCAAAGGAGCGTGTTACGGCAAACGCCATGCGTGACATCCTGTCAGAGTGCGATCAATTCAATCCTATCATCGGCTTACGACGACTTCTCGTGTGCTGGCGCTGTTCAGATGCCTAATCAGGCAGAAGTATCAGGCTATGCGTCATGCCGGCGTTCGCGCTCCCCTTGTGAAGAGACCCCCAGACAATGACGTCCAGACAACACCTTTATTCGGTTGATCTCGAGTGGACCGGCAATCGCGGCGAGGGCACCACGCATTACACCGCCTATGAGCGCGATTTCGTGGCCCGTGTCAGTGGCAAGTCGAGCATTGAAGGCTCCGCTGACCCTGCCTTTCGAGGCGACGCTGGTCGCTGGAATCCGGAAGACATGCTGGTGGCCTCCGTTTCGGCCTGCCACAAGCTGTGGTATCTGCACCTGTGTGCCGAGGCCGGCATTCGTGTCATGAGCTATCACGATCACGCCGAGGGCACGATGCAGAAAGGCGCGCCCGCCGCTGATGGCAAGACTAAGACAGAGAGCCAGGGCGAGGCGGGACGTTTCACCTCCATCGTGCTGCGCCCCGAGATCACCTTGGCCGCAGGTGACGATATCGCGCTCGCCCATCAACTGCACCACAGGGCGCATGCGCTATGCTTCATCGCCAATTCGCTGAATTTTCCGGTCAGCTGTGAGGCGGTCATCACCCATCAGTGATACGTGGCAGACTATCCGCATCGGACTGACCGTGTCTTACAGACCGTGTCAGAACCCAAAAGGCCACCAGAGCAATCTGGTGGCCTTTTTTTGTTTGAGCCTCTCTCTAAAGAAACAGCGTCTTGCGAACTGATCAAGCGAGGGGCTCAACCGCGTGCATTCACTTCCTCGATCAGTTGGCTTGCGCCGGTGAGGTCGGGCAGGCAGGCACCATCGGCGATCTTCGCCAGCAGTACGTCTTCCGCTTCTTGGACCTCGATGGCGTGGGTGGCGATGGCGGAGACCTCTGAGGGGGCCATGACGATGACACCGCTCTATTAACTCAGCTCAGCACGCGTTAACCCTTGCGAGCCTGAAGAGACAGCGGCTCGCTTGCATCGCGTCAGGCCACTGCCTTGTCCAGCGCTTGGCTGACATCGGCGATGATGTCGTCGATATGTTCGATCCCCACCGAGATGCGAATCAGGTCCGCCGAGACACCGGCCATGGCGAGTTCTTCCTCGCTGAGCTGGCGGTGGGTGGTGGAGGCCGGGTGGCAGGCCAGCGACTTGGCGTCACCGATATTCACCAGGCGCAGAATCATCTGCAGCGCATCGATGAACTTGCCGCCGGCGATACGCCCGGCTTCAGCCTGATCGGTCCCTGTCGCGTCCGTCTTGATGCCGAAACTGATGATGCCGGAGGCCTTGCCGGCGGTGATCTTCTGGCAGGTGGCGTGATAGGGGCTGTCCGGCAGGGCGCCGTAGTTGACCCAGCTGACGCTCGGGTGCTGCTGGAGGTAGTCGGCCAGCGCGAGCGCATTGCTGCAGTGGCGCTCCATGCGCAGGGCGAGTGTCTCGAGGCCCTGCAGCAGCAGGAAGGCACTGTGCGGAGCGAGCGCGGCGCCGGTATTGCGCAGCGGCACCACGCGACAGCGACCGATATAGGCGGCCGGGCCGAAGGCTTCGGTGTAGACGACGCCGTGATAGGAGGGGTCTGGCTCGTTGAGGATCCGGAAGCGCTCCTTGTGGGCGACCCAGTCGAACTTGCCGGAATCGATGATGATGCCGCCCACGGTGGTGCCGTGGCCGCCGATGTACTTGGTCAGCGAGTGGATCACGATGTCGGCGCCGTGATCGAAGGCACGACACAGCACTGGCGTGGCGACGGTGTTGTCGACGATCAGCGGCACGCCATGCCTGTGGGCGATCTCGGCCAGACGCTCGAGATCGACGATGTTGCCGGCAGGGTTGCCGATGGACTCGCAGAACACCGCTTTGGTTTTGTCATCGATCAGTGCTTCGAGTGCGGCGAAGTCATCAAAGGCCGCCATGCGCACCTCGACCCCCTGACGCGGCAGGCTGTGGGCGAACAGGTTGTAGGTGCCGCCATACAGCTGGCTGGTGCTGACGATGTTGTCACCGACTTCCACCAGCGCCTGGATGGCATAGGTGATCGCCGCCATGCCGGAGGACACCGCCAGCGCCGCGATCCCGCCTTCGACGGCGGCCATGCGCTGCTCCAGCACGTCATTGGTCGGGTTCATGATGCGGGTATAGATGTTGCCCGGCACCTTGAGATCGAACAGATCCGCGCCGTGCTGGGTGTCGTCGAAGGTGTAGGAGGTGGTCTGGTAGATCGGCACCGCCGCCGCCTTGGTGGTGGCTTCCGAGGTGTAGCCGTGATGCAGGGCGAGCGATTCCAGCTTCATGTTGTCGACTGACATGGCAGTGTCCTTGTGCGAGAGCGTGGCGAAGATCCTGTTGTGGGGTGCGGTTTTCGTGCGTGCCGTTCAGGTGCTGCCGCAATCGGCAGGCATGGCGCGGGCCGCGATGCCGCTCAACATTAGCAACGGGGCATCTTCAGGTCCATGCGTCGTTCACGCCGTCACGACAGGCCGCTGGCTGGGCGGCACGCCGAACTGGCGACGAAAGGCGGTGGCGAAATTGGCCGCGCTGCGATACCCCGCCATCTCGGCGGCGGCCTCCACCGTGACATTGCGGTCCTGCAACAGGTGCGCCGCGCGGAGCAACTGCCGCCGTTTCAGGTCCCGCGACATGGTCTGGCCGTAGGCGTCGCGATAGCGGCGCTGCAACTGGCGCACGCTCATGCCCAGCCGGGCGGCGATCTCCGCCTGGCTCAGATAGGCGACTTCCCCGCTGGAGATCCAGTCCTCGAGCCTCGCCTGCCACTCTGACGTGTCCTGCAGGCGGCGCTGTGCGCTGTCATCCGCCAGGGGCGGTCTGGCCGCCAGACACTCGCTGATCACCTCAAGCGCCACTGACTCGATGCCGAGTCTAAGCGCCAGCGTTCCCGGCCGTTGGCGACTGAATTCCTCCAGGCGCTCGACCAGACGCGCAGATGGCTGCCAATGGTAATGGGCCAGATGCCGTGCCTCGGTCATCACCTCGCTGGCGCTTGAGATCCCCAGATGCCACGTCAGCCACGCCGGCGTCAGCGTCAGGATGGCGCTGTGCTCATAAGCCCCCTTGGGGCTTTGCAGTCGGAATTCGGTGGGCTCATCGAGGGCGATGCACAGCGCTCGTCCCGGTTTCAGCGCATGGCGCTGTGGCCCGAAACTGACCCTGGGCTCCCCACGCCATACCACGGCTATCTTCAGCGATGGCTCGATGCGGGAGCGAATCATCAGATCCGCCCGCTTGCGGATGCGGTTGAGGCGCATGAACAGGCCTGGCTGCACTTCCTGCAGTTGCATGTTGCCGATCAGCGCGCCATCGGCTGATTGGCCCTTGGCGGGCTGGCATTGGTGGTCGCTGGTCAGCGCGCGCGCCATGCGGTGCACGTGATCGAGCTCGATGATCCGGTGGCGTGCGCCTGCCGAGATGTGAGAGCTGGGGAGGCCGGGAGGGTGAGTAAGGCTCATCTTGTCGCACCTGCAAACATCAGGGAGGGTTCCGCAAAGGTTTTTATCGTCATGGAGTGCCAAAATGCCCCGTCAGTAACACAGGTGCAAATAATTATCATTAGTAGCGATGGCCAGGTGAGCCAAGGGGACACGATGAAGAAGGTGACGGTACGGGGACGCGGTCTGTGCAGGGCAGGTACGCGTCGCTTGATGATCGGGGCGGGGGTGGTGCTGGTCAGTCTGCCGGCACAGGCGGAAGACGCGACGGTGGTGCTGGATACCCAGCGGGTGACGGGGCTGCGCCTGTATGACATGGCGTCCAGTGAGCAGAGCGGCGGCTACAGCGTTGACGCTGCTACGGTGGGCTCGAAGGTGCCGGCCTCGCTGCGCGACATTCCGCAGTCGGTGAGCGTGGTGACCCATGACGCCATCGAGGACCAGAACTTCATCACGCTGGATCAGTTGGCGGCGCGTACGCCGGGCGTGCGGGTGCTGAACAATGACAGCGGTCGCTCCTCGATCTTCGCGCGCGGCTATGAATACGATGCCTACAGCATTGACGGGCTGTCCGCGCCGATGTCGAGTCTGACGGGCTCGGTGCCATCCCTGACTGCCATTGATCGGGTCGAGGTCATGCGTGGGCCGTCCGGTCTCTTCAACAGCACCAGTGAGCTGGGCGGGGTCATCAATCTGGTGCGCAAGCGCCCGACCGATACCTTCCAGGGCGCCATCAGCGGCAGTGTCGGTACGCTGGAAGACCGAAGCGTCAGTGTCGATCTCTCCGGGCCCATCGATGAACAGGGCCGTATCCGCGGGCGCCTGGTGACCCGCTCCACCGAGCAGGCGCAATGGGTGGATGACAATGACAACACGCTGAATGATTTCTATGGCGCGCTGGATATCGATCTCGACGAGAATACCGAGCTGTCACTGGGGGGGATCCACAACACCAAGGACATCAGCGTCAATCAGGGTCAGCCGGTCGATGGTGACAACAACTTCACCTATGGCCGCCGTTCGGCATTCTACGGCGCGGACTGGAACAGCTTCGAGAGCGATGCCACCGATGTGATCGCCGAGCTGACCCACCGCTTCAGCTCACGCGGCTATGGCCGACTGGCGGCGCGTTACAGTGATCGCAATGCGGATTACAACTACGCCTACAGTGGCTCGGCACTGAGCGATACCGGCGACTTGAGCAGTGTCGCGGGCTATGCCGGTTTCACCGATGAGACCTCGGTGAGCGTGGATGCCAGCTACACCCAGGGCTTCGATGCCTTCGGTAACCAGAACGAATTCGTGGTCGGGGTCGATTACAAGACATCGGACTCGGACACCACCGCGGCGCGCACCGGCAATCTGACCGGCTCCAGCGCCAGCATCAGCGAGCTGAATAACCTGGCCTATGTCGACATTCTCGGCAATGCTCGGGATGGCGTGAGCGGCTACAGCCTGTCGCGCACCGAGACCACCCTGGAAGAGCAGGGCCTGTACGGCAAGGTGACACTGCGTCCCGTGGCTCCGCTGGCAGTGATACTGGGCGCGCGGGTCAGCCAGTTCTCGGCCGAGACCGAAGACAAGCTCAATGGCGGCAGCAGCGACATGCAGGACACCGCCGTCACGCCCTATGGCGGACTCGTCTATGACCTGGACGCCGACCACTCCCTCTATGCCAGCTACTCCAGAGTTTTCGAGCCACAGACCCGCGAAGGCAAGGATGGCGACCTGATCGACCCGCGCGAAGGCGAGCAATACGAGATCGGGATCAAGGGCAGCTATCTGGATGGCGCACTGAATGCGCGTATCAGTGGCTTTCAGCTGACCGACAGCCACCGTGCTGCCTCCTCGAACGACGTGAGCGTCAGTTACTCGGTGGATTCCGGCAAGATGCGCATCACCGGTGCGGAGCTTGAACTGGCCGGCAACATCACGCCGCAGTGGGATGTCATCTTCGGCTACACCTACATGGATTCCGAGGTGCTGGAAGCCGGCAGCTCCGATGCGCTGCTGATGCTGATGCCCAACAACATGGTCAATCTGTGGACCCAGTATCGCTTCGAGGGCAACCTGCTGGATGGCGTGTCCGTCGGTGCCGGCATGACCACACTGAGCGATTTCGACAGCACCCAGGGCACCATCCAGGCACCGGGCTATGCCGTGTTCGATGCCATGCTGGGCTATCAGTTCACGCCCAAACTCAGTGGCCAGCTCAACGTCTACAACCTGTTCGATCGTGAATATTACGTGCGCGCCGGTTCGGCCAGTGTCTTCAACTTCGTGGGACGTCCGGCCAGCGCCGTCGCGACTCTCAAGTACGAGTTCTGAGCATGACACTCATCAAGACGACACTGGCAGTGAGGGGAGGACAGGGACGTCCTTCTCGCGTTCGTCCACCGTTTCATGACCGATGGCACCACCGCTTGCACGACCGACTGCGAGGCTGGGGGCGCCGGTGGGTGATGGCAGGAGTGACGTCAGGCGTGCTGCTGTCATCAAGCCCCTTCATGAGCCACATGGGAGACGCCAGGGTGCTGCAGGGAACGACGACCGCATTCACTCAGCACTCATCAGCCACGGGACATGACTACCTGATCCAGGTCGCGCTGCCGCAGGTCGCACCGCCACAAGAGGGCTATCCCGTGCTGCTGGTACTGGATGGCAATCGCCATCTGGATCTGTTCACGGCAGCGCGCGACATATTGGGACGCCGTGGCTATGACAAGGCGCCATCAGACCTCGCCATCGTCGCGGTCGGTTATGCGGGCGAGACGGACGGGCAGGTAAAGGCGGCGCGTGACATCGTCACGAAGCTACGCTTAAAAGACTTCACGCCACCGCTCACCACCGGCACGGCCCCTGAGGGGACGGGTGGTGGCGAGGATTTCCTCGACTATCTGACCCAGGCTCTGCCGCCTGAACTGGCCTCTCGCTATCCGCTCGATCTCAAGCGGCCTGCGCTGGTCGGCCACTCACTCGGCGGCCTGTTCGCGCTCCATGCCCAGCAGAAGGCACCCGAGGCCTTCGGGGCGATCTTCGCGATCAGCCCTTCGCTGTGGTGGCGGCAGGAGAATGACCCGGCCAGCTGGCCGCTGCGTCTTGCCTGCTCCGAGATGGCGGGCCCGGTGTACATCGCCGCTGGCGGACGCGAGCAATCGCCGCAGCCCAGGCGACAGGACCCTGAGCGTGACAGGCTGCGTGTCCAGCGCGCTATGATCGACAACGCACATGAGCATGCTCGCCAGCTGCGCGAGCACTGTCCGCAGGTAGCCGTCCAGTGGCGGCTGTTCGAGGGCGAAGACCACGGCAGCGTGATGTGGCCCGCCGCTCGCTCGGTGATGGAACGATTGATGAGACCGCGCTGATCCGACCGGCCGCCACGGTGTGGATTGGGCAGTCAGCAGTCAAATGCATCGCAGAATGCGCAGTAAACGACACGACGGCGGCATCAGCGTGGGACGTCTTGTCCTGGCTGATGCCGCCGTCGTTTTGCTTCAGGGCTGCTTGTGTCAGAGCAGCGCTTACATCACCGCACGTACCGCGAGGAACAGCACCGTCGGGGCGAGCAGGATGCCCAAGCCAGTGTAGAAGGTGGCGGTCATGGCACCGTAGGGCACCAGACGGGCGTCGGTGGCGGCAAGGCCAGCCGCCACACCGCTGGTGGTGCCGATCAGGCCACCGAAGATCATCGCGGAGCGCGGATTGTCGAGCCCGATGAGGCGCGCCGTCATCGGCGTGGCCACCATGGTCAGGATCGACTTCACCAGGCCGGCGGCGATCGACAGCGCGACCACTTCGGAACTGGCCCCGAGCGTGGCACCGGTGACCGGGCCGACGATATAGGTGACCGCACCCGCACCGATGGTGGTGATATCGACAGGATCGGTATAGCCGAAGGCGATGGCGACGCCACCACCGGCGACGAAGGAGATCAGCACGCCGACGAACAGCGCCACGACCCCGCGAAAGCCGGTCTGACGGATTTCCTTGAGATTGACCCCGTAGGCGGTGGCGATGATCGCGAGATCACGCAGCATGCCGCCCCCCATCAGGCCCAGCCCCGAGAACAGCGTGACATCCGAGAGCCCCTTGCTGCCGCCGGTGGTCGCGCCACCCACGTAGGCCAGTACCAGGCCGAGGATGATGGCGATGGCGGAGCCGTGCAGCTTGCCGCGTGTCAGGTTGTTGCTGATCCAGTAGGCGACATACATTGCCAGCCCGATCACGGCGAAGGCAGCGACCAGATGATACTTGTCGAACAGGTGGACGAGTGACTCGATCATGGGTCAGCCCTCAGTGTTTGTGAGCAGGAGTGGGGGAGGCATGGCGACTGCGATCCAGCACCGGGGCGCCTGTCGTCACTGAGGTTCTGGGGCGGTTCTCATCTGGCAGGGGAGCCTCTTCCAGTGCGGTTTCCGGCCGCTTGCCGGTCAGCAGAGGAACGAGTGCAAGCCCCAGCACCACCGCCAGCACGCCCGCGACCAGCGCGACCATGCCGCCGCTGAAGGCCGCGACTACGTTCTGGCTGGCGGCCATCGCGACCACGATGGGGATGTACATCGCGTTCCAGAAATTGATGCCGCTGGAGGTGCTGTCGGCCATCTTGCCGCGGTCCTTCAGCACACCGGTGATGAAGATGAGCAGCAGCATGGCGATGCCGACACCGCCGAGATTGGAATCGATATTGAGCATTTCTCCGAGCAGATCACCGATCACGAGACCGGCCATCATGCACCCTGCCAGCAGGGCAACTCCGTAGATCACCATGGCGTATTACCTTCTTGTTGTTGTCTGTCGCGTTTTTTTGGCGTTGCTTGTGTTGTGGCGTTTCAGGTACCGCGAGAATTCAAGCGTGTTGCAGGCGCGAACCCTTGTCGGCAGATGGGCGAACAGCGAGTGTCCATCCCCTGCCGACATGTCAGGGTCTTGCGGGTCAATATCACTCGTCAGTTCAAGGGTGAGAGGGGCTACCGGCAGCGACGATTGGCGTGATCGGCTGCCGGCAGGTTCATGTTGCTTTATACCTCAAGCCGGTTGTCTCGATGAGCGTCTTGATGAATGACGAGATAGACGCTCCGGTGGCTGTCGTTCAGGCGTGTGAGCGGGCCGGCTCAGGGGCGAACAGCTGTGCATATTCCTCGCGCAGCTGTTTCTTCTGCACCTTGCCCATCACGTTGCGCGGCAGGCTTTCGATGAAGAACACGCGCTTGGGCTGCTTGTAGCGGGCGAGCTTGTCGCTGAGGGCGGCAAGCACCGCCGCTTCATCGAGACTGCCCTGGTGGCCGGCCTGCATGACCACCACCGCGCAGACACCTTCGCCGAAGTCCGGGTGGGGCACGCCGAATACCGCCGATTCATTGACGCCGGGCATGTCATCGATCAGCAGCTCCACCTCCTTCGGGTAGATGTTGTAGCCGCCGGAGATGATCAGGTCCTTGTCACGGCCGCTGATGCACAGGTAGCCATCGGCATCGATATGACCGAGATCCCCGGTGATGAAGAAGCCATCCTCGCGGAACTCGCTGGCGGTCTTCTCCGGCATCTTCCAGTAGCCCTTGAAGACGTTGGCACCGCGCACCTCGATCAGCCCTGTCTCGCCACGCGGCAAGGTGGCACCTGTCTCGCGGTCGGTGATGCGCACTTCGCTGCCGGGCAACGCCATGCCCACCGTGCCGGGACGCCGCTCGCCGTCGTAGGGGTTGGAGGTGTTCATGTTGGTCTCGGTCATCCCGTAGCGCTCGAGAATCGCGTGGCCGGTACGTGCGCTGAATTCGCTGTGGGTCTCGCTGAGCAGCGGCGCGGAGCCGGAGACGAACAGCCGCATGCCGGCGGTCGTCTCGCGATTGAGGCGCTCGGATTCCAGCAGGCGCGTGTAGAAGGTCGGCACGCCCATCAGCACGCTGGAGCGCGCCATCAGATCCAGAATCTGCTCGGCATCGAACTTCGGCAGGAAGGTCATCGAGGCGCCCACCGTCAGCACGATGTTGCAGGCCACGAACAGGCCGTGGGTATGGAAGATGGGCAGGGCGTGGATCAGATGGTCATCACGGGTGAAGCGCCAGGTCTCGGCCAGCGCCTGACTGTTGGAGGCCAGATTGGCGTGGGTCAGCATCGCGCCCTTGCTGCGCCCGGTGGTGCCGGAGGTATAGAGGATGGCGGCGAGATCATCGGCGGCGCGCGGCTCGATTTCACTGCTTGCGCTGCACTGGCGGGCCTGCTCCATCAGGGTGCCGTCCTGCTCGGTGCCCAGACTCTCGACACGCGGCACATCACATTCCTTGCCCAGTGCGCGTGCCGTCTCCAGCACCTTGGGCTGGCAGACGTACAGGTGCGGCCCGGCGTCGCCCAGGAAGTAGCGGATCTCCTCGCCGGTGTAGGCGGTATTCAGCGGCAGATAGACCGCGCCGACCTGCAGGCAGGCCAGATACAGGATGACGGTCTCGCAGCTCTTGTCGATCTGCACTGCGACGCGGTCGCCCGGTGCCACGCCCAGCTCGCGTAGCGCGGTGGCCATCTGACCGGCGGCGCTGCGTGCCTCGGCGAAGGTGTAGCCGTGGCCTTCGACGGTATCGAGGAAGGTGGCATCCGGGCGCTCATCGAAGTTGCGCGCGAATTGCAGATAGAGGTTGTCGTGGTTGGCGTGAGACATCGTTGGCTCCAATGGCGTTGTTGTTGTCGTGAGCGTTGTCTTGTCATGAGCCTTGTCTTGTCATGAGACGTTGACGCAAGGCGACGTTCTGATCAGGCGTGCTCCGGCAGGTGGCGTGCCTGCCGAGTGGCTCATTCCTTGTGTGACTCTTTCCTCGAGTGGCTTATTCCTCGAGTGACGGCGCTGGCTTGCTGTCGCTGGCATCCTTGGTCGATCTGGTCGCGGGCGACTGCTCGGATGCTTTTGATGGCAGTGGCGAACTGGACAGGGTATCGCTTTCCTTCCTGCCCTCGCGCTTCGGCGCCTTGGCCAGCTCCTTGTTGGCTTTCGATTCCTTCTTGACCTCACTGCTGCACACCACGCTGTCGTTGCGGCTGAAGGCCTCGTGGTTCTGCTCGATGCGGTGCGGCTCATAGAGGTAGTTGACCATCAGGCCGTGGGCCTGCTGGCGGCCATTGGGGGAGGTGTCACCCGGCCAGTTGAGGCGATGCAGGCTGGCACCATTGCCGAGGTGGAAGCGGGCGACCGGGTCCAGCGGCTGGCCGCTGTGGTGCTTGACGTTGACCAGGTAGTGGGCGGCGAGGGCGCGCAGTTCCGGCGCCATCTTCTGCTGGGCCTCCTCGTCATTCATCCAGTCATCGTGCTGCAGGTGATGGGCCAGCAGGTCGGAGACTTCCAGGCCTTCCTCATCACGCGCGCGTGTCAGCCACTGACTGAAACCGGGCACCGGCGAGAGGGTGACGAAGCGGCTCAGATTGGGCAGTTCGCGTTGCAGCTCCTGCACCACCTGTTTGATCAGGAAGTTGCCGAACGAGATGCCTTTCAGGCCCTTCTGACAATTGCTGATGCTGTAGAAGACGGCGGTGTCCGCCTCGCGTTCGGTGGTCTGGCCGCTGTTGGCGAGCAGATGCTGGATGTTGTTGGGCACGCCCTTGCACAGCGCCACCTCGACGAAGATCAGCGGCTCGTCACCGATGGCGGGGTGGAAGAAGGCGTAGCAGCGGCGGTCCTCGGGGTCGAGACGTCCGCGCAGGTCGCTCCAGTCTTGAATGGCGTGCACGGCCTCGTAGCGGATGATCTTCTCCAGCACCGCGGCGGGCGTGTTCCAGTCGATGGCCTCCAGCATCAGGAAGCCGCGATTGAACCAGGAGGCGAACAGGTGCGCGAAGTCGGCATCCAGCGGCTTCAATTCCGGATGCTGCTTGATGAGCTTGAGCAGGTCGGCACGCATGCGCACGATTTCATAGGTGCCGCCGGGGCACAGGTTCAGGCGGCGCAGCAACGATTGGCGCCTGGGTTCACTGGCGGCGAACAGCGCACTGAGATTGGCGTTGTCCGGGGCGTCGCGATAGGCCGCGTAGGCAGCGTGGATACGGTCTTCATCGGCGGCGTAGTGCTCGGCCAGCACATGGAAGAAGGCGAGGCGCTGCTCGTGGTCCAGCTGCTGATAATCCTCAAGCGCGCGCTGGGCCATCATGATGCGCGAGGCTTCACCGCTGCTCTCGGTCAGGTTGTGGCAGCTCTCGGTCAGGCGGGCGAGGGCGGTGTCTTCATTGCCGGCGCCGGGCGAGAGGCCAACCTGCTGACGGGCACGCTGGCCGACATGGGTCAGCAGATCCTGCAGAAAACTCAGATTGATGTTCATGGCGGTTCCTCAAGGCGCGGGACGAAGCGACGTGTTCACTGCTCAAGCTCTCAGTATGGCGTCTGAGGCTTAAATATTTGCGTCGTCTTGTTGTATACAACAGATAGGCGCATCGTGTGGTAGCGTCAAGGAATCCCATGCATGACTAGACTAAAGTCAGTTTCCTGCACGGCCACTTCCCTGTTCAATGAAGGCAGGAGAGCGAAGGCAGAATGCTGTGAGAACGGCGTGGTGCTGGGCGGGGTTGCGGTGAATCAATGACGGCTCATCAAGCATCATCGCAATGACGAGGCCATCGCGCTCGAGCTTGCAGGCTCTCGAGCTCTCAGGCTCTTCAGTGTTCCAGCGCTCAGGCTCACAGGGATTCAAGGGCCGCTTTCGAGAGAAGCGCCGTCAGGCCACAGTACAAGGACGACGATGATGATCAAGATGTCTCATGCGCAACGCCTGCGAGACCTGCTGGAAGATGCCATCGTCGAAGGGCGCTTCCCGCCGGGCACCAAGCTCGACCCCGAAGCGCTGGGCCGCGAGTATCAGTGCTCCCGCACGCCGATCCGCGAGGCGCTGCAGCAGCTCGCCGCCTCCGGCATGGTGAAGGTGGTGCCCAAGCGCGGCACCTTCGTGACGCAGCTGGGCGTCTTGGAGCTGGTGGAACGCTTTGAAGTCATGGCAGAACTGGAAGCCATGTGCGGCCGACTCGCCGCGCGGCGCATCACTATGCAGGAGCTTTCGGAACTCAAGGACGCCCACGCCGCCTGCCGTGAACGCCTGGAAGCCGACGACGCCAATGGCTACTACTACGAGAACGGCCTCTTTCATCACTGTCTCTACCGCGCCAGCCACAATGCCTTCCTCACCGAAGAAGCCACGCGCCTGCACGCCATCCTCAAGCCTTACCGCCGCCTGCAACTTCACGTCCGCCACCGCATGCACAGCTCCTACGCCGAGCACGAAGCCATCGTCGCCGCGATTGAAGCCGGC
The DNA here is from genome assembly GCF_057670765.1 of Cobetia sp. PS-4MA. Classification (NCBI taxonomy): domain Bacteria; kingdom Pseudomonadati; phylum Pseudomonadota; class Gammaproteobacteria; order Oceanospirillales; family Halomonadaceae; genus Cobetia; species Cobetia sp. PS-4MA. Next base: position 1,961,690 of record NZ_CM173107.1, on the reverse strand, counting down.
GACGCCGCTGCTGCAGAGCAGGCACTGAAGGATCACGTGCATATTCAGGGGGAGAGATTTACCGATCTAGTGGCGAATATTGAGCGATTACATGCTTCGTGAGTCATAAATAAAGCTAGTCTATTTCTATTGCTCTGCCTATTGAGATTGTTATTCGCTATCGCCTAATGAGTTGGTATGTTTTCAATAGTGTGTTATTGCGTGTAGATTTCATGGTGCGCAATTGCTTCTCTAATCCTTTCTGCTTACTCGATTCAGTATATGTCTTTCTTGCAATTTTATAAAGTTGTTATTACTTTTGTTTCGAGTCTTAATAATATTTTGTACAAGGATGATTTATGAGCAAGGCTACAGATTGGGAGTTTATGTTGAATGGTGATGTGCAAGAGCTCCGAGAGCTTTCACAGCAACCAGGTTCGATGTTTTTCAACATCTATGGTGGTGTGGATCATTGGAATGATAGTCCAAATCATGACTTTAGAATGAATACTCTTTATTGTGAGGGTGAAGAAGACCCACATGTGGTATGGCAGATTGGTTATGAGTTGCTAGGTTTATTTAATGGCGCATCTGTGTTATTTAATAAAGATTATAGGAAGGCCTCTATACATAAGGTGTTGTATAATAATTCAGAAGTTCGCTATGTTGAGAAAGAAAACATGGCTGCTCTTCTTGGTAATCCGAGTGTTTCTCAAGAAGTAATTGATAGGGAGGATCAAGAATGCCGATCTTCAAATACTAAGTTTAAGCTAGTTCGGTTGGCTGCAAATAATGAAGATGTATATTTTTTCCTGAAATATCTTGACATGAATATGGATTGGACCACTCTATATAAGCTTAAGGAGGCTGTAGAATCTTTTGCTAAGCACAAAAATATTGAGCTAAGCACCAATAAAGATTTACGGAGTGCTTTCCATAATACTGCTAATAATTTTTCTTTGTCAGGTTTCGATTCTAGGCATGGATTCAAAATGAAAGTTAAAGATAATAACTCTGACCATATGACTATTTCAGGTGGTTATCGCTTTGTCACGAACATGGTTAAAAAATATCTATCTGAAGCTTACCCCGGCTTGTAATAGTGTGACAGAGGATGTTTTATTACTGGAGTTAGGCTATTTAGTGGTCTATCGGTAGTAGTAAACTAGAGCCTGGCTACATTGTGGTTTTGATTAGTGGGTTATACCCCTACTCTGTCATCTGGGCTCTATTGATTGGGAACAGTTTTTATCAGGGGTGTGTATTCTAGAATAGATATGAAGGTGCGAGTATTATACACACATCAGTGTGTAATATCCGCGCCAGTCAATGAGTAAATAATGTCTAGAATATTCAGAGAAACTGAGTGTAGCAAGCTCAACCCTTATACAACTGATTGAAGCCCTTGACGCTGAACCCCTTCAAGTACTGATCGCCAATCTTCAGGACGGGCACGCTGCGAAAGCCGGTCTTGGCGAATTCCTTCTGGCCCGCGGGGGAGCGGACATCCACCAGGCGGAAGCCGATCTTCTGCTGCTCGAGATACTGCTTGGCTGTCTTGCAGTGCGGGCAGTTGGCCATGCTGAAGAGTGACACCCGTTTCATTGCTGTGCTCCCGTGTTGATCGATCCCGCGCGTTGCACGCACCCAGCCTGAGGATGCAGGTGGGCAATGATACCAGCCGTCGCTTTCTCTCTACACCAGAACTTCCTGCACCAGCAATTCCCACATTGCGCCCCCTGAAAATCAGCCCTTGCGCGGGATATGGCTCATCGCATGTTCCGCCAGGGCGGTGATGGTCAGGCTGGGATTGACGCCCAGGTTGGCGGCGAGCATCGAGCTGTCACAGATCAGCATGTTGCGGTAATGGAAGACGCGATTCTGGCCATCGCAGACGCCTTCCTCGGGGGAGGCCGCCATGGCCGCGCCGCCCATGCAGTGCGCCGTGGTGGGGATGTTTAAGAGGATCTCGGGGATGCTGCTGCCGGGGATGGCGCCGATGGCCTTGGCGCCACGCGTGACGAAGTCATTCGCCTCGGGGATGAAGGTGGAAATGTGCTTGCCCTCGGTGACCAGCGCCTTGCGAAATGGCCAGTACCACAGGCGTTTGAGCGTCATGTCGAGGTGGCCCTCTGCCGTCTGCATGCACAGGAAGATGATGGTCTCCTTCGCGAAGCCCCACGGCAGCTGGAATCTCAGCGCGCGCAGTGGATTGGCGAGGAAGAGCTTCGCCATCGCGCTCAGCCAGGAAAAAGGGCGTGTCCAGCCGGGCTTGCCCCTGGCCATCGCGGTGAACAGCAGCCCCATGAAATCGGAGCCCGCCGGATAGCGTGTGGCTTCGATATGGGTGTGCTCATCGATATGGATGCCGGAGCCGATGGCGATGCCCTTGGACATGTCATCGCGACTGCCCGGCATGCGGCAGCTGATCAAGGACTCCGCATTGGTGCGCACCCGCTTGCCCAGCGCATCCGAGAGGTTCGGCAATGAGCCCTTGTCCTTGAGGCGGAACAGCAACTCCTGGGTGCCGAGCGACGAGCCAGCGAAGACGATGGACTGACAGGTGACACGGCGCTTGCCCAGGCCAAGATAGAGCCCGGCGAAAGTGGAGGGCACCGTCGTCACCGCATAGCCATCGGCACCATCCGTCTTGCCATTGAGCGGCACGACATCGATCACCTTGGTCTCGGCGTGCACCTGGGCACCGTGCTTCTCGGCCAGATACAGATAGTTTCTGTCGAGTGTGTTCTTGGCGCCATGACGGCAACCCATCATGCAGCCGCCACAGCCGATGCAGCTTTTTCGTTCAGGCCCTTCGCCAGCAAAGTAGGGGTCTGGATGGGGGCTACCGGCGGCGGGCGTGCCGCTTTCGCCCTCGGGGCCGAAGAAGATGCCGACCTCGGTGGGGTACCAAGTGTCCTCGCAGCCGGCGACTTCCGCCATGCGTTTCAGGGCGTCATCCGCCGGCGCGATGATTCGATTGGTCGTCACGCCGAGCATCTTCTGCGCCGTGGCGTAATGCTCAGGCATCACCGCATGCCAGTCATTGAGTCCCGCCCACTGACCGTTGTCCCAGATCTTGGCAGGCGGCACCAGCAGTGTCTGCGCATAGGTGATGGAGCCGCCGCCCACCGCGTTGCCATGCAGCACGATGACGTGACGGAAGAAGCTCATGGTGAAGAAGCCGCGCAGGCCCAGCATCGGCCGCCACAGCCAACGACTCAGACGCCAGTTGGAGCGCGGCATGTTGTCCGGCGTCCAGCGCTTGCCCTGTTCCATGACCGCCACGCGATAACCTTTCTCGGTCAGGCGATGCGCGCACACCGAGCCGCCAAAGCCCGAGCCCACGATCAGGTAGTCGTGGTCGTGCTCGTGCTCTTGTGGCGCAGTGGCACTGGCGTGGCGATCAGCGGTAGTCATCGATAGTCATCGGTAGTCATTGATAGTGCTTGAGCTGTTGCGCGATCAGGTCAACGAAACCCTCGCGGTCGATATCGAACAGCACCCTGGCGTTGTGTGGCTTGCCGGTGAGCTGGTAACGGTCGACCACCGTCATGCCCTGGGTATGCTCGCTCTGTGTCTCGACCCCGACCCAGCACTCGACAGCGGTGAACAGCTCAGGCTTCAGCAGCCAGGCGATGGTGCAGGGGTCATGCAATGGCGCACCGCTGAAGCCCCACTTGGGGTCACGGTGGTAGATCATGAAGAAGTCGAGCAGCTCGGCGACACACTGCGCAACGGGATTGTCGATGGCGCGAATCCGCTCGATGTCCTCATCCATGATCTGCGCCTGATGGGTGACATCCAGCCCGCACATCACGATGGGCAGGCCGGACTTGAACACCATGTCGGCGGCTTCGGGGTCGACGAAGATGTTGAACTCGGCGGCGGGGGTCCAGTTGCCGACACCTGCCGCGCCCCCCATCAGCACGATGCTGTCGATCTTGTGGTGAAGCTCCGGATGGGCTGAGAGAAACAGCGCGATATTGGTCAACGGGCCGGAGGGCACCAGCGTGACCTTCTGCTCACAGGCACGGACCTTCTCGGCCATCAACTCGATGGCGCTCTGGGTGACGGGGGTGAAGGCGGGGTCCGGCAGCTTGGGGCCATCCAGGCCACTTTCGCCATGCACGTTGTCGGCGATGATCAGCTCACGCGCCAGCGGCTTGGGCGCACCACCGGCGACCGGAATGTCATGCCGCCCCAGCAGGGTGAGGACCCGCAGCGCGTTGTTGAGAGTCTTGTCAGGCGTCTGATTGCCGGCGCTGGTGGTGACGGCCAGTACGTCGAGCGCGTCTGAACTCAGGGCCAGAATCAGCGAGATGGCATCGTCGTGGCCGGGATCACAATCGAGAATGATGGGGCGCGGCATTCAGCAGTCCTTGTGGTGAGTCGTATTGTCGTCGTGACTTGCCTCAATCAGCCTTTCCTTTATGCCTGAACGCAAAACGACACGCCATCCTTACGAAGGGCGTGTCGTCTGGTAGCTCATAACATACGATATGTGACTGGGCGGTTCGCAGGCGACTGATCAGAGCTAAAGCTTGCTAGTATTCTATGATTCGTCGTCATCAGGTATGGAATTAGTGCTCTGAAATGGTCCAAGATATATTGCCCGATCAGGCTGTGGAATTGGCATGGATGTTAGTGTAGTTCTGGCTCTTGGCTTGGGCTTGACGGCACCTTGGAAATTTAAGAACCAGCACTGGATACCACTTCGTCCCCTGACCGTATCGATCTTTACGTGTAATCCGATCGCGGGAGGCTCTGCCCCAGTCCAGCATATGATTTATCTGACATGTCTAGCGGCACTTGAATTTCTTCCAGCACTACTGCTATGCCGCTGGTCAGCGAGATGCGGCGGTGGTACATCATGTATCAAAATGTAGGCTGAATACTGAGGAGGTCTGGCTAGTCGCTCACCAGGAGCAGGTGGCTGAACCAGGGACTATCGCCAAGGCATGTATCATCAATGATAAGCCTAGGTAGATTCGCAGCGCGTCGAAAATATGGGAGCCGCGCCACGAATTATAATAATGCGATGCTTGAGGAAGTGGACGAGCAATGCTTCGATAGTCGACGATAAATGCACTCAGCATTTTTAAGCGTCAAAAACCAAGTTGTGATGCGCTAACACATAGGTTTAATTAACATTCGTGGGAGAAATAAATTTTTCTTTAAAGAGGCCAGTTCATGCTTTTTGGGGTCGCAATGAAAGCAATTTCATTGCAAAAATTTACCTGATCAACAGCGCCCATCGAGCGCATGTCGAATAAAGTCAAATCTATGTTATATTTCGAGGTTTTTATCTTAATATTTAGAGTGTTATGTTATATAAGAAATGTGGTGTTATCATTATCCAGTAGATTCCCTTTTAATTAGTGTCGGGGTGATGGTGATGATGGAACTATCTCTGTCGAGATCATTATTCAGTATAAGCTCAACTGCTCGCGACGTCATCGATTCGATATCTTGATCAAAACTCGTCAGTCGATAACCAAGCCAAGATGATATATCAATATTGTCATAGCCAATGATACTGACGTCTTCAGGAACAGAGAGTTTCAGTTCATGGCGAAGTATATCCATCGCACCCAGAGCCATAAGATCATTTGCACAAAATATGCCAGTAGGTTTTTTTTTGTTTTTCCACATATGTCTAAGCGCATCTTGACCGCCCGAATAACTGTAATCCCCGGTAGATTCGAGAGGGGCAGGCATGCCACACTCGATTAGTCGCTGAGTAAACCCTTGAAATCGCTCTATTTCAGCGGGGCTTGCCTGAGGGCCATGTATGAAACCTAGACTAGATAATCCTTTATCTATGAAAAGATCAGCCGCATGGCGTCCAGCGGACACATTGTCTGAATTAATCGAATTTACCCATGAAGCTTTCGTGTGGTTATTGAATGCGACAACAGGGATACGTGCGGCGGAAAACTTTTGTGCCGTTTCGTCGGTTATTACAGCTAGTGCACTTACAACCGCGTCTACACGATAGCGCGCGATTTGGTCAATTGCACCATCTAGGGCATGGTCGCTTTCGACACGAGATAGCAAAACCTGTTGTCCTTTAGATTGCAATTTTCTCGTGAGAAAATCCAATACCTGTGCATAAAATGGGTTATACATTCCACCTATTACAATTGCGACCATGTGAGAACGTTGTCCCTGCATGATGCCTGGCAAGGCATTCGGCCGATATCCCAATTCACTGGCAGCCGCCAGCACTTTTTCACGTAGTGCTGTGGAAATACTGGCATCACGCGTGAAGGTTCGCGATACCGCTGACTGAGATACCCCCGCTAAGCGGGCAACGTCTGTTGAGGTAGGGTATCGGTGGTTAGACTTGACCATAAGATTCTCTGACTGAAGACGTAAGTGCGCATGGTATATCACGTGGGAGCACTCCACGCTATATTTCGCGCTTGCTGTACCCATGAGATTTACCCTAAGTGCTGCGCCCCTGAATTTTATGCTACCCATGTATTTTTGCTTGCATAGCTATGCAATGGCATGCAAAGCTTGTTGTCAGAGTCCCAGAGCGCATTGCTCACTAGGGCCTCACTTTGAGAAAGCTGGCATAGGCCAAGCATTGAAAAGGGGAACCACATGGCTTGCAAAGCAACTCACACTTCTGTGATGCACCGTTTTGATCTGACGGGAAAGACTGCCATCGTAACGGGCGGTAATCGTGGTATCGGCAAAGCGCTTGCTTGGGCTTTGGCCGAAGCGGGAGCACACGTGGTCATCGCGGCACGGGATACAGAACGCAATAAGACCGTAGTAGAAGAATTGGAACAGGCAGGGCACGATGCCATCTCTATCTATATGGATGTGACGGACCCAACAAGTGTTGAGGATGCCGTAGAGGGATTAAATAGACCTATCGATATTCTGATCAATAACGCAGGTATCTGCTATCACGAACCTGCCATCGAAGTGTCTCCAGCTCGTTTCCTTGAAGTGATGAATGTCAACGTCAATGGCGTCTGGTTCTGTTCGCAGATCGTAGGTCGGAAGATGCTGACCCAAGGACATGGCAGTATCGTTAATATAGGTTCGATGTCCGGAATGATCGTGAACCGGCCACAAATGCAGCCTGCTTACAATGCTTCTAAAGCCGCTGTTCATCAATTAACCCGTTCTTTGGCAGCAGAGTGGGCTGGACAGGGGGTCCGTGTGAATGCAATAGCACCAGGCTATATACGTACCGATATGTCGCCTATTGATCGTCCTGAGTTCAAACAGCATTGGATCGAAGACGCGCCAATGAAGCGTGCTGGTGATCCAGAAGAGCTTGGGCCTATGGCAGTATATCTTTCTAGTGAAGCCTCGAGCTTCATGACAGGTGAAGTTGTAGTGTTGGATGGTGGTTACACACTGTACTGAATTAACGATTAGTTAATTGGAGTAATTCAAGGATGAATATTTCTAAAAGATTTGAAGGGCATACAGTCTTGATTACTGGTGGTGGAGGAGACATAGGGCTAGCCATTGCAAAACGCTTAGCTCGAGAGGGTGCTGCGATTGCACTTTTAGATATTGATACAAGAAAGCTATCGCTCGCTTTAGATACGCTTTTAGAAATTAATGCGACAGCCGAAAGTTACTTGTGCGATATTACGAATGTCACTGCTCTTGAGAAAACACTCAAAGAAATATTGGAGCGATTTGGAAGCATCGAAATGCTCTTTAATAATGCTGGATACCAAGGCGAATTTCTCCCCATTCACAAACAGTCGGATGAAGAGTTTAATAAAGTCATCAATATTAATGTCGTAGGGGCATTCAATGTATTGAGACTAGTCTCGGCGCATATGGTTGATCGTCAGCATGGTAGTATCGTTAACACGGCCAGCATGGCAGGTGTACAGGGCCCTCCTAATATGGCGGCCTATTCAGCATCTAAATTTTCGGTTGTAGGGTTAACCGAAACCGCTTCTAAAGATTTGGCGCCGTATGGTATTCGCGTAAATGCGATTAGCCCTGCTTTTGTTGGACCTGGTTTCATGTGGGATCGACAAGTGAAGCTGCAGGCGGAGGTTGACTCTCAGTATTACGCCAACGATCCGGACGAAGTTGCGCGACAGATGATAGCAAGCGTCCCGATGAGACGTTACGGGACGGTCGAGGAGATAGCTGGAGCGGTCTCATATTTATTTAGTGATGATGCAAGTTATATCACTGGTGTAAATATTCATATCTCGGGTGGGATTAATTAATCCGCATCTTGCTGATTATAATAGAATGAGTTCGCCAATCCGGTGGTGTAATTGTGATGTTACATCACCGGAAGGAGTCTGCATGCAGCCTATTTCACAGAAGAATGATGGTGTTTTTTCATTTCGTTTGATGGCGATCACTATGACAGCCGCCATGGGTGGCTTTCTGTTTGGTTTTGATAGCTCCATTATAAATGGCACTGTAGATGCCGTTCAAGAAACGTTTTCTCTTAGTCCTAGCATACTTGGTTTTACCGTTTCTATTGCTTTATTAGGAGCAATGGTGGGTGCGTGGTATGGCGGAGCCTGTTCCCATCGTTGGGGACGAATCAAGTGAAGTGGACCCCATCCTTTGGACCACCTGACGGGTCGTCTAAGCTCGGATCAGGTCATCATCGGCGTCAGGCCGCCTGGGTCAGTGGTTGAGAGAAGTACACTTCATCAGGTGTAGCATCGTCCAGCCCTTGGTGGGGCCGCTCCGTGTTGTACCAAGCGAAGTAACACTTCAGATCCCTTCGCAAGTGGGCGCCACTCTCGAAAGCCTTCAGGTAAACGCACTCGTACTTCACGCTGCGCCAGAGTCGTTCCACGAAAATGTTGTCCTGATAGCATCCCTTGCCATCCATGCTTATCCGGACATCATGGGCTTCCAGCACTTCGGTGAACGCCTGGCTGGTAAACTGACAGCCTTGATCTGTATTGAATATCTCGGGCTTTCCATAGCGCGCCAAGGCTTCCTCCAAAGCATCGATACAGAAGTCCGTATCCAGGGTGTTGGAGACCCGCCAGGCCAGCACGCGACGGCTGTGCCAGTCCATGATGGCCACCAGGTACATGAACCCGCGCGCCAAGGGAATGTATGTGATATCGGTCGCCCACACTTGATTGGGGCGGTCGATGACCCGCCCCCGCAGCAAGTAAGGATAGATCCGATGCCCCATGCCCGGCCGGCTGGTGCATGGCTTTGGATAAATAGCCTGTAGGCCCATCTCGCGCATCAATCGCTGAACGCGCTTGCGGTTCACCGCGTATCCCTGGCGATTGAGATGGGCTGACATCCGTCGTGAGCCATAGACCGGTGTGCGCAGATGCTCCGCGTCGATCAGACGCATTAACTCCAGGTCATAGGCCCCTAGCGCCTTGCGCTGATAGTACATTGAGGAGCGACTGATACCGAGTAGCTGGCACTGACGCCGGAGGCTGATGTCGGGCGCCTGCGGCTCGACCAGTGCCACGCGCTGGGCCCGGCTCAACGACCGAGCCCGCGTGACAAAAAATCCCGTTCCACCGTCAGCTTGCCGATCTCGCGGTAGAGCGTATCGATCTCCTCCTGGGTCTTCTGAGCGGTTTTACCGGAACTCTTGCTCTCGAAGACGCCGGTGGCGTTGTCCAGCAGTTCGCGTTTCCACTGACTCACCATGGTGGGGTGGATCTCGAAGCGGGCCGCGATCTCCGACGTGGTCTGCTCTCCCTTGAGGGCGGCGAGGGCTACCTTGGCTTTGAACTCACTGCTGTACTGTCGACGTTTCCTGCTCATGATCAAGCTCTCCTGGTCGGTCTGATCAGAGCTTAGCGCCTGGTCCGAATTCCGGGGACCACTTCAAAGACTATGGTTGTAGCTGCTATTCTGCTTTCAGTAAGCGCCTTGGGTTCCGGGATTGCGTTTTATGTCTGGGATCTAATTCTATGGCGCTTTATCGGCGGTATTGGTGTAGGAGTAGCTTCAGTGATTGCCCCTGCTTATATTGTAGAGGTCTCGCCTGCCAATTTGCGAGGAAGACTCGGAACACTACAGTTATTAGCAATTGTGATAGGTATTTTTTTGGCTTTACTGGTGAGTGCATTGATTGTCGAGTTAACTGGTGGGGCTAATGCCACTGGCTGGTTAGGACTGGCGGCATGGCGGTGGATGTTCCTTTCAGAGCTAGTCCCAGCATTGCTTTATGGTGGATTGGCACTAATGCTTCCGGAATCACCACGTTACCTAGTTAGCAAAAATCGTATATCGGAAGCTAGCCAAATTCTCTCCAGTATTGTCGGGATTAGTGATGCTAAGGCCAACCAAGATAAAATTGCTGCTATACGGTCCACTATACAACAGCACACTCCTGCATCGTGGCGTGATATCAAAGATTCTAGATACATTTTTATACCTATTGTGTGGGTTGGTATACTTCTTTCAGTATTTCAGCAATTTGTAGGTATAAACGTCATATTTTATTATTCAACTACTCTATGGCGTTCTGTAGGATTCCAAGAGTCTGATTCTTTTTTGATTTCTGTGTTCATGGCCACCACTAATATTTTTGCTACTCTTATTGCAATCAGTCTGATTGATCACATTGGCCGAAAAAAACTCCTGATGATAGGATCAGCCATAATGTTTTTGTCATTGACTTGCATGGCTATAGCTTTCGCTCAAGCTGCACACGTCGATGGTGAATTAACTCTACCTTCACCTTGGGGAGCAATTGCGTTGGTCGCTGCAAATTTTTTCATCATTGGCTTCGGTGCGAGCTGGGGGCCTGCCGTATGGGTATTGCTAGCTGAGATGTTTTCGAATCGAATTCGCGCCATGGCTCTTGGATTAGGGGCTGCAATGCAGTGGTTGGCAAATTTTGTGGTAAGTATGTCATTTCCGCTACTGGCTGAAGTAGGTCTTCAATATGCTTATGGCATGTATGCTGGATTTGCAGGTCTTTCTGGGATTTTCGTCTATATTGCAGTACGCGAAACCAATCGATGTCAACTTGAAGATATGGAAGATACTCAAGTTCTCCAAGTTTCCGAATATCATATGCCAATTAAAGCTCGGTAAACCGTCTTGAGATAGTGCCGCTATCTTCTCGGTTGACTGACCAAAGCGAAGCAAAGCAAAGCAAAGCATGGGATATCGATAGCTGGCCCAAACCAACGATACCAGATTCACGTCCGCTATGACTTGGACATGAGCCAGCGTCAGATCGGCAGGGGGGCTGTGCCTCCACAGCAGTACGACGGCTGTGAGATTCAACGCAACGCCACAGCCGATGACCCAGACCCTCTGTGTTCACCGGCACCGTGCTGCCACCAAGTGGACAAAAGCGCCTGCCGAGTATGATGATCGTCGTTGCCGGCCGGATGCGTGAGGAGTTGAGCCTACAGCAAATCAGTGCCTGCATAGCGCCCTTGGCCGGCGTTAGTGTTAGTCATCAATGGATCGACTCCTTGATCCGGAACGACAAGACGCGGGATGGTGATCTTTGGCAGCATGACTACCTAGGATCATGGCCGAGTTGACGCAAGCGGCCATGATCCGCTTGTTGAAGCCGCGTCGGCTAGCGGTCCAGATCATCACAGGGCAATGGCTAGGAATTTGCCGGCAACGAAGCGGTGGCCAAGGCCGTGACGGAGGCGATGTACTTTTGTGATCCTCATTGCTCCGCGCAGAGTTATACAAATGAGAACACTAATGGCCTGACCTGGCAGTATTCCCGAAGGAACGGATTTCCGATAGGTCAGCAATGCAGAGCTACAATAAGGGGACGATAAGCTGAACGACCGCGCTCGAAAACTGCTCGGCTATCGGACACCGGCGCAGGTGTATCTGAGAGAATACTCAGGTGACCTGGATACCATGGGAGCAGGGCCGCCCACCCACCTTGCTCCAGGGGCTGGCCAATTTGGTACTGGTGCATAGATGCGAATCATGAGTTGACTGACTGGGACAGTGCTCTTTGAGCCTGCTTCATCAATCTAATAACTCTGCTGGTAGGGAAATAGGTCAGAAAGTGAGCGCTGATTCGGTTGAAGTATCATTTTGAACGCTTTAATAGCTTAGAGCTGGATTTATCGGCGGCCTCTTGGGCCTCGGTTAACATCTGCACCAGCACTTCCACCGGCTGAGCGCCGGGCACGTAGTACTGACCGACGATGGTGCTGGGCACCGACTGGATACCGGCGTTGCGTAGTGCTTCCTGCTGGACCGCGACTTCCTGCTCGCCCGCGCCGGATTCAAGAAAGGCCAGCGCCTGTTCGACGCTCAGATTCTCATCGTGCAGGCTTGCGATCTGGGCCAGTACCTGACGGTCTCCCACGTCCTTGCCATCGTGGAAGTAGGCGGTGAACAGCGCTTCCAGCAACGGGCGCTCCACCAGGCCCGCGGACTGCTGGCGCCAGACGATGCGTTGGGCATCGGTGGAGTTGGGCGTGCGCTCCATCAGGGCGTGGCGGAAGGTGACGCCGCTCTGCGCGCCAGACTGGGCCACCTGGGCATCCAGTTCCGCGCCACGCTCGACACTGCCGAACTTCTGTGCGCGGTAGTCGGCGCGCGCCATGCCTTCACGTGGCACCCACGAATTGAGCTGGAAGGGCAGGTAGCTGACGCGCACCTCATCCTTGAAGTCGAGTTGCGCGATGGCCTCGTCAAGATGGCGCTTGCCGATCCAGCACCAGGGGCAGACCACGTCGTAGGCGACCTGGATATCGAGCTGTGACATGGGGATTCTCCTGCTGATATCTCACGCGCTCCTCATTGCAGCTTGAAGGCCGCTGTGAGAGCACGTCGGAATGATTTTGAGCAATCGCTCATCAGTGTCCTGCCATCCTAGAGATTTTGGGCCTGGGACGCTACCGAAAACGCCCTGTCCGATCATGTGTCATGACCGGGCAGGGCGTTCGTGTACAGCGCTAATAATTCAGTACTTGGAGTTCAGCGCTTGGAGCTCAGTGCTTGGAGTTCAGTGCTGCGTATTCACTGCACCGGACTCAGCAACTCAATCAACTCAGCGCCTTGCGCAGATCCGCCAGCGCGCGGATATCGTCCGGGCCGGTGCGGCAGCAGCCACCGATGGCCGTGGCGCCTGCGGCCAGCCAGCGCGGTGTCCAGCCGGCGAGGTCATGATCGTGTTCATAGCCGTGCTCAGAGCCGTCGCCATCAGACTCAACCGAGACGGCGCAGGCGGCAGACCAGGTCTTGGTGACCGGGTCATAGACCTCGCCGGAGTTCGGGTAGATGACGATGTCCTTGTCCGTCTCGCCGCGAATCTCGCGCACCAGCGATTCAATGTGCTCAAGCGCGGTGCAGTTGACGCCGATGGCGACCACCTGCTCGCAGTCAGCGATGGCACGCACAGCCTCTCGGATCGGCGTGCCGTCGCTCAATTCGGTGGCGTTGCGCGCGCTGAAGGCGATCCAGGCACGCGCCGTGGGGAAGTCATCGCGCAGGAGGTCACACACGGCCTGGGCTTCCTCGGCACACGGCAGCGTCTCGACGGCTAGCACGTCCGGTTTGGCATCGAGTAGCGTGGCGAGGCGGGCACGGTGGAAGTCGCGCAGGCCGGCGCGGTCCAGCGCGTAGCCGCCACGGTATTCGCTGCCATCGGCGAGATATGCGCCATAGGGGCCGACCGAGGCCGCGACCAGCGGCGGGCAGTCCAGGCGCTCCGGGTGCGCGGCGAGGTACTCGCTGCGGGCCTGGGCGGCCAGGGTGACAGATCGCTGGATCAGCGCGCTGGCCTGGGTCTCGCTCAGGCTGCGCGCCATCAGGCCCTCGAGCGTGGCCTGATAGCTGGCGGTGGTGGCGACATCGGCACCGGCCTCGAAGTAGGCGCGGTGCACATCGACAATCGCCTGCGGCTGATCGGCCAGCACCCGGGCCGACCACAGCGAGTCGTTGAGATCGAATCCGGCACGCTCAAGCTCGGTGGCCAGGGCGCCATCGACGATCAGGAAGGGCTGCTGGGCGGTGATGGCGCTCAGCGGATTGCGGGTGGCTTCAGCGGGCATCGAGGGCCTCCTGCGGGGTCGGAGCCGGGGAATTGGCGGCGTCGGTAGACGAGCGATGGGTCAGAGAGTGGACCAGATAGCACAGCGCCACGAAGGGCACGCCGAAGTAGAGCGCGATGCGCTGGTTGGGGTCAAAGGCGATGCCGATGCAGGCCAGCGCGCAAAACAGGAAGGCGGCAATCGGCACGATGGGGTACAGCGGCGCGCGGTAGGTCAGCTCGCCGGCGCTGTGGCCGGCCTTCAGCCACTGGCGGCGGAAGCTGAACTGGCTGGCGGCGATCGCCATCCACACCAGCACCACGGCAAGCCCGGAAATCGACACCAGCGCCAGATACAGGGTGTCTTCGGCATAGACGCTCGAGAGCAGCGACAGCAGGCCGCCGAGCATGGTGATCAGCAGCGCGGGCACCGGAATGCCGCGCTGATTGACGCGACTGAACACGCGGGGCAGCGTCTTCTGGTCCGCCAGGGTCCACAGCATGCGCGAGGCGGCGTAGAGACCGGAATTGGCCGCCGACAGCAGTGCGGTGATGATCACGAAGTTCATGATGTCCGCCGCGTAGGGGATGCCGGTGAGCTGGAAGACCGCCACGAAGGGGCTCTCCTTGAGACCGGCGCTGTCCTGGGGCAACAGGGCGGCGATGACGATGATGGTGCCGATGAAGAAGATGATCAGCCGCCACAGGGTGGCGCGGATCGCCAGGGGCACGTTCTTCTCGGGATTCTCGCTTTCGCCGGCGGCGATGCCGATCAGTTCGGTGCCGGAGAAGGCGAAGCTGACGGCCAGCAGTGTCATCAGGATCGGCATCACGCCGTGATCGAACACCCCCTCCTGGAGGATGCGCGTGACGCCCGGCGCCTCGGTATTGCCCGAAAGTGACGTGAAGCCGAACATGGCGGCGGCGCCCACGGCGATGAACACGATCACCGCGGCGACCTTGATCAACGACAGCCAGAATTCGGATTCGGCAAAGAAGCGCGCCGAGACGATGTTCATGCCGAACACGATCAGTGAGAAGATGCCGCACCAGATCCACGGTTCGACGCCGGGGAACCAGCGGCCCATGAACACGGCGGAGGCGGTGAATTCCGAGCCCAGCGCCACCGCCCAGGTCAACCAGTAGAGCCAGGCGACGGTATAGCCGGTGGCCGGACCAAGATAGCGGGTGGCATGGGCACTGAAGGCGCCGGGTTCCGGGTGGTGCACGGCAAGCTCGCCGAGACACATCATCACCAGATAGACCACCAGTCCGCCGATCAGATAGGCGAGTACCGCCCCCGCCGGACCGGCCTGTTGAATGGTATAGCCGGAGCTGAGAAACAGGCCGGTGCCGATGACACCGCCGAGGGACAACATCACCAGGTGGCGCTGCTGCATGCTGCGTTTGAAGTCGTGGGCGTTGCTGTCAGTCATGGTAGGGGTCACTCGAGGTGCTGCCGATGAGAAAGGTCTCTCTCTGGCAGCCGTCGTTCACGATGGCGTATGGCATGGCGAGAATCGGTCGGGAATACGCAGAAATGCAACGAATATCATAATTTAATCAATTAGTTGTCACAAAAGGCTGCTTGGGTTGATTGGCTATATGGTTAGATGGGTAATGAGCTTGCGATTCATTTCTCGGCCCAGGGTTTCCCTCCAGCGCAGCGAGTGGCGCTGGAAACGACAACGGCCACCCGAAGGTGGCCGTTCTGTTACACGTGTGTCGGAAAAGGCAACCGATCAGACGAGGCTTTCCAGCGCCTTCTCGACGATGTCGAGACCTTCTTCCAGCACTTCCGGCTCGACCGTCAACGGCACCAGCACGCGAATGGAGTTGGAGTAGAAGCCACAGGACAGCAGGATCAGCCCCAGCTCCTTGGCCTTGGCACACACGGCAGCGGTCGCGGCGGGGTCCGGCTTGCCATCGGCGTCCACCAGCTCGAAGGCCGCCATGGAGCCCTGGTTGCGTGAGTGCGCGACATGCGCGAAGCGTTCTTCCCACTGGGCGAAACGCGCGGCCAGTTGCTCGCCCATCTGGGTGCTGCGCTCCAGAATGTTCTCTTCGCGGATGACGTCGATGACGGCCAGGGCCGCGGCGCAGGACAGCGGGTTGCCGCTGTAGGTGCCGCCCAGAGAGCCCGGACCGGAGGAATCCATCACCTCGGCGGTACCGACGACGGCTGACAGCGGCATGCCGTTGGCCAGACTCTTGGCCATGGTCATGATGTCGGCTTCGACGCCGCTGTGCTCCATCGCGAACAGCTTGCCGGTACGTGCGAAGCCGGACTGCACTTCATCGGCGATCAGCAGGATGCCGTGCTCGTCACACAGCTCACGCAGCGCGGTGAGGAAGCTCGGCGAGGCGATGTAGAAGCCGCCTTCGCCCTGCACCGGCTCGATGACGATGGCGGCGGTGCGATGCGGTGCGATGTCAGTCTTGAACAGGGTGCGGATGGCGTTCAGGGACTGCTCTTCGCTGATGCCGTGAATCGGGTTCGGGTAGGGCGCACGGAAGATGTCACCCGGCATCGGGCCGAAGTCGTTCTTGTACGGCAGCACCTTGCCGGTCATCGCCAGGGTCATCATGGTGCGGCCGTGGAAGGCGCCGTCGAAGGTGATGACACCGCTGCGGCCGGTGGCGGCACGTGCGATCTTGATGGCGTTCTCGACCGCTTCCGCGCCGGAATTGACCAGCAGGGTCTTGCGTTCCGGGCCACGCACCGGCGTCAGTTCTGCCAGCTTCTGGCTCAGTTGCACGTACGGGGCGTAGGAGATGACGCCCGCGGCGGTGTGCATGACCTTGTCGAGCTGTGCCTTGACGGCGGCGACGACCTTCGGGTGACGGTGACCCAGGTTGAGCACGCCGATGCCACCGGCGAAGTCGATCCAGCGGTTGCCGTCCGCATCCCAGATCTCGGCGTTCAGCGCGGTGTCGGCGAACTGCGGCGTGGCGGTGACGGCACCCTTGGCGACGTACTTGTGCTTGAGGACGTCGAGTTGTTCGTTGCTCAGCTGAGAGTGGCTCATGTCAGGCTCCTTTTCTTGTTGCCGGTGGCATGGCGCGGGCCATGCCACCGTTGTCTAGTAAACGTGGTGGGATAGCGTTGTGAGACGTCCTCTCGAGGCATCGTCGCGAGGCGTCCTCACAAAGTCAGAGGCCGCCGATGCAGACGTACTTCAGCTCGGTGAACTCTTCCAGACCGTGATGGGAGCCTTCACGACCCAGACCGGACTCCTTGATGCCGCCGAAGGGCGCCAGCTCGGTGGAGATCATGCCCTCATTGACCCCGACCATGCCGTATTCCAGCGCTTCCAGCGTATGCCAGATGCGACGGTAGTCGGTGGCGTAGAAGTAGGCGGCCAGGCCGAAGGGCGTGTCATTGGCCATCGCGATGGCGTCTTCATCCTTGTGGAAGCGGAACACCGGTGCCAGCGGCCCGAAGGTCTCCTCATCCGCCACCACCATCTCGGTGGTGACATCGGCCAGCACGGTGGGCTCGAAGAAGCTGTGGCCCAGGGCGTGCGGCTTGCCACCGGTGACCAGGCGCGCGCCCTTGCCGATGGCGTCATCGACGTGGCTCTGGACCTTGCTGACGGCAGCGCCGTTGATCAGCGGACCGATGGTGTTGCCATCGACCAGGCCATCGCCGACCTGCATGGCGGCGACCCGCGCCGCGAGCTTCTCGACGAAGGCATCGTAGACGCCGTCCTGGACGAGGAAGCGGTTGGTGCATACGCAGGTCTGGCCCGCATTGCGGAACTTGGAGGCGATGGCACCGTCGACGGCGGCATCGACATCGGCATCATCGAAGACGATGAACGGCGCGTTGCCGCCCAGCTCCATGGCGGTCTTCTTGACGGTGGAGGCACACTGCGCCATCAGCGTCTTGCCCACCGGGGTGGAGCCGGTGAAGGAGACCTTGCGGATGCGCGGGTCGGTGGTCAGCACTTCGCCGATGGCGATCGGCTTCATGGCGGTGACGACACTGATCAGACCTGCCGGAAGGCCGGCTTCCAGCGCCAGATCCGCCAGCGCCAGCGCAGTCAGCGGGGTGGCTTCGGCCGGCTTGATGACCACGGCACAGCCTGCGGCGATCGCCGGCGCGCATTTGCGGGTGATCATCGCCAGCGGGAAGTTCCACGGCGTGATGGCCGCCACCACACCGATGGGCTCGCGCAGCACCATCAGGCGCTTGTCGGCACCGTGGGACGGCAGGGTCTCACCGGCCATGCGCTTGGCTTCTTCGGCGAAGAATTCGATGAAGGAGGCGCCATAGGTCACCTCGCCACGCGATTCCGCCAGCGGCTTGCCCTGTTCCAGGGTCATCAGCTGGGCGAGGTCTTCCCGGTGCTCAAGCACCAGGTCGAACCAGCGGCGCAAGAGGGCGGAGCGCTCCTTCACCGGCACCTTCTTCCAGGCGTTGCCGGCGATCTCGGCGGCGGCGACGGCGTCACGGGTATCCTCGGCGCTGACTTCCGCGACACGGGCCAGTTGCTCGCCAGTCGCCGGATTGGTCACGTTGAAGGTGGTACCGGTCTCGCGGCGCTCGCTGCCGATCAAGGCAGGGACGAAGACGTCGCGGCTGTTCTCCGAGTTGACGTAGCGCTTCAGGAAGTCGCTGGTCGGGAGTGCAATACGGGACATGTGGAGCTCCTCTGGCGGTCTGGCGTGCAGTGCATTCATTGAGTGGACAGCGCTGGCGAATCGCGCGGACTGTCCTGATATCGGCTCGCGGTAGTCGAGTCCGATGGGGCCGGGCAGGCGGACGGACCTGCCCGGCGGTCACATGACGAGGCCTTTGCTCAGTGAGCGGTGAAGGCCGGTGCCATGATGCGGTCGCTGTATTCACGGCCGAATTGCTTGAGGGCGATGGCGTACATCACCAGGCCCAGTGCCATCCAGGCGCCGAAGATCAGCCACTCGGTGCCGGTCAGTGCGGACGGGCTGCCCGGCAGGTACAGACAGGCCATGGCGAAGGACAGCAGGATGGCCAGCACACCGCACAGCTTGCCGTGACGCACGCGGAACGGGCGCGGCATGTCCGGCTCACGGATGCGCAGGATCAGGAACGAGATCGCGACGAACAGATAGGCGATGACGATACCCAGCCCGCCCGCATCGACGATCCACACCAGTGCCGGACGACCGAAGAAGGGCGCGATGCAGGACAGCAGGCCGATCAGCAGTACGGCATTGGTCGGTGTCTTGTGTTTCGGGTGCAGCTTGCCGAGGGCGGCCGGCAGCATGCCGGCATGCGCCAGGGCGTAGATGGCGCGCGAGCCACCGATGTAGAAGGCGTTCCAGCTGGTGATGATGCCGGCGATACCTGCAAGGATCATCAGCTTGCTGGCCCAGGGTGTGTTGAACAGTGCCTGCATGGCATCCGGCACGCTCAGTGAACTTGCCAGCAGGGAGTCGTGATCCAGTGCCAGGCTGGTGGCCAGGATGATCAGCGCATACCACACCACTGCCAGTACCACGGACATCATCAGCACCTTGCCGATGGCGTTGTAGGGCAGATTGATCTCCTCGGCGGCCTGGGGGATGACATCGAAGCCTACGAACAGGAAGGGCACCAGCACCAGCACCGCGATGATGCCAGCCGTCACGCCACCCTCAGACTGGGTGAACAGCGGCGTCATGTTGGCGACGTCCCCCTCGAACAGGGCGCCGGTCACGAACAGGACACCGGCGATCAGGATCACGCCGGTCACGACTTTCTGCAGCAGCGCTGCCGTGGTGATGCCGACATAGTTGATCGTCATCATCGCCAGAGACCCGCCGACACCGACGGCGACCCAGGTGGCCTTGACGTCCCAGCCGGCGATGGTCCACATGTGACCGACGGCATAGCCGGGTGCGAGGTTCTCGATGACGGTCGGCAGGGCCACCGCCTCGAAGGACACCACGCTCAGGTAACCGAGAATGATGGTCCAGGTGCACAGGAAGGACGAGAAATGTCCCATGGCACGGTAGCTGTAGACATGTTCGCCACCCACCTTAGGCATGGCGGCGGCCAGTTCGGCATAGGTCAGGCCGATCAGCACGACGGCGATGCCGCCGATGATGAAGGCGATGATGGCACCGATGCTGCCGGCATTCTGGATCATGCCGCCGGTCAGGACGATCCAGCCCCAGCCGACCATGGCACCGAAGGCTAGGGCCAGAACGTCGCCGCGGGCGAGGACTCTGACAAGTTGTTCTGCAGGGGGAGTTGTTTGGGTCATGGGGGATGCGTCCGAGTCGATCTTGGAATTTGTTATATGGCGGTGCCGGACCTGCTGATGTCTTTCGTGTGCGTCTGCTGTCCTCTGCCGAACGTTCTGGCGGGTAAGCAGGTGCAAGGTCAGTCCTGTCGCTGGCTGAGGCTTGTGGGAAAAATTCGCTCCTGTCGACATCGCAGGAGCGATCCAGCCATCGTGGGCTGTGAGCATCAGTCAGTAGGCAGCGCCTGAGGGACACGCTAACAGCGGCCACTGTTCAGGCGAATAGACCAATTGAGCGTTTGACTGGACCAATCTTGGTGGACTGCGGATAATCAGGGATGAATGGGCGCTGTACCCCGCCAGCCAGGCTGGTTGCTCACGTGATTTATGCAGCGTATGGACGTTACGTGCTACATGAACGATATCGGGAGACCTGCATGGAACTGGCCACGCTTGAGCCATTGATCGAGTGCTATCGCCGCCAGTCGCAGGCCCTGGGCAAGCAGGTGCGGCTGGAGCAGGCATTGCTCGAGATGATTCGTGAGCAATGGCCGGTGGGGGTACGGCTGCCTGCGCATCGCAAGCTGTGCGAGGCGCTGGGCGTGGCACGCAACACCCTGTCATTGGCCATCAAGTCGCTGATCGAGGAAGGCTATCTGCACACCGGGCAGGGGCAGGGCACCTGGACGCGCCGCCCGCATGCCGCGAGACCCGGCAGCGCCTCGCCCGAGGCACCTGCGCCACTGCCGCTCTCCACTCGCGCACGCCGGGTGCTGGGCGGGCAAGGGGCGAGTCTGATCCAGAGTGGCGCCTTCGTGCCGGGCATTCCGGATATCGCGCGCTTTCCGATGCGCAAGTGGCGTCAGCTGTATGCCAGCGTCACGGTGCCCCACAACGCGTTGCTGCTGTCGTATTCCAGCGGTGGCTATGGCCCGCTCAAGCGGGAGATTCGGGATTTTCTGCGCCGCTGGCGCAACATCGATTGCGATACCCAGCAGATCATCATCACCGAGGGCACCCACCACGGCATCGAGCTGTGCGCGCTGGCGCTGGCGGACGCCGGCCAGCAGGTGGTGATGGAGTCGCCCTGCTACTGGGGGGCACGCAATGTCTTTCTGGCCGCCGGACTCGAGACCCAGCTGATTCCCTGGCGGCCCCGGGATGACACCGCCGATGCCCCGGGCCACGAGATCGCCCTGCTGGCGCGTCGTCCGGTGCAGATCGCCTATTTCACCGGCTCGCATCACTATCCCTTGAGTGTTCCTACCTCACGGCGTGACAAGCTGGCGCTCTGCGAGGCCTGTCAGCCCGCCTATATCCTCGAGGATGACTACGAGTTCAGTGGCGATGACCATGATCAGCTGCTGTTTGACCCGGACGCCGACAATCGCCTGTTGGTGGGCTCGTTCTCCAAGCTGATGTTTCCTGGCCTGCGGCTGGGCTATCTGGTGGTGCCGCGCGCGCTGGCCGGGCCGATGAATCGGTTGCGCAGCGAGGTGTTTCGCGAGGGGCGCATGCTGGATCAGGCGGTTCTGGCGCAGTTCATCGCCGATGGGGATCTCGATGCCTGGTATCAGCGCATCCAGCGCGATTATCTCGGCCGACAGCAGGTGGTGCATGACCAGCTGTGTCAGGTGAAGGGCGTGATCAGCGTCTCGCCGCCCTCGCGCGGCATCAGCCTGTGCGTGCAGTTCGCCCCCGAGATCGATGACAGGCGTGTCGCGCAACTGATGGTCAAGGAGCATCTGATCGTGCGGCCACTGAGTATGGTCTGCAGCAGCGAGGACTCGCGGCGCGGCCTGGTGCTGGGGGTCGGCATGCTGGCGGGCGAGAGTCTGGTCAGTGAGGTGGCCCGCCTCAGACGCACGCTGGAGAGCATATTGACCATGCGCGACATCCGGTAGGGCGGCTCTCCGCTGACGCGGCAATGAGCAGCGTCAGAATTGAAAACGCCTCCGCCCGGCAGGGCGAAGGCGTGGTATCGACACTGAACGCGAGTGCTACTTTGCCTGCTGCATACGCTCGGTCAGCTTGCGGAATTCCTCACGCATGGCGCTGTTCTCGAAGCTGGTGGCGACCGGTACCTGCAGGCCGGCGAGGGTGTCGAAGGTCTTGACGCCCTGGCGGATCAGGTCGGCGACATGCGCGCTGAGCTTGACGGTGCGATAGGTATTGGTCGCCACTGCAAGTTCGAGTTGGCTCTTGGTGAGCGATGTCTTGACGCGGTCGCGCTGCTCGCTCACCAGCGAGCGATACAGGTTGATCGTCTTGAGCGTCAGCGCATTGGCGCGGATGTTATTCTCCAGACTCTCACGTGAGCCGCCTTGCTTGATCAGCGCCCGCGCATCCCGCGTGGTGGCTTCGGCTTCGTCGGCGAACCCTTGCAGTTGCGGCAATACCTCGTCATCCACGCGCGTGATGAAGTCCTGCTGCATGGTCACGATCATGCGGTGGAGCATGACGACCATGCCGTAGTAGCGACGCGCGTAGTCCAGATTCTCGCCACTGTCGCGGGTCAGCTCGGCGAGCTGCTGGGCCACCGACTTGATGCTGGCAAACACGACACTCATGGTCAGCACGTCGTCGCCGACCACCGAGGACAGCCACACCTGGACCTGGTCCGGCGTCAGGGTGATGCCGATCTCCTCGAGCCGCGCGGCCAGCTTGTCTTCCAGCGTGGTCAGCTCGCCTTGATAGGCGGTGATGTTCTTCTCATGCGCGGCGATCAGCAGGTCATAATCGCCGCGTGTGCTGGCGGTGAATTCGCGCAGGGTATCGGTAGGCGTGAAACGCGTCAGCGTCGAGACCTCGGTGTCGGGCGCCAGGATACGCTTTTCCTTCAATTCGGAAATCTCACGACGCGATTCGCGAATCTTGTCCTCGACCTGTCGATAGGTGCTGCGCAGGGTCGAGAGTTCCGGCACGTCGAGGGCCTGCATGGCTTCCTCGATCATCTCGTCCATATCGCTGCGCGCGGAGGCCTGATCGCGGCTGATCCAGGCCTCTTCCGGCAAGGTGTCCATTTCATCGAAATAGCCGACCGCCTTCTTCAAGGTGGCGAAGGCTTCCGGCTGGTCGAAGTGCATGTCGTCGGCTGCCAGGGCGAGACCCGGCGTCAGGGTGGGCGCGAGGGTCGCCAATGACAGACTGAGCGCTGTCAGGAGGCGGGTGGCGGGGCGGCGAGACACTGGCGAACTACCTTGGGGCATCGGGGACACTCGGGTCGGCGTGGAGCATGGCAGCGCAGAGTAGCAAAATCGCTGACAGGCGTCTCCGAGTTCGCGTCGTGCAAGGCGTGCTCAGTGAGGCTCATAGGTCTCGGGCTTACCGGTGGCGGGGTCGATGCGGTCCAGCGACGGGCCACGATAGTGGTCCATGATCAGCGCCACCGCTGCCTCGCCGTACTGCGCGAACCAGAAGTCGCCCATGCCCTTGAGGCGCTGGATATTGGTGACGCTGATATCGTCCATCGCATCGTCAGGCGCCCTGGGCAATCCCGGTTGCGGGCGCATCTCGGCGTTGACGCGGATGTAGCTGCCCGGCGGCGAGATGGTGATGGCCTGATAGCCGACGACCTTCTCGTCGGAGAGCACGTCGATCAGACTGCCTTCCAGCATCCACTGCACCGCGCCCCAATGCTGGGAATCCGGGCCGTTGATCTTGCGCGTGCGCGTCCCGGTACCGATCGACAGCACGCGCCGGGTGTCATGCGGCCACAGTCGACAGGCCTCGGCGATGGCGCACATGGTCGGGTTGTTGGCGATCACGCCACCATCGATCAGCCAGGTCTGCTCATTGTCCGTCCCGAGTTTCATGTCGCGGGTCGGGAAGTAGGTGGGCGCGGCGCTCGAGGCATCCGCCACCTGCCAGGCCAGCAGCTTGTGATGCTCGCGCTTGCTGGACTTCAACACATGCGGGCGGCGTCTCTCGATCCCGTAGGTGACGACGAGGACCTGCTTGCCGTCAGGGACATCCCGGAGCTTGGCCTGGCCGAGATGCTTCTTGATCATCGCGCTCTTGCCCTTGGCCTCGTACCTGGGCGCATTGATGCCATCGAGTTCGAACCAGCCGCGGTTGTCGACGAAGATCTTCCTGGCATTGGTTGCGCTGTAGAGCCCGTTGATGTCCTCGAGGCTCATGTCGGTGGTAGCCAGCGCCAGCGCGATCAGGCTGCCGGTAGAGGTGCCTGCGTAGAAATCGACGCAGTCGCGCAGTGTGGTCTGGTGGTCGCGCTTGAGTGTCGCATCGACATGCATCAAAAACCGAGCGGTGGCTGCCCCACGTATGCCGCCCCCATCCAGCGAGAGAATCAGCTTGGACATGCAGGCCTCCTGCAGCGCGAGTGACGTTCCTTTCCTGCCCATGGCATTCCCTGGGCTGCTACCAGAATAGAGAGGCCAACGCTGTCCATCCGTGTGAAATGCCTGATACGGACCGACAGGAGGGCCTGATACTGGCAGGGAGAAGAGGTGATTCGAACGCGGCACAAGCGTTGAGACGCGGTGTGCATTCCTTGAGCAGACCCCTATGGGGATGTGAAAAAGGCCACCCGGATCGGGTGGCCTTTGGTGTTGCTGCGTGGTGATCGTCTCGTCGCTGGCCGGACAGTGATCACCAGTCGCTGGCGCAGTGAAGCGTTCGAGGACGCATCGTGATCAGGTGTTGAGCACGACGCCACCATTGAGGTGGATCGTCTGTCCCGACATGTAGCTTGAATCGTCGCTGGCCAGATAGACGTAGGCCGGGCCCATCTCGCTGGGTTGCCCGGGGCGCTCCATCGGTACCTGCTTGCCGAATTCGGCGACCTTGTCATCCTCGAAGCTGGCGGGGATCAACGGTGTCCAGACCGGGCCGGGGGCCACGGCATTGACGCGGATGCCGCGGTCCATCAGCGTGCCGGACAGCGAGCGTACCAGCCCCTGGATGGCCCCCTTGGTGGCACTGTAATCGATCAGGCTGTCATTGCCCTTGAAGGCGTTGACCGAGGAGGTGGCGATGATGGAGTCGCCCCTGGAAAGATGCGGGACGGCGGCCTTGATCAGATAGAAGTGACTGAAGAGATTGGTCTTGAAGGTGCGTTCGAGCTGCTCGTCATCTATCTCGGTCACGTCATTCCAGTCGTACTGCTCGGCGGCGTTGTTGACCAGGATGTTGAGCTTGCCGAATTCCTCCAGCGTGCCTTCTATCACCTTGCGGCAGAAGGCCGGGTCACCGATGTCACCGGCGATGCGGCTGGCCTTCTGACCTTCGGCCTCGATCAGTCGGAGGGTTTCCTTGGCGTCCTCTTCCTCGCTGCCGACGTGGGTGATCATGCAGTTGGCACCTTCGCGCGCGAAGTGTACGGCGGCGGCGCGCCCGATGCCGCTGTCGCCTCCGGTGATGACGGCGACCTTGCCCTTGAGCTTTCCGCTGCCCTGATAGCCTTCCCGGATATATTCGGGGCGAGGCTGCATGCGATGTTCATCACCCGGTTGATGATCCTGATGCTGCGGGGGTTGTAGTTGACTCATGCTGTCACTCCTTGTCCGTGAATCATGATGACGACGCAATCGCCTTCAGACGCGAACGCCTACCTGAATGACATGTGGATCTTCGTGCGGATTCAAACCCCTATATTCAAAAAACTTGATATTCATGTGGGGCCGGGTCATGCCACCAATGAAAACGCCCGTTGCTCAGGGGAAAGCAACGGGCGGGGGTGTCATCTTTGGCTCAGGCCAGGTGTCAACGGTTCAGGAAACGACGCCCTGTGGCTTGTCGTGCACGGTCGCCGGGGTGGGGGCCCCCTGGGGCGAGACGGAGGCCACGGCGGGGGCATGCGTCTGCTCCCGTTGCAGAGGTGAGGCCTGGACATTGAGCTCTGGCAGGTTCTCGGGGTCATGCCCCGGACCGGCTTCCAGCGTGGGCAGGGCCTCTCGGATGATGCAGGCACACAGGCGGCGGTGTGCCTGGAGCATCAGGCCCTCACGCTCCAGGTATTGCATCAGTCGCGTGGCTGACACCAGCGCGACGATGGGATGCAGACCGCGAAAGCGTTCCTCTACCTTTTCGGCACTGATGGTCGCCAGTTGCTCTGGGGTGGTGTGTGGCATTGGTGGTTCCCCTAGATGGCACTCGGTGTCCCGAGTGCGGATGATGCGTGTCATTCGCTGGTCATGACGGCGTCTGCCGCCACGTGAGAGTGTCTTTCTGTCAGGCGTCGCTGTTATAGGTGTCGTTGTTTGCGTGCGTGAATCGTCGTGCTAAATCACCCTCTCGCCTGTCCCGCAGACCGCCTTTCCCCATAGTGTGTCGCCTCAAGGCGGGGTCAGGCAATGACCCGAGAGGCATGCGTGGCGGGCACGATCTCCCGAGCAGGCCGTGGTCTGGCTGGCGCTCAAGCCAGAGAGCATCGCTGCCGCGTGTCTGGCACCTTCGCGCCAGCGTTTTGCATTATGCAACTTCCATTGATTAACGATTGTGGATTTTCGTAACCACCTAGCCAGTATTAGAGATATCACGAGAATGTGCCAGTTCTGTTGCAGGGGCTATGTTGTCTCTCAACCGTTGCCACTGCTGTTGTCCTTTCTGGCAGCTATCCCTGTGGAGTGACTGGCCCATTATCGCCATGACGCGCATGGCTAGTAGGATAACGCCCCTCTGGATCATGCAGATGCCTGCCAGCGGGATATTGCGTCAATGCGCGTCGCCCCGGCTGGAGTTGCCTGCAGGTATCGATTGTCGCGTGATCTCTTCTAGCCTGGATATGCCATGAAACGTTTTGTGCTGCTCGATACCGCCCCGATCCCCGGTACCACGGATTCGCTCTGTCTGTTCGAGTATGGCGAGGACTTCGTCATCAAGATAGAGAGCGGCAAGGGGGGGCAGCTGATGAATACCCGCATGCATGGCTCGGAAGACGCGCTGGCAGAGATTCCTGCTGGCCTGCTGAAGAGTCGCGGAACGCCGTCGGCGCCGCAGCGTGTCCTGATCGGCGGTCTGGGCATGGGCTTCACGCTGGCCTCGGCGCTTGCGCACTTCAAGGCAGATGCCGAGGTGGTGGTCGCCGAGCTGGTGCCGGGCGTGATCACCTGGAATGACGGCCCGCTGGGGGCCAAGGCGGGGTATCCGATCCGCAATCCGCGCACGACCGTCGAGAATCGCGATGTGGCCGAGGTGTTGCGCGAAGCACCTGGCGGCTTCGATGCCATCATGCTGGATGTGGACAATGGCCCGGAGGGACTGACCGCTGACAACAATGATTGGCTCTACAGCGCGGAAGGGCTGGCGGTATGCGCCAGGGCACTGCGTCCTGCCGGCATTCTGGCAGTGTGGTCGGCCACGGCCGATGCGCGCTTCTCGCAGCGTCTGTCGCGGGCCGGTTTAAAGGTCGAGGCACGTCAGGTGTATGCCCATGGCACGTCCGGAGCCAGGCATACGATCTGGATCGCACGTCATGTGGACGTTCCGCGACCTCCGAGTCCGGGCCAGGGGCGGGCAAGGGAGAGAACAAGGGCAAGCGTGCTGGCGGCTCATTCAAGGGTGCCGGGGCGAAAGGCAGCCGCCGCCGGTAATGCCGTGCGGCCGGGGCGTCAGCCTCTTTCGCCAACTTCTCGACCGCCATCAACGACAACGGGCTGGCCACGTCATGTGGCCAGCCCGTGTCATGTCCTGCCTGGCTATTGTCGAGCGTCAGGCGTCAGGCGCTAGGCGCTAGGCGTCAGGAAACATATCAGGCCGCTTCGCGAGCCTTCATGTCCTTCAGGTACTCATCGGCGAGTCGCTGCTTGGTGGCGTCGTCGAAGACGCGACCGGCCAGCTGGAAGACTTCCTGCTCTTCCTCGTCCAGATGGTGAGTCACCAGATGCTCAAGCTGCTTGGCGGCGGCCAGCCAGCCCGGTGAGCTGTAGTCCGTCGTCTCGAGTTTCTCGACCAGCTCATCGATTTCATGGTGCTCGGCCACGCTGTGACGCGCCTTTTCCTGCGTCATGTCGTGTTCCATCATCGGGATGTAGAGCGCGCGCTCCTCAGCTCCCGCATGGTTGGTGAGCGATTCCTTGAGGCGCTTGAACAGGTCATCGCGAGGCTCGCTGTCACCTTCGGTCTTGAGCAGCATGTCCAGCAGGCGGCGTTGTTCGTCGTGGGTCTCGCGCAGGGCTTCAAAGATGGTCATGTTCGGGCTCCTCATCAGCGTCAGCTTGTCGAGTGGCTGGGCGAGACGCGTGGCCTGTCTCTTTTCTTGCCGGACTCTCAGCTTCTCCCTTCAAGCTTTTGGAGTTCCAGCATTCCAGAAGACGGCTCACGTCTGTCAGGGGCTCGCCGTGTCAGCGCATTTTCTCGAGCTCATTGTGTCAGGTATGTACAACTCTGGTGGCGGATCGAAAGAACTTCAAGGGCGCAACGCCGGTTGCCCTTGAAAATCCCCCGCGTGAGAGCAAGAGATGAGGTATCGCTCATTTATTGTCTGCTGCCGCCTCACATGTCAGCAGGCGCTGCCCAGGAATCCTGACATGTCACACGATGCGACCACCTCCCGCTCCGACACCCCGGATACCTTCAGTCGCAAAGGCTCCCACGCCCCTGAGTTGTCTGCCGAGCTTTCCGGCAGCCAGCTAGATCGTCCACCGGGCGGCGGCTGGCCATCGCTCAAGGCAGTGGAGACCTTCATCTGGCAGGAGCATCTGCCCGTCAAGGGCCACCTCAGCCTGATGAAGATGAACAAGCCGGATGGCTTCATCTGTCCGAGCTGTGCCTGGCCGAATGGCGACAAGCCCAAGGGGGCCAATTTCTGTGAGAACGGTGCCAAGGCACTGGCATGGGAGGCGACGCGTGAGCGCGTCAGCGATGAACTCTTCGCTCAGAACACCGTGAGCCAGCTTCGCGAGTGGACGGATCATCATCTGGAGAAGGAAGGGCGCCTCACGCATCCGCTGCGTTACAACGCGGCTGAGGATCGCTACGAGGTCACCAGCTGGGAAGCGGCCTACGCCGAGATCGGTGAGCGTCTCAAGAATTATGACGACCCGAACCAGGTCGAGTTCTACACCTCGGGGCGCACCTCCAACGAGGCGGCCTTCCTGTTCTCGCTGTTCGGGCGCATGTACGGCACCAACAACTTCCCCGACTGTTCGAACATGTGTCACGACACCACCTCCCGGGCATTGCCGGAGTCCATCGGTATCGGCAAGGCGACAGTGAATCTCGAGGACTTCAAGCAGGCCGATGCCATCTTCATCTTCGGCCAGAATAGCGGCACCAACAGTCCCCGCATGCTGGGCGATCTCCACGAGGCGCGTGAGCGCGGCGCCGAGGTGGTGAGCTTCAATCCACTGCGCGAGCGGGCGCTGGTGAGCTTTGCCGACCCGCAATCGCCCAGGGACATGCTGAGCGGCAAGGGCGTCGAGATCAGCACCCAGTACCATCAGCTGCGCATCGGCGGTGACCTCGCTGCCGTGCAGGCGATGTGCAAGTACGTGATCGAGGCCGACGATGCGCTGCGTGAGCGCAATCCGCATGCGGTGGGGCTGCTGGATCATGACTTCATCGCGCAGCATACCCACGGCTTCGAGGCCTTCGCCGATCACTGCCGCAAGCTAGACTGGCAGGATCTGGTCGAGATGTCCGGCCTGTCGCGCGAATCACTGGAGCAGGCGGCACAGACCTATCTGGAAGCCGAGCGCGTGATCTGTTGCTGGGGCATGGGCATCACCCAGCACGCCCGCGGCGGCGATACCATCCAGCAGATCGTCAATCTGTTGCTGTTGCGCAGCAATATCGGCAAGCCCGGCGCCGGGCCTTGTCCGGTGCGCGGTCACTCCAATGTGCAGGGGGATCGCACCGTCGGTATCGAGAACCTGCCCAACGGGGCGATGCTGGATGCCTTCGATCGTGTCTTCGACATCCAGTGCCCACGGGAAAACGGCCATGATGTCGCCGAATGCTGTGAAGCGATTCTGCGTGGTGAGACACGGGCCTTCATCGGCATGGGCGGCAACTTCTTCCGCGCGATTCCGGACCAGAAGCGCATCGTGGAGAAGGTGCACGAGCTGGACATGACGGTGCATGTCGCCACCAAACTCAATCGCAGCCATCTGCATCCCGGCAAGCACGGCTGGGTATTGCCGACGCTGGGTCATAGCGAGCGGGATCTGCAGGCCGGCGCCGATGGCAAGGGCGCGGAGCAGACCACCAGTGTCGAGGACGGCATGTGCAATGTCTCGCCCTCACGCGGCGTGATGGCGCCGGCAGATGCCAGCCTGCATTCCGAGATCGCCATCACCTGTCAGCTGGCCAAGGCCACACTGCCGGCGCATCCCACGCTTGACTGGGACTGGTTGCAGGCGGATTACGCGCGCATTCGCGACCGTATCGAACAGGTCTTCCCGCAGATCTTCCCGGATTACAATGCCCGCCTGGCGCAGGGTGGCTTCCACATCCGCATCGCCCCGCGTGAGCGCATCTGGCACACCGACTCCGGGCGCGCCAACTTCCTGTTCCCCGAGGGACTTGGCACCGATGAGCAGGGCCTCGACAAGGTCACCCACGAGACGCAGGACATGGACAGTACCTTCCTGCTCAGCACCATGCGGGGCCATGATCAGTTCAACACCACCGTCTATTCCAATGATGACCGCTATCGGGACGTCTACGGGACGCGCATGGTGGTGATGATCAGCCCGCAGGATCTGGAAACGCTCGGCCTGTCCGAGGGCCAGCGCGTGCGTATGGAAACCGTGAGTGAGGATGGTGTCGAGCGCAGCATGGCCGGTTTCAAGCTCAAGGCCTACGATATCCCGAGCGGCTGTCTGGCAGCGTATTACCCGGAAACCAATGACCTGATTCCGCTGGATCACCGTGATGCGCGCAGCAATACGCCGGCCTCGAAATCGGTGCCTGTCAGATTGCGTCTGATGGACAGCGAAGAGGTCAATGCCAGTGAAGGAGTGCTGGCAAGCGCTTGAGGCCCCTCTGACCGGGAATGTCTGAAAAAAATTTGCATCCTGCACTCGGCGTCAGGTTATGACGTGAGGGAAGGACGATGCGATCAACGCCACGCGCTGCACTGAAAGAGTGCGCCGCGTGGCGTTTTTGTGGGTTACTGCCATATTGAGGGCATCTTACGGGGATCTTGCGCCATCACCGGCCAAGTGACGCTAGCGATACGTCAGAGAGGGCATTGCTGCGCCAATGGCTGCCTCACACCCCCTCCAGCGCGGGATCCTGACGCCAAGGACAAGTTATGGTGCCGGGCAGTCCGCGGACAGGTACGCGGGCATCTCAAGGACTGGCGCGTTTCTTGCGTGGTGGTTGGGTGGCGATCGCAAGTCCCGCCCATCCGCACTTCGCCAGCAGTTGGCAGGCTCTCATCGACCGACGCGCTGCCCGTCGAGCGCAGCGTTCCATGAGAGCGATCTGCCAGGTGGCGAGAAAGCATGGCACCTTAACTCCGGCTGACACGGCCTCACACGAAGAGACTAGGCGCGATGCACGAGTCCGAGGGATACCCCGCATGGCAGATGACCGCTCATCAACTTCACAGACCTCACCGCTGGCTTCGGCCGCAGGCAACGACTATCCCTTGAGCGAAGTCCCCGCTTCGGCACGACGTGGGCTGCTCTCCACTTCAATGGTGCTGCTCGGCTTCACCTTCTTCACCGCCACCATGTGGGCCGGTGGGTCACTGGGCGCGGCCTTCGAACTCAATGAGCTGATGTGGATCATCGTGATCGGCAATCTGCTGCTGGGGAGCTATGCGGCGGCGCTGGCCTACATCGCCTGCAAGAGCGGTCTCAACTCGGTATTGATGGGGCGCCTTTGCTTTGGCGAGAAGGGCAGCCGTCTGTCGGACTTCGTGCTCGGCTTCACCCAGATCGGCTGGTACGCCTGGGGCACCGCGACCATCGCCATCGTGCTGGTCAAGACACTCGGCTTGCCCGAATGGCTGACCACGCCGCTGATGGTCATCTTCGGTTTTGCCTTCTGTCTGACGGCGATGATCGGCTATCGCGGGCTCGACATGCTCTCGCGCGTTGCCGTGCCGGCCATGCTGCTGTTCATCCTGTTCAGTCTCTATACCGGCATGGTCGATGTCGGTGGCATGGCGGGACTCGCGGCACTGACGCCCACGGATTCCATGAGCTGGACGGCCGCCATCACGGCGGTGATCGGTACCTTCATCAGTGGCGGCACCCAGGCGACCAACTGGAGTCGTTTCGCGCGCTCGCCGAAGATCGCCGTGATCGCCACGCTGGCGGCCTTCTTCGTCGGCAATGGCCTGATGGTGCTGACCGGTGCGCTCGGCGCGATGATCTATCAGCAGGCCGATATCGTCGATGTGATGATTGCCCAGGGGCTGGTCAGCCTTGCCGTGCTGATGCTGTTTCTCAATATCTGGACCACGCAGGACAACACCATCTACAACTTCGCCATCGCCGGCTGCAATCTGCTGCGCACGCCGCATCGTCAGCGTGTCACCCTGGGCGGCGCGGCCATCGGCACGGTGCTGGCGGTACTCGGCATGTATGAGTGGCTGATTCCGTTCCTGATTCTGCTCGGCACCTTCATTCCGCCGATCGGCGGCGTGATCATGGCCAACTTCTGGCTCGGCCACAGAGGCCAGTATCCGCGTCTCGCCGAGATGCCCAAGGTGGATTACCACTGGCCGGGCCTCGCCGCCTACGCCATCGCCTGCCTGTGTGCCTGGAGCTCCCCCTTCATGCCGCCGGTCGTGGGTGTCGTGGTCGCCTTCGTCGTCTACGGCGGGCTGATCAAGCTTGCCAAGGTCGAACTGGCCGACAAGACGGCGGCATGAGTGACTGATCGCCTGATGTGAAGGGCAGAGGAATACGAAACGCCCAACGAGTTCTGGACTCGTTGGGCGTTTTTCATGGGGGAGAGAAACGTCAGGGGAGAGTCACTTGATGCACAACGGGGTTGTGCATAGAATGAGGGCAAAAGGTGCTGCCATGGCGGTGGAATTCAGGGATGTGTGGCTCGAGAGCTTCTACGAGCAAGATGTTGGCCACCGCAAGATACCTGCGGCGCTCTCAAGTTCGCTCTATCGCAAGTTGCAGATTCTCGATGCCGCAAGCCAGGAGTCTGATTTGAGGATTGCCGCCAGGCAGTCGTTTCGAGCATCTCCAGGGCAATCTCGCAGGTTATTGCTCGATTCGCGTCAACAAGCAGTATCGACTCATCTTTCGATGGGAGGCAGGGATTGCCCATCAAACATATCTAGACCCGCATGCTGACAAGGGCTAGAGCAGGTAGCAGTGATGAGAAACACCCAGCGGCGCCCACTGACGGTAGGCGAGATGTTGACGGCAGAGTTTCTGGAGCCGATGGAGATCGATATCCGCACACTGGCCGAGGCGATGGGAGTGCACAGAAATACCCTGAGCCGTATCGTTCATGACAAGGGGGCCTTGACGGCCCCGATGGACATTAAGCTGGCGGCTGCGCTAGGCAATACGCCGGAGTTCTGGCTCAACATCCAGCATGCTGTGGAGCTTTGGGATGTGCGTCATCGTGCCTACGCGCAGGATGCCAAGGGCGTACGTCGCATTACGCCGCAAGTTGATGCCGCCGAGCTTGCCTCGCATTGACGTCGCACGCTTCACGGCAAGAGATCGGGATGGCGTGAGGCCGACAGTTCATGCCCAGTAACACAGAAAGCCCCAGCCTGATCCTCAGGCTGGGGCTTTCTGTTATTCAGGCTTCAGTCATTCTTCAGGTCGTTTTCGGCTACACCTGAATCACCAGGCAGACGGCAATCAGTACCATGCCGAGCCAGCCGAGCGGAGCGATATGTTCTCCGACGATGGTCACGGCGAGCAGGGCAGCGACCAGCGGCTCGAACAGCGTGAGCAGGGTGGCCTTGCTGGCGGCGATGGTCTTGAGGCCATAGCCGAAGGCGAGATAGCCGAGGAACATCGGTACCAGTGCCATGTAGAGTGCCACGCCTGCGTTGCCGGCAGTGGCGAACAGGCGCGGGTCTGCCACCAGCATGCTGAGGCCCAGGCCTGCGATCAACGCGATGCCGGCGACGCCAAACAGGCTTCCCATGGCCGCGCGAGCGTGGATACCACCTTCCATCATGCGCCGTGCGATCAGCGAGTAGACGGCGTAAGTCACCCCGGCGATGATGCCCAGCGCGATACCTGCCAGGCGCGCCAGTTCATCAGTGAAGGCAAGGCGACCGTCAGCACTTTGCCCCGTGGCGAGGGGCGTCGTCATGCCCTGATGGCCCGTTTCGCCCAATGCCATCATCACCACCCCGGCGATGCCCAGCGCGAGGCTGAGATACCAGCTCGGCGTGAGTCGATGGTGACCGAACAGGCGCTCCAGTATCGCGGCCGCCAGGGGCGCCGTGGCGATGGTGATCACCGTGCCGATGGCGACGCCCGCCAGATGCATCGAGGTATAGAAGGCCAGCGGGTAGATGACGACACACACGGCGCCGAGCAATACCCAGCGCTTCTGCGCCAACACAAGCCCCAGGCAATCAGTGATGTTCGGGCGTGCCACCCACGCCTGCAACACCCCACCGATCCCCATGGCGAAGGCGCCGGTTGCCAGTGGGCTGACGTCCTGATTGAAGTGGGCCGCCGTGCCGGTGGTGCCCCACAGCAGCGCCGCAAACAGCACCGCCAGGCTGCCCAGCACTCCCGACTTCGAGGGTTGGGAGGTCAGAGGAGAGATCGTTGTCATCCAGGCATTCCTTTGGCGTGAGAGGTGCGCTCTTTCTCGTCGGCTCGCCATGCATGCCGCGAGCACGCAGAGTGTGCTGAAACCACTTTCTGTCATGATCACGACAACGCGGCGAGTCACTGCGGTCTGCGCCCCGTCGTCAGCTCAGTGCAACCGGCTCAGTGAGGCCAGTTCAGTGAGATCCGTTCAGTGAGATCCGTTCAACGTGGTGTCCTGTCGCCGGACTCCACTACCGCATGGGGACCAGCCGTGCTGGCTCTCTGTGGGGTAGTCGAGCATTGCGACGCTTTCGCAGAAGGACTCCTGCCCGCTATCGCTGCCACCCCAGAGGCCCGTCGCCAAGTCAGTCTCCAGATCAGATGCCCGCTCTGCCTCAAGGTCAGGGCGTCGTGATGCGTGGGAGGCCCTTGCCCATGCGGTGGGCGCTGGCTGCGGACTGGCCGTCGGTGTCCTGGGGGCGCGGGAGCGAAGCTGCAGCATCAGGCAGGTCATGATCAACAGCATGCCGACCGCCCCCATCATGGTGAACTGCTCGCCGACCACCACGACCGCCAGAACGCCTGCCACCAGCGGCTCGAACATGGTCAGCATGGTGACGCGACTGATGGGCACGCTGGCCAGTCCACGCCCGAAGACCAGACTGGCCAGCAGCATGGGAATCAGCGCCATGTAGATGGCGACACTGGCATTCACCGGCGTGGCGAACAGGCGCGGGTCGTGGATGAGTCTGGCGGCTCCAAGGCCGAGCAGCAGCACCACACCGGCGGTGCCGAACAGGCAGCCCATCGCCGCACGCCCGTGGGTGCCTTGCAACATCATGCGTCTGGCGAGCAGCGAATAGGTGGCGTAGCTTGCGCCGGCCACGATCCCCAGGGCGATGCCGATGAACTTGCGCTCATTCATGAGCATCGCCCCCTCACCACTCGATTCCAGCAGTGGCGTGGCTTCAGGCAACGCGGTCTCGCCGATGGCCATCAGCGCGACGCCGATCATTCCCAGCGTCAGCGCGGCATACCAGCTGGCAGTGACCTTCTTGCGGTCCAGCAGATATTCCAGTGCGGCGGCTGCCAAGGGGGCCGTGGCGATGGTGATGACGGTGCCCATCGCGACACCGGTGTATTCCATGGCCGAGTAGAAGGCCAGGGGATAGCAGATGATGAACAGAGCGCCCCAGGCCACCAGGTGTTTCTGTGCGAGCAGCTTGTGTGCCTCGGCGCGAAGATGGCGGCGTGACAGGATGGCCTGGAGTACGCCGCCCACCCCCATGGCGAAGGCGCCAGTGGCCAGCGGGCTCACACCCTGATTGAAGTGGGCGGCCGTGCCGGTGGTTCCCCACAGGCAGGCAGCCAGCAGTACGCACAGGTTGCCGGTCTGACGTTGGAACAGCGGGGAGAGCGAAGCGTTCGCTAAGCGGTGTTGCATGGTTGATGGCTCGCAATGAAAGGTGATTCGGTGACCACGAGATTACGCTTCATTGCGAATCGATATTGTGCTGAAACTACGCTTCGTTCTGCTGGAGACAGCCAAGTGAGCCAGCAGGCATCTGAAACGCCGCGTCAAGGGCGGGAGAGGTGCTGAAGAAGGTCAGGGGAAGACGCTCAGCTGGAGATGGTCAGGCTGGAGTACTGGCGAGTCATCTCGCGCGGCGTCATGCCGAAATGGTGAGAGAAGCGCCGCGTGAAGGCCGACAGGTTCTGATAGCCCACTGCCTCGGCGACCTGCTGGACACTGAGGTCGGAATGGATCAGCTGCGCACGGGCGCGCTCCATGCGCCGGGCTGTCAGGTACTGCTTGACGCTGACGCCCAGGTTGTCACGAAAGATCTTGTGGAACTGGGTAGGACTCAGATGCGCCAGAGCCGCCAGTGATGCCACGTCATGCGGATGATCCAGCTGCTCGTTCATGACATCCAGCACTCTGAGCAGACGCCGATCGACACGCTTGTCGCAGGTCTGCCGCTCCAGCAGGCCCAGAAACAGCTCGATGGCCAGACGGTCGATCTGGGCATCGACCTTGCCCTGGAGCTGGGCTTCGAGAAACAGCAGATAGTTCATCAGCAGGGTACTGATGGAGAACACCACGCGCCGAGTGGCGGCGAGATTGTCGGGCAGGTAATCCAGGTCCGCGACGATGAAGCGTGCCGCGTCATGGGCCTGGAACTGATGGATCTCGCCCGAGCGGATGATCACGCATTCGCCGGTGACCACGGTACCGGTGTAGCCGCCGACCTGGATGTCGAGATGGCCCCGGATAGGCAGCACCAGCTGCGGATATTCGTGATCATGCACATCGGCGCGTGGCGTGTAGGAACGTAACGAGAGTGCCGTCATGGTGTCGTGGTCATTCGTCGATCATCCCTCAGGGTGGCAGGCCCGGGGCTCGCGGGAGTCTGGGCTCAGCACGCTCAGCGGCTCAGTTCGATGTTGCGTGTCTGACCACGCCCGACCTGGACCTGGCTCAGGATGAGCGGGCTGCGGGTGCCATCGGGCAGTTTGATGACGCCGGCGACATAGAAGGTGCCGGCGGGCAGGCCGGTGGCATTGAAGTAGCCATTGCTGTCGGTGCGCACGATATGGGTATAGGCCTGGGCACGCGGGTCGGCGCGCTCTGCCGTCTTGCCGGCCAGCGCCAGTTCCGCGGCTTCCGCGGAGTAGGTGGTGACCGGCGCGATCGAGATGCCTGCCTGGTTGGCATGGATCGTCTGACCCTGCCAGTCATAGGACATGCGGCCCTTGATGACCGAGGTTCCCGTCTTGTCGAGCTTGGCGTACTCCGCCTCCGGGAAGGCCACTGTCCGCTTGACGCGCTGATCGCCGTCCTCGGAGGGAGTTGTGCTGCCGAAGTCCGGAAGGGAAATGCTGTCGGCGATACGGGACGCGCTCTCGCAACCTGCCAGCAAAGTGGTGGTGAGAATCAACGCGAGAGGGGTACGCAGGGTGCGAAGCATGATGGCCATCCTTGGAATGACGAAGGGATCAAGTCCACATCCTACTGTGCCGCGAGATGACTGAAAACGTCAGCCGCCGCGAAAGACGTAAGCCACGCTCCCGGGGCGAGGGGTGGGGCCTGCCGCGTTCGCTCGGGTTGCATCGAGCGCGATGACAGGGTTGCGCAAGTGCGAACGCATGATTCATTAGTCTTTCGTCTATGAGGGGGGTGACAATTGTTACCATTCACCCAATGTTAATGTTTCCCGCTTGACCTGCTGCTGGCCTGCCAGCGTGCTCGAGTGTGCGTATCTGTTCCCATGATTGCCCGGAGAGCCCCATGACGACTTCGCCTGAGACCGATGCCTTGCCTGATTCGACTCATGACATCGCACGCGTCGATGCTTCCCGGCGTCGCCTGCTCAAGCGTGGTCTGCTTGGAGTCGGTGCCGCGACACTGACCAGCCTGCCATTGTCGGCGCTGGCGCAAACGGTCACCAGCAGTGCCCGGGAGACGGATGAGGATGGCGCCTTTGCCGCCTTCATGTCCCTCTCGGCATGGCTCTTGAGTGACAGAGTCCTCAATGAGCGCCTCGGGCAGCGGTTCTTCGAGGTACTGGCGCGTACGCCCGTCGATGGCGTGCCGGGCCTTGGCACGCTGGTGGACCTGAGAGATCGTCTCCTGGCCCTGGGGGAGCAGCGTGAATATCTGCGCGAGGATGACGTGAGCGAAGCCGAGATGGCACTGGTGCGCCGCGTGCTGCAGGCCTGGATGCTGGGGACGGTGGGGCAATCTGCCACCGACCCGCAGGCCGAGGTGATCGCCTTTGAACATGCCGGCATGTATGCAGGTCCCCGCGATGTCCAGGTCGTGCGGACCTATTGCCCGAATCGTCCCGGTTTCTGGGCCGAGCGTCCTGCCTGAACCCACTCGTTCATCTGCCAGCATCGCCATGAGAGCGGGCGGCAACGAATGCCCTGACGACATCGCAGTCCCGCTGCGGTGACGCAAAGCACCTTGAGGAGAACCCCGCATGGCTGAGGAAGCTCGTACGTATGACGCTGACGTGATCGTGGTGGGCTCCGGCGTTGCCGGTGCCCTGATCGCGCATCGTCTGGCCGAAGCCGGCAAGGCGGTCATCATGCTGGAAGCCGGCCCGCGCCTGGAGCGCTGGCAGATCGTGGAGCGCTTTCGCAATCAGGCCGATAAGATGGACTTCATGGGGCCGTATCCCGCCAGCAAGGCGGCACCGCATCCCATGCTGCACGGCGACAATGCCGACTATCTCGTCCAGAAGGGTGAGCAGCCCTATGACGCGCAGTATATCCGCGCCGTCGGCGGTACCACCTGGCATTGGGCGGCCTCGGCCTGGCGCTTCCTGCCCAGCGATTTCCGTCTCAAGAGCGAATATGGAGTAGGTCTCGACTGGCCGATCGCCTATGAGGACCTGGAAGACTACTACTTTAGGGCCGAGGTGGCGCTGGGTGTCTGGGGGCCGAATGATGTCGATCTCGGCAGCCCGCGCAGCGCCGAGTATCCGATGGCGCCTCTGCCGCTGTCGTGGAACGAACGGCGGGTCAGCGAGCGCATCAATCCCCACGGTTTTGACATGGTTACCGAGCCGGTGGCGCGCAACAGCCGCCCCTACGATGACCGCCCGACCTGCTGCGGCAACAACAACTGCATGCCAATCTGCCCGATCGGGGCGATGTACTCCGGCATCATTCACGTCGAGAAGGCGGAGCGCGCCGGTGCCAGACTGATCGACAATGCCATCGTCCATCATCTGGAAAGCGATGCCAGCGGCAAGATCCGCGAGGTGCGCTATCTCGACCCGCAAGGCAAGCAGCATCGACTGAGCGCACCCAAGGTGGTGCTGGCGGCCAATGGCATCGAGACGCCCAAGCTGATGCAGATGTCGGTGAATGCGCATACCCCCGACGGTGTGGGCAACCAGAACGACATGGTCGGCCGGCATCTGATGGATCACCCGGGTACCGGTGTGAGCTTTCTGGCCGATGAGGCACTGTGGGCCGGCCGTGGCCCCCAGGAGATGACGTCCATCATCACT
Source organism: Cobetia sp. PS-4MA (assembly GCF_057670765.1). NCBI lineage: Bacteria > Pseudomonadati > Pseudomonadota > Gammaproteobacteria > Oceanospirillales > Halomonadaceae > Cobetia > Cobetia sp. PS-4MA. The sequence continues at coordinate 1,921,846 of NZ_CM173107.1, read as the reverse complement.
TGGCGTGACGGGGATTTCCGCCGTGAATTCGCTTCCAAGAAGCTGCACCTTTCCAACATCGCCCGGACTCAGCAGATGACCACCGAGGTGCTGGCGGAGACTCCCCTGAGGCTGGGCGCGGACCTGCAGGCGCAGATCGACAATCGTGCCAGCCGTTATGTGCAGTTCGACAGCTTCCATGAGCTGCTGCCCGAGCCTGCCAATCGCATCACGCCGTCAAAAAAACGTGACGCACTTGGTCTGCCGCGCCCGGAATTCCGTTATGCTATCGATGATTACGTCAAGCGCAGCGCCGTGCATACGCGGGAGCAATATGCACGCATCGCCAAGCTGATGGGAGGCACGGACATCGCGTTCCGTGATGAGTTCTCCAACAACCAGCATATCTGCGGTACGACCCTGATGGGAGATGACCCGACGCAATCCGTGGTGGACCGCGATTGCCGAGTGCATGGCCACGACAATCTGTTCGTCGCCAGCTCCGGCAGCATGCCGACTGTCGGCTCGGTCAACTGCACTCTGACGATTGCCGCCTTGTCTCTTCGTATTGCCGATCTGCTCGAACAGGAAATATAAGCATGGTCCCGCACGCCCGTACTGCTGGCATTCGTGATGCCATTGATGAGAATGCCCGAGGTGCCCGCCTCACGGCCCGTCCCGCGCGTCTGGCCCGTGCAATTCGTCTTGCTGCCATTGCCGGTTCCAGTGCGCTGTTGCTCAGCGCCTGTGGCAGTGGTGAAGATGAGCACGCCAGGCAGGTGGAGGCCGACAAGGCCGCCACCAATGATCCGGCGTTGATCGAGAAGGGCCTGTACATGGCACGCGCCAGTGATTGCGCTGCCTGTCATAGCACGCAAGATGGTGATGAGTACGCCGGCGGCCTCGGTTTCGAGACGCCGGTCGGCAAGATCTTCGCCACCAACATCACCCCGGACACCGAACACGGCATCGGCAACTACACCCTCGAGGAGTACACCCGTGTACTGCGCGAAGGTGAGGCGGCCGATGGCCACAATCTCTATCCGGCGATGCCGTTTCCGTCCTATGCACGTCTGACCGATGACGACATCAAGTCTCTCTATGCCTGGAACATGCATGATGTGACGCCGAGCGCCACGCCGAACCGTGAGAGCGAGATTCCGTTCCCGCTCAACATGCGTTGGCCGATGGCGCTGTGGGAAGAGATCTTCTCGCCGCTGGAGCCCTGGCAGGATGACCCCGAGAAGAGCGCCGACTGGAACCGTGGCGCCTATCTCGTCCAGGGGCCGGGACACTGTGGCAGCTGTCACACCGAGCGTGGCATCGCCTTCCAGGAGAAGGCGCTGACAGGCGATGAGAACGGCTATCTCGGTGGTGCGATGATAGAAGGCTGGCGCGCCTTCAACCTGACGCCGGACATGCAGGATGGTCTGGGCAGCTGGAGTGAGCAGGATATCCAGACCTACCTCGCCACCGGCAATCTCAAGGGCAAGGCGCAGGCCGGCGGCCCGATGGCGGATGTTGTCACGCACTCCATGCGTCACATGAGCGAAGATGATCTGCGTGCCATTGCCGTCTATCTGAAGTCCATCCCGGCCGTGAATGGCAAGGGTGAGCAGGGCGAGGCGATCAATGATGGCGATCGCCAGGCGGAAGCCGAGCAGGCCAGCGAGCCTCACGTCGCCACGCGGTTCAATCAGGGGGCACCGGCTGACGATGTCCTGTTGCTGCGCGGTCAGCCACTCGACAAGCGCCCGGATGACGAAGCGCTGATCGGCCAGCTGACGGATACCACCCCGGGTGTGCGCCTGTATCTGGGCCACTGTGCCATGTGTCACGGGGCGGATGGCGCCGGCACCCAGGATGGTTACTACCCGTCTCTGTTCCACAACAGCGTGACCGGCAGTGTCTATCCGGACAACCTGGCGCAGGCGATTCTCAATGGCGTGCAGCGCGAGAACAATGGTCACAGCGTCTTCATGCCGGCCTTTGATGACAACCTGACCGACGGCGAGCTGATCAACCTGATGGACTACCTGGAGAATCGCTTCGGGGAAGGTCACCAGAGTGCCTCTCTCGCGGCGCCTGATGCGCGTCGTCAGCAGTTGGCGGACAAGCTGGAAGAATGGCGCAAGCACTGAGGCGCCCTTGATCGCCCCCTCTTGCGTGAATGTGAACGTGAGAAGGGGGCAGGAATTGCCTGGTCAGTCGTCGAGGCATGCGTGAAGACCGCCACGACGACTGGCCGACAGGCTCACCCGGCGCCAGAGACAACCAGTGCTGGCGCTATGGTGAGGATGGGGTAAAATTGCTCTAGGCAGGACACCGACATCACATTCATCCCGCTCGGTTGCGCTCAAATGCAGCACAAACTGAAGAACTGCGGTAGAATGTGCGCCCAGACTTTAGCTCTTTATCAATTATTCGAGGCAACATAGCAGTATGACCGACGCTACTCTTGACGATCAGCTTGCATCCCTGTTTCAGGAGCAGGACACCAAGCAGGACCAGAACGCCCGCATCAAGGAGCTGGAGCGTCAGCTGCGTGAAGCCAGCAAGGAAGCCGACAAGCTCCGCAATGCCCGTGACAAGGCAAAGAAGGAAGTCGAGGACCTGCGTGCTCGCAACGAGCGTCTGAGCGAGAAGGCAGCAGCCTCTGACAAGCACCGCAAGCAGGTCGAACACGAGTTCAACCAGAAGCTGGTGCAGTACAAGGCGCGTCTGGCCCGTGAACAGGCCATCGCCCAGTCCCGCATGATGCCGATGGCAGCCGCTGAAGAGCAGGCGGAGTCCGAGGACACCGCAGACGCGGCTTCCCTGGAAGACCTGGGCCTGAACGCTGCGGCTATCCGCGCGCTGACCGAAGCCGGCTACGATGACGTCGCCAAGGTCCGCAAGGCCCACGCTGACGGCGTGATCGCTGAGGTCAAGGGTATCGGTCCCAAGGCTCAGTCCCAGATCGCGGAAGCGCTGGACGCCTGATCGTCGCTGATGAATGAAAAAACCCGCCAATTGGCGGGTTTTTTTGTCTCTGGCTGACGCGCCTGGCGCTTGACGGCCCGAGGCGGCCTGAGGGACAAGACGGCCTGGGATCAAGACGGCTCACGACTGTCACTCACGGCTGGAGTTCGGGCCAGGTGACCTTGGCCTGCTGCTCGCCCAGCCAGTCATTGAGCGCCTGACGCATGTCACTGACGGCAAGCGCATTGCCATTCAGCGCATGTACCACCTGGGGCAGGCTTGGCGCTTCACCGGCCTGGGCCGGCCACTCCTGCTTGAGCATGAAGGCAGCCTTCGTCGGGTCTTCCTGATGCAGGGTGCGTTGTGCCGCGGCGTGGGCCTGGCCCAGCTGTTGAAGCTCGGCATCGAGAGCGTCATCGGCGATGTCGGCGCGGCTGACCAGCAGCATGCGCGGAAGATCCAGCATGTTGGCGCGCGGCAGCCAGTCCTTGGAGAGCGGGTGCAGGGCCACCAGACGGGAGGCGTCATCGCCACCCAGGAAGGCGGCATGCATCTTGCGACTGTTGATCAGCGCCTTGGGCGCATCGCCGGCGTACTCATCACCTTCCAGCGCTTCCAGCGAGCGCGGGCTCACCAGCTGCATGCTGGAACCGACCTTGACCTCGATCCACTGCTTGAGCGCCAGATGCGAGCGCGCATCACTATCGCTGATCACCACCCGCACTGCACGCGTGGTGTCATTCAGGAAGCGGATCAGCATTTCCTGCGGCTCGAACAGCTTAGTATAGCGGATCAGCTCATCGCGTGCGACCAGGCTGACATCATCCAGGTCCGCGCCATCCAGTACCCGCAGCGGCACGCCGCTCTCGGCCAGTGCCTTGAGATTCCAAGGCGTAAGATAGGCGGCGTCCAGCGTGCCATCACGCAGCCCCTTCATCACCTCATCCGCACTGGCGAATTGCGTCAGGGTCAGCGGCTCGCGCAATGAGTCCTCGAGGGTGCCTTCGGCTTCCAGCACGACGGCAGGGCTGGCGCTGACACCGGCGTCGGCAGGCATGCCGATCTCCAGGGCGCTGGCCTCCTGTGCCAGCATCAAGCTGCCACCGGCGAGGCACCAGGCCGCCAGTGTACGTCGCAGGGGCAGGCGTTGGGCACGCGGGGTGAGGGGGAAAGAGTCAAGCAGGGACATCTGGCACTCCGGCAACGGTAACAGAGAGGCGGTAACTCACCGCCATGACAGCGCTCACGCGTGGGCGCTCATGGTAGCTGTTCGCGGTCATGGTGTCAGGCGCGGCGCGGCGTCATGCCTCACCTTGAGCATGTGGAATCCTTGCACACGAAAATGCCCCGCCACTCGAGAAGTGGCGGGGCATTTTCATGTGCAGCGGTTGTCCCGAGCGCCCTGGAGATCAGTCCGTGACGCTCGGGTGGCCTGCTTCAGGAGCGTGAACGCGCGGCCTGCTCATCAAGCGCTCGGGCATCGCTGTCCGCGACCACGCCATCGCGGCGGGCGAAGTGGTCGACCCACAGCGCGATCACGCCGTCGCCGGTGACATTGGTGGCGGTGCCGAAGCTGTCCTGTGCCAGATACAGCGCGATCATCAGGCCAAGTTCCGCCTCGCCGAAGCCGAGCATGCTGCCCAGCACGCCCAGTGCGGCCATCACGGCGCCGCCCGGCGCACCGGGCGCGGCGATCATGGTCAGGCCCAGCATGATCAGGAAGGGGACGACTTCGCCGAGACTGGCGATGGCTAGGTCATGGCTCATCATCATCACGGCGGTAGCGCAGGTCACGATGGTGATGGTGGAGCCTGACAGGTGGATGGTGGCACACAGCGGCACGCTGAAATCCGCCACTTCATCGCTGACCCCGTTGGCCTTGGTCTGACGCAGGCTGACCGGGATGGTCGCGGCGGAGGACATGGTGCCCAGCGCCGTCAGATAGGCGGGCAGCATGTTGCGCAGGAGTCCCAGCGGCGAGCGACGCTGGACGAGCCCGGTGATCAGATAGGCCGTGCTCAACCAGATCCAGTGCATCACGATGGCCAGCACCAGCACCTTCCAGAAGGTATCCAGAGTCGACAGCGCCTTGCCCTCATAGGCCATCTCGGCAAAGGTACCGGCGATGAACAGCGGCAGCAGCGGGATGATGACGCTGTTGAGGAACACGTCGACCACTTCACGTGATTCAAATACTGCGCTTTTCAGGGTCGGAAGCTCCCGACGACTGATGACGACACCGAAGACGAAGGCCAGTACCAGCGCCGTCATCACCGGCAACGCGGCCGGAATCTCGAGATCGAGGAAGGGGGCCAGTGCGTCGCGGCCTTCGGCCACGGGCGCCATGCCGGACAGCATGCCCGGCAGCAGATTGCTGGCGACCAGGAAGGCGAAGATGCCAGCGAGAATGGTGGAGCCATAGGCCATGCCGACGGTGCGTCCGAGCATGGCGCCTGAATTCTTCGGCAGAGAGGCGATGCCACTCATCACGTAGAACAGGATGATCAGCGGGATGGTGAAGTTGATCAGCTGGCCGATGATGACCTTGGCGGTCAGCGCCGCGCGGACCACGATATCCGGGGCCATCAGACCGATCAGAAGACCGGCGATGATGCCGAGGACAAGTTTGACGATGAGCTTCATGTGGATCTCGAGAGTTTGACGGGTTCTTGCCCTGAGTACAGGCCGTGAATCGCGTACCATCTCGCTGGTCGGCGGACTGCAGGTCGTCGCAGTCAGGCCACGCACCGAAATGGCGCGCAGAGTGTACCTGAATCGACTACCTGAATCATGGCGTCATTTGCCGCAGTCCGTGAGTGATGGCGGCATTCGCTGTCGTCGGGGCCCACGGACCCCTTGAGAGGGACGTTTAGGCCTTGTGGGAGGGTGCCGCTGGCCGGCGCTGTCTGAGCAGGTGATGCCCGAGCGTCAGCGCCCCGAGCGTCAGCCCGAACACTGCCATGCCCTGCCAGCCGAAGAGGCTCATCATCTTGACCCCGACGGCCGAGCCCAGGCCGGCACCGGTGTAATAGCACAGCATGTAGACGGCATTCATGCGGCTCTGCGCCTCGGGGTCGATGGAGAAGACGCGTACCTGATTGGGAATCTGGGCGGCGAAGACCCCGAGATCCAGCAGGATGATGCCGATGATCAGCCCCGTCAGGCTGTCTCCCCAGAGGCCGAGTACCGCGAAGGCGGCCACCACCATCGTGAGCGCGAGGCTGATCAAGGGGCCTGCGCCGACGCGATTGACCAGACGTCCCGACGCCTTGGCTCCGATGATCCCCGCCAGTCCGATGATGCCGAACAGTCCGGCTTGCTGAACGCTGTAATCAAAGGGCGTGTCGGTGACATGAAGTGCCAGTGTCGCCCACATGGCGTTGAAGGCCGCGAACCACAGTGCGCCGGTGAGCGCGGATTCGCGCAGCGGCGCATGGCGTTTCAGCAGCGTGAACATCGAGGCGATGAGCCTGTGATAGGCCATCTGCACCGCAGGGGCGCGACTCGGCAGCTGACAATACAGTGACACGCCGATGATGATGGCGAGGATGGCGGCGACCAGAAAGACGCTGCGCCAGCCCCAGTACTCGGCGATGCTGCCGCTCAGGGGGCGCGAGAGCAGGATGCCGATGGTCAGCCCCGTCATCAACGTGCCGATCACCTTGCCGCGCCTCTGCGGTGTGGAGAGTGACGCGGCAAGCGGGATCAGCTGCTGGGTGATGTTGGCACCCAGACCGACCACGAAACTCGCCACCAGCAATGGCCAGAGACTCGGGGCAAGAAAGACGCCCAGCGAGGCCACGGCCAGGGTGATGGACAGATTGCGGATCAACAGGCGTCTGTCCATGGTGTCGCCCAGCGGCGAGATCAGCAGGATCGCCACGGCATAACCGAACTGCGTGGCCGAGGGAATCATGCCGATGGTGCCCTGACTGACGCCGAGTGAGGCCGCCATGTCGGCCAGCAGTGGCTGGTTGTAATACAGGTTGGCTGCCGTGGCGGCCACGGCAATCGTCATCAGCAACAGCAGGCCGCGACTGATGGGGGAGGACTCGGGGTCTCCGTGGTCGTCTCATCTTGATGGCTCACCGAAAGGCTCCTCTTGCGCATTGTGCTGATGCGCTGATCTGGCGTCGATCAAGGTGGCCTACGGTATGTCGCCATCACCTATAAGAGAAATGTTGATAATGGATATCTTTGATGCCGAGCTGTTATCAGCGCGAGCCTGATGAGGCCCGGTCTACCCTCGAGACGCTCTCGCGCACGACCAGCGTGGGGGCAAGCTGGGTCTGGCCCGGGAAGGGGGAACCCTCCAGGCGGGCGATGAGCTGTTCCACTGCCGTGGTGCCGAGATCGTAGATCGGCTGGCGGATGGTGGTGAGTGCCGGGTTGAGGTAGGCGCTGATCTCGATGTCGTCGTAGCCGATGATCGACAGCTCGCGTGGGACCTCGAGGCCAAGATCCTGCGCGGCGCGCAGACAGCCCAGCGCCAGCAGGTCATTGAAGGCGAAGATGGCGTCCGGTCGATCCCCGGGGTCCGCCAGCAGCAGGTGAGCGGCGCGATGGCCATCTTCCAGCATCAGGTCGGTGGCGACCTGCCAGTCCTCCGGTACGCCCAGGCCGGCGGCCTTGAGCGCCCCGAGTGCTCCGCAAAGGCGCTCCCGCGAGCGGGCGTGATCGCGTGGGCCGGTCAGCAGCGCGATGCGCTCGAGTCCACGGGATATCAGATGCTCGATGGCAAGCCTGCCCCCCAGGCGCGAGTCGTCGTTGACCACCGTCATGTCCCAGCCCGGTTGAGGGTCGGCGTCCATCATCACCGTCGGCAGTGGCAGGGCGCTAAGAGCCTGCAGAAAGCCCGCGCCGTTCTCGGCGGTCATCACCACCAGCCCATCGATGCGGCGATCGCGCAGTGTCTCGAGATAGCTGAGCTGCTTGGCATCGATATCATCGCTGTTGCACAGGATCAGGCTGTAGCCTGCCTGATAGCAGCGGTCCTCGACTCCACGGATCACCTCGGCGAAGAACGGGTTGTGCGCGCTGGTGACGATCATCCCCAGCGTGCGGCTGCGATTGGATTTCAGCGCGCGTGCCACGCTGTCCGGCCGATAGCCGAGTGCCGCGATGGCCTCGCGCACCCGCGCTTCGGTGTCCCTGGCGACGGGCCGAGTGGCATTCACCACATGTGAGACGGTGGTGACGGAAACGCCTGCCCGTGCCGCCACATCCTTGAGTCGAATCACGCTGCCTGTCCCCTGTCCCTGGTGGAATGATGCGTCTGTTCTGACGCCTGTCGTCACGTCTGTCGATGTGAGTGTTGTGGCGTGTCGGTGGCGCCGGCGGTGAGCGGTGACGAAGACGCCGGCACGAGGCCGGCGTCTTGATGTCACGTCTCGCGGGCTCGCGCTTACTCGGTGATCAGCTTGAGCGGCACGTCGGTGGTCTTGTCGACATCCTCGCCCTTGAGCAGCTTGTCGGCGACTTCCACGCCGAGACTGCCGATCAGTGACGGTTGCTGCGCGATGGTCGCGTCCATCTTGCCGGCCTGAACCGCCTTGATGCCTTCATCGGTGCCGTCGAAACCGACCAGCAGGATGTCCTTGCCGGCCGCCTGCAGCGCGCGCTGTGCGCCAAGCGCCATTTCATCGTTCTGCGCGAAGACGGCATTCACCTCAGGATGCGCCTGGAGCAGATTCTCCATCACGTTGAGGCCCTGGGTGCGATTGAAGTTGGCCGGCTGGCTGGCGATCAGGCTGATGTCCGAGTGACCCTCGATGGCCTTGAGGAAGCCTTCCCCACGGTCACGTGTCGCGGAGGCACCGGCCACGCCCTCAAGCTGGACGACCTTGCCTTCTCCGCCGAGTTTCTCGGCGATGAAGCTGCCGGCCAGTTCGCCACCCGCGACGTTGTCGGAGGCCACGTGGGCGGCGATCCGGCCGCCGTTGGCGCTACGATCCAGCGTCACCACCGGCACGTTGCGCGCATTGGCGGTACGCACGCTGGAGACGACGGCGTCGGAGTCGGTCGGGTTGACCAGCAGCAGGTCCACGCCACGTGACAGGGCGTCTTCCACGTTGGACAGCTCACGTGCGGCGTCATTGCTGGAATCCAGCACGATCAGCTCATGGCCGAGCTCCGCCGCCTTGTCCTTGGCACCCTGCTGCAGGCTGACGAAGAACGGGTTGTTGAGTGTGGACACGACCAGCGCGATGTTGTCCGCCATGGCGGATTGCACCGGCATCATGCTCAGACCGGCGGCGGTGATGGCGGTGGTCAGCGAGGAAACGAGCAGTTTTTTCATGGCGTGGTTCCTTTCATTGTTGTCGACGCCATCGTCTGGCGTCTTCGTTGTCGGCGACCCTGGCGATGCATGACCCCGTGGTTGGCGCACGGGATCGAGGGTCTTCGATGCTGCCGGGAATGAAATCGCAAGCGTCTTTCGCGCGCGTTCGAGACTATTTCTGGGCGCGGCTGTCGATCAGTACTGCAAGCAGGATGACGGCGCCCTTGGCGATCATCTGGAAGTAGCTTGAGACCCCCATGATGTTCAGCGCGTTGTTCAAGACCCCGATCACCAGTGCGCCGATCAAGGTGCCGAAGATGCGGCCTCGACCACCCATCAGGCTGGTGCCCCCGATGACGACGGCGGCGATGGCGTCGAGTTCGTATCCGGTGCCGGCATTCGGCTGTGCCGAACCCAGACGGGCGGCCAGGATGGCACCCGCCAGTGCCGCGAAGGCACCCGCGATGGCGTAGACGCTGATCTTGATGCGATTGACGTTGATGCCGGACAGGCGTGCCACCTTCTCGCCACCGCCGACCGCATAGACGTGACGGCCGAAGCGGGTGTGATGCAGCACGCCCCAGCACAGCACATAGACGAAGAACATCATGTAGATAGGAATCGGGACGCCCATCCAGTAGCCGCCGCCCAGGTTCCAGAAGCTGTCAGCGGCTTCACTGACGCCGATGGAGACCGGGCGACCATCGGTATAGACCAGCGTCGCGCCGCGCAGCACCGTCATCGCCACCAGGGTGACGATGAAGGCTTGGATGCGTCCGAAGGCGACGAACAGACCCGAGACTGCGCCCAGTGCGGCACCGGCGATGATGGTGCCGGGCACGCTCAGCCACGGTGACAGGCCGGCGGCGGTCATCGAGGCGGCGAAGGCGCCGGTCAGTGCCAGTACCGCACCCACTGACAGGTCGATACCGGCGGTGAGAATGACGAAGGTCACGCCCATGGCGATGATGGCGTTGATGCTGGTCTGGCGCAGCACGTTGAGCAGGTTGTCGGCAGACAGGAAGTTGTCGGACAGGCCGGCGCTGACGGCGATCAACAGTGCCAGCGCGATCAGTGCCTTGTTGTCGACCAGCAGGCGCATGATGTCGAGTCGACGGTCGCCGGCGGCGGAGGAAGTGGGAGTGGACATCAGTTCGGCATCTCGTGGGGGAAATCAGAAGACGTGTGTGGAGGGGTCGCTCGGGTGGCGCCAGTGCTGGCACTCAGCGGGCTCTCGAGACCGGAGGCGGCTGTCATGATCGCTTCCTGGGTGGCGTTCTCGCGGCTGAATTCACCGGAAATCCGGCCATCGGCCACCACGAGAATGCGATCTGCCAGACCCAGCAGCTCGGGCATCTCGGAGGAGATCAGCAGGATGCACTTGCCCTGACGCTTGAGCTCGTTGATCAGCAGGTAGATCTCGCGCTTGGCACCGACATCGACACCGCGGGTCGGCTCATCGAGAATCACCAGCTCCGGTGCCGGCATCAGTGCCTTGGCCAGCGACACCTTCTGCTGATTGCCACCGGACAGCGTATCGACCGCCTGGGCGGTATCGCTGATCTTGATCTGCATGCTCTTGACGAATTGCTCGACCGCGGCGGCTTCCTCGCCGTGACGAATGCGCCCCAGCGCACCGCAGAAGTTCGGCAGGGCACTGAGAGACATGTTGCTGGCCACCGAGTGCGCCAGAATAAGTCCTGACTGCTTGCGATCTTCCGGTACATAGACTAGGCCTGCCGCCAGTGCCGCGGCCGGCGAGGGGAACTGCCCGGACTGTCCGTTGAAGGTCACGCTTCCCGCCGCGATGCGGGTATCACCGCACAGCGCGCGCGCAAGCTCGGTGCGTCCTGCGCCCATCAGGCCGCCGAAGCCGAGCACCTCACCGCGGCGCGCCGAGAAGCTGATGCCATTGACGCCCGGCGCGTGAAGCTCCTTCACCTCCAGCATCACCTCGCCATTAGGGCTGGCGGGCGTATAGGGATAGCGCTCGGCCAGTTCACGGCCGACCATCAGGCGAATCAAGCCATCCTCATCCAGTTCCGCCGTCGGCCCCTGGTGGATCATCTGACCATCACGCAGCACGGCGACTTCATCGCACATGCTGAAGATCTCGTTGAGACGATGGGTGATCAGCACCAGTGAGCGTCCCTCACCGCGCAGCTCCGCGACCACCTCGGCCAGGATGTCCGTCTCGATGTCCGTCAGGGCATCGGTGGGCTCATCCATGATGATGATCTCGGCGTCAAGCGACAGGGCACGTGCGATCTCCACCATCTGCTGCTGACCGATGCTCAGTTCACTGACGGCGGTGCGTGAATCCAGTGTCTGGCGCAGGCGATCCAGCAGTTGGCGGGCATCGGCATGCAGGCGCTTCCAGTCGACGGTGCCAAGCGCAGTGCGTGGTTCACGCCCGAGGAAGATGTTCTCGCCGGCGGACAGGCCCGGCACCAGATTGAGTTCCTGGTGAATGATGGCGATGCGACTGTCCATGGCCTGGCGTGGGGTGGTGAAGATGACTTCCTCATCGCGAAGCCACAGGGTGCCCGCGTCATAGCGATACACGCCGGAGAGAATCTTCATCAGCGTTGACTTGCCTGCGCCGTTCTCGCCAGCCAGCGCATGCACGCGGCCGGCGCGCAGCGTCAGGTCGACGCCCTTGAGCACGCTGACCCCGGAAAAGCCCTTGTCGATGCCGCGCAATGCCATCAGCACGCGAGGGGCAGCGTCCTCATTGACCTTGGGCACTTGCGGGGTCGGATGCGTGACATCTTGCGTCTGCATGCCCATCAAAAGGGAACTCCGCAATGCAGGATCAGATTGGCGTAGGGCGTGCACTCACCGGTGCGCACGATCACGCTGGCCTTGGGGAGTTCGGCCTTGAAGGCCTCGTGCTCGATCACATGGCGCTCAAGCGGCTTGGCGTCACGCTGCTCCAGTGAGGCCAGTCGGGTCGAGAGCGCGTCGTGAAGCTCCGGGCTCTTGAGCGCCAGCTCGCTGGCATGGGTCACGGCTTCGATGCACAGCTCTGCAAGCAGGGCGTCGAGCACCGGCAGCATGGCCGGCAGCCCGGGAATGACCGCCAGATCCACACAGGGGATATCGGCGGGAATCGGCAGGCCGGCATCGGCGATCACCAGGGTCTGGGTATGGCCGAGGCGGGCGATGTGCCCGCTGAGCGGCGCGTTGAGTAGGCCTTGTCGTTTCACGTCTCAGTCCTTGAATGAGGCAGGGGCGAGTCGATCCAGTCATTTACCTGACGGGTTCACCATGGGCGACAGTATGACGCGCAAACGTTTGCGGCGCGGTAGGCGAAACGTCGTAGCCCCTGTAGAGCGACTACTTTTTTGTAGTGAGGGGGTGAAAAGTCACGGGATACGTGGACAGCCGGTCTTGGAGCAGACCATTGAGAAAGTTTTGCCCCTACCCAAAAAAACACCGCCTCTCAGGGCGGTGTTCTTGTTTGTCTCTTGTCTTATTGTCAATTTCGGCATGCCATCAGACGTGATCAGTAGCTCTCGCGCTCCGGCTCCGACCTGACGCGGCGCTCCTCTTCACTGAGGTGCTGGGCCTGCTCGTCGATATGGCCATCCAGATGCCAGTCGTCTTCCATGCCGGTGACGCGGTCATTCATCACGCCTTCCTCGTTGTCGACCTGCTGCACGACGCCTCCTTCCGTTTCAGAGGCCGCTTCCTGTTGCTGGGCGGCGAGTTCTTCTTCGCTAGGCTCCGGCTCAGGTTCGGCATCGAAGTCGAATTCCAGCTGACCGGTCTCGGGCTCGGTGATGGCTTCCTCGACCCAGGCGGCGCTCAGCGGACTGGTGGTGGAGGGCGCCACCACATAGTGGCCGGGGTGATCGCCATCCTCGGCATCCAGCACCTGACGCGGCTTGCTGGTGACACTGGCGGCGAGAATCACGATCAGCACGTGAATGGCGGTCAGGGTATAGAGGAAGCCGACGGCCCCGAAGCGCTCCATCAGCAGACCCGCGGTGAGCGGACCCAGAATCGCGCCTGCGCCATGCATCAGTACCAGCGTGCCGCTGGCGGAGATGATCTGTGGTGTGGTCAGCAGGTTGTTGGCTGCCGCCAGGAACAGCGAGTACTGGGTCAGGATCAACCCGCCGAGGCCCGCCCCCAGCAGCGCCATGGTCAGCATGCTGCCGCCACTGAACGGCACGCCGCCGATGGACAGCGCGATCGCCCCGACACTACAGCCCAGAATCACCTTCTTGGCCGAGAGCTTGTCGGAGAGCTTGCCCAGCGGCCATTGCAGCAGGGCGGCCCCCAGGATGAAGGCGCCCATGAACCAGGAGACTTCCTGCACCGGCAGGCCGGCGCGGTCGGCATACACCGCGCCCATGCCGAAGACGGTGCCGTTGGCGATGCCGGTGGCGAAGCCGCCCAGAGTGCCCAGCGGTGCCAGACGCAGCAGACGAACGATCCCCATGGCCTCCGGCTGTGCGCCTTCGGGCTGCGGTGAGGCGGACAGCAGCATCGGCACCAGCGCCAAGGACATGATCACCGAGACCAGGATGAATAGCAGATAGGTATTCGGGTTGGCGACGTTGAGCAGCAACTGGCCACCGCCCATGCCCAGATAGGTGATCACCATGTAGATGGCCAGCAGGCGGCCGCGCATCTGGTTGGTCGCCTGGCTGTTGAGCCAGCTCTCCGCCACCACGTAGAGGCCGGCGAAGGCGAAGCCGGTGATGAAGCGCATCGCGATCCACACCTCGGGCACCACATAGAGCGCGTGGATCAGGATGCACACCGAGGTGATGGAGGCCAGCGCCGCGAAGGTGCGCACATGGCCGACCCGACGCAGCTTGCGCGGTGCAAGCGTCGAGCCCAGCAGGAAGCCGGCGAAGTAGGCCGACATGATGATGCCCGTCATGGTGTTGCTGAAGCCTTCCGAGGAGGCACGAATCCCCAACAGACTGCCCTGCAGTCCGTTGGCCAGCATCAGCATCCCCATTCCCAGCAGCAGCGACCACAGAACGACCGCCGCGCCCAGACTGCTGGTCGGCTGCAGTCGCTTGGGCGGCGTGTCGAGCGGCTCGGTCTCGAAGGTGGGAGTGGGTATGGCTTCCTGCTGGGGGTGCGGCATGGAAGGGGCCTCATCGGTCAAGGTCGGTACCGTTTGAGCGGTGCCGACGAGATGTCAGGTACGACACTTGCGTGCGTGGTGATGGTCAGTCGTGGTTGGTCCTTGCGGGAACGGCGCTCAGTCTACCGACCGAATCCGCAGTCTGCGACCCGTGGCGCGCCATTGCGTGGATGAAAGGCGACAGATCTGGAAATTTGTCGCAATGATGTAATGGGCTGGATGGATATACAGTCACCCGTGAAATCCTGACCTCGGAGGGGCTGGGGGCACGCTGGCGTTGTAAAAGGCACGGCATCAAGCAAAGTGAAATATCCTGAAACTCCCTGTTGGCGGGGCCTGCACCAAGGTTGGCCCTCTTGAATCGCTGGATACACTCCTTGGCAACACACGCTGATGACACCACATGGTCGAGCGTTTCGTACGCAAAAAGTCTCGGAAAACCCGAGGGGTGGATGCATATACAGTGATGGGGATGGAGTGAGATAGCATGTGAGCGTCGAAAAAGCGCCGATCTGTCGCATGGTCGAATGGTCAGCGACCAAAGTAGATGCGAATCTGCCCGAGGACACACTCAACAACATCATAATCAAGAGGTTATTCATGACCCTGACCGCCGCACTCGCCAACGCTGATTCCGCCTCCGGAACTGACACCGTCACTCGTCAATGGCATCGCCACGCTTCGATGTCTGCAACTCCTTCCACTACTTCTTCGCGTGTTGCCGCCCCGAGTCGCGCTGCCCTGATGGCTGGCGTGCTTGGCCTGGCTCTGCTGTCACCGCTGATGGCGAGTGAAGCCGAGGCGCGCGAGCTGTCCGTCTCCACCGTGCTGTCGGATGCCTTCCCGTGGGGGCAGGCGGCCGAGAAGTGGGCGGAACTGGTAGAGGAGCGCTCCGGTGGCGACCTCACCCTGCGTGTCTATCCGAATGCCCAGCTGGTGGCAGGGGATCAGACCAAGGAATTCTCGGCCATGCGTCAGGGGCTGATCGATCTCGCGGTGGGCTCGACCATCAACTGGTCGCCCCAGGTGCCGGAGCTCAACCTGTTCTCGCTGCCGTTCCTGATGCCGGACCACGCCGCCATCGATGCGCTGACTCAGGGTGAGTCGGGCAAGCAGGTCTTCGCCGCCATCGAGTCCAAGGGCATCATGCCGCTGGCGTGGGGCGAGAATGGCTTCCGTGAGGTGTCCAATTCCTCGAAATCAATCACCACGCCGGACGACTTGAAGGGCCTGAAGATTCGTGTGGTGGGCTCGCCGCTGTTCCAGGACACCTTCACCGCGCTGGGCGCCAACCCGACCCAGATGAGCTGGGCGGATGCCAAGCCGGCGCTGACCACCGGTGCGGTGGATGGTCAGGAGAACCCGCTGTCGGTGTTCGATGTGGCACGGATCGATCAGGTCGGCCAGACCCATCTGACCCTCTGGCACTATATGGCGGACCCGTTGATCTTCGCCGCCAACCAGCGTGTCTGGAAGTCGCTCAGTGAGGAGGAGCGCACTCTGCTGACCGAGACCGCCAGGGAAGCGGGTGCCTGGGAGATCGCCATGAGTCGTGAAGGCAATGCCCAGCGGCTGGCGGATATCGAGGCGCGCGGCGTGAATGTCGTCAAGCTCGATGACGATGCGATGCAGGCCTTCCGTGATGCCACCCAGTCGGTCTACGAAAGCTGGACACCGAAGATTGGTGAGGCGCTGGTCGAGACGGCACGTGCCGAGGTCGAGGCCTCGCGCTGAGTCTGGCCATGATCGCTGCTGATCACGGAGCAGATGACATCGGGAATAATGCGGTCTGTGCGCGTTATTGAGTGAAGAACCACGCCGGGGCCTGACAGCCTCGGCGTTCGTGTGGATCGCGTGTCATGTCGCAAAAGTCGCAACAACCGTCTCAACAAGCCTCACATCAAACCGGCGCCAACGCAGCGCCTGCCCCCGCGGACAGACTACCGCCACGCGTGCGGCCGGAATCCTGGCTGGCGGCGTTGGCGCTGGGCCTGATCGGCATCATCAGTCTGGCCAACGTGGTGGTGCGTTACGCCACCGATGCCTCCTTTGCCTTCACCGAGGAATTCTCGGTCTTCCTGCTGGTGTTGCTGACGCTGGCGGGCGCCTCGGTGGCGATTCGCCGTCAGGCACATATTCGTATCGCGCTGCTGGAAGACGTGCTGCCGTTGCCGCTGTGGCGACTGGTGGTGGTGTTGCAGACCCTGGCGGTACTTGTCGTGCTTGGATTGGTCGTCTGGTTTGGCGGCACCTTCGCGCTGGAGGAGTATCAGTGGGAGTCGCTGTCACCGGGACTGGGCCTGCCCAACTGGTGGTATGTGATCTGGCTGCCGATATTGGCGCTGGCGATGGCCTGGCGCCAGCTGCAGCAATGTGTCGAGCGTCTTGCGCAAGGGCCTGGTCATGGACCCGGTCAGGATGCGTCGCCGGAGCACAAGGAGTCAGATCATGAGTCCTGATCTCTGGTTGCTCGCAAGCTTCGCCGCGCTGTTGATACTCGGCGTGCCGGTGGCCTTCGCGCTGGGGCTGTCGGGTGCGGTGGGTATCGTCGCGGGGCTGCCGGTGAGCATGCTGGCCACCTTGGGGACCAATACCTACAACAGCATTGCCAAGTATCCGCTGATCGCCATTCCGCTGTTCATCCTGACGGGGCTGGTGTTCGAGCGTGCCGGAGTGGCGGCGCGGCTGGTGCGCTTTGCCCAGGCGTTGATCGGGCCGCGTCACGGTGGCCTCGCGCTGGTGGCGGTGCTGGTGTGTCTGATCATGGGCGGCATGAGTGGTTCCGGCCCGGCAGATGCCGCCGCAGTGGCGATGGTGATGATTCCCAGCATGACACGGGCGGGATACCCCAAGGCGTTCTCGGCGACGCTGATTGCGGCCTCGGCCTCCACGGCGATCCTGATCCCGCCCTCTATCGCGTTGATCCTCTATTCCATCGTGGTGCCGGGGGTGGATCTGCGCGCGCTGTTTGCCGCAGGGCTGATTCCGGGCTTGCTGGTGGGTGTGGCCTTGCTGGTACCGGCCTGGGTGCTGTCGCGGCGCTATCGCTGGGAAGATCCGACTCAGGTGGAACGTATCGCGCTGGGTCCGGCGTTCCGCTCAGCGATCCCCGCGCTGCTGGCACCGGTGATCATCCTGGGCGGGCTGCGCTCAGGCCTCTTCACGCCCACGGAAGCGGCGGTGGTGGCGGCCGCCTACGGGCTGTGTGTCGGGCTCTTCATCACCCGTGAGCTCAAGCTCTCTCAGGTGTGGGAACTGCTCAGGGAAGCAGCGGTGATCTCGGGGGTGGTGATGCTGATCATCGCGCTGGCGGGCATATTCGCCTGGGCCGGCACCATGCTGGGTACCTTCCGCCATCTCGCCGAGTGGTTGATCACGCTGTCCGATAGCGGCACGGTGCTGCTGATTCTGGTGATGGTGGCGGTACTGATCGCCGGGATGCTGCTGGATGCGGTCTCCATCTACCTGATCCTGATGCCGGTGCTGATTCCGGTGATGCAGCACTTCGGGTGGCATCCGGTATGGTTCGGGATTCTGCTGGCGATGAACATCGCGATCGGCCAGTTCACGCCGCCGGTAGCCGTCAATTTGATGGTGACCAGCAGCGTGGCCGGTGTTCGACTCGAGAAGACCGTCGGATGGGCGATGGTCTTTGTCGTGGCGATGCTCGCGGCCCTGGCAGTGGTGATGCTGTTCCCGGAACTGGCGCTATGGCTGCCGCGCATCCTCGGTTATGCCGTGTAACGCAACCGAGTGAGCGCGTTGTTGAGTGCGAAAGCGGAGCGGAGCCTTCAAAAGCGGCTTGTCGAGAGGCAAGCCGCTTGTCATGGCTGCCACACCCACCAGATGTATTGCCCGGACGCTGACTTCACCCGCACGCCTACTGGAAAATCCAGCAGGGGGAAGCACTTGCGCACTGTCGCGTCTCATCACGGGCACGTGGCAACTCGCCTGATAAATGTTAGCCTGCATATATTCTTGTGGGGTGGCGGGCGCTTGAGACCTTGAATGCAGGCGGAGCTGCCTCCATAGGTTGACGTTGACTGAGCGTCAATGCTGGCGACCAATCTCGCCTATCGCCCCCCGCATGCGTGATCTCACCTCCAGAGGATCTCCAAAGGACATGTGTCGATGAACGAAACACCCCCTGACATGCCATTGGCAGGTTTCAATGCACTGCACGAGATGGTGGTGGGAGAATTCCTGATCAGCCCCATGCTGGTCTATGCGCTGGCGGCGCTGGTGATCGCCGGGTTGATTCGCTCGTTGCTGCACCGGGTGCTTGCCAATCATGAGTTATGGTTCGAGGCCTGGTTCGACATCTCGCTCTTCATCATCTGTCTGACGGGAATCGTCGCACTGGTGACCTGACGCCTTCACCGAATCGCGTCTGGTCCGTCACTCATCGTCATCGCGACAGCGCTCGCGTCGCAAGCGTCAGATGTCCCTCGTCATTCACCTGTCGCGTCACTGTCGCAACGTCACCCCATCTTCGAAGGCGGTCGAGCTCAGGCGTCACTGGCAAGCATCACTCTGCGCAACCTCGTGTGAGCCGAGGTTCCCGTCAGGATCAACTCTTCAAGGAAACTGCATGAGCAAGTCTCGACAGAAAGTCGTGAAATGGGTCATTACCCTGTGTCTGGTGGCCGTGGCGGTCTGGTGTGCCATCTGGCTGTGGAAGACCTACATGTACAGTCCCTGGACGCGGGATGCTCGCGTGCGTGCCGAGGTGATCACGCTGAGCCCTGACGTGTCCGGCTGGGTGAGTGAGCTCAACGTGGCGGACACCACTCGCGTCAAGCAGGGCGACGTGATTCTGCAGATCGACCAGGCCCGCTATGCGGCGGCGCTGGCTCAGGCCAAGGCGAGTCTGGCCAGTGCCAAGGCCACCTTGCGGCTCAAGGAGCATGAAGCCAATCGACGCAGTCGCCTGACCAACCGGGCGATCAGTGAAGAGGAGCGTGACAGTGCTCGCCTCGAGGCCGAGGTGGCTCGCGCCGATGTGCAGCAGGCCGAGGCGGCGCTTCAATCCGCGCAACTGGATCTTGACCGTACCCAGCTGACCGCCCCGGCGGATGGCAGCATCCTCAACATGCACCTGACGCAGGGCAACTATGTGACGGCGGGTACCTCGGTCATGGCGTTGATCAAGGATGACTCCTTCTATCTCAGCGCCTATTTCCAGGAAACCAAGCTGCAGCATGTGCGCAAGGGAGATCCGGTCCAGATCACGCTGATGAGCGGCAACAAGGACTTCAAGGGCCGTGTCGTGGGAATCGGTGAGGGGATCGCCGATGACAATACCGCGACCAATGCCCAGCAGCTGCCGCAGGTGAGTGCGACCTTCAGCTGGGTACGCCTGGCACAGCGCATCCCGGTGAGAGTGGAGTTCGATGATATCGAGGCGGTACGGGCGTCCGGGGTCAATCTGGCGGCAGGCATGACGGCGAGTGTCCGGCTGCTCAGTGACATCACCGATGCCGAGGATAGCGGCTATGGAGCACCTTGATCGATGTCTCCGGCACTCGCGGCGTTTCTCAGACCCTCTTCCTTTGCCCTGAAGTTCGCCTTCAAGGGTGTCCTTGCCATGTCACTGGCACTCTATGCGGCCTTCTATTTTGATCTGGATCGCCCGTACTGGGCGCTGATCTCGGCGGCCTTTCTGCAGATACGCCCGATGTCGGGGATGGTGGTCGAGAAGGGCATCTGCCAGATCGCCGGCACCGTGGCGGGTGTCGGTGTCGCCGTCGTGATCATGGGGCTGTT
The DNA here is from genome assembly GCF_057670765.1 of Cobetia sp. PS-4MA. Classification (NCBI taxonomy): domain Bacteria; kingdom Pseudomonadati; phylum Pseudomonadota; class Gammaproteobacteria; order Oceanospirillales; family Halomonadaceae; genus Cobetia; species Cobetia sp. PS-4MA. The sequence continues at coordinate 1,901,750 of NZ_CM173107.1, read as the reverse complement.
TGCCCAGGCGCCGGAACTGGCACTGGGCAGTGTCACCCTGTGGATCGGCCTGTGCATCTACGGGGCTTCGCTCACCCACAACAACCTCTCCTATGGCTGCGTGATGGGGGCGGTGGCCTGCATGATCATCGTGGTGCTGACGTCCTCGGCGCCCGGCAACTTCTTCTCGGTGGCGCTGGCTCGCCTCAGTGAGTTGAGTCTCGGTGCACTGTGCGCCGTGCTGGTCAGTGCGCTGGTCTGGCCGATACGTGTGCGGGACCATCTGGGGCAGCTGGCGGATACCGCCGTCAACGCCACCTTCCGTTATATGGCGCTGGCCTTCTCGGACCCCTCCCAGGATGACCTGAGCGCCGAGCAACGGCATGCCGAGGAGAATCGCGAACGTCAGGCGATGCTCGAACAGATGATGACCGGCCTTGGGGCGCTCAACAATCTCGAGATCGATGCCCACTCCGCGCGGTATGAGGGGCCCCAGGGCAAGGGGCGTATCCGCGGTGTCCATCTGCTGACTCGGCGGAGCATGCGCCTCTATGCCACCCTCAAGGCACTGCATCAGCTGCGTCACCCGGAATTCTTCCTGCGCCATCACGCCACTGGCGCTGACGGTGAGTCCGAGCACCACAACGCCATCGACGACGACGGGCAAGACGATCAGTTCGCGCGTCCGGCCGTTCAGCAACCGGAGCGCTTCAGTCAACCGACACAGGACCTGATGCAGCGACTCGGCAGCGCCTTCCAGAGCATGGCCGACAACCAGGGGATCGGGCAGGCACGCGCCACCTTGAAGGAGCTGCGCGGAGAATGCCTGAGAATCTCGCGCGGTCAGCGCAATCTGTCAGCCCTCGAGGCACGGCTGCTCTATAGTCTTCGGGAAGTGCTGGGCCATGCGCTGGTGATGCTTCAGGCGCGTGAGGTCATCAATCATCCCGGTCGTCATCAATTGCGCCAGCCCAGCCTGAGCTGGCATCGCGATCACGGACGAGCGGCGACCAATGCGCTGCGTGCCATGCTGATCTTCGGGACTACCTCCATCTTCTGGCTGGCGACGGCCTGGGACAATGGGGCGGTGGCCATGCTGCTGGGCACGTTGTTCTCCGGTATCTTCGCCAGTCGCGATGACCCCGCCCCCATCATCCCCATGGTGCTCAAAGGCCTGCTGTTCGCCGTTCCCAGTGTGCTGTTGTTCGGCAATGTCCTGTTGAGTCAGGCCCAGCATTTCGTGCCGTTCATTCTGATCTTCAGTGTGCCGTTGTTCATCGGCCTGATGGGGTCCGTGGTGCCGGTGCTGGCGGGGATCTGTCTGCCGTTCGTGGTGTTCAATATCCTGCTGGTGATGCCCGACAACGGCATGACCTTCGATGTGGCCTATACCCTCAACCGGAGTCTGGCGGCCGGGATCGGCCTGATCGTGACCATTCTCGGGTTTCGCCTGATCCCGGTACCCGGGGCCGGCTGGGACAAACGCCAGCTGATCCAGACAACGGCGAGTGATATCCGGGAGCTGGCCGAACGCCCCGCTCAGCAGGTGGACAGCTGGTTCGGGGGACGCATGGGGGATCGCCTGCTGCGTCTTGCCCGCCATGAGCAAAGCCGTCAACAGGAGCAGCAGTCACGTCAGGGCGGGGCCGATTCACCTGCGATCGCGGACAAGCCGCAGGGAATGCCTCTGATGTCTCTGGGCCTGACAGGCATGGATATCGGGCGCGGAATAGGCTTCGTGCGACGCGAGCTTGGCGAGAACATGTCCAGGCCCGTGCAGCGTGCCTTGCAGAGCTTGATTCTGGCGCTGGCGGAGGATTTCGAGCGATGCAGTCAGGGCAAGCGACCCAGGCGTCTTCAGAAGGCCGGGCGCCGATTCTCGCAGACCATCGCCGAACAGGACGCCATGAGTCGCCACAAGCAAGCCTTGCTGGCGGGCTGGCTGGAGCGGGTGCAACTCACGCTCGAGAGTGATGCGTTGCGTCAGAACGCGTGAATCTGACGCCTGATCAATGTTCCGCGCTCAGGCGTCGGGTGGTCCGTTAAAAAACGCTAATAAAAGCAACCGTGGCAAGAGCATCTGGTCTATCATTGAAGATATCTGCTCATATCTGAGCGAAATGCATGAGATGTCTACTACAGGGGAGCATCATGGCTTTCATGAATGACATCAGCAACAGTGGTCGTGATGCCCCTGATCGCTTCAAGCGTGTCACCTTCACGACGCAATACCTGCACGAATTGAGCCTGTATGTGCTGCCCGGCAGTGAAGTGCTGCTGCGAGTGAGCCAGGCCAGTGAAGACCTGATGCTGTTGCAGTTCGATGATGACTTCTACGCCGAGTTCATTGCCTCGCGCATCGTCGACTGGGTGGCGGAGAATCCCCGGGCCGACAAGGAAGATCTGACGCTCTGGATCAAGACGCGTGCCCTCGCCGAAGTCCCCATGATCCAACAGCATCACGTCTATTGAGACTGTCCGTGCCATCAAGGCGCCCTGAGACAGATGTCTCAGGTATCGAAACGACACAGGCCACCCCTTGAGGTGGCCTGTGTCGTTTCTGTCGCCCTTGGCTTTCAGAGGCATGTCGTGGTCAGAAGCTGCCAAACAGGCTGCCCAGCGTCACGACACTGATCAGTGCCAGCATCGGGAACGCCACGGTCATCATGAACATCTGTCCGTAGGACTGGCGGTGAGTCAGCTTGCAGATGGCCAGCAGCGTGATGACTGCACCTGAGTGCGGTAGCGTATCCATGCTGCCAGCCGCCAGTGCCGCCACACGGTGCATCAATTCAGGGTCTATCCCGGCATTGACGGCCATCTCCATGTAGGTCGAGCCCAGTGTCGAGAGCGCGATGCTCATGCCGCCCGAGGAGGAGCCGGTAATCCCTGCCAGCACGTTGACCGCCACGGCCTCCGAGATCAGCGGATTGTCGGGGTAGAGCCCCAGTACTGCCTCCTTGACCAGTGCAAAGCCGGCCAGGCTTGCGATCACGGCGCCATAACCGACCTCCGAGGCGGTGTTGAAGACGGGCAGCATGGCACCGAAACAGCCATTGTTGACCGTCGTCTTCAAGTCAGCCCACTGCTTCCAGCGAGTCACCACCAGCCAGAGTGACGCACAGCTCAGCGCGATCAATATCGACCACATGCCGGTGGCGCCGGCCGGGTCCAGCTCCGGGAAGGCGTCATTGAGATAGGAGAAGTCGATGCGCGGGAAAACCAGGTAGGTGAGCAGGGCATTGAGTCCGATCACCAGTATCAGCGGGATCACCGCTGCCAGCATGCTCATGCTTGCCACCGGCGCATCATCATTCAATGCCTCATTGTCATGCTTGCCATAGCCTTCGCCCTGCGCCTGAGCTTTCGTGGCTCTGCCCTTCAGCCACCAGGTGCCCAGCCCCAGCATGATCAGACCGGCGATGATGCCAAGTCCGGGAGCCGCGAAGCTGTTGGTCTGGAAGTAGGGAATCGGAATCGCGTTCTGGATCGCCGGGGTACCGGGCAGGGCGGTCATCGTGAAGGTGAAGGAGCCCAGTGCCAGTGCCGCGGGCAGCAGTCGCTTGGGTGTCGAGGTGCGCCGGAAGAGCTGGGCCCCGATGGGATAGACGGCGAAAGCGACCACGAACAGCGAGACGCCACCGTAGGTCAGCAGGGCGCAGGCCAGCACGACGGTGAGGATCACATGACGGGTTCCGAGGCGCCTTACCAGTCCCTCGGAAATCGCGTGGGCAGCCCCGGAATCCGCCATCAACTGGCCAAACAGAGCACCGAGAATGAACAGCGGGAAGAACTTGGCCAGGTAACCGCCCAGCTGGCTCATGAAGGTGACGGTATAGCTGGGCAGCAGGGCGCCTGCATCACCTGAAAGCACGACGGCAAGAGCCGCCATCACAGGTGCCAGCAACAGAACGGTGATACCGCGGTAGGCCAGGAACATCAACAGTCCCAGCGATATCAGAATGGCAAGAATGCTCATGAAAGGGACATCTCGTGGTTGGCGTTGTAGTCATGGTGTGCCGTCTGCCAATGACGACGTATGTCCTGTGAACAGGTGCGTTTCCTGTAATTATTTCTTTATATGGACTGTTCTACAGTGATATCTGGCTCACGGTAGAGTTTGTCTGACAAGAGGGCAATGCGGCTTAAGTGGCAGCGTGGGACTCCCGTATCGGGGGGTGGCAAGGCGTGTGGTACAACAGATAGAAATTATACCGTTATCAATCGTTTGGATAAAAAATCCTGCCAATTCCGCGAGTCTCCAGGGCAGAAGGGACCATCGTGTCAGCAGAAGACCTTCCACGGGAAGGGGCTGTGTTCTGCACACCGCCAGCGGCAAGCTCTTGACAAGACTCTTGTTGGCAACTGTCGCATTAAGAAAAAGGCGGTACCCGGAGGCACCGCCATAAACGATCGAACCATCCGCCGGTCGCGAGGCCGACAGGGGTCATGGAGTCATACGTACGTGACGCTTGTCTGGATGATGGCAAGACTACTGAAGCGCTCCGTTGCCGTCATCGCCTTGGACATCTCGTCATGCCATGCGCCAGATACTGACGCCAGCGGGAGCGAGCTGTTGGCCTCCGCAGATCCAGCCATCTTCCGGCACCAGGCCTTCGGGTAGCCAGCGTGGTTCAGGCGCATAATTGAAGGCAAACACCAGATTGCCTCTGCAGCGCAGGCGCACACCCTCCGGCAGAGCGGTGGTAAGGATGGCTGCCTTGCGACATTCCTCGACCAGCACGGCCATGAGGGTGTCTTCTTTAAGCCAGGCGGTCAGATAGCTGACCCCTGCGCGCTCCGTGAGAGCCGCTTCTCCATCATCGAAACGGGTCACGACCCTTGCCGTGGTACGCGTGCTGTCGAGCAGGTCTCGCCAGCGCAACGCGTGGCCATGATGACCATTGGTTGTGGTGACCCCGGGGCAGGCACCGGGGCGCAGACCATCGACCCGATCGACCGTGACGCCGGCCAGCTCGCCGAGGGCGCCCGGTGCCAGTTGATCGGGTATCTGGAAGTCTGGCGTGCGTGAGCCGGAGCGTGCGCCGATCACGATACGGCTGCCGCTGTCACGTGCAGCGCTCAGGCGTGCCGCAAGCGCATCGTCGGCAATCACCTGACAGGGCAACACGACGAGAGGATAGCCACTGACATCATCACGAGGGGAGACGATGTCGATGTCCAGACCCAGCCGGCGAAGGGCGCTGTACCAGCTCAGATGCAGTTCCAACGCATCGAAGTCCTCGGCATGCGGTTGAATCTGGCAGGCCCAGATCGAGGCATAGTCGAACATCAAGGCCACGGGGGCCTGTTCGGTCTCGATCTCGCGCCCACTGAGGCCTTCTGCGCTCAAGCGAGCCAGTTCATCGCGGACCTGCAACAGCTCCGGCCAGGCCGAGGCCGGTGAACCATCCGGACGCAACAGACCCGCATGCATCTGTTCCTGCGCGAAGGGGGCCTGACGCCAACGGAAATAGGAAACGACTTCCGCGCCATGGGCAAAGGCCTCATGACTCCAGAGGCGAACCATGCCGGGCAGTGGGGCGGCATTGCTGATGGCCCAGTTGACCGGACCCGGCTGTTGCTCCATGACCCACCAGCGCCCCTTGCACATGGCGCGATAGAGGTCGTGGTGGAAACCGGCGAAATCAGGGTGGCCCTGTTGGCGATAGAACGCCTTGGTGGCCTCGAGATGGGCACCACGCTCCAGAAAGCCCAACGGGTAGCTATCCCAGCTGGCGATGTCCAGGTCCCGGGCGACGTCAAAGTGGTCAAACTCCGTGAACAGGCCCATGAAGTTGTGCACGATATCGACGTTCACGCCGCTGTCTCGCAGCGTCTGGACCTGAAGCCGGTTGTACTCGACCACCATGTCGGAGCAGAAGCGACGATAATCCAGCACGATCGCCGGATGTGGCTCGGTGACGGTGCCGACCGGCGCCTCGACCTGCGAGAAGGCGGTCACCTCCAGGCTCCAGAACACCGCGCCCCATGCCTCATTGAGCGCTTCGACACTGCCGTAGCGTTGTTCCAGCCACTCAGGGAAGCCTGCGCGCGCCGCTCGAGAGTAGCTGAGGATGGTGTCGTGACAGCCGTATTCGTTGTCGGTCTGCCACGCCATGATCGCCGGATGAGTGGCGTAGCGCTCCCCCATCAGACGCACGATACGCTCGCTCTGCGTACGATAGACGGGTGAGGAGAAGCAGTAATGGCGACGTGAGCCATACCCCCGCACCTGGCCATGCTCATCGACGGCCAGTATCTCGGGATGGGCATCCACCAGCCATTTCGGGGGCGTGGCCGTCGGGGTTCCCATCACGATCTTGAGACCGGCGCGGGCAAGCACCTCAACGGCCTCGTCGAGCCACTCGAAACGCAGCTCTCCGGAGCGCGGCTCCAGCCGACTCCAGGCGAACTCGCCTATGCGCACCACGCGAATGCCGGCCTCGAACATGTCACGGGCATCCTGCGCCCAGCGCTCACGCGGCCAGTGTTCCGGGTAATAACAGACGCCGAGTTGCATACAGGTCATCCTTGAATCGGTGAAGTGATAGCCGGAGCACAGGCTCAGTCAACGTCGTGTGCCGCCGTCAGGTGGATCAGGATCGCCTGTTCCGGGTCGAGCACCGGCAGGGCAAGCCCGGCACGCATCAGCATCTCGCCACTGGCGACGACGGGCTCCCCCGAGAGCTGGGCCTGCACCCAGGCCGGCAGCTGCTTCATGCGGCGTTCGGGATGTTCCGGCAGTTCCAGCAGCTCGAGTCGATAATGCTGCTCGGCGATGAGCCCTGCCAGCGGCTGTGGCGCAGGTACGGCGTGGCGTGGCATGGCCAGCTGGCTGATGCAGTAAAGCGCCTCTTCACCGTCCTGTCTGACCACGCCATGTGCATGCTGGCCGTCATCCAGGCAGTCCAGACGCCAGCTCACGCCGCCATGCAACAGCCCGCGCAATGCCTTGTAGCGCTCGATCCAGACGCGCAGCTCCCCACGCTCGCATGGCGCGAGCTGGCTGACGTCCAGTTCAAGGCCCAGGTGACCGAACAGGGCCGTGGAGGCACGAAAGGCAAGGGAGGTACGCCGCGACGTGGTGTGTGCATGCTCCGGCCCGATATGAGCCCCGAGCAGCTCCGGTGGCAGGAAGCGACTGGCACCGCGCTGGATGTGCGTTCTCTCATGCGGGTCGTTGCAGTCCGAGGTCCAGACGCGATGGGTGTGGCGCAGAATGCCGTGGTCGGTACGGGCGCCCCCCGAGGCGCAGCTCTCGATTTCCACCTCAGGGTGCGCCTGGCGCAGACGTGCGAGCAGCGCATAGAGCGCTTGTACCTGAGCATGCGCTGCAGGCATGCCGCGACGCTCGCCGGACTGGGTCGCGGCGTGGGTGAGGTCGCGATTCATGTCCCACTTGAGATAGCGGATCGGGTAGTCGCTGAGCAGGGCATCCAGTCGCGCAAACAGATAGTCAGTGACGTCAGGGCGTGTGAGATCCAACACGCATTGATACCGCCCCAGTGGCTGTTCACGGCCTTCCAGCGCCAGTATCCAGTCGGGATGCGTGCGAAAGAGCGCGCTGTCCGGATTGACCATCTCGGGTTCCACCCACAGACCGAATTCCATGCCCTGGGCATGGACGGACGCGATCAAGGGCCCCAGCCCCTCGGGGTATTTGCCCTGATCCAGGTACCAATCGCCCAGCGCTGCTCGCTCACCATCGCGGCCCACGAACCAGCCATCGTCGAGCACGAAGCGTTCCGCGCCGACGTCACCGGCAGCGTTGACCAGCTCCTCCAGCCGCTCGGCGTCGTGATCGAAATAGAGGGCCTCCCAGGTGTTGACGTGGACCGGGCGAGGCTTGTTCGGCGTCGGCCAGTCAAGCCGTGCACGCAAGGTACGATGCATGCGCTGACTGGCGCCATTGATGCCCGTGTCAGACCACGCCATGACGACTTCCGGCGTGGTGACGCTGTCCCCGGCGGCCAGTACCTGCTCACCGGGCAACAGCAGTGCGCCCAGCTGCAGTTGCGTGCTGCCATCGAACTGGCGCTCCACCAGCAGTCGATGGTTGCCGCTCCAGGCCAGGTGCGCGCTGATGACCTCCCCGGACTGCTCACTGAACCCCTCGGTACCCACGATGAGGGAGGGCACACGCTGGTGAGAGCTGCGCCCGCGACGATTCTCGAGCGTGAAGGTGCCTTCACTCAGGGCGTGGCGTGTCTCGGTGAACTCCTGGACCCAACGGCCACCGAAGCTCAGGCACTGTTCGAAGCGGTTCGGCAGTGGCAGGCAGCAGGCCGCCAGCCACTCGAGGCGATAGTCGGCCGTACCAGGATTGCGCAGGGTGGTGGACTGACGCAGCACCCCCTCGCTGGTGAGCGTGACTGACAGCAGAACTTCCAGCTCGCTCGTGGCATCCGCCAGTGTCAGCTGGGCATGCGCGCCCAGTGAATCGGTCGAGCACGCCACCTTACTCAGTCGCATGTCGGTGAGCCAGTCACGCCCATCACGGTCACCGATCAAGGCCGGATAGCCCGCAAAGCCAAGCCCGGCATCATTGAACAAGGTATTGGGCGGGAGCTGATCGAGGCTTGCCTGGGGCGTGGCAGCAGCGCTCATCAGGCGGTGCTGGGCTGGCGTGACCGGGGCGATGCGCCCCAGGTGGGCCAGCTTGAGCAGGCCATCGGCGAGATCCAGCTGCAGCTGGATGCCGTCGGCGCTCAGGTTCAGCCATTGCTGTTGGGGGGACCAGGTCGCGTCGGGCGCTGCCGAAGGTCGGGTGGATGAGGCGTCTGCGGTCATCATGAGAGGTCCAGAAATAAAGAAGAATCAGAGACGGAATGGCAGTGTCAGCCCAACACCAGCGGCGGTTCTGCCAGTCCCTTGAAGCCGTGTGCTGACAGGTCCAGCGCGAAGAGATCACCATCACCCGCCGCATGATCCGGCGTGGCCATGCCTTCGTGCGCCGTGGTGATATACAGCGTGCTCAGCCCCTCACCACCGAACAGCGGGCACGAGGGCTGGCTGACCGGCAGGGCCGCATGAGCGATTTCCTTGCCGTCATGATCCAGCCTTGCCACGCGGCCGGCCCCCCAGAGCGCAATCCACATATGGCCGTCGGCGTCGATCACGGCGCCATCCGGGCCACCGCCACAATCGCGCAGGTCGGCCCAGACCTCAGGAGCGTTGTATTCACCTGCTGACCCTTCACTTGCTGACCCTTCACCTGCTGATTTGAGTGGCCAGCCATCGGCGTCCAGCGGCCAGCGCAGCACCTGACCGGTAACGGTGTCGGTGAAATAGGCGAAGCGGCCATCCGGCGAGAAACACAGCGCATTGGGAATGGTCAGCCCATCCATGAGCTTGCAAAGCTTGCCGCGGTGCAGGCGGTAGAGACTGCCAGCCCCGGTCTCGGCGTTGCAGCCCATGCTCGAGAGCCACAGACTGCCGTGGGTATCCACTCGAGCATCATTGCTGCGTGTCGCGGGCATGGCGTCCGCCTCGAAGGACATGACATCCTCCACGGCGCCTGTCTCGGGGTTCCAGCGTGACAGCATGCCTTCCCCGACCAGCAGGTAGTCGCCTTCAAGGGTGAGCGCCGCATAGGAGGTGCGGCGCGCAAGCTGAGTGATGACGTGATCACTGCCGTCCGCGGCCGCGTGATGCAGCTCGCCGGCGAGGATGTTCAGCCAGCGCACCCGCGCAGGCAGGGTGGTTGTCGCGGGTGTCCAGCCGGGGCCTTCTCCCAGCTCGCAGTGGCTGGCCACGAGGCGCTCAGCCGTGCCCAGGCAGGTCGATCGTGTCATCCGTTACTCCTCGTGAATCCTGTGGGAGAGCCGCTGGGGCTCAGTCGGCGGCGGTCCAGGCGGAGACCAGCTTGCGTGCTCGTTCACCGACGTCAAAAGCCGTCAGACCCGGCGTGTAGATGGCCGTTCCCAGACCTGCACCATGGATACCTGCCGCACGCCATTGCGCGAAGTTGTCACTGCCGATGCCCCCGACGGCATACAGCTCGGTGCCTGTGGGCAGCACGGCCAGCATCGCTTTCATGTTGACGATACCGACCTGGGTCGCCGGGAAGAGCTTGAGACCTGAGGCGCCGGCGGCGAGGGCCGCGAAGGCCTCCGTCGGCGTGACGATGCCTGGCATGGACACCATCTCGAGTCGGCGACTCTCGCGAATGACCTCGACATCGGCATTGGGCGACACGATCAGCCGACCACCTACGCCGTGCACGTCCCGCACCTGCTCCGGCGTCAGGACGGTGCCGGCACCGATGAGGATCTGGCCGTCATGGGCCGTCGCACAGTGCTTGACCAGTGCCGCGATGCTGACCAGCGGCTGGGGCGAATTGAGCGGGACCTCGATGCGGGTGATGCCCGCCGCGATGATCTCGTCGGCAATCGCGATGATTTCCTGCGGCGTGACGCCGCGCAGAATGGCAACCAGGGGAAGGCTCATGGAAGTCTCCAGGGGAAAGATGGGGGTGTCAGTCAGTGGCGAGGCGTGTCTGACAGGCGTGATGAATGCGCCCGAGCCCGGCCAGAATCATGTCGGCATTGGCGGCCAGGCTGACGCGATAGCCCAGATGCTCGAGTGCAATCCGATAGCGCTGGCATAAGATGTCATCACCGATCAAGGTGATCAGCGACCCTTGCGGCTGCAGGCATGTGGCACCGGCCAGCTCAAGGCCCAGAACCAGACCGGAAAGCCGCGCACCCAGCAAGGCTGCGCGCGAGGCCTCATCATCGAGGCGTTCATCGAGCAAATCCCGCGCACGGATGCCGAACAACGCCGCCGTCATGCGCGCCGGTTCCGCCATGGCCGCATCGATGCCTGCCAGAAATGCCTGACGCTGTGGCTCATCGGCAAGATCCCCTCCCGCCACGGAGTGCTTGAGGACCGAATCCTGACTGAGCAGCTTGTAGAGTTCACCGCTCATGAAGGTGGTGAAGCCCGTGATCGAACCGTTCTCGAGCTGTGCCCACTTCGCGTGGGTGCCGGGCAGGCAGACGGCCCCGCTATAGCCCGGCTGAGTGGCGACCAGACCCGCCAGCTGTGTCTCCTCACCGCGCATGACATCAAAGGCCGGCTGGTGCTGACATAGCCCCGGCACGATGGTGACGGCGATGCGTCTGTCGCGCGTTGCCACTTGGGTCAGCTGCTCTGCCAGGCCAGACAGGACATCGATGGCAGGGGCTTGCTCACCGGGGACCGGAAGGTAGGCCGCTTCCACCCAGCCCTGGCGTGCGCCCGCCATGCCGCAGATCAACACCGGCATGCTTGAGTTAGAGTCCTCGGGCAGCCAGTCATTGATCACCACCCGCAGGACATCCTCGAATTCATCGCTCGCCAGACCCAGCATGCCGCGGGCACTGCTTGCCTGGGCGATGATCCGGTCCTGATCATCCAGCGCCCAGGCACGCAGATTGCTGGAGCCCCAATCCACGGCGATCCAGGCGGGGAGGGCATGGACGGCGCTCACACTCGACCTCCATCCACGACCATCGGTTGGCCGGTCATCATGCGTGAGGCGGTGGAGGCCAGGAACAGACAAGGATTGATCATGTCCTCGACCGGAATCGCTTCCTTGAGGCACTGCTGGTCGATGCACTCGTTCAAGTCCTTGTCATTGACCCACAGCTCGCGCTGACGCTCCGTCATTACCCAGCCCGGAATCAGACAGTTGACGCGAATGGCGTCTGGCCCGAGCTCACGCGCCAGCGCCTTGGTAAGCCCCATGATGCCGGCCTTGGCGGTGACGTAGGTGGGATAGCCCCCCAGCCCCAGCATGTAGCTGTTGGAAGACAGGTTGATGATGGCGCCGCCTCCCAGTGCCCGCATGTCAGCCGCGACCGCCTGAGCGGTGAAGAACTGGGGACGCAGGTTGGTGGCGATGGATTCATCCCACTGCTCCACCGTCCATTCCTCCAGCGTATGGCGAGTATCGCGGGCCGCATTGTTGACCAGAACTTTGATCAGGCCGTGCGCCTCACGCGCCTGAGCGACGGCGGCCTGCAATGCCTCGATGTCCTGGATGTTGCAGCGGATGAACAGCGGACGATTGGCGTAGCGAGCTTCCATGGCGTCACAGAATTCGCTGGCATCGGACAGGCCGACGAAGGCGACCTTGGCACCCTGCGCCAGGAAGCCTTCGGTCAATGCGGCACCGATACCCGAGCCTCCGCCGGTGATGAAGACACTGGCACCCGCGAGGTCCGGGTAGCGAAAGTCCGCGAAGGCGGGGAGTTCAGTATGGGGTGATGCGGTACGGGTCATGATGAGTCCCTTCTGCAGCGTGACAGACTCTCGGCTGAGAGCCTGTCCTGGCATGGCGTCTGTGTTGTCAGTGTGTACGTTGCGGCTTGCTCGGCATTACCACTCAGCGACGGAGCCGTCTTCGTGGGTCCAGACCGGATTGCGCCAGCGATGCCCGACCTTGGCACGTTCCTCGACGAAGGCTTCGTCAATCTCGACCCCGAGCCCCGGGCCCTGGGGAATGGCGCAGAATCCGTCCTTGATCGCCAGCGCGTCCTTGTCGACCAGGTAATCCAGGACGTCGTTGTCCTTGTTGTAGTGGATGCCCATGCTCTGTTCCTGGATGAAGGCGTTGTGACACACCGCATCCAGCTGCAGGGAAGCCGCCAGCGTCAGCGGGCCCAGCGGGCAGTGCGGTGCCAGGGCCACGTCATAGGCCGAGGCCAGCGTCGCGATCTTGAAGCCTTCACTGATGCCGCCGCAGTGGGAGAGATCCGGCTGGATGATGTCGACCATGCCGTCCGCCAGCAGGTCACGGAACTGGAAGCGGGTGTGCAGGCGCTCGCCGGTGGCGATGGGCGTCGCGATGCCCTCGGCGATATGCTTGAGCGCGGGCAGGTGCTCAGGTGCCACCGGCTCTTCGATGAACATCGGGTGGAACTGCTCCAGTTCCCGCAGCAGCGCCTTGGCCATCGGGCGGTGCACGCGGCCATGGAAGTCGATGCCGATCCCCACGTCGGGGCCGACCGCATCACGCGCTTCGGCGACACGCGCCACGGCGTCATCGATCTTCTTGTGGGAATCGACGATCTGCATCTCCGGCGTGCCGTTCATCTTGAAGGCCGTGAAGCCCTGGTCGACCAGCGCCTTGGCACCTGCGCCGACCTCTGACGGGCGATCGCCGCCCGTCCAGGCGTACATCCGCATCTTGTCGCGCACCGGGCCGCCGAGCAGCTGATGCACGGGCACTCCCAGATCACGGCCCTTCAGGTCCCACAGGGCCTGGTCGATGCCGGCGATCGCGGACATCAGAATAGGGCCGCCGCGATAGAACCCTGCGCGGTACATGACGTTCCACAGGTGCTCGATGTTGCGCGGGTCCTGGCCGACCAGATAATCCGACAGCTCGTGGACCGCGGCTTCCACCGTGGCGGCGCGCCCTTCGATGACCGGTTCCCCCCAGCCATAGCAGCCCTCATCGGTCTCGATCTTGAGGAACAACCAGCGTGGCGGAACTTGCCAGGTCTTGAGTCGAGTGATTTTCATGTCGAGATTCCTTGGGATGACGCTCGTGTCGAGCTTGGAAAGCATTGAAGAAGGAAAAGTCGTGGGTCAGAAGCGCGGCGTCTCGAGGCGCGGATGATCAAGGCCGAATCCGAGATCGCGCGCAGCCGTTTCCAGCACGCGCTCGGCACAGGTACGCGCCATGTCCGGTTGACGCAGGCGGATGGCTTCCATCACGGCGCGATGTCGCTCGAGACTGGCACGGTGATGGGCCTGGTCGTGCTGTTGTGCCGCCTGCTGGGAGGACTCGATCAACTGGCTGATGGAAGGGCGCAGCAAGCTACCCAGCTGGGCCCACACCAGGTTGTGGGTGGCGCGGTAGATGGCCTCGTGGAACGCCACGTCAAATTCGCTGTGAGCTGCCTGCTGCTCGTCATTGGCGGTCGCGACCATTCCCTCGAAGGCGCGCTCCAGCCTTGCGAGGTCCTGGGCGTTGGCCTTGGTCGCCGCCAGGGCGCTGACATAGGGCTCGACGGACAGCCGGAAGGCGTAGATCTCACGCATCAGGGCAGGGTTGATGCCTTCCAGTCCGCTGATCCAGTCGCTCATCAGTGGATCCAGCAGTTGCCATTCGCTCATCGGCCGCACCAGGGTGCCACGGCCGGCAGTGCGCTCCAGCAACCCGGCCCCCACCAGCTGGGCCAGTGCATTGCGCAGCCGGTTACGGCTGGCATCGAAGCGCTTGCAGAGGTCCATTTCACGCGGGAAGTTGTCGTCTGGATCGAACTTGCCGGCCAGAATTTCACGCGCCAGGCAGGCAGCGATGGCTTCCATGCTGGCTACGGGCTGTCTGGAGCCCGTCATGGCCGGCGACAGTGAATCTTTCTGGCGAGAGGAATCCTGATCCGGCGCTGTATCGCTGGAAGTCTCAGAGAGTGGGTCTGGGCGAGAGATGGTCACGCGAGGCCTCGTGGCTGACGTAGTGCGCAGGGCAAGCTACGGTAAATGTCTGAATGAACCTTAATAAATGTCAGACATTTGAACAAGCCTCAACGAATGCAACTTTGGTCGTTGCCGGCAGGCCAGGTCGCCTTGAGAGGTGGGGAGGGGGTATGGCGAGACTTCGGGCAGGCCGCTGGGATCGGTCGACTCCCCTCAGACCTTGCCATCAATCATCAGTCATCAGCGATCAGCTGATCGATGTGATGTCGCCAGTCCTTGAGTGACTCATCATCGGACAGAAGTCTCTGGCGGGTGACGAGTTCCGCGTCTGTCTCGAAGGTCCTGAGTACATTCCTCAATTGCTGCTGAGTGGCTGGAGTCAGCACGGGAACGTTCGAGGCTTCCTCGGTCTCGTCTTCCAGGACCACGAAGTGGCCAGGGGCCAGATGGAAGACCTTGAGCGGGTACAAACAGGCATTCAGATGGGGACCGAATTGCCGGTCCGTAGTGAGAGGGGACTGCGTCCCGACGAGCTGGAGATGGTGAAGCGTTATCCCCTGCACAGTGACATGCCCTTCATGCAGCAAGCCTGCCAGCAAGGTCTCCAGCAAGGCACGGTTGAAGCAACCGGTCGTCTGGTCACGCCATTGATCCGCATGGCGCTCGATCTGACGCGGGCCGGGAATCGCGCTGCGTGGCTCGGCCCTGGGGATCGGCTTGCGGGTCAACACCCTGCGTGCCGCCTGAAGGATGTCCGGCGCAAAGGGTTGGTAGGCGCAATGCTCGATTTCACTGATGGCCTCCGCCTGAGTCAGGCCCGAGTATCTCACCAGCTCCAGGACCTGGACGACCAGCGCCAGGATCGCGGGACTGGCAGACCGCGACAGCAAGGCCGCCTCCGAGTCCGTCTGGCGGTAAGGCATGTAGTGCTGGCTTTCACTCAGCAGGCTGGCCTCCAGAGGCGCATTGAGCGCTTCTCTCAACACTCGGCTGCCGATATCCGCCTGTTGACGCAACAACTGTTGTTGATCGAACTGAAGCTGCGCCATCGGCTTGAGCAGCGTGTCGGGAAGTGTCAGTCGGCCCATGTCATGGAGCATGGCCGTGCGCTCCAGTGCGCTGATCTGCGCCTCTTCAAGCCCCAGCTCTCTGGCGATGGCCGTCACGTATTCGGCGACGATGAGGTCATTGCCTTCACGCTGGGGGCAGCGTTCATTGCGTATCATCTGCAGGGTATTGATCAGCCTGTCCTCACCGCGCTGCTCAAGCTCGTTTTCCAGACGCCCCATGCGTTGGCGCATCTGACGCTGACGGGTGCGGGATTGCCGGAAGAGGGCATGACCGATGGCCAGGAACAGCAGCAGGCAGGCACCGAGGGTCAGCAGGAGATGCCAGCGCTCCAGACGGCTTTTCTCCTGCATGATGTCCGCGTGGGCTGTCAGGGCCGCATTGTTGATGTCGCCCATGTAGACCCCACTGGCCACGATCCATTGGAAGGGCGGATACAGCGCGGCATAGGTCGTCTTGTCTTCCTCAGGCCCCCCACGGGAGCGGGGGAAGCGGTAATCGAAGAAGATGCCACTTCCCTGCAGGACACCCTCGAGTTCGGTCTTGTAAGGCTGGCGTCCACTGCTGTCCCGATGCTCGGTGGAGAGCAGCGTGCCTTCGGTGCCGGGCAAGAGCGGGTGAATCAGGCGACGGGCGTAGCCGGGGCCGCCCGTCGGATCCAGAATTTCATTGATCCAGACATAGCGACTCTCTCCCTTGTCCAGGCTGGCATGCAGGGATTGACGAAGCTCGTTGGCGACCAGGAATGCCACCATCTGCGGGTCGATATGAATCAGGGTCCAGATGGTCGAGGCGGTGTTGCGAGGGCGTCGAACCTCACCATCCTTGCCCAGGCCCTGCTGGCTCGGGATGGCGAAGATCAGGCCTGCGTCCGTGCCACGCAGGAAGTGAGGACTGTCATTGCTCGTGTGCAGACGCAGATTGAGTTCTGTGGACCACCAATCCGGATAGAGATTGCTCGGCAATTGAACGATATCGATCCAATCCGGGTTGATGCGGAGATCAGGGAACTGACGCAGGAGCTCGGTACTGATATAGGACCGATCTCGACCGGTAAGGTGGGTGATTCCCAGGAAGGGGGCCCGCATCGTCGTCATCATCAGTCGCTGCAGACGATGTTCGTAATCTCGATGCCGTGAGGCAATCACGCCGAGCGTCTGCTCGACCAGCAGACTTGCCTGCAGACGCCTCTCGCTCGTGATGAGGTCACGCGTGGAAGCCGCATGCAGCGCTTCCATCTCGCGGCTATCTCTTTCGAGAATGATCAACACCAAGCCTAGCACCACGCCTGAGAGCGCTACCAGACCCAGCCAGTGCCGAATCGAAAGGCCGGCGAATTCTCGCGTGGCGTCAAGGAAAGACCGCCCTGGTGGTGTGTTGTCTGAGGAAAGATCATTATCCTTGATCATCAGATACATCATCCGTGTATTTTTCGTACACTGAGGATACACCACAACGACAAAGCGTTCGTTGCTTCTCGATCACGCACCGAGCGTCTGGTCAACGCCATGCCCAACATGGGGAGATTGCCTGGGAATTGCCGTCTCAAGTCGGCGGGTCAGCGTCCCTTGCATGCTTGCTAGCATGGTGGGAAATGGGCATGATGACAGGCGCTTTCTTCATGGCTTTCAAGAAGATATCACTTCCCTGGTGGCTTTCTCCCCAAGGGGTTGCCCTCTGGTTCCGTTACTCCCCCATGTTGCCGATATGACATTGAAGAAGCCTTGGGCATAGTGTGATATTTTGCTGTCTTGAATGTTTCAGCCTCTCTTCTTGTTGTCGACAAGATCAATAGTGGAAACCATGCATGAACCGACATGATGAAAAGGTCATCGCAAGCGCCCGCAAGCAGCGTGCCTTGTTTGATGAACTTGAAAAGGCATTGGCTGAAGAGTTGAATGCGCTGGATCGTCCCTCGACTCCCCCCGCCACGTCAGAAAGCAGCCCCCAGGCAACGGACCCGGCTGAAGCGCGTGAGGCTGAATTCAATGCGCGTCTGGAGAGCCTGATCGCGGAATTCGGGCTGGATCGTGACACGGCACATGCCTGGCTGTGCGATCTCAGTGAGTTCCAAACACGGACAGACTGATGTCATCCATGGTCATTGCCTGAACCGTCACACTCCATCCTCACGGCGCCAGTCTCCTTGCCATCGCCAGAGGCACCCTTTCGCTGTGCATTTCTGGCGTGATCTCCCCCCGGCACATTGCGTGGAGACCGGGGGAGACTCCTGTCATGCGAGTCAGATCTCTTCCCAGATGGCATCCTGCAATTCTTCATTCAATGTCTGCAGTCGCTTCATGCGAGTCAGCGCATGCTCGGTGACATCCCCGGCGAGTTTGCCAAGCAATTCAGGCGAGGTCCGAGCCTCCTGCCAGTCACCTGCCAATAGCGCCTGAGTCATCTCAAGCCCCTTGAGTTGACAGAGCTGAATGAAGGCCAGTTCCTGCTGATAGGCCTGCAACCCCAGCGACCAGAAGACCTGCTGGCATCGCATCCAGGGGGCGAGAGGGTGCACGAGATCATCAGGACGGTTCATCCAGGTCAGCGGGTGTGCCGTCAAGGGTTTGAAAGGCAGAGATGGCACGACGGAAAGTTCCATGAGGATAGCTCCTTCAGCGGCTGGATAATGCACTGGAAGCTGCTGTCTTGTATCCCGTCCGTGTCATGATTCACTGGTATTCGAGCAGATTCTGGCCAATAGTGAATTCAGGTCCGCATGTGACGCGAAAGGCAGCATCACCTCATCGTAGTTGTCCGCAGGGGTTGCCGCCACGCCTTGCAGCGTTGTTCCACCACCATATTGATATGCATCATTCTGGGAGGTGCCCATGATCAACGAAGTCAAATCCGTGCTTGCTGCATTCATCGGCGTTCAGAAGGAAGCCAACCGCAAACGTGACTTCGAGCATGGTCATGCGCTGGACTTTCTGGTGGTAGGGCTGGTGATGGCTGCCCTGTTGGTCGGGGGCATGGCGTTGCTGGCCACGGTGATGGCGGCGTGACCTGTCGATAGGCGTCGATACCATGATAGAGGCCGATACCACGACAAGGTCTGCAACGTAAGATGTGACCTGAAACGAAAAGGCCCCGTGAACTGGTGTCATCCAGCTCACGGGGCCTTTCATTGACTAGTTGTCAGGGTTACCAGCGACGAGAGAACAGCGGACTCGTCTGATCGATACCTGTCTGGTAACTCACGCTGAAGATGGACAGCGCGTACAAGGCATCTTCCACATACTGGTCCGAGCGTAGCTGGAAGGCGTCGATGCCACAGCGGCTCATGTAATGCAGCTGGTCGACGAGTACATCACCAACGGCACGAATTTCGCCTTGGAAACCATACCGCTCTCGCATCAGGCGGGCGAGGGTATAGCCACGCCCATCATTGAAGTTGGGGAAATCGACTGCCAGCAGCGGTGCAGTGGCAAGTGCTTCTCCCAGCTCCGGTGTCAGCTCGGTATCGCTGGCAAGCCAGGGGCCAAGCTGGTCAGACCCTTCACCTGCGTCCACCAGCGCCTGCCAGTGTGCCAGAGGCAGCAGGGCAGGTTGCTGGTAGCTCGGCAGGTTACCGTCTTCATCAAGGCGCACGACCTGCCAGGCGTCCTCGGGGACCAGCTGGTTCTGACGGATGACTCCGCCTTGACGCTGATCAGTCAATTCACGTGCTGACGTCATTTCCGCTGTCACCTCAGGCATAGACCCGCTCCTTGAACGGCTTCATGCCGATGCGGTGGTAAGTATCGACGAAGACCTCATCTTCCAGTCGCTGCTCGACATATACCTGCAACACCTTGTCGATGACGTTCGGCATGTCCTCGGCATTGAATGACGGGCCGAGAATCTTGCCGATGGTCGCGTTGTCATCACTGCGGCCGCCAAGCGAGACCTGATAGAACTCCTGGCCTTTCTTGTCGACACCGAGAATGCCGATGTTGCCGACGTGGTGGTGGCCGCAGGCGTTCATGCAACCGGAGATGTTCAGATCCAGCGGGCCGAGGTCATACAGGAAATCGAGGTCTTCAAAGCGATCCTGCAGTGCCTGGGCGATTGGGATCGACTTGGCATTGGCCAGTGAGCAGAAATCTCCGCCAGGGCAGCAGATCATGTCGGCCAGGGTGCCAACTGTCGGATTGGCCATGCCCAGCGCGTCCAGCGCCTTCCAGAGATTCTCGAGCTGATCGACCGGCACATCTGACAGCACCAGGTTCTGCTCGTGCGTCACACGCAGTTCACCGAAACCGTACTCTTCCGCGAGGTCGGCCACGGCGTCCATCTGATCAGCGGTGACATCGCCCGGCGCGAGTTCACGGCGCTTGAGTGACAAGGTCACGGCCTTGTAACCCGGGACCTTGTGGCCGACGACATTGTTGGTCACGAAACGGGCAAAGGCTCGGTTCTCGCTGCGCAGTGTCTCGTAGGCCGCAATCGCGTCCTCGCCGACGGCACGACGCGCCGGTTCCGGGAAGTACTCGGTCGCCTTGGCAACCGCCGAGTCTGTCAGTGTCTCGGGGCCATCCTTCAGGTGTGCCCATTCTTCCTCGACACGGCGGCGGAACTCCTCGATGCCCAATGCCTTGACCAGGATCTTGATGCGCGCCTTGTACTTGTTGTCACGACGGCCCCACTGGTTGTAGACGCGGACGATGGCGTCAAGATAGGTCAGCAGGTGCTGCCAATCGAGATCTTCCCGCACGACATCGCCGACCATCGGGGTACGACCGAGGCCGCCACCTGCCAGCACGGTCGCCTTGACGCGACCATCCTCGCCACGTGTCAGGCGCAGGCCGATATCGTGGACCTGGATCGCGGCACGGTCCGCGCTGGCGCCAGTGACGGCAATCTTGAACTTGCGCGGCAGATAGGCGAACTCCGGGTGCAGGGTGGACCACTGACGAATCAGCTCACACCAGGGACGCGGATCCACCGTCTCGTCTTGCGCGATACCGGCGAACTGATCCGTGGTGGTATTGCGGATGCAGTTGCCGCTGGTCTGGATCGCATGCATCTCGACCTGGGCCAGCTCGGCGAGGATCGCCGGGACATCTTCAAGCTTCGGCCAGTTGAGCTGCAGATTCTGACGCGTGGTGAAGTGACCATAGGCACGGTCATAGCGACGGCTGATGGCAGCCAGTGAGCGCAGCTGTGCAGCGCTCAGCATGCCGTAGGGAATGGCGATACGCAGCATCGGTGCGTGACGCTGAATGTAGAGGCCGTTCTGCAGGCGCAGGGGACGAAATTCTTCCTCACCCAGGCGGCCGGCCAGATAGCGGTCCATCTGGTCCTTGAACTGAGCTACCCGCTCGTCGACCAGGGTCTGGTCGTAAGTGTCATACCGATACATGTCAGGGGTGTCCTGCGGTCGGGCATCAGGTGGGCGACCACTGATGCGAGTCTTGTTGATGCTGCGGTCACCTTACTCCCTATCTTTTATTCTTTAAAAGAATAAATAATCATACTTTTCGATGATAGGGTTATGAAGAAGATGCCATGAGTGTGCCTACGGCAAGAACGAAAGAAAAGGCCAGAGGCTGCAATATGCGCGTCTGGCCCTGGATGACATCATGTTGCTGCCGTCAATCCTCGTCACGGCCCGTGCCTATCTGGCGGTCGCGGTTCTGATCGTCGGGTGTCGCCGCCCGAAGAAGACACATGCGGGTTTCACTTGACGAAGAATACCGGGCATTGAAGGCCTGCAGGGGCATCGGACGCGCGAAGTGATACCCCTGGAAGGCGCGCACTCCCATGGCCCTGAAGATCTCTGCCTGACCCCGTGCCTCGATTCCCTCCACGACGACCTGCATGCCAAGTGAATGCCCCATGTCGACGATGATGCGTGCAAGCTCCCTGTCTCGCCGGCTTGTCTGTACGTTCATCACGAACGAGCGGTCGATCTTCAAGGTGCCGAAGGGCAGGTTGTGAAGATAGGAAAGGCATGAAAAGCCAGTACCGAAGTCATCCAATGACAGATTCACGCCCAGCTTGCGAATCGCCTCCAGCTGAAAGCGCAGGCTGTCCTCATTGTCGAGCATCAGATTTTCGGTCACTTCGATGATCAGCTGCCGAGGACGTATCGGATGGCGTTCGATCAATGATTCGAGCTTGTGCAGCAGGCCCTGATCCCTGAACTGCATGACAGAGGCATTGACGGACAGGTAACGAGTCTCGATACCTTGCTTTTGCCATTCACTCAAGATGACGGCCGCTTCTTCCAGTACCCAGTTTCCGATATCGATGATCTGCCCCGTCTTCTCCGCTGCCGCAATGAATTCATCGGGCGCAATCAAGCCAAGGTCTGGGTGATGGATACGCACCAGTGCCTCCGCCCCCAGCAATGTTGGAGCATCGAGATCAGGACTTTGCGCCTGGAAGATGGGCTGCAGGTAAAGGCAGAGCCAACCTCTGGTCAGGGCCTCACGAATCAGACGCTCCTTGAGAAACAGTGGCTCACCGTCCTCCAGAGCGCTGTCGCGTACACAGAGTCGGTACTGGTTGCCTCCCTTGTGCTTGATATCCATGACAGTGCGCTCGAGCAGGCGCATCAGACGACTGGGCGTCTCATCATCCTGGCGAACTTCAAGCCCTGCCTTGCTCAGGCTGAGATTGATGGGCTCCCCCGCCTTGAGAAGCGGCGTCGAGAAGGCCAGTTCAATCCGACGCACCAGGGCGCGCAATTCGCTTGTGTCACAGGTCATGACGAATTCATCTCCGCCGGAGCGACCCATCCAGGCTGGAGTGCAACTCTTCAGACGTTCTCCTGCTTCCTTGAGCAGGATATCGCCGTCGACAGGGCCGAGGTGGTGATTGATGCTGTGAAAACGATCGATGTTGACCAGCAGCAGTCCGAAGGGAGCCCCGCCATTGATGAGTGTCTGAAGGTGTGAGTTCAGGGCCAGACGATTCGGCAGCTGTGTCAGCGGGTCGATCAGCTCATGCTCCAGCAATCGCTTCTGGGTCCGCTTCAATTCGGTAACGTCCGACAACAGCATCATGGTGCCGCGTTCGCTGTCATTGGTGGCCGACGGGATGACCACCTGTACCTGCCGGTCCTCTTCGTAGAGGCATTTGAGGGTCATCACCTGGTTCTCGCACGCGTCCCCCTTGCGAAGCGCCGAGCTGATGCGATCGATACAATGAGCATTCTGGCCGATGATCAAGGTATCGAAGGGCGATCCCACCAGTTGCTCTCGCTTCCACCCCGTTACCTCGAGCATCCTCTGGCTGACATCCAGCACCGTACCGTGAGCATCAATCACCAAAAGCAGTGCAGGGGTGTCGCGATAGAAATGCTGATAGCGCTCTTCGTTGTCACGCAGCGCCTCCATCATGATGAAGATGCGCTCCCCCAGGCTATTCAGCTGTGCAATGACCTTGTTGATCTCTCTTGAGCGCGTGAGCGGGATCCTGCGAAATGCCGTCTGCGGATTCTCCAGCTGACTCATGCTGGCGATCGCCCGGTTGAGAGGGACCATCACGTAGCGTTTCAATTGCCAGGAAACGATCAGTAGAACGCAGATGATGATCGAGAGTGCGATGACGAACAGCAGCGCTCCTCCCTGGTATTGCTTGGCAAGCAAGGGAGCATTGGTGCTTTCCATCTCCAGTCGCCCCACGACCTGCGTCACGAGAGAATTGCGATAGACCAGCTCCTGGGAATGTATCATCGGGTTCAGGGCGTCGCCCGCCTTGGTGATCTCCTCGACGAGAGTGCCCTCATGGTTGTAGTAGCGCACTGCATGCACGCTGGGGTGACTGCTCAGCGTTTCCAGATAGGCGTGAATGACATCGTCATCGAAGTTCCAGATCGCACTTGGCAGGGACAGAACCGTGATGTTCATCATCTCTTGATGATCTTCGTGCATGTGCTCGATGGTTTCACTTGAATACAGTGAATAACCCACGACGCCGCTGACTGCACAGATCAACAGGATGAGCGGCGCCAGCACGCGCAATATCCGCCAGCGCAGGGGCGAGGCATCGTGGCCCTCATGACCCTCATGACCCTCATGCACCTCTGTCGTGTCGTGAGGCCTGTCCTGTGTCTCGTCATTGCGCATGGCGGCGTGCTCCTTGATGGACGGCCGTCAATGCACTCGGTGCTGCAACGCTGGACGATGAAGCGGCATGAGCGGGCATCGGAAGGAAGGGAGAGGCATCAGGGGGAAGTGTCGCGACCTCATTGATCAGATGATCCATCGGTTGCAGGGCAAGGACTTCCAGAGGAATCCTGTCCAGAAAGGCCTCCGGGTCCCCAGCCAGCGCGATCCCCATGGTGTAATAGCGAGTGCCGATATCACGTGCCTGGAGGCTTCCTTGTTGTACCGCGGCGAGCAGGACCAGTGACCAGGCGGTCGCCAGGGCGCCTCCGCCAGCACTGACCTCCATCTCTCCTGAGCGCAGGTGATCTACTCCGGCACGGGTCCATCCCATGCCAGCCACGACGACATCCTTGCCCGGGCGAAGCCCATTGTGCTTGAGGGCATCAATGGCCGCGATGCCCATCAGGTCATTGGCCGCCCATATCATGCGAAGGGGGCGGGCGTCTGTTTGATGTCTCAAGTAGCTTTCGACCTTTCGGTAGGCATCCTCATAACTCCAGTTGGCCTGAAATATCCGATCCGGGGACAGATGGGGGGGGCTCTGAGAAGCGCGTCCTGTACACCGCGCACCCGGAGTCGTGTCGCCTCGTCATGCAGCCCTCCGACAAGAGCGATGCCTCGACCATCCGACTTGCCATGCAAGACGTCATGGCGATTGATGAGTGCCACCATGCTGTCGTGCCCCCCTTGCTGATGATCAGGCGAAACGCTGCCCAGCCAGTAGGGATATCGGCCAAGTGGCTTGCCCAACGCTCTGGCCTGGCGGGGGGTCAGGCTATTGACGATGATGATCATGGGCACGCGCACGGCATGGCTGATCTCGATCAATGGAACCGCCAGTCCATGGTTGTTGGTGGTGATCAATAGATCCGGAGGGCTCTCTCGGTTCAATACCTGCTTTCCCATTCGAATGAATTCGTCGGTGTTGCGTCTGGCACTGAAGACTTCCAGATGCATCCCCAGGGATTCAGCGGTCGTCGAGGCAGCGATGATCGCCTGGGCCCAGAACGTTTCCGTGGAATATCCGGGGTTCAGAAACACGACCTGCTTGATGGGACGCAAGCTCTCGGCCTGAGTCATCGTTGAGATGGACATCAATGCCAACAGGGCAAGGGCACGGCACATCCTCGAACATCGTGAAGCCAGTGAAGGTCGCGTCAATCTCATGATGACTCCATTATCGCGTGTGACAGGCTGTCAGGAAGCAAGTCGATCCCCGCGGCTGGCGAGCTGAAGGGGAGAGGGCTGCCTGGCGATGGGTGATCTGACGTGTTCCTCACCCGGGGCCGCACCATGATCTGCTCGATCAGTCCTATCGTTCGAGTGGCGCAGGCGAGTCTTTGATCTGCTCCAACACTGCCATCGGATCAAACGCGTAGTCGTCTTCCTTTGTCTGCAATCTGAAGCGCGTGAAGTCCACCGTTTCCCAGTCCGGCTGGATCAGCAACGGGCCGTAGATATCGACATTTCCCTGATGGATGGGGCTCATCGGGAAGTTCACGGTTCTGGGGGCCCAGTGGGTGTCATCAGCGTGGTCTCTCAACATCACCATCGCCCAGGCTCCCGCCATGAAATGCCCGCCATCTGACATCACCATGCGCTTGTCCATCACCATGGCGATGCCCTCGGGCGACCAGTTGAGACCCGCGATCAGCACATCCTTGCCCGGCTGCATGCCACTGGCTTCAACCGCTCGGACGGCACCTTCCGCCATGGCGTCGTTTGCCGCCCAGATGAGGGTATTGTGCAATCCCGAGCGTTCGGCCCATTGGAGATAGTGATGCGTGAGCCGCTCAGCATCCGGAAGGTTCCAGCGTGCCTCTAGAATGCGCGTCATCTTGACGGCGTCATGCTCAGCAAAGCCATTCAGCATCCCAGCATTGCGAGCGATGGAGGCTGGCGTTCTGGTATCGCCAATCAAGGCGAGCCCGTGGCGCGTTTCACCGGGGGGATAGATACGCGCCGCGTCAATCAATTCGCTGGCCATCCTTCTCCCGGCACCATGGTTGTCGGGAATGACGCTGGCGATCCAGGAGGGGTGGACACTGCCCGGGACGCCGTGAGTTGTCTGCTCCTCCGGGGTCAAGCCGTTCAACAGCATCACGACATGTGATGAGCCGCCATCTGCCAGAGGCAGGAGGTCGGAAGCGGCCTGCTCCTCATTGACCAGCACGAGATAGTCCGGAGGTGTTGCACGCGCTAGGGCCGCGCTTGCCAATCGTTTCATGAGGATGGGATTTCGCTCGGCATATACGACTTCCAGCGAGACATTCAGGTCTCGAGCTGCTGCCTGCATCGTCGCCGTGACCATATTCCAGAATCGTTCCCCAGGCAGCCCCGGATTGACGAAGACGGCGGTCAGATTTCGCCCGGGCGCGAGGGACGCCGCCGTGGGGGGCATCTCGTCGGCCACCCTGGCCATTCTCGAGTGACTGCTGGCCGAGGCAACATCAAGGACTGGTGGGAGAGGGGCTGAGGAAGCGGCAATCGGGGGGCTGAACGCCATGACGCAAACGACGGGAATCCATCGTCGCGCACTCTTGATCCAACCTCCTGATTTAGACGTGATCGACATGTCGGCACCCGATGACAAGGATTTGCAGTATGACCAACATACTCCAGACCTCAGCATGTCATACGCCTCAACAACCGTGCACTATCACCCGATTTCAACGCTTCGGTCCTCCAGATTCAGGGGCAATGCCAGATGAAAGGGAATCCATGTGGCGGTGATGCCCCCGTGGCGATCTCGAGGTCGACAGGACAAGGCCACCACGGCCCTTTGATGAAGGAAGAGGGCGAGACTCAGAGCCGCAGCAACTGCCACTCTCTGCGTTGCCAGATGGCACTGAAGACAAGGGAGTTGAAGATTCGATACCCGAGCTGAGTACACCAGATGGCCAGCAATCCACCCCCCAGATGCACCCCGAACCACCAGGCAAGCGGGAGGAAGAGCAGCCATTGGATGGCCAGGGTGGCGGTCATGACCGTGCGATTGGCACCAGCCCCGAGCAACGCCTGAGCCAGCACGATGGCCGCGCAGTCCATGATGATCATCACGGCGGTCAGCTGTAACGGGAGCTTGCCCAGCGCGATCAACTCCGGGCGATGCAGGAAGAGGCCCAGCACGCTTTCCGGTGCCGCCCAGAGCGGCAATCCCAGCAGCATGAGGCAAGGCAGGGCGATGCGCACCGTATCCCATCCCCAACGATGGGCATCTTCATGGTGATCGCGTCCCAATGCCTGGCCCACCAGACTCATGGCCGCCAGCCCCAGACCGACTCCGGGCAGAATGAGCAGCAGGGAGAGATTGACCAGCACATGACCCACTGCCACGCTGGCCGCGTCGATCCTGCCCAGAATCCAGAACAACACGGCATAGCCCGCCGCAAACCACAGCTGTTGGAAGGAATGGGGCACTGCCAGCTTGAGCAGCGTCAGGTAGTGTCCCAGTGGCGGCCAGGCATGCAGTACGCCATGTTGTCTGCGCTCTCCCAGGGTCGCCTGCACCCACAGGCCCAATGCCACGAAGAGGGACAGTGTCGTACCGGCACCTGCACCATCGGCCCCCATCCTGGGGGCGCCATAGAGTCCATGGATCAAGATGATGCTCAACACCACATTGATCAGCTGGGTGATCAACATGATACGCAGATAGATACCGGTGCGCTGAAGTCCATTCCAGAATCCGCGGAAGCAGAATGCCATGGCGACGGGCACGATGCCGGCGACGCGCCATTGGAAGTAGGAGGTGGCCGTTGCGTGGACCTCAGGCTGATCATTGATCAGACGAAGCAAGGTGTCTGCCCAGTGATGGCAGGCCAACATCACGGGAATGCCCACCGACAATGCCAATATCAGTCCGGCATTCAGCCCTTCGCCGCAACGTTCGGGGGCAGATTCTCCCAGCCGTCGAGAGGTCTGGGCCTGCACGGCGGATGACAGCCCGAAGATCAAGGCCGTGACCATGAACATGGCATAGCCCCCGACCCCGACTCCGGCCAGCGCCGTCTCACCAAGCTGTCCTACCAGGGCGGCATCGATCAGATTGAGAAGGCTCTGCGACAGCATGCCACCGATGATGGGCAGTGCCAGCTTCAGAATTCTCAGGCTGCGTTGGCGTTCAGGCAACATCACGCACGCCCCATCGCCGGTGAATACCGCCGCCGGCAATCACCAGAGTCACCTTCAGACGATGCCGCCGCGCAGGGCAGGACAGACGGGATGGATGCGCAGAACAGGGACACAGACGGCTCGCAGGTCAGAGGGCAGGGAAGGACAAAGGAGGCCATTATAGCGTGAGGTGTCACAGGCAGCATCCGATGCATGACGCTGACCGAGACTCTGCTGAGTCAACCAGCCCCACGCAAAAGGGCACCTGCGCTGGCAGGTGCCCTTTGCATGATCATGCGAGATACGCTTGCCGGCTGTCGGCAAATCTTCGTACGACCTGATCTAGCTGGCGTTGTCCGGATCGTAGCTCAGTACCGGTGACAACCAGCGCTCCATTTCGGCGAGTGGCATGCGCTTGCGCTCCGCCAATGACAGCACCTGGTCCCGGGTGATCTTGCCGGTGGAGAAGTACTTCGACTCAGGATGGGCGAAGTACCAGCCGGAAACGGCGGCGGCCGGCCACATGGCGAAGCTCTCGGTCAGCACCATGCCGGCATGCGTCTCCGGTTTGAGCATGCGGAACAGCGTGGCCTTCTCGGTGTGGTCCGGGCAGGCCGGGTAGCCTGGCGCCGGGCGTATGCCCCGATACCGCTCGGCGATCAGTGCCTCGTTGTCGAGCACTTCTTCGGCGTCATATCCCCAGAACTCCTTGCGGACACGTTCGTGCAGGCGCTCGGCAAAGGCTTCGGCGAGACGATCCGCCAACGCCTTGACCATGATGGCGTTGTAGTCATCGCCAGCCTCCTCGTACTGTCTGGCCAATTCATCCGCCCCATGCCCGGTGGTGACGGCGAAGCCACCGATCCAGTCCGGCTTGCCACTGTCTCGGGGAGCGATGAAATCGGCGAGGCTGTGACAGACGCCGTCACGGTTCTTGGTCATCTGCTGACGGATGTGGTGGAGGTGCTCGATGACGTGAGTACGCGACTCATCGGCATAGACCTCCAGGGTATCGTCGTCGACACAGTTGGCTGGCCAGAAACCGATGACCCCACGTGCGGTCAGCACCTTCTCATCGATCAACTTGCGCAGCATTTCTCTGGCATCGGCGAACAGGGCACGCGCGGCGTCTCCGACCACCTCATCCTGCAGGATCTTCGGATACTTGCCTGACAGCTGCCAGCTCATGAAGAAGGGCGTCCAGTCGATACGCTCGACCAGTTCGTTGAGATCATACCCATCGAAGACCTTGAGGCCCGTGAAACTTGGCGCCGGCGGCGTGTAATTCTCCCAGTCAGGCTGGAAGCGGCGCTTGCGCGCCTGGGCATAGTCAAGGTCCGCAGCCTTCGGGCGTCGTTTGGCATTGCGCTCACGCACCACGGCATACTCGCTGCGCACCTGATCGACGAAGTCGGGCTTGAGCTCGGGTGACAGCAGGCGAGACGCCACGCCCACGGCGCGCGACGCATCGGTGACATAGATGACCGGATGCTCATACTGCGGCTCGATCTTGACCGCCGTATGCGCCTTGGAGGTGGTGGCGCCCCCGATCAGCAACGGCAACTGCATGCCCCGGCGCTGCATTTCCCTGGCGACGCTGACCATCTCGTCCAGTGATGGCGTGATCAGGCCCGAAAGCCCGATGATATCGGCCTTCTCGTCGATGGCGGTCTGCAGGATCTTCTCCGCCGGTACCATCACGCCCAGATCGATCACCTCATAGTTGTTGCACTGAAGCACCACGCCGACGATGTTCTTGCCGATATCGTGGACATCGCCCTTGACGGTGGCCATGACGATCTTGCCCTTGGCCTGGGTGTCTCCGGACTTTTCTGCCTCGATGAAGGGGATCAGGTGGGCAACCGCCTGTTTCATGACCCGTGCGGACTTCACCACCTGGGGCAGGAACATCTTGCCGGCACCGAACAGGTCACCGACGACATTCATGCCATCCATCAAGGGGCCTTCAATGACCTCGATGGGGCGCGCCGCCTGGACCCGCGCCTCTTCGGTATCTTCCTCGATATGCGTGGTGATGCCCTTGACCAGCGCGTGCTCGATACGCTTGTTGATTGGCCAGCTGCGCCACTCGAGATCTTCCTTCTTCTCGCCAGTACTGCCATCACCCTTGTACTTGTCGGCAATGTCGACCAGACGCTCGGTACTGTCATCACGACGATTGAGCACCACATCCTCGACGGCCTCACGCAACTCATCGGGTAGATCATCGTAGAGCGCCAACTGGCCGGCGTTGACGATGCCCATGCTCAAACCCGCCTGGATGGCGTGATAGAGGAATACCGAGTGGATCGCTTCACGCACCGGGTTGTTGCCGCGAAACGAGAAGGACACGTTGGAGACACCACCGGAGATCATCGCATGCGGCAGGTTGGCATGGATCCAGCGCGTGGCCTCGATGAAATCGACACCGTAGTTATTGTGCTCCTCGATGCCGGTGGCTACGGCAAAGATGTTGGGGTCAAAGATGATGTCCTCGGCCGGGAAGCCGATATCTTCGACCAGCAATCGATAGGCGCGCTCGCAGATCTCGATCTTGCGCTCATAGGTGTCGGCCTGTCCGACATCATCGAATGCCATGACCACCACGGCCGCGCCATGGCGTCGACAGATCTGCGCCTGGTGACGGAAGCTTTCCTCGCCTTCCTTGAGCGAGATGGAATTGACCACCGCCTTGCCCTGGATGCACTTGAGCCCCGCCTCGATGATGTCCCACTTGGAGGAGTCGACCATGATCGGCACCCGCGAGATATCCGGCTCCGAGGCGATCAGGTTCAGGAAGCGCACTATGGCCTCCTGTGACTCCAGCATGCCTTCATCCATGTTGACGTCGATGACCTGCGCGCCGCTCTCGACCTGCTCGAGGGCGACTTCCAGCGCGGTGGTGTAATCCTCTTCCTTGATCAGGCGACGGAAGCGCGCGGAGCCGGTGACGTTGGTACGCTCACCGACATTGACGAACAACGAGTCCGGCTGGATGTTGAAGGGCTCCAGCCCCGACAGGCGGCAAGCTCTGGCGATCTCGGGCACCTTGCGGGGCGCACATTGATCCACCACACCCTTGATCGCGCGGATATGTGCCGGCGTGGAGCCACAGCAGCCACCGATGATGTTGAGCAGACCCTCCGCGGCGAAGGTCCGGATGATCTCGGCCATCTCGTCCGGGGTCTGGTCGTACTCGCCGAATTCATTGGGCAGGCCGGCGTTGGGGTGCGCGGAGACAAAGGTATCGGCCTTCTCGGACAGCTCACGCAGATAGGGGCGCAGCTCCTCGGCGCCAAGAGCACAGTTGAGGCCGATGCTCAGCGGGCGAGCGTGGCGTACCGAGTTCCAGAAGGCTTCGGTGGTCTGGCCGGACAGCGTGCGTCCCGAGGCATCGGTGATGGTGCCGGAGATCATCACCGGCAGGCGCGGGTGACCCTCGTCGAACAGCTCCTCCAGGGCGTAGATCGCCGCCTTGGCATTGAGCGTGTCGAAGATGGTCTCGATCAGGATCAGGTCCGCGCCGCCCTCGAAGAGCGCCAGCGCAGCTTCGCGATAATTGTCGCGCAGGATATCGAAGGTGACGTTGCGCTTGGCGGGGTCATTCACGTCGGGGGAGATGGAGCAGGTGCGGCTGGTCGGGCCGAGCACCCCGGCGACGAAGCGCGGGATGCCGGTCTCGGCGGCCACGTCATCGGCTGCCTTGCGCGCCAGTCGCGCCGATTCGAGATTGATCTCGTACACCAACGCCTGCATGCCGTAATCGGACTGCGACAACTGAGTCGCATTGAAGGTGTTAGTCTCGACGATATCGGCGCCGGCCTCGAAATAGGCGCGGTGGATCGCTTCGACGATATCCGGGCGTGTCAGGGCCAGCAGGTCGTTGTTGCCCTTGATGTCACTGGGCCAGTCGGCGAAGCGATCACCACGGAAGTCTTCCTCTTCCAGCCCATAGCTCTGCAACATGGTGCCCATGCCACCATCGAGGATCAGGATACGCTCCTGCAGCGCCTGTCTCAGCGCGTCAGACAGGGGCAGGGAATAGGGAACAGGGGGGTGGGCTTGCGCCATGACGGACTCCAGCGTACGTGACTTGTCGCGTTGTTTCCCGGACGTGTGACTCTGTTTGCCAAGCAAGGACTTTGCCAGGCAAGCCACACGCCACAGGCGCGAACTCATTGCTATTGGGAAGCTCTGGTGAAGGATCCGCTCGCGGCATCCTCGCCTTGCCAGATGTGGCTATCGTATCAGACCTCAGAATCGTCACGATGAGCATGATTCATGCGCAACATGAGTGCTTTAGGAAAGCCCACCCGGGAGTGGCCGCGCCCATGGCGCCAAACCCGAGTGATTTGCTCAGGATTGCGAGTGCAGCAGGATTTCCTTAACATGGAGCCATTAGTCACCTGACATCAAGAGAGTCTCTGCGCCATGAGTGAGAGCATCCAGATTACCGATAGCGCCCAGGAGTATCTTGCCGAGCTGCTCGAGAAGCAGAACGTGGAAGGCATCGGCGTGCGCATCTTCATCACCCAGCCGGGCACTCCGTATGCCGAGACGTGTCTTGCCTACTGCCGCCCGGGAGAAGAAGAGCCGACGGACGAGATTCTGGATCTTCCGAAGCTGAAGGTCTATCTCGACACCCACAGCGTTCCGTTCCTGGAAGAGGCGACGGTCGACTTCAATGCGGATCGCATGGGCGGCCAGCTCACCATCAAGGCACCGAATGCCAAGATGCCCAAGGTCAATGCGGACAGCCCGCTGGAAGATCGCATCAATTACATCCTCTACAGCGAGATCAATCCGGGCCTGGCGGCACACGGTGGTGAGATCAAGCTGATGCAGCTGACCGACGACCAGGTTGCCGTGCTGCAGTTCGGCGGCGGGTGCCAGGGGTGCTCGGCCGTTGACCTGACGCTCAAGGATGGCGTGGAGAAGACGCTTCTGGAACGCATCCCCGAGCTCGCCGGCATTCGTGACGTGACCGATCACACCGATACGACCAATGCCTATTACAACTGATTCATTGACGTGATGCCTCAAGGCGCCTGTCGATGGCCTGCGACGTCCCGTCCAGCTTGATCAGATGAAGATCCTCCATCGCGTTGCGGTGGGGGATCTTTTCATTGGGAAGCTGGTACCGGGAGCAACCCCGCGTAATACATCCGAGTATTAGGATTTCTGGTATTGTGAAGATGAATGCTGCAGATGGCGCCTACGCTGACGCCTTGCCCGATGACCGTATCCACCAGTGAAGAGACCGCCATACATGACCCTGGCCAACATGCGCTTTCGTACCATCAACATCATCATCTGCGGACTCTCCGCACTGGCAGGGCTGGTGTTGCTGGTCGTGTTGGCTTTTATTACCCGCAACGTGTCCGACCTGCGACGCGATTGGCAGGAATATCAGCAGGCGCGCTCCGATAAACCGCGCCTGGAAGGTCAGCTGACCAAGGCCCTGGGCTATGGCGGCATGGTGCATGACTTCAAGAATCTCGTGCTGCGTCAGGACCTCGAGCTGATCGGCGAGGTGCAGAATAAGATAGGTGCCGCTCGTAGCGCTCTGAGTCGTTACCAGAGCCTTGGACTGTCTCAGAGGGAGGAGCAGGCGGTGGCGGGTCTGCGTGCCACTATCAATCGCTATGAGCTGATGGTGCCCAGAATACGCACGATGATCGAGCAGGGGAGTTCGAGTGCCGATATCGACAAGGTGGTTCAGATCGACGATTTCCAGGCTGTCTCGGGGCTGGATACCCTGCGCCGTATCTCAATCGCGGAGCTACGTGACAATGACAATCCGCTCGAGAACGGCATGGGCAAGGCTCGCCTGGTGGCCAACCTGCGCCGTGATCTCGGCTACGGCGAGATGATCCACCACTTCAAGAATTACGTGCTGCGCAGTGACGCCATTTATGGTCAGCAGGCGGCGCAGGACATCGAATCGCTTCGCGCCACCCTAGCGGCTTATCGTCAGCTGGGCATGAACACCGCCGAGCAACGTGCCATCCGCGATATCGCCGATGTCATTCAGTCCTACAGTGACCGCTTGAACAAGGTCAACCAGCTGCATGATGAGCAGGCAGACCTTTCACCGCGTGAGATCGATCAACGGGTCAAGGTCAATGATGCGCCAGCGCTTGACGCACTGGGGGTGCTGGATCATGAAACCCGCATGCGGATCGGGGCCACCTCTGCCGCGGTCGGCAAGACGCTCAAGCTGCTAGCCACGGTGGCCCCGGTGGTCAATGGCCTGGCGCTGGCGATGATCGTGGTGCTGATCGGGCTTTCCATGTGGCTGTTCGCTCGCTATGTGCTCAAGCCGATTCGCCGCCTCACGCAGACGATGAACACTCTGGCCAATGATGATGTCAGCGTGGTGATCGACAGTACTCAGCACACCAATGAAGTCGGCCAGATGGCGCGTGCGTTGCAGAAGTTCAAGTACAACATCATCGAGAGCAACAATTACAAGAAACGCATCACTCAGCTGGCAATGCATGATTCCCTGACAGGGCTGCCCAATCGTCAGCATTTCTATGAGAGAAGCGAGCAGTGGCTGGCTGATGTCAATGAAGAGGGCGGTCAGATGGCCTGTCTGATGCTGGACATCGACAAGTTCAAGCCCATCAACGACACCTATGGTCACGCGGCTGGTGACGTCGCCCTCAAGGTGATCGCGGGAAGGCTCAACCAGGTGGTGCGCAAGGACGACTTCGTCGCACGTCTGGGCGGCGATGAATTCGTGGTACTGGTCCACAATGCCGACATCCAGGCAAATCTGGGGCACCATGGTGAACTTGCCCAGCTGGCACAGCGCATCATCGACTCATTGGGCAACCCTTTCCTCTATGAAGACCACAAGCTGGAAGTGGGGTGCAGCATCGGTATCGCGATCGCGCCGCAACACGGCAATCAACGTGAAGCGCTGACTCACAATGCCGATATGGCGCTATATGCTGCCAAGAATGAAGGCCGCAACTGCGCCATCCAGTTCAGTCGCCACGATGAACTCGGGCAGATCGTGGCGACCTCCTCCAGGCGAGCCGCTTCCTCGACAGCCGTGAAACGCTGACCTGTCGCTCGGGCACGTGCGATGGGGATCTGCTGACATCGTCAGAGACCGCATATGACGTCTTCACGATGCCTGCCGCGACGGCATCTCTTCATACCCTTTCTTCTCCATATGGCGCCTGCGGGCGCCATATGTCGTTCTGCTGACAGCGATGCGTACTGCACTCAGGCACGGCGATAGGGGATGGGGGGAGAGGGGGCATGGCATGACTGGCGTCTGCGCGGTGGGCGGAGGCGTGGCGATTGCCCCGTGGAGCGGCTCATGCGATGAGGTGATAAACGATAATTTCCCGTTATGTATGAGCGCTTCGCAAATAAACTATGGTTTGCAAGACTCATAACGGTTTGTTATGGTTTATAGCGAATTCGCCAACTGCGAAATAATCTATGAAAACCATGACAATGACTTCCACGATTCAGGGCCTTGCCCACCACACCCATGATGCCGTGATCAACCGCGCCACGACGCCGCTGTTCATCCGTCAGCCGACCACTGATGACGGCTGGGGCATCTATGAGCTGGTCAAGGCATGCCCGCCGCTGGACCTCAATTCAGGGTATTCGTACGTTCTGCTGGCAACCCAATTCCGTGACAGTTGCGCCGTGGCAACGGATGAAGAGGGTGAGGTGGTCGGCTTCGTCTCGGGCTACACCCGCAATGATGCCCCGCAGACCTTCTTCCTGTGGCAGATCGCCGTCGGTGAGAAAGCCCGCGGGACTGGCCTGGCACGTCGTCTGATCGAAGCCGTGATGAAGCGCCCGGAGATGGCCCATGTGCGCCACCTCGAGACCACCATCACGCCTGACAATGAAGCGTCCTGGGCACTCTTCACGCGTCTGTCCGAGCGCTGGCAGGTCCCCCTGCATTCGCGTGAATATTTCTCCTCGGATCAGTTGGGCGGCGTGCACCTCGCGGAGAACCTGGTACGTATCGGGCCGTTCCTGCCGAGCGATATCTGAGCCAGCCATGGTGTCTCAAGACGCCATGGAGAAGTCTCGGGTGAGGCGGCGTCACGATTCTCGTGTCGGACCTCGAGGAGAATCACGTCTCACCCGCTGGATGTTCATGACAGGAAAGTCGTGACATCACTTGTCGACCCCCAAGTCATCGTGTGCAAGTGGGTCAGTGTCATTCGTTGAATCGTCTTTACATTCTGGCATGGCCGCCAGCGCTTTCACCGCGCCGAGCATGGCCATCCATCACCAGGGAGGTGACAGCATGAATACGCAGATACTCGAACAGATGGAATCCGAGGTACGCACTTATTCTCGTTCTTTCCCGACCGTCTTCACCAAGGCGCAGAATGCCCACCTGTTCACCGAGGATGGCAAGCGCTACATCGATTTCCTGGCAGGCGCGGGCGTGCTCAACTACGGGCACAACCACCCGGTACTCAAGAAGGCATTGATCGATTACATCAGCAGCGATGGCATCATCCACGGTCTCGACATGTGGACTTCCGCCAAGCGCGACTTCCTGGAAGCTCTGGAAGAAGTGATCCTCAAGCCGCGTGGTCTGGACTACAAGGTCCACTTCCCAGGGCCGACCGGCACCAATGCGGTTGAAGCCGCCATCCGTCTGGCGCGCAAGGTCTCGGGCCGCCACAACATCGTATCGTTCACCAACGGCTTCCATGGCGTCACCATGGGTGCTCTGGCCACGACAGGCAACGCCAAGTTCCGGGATGCAGCGGGTCTGCCAGCCCAGGGCGCACAATTCGTGCCCTATGATGGTTACATGGGCGAGGGTGTCGACACCGTCGCGTATCTCGACAAGCTGCTGAAGGACTCCTCCAGTGGTCTGGACCGCCCGGCAGCCGTACTGGTCGAGACCGTACAAGGTGAGGGTGGCATCAACCCGGCCTCCATCGAATGGCTGCAGCGTCTGGATGCCCTGTGCAAGGAGCACAAGATCCTGCTGATCATCGACGATATCCAGGCGGGCTGTGGTCGTACCGGCAAGTTCTTCAGTTTCGAGCATGCCGACATCGTTCCAGACATCGTCTGCAACTCCAAGTCACTGTCGGCCTCTGGCGTGCCGTTCGCGATGGTGATGATGCGTCCGGAGCTGGATGAGTGGAAGCCGAGTCAGTACAACGGCACATTCCGTGGCCATGCACTGGCCTTCGTGACCGGCGCCGCCGCACTGCGTCACTTCTGGAGCGACAACAAGTTCGAGCGCGACATCCAGCGCAAGGGCCGTATCGTCGAGGAGCGCTTCCAGAAGATTGCCGCCAAGGCGCGTGAAAACGGCTTCGCGGCACACGAGAAAGGTCGTGGCTTGATGCGCGGTATCGATGTGGCGTCAGGTGAACTGGCAGATGCCATCACCTCACGTTGTTTCGAGCAGGGCCTGATCATCGAGACCAGCGGTCACTCCGGGCAGGTCGTCAAATGCCTGTGTCCGCTGACCATCCGTGATGAAGACCTGCTGGAAGCCCTCGACATTATCGAGGAAAATGCGGCAGCCGTCCTGCGCTGAGTCTCTGCGGTATCGGGCGCTGGTCACGTGATCGGCGCCCGTTCTTCCCTGGCCCGCCATGGCGCGGGTCATCTCATGCGATTCCTGGCCCTTGTCACCTGTCACCGAAGAAGGCGCTCATCGTTCTGCGCCGTGGCTCTTTCGTGTTCAAGCGCCATTGCCTTCATGTCACTACGGGAATCGCCATCTGTCAGCTGTCGAGTCATGACAGCGCCCAAATGAGGAGAAGTTGATGATCGTTCGCAATCTCGAGGAAGCCCGCAAGACAGACCGTCTGGTCAAGGCCGAGAACGGCAACTGGGACAGCACTCGTCTGCTGCTCGACGAAGATGGTGGCAAGTGCTCCTTCCATATCACTCGTATCTTCGAAGGTACCGAGACCCATATCCACTACAAGCACCACTATGAAGTCGTGTATTGCATGGAAGGTGAGGGCGAGGTGGAGACACTGGCGGATGGCAAGGTCTGGCCGATCAAGCCGGGTGACGTCTATATCCTCAATGAACATGACGACCACCTGCTGCGTGCTACCAAGACCATGCATCTGGCATGTGTCTTCACGCCGGGTCTGACCGGCAAGGAAGTCCACCGTGAAGATGGCTCCTACGCACCTGCCGAAGCCTGAACCCGCGTCACGAACCGCGAGATTCATGGCCTGACCACACGAAGCCCCCGCAGCTTAGCTGCGGGGGCTTCGTGGTATGTGGGAGCAGGGCAGAAGGGCAGAAGGGCGCGCGGCTCCATATTGCATCACGAATATTCGAAAGTTTACCGTTTAATTGACCAGAGGCGCTAAGTCTCCCTTCGCGATGCAGGCAACGATAAGCTGAATGGTGTCCGTGTCACTCAGATGAGATTCTCGCCAATGGCCATCCCCCCACACAACGCGTCTGTCAGCCCACCCGCCATTGCGGCAGGTGGGCGTCCCGGGTTCATGCCAGCAGCCCCTCATCCTCGCGAACAGGAGCGAATCGATAGCCTGCACGCGCTTCACGTACTGGATAGTGAGCATGAAAAGCGTTATGACGACCTGACGCGCCTGGTCGCGGATATCTTCGATGTCCCCATCTGTCTCGTGTCACTGGTGGACGAGAATCGCCAATGGTTCAAGGCCCACTGCGGTATCGATGCACGTGAAACGGGGCGTGACCTGGCCTTCTGCGCCCACGCTCTCCATGAAGAGCGCTACCTCGTCGTCAACGACGCGAGCAAGGATGAACGCTTTCATGACAATCCCCTGGTCACCGGCCCGCCATATCTCCGATTCTATGCCGGCGCCTTGCTGCGAGACAGTTCAGGATTGCCATTGGGCACCTTGTGCCTCATCGATCACACACCACGTGAGCTGAGTGCGCCTCAACTCGAAAGGCTGGGACGCTGTGCCATGTTGGTCGAAAACGAGCTGATCCAGCGCGACAGCCTCCTGACGGAACGAACGCGTGCCACGCTTCAGGCCAGCATTGACCCCATTACCGGCTACAGCACACGACGACGTTATCTTCAGACATTTGCCCATTGGATGGAAAACCGAGCGAGTGAAAGCTACCAGGCCATCATGCTCAAGGTATCGGAGGCAGAACACTGGCGTCACCATCAGGGCGAGGTCTTCCTCCAGGAGGTGATGCAGTCACTGTCCAGCCAGATCAATGAAAGCTTCGATGATGAAGACGTCATCAAGGGTCGTCTGTGCAGCGATACCCTGATCATCCTGCTGCCTCAGCGGCAGTCTGTCAGCGGGATGCGTTGGCAGCGTTTCATCACTCAGCCCTGGCTGATGCATCTTTCCAGTGCTCTGAGGCCCAAACTCCTGGTCGCAACGGCCACCTTCACGCCCGATGGAGCCACGGCCCATGAGCTTGTCGAACTTCTCGAGGAGGAACTCGCCAGTGCGGCGCATTGGGCACCATGTCAGCAGAATCTTCAGGTCGCCGATCTCAGCAGCAATGTCACCCTTGCCATCGCATTGGGTGATCGCTTCGCCCGGGCCTTGCGAGACAATGAGCTCAGCCTGCATGCGCAGCCGATCCTGGATGTCCGGACGAGAAAGGTGTGCGGCATGGAGATGCTGCTGCGTTGGCAGGTTCAAGGGCGCTGGGTCACCGCGAACCAGATGTTGCGCATGGCTGAGCGCGCAGGCCTTGGCGAAGAACTGGATACCTGGGTGTTGCGCCAGACGTGCGCCATGGTCAGTCGTTGGCAGTCGCAGCGCTCCACGGAGTCTCTCGGAGTGCCGGTATCACTGAATCTCTCGGCGAAGCGCCTGATCGACAGTGAATACGCCGAGACGCTGAGACGCATCCTGCGACTTTACCGCCTCAAGGGGGAGCATCTGCGCCTGGATCTCACGGGCTGCGAACGCTTCGCGGAGACACCAGAGGCACTGATTGCGGCAATGACCTCGTTGACCCGTGACGGAGTAACCTTCTGCATTGATCGGTTTGGCCGGGAAAATGCCAACCTGCGTCTGTTGAGCCGGATGCCGGCGGTAGCCGTCAAGCTGCACCCACGCTTCATGGCACCTCAGCAGCATGAGCCGGATCAGACTCGTTTGATCAAGGCATGGACCTGTGCGATGAAAACGCTGGGACTGGTGCCCATCGCGGTAGGTAGCAAGCGAGTTCAGCAGCTATCGGAGCTTGAGTCTCTCGGGTTCGATCAGGTTCAGAGCGATGCCTTCGGGCAACCTGCGCTCCCGGAAGATAGCTATGCGCAGTGGCTTGCCGAGACACATTCGCCCTTGAACAAGCGCCTCTAGCGGTCGCTCTCACAGGGGCAGCGCTGAAAGGCGAGGGTGATGGTGGCAAGCTCGATGCCCAGTTTGCGCATCGAGGTGCGATTCAACACGCGTCCGTCTGGTTGCAGATACATCCAGTCATCCATGTTGAACTCCCAGACACTGCCATCGATGGGAACCTGCAGGACATATTGCATGCGAAAGGCATGGCCATTGCTGGCTGCCGTGGCTTCTCCGGTCACGTCAGCTGCCGTGCCGCGCCACTGACGGTCACCCGTCGGGATGAAGGTCCATTGTCGATACTGCGTCTCGCCATCGCTGTAGCGAAAGTTCTCGTCGAGGGTCAATTGTCCATCCTGCCTGGTGCCCTGTAGGTCCACCACGAAGCGCCGAGTCACTTCACCGGAACGATCCTGAACCATTCCCCAGCCTCGTGTGTGCCCGAGGAAGTACTCGTCGATTCTGAACTCGGGACCGGAACCGGCATAGGTATCGATTGAGGGGCTGCTGCAAGCCATTAACAGACTTGCCGAGGAGGCCAGCAGGGTGATCAGACCGAGGGAGCGCAAGCGGGAGCGAATCATCGACATTCTCGACTAGGAAACTTGTACTGATACTATGCAGTGATTCTACAAATAGCAAT
Organism: Cobetia sp. PS-4MA; assembly: GCF_057670765.1. Lineage (NCBI taxonomy): Bacteria > Pseudomonadati > Pseudomonadota > Gammaproteobacteria > Oceanospirillales > Halomonadaceae > Cobetia > Cobetia sp. PS-4MA. The sequence goes on along the minus strand of NZ_CM173107.1, from coordinate 1,861,143 downwards.
TTGGATGTATCTCGACGCTTGCAGTGGATCGTCAACGCAGGCGTGATGTCGAATTCTCATAAGCTCGTATAATATATATTATGTTAAATCGAGTATTCGAGAAGCCCAGACTCACGTCTCACAGGACCTGCCCTGACGATCATGCTGCCTGTCATGTGCTCGCTGTGCATGACCGATACCCGCAATGCTGAACCACAACTCGAGTGTCTGATGTCCTGAAATGTTCAGCAGCATGTCTGCCTGTCGTCAGCTGACGTCAGTGATTGGTCTTCTTCTGCCCTTGTGTCACGACCAGCCCGTTGAGAACAGACTTCGCCACTGAGGTCTCCAGTGCTCCCGCCGATCATTCGATGACTTGTGACACCCACCACAAGGTGCACTCACGATGCGAGAAATGTGCAAGTCCATGAAATAAGTGCCAAAGTATGGTAGCCGGAGACGTCAACTCGGCTGGGACAGGCACGTCCCCAACGAGCGACATTCTTGCCTGTCGAGCGATGAAATCGACGGCAAGAGGCGTCATGAGCGCTTCGCATCACGCTGGATTGAATGATTGTCCGTGAATGGCAACGCATTGACGTAAGCCGTTCCCGGGCGCACCAGCCGTGGGTGGCGAATCATGGACAGCGACTATCCGGCCTACGTATCATCGCCCTTTGCCACACCTTCAGCGATCGCTGCGAAGACGACGACTGAAGGTGGCCGGGCTCCCTCCCATCATCCACTCGTGCAAGTACGGTGCGAGATGGATGAACAAGAATCATGCAAGGCGAACTCGTGAAGACGAGATCGTCAGCAAGGCTGAACAGGAACCCTCTTTATCATGCTGATCCGCAAGCTGCTGCTGCCCGTGTCATTGTCCAGCGTCATCGTCATGGCAGGTTGTGTTCCGGCGCAACCTCAGCCCCCCAAGCCGGTCTTGACCCCGGAGGCCTTCTCGCAACGCATCGATGCCCTGGAGAGCCAGATCGCCGGGCAATGCGACGTCCAGCAACAACAGCTTGTCGAGCAGCGCGAACTGAACCGCTCATTGCGCCGCGACATGCGGGAAGTCGGCAGCCAACTGCGCCGCATGCATGCCGAAATGGAACAGCCGGCAGCTCCGCAGGTGGTTCAGGCCTGCAAGACCGCCTCTGAAAACCCGATCATGGACAAGACGCTGCTCGGACGTGTCGAGTGGGTCGGCTTTCCGGACATCGGCAGCTATTTCAAGGCGCGCATCGATACCGGCGCGAACACGTCCTCACTGTCGGCGCGTGACATCACCGAGTTCGAACGTGATGGCGACAAGTGGGTCAAGTTCAAGCTGGCGCTTCGTGAGGATGCCAAATACTTCGTCCCCGAGGTGCGCGACAAGTGGGTAGAAGCCAAGGTCAGCCGTACCGTGACCATCGTGCAGGCGTCAGGCCGGGAAGACCGTCCTGTGGTCAGCATGTTGATGACGCTTGGCGACATCAAGCAGCGTGTCGAATTCACCCTGAATGACCGTCGTGATCTGACGTACCCGGTGCTGTTGGGCCGTCGTTTCATGATGGATATCGCAGCCGTCGATGTCAGCCGCACCTTCATCAATCCGCGTCCGGAATTCCCGGGCAGCGCTCCCAGCACCGCCGCTGCCAAGGATCAGGACCCGAATGAAGGAAATCGCGACTGACCCTCGCCCTCACCTGACGTTCACGGATCTCGAACATCTCCACTGACAGGGTCTGGCCGGGTGCCAGACCCTGTGACTGCATAATACTCAAGGACTCCCATGTCGCGTTTCTCCTTTTACCTGCTGGTCGGCCTGCTGATGCTGATTGGCGTGGGCCTGACCGCCTACCGCCATATTTCCTTCGATGTGCCCTGGGTGCCGGGTGCACAACAGAAAGTCTGGGATATCGAGGCCCAGGTCGCCTTCACGGCAACGGGCGGTCCGGTCAAGGCATCGTTGGCGCTTCCGGAAAATCAGAAAGGCTATAGCGTCCTGACCGAGAACACGGCCTCCTCCGGCTTCGGGTTGTCGTACCTGGATGATTTGCCGGGCCGTCGTGCTGAATGGTCGATCCGTGAGGCCGCTGGCTCCCAGCTGCTGTATTACACCGTGACCATGCTGGAGTCCGACAACGCGACGCCTGCTGCCATCAAGCGCCTGCCGGCACCTCAGGAAGTGTCCTGGGAACGTCCCTATGATACGGCTGCCGCTCAGGTGATCGAGCAGGCGCGCACCCGTAGCGCCGACTCCTTCACCTTCGCCCGTGAACTGATCAAGCAGTTCGACAATCAGCGTCAGGGTGAGAACGCGCGTCTGCTGCTGACCCAGTTCCAGCGTCCGGTGCTGATGCTGCGTCTGCTCAATGAAGCGGGCGTGAGCGCACGCCTGGTCAGTGGCTTGAGCCTGGAAGACGGACGCCGTCGCCAGAACGTGAGCTCCTGGCTGCAGGTCTTCGCCGAGACACCTGACAGCAATCAGGCTGTCGAGATCGACTCCCCCGAGGGTGAGAAGCTCAACACTGACTGGGTGCTGATCAACCCCGAGACCGGCAAGCAAGGTGAGCCTGACAACCTGCTGCTGTGGGAAGGCCGCGGTGCCCCGATGCTGGAAGTGGAAGGTGGCGTCAATTCCCGCGTCAGCTTCTCGATGATTCGCCACAACGAACCGGCCGCCGTCGCGGTTCGCAACAAGCTGGCCAATGACGAGCTGCTCAACTTCTCGATCCACTCGCTGCCGCTGGAAGAGCAGGCCCTGTTCAAGACCATTCTGCTGATCCCGATCGGCGCACTAGTCGTCGTGCTGCTGCGGGTGCTCGTGGGCCTGAAGACTTCCGGTACCTTCATGCCGGTATTGATCGCCCTCGCCTTCATCCAGACCAGCCTGATCACCGGCTTGATCGGTTTCCTGCTCATCGTCGCCACCGGGCTCGTGATTCGCAGCTACCTTTCGCGGCTCAACCTGTTGCTTGTCGCCAGGGTCTCGGTGGTGATCATCACGGTGATCGCGATCATCTCGATCTTCTCGGTACTCGCCTATCGCTTCGGCCTCAATGCCGGCCTGACCATCACCTTCTTCCCGATGATCATCCTGTCCTGGACCGTCGAGCGCATGTCGATCCTCTGGGAAGAGGAAGGCCCCAAGGAAGTCCTCAAGCAAGGTGGCGGTAGCCTTCTGACCGCCGTGCTGGCCTATCTGGCGATGAACAATCCGTGGGTGCGCCACCTGACCTTCAACTTCCTGGGTCTGCAGCTGGTGCTGATGGCCTTCATCCTGCTGCTGGGCAATTACACCGGCTATCGTCTGCTGGAATTGCGTCGCTTCAAGCCGCTGACGGAGGATTGAGATGCTCGCGTCATGGATGAATCGCTGGTCGCGCAACTGGACCACACCGGGCGCCCTGCGTGCCCGGGGGGTTGTCGGCATGAATCGCCGCAACATCGGCTATATCTCGAAGTACAACGACCGCCGCCTCTACCCGCTGGTGGATGACAAGCTGCAGACCAAGCTGCTGTGTCAGAAGTACGGTCTGGCCTCGCCGGAGATGATCGGCAAGGTCGCCAGCCAGTTCGAGGTCGAGCGGGTCGTCGACATGGTGCGCGATCACGCAGGTTTCGTGATCAAGCCGGCCAAGGGCTCTGGCGGCAAGGGGATCCTCGTCATCGAGCACCATGATGGCGAAGAGTATGTGAAGCCCAGCGGCGCGCGCATCACGCGTGCCGACATGGAGCGCCACGTCTCCAACATCCTGTCAGGACTTTATTCGCTGGGCGGCTCACCGGATGTGGCGCTGGTCGAAGGCTTGATTTCCTTCGATCAGGCCTTCGCCGAGTTCACCTATGAAGGCGTTCCCGACATTCGGGTCATCGTCTTCAAGGGCTATCCCGTGATGGCGATGATGCGCCTGTCGACGGCGGCCTCGGATGGCAAGGCCAACCTCCACCAGGGGGCGGTCGGTGTCGGGCTGGATATCGGGTCAGGCTGGGCCGTGCGCGGTGTGCAGTATGATCGCCCGCAGTTCGCCCACCCCGATACGGGACATGACATCTTCTCGCTCAAGGTTCCCCAGTGGGACACCCTGCTCGAACTGGCCTCGGGGTGTTACGAGATGACGGGGCTGGGCTATCTGGGCACGGACATGGTGCTTGACCGGCGCCATGGCCCGATGCTGCTCGAGCTCAATGCCCGACCGGGCCTCGCCATCCAGATGGCCAATGGCGAAGGATTGCGCAAGCGTCTCGAGCTGATCGAACGTCAACCTGATGGCGTGCCTGTCGCGGAACGGGTAGCCTTCGCCCGCAAGCACTTCGCACGCAGCAAGGAAGACGTGGCCAACGTCGGAATGGCTCCCATTCCTGAATGATGGCGTGCCCGCAGAGAACAACGCCCCGTGACACGCGAGTGTCACGGGGCGTTTGCGTTCGCGGGACGAGACCCTCAACCTGGGTCCATGCTCAGCATCAGACGGTTGCCGGTCGGCACGACTGGCGAGCGATGGATCAGACCATGCCCCTCATTGCCGGGCCAGCATTCTCCCTTGAGCAAGGCCAGGCTTCCTGGGCGCAGCTCCCGAATCTGTTCCGGGTCCCGACAGATGTCCCGGTGTCCGACAACGCCATGCCCCAGAGCCAGGCGATCGGCGGCCTGCTCCGGCAGCCATTGCGTTCCGGGGCCCTCATAGGTCGTCACCAACCGGACCGGAATGCGATCCACATGAAAGCGTGGGCACATGGCGCTCTGGGTCATTTCCAGCCGCATGCCGATATCCTGCACGTCGAACAGCTCGCCGATGGCCTCTCCCAGCACATAGATATCCTCTATCAGCGCAGCCCCGGCATCCGGTGCGGGAAGGTAGCGCTCCAGCGCCTCACGCAGGTCATTGATAGGCCCTCGCCAGCGCATGCGCAACGGGTAGGCACCCGAGGACTGAGCCTTGACCGCCATTTTCAATGCCGCATCGATGCGGCGCTGCATCACGGCCAGCGTCACCTCCGGGCGAAAGATCTCCCCGAGATCCAGCGCCTGCTCGCCGATGTGCCAGTGTGGTGTTGCCGAATCTTTCGAACCGCTCGCCGTGACAGCTGACTGGGCCAACCTGCCGCCCTTCGCAGGCCGGGAAGCCGATAGTGTGTCATGAGAAGTGATCGGAGTGATCGAGTGCATGGTAAGCGCCTCGGTGGGTAGGCAAGAGGGAAATCACGCTCGTTATTGTTATGTTATAACATGTCTTTGCTGTGCAGTGACAACACTCTACCTTGCCGCTATCTGACAAGCCTGAGTCTGCATATGGCCCGAGACCGCCCAAATGCCCTAGAATAAGAGTCTGTTCATTGAGGTAACACGCTGATCTGATTCACTCTCAACGTGTCACTGGCCTCTCGTCATCCCGGATTCTCGATCCTCAGAATTCCCGACACCCAGGATTCTTCATGCCCGAGCAACTTTCGCTGATCGACCAGGCTGAACGCCAATGCCTGAAGCGTGGCGTGCGTTTCACCCCGATCCGGCGACGTGTGCTGGAATTGATCGCCAACAGTCATGGCGCACTCAAGGCATACGACCTCTTGGATCAGCTTGCCAAGGAACACGGTGCCGCCCGCCCGCCCACGATCTATCGCGCGCTGGATTTCCTGATCGAACAAGGCCTCGTCCATCGCATCGAATCGCTCAATGCCTTCCTTGCCTGCCACTGTCCCGAGCATCAGCACGGTTTCCAGCTGCTGATCTGCCGTGGTTGCGGGAGAGTCGAGGAGATGCACGACGATGATCTTGGCACTCGCCTTCTCGCCAGTGCAGATCGCCATGGTTTCACGATCGAACGCCAGACTGTCGAACTTGAGGGGCGTTGCCAGAAATGCGCCTCTCAGGTCGCTGACATGGTAGAAACCGCTCAGTGAATGGCGCTTGCGAGCGCTTTTGATACGATATAACATTTGCTTCCCACGGAGGACGTCACATGCTGGACATCCGCATTTCGCAGGCACAGGTCGTCAATGAAGGCACCATTTCCACTCTGGATGTGGGCATCAAGGACGGGCGTATCCATGCCATCGGCAGTGATCTCTCACATCTGGACGCGCGTGAAGTGATCGATGCTGCCGGCCGCCATCTGCTGCCGGGCATGATTGATGATCAGGTGCATTTCCGTGAGCCCGGCCTGACCGCCAAGGGCAATATCGCCACCGAGTCGGCCGCCGCCGTCGCCGGGGGCATCACGACCTTCTTCGACATGCCCAACGTCAAGCCGGCAACCCTGGACAGCGATGCGCTGGAGGCCAAGTTTGCCGTGGCGGCGGGTCGTGCGCATGCCAACCACGCCTTCTATCTGGGTGCCAGCAACGACAACCTGGAAGCGATCAAGACGCTGGATCCGAATCAGACCTGCGGCATCAAGATCTTCATGGGTGCCTCGACCGGCAACATGCTGGTCGATGATCCGGAGATTCTCGAAGGTATCTTCAAGCATGCTCCGACGCCCATCGTCACGCATTGCGAAGACACTCCGATGATTCTGGAGAACGAGGCGCGCTGGCGTGAGCGTTTCGGGGAAGACGTGCCCTTCTCCGAGCACGGTCTGATCCGTTCTCGCGAGGCCTGCATCAAGAGCTCACGCCTGGCGATCGACCTGGCCACTCGCAACGGCACCCAGCTGCATGTCCTGCACCTGACCACCGCTGAAGAGATGGCGCTGTTCAAGCCGGGCCCGATGGCTGGCAAGCAGATCACCGCAGAGGTCTGCGCGCATCACCTGTGGTTCAGCGATGCCGATTACGACACGCGTGGCAGCCTGATCAAGTGCAACCCGGCCGTGAAGACCGCCGAAGACCGTGCCGCCCTGCGTGCCGCCGTGATGGATGGTCGCATCGACATCATTGCCACTGACCACGCGCCGCATACCTGGGAAGAGAAGCAGAACCCCTACTTCAAGGCGCCTTCCGGTCTGCCGCTGGTGCAGCATGCCCTGCTGTCACTGCTGGATCAGGTTCAGGACGGCATCTATGACCTGGAAACCCTGGTGCAGAAGACCAGCCACAACGTCGCGGATCGCTTCTCCATCGTCGATCGCGGCTATATCCGTGAAGGGGCGTTCGCGGATCTCGTGCTGGTCGACCTGAATGGCGAGACCAGCGTCACCCGTGACAACGTGCTCTACAAGTGTGGCTGGAGCCCCTTCGATGGCGTGACCTTCAAGGCACGCATCGATGCGACCTTCGTCAATGGCGTGAAAGCCTATGACGGCAAGACCGTCAACCCGGTGGCCAACGGCCAGCGTCTCTCGTTCAACCGCGGCTGATGGCGGTCCTGGCGTGTCGATCTTCGGTGCGCCTTGCCCGCATCATGCCGTGATCACTAGCAAAGGAAGTGGTGTCATGAGTATGCATGCGGGCTCTCCCCTGGCCTCTCGCCAAGTGTTCTGCGAAAAGCTGCTGTCCCGGATCCAGCGCACGCTGGGTTCGCGGGCTGCGCGTAGCCTGCCGTTGAGCGTGCTGGGTGCGCTTGCCGTTCTGGCGGCCCCCAACGCGCAAGCCGAAGACAGTGCGCCACTGCATGTCGCCGTCAGCGTGCCGCCTATCGAGTGGATGGTCGATCAGCTGGCCGGGGATCATGTCGAGATCACGACGCTGGTCAAACCGGGCAACAGCCCGCACACCTATGATCCGACCCCTCGCCAGGTGGCCGAGTTGTCGACGGTTCCCCTCTATCTCGCCATCGGCGTACCCTTCGAGCAGGTCTGGTTGCCGCGTCTCGAGAAGAACAATGCCGAGATGCAGGTCGTGCATCTGGAAGAGGGTCTCAACACGCGCCATTTCGGCAGTAAAGACGCTCATCATCATGATCACGGCTCCGACCATGACGAGCACGCGGGCCATGATGAGCATGAAGACCACGCAGACCATGCAGAGCATGACGAGCACGGCCATGAAGGCCACGCAGATCATGGCGAGCATGGCCATGAAGACCACGCGGATCATGACGAGCACGCGGGCCATGATGAGCATGAAGACCTCGGCGAAGCCGACCCTCATCTCTGGCTGGATCCGCAGCGAATGCAGACCGTCGTCGAGCGCACTGCCAAGGTATTGGAAGCCCAGCTGCCTGAACATGCCGGTGAAATAGATGCCAATGAGCAGCGGCTGCTCAAGACCCTGAATACGCTGGACACGCAGATCGCGCAGGCGCTGGCACCTTACAAGGGTCGCAACTTCCTGATCTTCCACCCCAGCTTCGGCTACTTCGCGGATCGCTACTCACTCGCGCAGCATGCCATTGAAGTCAGTGGTCGTGAGCCTACACCACGCGAGATGGCCACTCTGGTCACACGTGCCAAGGATGAGAACATCGGCACCATCTTCGTCTCGGGACAATTCTCCCAGACGGCCGCCAAGCGCATCGCCAGCTCGCTGGATGCCGAAGTCGCCGTGCTGGACCCGTTGGCCGAGGACTATCTCGAGAATCTAAAGCGTGCCACCGAAGCACTGAAAGCAGGCTTCGAGCGGACCGACAGTCAGTAATTTCTGGCCAGGTATTGCGCATGCGGCATGATCTTGCACAATGCTCTGCCCCATAAAAAAGTCAGACGGGCGCTCACGCGCCCGTCTGCGTTGCAAAGAGGTACCTCTCGTCATGGCCAGCCCCATCTCCGTCGCGCGCCGGCGCCCGGACAGCCATCCGGATGCACCAGCCACCGGGCGCAGTGTCGGTCCGGTATTTCGCCCGGTCCCGGCGGATGCACCGGATGCCATCGATATTCGCGGCGTGACCTTTCGCTATGGTGAGCAGGTCATTCTCGACGATGTCGACTTCCAGGTCGGCGCCCGCGAGATCGTGGGGCTGATCGGCCCCAATGGAGGCGGCAAGAGCACCTTGCTCAAGCTGGTGCTTGGCCTTCACAAGCCGGCAGCTGGGTGTGTCCGAGTGCTGGGGCGCACTCCCCAATCTGCCGCACGCCATATCGGCTATGTGCCACAGTTCGCCAATTTCGTGAAGCGCTTCCCGATCCGGGTGGAAGACGTCGTGCTGATGGGGCGTCAGGGACGCAAGCGTCAATGGGGCCCCTGGCCACGCGCGGATCGTGAGGCGATCGGTGCGGTACTGGAGGAAGTCGGGATCAGCCATCTGCGCCGTCGGCATATCGATGCCCTCTCCGGCGGTCAGCTGCAGCGTGTCCTGATAGCCCGGGCACTGGCGGCCGAGCCGCAATTGCTGCTGCTGGATGAGCCCACCGCGAGTGTCGACAGCGATGGTGAGCGTTCATTGTTCGAGCTGTTCAATCGGCTGGCCAACCGCATGAGCGTGGTGGTGATCAGTCATGATCTCGGCTTCATCAGTGATTATGTCGATCGGGTGGCCTGTCTCAACCGCAAGATGATCGTCCATGACACTGAGACGCTGACCGCCGAATCGATCGAGCGGCTCTACGGTGAACACGTCCAGATGATTCATCACCATCATTGATACGGTGGCCCGTGACAGGCTGCCTGGCGGGTTTCATTTCTTTCACGGCGCCTGCCCCGCGCTCTAGGCTTACAACACATGAATTTCATCACCGCCCTGGGCAGCCAGGACTTTCTTCAGAACGCCCTCTTCGCCGGCCTGTTGGCAAGCCTCGCGGCGGGCCTGGTCGGCCCCTATGTCGTGGTACGCCGCATCGGCTATCTGGCAGGCGGCATCGCCCACACGGTGCTTGCCGGCATGGGGATCGCCTACTTCATGGGGGCCAGCCCGCTCGTCGGTGCGTTCATCAGTGCCATCCTCGCGGCATTGCTGATCGGCTATATCAGCCTCAAGGGGTTTGATCAGGAAGACACCGTCATCGGTGCGCTGTGGGCCATCGGCATGGCCACCGGCATCCTCTTCATCAGTCAGACCCCGGGCTACAAGGTCGATCTGATGAGCTATCTGTTCGGCAATCTGCTGCTGGTGCCCGCAGACGCCATCGGCACCCTGGCCTGGATGGTGGGCGGGCTGGCACTGGTGCTGCTGGTCGTACACCGTCCACTGACGGCCGTGATCTTCGATGAAGAGTTCGCTCGCCTGCGAGGAGTGCCGGTCAAGACGCTCTATCTGCTGTTGCTGGTGCTGGTCGCCATTACCGTGGTGCTGTTGCTCCAGGCCGTCGGGCTGATCATGGTGCTGGCATTGCTGTCACTGCCAGCCGCGCTGGCCGGCCATCATGCGCGCTCACTGGGCATGATGATCGTGATCGCGAGTCTGGCGGCCATGGCCTTCACCACCGGTGGTCTGGCGCTTTCCTGGCAGTTCGATCTGCCTGCCGGTGCCACCATCGTACTGGTGGCGGGGATCGCCTATCTGGTCTCGCTGATCTGGCGTAGCGCCCGTGGCGGTCTGCGCCGCTGAGTCGCGGCTTGTTACACTGAGACTTCTTGAGATCTGGCCTCCGAACCGAAACGCTGCAACCTGCGCAGTGAACGTCGCGACGGGACCAGTCTTCGATACAGCTTCTGCAAGGATATGGATTCAATGGCACAGGATGGACTGCTCAAGTCGCTGGAAAATGCACAGGTCGGCGAAAAGGTCGCGCTGGACACCCTGATGGCTGCCCTGCCGTGGAATGGCGACGGGTTGATTCCTGCCATCGCCCAGCAGCATGACAGCGGCGAGATACTGATGATGGCGTGGATGAATGCCGAGGCGTTGCGCGAGACGCTGACCACGGGACGCGTGTGCTACTTCTCACGCTCGCGCAGCAAGCTGTGGCGCAAGGGCGAAAGCTCCGGTCAGCAGCAGCATCTGGTCAGCACCCACCTTGACTGCGACGGTGACACCCTGCTGGTCAAGGTCGATCAGACCGGCCCTGCCTGCCATACCGGACGCAAGAGCTGCTTCTACTGGCGCCTTGACGCCGAAGGCGCAGAGATCACCGATGCACCGATCATTGATCCCGACACGCTGTATGGCAACGCCTGAGTCAGGTCAACGTGACCCCGATCCCCGCCCTGCTCGCGGCTCGCTGTCGCGCGCTATGACGGCTGGCATGACGCGCCTGCTCACCGGCCTGCTGCGCGGCTATCAGCTGGTGCTCAGCCCGCTGCTGGGGCCGCGTTGTCGCTTCTTTCCCAGCTGCTCCAGTTATGGCCTCGAGGCCATCAAGGTGCATGGGCCGCTCAAGGGGTGCTGGCTGACAGCCAGACGCCTGTCACGCTGTCATCCCCTCGGTGGCCCCGGAGGAGTGGACCCCGTGCCACCACGCAAGGAGTCATCGTCAGACTGCTGCGCGGGCAATGACCGCGACTCAGGCCCCACGCCCTGATGGTGTCGCACGCTCCTGCGAGCTGATTTACGCATGTGAAGTGAAGTCGTGATATACTTCACATGTGAAAGGCGTCATGTGCGATGCCATCGTCAGTCAGCAGGAGAGCGCCATGTCCACCGCAACCGCCATCGATCGTGTGTCCCCGACCAGCCCCAGCGCGGGTCGCGTTGCCCTCAAGTCCTTCTTCAACATCATGGAGAAATGGCAATGCAGCGCTGCCGATCAACGCGTGCTGCTCGGCGGCATCGGCACCACCACCTATCACAAGTACCGCAAGCTGCCGGAAGTCCGCCTGCCCAATGACACCCTGGAGCGGATTTCCTACGTGATGGGGATTCACAAGGCGTTGCGCATCCTGTTCAGCAACACGCCTGAAATGGCCCATGAATGGGTGCGCCGCCCCAATCGTGCCGCTCCCTTCAATGGGCAGAGCGCGCTTGACTACATGCTGGCCGGGCAGGTGGTATCACTGGCCGACACCCGTCGTTATCTCGACGGAGTGCGTGGATGAGCATGAGCGCCCTGCCCCAACCTGCCCTGACACTGCCTGACTGGCAGAACGCCTGGCGCGTCATCTCCAGCGCCTTCCCGCCCATCTCGGTGTTCGAGGATATTCTCGAACCTGATGAGCTGGAGATGGCGTTTGCCATCGAGGCGCTGACCAATGATCGCCTGCGCGAGGAGGCCGGCGAGCTGAACCGTGTCGCACCCGAGGATCGCATCAGCGGGCCGGGCTCCACACCGGTGATGGCGGCCTTCACGCACATCGGCCGCGCATCACGCTTCACCGATGGCAGCTTCGGCGTCTACTACTGCGCCAGTAGCCTGGACACCGCCATCAGCGAAACCCGCTTTCACATGGCACGCTTTCTGGCTGATACCGCGCAACCCAGCCAGGAAATGACGATGCGCAGTTACGTCAATCGCGTGACGCAACCCTTGCACGACATTCGCCAGGGATACGCCGAGCTATGCCAGCCGGACACGGCCAGCTACCCGGCCGGCCAGGCTTTCGCGGCGAAGATGAGAGATACCGGCAGTCATGGTCTGCTCTACCCCAGCGTCCGCCATGCCAAGGTTGAGCCCGATGCCGAATGCGCGGCCATCCTGCGTCCACCGGCGGTCAGCATCCCCATCCAGGGCCCCCACCTGCGCTACGTCTGGGATGGTCAGCAACAGGCCATGACGCATGTGCTGGAGGTCAAGGAGCACCGCTGAGCCTGTGACGACACTGCGAACCTCCCGCTGGGTCCAGTCAGCGCGTCATTGCAATGACAACCACAATGACCAAGACGCCCGCCAGGCCTCTCGAGACATCTCGATCGGCATGGCGGGCGTCTTGGTTATCGTCAGGCCTCTTTTCTCGCCAGGGGGTCAGGCGTTGGCGTGCAGCTCGGCAACACCGTAGATGCGCTTGAGCATTGCATGCAGACCATTGGAGCGTGTCGGCGACAGGTGCTTGTCGAGGCCAAGCTCAGCGAGGAAGGTCGGCTGAGTGGCGACGATTTCCTGCGGCGTCCGGTCGTTGTAGATGCGCAGCACCACGGCGATCAGGCCTGCCACGATGGCCGCATCCGAGGTGGCCTGGAAGTGCAGACGCTGCTCGCTGCCTTCACCACGTACGTCAGGATGAATCCAGACGTTGGACTGGCAGCCGTCGATCTTGGTCTCAGGCCCCTTTAACTCTTCCGGGTACTCCGGCAGCGCCTTGCCCATGTCGATGATGTACTGATAGCGGTCCATCCAATTGTCGAAGAAGCTGAATTCCTCGACCAGTTCCGCCTGCGCTTGTTGCGCGTCGCTCATGCTGACTCCCGATGATGTCACTGAAGAGTGTCTGAAAATATGCTGTCGGCCATGATAACGCCTGACTCCGACGGACGCACGGGAGGCGTGAAGCCTGGCGCCATGCCAGCAGTCACGCCTCCTCCTCAGGGGTAGCCGTCGTCGTCGCCAGGAAGTGCCTTGCCATCTGCTGCTGCCACTCGCCGTCTTCGGCATGCAGGTAGCGAGAGGTGGTATCCAGCCGTGAGTGTCTGGCGGAGCGAGACAGGAAACGCAGCTCTAACCCGGCCTGTGCCTGGTGGGTAATGGCGGTGTGACGCAGCCAGTGCGGGCTTGCCTGGTCGAGCGTGCGTGCCATCAGCTCGCTGGCGTCGCCGGGGCGCTCCGTTCGCTGGCGCATGTCGTGGGCGGCCTGGGTAAACGTCTGCTTGATCAACCGGTAGAGCTGATTGTCGCCCAGAGGGGTCGTGCCATCCAACCGCGCGAGCAGAGGCAGTGACTCATCAGCGGGCAGTGCCTGTGGCAAGTCACTCAGTCCACGCAGGCGTCGCCAGCGCACCAGGGCCTCGAGCATCGGGGGCGGCAGCGGGATCTCGGCCAGCTTGGCGCCCTTGCCTATCACTCGCCACCACCACTGGCCTTCCCGCTTGATGATATCCCCCATTCTCGCGGCGGCCATCTCGGCGATACGCGGCGCCATCAGGTAGGCAAACGCGAACAGAAACCGCTGGCGCTCCGCGATGAATCGCTCCCGCGACACCTCGCGCTCGAGGGAGGCACTGCCGGCTGTCGGTACGTGACAACGCACCTCATCACAGCGCGCCTCGATACGCCCCCACAACCAATCCCATAGCGGACGCTCCAGATAGCGCTCGATGCGCAGCGTGCGATTGTCCATGCGCCGCTTGTCGCGCATCAGCCGGAAAGGATTGCGCGCCAGATAGCCGGCCTCGATCAACCAGGCATAAAGCCCCTGCAGGATCACCAGACTCTGGCGACGGCTGGCCGGAGCCAGCGGCCCGCGAAAGGGTCGCCACTCGGGGTGCCTGCGGGCACGCACACTGCCAATCCAGACCTCCGCTGGCTGAGGATTGGCCAGAAAGGCCTCGAAGTGCTCGAGCCGCTCACGATCCAGACTTGCCAGGGCGGCGTCTCTCCCCTGCTCACCTTCCGCCCTGAGCCACAGAAGCAGACGCTCTGCTTCCTTGCGATAGGCGCGCAGGGTCTGCGGGCTGTGGCGATATTCATTGAGCCACGCCGCCACGGCTTCAATGTCCGTCTGCGCCTTGATGAGTGCAGCGTCGCCACTCTGCGTGACGGCTGCAGTGCTGGTGGTATTGGCCAGCTCGCCCTCAAGGCGCCCGATCAACGCGGTCATGCCACCGTGTGCGCCCTTCTCCACTGTCTCGACTCCTGTCGCGTTGCCTGGGGGCTGATTGTGACGTTACGGCCATGATAATTCAAGATAAGGCGCGTAATCATGAATTACTACCACCAAGGGTAACGTAAATTACGTATTACGTAATATGTAATTATCTTTATTCCAAGCAGACGAGTCGCTACAATGACGCTAAGCGGCCAGAAGTCTGCCTAAAGGGGAGCCCGCGAGAGCACAGGGAAGATTTCTTGTGCATATCACGCAGAATCCTGACCAATGGAGTGGTAGTGAACGTCACTTCGTGGCGTAATGGCCGCTGAGCATCAACTTCAGAATACGGACGGAGATTCCCATGGCGCGCATTGGCGTCCAGTACGAGGATGTACAACGAGCGATAGAATCCTTGATGGCACGTGGTGAAGCGCCCAGCGTGCAGAAGATTCGGGAAGTGCTGGGGACCGGCAGCTTCACCACCATCAGCGATCATCTGCGCGAATGGCGCCAACGTCGCGCCGAGAAACGTGATGAGCCTCTGACCCAGGCGATGCCGGATAGTCTGACGGAGACACTGGCCACGGTATGGAGTGAAGCCCAGTCTCTGGCCAACGAGAGCCTGGCGCACTATCGGCAGGAAGCTGACCGCCAGGCCGAGTCAGCCCGTGAGGCCGAGGCACAGTCACAGCGGCGCGCAGAGGATGCGGAGCAGCGGCTCAGTGCACTCACGGAGCAACTGGCGGGAGTACAGGCGCGTCTCGAGGAGCGCGTGCAGACACTGGCGACCTTGACCAGTGAGCGCGAACAATGGCAGCAATTGCAGGAGAAGCTCGAGAAGCGCCTGACGCTTGCCCAGGAAGATGTCACCGCACTCGAGCGGACACGCGAGCATGACCATGAGCGCCATCAGCAGCTGGTGCAGCAACAGGAAAGCGAATTCAAGGAGCGCCTGGCGCAGGAAGAGTCTCGTCACGAGGCCAGTGAGACGCGCCTGATGAAGCTGCTCGATGATGCGCGCCTGGAGAAGCAGGAGCTGGACAAGCAGCATCGCCGCCGCCACGAGCAGCTCGAGAAGCGCGTGGAACGCCTGGATGCCCAGACGGCGGAGCAGCGGAAGTTGCTTCAGGAAGAGGAACGTCGTCGCTTCGAGGAAACCACGCTACGACAGCAGCGCGATGTGGAGCTCAAGGATCTGCGCTCTCAGCTGGAGCAGTCCATGGCGGAACAATCTCGTCTGGAGGCACAGCTGAGCCAGATCACGCATGAAAACAAGTTGCTCAAGGAGCGCCTGGCCTTCGCGCCGCTTCCTCCCTTTGTGTGTTGATGTTCCTGCAACGTCTGCTGAGGTTGCTGCAACACTCACACCAATGAAAGACGCCACCCTCAGGGGTGGCGTTTCGCTTGGAGGATGGCGCGTTCCCGCACCTCAGGACTTACGTCATACCATGCTCACCGCTGTCGAGAAATCTACAGCAGTTCTTCCGCCACCAGTGCCAGACGCGAACGCTCGACACACTTGAGCGTGACGTGACCGGCATGCGGCCAATTGGCGAAGCGTTGCACTGCCACCGCGAGACCACAGGTATTGGCCGTCAGATAGGGCGTATCGATCTGCCCGACATTGCCCAGCAGCACGACCTTGGTGTTGGCACCAGCCCGGGTCAACAGCCCTTTCAATTGTTTCGGTGTCAGGTTCTGGGCTTCATCGATGATCAGGAAGGTATCGCTGAGGGTTCGCCCACGCATGAAGGACGGCGAGCGTATCTGGACACGGTTGCCAATCCAGGCACGGGTGGCCTCCTCGTTCCACGCGCTGGTGCCTTCGCCTTCCTTGCGCAGCAGATTGTCCATGTTGTCGTGGAAGGCGCCCATCCACGGCGACATCTTCTCTTCCTCGGTCCCGGGGAGAAAGCCGATCTCTTCCCCCATGGCGATCGGCGCGCGCGTGAAGATGATACGTTCGAAGCGTTTCTTCTCCAGAGTCTGCTCAAATGCCGCCGCCAGGGTCATGTAGGTCTTGCCTGTCCCGGCACTCCCGGCAATCGAGACCATGTCGACGCTCTCATCCATCAACAGATTGAGCGCGAAATTCTGGCGACTGTCATGGGCATTGACGCCCCAGGCGCTACGCTCGTTGCGGAAATCCTGCAATACCTCAAGGCAGGCGTGATCATTGTCCAGCTCGCGCACGATGGCCTCGAAGCTGGCACCACGATCACAATCCGCGATCAACATTCCCGGATACCAGTCCTTGGGCATCTGGCCGGCGAGGGTGTAGAAGGTGCGATGATTCTCGCGACTGACGGTGACATCCACCTGCAGATCATCCCACACGCCCTGACCGTCAGGCCCAGCCTCGTGATAAAGCTTCACGCCCTCGATCATGGCATCGCTGTCACTGAAGGCGCGATCCGTCAGATAGTCCTCGACGGCCATGCCCAGTGCCGCTGCCTTGATGCGCAGATTGATGTCCTTGGTCACCAGGATGACGGATGCATCCTGACTGCGCGCCGCGAGACTGCGTGTCTCGGCAAGAATGCGGTTGTCGGCGCTTGCCTCGCTCTGATCGATGCTGCCGGAGAGAAAATGAAGATTGCCGGCGCCATTCAACGAGCCCGGCAGTGGAATACCGCGCAGAATCTCCTGTGGTGTGATGTCGGCGGTGAGATCAGACAGGGTGCGACTGATCTGGCGAGCAGTGTGGGCAATTTCCTTGTGGCCATTCTTGTGCTTGTCCAGCTCCTCCAGCACCGTCATCGGAATGACGACATCGTGCTCGTCAAACTGGAAGATGGCGGAGGGGTCGTGTATCAGCACGTTGGTATCGAGGACGTACAGACGACGGGACTGCTTCTCGACTCTTACCATTGGCGACATGCCTTCCGTTGGGGTGTGCCCTTTGAAGCTATCACGCTGAATATGTCGAGGATGTTTCAATTTGGCGCTCGATTTCACGCACAGGGTGCTGACAGGTCACGCAACGCAGGCGCATAATCTGTCCCCGGCTCTGCTGGCCGCACTCTCATCTGCTGTTCGTCACGGCCATGTTGCCGGCCTTCCTGCCGAGCATCTCGTGCAGCCATAAGCACGCAGCCACTGGACTCTCTGCACTTTTCATTTGCCAGATTTCATTTGCCAGACATCCCCTGCCGCAGATCGTCAGACAACCGCGTCGCCAGGAGCGCTGCGGAAGGACAGATGAAAAAAACCGCCCCTGACGATGTCAGGGGCGGTTTTTCATTGGCGGGTGCGCAATGTCACGGGTCTCGATCGTTCAGACCCCGAAGCATCAGGCAGTGACGCTTTCGCGACGGCGACGGCGCACCTGCAACCAGCCGATCAACCACAACAGCACGATGGCTGGCAGCATCGCGATTTCCTTCGGTGGACGTTCAGCGGTCTGCTGGATGCCATCGATGGTGAAATCGAAATCGATACCGGCCTGCTGTGCCACGCTACCGTATTCCACCATGCTGACCAGCACCTGCTTGTCGCTGATATCCAGCGTCAGACCGACATCGCTCAGGCGCGCTTCGCCACTGTCGGCATCCGACACCGGCAGCAGCACGGTCTTGGAGACCTCATCGCCATCCAGATTGATGCCTGACACATGAATCGGCAGCTTGCTGTCGACCGGTGCCTCCTCCATCAGGGTCTCGATCTGCTGCGGAGCCGCCATGATGACTGGCGGATAGACCATGTCCCACCAATAGCCCGGACGGAACAACGTGAAGGTGATCAGCAGAAGACCGATGGTCTCGTACCAGCGGGTACGCGTCAGCCAATAACCTTGCGTGGCCGCCGCGAAGACCAGCATCGCCGCGACCGCCGAGGCGATGGTGATCGCCAGATGCCAGTAGCTATCGATGTTCATCAGCAACAGGTTGGTGTTGAAGATGAACATGAAGGGCAGGATCGCGGTGCGGATGTCATAGGTGAAGCCCTGGATACCGGTCTTGATCGGGTCTGACTTGGCGATGGCCGCCGCCGCGAAGGCGGCCAGACCCACCGGTGGCGTGTCATCTGCCAGTATCCCGAAGTAGAACACGAACAGGTGCACGGCGATCAGCGGCACGATCAGGCCATTCTCGGCGCCCAGATTGACGATGACCGGCGCCATCAGCGTGGAGACCACGATGTAGTTGGCCGTGGTGGGAAGCCCCATGCCCAGAATCAGACTGATCACGGCAGTGAAGATCAGGATCAGCATCAGGTTGCCTGCCGAGATGAACTCGACGAATGCCGTCATCTTGAGCCCGAGCCCGGTCAGGGTCACGGTACCGACCACGATACCGGCCGCCGCCGTGGCGACACCGATCCCGATCATGTTCTTGGCACCGATGACCAGACCATGGAACAGGTCCTCACCGCCACGCTGGGTTGCCCCCCCCAGATTGCCTTCCTTGCGGAAGATCGCGACCAATGGGCGCTGGGTCACGGTGATGAAAATCATGAACAGCACCGCCCAGAAGGCGGAAAGCCCCGGCGACATGCGCTCGACGGTCAGACACCACACCAGCACCACGACCGGCAGCAGGAAATAGAGACCGACCTTGACCGTCGGACCCACCGGCGGCAATTCATCGATGTCCCCTTCCTCCAGCGGAGGGAAGCAGGCGGAATAGGCGATCAGGCCGACATAGGACGCCAGCAGCAGCGGCAGCACGATATAGACCGCACCATCACCCGCCAGACCCTTGATCCAGCCGATACCGTAATAGACCACCAGCGTGAGCACGCCCATGCCGATGAAGACGGTCAGGAAGGTCAGCATCGAAGCCATCAGGCTGGTCTTGTGCGTCCGCTTGAGGCCTTCCATGCCGGCCTTGCACGCTTCCAGGTGCACGATGTAGATCAGCGCGATATAGGAGATCAGTGCAGGCAACAAGGCATGCTTGATGACATCCAGATAGGGAATGCCGACATATTCCACCATCAGGAAGGCGGCAGCACCCATGATCGGAGGTGTCAGCTGGCCGTTGGTGGAGGCTGCCACCTCGACGGCGCCTGCCTTGGTGCCAGGGAAGCCGACCTTCTTCATCAACGGGATGGTGAAGGTCCCGGTGGTCACGACGTTGGCGATGGAAGAGCCGGAAATGATCCCCGACAAGCCAGACGCCACCACGGCAGCCTTGGCCGGTCCGCCGCGCATGTGACCGAGCATCGAGAAGGCCATGCGGATGAAGTAGTTGCCGGCACCGGCGCGTTCAAGCAAGGCACCGAACAGCACGAACAGGAAGACGAAGTCGGTGGAGACACCCAGCGCCACACCGAAGACCCCTTCCGTGGTCAGCCACTGATGCCCCAGAAGCTTGTTGAGACTGGCCCCGGCATGCGCGATGACATCGGGCATGTAGGCGCCAAACAGACTGTAGAGCAGGAAGACGGTGGCGACGACCGCAAGCGGCGGCCCGAGCGCGCGACGGGTCGCTTCCAGCAGCAACAGGAGGCCGATGCCCGAGAACACGAGGTCCGTCGTGGTATAGGCACCCGCTCGTCGCGCCAGTTCGTCACTGAAGATGAGCACGTAGGCCACGCCCGCCACGGCGAATATCGCCAACGCCCAGTCATACAGAGGAATACGATTGGCGGGCGCGCCCTTGTAAGCGGGATAGGCCACGAACGCCAGCGAGATGGCGAAGCAGAGATGGACGGCTCGCGCGGTGTCGGAGTTCAGCAGCGACAAGGGCGAGGCGTGATAGAGCTGGAAAAGAGACCAGGCAAGCGGGATCAGCCACATGAAATGGCGCCCCACGAAGCCTTCCGGATGACGCCCGCCGACCTCCGATTCGAGCATCTTCTGCACTTCTGCATCATGATCCGTCTCGGCGCCAGGCGCAGAGGACGGCGGTGAAGATTTAGTTTTGGTCATTTTTTATGATCCGATCAACGCGAGTCAGGCGATGGCTGGCAGGCATCATCAGGAAACGGCATCTACGTCTACCCGCCATGTTCCCGACCCAGGATGACGCTGCACAGCCACATGCTTATCAAGCAGGTTACATCTTCAGTATGTCCGGCCTGACGGATGTTTCCATTAATTGGCTGAATCAGGACGATATTTCCTGACTCAGCGCCGAGCGACGCTCGGGGTACCACCTTTCCCACCTGCTCACCGCTCAGACCGACAGGGATGGATCATGCGCCTTGCTGCATCACCAGACCCGCCGGCGGCAGCCATCCATTGGCCATGCAGGAGCTGCGACTCATGAGGACGACGAGTCACGAAGGTGAGGTCTCTACAACGGTTCCTGCACAAGCACGGAGACCGCAACATGTGCGGTCTCCGTGGTGAAGCCTGGTCAGCCTGCGACAGGCAAGCGAGTCAACCGCATCACTCGCTCAGCAGGCCCGCTTCCTTGTAGTACTGCTTGGCGCCATCGTGCAGCGGAGCTGTCAGCGATGCACTGACCATCTCTTCCTTGTTCAGCACCTGGAAGGCCGGGTGCAGACGCTGGAACTGATCGAAGTTGTCGAACACGGCCTTGACCACCTCATAGGCGACACGATCTTCCACTTCGGTGCTGGACACGATGGTGGCGCGCACCCCGAAGGTGGTGACGTCGTCATCGTTGCCGCGATACATGCCGCCCGGGATGGTGGCGACCGAGAAGTACGGCTTCTCGTCGACCAGCTTGGTGACCGCGTCGCCGGTGACGTTGACCAGAGTCGCGTCACAGGTGGTAGTAGCTTCCTTGATGGAACCGGACGGGTGACCCACGACATAGACGTAGCCGTCGATCTTGTTGTCGCACAGCGCGGAGGACATCTCAGAAGCCTTGAGCTCGGATGCCACCGAGTAGACGCTGGTGTCCTTGTCCTGGGAAGACAGCAGGGTGTCGATGGTGGAGCGCTGACCGGAACCCGGGTTGCCGATGTTCATGCGCTTGCCTTCCAGCTGATCGAACTCGGTCACGCCACTGTCCTTGCGGGCAACGACGGTGAACGGTTCCGGGTGCAGGGAGAACAGGGAGCGCAGTTCCTTGTTGGGGCCGAAGTCCGCGAAGTCACCCTCGCCTTCATAGGCGTTGTAGTGGGCATCTGACTGAGCGACGCCCATGTCCAGCTCACCGGTACGAATGCTGTTCAGGTTGTAGCCTGAACCACCCGTGGACTCGACGCTGCAACGAATGCCGTGTTCCGCCTTGCCACGATTCACGAGGCGGCAGATGGCACCACCGGCCGGATAGTAGACGCCGGTGACACCGCCGGTGCCGATGGTCACGAAGGTCTGCTCCGCGGCGCTGGCGCCACCGGAGATCCCCATCAGGCCAAGACCTGCGGTCGCGACCGCCGCTGTCAACGACTTCTTGATCATGGTCATCTTGAAACTCCCTTTGCTGGCTTGTTATTGGTGTTGCCGTCTTGCATCCCGGCTGAACACTGCGAAGGAGACAACCTGATCACCGCATTGCATGACAAGGTTGATATTTCAGCAACTTGTGGATGCTCGACGCTGAGATGAGATTAGCATAGCTGATGTCTCTGGTACGTAACGGAAAAGCTTTATGCTACGAAAGGTGTATGCGCTGGCAAGATCATGTGGTGACCTGAACTGGCAGACAAGAAATTCACTGGTCAAGCGCCCTTCGCGCATAAAAAAACGCCCCGCGGTGATGCCGCGAGGCGTTTTTTCAAGCTGGCGATCGCTGACGAGTGTCAACGAATGGTAACGCTGCCCATGGAATAGCCCAGAGCTTCCTCACCGTCGCCTGCATGGGGCGTCAAGTGCGGGTCACGCTGCGCATGGTCACGAATTCTTCGGCAGCGGTCGGGTGGATACCGACCGTCAGGTCGAAGTCGGTCTTGGTCAAGCCAGCACGTACGGCAATGCCGATGCCCTGCATGATCTCCCCTGCCTCATCCCCCACCATGTGGACGCCGACGACCTTGTCGGTTGCATCATCGACGATCAGCTTCATCAGACTGCGCTCGTCACTGCCGGACAGCGTGTGCTTCATCGGGCGGAAATCGGCGGTGTAGACACGGATGCTGTCGAACTTCTCGCGCGCCGCTTCCTCGCTGAGGCCGACGGTGCCGATGTTGGGGTGACAGAACACGGCCGTCGCGATGGTGTCGTAATCCAGGCCACCGACCACGCCATCACCGAAGTGTGCGCGAACCAGATGCATGGCCTCTTCCAGCGCGACCGGCGTGAGTTCCGGCCCGCCGGTGATGTCACCGAGTGCCAGGATGGAAGGCGTGGTGGTCTCGAAGCGCTCATTGACGCGCACGGTACCGTCGGCATTCAGCTCGACATCGACATTCTCGAGACCGAGACCATCGATGTTCGGCTTGCGACCGGTCGCGGCGAGAATGCAGTCGACTTCCAGCACCTGGCCATCGCTGAGGCTGACCTGATAGACATCGCCCTGCTTGTCGATGGACTGCACGGTGGTGTTGAAGTGCAGGTTGACGCCCTTCTTGGCCATCTCGTCACGCGTGAAGGCACGCACTTCATCGTCAAAGCCCCGCAGGAACAGCTCGCCGCGATAGCTCAGATGCGCCTCGGCTCCCAGGCCATTGAAGATGCTGGCGAACTCGACGGCGATGTAGCCGCCGCCAATGACGAAGAAGCGCTTGGGGAACTGCTCGAGATCGAAGATGCGGTTGGAGTCCAGCGCATGCTCACGGCCCGGGAAGTCCGGCAGGAAAGGCCAGCCACCGGTGGCCACCAGAATCTTCGCGGCGGTATAGCGCTTGCCGTTGACTTCGACGGTGTTGGCATCGGCGATCGTGGCACGGCCGTCGATCAGCGTGGTGCCGGAGTTGTTGAGCATGTTGCGGTAGATGCCGTTCAGGCGCGTGATCTCGGCGGTCTTGCGATCTCGCAGAGTGGCCCAGTCAAACCGGGGAGCCTCGCCGATGTTCCAACCGAAACCTGCGCTGTCCTTGAAGGAATCATGGTAGTGAGCCGCATAGGAGTAGAGCTTCTTCGGCACGCAACCCACGTTGACGCAGGTGCCGCCGAGATAGCGATCTTCCGCGACGGCAACGCGTGCACCGGTGGCTGCGGCAGTACGCGCTGCACGCACACCGCCGGAACCGGCGCCAATGACGAACAGGTCGAAGTCAAACTGGCCTGTCACAGGCTGTTGGGTCTGATCGGACACGGGAATCTCCTTGATGAATTGGCCACATGGTATCAGGAGTCATGCCCCTCGGCAGCCCCATGACGTGGGCCGCGGTCATCCGCCATCGTGACTGCTGGTTGACCCTGCAGGTCATCGCGCGGTAAAAATACCAATGATGTTAGACAAAAGTTACAACATGCGCCGCTCACGATGGCCTGCGATGTTGACGTATTGCATTGCAGAGGGCCTGGCGGCGGCAAGCATGTCTGTACAACATCTTCCCCTGCCCCGTCATCCTGATAAGTGGTCCCCTCGCCATGAGCAATATTGAAAAGCTGTTGGAGCAGAACAAGGTCTGGGCCAAGTCCATGACCGAGCGCGATCCTGACTTCTTCAAGCGACTCTCCGACCAGCAGAATCCGGACTATCTGTGGATCGGCTGTTCCGACTCACGCGTCCCCGCCAACCAGATCATCGACCTCCCGCCGGGTGAAGTCTTCGTTCACCGCAACGTCGCCAACCTGATTCACTACAACGATATGAATGCGTTGTCAGTGATCCAGTACGCCGTGGATGTCCTCAAGGTCGAGCACATCATGATCGTCGGCCATTACGGTTGTGGTGGTGTACGCGCTGCCATCACCGGCGGGGACAACGGCATGGTGGACTATTGGCTGCACAGTCTGCGCGAGCTCTACAACCTGCATCACGCCGAGCTCAAGGACTTGCCGTTGGACGAACAGGTCGACCGCATGTGTGAGCTGAATGCGCGTTCTCAGGTACAGAACCTGGCGCGTACCAAGATCCTCCAGCGTGCCTGGGAGCGCGGTCAGAATCTGCAGATCCACGGTTGGGTCTATGGCCTCTCGGATGGTCGCGTCAACAACCTGGAGTGCACCATCAGCGGTCTCTCCCAGGTGCCGAACCTCTATCGGGTTGACCGCCTGACGCCTGTCGCCGGCAGCAATGAGTAAGTGAAATGAGTAAGTGAGCAGGCGCACCCTGCTCTGCCTCCACGCCTGAGGCTTCTCGGCTCGCCAGCGGTGCGCCACCACACGCCTTCCTTTCGGGAGGCGTGTCACGTTGCAGCGTTGATTTCGGGTGTATGACGCCCGCGAGACTGCGCACAACGACTAGACCTTAGTCGCGAATCAAGCCTCGCACCAGAACGGTGCACCTCATCGTTTCCTTCCAGGCAATCTCGGATTCCTCGTCCGGGAACACCGCCTCGTCAAGAATTTCCCCGCCGTCATCTCCGCAAGACAGGCTCCGTCGTCTGCCCGACTCGCGAGAGGACACGATGGCGTGGCTCTCTTGCCACCTTTCGATGAGCAAGGATGCATATCGCCATCAAGCCATTGAATTGAATAAGAATATCCCTTCAACCGCCTTTGTCGGAATGCTATCACCAGTCACGCTTTCCCCACGTGACACAGGCAAGAGACTTAACCAACCGTCCTGAACGACACTTGCCATCGTCCAACGAACGCCATGCAAGACGCCCTTGCCTCGTGATGCACCAGCAACGTGTGTGTTGCGCTTTTGTCGACACCGCTATTCACGGCCTGAATCTGGCTAGTCAACATTTCGATTGTCTCTGTGCGGCGTGTCTCACTACTGTGAAAGCGCATCCTTGCGTGTCGCCCTGAGGGAGACAATGCGAAGAGAGCCACAAGAACAACCAAACATCACAAGCAAAGGGAAGCTCATGACCCGTCAGAATGCCTTCCAGTCCCTCTTCCAAAAGAAGACCCTGTGCGCGCTGATCGGCAGCGCGACATTGGCCATGGCGACACCAGCCCTGGCCGAAGATGTCACCTTGCGCATGGCCTACGACGCAGACCCGGTCACGCTCGATATCCACGAGCAACTCTCCGGCGGCACTCTGCAGCTGTCGCACATGGTCTATGACCCGCTGATTCGCTGGAACAAGGATCTGGGCTTCGATGGCCGTCTGGCCAAGAGCTGGGAGCGTGTCGATGACAACACCATGCGTTTCCATCTGCGCGAAGGCGTCAAGTTCCATTCCGGCAATGACTTCTCCGCCAAGGATGTGGTCTGGACCATCGAGCGCCTCAAGAAGAGTGCTGACTTCAAGGCCATCTTCGCACCGTTCACTGACGTCAAGGCAGTGGATGACTACACCGTGGATCTGGTGACCGACAAGCCCTTCCCGCTGGTGCTGAATGCCGCCACCTACATCTTCCCGATGGACAGCAAGTTCTATTCCGGCGAGACCGAAGACGGCAAGGCCAAGGATGAGATCGCCAAGGCCGCCAACACCTTCGCCTCACGCAACGAGTCCGGTACCGGCCCCTACAAGGTCACTGACCGTCAGCAGGGCGTGAAGATCAGCTTCGAGCGCTTCGAGGATTACTGGGATACCGAATCCCCGGGCAATGTCGACGACATCGTGCTGACGCCGATCAAGGAAAACGCCACCCGTGTCGCGGCGCTGCTCTCCGGCGACATGGACTTCATCGCGCCGGTACCGCCGACCGACCTGGAGCGCATCCGCAAGCAGGATGGCGTGCACCTGGTCGAGATGGGCGGCACCCGCATCATCACCTTCCAGATGAACCAGGAACGTGTCGAAGCCTTCAAGGACAAGCGTGTCCGCCAGGCGGTCAACTACGCCATCAATCAGGAAGGTATCGCCCAGAAGCTGATGAAGGGCTTCGCGACCCCCGCTGCCCAGATGTCGCCGGATGGTTATCAGGGCCACAATCCTGAGCTGACACCGCGCTATGACGTGGCCAAGGCCAAGGAGCTGATGAAGGAAGCCGGTTACGAGGATGGCTTCAAGATCAGCATGATGGCGCCCAACAACCGCTATGTGAACGACGCCAAGATCGCTCAGGCCGTCGCCTCGATGCTGGCCAAGATCAACATCACGGTAGACCTCAAGACCCTGCCCAAGGCCCAGTACTGGCCGGAATATGATGCACGTGCGGCCGACATGATGATGATCGGCTGGCACTCGGATACCGAAGACAGCGCCAACTTCTTCGAATTCCTGACCTTCTGCCCGGATGCCGACAGCGGTGTCGGTCAGTACAATTCCGGCAACTACTGCAACCCGGACGTCGACAAGATGGTCACCGAGGCCAACCTGGAGACCGACACCGAGAAGCGCGCCAAGATGTTGCAGGCTGCCGAGAAAGCCGTCTACGACGATGCCGGCTTCGTGCCGCTGCACTGGCAGAACCTTGCCTGGGGCGCGCGTGATGGCGTCAACATCGAGCCGGTCCTCAACGTGATGAACTTCCCGTACCTGGGTGATCTGGTCATCGACCAGGACTGATCCCACGCCGTGAGTGAGCGACAGGCACTGGACCGTCTTGCATCGTCCAGTGCCATGTTCCTGGCCACGCACCCCTCGCGACAGGCAAGTCAGGCAACCGGAGATAGGCAACGTGAGCTCTCTGGTTGCCCTGCTTGGCTGAAGGCGACGACTTACCCCCGCCTGTTCCTTCCCCTAGGTCATCGCCTCTCGGTGATGGGTTGGGGAGCCTGTGCCCGATGACAGGCCAGCGACAGGCGGGACTCCTGACACCCAGCGCGATTGGCCAGCCAGACCAGGCCGCCGCGCGCGATACCGTGATGTTCACGAGGAAGGTGGCGATCCATGATTGCCTTTCTGATCAAACGCCTGATGCACGCCGTACTGGTCATGTTCGTGATCAGCATCATCAGCTTCGCCATTCAGGACAACCTGGGCGACCCGCTGCGCGAGATGACCGGCCAGGCCGTGTCAGAAGCCCAGCGTGAAGTCATGCGCGATGAAATGGGGCTCAACGACCCCTTCATCACCCAATATCTGCGTTTTGCCGGCAATGCCCTGCAAGGGGATCTCGGCACCTCGTATTTCTACAAGCAGCCAGCGACCGAGGTGATACTCAAGCACCTGCCCGCCACGCTGGAACTGGTGATGGCCTCGAGCCTGATCATCATCCTGCTCTCTGCCCCCATCGGCGTGTTCGCGGCGATCCGCCCACGCAACTGGCTGTCACGCCTGTTCATGGGCACCTCGATCATCGGAATCTCGGTGCCGGTGTTCCTGACGGCCATCGTGTTGATCCAGCTGTTCGCGATCGGCGTCACGGTGGACTGGTTCCCCGATGATACCACCTGGGGCAGTGTGCTGAACGGCATGCTCTCCACCGATGGCGGCATGCCCTCCTACGGGCGGGGTGAGCTGGTCCATGTGGCAGGCCCCTGGTCCAGCGGCTTCTTCACCGCCGATGGCCTCTGGCATCTGGTACTGCCGGCCATCTCGCTGGCCTCGATCATGCTGCCGCTGTTCATCCGCCTGATTCGCGCCGAGATGATGGAGGTCCTGCAGTCGGACTACATCAAGTTCGCGCGTGCCAAGGGGATCGGCCTCAAGCGCATCTACTTCCTGCATGCGCTGAAGAACACCATGCTGCCGGTGATCACCGTCGGCGGCGTGCAGATCGGCACCATGGTGGCCTACACCATCCTGACCGAGACCGTCTTCCAGTGGCCGGGCATGGGCCTGATGTTCCTCGAGGCCATCACCCGCTCCGACATTCCGCTGATCGTGGCCTACCTGATGATGGTCGGCGTGATCTTCGTGATCACCAATACGCTCGTCGACCTGATCTACGGTCTGGTCAACCCCACCGTCAAGCTTGCGGGGAAATCGGCATGAGCCATTCCACTTCCGAGACCCATACGCCCGTCACTCCTAAGACCAGCTCCATCGCGGTGCCCGGACGCTGGCAGCGCTTCCGTGAGTCCTATCTGGTCTACAGCTTCAAGCGTGACTGGATGGCCCAGGCCTGCCTGCTGGTCTTCATCGCCATGGTGCTCGGGGCCTTTCTCGCCCCGTGGATCGCCCCGGCGGACCCCTATGACCTGGCCACCATCGACATCATGAACTCGGAGCTTCCGCCGGCGTGGATGGCGGGTGGTGATCCGGCCTTCCTGCTGGGCACCGATGCCCAGGGGCGAGATCTGCTCTCCACCATTCTGTACGGCACGCGCGTGTCGCTGCTGATCGGCTTCGGTGCCGTGATTCTGCAGGCGTTGCTCGGCGTGACCTTCGGGCTGCTGGCGGGCTATCTGGGGGGACGTGTCGATGCCTTCCTGATGCGCATGGCCGATATCCAGCTGTCGTTCTCGACCCTGATGGTGGCCATCGTGGTGGGTGCCATCATCAAGGCGACCTTTGGTGGCGCCGCCTTCTCGGACTATGCGCTGATCCTGCTGATCCTGATCATCGGGCTGGCGGAATGGCCCCAGTATGCGCGTACCGTCAGGGCGTCCGTGCTGGCGGAGAAGAGCAAGGAATATGTCGATGCCGCACGGGTGATGGGCTTACGTTCCCGCCGCATCATGTTCCGCCACATTCTTCCCAATACCCTGTCGCCGATCTTCGTCATCTCCACCGTGCAGATCGCCAACGCGATCATCTCGGAGGCGGCGCTGTCCTTCCTCGGCCTCGGCATGCCGGAAACCCAGCCGTCACTGGGCTCACTGATCAAATCCGGCTTCGACTATCTGCAGTCAGGCAGCTGGTGGATCACGCTGATTCCCGGTGGCGTGCTGATTCTGCTGGTACTGGTGATCAATCTGCTGGGCGACTGGCTGCGTGACGTGATGAACCCCCGCCTCTACAAGGGCTGAAGCCGCGAGGAATCAAGACAATGGCATTACTTGAAGTCAACCACCTCGATGTCCGCTTCGCCATGCGAGGCGGCGAGGTCCGCGCCCTGCGCGACGTCAGTTTCACGCTGGAACGTGGCGAACGCCTGGGCATCGTGGGCGAGTCGGGGGCCGGCAAGTCGGTCGCCGCCTTCACCATCCTGAATCTGATCGCCAAGCCCGGCTACATCGCCGGCGGCGAGATCAAATTCGATGGCGAAGTGCTCAACACCATGAAGCCCAAGGCGATGCAATCGATTCGCGGCAATCGCATCTCGATGATCTTCCAGGACCCGATGATGACGCTGAATCCGGTGCTGACCATCGGCGAACAGATGATCGAGTGCTTGAAGGCGCACCGCCGCATCTCCAGCAAGGATGCGCGCGCCATCGCCCTGCACAAGCTCAATCAGGTCTTCATTCCCTCACCGGAAAAGCGTCTTGATCAGTACCCGCACGAGCTGTCCGGTGGCATGCGTCAGCGCATCATCATCGCCATCGCGTTGCTGCTGGACCCGGACATCATCGTCGCCGATGAGCCGACCACCGCACTGGATGTGACCATCCAGGCCGAGATCATGGAGCTGCTGTTGCTGCTGTGCGAGAAGCACAATGTCGGGCTGATCCTGATCACCCACGACCTGGGTGTCGTCAGCCAGGTGACCCAGCGCACCCTGGTGATGTATGCCGGCCGCGTGATCGAGCAGGGCCCGACCCGCGAGATCATCAATGATGCTCAGCACCCCTATACCCAGGGGCTGATCAACGCCCTGCCCCAGATGGCCACGCCCGGTAGTCGCCTGAATCAGATTCGCGGCTCGATGCCCACGCTGACCAAGATTCCGGCTGGCTGCGCCTTCAATCCGCGCTGTGATTTCGCGGCGGATGTCTGTCATGAGCAGGTGCCCGCCTTCGTGGCTTCCGGCAATTGCAAGGTGGCCTGTCACATGGTGCAGGCGATGGTGAAAGGAGAGTCGTGGACCCCGATCGTCACCGATGCCTCCCAGGCTCCCCGAACGGAGGTGAACGCATGAGTCAGGCCATTCTCACACCAGAGGAGCGTCTCGCCAGCGGGACAAGTGCCGCGCTCGGCGACACCCTGGTCGAGATCCGCGATCTCGAGAAACGTTTCTCGCTGTCCGGTGACTTCCTCGAACAGCTGACCTTCGAGAAGGGACGCCTGCGGCGCAAGCAGGAGTACGTGCATGCCATCAATGGCGTCACTCTCGACGTCAAGCGGGGCGAGGCTTTGTGTGTCGTCGGCGAGTCCGGCTGTGGCAAGTCGACGGTCGCACGTACCGTGATGGGGCTGCTCAAGCCCAGTAGCGGGGAGATACGGTTCGACGGGACACGTATCGATGACATGGCGCCCAGGGACCTGCTGCCCTATCGCCGTCGCATGCAGATGATCTTCCAGAACCCCTATGCGTCGCTCAATCCCCGCATGACCATCCAGCAGACGCTGGAGGAGCCGCTGCGCTTCCACCAGCCGACACTGAAGGATGGTGAGATCCGCGACAAGATCGAGGAAGTGATGCGCTCGGTGGGGATCGACCCGGATTGGGGCAAGCGCTATGCCCACGAGTTTTCCGGTGGCCAGCGCCAGCGCATCTCGATTGCCCGCGCACTGGCGGTGGATCCCGAGTTCATCGTCGCCGATGAGCCGATCTCGGCACTGGATGTCTCGATTCAGGCTCAGGTGCTCAATCTGATGATGGATGCGCAGGAACAGCGGGATCTGACCTACCTGTTCATCACCCATGATCTTGCCGTGGTAGAGCACTTCGGGACACGTGTCGCCGTGATGTACCTGGGGACCCTGTGTGAGCTGGCGGACACTCGCTCGCTGTTCGCTCGTCCCAGACACCCCTACACCCAGGCACTGATGTCGGCGATACCGCGCCTGCATGATGACAAGCCCAATCACATCCGCCTGGAGGGTGAGGTGCCGACCCCGGTGAATCTGCCATCGGGCTGTGTCTTCCATGGCCGCTGCCCGCATGCCAATGAACGCTGCCGTCGGGAGATCCCGCGCTTGATCGCCATCGAGGGTGGTCAGGTGGCCTGCCATGCCGTCGAGGAAGGCAGAATCGACTGAGCAGGACACCTGCCCAGATGCCACTCCGTGGTGAGTCGCCCCGTGCCTCAGGGCCCGGCCCTCGGGGCACGGATGGCGATTCCAAGGCAGCCGGCGCAAGCCGACTGCCTTGCCGTCTGATGACATGCCTGGCGTGGACTTTCGGGTAGACATCGACGGATCGACGATTGCATCCCACTCTCGGTCTAGGGCAACATCTCGCAGATCCGATATTGACCAAGGGGTCAATCCGCCCGGTAGCGAATCGTCACGATGAACGCTGCCGGGCATGGCGCCATTGACCTCCCCGCAAGATACCCTGGTGTGACACGTCCGCAGAGATGTGCGCCCGACCTCCTGACATGGCCTGTCGACAGGCTGACGAGGCACACCGAATCCATGGAAATACGCTGGCTCGAAGACTTCATCGTTCTGGCTCAGACCCGTCACTTTTCACGGGCAGCCGATGCACAGAATGTCTCTCAGCCCACCTTTTCTCGCCGTATCAAACTGCTGGAAGAGGAGATGGGCACCACATTGATCAATCGTCAGACCTTGCCACTGTCACTCACCCCTGCCGGGGATGAGTTTCTCCAGCTGTGCGAGCAGATTACCGAGCGGGTACGCATCACGCGTGAACGTCTGCAGGACATGGCCCAGCAGCAGGCCAGCAAGATCTCGCTCGGTGCGCCGCAATCGCTGGTATCACATTTCCTGCCCGAATGGCTGGATCAGCACCAGCTGCGGGAGCAGGTGTTTCCCTATCTGCGTGCGACGGGCTGGCTGGCGGCGGATTACTTTCATGGTCTGGATCGCGGCGAGTGTGATCTGGCCATGTGTTACTGGCCTCAGGCACGTGTGGATCTCGGCTTTGAACTGGACAGCTACCAATACCTGGTGGTCGGTGAGGAGTGCTTCATCCCGCTATGTGCGCCCCAGGCGGATGGCAGCCCGCTTCACCCCCTGCCGGGCACGCGTCGCAATCCCTTGCCGTTCATCAGTCCTCACCCCCGCGCCGTCATCGCGACCTCGTTGACGGCTCACCTGGCTCAGGTGCCCGTCCAGGCACACCTGGTGACCATGAACGAGAACATCCAGGCAGCCAACATCAAGGCACTGGTGCTGCAGGGCTACGGCATCGGCTGGTTGCCACAGCGTCTGGCGGCCGCGGAGATGGCCAGCGGGCAGCTGGTGCGCGCCGGAGATGAACGCTGGGATCTGCCACTGCATATTCGACTCTATCGCCCGCGAGAGCCACGTCACGCCAGCGTCAGTGAGCTATGGTCGCGGCTTGGCAAGCCACCGGAGTCCGGCGGACTGACCTGAAGGACTCGCCGGCGACAGCGCAGCTCTGAACCACATTGACATAAGGAAGACAGATGTTCGAACCTCGCCTGAATGACCCCGCACTGACCCATGCCGAGGCACATCGCGCGCATCTGGCGGCGCTGCAGGCGCGCTATGAGCTTGCCATGCAACAGCATGATCTGGACGCCATCGTGCTGCATAGCGGCAAGCCGAAACGGCATTTCGCCGATGACCAGGATGCCAGCTTCAAGTCCCATGCTCACTTCCTTCACTGGGTGCCGATGGCAGGCCTGAGCGATAGCTGGCTGCTGGTTCGACCGGGTGAGCGTCCGACGCTCTATCTGTATGCCCCCGATGATTTCTGGCACCTGTCGCCCACGTTGCCGACGCCTGACATCGCCCCCTGGGCTGCGTGCTTCGAGATCGTGCATCTACGCAAGCCGACACTGCCGAAGCGTCCCGAGGGCCGCGTGGCGCTGGTGGGTGAGATCGCCGAGCTTAAGCCGGAGGTGGTCAGCGAGCTTGGGGCGCTGCCCAATCCGCTCGGGCTTGTCCGTCAGCTGGACGAGGGGCGCGTCTGCAAGAGCGAATTCGAGATCGCCTGTCTGAGAGAGGCCAGCCTGCGCGCTGCCCGTGGCCACCTGGCTGCCCGGCGGACCTTCATGGAAGGCGGTGCGGAACTCGATATCCAGCTGGCATATCTCGGCGCGTCCCGCCAACGCGAATCCGATGTGCCCTACGGCAATATCGTCGGCCTCAACGAACATGCCGCGGTACTGCATTACCAGCACTATGGCCTGCAGACGCCTGATTCCCGCCGCAGCCTGCTGGTGGATGCCGGTGCCAGCGTGCACGGCTATGCCTCCGATATCACCCGCAGCTGGGCGGGTGATGACGCGCTGCCCCTTTACCGCTCACTGATAGTGGGCGTGGAAGCGCTCCAGAAGCGCCTGATCGCCAGACTGGCGCCCGGGGTCGATTACGTCGAGCTTCACCTGGAAATGCATCGTGAGCTGGGGGAGCTGCTGCGTGAACTGGGCGTGGTTTCCCTGCCTGCCGAGGAGCAGGTCGCACAAGGCATCACCGCCGCCTTCTGTCCGCATGGTCTCGGGCACCTGCTGGGACTTCAGGTGCATGATGTCGCGGGTCGAATTCCGGATCACACCAGCGGTGAGGTGCGTCACCCTCCGGAAGGTCACCCGATGCTGCGCCTGACCCGCGTACTCGAGACCGGCATGGCCATCACCATCGAGCCGGGGTGCTACATCATTCCCATGCTTCTCGAGCCACTGCGCAGCGATGCACGGGGCAAGGCGATCAACTGGTCACTGGTAGACGCCCTGGCGCCCCATGGCGGTGTCAGAATCGAGGACAATCTGGTCATCACCGCCGATGGCGCCGAGAACCTGACGCGCAGCCCCGACACCGGATTGTGAGCAGCGCAGTGACCTGACCGACGACGGCGCATCATGCTGCAGTGCAACTAGCAGTGACCGATGGATAATGAAATGATGCAGCCAGTCCTGGTATCAGACGTAAAGAATCACTGAATGGAAGTCAGGAAATCCTGGCATGTGGCGCGCGATGCCCCTGCTCGGGATTTCCTGTCTCTGGAGTCAGCGTCATGCCTCATTCGATCTTCACCTCCGAGTTCCGGCCCGCTCTGGGGTTGCGAAATCGCCATGTCCAGACCTTGCTGCCCCGCCTGCTGCCTCGCGCCCCGCTGTCTCGCCGCACCGAGATACTCAACCTGCCGGACGGTGATTTCGTCGAACTCTCCTGGGTGACCAGTGATGGCAACAGCCGTCGCGAACGGGAAGTTGAACTGTCCGATGACGCCCCGCTGTTCGTGCTGTTCCATGGCCTGGAAGGCAATCTGGAGTCGCCCTACGCTCGGGATCTGCTCAATGCGGCAGCGCGTCTGGGGTGGCGGCCCGTGCTGATGCATTTCCGGGGGTGCGGGCAATCGCCCAACCGACTGCCGCGGGCCTACCACAGTGGTGACACGGCGGATGCCTACTGGGTTCTGGGGGAGATGGGCAGGCGTTACCCTCATGCCCTCAAGGTGGCCTGTGGCGTATCTCTCGGAGCCAACATGCTGCTCAAGCTGGTGGCGGAACAAGGCGGAGATGGGCTGGACCTCGCCGGGGCGATCGCGATCAGCGCACCACTGGATCTCGCGGCAAGCTCCGACGTGCTGAATCAGGGCAGCTCGCGACTCTATCAGCGACATCTGCTCAAGAGCATGAAAGCCAAGGTGGCCGCCAAGCTGGCCAACGGGCCGCTGCCCATTTCCATCGGTGCACACCAGCTGACGCAGTTGAACAGCTTCTGGGCCTATGACAACGAAGTCACGGCACCCTTGCATGGGTTTTCCTCGGCCAGTGACTACTACTCCCGTGCCTCGGCCGGCCGGCTGTTGCGAGACATCGAGCTACCGACCCTGATATTGCAGTCGCTGGACGATCCCTTTATGCCTCGCGATCTGTTCTCGCGGTTTCCGCAGCCCTCTGAAGCGGTGCGGATCGAGTTGAGCGAACGCGGCGGGCATGTGGGCTTCATTGAGTGGCGGCGCGGTCGCCTGTCGTCCTGGCTGGCACGCAGAATCACGCGCCAGCTCACGGATTGGTCAGCATTGTCACACTCCCGTCAGCGTCACAGTGTTCAGCAGGAAACGCTGTAACTGACGTTGCCTGCCGCCTCGTTCGAGCACCTGCCGCGTGACTGCTGCCCTGTATCGTGGGGCGAGCACGCGGAGACCTTCGCAGGTCAGATTCACAGACGTCTTCCGGCCCGAAGACGCCGTCATTTCTGTAAAAGGAAACACAGACAAGATAACGGTATATGGAGAGAAGAAGGATTGCACTGTCGCGATGCCATGAGGATGGTAGACTGCGCGCCTGATACCTAGGCTATTGGTCTGATAATGAACCTCATTTTTCGTCTGGTACTCGGCATCGTCGCCGGTGTACTGCTGGGTCAATGGGCCCCGGACATCCTCGTGCGCAGCCTGCTCACCTTCAAGGTGCTGTTCGGCGAGCTGCTGGAGTATGCCATCCCGTTGATCATCCTGTTCTTCATCATGAGCGGCATCGCACGTCTCGAGCGCTCCTCCGGACGGCTGCTGGCACTGACCATGGTGCTGGCATATGCCTCTACCACGCTGGCCGGATTGATGTCGGCGGTGGTGGGTCTCGAACTGGTGCCACATATCGTGAGCCACACCCAGATGCCCGCCAGTCACCCGATGGTGCTCCAACCTTATTTCGCGCTGGACATCCCCCCCTTGACCGATATCAGCACCGCACTGGTCACGGCTTTCCTGTTCGGGATCGGTATCTCCGCCACCGGCCATGATGGCCTGCGCAATCTTGCCGACGGGGGTCGTGACATCGTCGAGCGCTTCATCGCCAAGGCACTGATACCGGCACTGCCCTTCTATATCGCCGGCCTGTTCTGCGAGATGACCATCGCCGGCACGGTGGCCAACACGCTGAAAAGCTTCGGCATGATCCTGATTCTCGCGCTGACCCTGCACTGGCTGTGGCTGAGTCTTCTCTACCTTGCCAGTGGCATGAGTACCGGCCGTGCACCGCTGGTGGCGCTACGCAACATGTTGCCGGCCTACTTCACTGCCGCCGGCACCATGTCATCCGCCGCGACGATCCCCGTGACCGTGCGCCAGACGCGCCTGAATCATATCTCGCCCTCGGTCTCGAGCTTTGCCATTCCGCTGCTTGCCACGATCCACATGTGTGGCAGCGCCATCACGCTGACCATCTGCGCCATCGGTGTCATCCTGGTGACGCCGGCATTGCCGCAGCCCGACCTGATGTCGTTGTTGCCGTTCATTGCCGCACTCGGGGTTACCATCATCGCCGCGCCGGGCTCGCCTGGCGGCGCCGCGATGACATCGGTCGGTGTGCTCCAGAGTCTGCTGGGGTTCGATGCTGCCGCCGTCGGCCTGATGATGGCGCTCTATCTGGCGCAGGACAGCTTTGGCACGGCCTGCAATGTGGCAGGTGACGGTGCGCTGGTACAGTGGATCGACCGCTTCGCCGAAGCCGAACAGGATCGCCAGCGGTATCGCTGAAGCCGAGACGACAGGCGGCATCGCCTCAAGCAGAAGGTCAGGCAGCCTGCTCGGTGACATCGGTGCTGGCTGACGCCATGACCGACTGGAATCCAGAGTTGCGCCATCCAGCCCTTATGGTCGCGTCCCCTTGACCGCATGTCAGAGCTGTTCTTTGACGCGGCCATGGGGATTCACCTTCCCCGTGACGATGATGGATTTCATTCATGACACGGGGCAATCACGCATGACTCCCTCCGACACCTCCTCCTCGACCCCCAGCGACGGCATCAGCAGCGCCCTGGTGATGCTGTTTGCCCTCTGCTGCGGCGCGATCGTCGCCAATGTCTATTACTCGCAGCCGATCATCAACATGATCGCGGGCGACATCGGACTGTCAGAAAGCAGCGCCAGTCTCATCGTGGCGCTGACCCAGGGAGGATATGCGCTTGGCCTGCTGTTTCTGGTACCGCTGGGCGATCTGCTGGAAAACCGCCGGCTGTTGATCACCACGA
The DNA here is from genome assembly GCF_057670765.1 of Cobetia sp. PS-4MA. Lineage (NCBI taxonomy): Bacteria > Pseudomonadati > Pseudomonadota > Gammaproteobacteria > Oceanospirillales > Halomonadaceae > Cobetia > Cobetia sp. PS-4MA. The sequence continues at coordinate 1,824,024 of NZ_CM173107.1, read as the reverse complement.
TCCTGATCTCGGCGGCGAGTCTGGTAGTGGCGGGGCTGGCGGATGCTCCCTCCTCGTTTCTGCTCTGGTCATTGCTGATCGGTGTCAGCTCGGTCTCGGTGCAGATCCTGATCCCGCTGGCGGCTCACCTGTCTGCCGAACACAGCCGTGGCCGCGTGGTCGGCAACATCATGAGCGGATTGCTGCTGGGCATCCTGCTGGCACGGCCCGCCTCCAGCCTGCTGGCGGATCACTTCGGCTGGCGCTGCATCTTCTTCGTCGGTGCCGCCTTGATGCTGCTGGTCGGGGGCGTGGTATGGCGGGTGGTCCCCAGCCGCCAGCCACGCCATACCTCAAGCTATCCCGCGCTGCTCAAGACCCTCGGCAAGTTGCTGCGTGATGAACCGGTACTGCGTCGTCGCTCCCTCTACCAGGGGCTGATGTTCGCGGCATTCAGTCTCTACTGGAGTGCCGTACCGCTCGAGCTGGTCAACGAACACGGCTTTTCGCAGACGCAGGTCGCGCTGTTCGCCCTGGTGGGGGTGTTGGGAGCTGTCGCCGCCCCGATCAGCGGACGCCTGGCAGATGCAGGCCACACCTCGATTGCCACCGTAGGCGCCCTGGTACTCGCCAGTGCCAGCTTCGCGACGGGGCTGATGCCGATGACTCTACAGGTCGTTGCACTGGCCGTGACGGGATTGCTGCTCGATTTCGCGGTACAGACCAACATGGTCCTCGGCCAGCGCGCCATCTATTCCCTCGACCCCGAGAGCCGTGGCCGCCTGAATGCCATCTACATGACCAGCATCTTCGTCGGCGGTGCGATCGGCTCGGCGCTGACCAGTCTGATCTACGCCCATCTCGGCTGGAATGGCATCATGGCGATCGGTGGCGCCTTGCCGCTCGTGGCACTGGTATGGCTGCTGGTGAGTCGCTCACGCAGCCAGGATGAGGCCTCCCCCACGACGGACTGAGACGCGCAATCGGCCATCAACCAGCAGGCGGACCCAGCAACCAGAAAGCCTCATGGCTGGCGTCGTGCTGACGGTCACCATGAGGCTTTCGCGTTTCTTCAGGGCAGCGCAATCAGGGCAGACCGTTCATGCGCTCGCAGCCCGCCAGCTAGCCGATCGGGCAGCTGATCCCCGTGCCCTTCAGGCCACAATAGCCGCCCGGATTCTTGGCAAGATACTGCTGATGGAAATCTTCCGCGTAATAGAATGTCTCGAGCGGAGCGATCTCGGTGGTAATCCGTCCCAGACCGGACTGATTGAGCGCCTGTTGATAATCCGCCAGGCTCTTCTCGACGATCTCACGCTGCGCGTCATCGACGTAGTAGATCGCACTGCGATACTGGCTGCCGATGTCATTGCCCTGACGCATGCCTTGCGTCGGATCGTGCGCTTCGAAGCTGGCACGCAGGATCTCCGGCAGACCGATGACCGTCGGATCGAACACCACACGTACCACTTCGGTGTGTCCGGTCTTGCCGGTACAGGTCTCCTCGTAGGTCGGGTTCGGCGTATGGCCGCCAGCATACCCGACGGCCGTCACCACGACGCCCGGCAGCTGCCAGAACAGACGCTCCGCGCCCCAGAAACATCCCAGTCCCAGCACGATCTCCTCACATCCCTGGGGATAGGGAGGTACAATCGAGCGCCCATTGACGTGATGGGTACCCATTATCTGCAGCGGCTGTTCGCGCCCCGGCAAGGCATCTTCTGCCGAGGGAATGGCCTGCTTGTCTTGCGTCTTCCACATGGCGGACTCTCTCCTGTGTCGCGTCGTGCAATCGTGTATAGGTTCAATGATGTCATCTCTGCCCCCCAAGATCTGCCCCTGCCAGCCCAACACCGCTGAGGCACGACGCTACGTCGATTGCTGTCAGCCGATTCATGCGGACATCACCCGCGCCGAACGCCCTGAGCAATTGATGCGCGCCCGCTACAGTGCCTTCTGCCTCTCGCTGAGCGACTTCCTCATCGACAGCTGGGACGCGGCACATTGCCCAGCACGCGCCGACCTGGAAGGTGCTGGCCCGCAATGGCTGGCGTTGGAGATTCTGGACAGCGGACAAGATGCCGATACCGGCATGGTACGCTTTCACGCCACCTTCTTCGAGCAGGGAAAGTTCCAACGATTGCAGGAACTTAGCCGATTTCATCATGATGGCCATCACTGGCGTTATGTCGACGGTGATGCCGAGTGGCAGACATTGACGCCAGGGCGCAACAGCCTGTGTCCCTGTGGCAGCGGCAAGAAGATCAAGCGTTGCTGCACGGCATGACGCTGACCATCAGCGCCTGGTGCTGACGCGCACGATCACGATCTCGGGCATAAGCCATGCAAGCCCTGCAAGACGCGCCCTGTGAAACTCGCCCTGCGAAACGCCCTGCAAAACGAAACAGCCCCCACCGACGCTATCGATGGGGGCTGAATCTGTGGCAATCAATTGGCCTGGCGTATCATCTGTCCTTGCCGACTCTGGGCGCCAGCTCACTGCGACCCAATGAGAAGCTGTAGAGCAGATCCACGGCCTGCGCCGTACCGGACACCGCTTCGGCATACAGATTGCGGAACAGCTTGTAGCGCAGCGTCAGCTCCGCGATCGGCGAGAACAGCCCGACGCCGTAACTGAGCTTCAGATCCGGGGCGATATAGCCGCTGACCACCACCTGGCTGTCATCCCCGCTACCGGAACTGTCCAGACTCAGATCCCTCACGCCAAAGGTTTCGCCGATCTGTCCGACCACCTGGCCACTTTGCGCCAGCGACATGCCGATCAAGGCGGACGTGACCGCACTGTCACTGCTGGTATCACTGTCCAGGCCTTCGCCGCGCAGCAGATAGCTCAGTGCCGACGACTCATCCATCGAGGGGTCCGAGAAGATCTCGATGCTGGGTGAGGAGGCAAGCCCCGTCACACGCACCCCTGCGGTCACGTCGTCCTCGGTGTTGTCAGGATCACGGATCGCCTCGATATTCAGACGCGGACTCGAGGGCGGACCGGCCAGCAATACCTGCCCCTTGCTGATCTGCAGGTCCTGCCCGAAGCTCTTGTAGGTCCCGTCGACGAGATTGACCTCACCGAAGACCTGCACACCGCCCTTGGACTGGCGCACATCGAGATCGCCTCTGAGCCTGGTCTTGAGCCCCATCGCCTCCAGGCGAGCATCTGGCCCGATATGGATGCCGATCCTCACATCCAGCGCCATGCCGGCCTCATTGAGCGCCTTGGCGGTATCGCTGCCATCCGCCAGCTCAGCCGGGTTGGAAGTGTCCTCATCACTGGGACGCTCGATGATGATGGTGTCACTGGAGGGTGACACGGCAGACGGCGGCACCTGGTCCACTTCGATGCGTGTCCACGGTACATTGACGTCACCTCGCAGTTTGAGCAGCGTAGGGCTGGCATCGATCTGCAGATCCGGTGCGACGCGCATGCGCCCGATCCCGGCGATATTAAGCTCGAGCGGATTCTTCGCACCGTCGAGATTCAATGCCGCCGTCCAGTCATCCAGGGTCGGCCAGGCCGCCTCGCCATCGATACCCCAGCGCGCATCATTGCCCACCAGATACCCATCGATATCGGCACTGTTGCCATCGAAGTCGACAGTGAACTGGGCATCCGAAAGCGACACCGGCAGCCCCTCACCCTGTACCTTGACGCCGGTCAGCGCGATCGGGCCGGTCAACGACGGCAGGCTCAGATTGCCGCCGACCTTAACGTCACCCGCCAGCTTGCCCTCCAGCTGAGTCATGCCCGCCACCAGCGGACGATACGGTGAGAGATCGATGTCGCGGATGGCCAGCGAGCCATCCAGCTGACCTGTACCCGCCGGGTCGAGGACCGACACGGTAAGCCCGATGCCGCCTGCACTGTCGAGGCGAATCTGGGTATCGAGATCAGTCTTCTCGGGCGTGGCCTCCAACGCCAGTTGCAAGGTGGTTTCCGGCAGCGACCAGGCATTGCCATCAGCGTCTTCCCCGGCCAGTGTCAACTTGCCTGCCAGCTCCGCGTCCGCATTCCAGCGTTGGCCACCCTGCTTCCAGCTTGCCGTGATCTTGCCACCCGTGGCACCGCCGATGGTCCAGCTCTCCGGCATGGCGCTCTGGGCCATGTCCAGAGGAATCCCCTCGAGCGTCACCACGGCCTGGCCGTCATTGCCCGCACTCAAGGGCTCGGCGACACAGATCTGCCCCCCCTGTTCCCGACTCAGACAGAATGGCTGCACCAGCACGCTGTCCTTGGCGAGATTGGCATCGAAGCGTGCCGGCGTGTCGAAGTTGAAGTCACCGAAGTCGGTATTCGCCGTCAGCGGAGACAGCGCCCCACGATAATGCTCACGCGCCTTGTCGAGCCCGCCCTTGAGGGTCAGTCCCAGACGTGACAATGGCATCTCGCCGGCCATCTCGGTATCGAACTGCAAGGTGTGATCGCTCAGGAAGCCCCCCAGCGTCAGCGCGACCGTCGCGATCTGCTGTCCGCCAGCCCGAACACCGTCGGCGTTGAGGGCGATATCCAGTGCCGGGTCATCCACACCACGCTTGCGGGCATCGACCCCGGCAGACAGCGCCATGTCAGAGATACGATTCTCCCCGATCTGCAGGCGTCGTCCCGTGAAGTTGCTCGCCAGTCGCGGCTTGTCGAGGGTGCCCGTGGCATCGATCTTGCCCTTGAGCTCACCCGCGACATCCGGCATCAGGGTCGAGAGCGCCGGGAAATCGATATTGGCGGCAAGCGTGATGGTCTTGGCAATCTTGCCGTTGGCGCTCAGGCGGTTCTGCCCCTGGCGCAGCTCCAGCGCGTCCACGTTCCACTGCATGTCGGCATTGCCTGAAAGCTTGCCGGTCAGCGTGAGCGGCCGCTCGAGCAAGGTGCCACGGATATCCAGCTTGCTGACATCGACGGCCCACGGGCCTTGCAGCGGCTGATGGAAGCTGGCCGCGAGATTGCCGCTCAGCTCACCGCGCACGGCTTTCTGCCCTCCACCGGTTGGGGCCGGCATCAGATCCTCGGGATGCAGCTTGTCGAGCGCCAGCTGGGCCACGACCCGGAGTCCTTCCTTCCACTGGATCTCACCGCGGGTCGTCGCGGAGCCACGCTTGAGCGCGATCTTGAGCGGCTGCCAACGGTAATGCTCGAGATCGCCGTCGCCTGCCAATGACACGGTGGCACGCGGAATGTCACGGCCCTCGATGATGGCATCCAGCGTGGTCGTATAGCCTGACAGTGAGCCCTTGGCGACCAGTGCCAGATTCTCGACGATATAGTCAGGCGTGAAGGAGGCAGACTGGCTCTTGGCGATGTGCTTGGCTGCGTTGTCCTGATCCGCAGTCTGGGCCTCTTTCTGAGGCGCAAGAGCAGCATCACCCGCTGCGTCACTGGCGGCGGCAAGGGGCCAGGTGATCCGCTCGGCGCTCAGGCGTGCCTCGAAGGGCAGATCACTGTCCAGCACATCCGCGCTAGCCACAAGCTCGGCGGCCAGTGGTCCGTCGGCCTTGAGAGAGGCCTCAAGATCCGCCAGCGAGCCCTCAAGCGACAGGCGCAGCCTTTCATGGCGCACGGGGTCGATCAGGGTCTCGGCATTGAGCGTGGCGCTCAGGGGATACTCGTCCTTGAGCGTGACCTGCGCCACGAGATCGGCATTCACGTCACGCGAGTCGACCTCGAGACGCGAGAGCGTGATGTCATGCCCTTCCGCCTTGAGCGCCAGCGACAGACGGCTGACCTCATACGGGCTCGGCCCTTTGAGCGCAAAGTCTTCAATGGCCAGATCAGGGACCTCGATGGTCAGCGGAATATAGACCTCCGGCAAGGCGATGCGCCCGGCCTGCGCTGTCTCATCTGAGGTCTTGTCTGCAGTCTTGCCAGCCGGCTCTGCGGCATCATCCGTGATGGCCTTGTTCGAGATGGCCCTGGCGGCGGTCTCGGCTTGAGGCGCCACCCTCTGAGCGTTGACCACTGCGCTCGCCGCTTGCTGCGCCTCAGGCGTGAGGCTCACCCCCTCGAGACTCACAGTGTCAGACGTCGCTGACGTCGCTTGAGCCGCGACGGCATCAGCCGGAATGAAACGACTGGTGATCAGGCGTGTCTCGCCCAGCGTCAGCGTACTCACCGACAGCGCGGCTGAGGTATGAAAGTGATCGAAGGTGACGCGACTGCCATCTGCCAGCGACAGGGCGAAGTCATCAATGGCGACCTTGCGCACCTCGATGGGAATCGGCACCACGATGGGCACGTTGAGACTCTCACCGCTCTCTGGCTCAGGCTCCTCGCTGGCACCGCTATCACTCAGGGTGATGGCGAGCCCGCTGGACTCAAGCGACTCGAGACACAGCTTGCCCTGGAGCAGACAGTCCTCGCCCCAGGCCAGCGAAAGGGAGTCGGCGTTGACGGCCAGTCCCGGCAGGTCCAGCGAGACGTCCTTGAGCGACAGCGCTTCCAAGGGTGAGCCTGAGGCCTGCGAATAATCGATGAAGCCACGTGAGCGTGCCTGATCGAGCACGAGCCCTGTGCCCCACGGGGACAACACGCCCCCGACCAGCAGCATCGTCAGCCCGATCAGGAACACGAGCAGCCATATCAGCAACCGGATGACCAGGCCGCCCCGACGTACATAGGGATTAGACAATTCCAACATCTCCATAGCTTTTTTATCAGCTCATCCGCTCAGCTGATGGTCCTTTGCTGGCGCTTGATCCGCACGACACTCGTTTTAGAGACACAGCTGATCAGAATTCCGGCCCGATCGAGAAGTGAATACGGTAATCGTTGTCTTCGTCATCGAAGGGATGGGCGATATCGAGACGAATCGGCCCCACCGGCGAGATCCAGCGAATCCCCATGCCGGCAGCCGTCTTGAGCTCGAGTGCGTCCCAGCCATTGAAGGCGTTGCCGGCGTCGTAGAAGGTCGCGCCCCACCAGTCGCCGGTCAGACGGTAATCGTATTCCAGGCTGCTGGTGAGCAATGAGCTACCACCTTCCAAATCGCCGTCGTCATCTTCCGGGGCGAGTGTCTCGTAGGAATAGCCACGCACACTGTTGTCGCCCCCGGTGAAGAAACGCATTGAGGGTGGCATGTCATCAAAGTTGTCGGTATCGACGTGGCCGACGCCCATGCGCGCCACGAAACGATGGTTGTCGCCGATGGAGCGTATCCAGTTGGTGTTGAACTGGGAGCGCAGGAAGGTCACGTCCGAGCCCCACATTTGATCGCCATATTCGAAGGTCAGCTGTTGGCGGTCGCCCCACATCGGGAAGGTCTTAGGGCGTGTTCGTGTGCGGTTCCAGCTCACACCGGGATACAGCAGCAGCACGGCTCCGGATTCATCCGCCTGGGTGTAGTCCTCATAGGTGGAACCGAAGAACACACGCTGAGTCCAGCCATTGTCGAACTTCCACTCGCGAGTGAAGCGCACGGTGGTCTCGAGACTCTCGGTATCTTCATCGTCGGTGTTCGACATCCCGTACTCGAGGACATAGCTATCCTTGAGCGGGTCTTCGAGCGGCATGCGGTATTCGCCCTCGAAGGTCTGTTCCGGCGAGGACAGGAACAGGCTGTTGGTCAGGCTATGGCCATAGCGATTGACCCACGGCATCTCCCAACTGAACTGCAGGCGTGGTCCGACATCCGTCGCGTAGCCGATACCGGTCTCGAACTTGTGACGGTCGGCGGGGATCAGGCTGATCTCGACGGGAATGATGGGACCGTTGACCGTCTTAACCGCAGCCTCCAGCGCATCGCCAGTCAGTACCGGCGTATCGCTACCGGCGTCCAGAGACGTTTGATCTTCTGTAGCCGCCCCCGCAGCCTGCGCGGCAGGCACCGTCGAGTCCGAGCGGTGACTCTCATCCCTCGTCTGCTCTACCTCAGCCCTCTCGACATCGGCAAGCCATGACCCCTCATACCCCTGTGCCTCGGCATAGGGTGTCTTGACGTTGCGCGTCTTGATCTTGCTGTCAGGGCTGGTGGTCTTGAGTTCGGCACCCGGATTGAGCTGTGGCTTGATGGCGGCCGAGCGAAACCAGCCTGCCTCACTCAGCCGCTGGTTGAACTGGGTCAACTTGCCGGCTTCGTAATAATCACCCGTCTGGAACGGCTGCATGGCCTTGACGCGATCCAGTTCTATCTGACTGTTGAGGTAGGTGATATCGCCGAAGCGGTAGCGCTGACCGCTCTGCATGACCAGATAGATGCGTGCCGAGTGCAGCCAGGGGCGTACCTCGATGCGTTGCTGGGAGAAGGAGGTGTCGAAATAGCCGCGCTCGAGACTGAGTGACGTCAGGGTCGACTTGAGGCTGTCATAGCGAGAGTGACGCAGCACATCCCCTTCCTCGAGGTCGGCGTCGGCCAGCACCTTCTTCATGACCTTGTCGCGTGCGGCGTCGCCCTCGAGTCGCAGCTCCAGCGTCTCGATGGTGACCGGCTCACCGGCATCCACCGTCACGACCACATCATCGCCGCCCAGCAACCCCTTCTCGGGATAGCGGAGCGTGATCTGAGCATCGTAGTAACCGAAGGCCTGCAGCGCTTCCTGGATGCGCCGGATGATCTCGTCCTCGTAGCGCTCGGCTGGGACATCCTCCTCCAACGTAAGCCCCGCCAGATAATTGACCACGTTGGTGGCAGCGGCACCTTTCAGCCCTTTCACCGCGGCATCCAGCGCCAATGCCTGTGGTGCCAGCAGCAGGCCGGTGCACAGGACCAGCGGCTTGCTCCAGCGCAGATAGCGGCGTGCAGCGTCGTTGCTCAACACCTTGCCTCGAGGCTCGAGCGAACCCGCTCTCCCATTCTTGTCGCCACTCATTGCACGTCCCTTGTTAGGTACTCATGCGAGTACTGTCCATCACTGTTACTGACCATATGTCATCTGCCGCAGGCCGGTTCGGGGAGGTTCGTATCCTTCACGGGTACGTGACCCTCCAGGATTCCATCACTGCTCAGCGCTCCAGGCGCGCGACTCGCTGCTCCAACCGGGACAGCTGACTCAACATGGACGCCACGCGGCCACTCAACTGCCGACGGCTGGCATCCAGGGAGCGCAGCTGCTCGTCCTGCGTGGACGCCTCACCCAGGGCTTCCAGCCCGGCGCTGAGCGCCGTCTGCTGGCGTCGCAGCTCCCCCAGCTGGGAAGACAGCGACGTCTGGGTCTTGCTCAACGGCGCGAGCCGGGCGTCCACCAGCCCCGTCAGGGACGCCTGCTGCTGCTCGAGCCTGCGACGCAACGCGTCCAACGCCTCCTGCTGGGACTGCTTGAAGGCCGTCAGCGCCTGCGAGCTTGTCTGGCGATCCTCTGACGTCGCCTCATCCTGCGCTTGCCTGAGGGCGTCCCGCTGCGAGGCGAGACGCTCAAGCTGCACGGCCTGCTGATCCAGGCGGCTGGACTGATCGCTCAGGCGTTGCTCGAGTCGGGGCAGCGACTGCTGCTGCGCTTGCTCGACTGCCTTAAACTCGGTCTCGAGATGGGCCAGGGTGTCAGCCTGTGCATCTAGGCGTGCCTTGAGCGTCGCACGCCCATCCCGGCTCAAGGACTCAAGGGCACTGACGGAGCCCTGCAAGGCACTCAGCAAGGTGGTGCGGTTGTCACCCGCCTGGCGTAGTCCCTCGAGCTGGGCCTCGGTGGACTCGGCAAGCGCTGCGAGACGACTCGCCTGCGCGTCCTGCGATGCCGTCAGCGTGTCCGAGAGCGCGGCAAGACGCTCCTGCCAGGCGGCCTGCTGTTCAGCGAGGCTGTCGGCAAGGGATTCATCGGTCTGCGTGAGGCCGTCGATGCGCGCACTCAGCGACTCGTCCACCCGCGTGGTGAGCTGGGCAAGACGCTCATCCACATCCCCCAGCAGCCGGGCGTCGTTCTCGACATCGCCCTTGAGTCCCGAGACCTGACGACTCAGCTGATCACTCTGCTGGCCTCGCATGTCCTGAAGCTGCTGCAATTGCCATTGCTGCCAGGCGACCACCCCTCCCAGTGCCAGCACGCACACCCACAGCGGCCAACGACGCGGGGGCGGGGCTGCATCAGGATGACGGGCCAGCGCTTCATCACGCCGTGCTATCAGTGATTCATCCCGGGAATTGTCCATCGAAGGTTCCGTAGTGTCCTGCCGCATACTGGCTCCATGACTGGCACATCGACTCAAGGTTCCAGCGACAGGCGTCGGCATCATCCGCGGCAAGGCCCGAGCCTCATGCGACACCTGGAGGGAAAACGCCCGTATCCCGCTGATTGACTGGCCGGTTTTCGGTTGCCGGCTCTGCCGAGTCTAACAGCAGACCCCGGCCATCTCATCAGGTTCCCCAGCAGCACGGCCCGCGGTCCCTCTCATGTAACCGCACTGTACCTTCCCGCCAGACGGCGACGTCGCCCGCGATACCTGACATCGCTCACCGACACCCTTCGGTGCTTTCCCGCCAGCAGGTCCCGGCGGCGTTGGCCTGCAGGAACACGAGTGCTATAGTGCAAAGCACTGCGACTCTCGCAGCCTCTGGCTTCGTAGCTATCTGGATTCACAAGGTTTTTCACGCTAATTGCACATTTTCCATCATGTGCTGGCTGAATGGATCCTTGGCGATTGTCTCCTCGTCGCCTGACGTCGAAGAGAACACTGAAGGAGGCTTGAAAGCCTTCATGCCTGCCCCAACGAAATCAGAGCAAGATTCTATTGGTGAGGAAAAGGAGCTTATCCCCCATGGCATTTGAACTCCCGGCACTGCCGTACGAAAAGAACGCACTCGAGCCGACCATCTCCGCCGAGACCCTTGAGTACCATTACGGCAAGCATCACCAGGCCTACGTCACCAAGCTCAACAGCATGGTCGAAGGCACTGCGGACGCAGAGAAGTCTCTGGAAGACATCATCCAGAGCGCTCAGGGCGGCCTGTTCAACCAGGCAGCTCAGGTGTGGAACCACACCTTCTACTGGCACTGCCTGTCTCCGAACGGTGGTGGCGAGCCGACAGGCCCGCTGGCAGATGCCATCGCGGCCAAGTGGGGCTCCGTCGCTGACTTCAAGGAAGCCTTCAACACTTCCGCTGCCGGCAACTTCGGTTCCGGTTGGACCTGGCTGGTCAAGAACGCTCAGGGCGAGCTGGAAATCGTCAACACTGACGACGCAGACACCCCGATCGCCAAGGCAGGCCAGACCCCGCTGCTGACCGTCGACGTCTGGGAACACGCCTACTACGTCGACTACCGCAACGCGCGTCCGAAGTATCTGGAAAGCATCTGGAACATCATCAACTGGGACTTCGCTGCACAGAACTTCGCAGCCTGAGACACCCGGCATGAGTGATGGCACCTTCACTTCACTCTCACATCAGACGTCATGGATGATATGACCTGACAGTGACGTTCGAGTGAGAGGATGGTGCAAGGAAAGACCCCGCCAATCGGCGGGGTCTTTTGGTTTCTGGCTCCCCTATCGCCTGATGATCCTTTACGAAGCGCGCTTGCAGATGACATGCCGCCTCGCCATTTGCTAGCCTGCAAGGTAGAACATTCACTCTACTCTTTCTTCATCCCCAGAGGGAACGTCATGCCATCCGATATCACCTCCTCGTTACCCGACACCATGCTCGCCATCGTGACCACCGGCCACGGCGGCTATGAACGCCTCGAGGCGCAAGAGCGGCCTGTCCCTGTGCCAGACAAGGGGGAAGTGCTGATCAAGGTACTGGCGGCTGGCATGAACAATACCGAGATCAATACGCGCCTTGGCTGGTATTCCTCCAGCATCACCACGGCCACGAACCAGGCCAGCAGCCAGCACGACACCTCGCCTGGCGAGACGACAATCGACAAGCCGGTCCCGCCTGAAGGTGGCTGGAAAGGCGAGACGCCCTTCCCCCTGATCCAGGGAACCGACTGCTGTGGTGAAGTGGTCGCGCTCGGCGAAGGTGCCGACACAGCGCTGCTCGGCAAGCGCGTACTGGTGCGGGCCTGCATGCGCAGTGCAGGCTGGGAGTCATTGGAAAACGAATGGATGGGCTCTGACTTCGATGGCGCCTTCGCGCAATTCGTCAGTATCCGGGCCAGTGACGTCTTCCCGGTCGAATGTGACTGGAGCGACGTGGAACTGGGCTCACTGCCCTGCGCCTATGGCACAGCGGAGAACATGCTGGAACAGGCCGAGCTCACGTCCGGCGAACGCGTACTGGTCACCGGCGCGTCGGGCGGCGTCGGCTCCGCCACCCTGCAACTGGCCAAGCGACGTGGCGCCATCGTCTATGCTGTGGCAGGCGCTTCCAAGCATGAGGCCCTGCGCACGCTGGGGGTCGACAGACTGTTTGATCGCCATGCGGACCTGGTCGCCGAACTCGGGCAGGAATCCGTCGATCTGGTGGTCGACAATGTCGCCGGCGATGCCTTCCCGGTGATGCTCAAGCTGTTGTCACGTGGTGGGCGGCTGGTGACCACCGGCGCCATCGCCGGGCCCATGGTCACCCTGGACCTGCGTGATCTGTACCTCAAGAATCTCCGACTGCTGGGCACCACCGCCTGGTGCAAGGCAACCTTCCCCAATCTTGTGCGCTACGTGGAGCGCGGGGAGATTCGCCCCTTGATCGCGGCGAGCTTCCCGCTGAAGGATATCGCCAAGGCCCAGAAGGCCTTCCTCGAGAAGACCCATGTCGGCAAGTTCGTGCTTGAGCCCTGGGCCTGATGAGCCACAGGAGTGACCAAGGAAAAGGCCCCATCCGTTGCCGGATGGGGCCTTGTTCATGCCAGGCGAATGTCATGCACATTCGTCAGGTGCCGAGACGGTGTCACGGCGTCGCGCGACGCCCGATGCCTCGGTAGGTCAGCCCCTGGCTGGCCACGTAGCTGGGGTCATAGATATTGCGACCGTCCAGCACCAGCTTCGCGCCCAGCTCACGCTTGAGACGTTGCCAGTCCGGATTCCAGTAACACTTCCATTCGGTGACCAGCATCAGGGCGTCCGCCCCTTCGAGGGCGTCGTACATGTTGCCATCGACCAGCTCCAGCAAGGGATGTGCGCCACAGGCCTCGCCCAACGCGGACAGCGCCGCCGGATCATGCACACGAACGCGCACTCCCTGAGCCCACAACGCCTCGAGCAGCGTCAACACCGGCGCATGGTCGATACGCGCCGTGCCCGGTTTGAACGCCGCCCCCCAGATGGCGATGGTGCGACCGCGCAGCTCGCCATCGAAGTGCTGCCACAGCTTGCGGAACAGCGTCTCCTTCTTGGCCTCGTTGATGTCGAGAACATGCTCGAGCAGCAGCGATTCACGTCCGGTCTCATGCTGGACATCGGCCAGACGCATCAGGTCGCGCGAGAAGTTGGGACCACCGAAGCCACAGCCCGGATACAGATAGCCGAAGCCGATGCGCGGGTCGGCGCCCATGCCCTGACGCACGTACTCGACGTCTACCTCGAGGGAATCCGCAAGCCCGGCGACTTCGTTCATGTAACTGATCCGGGTCGCCAACATGCCATTGATGGCCAGCTTGGTCAGCTCGGCGGCGCGGCGCGGCATGATCTGGAAGACATCTTCCCGACGATTGAAGGCGCGCAGAAGCTCCTGGACGCGACGTGTCGCTACCTCGGACTCGCTGCCCAGCAACCAGCGCGCGGGGCGCTCGAAGGTCGCCAGCGAGCGCCCCTCTTCCAGCATGTCCGGCAAGGCCACCGCATATTGATCATCCCGCGACAGCAGCGCCTCGAAACGCTCGGTGGTCCCGACAGGGAAGGTCGAATTGTTGACCAGCACCGTCGGCTCCGCGAGTGTCGCGACGACCTGCTCGATACGCGTCAGAGCACCCTCACGTTGATCCGGCGAGACGGCCACCCAGTGCACATCGATGCGACGCAGTGAACCAAGTCCCTTCACCAGCGTCAGATCGCCACGTTCGACGTGGCGATCCAGCCGCTCTCGCAGGCCCGGCTCACTGTTCAGCCAGTCGACCCGGTCCAGTGACTCCCAGTCCATGTCTTCATGCGGCCACCACCAGACATTGTGGCCGACACTCGCCAAGGCGGCACTGGCCGTGGCAGCCGCCAGTTCGCTTCCGTGCACCAGCACCTGCATGGCTCATTTCTCCTGATAGCGGGTCATCAGCTCGCGGAAGCCTTCCCCGAATTTCGGGTGACGCTTGGCGAAGGAAATGGTGGCTTCCAGATAGCCCAGCTGATGGCCGCAGTCATAGGTATCACCGGCCATGCGATAGGCGGCGACCGCCTTGTCATCGCGCAGGGTATCGATGGCATCGGTCAGCTGGATCTCGCCACCGGCACCCGGCGGGGTATTCTCGAGCAACTCGAAGATGCGACCCGGCAGCAGGTAACGACCGATCACCGCCAGAGTGGAGGGTTCGGTGCCCGGTGCCGGCTTCTCGACCATCCCGCTGATCATCGCGGACTTGCCCGCTTCCGGCGTCTCGCCATCGATGGCGACGATACCGTACTTGTAGGCCATCTCCTGAGGCACGTTCTCGACCATGATCTGGGCGGCATTGGTGGCTTCATAGGCCTCCATCATCCGCGCCAGGTCATTCTTCTCGAGACCTTCGCCGTCGACCAGCACGTCCGGCAACATCACCAGGAAAGGCTCGTCTCCGACGATTGGCTTGGCACACAGCACCGCATGGCCCAGACCCAGCGGTTCCGGCTGACGCACGCTGATGATCTTGACATCATCCGGAATGATGTGACGAAGTTCCTCGAGCAGCTCGAACTTGCCCTTGGCTTCCAGAGTCGTCTCGAGCTCGAAGTGCTTGTCGAAGTGGTTCTCGATGGCATTCTTGCTGGAATGGGTGACCAGGACGATTTCCTTGATACCCGCCGCAACCGCTTCTTCCACCACATACTGGATCACCGGCTTGTCGACGATGGTGATCATTTCCTTGGGGATGGCCTTGGAGGCCGGCAGGCAACGAGTTCCGAGACCTGCAACAGGCAATACAGCCTTGCGTATCATGAAGCGTCTTCCTTGTGTCTATGTCGTGGCAGATCGTGACGACTCTACCGAGTTACTGCCGCCCGGACGAGATGGCGACCGTCCTGAAATCTAGGCAGGGATTATGCCAGTTTGGCAAAAAAGTGCGAATTGACCGCAGATTTTCCACACTGGCCCATCAGATCGTCTGTCTGAGACGTCCATGACGGGCCAGTCCACGCGAAGCCTTCGCTCCGCGGACAGGGTGCCTTCTCAGCGACGCTGGGCACGCCCCAGCAGGGCACCCACACTGTCGCTATCGGGCGACTCTACCACACCATGCTCGGTGACGATGGCATCAATATACTCATGCGGTGTGACATCGAAGACCGGATTGAAGACCTCGATCTCATCGGGAGCGATCCTGCGATTTCCTGCCTGACGCAGTTCATCGGCATCGCGAGTCTCGATGGGGATGGCGGCCCCACTGTCCAGACTGGCATCGAAGGTGGCAAGGGGCGCCACCACCATCACCTTGACGCCATGGGCACGCGCCTGGACCGCCAGGGAGAAGGTGCCGATCTTGTTGGCCGTGTCGCCGTTGGCCGCGATGCGGTCCGCACCGACGATCAACCAGCGCACATCGCCATCGCCGTCCCTGGATTGCATGATCAGCGAGGCGGCACCCTCCACGGCCAGTCGGGCGGGAATCTTTTCCTGCACCAGTTCCCAGGCGGTCAGTCGAGCCCCCTGCCACCAGGGGCGTGTCTCGTTGACATGGACGCGGCTGATCAGCCCCTGAGCATACGCCGTGCGAATCACGCCCAGGGCGGTACCGTGCCCCCCAGTCGCCAGCGCACCGGTATTGCAGTGGGTCATCACCTCACAGTGGGGGGTGTCGGCCGTCAGGGACGCGGCAATCACCTGCGCACCGAATTCCGCCATGCGCAGATTGTCCTCGAGATCCTGCTCATGAATGCGCACGGCTTCCCGCAACAGTGCCTCGTGGGGGGCAAGCTCACGCATGGCGTGCGCAGCGATCACCGTACGCATGCGATCCAGCGCCCAGAACAGATTGACCGCCGTCGGCCGAGAAGCCGCCAGAACCTCGCAGGCCGCTTCCAGACGCGCCCCCCATGCCCCGCCCTCATGTGCGGCGCGAACCGCCTCCAGTGCCACACCATAGGCGGCCGCGATGCCGATGGCCGGTGCACCACGCACTACCATGTCGGCAATGGCGCGAGCCACGCCGTCTGCATCCCGCAGTTCGATCTCTCGGGTCTCGCCCGGCAGCAGACGTTGATCCAGCAGTGCCAGTCGCGGCAAGGCATCTTCGTCGCTACCGGTGGCATTGTCTGACTGGGTCAGCCAGCGAATTGGAATCAGGCTCATGACACTTCCCTGTAGGCTCACGGACAAAGGGGTTCGCACTGGAGAACACCGCGGCGCGATAATGGCTGAGGCCATCTGCAAGTTCCCGTCATGACGAGTTTTTTGCAGTTACCGCTGACCCGCGACGACAGGCGGATTAGAATGGAGGAATCGTGCCCGAGGGTGACGCGTCTGTACAGGGGCGTGCATGCTTGCGATGCACTTCCGTAACGGTAAGGATCCGATCATGAGCCATAGCGACGCCAAGCAAGATTCCACTGCCCCGGATCATCTGGGCAACGTCGATGCCAGCGAAATCGCCAAATTCTCCGCGCTCGCCAGCCGCTGGTGGGACCGCGACAGCGAGTTCAAGCCACTCCACGACATCAACCCGCTGCGCGTCGATTACATCGACACCCATGCCGGACTGGCGGGCAAGCGAGTCATCGATGTCGGTTGTGGCGGCGGCATCCTGTCCGAGGCCATGGCTCACCGTGGCGCCACCGTGACCGGGATCGACATGGGTGAAGCCCCGCTGTCAGTGGCACGCCTGCATCAGCTGGAATCCGGTGTGGAAGTCGATTATCGCCAGACCACCGCGGAAGCTGCCGCCGAGGAAATGGCGGGACAATTCGATGTCGTGACCTGTCTCGAGATGCTCGAGCATGTTCCTGACCCTTCCTCGGTGATCAACGCCTGCGCGCGACTGGTCAAGCCGGGAGGCAAGGTGTTCTTCTCGACCATCAATCGCAATCCCAAGGCGTACGCCTTCGCGATCATCGGTGCTGAATACCTGCTGCAGATGCTGCCACGCGGCACGCATGAGTACCGCAAGTTCATCCGCCCGGCTGAGCTTGGCCGCTGGACGCGTGAGGCGGGCCTCAAGATGGAGGGTTCCACCGGCATGACCTACAACCCGCTGACCCGTAAATATCGCCTCAACACCGCCGACCTCAGCGTCAACTATCTGATGCATACGCGCCGCCCGACGGAAGACGAACTCGCATGAGTCTGCCGGCCGCACTGCCCCGTCCCGCTGCGCTGATCTTCGATCTCGATGGCACCCTGGTGGACACTGCGCCGGACCTGGCGCGTGCGACCAACGAGCTGCGTAGCCATCATGCCTTGCCGGAACTGAGCTATGAGGTGATTCGCGCCGAGGTCTCGCATGGCGGAAGCGCCCTGGTGAGACTGGCGCTGGGTCACGACATCGATCATCCCTCGCATGCCGAGGAGCGTACACGCCTGCTGGACTTCTATGCCCGTGATGTCGCGGCCCACAGCGAGCTGTTCCCGGGCTATGACGCCCTGATCGAGATCTGTCAGCGCAACGGCCTGCCCTGGGGGATCGTGACCAACAAGCCGCGTCAGTTCGCCGAGCCGCTGATCGAGTCCATGGCGCTCACTCCGGGCTGTCTGCTGTGCGCCGATGACCTGCCCGTCAAGAAGCCCCATCCTGAGCCATTGTGGGAGGCGGCCCGCCTCCTCGGCGTCGAACCGTCACGATGCTGGTATCTCGGGGATCATGATCGCGACATGCAGGCGGCGCGCGCGGCGGGCATGCTGGCGGTCGCCGTGCGCTATGGCTACGTCCGCGACGGGGATGATGTGGACGCCTGGCCTGCCGATGTGTGGTTCGACACCTCGGAAGAAGTCATCAATGCCGCTCTGCGCGCAGCGGAACTGCGCTGACGCGGCGCGCGATACCCTGACGCCCTGCCAATGAAAACGCCGACGGCCATGGCCGTCGGCGTTTTCATTGCAGGCAATCCTGTCAGTGACAACTTCTCACCATCAAGTGCTCGTCACTGTCACCCGCTCGGACATCTCACGTCCTGGGCGGCTGGGCATCGAACATCTCGCCGGTGCGGCCACGACTCTCCGGACCGATCAGCCACAGGTAGCTTGGCATGATGTCGGCTGGCGTACGCAGGGTATCCGGGTCTTCCGCCGGGAAGGCCGACTTGCGCATCGACGTTCGAGTCCCACCGGGATTGAGGGTATTCACGCGGACCTGACTGGTATTCTCGAGCTCCTGTGCCAGCAGCTGTGAAAAGCCTTCGGTGGCGAACTTCGAGACACTGTAGGCCCCCCAGAAAGCACGCCCCTTGCGGCCGACGCTGGAACTCGTCAGCACCACGGACGCATCCCGAGACGCTTTCAGCAGTGGCAGCAGCGCCTGCAACATCCAGATAGGCCCATTGATGTTGACCTGCATGACCTGCTCCCACAACGCCGGATCATACTGCTCGAACGGGGTGATCTTGCCCAGCAGACTGGCATTGTGCAGCACCCCATCGAGTCGCCCGAATTCCTTGTCGAGCGTTTCCGCCATCTGCTGGTAATCCTTGAGCGTGGCCCCTTCGAAGTTCAGCGGGTAGATCGCTGGCTGAGGAGCCCCCAATGCTTCGATCTCGTCATAGACTTCCTCGAGCTTGGCAATGGTGCGCCCCAGCAAGATGACGGTCGCGCCATGCCTGGCATAGTCAATGGCTGCTTCACGACCGATGCCCGAGCCTGCACCAGTCACGAGAATGATTCGCCCTTTCAGCAGATCCGCTGGTGCCTGATAATCGATCTTGCATTCCGCCATGAGGATATCCCGTCCTGAACGCTGGCCTTGCCGAGAGGCTGACCCGAAGGGCAAGGCCTGAGGTGTATCGATGACATGCGGGCGCATGTCAGAACGCACAAAGCCCGCCTTGTCAGTCAACAAGTGCGGGCTTTGTCATTATCATCTGGCGTCATGCGCCAGAGGCGAGGAAATCCTTGGCCATTCCGCCGGCCTTGCTGTCGGGGTACTGGCGAACCAGTTCCTCGAGCAACTTGCGACTTTCCTGCGCCTTGCCCTGCCGCGCCTTGACCAGTCCCAGCTTGTACATCGCATCCGGCACCTTGCTGGATTGCGAGAACTCACTGATGACAGTATCAAAGGCCTGGGCAGAAGCATCCAGTTGATTCTTCGCGGAATACAATTCCCCCAACCAATAATGGGCATTAGCCGCGAGATTGGAATCCCCGTGATCCACCACAAAGGATTCAAAGGCATCGATCGCTCCGTCGAAATCACGCGACTGCACCTTGGCAAAGGCGTTCTCGTAATCCTTCTGGGCATCCCCTCCACTGGAGGCATTGGCGCTGCTGGCATTGCTGCCCGCACCACCACTGACCGCGGCTGCGGTCTGCGCATCGACCTCCTGACCGTTCTCACCGGCTGGACTTGTTCCCGAAACACGTTGTTCCAGGTCCAGGTACCGTTGCTGCGACATCTCGGTGAGTCGCTTGAACTGATATTCCAGTTCATCGACACGCCCGCGCAGCCGCGCAATTTCCTGGGCCTGCTCATCAAGCTGGTTGAGAAGGGTCAGGGTGCCGCCACCACTCAAGCGAGTGTTGGCCTGCTGATAAAGCGAGTTGGACTGTACGGTAAGGTCTTCCACTGCGGGTGCGGCTGCAACTGACAACGGAAGCGCCAGGGCTCCCACACCGCACAACCATTTCAGGCTGTCTTTCATGCTGTCGGCTCCGCCGAATCATCATGTTGCCGTGCGAGAAGGCCCGAGCCTCAAGGTTGCCCTTGCGACTCAGGCCTGCTCAACACAAGTTTCAAGCGTCTCTGTTATCCCGCAGGGACCTCAGAGGGATTGCCGAACTCAGTAGTCGAAGACCACACGACGGTTCTTGGCATAGGAAGATTCGCCGTGACCTTGAACGGCCGGACGCTCTTCACCGTAGGAGACGATCTCGATCTGGGACGGAGACACACCCTGAACGGTCAGAAAGCGTGCGACAGACTTGGCACGACGCTCGCCCAGACCCAGGTTGTATTCACGAGTACCGCGCTCATCAGCGTGGCCTTCCAGAACGACGTTGGCGCTGGTGTTGGCTTTCAGGTACTGGGCGTGGCCCATCAGGACGCTTTCGAATTCAGGACGGATGGTGTCCTTGTCGAATGCGAAGTAGATGGTACGCACGTCAGGCATGGAAGCGTTGCTCATCTGGTTGCCGTTGGTGTTGGCACCAGAGTTCATGCCGGCAGTGTTGGCACCGCTGTTGGCTGAATCCATGTCGCCGTCCTGGGCGCCACCGCTGCTGGAACAACCGGCCATGACGCTCAGGGACAGGGCAACCAACAGACCTTTTGCATACGGGGTGAACTGCATTGTAAAACTCCTTGCTCTAATGAAAACGAATGCCAAGCCTTTCTTTGTGACTCGGATGCATTCTAGTGGTTTAGTTCAGGAACGGCGACCACGCAGGTTCACGCACTTCGCCTTGTGGTGACGGCAGGGAAAATTGTGCTCTTCCGTCTGCCGAGACCTCGCCCAGGACCCCACGGGTTCCTTGCTGAGTGGCATATATCACCATAGTGCCATTCGGTGCAACACTTGGAGATTCATCCCACTGAGTATCCGTGAGGGATGTCACTCGACCACTCTTCAGATCCTGCTTGGCAACCTGATAACCGTTGCCGGAGCGATTGATCATGAACAGGGTTTCCCCATCGGGCGACACACGCCCACGGGAATTGTAGTTTCCGGTAAACGTCACGCGTTCAGTACCACCGGAAAGATCAAGACGATAGATCTGTGGCGAGCCGGCACGATCAGACGTGAAGACCATGCCACTGCCATCCGGCAGCCAGTCCGGCTCGGTATCGATCGCAGGATTGTTGGTCAGACGTTGGAATTTGCGTGACGCGATATCCATCACATAAATCTCGGGCTGACCATCCTTTGACAATGCCATCGCCAACTTGCGGCCATCCGGAGACCAGGCCGGAGCACCATTGATGCCACGGAAACCGGTCAGTTTGGCACGACGACCACTTCCCAGCTCCTGAACATAAATCGCAGGCCGTTCTGATTCGAAACTCACGTACGCCAGTTTCTTTCCATCCGGCGACCATGCAGGAGACATGATCGGTTCATCGGATGCAAGAATCTCCTGACTACCATGGCCATCCGAGTCGGCAACATACAGTGCGAAACGAATGTTGTCACCCACGCCATTGGCGGTAATGTAGGCGATTTTTGTCGAGAAAGCACCGCGAATTCCAGTGATTTCCTCAAATATTTCATCACTCATGTAATGGGCGCGCGAACGCAACTGGCCATCACTGCCCGTGATGACTTCTCCCAGCATGCGCTTGTTCCCGAGCACATCCATCAGCTCGTATTGAATGCTGTAGCCACCGCTGCTCGCATTCTTGACCTGCCCGACCACCAGATAGCTGGCGCCGAGGCGCTTCCAGTCATTGACGAAGACATCCTGGGTAGTCCCCGGCAGCGCGATCAGGTTGTCACGCTTGATCGGCTCGAATTGGCCGCTGCGCGCCAGATCATCCGAGATGATACGGGCCAGATCCTGAGGGAGACTTCCCCCCGTCAGGTTCTCGAACGGCACCACGGCGATCGGCGTCGCGCTGTCATTGCCCTTGGTGATCTCGATGGTCAGGTCCGCTCGCGCCATGCTGGTCACGACCAGCATGGCGGCTGCCATCATCCATGTAGTCACTCGTCTCATCGGCCCAGGTCCTCTGGATTGAAGTACAGATTGAAGTTGCGGAACTGGCTCTTGGCTGAAGCCGGCAGGTCCTGCATCTCGGTAAACGGTGCTGCTTTCTGTATCGCCTGTATCGCGGAACGATCAAAGGCGGCATTGCCACTGCTCTTGCTGACCGCAGCCGAAACAAGTTCCCCTGTCGGCAGCAATGAGACGCGCAGCGTCACCGTCATGCCGGGTACGGTACCTGAAGGCCGATTCCAGTTCTGCCCGACATACTTCTTGAGCAGACTCTCAAAGCCATTGGCCGCCTGTGCGGCCTGCTTGGCGCCACTGATGGCGTCACTTTCGCTGTCGATCAGACTATCCAGTGACCCAGCAGATGCCTGTGCTGCCTTCTCGGCAAGCGCTTTCTGGCGCGCGGCCTCCGCGGCTGCCTTCTTGCGAGCCTCTTCCGCTGCCTTTTCCTTGGCCGCCTTTTCCTTCGCTGCTTTCTCGGCGGCTGCCTTGGCTGCCTTTTCCTTTTCAGCCTGCGCCTTGGCCTTGGCCGCCTTTTCAGCCTCTGCCTTGGCCTTCGCGGCTTTTTCCGCCTCGGCTTTCTTGCGCGCTTCCTCGGCTGCCTTTTCCTTGGCGGCCTTCTCCGCTTCCGCCTTTTCCTTGGCGGCCTTCTCCGCTTCCGCCTTGGCCTTGGCCGCCTTTTCGGCTTCCGCCTTCTTCAAGGCGTCTGCCTTGGCCTGTTTTTCAGCTTCAGCCTTCTTGCGCTCAAGCGCAATCGCCTTGGCTTCTTCCGCCCGACGCGCTGCATCTGCCTTGGCCTTGTCTGCCGCCTCGGCAGCCGCTTTCTGCTCCGCCTTCAACTGCTCAGCCGCCTTGGCCTGTGCCGCCTTCTCCTGTTCGGCAGCCTTGGCCTGCTCTGCCTTGAGCTGCGCGGCTTTCTCGCGCGCAGCACTCTTCTGCTGTTCTGCAGCGCGCTCCGCTTCCCGGGAGGCCTCCTCCTTGGCGCTCTGACGCTCATCGGCCTCTTCGGCGGCATCCCGCGCCTTGCTGGCCTTGGCCTGCTGGGGCTGATTGGTCGTCGTTTCGGTGCTGACCAGCGTCGCGTTGACGATGGTCGTGCTGCTCTGATCCGGCTCGGACTCAGGCCAGCTCACCAGGGTCAGTACCAGGATGACCACATGCAGACCCACGGCCAGCACGACGGGTAATCCATAGCCTGCCCGCTTTTCGATTTCCGGCTGACTCATCCATCAGCCCTCATTCGGCGGTTCTGAAATCAGCCCGACATTGGGAACGCCCGCCCCCTGCAGAGTGCTCATCAGCCCCATCACATCACCATATGGCGCTGTCTTGGCGCCTTTGACCAGCACGGGTGTCTTGGGCTTTTCCGACACGATGGCGGCCACCTTGCTGCCCAGGTCATCCAGGGCGACGGGAGTCCGCTTGTCCTGATCAGAGCCCAGATCGATGTAGTAGTTGCCGCTGTCATCCAGCGAGACGATCAGCGGTGTCACGTCATCAGGATTGTCGATGGGCTTGGAGGTGACCTTGGGCAGTTCGACCTGTACCCCCTGGGTCATCATCGGCGCGGTGATCATGAAGATGACCAGCAGCACCAGCATGACATCGATGAAGGGCACCACATTGATTTCAGAGGACAGCTTGCGCTTGTGCCCCCGGCTGTAAGGTCCTTTCATGCTCGACTCTCCTTTCAGGCGTCGTTGCTGCCACGGCCGTGCAGATTGCGATGCAGAATGGAGTGAAGCTCTTCGGCGAAGTCTTCATAACGGCCCAGCAGCTGATCGGCACGGCTGGCCAGACGGTTATAGAAGATGACTGCCGGAATCGCGGCAAAAAGCCCCATGGCGGTGGCGACCAGCGCTTCTGCAATCCAGGGAGCGACAGTGGTCAGAGTGGCCTGCTGTGCAGTCCCCAGTGCCTGGAAAGAGCCCATGATGCCCCACACCGTCCCGAACAGACCCACATAGGGGCTTACGGAGCTGACGGTGGCCAGGAACGGAAGATGGATATTGAGACGTTCTTCCTCGCGTGACAGCGTGACACGCATGCTGCGCTGAACGCCGTCCATCACTGCATCGGCATTGCTGGACTTGGGCTTGAGACGGCTGTACTCACGAAAGCCTGCACGGAAGACGCCTGCAGCACCCGGCGTCGCCTCTTCTTCACTGGGCAATTCACGGTAGAGGTGATTGAGATCCACTCCGGACCAGAAACGCTTTTCAAAGGCGGTATACGCCTGTTTCGCTCGTGACAATGCCATCCCCCGCTGGAAGATCACTACCCAGGAGGCGATGGAAGCCGCCAACAGCAGCAACATGACGGATTGCACCACCAGGCTGGCATTCGCGAACAGCGAAATGATCGACATCGAATCTTCCACGGAAATCCCTCTTTTACTTGGTTCAGTCAGTGCCGCCGGTGAGGCGACACCCTTAACATTCGTCCGACTCCGTCGCCTGACATCCGACCAGAAGGATGGCTGCAACGGCGTCTCACTCGTTCACGCCTTGACCACGGCGACTCTCGGTCAATCTGGTATCGGTGACTCAGACCTCAAGAGCGTTCAGCAATTCCACTGGCCATCGACGCGGACGCAATGTGCTGGCATCGACACAGGCAATCACCACCTCGGCATCACTCAACATCACCCCGTCCTTCATCACCTGTTGATGAAAGACAAGGCGCGCGCCACGCAATTCACCTGCCGTTGCCGTGACCTGAAGCAGATCATCCAGTCTCGCAGGACGATGATAGCGACTGGCCACACTGTGCACGACAAGCTGGATACCGCGCTCCAGAAGTGTCTGCTGGGAATAGCCACGTGCGCGCAGCCATTCACTGCGTGCGCGCTCCATGAAGCGCAGGTAATTGACGTAATAGACGATGCCACCCGCATCGGTATCCTCGATATAGACCCGCACCGCATGATGAAATTCGCCCGTCTGCTCAGTCAACGTTTCCTCGCCGGGTCTGGATGTCTGAAGAGACGACATCATGCGTCCTCCTGCCCACCCGGCGTCAGACGCGCCTGGGTCTCACGCGGCGTGATGCCGAAATGCTGATAGGCGGAACTGGTCACCACGCGCCCACGCGCCGTTCGCATCATGAAGCCCTGCTGAATCAGATAGGGCTCCAGCACATCTTCGATGGTATCGCGCTCCTCGCCGATGGCGGCCGCCAGCGAATCCACACCGACGGGCCCGCCATCGAACTTCTCGATCATCGACAGCAGCAACCGGCGATCCATATGATCCAGCCCGTGGCTATCCACATTGAGCATGTTGAGCGCCTTGTCCGCGACATCCAGCGTCAGACGGCCATCGCCGCGCACCTCGGTAAAGTCACGCACCCGCCGCAGCAGCCGATTGGCGATACGCGGCGTCCCTCGCGAGCGTCGTGCGACCTCGCGCGCGCCATCCATCTCCACTTCCATGCCTGACAGCTTCGCACTGCGCGAGACGATACCGGTCAGCGACTCGATATCGTAGAACTCGAGGCGCTGAACGATTCCGAAGCGATCTCGCAGGGGCGCGGTCAACAGACCAGCCCGGGTCGTCGCCCCCACCAGAGTGAATCGTGGCAGTTCCAGCTTGATCGAGCGGGCAGCCGGGCCCTCACCGATCATGATATCCAGCTGATAGTCCTCCATCGCGGGATACAGCACTTCCTCGACCGCCGGTGACAGGCGATGGATCTCGTCGATGAACAGTACATCGCCTTCCTGAAGATTCGTCAGCATGGCGGCCAGGTCACCTGCCCGCTCCAGAACCGGTCCGGACGTCGACTTGATGTCCACGCTCATCTCACTGGCAATGATGTGTGCCAGAGTGGTCTTGCCAAGTCCCGGGGGCCCGAATACCAGGGTGTGATCCAGGCTATCGCCACGACCGCGAGCGGCACTGATGAAGATTTCCATCTGCTCGCGCACGATCGGCTGACCGATATACTCATTCAGCGTTCGCGGCCGATTGGCGCGATCGATCCGTTCTTCCGGATCATGCGTGGCCGCGGAGATCAGTCGATCCGACTCCATCATGATGCTTGCTCAACTCCTGATGACTCATGCTGCAGACATGAATCATGTGGCGAGAGGTGGTCTGACCGAGGCAGTGAAATGATCTTGCGCCAATGCAATCAAGCGCGCACTTTCTACCCCAGTCGCCGGCCTTTCCCTAGTCAATAAATCCAATCAGATCGTGCCTATTCTGTCATTCACGCTATCAGGCACGAGACTCGTGCGCTAGCTGGCCATCTTGCGGGACAACGCCGCCTTGATGAGGGCTTCCGTGGAGGCACCTGTCTCGAGTCCCGAGAGCATCTTGGCCGCCTCGACCGGCTTGTAGCCCAGCGCGACCAGAGCGGCTTCGGCGTCGGCCAGGGGATGGGTAACCGGCGGCTGTGGCTGCGAAGCGCGCGCCATTTCCGACAGACCATCGTCCTGCGGAATCGTCCAATGCTTGAGCCGGTCGCGCATCTCGATGATCAGGCGGTCCGCCGTCTTCTTGCCGACGCCGGGCAAGCGAGTCAGTGCCCGACTGTCTTCGTCGTGCACGCAGCGAATGAAATCGGCCTGCTCCATTCCCGAGAGAATCGCCAGCGCCAGGCGCGGCCCGACCCCGGAAATCTTGATCAATTCCCGGAACAGACGACGCTCCGGCTCCTTGCCGAAGCCATAGAGCAACTGGGCGTCTTCACGCACGACCAGATGGGTGAACAGCTGACAGTCCTCCCCGACAGCCGGCAGACCCAGCAAGGTATTCATGGAGGCTTCGAGTTCATAGCCCACACCCTGTACATCGAGTACCAGATGAGGCGGCTGCTTTTCGAGCAAACGCCCGGTCAGACGTCCAATCATGTTTCGGGCTGTCCTTGAGTCTTCAGTGCCGCCTGCTCATCACATCAGGTGTCAGGCGGCACGGGTTGTTGCGATGCGGGCAAGCCTACCAAAGATAACGTGCAGGCGGCATGTCCGAGTGTCACGACGATTTTGTCGCATGAATCTGACAGTCACTTGTTGCCATGAGGCCAGATGCAGGCAGCATGCGGATGCCAGCAGAACGCAAGATGCTGCCTGACATCGTGAAAACAAGCCTACAAGTGACTGAAAAATTGGAATTTATTGATAACGATAGCGTATCTGGCGCAAGCGGGCTTGTCACTTCTCGCCTGTAGAGGCCGTCTTCGGCACACGCCGGAGTCTGCTCCCCACTCTCTTCAGCCCCTGACCAGACACTCTTCAGACCCTACGTGACCGGCAGACACCTCATTTGCCCGGCTCAAAGTCACGCCAGCTACTGCTGCGTCGTGCGCGGGTACTCTTGCGCCCTGCACCCGCCCCCAGGCCCAACGCCTCCAGCTGCGCGCTGCTCGGGGTCAGTCGCATGCGTGCAAAGCAATGTGTCAGCGCGATGGCCAGAGCATCCGCGGCATCCGCCTGAGGCGTTGCAGAGAGCTTGAGCGTATGGGTCACCATATGCTGGACCTGCGCCTTGTCTGCTGCACCGGACCCCGTGACAGCCTGCTTGATCTGTCGCGGCCCATACTCTGATACCGGCAGGCCGTGGTTCGCCGCACACACGATGGCTGCCCCACGTGCCTGACCGAGCTTGAGCGCGGAGTCGGCATTCTTGGACATGAAGACCTGCTCGATGGCGAACTCCGCCGGGCGATGCATGGCAATCACTTCACTGATACCGGCGTAGATCTGCGCCAACCGCTGGTCGAGGCTGACCTGGGACATGCGGATGCAGCCACTGTCCACATAGCGGGGCTGAGCCGCCGAGACGTCCAGTACGCCGTAACCGGTCAGGCGTGATCCCGGATCAATGCCAAGAATGATCATGCCACCGCCTCACGTCTCACACTCATTGCCGCTCCACCCCTGTCGTCTTTCCAGCTTACTGTGTATATAACCAGCCACAATGCCACAAAAAAGGCGGTGCGACACTGTCATTGCCTGCATCATCTGCAGGTAACAGTCTCACACCGCCTTGCCGGGGGTCACTTGCCCGCTTGCGCGGGACTGCCCCTCTCCCGGGCGCTGATGGCGCCTGTCAGGAGAGGTTGATCACCCCGGGGTCATTCGCCTGGATCAGGCCTGACCGCCTTCTTCTTCGACCTTGACCTTCTGACGCAGACGGATGTTCAGCTCCTTGAGCTGCTCACCGCTGACTTCCCCCGGGGCGTCGGTCATCATGCAGCCAGCGCTCTGGGTCTTCGGGAAGGCAATGACTTCACGAATGGTCTTGGCGCCGGTCATCAGCATGACCAGACGGTCGAGACCGAAGGCCAGACCACCATGGGGCGGCGCGCCGAACTTGAGCGCGTCGAGCAGGAAGCCGAACTTCTCTTCCGCTTCCTCTTCGCCGATGCCCAGCACTTCGAACACGGTACGCTGCATGCCCTGGTCGTGGATACGGATGGAACCGCCACCCAGCTCAGTGCCGTTGATGACCATGTCATAGGCGCGAGACAGTGCCGCTTCCGGATCGGCCTTGAGTTCTTCCGGGGTGCAGGACGGCGCGGTGAACGGGTGGTGCAGCGCGCTCAGGCGGCCATTGGCATCGGCTTCGAACATCGGGAAGTCGACGACCCACAGCGGTGCCCATTCGCGGGTGTAGAGGTTGAGGTCTTCGCCCAGCTTGACGCGCAGCGCACCGATGGCCTCGGCCACGATGTTGGCCTTGTCGGCACCGAAGAACACGATGTCGCCATCGACGGCGCCACAGCGGTCCAGCACGTCATCCACGACGTCTTCCATGAACTTGACGATCGGCGACTGCAGACCCTCGATGCCCTTGGCACGCTCGTTGACCTTGATCCACGCCAGGCCCTTGGCACCGTAGATGCCGACGAACTTGGTGTAGGCGTCGATTTCCTTGCGTGACAGGCTGGCACCGCCCGGCACACGCAGCGCGGCGACACGGCCCTTGTCATCCTTGGCCGGGCCGGAGAAGACCTTGAAGTCCACACCGCTCATCAGATCATCGACATCGACCAGCTCCAGCGGGATACGCAGGTCCGGCTTGTCGGAACCGAAGCGCTGCATGGCTTCGGAATACGGCATGGTCGGGAAGTCGCCCAGCTCGACATCCAGCACTTCCTTGTAGAGGCCACTGATCATGGTCTCGGTCATGCCCATGATGTCCTTCTCGTCGACGAAGCTGGCCTCGAGGTCGATCTGGGTGAATTCCGGCTGACGATCGGCGCGCAGATCCTCGTCACGGAAGCACTTGGCGATCTGGTAGTAACGATCGACACCGGCGACCATCAACAGCTGCTTGAACAGCTGCGGAGACTGCGGCAGCGCGAAGAAGCTGCCGGCATAGGTGCGGCTCGGCACCAGATAGTCACGTGCCCCTTCCGGCGTGGCACGCGTGAGAATCGGGGTTTCGATGTCGAGGAAGCCCAGGGCTTCCAGCTGGGCACGCACGCTGTGGGTGATGCGTGAACGCAGGCGCAGCTTGTCGATCATGTCCGGACGACGCAGGTCGACATAACGATACTTGAGGCGAACTTCCTCACCGACCTTGTTGTGGTCGTCCAGCTGGAACGGCGGCGTCTGTGCGGTGTTGAGCACTTCGACATCCTTGGCCAGCACTTCGATCATGCCTGTCGGCATGTTCGGGTTCTGGGTGCCTTCCGGGCGCATGCGAATACGGCCCTTGATGCGCAGGACGTACTCGCTGCGCGCCTTGTCGGCAGTGGCGAAGGCATCGACGGTGTCCGGATCGACGACGATCTGGGCGATACCGTCACGGTCGCGCATGTCGAGGAAGATGACGCCACCGTGGTCGCGACGGCGGTGCACCCACCCGCACAGAGTGACATCCTGATCGATCAGGGTCTCGTTCAGTTTGCCGCAATAGTGGCTGCGCATGTTGATTCCTTGTTGCTCAAATTCGTGATCGACGCACTGGTGCGCGTCTGTCTCAGAGGGCCTGACGCTGGAGATGCCTGCCACTCATGCATGACCTTGCACATGGATGGCAGGCATGACAGCTGGCCTGATGACGGGAGACATCAGGACGAGCTATCGCCACCTCCGGCCAGATTC
The DNA here is from genome assembly GCF_057670765.1 of Cobetia sp. PS-4MA. Taxonomy (NCBI): domain Bacteria; kingdom Pseudomonadati; phylum Pseudomonadota; class Gammaproteobacteria; order Oceanospirillales; family Halomonadaceae; genus Cobetia; species Cobetia sp. PS-4MA. The sequence continues at coordinate 1,794,198 of NZ_CM173107.1, read as the reverse complement.
TTCTTGCTGCCGGACTTGAAATCCGTTTCGTACCAGCCACTGCCCGCCAGACGGAAACCGGCGGCGGATACCAGCTTTTCCAGCTGGTCCGTCTTGCATTCCGGACATTCCGTCAGCGGCGCGGCGCTGATCTTCTGCAACTTGTCCATCCGATGGCCACAGGCCTTGCAGTGGTATTCATAGATCGGCATGGTTTTTTCCTGACGATACTGGTCCCGAGCGCATGAATGCGAATCCCGGACCATGACAATGTTATGCCTTGCGGCGCCCTTGCATCAGACGTGCCGGAGACATCAATATGAGTGACATCTCAAGCACAGCTTCGGAACGCGTACAATAAGGCCAGTTGAACGTCTTTCAAGTCAAAGCGAAAGGGCCACATTATAGCGTGCTCGGCCCCTTGCGGGGCAACACCTCGATAGATTCCCGGCAATGCGCCGTCATGCCCGGCCAGGGTCAGGCCTCATTCACTGCCGCCCGGCCGTCTCACGTCATGAGGACACCGATGTCTGATCCCCAACTCGCATCTGCAACTCCCCCTACTGCTGCCGCTGGTTCTGGCCCGCAGGCCGTGATGCTCGACATGGCATCACTTGGCGACGGCCTTGACTTCAGCCGCCTGAAGGACCGGGTCAATGGGCTTGTCTGCCATGATGCCACGTTGCCCGAGCAGGTCGTGGAGCGTCTGGAGGGTGCCGAAATCGTGCTGGTCAACAAGGTACGCCTGGAGGCGCAGCATCTGGAGGCCCTGCCGACATTGAAGCTGATCGCCGTCATGGCCACCGGCACCAACAACATCGACATGGAAGCGGCAAGGGCGCAAGGCATACGCGTCATGAACGTCGCGGCCTATGGCACCGCCTCTGTCGCACAGCACACCTGGATGTTGATGCTGGCACTGGCCGGACAACTGCCTGGCTACCAGGGAGATGTCGCGAGCGGTGAATGGCAGCGCAGCAATACCTTCTGCCTGATGGGCCGCCCCACCCTGCAACTGGCCGGCAAGCATCTGGTGATCGTCGGCAAGGGAGAGCTGGGGACTGCCGTGGGCAGGTTGGCAGAGGCGTTCGACATGCGCGTCACCTTCGCCGCGCGCCCGGGCAGTGAGTCGACGTCTCAACGACCGAGCCTGAAACACCTCCTGCCTGAAGCGGACGTCATCAGCCTGCACTGCCCACTGACGCCTGAGACACACCATCTGATCGACGAGCAGGCCCTGGCGTTGCTGAAGCCCGGTGCCCTGCTCATCAACTGTGCACGCGGTGGCATCATCGATGAAGAGGCTGCACTTGCCGCCTTGAAGCTTGGGCACCTCGGTGGACTGGCCGTCGACAGCCTGCCGGAGGAACCGCCCCGGGAAGGCCATGCCCTGCTGACAGCGCTGGCTGACGGCCGCACGGCGTCTGAGGCCGGATGGAACCTCATCGTCACGCCCCACAATGCCTGGATCAGTCGTGAAGCGCGTCAGAACATACTGGATCTGAGTCTTGCCAATATCGAGGCCTATCTCGGCGAAAACGTCTGAGACATGGACGAGGGGGCTGCACTCCGATGCCCGCCCGCTGGCAGAGGCATGGATAGACACCAGAAGGGGCCAGATGCGCAAGGCATCTGGCCCCTTCTGGTGCCGGGATTGCCGCGTCATTCAAGAGGAGTGACGCGACATCGATGGCAGCTAGCCTGAGATCACTCTTGAGCTCGCTCAGCGCAGGTGGCTGGCGAATGAGGATCTGTCGATACGGATATGCATGCCAGCGGCCTTGACGGGGTGGCCTTCGGCATCCCACGTCACTACCCGCCCGCGCGAGATGAGCAATACCCAATCAATGGCATCCGCCGCCTGATCCTCGTCATGCCGACTCGCCGACGATGCCGCATGGCCCTCGCCGCCTTGCGGCTCGATGCCCGGTTCAACCGTTAGATCAGAATGCGCATTGCAGCCCATGCTTTCGATGTGCCGCAGATCCTCCTCTCCCGGGGCGCGCATGCGGTACTGACATTCGAAGGTATCGCCGAAGGTGGTGAACACGCGGTGACGCAGGACATGCACGGCTTCCAGGTCATCAGGATGGATCAGCCGATCAAAGTCCAGCTCGCGCATCACCAGCGGCTCACGCCCTGTCGCTCCCAGCATCCGCCACAGATTGGGGTGAATGTGGATGATGCACCCGGGAATATCCATCTCCCACAGACTGTCGCCACTGGCTTCCAGGGAGTCGAGCAAGCGCCGCTCACTGGCCTGGAGTTCCTGCTGGGTCTGGCGCAGACGTCGGTACATCTCTTCCGCCGTATGATGGGCATCATCCAGCTCGACGATACCGCATTGCCCGGGAGACTCGATCTCCGCCCCCATGCCGATACGATGCAGGCGATCCCTGAGCTCTGCCAGCGGCACGGACAGATGGCGACTGATGTGGTGGGTGCGCCAGCTCATCAGCAGGAAGAAGCTCAGATAGAAGAGAATCAGGCCGCCCACCAGCGCCATGCCGACCAGTTGAAAATTGCGCCCGATCTCGGCGGTACGCGAGAAGACGGCCGACTCCTCCACCATGCTCAACATGATCCAGTCATTGCTGCTCAGACGCTCCCAGGCCACCTTGAAGGGCTCACCATTCACCAAGACGCTTGCAGAGCCACGACGCTGCCCGAGGATCTGCTCGGACAGGGTGGCGAAGACGGGATGCCTGGACAGCTCCATCTGCGCCGGCCGCAGCACGTCCTCCTCCTGGAGAATGCTGACGTCCGGCTGCTCGACCGGTGCCAGAGAGAGCAAAGATTCGCCTCTCGACGGCACCGCCAGTGAGCGCCCCTTGGCATCGTAGAGCATCGCGAAGCCGCTCCAGGGCAGTTCCATGGCCAGAATCTGGTTGACGATGACATCCAGGGTCATGTCGATGCCTACCACACCGAGAAATTCGTCACCGTCGTAAAAAGGCGTGACGGCAGACGTCATCCAGCCATTGGCGGCGGGGTCCTGATAGAGATCCGTCCAGACGGTGTGGCGCTCGGGATTCATGGCCGGTGCGGCCAGGTAGAAGAAGGAGAAGTCTCGGCAATCGTGATCGGGGGGCAACAACTCGACGAGATCCACATAGGGATAGATTCGCACAGAGCAGTTCGCCAGCGTCACGAAGGTCTGGATGACCGCGGGATGGGTCGAGACGATATTGCGCATCAGGGGGTCCACGGCCGTCATTCGCAATGCCAGTGGCACATCGATCTCGATATCAGGCAGCACGGCATGGAAGCCACTGGCCTGATCCCCTTCATCCCTCTGGCTGGCCCAGGCGCCACTGCGCTCGAATCCATGCCGAGCCGCTTGCTTCGCACTGACGGGAGAAGCACTGTCGAGTCGAATCATGCGGGCCTGTGCCGCCATGCCGGTGGAGAGATCCTGTATATGTTCCAGCTGACGATTGAGGCTCTTGGCCTCGCGCAGCATGGCCAGATTCAACTCACTGCTCGACTGCGCCTGAAGGTAATTCAGGTTGGCATCACGTATCTCGTCGTTGGACAGGAAGTACACCGCTACCAGCGCCGTCTCTACCAGCAGCAACGGGATCATGGTACTGGTAAACAGCGCGCGCCAGACCCATTTCTTGATGGTGATGGGGGTACGTTGAATTCCCGGCATTGGCGGATTTCCTGATTCCTCCATAAGTGAATCGAGTATGCGCCTTCTCTTGCCTATAGGTGGACTTCGCGCTTCAACGCTCAAACATGTCCAAAAGGTCAGACCTTGGTGTCAGGACTGCGGACAGGCGGCCAAGGCTTTGCTAGGATGCTCGCCCCCAAGGAGGCTGCATGCTTTACAACTACGGTTCCATCAATATCGATCACGTCTACCGGGTCCCTCATCTGGTTCGCCCCGGTGAAACTCTGGCGAGTCACTCCTTCCGTCAGGTATTGGGCGGCAAGGGGGCCAACCAGTCCCTCGCTCTGGCACGCGCAGGCGGAGATGTCACCCACTGGGGACGTCTCGGCAATGCCGACCGCTGGGCACTTGAGCCATTGGAGAGCGCCGGTGTCATCACGTCTCAGGTCGAACTGAGCGCCAGCGCCAGCGGTCACGCCATCATTCAGGTGGATGATCACGCCGAGAACAGCATCATCCTTTACCCTGGTGCCAATCATGGCTTCACCGACGAACACCTCTCCGAGCTGTTCTCCGGAGTCACCCAGGGCGATTGGCTGCTGCTTCAGAACGAGTGCAATGCGCTTGGCAAGGTCATCGAGATGGCGCATGCCAAGGGCATGAAGATCGCCTTCAACCCGGCGCCGATGAGTGCTGAAGTGCTGGATCTCCCGCTGGAGCATTGCCAGGTGCTGTTCTTGAACCGTGGCGAAGCGGCGCAACTGGTCGAGCTGGAAGAAAGCGCACCGGTCGACACGCTGCTCAATGCCCTGCATGAGCGCCTGCCCGCCACCGAGGTCGTGCTGACTCTGGGCAGCGAGGGCGTCTGCTATCAGCTGGGCGAGCAGCGCATCCAGCTGCCTGCCCATCGCGTGAAGGCGGTGGATACCACCGCTGCCGGCGATACCTTCATCGGCTATTACCTGGCCAGCCAGATCGATGGCATGAACATCGAAGACAGTCTGCGTCGCGCCAGCACGGCCTCCGCACTCTGTGTCAGTCGTGAAGGCGCCGCTCCCAGCATTCCGGGCAGCAGCGATGTCGCTGACGCCCTGGCTAAGTGGCCCCCCCTGGACGCATTGAGCAACTGAACGATCACCCCCTTGAACCGGACAGGTCTGAGCCTTTCCTGAGGGTGAGGCTCAGCCCACGGCACGCTGATTGAGGTGCCGATGGCACCGGTTCATGGCTTTATCGGCAAGAGGACATCATGAAGACTCCCATCATCTTTGATACCGACCCGGGCGTTGATGACGCCCAGGCCATCGCCATCTGCCTGGCACATCCGGACATCGAATTCCTCGGCATGACGACCACCTTCGGCAACGTCACCATCGAGACCGCCACGTCCAATGCGTTGTTGCTGGGGGAGCTGGCGGGCCAGAATATCCCGGTCGCACAGGGTGCTGCCCAACCGCTGGTCAAGGACAAGTTCCCCGCACCGGCGCACATCCACGGCGCCAACGGCCTTGGCAACATGGATATCCCGGAGCCCAAGGGCAAGGCGTTGCCCATCAGTGCACCGCAGTTCATCGTCGAGCAGGTCAATGCGCGTCCGGGCGAGATCACCCTCGTCGCGGTAGGCCCGCTGGGCAACCTGGCAACCGCCCTGCAACTGGACCCGAGCATCATCACCAAGGTCAAGCAGGTGGTCGTGATGGGTGGCTCCATCCGTGAAGGCGGCAACGTCTCTCCGGTCGCGGAAGCCAATATCTTCAACGACCCGCATGCCGCCTCCAAGGTGCTCACGGCAGGCTGGCCGCTGACCATGGTCGGCCTGGATGCCACTCACCGCTGCGTGCTGTCCCCGGCACATGTCGAGCGCATCCGTGTCGCGCAAGGTGCCCTGGGCGAGGTGCTGTCCGGCAGCTATCAGTTCTACAAGGCCTTCTACCAGGAAGCTCGTGGCATCGATGGCTGCTGTCCGCACGACAGCTGTGCCCTGGCCTGGCTGATGAAGCCGGAGATGTTCACCGTCGAGCGTGGCCACCTGAGCGTCGAAGTCGAAGGGCTGGCGGAAGGCCAGACCCTGTTCGCGCCGCAAGGACGCGAGTTCCTCGGCAATCAATGGTCCCAGACGCCGTTGGTCGACGTCTGCGTCAATGCCAACGGTGAGCAGGTCGTCGAGTGGATCACCGACGTGCTGACCGCCAAGGCTTCCTGAGCCTGTACTCCCGATATCACGTGACGCACCGCGGGTCATGACGATACCGGCTGGCCCCCTGCAAGGCATGCCTTGCGGGGGGTAGCCAGTCTGCGTGATGCCTCGCCTGCTCTCCGCTTTCTATTGCCTCTCTCGTTTCTCTCGTCTTTCGCCTCTCCCACCTCGTCGATGACAGTGTTGTGGGTAGGATCGATATCTGTGTGAAGACAAAAGATAACGGTATAATATGTAGATGCCTGCAGACGCAGACAGATCGCACACTGCCAGGCCATGCTCAGCGTATGCGCGTTATCTGATAGGCTATCGGGGACGCACGACCTGCCATCCAGATGCAGTCTTCAGAATTCCATGGAGCGTTTCATGCCCTCATCGACTCTCATGCCCGCCATGCGTGCACCGTCTCAGCTCTGCTCCGAGGGCTCGGCAGACAACGCCTGTCAGTATGACTGTCTCGTCTTCATCGGCCGCTTCCAACCCGTTCACCATGGTCATGTCGCGATCATGGAGGAGGCCCTGCGTCGTGCACGCCAGGTCATCGTCCTGGTGGGGTCTGCCTGGCAGGCGCGTTCCTTGCGCAACCCTTTCACCTTCGATGAACGCACCAACATGATTCGCAGCTGTTTCGGGGAGGATGCCAATGCCCGACTGGAAATCGTGCCGCTGCTGGATGCTCTCTACAACGACGATGTCTGGGTGCGGGATGTGCAGCGCAAGGTGCGTGACATCGCACGCCCGCAGGCCAATCGCATGCCACGCATCGCCTTGATCGGGGCCACGCATGGCAATGACAATGCACGTTCCAGCTATTATCTGAGTCTGTTCCCGCAGTGGGAATCCGTGGCAGGGCCTTACCACGAGGGCATGGTGGCGAGTCATATCCGCGATGTGATCTTCAGCGAGCGGGCCAGAGTCGAGGACTGGCTGGACAACGAGGGACTGGAGTTGCTGCCCGGCAGCGTCGCAGAACATTTGCGCGGCTTTCTGGAGGAAACGGCATGGCAAGGTCTGGTCGAGGAGCGTCGACTGCTCGAGCAGTATCGCGCGGCATGGAGTGACGCGCCCTATCCTCCCCTGTTCATCACGGTCAATGCGGTCGTCGTGCAATCAGGGCATATCCTGCTGACCACCCGACGCGCGGCGCCTGGCAAGGGGCTTTACGCCTTGCCCGGGGGCTTCGTCCAGTCGCAGGAGCGCCTGCTGGATGCCTGCCTGCGCGAATTGAGAGAACGCGTGCGGCTCAAGGTGCCAGAACCTGTCCTGCGCGGCTCACTGCGTGGGCAGCGTCTGTTCGATGAGCCTCATCGCAGCTGGCGCGGTCGCACGCTGGCAGAGGCCTTCTATTTCGCACTGCGCCCGGAGCAGCAGCTACCGAAACTGCGCAGCAGTGGCAAGGACAGCGAAGAGCAGGCTCGCTGGGTGGCACTGGCAGATCTGGAGCCTGACACCTTGTTCGAAGACCACTTCTTCATCATCCAGAACTTTCTGGGCTTGCATGCGGGGCAAAGCAGTTTCTGACTCGCCGATAGAGACAGCTTTGCCAGACACGACAACGGCAGGCCATTGGCCTGCCGTTGTCGTGTCTGGGTGTGGCCTGTCAGGCCTGAAGGAAATCTCGCGGCAGATTCATCAGCTGCTTCCACAGCTTGTCAATCCCCGGCTTGTGAACCAGTGAGCAACGATAGAGACGAATCTCCAGCGGAATATCCCAGGCGTCATTGCCGGCTCTCACCAGCTTGCCACTTTCCAGCTCATCCCGGATGCAGAAGTCCGGAATCCACGCCATGCCCACTCCCTGCAACGCCATGCCCTTGAGTCCCTCCGCCATCGCCATTTCATAGACGGTGCGCAAGCGAAGCCGCAATGGATCATTCTTGAGCAACATCTTCACGCTGCGCCCCAGGAACGCTCCCTGTGTATAGGAGAGCAAGGGAATCGCGTCCTGACTGGTTTCGCTCTGGCCGGTCAGCGGGAAGCGTGGCTCGCCGTTCTCCAGCGGCACGCAGACCGGCAGCATGTTGACCTTGGCCACCGAGAAGGAGGGGAATGCCTCTGCATCCAGCTGCATGCTGGCGTAAGGGTCGTAATACGCCAGCATCAGATCGCAGTTGCCCTCACGCAGGGCATGGATGGCATCGCCGACATTCATGGCGGAGAGCCGCGTCGGCAACTCCCCCAGCCCTTGCTGAAGGCGCGAGATCCACTTGGGGAAGAACGCCAGCGCCAGCGAGTGTGCCGCCGCGATGTCCAGCGTCTCGTTGGCCATCCCAAGCCCCCGTAGATGGGCCAGACATTCGGACAGCTGCTCGGTCAAATTGCGCGCGGTCACCAAGAACAACTGTCCTTCCGGCGTCAGGCTGACAGGCGTGGTCGAACGATCCACCAGCGTGGTGCCCACGGCCTGCTCCAACGCGCGAATTCGACGGCTGAAGGCTGGTTGGGTCACATGTCTGAGGCGAGCCGAGGTGGAGAAGCTGCGCGTATTGGACAACGCGACGAAATCTTCCAGCCATTTTGTTTCCAGGTTCACCCGAACTCCCATCGATATCGATCATGCCGGCAATATGCGTGAAAACCGGTCATGTAGCGCCTTGTCTCTGGCAGTGAGCTTCACGGGGGAGAATCACTACCTTCGTCGTATGCATTTGACGTATACGGCAGCGGCGATAGGCATTGGTCGTCGGGGCATCCTGCTGGTTACCCTTGTCCACCTCACCGCGCTTCAAGCGCAACAGTGTACTTCAGCCAGGAGTTCCGCCCAAGTGAACAGTGCCTCGGAAACCGCTCAGAACGCCATGCCATCTTCACAGCCCGACCTCAGCCATGCAGAGCAGGAGGCATTGGCAAACGGTTTCCGCCTCGAGAAGGATCTACTGGGACGCGAGCCGGTCCCGACAGAGGCCTATTACGGTGTCCAGACCCAGCGTGCACTCAACAACTTCCATCTGTCCGGCGTGCCGCTGTCCCACTTCCCGCGTCTGGTGGAAGGCCTGGCATTGGTCAAGGCCGCTGCCGCGGAAGCCAATCACGCGCTGGGCTATCTCGAGACACGTGAGCACGATGCCATCCAGCATGCCTGTGCACGCTTGATGAATGGCGATCATCACGATCAGTTCGTGGTCGACATGATCCAGGGGGGGGCCGGCACCTCGACCAACATGAATGCCAACGAGGTGATCGCCAACCTCGGGCTGGAATATCTTGGCTATCCGAAAGGGGATTACCAGCACCTGCACCCCAACAATCACGTCAACATGGCGCAGTCCACGAATGACGCCTATCCGACGGCCATTCGTGTCGGCCTGCTGCGCAGCCACTCGATGCTGGTGGATGCGCTGAGCGAACTGGCCAATGCCTTTGCCAGCAAGGCACTGGAATTCGATGATGTCGTCAAGATGGGGCGCACCCAGCTTCAGGATGCGGTGCCGATGACGCTGGGCCAGGAATTCCGCGCCTTCGCCAACACCCTGCGCGAAGATGTCGAGCGCATCGCCAACCTCAACGAGTTGCTCAAGGAAGTCAATCTGGGGGGCACGGCGATCGGCACCGGCATCAATGCCGATCCGCGCTACAGCGCCTTGGCCATCGAGGCATTGGCACGTCGTTCCGGCATCGACTTCCGTCCGGCGTCGGACCTGGTCGAGGCGACCAGTGACATGGGGGCCTTCGTGCTGTTCCACGGCATGCTCAAGCGCCTCGCGGTCAAGCTGTCCAAGATCTGCAATGACCTGCGCCTGCTGTCTTCCGGCCCGCGCACCGGCTTCAACGAGATCAACCTGCCGCCTCAGCAGCCGGGCAGCTCGATCATGCCGGGCAAGGTCAATCCGGTGATTCCGGAAGCCGTCAATCAGGTCGCCTTTGATGTGATCGGCAACGACACCGCGCTGACCATGGCGGCGGAAGCCGGCCAGTTGCAGCTCAACGTGATGGAGCCGCTGATCGCCTACAAGCTGCTGGATTCCATCCGCCAGCTGAGCCGAGCCATGACCATGCTCAAGAATCGCTGCGTGATCGGCATCACGGCCAATCGGGATCGCTGTGCGGAGCTGGTCAACAACTCCATCGGCCTGATCACTGCCCTCAACCCCTACATCGGCTATGACAACGCGACCCGCATCGCCAAGGAAGCCCTGGTCAGCGGTCGCAGCGTATTGGAGCTGGTGCGCGAGGAAGGCCTGCTGGATGAGGCGCGCCTTGAAGTACTGCTGTCGCCGCAGGCGATGACACGGCCGCGCCAGATGAAGGATTGAAGCTGCAGCAGCGTTCCGATGACTCATCACGGGTTATCCTTGCGCCAAACCGTGGCGTAATCTGACGCGCAGACTGAAATGAAAAACGCCGCGCCCAGGCCTGAAACCTGAGCGGGGCGTTTGTCTGCAGGATAGCGGCAAGACAAGTCGCTTCTCTATCCTCTTTCCTCTTTCCTCGCTTCTCTCCACTGTCACGCTGCTATCTGGCCTGCCCTGCTGGATCCTGCCGAGTCGTCCTGTTGACCCGAGGGTCACGCGGGTAGAAGCGCTCGGGCTGCGCTTCGACGTGGTCAAAGTGCTTGGTGTTCTTGTAGGGCATCTTCATGAAGCCCGACACCCCCAGTCCGGAAATCAGTGGTACGGCGGCCAGGATGACATCCAGAAGATGCGCGAAATCGGCTTCACGCCCGGGGTCGAGCAGACGGTAATAACTGTGGATCTTGAGATGATGCGGCAATGCCTCGAAGATCAGCATTCCGGTGTGATGGATCTGGTTGAGTTCCGACAGCGCGTTCATGATCTGTTCCGGCAGGGCCAGAAACTCCTCGGGATCCGGGCCATCCTCGAAATAGGAGTGCACTCGTGATTCATCCTCCAGCTCCGGAACGGCGCTGACTTCATAGGGAAAGCGGAGTGCCTCACGCCGGGGGGAGGCTTGCGGCAGCGTGAAGGCGTCCTCGGGGTCGTCGCGCTCCAGGTGCAAGGTATCACGCGCATTGAACAGACAGGCCTTGAACACCCCCTGTCGGTAGATGGCACGCGCCAGCGCCACCATGTTGTTGACCGCTACCACGAAGGCGGCCTTGAGCGAGGGGTCATGCAGGTGCAGCGCCGTGTCCACGAAGATGCCCTGCGGCTCCCAGCGGATCGCCAGTCCCCCGACGATCGGATACTTCCCCAGCCGGCTCACGGCGGCCAGAAAGGCTTTCTCCGTATCTCCCATGCCCTGCATGAAGTTCTTGTAATAGCGATCCAGCTGGACGTCGTTGACGGCATCCAGCGCATTGGCGTGGTCGCCGTCTTCGTGGTTGGCCTGCGCACTGTCCATGCCATCGATCTCGAAGGCTTCCCGCAGAAAGGATTTGCGCGAGGTATAGACGACGGTGTCGATGTCGCGGGCGGCAGGCCTCACCCAGACGGGAAGCAGAGAGGGTATCGGCGATGACGGCAGTTCCGGCATGACCAGACGAGCCATTCTTGGCATCTCGCGCAGGAAGTAGTCACCCGCCTGCATTCGCAGCATCGGGTCTTCCGCCAGCATGCCATCCAGCATGCGCGCGAACTCCCGTGGCAGTCCCAGCGAGGTTGCCGGGATGGCCCGCACGCCGAAGCGACACGACTGCCCTGACGCCAGTGCATAGAGTGTCGCGGCCACGCCTTGCTCATCGAAGCGAGGCGAGGACAGCGCGCCATTGAGCTGTTCCTCGCCGATGAAGTAGACATCGCCCAGTCGCGCGTTGGTCTGCTGCAGATCATCCGACATCAGCTGCATCACATTGGTCGTGAGGTATTGCATGTGCTCGTCGAGTTGCGCGAAGACGGCACTGCCCCAGTCGATCAATGCCACCTGCTCACCCTCGGCATCGAAGACCAGGTTGGACGGTTTGATATCCCCGTGCACCACCGCGGGCGTACCGGGGCTTGCGGATGACCCACGCAGCGACTTGAGAATCCCGGCAAGCTGACTGGCGACCCTGATCACCAGACGCGGTGACATGCGGCCATGCTTGAGCGAGTACTCCTCGAGATTGATGCCCGGCGCGCGCTCCATGACCAGTATCGACTGGCGGCGAACGCGCTGGTAACTGATCAGGCGCGGAATCAACGGATGCGCGACTTGGTCGAGCATGAAGGCCTCTTCCTCCAGACGGTCCTGCAACGCCTGAGGCAAGGTGACCCGCGTGAACTTGAAGACGTGCTCCTCTCGAATGGCCGTACCTTCACCAGGGCGCCACCCGGCAAACACGAAGCCATAAGCCCCCTTGCCGACCAGATGGATTTCGCGATAGCCCAGCCCCTCGAGCTGGGCAACGCACAGCGCCACCCAGTCCTTGAGCTTCTTGGCATCATGATGCGAGAGCAGGTAGATGGACTGCTCTTCCGGGATATAGAACTGTTGCAGGCGCTCATGGGCGCGCGTGTCACTCATGGACAAGCGCCTCCCTCATCGAACCCCGTCATGCCAGCGACAGCAGCATCTCATCCGGATGCTCCAGATAGTGCTTCCACAGATTGCTGAAGCGAGCGATGGTACCGCCATCAATGATGCGGTGATCCCCGGCCCAGGTGATCGTCATGATGTCGCGCGCGCAGACATTGCCATCGACATCGAAGCGCGGCAGCCGCTGGGTACGACCGAGGGCCACGATGGCGACCTCGGGCTGATTGATGATCGGGGCCGCATAGGTGCCGCCCAGAGCACCAATGTTGGAGATCGACAGCGTGCCACCCTTAAGATCCGCCTGCGGGACACGACCATTGCGTGCCGCCTCGGTCAGTCTGGCTACCTCGCGCGCGATCTCGAGGATGCTCAGCCGTTCGACGCCCTTGACGTTGGGCACCATCAGGCCGGCGGCACCATCGACAGCCATGCCGATATTGCAGCTTGCGTGATAGAGCACCTGGCTTTCATCGTCACTGAGACTTGCATTGAGAATCGGCTCTTCAAGCACCGCCAATGCCATCGCCTTCATGATGAAGGGCATCAGCGTCAGGCGAGTCCCCTCCTTGTCGGCCCGTGACTTGAGACGCACGCGCAGCGCGAGCAGCTCCGTCACATCGAGCTCATCTCCGTAATGGAAATGGGGGATCTGGGTGCTGGATTGCACCATGCGTCGGGCCATGACGGCCGCCACGCCCTTGAGGGGGACCTGCCTGGCTTCCAGCCGCGCTGCACGTGGCTCGTGCGACTCGCACGCCACCGGCTCGGCCACCGCCACATCGGGGGACACCGCAGCCGCGGGGGCCACGTCCCGATGGCGTTGATCTGCAGGAGATGCTGTCGGGCGATCTGACGTACCAGCAGCCACGGAATCACGCGCGAGATAGACGAGCACATCCTCTTTCAATACCCGGCCGTTGCGACCAGAGCCCGCAATGGCGCTGATGTCCAGCGCATGCTCGCGCAGCAGACGACGAACCGCCGGTGTGGCAGGAATGCGCGCCTGGGCCGGGGACATGCCTGAGGCACAGGCAGACGGAGCGTGCTGTGCTGCAGCCGTCGCCATCCCTGCCTCCTTGACTGCCTCGTGCGCCACGCCAGATGCCTCGTCGGCCGTGTCATCGCTGTCAGGCACATAAGCGTACAAGGGGGTATGGACACGGGCGTTCTCCCCCTGAGCGTAATGGAAGCGCACGATTCGCCCGGGCTCGGAGGCCGTGATCTCGACCAGCGCCTTGTCTGTCATCACATCGACGATCGTCTGGTCTTCCTCGACCTTGTCACCCTCGGCCACATGCCAGGTGACCACCTCACATTCGACGATGCCTTCCCCGATGTCCGGGAGGATGAAATCACGCGAACGTCGTTCACTGACAGCCTCTCCAGCGGCCTGATCCGCGCTGTCGGCGCCCGGCGCCTTCGCTCCGGACGGGGCGTGATCGCCAGACGGCGCTACTTGTCCATCTGCCCCACCTGCTTCACCTGCCCCACCCTTCCCATCCGACTCACCCGCCTCATCCACCGCAAACAGCGGTGCATGCACCCGGGCAATCTCGCCCTCCCGACAATACAGACGAACCACGGTGCCTGCGTGGGGCGCGGGAATTTCCACCAATGCCTTGTCCGTCATTACCTCGGCGACCGCCTGATCTTCCTCGATCACATCGCCTTCCTTGATCAACCACTTGACCAGCTCGCACTCGACGATCCCCTCGCCGATATCGGGCAGGATGAAATCATTCATGGCACACGTCACTCCCTGCAACTCATCACGTAAACACAAGCCGTCACCTGGACATGAGCGGTCTCGACATCATCGAGCCTCCGTCAGCAATTCCAGGTCCGTGCTCAGTCATTCAGGCTCAGTCATTCGAGCTCCATCATTCGGGCTCAGTAATTCAGGCTCTGCTTGATGGCTTCGTATATCTTGAGCTCGTCCGGCAGGTGCTCCTTCTCGAGCACCAGCGGGAACGGTGTGTCCAGACCGGTGACGCGACGTATGGGCGCTTCCAGATACAGGAAGCAACGCTCTTGCACGGTTGCCGCTATCTCGCTGGCGAAACCTCCCGTCAGCGGTGCTTCATGACTGACCACCAGGCGACCCGTCTTGAGCACGGATTGACATACGGTCTCGAAATCCCAGGGCAGAATGCTGCGCAGGTCGATCACCTCGCAGTCGATACCGTCCTGTTCGGCCAATGCGGCCGCCTTCTCGATGACCTCCATCTGGGCTCCCCAGCCCAGAAGCGTGATGTCACGGCCTTCACGGATGACCTCGGCGACGCCCAGCGGCAGCTCATAATCCGCTTCCGGCACCTCGCCCACGGAAGCGCGATAGAGACGCTTGGGTTCCATGAACAGCACGGGATTGGGGTCACGGATCGCCGCCAGCAGCAGACCTTTCGCCTGATGGGGGTTGCGCGGGATCACGATCTTGAGCCCGGGGGTATGCGCAAAATAGGCTTCAGGTGACTGGGAGTGGTAGAGCCCGCCGGCAATGCCCCCGCCATAGGGAGTTCGAATGGTCAGTCCGCCGACATTGAAGAGATCCCCGGAGCGGTAACGGAACTTGGCCGCCTCGTTCACGATCTGGTCGAACGCCGGGAAGATGTAGTCGGCGAACTGGATCTCGGCGACCGGGGTCGAGCCCTGCGCCGCCAGTCCATTGGCGAAGCCGATGATCCCCTGTTCCGTCAAGGGCGTATTGAAGCAACGCTCACGGCCGTACTTGTCCTGCAGATGACTGGTGGCACGGAAGACACCGCCGAATACGCCGACGTCCTCACCGAACAGCACCACCTGAGGGTTGGCCGCCATCGCGATGTCCAGCGCGTTGTTGATGGCCTGCAGCATGTTCATCTGCTTCTTGCCTGAGCTCGCGCCGGCTGTCTCACCCGATGCGGGAGTGACGTCGTGACGGGCAGTGGTCGGAGTCGAATCGCTCATGCCGGCTGGCCTCCCTGCTGACGCTGCTGATGGGCCTTGCGGCTCTGCTCGATCTCATCGGCACTGAACCCCATGCTGCTGGCCCCCTTGGGATAGGCATGCGGGTATTTGCGGATATGCTGCTTGAGGTCTTCCATCTGCGCTTCCAGCAAGGGGGGCGGCGTGTCATAGACATCAGTGATCAGACTCTCCAGCGGAGGCGGAGCCAGTTTCTCGGCGCGCTTCATCGACTCGAGCACCTCTCGGCGCAGTTGATCGCCGGTAGCCTTCTCCTCCTCCTCGCTCCACCAGCCCTGGGCCTCAAGCCAGTGTCGCATGCGCAGGATGGGATCCTTGTCGCGCCAGATGGCCTCTTCCTTCTTGCTGCGATAGCCCGAGGGGTCATCAGAGGAGGAATGCGCGGCCAGGCGATAGGTCATCGCCTCGATCAATACCGGCTGATTCGTCTCGACGGCGATCTTGCGCGCCGCCTGGGTGGCTTCGTAGACGGCAATCACATCGTTGCCATCCACGCGGATGCACTGCATGTGATAACCGAA
This sequence comes from Cobetia sp. PS-4MA, assembly GCF_057670765.1. Classification (NCBI taxonomy): domain Bacteria; kingdom Pseudomonadati; phylum Pseudomonadota; class Gammaproteobacteria; order Oceanospirillales; family Halomonadaceae; genus Cobetia; species Cobetia sp. PS-4MA. Next base: position 1,778,507 of record NZ_CM173107.1, on the reverse strand, counting down.
GGCGCGCGGCGCGATGCCATCTGCAGCGAATTGCTCGCAGGAGGGTGTGGAGATCGCGTAGCCATTGTTGCGGCACAGGAAGATGCACGGCACACGATGCACCGAGGCCATGTTGAGGGCCGCATGGAAATCCCCTTCCGACGCGGCACCCTCTCCGAAGATGGTAATGGTGCATTGCCCCTTGCCCGCCAGCTTCTGACCATAGGCGTAGCCGGTCGCCTGGGGAATCTGGGTCGCCAGCGGCGATGAGATGGTCATGTAGTTCAGATCACGCGAGCCGTAGTGGATCGGCATCTGGCGTCCCTTGCCGTAGTCGCGTTCATTGCCGAACATCTGATTCATGAATTCGTCACAGCTGAACCCACGCCACGCCAATGCGCCCTGCTCGCGATACTGGGCCATGATCATGTCGTCATCCTGCAGCGCGGCCGCACTGCCGATCACCGTGGCTTCCTCACCCGTGCATTGCATATAGAAGCTCAGACGCCCCTGACGCTGGGCAGCCAGCATGCGCTCATCCAATACCCGGATGAACAGCATGGTGTGATAGATCCTGAGCGCTTTCTCGCGCGTGAGACTGACCTCTTTCCCCCCCTCATGCAGCGAGCCATCCTGGCGCAGACGCTGGAAGAGAGGAATGCAGAGCTCATCGCCGGTCATGAAGGCGATGCGATGCAGGACGTTCGCGGTTTCAGGCGCCAACTGCCGGGAAGTGGGAAGTGACGTCAACTCGGGATGTGCGGTCGGTTCAGAGCCCGACGCCATCGTGTCAGCCTTCACTGCGTCCGAGGCTGAGGCCCTGGCTGCACTCGCAGACGATGTAGAGGCGGCCGCGGGGGCCTGTTCACGAGTGGCGGGCTCACTGGTGGAGCCATCGCCCTTGCAGGAGCCGGTGGTTCTTGTATGGGACATGCGCATCATCCTCTTTACCGATCAGGTGCCTGAGGCCCCCGCCCGCTCCTTTTGAGAGCGAGCAGGCAGATGGTCTGGCTGAGCCACCCCGGGAATGCAGAGAGAAGCGCTGCGAGGAGGACTCGCGATGCAATACGCTCTCCGGCAATCGCCGATGCGACGTGGTTTCCGTCATGCCTCGTTGCTGTCAGCGTAGTCGAGGTTGTCCAGCCAGCGCTAGAAAGTTGACGTTAACGTAAAAGATAGGTGATTGCAGTGAATAGTACTGCCTGAGCGCTACATCTTTGGTGGAACGATTCGCGGCATGAGCTTATGCAGGATTGGTATGGAAACGCAGAATCCTGCAATGGGACCGCAAAATTACGACTAAAGATGCAAGGGGAGCACTCAGGTGGACTGGTAATCTTCCCGCACTAAAACGGTGCCTCAACTTGCGACACCCCCTATCAAGCAGCGCTCGGGTTCTCCTGTGTGCAATGAGCGATCGAGATCGCGACCTCGAATAAGGACAACCACATGAGTGACACTTCACGTCCCAATCTCTGGCGCCGCCTGCCGCTATGGCAGAAGATCCTCGGTGGCCTGGCGCTGGGTATCCTTGCCGGCGCTCTCATGGGTGAGAACGCCAGTGTCTTCAAGCCGCTGGGCGATATCTTCATCAATGCCATCAAGATGCTGATCGTACCTCTGGTATTCAGCACCCTCGTCGTCGGTATCACCTCGATGCGTGACCCTCAGAAGATGGGACGCATCGGTGGTAAGACCATCGCGCTTTACCTGCTGACCACGGCCTTCGCGATTGCCATCGGCATGCTGGCGTCTGCCATCTTCCAGCCGGGTGCCGGTTTCGAATTCAGCTTCGACAAGGCCATGGAAACCAAGGAAGCACCGTCTCTGGTGCAGATCCTGGTGGATCTGGTGCCCAGCAACCCCATTGATGCGCTTGCCAATGGCAACATCATGCAGATCATCGTCTTCGCCATCGGGATCGGCGTCTCGCTGATCATGATCGGCGACAAGGGCGAACCGGTCGTGCGTGTCTTCGACAGCTTCGCGGAAGTGATGTACAAGCTGACCGAGTTCGTGATGGCCTTCGCCCCGTTCGGGGTCTTCGGCCTGATGGCACATGTCTCCGGCAACTACGGCATGGATGTGCTGCTGCCGCTGGCCAAGGTCATCGCCGTGGCGTATCTGGCGAGCATCGTGCATGTGCTGGTGGTCTACTCCGGCCTGTTGGCGACACTGGGCAAGCTGAACCCGATGCGCTATCTGCGCGGCATCGTCGATGCGCTGGTCGTGGCGTTCTCCTCGGCCTCAAGCTCCGGCACCCTGCCGATCTCGATTCGCTGTGCCCAGAAGAATCTGGGCGTCACGGAAGGCGTGTCTGGCTTCGTGCTGCCGGTAGGCGCCACCATCAACATGGACGGTACCGCCATCTATCAGGGTGTCGTGGCGCTGTTCATCGCGCAGATGACCGGAATCGAGCTGTCGATGATGGATTACGGCATGATCGTGCTGACCGGTACCCTGGCCTCCATCGGCACGGCGGGCGTTCCCGGCGCCGGGCTGATCATGCTCTCCATCGTGCTCAGCCAGGTGGGTCTACCGCTGGAAGCGATCGCCGTGATCGCCGGCATCGACCGCATCCTCGACATGGCGCGCACCACCGTCAACGTCGCGGGCGACCTGATGGTCACCACCCTCGTCGGCAAGTCCGAGAAGGAACTGGATCTGGAGATCTACAACGCGCCGCACAAGCAGTGACGCCACCAGGAGTGCTTGCGACGTCTTTCGTCCGATGGCTCAGGTGACATGTCACATAGGACATGCCACTCATGAAACACCCCAGCCGTACGATCAGTGGCTGACACGAAGAAGCCCCGCTCATCGAGCGGGGCTTCTTGTTTCGTCAGGAGTCTCTCGCCATTTCCTCTCAGGCTGTCGCCTCCGGCGGGGAATCGCGCAGCTCGCGCCTCAGCACCTTGCCGACATTGGTCTTGGGCAGGTCATCGATGAACACCACATGGCGTGGCACCTTGTAACTGGCCAGCTCCTTGCGCGACCAGTCTCTCAGCGCATCCGCCTCAAGCTCCGCACCGTCCTTGAGTACCACATATAGCTTGATGGCTTCCCCGCTACGTTCATCAAGAACCGATACCGCAGCGGCCTCCAGGACATCCGGATGCCGCACGATCACATCCTCGACCTCGTTGGGATAGACGTTGAAGCCGGAGACGATGATCATGTCCTTCTTGCGATCGACGATGCGCATATAGCCATCGTCCTGGAAGACCGCGATGTCACCGGTGCGCAGGAAGCCATCGGCAGTGAAGCTATCCTTGGTCGCCTGCTCACGCTGCCAATATCCCTTCATCACCTGCGGCCCCTTCACGCACAGCTCACCGGGCTCTCCCATCGCGACAAGCTCGCCCTCTTCATCGTAGAGACGCACCTCCGTCGAGGGCATCGGACACCCGATGGTGCCCAGCTGGATGGCGTCCAACGGATTGAACGACACGATCGGCGAGGTCTCGGTCATGCCGTAGCCTTCGGAGATATCACTGCCGGTGACCCGCTTCCACTCTTCAGCCGCCTTGCGCGTCAGCGCCACGCCTCCCGAGGTGGTGATCTTGAGCTTAGAGAAATCCAGTGCCTGGAAGCCGGGATTGTTGCACAACGCCACGAACAAGGTGTTGAGCCCCACGAACATGGTGAAGTCATGCTTTTGCAGCGTCTTCACGAAGCCCGGAATGTCCCGCGGATTGGGAATCAGCAATGAATGATTGCCCTCGCTGAGCATGCAGGCCAGATGAATGGTGAAGGCATAGATGTGATAGAGCGGCAGAGGTGCCACCAGCGTCTCATTCCCGGCCGAGAGCCCCTGGGTCAGCGCCATCTTGCCCTGCAGCATGTTGGCCAGCAGGTTGCGATGGGTGAGCATCGCCCCCCTTGCGACGCCTGTGGTGCCTCCGGTGTATTGCAGGACGGCGACATCATCGAGTGCCAGTGTCGGCCGCTCCCAACGCTCGGCCTTGCCCTGCGAGATGGCCTGACGCAGCGGGATGGCATCCGGCAAGCGATAACTCGGCACCAGCTTCTTGACGTGCTTGACCACGGCATTGATCAACAGGCGCTTGAGCGGTGGATGCATGTCGCCCAGTTCGCAGACCAGCACGTACTCAAGGCCGGTACGCTCGCGTACCCGCTCCACCTTGTCGGCCATGTTGGCCAGCACCACCAACGCCCGTGCGCCGGAGTCATTGAACTGATGCTCCATCTCGCGCTCGGTATACAGCGGATTGGTATTGACCAGCACCAGCCCCGCACGAATAACGGCGAAGGCCACCACCGGGAACATCAAGGTATTGGGCAACTGGATGGCGACCCGATCGCCCGGCTTGAGATCGGTCTCGTGCTGGAACCAGTCCGCCAGCTGGCGACTGGAAGTTTCGAGCTCTTCAAAGCTCATGGTGCGGTCCATGCAAGTGAAGGCCGGCCGCTGGGCGTGGGTGCGACAGGCGTTCTCGAACATGTCCATCAGGGAATCAAGGCCGGTGAAGTCCACTTCCCGCGAGGAGCGCAGGCACGACATGCCGCTCATGTCGCCTGTCGTTGGCTGTGCTCTCGAAGCGTCGGGCGAGGCATCTGCCACGTGGGAAGGATCTGTAGTCACGTCGTTAGTGGACTTGCCTGACTCATCGGGTCGAGCCGCTAGGGGATCATGCATGGCGTTGCTCCTTGAACAGTACGTGGGGCGCTCGGCGTCACTGCCCCCGCTACCTTGTTGTTGTAAGACGTTGTTGTAAAACGTCGTCGCGCGACTACGTCGTAAGACATCGTGGTGAGGCGCTGCTGGGGCTCCGTCGGGTGGGTGTCAGCCTGTGGGCTCTTCACTTTCGACAGCATAGCCGCAAACCCATGCTGCGCGCCGTTGGCGGAATCGATGGACCTGCCAGCATTGGAACATACGTACGTTTGATATTACCTTGCGACCTTGGTGACATGCGCAGGCTGGCTCTGGAGCAGGGAAACAGCCCTGAGCCCAAGGAGGAAACAGCCCTGAGCCCAGGGAGGAAACAGCCCTGACCTAAAGCCGGAAAATCGCTGACATGGATGAGCGAGACCTCGCCTTCTCACCTAAACACAAGAAACAACGAGGCCCCTGCCCAGGGGGCAGAGGCCTCATGTCTTGCACACCGGACGCACACGTCTGGCGCGCACGTCAGGAACAGGCAACTCAAGAGAGGTCGCGGACCTCGTTCTCGATCATCTTGCGGATATGCTCTTCGTTCTCGATCATCGATTCGCCGTCCTCGCGCAGCGATTTCAACAACCCGATCATCATGGCGATCAACACGAAGGTGAACGGCAAGGCGCCGGCGATCGAGGCAGCCTGCAAGGACTTGAGCGCTTGATCTCCCCCCAGCAACAGCAGGATCAAGGTCACGGCGCCCAGCATCATGCCCCAGATGATGCGTTGCTGAACCGGAGGACGACCGAAGGCCAACAGGCGTCCCAGCACCAGGGTGCCGGAATCCGCAGACGTGACGAAGAAGATGATCACCACGAGCAGCGCCGCCACCTTGGCTACGGTCGCGGCGATGCCGGGCGTGAGCACCTCGAACGAGTGGTAGAGGGTTCCGGCGTAGTCCCAGTTGGTGACCGCAGCCGTATAGATGCCCATGTCGGCCCCGTACAGGGACTGATAGATGCCCGCCGAGCCGATGACGCCAAACCAGACCAGCGCCACGATGGAGGGGATCACCATCACCCCGAGAATGAATTCACGGATAGTTCGGCCGCGCGAGATGCGGGCAATGAACATGCCGACGAATCCGGCCCAGGCGATCCACCAGCCCCAGTAGAAGATGGTCCAGCCGCCCTGCCAGATGCGCTCGTCCGGCGTGCGCGCCGTCCACAGTGTCATCGAGACGCCATCGGTGAGGTAATCCCCGAGCGCGGTGATGGAGCTCGCGATCAGATAGTTGGCATCGCTCACCAGCAGGAAGTAGGCAAGGATGCCGAGGCATACCCAGGTATTGAAGGTGGAAAGCAGCTTGATGCCACGTGCCACGCCGCTGGTCGCTGACAGAGTGGCGATGGCGCTGATCAGCAGGATGGAGACCACGGTCACCATCCGCGACTTCTCTTCGATGAGGCCCAGTGACATCAGGCCGGAGCCGATCTGCTCGACGCCCAGGCCGAGCGTGGTGGCGATGCCGAAAATGGTGCCGAACACGGTCAGGATGTCGACGGTATGTCCGATGGGTCCGTAGATACGGTTGCCGATCAGCGGATAGAGGGCCGAGCGCATCGAGAGCGGCAGGCCCTTGCGAAAGGCGAAATAGGCCAGTGACAGTCCGACGATGGCATACATGGCCCAGGCGATCGTACCCCAGTGGAAGACGGTGAGCTTGATGCCACCGGCCGCCGCTTCCGCGACGCGGCTGTCTGGCACCGGGAAGCCTTCGTCCCCCGGCATGAGCCCACTCGCCAAGGCTGCCTGCTTGGCCTCGAAGAAGACGGCGACGGCCGCCTTGATGTCAGCACTCAGAAACGGATTGCCCCCGCTCCAGTCACTCGCGAAGTGGATCATGGGCTCGGACATCGAGAAGAACAGCATGCCCGCGCCGGTACCGCAGCCGAACAGCATCGAGAACCAGGCAAAATTGCTGAACTCCAGACGTTCATCATCGCGCCCCAGCCGGATCTTGCCGACACGCGAACACATCACGTAAAGACAGACCACGAAGGTCGAGAACATGACCAGCACGTAGTACCAGCCCAGGGTGCTCTCTATCCAGGACTTGATGCCCAGAAACTGATCGCTGGCCGTCTTGCCCAACAGAATCGCATAGAGAATGAAGAACACGGTCATGGTGATCGCGGTGATACCGAGCGTCGAGTTGAGTCCCTTCAAGACACCTCGCTGCTCGATCAGTGCATCCAGTTCCTTTCCTTTCAGCATGTTTCTACCTCGTGACGGGTTGTTATTATCGTTTTTCATGACACCGGTATCGTTGTTCATGACAGCGGATACTGGGGCTCAGGGAACCTCAGGCGTCATGGCGACATTGCGGGCAGATCGCGTTCACCTTCGGTCAGTCATGGGCGAGAACCCTGGCAGGAGAAACCACCACGGCATGTCATCTGGCCCCCGCCGGTATGCGACTTTGTGGGGAGAATCCATGCTAGAGGGCCCCCGCTCGCGAGACAAATAAGATCTCGACGTCGCCTGGATAAGCAGAGCTAATGCCTGAGCTGAGAAGACGAGGCCTCAGGTCACGGTCTCTCGACAGATGCACTATCCAGTCCGGCTCATCCAGACAGACAAAAGCCCCCGCGAGTCAACTCACGGGGGCTTGGGGTCTGACGGTCTCCCGCAGAGACTCGCTGTCAGCCGGCAGACTGGGTCAGGCGCAGCTGGTGCAGGTAGTGCATATGGCGCTCGTACTGTTCGAGCAGATCATTGATCACCTGGTCCTTGCTGTAGCCCATCAGATCATAGGACTGGCCGCCTTCCTTGAGGAAGACCTCGGCACGACAGTAATCCTCTTCATCGCCCTCGTCTTCCTGATCCAGATTGAGGTCCGGACGCAGGTGGGAGCGAATGCGCACGCCGTAGATGAAGTCATCTTCCTCGCCATGGCGCGCATTGAAGTAGACGCGATCACGACTGATGGTGACTTCCACCTCCAGCCCCTGACCACGCAGCTCTTCCGCCAGCTCCTGCATGCCCTGCGCGACGGTACCGCGCAGGAACCCCCGCACCATGGCGCGCGTCGGGAAGCTCATCAGGTGCTGGGCACGCTTGCGCCAGTTGCCCTTCTCGCCCATCGGGGTCGCCGCTGCCGTGTTGACGGACAGTGAACGCCGCTTGACGGACTCGAGATTGAGCTGGCGCAGCAGCCCGAAGATCGACGCCAGCAGGATCATCCCGAACGGCAAGGCAGTGGCGATGGTGGCCGTCTGCAGTGCGCCCAGCCCACCGGCCAGCATCAGGACGATCGCCAGAATGCCCACCGCGAAGGCCCAGTAGATACGCTGCCAGGTCGGGGTATCTTCCCGCCCGCCGGAGGCCAGCATGTCGACCACCATCGAGCCGGAATCCGCGGATGTCACGAAGAACACGATGACCATCACCAGCGCGATCACCGAGGTGATGGACGCCAGCGGCAGCTGCTCGAGGAAGGTGAACAGGGCCAGCGAATAGTTGTCGTTGACGGTATCGACCAGCGCCGTGACGTTCTGCTCCATGATCATCGAGATGGCCGTGTTGCCGAAGATGGTCATCCACAGCAGAGTGAAGCCGGCCGGCACGAACAGCACGCCGATCACGAACTCCCGGATGGTACGACCGCGCGAGACACGCGCGATGAACATGCCGACGAACGGAGACCAGGACATCCACCAACCCCAGTACAGCAGCGTCCAGCCACCGATCCAGTCGTTGGGCTCATAGGCATAGAGTTCGAAGGTCTTGCCGACGATATCGGCCATGTAGAAACCGGAATTCTGCACGAAGGCCTTGAGCAGGAAGGCAGTCGGTCCGAGCAGCAACACGAACAGCAACAGCACGACGGCAAGCCCGAGATTGACCTCGGACAGGATGCGGATGCCCTTGTCGAGCCCGGTCACCACCGAGATGGTCGCAAGGCCGGTGATCACGACGATGATCGCCACCTGGGTCCAGTCATTGTTGGGCATGCCGGTCAGGTGCGAGAGCCCGGCGTTGACCTGTGCCACGCCGTAGCCCAGCGTGGTGGCAACCCCGCAGACGGTGCCGACGATGGCGAAGATGTCCACCGCATGGCCGATCGGCCCATGGATACGCTCACCAATCAACGGATACAGCGCGCTGCGCAACGTCAGCGGCAGTTCATGGCGATAACTGAAGTAGGCCAGAATCAGCGCGACGATGGCATAGATGGACCAGGCGTGAAGCCCCCAGTGGAAGAAGGTCAGCTTCATCGCTTCGCGCGCGGTCTCCACCTCTTCAGGGGTTCCGGTCGGCGGATTCAGGAAATGCATCACCGGTTCGGCGACACCGAAGAACATCAGTCCGATGCCCATGCCAGCCGAGAACAACATCGCGAACCAGGTGACGTTGCTGTAGTCCGGCAGCGAGTGATCCGGACCAAGACGAATCTCGCCGTGGCGCGAGAAACCGACATAGATCACGGAAATGAGAACGATCGCGACACACAGGATATAGAACCAGCTGACGGTATTGGTGATCCAATGCTGGACCGAGTCAAATACCGACATGGCCGTGTCCGAGAACACTGCCGTGAAGATCACCAATAGCAGGATGATGGCGTTGGCGCAGAAGAAGACTGGCGGATTGACCTTGGCAAACAGGCCTGAACGAGACTCCTTGCCGGGCTCTCCACCACCCGCAGCAGGGGTTGAACGCATGGGCATTTCCTAGTGGGTGTATTGGCGAGACAGCGTGGGCACTTGATGTCCCCTGGCCGCCTCAACGCGCATATCCATAATGAAAAGTCGTCATCAATGGCGGCGCGGATAATACCACTTGATGGCAACACGCCCAACGCCATGGACACGCCATTGCGGGGTATCACGACATCATCAGATATCATTTCTTTGCGGGTTGCTTGCACACTGAACGAGCGCGGCAGGCGCATAATCGGCGTGACGGATTGATGCAGAGGAGTTGAATGCATGAGCAGAAAAGGATCCACGCGCGGCCTCGCGCTGTCACTTGCCCTGTTGACTGCCCTGCCGGCCGCATCGGCAATGGCCGGTCCGGGGCACCCACGTCTGGATGGCCCGGATATCTTCATCGGGCATGGTGGCCCTGGGCCGCTGGTACGCTGGGCTCCGGGCGGCCCCGGCCACGGGCATGGACTGCCGGCAGGCGCTCGCGGCATCTGGGTTGGCGCCACTCTCTACTACCTGGCGGCGGGCACCTATTACCTCTGGGAGGCCAGCCAGCAACAGTACCTGCCGGTCCAGGCCCCTGCTCCGGCGACACTCTCCGCCCCCGCGGTGGATGTCATCGCCTATCCCTCCAAGGGGCAGAGCCAGGACCAGCAGGCCAGGGATCGCTACGAGTGTCATCGCTGGGCCAATCAGGAAAGTGGCGCGGATGCCAATTCCGCCGCCCCGCCGGTGACCGCCGGCAATGCCGACACCTATCGTCGCGCATTGAGTGCCTGCTTCAGCGGACGCGGCTACAGCGTGCAATGAGTCAGCCGGCACGCGTCATCTCTCCGCGTGCACGCGAAAAGGCCCGCCACCTCATCGTGGCGGGCCTTTGCTTGCCTGCTCGCAGAAGACCTGAAGGCCTGGTGATGTGAGTCTTGTGTCGTGAGTTCTGTGTGGTGAGTTCTGTGTCGTGAGCCTTGAAGCGAAGCGTCAGCCGCGACGCTTCTGGTGGCGCTCACGGTTGTTGTCACGCGCCGCACGGGATTTTCGCAACATCACCAGCGTTGCCCCCAGGCCACCATGACGCTGCGGGGCACTGCTCCAAGCTTGTACTTCCGGCATCTGTTGCAGCCAATGCACCAGGTAGGAGCGAATCAAGGCAGCATGCGATTCGCCATCACGCCCCTTGCCATGGATCACCAGCAGCGAGCGCAATTCACTGCCCCAGGCATCCTGAATGAAGCGATGGACCTCTCGACGACACTCGATCAAGGGCCGACGCATCAGATTGAGCTGTGCCTCAGGGGGGTAGCCGCCCTGACGCAGACGGTCCAGCACGCCCACCTGAATGCCATCACGCCGATACTCGACCGGATCATGCGGCGACAGATGCTCCACGTAACTGTCTGACAACCCATCCAGCTCATTGCCCAGCGCCTTCTGGGCCTCTTCCCGACGGGCAAGCTGTGCTTCGCTCGGTGCCCTGGGCCCCGTGGCCACATCCGCGCGATCCTTGCCACGCGTCAGAGGAGCAACACCTTGCATCTCACGACTGAACAGCGCATCCGCTTCATCAGGGGTGATCTCGCGCGAATGCGCTGCCGACATCATTGCAGGGGAAAAACGTGACATGGCACCCTCCAGTCTTCACCAGGACGTGGCAATCAGGGAGCAGGTCGTCATCAAGACCTGCCAGCGCCCGGGGCGATGGTTGGCCACCCGGGGGCGCAGAGGACGCAAACGACGACGCCCCGAGACAGAGAATGCCTCGGGGCGTCAGCCAAGCTCAAGCGTCCATGCCAAATTCGTGCGTTCACACGTCTGGCGTCATGACAGGATCAGTGACCCGTCTTGAGCTGTTCCCAGTACTTCTGATAGATCGACAGTGCATCGCCGACATCGGTCTGGAACTCGCCACGTGCGAGATCCTGCTGCGTCGGGAAGACCACCGGGTTGTCACGCACCTCGGGGTCCATCATCTCCTTGGCGGCAAGGCTGGGGGTGGTGTAACCCACATATTCGCTGATCTCCTTGCTGACTTGCGGGCTGATCAGATAATCGATGAACTGATAGGCCGCATCGACGTGACGCGCATTGGACGGGATGGCCATGGTGTCCATCCACAGAATGATGCCTTCCTCGGGATAGACGTAATTCACCGGTACGCCTTCCTCATTGGCCTGATAGACCTCACCGTTCCAGATCAGACCGGCATCGACCTCGCCCTGCATGAACGGCACACGCGCCGCATCGGAGTTGAAGGCGCGAACATTGGGCATCAACTCGGTCAGCTTCTCGTACGCCGCCTTGATCTCGTCCGGGTCCGTGGTATTGCCGCTGTAGCCCAGGCTTGCCAGCGCGACATGGAAGACCTCGCGCATGTCATTGGAGAGCAGCAGCTTGTCACGATACTTGTCATCCCACAGATCGTTCCAGCTGGTCAGCGCGCCCTCTTCGACATAGTCCGAGTTGTAACCGATCCCGGCGCTGCCCCACATGTAAGGCACGCTATATTGATTGCCCTTGTCGAAGTCGCGGTCGACCAGGTTGGGATCGAGATCCTTGAAATGGCTGAGCTTGCTGACATCCAGCTTCTGCAGCAGATTCTCGCGCGCCATCTTGTCGATGTAATACGTCGACGGGAAGACGAGATCGTAGCTGTTGTCGCTGTCCAGCAGCTTCAGCTTGGCGTACATCGCTTCGTTGGAATCGAAGGTGGAATAGATGACATCGATACCGGTCTGTTCTTCAAAGCGCTCGATGACCTCATCGGGCATGTACTCCGTCCAGTTGTAGACGTAGAGCACCTTGTCGCTGTCATCCGCGGCCAGAACGGGGGCGGATGTCGCCACGGATGCCAGGCTGACGGCAGCCATCAGGCCAGCGGCGCGCAGCGGGAAACGGGAACCTTGCATGTTATTTTTTCTCCTTGATCAACCACTGGGAAATCACCAGCAGACAGAGTGACAATCCAAGCAGCAGAGTTGCCAGTGCATTCACTTCAGGCTTGAGCCCTAGGCGCACCATGGAATAGATACGCAGCGGCAGTACTTCAAAGGTCGGACCGGTGACGAAGGTCGAGATCACGACATCGTCCAATGACAGGGTAAAACTGAGCAGCCAACCCGAGGCTATCGCCGGCATCAACGCTGGCACCAGCACATGCCAGACGGCCCGTGCTTCGCTGGCCCCCAGATCACGTGCGGCCTCCAGCAATTGCGGATTGATCCCCGACAGGCGCGAATACACCGTGATCACCACGAAGGGCAGACAGAAGGTGGCATGAGAGACCAGCAACGAGAGATAGCCCAGCTGGATGCCCAGGGCGATGAACAGCGCCAGGAACGCGATCGCCATCACGATGTCCGGCATCATCATCACGGTAAACAGCATGCCGTTGAGCAGCGGCTTTCCCCGGAAGCGATAACGGTACAGCGCCGTGGCGGTCAGGGTGCCGATCAGCGTGGCGAGAGTCGCCGCCGTCACGCCCAGCCACAGGGTATTGAGCGCAGCATCCATCAGATTGGCGTTGCCCAGCAGCTTGTCGTACCAGCGCAGACTGAAGCCACCCCAGAGGAACGGATTGCGCGAATCATTGAAGGAAATCCCGATCAACACCAGGATCGGCACATACAGCAGCGTGAAGATCAGCGTCATGTAGCAACGACTGAACACCCGCAGGGGGCGGCTCAGGCTCATAGTGTCACCTCCCGCTTGAAGAGCTTGACGCTGCGGTAATACGCAAGCAGCAGGAAGGCCATCACCAGTGTCAGCATCACGCTGATGGCTGCCCCGAAGGACCAGTTGTTGGCTTCCAGAAACTGCCCCTTGATGATGTTGCCGATCAAGGGGTGACGCGAGCCACCCAGCAGATCCGACACATAGAACATGCCCATCGCCGGCAGGAACACCAGCAGCACGCCGGCGATGATGCCGGGCATGGTCAGCGGCAACACCACATGACGGAAGGTGGCCAGACCATTGGCGCCGAGATCGCGTGCCGCCTCCAGGGTCGGGCGGCTGAGCTGCTCGAACACCGCGTAGAGCGGAAGAATCATGAAGGGCAACAGCATGTAGACCAGCCCGATGATCACCGCCTCCTCGGTATACAGAAGCCGCAGGGGAGTATCGATCAGCCCCAGAGTCATCAGCACATCATTGAGCAGTCCACGGGTCGCGATCAGCGTGCGCAGGGCATAGATGCGAATCAGCGAGTTGGTCCAGAACGGAATGATCACCAGCAGCAGCAGCAGCGGCTGCAGACGGGGGCTGGCACGCGAGATCATCCAGGCGAACGGATACCCGAGCACCAGGCAGATCAGGGTCGTGACCAGGCCGATCCACAGCGAATGGCCAAACACTCCCAGATAGACCGGACTGATCATCTGGCCGTAATTGGTCAGCAAGCCCTGCCAGAGCGTGGCAGGCGAGATGTCGCCACTCAGTAGCTGTCCACTGCCCTCGGGCATCAGGCTGACCAGTACCACCAGCAAGGTGGGGGCCAGTACCAGCACGATCAGCCAGCCCCAGATGATGGTCAGCGTGGCCGTCTTGAAGGGATTGCGCACCACACTCATGCCCTCGCCTCCACGGGGGCATCATCCGGCAGGATGATTTCCCAGTCCGGCACCCAGCTGACCTTGACGCGCTCACCGAGACGATAATCGAAGTCCGGATCATCCTCATCGAAGAACTCGCTGGCCAGCAGCTGCTGACCACTGTCGAGCTCCAGCACCGTATCCAGCGTCATGCCCTTGTAGTTGCGCTCGATGACACGGGCCGCGAAGCCTTCGCTGTCCTCGGCGGACTTGAGTCGCATGTCCTCCGGACGCAGCAGCACCTGCACCGCCTCGCCACCCAGGTATTCGCGGCCGTGGCTGCTCAGTTCCAGCGACTTTCCCAGCACCTCGACGTGGATGCGCCCCGGCGTTGTGGAAGGCCGCTCGACGCGTGCCGCCAGCTGATTGATCTCGCCGACGAAGCGCGCCACGAACAGCGTGCTCGGCGACTCATAGACTTCACGGGGCGTGCCGATCTGCTCGATCCCCCCTTCCCGCATCACGACCACACGATCGGACATGGAGAGCGCTTCCTCCTGATCGTGGGTGACGAAGACGAAGGTGATGCCCAGACGGCGCTGAAGACGCTTCAGTTCATTCTGCATCTGCTTGCGCAGCTTGTAGTCCAATGCCGAGAGCGGCTCATCCAGCAACAGGACACGCGGGCGCTTGATGACGGCGCGGGCAATGGCGACACGTTGCTGCTGGCCACCGGAGAGCTGGTCCGGACGACGGTCGGACAGATGCGCCAATTGCACCATTTCCAGCGCTTCACGCACACGCTCGTGGATCTCGGCCTTGGGCACCTTCTCCATGCGCAACCCGAAGGCCACGTTGTCGTAAAGATTCATGTGCGGAAACAGCGCATAACTCTGGAAGACGGTATTGACCGGACGCAGGTGCGCAGGCGTGTGCTGCAATGCCGCGTTCTCGAGCGTGATGGTACCCGCATCAGGGTCCTCGAAGCCTGCGATCAAGCGCAGTACGGTCGTCTTGCCACACCCTGAGGGGCCTAGCAGGGTCACGAACTCACCATCCTTCAAATCCAGATCCAGGCTGTCGAGCACCTTGCGCTCGCCAAACGTCTTGGTGATGGAGCGCAACTTGACCAGTGGGGTCGTCTCAGGAGCAGAGCTATTCATCGGCAGGGGGTCACCTCCAGCGGGAAACGCGCGCGTCTCCCTGATACATGAAATGGCGCGCCGGAAATGACGCGCCACACTGTCGAGTCTTCTTCGGTTCCTGCGCGGCCTGCACGCAGAAGGTCCAGCTCAGGATCTTTACCGCTGCGCCACGGCGGTCATGCAAGCCGTTGTCCATGCCGTCATGGCGATGCGCGCGGCAAGAAATCCTGAGCGACGAAACATGAAAAGGCCCGTACCGGAGTCGGGCCTTTTGCATTGCCTGGCAGCTTGCATCCTCCAGCCTCAGGCAGGTCGTGAGGTGCGCATTCTGCCCACTCGAGGGCCTGCTGTCATCTCGCATTCATCCTGGAACAACTCACGTCGCCATGGAGGAGGTGGATGACGGATTCGTCGGAAGGGGGTCGCCGGTGTGGGCAGAGTCAGATTCGACCTCACCGACACTGGGCAGAACCTCCACCAGCCCGCAGTCCATGCGTTCCTTCTCGGCCTGACGCGCCTGAGCCAACGCTTCTCGCAACGGCTCCAGACGAGGGTGCGGCGCTTCGCCGGCCTCGCCTGCCGGCAGATCCCAGGGCAGCGCTCGCGCCAGCTCCCAGAGCGTATAGTGATTGAGATCACGTCCCAGCACCCACTGACCATCCTGGGTCTGGCTGGCGATGTTCTCCTCAATCAAGGGCTTGAGTACACGACGATAGCGGCTGCCCAACACCTCGGTCAGGCTGTCATCCGACAGCGGCTCGCCCCGTTCATGCGCATCCTTGAGCAGCATGACGGCCCCCAGGGTCTGCCAGAACGGTGGCCAGCGGTGCCAGTCAGCGTTGGAGCGTTCCCCCATCCAGGCCGCCACTTCCGCCCCCAGCAACACGATGCACCAGGACAGGAAGACCCACAGCAGGAACAGTGGCACTGCCGCGAAGGCACCATAGATGGCCTGATAGGACGGGAACTGCGTGACGTAGAACGAGAACCCGGCCTTGGCCAGTTCCAGTGCCAGAGCTGTCGTCACCGCTCCCACGGCCGCATCACGCAGGCGCACCTTGCAATTGGGTACCGCGGCGTAGATGAAGGTGAAGGCCACCGCGCTCAACAATGGTGGCAACAGGCGCAGCAATACCGCCTTGCCGCCCAGCATCGAGGCCGCTGAATCGAAGAAAGACAGCGAAGTCAGATAGGAAGACAGCAAGAAACCGGACCCCAGCATCAGCGGCCCGAGTGTCAGGACCGCCCAGTACATCAGAAAGCTCGACAGCCCCTTGCGCCCTTCCGGTACCTGCCAGATGGCATTGAACGCCCCTTCGATGGTGATCATCATCAACACCGAGGTGACGAACAGAAAGATGAGGCCCACGGAGGTCAGATTGCGAGCCTGGCCCGAGAACTCATTGAGGTACTCAAGCACCGTCTCGCCGGTGGAGGGCAGGAATTGGGCAAAGACGGTGGTCTGCAATTGCTGCCCGACACCGTCAAAGCTCGGGATGACGGCGAACATCGAATAGATCACCGTCATCAGAGGCACCACTGCGAAGAGGGTGGTATAGGTCAAGGCGGAGGCAGTCTTCTTGCCATCGTGATAGTTGAAACGTGAGACCAGCTTGAGGACGACCCCGATGGCAGGCGTCATCCGCTTGAGTTGTGGCAGTTGTGGCATTCTCATGCGCCCCTCTACAATGGATCCCTGATGTGAAGCTGCCGTCAGGAATCACTGACGGCACAGTCCATTCGCCTTACCGCCTGTCCGGAAACGGAGACAGTCATGCCAATGCTGAAACTCTATCACAACCCGCGCTGCTCCAAGTCACGCGAAACCCTCGCGTTGCTGGAGTCACGCCTGAGAAGCGACGAATTCGAGACCATTCGTTACCTGGACACCCCGTTGAGCCGTGAGCAGCTGAGTGCGCTGGCCGCTCGACTCGAAGGCGGGGCGAAAGCCCTGACGCGAGAGAACGAGAGTGACTGGAAGGCGCTCGCCCTTGAGGAACCCGATGATGCACGACGTCTGGACGCCATCGCTGCCACGCCCAGGTTGATGCAACGCCCGATTCTCGATGACGGAAAGCGCGCCATCATCGGCAGACCACCGCAGGATGTACTCGCCCTGCTCGACGACGCCTGATCCCTTCGTGACCTGAGGACGCCCATGTCAGCTGACACCCATTCCAGTACGTCCCCCGATACGACACCCTATGTGCTCGTGCTTTATTACTCGCGTCACGGTGCGACCCAGACCCTGGCGGAGCAGATCGTCGCTGGCATCGAGTCCATTCCGGGAATCCAGGCCCGCCTGCGCCGAGTCCCCGAAGTCTCGACGACCTGCGAGCAGACCACGCCGGAAATCCCCGACAGCGGTGCCATGTATGCCACCCTCGATGACCTGCGTCAGTGTGCAGGTCTGGCACTTGGCAGCCCGACCCGTTTCGGCAACATGGCCGCTCCGCTGAAGTACTTCCTCGACTCCACCAGCGAGCTGTGGATGAACGGGGCACTGATCGACAAGCCCGCCACCGCCTTCAGTGCCTCAAGCTCACTGCATGGCGGTCAGGAAACCACCTTGATGACCATGCTGGTGCCTCTTCTTCACCACGGCATGGTCTATGCGGGCGTGCCCTACAGTGCCACTGAATTGCTGGAAACCACCCAGGGCGGCACGCCCTATGGCACCACCCATGTCAGCGGCAAGCGCGGTGACAATGACGTGAACGACCATGAGCGACGCCTGGCCGTCGCACAAGGCAAGCGCATTGCGCGTCTGGCCCTCGCCATGCAACCCCTCAGGGAGAACCGATAGATGCGCGCCTGGCTTGAACGAATGGAACGCGAACAGGGCCTCGACACCCTCGAGGCCAAGAGCCGCCGCGGCGTGATCGTGAGCTTCGCGGCCCTGGCCATCATCCTGCTGGTAGGTGGCATCCAGTTGATGGCCCAGAGTGACAATACCGGCCTGGTGCCGTTGTTGATTCGCCTGCTGCCCATTGCCCTTTTCCTGCCCGCCGTGCTGACTCGTCGCGCCCGCGGCCACGTCTGGCTGGCCTTCGTCAGCCTGCTCTATCTCATGCAGGGCGTGATGCTGGCCAGCGTACCCGGCCATGGGGTGATCGGCGTACTGGAGGCGCTGGCGGCACTTGGCCTGTTCCTCGCCAGCATGGCGTATGCTCGCTTTCGCTCGCGCAATCTGAAGCATCAGCCTCAGTCGTGATGCGGGCCGGCACCCCCATGGGGTAAAAGGCCGCCCGACGAGGACCTGACAGATAGCGCCCCCTGGGCGCTATCTGTCATCAGGCCTGGCGCTTTGTCTGCACGACCGGCGATTCATTCGATGTTCCTGTCCCTTCCCTCATTTCTGTCCCTGCCGCTTTCTGTTCCGAGCTCTCCGCTCTCTTCTTTTGTCTTTACTGTTCCCTATTCTCTCTTCTCTCTACTCTCAACCCGCTTTCCGCTTCCAACTTCCCGCCTCCCTTTTCCTCTCCCCCTTTCTCCTCGACCTCAGCGCTTATCCCTTGAAGATGCGCGGAGGATTCCAATGACAGGTCAGCGCTCGACGGTGGCTTGCTGGGCAATTGGCGCTAGAATCCAGAGGATTGCACTGCAGAGTGCCACCTTGGCCGCATCGCCACACCATCATCGTCACGCTATGCTGATGCCTCTGACCCCTTCGGGATCGGGTCGTCACGCAGCCTTGTGTGATGCCAATGCCCATTGAGCCGACAGGAACCCCGTACGCCTCATGCCTACGACACCCACCACCGATGGCGTGACACACACCCTCGACGACGGCGCGCACTCCCTGGAGATGGCCGAGCCTGAATCGATCAACACGGCCAGCGAATGGCTGAGCGCTCGCCAGGCGTGGCGTGAGGCGCTGCGTCAGACGCTACCGGTGATGTTCGGCTATATCCCGCTGGGAGCCGCCTTCGGGGTGCTGTTCACCCAGTTGCCCCTGAGCCCCTGGCTGGGACTCTTGATGTCGGTGATCATCCTGGCGGGTGCCGGGCAGTTCCTGGCAGTCGCTCTGCTGAGCGCTGGAGCGGGCGTCGCGGAGGTGGCCGTCGCCACCCTGCTGCTCAACTCACGCCACCTGTTCTATGGCCTGTCATTGCTGGAGCGTTTTCGCGAGGCCGGAATCGCCAAGCTCTATCTCATCTTCGGTCTCACCGACGAGACCTACTCGCTGCTATCCAGCCTGCCGCGCAGCGGTGAGCGGGATGACAAGGCCGCCAGGCGCAATGATCAGCGTCTGATGCTGCGCATTACGGCGCTCAACCAGCTGTGGTGGGTATTGGGGACCGCACTGGGGCTGGCGGCCGGCCAGCTCACCTTCGACAGCAGCGGCATCGAATTTGCCCTCACCGCCTTGTTCGTCGTGCTCGGCATCGAGCAATGGTACGCACTGCGGGAACGCTGGCCCTTCCTGCTGGGCCTGGTGATCACCCTGGCGGGGCTATGGGTACTACCCCATGACCAACTGCTGCTCGGCAGCATCGCCGCGGCAAGTGTCCTTCTGCTCGGCCATTATCTCCATCAACAGCGCTCTCTGAGCGACGGGAGCCGGACACGATGACAACGACCCAGGCACTGCTGCTGATCGGCGTGGCCGCGCTGGCGACCTTCGCGACACGCGTGACCCCCTTCCTGTTTCTCTCACGCCATTCCGCACATCCCTTGATCCTGCACATGGGTCGCTATCTGCCGGCCATCGTGATGGTCGTGCTGATCATCGTGTCCCTGTCTGCCATGTCGTTGCCCGGCGACTTCCCCCGTGATCTGCCCTCCACGCTTGCTCGCAGCGAGCTCTGGCGCGACTGGCTGATGCAGGCCGAGGGTGCCGGCATGCTGATATCCGCCGCCTGCGTGGCCGGCCTTCACCTCTGGCGACGCAATGCGCTGCTCTCCATCGCCGTCGGTACCGGCCTTTACATGGCGTGGGTACAGCTCGGCCCCATGGCACAGGCCTGAGGCCCTTGCGATCTGGCGCTCGACGGTACACAGTCCTTACATTACATGAGCAATTCATCAAGGGAGCCCACCATGAATCGCGATATCGCTGACGTGCGCAGAACCTACTCCGGTGATGGCCTGAATCTTGACAACACCCCGGCCGAACCCTTCGAGCAGTTTCAGGAATGGCTGACCAGCGCACTCTCCGCCGATGACAACGATGTCAATGTGATGACGTTGTCCACCGTCGACAGCCAGGGCAAGCCGCACGCGCGCATCGTGCTGCTCAAGGGATACGATGCACAAGGGTTCATCTTCTATACCAACTATCAAAGCCACAAGGGCAGCGAACTGGCCAATGTGCCGCATGCGGCCTTGACGTTCTGGTGGCCGGCCATGGAGCGCCAGGTCCGTATCGAGGGTCGCGTGGAGAAGGTCTCGGACGCCACCTCGGACCACTACTTCGCCTCCCGCCCTAAGGAAAGCCAGCTGGGCGCCTGGGTCTCGCAGCAGAGCGTCGAGATTCCGGATCGCGACTGGCTCAGCGAGAGACAGGGCCGCTTCGAGAAGGTCTATGCCGACAGTGATGTCCCGCGCCCTGAGCACTGGGGTGGCTATCGCGTGGTGCCCGAGATGATCGAATTCTGGCAGGGCCAGCCATCACGCCTGCACGACCGGGTCCGCTATCAGCGTCTGGATACCGAAGACAATGAGTGGCACAAGGTGATGCTCGCACCGTAATTGGCACCTGATCGCCACACGCTCTCGAAGGCTCCGCCATGGCGGGGCCTTTTGCGTGAAGGCGCCTGCGTGCTGATCGATACACGCATGCCCCTCGCGCCATGCCCCTCACATCACGCCATGCGGCACCCGCGATGCGATCCCATCGACGCGGCATGCGAGATTAAGCATGACTTGCCCTGCGCCGTGCCAGAACAGACAATGGCCGGCTTTTCGGTGCAGGGCATGCTCAGGTCGGCGACAGCTGCACGGCTCATGTCCTGCATACACCGTCACATGTTTACAGGAAGGGAGGCCACATGGCCTGGGACGACAGTGCAACACCCAAGGTGGCTCGTCAGACGCTGGTAGATCGCCTGCTGGCAAGCTACACACCTTCCGATCACCATGGCATCTCGCTGGTGGATCACGCCGTGGTCGGCAATGTGCTCTACACCGTGCTGGAGCATCCCCATGGTCATACCTTCATTCGCCAGCATCTGATGCAGGCTCCCCGACAGGGTGACCCCAGCCGCTGGGAGTACCATATCCGGGATGAAGGCACGCCAGATATTCCGCTGCAATGCCCGCCGGCACTCCTGGCGCAGTCCACTGCCCCCGGTGAGATTGCCGCCCAGTGGCGAGAGGCGACCCGCGCCGCGCGTGAGGATGTCGCGGCGCGCAAGCGCAAGATCAAGAAGCTCAGAAAAGGCGAGCGCCTTGCGGCACTGGATGCCAGCGAGGTGATCTTCGTGCGGGCTTTCACCGCCAGCCTGTTCATCGGGCGAGCTCCCGACGACACCGAGGAGGAGGAATACGAGTATCACTGGGAAGACATCGATCTGCTGGCCTCCCCGCTGCCTGACGAGTGACGGCGAGCTCGTCACCCGCCTTGCCGACCATCACCGTCGAACCGCCCATCGTCATCTGTGAGACCCCATGCAGCCACAAGCCGACCCGTTCATCGTTCCGCCCTGTCATGAGACCTACAAGGTGCTTTACGCGGATGAGGACATCCTGCTGATCCACAAGCCCAGTGGTCTGCTGAGCCTGTCCGGCAAGCATCCGCTCAATCTGGACTCGCTGCACCATCGGCTGGTCAAGGAATACCCGACCGCCAAGCTGCTGCACCGTCTGGATCTCGGCACATCAGGCATCATGCTGGTGGCACTCAACAAGCCGGCCAACGGCAACCTGACGCGCCAGTTCCAGGCCCGGACCATCGACAAGTCCTACCGCGCGATGCTGCTGGGACACGTCGAGCAGGACAGTGGACGGATCTCGCTGCCGATTGCCAAGGACGTGGATCAGTTCCCGTTGCAGAAGATCTGCCATGAGACAGGCAAGACCGCCATCAGTGACTATCGCGTGCTTGAGCGGCTCGAGGCCCCCAGGCGTACCCGGGTCGAATTCACGCCCGTCTCCGGGCGCACCCACCAGCTGCGCATCCACAGCCAGCAGCTGGGCCACCCCATCCTGGGCTGCGATCTATATGCCAGTGATGAAGCCTTCTTCATGGCCGAGCGCCTGATGCTGCATGCCGAGATGATCGCCTTCGATCACCCGGTCAGCGGCGAGCGCATGGAAGTCCGCAGCCCCTGCCCCTTCTGAACGTCTCTGACGTCCCGCATCGGCGAGACGGATAGATGAGACGGATAGATGAGACGGATAGACGACCCTGATAGACGAGACGCCCCCGCAGGCAAGCCTGCGGGGGCGTCTCATCTTGATCTTACTCACATTGATGGCAGCCCGAGGGTGGACTAGACCGCTGCCATCACGATGAAGGTTACTGAGCCGTTGCCGGCAGCCACTCATTGACGATATCCGGATGGCTTTCCACCCACGCCTTGGCCGTCTCATAGGGGTCTGCATCATCCTCCTGGTTGTTGAGCATCACCTCGCCCATGTCCGCCGGCGTCCAGGCGAAGTTGTCCAGGATCGCGTAGACCTCCGGCATGTCTTCCTTGAGCCCCTTGCGTGCCAGGGTATGGATCTCCTCGGCACCGCCATAGACACCCTTGGGATCCTCCAGGTACTTGAGGTCCCAGCGCGCGAACATCCAATGGGGGGTCCAGCCGGTCACCACGATATCCCGCTCGCCCTTGATGGCATTGCTCAGCGCTGCGGTCATGGTCGCGCCGCTACCGGTCGTGAGGTCGATATCCTCGAGATCGTAATCCTCGAGCACCTGCTCGGTGAGTCGGGTCAGGCCGGCGCCTGGCTCGATACCGACGATACGCTCATCAATCTCGTCGGCATGCGAGGTGATGTCCTCGATGGACTCGAGCTTGCTGTACGCCGGGACCACCAGGCCGAGCTTGGTGCCCTCGAGGTTGACCCCCAGGTCCTCGACCTTGGGCCCGACCTTGGCCATGTAGTCTTCATGGGTCGTGGGGAGCCACGCACCGACCATGCCATCAGCATCACCAAAGGCGACCGCCTGGAACATCGCGGCGGCGGACAGCGCCTTGAGCTCGACGTTGTAGCCCTGGGCTTCCAGCACCGCTTTCACGACATTGGTGGAGGCGACCTCGGAGGACCACTCGACATACGCCAGGGTGACATCTCCCTTGTCACCTGCCGCATGAGCCGCGCTGACACCGACCACCGAGGATGACATGGCGGCCCCCAGCAACAGTGCCTTGGCGGTGATGGTCAGATGGCTACGTGAAGTACCTTGCTTATTCATCAACTTCCCCTTTATTTGAATCTACTTATTTCTTAGGGCGAGAATTGCCTGATCGCCGATCAGGTCAGCCTTTCATCAATACAGGACCAGCAGAAAGACTGGCTGCCGCGAATGCCGTATCCCCATGCAACGTGTAAAGAACAGGAGAATGTGTCGCGGTGCAGAAATGTGGGCAAGAAACGCCCTGAAGAGATGGGACAAGCCGGCACGACAGGCGGTGCCGGCTTGTGGGTCGAGGTGAGTCACCTCAGGAGCGCGACTTCTTTTCCTTGCTCAAGGTCTGGGTCAGGCGGTCAAGCAGCATGGCCAGGATCACCACCGCGATACCCGCTTCGAACCCATCTCCGGGACGCAGACGCTGGATCGCCTTCCAGACCTCGTTGCCCAGACCATCGGCGCCGATCATGGCCGCGATGACGACCATCGACAGGGCCAGCATGATGGTCTGGTTGATGCCGGCCATCACCGTCGGCAGCGACAGGGGCAGCTGCAGCTTGAAGAGCTTCTGGCGACGGGTGGACCCGAAGGCATCTGCGGCCTCGATCAGCTCCTTGGGCACCTGACGAATCCCCAAGGTAGTGAAACGGATCGCCGGCGGCATCGAGAAGATGACCGTAGCGAAGATCGCCGAGACCGACCCGATACCGAAGAAGGGAATGGCCGGGATCAGATAGACGAAGGCCGGCATCGTCTGCATGAAATCCAGAACCGGCATGATGACCCGATAGAAGCGATCCGACAGCGCCGCCAGAATGCCCAGGGGGATGGCGATGACCACGGCCACCAGCGTCGCGATGACCACCAGGGTGAGCGATTCGATCATCGGATCCCACAGATCCAGATTCCAGATGAGGCCGAGGCCCAGGATGGAACCGATCGCCAGGCGCGTTCCCGCCAGCCGCCAGCACAACAGCGCGACCATTGCGATCAAGGCCCACTGGGGCATCCACATCAGGGCGTCATTAAGCGCACCGATGCCGGTCTCGGTGAACTTGGAAATGGCGCGGGTCACGCTGGAATAATTGTTGGTCAGATAATCCAGCCCTGCCTCGATCCAGTCACCCAGCTCTATCTTCGGAATGGTGAAACCTGTCGATTCACTCATGCATGCGCCTCCCCTGCTTCGGCCAGCTCAGCCAGTACGGATCCCTTGACCACGACTCCCATCAAGCGCGATTGCTCATCCACGACTGCCAGCGGGTGGTGATGGCCAGCAAACATCGCGAACAGGTTGTGCAAGGGCTCATCAGGCGAGACCCGACAGCAATCGGAGTGGATCAGACTGGAGAGATCCGTGAGGTTCTCACGCACGGCACGCTCGGCATCTTCTGCCGTCACGATTCCCAGAACGGTACGGTCGCGGCGCACCACGAAGAGACTGTCCAGGCCGTTTTCTCCCATCTTGCGCAATGCCGTACGGGGGCCATCATCGTCTCGCGCGGTGGCACGGACATCCGTCATGGCGGACTGGGCGGTCAGAATCCGCGACATGTCCACGCCTTCGACGAAGCGCGCGACATAATCGTCAGCGGGCTCGGTGAGAATGGTCTCGGGAGTGCCGATCTGGACGATTTCACCATCCTTGAGCAGGATGATGCGATCACCGATGGACAGGGCTTCATCCAGATCGTGGGTGATGAAGATGGTGGTCTTCTTCATCTTGTGCTGCAGCGCCAGCAGCTCCTGCTGCATGTCCTTGCGGATCAACGGATCCAGTGCCGAGAAGGCTTCATCCATCAGCAGGACGGTAGAATCATTGGCCAATGCACGTGCGAGCCCGACACGCTGCTGCATGCCGCCGGACAGCTGATCGGGGTAGGCATCCTCCCACCCGTCCAGTCCTACCTGCTTGAGTGCATCACGCCCGCGCTGGAAACAGACTTCCTTCGCCTCGCCGCGCACTTCAAGGCCGTACTCGGCATTCTGTTGAACCGTACGATGAGGGAAGAGCGCAAAGTTCTGGAAGACCATCGAGAAGTGCTTGCGACGACAGCGCAGCAGCGATTTTTCATCCAGCTTGGCCACGTCCTGACCGTCGATCAGGATCTCGCCTTCTGTCGGGTCGATCAGACGATTGAGACAACGGATCAAGGTGGACTTCCCGGAGCCGGACAGCCCCATGATGACCAGCAGCTCACCTTCCATCACATCGAAATCGACATTGGACAGGCCCAGTGTCTGGCCGGTCTTTTCCAGAATTTCAGGACGTTTGAGTCCCTGGTCACGCAGAGTGAGCGCCTTGTCAGGCTGGTTACCGAACACCTTGCTCAGGTTGCGCACCCGGATCTTCACATCGCGAGTGTCAGTCATTGGCTTTCCTGTTGTGAGTGCACAGGGAAGCGTGAACAGGCTTGATCAGTCACACGGCAGGCAACGCGCTTTCACGATGTTGCGCCGCTGAGGGTGGCATAGCGCCAATCAGGCCGTCATGCGGGAGATACCCGTCATGACACTGCCTGATACTGAGCAGAATGCCACGTCATTCCCTGCGCCAATTTCCATAAAGGATTCTTATATTTAAAATAATGATACAGAGTTATTGATATTCACTCAAACAACAACACAGGTTTATACGACGAAGGTGGCATACCACCGATCATGCCCTGACACGCGCGCATCAGGCCTTGGATTCAAGCCTCAGGCGTTGCCAATCACTGGTGGGCTCATTGAGTCGGATGCTCGCATCGATGACCTGTTCCTCCATGTTGTAACGACAGGTGAACCCCAGATGCTTCATCAGTGCACGCATCGGGTGATTGTCCATCATGATCTTGCCTACCATCTCGAGAGTGCCCAGCGAACGGCAATAGCGCAGCATCTTTTCCATCAACAGTCGTCCGATCCCCTCACCTTGCAGGTCATCACGAATGATCACCGAGAACTCCGTGCGAATGTTGTCAGGGTCATTCCAGACCCGCACCACTCCCAGCATTTCACGACGTGAGCCGCCCTCCTCCTGCTCACTGACTTCACGCTCGGCGATGAATGCCATCTGGCGGTCATAATTGATCTGGGCCAGCAGCGCCAGATCGCGTTGCGTCAGGGAAGCCTTGTGATGGAAATAACGGAAACGAATGCTTTCCTCGGACAATCTGGCATGGAAAGCGGTGATCAATGGCGCATCCTCTGCACGAATCGGCCGCACTTCCACCTCGGTGCCATCCTCAAGCCGCACCCACTCCCGCAGCTCTTCCGGGTACGGCATGATAGCGAAGCGCGCGGGCTTGCCCAGATCCAGCGTGAAATCCACCGCGACGGCCTCATCACGATTGAGCAGCAACGGATTGATCTCCAGCCCTCGAATGTCAGGCAAATCCGATGCCAACTGCGACAATTTGATCAACAAGGTACACAGGCGCGCGATATCCCGCTCGGGGTCCGGCGAGTGCTCCTCGACCAGACGCGAGGCATGACTGCGCGAGATGAGCTCGCGTGCCAGCGTCATGTTGAGAGGCGGCAAGGCAACCTGGCGGTCTACCAGCACGTTGACCTTGTAGCCCCCCAGCCCGAAGACCACCACCGGCCCGAACTCCCCGTCACGCGTGATGCCCGCACTCAATTGCAGCGAGTGCTTGCCGCGGCGCATCGGCTGCAGGCAGAACTCATGGATGCGGGTGCGTTCGCTGCCGCTGCGTCCCCGCTCGTCATCACGCTCGCTCACCTTGCTGGTGATGCGACGCATGGCCAGGGCGATATCTTCCGGGCCATTGAGATCCTGGACCACGCCAGAAGACAGACGCTGCGGGAAGCGGCGATAACGGAAGGGCTGGCTGTTGTGCTCGTGGACCACCCGCAAGGCGAAGGGCCCCGCTGCCATCTCGGCGTCTTCCTTGCCAGCCGCCTGCCTGAGAGCTGCAATGGCCTGCGCGGCTTCGGCGGCGTCAGACACATAATGACTGGCAGCTGTCGCGATGCCATAGGTCTCCAGTACCTGAGCCGTTTCAGAATGGGTCAGCCATTCACGACCGGCACGCCGAGCGCTGTGCACCAGATCATGTGCTCGGGCGCGAATCTCGGCGCTGGTGGTGAAGGACAGGCTCGGCGGGGTCTGCTGCAACAGGGACTGCACCCGCTGATAATCCACCATCTGCAGGAAGGCCTTGACGCCCTTTTCGGGTGAGAGATAGGTCGGGATACCCGCAGCGTGGCAGGCATGACGTGCCGCCAGCGCCTGCTCGAGCCCCATCCAGCTGGTCAGCAGATTGCGCCGGAACTGCTTGCGATGCGTGATCAGGGCCTCGGCCGTGTCCTTGGATGGTGCAAGTCTTGTCGGGGCGTGCACGACGAGCACCGCATCGACTCCCTGATCATTGGCCACGATGTTGACTGCGGCAACGAAGTCTTCGGGCGTGGCATTGCCCCCCAGATCCACCGGATTGCGACCGGGCAGGCTGACATCCAGCTGATCCTTGAGCAGCGCATCCCGACTCTCCTTGCTCAGCTCGGCAAGCTTGCCGCCTCCCGCCATCAGCTTGTCGATCGCCAACAGGGCCGGCCCGAGACCATTGGAGACGATCGCCAGCCGATCGCCCCGCAGCGGTTTCATGCGATTGAGCGTCTCGAGGGCATCGAACATGTCCTCGCTGTCATTGACGCGTACCACCCCAGCACGCGCCAGCGCGACGTCCACGATCTGGTCGCGATTGGGAATGCCGGGGGTGACATGAGTCCCGAACAGGTCGGCCTCGGGCGTGCGACCGCTCTTGATCGCCAATACCAGTCGGTTGCGAGAGGCCTCGCGCAGCGCAGTCATGAAGTGCATCGAGTCATGGATGCGCTCGAGATGCAGCAGGAGCGCCTGGGCATGCCCATATTGATTCAGGTAATCAATCAGGTCAGGCAGCATCACGTCGACGCTGTCTCCCAGCGTCACCAGATGGGAGAAGCCGATACCGCGCCCCGCCGCCCAGTCGATCATGGCATTGCCCAGCATCCCCGACTGCCCCAGATAGGCGACCTTGCCCTTGGCGACAGGCTGACCACTGAAGGAGGCATTCAGATTCCGATTGGGCACGCAGACCCCCATGCACTCCGGGCCCAGCAGACGTATTCCACTGCCACGTGCCGCCTTGAGCAGACGGCTGTTGAGACTCTCCTGATCCGGATGAATGCGCAGTCGCGCGTGGTCGGGGGCCACAGGCTCACGCCGGGCAAGCATTCCGAGCCCTTTTTCCGTCACGCGGGCCAGGGAGCTTGCCGGCGACGGTGCCACTCCTCCGGAGATCAACAGCGCGGCCTTGACGCCGCGACGCCCCAGCTTCTCGACGATGCGCGGCAAGGTCTCGGCAGGCGAGCACAGGATGGCGAGGTCCGGCATCGTGTCCAGCTCACTGATCCGGCGCACACAGGGCACTCCATGCACCGTGTCATAGCCCTTGGGATTCACCACGACAAGCGTGCCCTTGAACCCGCCTTCCAGCAGGTTTCTCAGCACCTGGCCGCCCAGTGAGTGTGTCTTTTCCGAGGCCCCGATCACCGCGATACTGGTGGGCTCGAAGAAATTGCGCAGAAATCGCATCCCCATGGAGGTGTCCTGTCAGCCGGTGCGCATCCAATGCGCGATGCCACCAGCATGCCGCGAAAGTGAGTGCCTGAACAGCAGCCGGCAGGTGCTGGAGAAGGTAGACCATCCGCCACTATCCGTGCCTACCAGTGAATCTTACTGTGAGGTTTCGAACTATCCTCAGTCTAGCGCCCAGCCAAACAGGCACATGCCGATGATCACCTCTTATATCTCTCATAGCGACTGTGGCAATCATTTCATGGGTCCGACACATCCCGAGAGCCCATTGCGCCTGCAGGCCATCCAGCGTCAGCTGGCATTGAGCGGCGTGATTCAGCATGTCCAGCAATACGATGCACGCCCTGCCACGCTGGAACAGCTGGCAAGAGTCCATCCGATGCGCCACCTGCAGGCTCTCGACAAGTGCCCGCCCCAGGCAGGTCAGCTGCTGGCGCTCAGCGAGGACACCGTGATGTGTGCAGACAGCCTGGTGGCGGCACGTCTCGCGGCAGGGGCCGTCGTGCGCGGGGTCGACCAGGTGATGCGCAATCAGGCAGACAACGTCTTCTGTGCCGTGCGCCCACCGGGCCATCATGCCGAACGCGCGGATGCCATGGGCTTCTGCTTCTACAACAACGTGGCAGTAGGCGCGCTGCATGCCCGCCAGCAGTACGGTGTCAGACGCATCGCCATCCTCGATTTCGATGTTCATCAGGGCAACGGCACGGTAGATATCTTCAAGCATGACCCCGACACGCTGGTCTGCTCATCGTTCCAGAACGCCATGTACCCCTGGCGCTATCTCGAGAGCCGCTGGGAGCACATTCACAATACCCCGCTGGCAGAAGGCTGTGGTTCGCTGGACTTTCGCCATGCCATCGAAGCGCAATGGCTGAAGAAGCTTGATGATTTCAAGCCGGAGCTGATCCTGATCTCGGCAGGCTTCGACGCGCATCGTGAGGATCCGATGGCCGAACTGTGTCTCGAGGACGACGACTATTACTGGATCACGCGCCTTGCGATGGACGTGGCCAGGCGCCATTGTCAGGGACGTGTCGTCTCGGTACTGGAAGGCGGCTACTGCCTGGAAGCGTTGGCACGCAGCACTGAGGCCCATGTCAAGGCACTGGCGGGTCTGCCGATGGAGGACGGGATATCCCTGCGTCATTCGCCGCCAGCCAAGCACGCGTCACCCAAAGTTCATGCAAGGCCAGATGAGCGTGATCATCCGCTGTTCTGAGTGACCAGACATGCGACTTCAAGAGACGCATCCCCTGTCGCCAGGAGCATCGTCGATGCCTTGCTCAGCTACACCGTGATTTCCTTGCTGTGATAAGCTGGCGAAAAAGTTTCCAATAGTAAACTTGTGAACTCCCGCCGCCATCGACCACAGCGAAGCTTCCCATGAGTACACCGACTGACAAGGATGCCGCGGTCCGGATCGCTTCCGGCCGCAAGGCCTTCGTTGAGCCCCTCAAGCTTGGAGAGAGGGTCAAGCAGATCCGTCTCGCCAATCATTGGACCCTCGAGGACGTCAGCCAGCGTACCGGGCTTGCACGCTCTACGCTGTCCAAGATCGAGAATGAACAGATATCCCCCACCTTCACCGCCGTCCAGAAGTTGATCAATGGTCTCAATATCGACCTTCCTCAACTGCTCAGCCCTCCCAAGCGACAGAGCGGCACGCTGGGCAGACGTGATCTGACACGCCTCGGTGAAGGCAAGAGCCACCCGACCCCGACCTATGAACATGAGCTGCTTTCCTGGCAGCTGGCTCAGAAGCGCATGATTCCCTTCAAGACCCGGGTGCGCGCTCGCAGTTTCGAGGAGTTTCCCGACTGGGTGCGCCACGACGGCGAGGAATTCCTGATGGTGCTAGAGGGCAGCATTCTGCTGTATTCCGAGTTCTATGAACCCTTGCCTCTCGGGGATGGAGACAGCATCTATTTCGACTCCGACATGGGCCATGCTCTGGTTTCCACCAGCGAAGACGATGCCGTAGTGCTGTCGGTCTGCACGCGCAACGACGCCGATTGATGATACGCCCACTGGCGCAACGCTAAACCGTTCTGCAGGAGCATGTGACGTGAAAGATCTTTACCTCGCCAGAACAATGGCCTGGCGAGGCAGAGGCAGCGCCCACATCATCACCGTTTAGCCTGGTGCTAGCGGGTGATCTTGACTCAGTCATGTTGGGCGGCGTCGCCTCGCCAGATGAGCTGACCACATTCACGCAGGTCATACCCTCCCAACGACTGTGCCAGCTGGATGCCATTGGGCGTGGACAGATAGTCCAGCAGGCCCTGGAAGAGGTCGCGGAAATAGACGTTGCGTGGCACGACCAGATCAAAGGCCTCTTCACAGACCGGCACGAATCCGAGACCGAATTCATTCGCGGCCGATAACGTCCCCGGCCCGACATCCACCTCCCCGCGCGCGACGAGTGATGCGACCTCTCGCTCCGAGTAGGCGATGGCGAGGGTGTTGAGCTGCTCCGGGCGCATCTGATGGCCGGACAGCCACTCCTGCAGGAAGCGCTGCGAACCGGCCCCCTCCTGACGCACTACCCAGCGCCGTTGAGACCCGAACAGGCCGCCGGGATTGATCGGCAGGTGGCGATCTTCCTGACGAATGATCAGCCCCTGGGTGCGCCGAGCCAGCCGGACCAATACCCACTGACGATAACCATCGTGCCCGCGGATCAAGGCCGGATGGCGAAGCGATGCTTCCTCGGCACGCCCCCAGTGGATGGCACAGACATCGGCTCGCCCCTGACTCAACAGATCCAGCCCCAGGCGTGTCCCGGTGACACTCATGCCATAGAAGGCACTGCCATCGTGCTGCTGGTTGAGTCGCATCGTCAGCGCTGCCAGCAAGGGGTCATCGCTACCGGTGATCATCAAGCGATCCGCCAGCACCCCATGATGGCTGGACTCCAGAATCCATTGCTCGACCAGGCGCCGCGGGAAAAGCCATTTGCCGGTGACCTTGGTGGCCGGCATGGTGCCCTCACTGGCCAGCTGATAGATCTTCTTTTCATTGAGGTGCAACAGTCGTGCGACCTCATGGACCGTCAGAAAGGGGTTGTCATGCATCGTCGCATCCCCGGAAACAGGCTGATTCATTGCTCGCCTCCAGAGCGAGACTTGCCGGCTTCACGAAGTTGATCACCGGCACGCAGCGGAGGGGTGGCGTCCAGTATCATCCGACCGGCAGGGTCCACCACCTGGAAGTGGCTGCCCTTGGCACGTGCGATCAACAGCACCCCGAAGCGGCTGGCCAGCTCAACGCCCTTCTGGGTCACCCCGGAGCGTGAGACCAGCACCGAAATGCCCGCCTGCGCCACCTTGAGCACCATCTCCGAGGTCAGACGCCCCGTGGTATAGAAGATATTGGCACCCCGGTAATCCGTCTCGTCCTCGCGCACAGGTGAAAGCCAGTTCAGGCCTGCCAGGGTATCGACGGCATTGTGGCGACCGACATCCTCGATGAATGCCAGCACCTCATCATCCCGACACAGCGCACAGCCATGTACCGCCCCCGCCTTGCGGTAGGTGGCATTGTGGGCCGCGAGAGATGCCAGCAGCTGATACAGCACACTCTGCTGAAAGGGGCGATCATCAAGCGCCTCCAGCGTCTGACGCTCCAGCAGATTGCCAAAGACGGTTCCCTGGCCGCAGCCGGTGGTGACGGTACGCTTGCTCAGTCGCTGCTCGATATCCTCCGGTAGATGGCGCGTCACCACCGAGGCGCTTTCCACCTCCCAGTCCACTTGCAGCGCCTCCAGGTCTTCGATATCTCCCAACAGGCCCTGATTGCGCAGATAGCCCGCCACCAGCGCCTCAGGCTCGGCCCCCAGCGTCATCAGAGTGACGATCTCACGCTTGTTGAGGTAGATCGTCAGCGCGCGCTCGGCGGCGATCGACTGCGTCTGGCGCTGGCCTCGCTCATCCATCACGACGATATCCAGCGTGGTGGGCAATCGAGCATTGCTGATGACCGGAGGCATGGAGGTTTTCATGGCGTCGGGGTCTCCCTCTTCGAGCCGAATTGATGCCGGAGGGTGCCGCCACACGGCGAACCTGCCATGCAGGTTGCGGCATGCGTCGTCACCCAGCGCTCAAAGAATACCAGTCAGGCCGAGAGGCTGTCCTGATCCGGCAGCCATTGCGATCTCGCGTCATGCAATTCTCGACGCATGCGGCACGCTTCTTGCTAAAACCGGTAGAGCGTCGCATGTTCGTGAACGTACGAGCCACGACGCTGATGCAGACTCGCCTTGGACCCGATACGCCGCCGACCTCGCCTCAGGTCACCCCCTGAACAACCTCCAGAACGCCCTCAAGAGATACGCCATGACCCAGCCACCCGACCCGTTGATGGACACGGCACTCGACGCCTCACGCGAGTCATCACGACCTGACGACACTCGCTGGCTGACCGTGACACTGGCCCCCTCGCAGCAGACTCTCGGCCGCTTCACTCTCGACACCTGGGTGATTTCCCGGATCGCGCCCGCGGATCACGGCGAGACCACGCCCCGGACGCCTGAACAGGCGGCGCAACCGGAGCCTCAACGCACTCTGCCCCTGCAGCTGCATCTCACCGAGCGCACCGACTATCGTTACAACCTGCGTTGCGAACAGCCGCGCCTGTTCGTCTTGTGTGAAGAGCGTGAAGCGGATGGCATGCAGCCAAGGGTCGTCACCGCCTGCCAGGAAGTGGCCTCGCATTGGCTGGATGGCGACCAGCTGGTACTGGATACCCCGATGCCTCCTGCCCTGATGGTCTGGCTGGAGGGCTATCTCGCCCGGCATGGTGAGCGCATCGACGAAGGCAAGAAGAAGAAGCGCAAGGGGGCGGGGCGCGCCAGTCAGACCGACACCGTGCGCCCGGACGCTGATGCTGCCAACAAGGAAGGGCCATGAGTCACTCCGACGACCGCGACAATACCTCGCAAGGCCTGTTGTCCCGCTGGTCACGCCGCAAGCAGCGCGCCGAAGCCTCACGGACGACCACGGACTCCCCCGATGCCGCCGCCGCTGGACTGGCGACGGTCGCTCGGCCCTCCACGGCCAATGACACCGCACCCACTGAGACCGCACCCACGGAAACAGAGGCCTGCGAGGCATCGGACGAGCCGGGCCATGCTCTGCACAGTGAGCGGCATGGCGAAGCGTCCGCTGAAGGCGGCAGTGAGACGACCGACGCCGAGGCCCTTGCACAGGAGGCAGATGAGCCCCCTCCCGTCGTGGAGCTGCCAGACCCCGACACCCTGCTGCCGGATGCGGATATCAGTGCCTACATGCAGGCAGGAGTGGACCCGGCGCTGCGACAACGCGCCCTGCGTCGCATCTTCATGGGAGGCGAGCACTCCCTGCGCGATGGCCTGGACGATTACGATCAGGATTTCTCCCAGATGCGTCCGCTCGCCGCAGGTGTGGCCGAGACACTGAGACGTTGGACCCGCGATGTCGAAGAGGGACTCGAGAAGCTGGAAGATGACGAGGCTGAGTGCGTAGCCACCAGCCACGGCTCGGAAGATCAGCCTCAAGATGAGGCGCCGGAGGCTGCACCCTCAACGGATGAGCAAGGCCTCGACTCACTGGATGAGACATCATCGGATCACGGCCCACAGACCCATCGCGAGCACGCGCAGGACCAGCACACTGATACTGATGCTGCCCTTGCGCATGACACGCATGCACGGCAAGGCGTATGGGACCAGACCGATGGCGTCACGGCTGACGGACATGGGCCCACCCACAGATCGCCCCAACCACCAGAATGACACGCCTACCCTCAGGCACTGAGACATTATGACCCAGCGCGAGCTCCGTTTTCGGCATGCGGGGTCATTCCCTTGCCTCTCACATGACTTCCACTCCCATGCGAGAGGCGCACTGCCTGCAAGAATCCGCTCAACAGAGGCAGGTATCGTCTAGCAAGAGAACGGCACTGCCTTCCGATACCTGACCGTCTACGCCCGATGCTCATCGCTGGCCCTTCAGTCCCTGACTATGCTGAAGCCAGTCGCAATGATGCCGCCAAGCGGATCATCCGGATGACATCAGACGCAAGACGTCGCTGGAAGCCCATGCACTTCCTTGAATGACCTTCGACCGCTGACCGGGCGCAAGCCTCGAGAATCAGCGGCGATCAGGAACCGTCCACCGCGCCACCTGACAGGCGCCAGGGGCGGAGCCGCCACGACCGAAATAAGGATGAGGATGCTCAGTTCAAGTCTCGAGAACGCCCAGCGCGCGCTCAACCAGCAAGCACGCCAACGCGCCCTGGCGGCAGTGCTCGGAGCCTCCCCCGCTTCCAGCCTGCCACTGCTGGCCAGTGATGCCGGCAGCGCCCCGATCCGCTATCGCAGCCAGGGCCGCACACTGCTGATCGGCAGCGAAGCGCGCCTGCGTGCCCTGTCCAGCCTGATGCTGGCACTGCCCGACACTCACTCCCTGTCACTGTCTCTGCTGATCAGCGAGCAGGACAACAGCGCTCTGGTATCCCTCGACGAGCGGCATATCACGACGAGCGAAGCACTGCCCTCCCATGCCAGCACCCGCGAGGCGCTCTCGCTGAGCGGCCATCTTGGCCATTTCACGCTGCTGTCTGGCGGGGTCAATCTGGCGCGCGCACTGTTGTCCACAGGTACCCGACAGGTCGAGACCTTCGACCTGATCGCCGATCTGGGTCACCAGCCCCTCAATCAGGCGGAACTTCCGCCGCCGGGCTATCTGCGTGCAGAGGATACGGTGCTGGGCGAGCTGGATCGTCTCGCAAGCGACGCCAGTCTTGTCGAGAGCGGCGATCAGATCACGAACCTGACCCATTGGGCGACAGAATTCGCCGGTCTGGTCGGCAGCTTCGACAAGCCCAATTACGTCAACGTCAATCTCGACATCTGTGCCCATTCAAGTGCGGGCAGCATCGGGTGTACACGTTGTCTTTCCTCCTGCAGCGCCGATGCCATCT
The DNA here is from genome assembly GCF_057670765.1 of Cobetia sp. PS-4MA. NCBI lineage: Bacteria > Pseudomonadati > Pseudomonadota > Gammaproteobacteria > Oceanospirillales > Halomonadaceae > Cobetia > Cobetia sp. PS-4MA. Next base: position 1,742,672 of record NZ_CM173107.1, on the reverse strand, counting down.
TCTCCGTGGCGGGACGCCGCAACGCGCATATCGAGATCGACCCGTACCTCTGCCATGGTGCCGCCAGTTGCGTGAATGCCTGCCCGTCCGGCGCGCTGAGCTTTACCCAGCCGCCACTCGAACAGCGTCTCGAACAGATCCAGCGTCTGCTTGAACGCTATCAGGATGCAGGGGGCACGCAGCCGATACTGCGCTACCGCCTCGAGTCTGCCAGTGACCGTCACTCGCCGTTGGCACCTGAGGATCAGGAACGCTGCCTGGACATCGCACTGGATGAAATCAGCGCCACCGGGCACGACGAGTGGCTGGCCGCGCTGGCGCTGGGCGCCACCCAGGTCATCGTCGAACTGCCTCGGACACTGCCTGCCGGTCAGCACCAGCAACTCGAGCAGGAACAGCGTCTGTGCAATGCGTTGCTGGAGAGCATGCAACTGGCCACGGACACCCAGGGTTCCCCCCGTCTCGTGCTGATCACCGAGTCCGCCGTGCCGGCCTCGCCCATGACGCTCGTCAGTCCGCTCTGCATCGCGCTGGCGCCCGGTGCCGATCGCGAAGAGGACGGCCAGCCGGGCCTGCCGATCGCGCGTGACTGGCTGTTGGGTCAACCGGATGCCCGACCCGGCAAGCGTGAGCGCCTGAATCGTGTACTGGATCACCTGGCCACGCTGGCCGCCGCTGACCTGGCGCAGACCGCCGTCGAGGTACCTGCCGGTGCGCCCTTCGGCGCGATTCAGGTCGAAAGCGACGGCTGCACCCTGTGTCAGGCCTGTGTCGCGGTCTGCCCGACCAGCGCACTGTCCGCCAACCGCACCTCTCCGGCACTGTCCTTCACCGAGGGAGATTGCGTGCAATGTGGCCTGTGCGAGCAGTCATGCCCCGAGAGCGTCATCACTCTGACGCCGGGCTTTTCCGCACAACCAGAGGTGCGCCGTGAACCGCGCCTGCTCAAGCAGGACACGCCGTTCCCCTGCATCAGCTGCGGCACCCCATTCGGCTCCACCGCCACCATCACGGCGATGCAGACCAAGCTGGCCTCCCACGCCTATTTCCAGGGTGACGGTGCGCTGCGCCTCAAGATGTGCAGCGATTGCCGCGTGAAGGATATCTGGCACGAAATGGCCCGCAATCCCGATGCTCAACTCAAGGTCTGAGTCCATGCCTTCAAGTGATGACACTGATATGACACCTGATGATGGATCGTTGATCAGCCACAGTGCCGAGCAACAGGCACTGCGGGCCGATCTCTACCGCCTGCTGGCTCGCCTGCTGCGGGCAGCGCCCGATCAGCCACTCATCGACTTCCTGGCGGCGCTGGAGCCTGAGGCCATCACCATGCCCGGCGCGGATCAGCAGCAACTGCCCAGGGCGCTGGCCTCGCTGTCTCTCTCGGCGCGGGTCAGTGACCCTCGACGACTGGAGGATGAGTATTTCCAGGCTCTGGTCGGGGTCGTGCAGGGCGAAGTGGTGCCGTATGCCAGCTGGTACCTGACCGGCTCATTGATGGAAATGCCGCTGGTGGCACTGCGCCATGACCTCAAGCGCCTCGGTTTCGAGCGCGAAGCCGACGTTCGCGAGCCGGAGGACCACCTGGGGGCTTTATGCGAGGTCATGGCCATGCTGATCGAGGATCTGCCCGGCGAACAGGTCAACTTCTTCCGTCAGCATCTGGCGAACTGGGGTGAGCGTTGCTGTGCCGACCTTGCGCGTCGCAAGAGCCCTTTCTATGCCGCGGTTGGCTATCTTGGCCAGGCATTTCTGGCAGCCGAACGACGCAATCTCGGAGAGGCTCCCCAACCGACAGCCTCATTGGCGGACATCGCAAGCCAAGGCACCACTGGCTGGCAAGGCATACAACTTCCCCAATCGTGAGACCGACAGACACGCGCCGGACAGCACCCACAGCCCCGGCACACGCCATGGCCAGTGCTGGGGCTGATGCAAGACCCTGATGCAAGACCTGAAGCAAGACCGTGAGACACCCTTCAAGCGACAACGGATTCAGCGACGTTCGCCTTGAACATGACATGTCAGACAGGAGATCAGCATGAAGACTGATGACAACACGCAAGGCCAGGAACTGGCCCGTCAGGGCCGCCGCAAGTTCCTGAGGGTACTGGGAGCCAGCACCGTCGGGGCGGCAGCCGCTGGAACGCTGGCCGGGGCCGTCATCCCGGATCAGGCCGCGCCACAGGACGGCAAGACAGCAGACAGAGTGACCGACAACTATCGCGAGACGGATCACGTGAAGGCGTTCTACGCCACTCTGCGAGATTGACCTTCTGTCGGTCACGCCTCCACAGGGGAATCTGCCAGTGGCAACGCCGCCACTGCCAGATCCTCCGGGAGAGTACAGACTCGCCTGACGGCGTGACCGATCAGAGACACAAAGGGCAGCGTGGAGTTCACTCCAGCCGCCATTGACAGCGACAAGACGGCACAGGGGCTCGCTGGCGAATGCCAGAAGAGCCACCTGAAGAACCGCCACTCCCGACACGGCCACCTGACCCGCCCAAGCGGTGCATGTCGTGTATCGGGTGATGAGGAGAAAGATGTCATGCGACTGACCCCCACCCCCTCCAGCACGGAGAGTACGGGACTCGGCATCAACCGCCGCCAGTTCCTGAAGCGCAGCGGTGTTGCGACCGGCGGCCTTGCCGCGGCCAGCTTCATGGCCACCCCGATGATGAAGCGTGCCGAGGCCAAGACGGAAGTCTCTCAGGCACCTGTCGAGACCAAGCGCACGATCTGTTCCCACTGCTCCGTGGGCTGTGGCGTCTATGCCGAAGTCCAGGAAGGCGTCTGGACTAAGCAGGAACCCGCCTTCGATCACCCCTTCAACCGCGGCGCGCATTGTGCCAAGGGCGCCTCGCTGCGTGAGCATGGTCACTCTGATCGTCGTCTGAAGTATCCGATGAAGCTCGAAGGCGGCAAGTGGAAGAAGCTGTCCTGGGAGCAGGCCATCGAGGAAGTCGGCAACAAGGTACTGGAGCTGACCGAGCAGCATGGCCCGGACAGCATCTACTGGCTGGGCTCGGCCAAGTTCAGCAATGAACAGGCCTACCTGATGCGCAAGTTCGCAGCGCTGTTCGGCACCAACAATGTCGATCACCAGGCGCGTATCTGCCACTCCACCACCGTCGCCGGCGTCGCGAACACTTGGGGCTATGGCGCGATGACCAACTCGTTCAACGACATGCACAATTGTCGTTCGATCCTGTTCATCGGCTCCAACCCCTCCGAAGCCCATCCGGTGGCGATGCAACACATCCTGCTGGCCAAGGAGCGCTCCAACGCCGAGATCATCGTCGTCGATCCGCGCTTCACCCGCACGGCAGCAAAAGCCAACAAGTACGTTCGTCTGCGTCCGGGCACCGATGTTGCCTACATCTGGGGCCTGCTGTGGCACATTTTCGAGAACGGCTGGGAAGATGAGGCCTACATCCAGCAGCGCGTCTACGGCATGGACGAGGTACGCGCGGAAGTCGCCAACTTCCCGCCCGACGTGGTCGAGCGCATCACCGGTGTCGGTGAAGCCGACATGCTCGACGTCGCACGTCGACTGTCCCAGAACCGTCCGGGAAGTGTCGTGTGGTGCATGGGTGGCACGCAGCACACCACCGGCAACAACAATACCCGCGCCTACTGCATTCTGGAGCTGGCACTGGGCAACATCGGCAAGTCCGGTGGCGGCGCCAACATCTTCCGGGGCCACGACAACGTTCAGGGCGCCACGGATCTGGGCCTGATGTCCCACTCCCTGCCAGGTTACTACGGCCTCTCCGAAGGGGCGTGGAAGCATTGGGCCAAGGTATGGAACGTCGACTTCGACTGGATCCAGAACCGCTACGACCAGACCGAATACCACGACGGCAAGCCGATGCACACCAACGGCATCACCGTCTCGCGCTGGGTCGATGGCGTGCTTGAGGACCCGGATCGCATCTCCCAGCGCACCGCGCTCAAGGCGATGTTCTACTGGGGGCATGCCGTCAACTCCCAGACCCGTGGACCCGAGATGAAGAAGGCCATGGCCAAGCTGGACATGATGGTGGTGGTCGACCCCTACCCGACCATCGCCGCCGTCATGCACGACCGCACCGATGGCGTCTACCTGTTGCCGGCCGCGACCCAGTTCGAGACCACCGGCAGCGTGACCAACTCCAGTCGCTCCCTGCAGTGGCGTGATCAGGTCATCGAACCGATGTTCGATTCCAAGCCGGATCACGAGATCATGTACCTGCTGTCCCGCAAGCTGGGCTTTGCCGACGAGCTGTTCCGCAACATCAAGGTCGAGGGCAGCGTGCCGGTGGTCGAGGACATCACCCGCGAATTCAATGCCGGGATGTGGACCGTTGGCTATACCGCCCAGAGTCCCGAGCGCCTGAAGGCACATCAGAAGAACTGGCATACCTTCGACTTCGAGACACTCAAGGCACGGGGTGGTCCGGCAAATGGCGACTTCTACGGTCTGCCATGGCCGTGCTGGGGAACGCCGGAGATGGGCCATCCGGGCTCGCCCATCCTGTATGACACCTCCAAGACGGTGGCCGAAGGCGGTGGCAACTTCCGCGCCCGTTACGGCGTGGAACACAACGGCACCAATATCCTGGCCGAGGGCTCCTGGTCCAAGGGCGCCGAGATCGAGGATGGCTATCCGGAGTTCACCGACAAGCTGCTCAAGCAGCTGGGCTGGTGGGACGACCTGACGGCCAAGGAAAAGCAGGCGGCGGAAGGCAAGAACTGGAAGACCGATCTTTCCGGTGGCATCCAGCGCGTGTGCATCAAGCATGGCTGCATGCCGTACGGCAACGCCAAGGCACGTGCCCTGGTGTGGACCTTCCCGGACCCGATCCCCAAGCACCGCGAGCCGCTGTATACCGCGCGCCGTGACCTGGTGAAGGACTATCCGACCTGGCCGGATTCCGAATCCATCTATCGCTTGCCGACGCTCTACGCCTCCATTCAGGAGAAGGACGTCAGCGCCAAATACCCGATCACCCTGACCTCGGGCCGCCTGGTGGAATACGAAGGGGGTGGCGAAGAGACACGCTCCATCCCGTGGCTGGCCGAGCTGCAGCAGGAGATGTTCGTCGAGATCAATCCGGCGCTGGCCAATGACCAGGGCATCAAGGATGGCGACATGGTATGGGTCGAGGGTGCCGAAGGCGGCCGCGTGAAGGTCAAGGCGCTGGTCACCGAGCGAGTCGGGCCGGACGTGGTCTTCATGCCCTTCCACTTCGGGGGCCACTACGAGGGCGAGTCCCTGGAGTCACGCTACCCGGAAGGCACGGTGCCCTACGTGCTGGGTGAGTCCGCCAACACCGCGACGACCTATGGCTATGACCCCGTGACCCTGATGCAGGAAACCAAGGTCACGCTGTGCCGAGTCAGCCTCGCCTGAAGCGCGTCCCGACCCTGACTGTCGATCGCGTAAACGCCGAATCATCGAGCCAATCATATGTCGATGATCAGAAATATCCGGCCTGTCGTCTGAGCCACTCGACGACGGGCCGTGAAGGAGAAGCAAGATGGCCCAGATGAAATTCCTGTGTGATGCAGAGCGCTGCATCGAGTGCAATGGCTGCGTGACGGCCTGCAAGAACGCCAACGAGACGGAATGGGGCATTCAGCGTCGCCGTGTCGTGACCCTGGATGACGGCAAGCCGAGCGAAGTCTCCATCTCGGTGGCCTGCATGCACTGTGACGACGCGCCCTGCATGGCGGTCTGCCCCACCGACTGCTTCTACAAGACCGATGACGGCATCGTCCTGCACGACAAGGATATCTGCATCGGTTGCGGGTACTGCCTGTATGCCTGCCCGTTCGGCGCACCACAGTTCCCGCAGCAAGGTGCCTTCGGCGAGCGCGGCAAGATGGACAAGTGCACCTTCTGTGCCGGCGGCCCGGCCGAGAGCCCGGAAGAAGAGTTCGAGAAGTACGGTGCCAACCGCATCAGCGAAGGCAAGCTGCCGCTGTGTGCCGAGATGTGCTCCACCAAGGCCCTGCTGGCCGGTGACGCCGAGACCGTCTCCGACATCTTCCGTCAGCGCGTGGTCTATCGCGGTCACGAGGATGGTGCCTGGTCGCCGGTCGACAAGGCCAGCCACCCGGAAACCTCGGCCAACCTGACCACCAGCAGCGTTCAGCAGGCGGATCACCTGGCCTACGACGCAGCCCGCAAGGGGTAAGGAGGCGACATGCGCGCGCACTTCACAGCTTCACGGTTGACCGTCGTCGCCATGTTCCTGTGTCTGATGCTGGCCAGCCTCTGGCTGGCCCCTCAGGCGCTGGCCGCGAATCCTGACGGCGAGATCGGTCAGGCGGTCGGCACGGTGAATGCCGACACCTGGCGTCAGGTGAAAGATGGGGAAAATTCCATCGACAGTCGCCATGACTCCAACTACAGCCTGATCAACCAGAGCGGCGAGACCTGGCGCCAGATCCGCAACCGCTGGATCTCACCGGGTGGCCTGATCGCTCTGGGCGGTATGCTGGCCGTGCTGGCGATCTTCTATCTGCTGGTGGGGCGCAACGATCTGGACCACCCCCGCTCAGGCAAGTTGATGCTGCGCTGGACGGCACTGGAACGTGCCATGCACTGGACACTGGCCACACTGTTCCTCACGTTGGCCATCACCGGCATCAATCTGTTGTGGGGCAAGTTCGTGTTCCGCAATGTCTTCGGGGATGTGTTCTGGGCCAACATGATCATGGCGACCAAGGTGATCCACAACTATGTGGGGCCGTTGTTCTCGATCATGCTGATTCTGGTGCTGGCCAAGTGGCTGAAGCTCAACCTTCCCAAGAAGCATGACCTTGAATGGTTCCGCCAGGGCGGCGGCATGATGAAGGGCAAGCACCCGGATGCCGGCTTCGCCAATGGCGGGGAAAAGGCCTGGTACTGGATTCTGGCGACAGTCGGCCTGGTGGTGATTGCCAGCGGCCTGGTGCTCGACTTCCCGATATTCGGTCAGACCCGTGACAACATGCAGTGGGCCAATGTCTTCCACGGAGTTGCCTCATTGATGCTGATCGCGGTGTCCTTCGGCCACATCTACATCGGTACCGCCGGCACGGAAGGTGCCTTCGAGGGCATGAAGACCGGTTACGTCGATGAAACCTGGGCCAAGCAACACCACAATCTGTGGTATGACGAGGTCAAGCAGGCCGAGGCGGCGGACCCGGCATCAGACCCCGCCACGGCACCTGACGACAGCCTGGCGCGTCAGCAACGCCCGAATTAGTCCGAGGCCAGACATCCGCTGGATGAGTGATGATTCGCCCGGTCAGGTTCGCCTGCCGGGCGTTTTGCATTGATATCGCCTCTCCCTGCCCGTCGCCCGGCCTCTCGCACCGGTTCACAGCCCTGCATTAGTTGCGTAAAGTTTCAGGTATCTGGCCTGGTCTCACCAGGCCCCCTCTACCATGAAGGCCTGCGCCATGCCGCGCCTTCTCAGGAGATTTCCATGAGCGACCCGACCCCCCAGACCGTCCAGGACCTGAACCAGCTGGACGAGCAGACCCGCACCGAGCTGGAAGCGGCCGCTTTCCGCCGTCTGCTCAAGCACCTGGATGACAACAAGGATGTCCAGAACATCGATCTGATGATCCTCGCCGACTTCTGCCGCAACTGCCTGTCCAAGTGGCTGATGGCCGCCGGCGAGGAACGCGGCGTTAGCTTCGATTATGACGCGGCGCGCGAGCACGTCTACGGCATGCCCTATTCCGAGTGGAAGACACATCACCAGGCCAAGGCGACCCCTGAGCAACTCGCAGCGCTCGAGGCTCGTCAACAAGGCAAGAAGGACTGATCATGAGCGGCAATGACGAACAGATCGGCCTCACCATCGCGGTATTGACCGTCTCCGACACGCGCACCGAGGACACTGATCGCTCCGGTGACGCCCTGGTCGAGAGCCTGACGGCAGCCGGCCATACCCTGCATGAAAAACGTATCGTCCCCGATGACATCTATCAGTTGCGCGCCGTGGTCAGCGAGTGGATCGCGGACCCGGCCGTGCAGGTCATCCTGACCACCGGCGGCACAGGCTTCACCGGACGTGATTCCACACCGGAAGCCATCCGCGTGCTGCTCGACAAGGAAATCCAGGGCTTCGGCGAGCTGTTCCGTCAGCTTTCCCATCAGGAAATCGGCAGCTCCACGATCCAGAGCCGCTGTCTTGGAGGGCTGGCCAACCGTACCGTGGTGTTCTGCCTGCCCGGCTCCACCGGGGCCTGCAGGACAGCCTGGAACGGCATCCTCAAGGAGCAGCTCGACAGCCGTCACCGTCCCTGCAACTTCGCCAATCTGGTGATCCCGGAGCGCGGAACCCATGCCCACTGACTCCTCTTCTGCACAAGAGGCATCCCGGACGGGTCAGGCAACGACCGCCTGCGGCTGCGATAGCGTGCCGGTTGGCGCCAAGGGCCTGGCCCCTCTTTCCAGTGCCTTATCCGCATTGCGCGAATGCTGTCCGGTAATGCCGGTAGAGCAAGTCTCTGTCAGCAAGGCCGCGGGGCGTGTCCTCGCTGAAGACGTCTACGCCGAACTGGACGTTCCTCCTGCCGACAACTCACAGATGGATGGCTACTGTGCAAGAGTGGCGGATATCGGTGATGGCGCCTGGCTACCAACCAGCCAGCGCATCGCGGCAGGCCAGCCCACCTCGCCACTCGCCTCGGCAAGTTGTGCACGGCTGTTCACCGGGGCGGAAATCCCCGAAGGCGCCGACGTTGTGGTCATGCAGGAAGAAGTGACACTGCGTGAGAACGAAGATGGCACCACGGAAGCCTGGCTGCCCGGCCCACGGATTCCCGGCGACAATATCCGCCGACAGGGACGCGACGTCACTCGTGGCACTCGGCTGATCGCCGCTGGCACTCGACTGGATGCCGCGATGCTGGGCCTGCTCTGTGGTCAAGGATTGAGCAGGGTCTCGGTGCGGCGCAAGGTACGAGTGGCTCTGTTTGCAACTGGCGATGAGCTGATCGAACCGGGACAGCCCCTCGAACCGGGGCAGATCTACAACTCCAATCGCGTGATGCTCAGCCAGATGCTCAGCGACTTCGGGGCTGACGTGGTGCTTGCGCCACTCAATGTGGCCGATACCTTCGAGGCCACTCGCGATGCTCTTGCGACAGCGGCAGAACAGGCCGACTTGATCGTCACCTGTGGCGGGGTCAGCGTCGGAGAGGAAGATCACGTCCGCCCTGCCATCGAGGCGCTCGGCAGCCTGGATCTCTGGCGCCTGGCCATCAAACCGGGCAAGCCACTGGCGCTGGGGCGCATCCTCAACACGCAAGGCGACTCGGTGCGTGTGGTGGGGCTACCTGGCAACCCGGTGTCGAGCTGGGTCGGTGGCTGGCTGTTTCTTCGCCCCATACTGGGCGAGATGCTCGACTGTGACGCACTGCGGACCCTGAGAAGCCTCCGGGTACGCTCCGCCTTCTCGGCCAACACCGCCATCCGTCAGGACCATCTGCGTGTCACGCTGACTCCAGCCGATGATGGCCAGCTTGAGGCTCACGCCTTCCCGGACCAGAACTCAGCCGTGCTCTCCTCATGCGTCGGCGCTGAGGCATTGGCCGTGATCCCTCCCCACGCACAGATAAGCCCCGGCGACAGTGTGGAATGTCTATGGCTGGAGAGTTGAGTGATTTCCGCTACTGACCGGCATCCCCACCTCCTCTGACGCTGGAATGCGACAACCGAGTGACCCTCCAGCGTCATCTTGACCTTCCCTCTGAGTCCGGCACACTGACTGCTTTTATTCGTCAGCGTTCTGGCCTGCCAACCGCAGGCCAGAACGCTGGAATGTTCCGGACTCTTGAGCAAGGACATCTCAATGCCAGCCAATTCCTCGTCGCCTCGTGCGTTGTTGCGCCCACTCACCATGGCTGTGCTGCTTGCCACCGCTTCGTCATCCCTCCCGGCCTTGGCCAATGACAATGAAACGGCACCAGCCCCGGGAACATCCGTCACCGAATGGAGCTACTCGAGTGAGTCGGGCGACAGCGCCAATGGACCGGAACACTGGGGAGACCTCACCCCCGGCTACGCGGAATGCGCCAGTGGTGCCCGGCAATCACCGATCGACATCGACAGTCAGTCACGCCCTCTGGAGGAAACAGGGCCGAAGCTCGACTACCACTCGCCGCTGCTCGTCACTCGGGACACGGGGCACACCTTGCAGATCGAAGGGGCCAGCGGAAACACGATGACACTGGATGGCACCCCCTACACTCTGTCACAGGTGCATCTGCATGTGCCCTCGGAACACGCGATCGATGGCAAGCGCGCTGCCATGGAAATCCATTTGGTGCACACCACTCCAGAAGGCAAGTTGGCAGTGCTGGCCGTGTTGGTCGAGGAAGGACATGACAACCTGGCGCTCAGCCGTCTGTTGAGCCGTCTTCCACAGCGAGGACTCTCCGAGACTCTGACAAGCGGACTGTCGGCCAACCTGCTACTGCCACGCGAGCATGCTGGCTGGCAATACTCCGGCTCGCTGACCACTCCGCCATGTTCAGAACCCGTTACCTGGTTTGTGATGAAATCACCGATCGAAGCCTCTCGGTCACAGATCGATGCCTACCTGGAGTGGCAAGGAGGGAAGAATTCTCGCCCTCTCCAACGCTGATCAGCACAGGCAAGCAAACCTAGTTGGCAACCAAGCAACTCGCCTACCAGCTATACGTCACTGATATGCGCTTGCATACCCACCTGGCCATATACTGTCACTTATGAAAAATCGTCTGGCGCAATGCCAGCATGTCCGGCCACAACCGCGCGAAGCTGTCCTCAAGCATCGCGCGGTTATCCGCCAGCCACGGCGTCATGTCCGCCAGCGGATTGGCGCCTGCTTCCAGATCCCCCATCTTGTGCGTACGCCTTCCGCTTCGCGTATCACTTTGCCTTCGTGAATCACTTTGCTGGCGAGGATCACTTGTCTGGCGTAACCGGCGTCTGGCCGTCATGCGCTCGCCGATGCTGGCAATGGTCGAGAGCGTGAACTCCAGCTCCTGATAGCGCCTGAGCGCATCGCGCACCTGAATCCACTCGATGAGGCTCGTCAGGCGTGACGGCACCTCCTCACGCGCCAACAGGCGATAGAGGCGCTCGATATCGTCATCGTGCATCTCACCAGCCAGCAGGTGATCCCACATCATGTCAAAGGCGATGCCGGCCACACGACGTGACGCGGGCGGTACCTGAGTCAACAGCCAGCGAGTCTCGGGATGGGCATCGATCACCGCATCACAGCGGCGATGGAAACGGATGCCGGCTTCTATCTCAGGCGACCAGCCGCTCAGATCACTGCCGCGCACGCCGTCGGCAATCAGGTTGCCAAACAGGAAGTTATCGCTGCCCGCCAGACTCAGGTGCGCATGACCGAGAAAGTTCAAGTTGCTAGACTCCTGATATCATTACCCATTATTCAATATCCCCGTCCTCTTCTGACTATCGAGACCTCTGATGCCATCTGCGTCCATGCCTGCCAAGGCGCCCATCGTGCGCGATATCGTCCTGATCGGCGGGGGACATAGCCATGTTGGCGTGTTGATGCGTTTCGCCATGCAGCCTGAGCCTGGCGTACGCCTCACCGTCATCTGTCGCGACACCGACACGCCCTACTCCGGCATGCTACCCGGTTACGTGGCGGGGCATTACACCTTTGATGATGTGCATATCGACCTGCGTCGGCTGTGTCAGTTCGCCGGCGCACGCTTCTATCGGGATCAGGTGATCGATATCGACCGCGGCCAGCGCCGCGTGATCTGCGCCGAGCGCCCGGCGGTGGACTATGACCTGCTGTCGATCAATATCGGCTCCACGCCTCGCCTGTCCCACATCGACGGTATCGGTGATCCCGAAGCGACTGATGCCCCCGTGGTGGCGGTCAAACCGATCAGCACCTTCCAGCAACGCTGGCTGAGACTGCTTGAGCGCGCCAGAAGCGCCGAGCGGCCTCTCGACATCGTGCTGGTCGGCGGCGGTGCCGGCGGGGTCGAGCTGCTGCTGGCCATCCAGCAGCGCCTCGCCGCCGAGTTGCCCGCTGCGCTCGCGCCGAACCTGACGCTGATCACCCGCGGACAGCGCCTGTTGCCGACGCATTCTCCTGAGGTCAGCGCTGCACTCGCCACCACCTTGCATGAACGCGGTATCCGGGTGCATTTCGGTGAGGAGATCACCGCTGTCGACGCTTCCAGGGCGTCGTCCCAGCGCCAGCTGATCAGTGCCAGCGGCAGTCGCCATCCGGCCGACGAGGCCATCTGGGTGACACGCGCCGGGGGGGCACGCTGGCTGGAGAAGACAGGACTGAGCCTGGATGAGGATGGCTTTCTCAAGGTGCGCGATACCCTGCAGACGCTCGAGGATGATGCCATCTTCGCCGCGGGCGATATCGCGCATCAGGTCAATCATCCGCGTGAAAAGGCCGGCGTATTCGCCGTGCGCCAATCACGGCCGCTGGCTGACAACCTGCGCCGCGCCGTGCGCGGAGAGTCACTACATCCCTATATTCCACAGTCCCGCTGGCTGGCCCTGATCAGCACCGGGGATCGTGATGCCATTGCCTCACGCGGCAATCTTGGGCTGGTGTCGCCGTGCCTGCGTCCGTGGCTGTGGCGCTGGAAGGACCATATCGACCGCCAGTTCATGGCACGCTTCAATGAACTGCCCAGCATGCAGGACGCCGCGGACACCGGCGGCCTGTCAGGATTGCAACAGCGCATCAGCGCTGCCTGGCAGGCGCTCAAGGGCGGCGATGGCAGGCTCCACCCGCGCCTGACCGCCGAGCTGGATGAGCAGGAAGCGCATCAGGCCCTGTCCGCACTGGCAATGCGCTGTGGCGGCTGTGGCGCCAAGGTCGGTGCCAGCGTGCTGTCGCGAGCGCTGCAGAGCCTTGCCCCACGAGAGAACCCGGACGTGCTGGTCGGGCTGCATGCCCCGGATGATGCCGCCATCGTGCGAGTGCCCGAGGGTCAGGCACTGGTACACAGCGTCGACTTCTTCCGCGCCTTCATCGATGACCCTTACCTGTTCGGGCGCATCGCCGCCAATCACGCCCTGGGCGATCTCTACGCCATGGGCGCGACGCCCCACACCGCTACCGCCGTCGCCACGGTGCCGCAGGGGATCGAGCGCAAGGTCGAACCGCTGGTGCGCGAGCTGATGCAAGGCGCCACCGAGGTGCTCAACGAGGCAGGCTGTACACTGGTCGGCGGACATACCGGCGAGGGGCAGGAACTGGCGCTGGGCTTCGCCCTCAATGGCTTGGTGGAGGAGAGTCTGGCCGGCGTCACCTGCAAGGGCGGCATGCAGCCAGGCGAGGTGCTGATCCTCACCAAGGCCATCGGCACCGGCACCCTGCTGGCAGCGCACGCACGCCTGGAAGCGCGAGGCCGCTGGATCGACGCCGCACTGGACAGCATGCAGCAATCCAGTCAGCAGGCAGCGAATATCCTGCGCGCCCATCAGGCGAGCGCCTCCACCGATGTCACCGGCTTCGGCCTGCTCGGCCACCTTGTGGAGATGACCCGCGCCAGCGGCGTGGATGCCGAACTCGAGATCGACGCCCTGCCGATACTGGACGGCGCCGAGGACTGCGTCGCCCGCGGGGTGGTCAGCTCACTGCAACCGGCCAACCTGCGTCTCAAGCGGGCCCTGAAGGATCAGGCCAGCGTCATCGATCATCCGCGTTATCCGCTGCTGTTCGATCCACAGACCGCCGGCGGCCTGCTGGCCAGTGTGCCGGCCGGTGAGGCCGAGTCCTGCCTGGCCGCGCTCAAGGCCGCCGGCTATCACGCCAGCGCCATCATCGGGCGCATCCTGCCACAGGGTGATGCGCTGGCGCCGATCAGCATCAAGCGCTGAACGCGGCGAGACAACTCACCGACGACGTCAGCCGCCCCCTTGCCGCCGGTCTTTTGCCCCCCACGACAAGACGCCCGTCAGATCTCTCTGGCGGGCGTCTTGATCTCTGTAGCACACAAGCCCGAGGGCTAGCTCACTTCGGCCATCTCACCTTCGACTGGCTCCGTTCGGCCATCTCGGTTCGACCGGCTCAGGCTTCGGCTTCGCGCTTGAGCGCCTCGAAGGACTCAACGAAGGCATCCATCGTCTCGGCACAGTAATCCCGCAGCCCACTGACGACCAGCTTCTTGGAGCCACTGCCGATGCACTGCTCGCCATCATGGATGCCGAATTCGAGCAGGGTGTCACCACGCTTGCCGTTGACCTCAAGCGAGGAGCGCACGAAATCGAGATGCAGATCGGCGATATCGAGCCGTTCGAAACAGAAGCCCATGCTGTCATAGATCACCAGCGGGCGGGCAGGATTGAACATCACGCCCTTCTCCAGCATCAGCGGCTGCAGGAAGTGCGGGAAGTTGCGCCCGGAGAAGGCGATATACTGGCGAGTGAAATTGGCGACCACTTCCTCGTCATGGGTGGTATCACCACTGCGCTCGACCGTCAGATAGACCTTGCCGGCTTCATCGCGCACCAGCAGGGACACGCCATTCTCGTCGGGTTCTTCCAGCGCTTCGAAGATCAAGGGCACATCATTGCCGACCATGCCGCAGAAACGGATGGTCATGCACTGTGAAAGGCCGAATTTCGCCAGCAACAGGGAGAACAGCAGGTCGCCGGGCACACAGAAGCGTCGCGCATCCGGGTCATGAATGGGGTTGTAATCCCCCGCCATCTGCTTGGCGAAGCGACTGGCCTGCTCGGCGGTGATCCGCACGCGGCCATCTTCGACCCGGTGAAACTGATCAAGAAACATGGACTGCCTTCCTGCCCTGCTTGAATGATGATCGATGGCCCGTCCTGAACCATCGCGGAAATGCCTCCGAGGGGAGGAATCAAGGATGACACGCTTTCACGCCTGTCCAGCAGACGTGCCATGAGGCTGCCATGACACGTCGATCACGGGATTTTACCACTTGCTGACAGGCAGATGGTGACTCGTGACAGGCTTTGCAAGAGTTTGCAGCCCGACAGATGGCCATATACTGTATATAACCCCATGCTTTCGGGCAAACCGCTGCACTGCCCGCCACTTCGACAGGTCGCCATGCAAGCCGCTCCCCTCGACAATCCGCGCTACTACCTGGCCAACTTCGATACCCTGCTCGATTGGGTCTGCCAGTGCCACGCCGATCTGCTGACAGAGGCGGAGCGTGCCACGGTGGACGCCATCACGCGCCTGCCGGAGCCTTCACGGGCCCTGCTGGTCCGCCTGCTGATGCGCAAGGGCGATCATTTCGAGGGCACGCAGCTGCATTATGCCGAAATCGGTGACATCGAGGCCGCAAGCCAGCCTCTGATCACACCGATCGCCGACAGTGCCACGCCTGATGGGCTGTGCCGCCTGAACGCTGACCTGAGCCTGGAGGAAATGCTGTCACTTGTGACACTGCCGCGCTTGAAGGACGCCTTCCCCGAGCTGCCAAGAAGCACGCCCAAACGCCGGATGCCGGATGCCCTCAGCGAGCTGCTGGTAGATACCACGCCACGGTCACTGCCCGAGTGGCTAAATGACCCCACCGCCAACACGCTGAGTGTTGGGCTTGGTGAGCTGTCGCGACGCCTGAGCCTGATGTTCTTCGGCAACCTGCGCCAGACTCTGTCGGACTTCGTGCTCAGTGAACTGGGCCTGCTGCGCTGCGAGGCGGTCGCGCTTTCCCAAGACTCGCGCGCCTTCACCCAGCGCTGGGAGGTGGATCGTTATCTGGCCCTGGAGCAGCTGCGTGAGGACTGGCAGGCGGCCAGGGAGCGTCTGAATCGTGAGACGGCGCATGCTGAACTGGAGCCGCATTGGCAGCGCATCATCTCGGCCCTGGACGAGGTGACATCGTCAGAAGCCGACGCGACAGAGGCGAATCGCGCCAATGCCTGGCTGGCACAGCGACGTGACCGGCTGCGTTTCTCGCTGGCGCGCGATGCTGAGCGTCAGGGCTGGCATCACGCAGCCGCACTGCAGTACGCCTGCCTCGAGAACTCCGCCTACGCGCCGCGTGCCATGCCGCGCCGAGTGAGAGCGCTGGAGCTTTCCGGCGATATCAGCGCAGCCCACGCACTTGCCTGCGAGCGTCTGGCGCGTGCTGACATCACGCTGGATGAGCAGCTGGCACTAGAGCGCGCCCTGCCTCGCCTGTGCCGTGGCCTTGGCTTGCCCGCGCCCAGACGCGCCAAGGCGCCGGCCACGCCACAGATCACCCTTACGGTGCCGGACCTTGCCACCTCGGCCGCCGCCGGCATCCATGGGGTCGAGCGCGCGGCCGCGCATGCACTGGCCACGCCCGAGGCACCGGTCTTCTACGTCGAGAATGGTCTGCTCCCCGCGCTCTTCACCCTGTTGTGCTGGGACGTGCTGTTCGCGCCCTTGCCGGGAGCCTTCTTCCACGCCTTTCATACCGGTCCGGCGGACCTCTACCGCCCTGACTTCGTCAACCGTCGCCAGGCCGCTTTCGAGGACTGCTTCGCGCGCCTGTCCGATGGCCGCTACCGAGAGACGATTCGTGAGCGTCATCAGCAGAAACAGGGTATTCAAGCGCCCTTCGTGCATTGGCCGCTGTTGAGCGAGGAGCTGCTGTCCCACGCACTGGACTGCATCCCCCCGGCACATCTGGAGGCCTGCTTCCGACACCTGCTGGCCAATCCCCGCGAGCATCGCGCTGGCCTGCCGGACCTGATCCAGTTCTTCCCCGAGAACATCCGCGAGCGTTACCGGATGATCGAGGTCAAGGCACCCACCGACCGCCTGCAGGACAATCAGCGCCAGTGGCTGGCCCTGTTCGCACGCCATGCGATTCCGGCGCTGGAGTGCCGGGTCGAATGGCAGACCGTAAACGCCTCTGATGCGTCCGTCGAGGACGAGGCCCCGGCACGCAAGGCACCGACTGCGCGATGATCACCGCCGACACCTCAAGCAGCGCACCCGAGCGCTATCGGATCGCGGTACGCGAGCTGTGCGCCTTCGCCGCACGCGAGGGCGATCTGGACCTGCGCTTCACGCCCTCGCCCACCGCTCAACAGGGCATTCGCGGCCATCAGCGCATCGTGCGTCGGCGTGGCAAGGACTACGAAAGCGAGATATCACTCTCCGGCTGCATCGACAATCTCGAGATTCGCGGCCGCGCCGATGGCTATGATCCCAGGCGCAACTGTCTCGAGGAGATCAAGACCCACCGTGGTGACCTGTCCCGTCAGCCCGCGAATCACCGCGCCCTGCACTGGGCCCAGGCGCGTGTCTACGGTGCCCTGATGTGCCGCAGTCGCGATCTCGAGGGCATCACGCTGGCGCTGGTGTATCTGGATATCGCCGCGGACGCACCAGCCAGCGCTGCCAAGGATGAAGCGGAATCCGGCGGTGACTCCATCGGGGCTTCACAGGATGAACAACGCCTGGAAGCCTGGTGGAGCCGCGAGGCGCTGGAAGCGGAGCTTGCACGTCTGGCCGCACGCTTCAGCGAGTTCGCCGCCCATGAACTGGCGCATCGCCACGCCCGTGACAGCGCCCTTGGCACGCTTGCCTTCCCCTGGCCTGCTTGGCGCCCCGGTCAACGCCAGCTGGCCGAGCATGCCTACAAGGCGGTGATGACCGGACGCGAGCTGCTGGCCGAGGCGCCGACCGGCATCGGCAAGACGCTGGCGACGCTGTATCCTGCGCTGCGTGCAATGCCCAGAAACGGCACGGACAGACTCTTCTACCTCACCGCCCGCACCCCGGGCCGCGCGCTGGCGCTGGACGCGCTGACCACCCTGGTGCCAGAGGTAGTCGAGCACACGGAATCACCGGACACGCCTGCCGCAGCGCTGCGCATTCTGGAGCTCGGCGCGCGCAGCAAGACCTGTGAGCACCCGACTCTCGCCTGTCATGGTGAGTCCTGCCCGCTGGCACGCGGCTTCCATGATCGCCTGCCTGCGGCACGCTCTGCCGCGCTTGCCGATTGCCAGCCACTGACGCTGGCGACGACACGCCGACACGCCCTGGCCCATGAGATCTGCCCCTACTTTCTCGCCCAGGAGCTCTCGCGCTGGGCGGATGTGATCATCGGAGATCACAACCACTACTTCGACAGTCATGCGCTGCTGTTCGCCCTGACCCAGGCCAATGACTGGCGCTCCGTGGTGCTCGTCGATGAAAGCCACAACCTCATCGAACGCGCCCGCGGCATGTACAGCACCGAACTCGACGCCCGACAGTTCCACTTCCTGCTCAAGCAATTGAGTCGCACGGGCCATCCGGCCCCGCTGCGCTCGGCCTCCCGCACGCTGGCCCGGCAGTGGCGAGCGCTGGAGCAGCTCGGGCCGGAAAACGGCAGCTTAGGGAATCCAAGCAGCGGGAACGGCAGCACCGATGACGGCAGTCAACAGGCACGTCTTGCGCTGGAGACGTTGCCCGGCGACTTTCTCAAGGCGCTGACGCAATGGACGGGCGCGATGGGTGACTGGTTGGCGGAGCCTGACAAGGCCGCAACCCCTCCTGCGGCCAGACAACAGGCAGCGCGAGCCACGGTCACACAAGCCCCCGAACAGCTGGGCCTGATCGCAAGCGATACCACCACCCTGGCCTCAAGCACCACCCCGTCAGACTCCAGTCCGACATCCACCGCGGCCAGCCGTCGCGTGGAGCCTGACGGCGAGATGATGGAGGCCTATTTCGCGGCGCTGACGCTCACGCGACTCGCGGAAGGCTTTGGCGATCACTCGCTGTTCGAGGTCGAACTCGCCGCCATGAATCCGGCGCGTCAGGCAACGCTCACCAGCGATTCAAGCTCACGCTCCGGCGCAGCATCGGATGCAGAAGCAGCAGCCCGGCCTCGCAAGCCCCGAGGGCGCAGCGTGCGCCAGATACAGCCGCGACTGCGCTGCGTCAGCCCGGCGCCGTGGCTGGCCCCCCGTCTGCGCGTCAGCCACGCCACCCTATTGTTCTCGGCCACGCTCAATCCGCCGGCCTATCATCACCGCCTGCTGGGACTGGCGGACAATGCGGTCTGGTTGAGTGTCGAGTCGCCGTTCAGGGCGACGCAGGTGCAGGTCAGTCGCCATCGGCTCTCGACCCGCCTGCGGGATCGCGAGGCCTCCTGCCGGCCCATCGCCGAGCTGATGGCACGCCAATACCAGCAGCGCCCGGGCAACTATCTGGCATTCTTCTCGAGCTTCGCCTATCTCGAGCAGGTCGCCAGCACCCTGCAACAGCTGACGCCGGAGATTCCCCAATGGCGCCAGACCCGTGCCATGACGGAAGCGGAGCGCACCACCTTCATTCAGCGCTTCACCCCCGACGGCCAGGGCATCGGTTTCGCGGTGCTGGGCGGTGCCTTCGGCGAAGGGATCGATCTCCCGGGGTCGCGTCTGATCGGGGCCTTCATCGCCACCCTGGGGCTTGCCGGCTTCAGTCCGGAGAATGAAGCGCTCAAGCAACGTCTGGCGCAGTGGCTGGAAAGCGATGCAAGGCGGCGTGTCGAACGACATTCGACAGACGGCGCCAAGGAGGAGCGTGACGATGAGGCAGGTCCGCTGCCCCCTGTCATCCAGCCCTTGAAGGCAGACGACTGCACCTATCTGTACCCAGGACTCACCAGAGTGGTGCAAGCCGCAGGCCGCGTGATTCGCAGCGAGCAGGATCAGGGCGTGATCCACCTGATCGATGACCGCTTCCTGCGCCCGGAAGTCGCACGACTGCTGCCGCGCTGGTGGACGCCGACAGACTGACGCGAGCAGGGTGACGCCAGGCGTGCCTTTGCCCCGAGATGGCACAAAGCCTGCACGTCAATGGGCAATAGAACAGTGCCTCATCCCCTTTCCGCTCCCCGGTCGCAAGGAAGCCGAACGATGCCAGACAACGACAATGCCCTGTGGGGCGACGACTATCCGCGTGATCTGATCGGTTATGGTGCCAACCCCCCCCATGCCAACTGGCCGGGGGGTGCCAGGATCGCCGTGCAGTTCGTGCTCAACTATGAGGAAGGCGGCGAGAATTGCTTGCTGCACGGTGACAGCGAGAGCGAGAAGTTTCTCTCCGAGATCATCGGTGCCGAGGCCTACCCCGCGCGGCACATGAGCATGGAGTCGATCTACGAATATGGCTCGCGCAGTGGCGTGTGGCGGATTCTTGATGAATTCAAGCGCCGGGAGTTGCCGCTGACGGTCTTCGGTGTCGGCATGGCGCTGGCGCGGCATCCGGACCTGGTCGCGCGTTTCCTGGAGGATGGTCATGAGATCGCCAGTCACGGCTGGCGCTGGATTCATTACCAGCACATGGATGAAGCCCATGAGCGCGCCCACCTGGAGCGCGCGGTGGAAAGCTATCGCGAGCTGGTCGGTCACGCACCACAGGGCTGGTACACCGGGCGCGACAGTCCCAACACCCGCCGACTGGTGGTGGAGCACGGCGGCTTCACCTACGACAGCGATTACTACGGCGATGACCTGCCGCTGTGGATGGAGGTGACCACCGCCAATGGCGAGCAGGTGCCGCATCTCGTCGTCCCCTACACCCTGGACACCAATGACATGCGCTTCGCCAGCGCCCAGGGCTTCAACAACGGTGAGGACTTCTTCCAGTACCTGCGTGACGCCTTCGACGTGCTCTACGCCGAGGGCGACACGGCACCCAAGATGCTCTCCATCGGGTTGCACTGTCGGATCGCCGGACGACCGGGACGCTTCGCGGCACTGAAACGCTTCCTCGATTACGTCCAGTCCCACGACAGGGTATGGATCACCCGTCGCATCGATATCGCCGAGCACTGGCAGCGTGAGCATCCCTATACCCCCGCCAGCTGACATCGCAAAAAGAACGCCGCAGCCCTTTCGGGATGCGGCGTTTGTGATTGAATCCAGCGAAGGTCAGCGATCGCACCTTCAAGGCTGCGCCAGTCAGTCTTCCAGCATGCTGGTCAGTTTTCCAACATGCAGGCCAATGCCAGCAGGCTCTCATCACGGCCCGGCAGGCCCAGCAATGAGACGCCCCAGGGCGGTGGTGCAGCCTCCTCCGGCAGCCGCGCTGCGTCATCGGTCAGCCACGGCAGACTCAATTGCGGTGCGCCATTCAAGCCGGCCAGTGCAGTGAGTCCCATCAGGCGATGACGATAGGCCTCCATCTCCTCGAGGCTTGCGCCCAGCAGCGGTGAGGCGCCCGGCGTGGTGGGCAGCACGAACACCGCCTCGCTGGTGGCCTCGGCATGGGCAGCCGCACTGCCATCGTCGCAGGCACTCTCGCCGCCCTCATGACTGGCTGCCAGCTGCTGGCGATACCAGCGGCGCACGGTGTCTGCCTTGGCTTCTGCTGCCTGCTCGTCGGCATCACTCAGGGTCATGCACCATTTGAGGCGCGCCGCGATATCCGGATTCAGCTGCGGCCAGCGAGAGTCGGGGCCCTGCTCCGGCGTACTCAACCATGCCTGGTGCGTACGACGAATCTCGCAGCCCTGCAGAATCCGAAAGGCCTCACTGGCCCTCGCCATGAAGGCCTGGCTCAACATTCGCCGCTCGCAGCGAAAACCGAGTGATTCAAGACGACGCGCCAGCGGCCCCAGCAGTCGCTGATAAGGCCCCGCCGCCAGCCCTTCCGGCACCAGCAGGATGAGTCTTGCCGGCAAACGAGTCGCTGTCGTTGGCGGCATCAACACCTCACTGACCTGCGTCAGCGTCGCGAGATCCCGCGTCATCCAGCCGATGGTATCGAAGCGCGGCGCCAGCGGCTTGAGGCCTGACATGTCAATGCGGCCATGGGTCGGCCGCAGCCCGTAGAGCCCACAGTAGCTGGACGGCACGCGAATGGAGCCACCGGTATCGGTTCCCAGCCCGATCTCCGCCTCACCGCGCGCCACCGCTACGGCAGAGCCTACGCTTGAGCCTCCCGGCAACCTCAGCGGCGCACGCGGGTTCTGCGGCGTGCCACAATGGGCATTGGTGCCATTGAGGCTGTAGGCCAGCTCATCGGTTGTGGTGCGCGCCCGATAATCGGCCCCCGCCTTCAGAAGCGCCAACACGCTGGGCGCCGTCTCCCGCTCGATGGGAGCGCTCGCCAGCAGGTCAGGATTGCCCTGTCCGGTGCGCTCGCCCTTGATCGCGAACAGATCCTTCACCACCAGTCGCTTACCCTCAAGAGACCCCTCTCCCTTCGGCCCGGAGAAACGCGCCGGGGCAACATAGATACGCTTGTCCATCGGGACCGACTCCTTTCGACTCATCAGGGGGTTCGCCTTCGTGGCGTGGCGCGGTGCGGTGTGATCACAGCACCGCGCCAAGGAACTGGCGCAGCTCTTCCGTGGCTGGATTGGCAAACAGCGTCGCGGGGTCGCCTGATTCATGCACACGCCCCTGGTGCATGAAGATCACGCGATCCCCCACATCGCGGGCGAAATTCATCTCATGGGTCACCAGAATCAACGTCATGCCCTCACGCTTGAGCTGCTCCAGCACCTTGAGCACATCGCCGACCAGCTCCGGGTCCAGCGCCGAGGTGATCTCGTCACACAGCAACACCTTGGGGTGCATCGCCAGGGCGCGCGCGATCGCCACCCGCTGCTGCTGGCCACCGGAGAGCTGGCTCGGCCAGGCATCGAATTTCTCCCCTAGCCCGACCTTGGCCAGCATCTCGCGGGCCTCGCGCTCCGCGACATCCCGTGCAACGCCCTTGACCAGCATCGGCGCCAGCATCACGTTCTCGCCGACGCGCTTGTGGGGGAACAGATTGAAGCTCTGGAACACCATGCCGACATCCTGCGCCAGAGCGGCGGCGTCCATCTCGCTACCGTCCAGCAGATTGCCGGCGACGTGGATGCTACCGCCGTCATGCTGTTCCAGCTGGTTGATACAGCGCAGCAAGGTGCTCTTGCCGGAGCCGCTGCGACCGATGATCGAGACCACCTCGCCCTGGCGCACTTCAAGATCGATGCCCTTGAGCACCGTCAGATCGCCGAAGGACTTGGTGAGCGCCGACAGGCTGACCAGCGGCGCCTTTGCCTTCTCGGAGACGGCAGCACTCTCGGTGACCGAGGAATCGGATGAGACGGTGTCCAGCGGGGAAACTTCAGCGAGCAGTGACATTGAGACGTGCCTCCAGGTGGCGAGCCAGCCGCGAGAGCGGATAGCACATGGCGAAATACAGCAACGCGACCAGCGCAAAGACGGTGAAGGGTTCCAGGGTGGCGTTGTTGAGCATGGTGCCGGCCTTGATCAGTTCGACGAAGCCGATCACCGAGGCAAGCGCGGTGCCCTTGATGATCTGCACCGAGAAACCGACGGTCGGTGCGATGGCCATGCGCAGCGCCTGCGGCAGGATGATGTGACGCATGGTCTTCAGATAACCGAGCCCCAGCACTCGCGCCCCTTCCCACTGCCCCTTGGGCACCGCCTCGACACAGCCACGCCAGATGTCGTGCAGGAAGGCACTGCTGAACAGCGTCAGCGCGACCGCCGCCGCCGTCCAGGCCGAGACATCCAGCCCGAAGACCGCCACGCCGAAGAAGGCCAGAAACAGCTGCATCAACAGCGGCGTGCCCTGAAACAGCTCCGTGTAGAGGCGACAGAAGAGTGCCGCCCCCGGCCAGCGGGTCAGGCGCAGAAAGGTCAGCGCCAGCCCGACCAGGCTACCGCCAATGAAGGCAATCAGAGACAGCGCCAGCGTCCAGCGCGCCGCCAGCAGCAAGTTGCGCAGGATGTCCCACAGCGTGAAGTCGATCATGAGTGGGCCTCTCTCAGCACATGGGAAGACAGACGGCGGCGCGGGGCTGGCGTCAGGTGGCGAAAGCCGAACAGACGACGCCCGATGCGGTTGAGCAAGGCGCGCATCGCGATGGCCAGCAGCAGGTACATGCCTGCCGTCACCACGTAGCTCTCGAAACTCAGGAAGGTACGTGACTGGATGAAGTTGGCCGCGAAGGTCAGGTCCGCCACGCTGATCTGGGAGACCACGGCGGAGCCCAGCATCACGATCACACACTGGCTGGTCAGCGCCGGATACATGCGTTCCAGCGCCGGCATCAGCACCACATGGCGATAGCGCTGCCAGGGCGTGAGACCCAGCGCACGCCCGGCCTCCCACTGGCCGCGACCGGTGGCATCGACACCGGCACGCAGAATCTCGCTGCTGTAGGCCGCCAGGTTGAGTGTCATCGCGATCACCGCGGCCATCTCGGCGCTGAGTGACAGCCCCAGCGCCGGCAGGCCGAAGAAGATGAAGAACAGCTGGACGATGAAGGGCGTATTGCGCAGCAGCTCCACCAGCATGCCCAGCAGCCGGCTGAAGACGCTGGTCGGCGCACGATGGCGCTGCCAGACACACATCACCGCACCGAGTATCCCCAGCGTGGTGGTCAGAATGGTCAACCAGACCGTCGTCATCAGCCCGGCCAGCAGGTCGGGCAGATACGGCAGCAGGCGCGAGAAATCCGGGAGATAGTTCATCGATCAAGCCTCACGGGAAAAGGGAGTCAGGCGTGCGACAGCTCGATTCAGGCATCCAGTGACGGCAGCGGCGCCTTGAACCAGGTCTCGGAAAGCGCGTTGAGCGTGCCGTCCTCGATCCCCTGGGCGATCAGCTCGTTCACGCGCGCCTTGAGCGCCGGCGTGTCATGCCGCATGCCCACATAGCAGGGAGAGTTCTTGAGCGGCAGTACACTGACCGGTACGCGAGAGGGATTGCGTTCGGCGATGGCGGCGGTGACCAGGTTGCCGGTGGCGATCATCTCGACCTGCCCCGACAGGAAGGCTGACAAGGTCGTGTTGTTGTCTTCGAAGCGCTTCACGGTGGTCGATTCCGGCACCACCTTGCTGAGCTCCATGTCTTCCACCGAGCCACGTGTCACGCCGATGGTCTTCTCGCTCAGCCCCTGGGCGGAGTCCACCTCTCTGCCCTTCTCACCGAACACGCCAAGGAAGAACGGTGCGTAGGCATCGGAGAAATCGATCGCCTTCTCACGCTCCGGATTCTTGCCCAGGCTCGAGATCACCAGATCGACCTTGCGGGTCTGCAGGTAAGGGATGCGATTGGCCGAAGTGACCGGCACCAGCTCCAGCTTCACGTTCATCTCATCCGCCAGATAGCGCGCCATGTCGATATCGTAGCCCCGTGGTTCAAGGTCCGGCCCGACTGAGCCGAACGGCGGGAAGTCCTGGGGCACCGCCACCTTCAGCACTCCGCTGTCGGTGATATCGCTCAGCGCATCCGCACGGGCCGTCAGGGCCGTGGCGGCCAGCGTGCCCCAGACGGCCAGCAGAATCCCCTTGCGCAACCAGTTGCCAAGACGTTGCGTGTTGCCTGTGCGTGATGCGTGCTTGAAGGCCTTGCTCTCGTGACGCTTGCTCATCGGTCGACTCCGGTGTCAGTCAATTCCGAGCGCTGAGGAGAACGACTCATCATGCGCTCGGCGCCCTGGGGCGTTTCATTGTTGTTGGTGGTTATCGCAGTGGTGTTTCGCGAGGGCTTGTCTGGCAATCCCTCTTCAACAAGCCCTGTCTGATGGGCCCTATCGGACGAGTCCTGTCCGCTGACTCCTCGTCGCATTGGCGGGCAACGTGAAACTCAAATCCTGACCAATGAAACAAGTGATTCCCTTATCCATCTTTGCAACGAGTGTGCCAACGCCACGCCAGCAGGGCCCGAACGTGCACGAAGCGCTCGTCTGACAATGGTTCAGGTGATGAAGTGCAGGCGTGAAGACAGGCCAGATGACGGGCCTCAAGAGAGCCTGGGGCGGGCTAGAGGCCGGGCTTGAACACGAGCGGGAAGGCAGTGCGAGGGAGAGAAGTTGCATTGCACGCCCTCGATGACGCTTCTTCGAACGCACAGTGTCCAGGCGTCATCGACATGAAAAGGGTCGCTGTTGGTGCAATCAGGCAGTTCATGCGCCCTGCGGGTGCGCGCAACCCGCAGGGCGTGAAGCATCGTGATGGGATGGGCGGCAGCGCAGGCAACCGCAATGACACTGCTAGCCGTCTCCCAGCTCCTCGAGTGACTCGAAGGTGTCCGTCACCCGGCGAATCTGGCTGCGACCAGCGACGAGGTCGTCATGCAGCAGGCGTGTGGCCAGCAGGTTGATCTGGCTCATGGCGGCGGCATAGCTGTCGAAAGCGCTGACACTGTCCAGCGGGCAGCGCAGCACATGCTCGATACCGGCAGGAATCTCGCTCAGGCTGTCATCGCAAACCAGCAGTACCGTGCAGGGAGCCTGGCCCAGCCACCCCAGCAGGCGTGCCAGCCCCTGCGGGCGCCGGCGCATGGCGAATATCACCACGGCGTCAGTGGCGCTCAGCCGCGCGACCTCCTCTCCGAGTGACTGGCCCGGCTGGGGCAGGACCGCCACCTGCCCTCTCAATTGCAGCAGTTGCTGGCGCAGATGCAGTGCCAGCGGATAGGCGTTGCGAAAGCCGATGATCTGCAAGCGTTCGGCATTGGCCAGGGTGCGGCCCAGCGCTTCCATGTCGAGCATGTCCAGCGCCGCCAGTGCTTGACGCAGGTTGCGACACTCCTGCTCATAGTGGCGCTGATGGTGGTCTGGCGTGGGCGTGCTCGAGACGACAGGCACGCCCGCATGACGCAGGCTGCGCGCCTGATCACGTGCCTCCCGGAAGTCCTGATAGCCGAGGCGGCGAAACAGGCGACTGACGGTGGCCTTGGAGACATGCGTCAGCCGTGAGAGCTCGGCGGCATTGTAGAGCGCCAGCTCATCCTGATGCGCGAGCAGAAAACGCGCGATACGCTGCTCGTTGGGGGTCAATCGCTCAAGGTGGTGAGTCAGGCGCTGATGCAGGCTCTGGCCTGCCAGCGACGCTGCCGCAGCGCGAGAAGGCATCTCGGAGTCAGTGGCTGAAGCACTGGAGTCATCACGCGTGGCTTGAGTCATGGCGAAGGGTCTCTCTGGTGTCATGGCACCCCGTGGGCCGCCACTCAGGGTCTGATATGGCAACGGGGGACTGGCGTCGCGCCCGGGGCTCAAGGATGCCCCAGACGTCATTGTGCCTCATCACAGTGCAAGCGTCGGGCCAGCGGCAAGGTGACAGTGCATCAATTGCCCTCTCGGGTGGCGGTTGACCCGGGAATTCGGCCCATCACATGAGCTGCAGGGCTGGCGATGACAGGCACGGCCTCAGCACGTGTTCACCAAGTGGTTGATTTGGCGTAATTCTCCCTGGAGCGGCATGCAGATCGCTAAACATGAAGTGGGCACCTGCGGGCACAGGCAATGCGCCACCCGACAGGACACCCACCGAACACCCGGATGGCAAATTTACCGATCAAGCGCTCGCGTGGCGCAAGGAGTTGTCTCATGGCCACCTCTACGATGACCACTCTGCTCGATACCTGTCGGGCCATGACTCACAAGCTTGCCGCACAGACCTTCACTCCTCTGGCAGTGGGCGCAGAGAAAGCCGCTGACACCCCCGCTTGCGCCTCTCAACTGCTGGGCGTGATGGCAATGGGCTACGAAGCTCCGCCCCTGCTGATGTCCTCGCAGGTGAGCGACACCCGTGCGGTCGGTGATATCGACGCATCACGCGTCGCCCAGCAACAGGCCGTCTTTGACCCGAACATCAACCACAAGGTGCACGCGGATTGGGAAGCCGAGCATCGCCATCAGACCCTGTTGCGTCACAGCATGGTCCGTCGGGGCATGCTGGCATGAGTGTCTATACCATCGGCATGGAATGCGGCATGCACATCCCGCTGGAAAACTGCGCAGTGAACGCCGAACCCGTGATGCGCGTGACCTTCGACATCGACGCCGGACTACATGCCGGCGAACGCCTGGCGCTCGAGCGGGGCGCCATCCAGTCACTGGCCGACAGTGACAGCGCGCTGCTGGCAAGCCTGGAAGCACAGCTGCCACGTCGCAGCCTCCTGTGGACCTCACGCGGCATCCTGGAAGTCGGCCGTGGCTGGCGCTGGCAGACCTCCCCCGCCAGCCCCAAGGCACCCTGGCTGGACGCCGTGCACCACAGCTGGCCAAGCCATGCGCCACGCTGGCTGCTCAAGGCGCCGGTGGTCATCGTGTGTGCGGATGCCCTGCCGATTGCCAACCGCACCCGACATCAACGTGATCTTGCCAGACTCTGGCTCACTGCCGATGCCGCACTGATCTATCTGGCGCAGGACGCCCGCGATGGCTGGCAGATGCATCAGCATTGTGAGCCGGAGCAACGCAACGGCGCCCACCTGACGAGCCAGGCCGCGAGTGCACTTGAGCTGGCCAGCTGAGCCTCCTGTTCCGGCTCCCCCTTCCCTCATCTCGACGACATTCCGATGACACGCACCAGCAGACACGACAACGCCCGCGCCGGGAACACCGGAGCGGGCGTTGTCGTGTCTGCCATGACCCATCTGGCCGAACCGATGGCTCAGCGCGGACAGAGACCATCACACAGCGTGCTGGCCACGAAGTCCGCCAGCTGTTCCCAGTCCTCATCCGTGCGCGGCGCACCGCCCAGCTGGTCGATCTGGGCGGCGAAGTCCGCGTAGTGCTGCGTGGTGGACCAGATCAGATAGATGACCCACATCGGCTCCGCCTCGCGCAGCTTGCCAGCTGCCATCCACGCCTTCATCACCTCGCAGCGCGCCTGGACCCACTGACGCAACTCTCCGCTGAGATAGTCACGCAGAAACGGCGCGCCGCTGATCACCTCCGCCGCGAACAGGCGCGATGCCTGTGGGGCCTGGCGTGCCAGCTTGAGCTTGACGCGCACCAGCGCCTCCAGCACCTCGCGCGGGTCATCATCGGCCGTGATGTCCTCAAGTGACGCATTCCAGCGCGTCAGCGTCTGCTCCAGCAGATGCACATAGAGCTTTTCCTTGGAACCGAAGTAATACAGCAGATTGGCCTTGGGCAACTCGGCCACGTCCGCGATCTGCTTGAGTGTGCTGCCACGATAGCCGTGACAGGCAAAGACACACTCGGCAGCTTCCATGATTCGACTTTCCGCCTGCTCACGGGGAGAGCTGGTGGGTGTCGGACTGAATTCCGCACTTCGGGAACGACGAACTTCGGCATACAGGGAAGAAGGAGAATCTGCAGGCATCAGCATCACTCATCAAATAGACGTTATCGTTCGAGCATCTTGACCACAGCACCGGAACATGACCTTCGATTTCGGCCTCACGTCACGATGCTGTGGTCAGAATGCTCACCCCGGGCAGGCGCGATACGCTCGATGCGTCGCTCTCCTGACGCGCACTTGCGCCATCCACGGAAAAATACCACACCATGGGCTGACCATTTGGTCAGATTCTTGCTAGAAATACAACATGAGCTGTTACATTGACACTCGAAGACGCCAATCGGGCCCGCGATGCCCAGATTCGGCTGTGCCATACGCCTGAAGGCACCACAATGACAAGACGACCTGACGGGATGCCTGCATGATCGACTTCACCTTGAACGGACACGCGCGTCAGCTGCCCGCGCCTGCACCGGGAACGACAACGCTTGAAGCCCTTCGCACCTCTCTGGGGCATACCGGCACCAAGGAAGGCTGCGCGTCCGGTGACTGCGGCGCCTGCACGATTGCCTTGCAGGTGCCGGGCCAGCCCATGACGACGGTCAATGCCTGCCTGATGCCCGCCCACCAGCTGCAGGATTGCGAGTTGATCACCATCGAGGGACTGGCGAACGAGACCGCCACCTCCTCGCTTTCCCCGGTGCAGCAAGCGCTGGTGACGACCCACGCCAGCCAATGTGGCTTCTGTACCCCGGGCATCGCCATGAGCCTGGCGGTGCTGCACGCCGATCATCAGCTGCGCAGCGCAGAGGGCGAGAGTATCGATGCCGCGCGGCGCGATCAGATGATCGACCATGCGCTGGGCGGCAATCTGTGCCGCTGCACAGGCTATCGACCGATACGCGAGGCTGCCCATCGCCTGCTGCAGGGAGAATTCGGGCCGGCCACCCTGCTGTCATCCGGGCAGGCAGCTTGTCAGCCCGCCACTGGCGAGACGAATTCAGCGTCCCGTCGCGAGCGAGATAGCGAACTGGAAGCCTCGGGCACCTTCCATCGTCCCACCCGTCTTGAAGATCTGCTGGCGCTGCGCGCCGCACATCCCCAGGCGCCCTTGATCGCGGGGGGCACGGATCTGATGCTCGAATACACGCAACGCCTGCGTGACTTCCCGGCACTGATCGATACCACGCGTGTCGCGGCACTTGGCACCATCGAGGAAGGGGAACACGCCGGCCAGGCAGGCTGGTGGATCGGCGCTGCGGTGACCTACCGCCAGCTGATGCCACTGCTGCGTGAACACTATCCCGAGGGCGCGGAGCTGCTCACTCGCCTGGGGAGTGAACAGATCCGCAATCGCGGCACGCTGGGCGGCAACATCGGCAACGCCTCACCCATCGGGGACATGCCGCCGCTGTTGATCGCGCTGGAGGCCTATCTCCAGCTGATGAGTGTCGATGGGGAGCGCATCCTCAAGCTTGAGGACTTCTTCCTCGACTACAAGCGCACTCAATTGATGCCGGACGAGATCATCCATTCTCTCTTCCTGCCGCGGCCGGTTCACAATCAGCGGCTGGCGGTCCACAAGCTTTCCAAACGGCGAGATGATGACATCTCCACGCTGCTGGGGGTCTTCGCCTGGCGGCGCGATGCCAGTGGCCATGCTCAGCACTGGCGAGTCGCCTTCGGCGGCATGGCCGGCATTCCGACACGTGCACCGCATCTCGAGGCACTCCTGAGCCGTGAAACGCTGGAATCGCTCACGCCCGCCCAGCTCGACACCCTCACTCGCCACAGGATCGAGCAGGCCATCCAGGCCGATTTCTCGCCTCTCTCGGACGTGCGTGGCTCCCGCGAGTATCGTCTGCTGGCCGCCAGCCATCTGGTACCCCGAGTGGCGCAGCGAATCCACAATGAACGTCACGCGACTGCCCCCCTCATGCCACTGGAGAGCCTCGATGCGTACCTTGCACAGTCTTGAGTCCGACCCCAGTGCCACTCCGGCCACGAACGCTTCGCCGTCACATCAGCATGAGAGCGCCGAGCGTCACGTCAGTGGCACGGCACGCTACGTCGACGACCTGCCACTCCCCGCAGGCACGCTGCACCTGGCCATCGGCATGAGCGAGGTCGCGCATGCCACTCTGGATTCCCTGGCTCTTGATGCGGTGCGGGCCGCCCCCGGCGTCGTCTGTGTGCTCAGCGCTTCAGACATCCCCGGCCACCGCGATGTCGGCCCGGTCTTCCCCGGCGACCCGCTGCTGGTCAGTGATCGCATCAGTCACCATGGTCAGGCGCTGTTCGTGGTTGCCGCCGAGAGCGAGCGGGCGGCGCGTCAGGCGGCGCGACTGGCCAAGGTGGCGGTGACCCCCTTGCCACTGACGCTTGATCCCTGCCAGGCCGCCAGTCGCGGTGATCTGGTGCGTCCGACCCATACCCAGGCACGTCTGGCCAACGGCCGGGCAGCGACACGCGAAAGCGTCAGCGAACGACTTGCCAGATCCGCCTGGCAATTGGACGGCGAGCTTGAGAGCGGTGGACAGGAACACTTCTATCTGGAGAGCCAGGCAGCGCTGGCCTTGCCGGGTGAAGACGACGAGATGCTGGTGCACAGCTCGTCCCAGCACCCCAGCGAAGTCCAGAAGCTGATCGCCGAGGTGCTGGGCGTGCCCTTCCATGCCATCACGGTGGAAACCCGTCGCATGGGAGGCGGCTTCGGCGGCAAGGAAACCCAGGCCGCGCCGGTGGCATGTCTGGCAGCCCTGGTGGCGCGTCGTACGGGGCGGGCCGCCAGACTGCGACTGCCCCGCAATGACGACATGCGCCTGACCGGCAAGCGCCATCCCTTCCATCACCGCTACCAGTTCGGTGTCGATGACAGCGGGCGCATCGACACCGCCATCATCGAGCTGACCGGCGACTGCGGCCACTCACCGGATCTGTCGGATGCCATCGTCGATCGCGCCATGTTCCATGCCGACAACGCCTATTACCTCGGCAATGCCCATGTGCGCGGTATCCGTGCCCGCACCAACGTGGCGTCCAACACCGCCTTCCGCGGCTTCGGTGGTCCGCAGGGCATGCTCGCCATCGAGGCGGCCATGGAGGATATCGCAAGGCGTCTGGGGCGCGACCCGCTGGAGATCCGCAAGCGCAACCTCTACTGCGAGGGCCGTGAGACCACACATTATGGCCAGCACGTCAATCAGTACCCACTGCTCACCACGCTGATCGACCAGCTCGAGGCGCAGGGCGACTACTGGGCACGACGCGCCGAGATTCGCGCCTTCAATGCCGCCAATCCGGTGGTGAAGAAGGGACTGGCGCTGACGCCGGTGAAGTTCGGCATCTCCTTCACCGCCAAGCACCTCAATCAGGCCGGCGCCCTGGTGCATGTCTATACCGATGGCAGCGTGCAGGTGAATCATGGCGGCACCGAGATGGGCCAGGGCCTGCACACCAAGATCACTCAGGTCGCGGCCCGTGAGCTGGGCCTGAGCGTGGACAGGGTGCGCATCACCGCCACGCGCACCGACAAGGTACCCAACACCTCACCGACCGCGGCAAGTTCGGGAGCGGACCTCAACGGCATGGCCACACGTGATGCCTGCCTGCGCCTCAAGGCGCGCCTGCTCGACTTCGCCGCCGAACATCTCGCCCAGCCACGCGCCAGCCTGAGCCTCGACAATGGCGAGCTGCATGGCCCGAGCGGCGTACTGATGACATGGGGGGAGCTGATCCAGGCGGCGTATCTGGAACGCATCTCGCTCTCCGAGAAGGGCTTCTATGCCACCCCGGACATCCACTACGACCGCGAAAGTGGCACCGGACACCCCTTCTACTACTACGCCTTCGGCGCGGCGCTGTGTGAAGTGGTCGTCGATACCTTGAGCGGCGAATACCGACTGGAAAGCGCCGAGATCCTGCACGACGTGGGAGATTCGCTCAATCCGGCCATCGACATCGGTCAGATAGAAGGCGGCTTCGTGCAGGGCATGGGCTGGCTGACGACGGAGGAACTCAAGTGGAACGAGGAGGGCCGCCTGCTGACCGATGGCCCGGCCACCTACAAGATACCCGCCATCAGCGACGTACCCGACGGCGCGATCACGGTACGCCTGCTAGAAGGACATCCCAACTCGGCCGCCAGCATCTATCGCTCCAAGGCAGTGGGTGAGCCCCCCTTCATGCTCGCCATCAGCGTGTGGGCGGCGCTGCGCGATGCGTTGGCCTCGTTGACCGACTACCGCCGCGCAGTGCGCCTGGATACCCCTGCCACGCCGGAGCGCGTGATGCTGGCGGCGCGTGAGCAGCGTGATTGGCAGGAGCAGCACGCCACTGCCGGCGCAGAGCCAACGCAGGTGCCGTCATGAGTGCAATCAAGAGGGCAATCAAGAGTGCCGCGACCAGCCGCTGGTATCAGGCGCTCGCCGAGGCACAGGCAGCGCTGACGGCCCATGCCCTGGCCACCGTGGTGACGGTGGCGGGCTCCGCCCCGCGAGGTGCCGGCAGCAAGATGCTGATCACCCCGGATACGCTGCACGACAGCCTCGGCGGCGGCCGGCTGGAACAGCTGGTGGTGGAGCGCGCCCGAGCGATGCTGGCGCAGGGACAATCGGGCTGTCATCTCGAGGAGATCGCGCTGGGCCAGCATGCTCAACAATGCTGTGGTGGCCACGTGCAGGTGTTGATCGAGCTGTACCCGGCGCTTGCGCCACGGCTGACCCTGTTCGGCGCCGGCCATGTCGGTCAGGCCATCGTCCACCTCCTGGCGCCGCTGGACTGGCAGATCGACTGGCGGGATTCACGCGCCGAGCAGCTCGAGTCCGCCACGATTCCTGCGGGCAGTGAGGGCAGTGAGGGCCGTGTGCAGCGCCAGACATTCAATATCCTGACGGACCTGCCGCTCTCGAAAGCGGCGCCGGCCTCCGACTCGCTGCCAGTGAGGGCGGGCAGTCATGTGCTGGTATTGACCCATGATCATGTCGAGGACCAGGCGCTGGTGGCGGCTCTTGCACCGCGTGATGACCTGGCCTCGCTGGGGCTGATCGGCTCCAGCAGCAAGTGGGCGCGCTTTCGCCAGCGCCTGCGCGGCGATCTCGACGAGCACGAGGTCGCCCGCATTCGCTGCCCGATCGGTGTGCCGGGGATTCCGGGCAAACGCCCCGAGGAGATCGCGATCGCGGTGGTGGCCGAACTGCTTCAGTTGCAGGCCAGCCGAGCCGCCCAGCAGACCGACGACGCGAACTCCCCAACCTCGTCACACCCCCCATCATTGGACGGCAATGGCCTGACGCGCAAGGGTGCCCGCCAGCTGCGCGCCCGCCTTGCCCCTGACGCGATGCACCAGACAGAACCGACACGGAAGGCCGAATGATGACTGACCAAGACACCCCGCTATCTGTGGCCTGCCACCTGGATGACCGCCGACTGACGGCGGCGCTGCGCTCGGCCGCAAAGGCGCCAGAAAGCGTCAGCCTGTTGCGTGGCGCCCTGCTGCACTTCCTGGATGAGCCTCTGGACGACCCGCAAGGAACACTTGCGTCAGGCGAGCAGGACCCCGCCATCGAGTACTACGCGGATGCCCTGCTGGTGATGCACGCCGGCCATGTGGTCGCCGTGGGGGATCACCACTCGCTTGCCCGGCATGATGCCGTGAGTGAACTGATGCGCCTGAGCCCGCCGCACAGCGTCACCGGTCTGATGATGCCAGGCTTCATCGATACCCACGTGCACTTCCCGCAGCTGGATATCATCGCAAGCTATGGTCACTGCCTGATCGACTGGCTGAATACCTACACCTTCCCCGCCGAGCAGCGCTTTGCCGACCCCGCGCACGCCGCCGAGGTCGCCGAGATCTTTCTTGATGAGCTGCTGCGTCATGGCTCCACCAGTGCCCAGGTGTTTGCCACCTTGCATGCCAGCAGTGCCGATGCCCTGTTCCGGGCCGCGCGGAGCCGCGACATGCGTGTGCATGCCGGTCGCGTGATGATGGATCGCAATGCGCCGCCGGCACTGCTCGATTCAGGCGTCATCGCGCTCAAGGACGATGAGCGGCTGATCGCGGACTGGCACGGGCGTGATCGCCTCGGCTATGTGCTGACCCCGCGCTTCGCCCCGACCTCGACGCCTGAGCAACTCAAGGCCGCCGGCCAACTGCTCAAGTGCCAGCCGGACCTGCACTTGCAGACCCATCTGGCCGAGAACCTCGATGAGGTGAAGTGGGTGGCGGAACTGTTCACCGAGGCTCGGGATTATCTGGCGGTCTATGAGGATGTCGGCCTGAGTCACGAGCGCACCACCTTCGCCCACGGCATCCACCTGGACGATGGCATGCGCCAGCGCATCGCGGATCGTGGCGCCAGCATCGCCTTCTGTCCGACCTCCAACCTGTTCCTCGGTAGCGGGCTGTTCGATCGCGCCAGCGCCCGCCATCAGGGAATCAACATCAGCATCGCCACCGATGTCGGCGGTGGCTCCAGCCTGTGTCAGCTGGAGAGCCTCAAGGCTGCCTATCAGGTCGGTCAGTTGCACGGTGCGGTCGCCCATGATGTGGCGGGGCTTGCGTCACGTGCCAACCAGCCACTGACGCCCTGGCAGGGCTTCTATCAATTGACGCTGGGCAATGCGCGCGCCATGCGGCTGGAGGACAAGGTCGGCAACCTGCGTCCGGGGATGGAGGCGGACGTGATCGTGCTCGACCCCACGGCGACTCACTTGCTGGCGCGGCGTACCCGCTGGGGACAGCCACAGCAGGTACCGCTGGGGGAGGTGCTGTTCGCCCTGATGATGCTCGGGGATGACCGCGCGATTCGCGAGGTGCATGTGGCGGGCCGCTGCCGCAAACGGCACGGCATGCTGCTGAGTGATCACACCGCTGCGAAGACACGCCCAAGGGCGGAAGCATTAATGCCCTGAGGGCATCACAGGTGTGACAACATGCTGACAAATGGTGCCAATTTATAGAATTGGTGCCATTTTTTCATCATAAAGGTGCGTGAGACATGGATTCTCAACGCTGAGTCCACTCGTTATGATGGCGCCATCTTCTCCCAACGTCCTGGGCACCCTCAGTGGTGTCGACGCATTACGAGGTCCGTCATCATGACTCCCACTGCCATCATGCAACGTCGTTATTCCACCAAGGCCTTCGATCCGGCGCGCAAGATCAGCGCCGCCGACTGGCAGGAACTGGAAAACGTGATGCGCCTGAGCGCTTCCAGCGTCAATTCCCAACCGTGGCACTTCCTGGTGCTGGAGTCTGACGATGCCAAGCAGCGCTTCGCACGTGCCGGTACGGATGACAAGTACGCCTTCAACTCGCCGAAGATCACCAATGCGTCTCACGTCGTGCTGTTCTGCACCCGCACTACCCTGGACGACGACTACCTGAACCATCTACTGGATACCGAAGCCTCTGATGGTCGCTTCAAGAAGGATGACGAGTTCAGCGCCATGATGGACGGCGCGCGTCGTCTGTTCATCGACCTGCATCGTCATGATCTCAAGGACATGCAGCACTGGATGGACAAGCAGGTTTACCTCAATTACGGCAGCCTGCTGTATGCCGCCTCCAGCCTGAACATCGATGCGGTGCCGCTGGAAGGCATCGACCCGGTGGCGCTGGACGCCGAATTCGGGCTGCGCGAGAAAGGCTTCAACGCCCTGGTCGCCGTGAGCCTTGGCTATCGCGCCGCTGACGACTTCAATGCGGAACTGCCCAAGTCCCGTCTGCCGGCAGACGAACTCTTCACTCGCCTGTAAGCGCAGGGGTCATCGAGCGGCGGGCAGCGCATTCCCCCACGGGGCTCCGTGCCTGCCGCATTGCATCCGCCCATCGGACATGACACCGTTTCTGCTCATGTCCCATCGTCCGCCGGTCACGTGGGGCATCCGCTTCACGCGTCATCATTTTCGTTCACGAAAGGATTCATGCCATGTCTCTCAAGCTTATCGCGACTCTGACCTTCCCCGCCGACCAGCAGGAAAAGGCCCGTGACATTCTCGCCGACCTGGTCGAGAAGAGTCAGTCCGACAAGGGCTGTCTGCAATATGAACTCTTCGCGGTAGACAAGCAGGTCGAGGAAGGCGAGCCGGTACCGGAAGGCGACTTCGTGGTACTGGAGGAATGGTGGGATGAAGAAGCGCTGGAAGCCCACGTGGCATCCGAGCACTTCCAGGGCTTCCTGGGAGCCTTCGCGGAAGGCGAGATCGGCCTCAAGATCCAACGTCTGCTGACAGTCTGACGCCAGTCGCTTGACCCTGCGCCCGCTTGCCCGGGCCACAGGGACATCAATTCCAGGACCCCGCCGAGTCACGCTCGGCGGGGTCCTGCGTTATCCGGCCACTCATCGAGTGCCTCGGCGACAAGACGTCGTGACAGCAAAAGACACCTGATATTGGTTCACTTCTTGCTTATAATTGCCCGCCCGCGAATCGCATGGCGTGATCACGCATCGTCATCCTCGATCATCAGCCCCATTCCTCCCGCATTTGCCGCGAGCCGACAAGGAGCGTCCCATGACCCAAGCTTCCTCCCAGCACAAGGGGATCGACGAGCCACTGCTCGGCCTCGAGAGCTGCCCCTCCGTTCCCATCTCGGCGCTCGCCGGGGCCCAGCATCTGCTGGCCAGTCTGGCGGGCATCATTGCACCGACATTGATCATCACCAGTGCGCTATCGCTCGGGGCCTACACCGCCAGTCTGCTGTCGATGGCGCTGGTGGTCTCTGGGATCGCCACCTGGATTCAATCCCAGCGCCTGGGGCCATTCGGTTCGGGGCTGTTGAGCATCCAGGGCACCAGCTTCAGCTTCGTGTCGGCCTTGATCACCGCCGGCCTGATCGCGCGCAGCCAGAATGCCAGTGACGAACAGGTGCTGGCGGTACTGTTCGGCACCTGTCTGGCCGGCAGCCTGATCGAGATGGCATTGGGCACGGTACTGCCATGGCTCAAGCGCGTCATCACACCGGTGGTGACAGGCGTGGTGGTGATGCTGATCGGGTTGAGTCTGATCGAGGTCGGCATGACGGATATCGGTGGCGGCTTCGGTGCCGCGGACTTCGGCGCCCCCGCCAATCTGGCGCTGGCCGGCTGCGTGCTGATCACGGTACTGGCCTGTCAGGTCTCGCGTCACCCGTGGCTGAGAATCGCCTCCATCTTCATCGGCATGGCCGTCGGCTGCATCATCGCGGCGCTGGGCGGCATGTACGATGCGCCACAACTGGCGGATGCCGCACTGATCGCTCTGCCGCATCCGGCGACGCTGAATACCGGCTTCGACTTCTCGCTGGCCGCCTTCCTGCCGGTGGCCTTCATCTTCATTATCACCGCCATCGAGACCGTCGGCGATCTCACCGGCAGCGCACGCGCCTCGGGGCTCGCCGTGGATGACGACACGCATCAGAAGCGTCTGCGCGGCGGCGTGCTCGGGGATGGCCTGAATTCCGCACTCGGCGCGCTGGCCGGCACCTTCCCCAACACCACCTTCAGTCAGAACACCGG
Organism: Cobetia sp. PS-4MA; assembly: GCF_057670765.1. Classification (NCBI taxonomy): domain Bacteria; kingdom Pseudomonadati; phylum Pseudomonadota; class Gammaproteobacteria; order Oceanospirillales; family Halomonadaceae; genus Cobetia; species Cobetia sp. PS-4MA. The sequence goes on along the minus strand of NZ_CM173107.1, from coordinate 1,704,218 downwards.
CGTGATCCAGCTGACCGGTATCGCCAGCCGCCATGTGGGCCGCTACGTGGCGGGCTTCCTGCTGTTGCTGGGCCTGTCGCCCTTCATCGCCACCCTGCTCACGCAGATGCCGCGCCCGGTGCTCGGTGCCACCACCACACTGATGTTCGCGCTGATCGCCGTCTCCGGCATCCGCATCCTGATGGCGCAGCCCATCGGGCGTCGCGAGATGATGATCATCGCGCTGGCCCTGGGGCTTGGCCTGGGCGTCGGCATGGTACCGGATGTGCTGAACGCGATTCCGGGGGCCTTCGCCGATGCCTTGCGCTCGCCGATCACCATGGGCGGCCTGACTGCCATCCTCGCCGAGTTGCTGCTGCCGAAGATGGAAGATGCCGAGGTGTTCAATCCCAGAGCGAGTGAGCGTGAGTCCACCGACAGCATCAGCGCAGATCAGGAACACGCCTGAGCCGCAGGCGCCGCAATGAGACATGAAAAAACCGGCGCATCATTGGCCGGTTTTTTCATGTCGGTCGCCTCTTGAGGCCAGTCGCGCTTCTTAAGCTCAGGTGCACTTCTTCACGCCATTCGCTGACGCACGCAGAGACGTACAGCTCGCACTTCCTGAGCAGGTCATCCAATCTCCACAATGGCAAGACAGACTCGTACAGCGGTGTGCCTTGCCATCGGTTACCCTTCACCCACTACACATAAGCGCTTTCTCATCAACAGTCATGCAATCGGCACCCTGACAATCAGCACTTTGAGGCTGGAAGGCGCTATAGCGCATCGGAGCCAGACACAAGGAACGTATCGCTCATGCTGAACACTCGACTCACCTCATCACACGCGCCGGGCTTGCGCGCATCCACCCGCTCGCGCCTGGCGCTGAAGACCCTGCTGGGGGCTGCATTGCTGAGCACGCTCAGCGCCTGCGCCAGCCATCAGGACCATGAATGGCAGGCAGACACGTCCTATCACCTGACGGTGCTGCACACCAATGATCATCACGGTCGCTTCTGGCGCAGCAGCGATGGCGAATACGGCATGTCGGCACGCAAGACGCTGGTCGACCGTATCCGCGCCGAAGTGGAATCCGAGGGTGGCAGCGTGCTGCTGCTGTCCGGCGGAGACATCAATACCGGCGTGCCGGAGTCCGATCTGCAGCAGGCCGAACCCGACTTCAAGGGCATGAACCGCATCGGCTATGACGCCATGGCGGTGGGCAATCATGAATTCGACAACCCGCTGGACGTGCTGCTCAAGCAGCGCGACTGGGCCGATTTCCCGATGCTGGCCGCCAACATCTACGACAAGGCCACCGGCGAGCGTCTGTTCGCGCCCTACAGGATCTTCGATGAAGACGGCGTCCATATCGCGGTGATCGGCCTGACCACCGAAGACACCGTGCGCATCGGCAACCCGGAATACTTCAGCAATCTCGAGTTTCGCGATCCCAAGGAAGAGGCACGCAAGGTCATCGAGCAACTGAACGAGCATGAGCAGCCGGACCTGATCTTCGCCGTCACCCACATGGGGCATTATCAGAATGCCGAGCATGGCATCAACGCGCCGGGCGACGTCGCGCTTGCGCGCTACCTGCCCACCGGTGCGCTGGACATGATCGTCGGAGGGCACTCCCAGGAGCCGGTGTGCATGGAGGGCGTCAACCGGATGGCGGACTTTGCGCCCGGCGATGATTGCCAGCCGGACCGCCAGAACGGCACCTACATCGTGCAGGCACACGAGTGGGGCAAATACGTGGGGCGTGCCGATTACGAGTTCCGCAATGGCGAACTGACCATGCTCAACTATCAGCTGATCCCGGTGAACCTCAAGAAGAGCGTCGAAGTGAACGGCGAGCGTCACAAGGTGCTGGTCAAGGAGGAAATCGCCGAGGACAGCGAGCTGCTCGAGTTCCTGCGCCCCTATCAGGAGAAGGGCCAGGCGCAGCTCAATGTCACCGTCGCGCAGAGCAACGGCAAGCTGGAGGGGGATCGCGACGTGGTGCGCTTTGCCCAGACCAATCTGGGCCGCCTGATCGCCACCGCCGCCATGCAGGCCGGCAAGGCAGACTTCGGCGTGATGAACTCAGGTGGCGTGCGCGCCTCCCTGCCCCAGGGCGAGATCACCTACAAGGATGTGCTGACTGTACTGCCCTTCGGCAACACCGTGGGGGTCGTCAGCATGTCGGGCAGCGAGGTGCTCGACTACCTCAATGCCGTGGCGACCCAGCCGGTGGACTCCGGCGCCTATGCCCAGTTTGCCGGTATCAGCATGCAGGTCGACCGGGCCGAGGGCAGCGTCTCTGACGTGATGATCCAGGGCCAGCCCCTGGACAGAAGCGCGCAATATCGCTTTACCGTCCCGAGCTTCAATGCCACCGGCGGGGATGGCTATCCGAAGGTCACTGACCTGCCGGGCTACCTGGATACCGGCTTCGTCGATGCCGATGTGCTCAAGGCCTACCTTGCCGAGCAGAGCCCGATCGATGTCTCGGCGTACGCCCCGAAGGGCGAGATCGTCTATCAGTGACGCTCAACGCGTTCGCGACGCGATGTGATCGAATGAGATAGACCACTACGGGACGCCAAGGCGTCCCGTAGTCGTTTCCAGAGCCGGGATATCCTCACCAGAGGCTGACGTCGGACTATACAAGTGCGGATCGCACAGGTTTGATAAGCCATGCGCACCACCACCACAAAGACCGTCGAGACCCTGGCCCATGAACCTCAACCGCACCGACAGCGAACTGCTCAACCTGCTGATCAAGGACGGCCGCATGTCCTATGCCGACATCGCCCGCAAGCTGGGCATCTCGCGTGCTCACGCCCGCTCACGCGTCCAGGCATTGGTCGAGAGTGGCGTGATCGAGCAGTTCACCGCCGTCATCAACCCGGACAAGCTCGGCAAGGGCATCTCCACCTTCGTGGACCTGACCGTCGCGCCCAGCGCCATCGAGCGCATCGCCGAGGAGCTTTCCGCCTGTGTCGAGGTGGTCAGCCTCTACATCATGAGCGACCTGAAAAGCCTGCACATCCACACCCTCACCGACAGCTACGAAGCCTTCGACAGCTTCGTGCGCGAACATATCTTCAATCGTGACGAGATACTCTCCGTCGACTGCAAGTCGCTGATGACACGCGTGAAGCACCGTCGTGGTGGCGCACGGCTATAAGCACGCGCCGGGGTCGCGAATCAGTGCATGCGACCCAACCCACGCAGCAAGCGCATGGTGACCCACAGAAAGCCCAGCGGGAACAGCACCGTCTGGGTGATGAACAGCATGGTGAGGTCGATCACCTTGTCGGTCATGGCATCAAAGCCCTCGGTGACACTGGTGATCGGCCCGCCGACCCAGCCTTCCATGCTGCCCTTGAACTGCTGCCACCAGCTGCGTTCCTCGTGCTCGCCTCCCACCTGCTTGTCCGCCACTTCCGCCAGCTGCTGCTGCGTCACGCTCAGCTGCGCCATCTGCGCATCTCGGCTGTCATCGAGAAAGGCCTGACCTGCCGCACCACTGGCCAGCGCGACACTGAGCACGGCAAAGCGCAGCGCGATGCCCCATAGCGCCAGGCGCACGAGTGCCTGCTGCCACCAGGGAGAGACGCGCCCGGCTTCGCTGTCTGCCCGCCTGCCCTCGGCCAGCAGGCCGAACACCGCCAGCAGACAGGCCACGGTGGTCATGCTCTTGATGATCACGGAACCGGAGATGCCCAGCAGCAATTTCTGCAGCGCCAATGAGCCGGTCGCCGCGAACATCACCCACGAGAAGCGCTCGATCATGTCATTGGCGGGGTCCAGCGCCTCCCCGGGCGAGACCTGAAATACCTGCAGGTCGATGGTCGAGGATTGAAGCACCGAGATGGTCGCGTTCAGGCCCTTGGCGATGGCGAAGGCGCTGAAGGCCTGCCCCAGGGTGGCATCGATGACATCGCGTGCCCACTGCTGGGGCAACTCCCACCAGGCAAGCACTGCCATTACCAGCAGGATGGCGATCAGGAAGGCCCGGGGTATTCGCGCGTCAGTGGGTGCGCCGGGGGCGGCAGGCAGGCGCACGCCAGCATGTTTCGCGAAAGGCGTGGAGGAGACGGCAGACGTGGCCGGCGTGGGAGAAGCGGAATCGTCAGAATCATGAGGTGACATGCAAGGCTCCAACAGGGCAAAGCCGCATGATGCCACCGGGTTTGCTGACTGTCGTCATCGCCCGGCAATCACCGGCCCCGTTCATGTCTCTGTCGGCTCTCTCCGCCCAGCTCTCTCTTCTCCCTGCCCCCCGTCCCTATCAGCCCACGCACCGCTCAGCCCTCTCGTGCCAAGCCCTTTCCTGACAGCCTCGCTCAGAGGTAATGCACCGCGATGACTCAAGCGCACCGTAATGCGGCAAGCATGACAATTGGTCATCACCACCCCACATTCGCGAGCCAGATGTCACCTTCCGTAATGCTATCAATGAACAAATGCCGCGATTGGCGTCATCTTCTGACATTTGTCAGGCACTGAACTCCGCACATCAGCGGCTCCACGGTCTCACATGTGCAACTCCGGAGACGCATGCGCGCATTCTCAACGGAAAACAGCGCCTTCTGCCTGTACATATTTCATTGAAATAATTGGAAAAATTTCTCAGACGGCGAAATGGCACACAGCTTGCAGAGTCATCCTCGTAGCGCGATGACAAATGACAGCCTCAAAACTGACAAATGAAAGACATCGCTACTCAAGAGCATGCAGAAACACCGACACAACAAGATCGCTGACCTCGATGTCAGCACGCCGTACAGGCTCCCCTTGCCGCATCCGCACATCCACCGCCGCAGGGGCACTACTGGTCATCCGTCCGCAGGAGAACCTCCCATGACATTCGATCGTCGCAAGTTCCTGGGTGCCGCTCTGGCAACCTCAACCGCTGGACTCGTGATGGGTGCGCCCGCCATCGTGCGCGCGGAATCCAGCAAGACCTATCAATGGAAGATGACCAATGCCTACGGCCCGGGATCGCCCTTCTATGTCGAGGGCCCCGGTAGCCCGACCGACTTCTGCCGCAAGGTGGAAGCCATGTCGGGCCGGCGCATGAAGATCCAGCACTTTGCGGCCGGTGAGCTGATTCCGGCACTGGAAGGCTTCAATGCCGTCGCCAGTGGCGTGGTGGAGATGAACGCCGGCAATGCCTATTTCTGGGCCGGCAAGATTCCCGCTGCCCAGTACTTCACTACCGTCCCCTTCGGCATGAATACCCAGGGCATGAATGCCTGGCTGTATCACGGTGGCGGCCTGGAGCTATGGCATGAGCTGTACGCCCCCAAGGGACTGATCGCCTTCCCGATGGGCAATACCGGCGTGCAGATGACCGGCTGGTTCCGCAAGCCGATCAACACGGTGGAGGACTTGAAAGGCCTGAAGATGCGTATCCCGGGGCTTGCCGGCAAGGTCTATGCCGAGCTGGGCGTCGCCGTGCGCCTGTTGCCGGGCGGCGAAATATTCCCGGCGCTGGAGCGCGGTGTCATCGATGCCGCCGAATTCGTCGGCCCCTATCAGGACCGCCGTCTGGGGCTTCAGAAGGCTGCCAAGTACTACTACACCACCGGCTGGCACGAGCCGACCAACGTGACCGAGCTGATGATCAACAAGGCCGCCTGGGAGAGTCTGCCGGAAGACCTGCAGGCCATCGTCAAGGCCGCCGCTCAGGCGTGCAATGTCGAGAGCCAGGCCTGGTGTGAGTCGGTGAACGCCGAAGCGCTCAATGATCTGGTGGAAAACGAGGGCGTCACCGCTCAGCCGTTGCCCGATTCCGTGGTGGCGCGCCTGAAGGAAGTCACCGAGAAGACGCTGATCGACATGGCGGCCGCCGATCCGGACACCGCACGTGTGCACGAGTCGTTCATGGCCTTCCGCGATCAACACAAGGAATGGGCCGCCGTCAGCGAGAAGACCTTCCTGGCACTCTGACGGCTGACATCGAACCTCCCCCGTCGCGGTACCTGCGGCTCACGTCCCCAGTGCCTGAACGGATCACCGCTGGTGTCATCCCTGCTCCCCCTGTCTACGCCACGGCCTGTCCCGTCGTGGCGTTCGTGAGGTCATGTCATGCTGCATGTCATCCACTGTCTCGAGGGCATCATCGAGCGGCTGGGCATCATTGCCCGTTACTCGCTGTTGGCACTCGTGGTGCTGGTCGCCAGTAACGTGCTGTTGCGTTACTTCTTCAGCATCAGTCCCGTTCCACTCCAGGAATTCGAGTGGCACCTGATTTCCCCCATCGCGCTGCTGGGCATTTCCTATGCCCTCAAGCATCGCGCCGACGTTCGCGTCGATGTCTTCTATGATCGATTTTCCCCCAAGGGGCGTGCGCTGGTGGATCTGCTCGGCGCACTGATGACCATCGCCATCGGCACGGCCATTGCCTGGCTCGGCCTGAGCTATACCGAGCAGTCGTATCAACTGATGGAAGGCTCACCCGACCCCGGCGGCCTGCCCTATCGCTACCTGCTCAAGGCCTTCATCCCCATCGGTTTCGCCGCGCTTGCCCTGCAGGGCATGGCGGATTGCCTGCGCGCCTTGCTGACATTGACGAACCGCATGCCCGACGCCTCTTCCACCACGTCATCCAACACCAAGGTGCCTTCATGAGTCCGAATGAGTGGATTGCCCTCAGCATGATCGGCGGCTTCCTGATCCTGATGCTGATCGGGATTCCGGTCGCGATCTCATTGGCGGTGGCCGGTTTCGTGGCGGGTCTGGCAGGCTTCGGCCCGCTGCTGTTCAGCCTGATGCCGGCACGTCTCTATGGTGTGGTCACCAATTACACGTTGCTGGCGATACCGCTGTTCGTGTTCATGGGGGTCATGCTCGAGAAATCGCGGGTCGCCGAGGACATGCTCGAGACCATCGGTCGCGCCATGGGTGGCGTGAACGGCGGCATGGGCATCGCGATCATTCTGGTCGGCGTGCTGATGGGCGCCTCCACCGGGATCGTCGGTGCGACTGTGGTCACCGTCGGCATGCTGACATTGCCGACCCTGCTGCGCCGCGGCTATCACCCGGGCGTGGCCTCGGCCACCATCTGCGCCTCAGGCACCCTGGGGCAGATCATTCCGCCGAGCCTCGTGTTGATCCTGCTGTCGGAGATTCTCGGCGAATCCGTCGGTACCCTGTTCGCCGCCGCCTTCGTGCCGGGCCTGGCGATTGCGGTCATCTACATCGTCTACCTGCTGGTGCTGGGCTGGTGGAAGCCGGAACTCGTCCCGGCCATTCCGGAAGAGGAGCGCGCCGCCGCTGGCGGCATGAAGGAATTGCTGAGGGATCTGGCGCGCAGCGTGATTCCGCCGCTGATGCTGGTCTTCGCGGTACTGGGCTCGATTCTGGGTGGCGTGGCCGCCCCCACCGAGGCGGCCTCGATGGGCGCACTGGGCAGTCTCGTGATCGCGCTGCTGGCGCGGCGCCTCGACTTCCCGATGCTCAAGGCTTGCCTGCACTCGACCCTGACCATCACCGCCATGGTCTATTTCATCCTGTTGTGCGCGCAGCCATTCTCGCTGGCCTTCCGCGGCCTGGGCGGCGAGAACATGGTGCACGACCTATTCAATCTGCTGCCGGGGGGAGAACTGGGCGCTCTCATCTTCCTGATGGTGATACTGTTCGTGCTCGGCTTTTTCCTGGAGTGGATCGAGATCAGCTATATCGCACTGCCGATGTTCCTGCCGGTCTTCATCGGCTATGGCACCGACATGGTATGGCTGGGCGTACTGGTGGCGATGAATCTGCAGATGTCATTCCTGACGCCTCCCTTCGGCTGGGCATTGTTCTTCCTCAAGGGGGTCGCGCCACCGGAAGTCACGACACGCCACCTGTATCTCGGCGTACTCCCCTTCGTGGGACTGCAGGCCATGGCCATCGTGCTGCTGTTCTGCTTCCCGGGTCTTGCCACCTGGCTGCCGGACGCCATCGGTTGGTAACCCGGTCACGATGGCCAGCCTGACAGGCGACTTGACGCCACCAACGGGGCCTGGCCATCACAAGGGCATTGAAAAGATAATTCAGCAACGCGTAATGTCTTGGCTCGCCAACCCGCTCGCACCCCCTCGGAGACAGCGCGAGAGAAAGCGCTCCAGGGAGATGCCTCGACTGCCGATGTCGTCTGTCGGCAACTTTCACCAGCAATGAATGACCCCGCACCATACGGGTACTACAAGGAAACACCATGGAACTGTTCTCAGCCTATCCACTGCACTGGATTCTCGGTCTGATCGCCGCACTTATTGTCACCGGCATGATTGCAGGCGTGATGGCCGGCTTGCTGGGGGTCGGCGGCGGTATCGTCATCGTGCCCGTGCTCTTTCACCTCTTCAGCCTGCTGGGTGTCGATGAGGCGGTCCGCATGCACCAGGCGGTCGGCACCTCGCTTGCGACCATCATTCCCACCTCGATCATGTCGGCCAGGGCCCACTACGCCAAGGGCAATCTTGACCCGGCGATACTCAAGCGTCTGCTGCCGGGCGTGATCATCGGCGTCATCATCGGCGGCCTGCTGTCCAACCTGTTCAGCGGCGCGGTCCTGATGGGGCTGTTCGCCACCGTCGCCTTCCTCGTGGCGCTTAACATGTTCCGTCGTCAGTCCACCGTGCTGGGCACTGGCCTGCCGGGCCCGCTGGGCAGTGGTGCGCTGGGTACCTTCATCGGTGGCGTCTCGACCCTGATGGGCATCGGCGGCGGCACCCTGAGCGTGCCGACCCTCAGCACCCTGGGCACTCCGATGCACCTGGCCGTGGGCACGGGCGCAGCGCTCGGGCTGGTGATCAGCCTGCCGGGCACCGCCAGCTTCCTGCTCAATGGCATCGGGGAGCCGAACCTGCTGCCGGGCTCCATCGGCTACGTCAATCTGCTCGGTTTCGCCGCCATCGTGCCGGCGACCATGCTGTGTGCGCCGATCGGTGCCAAGCTGGCCCATGCGATGGATGCCGCCAAGCTCAAGAAGGTCTTCGCCATCTTCCTGATGTTCACGGCACTGCGCATGTTCTACGACCTGTTCTCCGGCAGCTGATCTCCGCCCTCAGCGCACTGACAACGGCGCAATAACAACAACGACATTCACAGGAGCAAAACGCCATGATGCATACCCGACGAGGATTCGGTGGAGCCTGCGCTGCCCCCCATCATCTGGCAGCAGAGGCCGGCCGTGACATCCTGCGTGACGGCGGCAATGCCATCGAGGCGATGGTCGCGATGGCCGCGACCATCGCCGTGGTCTATCCGCACATGAATGGTATCGGCGGTGATGGCTTCTGGCTGATCAAGCGACCCGGTCTCGCCCCCATCGCAATCGATGCCTGTGGGCCGGCCGCGGCGCTGGCCAGCCGAGAGTTCTACGCCGCGCAAGGCTACGGTGTGACCGATGACGAGACAGGCGCTCCCCTGGTGAATGGCGACAGCATCCCCACCCGTGGGCCGCTGTCCGCCTTGACGGTGGCCGGGACCATCGGCGGCTGGCAGGAGGCACTGGCCTTCTCGGCAGACACCTCCGACGCCGAGCGCGCGCCATTGCCCCTCGCGACGCTGTTGCGACAGGCCATCCGGCATGCCAATGACGGGGTCGCGGTCAGCGCCAGCCAGCAAGCCTTGAGCGAGAAGCACCTGGCCGTGCTGTCACGGCAACCCGGGTTTGCGCAGCGCTATCTGGGTCAGAGCGAGTCAGGGGAGCCGATGGCGCTCGAGGAAGGCGCCCGCCTGCGTCAGCCGGCGCTTGCCATGACCCTCGCCCGCCTGGCGGATGCCGGGCTGGACGATTTCTACCGAGGCGAGCTGGCGGCGCACATGGCGCAGGAACTGCAGTCCACCGGCAGTCCGCTGCGCCTGGAGGACCTCAACGGCTATCACGCCCAACGCGTCACCCCGCTCAAGGTGCGTCTGCGCGACAGTGAGGTATACAACCTGCCCGCCCCGACCCAGGGTCTGGCGACATTGATGATTCTCGGGCTCTACGATGAATTGAGCGCCAGGCACGGCATCAGCGAAGCGGAGGGCAATACACCGCGTCACCTGCATGCGCTGATCGAGGCCACCAAGCGTGCCTTCCTGGTGCGCGACAGCCTGATCACCTCACCGGACTGCCTCGAGGGCGGGCTGGAAAGCGGCATCACGACGCAACAGGCACATCTTTCGCAGGATGCCTTGACTCAGCAGGCGGCAATGATCGACATGCAGGCCGCCCTGGAATGGCCCTACGAGCCCGCCGAGGGCGACACCATCTGGATGGGCGCCACGGACAGCGAGGGCACTACCGTCAGCTTCATCCAGAGCGTCTACTGGGAGTTCGGCAGTGGCATGGTACTGCCGAGCAGTGGCGTGATGTGGCAGAACCGCGGACTGGCGTTCGATCTGGCGCCCGACAGACTGCGCAGCCTGGCGCCGGGCCGCAAGCCCTTCCATACCCTCAATCCCTCACTCGCCTGCTTCGATGATGGCCGTGTGATGGCCTTCGGCACCATGGGCGGTGAAGGCCAGCCGCAGACTCAGGCCGCTGTCTTCACTCGCATCGCCCGTCACGGCATGTCATTGCAGGCCGCGATCAGTGCTCCACGCTGGCTGCTGGGTCGCACCTGGGGCGATGTCAGCACCAGCCTCAAGCTCGAATCGCGCCTTGAGGGTGACATGGCGGAGGCACTCAGGGAGCTGGGGCATGAAGTAGAGGTGCTGGAAGACGCCTACAGCGATACGCTGGGTCACGCCGGTGCGGTGATGCGTCACCCGGATGGACAGGTCGAGGCCGCACATGACCCACGCAGCGATGGTGGCGCGGCGCTGACCTGATGAAATCCGGCCAGCTCAGCGTCACAAGCTGGCCGAGATATTGCTGCTCAGATTGATGCTGGCAATAGTATGGTTCAACCCCCTCCCTCCCCCCAGTCAGACCGGGGGGCAGGGATGAGACCTCGTCATGACATGAAACTTTCCTTATTCATGATTGAGGAAACCATGAGGCAAACCGCCTGCCTCTGCACAGACGCATCGGATGTTCATTGGACAGCACGGTATCGACAGGCCATTGGCATCGATAACTCCGACAACAACGACAAAGAGCGACTCACCACAATGACTACAGCTTCCTTCATGACTCCTCGCCGCCTTGTAGCTGCCATCTCGATCGCCGCCTGTTCTCTGGCCTATGGCATTCAGGCCAATGCGGCGGATCACCCGGGCGTCAAGATCTACGCGACCGGCGGCACGATAGCGGGCAGCTCAGCCTCCTCCACGGACACCACCAACTACAAATCCGGCAGCATCGGCGTACAGGCACTGCTGGATGCCGTACCGGAACTGGCAGACGTGGCAGAGGTGACGGGCGAGCAGATCGCCAATACCGGCAGCAGCAACATCGATCAGGAAATCCTGCTCAAGCTGTCGAAATCGATCAATGAGACGCTGGCCACCGATGCCACACATGGCGTGGTGATCACGCATGGTACCGATACGCTGGAGGAGACCGGCTTCTTCCTGGATCTCACGGTCGAAAGCGACAAACCGGTGGTGATGGTGGGTGCCATGCGTCCGGCGACCGCCATCAGTGCCGATGGTCCCTTCAATCTGCTGGAGGCGGTCACGCTGGCCGCCGATGAAGGCGCGGAGGGTCGTGGGGCGATGATCGTGCTCAACGACCGCATCGGTTCGGCGTATTACACCACCAAGACCAATGCCATCATGATGGACACCTTCAAGGCGACCGAGCAGGGCTATCTGGGTGCCTTCATCAGCGGCAAGCCGCACTTCTACTACACACCGGCGACCCCGACCGACAAGCCACACTTTGACGTGACGTCCCTCGATGGCCTGCCAAAGGTCGATATCATCTACGCCCATCAGGACATGGACCCGGCGCTGTTCACCGCTGCACTCGACAATGGCGCCAAGGGTATCGTGATAGCCGGCAGCGGCAATGGCTCCATTCCGGACACTCTGAAGCCATTGGTGAAGCAGGCGATGGAAGATGGTCTGCCAGTCGTTCGCAGCACGCGTACCGGCAACGGCATCGTGACGGCCAAGGAAGAAGGTATCGGCAGCGGTGCACTCAACCCTCAGAAAGCGCGCATTCTGCTCTCGCTGGCGCTGACCGAAACCGATGACATGAACACCTTGCGCGCCTACTTCGAGTAAGCCATCCGCCAGATGGCATGACGCGGCGTGAGAGTGACCCGCAAAGCAACAAAGGACTGCCACGGCAGTCCCTTGTTGCTTTTCCACACTCAGTGATTCATTCAGGCGCGTTGCGCTGCGAGGGGCTGCGCGTGAACGCGCCGGGGCGTTTTTCACCCTCTTCACTCTCGTGATAGCGCTTGGCCGCATTCGCCCACCAGGCAAGTTGTTCGAAGGCCCGCTCGAGATAGCCGCTCCATTTCTGGGCATCTTGAGTCTCGGTGTAGCTGCCGTCCTCATCGAGCACGTCCTGGGCCCGGGGCACGTGGATCATCGCCGAGACCGGCAGACAGCCCAGCTCCGAGAGGAAGGTGCGCATGTTAACCGCCGCCCGCACGCCACCCCACTGTCCTGCGGAATAGGTCGCGATCACCGAGGGCTTGTAGGAGTAGAGCGAGCTGCCGAAGTGATTCAGGAGATTCGCCAGTGCCGGACTCATGGAATGGTTGTACTCGGGGCTGACCACCACATAGCCATCCGCCGACTCTATTTCCTGGGCGAGTGTCAGCAAATCCTGCGGGGCATTGCGTTGTGCATAGGAAAACAGCGGCTTGAAGGGGTCCGAGAGGTCGTAATTCAGGGGGTCGATCAACACCGCTTCATGACCACTTTCCTCAAGCTTGGCCATGCAACATCTGGCGACCCGCTCTCCCAGACGTGCGGGGGATGGGGGTGAACTTGTCCGTACCGACCCCAGAAAGACCAGAATCTTGAGCGCCATTGTCAACTCCTTCAAGTGTGTCATGTAAGGTGATTCTGGCAGCGCATCACCCCTGAATCACGCATTCCCACCATGCTCCATTGCCATCTCGGCCGATTGGCAGATTGACCGCAACCCCCTTCGTGGCATCTCGTGATCGGAAGCGACACATCAGACTCGATGTCTTCGCTATTTTCGCCCGTCACCCAGGGCTAACCTCGCGAAGGTGAGATCGCTTTCGACGAATTCCTCGACAGGAAACGATACGCCACATCACCGTTTCCTCAGCACATCTCCGCCAGCAATGAGCCTTGGGTAGCGTTATGGCATATTCGAGGTTGCGTCATTTCCTTGCTGACGATGGACGACGATCCCCCGCCACTGGCAAGGCGGAAAGATGGCTCACGATGGATGACCGCGTCTGCCGAACCACCCAGAATCATGCCATCAACCCAATTTTCGCGACATTTTTGCCAATGATATCGCCAAATAACCGACCATGCCCTCTTCGCGCTTCAGTCCTCGCGTGATCCCGCAGGGCGGAGTCTCGCGCAGACCGACATCCGGATTCCCCCATCATGAACCTGTCATGGCGACGCAACAAACATGCACCAAAACTAATAAAGTGCTAGCTTTACCATCCCGCAAGCATGAGATATCTCATCCACCTCAGGAAACGAGGAGTCAGCAAGGGAATGAAAGACAGTCACGACGTCGCCGTCATCACGCAGTTCACCTCTTCTTTCACGCATCAGACCCATCGAGAGACGGTGTCATTCTTCGGTCGTCGCCATCCACTTTTCCAGCAGGTCCTCAAGCTGCGTGACCAACACCATGGTGTCGCCAAGGCATATCTCAAGAAGCACACGGACCACGATGACGTGATCGACAGCAACAGTCAGCATATCTGCCTGATGGACACACAGCACGATACCTTGCTGGGCAGCATTCGCATCACACCTGGCGGTCTCGAGTCGCGCACCCTCTTTGACGAGAGTGATGTCGTTTCCATCCCAGAAGGTGCCATCTATGAATTCAGCCGTCTGGTGATGGCCCCGGAGGCCAAACGTTTCGCCCATGGCAATCTGTTGATGGCAGCAGCGGCACGCCATGTGAAATCCAGAAATGGTGATGGGATTCTGGGGTTGTGCAACCGCGCCAACATGAAGATCTTCAAGCGCTTCGGTCTGTTGCCGCTTCACGATGCCACGCTAAGGACTGACAAGCATCTGGGAGAGCTCTACATGGTCTACGCCAGCATGGAGACCATCATGCACACGGCCAGACAGCGCTATGCCTCAGCCCCGACAGCGTCGCTGACACCTGAATGTCCGACACCCTCTGCCTCACCCGGGTCTGATGGCGGCAGCAACCGTCTTCCCCAATCGTCCCCGGCGACTGCCAGTCGTCAATGAGCCGTCCCATTCAAGCTCGGTGCTTCGCTGACATCACCTGCCTGGCCCTGCCAGCCTGAGACGTATCACAGGACGTCCCTGACGGATTCTCCCTGAGCCCTTGCAGCAGTCGAGGCATTGCACCATTATTGAATGATAATTATTATCATAATCATTAAGATTGGCATGCTGACGACACCCGGACACAGGAGGGCCTCATGGACCAATGGAAGCGTGAAACCCGCTCAGGCAATGCGTTGTTCGAACAGGGCGACTACGTCATGGCAGAGCAGCACTATCTCAGTGCCTGCCACCTGGCAGACATCTTTCTGATGCCCGGTGCAGACCCGGAAGGCGGGGTCACGGCGCTGGTGGTGAGCTATCAGAATCTGGTGGAGCTCTATCGCGCCCAAGGGCAGCACCCGCAGGCGATGAGCGCCCTGCAGGCTGCCCATGCCCGCCTCTCCCATGCGCTTTCCGCCCCGGGCCTGTGCCATGCCCACCAGCAAGCCTTGCTGCGCGGCAGTGGCCAGGAGCGAATGGACATCATGAATACCGTGCAATGGCTGGGCGTCTCTCGTCAGCGGACTTATCGGCCAACCCCCGCGCGTCATGCGGCGACGCGGGTCCATCACTGATCCTCACCCCCACAGGAGATATGGCATGAAGAACCCCCTCATCGCGAGTGGACTGCTGCTGTTGACCGCCGCCAATACGGCACTGGCCCACCCGGGACATGACCACAGTGACTGGAGCAGCCCCCTCGTTCACACCCTGTTCTATGGCGCCATCGCAGCCGTCATCGGAACCGCGTTCTTTGTCATTCGTCAGTCGCGTCACAAACGTCAGACCACTCAGCAAAAGGAGGATTGAACATGCTTCATGCCCTGCTCCGCACCGTTGACCGACTGGTCTCACTCCCTGCGGCCTCCGCGCACTGTGATATCCCCTGCAAGATCTATGACCCGTCCGCTGCGCAGATCGCCGCACTCAGCGTGATCCGCTTCATGGACCTCATCAATGAGCTGGACCAGGAGGACAGCCTGACGCTGGCAGACCAGGCCTTGCTCGCCCGTCTGGTGGAGCAGAAGGAAAGCCACGCCGAGAAAGCCAAGCATGAGATCCGCATCATCTGGGGCGACTACCTCAAGCAGCCGCAGCGTGACGCCTATCCGGACATCGATGCACTGGTCCACAGCATCATGCTGGCCGGCTCTGCCTGCAAACAGGGCATCGAGCGCGACAAGGGCGAGAAACTGCTGACCCTCATCAATGAATTCGCCGCGGCGTTCTGGGATACCAAGGGACTCACCACCTTTACCGCCACCTGCCCGTATCCGCCGTCTGAAAGCGTCGTGTATCCGAAGCTGGACTGATCAATGCCCCAAGACACGACACATGAAGCGCGAAAGCGTGAACGGATGCCCATCGGGCTCTATCGCGTCAATGGACTCAGCATGTCTCCCGGCCTTGCGCCGGAAGATTATGTCGTCACGCTGAAACGCTGGAAATCGCGCTATCGCGTCGGGGATATCGTGGTGGCACGGCACCCCCACTTCGGCCGCATCATCAAGCGTATCCGCGCGATACAACCAGACGGCATGCTATGGCTGGAAGGTACCCATCCGGACAGTACCTCGACTGAAAAGATGGGCTTGCTGTCTTGTCGGCGAGTCAAAGGGCGAGTGATCCACACCTTCTCTCAAGACAATACGTGAGCCTTTCTTTGTCACTTGCCATGGCTCCCCTGTGATATCCAACCTCTCTGCTCACCCTCACACCACCTTCATCAGCCTCAGCGCGTCATAGATTGCCGCATGGGTATTGCGGGTCGCGACGGCATCGCCGATGCGGTAGAGCTGGAACTTGCCGTCTGCTGAGCGCTCGGTGTGCTCAGGACTTGGGCCGTCTGCAGGCTGGGCGAGTCCTTCGATCAAGGCGTCATAGTCCACTGCCCCGCCATTGCGCGAGTAAGGTTTGAGTTCGAAGTAGAGATCTTCCATCGGGCGGGCGCCGTAGTTGACGACTACCTGATCGACGATTCGCTGATCCGCGTAGGCACCGGTGCCCTTGCCCTGTGCTACGGCGTCATCCAGATAATCACTGCCGATCTGGGCGATCAACTGGCCCTCCTCACCGCGCGCGACACCGCCGAGGCGATAGGTCGGCGTGAAGGTGACGGCGAGACGTTGCAGGCTGCGCATGTAAGGCACCAGGTTCATGGCCATGATTTCCGGCGCGAAGGTGCGATCTGGCGTCATCATCTCGAGCCTGGCTCCGGTGTTGGCGATCATCTCGGCGGCCTGGAGTGCAGCGTGGTCCCCCGCGTCATCGAACAGCAGCACGTTGCGGCCAGGCGTGACATGGCCGGAGAGGATGTCCCAGCTGGAGACGACCAGCTCACTGCCGGCCTGCGGCATGTCTTCCTCGGGGTAGCCGCCCGTGGCGACGATGACCACATCCGGCTGCTCCGCCAGCACGTCATCGGCCTCGGCGAAGACGTTGTAGCGAATCTCGACGGCCAGCGCCTCGCAGCGACTGATGCGCCAATCGATGATACCGATCATCTCGCGACGCCGCTCGCTCTGCGCGGTCAGGCGAATCTGGCCACCGGGTTGATCCGCCGCTTCCAGCACCACCACCTGATGGCCGCGCTCACCGGCGACACGTGCGGCCTCAAGCCCTGCCGGTCCCGCCCCGATGATGACCACCTTCCTGGCGACCTCGGCCGGTGCGATGTCATGCGGCTGCTCCAGCTCACGCCCGGTGGCGGCGTTGTGGATGCAGTAGGCGGAGCCACCCTGATAGATGCGATCGAGACAATAGTTGGCCCCGACACAGGGGCGAATATCCTCTTCCTTGCCGGCCAACAGCTTGCGCACGATATGCGGGTCCGCCATGTGGGCACGCGTCATGCCGACCATGTCGACCTTGCCGGTGGCGATGGCATGGCGCGCGGTGGCGATGTCCTGAATCTTGGCACCATGGAAGGTCGGGAAATCCATCGCCTCACGAATCTGTCCGGCAAAGTCGAGATGCGGCGCACTGGCCATGCCCTGAATCGGGATGACATCAGTGAGGCCTGCATCAGTATCGATATGGCCGCGTACCACATTGAGAAAATCGACCTGTCCGCTATCGCGCAGCAGACGCGAGACCGCAAGGCCATCACTGGCATCCAGGCCGCCACTCAGGCATTCATCCCCGGTGTAGCGCACCCCGACAATGAACTCGTTGCCCACCCGGGCACGAATCGCGCTCAACACTTCCATGGTGAAGCGCAGTCGATTCTCGAGACTGCCGCCGTAGGGCCCCTCCAGGGTGTTGGTCAGTGGTGACCAGAACTGATCCATCAGATGCCCGTAGGCCTGCAGCTCGATACCATCAAGACCCGCCGCTTTCATGCGTTCTGCGGCGTCCGCATAGTCCTGGATCAGGCGCGTGATGTCCCAGTCCTCGACCCGCTTGGGAAAGGCGCGATGAGCCGCCTCGCGACGATGCGACGCCGACACGGCAGGTAGCCAGTCGGCCTTGTCCCAGCGCGTTCGACGCCCCAGGTGGGTGAGCTGGATCATCACTGCGGTACCGTGCTCATGGCAGGCATCGGTCAGCTCGCTCAGCCAGGGCACCACCTCATCACGCCAGGCGAGAATATTGTTGAACACCGGCGGGCTATCCCGGGCAACGGAGGCGGAGCCTGCTGTCATGGTCAAGGCGATACCAGCGCGCGCACGCTCCTCGTGATAGGCGCGATAACGTGCCTTGGGCATGCCATCTTCGGGATAGGCGGGCTCGTGGGAGGTCATCATCAAGCGATTCTTGAGAGTGAGGTGCTTGAGCGTGAACGGTGTGAGCAGCGGATCCTGAGCCATGCGGCCTCCTGAACGTCAGGTCATGAGACATCACAAACAGAGATGCCTTTATCGTGTACACATGTGTACATGAACTGACTATAGCCCTAGAATCCAGATCGTGCGTCGCTGGAAATGGCATTCTTGTTCCGCTGGCGCAGACTGAATCCTCACTGTCGCAAACAGCATGCTCGAGCCACGCCACTCACCCCCGTACGGGTGTCACGCTTGGATCTTCGAGCCCCCGACGACAGCATCCCCCGCCTGTCAGCCCCTTCAGGAGCCCACCATGTCAGAGACCACCGCCACACGACCCGAGAGTGCGAGCGCCAGAACGGAAGGACGTGGCAAGGCCGAGGATTGGCTGGAGGCCGCCTATCAGCAGCTGTTGCTCGGTGGCGTGGACTCGGTACGCGTTCTGACGCTGGCCAAGACATTGGGGCTGTCTCGCACCAGTTTCTATTGGAGCTTCAAGGACCGCGATGCCCTGCTCGCCGCCTTGCTCGCCCGTTGGGATGCCCACAATACCGCCAGGCTGTTCGGGCGCTGCGAGCAATACGCCGCCACGGTGGTGGAGGCCATGCTCAATGTCTTCGACTGCTGGCTGGATGAGTCGCTGTTCGACTCTCGCTTCGAGCTGGCGATCCGCAACTGGGGCTTGCAGAACGAGGACGTTGCCGCCGTCGTCGACCAGGCGGATCAGACACGCATTCAGGCACTGACCGCGATGCTGATGCGTCATGGCCAGCCTGAATCCCAGGCCGATGTCCGAGCACGCACCATCTACCTGACCCAGATCGGCTACCTCTCGATGCGCACCCGGGAAAGCGTCGCGGAGCGCATCGGGCGCGTCGCTGACTATGTGGAAATCTTCGTGGGTGAACCCTGCCAGCCACATGAACTGGCGCGCTTCGCGGCGCGTCATCCAGGCTGAAGGCGTGTCCACCGCGCGCTTGATACGCAGCAGGCCCCCATCGACACATCGTCGATGGGGGCCTGCTAAACGTGCCATGGCGTCGCGGATTGTCCCTCTCGCCCGAGGTGCGCCTATCCGGCTCTCGAGTCAGTCCTCGAGTCAGGCGATGATGCCCAAGTCCGGTTCAGAAGGCCTCCCATTCCTCTTCCTCACGCAATCGCGAATCACGCGGCGACTGCGTTGCCCGATGAAACGCCGCACTCTCCTGTCGGGGAGAAGCGTTTGCATCAGACATGTGCGGGTTCGCCCCATCATGCCCGCCAGCCACCTTGAAGCCTGACATCAACGACTCTAGCGACTGTGCCTGGGCACTCATGCTGCGCGCCGCGCCACTGACCTGATTGACCAAGGTGGTGTTCTGCTGGGTCATCGCATCCAGCTCGCTGACCGCCGTATTCACCTGACCGACCCCGGCACTCTGTTCACGGGCACCGGCGCTGATCTCGGCGATCATGTCGTTGACACGCTCGACGCTCGACAGAATCTCGGCCATCGCATGACTGGCGTCCTTCACCTGGGCCACACCCTGCTGCGTGTGGGAGATGGACTCATCGATCAGGCCGCGAATCTCACGAGAGGCATCGCTGGAGCGTGTCGCCAGCGTTCGCACTTCCTGGGCCACCACCGCGAAGCCACGCCCATGCTCGCCGGCCCGCGCAGCCTCCACCGACGCATTGAGCGCCAGGATATTGGTCTGAAAGGCGATGCCGTCGATCAGGCTGATGATCTCGTTGATGCGTTCGGCAGAGCGATTGATGTCTTCCATGCTCGCCTGCGCCTTGTTCATGTCCTCGTTGCCACGGCGTGCCTGTTCCGAGGTCGAGTTGACCAGCTGGCTGGCCTGCTGAGCGGAATCGGCGCTGTGCTGCACGGTCGTGGTGATCTCCTCCATCGAGGCGGAGGTTTCCTGCAGGCTCGACGCCGACTGCTCGGTGCGGGCCGACAGCTCCTCGTTGCCCTGGGCGATCTCCCCGGCGGCCTGATTGACGGCAACGGTGGTCGTCCGGACCTGACCGACCACGCGGCTCAGGTCCTCACCGATGCTGTTCATGGCGTCCGTCAGCTTGCCAATCTCGTCTTGACGCTGGCTCGTGATGCGCTGGGAAAGATCCCCACGCGCCAGTGCCTGAGCCAGTTTGACCAGGGCATCGAGCGGGCGACTGATCAAGCGACGCTCAAGGAAATAGAGTATTGCGGCCACCGAGAGCGCCAGCAGCAACGCTAGGCCGAAGACCTGATTGCGAAGACGGGTGATGCCAGCGGTCACCTCGTTCTCGTCGATGGTGGTGGCCACGACCCAGTTCCATGCCGGGTAGTGCTGGAAGCGAGTGATGCGTGAGCTGTCCTCGCCTGCCAGGCGATATTCAAACTGGCCACTATCGGCGGCAAACAGCGGCGCCATGGCCGACCGACCCGCCTCATCCTTGAAGTCCGTCAATGAACGGCCCTGCCACGGCCCCTCGGTCAATACCTGCCCACGTTGCTCAGCCGCCGTGCTGGCCACCAGACTGAAATCCTTGTCATGCAACTGGATGCTGGTGATGGTGGCGTAGAGCTCATCGATCTGCGCTCCGATATCCACTCCGATGAAGGAGGCTCCGATGACGTTGTCATTGAAGTCGGTGATCGGGCGATAGCGCGTCATGTAGTGATGGCCGGCGAGATAGAGCATGCCGGTATAGGGCTGGCCGGCATTCAGTGCTTCCTTGACCCCACCACTCAGCGTCAGCCCGAGCAGGCTCGAGCCATCCTCGGTCTTGAGCGTGGTGGCGATGCGCACGAAATCATCACCATCGCGCACGAAGAAACTGACCGGGGCTCCGGTGCGCTTGGCAAAATTGGCCAGATAGCCGGATTGATCATTGAGCATGAAACCGGCATTGAGCAGCGCCGGTGCATCTCGCTGACCGATCGGCAGGCGGCGTGTCTCTGTCCGCGTGAAATTGTCCGGGATGGTGGCCAGGAAGGCATTGAGCATGCGCGTCACGCTGGCCTGCATGGTGGTATCGAACAGTTCGATGGTATTGGTGATCTGTTGCTGCTGCTGGGCAAGGGCACGTTCCGTGCCCTCTTCCACCTGATGCTTGCTGGCGGTGGAGAACACCAGTCCCAGCACGATGAAGGCCACCATCATCAATCCCAGCACCAGCAAGGCCAACTTGCTGCCGACGCTGGCGCGGGCCAGTCGCCTTTTTGTTGTCATCATTGCGCGCGTTTCCGATCCGTGAGTGGAGTATCACGACTATCGGCCGAACGCCCCACAACTGTAGCGATGACATGCATGACTGACCCGGCACTCTCTCAGCGTGTCGCCTGCCACCAGTCGTCCAGCATCTGACGCTCGGCATCGGTCATCTGGGTCATGTTGGCCAGCGGCATGCTCTTGTCGACCACCGTGCGCTGATGGATGCGCAGTGCCTGACGCTGGATGTCCTCCCAGCCATTGAAGGCGACCCCTGCCGCCGGCGCGGTAAGCCCGATCAACGTCGGCGAATCACTGTGACAGCCGGCACAGCGTTGCTCGACGATATGTCGGACCTTCTCGCGCAGAGCCTCATTCTCTCCCATCACCGCATTGTCAGCGGTGTTGCTGGCCGCCACGGACGGTGAAGACGCGGCGCTTGCGGCCGTTGCCGGAGCGGGCTGAGCGCGTGGTGCACACAGCACGATCACGCCGATCAGCGCCGCTACGGCTCCCACCGGCACCCAACGTCGCTTGACACCCTTGTGGTGATCCACCGTGGCGATGCGAATCAGCCCCCCTGTCACCAGCAGCAGCAGGATGACGCCGAGACGATAGTCATTGGCGTACAGCAGCGGGTAATGGTTGCTGATCATCATCAGGACCGCCGGCAGCGTGATGAAGGTGTTGTGCACCGAGCGCTGCTTGGCGCGCTGACCGTGGATCGGGTCCGGGGTCTCGCCACGCTGCGCGGCGGCAAGCAGCGCCTTCTGACCCGGGATGATCACGTTGAAGACATTGCCCGCCATGATGCTGCCCATCAGCGCGCCCATCAGCAGGAAGGCAGCACGCCCGGAGAACAGCTCCGTCGCGAACCAGGCCGCCAGCGTCAACCAGACACCGACCGCGACGAACAGCGCCGCAGCGCTGCGCTTGAGGGGGCTGCGACACAGCGCCTCGTAGCCCAGCCAGCCTGCGAGGAGCAGTCCCAGTGCGCTACCGACGGCCATGCTGCCGCTCATCTCGAACACGCGCGGATCAATCAGATAGGCCTGCGGCTGCAGCAGGTAGATCAGCGTGAACAACCCCATCCCGGACAGCCAGGTGACGTAGGCCTCCCACTTGAACCAGTGGATCTCGCTGGGCAGCGTCTCACTGACGCCGTCATGGCGAAACAGATGGTAGAGGCCACCGCCGTGCACTGCCCAGAGCTCGCCCCCCGGACGACCATCGAGGGCATGACGGGCAGGCTGGCGGCGATTGTCGAGCCAGATGAAGAAGAACGAGGCGCCAATCCAGGCGATACCCGCCATGACATGCAGCCAACGTGTCAGCAGCATTGCCCAATCGAGGAGATATGCGCTCATGCCGGCTCCTTAGCTGCCGCGGTAGACGCTGTAGGCCCACGGAGTGACCAGCAGCGGAATGTGATAGTGGCCGCTGGCCTCCAGCGTGAACTCGACCGGCACCCGCCCGAGCATGCCCTTGCCCACCGGACGCCCGGCAAAGTAGTCCCCTATCTGGAACGTCAGGCGGTAGACGCCGGAGTGATCGTCGTCACTCGATGGCGCGTTCTCCAGCAATGGCGCCTCGACACGGCCATCCTGATTGGTGATGCTTCGGGCAACCTGCTGGAAGTTGCCCTGCGCATCCTGGCGCTCCAGGAGAATGGTGACGCCACTGGCGGCGATGCCTTCAGCCTGGTTGAGCACATGCGTGGTAAGTCTGGGCATGGTCATTTCCTTGTGATGGATAGCGTGTGACATTGACGCGTTGTCCGTGATGCAGCCGCTGATCCGATCAATGATGCATGGCGCTCGGCATGTCACGGCTCAGGGCTTTGGTGGCATTGCACCGCAGGAGTGCACTCGCCTAATCTGACCTGACGGTCAAGGTGCAGGGGACACGTCTCCCCGGCAGACGCACTGCCTCGAGGGCGAGTCCCGGCTTGTCTGGCGGCGGCATGTGCCTTGCAAGCAATGGATTCTTCACGTCTTTTTCTCTTTTCTTCTCTGGAGCAAG
This sequence comes from Cobetia sp. PS-4MA, assembly GCF_057670765.1. Taxonomy (NCBI): domain Bacteria; kingdom Pseudomonadati; phylum Pseudomonadota; class Gammaproteobacteria; order Oceanospirillales; family Halomonadaceae; genus Cobetia; species Cobetia sp. PS-4MA. The sequence continues at coordinate 1,680,928 of NZ_CM173107.1, read as the reverse complement.
GCACATGCCAATCGAAACCCCGATGGAATATCTGGCAATGCTGGACACCCTCAACGCCCTGCCACCAGAAGCACTTGCTCGTCGTTTGAGCGGCCTCTATGAGCACTCCGACTGGGTAGTGGAACGCGCCGCTGCAGAGCGCCCCTTTGCCAGTACCGAAGCCCTGCTGAGCGCCTGTGCCGAGGCGGTACGCCGAGCAAGCGAGACCGAGCGCCGCCAGTTGATCGACGCCCACCCGGAATTGGCGGCCGGCAAGCTCGAGAGTCTCACGCCCGCCTCTCAAGGCGAACAGCGTGGCGCGGGGCTGGACCAGCTCGATAACGCCACCCGCGAACGCTTCCTCAAGGCCAACGCCGACCATCAGGCCCGTCACGGAATCCCCTTCATCATTTGCGTGAAGGGCCATAGCGCCTCAAGCATCCTAGCCGAACTGGAACGACGCCTGCCGCAATCCACCGAGACGGAATTTCAGGAAGCCCTGAATCAGATCGATGCCATTGCCGCAGTGCGACTGCCGGGCCTGCTGGACGCGAGCTAGGCAGCCGCCCATGCCATCTTCTGGCCGCCGATGATCAACACGAATATCTGGCGGCCACTGCCTCGATGCTGGCAATCAAGGCCGCCAGTGCTCTGGCGACATCCGCCTCCGTCACCGCCTCCGCAGGGTGGTGACTGATGCCCCGCTCACAGCGCAGGAACAGCATGCCCACCGGGCACAGGTGACTCACCGCCATGGCGTCATGGCCGGCACCGCTAGGCAGCCGGAAAGGCGCCTGTCCGGTGGCGGCGATACCGATATCCACTGCCTGCATCAACCCTTCATCACAGGCGACGGCATTCGCGGCATGGGTCTGCTCGCAACGGAAGGTGACGCCGCGACGCTCGGCGATCTGGTGGGCCTGATGCAGCAGTTCCTCCAGCGCCCGGTCACGTTGTGCATCGTCCAGGGCACGGATATCCAGACTCAACGCCGCGGCGCCGGGAATGACATTCACCGCACCGGGACGCAACTCGCAACACCCCACGGTGGCCACCAGTGAGTGATCCGGCATGTCAGCGCGCTTGCCTGTCTGGACCTCACGCGCCAGGGTCTCGACGGCCAGTGTCCACTCTGCCGCGGCACACAGCGCATCCTGACGCAGTGCCATCGGTGTGGTGCCGGCATGGCCGGCCTGACCGGCGAAGTTGACGGCAAAGCGACGCGCGCCAGCGATACCCGTCACGGTGCCCAGTGCCAGATTCTCGGCTTCCAGCACCGGCCCCTGCTCGATATGCACTTCCAGATAGCCCAGCGGCGGAGTCGCTTGCAGGCTGGCACTGGCCGCCGATTGACCCGAGAGCCCGAAGGCGGTCAGCGCCTCCCCCAGGCTGATACCCTCCTCATCTTCCAGAAGCTCCCATCCCGGTTGCCAGCTGCCCGCGATGGCATGGCTGCCGAGCAGGGTCGCGCCGAAGCGCGTGCCTTCCTCATCGCCAAAGCCGACCACCTCGAGCGCAAACGGCAAGCCGGCACCCTCCTGTTCAGCACGCTGCTGGAAGTGGGTCAGCGCCGCGACGCCCAGAAGCACGCCCAGAATTCCGTCATAACGACCGGCGTCCGGTACGCTGTCCAGATGGGAGCCGATCACCAGCCGCGGCACCTCGCTCTCGCTGGAGAGCGTTTTCGAGCACCATCGCCCCCACTGATTGCCCGCCCCGTCCTGCCAGCTGTGAAGTCCTGCCGCCTTGAGCCAGGCCTCCGTGGTGGCATTGGCCGCCGCATGCTCAGGCGTCAGATAACGGCGATCGATCCCGCTGTCACTGCGTGAAATCGCCGCCAGGGCATCGCAGGCTGCCAGCACGTCCGCCGCCGTTTCCAGCGGGGCGATGCCCGCTGTCGTGCGCGCTCGGGACACATCAATGGTCATGGCCGCTCTCCCGCCGGCTGGTCCTGATGCTCTTGATAAAAGTCCAGCGCCGCGCCGACACCACCGCCGGCGACACACTGGACGCCACCGCGTCGCAGAGTCTGCTCCAGCGCCGCCAGCGTGGTGAGTACCGTGTCGCGACGCGCGTTGTAGCCCATCACGCCGAGGCGCCAGACCTTGCCGTGCAGCGGCCCGAAGCTGGTGCCTATCTCGATGCCGAAATCCTCCAGCATGCTGCGACGCAACCCCTCGCCATCCAGGCCATCCGGAATCCTCACCGCGCTGACGTTGTTCATGCGATGTGCCTGGTCACCGAACAGCGCAAGCCCCAGCCCCTTGAGTCCCTCGACCATCGCCTGACCGTGCAACGCATGTCGCGCGATGGCGTTGTCCATGCCCTCGTTGACCAGCAGTCGCGCACACTCGCGCGCGCCATACAGCATGCTGGTGGCCTCCGTGTGGTGATTGAGGCGCAGCTCTCCCCAGTAATCGAGCACCATGGAAAGATCGAAATAGTTGGAGCGAATACGCGCGCCCGGCTCCGCCAGTCGATCGCCCCCACTGCTGATCCCGGCCTCGACGTGCCGACGTGCATGCACCACCTCCACCGCACGCGGCGACAGCGTCAGCGGCGAACTGCCAGACGGACCGGCGAGACATTTCTGCAGGCCAGCGGTGACGGCGTCCAGCCCCCACTCGTCCGTCTTGAGCGGATTGCCCGCCAGCGAGGCCGTGGCATCGCTGTAGAAGAGCACGCCTTCACGGCGACAGATGGCACCGATCTCCTCGAGCGGTTGGCACATGGTGGTCGAGGTATCGCCCTGTACCAGCGCGAGAAGCGTTGGCTGCACCTCGCGAATGGCGGCTTCGATCTGCTCGGGACGAAAGACCTCGCCCCACTCACATTCCAGCGTGTGCACCTGGGCACCGCAGCGCTCGGCAATCTCGCGCAGCAGATGACCGAAACGGCCGAAGATCGGCACCAGTACACGCTCCCCCGGCTGGATCAACGAGACCAGCACCGCCTCGATCCCGGCCCGTGATGTGCCATCGATCAACAGGGTCGCCGCGTTCCGGGTCTCGAAGACGCCGCGATAGAGCTGCATCGTCTCGTTCATGTAATGCGTCATCGCGGGGTCGTACTGGCCGATCAATGGCGCTGACAGCGCACGCAACACACGTGGGTCCGCGTTGATCGGGCCCGGGCCCATCAGGAGGCGCTGCGGGGGATGAATCTGGTCAGGGATCGGTGTCACGTTCGCTCCTTGTGCTTCAGGGCATTGAATGCGGGAAGGTTCGGCGGCTTGCCGAACGCCATGACCAGACTACTGCAACAAGTGCGCCAGAAATCAAAAAATGAAACGGATGTTGAATCCTCAGATCCCACCGGCCTGTCCTGACGAAGCCCCGGTCAGACACGTCATGCCGGCCAGGGGACAGGCTCTCCGCTACTGGCCGGGGCTGGCCGGGTCTTCGTCAGGGCCCCAAGCGGGATGCTTCAGGAAGCGTGACGAGTAAACGCCCCCTCAAGATAACGGGATAATCGCTGAAGCGGTCCTCGCCACCTCCCGCTGGCAGTGCACGCCTTGCAGGGAAAGCACCATGAAGGGGCATGCAACGCCTGAATCGGATGCCTGAGCACACCCTTCGTGTGCCCGTTCCCTCCCTCAAGGCTGAACTCACCACATGAGTCTGTTATACAGGAGGTCACCGGAGGGATGAGCGTCAACTCATCTGACCTGATCATCGCTGCTGGAGAGCCACATGACGCTGGAACAACGCCTGGAACGTGCAACCCAATTGGCCAGAGACGCGGGAGAACGCATGGTGCAAGCGCGCGAGGAGCAAGGGTTCGCGCACCACTACAAGAAAGGCGATGAGCTGGTCACGGACATCGATGTGGCGATCGACACCTTCCTTGCCGAGGCGCTCGAGACCGAATTCCCTGAAGATGCACGCCTGACCGAGGAGCTATCGCCCGAGCGCGACGTCATCGGCACCAAGGGAGGCCTGTGGGTGATCGACCCCATCGACGGCACCGTCAACTTTGCTCACGGGCTGCGCCATGTGGCCGTCTCCATCGCCTGGTGCGAGCGTGGCAAGATCCAGATGGGGGTGGTTCACGCGCCCTTCCTCGGCGAGACCTTCACCGCCATTCGCGGCAAGGGAGCCTGGATGAATGGCGAGAGCATCACGGTCAGCGAGACCGAAGACATGAGCCGCGCACTGGTCGCGACCGGCTTTCCCTATAACCGGGACAGCCGTCCTCCCCTGCTCAAACGTCTCTCCGCCATGTTGCTGGTGTGTCAGGATGTCCGACGCAACGGCAGTGCCGCGCTGGATCTTTGCGATGTCGCCTGCGGCCGCCTGGATGCCTACTATGAGAGCGTCTCTCCCTGGGACTTTGCGGCGGGCCTGCTGATTGCCCGCGAAGCCGGCGCACGTACCGGTCACCTCTATCGTTGCCCGGACGGCATCCCCGAGGAGCTGTATGGCGAGAATATCGTGGTAGCCTCACCGGCCCTGCATGCACCGCTCAAGCGCCTGCTGGAAGATGCCGATGCCAGTTCCGGCCTGCCCGGGCTTTGAGTCACCCTCCCCCACAATGCAAGAAGCCCCGCCAGTGCGGGGCTTCTTGCATTGTGGGCATCCCTCAGTGAGATGCTGGGCATCAATCGCCGAGGTTGCCGCCCTTCTTGCTGCGCCTGGCTCCCGCCTTCCCGGAGGACTTGCCGGAAGACTTGTCAGAGGGCTTGCCAGACGATTTCGCGGTGGACGACTTGGCTGCCCTGGCCTTGGAGCCGATGCTGACATCCGGCTTGTCTGAGGGCTGAGCGGACTGATTGGCAATGGACGTACCATCGGCCGTGCTCGTCTCAGGCATACTCGCGTCTGCGTCTGCCTTCCCCTCACCAGCTGCCGGCTCCTTGAGCAGCCCGAGGCGCTGGCCGACTTCCTTCCACAACTCTCGGTAGCTTGCCGCCGGAGCACTGTTGCGCGAGAAGACCGGCACCGGCTTGCGCTCGATTCCCATGCGCTCGACGATGCTGGAGTAAGGAATATGCCCACTGAGCTGCAGCGGATGGTCCTGCTTGAGGGATTCCATCACATCCTTGTGCAAGGTCTTGCGACGATCGACCAGCGTGAAGAATGGCCAGACAGGCACATCGAGATCGATCTCGGCCAGATAGGCATTGAGCTGCTCCAGCGTGCGCAGTGACAACACCGTCGGAATCATCGGGACCAGCAGCGTATCAGCGGCCGCGAAGACCTGCTCGGAGAGAGTCGAGATACTCGGGGGGCAATCCAGGATGACGAGGTCGTAATCGTCACGCACCGGCTTCAATACCTTGCGCAGGCGAGAGCGCTTCTCTTCCTCGAGAATGTGATCGAGGTTGCGATAGGAGAACTCGGCCGGCAGGACATCCAGATTGCGATAGTCGGTCGCCCGAATCACGCGTGACAGGTCCTGCTTGCCGCTGATCAGCTTCTCGACGCCGCCCTTGAGCTTGGGCTTGGTCCGCACATAGAAAGTCGCGGCGGCTTGAGGGTCCAGATCCCACAACAGCACTCTGAGACCACTGTTGGCAGCGACATACGCGAGGTTGATGGCAGAAGCCGTCTTGCCGACACCGCCCTTGATGCTGTACACCGCCGCGATTTTCATTGCAGATCAACTCCCTGTTTTCCTCAAGGCTACCACATCGTGGCGGCAATTCGAGTACAGGGAGATGTCGGACTGATCAGGCGCCTTCACGCCCGGCGATGAAGCCTCTCGCCAGCAGTTGACGCGTCAACCAGCCAAGCAACAGACCGTACATCGGGAGGAAGAGCAGCAGCGAAATGATCAACTTGATGGCGTAGTCCACCCAGGCGATCTCGACCCAATGTGCCGCCATGAAGACGTCCGGGCCATTGCGAAATGCCACCGAAAAGAAGGCGAAGGTATCGGCGAGATTGCCGAAGAGCGTCGATGCCATGGGCGCGACCCACCAGTGAGCATTGCGACGCAGACGATCAAAGACCTGAATATCCAACAGCTGGCCGATCACATAGGCGATGAAGCTCGCCAGCGCAATGCGTGCCACGACCAGATTGAACTCGCCCAACGCCTCGATCCCGGCAAGGCTGCCGCCATGGAAGATCACCGAGATCATGTAGCTGACCAGCAATGCCGGCAGCATGACCAGCGCGATGATGCGGCGAGCATGTACCTTGCCGAACAGCCGGACGGTCAGGTCAGTGGCCAGGAAGATGAACGGGAAGCTAAAGGCACCCCAGGTGGTATGAAAGCCGAACAATGTCATCGGCAACTGCACCAGGTAGTTGCTGGCCGTGATGATCAGGATATGAAACAGGGACAGTGCGACGAGCGCACGACGCGATTGACTCGCGGTAAGGAGGAGCATCTGAGGTCCTTTTTGGTTCCAGGCCAACAGCAGGGGTGAGGGAACCCTGACAGACGGCATAACAGCTGACAATTGACGGTATCTCGCGCGATATCTCGCCGTCGAGAACCAGAATGGCCGCGCATCGTATCACGATGCGCGGCCATTGGCATGTCAACTCGCGGAGATTCTGACCGAGTGGTCAGGGAGAGGTGGACGCCTCATTCCGCACCGCGGGCTTTCATGGGTGACGCTCATTTCTTCCAGATGGCGGGGTCGACCTTGCCCTTGAGCTCCGGGAACTTCTCGGGGTCGAAGGTCGGCTCCTGACCGGCCTTGTGCTGACGGTCGTAGTCCTTGAAGATCCGGAAGGCCAGCGGCGACAGCAGCAGGATGGCGATCAGGTTGATCAGCGCCATCGCCCCCATCGACAGGTCAGCGAAGTTCCAGATGTTCTTGAGACTGGCGACTGCGCCCAGCATCACCATGCCCAGCACCGCAAAGCGATAGATCATGATGACCGGCTTGGCGTTCTTCTTGCCCGAGATGTACTCGATGTTGGACTCGCCATAGGAGTAGTTCGCCACCAGCGAGGTGAAGGCGAACAGCAGAATCGCGATCGCCACGAAGCCCCCCCCCCAGCTGCCGACCTGCGAGGTCAACGCCGCCTGGGTGATCTGGATACCATCATTGCCGCCATCGTTGCCCAGCGTGCCGCTCATGATGATGATGGCAGCGGTTGCGGTGCAGATGACCAGAGTATCGATGAAGACGCCCAGCATCTGGACGAAGCCCTGGGAAGCCGGGTGCCGGGTGGTCGCCATCGCCGCGGCATTCGGCGCAGAGCCCATACCGGCTTCGTTGGAGAACAGGCCGCGCTTGATGCCGTTCATCATCGCCTGCGCGATGGTGTAGCCCAGCGCACCACCTGCTGCCTGCTCAAGACCGAAGGCGCTGCGGAAGATGGTGCCCAGTGCCGCCGGAAGCTCGGTGATGTTGATCGCCACGACGAAGATGGCCAGCAGCAGATAGAGCAGCGCCATGATCGGCACGATCAGCTCGGCGGTCCGCGTGATGCGCTTCATGCCACCGAAGATGATCGGCACCATCACCACGACCAGAATCACGCCCATGATCCACGGCGGCACGCTGAAGGCCTGCTCCATGGCCAGTGCGATGGAGTTGGACTGCACGGAGTTGAAGGCCAGACCGAAGGCGATGATCAGACACACGGAGAACAGGATCGCCATCCAGCGCTGTCCCAGGCCCTTCTCGATGTAGTAGGCCGGGCCACCACGGAAGGTATTGTCATCGTGTGACACCTTGTAGGCCTGGGCCAGGGTGGACTCGATGAAACTGGTGGACATGCCCACCAGTGCCGTCATCCACATCCAGAAGATGGCACCCGGGCCACCCAGGGAAATCGCCACGGCGACACCGGCCAGGTTACCGGTACCGACACGTGCCGCCAGGGAGGTGGCCAGCGCCTGGAAGGAGGAGATCCCGCCTTCGCTACCCTGACGTGAGGTGGCCAGCAGTTTCCACATGTGGCCGAAGTAGCGGAACTGGATGCCCTTGGTCATGACCGTGAAGAAAAGACCCGCTCCGATGAGCAGGTAGATCAATACGCTGCCCCACAGCAGGCCATTGCCTGCATCGATCAACGCCAGAATCGGCGCTGGAATGATGGACGTTGTTTCCGACATGTCGGTCTCGCTTTGGCGGGTTTTTGATCTTGTCGACGCTGCCAGGCGGCGTGAAAAGCCATGGCCTCCCTGCCGCTGGCAGCGAGCAACCACTACGAAAGGGTTGCTCGACATGCTTTGGTGAGCGCCATTCTTCATATCCGACACGGATTAGCAAGAAGAGCATACTGAACATTGGCGTTTCACAGCGGGATTCTAGTGGGGAACCGGCGAAATGTCGGTCTTTTTCACTGCATCCTAGACTTTAGATGCACAAGGCAATGTTTCGCTGTCTGATCCTCTCGGGCATAATGCGCCCCCTTCCCACCTGCAGGCATCGGTCAGCCTGATCCTGCAGGACGTGTTCGGCGCATCAGCGACGCCCTCCCCCAGTTGCGACACCACGACTGCGGCCGGTCGGATGCGCCACATCAGGACGGTGCTCTTCCCTGACGCCCACGCACCCTAACAGCCATTACGGCACCCGGCAGCGCGCATTGTCCCGGCGCCTGCCTTTGAAAACAGGTGATACATGGAACTGACCAGCTACGCGGCGTCCCCGCTTTCGCTGCTCGCCCCGATCATAGCCATCGGTCTCGCAATACTGACACGTCGCGTCATGCTCTCCCTTGGGCTGGGTATTGTCTCTGGCGCTCTGCTGCTGAATGATTTCTCACCGCTCACCACGCTGGATTATCTATGGCGCCAGCTGGTCGCGGTCTTCGTCGAGCTGCCGGACAGCGGTCAACTGGCCGATGTCACGCTCAACAGCTGGAATGTCTATATCCTGCTGTTTCTGCTCGCTCTCGGGGCGATGGTCGGTGTCATCACTCTGGCCGGCGGCACGCGCGCCTTCGGCAACTGGGCGCGTGAACGGGTCACTACCCGTCGCGGCTCGCAGCTGATGACCGTCCTGCTGGGAGTCTTCATCTTCATCGATGACTACTTCAACAGCCTGGCGGTCGGCAACATCTGCCGCCCCCTGACGGATCGCCAGGGCCTGTCGCGGGCTCGTCTGGCCTATCTGATCGACTCCACCGCCGCACCGGTATGCGTGCTGACCCCCATCTCCAGCTGGGGTGCCTACATCATCAGTTTGATCGCCGGAATCCTGGCCACGCACCACATCACCGATGTCAGCCCCTTCGGTGCCTTCCTGGAGCTTTCCGCGCTCAACTATTACGCGATTGCGGCGCTGGTGCTGGTGATCGCCTCGGCCTGGTTCGACATCAACTTCGGTGCCATGCGCCGGCATGCCATCGCCGCGCGTGATGGCGAGCTATTTGACGCCAGCCGTGGCAATCCTCCCGGCAACCCCCATGTCAAAGAGTCGGAATGTGGCCGCCCCGTGGATCTGCTGATTCCGATCATCGTGCTGGTGATCGCCACCTTCTTCATGATCGTGCAGACCGGCGCCAGTGCGCTTGCCGCCAAGGGTGAGGCATTCGGCCTGGTGCGTGCCTTCGAACTGACCGATGTCGCAGGATCGCTGATCATCGGCGGTGCCATCGGCCTGCTCGCCGCCGTGATGATGCTGCTGCGTCACCGCATGGGCACTGGCCGCAGCATCGGTGCCATCGTCCAGGGCGCGCGCTCGATGCTGCCGGCCGTCTATATCCTGGTGTTCGCCTGGATGCTGACCGGCATCATCGGCTCACTCGGCACGGGCGAATACCTGGCGACGCTGGTGGATGGCGTGGTCTCCCCCACCTGGCTTCCGATGTTGCTGTTCGTGCTGTCCGGCCTGATGGCCTTCGCCACCGGCACCAGCTGGGGCACCTTTGGCATCATGCTGCCGATCGCCGGAGACATGGCGGCAGCCACCGAGATCGCGATGATGCTGCCGATGATGGGTGCCGTACTGGCGGGCTCGGTCTTCGGTGACCACTGCTCACCGATTTCCGACACCACCATCCTGTCCTCGACGGGCGCGAGCTGCCATCACATCGATCACGTCATGACCCAGTTGCCCTACGCGCTGCTGGGCGCCTGCATCTCGTTGCTGGCGTACCTGGTGATGGGCCTGACCGACAGCACGCTGTTCGGCTGGCTGAGTCTGGCAGGGCTGCTGGTCGTCAGCATCGCCTGGCTTGCCCGTCGGGAACGCGCCAACCCCGTGGTCGCACGCACCTGATGGACTGATCGCTCCACGCAAGAACACAAGGCCCCCGCCATGATTCATGACGGGGGCCTTGTGTTTGCGGCAGGCGCGATCTGCGCCCAAGCGTTCACTCACCGGCAATGCTCACGTCACTCAAGCACTGCGCGCCTGCCCGGCCAGACCGACGCCTGCCTCGCTCAATGCCTCACGCACATCCTCCAGACTCGCCGGGTCATCGATGGTCGAGGGAATCTGGTACTGCTCTCCCGCGGCGATCTGACGGATCATCTTGCGCAGAATCTTGCCGGAGCGTGTCTTGGGCAGCCGCTCGACGATCAGTACGTCCTTGGGCGAGGCGATCGCCCCTATCTCATCGCGCACACGCTGCGCCAGCGCCTGACGAAGAGCAGATTCGTCACCGCGCCAGGCATCCTTGATGATCACCAGTCCCAGCGGCATCTCGCCCTTGAGCGAATCCTCGATGCCGATCACCGCACATTCCGCCACTGCCTCGTGTGAGCCGAGGACCTGTTCCATTTCCCCGGTGGACAGGCGATGCCCTGCCACATTGATGACATCATCGATGCGCCCCATCACGAAGAGGTAGCCGTCCTCGTCAAGATAGCCGCCGTCTCCCGTCAGATAGTAGCCGGGGTACGCCGCCAGGTAGGCGGCGTGGAAACGCGCGGGATTGTGATAGAGCCCCGTGAGACACCCGGGCGGCAGCGGCTGCTGAATGACCACGTTGCCCTGCACTCCGGGTTCGACCTCATCCCCCAGACCATCGAGCACCTGCACATTGAAACCGGGCAACGGCCAGGTCGCACTGCCCGCGCGTGCCTCGACCGGCGCTCGGGGACCACTCGCCTGCCGAGTGATCATGTCGAGACCGAGCAGATTTCCCGCGACCGGCCAGCCGGTTTCCGTCTGCCACCAGTGATCCACGATCGGCACTGGCAGCAGGTCATTCAACCAATGATAGGTGGGAGGATCGAGTCGCTCCCCCGCCAGGAACAGGCTGCGCAGACTGGACAGGTCACGCCAGGCCATCAGGCTGGCGTCGGGGTCTTCCTTCTTGATGGCTCTGAAGGCGGTCGGTGCCGTGAAGAAGCAGTTGATCCGATACTCCTCGATCAAGCGCCAGAAGGCCCCGGCATCCGGCGTCCTGACCGGCTTGCCTTCATACATGACCGTCGAGGCTCCCATCAGCAACGGGCCATAGACGATATAGGAATGCCCCACGACCCAGCCGATATCGGAGGCTGCCATGAAGGTGTCCCCCGGGCGGGTCCCGTAGAGAATTTCCATGGAATAATGCAGTGCCACGGCGTAGCCGGCGTGATCGCGCACCACGCCCTTGGGCGTCCCGGTGGTGCCTGAGGTATAGAGGATATAGAGCGGCTCGCTTCCCAGCATGCTGACCACTTCCGTGGCCTGGGCATGCGCCAGACATTCCTGCCAATCGTGGTCTCGCGGCCCCAGGGTGGCTCGTTGCTGCTCACGTTGCAGGATCAGGCAGGCCTCTGGCGTATGCGTCGCAAGTTCGATCGCCTCATCCAGCCACGGCTTGTAGGGAATGACACGGTCGACCTCGATGCCACAGGAGGCCGCCAGGATGACCTTGGGCGTCGCATCATCGATCCGTACGGCCAGCTCCTTGGGGGAGAATCCTCCGAAGACCACGGAATGCACCGCCCCCAGGCGTGCGCAGGCCAGCATCGCCATCGCGGCCTCCGCCACCATCGGCATGTAGATGATCACGCGATCACCCTTCTCGACGCCCTTGTCACGCAGGGCACCCGCCAGCCTGGCCACTTCGTCGCGAAGCTCTCGATAGGTGTACTGGCACTTGCTGTCAGTGACGGGAGAGTCCCAGTAGAGCGCCACCTGATCCCCGCGGCCATTGGCCACGTGATGATCCAGCGCGGCATGACAGATATTCATCTCGCCATCAATGAACCAACGGGCGTGCTCCTGGGCATCCCAGGCCAGGATGGTCGCTGGATCACGGAACCAGACGATGCGCCTGGCCTGCTCAGCCCAGAAGTCCTCTGGCGCTTGATTGGCACGCGAGACAAGTGATTCGTAGTGCTCGCGTGCGGATCGCTTGGCGGTCTCAGGCATGGCTTACCTCGTTGACGATGCTGGCACGGGATTCATGGCATGGCGTTGCCATCAGAAAGCAGTATCACGTCTTACGCGCCTTCGACTCGGGGACTGCGCCTGGAAGATGCCGGCAGCTGGCGACCCCAAGTGTCCCACCACGCTGATGGCAGGTGACGCGCTTGCGCACTATCAGAACCTTAGGCCAAAACCCGCCCGTGTGAATGTCAGATGAGGCATCCAACTCTGGTCAGTTTGTCGTATGACGTCATCGACACGCAGTGAAACGAACGACCGTATGTCGACCAGCGTCAGGAAAAGGAAAAGTCCACCCCTGATCAGACCACCCTCGATGATTTATCGTTTAATATTGCCTTGGACGTAGCACGCGGAGTTATTGATGATTCACTAAAACAAGGATACTTCATGCCTGACACCACAAGGACGGCCAATCTGATGATGGAATCCCCCAGACAGCACCGGAGCTCACCAATGAATGCCAAGGTCTCAACCGCGAGGAAACCCGCCATGCCTGCGCAAGATGATGTCATTACGTTACACCAGGCAGGTGATCGCGTGATCGAGGAAGCCACTGCCCTGTTGAAGGCAATGGGCAATGAAAATCGCTTGCGAATTCTCTGCCTGCTCAGTGAAAGCGAAATGTCGGTCAGTGAACTGAATTCACGTCTCGAACTTTCCCAGTCAGCCCTGTCGCAGCATCTGGCCATTCTGCGTCGCGAAGGCATGGTGCGGACTCGCCGGGCGTCACAGACCATCTACTACTCACTGCTGGGCCCGAACGCTGCAGGCGTGATCCGCACGCTTCAACAACTCTATCGCTGAAAAAGGGCGCCAGTCGAAGACTGACGCCCTTGAGGGAAGCCATCGGATCATCCGGTCACGCCATGTCGCGACGCGATGCCATGACCAGGCTGAGCCAGACCCGCAACATCACCAGGTCTCTCGCACCTCCCTCACTCCTCGTTTGACGGATGGCCAGGGAATGGCCGCCATTGCCCACAGACTTGCATTCGTGCAGAGCCTGGCGCCTGCAGATCACGATTCGCGCAGATCCTGTTTTCCGCAGGTCTCGATTCGCGAAGGTCTCAGTGCTGCTGCCAGCGTGACTCGACATTGCGCTCCAGCACGCGGTCAAGCACACGATCCAGACTCAGCGTCATCCCCTTCCCGAATCGATCCATCATGCGACGCGGCTTTTCAAGACTGACTTCAAATATCTTGAGATCCTGCTTGAGATAGCCGGCCAGCAGCGCCTGACTTGTGCCCACCTCATCGATCAGACCGATCGCGATCGCCTCGCTGCCATACCAGATGTCCCCTTGTGACACGGCCTCCACATCCAGTTGCGGACGACGGCTACCGACGTGCTGCTTGAACAGATCATGGGTGCGTGCCAGGTCAGACAGGAACTTTTCACGCCCTTCTTCCGTATTCTCCCCCAGCATCGTCAGCGTTCGCTTGTAACGCCCAGCCGTCAGGATCTCCACATCGACATCGTGCTTCTTGAGAAGACGGTGCACATTGGGCACCTGTGCTACGACGCCGATGGACCCTATCACGGCAAACGGCGCCGCCACGACGTGATCAGCGGCACACGCCATCATGTACCCGCCACTCGCGGCCACCTTGTCGACGGTAATCGTCAGACGCGCTCCTGCCGCACGCAGACGATCCAGCTGTGCGGCGGCCAGACCGTAGGCGTGCACCAGGCCACCACCAGACTCCAGTCGCAGTACCACTTCATCCTTGTCGGTCAGCACGCCTTCCAGCGCGGTGACCTGCTCGGCGAGGCTTTCCACTCCCGTCGCCTTGATATCGCCGACGAAATCGAGCACGAACACCCGACGCCCGGCAGTGGAGTCCTGATCCTGAACGTCATCTGAAGGCTTGCGCTTCGCCTTGGCCTTGAGCGCCTTCTTAAGAGACTTGGCCTCCTGCTTCTCCTTCTTGGCGCGTGCCTTGGCATTGGCGGTGCGCTCGGCATCTTCCAACCCGGCCTGCCCCAATTCCCGCTGGAGGTGCTGCATGCGCTCATGCCAGGGGCGAATCTTGAGGCGAGCCTCGCGCTCACCACTGTCCCCGTGACGGGCACGCACGATCATGAGGATGATTGCCCCAATGGCCACCACCACCGTGACTGCCTCGGCGAGAAAGAGGCCATATTCCGATAACCATTGCATGCACTTGCTCCTGAACGACATGGATGTCGTCGGACACCGCGACCTGCACGGATCTGTCTGACGGACAACGACTTTAGCGGCCACCAGGCCAGCTGTGAGATTCCTGCTACATGGGGGCAAATGACCCTCTCTGCAAGGCGAGCACGGCGCTGCGAGACAGGGTGTCACAACGCCGGTTGATCCGGTCAGCGCAAGGGCCGCTGCAACGGAAGAGATCATCTTCGGCGCTTGATTGGAACGATCGTTTGAAATAGTCTGATGCACAGCCTTGAAAGTGCTGACCCCCATATCCACTTTCCCAGCCTTCACCATTGAAAAGGAATATTGCCATGGCAGACGCTAACGCCGTCATCGAGATGCTGAAAAATCGCTTCAACCCGGACGCCGCCAAGGGCATGAACGACGTCTTCCAGTTCAACATCACCGACAGTGATGACTACTACATGGTCGTCAAGGATGGCACCCTGGACGTGGGCGAAGGGGAGCACGACGACCCGTCCGTCACGCTGTCCACTGACAGTGATACCCTCAAGGGCGTGATGAAGGGCGAAGTCGACGGCATGCAGGCCTTCATGACGGGCCGCCTGAAAGCGACCGGCAACATCATGCTGGCCACCAAGCTGACCTCTCTCTTCCCGAACAAGTGACGGCAGAACAGCGGATGCGACCTCTGCTGATCGGTATCGCTCGATGAGCGATACCGTCAATGAAAACGCCCCTGCCATTGGCAGGGGCGTTTTCATTGACAGCCCGAAGTGCCAGGCGTCAGCGGCCGCTGGCCACCGAGCGCAGGAAGTTGTCGATCAAGGCATGCGAGATCGAGAACTTCGGCGGCAAGCCAGGCAAGGATTCAGGTGTGAACCACTGGGCATCCTCTATCTCATGGCCATCAATGGCGATCTCTCCGCCCGCATATTCGGCGTAGTATCCCAACATGAAGGAGTGAGGAAATGGCCAGGATTGGCTCTGGAAGTAACTCACGCGCCCGACCTCGACACCCACTTCCTCCAGGACCTCGCGCCTCACCGCTTCCTCGGCGCTTTCCCCGGCTTCGATGAAACCGGCCAGGGTCGAGTACATGCCGGGCCCGAAACGCGGACTGCGTGCCAGCAGCAACTCACGCCCACGCGTGATCAGCGTGATGATGCAGGGTGAGATCCGCGGATAGCTGCGATGCTGACAGCCGGTACAGTGCATCGCGAACTCATGTTCCAGACGTTTCATTCGCTTGCCACAACGCCCACAGAAACGATGGTCCCGCGCCCACTTGAGCACCTGCAGGGCACTTGAGAGCAGCGGGAACTGCTCTCTGGGCAGTGAATGCAACCATTGCCGAGCGCCTGGCCACTCGGAAGAACCATTCTCGCCAAGCACGGCGATCGGCGCCCCCTGCCACTCTCCCAGTGCAATCGCGCCGGATGGCCAGTCGCATGGCGGTTGAATGATGCCGCCATCGGGCGCCGGGGCGACCCCGTCGCGCCCGATGCGAATCAGGTACCCCTGACGCTGGTTCACTCGTGACAGATCACGTATCAGCATCAGACAGCGCCTCCCGGGTTGCCTCTGCCGTCAAGGCTGCCCAACGAGTCGATCGCCACCTTGTCAAAGGCACATTCTGTCTTGGCACGAATTTCCTCGCACCAGGCAGCATGGCGCTCAAGCTCCAGCGCCGAGAGCCCGGGCGTGACCAGACGCGGGCGGTCCGCCCGAAGGCGACGCACCCCCACAATGCCGCCCTCTCCCTCATCGCCATCGTCTATGTCGTCCAGCCCGAGCGCCGTCTGACCGCCGGTCATCGCCAGATAGACGTCGCCGAGGATCTCCGCATCCAGCAAGGCACCGTGCAGCACGCGGTGCCCATTGTCGATATCGTAGCGCTTGCACAGCGCATCCAGGTTGTTGCGCTGACCGGGGTGCTTCTCGCGGGCGAGCTTCAGGGTATCGAGGATCGCGCAGTGTTCCGCCACCGGCCCCAACGGCTGGCTACGCCGTGGATTGATCAGGCCGAATTCATGATCAATGAAGCCGACGTCAAAGGGCGCGTTGTGAATGACGAGCTGGGCGCCCTTGATGAACTCCCAGAAGGCATCCGCCACGTCCGCGAAGACCGGCTCATTGGCGACCCGTTCATCGGTGATGCCGTGGACGCCGATCGCCTCTTCATCGATCAATCGTTCCGGATTGATGTACTGGTGATAAGTGCGCCCCGTCAAACGGCGATTGATCATCTCCACCGCACCGATCTCGATCAGACGGTGGCCTTCCTTCGGGTCGATACCGGTCGTTTCGGTATCGAGAATAATCTGACGCATCTCAGACCTCTTGGTGAACGGGACCTGGTGAACGGGTCCGGGTGAACTTGGCTCTGAAGACACTGGTCCTGATGTATCCGACGCTGGTGCTTCTGACGCTGAGGTTTGTGACTCGGTGGCACCTGACTCTGAGCTGCCGGGCCAGTAGCCGCGTGCTCAACGGCGTGACTGCATCTCATCGATCGCTTCATTGGCAAGGCTATCGGCACGTTCATTGCCTTCGTCGCCACTGTGACCCTTGACCCAGCGCCACTCGATATCATGACGCTGACTCTGTTCCAGCAACGCCTTCCACAGCGCCTCATTCTTGACCGGTTGCTTGGCAGCCGTCTTCCAGCCGCGCTTGACCCAGCCATGGACCCACTTGGTGATGCCATTCTTGACGTATTCGGAGTCCGTCCACAGCACCACGTCACAGCGCCGGGTCAACGCCTTCAGGGCCTCGATGGCGGCCATCAGCTCCATGCGATTGTTGGTGGTGTCCTGTTCGCTGCCCTTGAGTTCCTTGCGATGCTTGCCACTGACGAGAATGGCTCCCCACCCTCCCGGGCCGGGATTTCCTCGGCAGGCACCATCGGTGTGGATGACCACCCGAGGGCTGGGGGCGGCTGAGGAGGCATCATTGGCGAGATCGGACGAGGAGACACTGTGACTCACAGGGGAACACTCTTGGAGAAAGGACAGGACACAGGCAATGACACGACGCGACGTCACTTCGACGCGGGCTTGCTGCCAGGGCGACATTCTAACCGCTCATGCCGGATAGCGGCAAAGCGACCTGTGTGTCCTTACAGTCCATGTCAGCCCATCCGGCGACACGGACGGCGTGGCGACATGGCCTGCACGGCTCACACCTTGCCCGAGTCATCCGACGAACGGGAGTCATGATTGTCGCGCGAATGCAGGCGGGTCACCTGCCCGATGGCGACACCGGGAATCGCCACGCGTGAGCGCTTGGCATTCAGAGGCTGCACGTACCCGACATTGCGACGGGCCCGTATCAGCATCAGGCTTCCCAGAGGCAGGTTGTAACGGCGTCCCATCCGCTCGAGCCAACCATGGCGCAGGCGCAAGCCAGGCAGGTGAAATCCCGCGTAGTCGATACGCTCGATCTCGAAGTCCACGAAGGCCAACCAGTCCCTGAGTGCCGCCGGAGTGCGCCAGCTGCCTTCCCAGGGAGTGATGTGCCGCCGCCGGGGGTCGAGGCGCAGCAGACCCTCCCCGGACATCGGCTGCCAGGCGACGATGATCAGACAACCGCTGGAGCGCAGGACACGCGCCGCTTCGCGCAAGAGGCGATGGGGCTCCGGCGCGACCTCCAGCAGATGATGGATCATCACCATGTCCATGCTTTCATCTGGCAGGGCCAGCTGAGTGAGCGGGCAGATGAGGGTCGATGGCGACTGGGCCAGGGCGGGCTCCGGCGCCCAATGGATGGCATGCCGGATGGGAGACAAGGAGAGCAGGTCATTGTCTCCCGGCCCCAGACACAGACTGTGGAAGCCGAAGCAACGCTCGAACAGCGGCGTCAACATCTCGCGCTCGGCGATGAGAATGTCCTTGCCGTCCGCCCCTTCAAGAAAGGCGCGCATCGCTCGCACGTGGGCGCCCAGCAGCCGCGCGTGCTGTCGCCGACGCGCTTCCGGGGTGAGTTGCGCAGCGGAATCCGCCCCGCGTGAACGACTTTTCCACATCCCTGCATCTCCCGTCTCTTTCATGGGGGAGCGCCCCACGCGCAAGCAAGATGTCACATACTTCTACATTCTCACACCACAAGAGGTTTGACACTTACCCGCTTGCTCGGCAGGCTCTACGCCTTTGCATGGCGATACGTCAGCCGCTTGCGCGCTGTCAACGCCAGACACCCCGGAAAAGAGCGGCGATGAACGCCCCGGGCTGTCCGATGAGAAATCGCATCGTCGATGCCACGCCAAAACCTCCGTGAGCAATGGCCTCGACATCACTTGAAGACATCGTATCCACCATATGCCTGGCGAAGGCTTGCGCCAATCGCCAGCGGGACGGAACTGCCAAGTTCTTTCATTCGGTCACGTCACCGGCAGCCTCCCCCGTCACGCAATGGGATACCGACACGACAAGAGTACCTGACCACCATGATGAGCGTTACGCCCATAGCGGCCTTTCAGGACAACTATATCTGGCTGATCCAGAGCGACGACAGCGACACGGTTGCCGTCGTCGATCCGGGTGATGCCACGCCGGTGATCGAGGTCCTGGAAACCCGCGGCCTGACTCTGGACACGATTCTAATCACTCACCACCATCAGGATCACACCGGCGGCCTCCCCGAGCTGATCAAGCGCTACCGCCCTCGCGTGGTCGGCCCGCACAACCCGGCCATCGAGGGGATCGATGTGCGTGTCGCCGATGGTGACAGCGTGCGCGTGCAGGGACGCTTGTTCGATGTCCTGGAAGTGCCCGGCCACACACTGGACCACATCGCGTTCGTGAGTGCCGGCATGCCGGGGTTGCTGTTCTGCGGGGACACCCTCTTCAGCGCGGGCTGTGGCCGTCTGTTTGAAGGCACACCAGAGCAGATGCACCAGTCACTCACGCGCCTGGCATCACTCCCGGAAGACACCCTCGTCTTCCCGGCTCACGAGTACACCCTGGCCAACCTGGCATTTTCCCGCGCGGCGGAGCCTGACAACACGCAACGCGATCAGGTGATCGCCGAGTGTGAGCGCGCCCGCGAGACCGGCCGCCCGACCCTCCCGAGTCGCATCGCGCGTGAAAGACAGATCAACCCCTTCCTGCGCAGCGATGACTCCACCTTGCAACAACGCTTGCTCCAGCAAGGGCGCCTCACTGCCTCAGAGGACGAGCCTCTCACGTCACTGGCAGCCTTCACGGCACTGCGCCAGTGGAAGGACAGCTTCTAGACCCGCTGACCGCGCGCCTGCCCACGACCTGAAGATGGGCAGGCGTCTCGCGTGACAGCGGGTCGGGTTCTCGTGATCCCGATCAGCCCCCGCAGTCACAGTTTGCGCCGGAATGTCCGGCATGCTGAGCCCGTGTCGTGCCCATCCCACGCTGGCTCGCCAAAGAGTACTCCGTCAATGCATCAGCAAGACCTCCGTACCGACGACACCTCTGTCATCAAGACATCTGCCGCCGACACGCCGGCCCGCCTGCCACTGACTGCTGAACGTCTGCGTTACCTGATTCGCCTCGCCTCTCTCGGAGCCGGCCTGTGCCTGCCGCTGATGGCGACTCCTGCCAATGCAAGCTCCCGGGCGCTCGACGACCTGACACCCACCAGCGTGCATCAGAGCGCTCCTCTGAATTTCATGCAAGCCATCGATGCGGTGCCCGCGCGCTACGATGATGTGTGGGAGCGCCTGCGTGCCGGCTATCAGCTGCAGCAGGACACCGGACGCCCTCGAGTACGCAAATGGATCGACTGGTATGAAGAGCACCCGGAGCACGTGGAGCGTATCGCCGAACAGGCTCGCCCCTGGCTGCGTTACGTGACGCGTCGCACCGAGGCGCGCGGCCTTCCGGCCGAACTTGCCCTGCTGCCTTTCATCGAGAGTGCCTATGATCCGGATGCCGCCCACCCCGGCGGCGCCACCGGCATGTGGCAGTTCATGCCCCAGACCGGCGATGCCATGGGCCTGACCCGCAACCGCTGGTACGACGGCCGCAAGGACGTCCTGATGGCCACCGATGCCGCACTGGATTATCTGCAGTCCCAGGGCGAGCGCTGGTACGACGGAGACTGGGAGCTTGCGCTGGCCGCCTACAACGCCGGCGCCGGCACCGTGAACCGCGCGCGCCGACGTGCCGGCTCAGGGGATGAGGATTACTGGAACATCAAGCTGCCCAGCGAGACCATGGAGTACGTGCCCAAGCTGCTGGCGCTGGCTGCGGTGATCCGTGAACCCGAAGAGTACGGTCTGAATCTGCCGGCGATTCCGGACACCCCGGAAATCGCCGCCGTCGATACCCGGGGCCAGCTTGACCTTTCCGTTGCCGCCAGACTGGCTGGCATCAGCGAAAGCGAGCTGCGCACCCTGAATCCCGCGTACAAGCGGTGGGCGACAAGCCCGGGAGACAGCTCGCTGGTGATTCCGGCCACGGCACGTGACACCTTCCTCAGCAAGCTTGAGACCCTGCCGCAAGAGACCCGCGAAAGCTGGGCGGAGTACCGTGTCCAGCGTGGCGACAGCCTATCGGTCATCGCCCGTCGCAGTGGACTGACACTGGCGGAGCTCAAGCAAAAGAATCGCCTGAGCGGCAACACCATCCGGGTCGGTCAGCCTCTGTTGGTGCCTGACGCCACTCGCGGCGTGGCAGCGGCGCAACTCGCAGAAGCCAACGGCCTCAAGAAGGTGCGCGTCAAGCGTGGCGATTCGCTGTCGGTGATTGCGGCACGTCACAATGTCACCACCCGCCAGATCGCGCGTTGGAACAAGCTCTCTTCCGCCGATTATCTGCGTCCGGGCCAGATGCTGACGCTCTACAGCGCCAACTGAGCGCCATCGCCTGCGCAGCTCCTACGCAGCACGTACGCAACATCAAGACGCCCCCGCCATGCTCCATGGCGGGGGCGTCTTGATATCAGGCACCTGTCAGCCTGGACTCCTCCAGCACTCGGTGGCCGGCACTCGGTGACCGGCACCCGGTGACCGGCACCACGAGGCAACAACAGACACTGAAACGCCGGCACTGACACCAGTCAGTCGCCCTCATCGTGGTCGAACAATGGTCGATAACGGGGAACTTCGATACTCTTGGCGGGGTCGATGCTTGCGGACCCCGTGGCAGTGAGTTGACCTGCCTGCCTTGTGTCCACCAGTGCCACCCGACATTGTCACCTGGCCCTTCGCGCCATGATCCCCCATTCAAGGATGTCCTTTGATGCAGGCTGCTTCTCTTATCCCTCGGCATGCACGCCTACTTCGTGCACTGTGCCTCGGGGCTCTGATTCTCTCCGCCATTGTACCGGCGCATGCATCCTCATCGCGGACCACTGATCAGAAGACTCCCGTGGCCCCCCTGGACGTGCCGACCGTGCACGGACTGGCCATCTATGGCGAACCGGCACATCCGGCAGGCTTCACTCACTTCCCCTACGTGAATCCTGACGCCCCCATCGGCGGACGTATGACTCGCGCCGCCATCGGCAGCTTCGACTCCACCAACCCCTTCATCCTCAAGGGCAACTCGGTGGCAGGGCTCAATTATTTCGGCGGGTTGATCTATGACACCCTGCTCACCCAGTCTGCCGATGAACCCTTCACTGAATATGGCCTGCTGGCCAGCGGGATCCGACTGGCAGAAGACCGCAGTGCCATCGAGTTCGATATCGATCCCCGCGCACGCTTTCATGATGGGGAACCCGTCACCGCCGAGGATGTCGTCTTCACCTATCGTCTGCTGATGAAGGATGGCCTGCCCTTCTTCAAGAGCTACTACCACGATGTCACTCGCGTCAGCCTGATCGACACCGATACCGTTCGCTTCGACATGGCTCCCGACGCCGCCCGCGAGCTGCCCTTGATCATCGGTCAGCTGCCGGTCCTGCCCGAGCATTACTGGAAGACACGTGATTTCACCCGCGCCACGCTGGAACTCCCGCTTGGCTCAGGGCCTTACCGCATGGCCTCGCTGGATGCCGGACGCCAGGTACGCTATGAGCGTGTCGCGGATTACTGGGGCAAGGACCTACCCGTCAACAAGGGACGCCATAACATCCAGACACTGGTCTATGACTATTACCGCGACCAGAGCGTGTCGCTGGAGGCCTTCAAGGCCGGCAGCATTGACCTGCATGTGGAGAGCAGCGCCAAGAACTGGGCGACGGCCTATGACACGCCTGCGCTCAGAGACGGGCGTCTGAAGAAGCTGGAGGTGCCAGACAGCAATCCTGCCGGCATGCAGGGCTTCGTGCTCAATGAACGCCGCGCGCGCTTCCAGGACCCGCGGGTACGCGAAGCCCTGGCACTAGTCTTCGATTTCGACTGGGTCAACCGCAATCTCTTCTACGGCGCCTACCAGCAGACCCACAGCTATTTCGAGAATTCGGACATGGCCGCGAATGGCCTGCCTGAAGGACGGGAACTGGCCCTGCTTGAGCCGTTCAAGGACCAGTTGCCCGCCGCCGTCTTCCGCGACCCGCTGCCCATCGATGAGCCCACGGAACTGCGCCCGCGGCTGCGCAAGGCACTCAACCTGCTTCGGGACGCTGGCTATCGCGTCGCGGATGGCCAGCTGGTCAATCACGAGACGGGCAAGCCGCTGACACTGGAAGTCCTCAACTACGACACCCAGTTCGAACGGGTCATCCAGCCGTGGATTCGCAATCTGGCACGCATCGGCATCCAGGCGCGTATCCGCACCGTCGACGTCAACCAGTACATCAATCGTCGGCGAAGCTTCGATTTCGATGTCGTGGTCGGCAGTTACCCCCAGTCCAACAGTCCCGGCAGCGAACAGCGCGAGTACTGGACGAGTGACTACGCCGATGTCGCCGGCTCGCGCAACCTGATCGGCCTGAAGAGTCCGGTCATCGATGCACTCACCGATGCCCTGATCCAGGCCCAGACCCGCGAAGATCTGCTGAGCGCCACACGAGCACTGGATCGCGTGCTGCGCTGGGGATTCCATGTCGTGCCGCAGTGGCATCTCGCGGCGACTCGCATCGCGCTGTGGGACAAGTTCGGCTATCCGCAGCCGTTCCCGGAGTATCTGCTGAGCCTGGACAGCTGGTGGATCGTCCCCGGGGCTGAGGCTGATGACGAGTCAGACGACTGAAACACTCGCGTGAAGATGGCCAACTGCCGCGCATCCCTCGGCATTGGCCAGCACGACCGACATGGGGCGTCTGCAAGGCTCGCCCCGGCGATTGCTCAACCATGAATGAACACGATGCCATCCGGACCGCCCCGCACAGGGCGGCCGCATGACACGCAGGGAGATTGCTCTTGGGTGCCTATATTCTGCGCCGAGTCCTGTTGATGATTCCGACACTGCTTGGAATCCTGTTGCTGAATTTCCTGATCGTCCAGGCGGCTCCCGGCGGGCCCATCGAGCAGCTGATGTCGCGTCTTGACGGCCTCAGCGCCGGGGCCAGCACACGGCTGAACAGTGGGGGTGGCGATGGCGTCACCAGCGGCTCCGGCACCAGTTCCACCTACCGCGGAGCCTCGGGAGTCGACCCGGCCCTGATCGCCGAGCTGGAGCAGCAATTCGGCTTCGACAAGCCCGCCTGGGAGCGCTTCCGCGACATGGTGGTCGACTACGCGCAGTTCGATTTCGGCGACAGCTTCTTCCGCGACCGCCCGGTGATCGACCTGATGCTGGAGCGACTCCCCGTCTCGATTTCCTTGGGCCTGTGGACGACGCTGCTGGTCTATCTGGTGTCGATACCACTGGGCATTCGCAAGGCACTGGTGCATGGCTCACGCTTCGATGTCTGGACCTCGGGTGTCGTCATCGTCGGCTACGCGATTCCGGGCTTCCTGTTCGCGATCCTGTTGATCGTGGTGTTCGCCGGCGGCAGCTATCTCGACTGGTTCCCGCTCAGGGGGCTGACCTCCCCGGATTTCGAGGAGCTCTCGACGCTTGGCAAGGTCCTCGATTATTTCCATCACATCGCCCTTCCCGTGCTGGCCTCCGCCATCGGCAGCTTCGCCACCCTGACGATGCTGACCAAGAACAGCTTCCTGGATGAGATCCACAAGCAGTACGTGCTGACGGCACGCGCCAAGGGGGCCAGCGAGAACCGCATTCTCTACGGACATGTCTTCCGCAACGCCATGCTGATCATCATCGCGGGGCTGCCGGCGGCGCTGGTCGGCATATTCTTCACCGGCTCGCTGCTGATCGAGGTCATCTTCTCTCTCGATGGCCTGGGCCTGCTGGGCTTCGAGGCGGTACTGCAGCGCGACTATCCGCTGATCTTCGGCACCCTGTACCTTTACACCCTGATTGGCCTGATCCTGAAACTGGTATCAGACCTGATGTATGTGTGGATCGACCCGCGCATCGACTTCGCGACCCGGGAGGCTTGAGATGCGTCACGACACACCCCTTCAAGGGGAGACCAACGTCGTCCAGGACGTGCCGGAACGCCCGCACCGCTCGCGCCTGTCGCCCATCACGCGGCGGCGTATCACGGCGTTTCGTGACAACCGGCGCGCCTGGTGGTCACTGCTGATCTTCGGCATGCTGTTCATTCTGTCGCTCGGGGCGGAACTGATCGCCAATGACCGCCCACTGCTGGTCTCCTATCAGGACGAGCTCTACCTGCCGATGCTCAAGGAGTATCCGGAAACGACCTTCGGCGGCTTCCTGCCGACCGCCACGGATTATCGCGATCCCTATGTGATCGACGCCATCGCGGCGCAGGGCTTCATGCTCAACACCCTGATCCCGTATTCCTATGACACCCTGGATCTCAACCTGGGGTCGCCCGCGCCTTCGGCTCCCAATGCCCGTCATTGGCTGGGCACGGATGACCAGGGACGGGACGTGCTGGCGCGGGTGATCTACGGCTTCCGCCTGTCGGTCCTCTTCGCTCTGGTGCTGACCGCCGGTTCCATCGTGCTGGGCGTGCTGATCGGTGGTGTTCAGGGCTATTTCGGCGGCAAGGTCGATCTGATCGGGCAGCGCTTGATCGAGATCTGGTCTGGACTGCCGGTGCTGTTCCTGTTGATCATCCTGGCCAGCATCGTGGAACCCAATCTCTGGTGGCTGACCGGCATCATGCTGCTGTTCTCGTGGCTGGGGATCGTCGATATCGTGCGCGCCGAATTCCTGCGTGCGCGAAATCTGGAGTATGTGCGCGCGGCCCGCGCCATGGGCCTGCCCTCACGTCTCATCATGTGGCGTCATGTACTGCCCAATGCGATGGTCGCCACCCTGACCTTCATCCCCTTCCTGTTCACGGGCGCCATCACGACCCTGACCGCGCTGGACTTCCTGGGCTTCGGGTTGCCGGCAGGCTCCCCGTCGCTGGGCGAACTGGTCGCGCAGGGCAAGAACAATCTCCAGGCCCCCTGGCTTGGCATGACGGCATTTCTCAGTCTCGGCATCATGCTGACCCTGCTGGTCTTCATCGGTGAAGGGCTGCGCGATGCCTTCGACCCACGTCATATCAGTGCCCGGGAGCAGGACGCATGAGTCAGTCAATGCATGAAGCCACGACAGCGGCCAACGCCGAGCCGCGCTCCCGGGATCACTGCGTGCTGCGGCTGGACGATCTCTGCATCCGCTTTGGCAAGACACCTGTCGTCAGGCATCTGTCGCTGGACGTGAAGCGCGGCGAATGTCTGGCCATCGTCGGCGAATCCGGCTCGGGCAAGTCAGTAAGCCTGCTGGCAAGTCTCGGCCTGCTGCCGGGGCATGCCCATGTCACCGGCACGCGGGAGTTCACCACGCTCGAGGGAGAGAGGCTGGATCTGTCAGCCCTGACGAGCCGCCAATGGCAACTCGTGCGCGGCAACCGGATCGGCTTCGTGTTCCAGGAACCGATGACATCCCTAAACCCCCTGGCCCGAGTCGGCGACCAGATCAGCGAGAGCCTGCGGCTGCATCAGGGCCTGCGTGGCCATGCGGCACGCCAGCGAGTGATCGAGCTGCTCAAGCAGGTTCAGCTGCCTCGCCCGGAAGAACTCCTCGAGGCCTGGCCGCATCAGCTCTCTGGCGGTCAGCGCCAACGCGTGATGATCGCCATGGCGATGGCCAATCAGCCGCCTTTGATGATCGCCGACGAGCCCACCACGGCGCTGGACGTCACGGTGCAGCAGGACATCCTCGCTCTGCTCGACAGACTGCGGCGAGACCAGGGCATGGCCATGATCCTGATCAGCCATGACCTCAATCTGGTCCGCCGCCATGCAGACCGCGTCATCGTGATGCGGGAAGGCGAATGCATCGAGCAAGGGCCGGTGTCAGAGGTCTTCGATTCTCCCAGCCACCCGTATACCCGCGAACTGCTGGCCGCCGAGCCTGAAGGGGTGGCCGCGCCACTCGACCCTGAGGATGCGGGCACGCCCGTTCTGAAAGCACGTGATCTGGAGGTGCGCTTCTCGCGTCCTCGCAAGCTGTTCCAGAAACGTCCAGCGGATTTCATCGCGCTTCAGCCGCTGGATCTGACCCTCGCGCGCGGGGAGACCCTCGGGGTCGTGGGCGAGTCGGGCTCCGGCAAGACCACCCTCGCCCTGGCGCTGTTGAAGCTGCAGGCCGCACGCGGTGAGATTCGTCTGGAGAATGCCCGTATCGATACGCTGGATCGCAACGCCCTGCGTCACAAGCGACGCCAGATGCAGATCGTCTTCCAGGACCCCTATGGCTCGCTCTCGCCGCGCATGCCCGTCACGGACATCATCAGTGAAGGCCTGCGCTTTCATCAGCCTGAGCTCTCAGAGGACGAGGTACGCCAGCGCGTGACGCAGGTCATGCGCGAGGTCGAGCTGCCTGCCGAGTGCGCCGACCGCTACCCTCACGAGTTCTCCGGCGGCCAACGCCAACGCATCTCGCTGGCCCGCGCCCTGATTCTCGAACCTCACCTGCTGGTACTGGATGAACCCACCTCGGCGCTGGATCGCAGTGTCCAGAAGCAACTCATCGCCCTGCTGCGCGACCTGCAGGAGCGTCATGGCCTCAGCTACCTGTTCATCAGTCATGATCTGGCCGTGGTGAGGGCTCTGGCCCACCGCGTGATGGTGTTGCGCGAAGGCAAGCTGGTGGAGAGCGGAACGACTGCCGAGGTACTGGGCAATCCGAGGGAGGACTACACGCGGGCCCTGATCCAGGCGGCAGGACTGACGTGACAGGTCCGCTTGCCACTCAAGGGCGCGCCCGCCACCAAGGCAGCGGAGGCCTCGTCCCTCATGTGGCGAGTCTCGAGAAGACAGGCATCCTGCATTGCAC
The DNA here is from genome assembly GCF_057670765.1 of Cobetia sp. PS-4MA. Lineage (NCBI taxonomy): Bacteria > Pseudomonadati > Pseudomonadota > Gammaproteobacteria > Oceanospirillales > Halomonadaceae > Cobetia > Cobetia sp. PS-4MA. The sequence continues at coordinate 1,653,329 of NZ_CM173107.1, read as the reverse complement.
GGAACGCACTGCTGAGTTGCCTGACTGACTCTGGACGATTGCAAATAATAAAGGTTCTCAATATGATTCCGTCAGAGGTGGGCCACGCGACACCGCGCACGACATGACACCTGTCACCGTCGCGTCGAGCCTTCACGACATCGCGTCACGCGATCTGCATAATAAAAGACTGTTCAAGGGAACCTCATGTCCGCACATTTCCGTCCTATCGCTCGCAAGCCGCTGGCTGCCGCCATCGCGCTCTCCGTGGCACTGATCGGCTCTACCGCCCAGGCGCATGAAGGCCATGCACACGATGATCGCAAGGTGAGCGCTGAAGCCGTCGTTGACCAGTACGCCAACGTGGCCCATGCCACCTACAGCGATGCCTTGGCCAGCGCCAATGCCCTGCGCGCCGCCAACGCCGCGCTGATCGAAGCTCCGTCCGAGGCGACGCTTGCCGCGGCTCGCACTGCCTGGAAACAGGCGCGCGTGGCGTACCAGCAGAGTGAAGTCTTCCGCTTCGGCAATGCCATCGTCGATGACTGGGAAGGTCAGCTGAATGCCTGGCCGCTGGATGAAGGCCTGATCGACTACGTCGAAGGCGACGGCTATCAGGCGGAACTGGGCAACCCGGGCGCCAGCGCCAACATCATCGCCAACGACAGCGTGCAGATCGGTGCCGACAAGATCGACACTACCGAGATCACCCCGGAGCTGCTGGCCTCCCTGAACGAGCTGGGCGGATTCGAGGCCAACGTGGCCAGCGGCTACCACGCCATCGAATTCCTGCTCTGGGGCCAGGACATGCATGGCTTCGAGTCTGGCGCAGGCGAGCGTCCGGCGTCGGACTATGCCAAGGGAGAGGACTGCACCGGCGGCAACTGTGACCGCCGTGGCGCCTACCTGCTGGCGGCCAACGACCTGCTGATCAATGACCTGGAATACATGGTCGGCCAGTGGGCACAGGGCGACAAGGGCAACTATCGCGCCGAGCTGACCTCCCTGCCGGCCGGTGAAGGCCTCGAGAAGATGCTGTTCGGCATGGGCTCCCTGTCACTGGGCGAGCTGGCCGGTGAGCGCATGAAGGTCGCGCTGGAAGCCAATTCCTTCGAGGACGAGCACGACTGCTTCTCCGACAACACCCACTACTCGCACTTCTACAATGCCAAGGGCATCCAGAACGTCTATGAAGGCACGTACGTGACGCTGGATGGCCGTACCTTCGAAGGCCCGTCATTGCACGCACTCGTCGCCCAGAATGACCCGGAGCTGGCCGAGAAGATGCACGAGGCGCTGGACACCACCATGGGCCAGCTGCAGGTGATGGTGGATACGGCAGACGCCGAAGACGGCATGAAGTTTGATCAGATGATCGCCCCGGGCAATGCCGAGGGTGCCGAGATCATCAATGCCAGCATCGAAGACCTGGTCGCGCAGACGCGCCTGATCGAAGAGATTGCCAACGACGTCGGCATCAGCGGAATGAAGGCCGATACCGCGGATCACGAATTCTAGGCACTCACCCGAGATTGCCAGGCCATGGGCGGTGATGAAACCGCCCATGGCCGCGCAGCCCCCTCGCCCGAACCTGTCTCGTACAGGTTCGGGCGTTGATGCTTTCGTGCCAGCATTTTATGCGCGCCTGCTAATTCTTCAGAGTGCCTTGCCCGAAGGCCATTGATGGACTCGCAGCCTGACCGCGCAAGCCAGGACCTACATCAATGCCACACGTCATCCCGAAACACCCGATCCTTCACGCGTTGTCGCTTGCCATCGCACTGACCGCCCTGCCCCAGGGCGTGGCACAGGCCGCCCAGACACCGCTGACCGTCAGCGCCTATCTGGCCGCATTGCCACTGCAGGACACCGCGAAGAGTGGTGGCGAGGGCAGCGTGCGCAAGCACGATACCAATGCCTATTCCCTGCCGGCCAAGAACCTGAGCTTCGATCAACGTCTGTCCTTCAGCGTCGGCAACAGCTTCTTCAAGAGCCCATGGGTGATCGCGCCCGCCAGCACCACCGCTCGCGATGGCCTTGGCCCGCTGTTCAACACCAATGCCTGCCAGAACTGCCACGTCAAGGATGGACGCGGCAGTCTGCCGGCCGAGAGCGACCCCTCGGTGGGCCTCTTCCTGCGCCTGGGCATGCCGGACAGCCACGAGGACAGCTGGAGCGATGAGGAGCGTGAATTCCGCCGCATCGCTGGAGTGATGCCGCACCCCGTCTATGGCACTCAGCTGCAGAATGCCGCGGTGCCCGGTATCGAGCGCGAAGGCCGCATGCAGGTCGTCCATGAAGAGATGCCCGTCCCGTTGGCGGATGGAGAGGTCGTTCTGCTGCGCAAACCGCGCTATTCCCTGGTCGAGGCTGGCTTCGGCGACCCTGGCCCCATTGCACTCTCACCGCGCCTTGCCCCGGGCATGGTAGGCCTCGGGCTGCTCGAGGCGGTCAGCGAGGAGACCTTGCTCGAGTGGGCCGACCCGCAGGATGCGGATGGCGATGGCATCAGCGGTCGCGCCAATACCGTCTGGTCACTGACCGAGCAGCACGAGGTCATGGGGCGTTTTGGCTGGAAGGCCGGCCAACCCGACGTTCGCCAGCAAAGCGCCAAGGCGTTCGCCGGCGACATGGGCCTGACATCGAATCTGGTCAGCTCCACCGATTGCACGCCGGTCCAGAAATGCGCAGACCTGCCCAACGGGGGCACCATCGAGGTGGAAGACAACGTCATGGACAATGTGGCGTTCTATTCGCGCAATCTCGCCGTGCCGACACGACGTGACCTCGACGACCCGACGGTGCGCGAAGGCGAGCAACTGTTCCGGGAGCTTGAATGCGCCAGCTGCCACCGACCACGCCTGACGACCGCGTCCGGTGGTGTGGCCGCCCAACTGGCTGACCAGACGATCTGGCCCTACAGCGACATGCTGCTGCATGACATGGGCGATGGCCTGTCAGATGATCGCCGCGAATTCGAGGCAACCGGCAATGAGTGGCGCACACCGCCACTCTGGGGGATCGGCCTGGCGCAGACGGTCAATCCCGCGACGGGCTTCCTGCATGATGGACGCGCCCGCACCCTGCTTGAAGCCGTGCTCTGGCATGGCGGGGAAGCCAGGGCCAGTCGAGACAAGGTCGTGGCGTTGCCGACTGACCAGCGGCAGGCGCTGCTGCGCTTCCTGGAATCGCTCTGATCTCTTCTCAGCCTCTACCCGCCAGCCGACTCTGGCACGCCCCCGACTTTCGCCTGGCGTGCCGTTCTGACAAGGAATCCCGCGACATGTCCCGTGACACCTTCACCTCTGCTGCCATCCCGATGAAACCTTTCACGCGCAAGCCCTCGCCCCTGGCGCTGATGACCTCCGCCATGACCCTGCTGGGCACCGCACTGCTGTCGACGAGCACACTGGCGGCATCGGACTCTTCTAGCGCCAACACCACCAGCGCGGACGCCGTCAGCCAGTTTGCCGCTGACACTTTGAGCGAAGCCCACCAGCAGCTCGCCAACCGCCTGGCGCAACTCTCGCAGCACAGCCAGGCGTTCTGCTCCGCCAAGGGTGACGTGACGCTCGAGACGCTCAAGGAGGATTGGCGCAGCGCCATGCTGGGTCTGAATCAGGTCAACTGGGTCGAGATGGGGCCTATCCTGCAGAATTCTCGCCAATGGCAGCTGTATTTCTGGCCAGACAAGAAGGATCTGGTGTCAGGCAAGACACGCGCCCTGCTCGCTGGCGATGCCCCGATCACGGCCGATGGCCTGGCGCAGCAATCCATCGTCATGCAGGGGCTGGGCAGTGTGGAATATCAACTGTTCGATGCCCGCTATGCCGACTCGCCCCTCACCGCCAACACGCGGCGGTGTGAGCTGATGACGGCCAACACCGCCTACGCCGCCAGCACCGGCAAGACGTTGCTCGAAGAGTGGCAGCAGTTCGCGCCACAACTGGCCGATGGCACTGGCGCCTTCAGCGATCCACGTGACGCCGTGCTTTCCCTGGTACGCGCGATGACCGTGCAGCTTGAGGCCATCAAGGACCGCAAGCTGCGCCGCCCGATCGGGCTCGACAACGGCGGCACGGCCAACCCCTACGCGGCAGAGTCCTGGCGTGGCGGTATGGGGCTTGCCAACATCGGGGCGACGCTTGCGATGATGGAGACGCTCTGGCTCGGCAATGACGAGGTCGCAGGCATTCAGGGCTACCTGAATCAGCAGGTCGACCCGCGCATGGTGGCCTCCACCACCGGAGACTTTGCCGATGCGCGTGACGCCTTCGCCGCCCTGCCGGCGGATCTTGCTGGCATGTTGCGCGACGACCCGCGCAATGGCGATCTGCAGCAGGCCATGATCCACCTCGAGACCCTGCAGGCAGGCTTCGCTGACACGCTCAACCCGGCACTCGGCCTGTCTCTGGGCTTCAACAGTACCGATGGCGATTGATTCGGGAGTGAAGCACGTGAGCAAGACAGGACATGGCATGCTGGATACCCATCCAACGGAGGCACGTCAGCGCCGGCGACTGCTCAAGGCATTGGCCTGCACCCCGCTGCTGGGGTTACCCGGCGGCGCGGCACTGGCCGGTGGCAACAATGCCGCCAGTGCTCGAGGCCATGTGCCAGCCGGGGTGGCCATCTCGGCCTGTGACGATGACACGGGGCAGCACTTTGCCAGCTGTACCAGTTACCAGGGACAGGAACGCTGGCGTCAGCCCATCAAGGAACGCGCCCATGGCGCCACCCGCCATCCTCACAAGCCCTGGGCGCTGATTTTCGCCCGGCGCCCCGGCACCGAAATCAATGTCTTCGATCTCGAGACCGGTGAGCGGATCACGCGCATCGAAGCCGCGCCGGACCGCCACTTCTATGGACATGGCGTGTTCAGCCCGGATGGCGGTCTGCTCTACACCACCGAGAACGCCATCACCTCCGGGGAAGGCCGTATCGGGATCTACGACATGCATCGCGACTTCGCGCGACTTGGCGAGTTCGCCAGTGGCGGGATCGGCCCGCATGAGATCCGTCTGCATCCGGACGGTCGGCAGCTGATCATCGCCAATGGCGGAATTCTCACGCGCCCGGAGACCGGTCGCGTGAAGCTCAATCTGGAGTCGATGCAGTCCAATCTGACGTTGCTGGATCGCGTCTCGGGCGAGATTCACTGGCAAGGCGAGCCATCGCATCATCAGCTGTCATTGCGTCATCTGGATGTCAGCCGCGATGGCACCATCGTCGCGGGGTATCAGTATCAGGGACCTGCCTCGGACCATCACCCCCTAGTGGTGATGAAGCGCCCCGCCAGCGAGACCTTGCAGGAATTGCCGCTACCGCCGGAATACGTCCCTCAGTTCAAGCAGTACATCGCGAGCATCGCCATCGCCCCCGAGGGCCACCTGGCGGTGGCCACTGCCCCCCGGGGCAACCTGATCACGCTGTGGAACCTCGAGACCGGCGAGCTTGAGACGACACTGGACTTCGCCGACTGTGCGGGGGCGCTGGCAGTACCGGCCACTCAGGAGACTCCCGCGGGGTTCGTGGTCAGCAATGGTCGCGGAGAATGGCTGCTGATCGATGAGGACGGGCTGCCGGCGCTGGGGCCGGTGCGCCTGGCCAATACCCACTGGGACAACCATCTGGCGTTGATGTAGACGGCGCATCACGGGATGACCCGTGCTCCAGGTCGCGGGCGAGAGTGTGGCACGCGGCAGGAAACGACAACGCCCCGCAGGCATCCGCCTGCGGGGCGTTGTCGTTCAAAAGGACATGATACAAAGGCGCAAGGAATCAGAAGCGATAGCTCAGACTGCCAATGATGCTGCGGGATTCCCCGTAGTAGCACCAGTAGCTGCAGCTGGCGACATATTCCTTGTCGGTGAGGTTGCTGACATTGACCTGAGCGCTCAGCTCGCGGGTGAAGTCATACCCGACCATCGCATCGAACAGCAGATAGTCGGACACGGTGGCATCGCCATCTACCGATTCGCCGACATAACGGGCACCCGCCCCAAGACGCAGCCCCTCCAGGGCACCAAGCTCGAAGGCGTAATCCAGCCAGCTGGAGGCCTGGTGGCGCGGTATCAGCGGGGCACGCACATCGTCTTCCAGGCGTGCATCGGTATAGGTATACGCCGAGGTCAGCTTGAGATGGTCCGTCAGATAACCGACCATTTCCAGCTCGAAGCCACGCGACTGACGCTCGCCCTCCTGCACCTGGATTCCGCCGGTCGTGACCAGCGTATTGTCTTCGGTGAGGTCAAAGACAGCCGCCGTCACGTAGCCATCCCAGCCGGCGGGCTGATACTTGGCGCCCAGTTCCCACTGGCGTCCTTCGCGAGGCTCATAGAGCGAACCGCGATCATCGGTCGCGCTGATCGGCTCGAAGGATTCGGTATAGCTCAGATAGGGGTTGAGGCCGAAGTCACTCAGGTACATCACCCCGCCCGACCAGCTGATCTCGTCATCATCGGAGCGCTCACGTGACCCCGTCGTCTGATTGACGTTCTCGGTCTCGGCCTGGTCGTAGCGCACGCCCGCCAGCAGCACCCACTTGTCATCGATGCGCAGCTGATCCTGCACGTAGAGGCCGATCTGCTCCTTGTCGATATCGCGCCGCGTGATCTGGTCATCGCTCAAGGCGGTGTAATTGCCGTATTGCGGGTCAAACAGATCGATCGGATCGCCGAAGGCATAGTCATCCGCTTCCTTGCCCGACAGGCTCAGATTCTGATAATCCACGCCCAGCAGCAAGGTGTTCTCGGTGCGCTCGCCATACCACTTGCCGATGGCCCGATTGTCGACGGTATAGCTGTCGATGGTGCCCTCGCGGTACAGCAGCCCCCGCTGTCCCTCGCGCGCCGAGGACTGATAGAGGATGTAGCTGCTGATCAGGTCGAGATCCAGCTGGCTATAGCGGAAATCCTGCTCCAGCGCCCAGGTGTCGTTCAGCTGGTGGCGCAGCTCATAGCCCAGGGAGGTCTGGGTACGCTCATCCTTGTCATACCCCGGTTCGCTGTAGTTGGTCTGCGGGTCCACCTTGCCGAACGGCGTATCATCATGGGTGCCATAGGCCAGCTTGAAGGCATTGGTGGGGACGCCATCATCCTTCTGGAGGCTGGCGAGCAGCGTCAGCTGGGTTGCCTCAGAGATGTCCCAGGTCAGACTCGGCGCGAAGTAGTAGCGCTCGTTCTCGGTATGATCCAGATCCCCATCACGTTCGCGGTACAGCCCGACCAGACGATAGCGCACATCCCCGTACTCGCTCAGATACCCACTGGTATCAAGCCCCGTCTGGCGCAGACCGCGATTGCCGACCTGAATCTGAATCTCGCTCTGCGGCTCATCGGTGGGGCGCTTGCTGATGGCGTTGATCAACCCGCCGGGAGGCGCCTCACCATAGAGGATGGAGGAAGGCCCCTTGAACAGATCGACCCGCTCCAGGCCCCAGGTCTCCGGCAACCACTGATAGAAGCCTTCACGGTAGATGCGCAGGCCATCCTGATAGGTGGATTGATCAAAGCCACGCACCTTGAACCAGTCGGTATTGTTGTCGGACCCATAATGGCCAGACAGGACGCCGGCACGGTAACGGAAGGTTTCATCGAGCTGCTGGACGTTGCGCGTGTCGAGCTCTTCGCGATTGACCGTCGAGACCGGACGCGGCGTCTCCACCAGCGGCGCATCGACTTTCAGTGCCGTGCCGACCACGACCATGGTGTCATCGGTCTCGGCGGCCAGCGCGCTGGCCGACTGTGACAGGAGTCCCGCCGCGATACAGAGCCGAATGGCATGCGTTAGAGAGGCGAGTGCCGGCCGGACAGGTGTCTGCCGTGATGTTGGATGTCTGGACATGTCGTGTTCCCTTGCAACGATCGTTGTGTGGTCAATCTCCCCTTCCGTCTCGTGGCGTCTCTCACTGGCACGCTCATGGCGAATACGGAATGGAATCAGGATGATTCGTATTCATCTAATGTGAGCCGTGGTGACACACCGTTCTGCATGCACCAGCATGCAATCCCGAGAATGGCGCGTCTGACCGACTGCAGTACCCCGAGGGGCGATTCACGCTGCAGCCGGGCATCATCCCTGATACATCACATGAGACCGCCTCCGGGGCTCACGTCCTGCCACTGCCTGTCTGGTGATGTCGGAGGAAATGAGCGACCGCGGCATCCCGCGGCCGCCCCCGCCGCCAGCCCGAACGGGTTGTTTCAGGCTTCATCCAGACGCGCGACGGCATCCTGGCTGATGCGATCACGCTGGGCGCCCGACAACTCCTGCAACGTGCCGGCGCGCATCTCGAACAACCTGTCCGCCTGCGCGAAATAATGATCATCGTGACTGATGGCGAAGACCGTCTTGCCCATCTCGCGCAGACGCGGCAACAGATCGCGATAGAAGATACGACGGAACTGCGGGTCCTGATCTGCCGCCCATTCATCCAACAACACGATGTCGCGACGCTCTGCCACGGCCATCAACAGCGCCAGTCGCTTGCGCTGCCCTTGAGACAGCTCGGTGTTGATCACACGGTTCTCCTCGAGCACCAGCTTCTCGCGCATCTGCAGGTAGTCGATCCATTGTGCGATCAATGCCGGATCTGCCGGCTCACCGGTCGGACCCAGCAGGCGATCGAACTGATGGAAATCAGTGAAGACCGCCGAGAACTGCTGACGCCAGGCTTCCCGCTCGTCTTCTCCTATCGGGTGCCCGTCCCGCAGAAGTGAGCCTAATGTCGGCCGATAGAGGCCGGTCAAGAGCTTGGCCAGGGTCGACTTGCCGCTGCCATTGCCACCGACCAGGAAGACCAGCTCTCCGCGCCTGAGGGTAAGATCCAGCGGACCGACGCAGAAGGCCTGCGCGTCGTTGTGCGCAATGTCCTGTCCCAGGGTCTCGCGGCCGGCGTAGCGGAAGCAGACACCCTGCAGACTCAGGGTCTGCCAGTCAGACCCGGCCGACGTGTCTGCGGCTGACGCATGTCCCTGCGGCGGTGCATCTTGAGGAGACGCGAAATCGGCGTTGACCGGTGCCAATGCCAGCTTGCGCAGCTTGGCAAAGGCCACATCCGCCCCCAGCAGAGTCGGCAATGCCCCCACGGCCTGGATCAAGGGCGTGCGCAGAAACAGCAGCGTCAGGGAAAAGGTTGCGGCGACTTCACCACTGGCCCAGCCCAGGCCATTGGCCAGATAGAAGACGATGCCGATGGCGCCGAGCATCATGATGTTGGAGAAGTTGACGGCGCTCAGGTGGTAGGTATCCGCGCGCACGACGTGATGGCGATACTCACGGGCATTGACGCTATAGCGGGTGTCGAAATAGTCACGCGCACGGGGTCGATTGAGCGCCAGCTCCTTGCGCCCATCGATGACCGCCTCATAGTCGGCGTAAAGGCGACTCTCCGCTTCACGCACCTCGGCCAGGTGGCGATAGACTCGCGTGACCAGCCAGCTGCCCCCCATGATGGTCAAGGTCACCCAGATGGCGGTGACCAGCATCATGCCGGGGGATAGCCAGCCAAGATAGAACACGGCTCCGAGGGTCAGCACGATGCCCTGCACCAGTTCCGGCAGGCGCACGAACGCCAGGGTGATGTTGCGGATGTCACTGGACAGACTCGCCAGCAGGTTGGCGCTGCCCAGCTGCTCGAGCCGCTCGATATCGGTATCGAGGATCTGCTTGACCAGACGCCCGCGCAGTCCGTGCACGAAATGATGCCCCAGCGTCGTCAACGCCAGTTGTGCCCCCAGGGTAATCGCCAACAACAGCAGAATCAGTCCGAGAAACTCCGGAAGCACCCCGACATGGGCCGCAAGCCCCTCGTCCAGGGGGACGGTGGCAGAATGCGCGATGAGTCGCTGGTTGATATAGGCAATGACACCGATTCCCAGCCCTGCACTGACAAGGCTCAGAAAGATCACACCAAGAAAGGACCAGCGATAATGGGCAAGAACCACTTTCAGTAACGTCACACCTGCTCCCGGGCACCATGGCAATCAGACCGCCACCAGAAGGCGGCGACGCAGCTCATGTGACTGCGCCGACAGGAATCTTACGGCGCGCATACTTTAATGCAAGAAATAATAAGAAATATTATCACTACGAAATGACAGCGGTAGGTGCCGTCGCGCGATCCTGCTCTCTGCACCTGTCCCCGCGAGGACCGCCCCCGCTCATGGCGCTCGGCGGTCACGGGCCACTCAAGTGGCCGTGAATCTCACCATAGCGTCATCTGGCGATCCAGCAGACGATCGAAATCATCCTTCACGAACGGAAGAATGCCATCGGCAACGGGCTTGAGCTGACGACTCAGATAATGCTCCACATCGATGGGAGAGCGCAGGTACTCGACAGGCTCCGGCCCGGCAGTGGTCATCACGTAGCGAATCCAGCCGCCACGCTGGTAACGCAACGGCAGGCCGCGCCTACGATTCTCGTCATCCGCCAGACGCGCTGCCCGCACATGCGGGGGCACGTTGCGCTGATAGTCATCCAGACGTCGCCGCAGGCGCTTGCGATAGATCAGCGCATCCACGTCAGAGTGGCTGTCAGTCCCTTGAGCATGGCGCTGCAGAGACTCCTGCACGTAGCGCTTGAGATACTCCTGGTAGGGGCTTCCCTCGAAGATGCGACGGTACAGGCCTTGCTGGAATACCTTGGCCAGCGGCGTCCAGTCGGAGCGCACGGACTCGAGCCCCTTGAACACCAGCTCGCTCCCACCTTCCTCCCCCGTCTGCCGGAGGCCTGCATAGCGCTTCTTGCTGCCCTCCTCTGCTCCCCGGATGGTGGGCATCAGAAAACGCTGATAATGGGTCTCGAACTGGAGCTCCAGAGCACTGTCGAGCCCCAGACTGTCCTTGAGATGCCGCTGCCACCAGGCGGTGACATGGGCGGCCAGTTCACGGCCGATCTCACCGGCCTCCTCCTCCGTGTGCGCCTCGCCAAGCCAGACGAAGGTGGAGTCGGTGTCACCGTAGATCACGGTGTAGCCGCGTGCTTCGATCAACGCCACCGTCTGCTGGATGATCTGATGGCCACGCCGTGTGATCGAGGAGGCCAGACGCGGGTCGAAGAATCGGCAACCGCGTGAGCCCAGCACGCCATAGAAGGCGTTCATGATGATCTTGAGCGCTTGCGTCAGCGGCACATCGCCTGCCGCCCGGGCGGCGTCCCGCGCCTGCCATATCTCTGCGACGATGGCGGGCAGACAATGCTTGTCACGCGAGAACCGCGCACCGAGAAACCCCGGGACGCTTTGGCCCAACGACACATCATCCGACTCATGCAACCCTTCGATGAGCCCCAGCGGGTCGATCAGGAAGGTCCGGATGATGGAGGGATACAGACTCTTGAAATCCAGCACCAGTACCGAGTCGTAGAGTCCGGGCTGGGAGTCCATCACGAAGCCGCCGGGACTGTCCTCCCCCACCACATCTCCCAGATTGGGCGCGACCTTGCCGAGTCGATGCAGGCGCGGCAGATAAAGGTGGGTGAAGGCCGCCACCGAGCCACCGCTACGGTCGGCTTCAAGTCCGGTGACACTGGCCCGCGCCAGCAGAAATTCCATCAGCCGCGTCTGCTCGAAGATACGCGTGACCAGCTCGCAATCCTTGAGGTTGTAGCGCGCCAGCGACGGCTTGTCCTCGGCGAACATGCGCAAGATCTCGTCCAGACGGGAATAGGGATCATCGATGGCCTTGCCTTCCTGCAACAGGTCACGCGAGACATTCTCGAGGCTGAACGACTCGAAATGCCAGAAGGCCGACTTGAGCGCCTCGATGCCGTCCACCACCCACCGGCCGGGAATCTCGGCGAAATAATGCTCCGCCTGACGCGAATGCGCTCGCCACTGCATCGTGCTGCCATCGCGCCCCAGGCGCAGAGGCAGATTCTCGGCCTCCGAGAGCCGCACCAACATGCGAAGATCGAACTGGATGACATTCCAGCCGATGATGACGTCCGGATCGTGGCGTGCCACCCAGTCGATCAGGCACTGCAGCAATTCACGCCGGCTGTCCCGATACTCGAGCCCGAAGTCGCATCGGGCAGTCGTCTCACCGTTCGCCGGGCCCAGCATGTAGACCTGACGCTGGCCGCAGCCTTCAAGCGCGATGGAATACAGGTTGCCCCGGGCATCGGTCTCGATGTCCAGCGATGCCCAGCGCAGGGGAGGACGGTAGCCGTCAAGCGGCATGAGGCGTGCATTGTGCAGACTGCCATCGGCGTGACGCTCACCACGCGCCGTGACGCCCGCCGTGATGAAACGCTCCATCAGATAGCGATCAGGCGGACGGACATCCGCCTCATAGACGTCGACACCGATCGCTTTCAAACGACGTGCCAGCTGCCCCAACGTGCGGTATTCGCGACAGTAAAGCCCCACCACCGAACGATGATGAAAGTCTTCCAGTGCCAACGGGCGCAACTCGGCCCCGGGCTGGAAGCGGACCAGAGTCTGCGCCAGCACCTGCTGTTCAGCTGGCAGGAAAGCGACCACCTCCTGGGGCTGGGTCTGGACTCGCATCCCGCCATCCTCGGTGCGAATCCAGACGCTGATCACGACACCTTCCGGCGTATCCCGCCAGTGTCGCGTCATCACGAAGCCCTGATGAGCCGTGGTGGGAGTCGCTTTCACGCCTGTGTCCGGCTCGAGGTCATCCTGGCGAGTGGACGGTTGGGGGGAACCTGACGATACGGCCTCTGGCACTGCAATACCCTTACGTTGAATATACGAATGCCGAGCGGGATGAGATCAAGACGCGACTGCATCCCCATACGTTAAAATGAATTCAGTAACGTGCAACAGCCGTCGCGACGCCACTGCTTGATGACGGTAACGTCCGTGCCTTCCCAGCGATGTGAATGACGACTGCGGCAAGGAATGCCCCTCCCAAGATACCGGCACGACTCAAGGAGCATGCGTCATGCAACGCTTTGAGATGATTCAAACCCTGCTGGGCCAGATGCTTGGCCAGATCGACGATATCATCTTGCTTGCGGATGATCAGCGACACATCACCTACATGAACGACAGCGCGGTAAAGGCATTCGGCTATCCGCGTGACGTGCTGATCGGCCAGCAGACACGCATACTGTATGCCTCCAACGATGAATTCGAGCGCCAGGGCACGAGACAATTCCGCACCGATGCCCTGCCCCCCAGGGAGGGGCGGGTCATTCGCTATCGACGTCAGGATGGCAGCTTCTTCTATGGCGAGACACTCGGCGGCCCCATCAAGGACCCGTCCAGCGACAACACCTTCATGTTCGGCCTGATCCGCGATGTCTCTCGTCGCGTGACAGCAGAGCACACCCTGCACCGACTCCACGCCATCACCTCTTCGCGCCAGCTGTCCTTCAATGATCGCATTGATGAACTCCTGAAACTGGGATGTGCCCATTTTGGCCTGCCCATCGGTATCTTCAGCCGCATCACGGATGGTGATTACGTCGTCCAGCGTGCCTGCCATCCGGAAGACCTGCTGGCACCGGGACTGAGTTTCTCCCTCAGCGATACCTACTGTGATCACGTCTACAAGGCCGATAGCGTACAAGCCTTCCACCATGTGGCAAGCAGCGAGATCAGAAACCATCCCTGCTACTCCAACTTCAATCTGGAAGCCTACATCGGCGCGCCGGTGATCGTGGATGGTGAACGCTACGGTACCTTCAACTTCTCGAGCCCCGATCCGGTGAAACCCTTCACTTCGCAGGATATCGAGCTGGTGCGTCTCATCGCACTGTGGGCCGGACATGAAGTCGCGCGTGCCAATGACATCAATGCTCTGAAGGAAGCCCATCAGGCGCTCGAGAAGGTCGCGATCACTGACCCGCTGACCGGCCTTTACAACCGACGTCATGCTCAGAAAGTGCTGGAGGAGAGCATCACCGCGCTGTCGACTTCCCAGGTCGACCAACCATTGTGCGTCGCATTGCTGGACTTCGATCACTTCAAGAAGATCAACGACAACTACGGCCATGACGCCGGTGACCTTGCCTTGCAGCAGCTGAGTGTCCTCGCCGAGGACATTCTGCTGCCCGGGGATACTCTCGCCCGCTGGGGAGGTGAGGAATTTCTGGCCATCCTGCCCAATTCACTGCTCAGCGACTCTGCCACACGCATCAATACGCTGCGTCAGCGCATGAAGGACAGTGTCGTGGAGCACGCTGGACAACGCCTGCCACTGTCATTGAGCATCGGACTTACCTGTCTTGCACCCAGCGAGCGTGCCACGCGCGAGCAGCTCATCGCTCGCGCGGACGAGGCCATGTATGCCGCCAAGGAAGATGGGCGGAACTGCCTCAGGATGGTGTGACAGAAAGTCTTGCTGTCTGCCTTCACGCCAAACGGGCCCGAGATCACACTCGGGCCTCTTGTTTCCCGCCAACCGCCCTCCCCCTGATGACCCGCGAGCGATCGAGCGGGGATTGGCTGACGCCTCGCGCTCTGCCAGCGAACAGGCTAATGTCATGGGCTTCGACTCGATGCCAAGCCACCCGACGCCTTCATTGCCAGAGCGTTCATGTCATCACACGACTCCCATGCCTCCTCCCCTGATTCCCGCAGCGCCGTCGGCCTGGCGGAAGATGGCGTTCTGTCAGCGCAGCCCACCGGCATCGCGCCCCTGACGGCAGCGCTCGCCTCGCCGACTCAGCACGAGCGCCACCAATTGGGCATCTTACTTCTGCCGGGTTTCGCGATGGTCGCGCTGTTCTCGATGATCGAACCGCTGCGCATCGCCAATCGCCTGCGCGGGACACGCCTGTATCAGTGGACACTCGCCAGTCAGGATGGCGCACCGGTCAAGGCCTCCAACGGCATGGTCCTGCCGGTGGACACGGCACGTGACGAGCTCCCCTCGGTGGACAAGCTGGTCGTATGTACCAGCTTTGCCCCGGAAGCCTATCTGGAAGATCGTACTCTCCAATGGCTTGAGCAGCGCTCCCGCAGCGGCTGCCAGCTCGGGGGCGTGGACACCGGCTGCTTCGTGCTGGCACGTGCAGGCCTGCTGACGGGCAAGACAGTCACATTGCACTGGGAGAGCCTGCCGGAATTCACCCAACGCTTCGATGAGGTGGATGCCGTGGAGTCTCTTTATGAAATCAGTGATGACGGTTTCTTCTGCGCCGGAGGCAGCGCCCCGCTGGACATGAGCCTGGAGCTGATCCGCCGCCAGCATGGCCAGACGCTCTATCAGGCGGTACGCGATCAGTTGATTCTCGATCAGGGACGACTGCCCGCCAGCCGGCAGCGCGGCCTCAGTCAACAATCGGCAGACCTGGCAGATCCGCTGCTCAGACGTGCCATCACGCGCATGGAAAACACCCTGGAGGCGCCACTCAGCATCGAGGCACTGGCCGAGGAGCTCGGGCTCTCATGGCGTCAGTTGGAGCGGCGCTTCCAGCAAGGGCTGGGATGCACGCCTCAGGCCTATCAGGGAGAACGTCGCCTGCTGCATGCGCGCAGTCTGCTTCATGACACCCGCCACGGCATCACCGATATCGCCCTGGCCTGCGGATTCACATCGCACTCGAGCTTCACCCGCGCCTTTCGTCGCCGCTTCGGGATCACCCCGACACAGGCACGACGCCAGCCACCGCGTCCCGTCTCATGAGCTGACACGCCACGCGCCCACCAGATGTCGAATTGGGCACAGATGGTGTCGAATTGGGCACAGAAGACACCTACATGGACTGCCATTCTGTCGGGGAACTGATCACCGACAGAAGGAAGGACTCTCCATGGCGCTCCCGATGACACCCGACTACGACAGCTGGCCGATTGACGAGACTCTCGTGAAGGTCACCCACGAAGCGCGCTATCTCAGCGTGAGCTGGAGCGACGGACGCGTCAGTCGTTTCCACAGTGTCTGGTTGCGCGAGAACGCCGCGGATGACACCACCATCAATCCAGTGACACGCGAACGCATACTGGATCTCTCCCAGCTGCCAGCATGGCCGGAGATCGCCAAGGCCAGCATCGATGAGGACGGTGCGCTCAGCGTGCTGTTCACGTCGGAAGACCGCCGCCTGCGCTTCCACCCGGGCTTCCTGCGTGCCAATGATTACGACAACCAGAGTGTCTTGCCGCCAGAACTGCCGCCGCATGCTCTCTGGCATGGTGAACAGCTGGAACAGCCCCCGACCATCGACGCCGCCCGCCTGGCCAGTGCCGAGCATGGCAGCCAGCAGGAGTCCGAGATCCTCAATCCGGCCCTGCACGAGCTGCTCGGCAAGGGACTGGTGCGTCTGCGTAATCTGCCGGCGGAGTCCGGCGCCCTGGAGAAGGTCGCCGAGCGCATCGGCTCGATCCGCACCACCAACTTCGGTCACCTCTTCAATGTCCGCGCGATCCAGAACCCGGACTCCAACGCCTACACCTCCATCGCACTGCCACCGCATGTAGACTTGCCGACCCGGGAATACCAGCCGGGCCTGCAGTGTCTGCATTGCATCGAGAACAGCGTGGAAGGCGGCATGGCGGTGATGATGGATGGCTTCGCCATCGCCACGGCACTGAAGGAAGAACACCCAGAGGCCTACGAGACCCTCACCACGGTGCACTGGCGTTACGCCAATACCTCGCGCAATACCGATCACGTCTGGCATTCACCAATGATCGTGCTGGGCCAGGCGGGAGAGCTGCTGGAAGTGCGGATCGCCGACTTCCTGCGGGGCCCGATGATGGCACCGTTCGAGCAGACCGAAATCGCCTACGATGCCCTGATGACACTGCAGCGCATGCTGCGTGAGCCGCGCTTCGCCCTGCGCTTCACCTACGCGCCAGGTGACCTTGTCATCTTCGACAATCGCCGCCTTCTGCACGCCCGCGATGCCTTCGAAGGCGACAGCGGCAGCCGCTGGCTGCAGGGCTGCTACCTGGAGCGTGACGAGGTACGCTCGCGCTATCGCATGCTCAAGCGTACCGAGCGCGCGGAGCGGGTCGAGGCAACGCCTACGGTCTGATATTCGAACATCAAGATGGCATAAAGAAATGGCAGCCCCGAAAGTTTCCATACAAGCCTGGGGCTGCCCAGTATCGCACGCGATTTCAATGTTGATGCTCCTGATCATGCGCGGCGTGAGAATGACCATCTGCATCACCGTTGCTTTTCAGACCATGACTTTCCTGAGCAGGGCTTTCCTGCAAAGCATCATGATGCCCATCATCATGGGGTAACTCTCCAACCCCATCAGCATGGTGCGATGACTGCGATAGCGTAGTCTCACCTCCGCCATGTTGATGACCATCACTCGCTGCCACAAGGGCCGTATAACGCGCAGCACTCATGTCAGGAAGTTCTTCCATGAAAGCGACCATCTGCCAGATGTACTCATCCTGCATGCTCTGACCCCATGCCGGCATTCCGCTGGCTTTTATCCCATGCTTGATGACCCAGAAACGCTCATGAGGCTCACCGCTCATGGTAGATGCTGCGAAATTCGGGGGACTGGGATAAAGCCCCCTACTGAGTTCTGTCTCTGACACACCAGGTGCCAGATGGCAGGAGGCGCACATCGAGGCATAATTTCCTGCACCGGCGACAATCATGGCTTCATCATCAAGCAGGGGAGCCTGGATAGCACTGGAGTGGAACTCGATGGAGCGATCACGCGCCGTTTCAAATACTTCGTACACCCAACCCCAGTGCGGGTCATCCGCGGCCACACTGATGACCCCGGAATAAACCGCCCCCGCACCAAGAGTTGCCAGCATCATAAACGTCAGCCACATTCCCCATAGCATTTTTTCATGTCATATCCCTTGGTCAAGCAAGCATATTCAATGAACAGATCGTCTGACACCATGCAGACAATGGGGCCTTGCCTCGTCATGCTTCCTGAAATTCAGGAAAGGCGCAGTATCCAATCATGAGCAGGTCTTCACGAATGCCACGAATGCTGGTCACCGTCGCGGAGGCGTAACCTGATGACTGAACACCGCCGCCAGCGTGCTTCAGAACATCATGCGGATCCCAATCACGACACCCGTATCTTCTACCGTCTCGCTTTCCTCACGCCGCATATCAGCAGTTTCGCCATACTCCCGCTGCCAATACATACCTACATAAGGAGCTACTCTACGAGTCACCTCATAGCGAGCACGCAAGCCGATTCGCACAGAATTGAGACCCGACCCGATAGCCTGTTGTCTGGATTCATTGGCAGCAAGGACGATTTCACTACGTGGCTGTAGATACCAGCGCTGCGTCAGGCGTATATCATGTTCAAGTTCCAGACTGGCAGTGACGATGCCTCCCTCTCGATATTGGACTGCTGCATCCGTCTCGATTCTGTAGGGTGCAGTCCCTTGAAGCCCGAAGACCCCATACACGCTTTCATCATGATCATCGCTGAGTACGCCGCCCTGATAGCCACCTCCAAACTGAAACTCCCAGAAATCGGCAATCAGGCGACTATAAAGAAGCTCAAGTGACTCAAACTCGGCGTCTTCGCCATCGCCCTGGGTATTTTCTCCTTCTGACTTGAGATAGACACGATGGGTATCTCCGCCATACCAGGCCTGAAAATCCCATACCAGTGAGTCCTCGCCCTTATTCGGAAGGCTATATTCCAGGCGATCGAATGCTGCACTCCACTGGAGATGTTCTGCCATGGGTGATGGCCATGACTGCGGGGCATCATAGCCATCCTGAGCGAACGCTTGAGAGACACCAGCACTGGAGAACAGAAACGCCGTCACGCTGGCAAGACAAAATGAATGATGACTGATTGACATGATGACTCCTCAAGAAACCTTTACGACACGGAACATACCTGCGTCCATGTGATACAGAAGATGGCAATGGAAAGCCCAGCTACCTTCTGCATCTGCAGTGATCAACGCTGACACTCGCTCACCCGGTTTGACATTCAAGGTATGTTTGCGAGGAATCAGATCTCCTTGACCATTCTCCAACTCCATCCACATGCCGTGCAGGTGTATGGGATGCTCCATCATGGTGTCATTGATCAGGATGAGCCGAAGTCGCTCATCTTTCTTGAAGTGAATCGGGCCATTGACTTCACTGAACTTCTTGCCATCGAAGGACCACATATAGCGCTCCATGTTGCCGGTCAGATGCAGCTCCATCTCGCGCGTGGGGCCACGTCTGTCCGGCCAGGGCGCATGGGCCTTGAGGTCCTGATAGACCAATACACGACGCAGCGATTGATCCAGACCGATGCCTGCCTGGTCGTAACGAGCCCCCTGCTGAACAGCACCCGCCATCAGCATGCCATCCTTGGCTACATCGGCTTGCAGGCCCGTCATCTTCGAATGATCCATGCCTGCCATCTGCGAATGGTCCATACCGGCCATCTTCGAATGATCCATACCGGCCATCTGCGAATGGTCCATGCCGGCCATCTGCGAATGATCCATACCCGCATGAGCGCCCATGGCCTCCATCCCGCGATCAGCGATCTGTCGTCGTTCAGGTACGGGCGCCTCCATCCCGGGGCGAGGTGCCAGCGTGGCTCGCGCATAGCCACTGCGGTCCATGGCTTCGGCGAAGATGGTGTACGCCTTGTCGTCTTCCGGTGTCACCAGCACATCGTAGGCTTCCGCCACGGCAATGCGGAACTCATCCACTTCTACCGGTTGCACTGGCTGGCCATCTGCAGCGACCACGGTCATCTTCAAACCTGGAATACGTAAATCGAAGTAACTCATTGCCGAGCCATTGACGACACGCAGACGTACGGTTTCCCCACGCTTGAAGAGCGCGGTCCAATTTTCCTCAGGCGATTGACCATTGAGTAGATACGTATAGGTGCTGCCGGTGACATCCGCGATATCCCGCGAACTCATGCGCATCTCAGCCCACATGCTGCGTGCCTCGATCGTCTCTACCAGCCCTCTACGCCGAGCATCCGCAAAGAAATCATCGACAGTCCGCTCCTGGAAGTTGTAATACCCCTCCATGGTCTTGAGATTGCGAAAGACTGTCTTGGGATCTTCAAACGTCCAGTCAGTGAGCAGCAGGACATGCTCACGATCATATGTGAAGGCTTCGGGAGTCGCTGAATCGATGATCAGGGGCCCAGCATGGCCTTCCTGCTCCTGAAGGCCTGAATGGCTGTGATACCAGTAGGTACCGCTCTGCGTGACAGGAAACCGATAGGTAAAGGTCTCGCCTGGTGCGATTCCCGCGAAGCTGATACCCGGCACGCCGTCCATTTCCGGGGGAAGTATGATGCCATGCCAATGGATGGAGGTCGGCTCATCCATCAGGTTCGTCACCTTGATGACAGCATCCTGCCCCTCTTTCAAACGCACCATGGGGCCGGGGCTGCTGCCATTGATCGTGATGGGACGCGCGAACTGCCCGTCGATGTCGAAATCTTCACGACGAATGACAAGCGAGACTTCGGGGCCATGCACAACCCCTTGAGAATACGTCGATGTTCGCCCCCAGGGATTGGCCCAGGCAGGTGCCATTCCCAGCGCCATTGTACCTAGCCCCAGGGCAGAACCTCCCTTCAGCAATTGACGACGAGATACAGAGAAATCAGAGGTTCCTGATGCCATGGCCATTGTTGCCCCCGGGTCATGAATGATAAGTCATGACATGGATGAAGCCACGGCAAGCTGAAACGAACCTGAATGAAGAGACTATTTACGTGTTGGCAGATGCACGTTGACTCTCAATCCCCCTGCTGCTCCTGATGAGTAGCTCACGCAACCCGCGTATTGCTTGACGAGATGCGAAAGAATGGAGAGCCCCAACCCATAACCTGGGTAAGTTTCGTCCTGTCGCCATCCACGCTCGCCAAGATGGGCCAGTTGCTCCTGCGGCACCCCAGGACCATCATCCTCAATACAGAGTACGACCTGGTCACTCTCTATCGTCACTCGGCATTGCACCTGATTGACAGACCACTTGCCCGCATTATCCAGCAATATCCCGAGCATTTCGGTGAAATCCTGTGTCTCGACACTCACCCAGCCATCAGCATGCTCAACAGGCAAGTTCAGACATTCCAGCAAGAAGGTGCGCTGCGGATAGAGTCCCTGGAACATCTCGATCAATCGCCTGGCCTCTTCAGCAGGGCGCGTGGTCTGGCCCGTACGTGGGCCAGCAATACGGGCTCGCCTGAGTTCGGCCTCCAGCTGGGAGTGTATCGCTTCGACACGTTGCAGCATCTTGCCACGACGTACCTCATTGATCGGGCGTGTGCCCCGCAACACCTGCGTCAATGCCGCCAGAGGTGTCTTTAGAGCATGGGACAGGTTGGCGACGGACTCTCGTGAGCGAGTCAGACGGCGATCAAATTCATCCAGTAGCTTATTGAGCTGCGACACCAGCGTATCCAGCTCCGACGGCACCGTGAGGGCAATCCGCTTTCGATGGCCGGTTTGGAGTTCACTCAACTGATGACGCAAGCCACTCAAGGGCTTGAGACCCCGTCTTACCGCCAGCAGATTGAGTGACACGAGAATTCCCCACAACAACAAGGCGCTGGCACCAATCCACCAATGAACTCGGGTCAAGCCCTTCTCCACTGGCGAGAAATTCTCGGCAATCAACAATTGCACCCGTTGCCCGCGCAGATCAAAGCCATACCGATAGGCCAACATAGGCTGCTGCTGCAGCTGATGCATGAACAACGCATCCCCCTTGCCCTCAAGCAAGGGAAGCATCTCCGTCGGCATGGCAGGAAGCGAAGTACTGACCTCGTTCCCGACTCGCAACACATAGAAATGATGAAAGCTCAGAGACTCCTCGCGTGCCGCCACCATTAGCTGGGCAACAGGACGCTCATCTTTCTTGAGCAAGGTGACGATGTGAGATGCCTCATCCTTGAGACGCTCACCAAGAAAATCCTTCGCCAGCTCGTGCAGAAAGACCCCATGCAGATACCAGGCAAACAACACTACAGCGAGGGATGCCCCTCCCAGGCGTGTCAGCAGACGAAAACGAAGGCTACGACGATCGATGTGAAACAAGCAGGTACCCCTGTCCGCGACGGGTCTGTATCAAGTCCTTGCCCACGCGGCGGCGAAGACGAGCGATATAGACTTCCACCAGATTGGGTGCAGCGGCATCCTGCTCCAGTGCATAGAGCTGATCCAGCAACTGCACTTTGGAATGCACTCTGTCTGGATGATGCATGAGGTAGCGCAGCAAACGGAATTCGGTAGCCGTCAAGGTCGACCAATCCTCGCCGTCGCAACGGACACGTTGCGACTCCTCATCCAGCTGAATCCCGCTGACCTCAAGATACGTATGGCCTCCCCCTTGGCGACGCCGAAGCAGCGCATGAAGTCGCGCCAGCAACTCGGCTTCATGAAATGGCTTGGTCAGATAATCATCTGCCCCGCTGCGCAACCCCACAACCTTGTCCTCCCAGGTATCACGTGCCGTAAGAATCAGCACGGGAATATCCACGTGAGACTGTCGCCAGCGTTTCAGCAACTCCAACCCCGAACCATCCGGAAGCCCGAGATCCAGAACGACCAATGCATACTGTTCCGTCGCTATGAAAGCCTGTGCTTCATGCAGACTCGTGGAGACATCCAGTCGATAGCCATTATCTTCCAGCAGTTCAGCGAGGCTTTCTGCCAGCAGGTCATCATCCTCAAGCAACAACAGCTTCATGCCTACCCTCCTTTATCCCACTGACCTTCACTGAACACCGCTCCCATGACAAGCGCAACATCTGCAGAAAAGCCCCCATCCTGCAGGTATATGCTGAGTGCTGGCTGAAAAGCGCCAGCCACGGCAATGACAGGCACCGGACACTACACCATTGCCTTTGGAAAGCACCTCTCTGATGTCCAAGTCAGCCGACACTTGCCAGCTCATCAGCGGATGAATCTTCCAGGGGGGCCTGCAACACCCTCAGGTGACACCTGAGATACTGGGCAGAGCCTCTCTGTCACGGTAGCCTTGCACGCTTGTCAGGCAGGTCATACATCATGTCGTCTGCCTGAGACCCTATCCATCTTTATTGGCTATCTGCACAGGATGCCTGCAATGCCCGCCAATTCCGCCGATATTCCCTACCTCGCAAGCCTGCTCGATGGCCTCGCGCAGCATTTCCCGCTCTCGCTGCCTATCGTCTGCGCGTTGCTGCTACTTGCCCTGCTGACGTCAGCCTTGTCCGCTGCTGTCGGGGTTGGCGGTGGGACGTTGCTGATCATGATCATGGCGCAGTTGATGCCTGCCGCTGCATTGATTCCTGTCCATGGGATGGTACAGCTGGGTTCCAACGGCGGGCGCATGGCGATGACCTGGCGCCATATCGACATGCGCCGTCTGTTGGCCTTTCTGCCCGGTGTGGCGCTGGGTGCGCTGGTGGCAGCCTGGGTGTTGATCCGCTTGCCTGAAGGGGTGCTGGAGCTTTCCATCGCGCTGTTCGTGCTGTTCACCTGCTGGGGGCCGCCGCTGCCCAAGCGGGCATTGAGCCGCACAGGCACCTTGATCGCCGGTGCCATCACGACGTTCCTTTCGAGTCTGATCGGGGCCAGCGGCCCACTGGTCGCAAGCTTCATCAAGCAAGGCGGCGGCGAGCGTCACACCAAGGTGGCGACCTTCGCGGCCTGCATGGTCGCGCAGCACCTCACCAAGGCCTTCATCTTCGGCATGGCAGGGTTTCTCTTCCATGAGTGGTTGCCCCTGATCGTGCTGATGATCGGTGCGGGCCTGATCGGTACCCGCCTCGGACTGCGTTTTTTGGATCGTGTCTCCAACCGGCACTTCGATGGCCTGTTCAAATGGGCGCTGTCGTTGCTGGCGCTCAGGCTTGCCTGGCTGGGTAGCGTCTCTCTGATCAGTCATTGATCCGCCACCAGGCGGAACTCGGGGTGCGACATTATTGCGGGGGACACCACAGTGCTGGCTGAGGTAACGTGCCCCTTCTGCAAGTGCATACCTCTGACCAGAGGGTGTGAATCCCCATGGCTGGACCATGCACAAGTCAACGCGACCGAAGTCCAGAGGACATCAAGATGACGCATGCAAGACATTGGCTCACCACACTCGTCGCTGGCAGCCTGCTGTTCAGTGGCCAGGCATTCGCTCACGCCCATGTCAGCAGTGCCAATCCCGCGGACGGCGCCAGAATCGCCTCGCCGACTAGCATCAGCCTCACCTTCAGCGAAGGGCTGGAGTTGCCCTTCAGTGGCCTGGGTCTCAGCAGAGTCGATGGCAACCCCGTCTCCCTGGGGGATGCCACTCTCGACAATGGCGGCAAGACGTTGAACGCTCCGGTCAGCAAGACGCTCGAGGCAGGAAAATATGCCGTCAAATGGCATGTGCTTTCCACCGATGGTCACAAGACCGAAGGCCAGTATCAGTTCACCGTCACGCCGTGATCGGCCCCGATAACGCCCTTGCCGCGAGCCGCTTCGTCCTTGACGGAGCGGTCGTGTTCCTTTGGGGCGTCAGCGGATTCCTGCTGACATCGTCATCGCGCGAGCTGCGCCTCTGGCTTGAGGAGCGCTGGTCGGGGGCCTTGCGCCTGGCACTGGCATTGGCCGTGATCGCCACTGCCTGCCAACTGCCACTCCAGACTGCCATCATCGGGGCTGGCTGGGGAGATCTCTCCAATGTCTCCCTGGCATGGAGCGTCATGACCCAGACGACCTCGGGGCTTGCCTGGGCAGGCAAGGCAGGCATCCTGTCGATGGCACTGCTGCCGCTGATGGTGATTCCCGCACATCGCCTGGTGGTCCTGGCGCTTGCGAGCATGGCAATGTTGGCAAGCCTTGCGTTCTCCGGTCACGCCGCCATGCACGGTGGCTGGCTGGGAGGTATTCACCGCGCCAATCAATGGCTGCACCTACTCAGTGGTGGCTTCTGGATCGGGGCGTTGTTCCCGGTGGTGTCCACCCTGCGTGCATTGCATGCCGAAACTTTGTGCCAAGCCGCCAGAGCTGCCTTGATACGCTTCTCCCGCATGGGCCACCTCGCGGTCGCTCTGGTGGTCGTGACGGGGGCCCTCAATACCGGGCTGATTCTCGGGACACCCCCGCTGGACTGGTCACACCCTTATCAAGGACTGCTGGCCATCAAGATCGGGCTGGTACTCAGCATGGTCAGTATCGCCCTCTTCAATCGCTATTGGCTTGTGCCGAAGCTTTCCGGCCAGGGCGGCACCACACGAGCCCTTGAGTGGATGACGCGACTGGAAGTGATGTTGGCGGCGCTGGTACTGGGGCTGGTCGTGACGCTTTCCGCCCTCGATCCCTACTGATGATCGCAGCTTGCGTCTCTGTCCTCTCTACAGCGCCGCCCTTGCTGTCAAGATCCCTAGGCCTTCTTGCCTGCATCATCACCATGACATGTCTGCATTACTCACCATCAAAAACGCCCCGCTCAGCCAGAAGGCTGAGCGGGGCGTTGTTTGTCATGCGCAACTACAGATAAGAGGGATCAGAACGGATACTGACGTGGCTCGACCTGCAGACTGACCCATTGATCGGTGGTGAATTCCTCCAGCACCCAGTCGCCATTGAAGCGCCCAAGGCCTGAATTCTTCTCGCCGCCAAAGGGCGCGCGTGGATCATCATTCACCGGCATGTCATTGACGTGCACCATGCCCGCCTCGACCTTAAGCGCGAAGCGCTCGCCGCGTGCGATATCCGCGGTGAAGACGGAGGCCGAGAGGCCATATTCGGTGCCATTGGCAAGTTCCAGCGCATGCGCTTCATCACGGGCTTTCTGGATGCCGACCACCGGGCCGAAGATCTCGTTCTGCGCCAGGCTCATGTCATTGGTGACATCGGTGAACACATGCGGCGGCACCAGCTGACCCTGCGCCTCGCCCTCAAGCATCACCTTGGCGCCCTCGCCCTTGGCCGTCTCGATCATCTCGAGCAGACCATTACGCTGCTTGGCATTGATGATCGGCCCGATGACGGTATCGTCCTGGGCGGGGTTGCCGACCTTCAGCTCACGGGCACGCGCCACGAAGCGATCGACGAAGGCGTCATGGACCGACGCATCGACGATGATGCGGTTGATGGCCATGCAGATCTGCCCTTGATGCAGGAACTTGCCGACCAGCGCGGCGTCCACCGCCTGCTCGATGTTCGCATCGTCAAGCACCACGAAGGGGCTGTTGCCGCCCAGCTCCAAGGCAACCTGCTTGAGATGATCACCACCGACGGCGCGACTACCGATGCCCTTGCCCACCTGGGTGGAACCAGTGAAGGAGATCAGCCTCGGTACCTCGTGATCCACGAAGGCATCGCCGATCTCGCTGCCGGCACCGACCACCACGCTCAAGACGCCGGCAGGCAGCCCCGCCTCCTCGAACAATCTGGCCAGCAGCAGGCCGCCGGTCAGCGGGGTATCACTGGCCGGCTTTATGACGACGCTGTTGCCGAGTGCCAGTGCCGGCGCCAGGGAACGCTGGGTCAGATGCAGCGGGAAATTCCACGGGCTGATGATGCCGATGACACCCAGCGGCTTGCGGAAGACACGGCTCTCCTTGCCCGGTACCTGAGCCTCCATCACCATCCCGGCCACGCGATTGGCCATCGCGGCGGACTCCAGCGTGATCGCACGGGCCGCCGCCAGTTCCGCCTGAGCCTTGAGGCGGGTACTGCCCGACTCACGCACCAGCCAGCCGAGCAACTCCTCGCGTCGCTCGTCCATCAGCTCCACCACCTTGTGCATCACGCCAGCGCGCTCGCTCGCCGGTGTTAGAGCCCAGTCAGGCTGGACATCACGCGCCCTGCGATAGCTGGCATCGAGATCCTCGGCATTGACCATGGGAATCGAGAGCAGCGAGCTCTGATCGAAGGGATCCACCACCTCAAGCGTCCTGCCGGCTCGGCCGTTACGCCATTCTCCGGCGAGGGGTAGCTGCTCGAGGTTCTGATAGTCGCGGGACATGAGTCACTCCGTATCATGAGTATGATCAGGACATGGCGGTGCCGGAGCAAAACCCAACCGTTGCATCACAGCTGTGCCAGAATGGCACCTGCAACTGACCAGACCGTCCTTAACCGAGTGGAATGAGAGTCACTGGATGAGCCCCGAAGATCTGCAGAAACTGACGACCCGCCAGATGCCCTATGGCAAGTACGCCGGACGCTTGATTGCCGACCTGCCCGGCGATTACCTGGGCTGGTTTGCGCGCAAGGGATTTCCGCAAGGCGAGATAGGTCGCTTGCTGGCGCTGATGCACGAGATAGATCACAACGGGTTGAATGCCCTGTTGGAGCCGCTGCGACGTCGCTGACATGCAGAAGATGAGGTTCACGACAGGCGGCCGCTGGCCTCCAGTTGATCGAACATGTCGTGCAGCGTCGTCTCGAGGGGCCGGTAGATCAGCCCCAGCTGCTCACGGCTGCGGGTATTGTCGAACACGAAGGCATGCCCCACGTTGCGTGAGACGACCTTGCGGGTCACCGCCCTATTGACCAGCGGACCCGCCAGCCACACCAGCCATCTGGGCAGCTGGCGAGAGGGAATCGCATATTGCGGGCCGGCGTGATGACTCAACAGTCGCCCCAGCGCAATGAAGCTTGAGGAGTGCCCGGCGACCAGATGACGCCCGGTGGCCGTGGGCAAAAATCCCGCCGCCAGATGCGCCTCGGCGACATCCCGCACATCCACCACGCCCATGCCGTAATCCGGCGCGCCTATCCTGAGCGTACCGTCACAGAGCTGCGTCATCAGGCTGAAGGATTCGCCGTGCGTGTCATCGCTGATCGCGGGGCCGAGCACCAGCGAGGGATTGATCACCACCAGCCGCCAGCGCGACTGCTGCTCGGCGATCTGCCAGGCGGCCTGTTCCGCCAGCGTCTTGGAGTGGGAGTAGGCCTGGTGTGTCAGCGACGCCGTAGTATTCCAGACACTCTCGTCGAAACAGCCACGCGGGGTGTCCAGCGCATCGGCATTGTCACTGTAGATGGCAGCACAACTGCTGGTCAGCACCACGCGTTCGACACTGCTCTGACGATTGGCTTCCTGGAGCACGTTACGCGTGCCCTCCACTGCTGGCCGCACCAGATCTCGCTGTGCATCCTCGACACTGACGACAAAAGGCGAGGCGGTGTGAAAGACCACCGCACACCCCGCCATCGCCTCGGCGTAAGAGCCCTGCTCGAACAGATCACTGGCGAAGACGCGCAGCTTGCCCGACATGCTGTCTTCCAGTGCCTTGAGTGCCGCCAGACGCTCGGTGTTACCTGGATCCCGCACGGCGGCATGCACTGTCAGACCCTCCTGCAGCAAGCGACGGATCAGCTGTCCCGCCACATACCCCGTCGCTCCTGTCACCAGAACGGGGTGCGACCTGTCCAGATGAGCCAATGCGGCTAGCGTATTGTCATTGAGCGGCATGGAGAAGCCTCAGGGAAGGGGAAAACAGCGGGAATCGCTCTCTGCCTGGGAGCCCCCTCTCAAGCGGACAGCTTGACGAACCAGGTCCACAGGCCGCCGAGAATCAGCGACTCGGCAGCAAAGCGGAACAGATGACGCATGTCGATGCCATCCAGCATCAACCCCATCAGGCGTGCCGTCATGATGCCGGCGATACCCGCCACGGCGAGTGTCACCAGCACCGGCAACACTCCCAGACCGATCGGCGGATACATCAGCAGGTACCCTACCGCGATGACCCAGCCCCAGCGAATCCGACGCGAGATCGCCGCACCCGTTTGTCTGGGCACGGTCAAGGGCGTGTCATCCGGGCCCTTGAAGCGATTGACCAGCTCCGGCACTGCCGCAAGCAGCACCCCCGCCGCCAGCACGAAGCCCCCCAGAATCTGCAATACCATCATCATCGTGCCATCTTCCCTTGTCCGGTAATCAATGGCGCACATGCTACCAAGACTGTGCGGGCTTTGCCTGACCGGAATACGCGCCCTCACAAATCCTCGAGAATGGCCAAGGGTTATCTGCACCCATTCTTTCCTCCGGGCACCTTCCCATATGCGGCACGCTGATCTATCATCGCACCATCGTCATTTCGACAAGTCTCGACATATGGACAAGATGATATGAATGATACTGACAGCCTTCCCGACCCGCAGGCCACGCTGGACACCTTCGCGGCGCTATCCCAGGCCACGCGTCTGGACACGTTTCGCCTTCTGGTACGCCATGAGCCAGAGGGACTACCGGCCGGCGAGATCGCCCGTCGTCTCGAGGTGCCGCACAACACGCTCTCGACCCATCTGGGCGTGTTGAGTCGCGCGGGGCTGATCCACTCCCAGCGCGAGGGCCGTTCGCTGATCTACCGCGCCAACCTCGAGCACATGCTCGCCACCGTGCAGTTTCTGGTACGCGACTGCTGCGCGGGCTCCTCGGTGGTCTGCGATCCGTTGCTGGCCTCGTTCACCCCGCCCAGCTGCGGTGACGCCCACACTCCCGGTACGTCGCAGGAGCCCGGAAACGATGACTGAATCCACTCGCTCTTCCCACACGATCACGATCTACCACAACCCGGCCTGCGGCACGTCACGCAATGTGCTGGCCATGCTCAAGGCTTCCGGTGAGACACCGGAAGTCATCGAGTATCTGGTCACACCCCCGACGCGCGAGACGCTGAAAGCATTGATCGACGCCATGGGCGATGGACCGCGCCCGCTGCTGCGCCGCAAGGGTACGCCGTATGACGAGCTCAATCTGGATGACCCGTCCATGAGCGATGCCGAGCTGATCGACGCCATGATCGCCCACCCGATCCTGATCAATCGCCCCATCGTGGTGACGCCCGAAGCCACGCGCCTGTGCCGCCCGTCGGAGACGGTACTGGAGCTTCTGGACAATCCGGTCGCGCACTACACCAAGGAAGACGGCGACGTCGTCCACGCCCCAAGGACTTGACCCATGAACGCACACACTTCCACCCACTCTCACCTGCCGACAGGCGACACCATGACAGACGCGATGAAAGCGGCATTGGCCGATCTGCCCAATATCGACGCCGAACACTGGCGCCCGCTGGAGATCGACCGTCTGGTCGGCCCCGGTGCGCCGCGTCATGCACCGCGCATTCTGGTGCTGTACGGCTCCCTGCGTGAGCGTTCCTTCTCGCGCTTTGCCGCCGAGGAAGCGGCGCGCCTGTTGACCGCATTCGGCGCGGAAGTCCGCCTTTACTCGCCGGCGGGCCTGCCGCTGCCGGATGACTGCGATGCCGATCACCCCAAGGTGCAGGAGCTGCGCGAGCTGGCTCAGTGGTCCGAGGGCATGCTCTGGGCCAGCCCTGAACGTCATGGCGCGATGACCTCGATCATGAAGGCGCAGATCGACTGGATTCCGCTGTCACTGGGCGGCGTACGTCCTACCCAGGGCAAGACGCTGGCCATCCTTCAGGTCAGCGGCGGCAGCCAGAGCTTCAACAGCGTCAACCAGATGCGCATTCTGGGGCGCTGGATGCGCATGCTGACCATCCCCAACCAGTCATCCGTGCCCAAGGCCTTCAATGAATTCGATGAAACCGGCCGCATGCGCATGTCACCGCTGTATCTGCGCATCGTCGATGTCTGTGAAGAGCTGATGAAGTTCACCTGGATGAACCGCGAGCGCAGTGACTATCTGACCGAGCGCTATTCCGAGCGTGTCGAGAGTGCCGAAGAGGTCTCGAAACGCGTCAATCAGAGCACGATCTGACGCTGTCCGTGTTCGCACACGTCGTGCTTCTCTTGCTCTTCCCCCTCGACAAGGAGACGTCATGCTTGCCTTGGCAATCTTCGTCATCACGCTGGCACTGGTGATCTGGCAACCACGCGGTCTGGGCATCGGCACCAGTGCACTGGGCGGCGCCGTGATCGCACTGGTCTGCGGCGTGGTCACGCTGCCGGACGTACTGGTGGTGTGGGACATCGTCTGGGACGCCACCTTCACCTTCGTGGCGCTGATCATCATCTCGCTGATTCTCGATGAAGTGGGCTTCTTCAGCTGGGCGGCACTGCATATCGCACGCTGGGGCGGCGGCAACGGACGCAGGCTGTTCCCGCTCATCGTGCTACTAGGCGCGGTGATCGCGGCCTTCTTCGCCAATGATGGCGCGGCCCTTTTGCTGACACCGATCGTGATCGCGATTCTGGTACGCCTGGAATTCTCGGCGGCGGCCTCGCTGGCCTTCATCATCGCCACCGGGTTCGTGGCGGATTCCACCAGCCTGCCGCTGGTGATCTCGAATCTGGTCAACATCGTCAGTGCCAACTACTTCGATATCTCCTTCACGCATTACGCCGCCGTGATGGTGCCGGTCGATCTGATCGCGCTGGCCGCCACGCTGATCGTGCTGTGGCTGATGTTCCGCAAGGAACTACCGTCACACTATGCGCTGGAGAAACTCGAGGCACCCTCGAGCGCCATCAAGGACCCCCAGGTCTTCCGCGCGGCCTTCCCGCTGCTGGGGGTGCTGCTGGTGTCCTACTTCGTGACCGCGCCCTTGGGCATTCCGCTCGCCGTCGTCACCGGCAGCGCCGCGCTGATGCTGCTGGCCATCGCCGGCCGCTGGCTGGGCAGCGGTGATGCCGTGATCGAACTCGGCCCGGTACTGCGCGGTGCACCATGGCAGATCGTGCTGTTCTCGGTGGGCATGTATCTGGTGGTCTACGGGCTGGGCAATGCCGGCCTGACCGATCACGCCAGCGACATCCTCGCCTGGCTTGCCAGCCAGGGCAGTCTGATCGCCACCCTCGGTACCGGCGTGCTGGCTGCCGTCACCGCCTCGGTGATGAACAACATGCCGGCCACGCTGATCGGCGCGCTGGCCATCGACCACCTCACCGCGCAGCAGGTCAGTGACGCGACGCGTGAGCTGATGATCTATGCCAACGTGATCGGCAATGATCTGGGCCCCAAGTTCACCCCGATCGGCAGTCTCGCCACACTGCTGTGGCTGCATGTGCTCGATCAGAAAGGCCATCACATCAGTTGGGGCCAGTACATCAAGGTCGGTCTGGTGCTGACCCCGCCGGTACTGATCGCCACCCTGCTCGGCCTGTGGGCCTGGCTGGGCGTGCTCAATGGCTGACGGCCCGCCATCTCCTGGCCAAGGGCCATGGCTTAGATCGCGACCCATGCCGTCATGACATGGGCACTTGCACAAGAAAGCCCCGCCGCATCCCGGCGGGGCTTTTGCGTTGCGTGCGTCATTGCCCGAGATAGAGATGTCCGCCGTCAGAGCTGGCGGCGGCTGACGATGACTCCACTGTCGGCCGCTTCACCCTCGGCGGCGATCTGCGCGCGCATCCAGTCGCAGAATTGCTGCACGTGTCTGGCAGGCTGCGGGTGATGGAACAGCCAGTAGGCACGCTGGCGGTTGGCGGCCATCTCGAACAGGCATTCCAGGGTGCCGTCCTCAAGCTCCTTGCGGATCAGGCGTGGCGGACACAGCGCGACCCCCTGCCCCGCGACCACCGCAGCACTCAGCAGACTGAAGTCCTGATAGAGATCGCCCTTGTCGAGTTGGGAGGGATACAGCCCGCAGTTGTTGAACCAGTCATGCCAGGGCTGGCGCGACTGGTCGTGGATCAGCTCCAGCTTCAACAGGTCCGCCGGCTGGGACGGGCGGCGGTGATGCTCCAGATACAGCGGACTGGCCACCGGCTGGGTAGCCCCCGAGAACAAGCGGAACGCCTGTGATGCCTTGTCCGGGAGTTCGTCCTGCCAGGTGATCATCACATCGACCTCCGGCAGCAGTCCCCGCGCACTGACGCCGGCATATTGCAGGCTGACCGCGATATCAGGGCATTGCTCGCGAAAGCTGTTGAGCCGCGGGATCAGCCAGCGCACCGCCACTGAAGGAAGACAGCTGACGCGCAGCTGGCGCCGCTGATGCACGCCTTGTGGGTCGACCTCGAATTCGGCCACCGACTGCTCGATTCTGGCAAAGCCGGCCTGCAGGCCATCGGCCAGTCGACGCCCGGCATGTGACAGCACCACGCCGCGTCCAGCCCGCTCCAACAGACTGACCTCCAGCGTGGCCTCCAGGCGGCGGATCTGGTGACTCACCGCCGATTGGGTGATGTTGAGCTCATCCGCAGCCGCAGTAATGCTTCCCAGGCGTGACACGACCTCGAAAGCATTGAGCGATGACAGACTGGGTCGCATGGGTTGTCCTTGATGACTGGCCTGGCCGGGTGCCAGAACTGGGTGCCGAGTGCCTGTGCCAAGCGCTGTGCCGAGTACTTGCGAGCAGCGTCCTGATAGAAGAAAGGCGTCAACCAGCACACGACGGCTACCCATGATATTGAGTCATATGTTAAACGAAAAATGATCAGTTTTCTGCAATCCACCTCATGGTTAAGGTGACGGTGTCAGTGCTATTGCCAGCTCCCCGCGGCTTGTTCCGTGCAAGCCTGCTGCAACACGACATCACTGGTGAACAATAACAAGACGCCTCGGCGTCACCATGAGGTCTCCTAGGATGAACTTACCTGTCCTGCTGTCGTTCGGGCTCTATCTGCTGCTGATGCTGGGCATCGGCATCTACTTCTATCGCATCACCCACAATCTGTCGGATTACATCCTCGGGGGACGCGGCTTGCCGCCAAGCGTCGCGGCCTTGAGTGCCGGCGCTTCCGATCTCAGCGGCTGGGCCCTGATGGGCCTGCCCGGCGCCATCTTCAGTGGTGGCCTCTCGCAAGCCTGGATCGCGGTATGGACCCTGGTCGGCGTCTACCTGAACTGGACCCTGGTCGCCGAGCGACTGCGCGTGTTCACCGAAGCGGCCGGCAATGCGCTGACGGTGCCGGATTATCTGGAAGCGCGTTTCGAAGACCGCTCGCGCGTACTGCGCACTCTGTCATCCGTGGTCATGCTGGTGTTCTTCACCTTCTATGTCTCGGCGGGCCTGGTCGGTGGTGCCGTGCTGTTCGAAGGTCTCTTCGACATCGATTACCGCGTCGCACTGTGGTTGGGCGCGCTGGTCATCGTCGGCTATACCTTCCTCGGTGGCTTCCTCGCCGCTTCGTGGACCGACCTCATCCAGGGCCTGATGATGGCCGCCTCGCTGTGTGCCGTGGCTGCCATGACGGCGGTGGCGCTGTTCGGCGATGGCGCAGCCGCCCCGGCAGCGGCGCAGGATGTCGCCCCCATCGGTGGTCTAATGGAAGGCGTGACCTTCCTGGGCATGCTGTCGCTGGCCGGCTGGGCGATCGGCTACTGTGGCCAGCCACACGTCGTGGTGCGTTTCATGGCCGTGCGCAAGCGTGAAGATATCAAGGTGTCACGTCATATCGCCCTGCTGTGGTCCGCCATCACCATGGCAGCTGCGGTAGCAGTGGGCGTGCTGGGTTACTACTGGTTCGGCGGTGAGCTGGGTGGCGGTCTCACGGACAGCGAGCGTGTCTTCATCTCCCTGAGCCAGATCATGCTCAACCCCTGGGTGGCAGGCTTCATTCTGGCCGGCGTCCTGGCCGCGATCATGAGTACCGTCGATTCCCAGCTGCTGGTCTGCTCCAGCGCCATCGCCGAAGACATCTACCGTGGCTTGATTCGCCCCAAGGCGACGCAGAAGGAGCTGGTCTGGCTGAGCCGTGCCAGCGTGATCGGCATCGCACTGCTCGCCACCGTGATGGGCAGCGAGCGTGACAGCAGCATCCTGGGCCTGGTGTCCTACGCCTGGGGTGGCTTCGGCGCCGCCTTCGGTCCCGTCATCCTGCTGTCACTGTTCTGGCGTGGCATGACCCGCAATGGCGCCATCGCCGGCCTGCTGGTCGGTGCCCTTACCGTCGCGATCTGGAAGCCGCTGAGCGGCGGCCCGCTGGAAATATTCGACATGTTCGAGGTCGTACCCGGCTTCCTGTTCGCCCTGATCGCCGTCGGCATCGTCAGCCGCATGAACGCAGAACCTGCCGCCAGCGCCTGCTTCGACCGTCTGATGAAGCACTGGCGCCGCGAACAGGCCTGACCCCGCGCAGGGGGACCGAGAAACTTCCCTGTGCCCTGCAGATACCG
The DNA here is from genome assembly GCF_057670765.1 of Cobetia sp. PS-4MA. Taxonomy (NCBI): domain Bacteria; kingdom Pseudomonadati; phylum Pseudomonadota; class Gammaproteobacteria; order Oceanospirillales; family Halomonadaceae; genus Cobetia; species Cobetia sp. PS-4MA. The sequence continues at coordinate 1,618,479 of NZ_CM173107.1, read as the reverse complement.
CCACTGCCGGCCATCACACTTGCCGGCAGTGCACGAAAGCCCCGACCGGGCAGCGAATTCCAGGCAGTCCGGCCTGGTCATCAGACCCAATTTCGATTTACGAGGAGTCCTGTCATGAGTGATGTACCTGCCGCCTATCAAGCCAGCAAGGGATCGATTCTGGACGTCGATCGCGACTTCTACGACAGCCTCACCGAAGGCAAGGCCGAGCGCACACTGGTCGCGACCCATACCGTGCCGCTGCGCGATGGACTGGCATGGGAAGTGCCGGCGGGCCACGTGCTGCGCATCAAGATCACCGAAGGCTCACAGGTCGGTGATTTCAACATGTGGAATCTGCACAATCCGCGTGAACGCATGTGGGCGTCTCGCACCCGCCAGCTGCAGCGTGCGCATGTCAGCACCTATGATCGCCTGTGGTCCACACTGCCCTACCTGCGCCCGATGGCGACCATCATCGATGACACCCTCGCCGACTATGGTGTCGATGCAGAAGGCGGTCGCGTGCATGACCTGCTGGGCACGCGCTGCGACCCCTACGTCAATCGCCTGCTGACCGGCGAGGACTTCGATCACCACTGCCACTCCAATCTGGTCCGCGCGGTGGAGCCCTGGGGCCTGACCGAATTCGATATCCACGATGTGCTCAACATCTTCCAGTGCACCGGCCTCAACAACGAAGACAAGTACTTCATGAAGGCCTGCCCGGCTCGCAAGGGCGATTACCTGGAGTTCTTTGCCGAGACGGACCTGCTGTGCGCGATGTCCTGCTGCCCGGGTGGCGATCTGTCTGTGGACCTGTGGGGCCCTGATGCGCGTGACCCGCTCGAGACCTGCAACCCGCTCGGTGTGGAGATCTACCGGCTGGAAGGCGATGTTCTCGCAGGCTGGGAGTCGCCCAAGGTCGCGGCTTACGCCGGTAATCACGGCCGCCAGCACCCCACCACCGACTGGGCCGCCATCAAGCGTGAGCGCTGCTGCTGAGGCGGCTTTTGGCACGCTGATCGCGTTTAGCGAATACTGATGTAACAAAGCCCCCTGCCGAGACTCTCGACAGGGGGCTTTGACGTTTCGTGAACGGGCATCGCCGCCTCAGCCTCGGCTTGTCTGCTCATACAAACGCCGATGTTCGGCGTGCAGCGATGTCCATAGCGGCGCCATGCGGGCAATCAGACGAGGATCGAACTGCTTGCCGGATTCCTCGCTGAACAATCCGATCAGACGCTTCAACGACCAGCCCGGCTTGTAGGCGCGCGGCGAGGCCAGAGCATCGAAGACATCCATCATCGCGGCCACCTGACAATGCAGTGGCAAGGCCTCCCCGGCGGACCCGGCAGGATAGCCCTTGCCATTCCAGCCCTCGTGATGGGTGATCGCCACTTGGCTGGCCAACGCTCTCAGGGGGCCGCGTAGAGAAAACAGCAGGCGCCCGCCATGACCGGCATGATCGCGCATCGTGACGCGCTCCTCATCACTGAGCGCACGCGGGGCATTCAGAAGCTCCGTCGAGATACCGACCTTGCCGATATCATGCAACAAGGCCGCGCTATGCAGGTCATGCAGTGGCACCTTGCGCTGAGCGGACGGCAACAGCCTTGCGTAGAGAAATATCGTCAGCCCCGCCACCCGCCAGGAATGCGCCAGGGTATCGCCATGATGACGCTGAAGGAGACGCGCCAGGGCCAGAACTCCGGGTTCGAGCGACTTCGCCCCAGGGGGCGGCTTTGAGAGGTAATCCGGCAAGCAGGCATCACTGGCGGGCGCGAATCGCGTCGCGCACAGGGCATTTTTCATGGGGGCTCCCTGTTCAATCTGCCTATCAAGGGTCGTGAGTCATCAGGGGGCTCATGATCGATGCGCCAGATAGGGTCGCATCAGCCTAGAATGACGAACGCCTATTTGTCGTTCGTTTTTTGGATTTGTGTTTCACATCCGTCTCGCAAGCTCGGGCCTTCGTATCCGCTTCGAAGACCAGCTCTTCCAAGACCCTACACTTGCTAAAAAGGGCTTGCTAAAAAGGACTTGATAGAAAGTACTTGATAAAAAGTGCCTAGTGAATATTAGGCGATAATAATGACGTGCCTCAATGTTTCCTTCATCAAATCTTTACCTTATTCGTATTGCAGCATGACGCATACAGCGCTCAGAGACGCGCGCATATCATCTCGCGAACCATTCAAGCAGATGCTCGATCAAGCGCACCGTACGCAGCGGACGATGGCGCTCACGATGATAGATCAATGACAACGGTACATCCGCCGGCTGCCATTCACTCAGCAATTCCTGCAGCTCCCCTCGCGCAAGGGCGGATTCACAGTAGAGCCTTGGCACGCGAATGATGCCGTTGCCGGCAATGGCACCACTGACCAGCACATGCCCGTTGCGGCACTCAAGCTGACCACCGACATCCACCTGCAACTCTCGAGGCTCTGCCCCGCGCGCGGTGAAGGACCAGCGCGAGACCGAGCCGACCAGGCAGCGGTGATCCACCAGCTCACCAGGCGCATTCGGGGCGCCATGACGGGCGAGATAGTCTGGGCTGGCCACCACCACGTAGGGCAATGTCATCAACGGACGCGCGATGAAATCGGCATCCTCGAGGGCGCCCATGCGCAGCGCGATATCGAAATCATCACGAATCAGATTCACGCGATGACTGCTGAAATCCAGCTCCACCTGCACTTGCGGCCACGTCTGCATGAAGGCATGCACGGCGGGCGCCAGTAGCCGCTCACCGATCGGCCCGCCGACGCTGTTGATGCGCAGCCTCCCGCGCATGGCGTTACGCTCTTCACGCACCAGCGTCACGATCTGCGCCATGTCGCCCAGCGCACTACGACATTGCGCGTGGAGAAGATGACCACTCTCGGTGAGCCGCAACGAGCGAGTGGAACGCTGCATCAAAGTCACGCCCAGCAGCTTCTCCAGCGCGGTGACCTGCTTGGACACCTGTGAACGCGATACGCCCAACGTCTCGGCGGCCCGGGTGAAACTGCCGTGATCCGCTGTCATGACAAAGGCACGGATATCGGCAAGGGGAAGCGAGTCGAGCATGTGAAGCTCTCCGGACAGTAGTGACATCGAATGAAGGAAGAGACCCTCGAGACGTCAGTCTATCAGCCAATCCGATTGAATCAGCGGCAGGACCCGATACGTCAGGCCCCGATATCGAGTCGTCGCAACGCATCAGGGGCGCATTGGAGCGCCCCTGGTCCACGACAGTTGCCTGTCGTCCCCTCTTCATAAAGAGCAATCAGCTCATAAAGAGCAATCAGCTCATAAAGAGCAATCAGCGGTGTTACCAGCCCACGCTGGCCGACAGGGTGATTTCCATCGGATCGCCTACCAGTACGCGCGTGTCACCACCGCTGCCGTAGTAATAGGCGGTATCGAACAGATTCTTCGCATTGAGCTTGAATTCGGTGTCCGGACCGAAGAAGTCATGACGCCAGCCGACGAAGGCATCCGCGACGGTGTAGGCATCCATCGAGAAGCTGTTGTCGTCGTCACCTTCACGCTCACCGACGTAGCGCACGCCACCGCCGACACGCCACTCGCCGTAGGACGGATCAATCGCCAGATCATGTGCCAGATAGAGGCTGGCCGCGTTGAGCGCCGCATTCGGCAGACGATTGCCCTCGGTGCCTTCGGTATCCTCCAGCACTTCGGTATCGGTGTAGGCATAGCTGAACAGCAAGGAAGTACGATCCGTCAGGGCGCCTTCGAGGCTGAACTCCAGGCCTTGCGAGCCGGCTTCACCGATGGTGCGCGTGGTGCCGTTGTCCGTCACCGCCACGTTTTCCTTGCGGATCTGGTAGAGCGCCACGGACGTCGCCAGACGCGGATTCCACTGACGCTTGTAACCGATCTCATAGCCCTTGCCGAGCTCAGGGTCGAGGCTCTCGCCACTGTCGCTGTCGCTGCCGTTGGGCACAAAGGATTCGCTGTAGCTGAGGTACGCGGAGCTGGCATCGTCGATGCGATACAGCAGGTTCGCGGAGGGCAGGAACAGGTCATCGCTGTAATCGGGGTCAGACACGAAATCCTCGCCCTGCCCGCTCTGCTGATCAAACCAGGTGTAGCGCCCGCCAAGGCCCAGAATCCACTTGTCACTCAGATACCAGCGGTCGCTGACATAGACCCCGATGGCCTGACTCTCGTCGAGACGATTGCTGCGCGAGGTGTTGATGTCGTCGGAGGTCACCTGGGCCAGCTGGCCGTGATTCACGTCGGTGACGGTGGAGACCGTGACGGAGTCGCCGAAATAGCGCTCATCCAGATAGTCGCGGGTGGTCTCATAATCGGCACCGATGACCAGCTGGTGACGCTGCCCCGCTATCTCGACATCACCCATGGCGTCCAGCGCCGTGTAGTGCTCGCTGCGTTCATAGCCCTGGTTCTCTTCGGCGCGCACGGTCACATCACCGCTATCGCTGACATTCGTGACGTTGGCGCGCGCATCGCTGTACTGACGACGCGTCCAGCCATAGGTCAGCTTCATGTCCCAGTTGTCGGTGACTTCCTGCTTCCACCAGGCATTGACGGACTCGTCATGGCCATAGACGCGGTTCCAGGATTCATCGAAACGCGTGCCACGCGTGACGTTGGCGGCGCTGCCGTTGTAGAAGACGGTGCCACGATCGATATCCAGCTCGTAGTCCTGATACTCGTAGCTGATCTGGGCGCTGCTGTACTCGCCCTCCCAACGCAAGGACGGGGCGATGGTGGTGCGGCGGTCATTGCCGTACTCGCGCCAGGAGTCTTCATCCTCATGCGAGAGGATGAAGCGATAGGCCAGGCCGGTATCCTCGATGGGACCGGTGGTGTCCAGGGTGGTATTGCCACCGCCGAAGGAGCTGACTTCACCGCTGATCTCGGTGTGCGTCTCGTACTGCGGACGCTTGGTGACCATGTTGATCACGCCGCCGGGGTTCTGCTGGCCCTGGAAGAGCGATGACGGCCCCTTGAGGACTTCGACGCGGTCCACCGTCGCCGTGGTGTAGGTACGGCGCGGCTGACGGATGCCATCGATCAGCATCGAGCCATCGCTGTTGCTGCCGAAGCCTCGCTTGACGAAGCCGTCTTCGGTGCCCCCCAGCGTATTGCCCAGCTGAATGCCAGCCACCGGCTGCAGCGACTCTTCCAGGTCATCGAGATTGAAGTCGTGCATGACCTGCCGGGTCACCACATTGATGGTGCGGGCCTGCTCGAGAAACTCCACCGACTGCTTGTTGGCAAGGCTTGAGGCCTCTGCACGGTAACTGCCCGGCGCCACTTCCGATTCCCGCTGGCCGGTGACCACCATCACCGAGCTTGCGACTGCCGAGGCGTCCTGTGCCGACTCACCTGCCGCCAGTGTGGTACTCGGCAATGCCATGAGGCTGAAGACCAGACAGGAAAATGGCCCCTTGCTCTTGCTGACGGTGCTCTTGCTGACGGTATTCTTATTGACGACGTGGTTGCGAGAATGACTTGGCACCTGGAACCCTTCTATGTGATGTGCCAGCGTCCTGCTGAATCAACATCTCGCCCTGTATTCGACAGAGCATGGCCATGACTGACGCCCCCTGCGCCAGCAAATTGAGCGCGAATGATAATCTTTAGCATAAAGTGTCGCAACGTTATCTCGAGAATCCAGCCAGCAGGTGGCCGAAATCATCGCCATTGGTCGTGATGAAAGCAGTCTCTTGCGCTCAAGGGTAAGATGACGCTCCTCATTGAGGAGCACTCGTGGGTCGCCGAGCCATCAAAGGGGGTGACGAGCGGGACAATGCTGCAGGACATTGACACAGGGAGAATGAGCGCTCTACCCTGTAGAGGTAGAACAAATGCTCTCCCTGAAATCTTCGACGATGGTCCTTCCATGATTCAGCACGACATCGCCGCTCGCCTGGAAGCCCTCTTCAGCCAGCGTGGCTTCGCAGAACCCAGTGTGTCAGAGCTCAAGGCTGCCTCTGGCGTGAGCCTACGCACCCTCTACCGACATTTTCCTTCCAAGGAAAGCATGGTCATCGGTGCCCTCCAGCATCGCCATGAGCGCTACCTCGCCTTTCTTGAGGACGAGGTGCCCAGCGATGGCGCCGCTGCGCTCAGTCACCTTTACCGACGACTGGGCCACTGGATGAAGCACGAAGCCCCCAATGGCTGCATGTCGATCAATGCGTTGGCGGCCTTTCCTGACAATCGTGACGTCAGTGATGCCGTCACCCGTCACAAGCGGGAAACCCTCCATTGGCTTGGCACGCGCAGTCGCCGCGAAGATCTCGCCAACGAATTGTTCCTGATTCATGAAGGGGCATCCTCGGCCTGGCTAGTACTGGGCGACACAGCGATCGAAGCGGCACTATCCACCACCCTCACCCTCCTGGGAGAACCTCGCAAATGAGCACTGTATCCACACGCCATGACACCATGCACGGTATCTATCTGACCGGCCACGGCGGCCCGGAGGTGCTGGAAGTGCTGGAAGTGCGCGACGACATCCCCCGTCCGGTTCCCGGCCCGCGCGACGTACTGGTGCGCGTCGGGGCTGCTGGCGTCAACAACACCGACATCAACACACGCCTGGCGTGGTACTCCAAGGGCGATGGCGGCTTCGCCGAATACACCAAGGTGGCAGCACGCCATGCACACCCCATCAAGAGCGCACTGAGCGATGTGGAACTGGCCTCATTCCCATGTTCCTACTCCACCGCCGAGAACCTGCTGACACGCACGCAGCTTGCCAAGGGGGATCGCGTGTTGATCACCGGCGCCTCAGGGGGGGGCGGCTCTGCAGCCGTTCAGCTCGCCAAGGCACGTGGTGCTCATGTGATCGCCATCACCAGCGCTGCCAAGGCAGAGTCGCTGCCCAGGCCGTCTTCCAGCAGAAAGGTCATGTGGGCAAGGTCGTGCTCAAGGTTTGCCAGGACTGAGTCAGTTTCCTCAGGGACTGATGGCCAGAATGCAAAAGGGCTACCCGATGGGTAGCCCTTTTTGATTGCCAGACAGCGGCAACTTCACAAGACATTAGACATTGGGTCTTGAGGGTCAGTCGGCGCGCTTGTCTTCGGTATTGGTGTCGAAGTCACTCGCCGAATGGCGTTCGATCAGCTGCTCATGCGGCTCCCCCCAGAAACGATTGACCATGCGACCACGCTTGACCGCAGGACGCTCGGCAATCGACTTGGCCCAGCGCTGCACATGGGGGTAGTCCTGCACGGAAAGGAACTCGGCAGCGTCATAGAGCTTGCCCTCGGCAAGCGCGCCATACCAAGCATAGATGGCGATGTCCGCGATGCTGTATTCATCACCCGCGATGTAGGCATTGTCAGCCAGCTGACGATCCAGCACGTCCAATTGACGCTTGGTCTCCATCGCGAAACGGTTGATCGGATACTCCATCTTCTCCGGGGCGTAGGCATAGAAGTGGCCAAAGCCTCCACCCAGATACGGCGCGGAGCCCATCTGCCAGAACAGCCAGTTCATGACCTCGACCCGCTTGGCCGGCTCCTTGGGGATGAGCGCGCCGAACTTGTCCGCAAGATGCAGCAGGATGGAACCGGACTCGAAGACACGCACAGGCGTGTCGCCACTTCTATCCATCAGCGCGGGAATCTTCGAATTGGGATTGATCGCGACGAAGTCACTGCCGAACTGATCGCCATCACCGATGCGGATCGGCCAGGCATCATATTCCGCACCGGAATGTCCGAGCGCCAGCAGCTCCTCGAACATGATGGTGGCCTTCACACCGTTCGGTGTCGCCATGGAGTAGAGCTGGAAGGGATGCTCCCCGACCGGCAGCTCCTGGTCATGCGTCGGTCCGGCAATAGGCCGATTGGTGCTGGCAAACTTGCCGCCACTTTCACTTTCCCATGTCCAGACCTTGGGTGGCTGATAGCTGTCGCTCATACCCTTGACTCCTTGGCATCCTGTTGAAGCTTCAAGACTTCGATGGCGTCAGAAACGTCGGTGTTGTGGCGCTCTGACTCGGTAGCCCAGTTATGACGGTCAGACGCTTGTGACACAAGGGGATGAAACGACGAAAGTTTGTTGCTAACATGCCACCAGTTTTTGGGGAGTAGCCCGCTCTCGTTACCCAACGAGAGTCTCGGTTGTCAACATCGTCGGCAGGCATTGCCGTGGCACCGAGGACCCACCTATCCAGATCATGCCCATGATCGGTCAGGACAAGGTTCGGCGAGACCAATGACAGTCAGACGCTTCCGGCCGGTGGTGTCTCGCTGTTATTGACTCGTAACCGGCCTGGAACTTCCTGACACATGCCTATGCTATCGACATTCCTGCTCGCCTTTTCCATGTCCTGCGACGCCTTCGCTGCTGCCTTGTGCAAGGGTGCGGCCATTCGACGGCCGTCCCTGAAAGATGCCCTGCGCATCGGCCTCATCTTTGGCGTCATCGAAGCCATCACCCCCATGATCGGGTGGCTGATCGGTCGCTCATTGGCCGTCTACGTCGAACAGTGGGACCACTGGATCGCCTTCGCTCTGCTGTTGCTGCTCGGTCTCCACATGATTCATGAGGGGCTCTCCAAGGACGAGGAAGATGAGGATTGCAGCACGCCGCAATCGTTGCCCCGCCTGATGCTGACTGGCCTTTCCACCAGCATCGATGCCATGGCCGTCGGTGCCGGGCTTGCCTTTGCTGGCGTGAATATCATCACCACTGCGCTGGCGATCGGCACCGCCACCTTCGTGATGGCCACCACCGGTGTGATGCTCGGGGGCGTATTGGGCAAGATGGTCGGCAAGCGCGCGGAAATCATCGGTGGCCTGGTGTTGATCGGCATCGGCACGACCATCCTGCTGGAACACACCGGCTATCTTGGCTAAGGCTTTCCCCAGCAGGCCAGAGCCCCCAGCAAGGGGGCTCTGGCCCGACCAGTCCCTGCCCCTGGCGATGGATGCATCTCCGCGTTCCGCCAAGGGTCCCTTGAAAACCCTGACAATGGCGTCATTCAAGAGGGACATGTGGCGTATCGCACATCTTGATATCCAACAGGGGAGCCAGATTGCATGTATACACGCAAGCTTCATCCAGGTAGTGAATTTCCGGCCATCCAGGTCCAGCGCCACGATGGCGAAACCCTGACGCTCGGCAAGCCCCAGAGCGAGCATGATTGGCAACTGGTGGTCGTCTATCGCGGCAAGCATTGCCCGATCTGCACCAAGTTCCTCAACAAGCTGACGGAATATCGTGAGCGCTTCAGCGCACAAGGCGTGGATCTCGTCGCCGTCTCTGCCGACAGCCAGCAGCAGCTGAACGAGCACCTCGAATCTCTGGATCTCAATTTCCCGATTGCCGGTGGCCTGACGGTAGAGCAGATGGAAACGCTGGGGCTGTTCATCTCCACGCCACGCAGCGAGAAGGAAACCGATCACGATTTCCCGGAGCCGGCCTTCTTCATCGTCAATGGCGAAGGCAAGGTCCAGATCGAAGAAGTCGCCAATGCGCCCTTCGTACGTCCTGACCTGGACACGCTCATCGGGGGTATCGAGTTCATCCGCAAGCCGGACAACCACTACCCGATTCGCGGCACCCGCGATTACGGCTGAACCTTTCAGGGTTCAGGTCGCGCAGGAAAGACGCCCCGCAGCCTTGGTGCTGCGGGGCAGCTTTGTATCAGGGCCTTCAAACCTGCCCTGTATCGTTGATCACTCTTTCCTCTTTCTTTAGGCTTCCTTTCGCCACTCTCTCCTTCCCCCTCCCTTCTTTGATCATCCCGCTCTTACCTCAATCTGTCCTTGCCTCACTCCGCTTGACAAGCCAGAAACGCACCTCGAATAGAAAGCACGAAAAAATCTTGATCCCGTGACATCCAGACGGGAAAGGCCAGCGTTATGAGCAGTGCAAGGGAGACAACGACACACCTGCAACCGCTAGCTGAACCTTATCTGTCTACGGAGTCGTCAAGATGAAAACAATCGCTTGTATCTCTGGTATTTTCGCTGCCCTCGCAATGAGCCCGATGGCTCAAGCCATGGAAATTCCCGAAAGCGTCACGGTGCCGAAAGGCAATGACGTCGCCATGGAAACTGTTGGCGTCGGCAAGATCAAATGGGCCTGTGAAGCAAAGGATGATGGCACCATGGGCTGGGTCTTCAAGGGGCCGGATGCTGCGCTGAATGATGCTGATGGCAAGCAGGTCGGCAAATACTATGGTCCGCCCGCCACCTGGGAATCCATGGATGGCTCCAAGATCACCGGCACACAGCTGGCGGTAGAGCCCAACGGCAAGGGCAATATTCCGCTGCAGCTGGTCGAGGCCAATCCGGCCGAAGGTGAAGGGCATATGCAGGGCGTCACCTATGTGCAGCGCCTCAATACCCAGGGCGGTGCCGCTCCTGACATGGCCTGTGATGATGCCCACAAGGACAAGGTCGAAATCGTGATGTACCAGGCCGATTATCTGTTCTACAAGGCCATGTAATCTTGAGCCAGAGATAAAGAAGGTTCACCACTCGATGTCGTGTGACAGAGCGCATTGACACAGGGAAGGTGAGATCATGAAAAGCCCCGACATGCAGAAGCATGTCGGGGCTTTGTCGTCATCAATCCCGACAGAAGATGGATGATTGCGCCTGGATTTTTTGATCAATCCCGTCTGGCGACAACGGCGCCATGGCGAAGACAGACAGTCTCCCATTCAAGTGCAAAAGCCGTGAGTCTGATTCTCCCGGGCAGTGAGAAAGCTTCTGAGCCGGCGAGCTGCCGTCAGACCAGCGCCAGCATCGTATAGGGCGCTTCACAGGAATGGCGCTCGTCGCGTTCATCCACACTGCCCAGCTCGTGGTTGCGATCATTGTCATAGACCACGAACAGCCGTTCGCGATCCAGTACCGCAAGCCCCTCCGCCTTGTGCTCGAACTCCAGCACGCGACCATCCTCATGCGTCACCAGCGTCGGGGATTTGCCTGCATGGAAGTCAGCCAGCGACAGCACCCACAGATAGCCCCCAATCACCTCTTCACTGCCCTGCTCGGTCTCGAAGCTGGTCACCAGATAGAGGCGTGCGTGATAGGGGTCATATTCCAGGCTCGAAAGACCACACTCGTGATTCACGCCCTCATATTCGGCGGGATCAAAGGCATAGACGTCGTGAAGGTCCTCGATGAACTCGATATTGTCACTGTCGGTCATCGCATAGCGCGCCCCGATGACGCGACGCACGTACGCGAAGTCATCATGCGAGTTGCCTTGTTCGCGCACCCCGAACAGGATCAGCCCATCGCCCTTGTCACTCGGGACGACCGCCAGCCCTTCTATCTTGTAGTACGGCTTGCCAATGGCCGCTTCCAGCTTCTGACGAAATTCCAGTGAGCCCTCGACCCCATCACGTGGGTCCGGGTCGACCACCTGCACCTTGTCCGGCTCACCCAGCGGCCAGATCAACAGGTGATTGTAGGCATTCAGGGCATGGCTCTCGCTGTCGATGCGATCAAACCCGGTGGTTGCCAACATGTGACGGCCATCGGTGGTCAGCGCGAAGTCTTCATACTTGACCGCCTGACGAATCAGCGGGGTGGTCAGATACTCAAGCTGACGGTCATCTGGCCCACTGGAGTCCAGCGGCAATGAGAAGACGGCTGAACGCCCCTCACCCGGAATCGGCTTGTCACTCGCCATCAACAATCGCTCACCGTCATAGGCCACGGCGGATATCTCGGCATTCACCAGCTTGCCATCCTCATCCTTCAAGCCTGCCGGAAAACAATGGATCGTGCCCTGTTGCGTGATACGTACCTTCGCCATCCGTTGCTCCTCGAAACGAAACATCATGACAATGGGACAGGCCAGGCTGGATTGAGTTCGAGGCAATGCACGCCGCCTTGTGACAGGCTGTCTCAAGTCCACGGCCAGAAACAGCCTCAGGGGCGTACCCTGAAACTGAGACAGAAGCAGAAAAGCATCTGCCAGAATCCACAACGCCCCGCGAGACTCCATTAGGCAGGAATCTCGCGGGGCGTTGGGTTCGCATCAATCATCGCACCTCATGACGCTGAATCACGCGCATGTCATCGGTGTACGGCTCACACTTCCTTGGCCGGCGCCGCCAGCACCGCCTCGTGATTGCCGCCTCCAACGGCTGCGCCCTGCTTGCGAGAGCTGCGTGCACGCCAGGTAATGGAGATGGCCAGCACCACCAGCATCGCCCAGGGGTAAGGGGTGAAGAAGGACGCCATGGCACTCGGCGCCGCGACGCCCGCCTCGGTGGCACTGGCAGTGATCACCTGCTGCCAGACTGCCACCGCGATATGCCAGGGCAGCAGGAAGAAGACCGTGCAGACGGCGCAATCCATCAGGTTGGCACTGCGTTCCGGCGCGATCCCGAACTTCTCGGCCAGCTTGCGCACCAGCCCGGGGCCGACCAGCAACAGTGCTGGCGCATTGGCGGACAGCGGTATAGACGCCGCGACTGTCACCGCCACGATGCCTGTCTCGGCCCCCGTACGCGACGTGATCAAGCTGTCATTGGCCTTGTCGAGCAGACGACGCATCAGACCAGCATCCAGAATCACCTGCGTCAGTGCCAGTACCATCAGGGCGAACAGCACGGCGCCGGTCACCGAGGCGATGCCGTTCTCGATCAAGCCGGTGCTTTCACCGCGCTGTGCCGGCAGCGCAAAGATATCGCCCAGACTGATGGCGCCGATCACGAGAGCACAGAGCATGGCGACCAGATTGCCGAAGAACATCGCCTCGATGATATGGCGGCGCTTGAGGGCCAACCCGACCACCACGGCCAGAGGCAACAGCATGACAAGGCCGAGCGCATTTCCTGATGCCAGCGCAGGCACTTCGGTCAGCGCCGCCTTGCTGCCACCTGCCACCAGGAAGATCACCACGCAAATGGCAGCCGCGGACAGTGCCAGCGGCAGACGCGTGCGAATGACATCCGCGACCTGCGCCCCTTGGGTGAAGGACGACACGATGGTGGTATCCGAGACTGGCGAAAGATTGTCACCAAAGGCAGCACCCGAGAGCAGCGCCACTGCCAGCATCGTCGGGTCTGCGCCCAGCATCACACCAGCCGGATACAGCACGGGGCCAAGACCAATGACAGTGCCCACGCTGGTACCGGTGCCCAGCGAGAACACCATGCAGATGGCGAAGGCGAGCACCACGAAGACGCCACCCGTGGCGCCCATCGAGGCACCAATCCATTGCAGGCCATCGATGAGCCCGCCTGCCATCATCAGCTTGCCGAATACCCCGGCGAGCAGCCATAGGGCAATGATGGCGGTCGCGGTGTGATTGCCCATGCCACGCAGCAGGCTCTCGCAGTAGGCCGAGCGATCACGACACAGAAAGAGCCCGACCCCCATCGCCAGCCAAGCGCAGGCCCAGAAAGGCTGGGTGCCCGCACGCTCGAATACCGAGAGGTAGATCAGCCCCGCCACCAGCACCATCAGCGGCACCAGGGCGCCCACCACACCACCCCGAAACACCAATTCATTCGTGTTCTGTTGCTGCATATTCCTGTCCCTCACACGCGAGTCTTGTTATTGGAGTCTCCCTACCTGGCGGGCCTGCACATGACGGCCCAAGCCCCCGCCAGATAGCCACAGGCTATGCGAACCACTTGCGTGACGACCAATGCCAAAATCGGTGGCAAACGATTACTTTTGCACATGACCAAGCAATCTCTCTGCCAAATATTAGAAAATCAGTAATTTCACATACCAAAGCAATGACAGACCAGTGATCTGTCAGGGTGCTGCCGCATCAATCAGCGTTGCCACAAGGAAGTGTTAGAGAGAAAGAGTCTTGGTGAGAGACAGTCTTGGCGAGAGGTGTCAGCTGCAAAAGCTCGTCGGGCCGGGGCCTAGAGGCAGAACACGGCTCTACATGTAACTCGACACGCGCCGAAATACCTGCCCCTGCAAAGGCTTGCAGGGGCGTATGCGGACAAATGCAACGCCGGGATGATGATCGTGGGTGAAGCCAGGACTGACGCCAGCGCCGCGCGAAAACGCTAGCGTGTATGATCGGCAGGTGCTCGATAAAGGGGCACGCCTTAATCCTCTGCGCCGTCTTCATCAACCGATGAGTCAGCGGGCAATCAATGCATCACATTGCGAATGAAGCGCAGCATGTCAGTGCCGGTGTTGCGGTAGGCATAAGCCTGGTCACTGGGATAGACGTGAAAATCGCCGGCGCGAATGACGATGTCCTCGCGTTCCAGCGTCAATGTCAGCTCTCCCTGGGTGACCACCAGCATCTCGTGCCAGCCGGCATCATCTGGGGCGGAGTCGTAACGCTCGCCGGGGGCCAGAGTCCAGCTCCATAACTCGACTTCCTGTGTGGCCGGCTTGCTGGCCAGCAGTACGGCTCGGCTCTCTGGTGCCTTGCCGACCCAAGCCACCTCATTGATACGTGCCGAATCCTCGCTTTCCGGGGGCTGCACCAGCGCGTAGAAGAGCACCCCGAGCGCCTCGGCGAGCTTGTCGAGCGTGCCGAGGCTCACATTGACGTCACCCTTCTCGATGTTCACCAGCATCCGCCGACTGATCTCGGCCTGATCCGCGAGTGCCTGCTGGCTCAGCTCGGCCGCCAGCCGCAGGCTGCGGACGTTGGCCGCGACGTGAACCAGTACATCAGGTCTCTGATTTTCGTTGTGCAATATAATGCGCATCCGTACAATCTTGCCGACGACGAGGAAGTGGGGGCATAACGCCCGGCCCGCCTCCTCCCTTGCTACCTCACTGCCCACGAATCATGCCGCATGTGTGGCTGACTGACCATGCCCATCACCCACTGGATCACTCAAGGAGACCCCCATGTCCGTTGCTGTCGCAGCCTCCTCTTCTCGTCTGTGGCCTGTCGCCATGTTGCTGGTCGCCATGTGCTCGATCCAGAGCGGTGCTTCGCTGGCCACTTCCCTGTTCCCGATGATCGGTGCCGCTGGCGCGACGGCGATTCGTCTGATCATCGCCTCCGTTCTGTTGCTGGCCATTCTGCGCCCATGGCGCAAGGCAGTGACACGCAAGGCATGGAAGTCCATCACCCTCTATGGTGTGGCGCTGGGCGTAATGAACCTGCTGTTCTACCAGGCCCTCAAGACGGTGCCGCTGGGTATCGCCGTAGCACTCGAGTTCACCGGCCCGCTGGCCGTGGCACTGTTGAGCTCGCGTCGTTGGCTCGACCTGGGCTGGGTCGCGCTGGCCATCATCGGACTGGTACTGCTGTTGTTGCTGGGGGAGGACACCGCCGCGCCGATCGACCCCGTCGGAGCCGCTTTCGCCCTCGGCGCCGGCGTGTGCTGGGCGCTCTACATCCTATTCGGCCAGAAGGCCGGGGCAGGCAACGGTACTCAGAGTGCCGCGTTGGGCATCACGATCGCGGCGGTGGTGGTCGCGCCCATCGGCGTGATGGAGGCGGGCAGCGCCATGTTCTCACTCGAGATATTGCCGCTGGCCTTGGCCGTCGCCGTGCTCTCGACCGCCCTGCCCTATACGCTCGAGATGATCGCTCTACCGCGCCTGCCGACCCATACCTTCGGCACCCTGATGAGTCTGGAGCCGGCCGTGGCGGCGCTGTCCGGGCTACTGTTCCTCGGCCAGACACTGGGCCTACTTCAATGGCTTGCCATTGGACTGGTGATCACCGCCTCGGTTGGCACGACGCTGACCGGTCGGCGCACGGACGTCTTCGACGCCCCGATACCGGACTGAACAACGTGTGAGTCATGGTCGTTTCTCATGGCCCAGCGTGGTATATCGTTCTTTCCTTCATCACGTCCCATGAAAGCAGGAGGCAGCCGATGACCTTGCAGCGTTCACCGTCCTCACCCCCCACCGCCCTGCGCGCCACCGTGCAGATGGGAATCTGGTTCGGGCTGAGCTTTCTCACTGCCGCCATCGGTGCACTGGCTTCGGTAGATGCCAAGGCCTTCTACGCAAGCCTCACTCAGCCCGCCTGGGCACCTCCGGCAGGCGCCTTCGGACCAGTCTGGACGGCGCTCTTCGTGATGATGGCACTCGCCGCCTGGCGGGTCGCGCGCGACGGTCTGCATGCCAGCAACGGTTTCCGCTCGCGCCATCGTCTGGCGCTCGGACTCTTCGTGGTGCAACTGATCGTCAATGCCCTGTGGAGCTGGCTGTTCTTTGCCTGGCATCTCGGTCAGGCGGCCTTCATCGATGTGCTGGTGCTGTGGACGCTGATCGCCATCACCATGTTCACCTTCTGGCGCATCAATCGCTTCGCCGGGCTGTTGATGCTGCCCTATCTGGCATGGGTGACGCTGGCCAGTGCGCTGACCTGGTCCGTCTGGCAAGCCAATCCCGCCTTGCTGGGGAGCTGAGCGCTGCGCACCGTGAGCCTCTCGCCCTGACGAACACACCAGATACGCCAACGCCCGGCCGAGACTCCTGCAGAGTGTCGGCCGGGCGTTGGCGTATGAAGCACTGTCTTTTGAATCGTCCTCTTGCTGTCGCGACCCTGCCGCCATGGGCTCTGATGAGTGATCAAAGCTGCTGACGCGCCTTCAAGCGACCTTCCTCCACCACCAGCACGCGATCCGCGACCTTGCGCAGCAGCGCCGCATCATGACTGACCAGCACCAGCGCCGTACCCTGCTCGCGCACCATCTTCACCATGCAGGCGATCACCTCCTGCTGGACCAGCGGGTCGAGGCGTGAGGTCGGCTCATCGGCGAACACGAAGCGCGGCTTGATCAGCATCAGACGCAACAGCGCGAAACGCTGCAGCTCGCCACCCGAGACCTGTCCCGGCAGACGCGAGAGCAATTCCGGCGCCAAGCTCAGTTGCGCCATCAGCTGCGGCAACTGGCTGTCATCGAGACGATGGCGTGCGCTGAGATCCTTCAGCAGGCGGCCCAGTGTCCGGCGTGGCGGGAAGGTCGCCACGGGGTCCTGATAGAGCTTCTGAAACTCAAGCATCTCGGCGCTGCGCACCACTTTCCCTGAATACGGAGCCAGCAGGCCGAGCAGCGCATCCCCCAGCGATGACTTGCCGCAGCCTGACGCACCCTGAATGCCGATGATCTCACCGCCCTTCACGCTGAGCTCCACGTCACGCAGCAACGAGGTGCCCCCGCGCGCGATGGTCAGACTCTCGGCACGGAGGATGGCCTCGCCTGCCGCCTTGCCATCACGGCTTGCACTGTCCGCTGCCGGCTTGAAGGCGGCCTCCGGCCAGGCCTGCGGCGCGGCATTCACCAGGCGCCGGGTATAGGCATGTGTCGGCGCGGCCAGCACGTCACGGGTCGCGCCCTGCTCGATCACTTCGCCCTTGCGTACCACCATCAGGCGGCCGCCGATCTGGTGCGCCAGCGCCATGTCATGAGTGATGACCATCAAGCCGGCACGCGGTGTCTCGGCCAGTGACTTGAGCAGCAGCTCGCCGATCTCGCTGACGCGGGCGGCGTCCAGCCCCTTGGTCGGCTCGTCGGCGATCAACAGCGGCGCGCCGCCGGCGCGGGCGGCCGCGAAGGCCACACGTTGCGCCATGCCACCGGACAGCTTACCCGGCAGCTGCTCGCCGGCGGCAGCGACACCAAGCTGCTCCAGATCACTGCGCGCGGCCGCATGAGAGGCCTGCGCCGAACGCCTCGCGACCAGACGATATGCCTCACTGACCTGACGAATCACCTTCATCAGCGGGTCCAGCGCCAGCCAGGGCTCCTGGGGCAGTACTGCCAGACGGCGACCCCAGAGCGGGCGACGATTCTCTGGCGTGTGCAGAGGATATTGCTCGCCGTCGAGCCACAGGCTGCCGGAGGCCACAAGCTCCTGAGGCAGCGTGCCCAGCAGGGCCTGAGCCAGCAGGCTCTTGCCGGAGCCTGTCTCGCCGATCACCACCAGCGGCTCTCCCGGCTTGAGCGCAAGCGAGACAGGCGCCAGCAGTGCCGTCTGCGCGCCGCGGACCCGCACGCTCACGTCCTCGGCGCTCAGCACCACATCATCCGTCGTTACCCCATGCCGCGCGTGAGAGGCAGGCGTGGTCATCGTCGCGACATTCATGGGCGCGCTCCTTCGAGGGTGTCAGCGGCGGTTGACGTTCTGGCCTTGCTGCCGGACATCAGCAACAGTCCCAGTAACAGCAGGAAGGTGACCAGCACCGGCGTCAGCAGCGCGAACGGCGCTTCACGCCAGTACGGCAACAGCTCGACCATCATGGTGCCCAGCTCCGGCGTGGGCTCTGGAATGCCGACGTGCACGAAGCCCAGCGCGGCAATCGCCATCAGGGCGTTGGCCATGCCGAAGGCCATCGCCGTCATCATCACGGGGGCCATTTCCGGCCACAGGTGATGACGAAAACGGTACCAGGCCCCGAAGCCCAGCAGACGGCTGGCCTCGACGCCGGGACTCGCCAGCACGCTGCGACCGGTGGCACGTGCCAGGCGGAAGAATTCCACCCACAGCACCAGCGACAGGCCCAGCCACAATGCCAGCGGCGTCGACGGCAGGATGACGCTGACCATCAGCACCAGCAGCAGCCCCGGCAATGCCAGCAGGCTATCTGCCACCAGGCTCAACAGGCGCTCGGCCCAGCCACCGCGTCCCGCGGCCAGCAGGCCCAGCGAGATACCCGAAAACGCCGCCAGAATCACCGCCCCCGCGGCAATGGAGAGCGACAGCCCGAGCGCCGCCACCAGGCGGTGATACAGGGAGCGCCCGAGATGGTCATAACCCAGCGGGGCGCTGGTGATCACCTCACCGGCGTCAGAGACACCGACGGCATCCGCGCCCTGCAGTGCACGATAGAGATGCTGCTCCAGCGGGTCTCCCGGTATCACCAGATTGCCCAACAAGGCCAGCAACACGAGGCTCGCGACAATCGCGGCCCCGATCACCCGGCGCAATGGCCAGTCAAGACGTGGACGACGCACGGCATCCACGCGCTGCGGCGCAGCCCCTTCCACCACCTGATTCATTTCACACCCCGTGGGTCCAGTTGGCGACCCAGCAGATCGACCAGCAGATTGACCAGGACAAAGCCGACGCCCAGCACCAGGGCGGTGCCCTGCACCATCGGCACATCGCGCGAGAAGATGGCGTGGACCAGCGCATGGCCGATGCCCGGCCAGCCGAAGATGCTCTCGATCACCACCACCCCTTCCACCAGGGTCACGAACTGCAGCCCCAGATAGGTCACCAGCGGCAAGGCCACATGGCGCAGGCCGTGACGCCAGAAGGTCTGGGCGTTGCTGAGGCCCTTCCAGCGTGCGAAATCATGGAAGGCCGTCTGGGTGATAGCAGCCATGGCATCGCGTGCCAGGCGTGCCGATACCGCTGCCAGCCCGAGCGCCAGCGTCATCGCCGGCAGGATGAAGTGCTGCGGCTCACCATGACCGGCGGCCGGCAGCAGCCCCATCTCCACGGAGGTCAGCAGGATCAGCACCAGCGCCAGCAAAAACTGCGGTGTGGCACGCAGCAGACTGCAGACGGCCAGCAGGCTACGGTCCAGCCAGCCACCGGCACGCAGACCGGCCAGCAGCCCCAGCGGCGGGCCGATCAACAGCGAGATGCCCAGCGCCGCGCCGGCGAGTGACAGGGAGTTGCCCAGCTGATGACGAATCTCCACCCACACCGATTCCCCGGAAATCAATGAAGTGCCCAGCTCCAGGCGCAGGATATCGCCCAGCCAGTAGAGGAAGTGCAAGCCGCCTTGTGCCTCGAGGCCCAGCTCGGCGCGCACCGAGGCCGCAGCGGCCGCATCCAGCGCGTCATAGCCATAGCGACCGGCCGCGATACGCCAGGCGGCATCGCCGGGCAGACTCTGCATCATCAGATAGCTGGCGCCGCCGACCATCAGCATCACCATCAATAGCTGCAACAGACGTGAAGGGAGATTCATGGTGCCCACCGCAATTCTGAAAGGCCGAAACTACGCTCCCAGGGGTCTACCTGAGCGCGTTGCAGTCGATGGGAGATCGCCAGGTTCTGGTAGTACCAAGCGATGGGGATCACGGGTAATGCCTGCTGGATCACGCCACTGGCCTGCGCTCGCGGGTCCTCACCTTCGGGCGTGGGGCCGTAGCCCTCGCGTGCCATGCGCTCAAGCTCTGCGGTGAAGTCCGCATCGAACCAGCCCATCGCGCCCCAGTCGCCACCGGGGGCTTCAGGCGTTCCCGCGTAATCGCTCAGCACGTTGCCGATGGGGTCCGGCACCATGGCCAGATTGCGCGCGAACAGCGCCATGTCGAGGCTGCCGTCATGATGACCGGCCGGAATCGCCGAGAAATTGGTGATATCGAGGCGCGTCTGGATGCCGATGGCGTGGAACTGACGCTCCAGCACCGTGGCGACCAGCGGTAGCTCCGGACGGTCCGAGAAGGTGATCAGGCTGATCGCGAGGCGCTGACCGTCCTTTTGACGAACGCCATCCTCGCCGACGGTCCAGCCAGCGGCGTCCAGCAATGCACGCGCTTCAAAGACATCCTGATGGAGCTCGGGCAGCGCGGGGTCATGCCAGCCTTCCACCATCGGCGGGAACAGCTGGCTGGCCCCGCGCGGATATCGCAGCACGACCTGCGCGATGGCGGTGCGATCGATCGCCAGGCTCAAGGCACGCCGCACATCAGGGTCCTGGAAGGCCGGATGATTGGCGTTGACCTTCAACAGCATCGTGCGCGGCGTCGCGGCCGCCGCCAGGGTCACGCGCGGCGACTGGGAGAGACGCTGACGACTGGCGGGGTCCAGCCCGTAGGTGAAGTCGGCATCTCCGCTCTCGGCGATCAATGCCCTGCCCTCGGCGCGACTGACCGCCTGATAGCGCGCCTGGCGCACCTCGGGCTGCTCGCCCCAGTAGTCCTCGAAGGCGGTGACTTCGAGGCTCAAGGGCGGCGTCATGCGCAGCATGCGATAAGGGCCGGTACCAATGACCTGCTGGGCAGTGCCTGACTCATCGAAGGACGCCGGTGCCAGAATCTGCTGGCGATAATCGGCCAGATAGGCGGGCAACGCGGCGAAGGGCTCGCTGAGGGCAATCACCAGCGTATGGTCATCTGCGGCGACGATCCGCTCGATTGGCACTGACTTCAAGATGCCCGGCTTGGCACGGGCGATCTCGAGACTCTGACGCGCGACTTCGGCATCCAGACGGCTGCCATCATGGAACTGCACGCCGGAGCGCAGCGTGAAGCGCCACTCCAGGCCGTCATCCGAGACCTTCCAATCGATCGCCAACCCCGGCTGAAGCTCTCCCGTGGCATCCACCTCGACCAATGCCTCGACGACCTGCATGCGCTGGAAAAGGATACCGCTGAGCAGCGGGTCCGCTCCCTTGATGTCAAAGGGCGCGACGATCTCCAGACGACGCGACGTCGCCTGCTCATCGCCCGAAGACTGAGCGGATGCCTTGACGGCCTGAGGCATGCCAAGACCGAGCACCATGAGCGTCATTCCCAGCCAGCACGTGATCTGCTCAGCCACGGGCCGGGAATGCCTTGCAGACCTGGAAGGATCAGCCGACACGGGAGCTGTCAGAGAGCGGAAAAGCGACTTGTACCATCGCCGTTCAGCGTCAGGAGGCCTGAGCCTGCTCAGAGGGTGGACCATCGTCATTGCGCATCCTGTCAAAAAGACATGTTCGCTGCCGTCAGACAGCGCGGGAAAAGCGCAATGTTATAGTATAACGAACCAGCTTTGGCAATCCCGAGCGGCATCTGGTACTGGACAGGCATTCACTTGTCAGGCTGTCCTGAAAACCTGAAGATAGTGCGCTTGAATTAGCACTCACTAACTGACTGGATGGTCGGCCTGCAGAAATTGCAACGTGACGGATGCTACTCCCTGACATAACTCTCAAAAGAATCGGAAGGATCATGGATGATCTCAGCATTTCCCCCATCTACGACACACCTGCCAACCGCTACCTGAATGC
The DNA here is from genome assembly GCF_057670765.1 of Cobetia sp. PS-4MA. Taxonomy (NCBI): domain Bacteria; kingdom Pseudomonadati; phylum Pseudomonadota; class Gammaproteobacteria; order Oceanospirillales; family Halomonadaceae; genus Cobetia; species Cobetia sp. PS-4MA. Next base: position 1,596,627 of record NZ_CM173107.1, on the reverse strand, counting down.
AGCGGCGCACCGGCTGAGTTGTGGCAACATGCTCGCGACCTACAAGCGTCATGGTTTCCATTGGGATGCAGAGCAATTCGAGGAAAAATGGCAGGAAAACAAGAACTTCGCCGTGCGCCTCAATGGCGAATGGATCGGCTTCATCAGCCTCAAGTCGCTGAACGACATGGTGTATCTGCGTGACCTGCAGCTGGTGGCCCAGTGGCAGGGACGCGGTATCGGCTCCACCTGTCTGAGCTGGTTGATCGATTGCCTCAGCAAGCGTCAGCCCCACGACACCCTCCTGCGGCTTCGGGCCTTCTCCGACAGCCCGGCCATCGCCCTGTATGAACGCCATGGGTTCGTGAGACTCGAGGAGCCCTTCACCCCGACGCGCGCGGGAGGCATCATCGCCATGCAGCGCAAGGTCAAGACGGGGGCCAGGGCCATGACAACCAGTGAGATGTCTTCGCCCCCTCTTCGCCATGACGCCATGGCAGAAAGCTCGGCAGCGTCTCTGCAATGACAAAAAAACCGCCCGGTCTCATGACCGGGCGGTTTTGTTTGCTCTCTGGGATGGCGCCCGTCACCCCGCTTGGGCATCGGGGCTGGCCATCTCTCAGCGCGCCAGGAAATCCAGGATATAGCGCACGGTTTCTTCGGGCTTCTCGTCAGTGACCCAGTGACCGGCGTCCTTCACCCAGATCAGCTCGGCACCCGGGATGGCATCTGTGAGCATCGGGGCGTAATCCGGCTTCTGGAAGTTGTCCTTGTCGCCCCACAGCACCAGAGTCTTGATCTCGATATTCTTGAGCTCACCGGCGATGGCCTGGGTGTACTCCTTGTTGAGACGACGCATGTTGCGGAAGAAGGCTGCCTTGCCTTGCTCGCTGTTCCACTGGGACACGTAGCGCTCGACCATCTCTTCGGTCGCCACCGCCGGATCATGCACACCACTGGGCATGAAGCCGCGCATGGTGCTGATGAATTCCTCGACGCTGGTCGCTTCCTCGACGCCCGGCTCCAGCAGCTGCTTGAACTCCGGAATCGGCCAGGAATCGAAGCACACGCTGTCGATCAGCACCTGGCGACGAACGCGCTCGGGGTGGTTGACCGCCATCAGCTGACCGATACCCCCACCGATATCATGCGAGACGACATCCGCACTCGCCACACCCAGCGCATCCATCAGCTTGATGAAGATGCGTGTCTGGGCATTGATGGAAACATCAGCACCCACCGGCATGTCCGACTCGCCATAGTTGAGCATGTCCGGTGCGATGACCCGGTAATGTCTGGCCAATTCCGGCATCACATCGCGCCACATCAGCTTGTTGGTCGGAATGCCGTGAATCAACAACAGCGGCTGACCTTCCCCCATTTCCTTGTAGGCAATGCGGTGACCTTCGATCATCGCATAACGGGTTTCCAGGGCTTCCATTGTCACGTTGTCGTGGCTCATTGCTGACCTCCTTGCTTGCTCGATTCTCAATCACGGCCTCGGCGATCTCGATTGCCGAGCCTTGTGCGCCGTGAATGTGGAGCCACCGTACGTATTCTTGAGCAATCACTCAACCTCTTTTTTGATCAATCACTCAAAATACGTTTCAATAGCCGCAATCTTCAAAGGGAAAGCCCAATGGCCCGTGTCATCAACCGTAGTCTGCTCGATCTTCGCCGCCTGACCATCAATCTGGTGACCTACCCCGAGGGCCACAGCGTGATGCGCCATAACGACCCGATGGGTAGCGGCAGCTACTACAAGCTCAATATCGTGCTCAAGAAACCCCGCCAGGGCGGTGTCTTCGAGACCGATGGCAGCATTTTTTGCCTCACGGACCGCGTGGTGTTCTTCCGCCCCGACCTTCACGAACACAGCGTCAGCCGCATCGAGCGCGGCAAACGTGTGCTGCTGAGCATCGCCTTGCACGCGCCTTGGCGGTGATCCGCAGTGAGACTGCGCTCGAGAGTATTGAAGTGAAAGCGGATAGTAAAACAGATGGCGGGTAGCGCCTGGCGACAAAAAACGCCAGTCAGCAATCGCTGACTGGCGTTTTTTCCCACCTGAATCCAGGCCAATAACTACGTGCTCAACAATGAGCTGCCTCGGCTATCGCATCCGGTCCAGCCCGACGCGATAGCGGGCAAAGCCCATCTCGTCCTGATCTACCAGCGTCATCGGATAGACCGCCTGGGCATCGATGAACTGCTGCGCATCCTCGCCGGGGGCGGTGGTGAAGCGAATGTCCAGCGGGGTGTCCGTGTCGATCGCGGCCAGACGCCAGTTGTGATCCGCCGCAGGGTCCACCGCGCCCTGCTGCTGCGTCTGTCGCGAGATGTACTGGGCCAGAATGCTGCGATTCTCGTCCGGTGACGCGAAGGCGACATGCGACTCTCCGGTGCCGGGGAAGTCCTCGCCGTAGGCGCGATAGTTGTTGGTCGCGAGCAGGAAGACATCGTCGTCCTTGACCGGCTCGCCCTCGTAGGCAAGCCCCTGGATACGGTGGGTATCGGAGTCGATCAGCGCGCAATTGCCGTCATAACGCGCCGGCTGCGTGACATCCACCTGATACTCGACGCCGTCGATCACATCGAAGTTGTAGCTGCGGAAACCTTCCCAGTTGATCAGGGGCTGGGGCGTGGCGAGATTCGGGTCAATGCGATGGAACTGCCCGGCACTGCACTCTAGCCATTCCCGCACTTCCTTGCCGGTAACCTTGAGCGCCACCAGCGTATTCGGATAGAGATAGAGGTCGGCGGCATTGCGGAAGCTCAGCTCGCCGGCCTCCATCTCGGTGAACTGGGTCGGGTCATTGTGACGGCCACCGACCTTGAACGGCGCGGCTGCCGAGAGAATCGGCAAACCTTCCAGGTCCGGGTCGCCTTCGACGAAGCGTTTGACGTAATCAGCCTGGGCACGATTGACGATCTGGATCGTCGGGTCGTCCTGCACCAGCGCCAGATAGCTCTTCATCGCCGCACTGGCGCGACCGATGCTGCGGTTGACGTACTCCCGCGTGGCGCCGTGCTCATGCTCGACCAACGCCGCCAGTTCGGCATCTTCCCCCACCTGCGCCTCGCCACCCACCTGAATCGGGCGTGCCTCTGTCTGGCCACTTACCACCCGCCACTGGCCCGAGTCATTGCTCAGTTCGAGATCCATCACGCCCACATGGCTGCCCCAATGCCCCGGCATCATCGCCGGCACCCCATTGAGGGTGCCCTTGGCGATATCGGCCCCCGGCACCTCAGCAAATTCCTCGCTGGGGAAGACCGCATGGGCATGCCCGAAGGCGATGCCATCGATGCCTTCCACCTGCGAAAGGTAATACACCGAATTCTCGGCCATCACCCGGTAAGGGTCAGTCGAGATGCCGGAGTGTGGGATGGCGATCACCACATCCGCGCCCGCCCGGCGCATCTCGGGTACCCAGCGCCTGGCGCTCTCGGTGATGTCCTCGGCCGTCAGGCGGCCCTTGAGGTGCTTGCGATCCCAGGTCATCACCTGCGGCGGCGCAAAGCCGATATAGCCGACCTTCACTGTCTGAGCGTTGCCCTCACTGTCGGTGAAGGCATGGGGGGTGATCTGATAAGGCGTGAAGTACGGCTCGCCGGTCGTGGCGTCCAGCAGATTGGCGTTCACATAGGGGAACTGCGCGCCGGAAAGCGCCCGTTCGAGATACTCGAGCCCGTAATTGAACTCATGATTGCCGATGTTGCCGACATCGTAATCCAGCTGATTCATGACCTTGTAGGCCGGGAAGACATCACCCTCCTCGAGACCTTCCGCCGCCATGTAATCGCCCATCGGGCTGCCCTGAATGAGATCTCCGTTGTCCAGCAGCACGCTGTTGACCACCTCGGAACGCGCCTGCTGGATCAGGCTCGCCGCCCGCACCAGGCCGATGCGCACGCTGGGACGATCCTTGTAATAGTCGTAATCCATCACGTTGGCGTGGATGTCGGTGGTCTCGATCACGCGCAGTGACAGCGTCGCGGCATTGGCTGGCTGAGCGATCATCACGATACCCCCAATGCTGGCCAGACCGAGGATGGCTGCCCGCAGGCGACGCATTGCACACGGACGCCGAGTGTTCCCCGCAGCCTCTTTGGTACCAGAGGCCGGCTGACCTTTCCTTCCGGATGATGCATTCGCCATCTCTCACTTCCTTGTCATGGGGGGATGTTCCTGTAGCCCTTCAGGGCAACGCTCCATTATTCAGATGCCGACGCCTCAGGCAACTGGCGGTCCCTGCCCGCCAGCCAGCCGATCCCCGCCATCAGCACACTGAGGGAGGCACACACCATCAATGCCAGCTGCCAGTCACCCTGCCGATCGTAGAGCGCCCCGATCAACGGCGGCCCCATGGCCGCGAGCAGATAGCCCAGGGTCTGCGCCATGCTCGACAGCGACGCCGATTGCATGGCATCGCGCGCTCTGAGCCCCATGAACGACAGGGCGAGAATGAAGCTGGCACCGGAGCCCGCGCCCAGCAACAGCACCCACACCAGCGCCCACCCCGGCATCAGCCACAGCCCGATGAACCCTGCCAGCGACATGCAGGGCGTCGCGAAGGCGATCAGGCGTTGATCCTTCAGGCGCGGCATCAGAGGCACCAGAATCAGCCCCGGCAAGGCTGAGGCCAACTGCAGCAGGCCATGCAACGATCCCGCCTTTTCCGGGGAAAAGCCGTTGTCCGCCAGCATGCTCGGCAGCCAGCTGTTGACGGTATAGAACAGCAGCGAATTGATCCCCATGAACAGCGTCACCTGCCAGGCCAGTGGCGAGCGCCACACGGCTGCCTGACGCACCGGACCCGCGGCACCCTTCTCGACTTCCTTCGCCGCCGGCAGGGAGCGATGTGACAACTGTGGCCACCACATCACCATCGTCATCAATGGCAGGATGACCACGATGAGCATCGCGAATTGCCAGCCATCCGGACTGTCCTGCGCCAGCGGCACCATCACCGCCGAGGCGATGGCGGCCATGATGCCCATGGTCAGCACATAGCAGGAGGTCAGCAGCGCGATGTGTCGGGGAAAGCTGCGTTTGACCAGACTGGGCAACAGCACATTGCCCACCGCGATGCCCGCCCCGATCATGGCGATCCCCACATAGAGCGCCAGCGTGTTGCCCTGCACCCGCAGCACGATGCCGGCGGCGATCGCCAGCAAGGCAAGGAATACACTGCGCTCAAGCCCCACATGACGTGCGAGACGGGGTACCCAGGGGGACACCACGACGAACGCCAACAGCGGCAGAATCATCAGCAACCCTGCCGCCGTGGCATTGAAGCCCAGCGCCGCCTGCAGCCGCTCAAGCAACGGTGCGATACTGGTAAAGGGCGCACGCAGATTCATGGCAATCATCAGGATGCCGGCGATCAACACGGCAGGATGGCTCAATCGCCGAACAGGAGAAGAGTGGCAGAGTTCAGTCATGAGACGCTCGCAGCGAACTTGGAACGGACAGATAGCGGGACGACACATCAGAGGTGAATTCCCGCGCAGATTAACGATAGCGTAATCGCCAATATCGCTGCAGAATTGAGCCATCATGACATCAGATACCTGAAATCGGACAATCTGCGAGCCGACATGCCAGCCACCTCCTCTAGGACCTCCGCGACGCCGATTTCCCTTGCCACGCGAGACGCAACCTCATCGTCGGGAGTCGCCAGCGGTCACTCCTCCGTGCCCTTCTCCAGCAGCGTCTGCGAACATGACCCGGACATCTACGAGATTCCGGCCAGCGCCCTGCATGTGGATACCGGACAACAGGTGATGGAAGTCCCGATCCACCAGCATCGCAAGGGACAGCTGGTCATCGCCCTGCATGGCGTCGTGACCAGCCGCGTGCCGGAAGGGCTGTGGATGGTGCCGCCGCACAGCGGCGTCTGGATTCCCGGCAACCTGCCCCACAGCAACCACCTGACCCGTGGCGGCCGCGTGTGCCACCTGTTCATCGAGCCCGGAGCGCTTGAGATGCCGAGCCACAGCTGTACGCTGTCGATCTCGCCCCTGTTGCGTGAGCTGGTGCTGCGTCTGGCGGAGCTGCCCCAGCCATATCCTGAACAGGGGCCGACAGCGCGGCTGGTCGATGTCCTGCTGGAAGAACTGGCCTGCATGCCCAGCGAACGTCTGCATCTGCCCTTGCCTGAAGACCCGCGGCTGACCCGCATCAGCGATGCCCTGATCAAGACACCGGATGATCGGCGCACCCTGGCCGAGTGGGCGAGCGAACTGGCGATGAGCGAACGCACCCTCGCCCGGCTTATCCAGCGTGACACCGGCCTGAGCTTCAGCCGCTGGCGCCAGCAACTCCACCTGGTGGTGGGGATCCGCCTGCTGGCCGAGGGCATGAGCGTGCAGCGCGTCTCGGAAGACGTCGGTTATCAGTCCGTCAACGCCTTCATCAGCATGTTCAAGAAGCTGCTCGGCACCACGCCTGCACGCTACCTGCAGGAGCGCGAGCAGCGCCGCTCGGGCAGTGATATTGGCGACGCGTGACTACGCCCCCCCATGGGCGAAGACCCCGCGCATCGCCATGACGATGCCGCGGGGTCTTTGCATGACGCTACCTGAGCGTGGCGCCACTTGAGCGTGGGCAAGCGCTTGGAAACGCTCTCTACCAAATGAGGACACAGCCACCGCTGTGCTCGACGCTTACTGGGTGGCAGCCTGCGCGACACTCACGGCCAGCGCTTCGACGGAATCCACGATCGGCAGCCGGTCATCCAGGAGATGGCTGATGAGGGAGAGCTCCGTGCAGGCCAGTACCAGCACATCCGCTTCCTGCGCCACCAGGTCAGCGGCTGCCTGACGGAAGGCCCCCCCGACGGCGTCATCACTCACCTGTCCTTTCTTGACGCTGCGAATCACCTCCAGCATCGCGTCCTCATCCTGGGGATAGGCCAGCGATAGACCACGCGCCGCGATGAAGCCTTCGTAAAGACCTATCTTGCGCAGCGCCGGCGAACACAGCATGCCGACACGTGCGCCCGGCCACTGCGCCGCCACCCGGTCCAAAGTGCGCTCGACGATATGCCACACCGGAATCGAGACGGCGTCCTGAGCATCCTGCCAGTAGTAGTGGGCGGTATTGCAGGGCATGACCAGAAAATCACATCCTGACTGCTCCAGTCGCTGGGCCATTTCCGCGATGGCAGGCCCCGGAGAGACATCGCACCCTTCCAGCAGAGCCTTGATGCGCGACGGCACCTTGGGATTGTTGTCGACCATCATGTGCACATGATCGATGTCATCCTCGGCCGGCGTGGCCTGGATCACCTGCTGCATGAAGGCCACCGTGGCATCCGGCCCCATGCCGCCCAACACGCCCACGACAATATGTTCTGCGCCCGAGGCGTCATGCGAGCTTCTCATTGGTCGTTCTCCGACAAAACTCTCACTGAAGGTCAAGGCTCGAGAGGATAGCGACGTGGCCGGCATCCTCTCGAGGAACTGTGATGACGAGCAACTGCCATCCGCTGCGCCGCTAGAAGCCCATCATGTCCGGCAGCCACATCGTCAGCTGCGGCACGAAGGCCAGCAGCAAGGCGATCAGCACCATGGTGCCGACCAGCGGCAGCGCACGCACCGAGATCTTCTCGATGGACACGTTGGCGATGCTGGAACTGATGAACATGTTTTCGCCCAGCGGCGGGGTCGAGAAGCCGATCCCCAGGCTGACCACCAGCACGATCCCGAAGTGCACCGGGTCGACGCCCAGCTCCACCATCACCGGCAGCAGCACCGGCGTGACGATCATGATGGTCGCCAGGATCTCGATGAACATGCCGACGATCAACAGGAAGGCGATCACCAGAATCCACACCAGCCACAGGCTGTCGGTGATGTTGAGGATGCCCTGGGCGATCATGGCCGGAATGTGATGCTCCACCAGGATGCGACCGAAGGCGGTGGCGGTGAACATGATGATCAGCACGCGACCGGTCAGCCAGGTCGTGTTCTGGAAGGCTTCATTCAAGCCCAACAACGAGGACTCCTTGTGAATGAAGACGCCGACGAACAGCGCATAGAAGATCGAGACGACGGCGGCTTCGGTCGGCGTGAAGAGACCGCTGTAGATGCCGCCGAGGATGACCACCGGTGCCATCAGTGACCAGAAGCCTTCCTTGAGCACCTTGAAGACACGTGCCTTGTCGTACGGCTCGCCCTGGGCCTGATAGCCGTTGCGCTTGGCGGTGATGTAGTTGGCGATCATCAGGGCCGCCCCTAGCATGATGCCCGGGATGACCCCCGCCATGAACAGCGCCGAGATCGACTCGTTGGCGGTCACCCCGTAGATGACCAACGGCATGCTGGGAGGAATCACGACGCCCAGTCCGCCAGCGGTGGCGGTGATCGCCGCCGGATAGCTGCGGCCGTAGCCACGTTCGATCATCGCCGGAATCACCAGCATGCCCACGGCCGCCGTGGTCGCCGGCCCCGAGCCGGAAATGGCGCCGAAGAACATGCAGGCCATCACTGCCGCCGCCCCCAGACCACCTGCGGCCGGCCCAGCCAGCTCTTCGGCGATACGAATCAGACGCCGCGCGATGCCGGCGTCGCCCATCAGGGCACCCGCCAGAATGAAGGACGGCAGTGCCATCAGCGGAAAGGAGTTGATCGACGAGAATGCCAGCTCCACCAGCGAGGTGATGTCATCACCACTGACGACATAGACCGCCATGGACGCCACCCCAAGGGCAACGACGATGGGGGAGCCCAGAAACAGCAGTGCACCAAACAGAGAGAACAGAATAGTCGCGGCCATGGTATCAGCCTCCCATCTTGGCGGTGCGAGTGACGTCGGTGGAATCTGGGGTCGATTCCGTGATGCGCTTCACTTCCTCGTCGTCCACGTTACCGGGCTCGATGCCTCTGACCAGCTTGAGGAACTGCACCTGCAATACGCGAAAGGCCATCAAGGTGAAGGCCACTGGGAAGATGTAATAGACGTAGGCGAGCGACCAGCCGAGCGCCGGTGACTCATAGGGGAACTCGGTGAGAAGTCCGATCAGATCCAGGCTCTTGTAGGCGATGGTCAGGCTGAAGAGTGCCCAGATGATGTCGACGAACAGCAGGATGGCGTTGGCCACCTTGCGCGGCAGCAGATTGATGTGGGTCTGCAGCCGATTGTGGGCACTCAGGTGAGCCGCATGTGCAGCCCCCAGGAAAACGAACCAGACGAAGGCGTAGCGTGCCAGCTCTTCCATCCATGCCATGCCGATACCGAACACGACACGCAATACCACTTGAGAAAACAGCAGGAGTACGAAGACCGCCAGCAGGAAACGGCAGGCGTAATCCTCGATATTGTTCAATCTGGCCAACATGCGAGCCTCCTTCACGATGAACTATGAGAGGGATACCCGCACTGGGGGGTATCCCTGCTCGAGAGCATTGAACGCAGCAGGGGTCGCTCAGGCATCATTCACGCTGACGCCGCGAGCGCCCCCGCCCACTCGGGCTCAGTAGCCCAATGCTTTCTGCAATTCATCGAAGGATTCCTTGCCGCCGATCTCTTCATAGAACTGCGGCCAGACCTTTTCCTTGGCGATGCTGACCCACTTGTCCTCGTCGGTCAGCTGAGCGGACTGCACCCCTTCCGCTTCCATGCCAGCACGCGCTTGAGAGGCCTCGGTCAGCTGGAATTGAAGCGCATAGAGCTGGGCTTCCAGGCCAGCGCGATCGATGATCTCGCGCTCCTCGTCAGAGAGCTTGTTGTAGGTACGCACCCCCATGACGATGGGCTGCAGGGAGTACTGATAGTGAACCTCGGTCAGATACTTCTGCACTTCCTGGAATTTCATCGTGTAATTGACGATATCCGGGTTGTCCTGACCATCGATCACGCCCTGCTGCAGACCGGTGAAGACTTCCGGCCACGACATGCTGATCGGGCTGGCACCCCAGGCCTGATAGGTGGCGAGCATAATCTTGTTCTGCGGCACACGGATCTTCAGGCCCTCAAGGTCTTCCAATGATGTCACCGGACGCTTGGAGTTGGTCAGATAACGGAAGTTGGAATACAGCCAGCTGACGATGTGGACGCCGGCCTGTTTCTCGGCGATCTGGTTCCATTCATCCGCCAGCGGGCCGGTGGTGGCCTTAACGGCATCCGCATGGCTACGCAATGCATAGGGCATGGTGAGCGCGCCGAGGCGCGGCGCATAGGGCGTCAGGTTGCCGACGCCGATCAGCGCGAAGTCCAGCTTGCCGATACGCGTGTCCTGGATCATGCCGGTCTCGGAGCCCAGCTGACCGCCCGGGAACAACTCCACCTGCATCTCGCCATCGGAGAGTTGCTCGACCAGTTCCTCGAAGCGCTGTGCAAGTGCGCCCTGATCCGAATCCATCGGATCGCCCATGCCGACCTTGAAGGTCTTGGCCTGAGCGGTCGCTGACATCACCAACATCACTGCGGTTGCCAAGAGAGCTTTATTGAACATTGTTATTACTCCACTGGTTGCGGGTCCACATGCCCTGTCACCAGGACATGCGGATTGAAGATCATGTGGCTTTCAAAGCGTTATCGTTATGGGTTCACCACTGTCATATGCTGCCGCCAGGCACAGTCACGCGACGGTCAAGACTGGTCGTGCGCTGTGCAGAGCGTCCTGAATCAGGTCCGCGATCACCTCACAGTCCTGGACGTCGAAGGTCAGCGGAAGGCGCAGATCACACAGTGTCGCCAGCACCCGGTCGGCATTGGGCACCGCACGATGGCTGCCCAGATAGGCCCAGCTGTCGTAGCGACTGGTGTAATCCTCAGGCAGCGACTTGCCGTACCATTTCACCGGTAGCCCACGCGCTTCACAGCCTGCGATGAAGGCGGCGATCTGCTCGTGGGTGCACTGCGCCAGCGTGAACTGGATGGAGCTTCCAACGTAGCCTTCCAGCGGGCCACGCAGGATGGGCGTGACGCCCTCCATGGCCGTGAGTCGGTCCTGCATGCGGGCATAGAGGGCATTCCAGCGCTCGCGACGCTCAGCCAGCTCTCCCAGTTGCGGACGCAGGATGGCGGCACGCAGATTGTCCATGCGACCACTCATGTTGGGGGTCTGCAGGCGCGTCTCAGCGAAGCTCTCCGCTGCCGGCGCCGCCAGGTGACGGTCGTACAACATGTAGGAGCCTGAGAGAATGATGGCGCGTCGCATCACCTCATCATCGGCGGTCGCCAGGAGGCCACCCTCACCGGAATTGACGTGCTTGTAGGTCTGGGTGCTGTAGCAGCCGACCTTACCGAAAGTGCCGCTGGGCTTGCCGTCGTAACTGGCGCCCATGGTATGCGCGCAATCCTCGATCACCGTGATGCCGCGGCTGTCGCAGATCTGCATGATCGCGTGCATGTCGCCGATATGCCCGCGCATGTGCGAGAGCATGAAGAAGCGGGCCCCGCTCTGATCGGCCGCACGCGCCAGATCCTCCGGATCGACGGTGGTGTCCTCGAGGATGTCCACCAGCACCGGCTCGCCACCGGCGGCGACGATGCTGCCGGGCACCGGGGACAGGGTGAAGGCGTTGCACAGCACCTTGTCACCGGCCTCGAGTCCACAGGCGCGCAGCGCCAGCTGCAGGGCATAGCCGCCGGAGGCACAGGCCAGCGCATGGGGAATGCCCAGACTCGCCGCGAATTCCTGTTCTAGCAGCGCCGTTTCGCCCTGCTCGCCTTCCGCCAGGTTGTAGCGATGCAGGCGACCACTGCGCATCACGGCGACGGCAGCCTCGATGGCAGTGTCGGAGATGGCTTCCTGCTGGGTGAATGACTTGGCAAAACAACGCATGTGGCCTCCTCAGTAACGCTTCTGGGCATAGACGGGGAAGTCCCAATCCTGCTCGGGGAAGTATTTGGTGAGGCGCCAGTCACAGGCACGCGCATGGCCTTCCATCCCTTCGGTGCGCGAGATGCGCGAACCGATGGCACTGAACTTGAGGTTGGCTTCGGCACTGAGCTGCTGGGTAGTCAGTACCTTCATGAACTTGTGGACATTCAGGCCTCCGGAGTAGCGACCGGCCCGCTTGGTCGGCAGGATATGGTTGGTGCCGGAACACTTGTCACCGTGGGTGACTGTGCTGCCTTCGCCCAGGAACAGAGAGCCGTAGTTGCCGAGATTCTGCTTCCACCACTCCAGGTCCTCACACAGCACCTGCAGGTGTTCGCAGGCGTACTGATCACTGATCTGGACCACTTCTTCGCGGGTGTCGCACAGGATGACTTCACCGTAGTCGCGCCATGCGGCATGGATGACCTCGGCGTTGGGCATGTCGTTGCCGACCAGCGGCACCAGCTCGATGACGCGGCGCGCGATCTCTTCACTGGTGGTAAACAGCCAGACCGGCGAGTTCGGGCCGTGCTCCGCCTGGGAGACGAGATCCACCGCGATGGTCATCGGGTCTGCCGTGTGATCGGCGATCACCGCCGATTCGGTGGGGCCGGCGAAGACGTCGATACCGACCTGCCCGAACAACAGGCGCTTGGCTTCGGCAACGAAGGCATTGCCCGGACCGACGAGGATGTCGGCTTCGCGCCCGCCGAACAGGCCGAAGGCCATGCTGGCGACAGCGTGAACGCCGCCCATCTCCAGGATGCGGTCGGCTCCGGCCACATGCATGGCGTAGGCCACCGCCGGATTGATGCTGTCACCGCGCGGCGGCGAACAGGCCGTGATGTGCTTGACGCCGGCGGCCTTGGCCGTGGCGACACTCATCAGCGCCGAGGCGGCATGCGCGTAGCGTCCACCCGGCACGTAGCAACCCGCGGCATCGATGGGCAGCACGCGCTGACCCAGCACGACACCCGGCTCGGTCTCGATCTCGAAGGACGTCAGGCTGTCGCGCTGCGCTTCGGCGAAACGACGGATCTGGCGATGGGCGAAATCGATATCGTCCTTGACGCTCTGCGGCACGCTCTCGATCAGCGTGGCCAGCTTTTCTTCACTGAGGACGAAATCGCCGCTCCAGTTGTCGAACTTCTCGGCATACATGCGCACGGCATCTTCACCACGCGAGCGAATGTCCTGCAGCATGTCCTGGACGATGGCCGTGGTGCGCTGATCTTCCTCTGCCACGCCGTCAGCTGCTTCAGCCAGCTTGAGGTGTCTGATTGTCATTGTGATTCCCCGAAAACTGCTGTGATCATCACGCTCCCTTGCCACCCGGGCCGGGAGCGTGTCGTTACGGGATGCGTCAGTCACGCCGTGACCTTCAGGCGGGACGCATCACTGGCCGCAAACGCTATCAGGCCTGGTAATCCGCGAAGTTGAAGGCATCGGGGTAGCCGAACAGGGCCACGGCACCACCGGTGTGCAGGAAGACCACGTTCTCGCCTTCCTTGAAATGCCCCTTGCGCACCAGATCGATCAGACCGGCCATGCCCTTGCCGGAGTAGACCGGGTCCAGCAGGATGCCTTCCTGCTGGGCCAGCAGCGTGACGGCCTCGACCATGCTTTCGGTCGGAATGCCGTAGCCTTCACCGACGTAATCGCAGTTGGCGACGACATCTTCACGCTTGACCACATCCGACAGGCCCAGCTTGGCTTCGGTCTTCTGCGCCAGCGCGAAGACATTGCCTTCCTGCTTGTCCTTCGGTGCCCGCACACCGATGCCGAGTACCGGAATGCCGGAGTTGCAGGCGGTCAGGCCCGTCACCAGTCCCGCCTGGGTGCCGGCGCTGCCGGTGGCGTGAACGAGGTGATCGATCTTGAGGCCCATGTCGTTGGCCTGGGACAGCAGCTCGAGGGCGGCATTCACGTAACCGAGTGCGCCGATCTCGTTGGAGCCACCCCCCGGGATGATGTAGGGCTTCTTGCCCTTGCCGATCAGCTTGTCGGCCAGCGCTTCCATCTCGGCGGCCATGTCGGCACCACCGGCACGCTTGGCAACCGTCGCGCCATGCAGCTGGTCGAGGAAGACGTTGCCGTTGTAGTTGTAGCTGCGGTCGTCGCTGCCGGTACGGTCTTCCAGCAGGATGTGGCACTCAAGGCCCAGCTTGCAGGCAGCGGCAGCGGTCTGACGCGCGTGGTTGGACTGGGTTGCGCCCTGGGTGATGATGGTATCGGCGCCCTGCTCCAGCGCATCCGCCATCAGAAATTCCAGCTTGCGGGTCTTGTTGCCGCCAGTGGAAAGCCCGGTGCAGTCATCACGCTTGATCCAGAGACGCGGCCCACCCAACAGCTTGCTCAGGTTGTCCATCGGCTCCAGCGGAGTCGAGAGGTGACCAAGGCGAACACGGGGAAAACGGGACAGATGCATACGAGCCTCCAGGCGAGTCATTGTTGTCATAGGGATTACTCTCATAACGACGTTCGTCGAATGTGTGACATCACTCCGGCACGCCGCCGAGCGGTCTTCTCAACAGTAAGCCGCGATTCTCGCCAGTCCCAATGCCATGTTTCTCAAAGTTTGTTACTTTTCTGCATGACCAGTGGCTTCCTCTGATCCGACTCAGATATCCAGAAGATCGACATGTCCGCAACGCCGACTGGCAGTCATATCCATTGCCCAAAAGCCCCGTTCTCATGGGACACCCGGTCAGCGTCGTGCCATGTCCGCAGGTGTCGCTGCAGGCTTCACCACAATGGGAAAGCGGTGCATGATGGCCAACCTCCAACAACAACCGACATCTCCTCAGGCGACGCATGAAGATCGAATGGATCGAAGACTTTCTCGCATTGATCAAGGCCGGGACCTTCTCGCTGGCAGCCGAGCGACGCAACGTGACGCAACCCGCCTTCTCGCGCCGAATACGGCAGCTCGAGGAGTGGCTGGGGGTCGAGCTGGTCTATCGCCAGTCGCAGCGCATGATCCTCACCGAGCACGCGCTGGAATATGAGCAGGAAATGCGGGAATGGCTGGCGCGGCTCTATACGCTGCGCAGCCGGCTACGCAGCGAGGCCCGCCAGGGGCCGAAGGCGATCATCACCACTCAGCACACCCTCACCGTCAGCTACCTGCCACGGTTGCTGCGCTATTTCCGGCACAACTCCCCCGACGCCGGACTGCAGGTGAAGTCGCTGGACCGCAGTGAATGCCTGCAGTTGTTCGATCATGGGCAGGCCGATCTGCTGCTGTGCTCCGAGCTTCAGGGCGCGCCGGTCTTCGAGGGAAATTGCGGCATCAATCGCCTCTCGCTGGGGCTGGAGCGCCTGCTGCCGGTGTGTGCGCCAGATACCCTGGGTCGCCCCCTGCACCTGCCACGCAGTGATCAACGCCTGCCCTTGATCGCCTATGATCCGGAGAGTTTTCTGGGCCAGATTCTGGCCTCGCCCTATCTGATGGATCTTCAGCGCGCCCAGGACATCGACATCATCTGCGAGACCTCCTTCACGCTGGGCATTCGTGAACTGGTGATGGCCGGACTGGGGGTCGGTTGGCTGCCCCATGGATTGATCGAGGATGATCTGGAGAGCGGCAGGCTGCTCTCACTGCTGGATGATCTGGGTGGGCCGCCCCTTGAGGTAGCCTGCTATTGCCGCAATGACAACAACAGCACAGCGACCGATGCACTCTGGCAACTGCTCAACGAGAGCCCGCCTGCCGTATGACATCGTGAGCCTCTCATCACTCTTCACCTTCAAGAGCCCGACATGAATCGCCTGAATCCCGACAAGCTGTTGCAGAGCAAATGGACCGCCGTGACTCCCAAGAATCGAGAGCGGCATTTCATCGTCACGCGCCTGATTCGTGATGAGCAGGACGAACATGTGGTCGAGGTCGTGTTGCAGGCGGTACTGACCCGCAAGGATTACACCCTCGCCTGGCGTGAGCTCAAGGAAGACAGCGTCTGGCAGATGGGCTGGAAATGACGCTGTGAATCACGCTTCGGTGAACGCAGACACGCCGCCCGAGGGCGGCGTGTCTGCGTTGATCTGATGAATCGTTTGATAGTCCCGGCACCGCCGAGGCCGCGCCTCAGGTCACGCCTGAGGACACGTCTGAGGTCACTGCGTCGGGCTCGAGCTGATCACACAGTAGCGTCATGCGCTGCACCGCTTCCAGCAGGGTGTCATCCGGCACGGTCAAGGCGACACGTACCAGTGGCCTTCCGCAGTCGCCGAAGACACTGCCCGGCATCACCGCGACCTGCTGCCGTTCCAGCAGCCGCCAGGCGAACTGTTCACCATCCAGGCCGGTGCGTGAGACATCAACCATCAGGAACATGCCGCCCTGGGGCAGGCTGGAAGACAGCTGCGAGATGGCCGCCAGCGCCTCATGGACCAGACGCGCGCGGCGCCCGAGTGATTCGCGAAGACGCTCGGTAGTATCGAAATCTCCGCGCAGCGCGGCCTCTGTCATGTCGGCGATGAAGGGCTGGTTGCCGAACAGCATGGTCTCCGAGACAGGCAACAGCCGGCGGCAGAATTCCGCTGAGCCGATGGCCCAGCCACTGCGAAAGCCGGTGGCAGCATGGCTCTTGGAGATGGAGGACACCACCACGGTGCGCTCACGCAGTGCCTCGATCTCAAGCGGCGAGACGAATTCGCCCGCGAAGATCAGCGCTTCATAGACCTCATCACAGACGATCCACAGGTCATGCTCGCGACACAGCTCACCGATGCGCTCGAGCGTCGCACGGTCCATCACCGCACCCGTCGGATTGTGCGGCGTATTGAGCAGCAATACGCGACTCTGCGGCGTGATGGCCGCGGCCAGATCTTCCGGCTGCAACACGAAGCCATGCTCCATGCGCAGCGGTACCGGCTGCAGGTCACCGCCGGCACCCCGGATCACGCCCTCATAGGTGGCGTAATAGGGGTCGCCGGTCAGTACGCCGCATCCTTCTTCCACCAGCGCCAGCATCACCGCGAACAGCGCCGTCTGAGTGCCGGGGAAACACAGCACGTTGTCTGCGCTGATCTCGGGCATGCGCGCTGAGTAGCGCTCGGCCAATGCCGCGACCAGCCCCGGTTCGCCACGGCCATCGGAGTAGCGGGTACGCCCGGCGCGCAGCGCCTCGACACAGCGCTCGACCAGCGCCGGGTGTGTGGCGATATCCGGTTCTCCGATGGTCAGCTCGATGATCGGTTCTCCCGCCAGAATTCGCTGACGAGCGGCACTGTGGACGGCCCATTTGTCACCGCCCAGATCGCTCAATCGTTCGGTGATGGTGGCGTAGCGCATGCTCAACTCCTGTGAGGTGGGGGTGTTGTTGTCATCTCGACATGCTCAAGCAAGGTGCCGTGAGGCAGGCGCAGGATGCCCTCTGCCGCTCGCATGGCGATCCCGGGCAATCGCTCGACGGCATAGAGGCCATGTTCCAGCCCACCTTCCAGCCACAGACCATCGATCAGGCCATTGAGGGCGATCGCCTGCTCCTCACAGATAGCGTCATCAGCGGGCTGATCATTGGCGCTCAGAACGGGTTGGATCAGTAACCGCAGCAGATCGAGAAACTCGCGATAGGTTTCCTGATGGACCGCCGAGTAGGTGGCATCGTGACGTACCCGACCGATGAAGGTCGCCCACAGGGAGACCTTGTGGGCGGCCAGATTGGGCTGCGTGAGACTCGCCGCGATGAAGCGTGCCAGACGACACGCCGAGGATTCATCACTGACCGGGCTGGCATCGGCGATATCAGAGGTCAGCTGGCCCATCATGTAGGCATAGGCGGCCCGCACCATGTCATCCTTGGTGCCGAAGTGGTGGCGAATCAGCCCGGGTGAGACACCGGCCGCCTCCGCCACGCGGCGCACGCTGGCGCCGGCCAGACCATGCTGCGCGACACAGCTCAGCGTGGCTTCCAGCAGGTCGCGACGACGCTGATCCTGGGAAAGACGCTGAAACACCTTGCGACTCATCTGGGCCCCTCTCCTTCACTCAACGCCGGGATTGCCGCACTTGCCTCACTCTCACGTGACAGCGGCCACGCATCGAGGGAAGGCTTATCGACGATAGTCACTGCCAAGGCTCTCCAGCAGACGCAGGTGGGAATCCCATTCCAGTACCAGATCGCCATCCTCATGGATGGCCATGTCGTACTGGTCGACCACATGCGCACAGATCTCGGGCGAGAGACGGCGCACCGGCTGGCCCATGGACAGGGTCGCGACCTGAATCTCGCAGCTGCGCTCGAGGTAGAACATGTTGTTGAACATCTCGGCAGCAGAGGCACCGGTGGTCAGCAGGCCATGATTGCGCAGGATCAGCGCCGGATTCTCGCCAAGGCTTGCCACGATGCGTTCGCGCTCATCCAGATCCAGCGCGATGCCTTCGTAGTCGTGGTAGGAGACGCGACCATGGAACTGCAGGGCGATCTGATTCAGCGGCAGCAGTCCTTCTTCCAGGCTCGATACCGCCACGCCGGCGCGCGTATGGGTATGCATGATCCAGCTGGCAGAGTGGCTTGCCGCATGAATCGCCGAGTGAATGGTGAAACCGGCTGGATTGACCCGCGCGGCGCTGTCATCGACCTTCTCGCCGTTGACGTCGATCTTGACCAGCGAGGATGCGGTGATCTCCTCCCAGCGCCAACCATAGGGATTGATCAGGAAGTGCCCTTCCTCACCCGGCACTCGCGCCGTGATGTGGGTATAGATCAGGTCGGTCATGCGGTAGTGCGCCGCCAACCGATAGCAGGCTGCCAGATCAAGGCGTGCCTGCCATTCCGCGTCACTCATGGTCGATGCCTGCATGTCGCTGTCTCCTGTGATCAAGATGTCGCTGTCTGGGGTCGAGAAAGGCTCCGCAGAGCCCTGAAAAGCCTTGACGCCTCCACCTTCCGGTCCTCAATAGCCGAGGGCCACAATAGCCAAGGTCCTCAATAGACCAGGGCCTCAATAGCCGCGCTGGCGATCCACGCCCAACGTGAGCGGCAGGCCATCGCGCAACTCGCGCGCCGTGGCCACCACCTGCTCGGCGACCACCTCGGGGAGCGAGTCACTGGCGACATGCGGCGTGATGCGCAGGCGCGCGTCTTGCCACCAGCGATGATTGGGCGCCAATGGCTCCTCGCGGAAGACGTCCAGCGTCGCGCCCGCCAGCTGAGCGGACGCCAGTGCCGCATCGAGATCGGCTTCCACCAGGTGCTCGCCGCGGCCGATCTGCACAAGCCAGGCCCCCGGCCGCAGCTGGGCGAACAGGGTCGCATTCAGCACATTCTCGGTGACCGGAGTCAGCGGCAGGATGTTGATCAGGTAATCCGCCCCCTGAGCCGCGGCCATCACCGCATTGTTGCCCGTCAGATAGCACACGCCTTGCACTGCTGCGACAGGTTCACTGCGACAGGCGACCGTCACCGAGAATCCCAGTGCCGACAGCGAAGTGACCACCGCGCGCCCCATGCTGCCGTGGCCCAGCACCGCCACCTGCGCCTTCTCGGGCGCACGCATCGGCAAGGGCTGCCACTCACGGCGCGTGGCATTGTCTGCCATGACGGCAAACTCGCGCTCTTGATGCAGCACTTCATGCGCGGCAAACCCGGCCATCAGAAATGCCTGATGCGGATCTCGTACCCGTGCCACCTGAACCTCATCTGACAGCCCCGGATGACTGAGCAGAGCATCCACCCCCGCCGCGATCGACATGGCAAGCATGAGATTGGGGTACGGCGCGAAGGCGTCTTCTCCCGGCTGCCAGCAGATGGCGAACGCGACCTCCGTGGGGTCTTCGATCTCATGCGGGTTCTGCAGCACGACATCCTCGCCCAGCTGGCGCAGCGCCTCACCGTAGAGGCTGTCCAGGTCCAGGGATTCACTCAGGTAGACACCCAGAATCGGGGCTTGGCTTGGCATTGGCTCTCCTTGTGTCACGACTGGCAGCGAATGGGTTGCGGTGGATCTTCCGCCACTATTGCACACTCGTATAATTACTGCCAGCCGTCCTGTACTCCCCCGAGCCTTCATCGCCCTGCTGGCGCAGCGCCGCCTTGAGCCACAAGGAGAGGCGCAAACGCCTCTCCACTCTCCTCCCTCAAATCGAGGCTTCGCGCCGCCAGGGGGATTGAGCAAAGGGGATTGAGCAAACAAGAACGCCCGCGATCATCGAGCAAGGGCTCATGAACGCGGGCGTCAGTCATCGATGTCCTTTCACGGACTTCAGTCCTGCTGATTCTCCAGCAATGACTTCAGACCATGCGGCTGGCAACGCAGATACTGGGGCGAAACCTTGACGGTATCTCCCAGCGCGGCGGCCGCATGCCAGGGCCAGCGCGGGTCATAGAGAATGCCGCGCGCCAGGGCGATGGCATCGGCACGCTCTGTCACCAGCAGGTCTTCCGCCTGCTGTGGCTCGGTGATCAAGCCCACCGCGATGACGGGCATGACCACCTGAGCCTTCAAGGCCTCGGCGTGCGGGACTTGATAGTTGGGCTCCACCGGAATCTGCTGCTGCTCGCTGAGCCCGCCGCTTGAGACATGCAGATAGTGGCAGCCACGGCGGTCAAGCGCCTTGGCGAGTTCGATGCTCTGTGCGAGATCCCAGCCGCCCTCGACCCAGTCCGTCGCGCTGATCCGGATGCCCAGCATGACCTCGTCAGGAATCGCGGCGCGAACGGCGTCGAACACCTCAAGCGTCAGCCGCATGCGATTCTCCAGTGAACCGCCATAGTCGTCCTCGCGCTGATTGCTCAACGGTGACAGGAATTGATGCAGCAGATAACCATGCGCCGCGTGCAGCTCGATCCCGTCGAGACCGATCTCGACGGCACGCCGGGCCGCTTCCACGAAGGCGTCGATGGTCTGGGCGATCTGCTCGGCGCTCATCGCCTCGGGAAGCGGCCCCCCTTCACTGAAGGGAATCGCGCTGGGTGCCAGAGTCTGCCAGCCGTTGGGTTGTCCCGGAGCAATGGCAGTTCCGCCCTCCCAGGGCTTCTCGCATGAGGCCTTGCGGCCCGCGTGACCGATCTGCACGGCCAACGGCATCGGCGAATAACGACGGATACGCTCGACGACACCTTGCATCGCGTCACGCGTTGCCTCGTCAAAGAGCCCCACATCGCCATGGGTGATACGCCCTTCGGGGGAGACGGCACTGGCCTCGAAGATCAGCAGGCCGGCACCTGACTGGGCCAGATTGCCGAGATGCTGGTCATGCCAGGCTTGCATCCGGCCATCCTGGGCGGAGTACTGGCACATCGGTGCAATGATGATGCGATTGTCCAGCGTGAGCGGGCCGAGCTTCAGCGGGGAAAACAGTGTGGACATGGATATCCTCCAGACACGTGCAGGAACAGGTTGGGCAAGGCTCATGAGCGGACATGACAGGGGGAGCGGGTACCATCTCCCCCGGCAAACCATTGCGGATACAGTTCAGGCACAATGCGGGCGAGAGGCAGGAGTCACAAGTAAAGGATGGCATCAGGGCCGGCAACGCTGAGTTGCCCAGGCTTCACGCAGGCTCTCTCAGGCGCGCTACTTCAGGCATGCTCTTTCAGCACGTTCTCTCACGCGTCACGCGATCAATGTCAGCGTGCGTGTCCACACCTTCGGTGGCCGGTCCTTCGATGGCCAGTCTCTCGATGGCCAGTACCTCGGAGACCAGCAGACGCCCGACATCGGCAATCGCGGCGTCACGCACCGCACGCTCGGCCTCGCTCTCGGTCAGATAGACCGCCACGATCAACGGGGCGTGATTCGGCGGCCAGATGATGGCGATATCATTGTTGGTGCCATGCCCCCCGCCCCCGGTCTTGTCAGCGATCTGCCAGTCATCCGGCAAGGCGGCACGCAGCTTGTCACTTCCCGTGGTATTGGCCAGCATCCAGCCCTGCAACGTGAGACGCGACGCCTCGCTCAGCGCCTCCCCCAGCAGCAGCCGCTGAAGGGTGGACGCCATCGCGTCGGGGGTGGTGGTATCACGGGGGTCACCCGGAGTGGCCTCATTGAGCGCCGTTTCACGACGATCCAGACGTGTGCTGTCATCCTTCAGAGTCCGCAGATAATTCGTCAGCCCGACAGGCCCACCGATGGCATCGAGAATCAGGTTGCCGGCGGTATTGTCGCTGGTGGTGATGGTGGCGCGGCACAACGCCGCCAGTGTCATGCCATCGCCCTCCACCTGACGTTCAGTGACGGGGGAGTAGGTCACGAGATCCGCCGGGCGAATCTCCACCTTGCGTGACAGCGACTCCTGGCGGGCATCCACCCGCGAGAGCAGATT
The DNA here is from genome assembly GCF_057670765.1 of Cobetia sp. PS-4MA. Classification (NCBI taxonomy): domain Bacteria; kingdom Pseudomonadati; phylum Pseudomonadota; class Gammaproteobacteria; order Oceanospirillales; family Halomonadaceae; genus Cobetia; species Cobetia sp. PS-4MA. The sequence goes on along the minus strand of NZ_CM173107.1, from coordinate 1,574,544 downwards.
GCCGCATGCCAGCACCTTGAAGGTGCTGCTCATGGGGAAACGCTCATCACCCCGCCAGCTGACACGTCTGCCATCGGCAGTATCCAGTACCGTCACACCAAGGCGCGCGCCGACCCGCTGCTCTATTTTCTGCAGATTGGCGACCACAAGCCCCTCACGCTCCGCCTCGGAAGCGACCACGGACGCTGCGTGAGCCGGACTGATCATCAGCCATGACAGACAGGACGCCAGCATCGCGTCACGCCCACGACGCAGGACTCTTGCCCTTGCCGCGCCTTGGGGACTGGCCGGATCGCGCGGCGTTGTCGGGCGCCGACCATCGGCTGAGGCGCTACAGGCAAATCTCATGGGTCCATCACCTTTCATGGGGGCGCTACCTGACACCTCAGGCCGCGCAGTCAACGTGTCCGTCTGCAGACGTCGTGCAGCAGGTTGGTTGCATCATTGCCATGATCCTGAATCCGTGAGACCAGCCCCCAGAAATGCTTCTAACCTACTGAACTGCATGGCAATATAGCGAATATCGCCATTCACCCAGACAGTGCCATGCCCAACGTCAAGTTCCGCGCCAGTCGCCGCACCCTCACCAGCCACGCCGGGCTGTCCATCATCGGGCAATGCTTCGAGATCGCTGGCGTCGACAGCATCGACAGCCGCTTCCCCACCACGCTGGGCATGCGCACCAGTGACGTGATCAAGAGCTACCTGGGCCTGCTGTGTCTGGGCATGAGCGACTATGACGCTGTCGAGAACTTCCGCCGCGACAAGCCCTTCCAACAACTGCTGACCCTGCAGAAGGTGCCGAGCGCGGCGACGCTGCGACAGCGGCTGGAGAAACTTGCCGCCAACGACCTGCAGGCGCGCACCGCCACCTGGTCCACGACCCTGCTGTCACTGATCGAAGCACCGATCACCGCCGAGACGACGCACGTCTGCCTGGACATCGACACCTTCGTCATGGACAACAGCAACTCGAAGAAGGAAGGCGTCTCGCGGACCTACCAGAAGGTCGATGGCTACACCCCGATCGCCGCCTATCTGGGCAACGAAGGGTGGTGCCTGGGTCTGGAACTGCGGCCTGGCAAGCAGCACACCATGAAGGAGAGCAACGCCTTCCTGGAGCGGGTACTGCCTCGCGCCCAAGGCCTGACCAAGCAACCGATCCTGTTACGCGAGGACAGCGGCTTCGACAGCCAGGCGCACCTGGCGCTTCTCGAACAGCAGCGCCAGGTCTTTGCCGACGAGGGGCGCCGGCTCGACTATGTCGTCAAATGGAACCCGCGCGGCTCGGCCACGGCGGATCAGGATACCTGGTTGGCTGTGGCGGCGGACTACTGGGAAGAGCTGCGTCCTGGCAAGCGCCAGGCGCTGTGGACGCAGACCGTCTCGATCCACGACGACAACAAGACCGAATACGTCGTCCAACGCGTGATGCGCCTGGTAGAGCGCACCGCCGATCGCGATGGCCAGTTGCTGCTCGAACCGGACTATGAGTTGGAAGGCTGGTGGACCAGCCTGGACGAGGCGCCGGAGGCGGTGATCAAACGCTACCAGGCGCATGCCACCCACGAGCAATTCCACAGTGAGATCAAGACCGATCTCGACCTGGAGCGGCTGCCGTCGGGCAAGTTCGCCACCAACGATCTGATCCTGCACCTCGCCCAGCTGGCCTACAACATCCTGCGGCTGATGGGGCAGCTGGGCATGACCGGCGAGCTGAGCCCGGTGCGCCATCCCGCCAAGCGGCGCCGGATCCGCACCGTGCTACAAGAGCTGGTGCATCGTGCGGCGCTCGTGATTCACAAGGCGCGGCAGATCATCCTCGACTTCGGGCAGGACATCGGACGCATGACGGTGTTGAACACCTTGCGAAGCCGCCTGCGCTATCCCCGAGGCACGCCATGCTGATCGTCTGTCGGACAAAGGCACCACGCAGAGAGCTGACGGTCATCGGCAGCCAGTATCAGCGTGCCCGGCGGGTAGAAATGCCTGTCAAAATGGGCTGCTCTCGTCGGTCAGCGTCGCCATGGTTGGTCCTCCCCGGTATGCGTTCAGCGGTTGAGACGGAATCGGCGGTCAGAAAATGCTCGCTGGCGGTGATAGGGGAAGTGTCGGCGCTGGCTTCACGGAATCAGGATGATGCTATGGCACAGGCGTCCTCGACAGATAGACGTATCGCCAATGGTGACCCCCCCATCCATCGGAGACAATAAGCCCAGCATCCCCTTGGCGATGTCCCTGAACCTCAAACGATCCGCCTTCTCTCCTTGGATGGAGTTCTGCATGACCATCACCTGCATCAATGATCTGCAACGCCTGGCGAAACGCCGTGTGCCGAAGATGTTCTACGACTATGCCGACTCCGGCTCATGGACGGAAACCACCTATCGCGCCAACGAGGCTGATTTTGCCGCCATCGGACTGCGTCAACGGGTGATGGTCGACATGGACAATCGCACCCTGCGCACGCAGATGCTGGGAGAGGATGTGGCCATGCCGGTGGCGATCGCGCCCACTGGCCTCACCGGCATGCAGCATGCCGATGGCGAGATGCTGGCCGCGCGCGCGGCGAGTGACTTCGGCGTGCCCTTCACGCTCTCGACCATGAGCATCTGCTCCATCGAGGATGTCGCATCCGTCAGCACACGCCCCTTCTGGTTCCAGCTCTACGTGATGCGCGACAAGGATTACATCGGGCGGCTGATCGATCGCGCCAAGGCGGCGGAATGTTCCGCGCTGGTGCTCACCGCTGACCTGCAGATCATCGGCCAGCGCCACAAGGACCTGATCAATGGCCTGAGCGTCCCTCCTCGCCCCACCGTGGCCACCGCGCTAAACCTGGCGACCAAGTGGCGCTGGTGCGCCGGCATGCTGAAGACGAAGCGCCACAGCTTCGGCAACATCGCCGGTCACGTGAAGGACGCCGACAACCTCAGCTCCCTGTCGAAATGGACCGCCAGTCAGTTCGACCCCAGCCTGAGCTGGGATGACATCAAATGGATCAAGGATCGCTGGGGCGGCAAGTTGATCATCAAGGGCATCATGGAGCCGGAGGATGCCGAGATGGCCGTTCAGGCAGGCGCCGATGCCGTGATCGTCTCCAACCACGGTGGACGTCAGCTCGATGGTGCGGCCTCCTCCATCTCCGCTCTGCCGGACATTCTCGCGGCGGTCGGCGACAGGACAGAGGTCCACATGGATGGCGGGATTCGCTCTGGCCAGGATGTGCTCAAGGCGGTGGCGATGGGCGCCAAGGGCGTCTATCTGGGACGCGCCTTCCTGTATGGACTCGGCGCCATGGGCGAGCAAGGCGTGACGAAGACCCTGGAGATCATCCACAAGGAGCTCGACACGACGCTGGCCCTGTGCGGACTGCGGGATATCCACGACGTGGACACGCGAATTCTCAGGCCCGGCACCTATCCGGTGGCCAGTTCACAGACCAGAAGCTCGTGAGAAACACGAGCCTTTGATGACGACGACGGCCGACATGCGCCGGTGGAATCAACCACGGCACATGTCGGCCTGTCATCCTGTGCACGCTGCCCTCTCGGGCCAGCGCACCGGCTTGCCTCAATGCACCTTGAGTCGCGGCCCCATGGCGTGGCGCAACACATCACTGACCACCTCGGCTGAGCCCTTGAGGGGCCCCAGCAGCAGGAACTGATGCTGACGCTGCAGTCCTTGGTAGGCCGCGCGTGCAAAGCGCCCTCTCACCTGCAGATCCTCATGCCCATCGTTGCCTTGTGCGTTACTCAGCTTGGCGCTGAGCTTGCCACCGAGCTCACCGACGCTGCCCGCCCTGGCCAGCGACAACAGCGTGCCGCGATCCTTGAACTCGAAGACCTGAGCCGCCTCGCCCTGCTGGCGACGCGGCAGTTCTTCCGCCAGGAACTCGGCCTGTTCGCTGGCCACCTGTGCCGTGGGTGGCAAGGGTGCCTCATCGATGCAGGCACAGTCGCCCAGCGCGTAGATGGCTTCCTGCTCAAGGCATTGCAGTCCGGGCGTCACCTTCCATTGACGCTTCTTGTTGCTGGCCAGTCCTTCGACCTCCTCGACGATGGCAGGCCCCACACGCCCCGCCGCCCAGACCACCAGGTCTGCCTCGCGAGTCACGGACTCGTCACCTTCGCTGATCTCGACGCTGCCGGGTGATACCTTGGCGACCTGACGAGACAGTTCGATATTGATGCCCTGTGCCTCGAGTCGCTGATGGATCGCCTCGCGCAGTTCCTCGGAGACCCCCGGCATGAAGGTCTCGGTGGCCTCGAGGATCGTGATCTCGACCCGCGAGTCCTTCGGCGCAGGCGCATCATGTCTGCCACGCGCCTCATGCAGATAGGCGGCGAGCTCGACACCGGTGGCACCCGAGCCGACGATCACCACCTGATACGGCCGCCCCGGAGACTCTTGAGCACCATCCTTGGCACCATCCTGGGGGGCTGACGCGCTTGAATCCCCTGTCGATGCTGTTTCCCTTGCCACATGGTTGGCCAGCAAGCCACGCGAGAAGCGCTCGGCAATACGTTCGGCGTCTTCGGGCGAGTCAAGCAGACAGGCATGCTTCAGCACGCCCTCGACGCCCATGTCAGGTGTCACCCCTCCCAAGGCCAGTACCAGCTGGCGATAACCTCTGACGCGGACCGGCACCTCGGCGGTCGCGTCATCTTCCCTGCCCGGTATCGCCGCAAGGGTGATCTGGCGTTGTTCAGGGTCCACGCCTTCGAGGGCGCCGCACTCGAAGCGAAATCCCCACTGCTCCGCCAGACCGGCATACCCCAACTCATCGACCTGGCGCCGTCCGAGGCCCGCCGCGATCTCATGCAGGCGCGGCTTCCACACGTGACTGGTGTCGCGATCGATCAGCAACACGTCCTTGTGGCCTGCCTTGGCCAGGCGAACCGCCAGTTCCAGTCCGCCGGCACCGCCACCGACGATAACGATATCGGCGTCACGCGTTCGCTGAGAATCATGCGTTTCCATAGGGCCTCCTTTCGCGGGGTCGAATAGAGAAACCTTATGTCAGACCAGGCGCTTTTCAAGACTGCCACCCGGAACTTCGCCAATGCGCAGCCTTTGATGCGACGCGTCATGCCCTTGATCGAATTCGCGACGCTCACGTGCGCATTGCGGGTTTGACAGCGCTCGAGTCCGCGACTAAAGCTTATTTATACGAATAAATATGAATGACTCGCCTCCGCTCAGGACATCGCATGCCGACATCGCCTCCACCACTGATCACGTCACGCACCAGCAATGGCTCTGGCGCTCCCAAACGCCAGAAACTGGCCGAGCTGATCAGCGATGACCTGAGGCGCAGCATCGTGCGTGACGGGTTGAGCGAAGGTGACCGGCTACCCAACGAGAAGGCGCTGATGGCCCAGTACGGCTGCGCCAAGGGCACGCTGCGTGAAGCCCTCAAGATTCTGGAAGTCGAAGGCTTGATCACGCTGAAGACGGGCCCCAATGGCGGCGCCGTGCTGAATGCGCCGAGCATGGAGCCCGCCAGTCGCATGCTGAGAAGCTTCCTGCACTTCAAGACGCTCAATGGCGCCCAGGTCTATCAGCTGCGCCGGCTGCTGGAAGTCGAGATGGCGGTATCGGTGGTGGGCCTGCTCAGCGAAGAGGATCTGGTCGCGCTCGAGCACAATGTCAGTGACTGCAGTTGCCATCAGCCACAGGGCGAGGACCAGCGTCGCCAGCGTTTTCTGGAAATCGAGTTCCATCAGGTACTGGCGCGCGCCTGTCCCAACCCGCTGCTCAGCTTCATGTGCCAGTTCCTCAACGACATGCTGCACGAGCTTGTCGTCATCAAGAAGGCCTATCTCCCGGAGCGCAAGCAGTTCGATGCCGCCAATCAGCATTACCACACCGGCCTGATCACGGCGTTCCGCCAGCAGGATCACGAACAGGTCCGTCAGCTCATGACGGAGCACATGCAGGATGCCGAGCACCATATGACGGCCCTTGAGGTGGAAATGGCCGACCAGCTGCTCGTCACTCCGGCGCAGCTGATGGCCGACAGCAGAGCCTGAAACCGCACGACACATCACAAGAACAATATTCACGAGAGGAAGGAAATCGATGACCACTGCCCAGATGGATACCTCCCCCGTCAGCACCCTGAGCGAGCTGCGCACCGACAGTGATCGCCTGTGGCAATCCCTGATGACCCTGGCCGAGCTGGGCGCCACGCCCAAGGGCGGCGTCAACCGCCAGGCGTTGACCGAACTGGACCGCCAGGCGCGCGACCTCTTCATTCAATGGTGCAAGGCCGAAGGCTGCACGATCCGTATCGATGCCATCGGCAACATCTTTGCGCGCCGCGCCGGCACCGATCCGGACGCCCCGGCGGTGATGACCGGCAGCCACATCGATACCCAGCCCACGGGCGGCAAGTTCGATGGCTGCTTCGGGGTGATGGCGGGACTGGAAGTGCTGCGCAGCCTCAACCAGCACGACATCAAGACCCGCTGCCCGGTGGAGGTGGTGGTCTGGACCAACGAGGAAGGCTGTCGCTTTGCGCCCTGCATGATGGGGTCCGGTGTGCATACCGGCCAGTTGTCATTGCACGAGATGCTGGCTCAGAAGGACACGGATGGCGTGACCGCCGGCGAAGCGCTGGATGCCATCGGCTATCGGGGCAGCGATGAGATCCCCCGCGAGAACGTGCGCGCCTTCTTCGAGAGCCATATCGAGCAGGGCCCGATCCTGGAAGATGAAGAGACCACCATCGGCGTGGTGATGGGTGCGCTGGGCCAACGCTGGTTCGATCTGTCGCTGACCGGCCAGGAAGCCCATGCGGGCCCCACGCCCATGTCGCTGCGCCAGGACGCCATGCTCGGCGCGGCCGAGATCACCGTCGCCGTCAATCGCATCGCCATCGAGCATGCACCGCACGGTCGCGGCACCGTGGGCGTGATGCAGGTCCATCCGGGCTCTCGCAACGTCATCCCGGGTCAGGTCAACATGACCATCGACCTGCGCTCGCTGGAGCCCGACTCCCTCACCGCGATGGTCGCCGAACTCAAGGAAGTCGTCGAAGCCGTCAGCCAACGTCACCGTCTGGCCTTCGAGCTCACCCCTACCGCCGACTTCGTCCCCGAGCACTTCGCCGACAACTGCGTGAACGCGGTGCGCAATGCCGCCAGCCAGCTCGGCTACTCGCATCTCGACATAGTCAGCGGTGCCGGTCACGACGCCATCTTCATGGGCCGTATCGCTCCCGCCGGCATGATCTTCGTCCCCTGCGAAGGCGGTATCAGCCACAACGAGATCGAGAATGCCGCCCCCAAGGACCTGCACGCCGGCTGCAACGTGCTCTTCCACGCCATGCTCGATCAGGCCGAGATCGTCAGCTGAGGCGTGATTTCCCTTGCGCAGGATGACAAGACGCCCCGCTCGAGAGGTCATCGAGCGGGGCGTCTTGTGTCTGGCGCTGTGCATGGCCAATCCGTGCGACCCGCCATGAGTCGCTATTGCAGAGACCGCTTCCAGAGACTCTCGATGCTGTCCATCTCCGCCGGACCGAAGAGTGCCTCGGGCTCGCTCCGGTACCAGGCCCAGAGCTGATCCCCGAAGTCGAAGTGCCACCATTCGCTGGGCAGGTTGGTGAAACCGGCTTGGGTCATGACGTGATAGAGCAGCCGCCGGTTGTTACGTGCCGCAGCCTGGGGCGTGTCTGCGCCAGGCGGATGACGTTCGAAATAATCGGCGTGGGATTCAGGTGTCGCCTCATCGAACAGCGTCCCCATCTCGAGTAGCAAGCCATCGGCATCGCAGATCGTGACATCCACGGCACCGCCGGTGAGGTGCGGGCTCGGCGCGTCAGGATCACGACTGGGCAAGGAGACGAATTCCCGCGTACGCGCCAGCAGCTGGGCCTCGCAAAGCGAGGGGTCATGCGTCTTGAGCGACTGATACAGCGTCTCGAACAGATACTGCTGTACCCGCCAGGGTCGCCAGCCATCCATCACCACCAGCGACAGCCCTTCCGGCAGGGCGCGTGCGGCCTGCAGCAGGCGCTGATACACCGCACGCCGCACCAGACATTCATTGACCGCCCCGGGAATGCCGAGGCGTGCGTAGGCGGGATAGACCTTCAGGCATGACGGCCCGAGGCTGGTCGGCACCAGAGGACTGTCACAGCCCTTCACAGGAATGCAGGTCACCTGCGACCAATCCGGCTCGTCATGACTCGGGATGGCAGGAGGCGTAAAAGTCAGTGATGACGTCATGAGGTGTTATCCAGACAGGGTCGGCAACCACAGAGTTAAGGGCGGGAAGACGATCAGCATCAGCAGTACCGCGACCGCCACCAGCACGAAGGGCCAGATGGTGCGAAACAGTGAGGTGATCTCGAGCTTGCTGACCGCGGCGGCCACGAAGACGCAAGCCCCCATCGGCGGCGTGATCAGCGCGATGGTGATATTGAGCGTGATGATGACACCCAGATGCACGGGGTCGATGCCGGCGGCCATGGCCACGGGCACGAAGATCGGTGTCAGCAGCATCAGCGCCGAGACCTCTTCCATGAACATGCCGGTGACGAAGGTGATGGCACTGAGCAGCAACAGGATCAGGATCGGGCTGTCGATGTAGGGCGTCAGCAAGGCCACGAACTGATTGGGCACCTGGGCATAGGACAGCAGCCAGCTGACGATGGACGACACCGCCATGATCACGAAGATGGCACTGGTCAGACGCGCGGTATCCTTGATGGCACCCCATACCTCGACAAGCTTGAGCGGCCCCTGACACAACCCGCAGAGCAGAACGTAAGCGACGATCAAGGCGCCGGATTCCGTCGGGGTCACGATGCCCAGCACGATACCGGAGACGATGATCACCGGCGCGACCAGTGCCGGCAGCGCGCCGATGATTGCCGAGATCACTTCACTGCGTGCCGGTGCCTGACCGCGCGCCTGCAGGCCATGCCGACGGGCATACCAGGCATTCATCGCCATGAACGCCACCGCCAATACCAGTCCGGGCACGACACCGGCCAGGAACAGGCTGCCCACGGAGGTATTGGTCAGCGAGGCGTAGAGGATCATGAAGATGCTGGGTGGAATGATCGGGCCGATCAACGAGCTGCCTGCGGTCAGGCCTGCGGCGAAGGACGTCGAATAGCCTTCCTTGCGCATGGCGGGCACCAGCAGCGAGCCGAGCGCGGAGGTATCGGCGACCGCCGAGCCATTGACGCCGGCGAAGAAGACGCTGGAGACGACGTTCACGTGGCCCATGCCACCGCGCAGATGCCCGACCATCAGCCGCGCCAGGCGCATCAGGCGCTCGGTCAGACCACTGATGTTCATCAGGTTGCCGGCAAGGATGAACAGCGGAATCGCCATCAGCGAGAAGGCATTGATGCCACCGAAGAACTGCTGTGGTCCGAGACGTTCCAGCATCGAGATATCGATGAACAGAAAGCCGGTCACGGCGGTGGCGAGCAGGGAGAGAAACAGCGGCAGGCCCAGCAGGACGTGCACCACGAAGATGGCCAGCATTGCCCAGATCATGTGCGCGGCCCTCCTGTCTTGTCATCATGCGCCGGAAGGTCGGCGAGCTCCTCGTCCGGTGCGATCTCCAGTGTCTGGGATCTCAGCGGCCGTGGGCCATGCAACAGCACCTGGGCCGTGATCAACGCGAAACCGATCGGCATCGACAGCATCGGCACGCTGCGGCTGATGCCCAGCCCCATGGTGCGGAACATGCTCGCCGACATGGCGTAGTGCCAGGTCATCCAGGTCGCGCCGGCCATCAATACGAGCGTCAGCCACCATTGGTAATGGATCAGCCCCCTGGCCATGCGCGGAGGCAGACGCCGTTCCAGCAGCGCCACGCGCATGTGTGCCCCTTCTGCCCAGACGACGCCGATCGCCAGCATGACACTGGCGATGATGAGATAGCGGGTCAGCTCATCGACCCAGATGGGCGCGCCGCCCAGTACATAGCGCATCACCACGCCGTAGAGCATGATCAGCACCGTGGAAGCCAGCAGCATCGCCGCAATCGCCAGCGTCACGCGGCCACAGGCATGCAGCAGGCCTTCCCTGAAGGAAGACAGTCGTGAAGGAGTCATGGAAGTCATTTACCGCAATCCACCAGAATGGAGGGAGAATCAGAGCCCCGATGCCCGGACGACATTGCCCGGGCATCGGGGGGACTGCACCATCAGCTCATCAGGCCCAGGGCTCTCTCACGTCGAGAGGCGCTGACGTCGAGAGGCGTTGACGTCGAGTCACGCCTGGGCACTTGAGCGCTGTGGAAACCGCGCGCCTCACATGCCCCTCATGAAGAGAGACCGGCATCCTTCATCGCGGTATCGATCAGCTCTGGTGCGATGTCCTGACTCTTGAGCCACTCGAGGTAGGCAGGCTGGCCCTTGCTGCGAAATGCCTCGAGGTCTGCCTCGCTCGGGCGGATCACTTCCATGCCCTGCTCTTCAAGCAAGGCGATGCGTGACTCGACCTGGCTCTGGTTGTCCTGACGGGCCTGGGCATTGGCTTCCTTGACTGAATCGAGCAGTGCGGTGCGCTCTTCGTCAGACAGGCTCTCGAGCAGCTGACCATTGGCGACCAGGAACTGATCCGAGTATTGGATGTTGGCCAGCGTCAGGTACTTCTGCACTTCCTGCAGACTGCCCAGCAGGATGTACATAGGCGGGTTCATCTGACCATCCGCCACCCCGGTGCGCAGCGCCATGTAGACTTCCGTCCACGGAATCGGCGTACCCGAGGCGCCGAAGGCCTCATAGAGCGCTACCTGACTCGGGTCCATGGCGCGGAAGCGAAGCCCCTCGAAGTCATCGGGGCTGGTGATCGGACGCTTGTCGTTGGTAAAGGCCAGAAAGCCCCCCTCCTCCACGACGGCCAGAATCTCGGCGCCGTTGGTGCGCTCACTGAACAGTTGCTGCACCTGCTGCCAGTACTGACCTTCATCGAAGAAACGACGCGCCTCATCAAAGCCGTCGAACATGAACGGCGTGGCGCTGACATAGACTTCCGGCACGATGGGAGCCATGCCCGCGAAGGAGGCGATGTTCAGGCTCGGTGCGCTGATGACCTGCTCCATACGTTCCTGCTCCTCTCCCAACATGCTGTTGGGGTAGAGCTTGAGCTCCAGCTCACCATCGGTCTTCTCTTCCACCAGCGTCTTCAGGTTGCTGGCAAAAACGTGCACGGCATTCTTGTCGGCATCCGGTGCGCCGTTATAGCTGAGATTGATGGTCTGGGCCTGCACGCTGGCCGCCAGCAGGCTGAGCGCCAGAGTGGAACCGGTAAGCGTCTTGCGCAGCAGAGATGTCTTGGACAAGGACATGTGGATTCCCTTTTGTTTTTGTAAATATCGGTGGTATGCAGCGGGAGTAACGCCGTCCCGGGGGTATGGCACTGTGGCCAGCCAAATATCGAGCGTTGCTCCCACACGTCGAAAGTAGCGTTGTCGCTGTAGACTAATCAATCATGCAGGTGTTGTTTTTTCGTCCACACCTACTGGACCAGACAAGCCCAAATCTGGCTTGGCGTTCCCACAGACCTGACGCACCCAAAGACCAGGATGGCCCCGCAAACCGGAGTTTTCGGGGCCATTTCAATGACACGGCGAGGCTGTGCTGATCGAAGCAGGGCTTGACGAGGCGCTACATCGTCAGTGGGCATGCACCCCCTTGAGATCACTGCGCCAACCCATACCGGACTCTTCCATCAGGCGCTCATGCACGCCTTCGATATTGAGGCCGACCCACTCCTCATATTGGGCCAGATCACTGTACTCGGAGAGATCGACTTCCTGCTGGATCTTCTCAAGTGACTTGCCGACGAGAATGCCGTCCGTCACCTGGGAATATAGTGACTCCAGATACGTCAGATAGCGTTCGACATCGGCATGATCACCGATCTCGGCATGCCCGCCAACGAAGGTATCGAAGTCGTATTTCAGCACTTCACGCGTCGAGTTGATCATGCCCTGGATATCGTAGCTCCAGAGCTTCTGCCACGGCATGCGTCCGATGACGATCCAGTCCACCACGAATATCGTGGCGTGGTCCTTGAAGTACATGCTGATCGACCCGCGCCCGTCATTCGGTCCGTGATAGCGCAGCTGGACTTCCTTGCCGCCCAGTCGCAAGGTCATTTCATCATCGAAGACGAGATCCGGCGGCACGGCCTGCGCCCGGGTATTGGCGAAATCCTGAGCTGCCAGCCGGTGCGCGATGAAGATGGTCTCCGGGGTGTCGAAGACCTCGCCGCCATAGATGTGATCACTGTGGTTGTGGCTATACACCACATAGCGAACCGGAGTGTCGAAGCGTTCCTTGATCTCGTTGTTCAACCAGCTCGCCGCAGCGTGATTCATCGGGTCCGTCACCAGCGCGCCCTGATCGGTAATCATGAACACGGAGCGGTGGCGATCATCGATGAAGCGATAGAGCCCATCTCCGAGAGATTCTATCTCATAGGCCTGGGCCTGCAGACTGAAAAGAAGCGCTGCCAGCGCCAGTGCTTTCTTGAGGGGGCTCAGCATCGGAGGAAGTCCTTGCATCAGGAAGGGTTATCGTGAGTTGTCACCCTGCCCTGCCCCTATACGAGGATGCGCAAGCACTGGATGCAGCGGACGTCACATGCCAAGCAGACGTGGCGCGTCTGCGGTGAAGAACCGCAACCCTTTCTGCAGGTGGGCAAGGCAGGCCTCGACGGCCACCGTCATCTCCCGCCCACGCCGCGTACAGATCTGCGCACGGGTCGTCGCCAGTGCGGGGTGCTGCATCGGCAACAGGCAGATATCGCCGCGCCGCAGCTCCTCCACCACGCTCAACTCCGGCATGAAGGTCACGCCGATCCCCGAACGCACGAAATTCTTGAGCACCGACACGGAATTGGTGCGTAATTGCGCACGCAGCGAAACGCGCTCCTGCTGCGCCGCCTGATTGACCATCTGACGCATGCCGGTGCATTCATCGATCAGCGCCAGCGGCCACTGCGCTACCTGCGAAAGCGTCAACGGCTCTGCGATCTCGAGTAGCGGATGCTTCGCCGGCACGATCAGATCCAGCGGCTGGCAGGTCTCCACATGACAACAAAGAATCGGATCGACAGGCGGGGCGTAGAGCAGCGCAATATCCACCTCGAAGTCGCGCAGCAGCTCAGTCGCCTCATTCACTCCGGCCATGCGCACCACGACCTCGATGCCGGGATGACGTGCCATGAAGCTCTGCAAGGGCAGCGAGATCAGGTCAGCGATGAAGCCCTCGCCCACCGCAATTCGCACCTCACCGCTGCGCAGCCCCTGCAAGGCGCTCAACTGCGAGAGCGCTGCCGCCTCCGCCGCCTGCTGACGATGAAAGTGATCCAGCAGCAACACCCCGGCCTGGGTCGCACGCATGCCCGTCTCGCAGCGCTCGCACAGCGCGACACCCACCTCTTCTTCCAGCTGCTTGATCTGGCGGCTGACCGCGGAAGGGTCAAGATTCAGATGCCGTGCCGCTCGCCGCAGTGAGCCCCGGCGGATGATTTCATTCAGCGCCGTCAACGCCTTGGGATTGAGCATGGAGACAGTACCCGCCAGCAGCAGTGGAGGAAGAGGCAAGACTCGGATCACTCAGGATATCCCTGCAGTTCAAGCGACTCCAGAGGCCCATATCGTGAAGTGATCGACAACGAAAAAGGAGCCGCTTGGGCGGCTCCTTGTAGTTCGACGTGATCAGCAGTTGCCTTTCTTGGCCTGCCCGGGCGGACAGAAGTCGCCGCCTCCACGCTTGTGGTCATGGTGTCCATCACCGATCTCGATAATGGGTTCGGCATCGATCCGCGCCGGTGTATAACTGCACCCTGCCATTACAAGGGCGCTCAACATCACCAGGCTGACAAGTCGCATACTAGTCTTCATCATCATTCCTTTTCATGAAAATCAACCATCTCTTGATGCCTCACATCGTACCGGAACACAAGCAACAGAGAACGCAATTTCTCAGCGAATGATAGTGTGGGCCCAGGGGTGCATCATCCATTGAGACAGGATCTGGCCATGTTCGATTTCAAGGAAGTGGAAGCCTTCGTGTGGATCACCCGCTTGGGATCGTTCCGGCTGGCCGCCCAGCACCTGCATCTGACCCAGCCCTCGATTTCCGAACGTATCAACAAGCTGGAAACCACCCTGGAAACCCGTCTGCTGGAGCGCACTCGCCGACCGGTACAGCCGACGCTCAAGGGGCGCGAATTCTATCGCCACGCCGAGGCGCTGCTGGAAGCGCGCCAGAAAGCGCTATCCATGATGGAGTTAAATACGCCCTTCCAGGGCGTGCTGCGACTGGGTGTCGTCGAGACCGTCGCCCATAGCTGGCTGCCCGGCTTTCTGGCCGAACTGGCGCGCCGCTACCCGGACCTCACCCTGGAACTCGAGGTCGATAGCTCCCCGGGACTCGCCGCCATGCTCACCGCCGGCGATATCGACCTCGCCTTTCTGATGGGGCCGGTAACGGCAGAGAGTGTGCTCAATCGGTTTCTCTGCAGCTACACGATGGGCTTCGTGATCAGCCCCGCGCTGGGCTTCACCGAAGACAACTTCTCCTTGCGACGCTTGAATGCTCTGCCGCTGATCTCATTTGCCCGCAACAGCCGGCCGCACCATGAACTTGGCTCCATGCTGCATCAGATGGGACTCGATGACGTGAAGCTGCATTGTTCAAGCTCGCTATGGACCATCGTGCGCATGACGCTGGATGGCCTCGGCGTCGGCGCCATCCCGCCGCGCATCGTCGCCGAGGAAATCCGCCAGGGCACCCTGCTCAGCCTGCCCTGCGACCTCCCCGAACTGACCTTCACCGCCTCCTGGCCGACCCACATGGAAAGCGCCCTCGCCGAAGGGGTCTGCGAGCTTGCCATCGAGATAGCCCGCCAGGATCAGGAGGCTCATTCACGCCTGTCCTGAGCATCGCTGTCTGCCCACGACGCTCTCGTATTCCTCATGTTCCTGTTCCTGCTCCCGCTGTTCCTGTCTCGCTCACATCTCACGGGCCTGCGACGGGCCATTTCACACACCACATGAAAGGAGTTTCCGATGTATTGACTCGATAAAAATCGATTGGATTTATCCGGGTGCGCTTCTTATGGTGAAGACAGACAACAACAACTTCACAAGAAGCCCCCACGATGCCCCAGACACTTCTCAGTGCCGCGTCGTCCCCCTGCGAGGCGCGCGAGCAGATCCGCAGCGGTCATTGGGCCAGCCACACCAGCGGTATCGCTGCAGGCTTTGCCCAGACCAACCTGATCATTCTGCCAGCCGAGGCTGCCGGCGAATTTCTGCAATTCTGCCAGGCCAATCCCAAGGCCTGCCCGTTGCTGGATGTCACGGCCGTCGGTTCTCCCGTCCCGACAGGGCTCGGTGAGAACATCGACCTGCGTCATGACTTGCCCGCCTATCACATCTACCGTCACGGCAAGCGTGAAGAAACGCGCACGGATATCGCCGCCCTGTGGCAGGACGATTTCGTGGCGTTTTCCATCGGTTGCTCGTTCTCGTTTGAAGAAGCGCTGCTCAACGAAGGCGTCGAGGTTCGCCATGCGCGCCTGAAGCGCAACGTGCCGATGTATCGCACCAACATTCCGCTGATCAATGCCGGACGTTTCCACGGCAATCTGGTGGTGTCCCTGCGCCCGATGTCGGCGGCGCATGCCATTCGCGCCATCCAGATCACCACTGACATGCCCCGCGTACACGGCGCGCCCGTCCATCTGGGTGACCCCGCCTTGATCGGCATTTCCGATATCAACACCCCCGACTTCGGCGATGCACCTACGCTTGAGACAGACGACCTGCCGGTGTTCTGGGCCTGTGGCGTCACGCCACAACTGGCGCTGGAGAATGCGCGCCTGCCGTTGGCCATCGCACACAGCCCGGGCCACATGCTGATCACCGATATCCCCAATCATCGCCTCAAATACGGATGACTGCTTGTGGGAGCCACGGACCTGCTCCGCAACAGACAAGACCGTCAGATTCTTTCGATAACACCAGATGCACAACAACAATGGTGACTCCCATGAAGACACGTTTTGCCCTCTCCACCCTTGGTCTCGCGCTCGCCGCTACCGGTAGCGCCAATGCTGCCGACACCCTCAACGTGGTAGGTAGCTGGAGCAGCCTTGAGCTCAACCGTCAGTTCGAGAAGCCCTTCTGGAGCGAGACGTTGCCAGCTGCCAGCAGCGGTGAGCTCAGCACCCAGGTGACCACCTTAGACCAGATGGGCATTCCCGGCTCCGACGTCTATCGCTACCTGGGCGATGGCGTCTTCGATGTCGGCATGACCGTGGCGGATTACACCGTGTCGGACGCGCCGGAACTCGAAGGCCTGGATCTGCCGATGATGGCTCCGACGGCCGAGGAGGCCCATAAGGTTGCCGAAGCCTTCCGCCCACTGGCCGAATCCGCCATGAACAAGCGCTTCAACAGCCATGTACTGGCGATCGTGCCGTATCCGGCCCAGGTACTGTTCTGCAATACCCCGATCGAAGGGCTAGATGGTTTGAAGGACAAGAAGGTACGTGCCAGTGGCCGCTCCACCGGTGAGTTCATCGAGGCGCTGGGCGCGCAGAGCCTCAACATCGCCTTCAACGAGGTGCCGGGCTCCCTGGAACGTGGCGTGATCGACTGCGCCGTCACCGGTTCGCTCTCCGGCTACAGCGCCGGCTGGCACGAAGTCTCCAGCCACCTGATGCCGCTGCCGCTGGGCGGCTGGGATTACGTGATCACCGCCATCAATCAGGACAAGTGGCAGAGCCTGAGAGCTGATAGCCAGACGCTGATCCAGCAACAGGTGGACAGCAAATTCACCGCGCCGGTGTGGGAAAACGCGCGTGGCGAGACCGCGCGTGGCGTGGCCTGTCTGACTGGCGAAGGCGATTGCCCGCTGGGCAAGAGCGCCGACATGACGCTGGTCGACTTCAGCGATGACGATGCCAAACGCGCACGTGCGGCGCTTGAAGACACCGTCCTGCCTGCCTGGGCGGCACGTGTCGATGCAGAGACGCGCACGGCCTGGAACGAGAGTGTCGGCAAGGTCGTCGGCCTGACCGCCACCGCGGAGTGATCCAACGGCCCCTGCTCGCGAAGGGCTGTTCGCGAGCAGGGGCCGATAGCCCCGCCCTGCCCGGACACGGCAGACATGCTCCCCAGAGACACGGCGCTGAACGCCCGCACCTCGCCTGATTGGCACGGATCAGCGTCGTTCACCGCCCCAGCAGGACCAGACTCATGAACTCCTTCCTTCACGCACTCGATATCCTAGTGTCCCTGACACGTGCGATATCGCGCCACGCCGCACGCCTGATGGGCCTGTTGCTGCTGGCCGTCGTGGTCTTCATCGGCGCGGAAATCCTCATGCGCCAACTGTTCAATCATCCGCTGCCCGGCGTGCACGAATATGCCGGCTATGTGCTGGCGATGCTCTCGGCGTGGGGGCTGTCCCACACCCTGATGGAGCGTGCCCACATCCGTATCGATGTCGTGCATGGCAAGCTGCCGGCCTTCTCGCGCCACACCCTGGATATCCTCGCGATGCTGGCGCTGAACCTGGTGGCCTGGGTGATCCTGATCAATGCCTGGCCGGTGCTCGGCAAGTCGTTGAGCAACGGCTCCACCGCCAATACCCCGCTGGCGACACCGCTGTGGATTCCGCAGCTGCTGTGGCTGTCCGGTTACGCCTGGTTCGCGATCACCACCAGCGTGCTGGGACTGCGCGTTCTCGTTGCCGCCTGTCTGCGTGATACCACCACGCTGGAGACACTGGCCGGCCCCGATCACGGAGAAAGCGAAGGGGCTCTGGCCCAGGCGGCCTCCACGACCAAGGAGACACGCTGATGTTGGGCTTTCTTTCGGTAGGTATCCTCACCCTGCTGCTGGCCGGCATTCCCGTTGCGGTCACCCTCTTCCTGCTCGCCTTCGGGATCGACCAGTTCTATTCCTTCTTCCCGCTGACCAAGGCGCTGGGCCAGAACCTGTGGTCTGCCACGGACTCCTTCCTGCTGATCGCGATTCCGCTGTTCGTGCTGATGGGCGAGATCATCGTGCGCGCCGGCATCGCCGAGAAGGCTTACCGCGCCATGGACCACTGGCTGTCGTGGCTGCCGGGCGGTCTGCTGCACGCCAACATCACCACCTCGGCGCTGTTCTCGGCGACCTCCGGCTCCTCGGTAGCCACAGCGGCGACGGTCTCGACCGTGGCACTCCCCCAGGGCAAGAAGCTCGGCTACGACCCCAAGCTGTTCTGCGGCAGCATCGCCGCGGGCGGCACCCTCGGCATCCTGATCCCGCCGTCGATCAACCTGATCGTCTATGGCTTCCTGACCGAGACCTCCATCCCGAAGCTGTTCATGGCCGGTCTGGTACCGGGCCTCGGCCTGGCAGCGCTGTTCATGCTGGCCTCGCTGCTGCTGTGTGTCTGGAAGCCATCGCTGGGCGGCCCGCGCAAGAGCGCGAGCTGGAGCACCCGCCTCAAGAGCCTGTCGTTCCTGCTGCCGCTGCTGGTGCTGTTCATCGTCATCGTCGGCTCCATCTATCTTGGCTGGGCGACGCCCACCGAAGCCGCCGCCATCGGCGTGCTGGCCTCACTGGGTCTCGCCGCCATCAACCGCTCGCTGAACCTGTCGATGATCAGCCGCGCGCTGGACGGCACCGTCAAGACCACCTCGATGATCCTGTTCATCATCATGGCGGCCTCCTTCCTCAACTTTGCGCTGGCGTCCTCCGGCATGGTCCAGCAGGTCACCGGCCTGCTCGAAGCCTATGACCTGGGTCCCTTCGCGCTGCTGATGGCGGTGATCGCGCTGTTCATCGTGCTCGGCTTCTTCATCGAGACCCTGTCGCTGATGGTCATCACCATTCCCATCGTCACCCCGCTGATCGTCGCGGCCGGTTACGACAAGGTGTGGTTCGGCATCGTGATGATCCTGTTCGTCGAGCTGGCGCTGATCACCCCGCCAGTCGGCTTGAATCTCTACATCGTGCAGGCCTCACGGCGTGGCGAAGCCTTCGCCGACGTCATCATCGGCACCCTGCCGTATCTGGGCGCGATGCTGGTGATGGCAGCGCTGCTGGTGGCCTTTCCGCAGATCGCGCTGTGGCTGCCTTCGGCACTGTAAACCTGCTCTAGCCTGGCACCTGCTGGCAAGCCGGCAGGTGTCATTGGCGCCACACCGTTCATTCAAGAATTTTTCAAAGAACAAAGACAACCCCGATAACGGAGCGATAAACCATGCTGACCTTTACCCATGACAACGGCGAATTCACCCTTGATATCCAGCGCGTCGCGATTGCCGGCTGGGCCGGACGCGACCAGGAAGGCGTGCAGCACCATATCGACGAGCTCAAGCTGCTGGGTGTGGCACCGCCCTCCCAGACTCCGCTGTTCTACCGCGTGAGCCGCGAGACGCTGACCCAGGCCTCTCAGGTCGCGATGCTCGGCGGCGAAGGCTCCGGTGAGGTCGAGACCTGTCTGGTCAGCGACGCCGAGGGCACTCTGTGGGTGACGATTGCCTCGGATCACACCGACCGCAAGCTCGAAGCCGTCGGCGTCGCCGAATCCAAGCAGCTGTGCGCCAAGCCGATTGCCCGCCACGCCTGGAAGCTCAGTGAGGTCATCGATCACTGGGACAGCCTCGAGATCGAGAGCGAGATCGAGGACGCCGGCAAGACCGTGCGCTACCAGCAGGGCACCCTCGCCGAGCTGCTGCCGGTCGCCACTCTGATGGAGCGCCTGCCCGCCGCCATCGCCAAGGATGGCAGCCTGGCCCCCAACAGCGTGCTGCTGTGCGGTACCGTGCCGGCGATCGGTGGCATCCGCCCCAGCCCGAGCTTTACCATGCGCCTGATCGACCCGCAGACGGGTCGTCGCATCGAGCACCGTTACGAGGTGGAAGAACTTGAGGTGGTGGCATGAGTGATGAAGGCATGAGCGCTGAGCGCGTGAAGATGGACAACGCCCGTGAATTCTGGGCGCGCTCGCCCCGCCAGCGTACGTTGACTCAGCTGCTGGCCGCCTATCAGGCAGGCAGTTTCGGTCCCGAGCAGACTGCCACGGTGCTTACCGAGCGCCATCAGGCCTTGGGCGAGACCGCCAGCCACAGCATCATCAGCCGCGATGACGCGGTCATGAGCGCGCAGGCAGCGGCCCAGCAGCAACCCAAGGCGGCTGCGACGTCGTTGCCGCTGGGAGGGGTCCCTGTCTCGATCAAGGATCTCTTCGATGAGGCCGGCATGACGACGCTGGCAGGCTCGCGCGCACTGGCAGATAGACACCCAGCCGACCAGGACGCTCCGGCGCTGAGCCGCCTGAAAGCCGCCGGCATTCTGCACGCCGGTCGCACCAGCATGAGCGAGTTCGCGTTTTCTGGTCTTGGCCTCAACCCGCACGTCGGCACGCCGCCCAACCCCTTCGATGGCAAGCGCATCACCGGCGGTTCGACCTCCGGCGGTGCGGCCTCCGTCGCCTTCGGGCTGGCCGCGGCGACCCTGGGCAGCGATACCGGCGGCTCGCTGCGGATTCCGGCGGCCTTCTGTGGGCTGACGGGCTTCAAGCCGTCACAGGCCAGCGTGCCGGGAGATGGCGCCTTTCCGCTGTCACCGAGCCTGGACTGTATCGGCCCCATCGCGCCCAGCGTCGCCTGCTGTCGCACGCTGTGGGAAGTCCTGAGCGGTGAGGTCGCTGACCCGACGCCCCTCACTCGCCCGCTGACGCTGCTGGTGCCGGAGAGCGAGCTGGTCAGTGAAGTGGACGCCGATGTAGCCGCCGACTTCGCCGCCCTGCTGGAACGACTCGAGGGGCTGGGTGTTCGCGTCCAGCGTGCGCCGGTCGAGGCCATCGAGGCCGCTTACGCCATCAATCAGCGCGGCGGCCTGGTCATTCCGGAAGCGGCCGCCGTGCATCACGAACTGCTGGCTGCCCATGAAGATCAGTATGATCCGTTGATCGCCGAACGCTTGAATGGCGGGCGTGACATCACGGCCAGCGAGTATCTGGCGCGCCTGTGGCCGCGCACCGCCATCCAGCAACGCTTCGCCCAGCAGGTGCAGGATGTCGATGCGGTGCTGATGCCGACCGTGGCCATGCGTGCCCCGCGTCGTGACCTGCTGGAGCAGGATGGCGCGCTGTTTGCCCAGCTCAACAAGCGTGCGCTGCGCAACACCAGCGTCTTCAACTATCTGGATGCCAGCTCGATCTCGATTCCCGCGCCGGCACCACAGAACGAGGAACCGCTGGGCCTGATGCTGTCACGCCCCCAGGGCCAGGATGTGGCGCTGCTGCGCGTCGCCCAGGCGCTGGAGACACTGCTGGCCTGATGATGCTGTCCCGGCTGACCGCAAGACGAAAAAAAGGGGCCTCCATCTGGAGGCCCCTTTTCCATGACACGGTTTTCATTGTGCGATGCCATGGCGTGGTCAGTGGACTGTCAGTCCAGGCGGCATCACTGATTGAGAATGATCGCCGTGATCACACCGGTCGCGACGGCCGTCAGAACGTAGCGGCCATCCACATTCAACCAGCGATGCCCTTCCGGCGGCCGGGACAGGTGGTGTGCCTTCCAGTCACTTACCCAGTAACGCTTGTTGCCGTAATAATCGCGCGAGACGTGGTCGCCCCGCTTCCAGTGCTGGGGCCCAGCGGAATGATGCCCCGCACGGGCCTTGCCGTGTCCTTGCGCTGCATGTTGCTGCTTGGCCTGGTGCTTCTGACCTTGCTGATTGCCTTGATGGTTGCCTTGCTGATTACCTTGCTGATTGCCTTGAGAGTGCTTGCGTTGCTGCTGATGCTGGCCTTGCCCACGATCATCACGATCATCAGGAGCCGCCTGCGCGACGGAGGCGCTCATCAGGGCAATCACCATGCTGCAGACTGTCAGGGTGCGGTTGCGCATCTTCGATCTCCTCGTCATGCCCGGGCACGTTCAACACCGGGAATTAGAAAACACTGTTCCTTAATTTTGATGACTTACGCTGCACTCTGCAAGTCTGCGCAAATTTCTTCACGTTTCCCGACAATGTGACCGAAGTTGTCGCCAAGATACCCACAGATGTCGCGACTTACCGACAGAGGTACCACGCAACACGACGAGATCCTGTTACGGGTGCCATGTCAGAAGTGCGGTTCACGGCCCAAGCAGTATCTCTTCAATGGTGCCGCTCTGAATATCCGTCAGGACGAATCCGCTGCGAAGCTGGAGCCAGCGCTGACCTGCGCTAGGTTCGGGTAGCTGATGTCGCTGCCAGTCCTCCACCCAGAGCGCCTTGTCAGATGCCAAGGCATCGGGCAACTGACCGCCACGTCTGAGCAGAGGCCCAGGTGACGCTGCCTTCGCATCGGACTTTCCTGCCGGAGGTGTCTCCGGGGCGGCCTTGTCCGCAACGGCCTTGGTCGGGACAGCCTTGTCCGCAACCGCCTTGTCCGCCTGCGCTTCTGCAGCCTGGCGTTGTTTCTGAATCTGCTTCAGCTCATGCATCTGCTCGGCCTGAACGCGTTCAGCCTTGGCCTGCCCTTCTAGCGCTTCGTGCTTCTTCTTGAGCTGCTCTTCATGACTCTTGCCGTCATCCGCGGCCTCGGCCTGCACCACCGAGGCACCCAACAACGCCAACGCCAGAGTCAGCCCCGTCAATGACCACCTGTTCATGTCTTGTCTCCTCGTCAGGCTGTATGCCTCTGGCGCCCTGAGCCCGGCTCAGACAACCATGAGTGGTCCCGGGAAGCGATGTGTCAGGCCCCCTGTTCTCCCCTCTCAGCATAACGCGTCAGCAGCGCAATGTGCGGTCGGATAACTCTCATCGGAACGATCTTTTATATGCCTGACAAGCACTTGACGCCAGATATCGCCCATCTGACCCAGATGAGAGGTGATCCCCGGGATCTCGGCAACGTACTGCCGCCACCATCTTGACTCACCCCGTGAGGCGGTCAGGGAGCCAAGGGTTGCCGTGTACGATGGCCTGCGCACCTTCATGCGCCAGCGATGCCCGGCGCTCGTCGCTGACCAGGATATTGGCAGCCCCTCTCCCGGACACAGGCGTGCGACCTGTTGCCCGGCCGCACGCCTTTCACTTCACCGCCTCAGCAGTGGGTTCGATCAGAAGCCTTCAAGCACGATCTTGCCCCTGGCCTTGCCGCTTTCCAGCAAGGCATGTGCGCGCTTGAGATTTTCGGCATTGATGGTGCCGAAGGTCTCCGTTGCCGTGGAGGTGATCTTGCCAGTGTCCAGCAGGCCCGCCACCTTGGTGAGGATCTCGCCCTGACGCGCGATATCAGCGGTGGTGAACAGTGAGCGAGTGAACATCAGCTCCCAGTGGATGGACACGGCCTTGCCCTTGAACGGCACCACATCGAGGGTCTGCGGATCATCGATCATGCCGAAACGCCCCTGCGGCGCGATCAACTCAGCCACTTGCGGTGCGTAGTGCTCGGAGAAATTGGTCGAGAACACGAAGGCCGGTGCACCGATGCCCAATGCCTCGATCTGCGCCGGCAACGGCTGGCTGTGGTCGATGACGTGATGCGCGCCCAGCGACGTGACCCACGCTTGGGTTTCTGGACGTGACGCGGTGGCAATGATGGTCAGATCCGTCAGTGCGCGCAGCAGCTGGATGGTGATGGAGCCCACGCCACCAGCCCCGCCGATGATCAGGATGGCACGTGCAGCGCCGGGTACCGGCTCGGTGACACGCAGGCGATCGAAGAGCATCTCGAAGCCGGTCAGCGTGGTCAGCGGCAGCGCAGCCGCCTCATGGACCTCAACGGACCTGGGCGCATGACCGACGATGCGCTCATCCACCAGATGGAATTCGCTGTTGGTACCGGCGCGGGTGATATCGCCGGCATACCAGACCTTGTCACCTGCGGCGAAGGAAGTGACCTTGTCACCGACGGCGACGACTTCCCCTACGGCGTCCCACCCGATGACGGCAGCTTCGCCTGCGGCCGGCTCGCGGCTTTCGCGGATCTTGTAGTCCACCGGGTTGACCGAGACAGCGGCAACCTTGACCAGCAGGTCGTGACCGGTGGCGACCGGTGTGTCCAATTCGATATCGACCAGGGCATCATCACGATCGATGGAACCGGCAGTGTAGTAACCAATGGCTTTCATCAAAGTCTCTCCTGAGATCATGTCAGTCACGGCAGCGCTGAATGGCTTTGCCGTGAAGCGATGACACCATGCTAACTCCATGGGCTGAGCGTAAAAACGACCCATATCCGCAAAGTTAATCCGGATAAAGCGGATAATGAGCAGCGAGTTTGCGGGTTGCCTCCAGGGAGACGCCAGCGGGTCGTCGGCTACAGAGGCAAGAGGCGACAACGCAGGACGGTCATCAGACACGTCCTGCGTTGGGGAAATACGCTGACAGGCAAGACAGGGCGAAGGACTGGCCAGACAAGCCCTTCGCCTGCCGCAAGCAGAGCCTGTCAGTTGGCGGGTGTCAGCTTGAGCAGGTAGTAATGCTTGTCGCTGCCATCGACACCCTGATTGAGCGCCGGGTGAGCATTCAGCTGATTGGTGGTGAGGTAGAGGCTGCCATCGGGCGCGAAGGCGAAGCCATCCGGCCAGCGCAGACGCTCATCATCCTGGGCAATGACCGACATGCCTTCGGGAGAAGAGAAGGTCAGCGCATTGTGCTCTACGTCACCGGCGATGATGCCGCCGCGACTGGCGTCGAAGATGAAGCCATCATTGGGACGCTTGGTGGCGTAATGCGTGATGGCGCGCGACAGCTCCGCCTCCGTGGCAGTGTCATCGGCCAGCTCAGCCGCCGGCAGACGATAGATATCACTGCCATTCACGCCACCGAAATACACGACGTCTTCTGCCGGGTCGAAGGCGATGGCGTTCAATCCCAGGTACCAGGGCTTCGGCTCGCCACTCTGCTCTCCCTCGCCATCACCATCGCCCGCCATCAGACGCCCATTAATGACCATGTCATGCGCCACCGGCATCAGCCTTTCATCGCTCTGCAGCACACGGCGCGTCTTGCCACTGGCGATATCCACCACCACGAAGGCCGGTTTCATGTGGGAGGCGGGGGCAGTGAAGGTCATGTCCGCGATATAGATCTTGCCGCGCCTTTCATCGATGACGAAATCCTGTAGGAAGGAGATCGGCAGCACGCTGTCTCCCCCAAGCGGGATCACCTTCTTGAGCGAATCACTGCGGGTATCCCAGCCCACCAGCTTGGGCGCACTGTCCTGACTGCCCATGTCGAGCATCCACACCACGCCCTGACGATCGGAATGTACGCCGATGATTGACGCGATGCCGACCTCGCCTTCTGCCGGGCCATCGGCCCAATCCAGAGTCGGGAATGGCACACGCTTGCCGCCCTGGGTGATCTCGACCACGCGCAGTGCCGGTGCATCGAGTGGCTGCTGGGACATGATCAGGCGGCCATCCGGCGTGAAGGTGATATTGCCGGGGCGGGTGTCCGAGTACTCGGCAAAGGTACTGAGGGTCGCGTGGCTCCAGGCACTGGCTGCGGCGCTCTGGTGGTTGTCGGCGGAGGCTTAAGCCGTTGTGGCATCAGCCTGCACGGCAGAGGCAGCGCTGACGCCCAGCGAGGCGATGAAGATGGCAGTCTTGAGGCGAGAAAACGGCATGGGGGCTCCTAGCCCGCCGGTTGGCGCTGTGCGCCGGGCCGGCAGGGTCGATGAAGATGAGATAGAGAGACTGGACGATGACGTGGTCATCGCCCGGGGGTTATAGAGATTCAGACGTGACGAATCAGGCGCGACGGCGCAGTTCATCTTCCAGTTCACTGAGACGCGGATTGCCGATGTAGAGCTGGGAGAGATCCTTGAGCGCCGCGGCGCCAATACGCGGACGTGCGTCCTTGCGCACCACCAGGGTGGCGTCATCTCGGGTACCCAGAAGCCCCTTGGGCTCCTTGAGGGCGCGAATCCGGTAGCGATGATGCAGGAACTGCGGATGCCACAGCGGCACCACGACCCAACGCCCCTCGGCGACGGCGGCTTCGTAGCGATCAAAGCACTCCGCTTCGCTACCGGTGCGGAAGACATACCCGGCTGCGCCCAGGCCGTACTGCTTGATGATCTCGGCCGAGAAGCGGCTGATGCCGGCACCGGGATTGATGCCCTGGATCAAGGGTTCCATCTTGCTCAGCGCCGGTTCCCGCAGCAGGTCCGTGACGCTTGCCACGGCACTTTCCGGCACATGATCCGGCCCCCCCCCCCCAGATGCAATAGGGTTCATATAGGACGGTGATCTTGTCGACATCGTGCAGCATCGGTGCCAGATAGGCCTCATGGCTCGACGGCAGCCAAGCAGAGGCCAGAATGTCGATCTCCCCTCGCCCCAGCATCGCGAAGGCCGCTTCGTGCGGCGCACTGGTGAAGGTGACGTCATGACCGTGACTTTCGAGAATACGGGCCACTTCCCAGGCACTGGCTTCGTGACAGGACAGCGCGATATGGCCGATGCGGATAGGGTCTGTCATGGCAGCCTCGAGTGGGTGGGCGTTGCAGGGGGAGAAAGCGAGCAAGTCAGGTGTTGCCGCCATGAAAAGCCAGGACCCACACCTCAGGCGAAAGCCGTCATCTCTTGCAAGGTGAACTCAGTGACCGCGCCTTCTGTCGCTGCCACGTACTCTTCCAGATGCGGTGCCTGCATGTGCTGCTGCCACAGCTCACGCGAGACCCAGTTCTCGTGAAAGGTGCCGGATTCTCGTTGTTCTGATGCAGGGTGTAAGTGAGGCAGCCTTCTTCAGCGCGGGTGATCGGCACCAGCTTGAGAAGCGCCGCCTTGACCTTCTCGATCTGGTCCGGCTTGGCGTGGATATTGGCGATGATGGTCAACTGGGACATGGCAGGAACTCCGTGAAGTGTCAGGAAGGCTTGAGTTGCTCAAGCGATGTGATCATCCTAGTCACAAGCCTTGTCCGTATAAACATCCCCTTTTTGCAAAGATAATTCGGAAAAACCGCACAATGCTACTGGACAACATCGCGCTGTTTCTGACAATCGTCGAGAAAGGCAGCCTGACCGCCGCGGGGCGCGAGACGGGACTGTCGCCGACGACGGTATCGGAGCGTCTGGCTTCACTGGAGGCGCACTACGGGGTGGTGCTGCTCAACCGCACCACACGTGCCATCAGCCTGACCGAAGAGGGCCGCACGCTGATGGAAGAAGCCCGTGGTCTGCTCGACAGTGCCTCGGAGCTTGAGACCCGTATCCGCCTGGGTGCCCAGACACTCACCGGTCGAATTCGCATCAGCGCACCGAGCGATCTGGGTCGCAACGCCCTGTCACGCGCCATCACCGAATTTCAACGTCAGCACCCCACCATCGAGATAGAGCTGCTGCTGTCGGACAGTTACATCGATATCGTCAGTCAGGGGATCGATCTTGCCCTGCGTTTCGGCACCATCATGGACAGCACGCTGCGCGTGCGTCATCTGGGCCAGAAACGCCGCCTGCTGTGTGCCTCTCCCGCCTATCTGGCGCAGCACCCCGCGCCACTGACGCCGGCCGATCTCAAGCACCACAACTGTCTGGTGATGCGCTTTGGCAAGAGCCTCGACAATGAATGGCACTTCGGCAACCACAAGGTGCCGCAGATCGTCACCGTCAGCGGCAATCGCATCGCCAATGATGGGGAACTGGTGCGCCAATGGTGTCTGGAAGGGTTTGGTATCGCCCTGAAATCGGAAGTCGACGTGGCGGACGACTTGCGCGAGGGTCGCCTCGTGGAGCTGCTGCCGGAGCACGCTGCCCCGCCCTCACCGCTTCAGCTGCTGTTCCCGCCCGCCCGCGCTCAGCCACGCCGCATGCAGGCCTTCGCCCAGCATCTGGTCGAGACCTTTTCGGACCACTGATCTGCCAATGCCCGTCCGGCTCGCCCATTCTCCTCATGACGTGCCGGGCAGAACGCACTTCCCGGCGAGAGACGACTCCTTCGCGGCCTTGGGGATCCCCCCGCGAAAAAGCCCCCGCCAGCCTGAGGCTGACGGGGACTGGGTGTCACATGACTCCCCCGAACCCAGGGGATCAGATCACTTGAACTTGTCTTCGTAGCTGGACTTGGCAGAGCTGACCTTGTCACTTGCCTTGGTCTTGGCAGAGCTGACCTTGTCACTTGCCTTGGTCTTGGCAGAGCTGACCTTGTCACTTGTCATGGCCTTGGCAGAGCTGGCCTTGTCACTTGCCTTGTGCTTGGCAGAGCTGACCTTGGAAGAGGCACTGTCAGTCCGGGAAGTCACCTTGGAACTGGCGTTGTCCTTGGCTGTGGTGTACTGGGGCTTGGCACTGTCCTTCGCCGCATCAGTGTAGGAATTTGCCATTGCCACTGAGGAGCCAGCTATGCCCATTACCATGAGTGCTGCAATCGTCATCCTGCGCATCGTACCTACTCCTCTCTACTCGCGAAATGTCCCCTTCCTGATCCGAAGGCCAAGGTCCTGGGAGACAGGGTGGTGGCACACTAACTCCTTGATATTTATGTTCGCAAGCCAGTCAGGCTCGCTTGACGAATGCTTGCATCTTGTCGAGGCGAGCGTATGAAACACGCGACGTCAACGTCTGATCACGCACACCAGAGGCACATCGCCTGCCGCGCCAGACGGGCGTGGATCTCAAGGAGCGTGCCCGGCATGCAAAGACCCCCTGCAACCGGAGGCTCAGGGGGTCTTGTCAACAGCGGGCAACTGCCCGACTCAAGCCGTGCCGAGCAAAAGCGTCATGCCATCAGTGGCGCTCGTTCTTGAGCACGTCAGCATAGTTCTTCTTCTGATAGCGGGAATTGGTATCGCTCGCCTTGTTGCTCGCCTTGTCGCTCACCTTGGACTTGGCATCGTGAGCCTTGCTGGCAACGTGAGAGGACTTGTCAGCCACCTGCCCGGAAGCAGCCGCCTTGTGGGATTGGGCAGAGGTCCTGACGCTGTCCTTGTACTGGGTGTACTGGGACTTGGCAGCGTGGCCATCATCAGCCGGGTTGCCGGCCATCGCTACGCTGGAACCGGCCATGCTGGCCACCATGAGTGCCGCGATCGTCAATGTGCGCATCGTGTCTACCTCATTGTCTTGCAGGAATACCGGCTCAAGAGGTCACACCTCAAGGCATACAATGAGTGCACACTAACGTGTTGATATTGCAGCCAGCAATTGCCCAACCGGGATATGACGATTCCTTTCACGTTACTCGCAGGCTGTAGCCAACTCGAGACGAGCGTGTCTCATCAGGCACCTGTCCCACCCTTGCCCGCCTCATGGCTTTACGCTGCTCCGCGATCCCCCAAAGCGGTAAAGATTCATCAGTGAATCATTGTCTTCATTTCATGGACGCTAACACCGATCGACGTGTCGATCAGGCTTGACCCAGCGCCAGAAAAACATTGTTATTTACTTGAGAAGAAAATTAAGTCACTGACAGGAAATAACCGAATTAAAAACACGTCAGTGAATGAGGTTCTTCATATCACAACAACTATGCCTTTCTGCCGACATCGGAGCCCAGAATGCCTCACGCGACCTGCACCTCAGACGATCACTTCATCCTCACCATCAGTTGCCCGGCGACGTCCGGCATCGTGGCGGCCATCACCACCTTCCTGACCACTCACGAGTGCTACATCAGTGAGCTGGCGCAGTACGATGATGAGGACAAGGGGCAGTTCTTCCTGCGCGCTCGCTTCCGTTTCAACACGGGCATCGAAGGCGATATCGAGCGTATGCGTCAGGCCTTTGAAGATGTGGCGGCGCCCTTCGAGATGCAGTGGCAGATCCACGGTGGCAAGGACAAGATGCCGGTGCTGATCATGGTCTCCAAGTTCGACCATTGCCTGGATGATCTGCTCTACCACTATCGCAAGGGTGAGCTGGACATGCAGATCACCGCGGTCGTCTCCAACCACCTGGACCTGCGCCCGATGGTCGAGCGCGAAGGCATCCGCTTCGTCTACCTGCCGATCACCAAGGACACTAAGGCGCGCCAGGAAGCGGCCTTGATGGACATCGTCGAGGAAACCGGCACTCAACTGGTGGTACTGGCGCGCTACATGCAGATTCTCTCCGATGAGCTGTGCCAGAAGCTGGCCGGGCGCGCCATCAACATCCACCACTCCTTCCTGCCGGGCTTCAAGGGCGCCAAGCCCTACCACCAGGCACACGCCCGCGGGGTCAAGCTGATCGGCGCCACCGCCCACTACGTCACGGCAGACCTCGACGAAGGGCCGATCATCGATCAGGCCGTACAGCGGGTCGAACACAACTTCGCCCCGGATGACCTGGTCGCCGCTGGCCGCAATACCGAGACCCAGGCGCTGACCAATGCCGTGCGCTATCACATCGAACACCGCGTCTTCCTCGCCAATGATCGCACCGTGATTTTCAAGTAAGGCGTCAAATAAGTTTTCAAACAAGGCGTCAAGCAAGTCTTCAAACAAGCCTTCAAGACAGACCACGCGTGAATCATCGGCCGTCATCCAAGGGAGGAAGCGCAGTCATGAATACCCAAGCGACACCCACCGCCGCCGTGATCGATGGCAAGGCCGCCTCGGCGCGACTGCTGGAGGAAGTCACGGCAGAGGTCGCCGGCCTCGCACGACAGGGCGTGATACCGGGGCTTGCCGTCGTGCTGGTCGGCGAGGACCCGGCAAGTCAGGTGTATGTGCGCAACAAGCTCAAGCGTACCGTCGAGTGTGGCATGCAGTCCTTCGAGCACATCCTGCCCAGCGAGACCCGCGAGGCCGAGCTGCTGGCGCTGGTAGCGAAGCTCAATGCCGACGCTGATGTGCACGGCATTCTCGTCCAGCTGCCGCTGCCGTCGCATATCCAGGAAGACGCGGTGCTGGAGGCCATCGACCCCGCCAAGGACGTTGACGGCTTCCATCGCATGAACGTCGGGGCGCTGGTCCAAGGGGCCGACGCCCTGGCGCCCTGCACCCCCACCGGCTGCATGCGCCTGCTGCGTGACACCTTTGCCGAGCGCGGTGGTGATCTTTCTGGCCTGCATGCGGTGATCATCGGGCGCTCCAACATCGTCGGCAAGCCGATGGCCAGCCTGCTGCTGGCCGCCAACTGCAGCGTTACCCAGCTGCACTCACGCAGCCAGAATCCCGCCGAACTCTGCCGCCAGGCCGATATCGTGGTGGCCGCGGTCGGGCGCCCGAACATGATCGGCGCTGACTGGATCAAGCCCGGCGCCGTGGTCATCGATGTGGGCATCAATCGCATCGCGCAGTCCGCCGAGGAAAGCCCTACCGGCAAGGCGCGCACCCGCCTGGTCGGGGACGTGGACTTCGCTGCGGTCAGCAAGATCGCCGGCGCCATTACGCCTGTCCCGGGGGGCGTCGGCCCGATGACCATCGCCTGCCTGCTCGCCAACACCCTGACTGCCGCGCGTCGCCAGTCGGCCTGAACCACTAGAGGTACGTTTGCGCGTACCGGGAGTGAATGATGCCCTTTTCCCTGCTCAAGTACGGCCTGTCCTCCGAGTATCCGGCCGAAGTCGACCTCCCACCGCCCACGGAGCTGAAGTCCCGCTACGACGTGGTCATCATCGGCGGCGGCGGGCACGGCCTAGCCACCGCCTACTATCTGGCCAAGTATCACGGCATCACCAATATCGCCGTGCTGGAAAAGGCCTACCTGGGCAGTGGCAACACCGCGCGCAACACCGCGGTGATTCGCTCCAACTATCTGACGCCGGAAGGCGTGCGCTTCTACAGCGAATCGGTGCGCATGTTCCAGGGACTGTCCAACGAATTCGACTACAACATCATGTACTCGGAGCGTGGCCAGCTGACCCTCGCGCATACCGATTCCACCGTGCGTGCCTTCCGCCAGCGCGCCGAGGTCAACACCCACTTCGGCGGGCGCACCGAGATGCTGGATCGCCAGCAGATTCGCGAGCTGGTGCCGAGCCTGAATCTGGACCCCGGCCACCTGCCGGTCATGGCGGGCCTGTGGCATATCGATGGCGCCACCGCGCGGCACGATGCCGTCGCCTGGGGATACGCCAAGGAGGCCGCCAAGCGCGGCGTCGAGATCCACCAGCTTACCGAGGTGCAGGATCTCGTGGTCGAAGGCGGAAAGATCCGCGCGGTGAAGACCAATCGCGGCACCGTGCAATGTGGCTGCGTGGTGCAGGCGGTGGCCGGGCACAGCTCGGTGCTCGCCAGCAAGGCCGGCTTCACCATGCCTATCATCAGCTATCCGCTGCAGGCGATGGTCACCCAGCCGTTCAAACCGTTTCTCGATCCGCTCGTCAGCTCCTCGGCCCTGCACTGCTACGTGCAGCAGACCAGCCGTGGCGAGGTGGTGTTCGGCGGTGGCTCCGACCCCTACCCGCTCTACAACACCCGCTCGACGCTGGACCTCAAGGAGAGCCTGATCGCCGCGGCGCTGGAGATGTTCCCCTTCCTGTCCCAGGCCCGCCTGATGCGCCAATGGGCAGGCACGACCGACATGACGCCGGACTACAGCCCGATCATGGGCGAAAGCCCCGTCGAGAATTACTACCTGGATGCCGGCTGGGGCACCTGGGGCTTCAAGGCGACGCCGATCTGCGGCAAGACCATGGCCGAACTGGTCGCCTCCGGCGGCAAGACCCCGGACCTGATCGCCCCCTTCGCGCTGGAACGCTTCGCGCGCTTCCGTCAGGTCAACGAGATGGGCGCGACTGCCGCCAGCCACTGACGCCTCGCGACGGCTCGACCTACAAGGCTCGATGACTGCCCGGGAATGCGCACCCCACGCTGGATGTACAAGAACAACGGTCAAGGATTTCCGCGATGAAGATCATGCCCTGCCCACTCAATGGGCCTCGAAATATCAGCGAATTCGTGTATGGCGGCGAGCTTGCCGACATGCCAGACCCCGATACCTGCAGTGACCGCGAGTGGGCCGACTACGTCTTCTTCAGCGACAACACCGCCGGTGTCGTCACCGAATGGTGGATGCACGCCGCCTCCAGCTACTGGTTTCTCGCCGAGCGTCACACCGTGACCGACGAGATCCTGCGCACCTTCGATCCCTCCGAGCGCTTCACCCAGCGCGTGGAGTTTCCACTGCACACTACGGACAGCTCGGGAGAACGCGCATGAACGCCAGAGTCCCCATGACCCGAGGCGCACGTCTGCCGGCCCCGCTGGGCCGACTGATCGACCGTGACACGCCGGTGACCTTCAGCTTCGATGGTGTGAGCTACCAGGGCTTTGCCGGCGACACCATCGCCAGCGCCCTGGCCGCCAATGGCCGCTGGCTGCTGTCGCGCTCCTTCAAGTATCACCGCCCGCGCGGCGCTCTGACCTTTGCCGGCCAGGATGCCAACACCCTGGTGCAATTGCCGGATGAGCCCAACGTGCTGGGCGACGAGCGCCAGATCAGCCCGGGGCTCGAGGTCACTGCCCAGAACGTCACTGGCAGTCTGGACAATGACCGCGACATGCGACTGGGCAAGTTCTCGAAATTCATGCCAGTGGGCTTCTATTACCGCGCCTTCTACAAGCCCAAGGGCGTCTGGAAGTACTGGGAGCCGCTGATTCGCCGCAAGGCCGGGCTCGGGACCCTGAATCTGGACGTGCGCGGCCACTATCACGACAAGGCCTATCTGTTCCACGACGTGGTGGTGGTGGGCGCCGGCCCGGCCGGCATGACGGCGGCGCTTGGGGCTGCCGAGGGTGGCGCCAACGTGCTGCTGGTCGAACAGGGCCGTCTGCTCGGCGGCGCCTTGACCTATGCGCGCTTCGACGCCGAAGGCCATGAGGCCAACCAGACACTGCAGACGCTGAGCGCGGCCGTCACGGCGCATCCGCGCATCGACGTGATGACCGAAGCGACCTGCAATGCCTGGTTCACGGACAACTACCTGCCGGTGATCCGCGGCAAGCGCCTCTACAAGGTGCGCGCCAAGGAATGCATTCTCGCCAGCGGCGCCTTCGATCAGCCGGTGGTATTTCGCAACAACGACCTGCCGGGCATCATGCTCGCCAGTGCCGCCCAGCGCCTGATGCAGCACTATGGCGTGTTGCCTGGCAAGCAAGGCGTGGTGATCACCGGCAGCGATGATGGCTATCTGGCCGCGCTGGACCTGATGGAGCACGGCGTCAACATCGTCGCGCTGCTCGACATGCGCGCCCAGCCCGATGATCCGAGCCTTGCCGATGCGGTGCGCCACTGCGGCATCGCCCTGAAGCTCGAGCACGCCATCTTCGAGGCGCAGGCGGAGAAGTCGCTGCATCACGTCACGGGCGTCGAGGTACGCAAGATCGTCGCGCACGGCGAACTGGCCGCCGAGGGAGAGGTGATCCCCTGTGATCTGGTCTGCATGACGGCGGGCTACATGCCGGTCTACCAGCTGGCCTGCCAGGCGGGCGCCAAGCTCTCCTATCTGGATGACGATGCGCGTTTCAGCCTCAGCGGCCTGCCGAAACATTTGCACATGGCAGGCTCCGCCAATGGCCTCTATCACCTCAAGGACGTGATCGCCGATGGTCAGCGTGCCGCGAGCGTCGCCCTGAACGGGCTTACCGTGGCGGGCAAGGTCGTGGATGTCACGCTGGAGGCGAGTGAGCCGGCGGTCGTTACGCCGTCACGCCCCTTCCGTCAGCATGGCTGGCCGCTGTTCGCGCACCCCAAGGGCAAGGAGTTCGTTGATCTGGACGAAGACCTGCAGATTCGCGACATCCTCAATGCCACCCGCCACGGCTATCGCGACATCCAGCTGGTCAAGCGCTTCTCGACACTGGGCATGGGTCCGTCCCAGGGCCGTCACTCGGCACTGCCGGCCGCGCGTCTGGTCGCCGAAGCCACCCAGCGCACCGTCAGCGAGACCGGCGTGACCACCGCGCGCCCGCCCTTCGTGGCCGAACCGCTGCCGCTGCTGGCCGGTCGCAGTTTCGCCCCCTACCGCCAGACACCGATACATCAGCGCCATCTGGCTCTCGGTGCCAGCATGATGCCGGCCGGCCACTGGGCGCGCCCGGCCTTCTATGGCCGCCCCGAGCAGCGCAATGACGCCATGCAGACCGAGGCGCTGGCCGTGCGCAACGGCGTGGGCCTGATCGATGTCTCGACCCTCGGTGGCATCGAGCTGCGCGGGCCGGATGCCGCCGAGCTGCTCAACCGCCTCTACACCTTCGCCTTCCTCAAGCAGCCGGTGGGTCGCACACGTTACGCCACCATGGCCAACGAGCAAGGCGTGATCATCGACGATGGCGTCTCGTGCCGCCTCGGTGAGGAACACTTCTATGTCACCGCCACCACCAGCGGCGTGGACCGTGTCTACCAGCAGATGCTGAAGTGGAATGCCCAGTGGCGACTCGATGTCGATATCACCAACGTCACCGCCGCTTACTGCGCCGTCAATCTCGCCGGGCCCAAGGCCCGCGAGGTGCTGAGCAATGTGTGTCGCGACATCGACCTGAGCCCCCAGGCCTTCCCCTATCTGGAGCTGCGCACCGGCCATCTCGAGACCGAGCTGCTGGGCACGCAGGGCAGGATTCCCGCCCGCCTGCTGCGGGTCGGCTTCGTCGGTGAACTGGGCTACGAGATCCACGTGCCGAGCCGTTTCGGCGAAGCGCTGTGGGACCTGCTGATGCTGGCAGGCGAGCAAGCCGACATCCGCCCCTTCGGCGTCGAGGCCCAGCGTCTGCTACGTCTGGAAAAAGGCCACATCATCATCGGGCAGGATACCGATGGCATGAGCCATCCCGGCGAGATCGGCCTTGAGTGGGCAGTCAGCCACAAGAAGCCCTTCTGTGTCGGCCGTCGTGCGATCGAGATTCTTGCCGCCCAGCCCCAGACCCGCAAGCTGGTCGGCTTCATGCTGCCCAAGGACAGCCCGCAACCGCTGGAAGGTCAGCTGGTGCTCAGCGGCGGGGAACAGAGCGCCGACGCCGCCAAGCCCGGTGGCGACATCACCGGCAACGTGACCTCGTGTGAATACAGCGCGACGCTGGGTGCCATCATCGGCCTGGCCTACGCTGGAATCGATAGCAGTACGCCCGGCAGCAAGATCACCATCCGCACCCAGGGCGACGTACTGGTCCAGGCCGAGGTCGTGGCACTACCCTTCTTTGATCCCAAGTCTGCCCGCCAGGAGCTGTGAAATGACGACATCAATGACGGACCACCTGGATGGCGCCACGGCGTTGGCGCGCTGTGCAGTGCCAGCAAGCCTCACTGGCGCGTCGACAACCGACGAATCAAGTGATTCGGTGACGGCAACCGTTCTCAGCCACTGCGCACTCGCCGACATGAGCGCTCTGGGACGCGCAGGCGTTCGCGGCCGCGAGGCCGCCGACTGGCTGGCCTCGCTGGACTTCACGGTACCGGATACGCCCAATACGGCAAGGCTCCAGACGGATGGCAGCTGGCTGGTCAGGCTGTCAGTGGGCGAGTTTCTGCAACTGACGCCGGCCATCACTCCCGATGCGGGCGTGGCCGACCTGCCGCTCATCGCGCAGGCGGATGACGCACTGGCCCGGGGCAGGCGCGTGCATTCCCTCCCACGGCGGGATTCCCACGCCTGGTTCAGCCTGAGTGGCAGCAGCGTACCGTCGCTGATGGCCAAGCTGTGCGGGATGGACCTGCGCAGTGAGGCCTTCCCGCCCGGGAGCGTCGCGCAGACGTCAGTGGCACGCACCAACGCGATCATCGTCAACGTGGGAAGCCATCAGTGCCCCTGCTTCCACCTGCTGTTCGACATCGCCTCCAGCCACTATCAGTGGGGCGTCATGCTCGATGCCATGCGCGAATACTCGGGGCAGACCGTGACAGCCGCTGCCCTGCTGGCCCATCATCACGGCTAGCGATTGCGACGCAACCTTGGCATCCGCTCGCGCATGCCTCTCACGCTGTCACCCGCTCCCCGTCGTCGTCTGAGTTCCAGGCAGCGACGGGGAGACTGCGTTTCACCTACGGCTCGCCATACGCAGCAAAAGGAACCAGGTATGCCCGATTCCCACGCCTCGCTCCCTTCCGGGCAGGATGTCGTGACCGATGACCCATCGCTCTCGACCGCGCCTGCTCGCGAGAATGATTACACCGTGCCTGCGCTGTTTCGCGGGCTGAGAATCCTCGAGATGTTCAGCAGCAGGCGCAAGGTGCTGACCACCAATGACTTCGCCGAGGAACTGGGCACCACCAATTCGGCCATCTACCGTATCGTCATCACCCTCACCGACATGGGCTATCTCAAGAAGATCGCTCGCAACACCTATGAACTGGGGCCACAGGTCATCTCGCTGGGCTTCAGCTATCTGGCCAGTCGGGATCTGGTCGAGGTAGTGGCGCCCCACCTGGACACCCTGCGCGATCAGACCACCATGTCATGTCACCTGAGCGTTCGTGAGGGCACGGATGCCATCTATCTCTACCGCGCCTTCGCCGCACAGCGCATGTCGGTCAACATCCCCATCGGCTCCCGTCTGCCGTGTCATGTCAGTGCCATGGGGCGCATCCTGCTCACGGTGCTGGGCGAGGATGAACTGCAGCAGCTCTATCGTCAGATCCGTCTGGATGACTACCCACCGCCGGCGCCCCAGAACCTGCCGGCCTTGAAGGATGCCATCGAGGAAGCCCGCCGCCAGGGATGGGTGGAAAGTCGCTCCGACTACGCCACTGCCATCGCCACGGGGCTTTATGACCATACCGGTCATCTGGTGGGCGCCATCAATATCTCGGGCCCCGATGCGATGATGGCCGACGAGCGCCGGCGCCTGCTGTTGCGCGGCGCGCTGATGGACTGCGCCCGCCATATCAATCATGAGCTGGGGGGACTGCACCGCCGCTGACAGGCAGTTTCCGTCTGGTCGCTGCTTGTTCATCCCGGGACGTCCATCATCCCTCTTGTTTCCCCCTCCTTTCCCTGTCCCTTGCCCACCCTTTCCCCTTACGCTCATCCTGGAACACGAGAAGGCCCGCCAATTGGCGGGCCTTCTCGGATCACACGCTGACAGGACTCACCTCACTCGGGGAATCCAGCACTTGGGGGGGGGGGGGGCAGACTCAACGCGCCGCCCCCTTGAGCACCGCAGCCGGAACTGCAGCGCTCGCCTTGCCGGCATGCCCGGACGCAGTGCCTTCTCCCTGTGACGGGGAGGACATGTTCACGAACTCCGGGTAGGCTCCCATGCCACATTCGTGCATGTCCATGCCTTCCAGTTCCTCTTCCTCGCTGACACGCAGGCCACCGCAGACCTTCTTGATCACCAGCAGCGCCACCAAGCTTGCGCCGAACATCCAGGCGAAGATGATCAGCGTGCCCAGGATCTGGGTGCCGAAGGCCGCATCCGGATTGGAGAACAGCACCGCCATGATGCCCCACAGGCCTGCGGAACCATGCACGGAAATCGCACCGACCGGGTCATCGATCTTGAGGCGATCAAGCCCCACTACCGACAGCACCACGATGATGCCTCCCACTGCGCCGACCAGCACCGCAAGGCCGGCAGACGGCAGCAACGGCTCGGCAGTAATCGAGACCAGACCGGCCAGGGCACCGTTCATCACCATGGTCATGTCAGTCTTGCCGAACATGGCGCGTGACAGCAGTGCCGCGGCCACCATCCCTGCCGAGGCCGCGGCATTGGTGTTGACGAAGATACGCGCCACGCTGTTGGCATCATCGAGACTGGCGATCTTGAGCATCGAGCCGCCATTGAAACCGAACCAGCCCATCCACAGGATGAACATGCCCAGCATGGCGATCGGCAGATTGGCACCCGGAATGGCACGTACCTTGCCGTCCACGCCGTAGCGCCCCTTGCGCGGACCGACCAGCAGCACCGCCGCCAATGCCGCCGCCGCGCCCGCCATGTGCACGACCACCGAGCCTGCGAAGTCCTGATACCCCATCGCATCCAGGAAACCGCCGCCCCACTTCCAGTAGCCTTCCACCGGATAGATGACCGCGACCATCACCACCGCGAAGATCAGAAACGGCCACAGACGCATGCGTTCCGCCACGGCCCCCGAGACGATGGACATGGTCGCGGCGGCAAACACCGCCTGGAAGATGAAGTCCGCCATGCTGGAGTAATAGGCCGCCCCTTCGCCAGCACTGATGTCGCTGAGGGTATTGTCAGCGCCGAGCATGAACGACAGCCCCGGAATTACGCTGCTGATGGCATTGTCACCGGGATACATCACGTTGTAGCCCACCACCAGGAACACTAGACAGGCGATGCCATAGAGCAGCGCATTCTTAGTCAGGATCTCGACGGTATTCTTGGAGCGCACCAGCCCGGATTCCAGCATCGCGAAGCCGCAGGCCATGAACATGACCAGCGCGGTACACATCAGGAAGTAGAACGTATCCAGCGCATAGCTGAGTTGGAGCACATCGATATTCACCAGCGTTTCCCCTTTGTTGTTATTCGCAAGCGCTTTCGTCAGCGGCTTGCGATCCATGCCCTATCACGCCCTCGGTGCCGAGGGCTGTATGCCGAGAGCTCTTTATCAAGAGCTCATTATCAGGAGCTCTTAGCCAGAGCGGCTTGCCCGCAACGTGGCCTAGACCGCTGCCTGCGCCGTCGCCTCGGCATTGGCCTTGGCCGCAACGCTTGCCTCGCGGGCTTCCAGCCACTCGAGCACGCTGGGCAGATAGCGCGTCAGCCCCTTGTAGTCGATCAGCTCCGCCGGCAGGGTCTTGAGCACCTTCAACAAGCGCGACTGCCAGACCGGGTTGGTACACAGGTCCTCGAGGCTGATCAGATAGGTGCGGATACCGAAGAACAGCGCATAACTGCGCGGCATGCGCACCAGCGTCTGCAGCTCGACGCGCAGATGCACATCACGACCGGCGTTTTCGGCGGTGATGGTGGTGCGATCACTGCCCCACTCGGCATAGGTCTCCGGGGAGCTGTCCATGCGCGGATGGATGGTCATGGTCCAGTTGAGGCGTCGCACCGGCCCGCCGACCTGGATGGCGCACAGGTATTTGAGCGCGCGATCGAACACGCCCATCTCATGCGCCAACGGCACCGGACCATGCCACTGCTTGAAGCTCATGCCAGCATCGAAGGCCAGTGACCAGTCCGCCGGACAGGTGATCATGCCGGCGTCCATGAAGAGGTCACCGTCGCGCTGGTCGAGCAGCGCGATATCGCCCTGCATCTGACGGCCGATATAGTCCAGTGGCGGCAGTGGCAGGCTGGCGTCATCGCCCATGCGGAAGCTCTGTTCCATCTCCAGCAGATGGTTGCGCCACACGCAGTCATCGCCGTCGCGCTCGAAACTGAAGGCCTGCGGATAGTCCCGGGCGTAGTGCGTCATCACGAATTCCAGGAAGTCCCAGGCTGCCGGCTGCATGTGCGGCATCACCAGGCAACGCTTGGGGTCCTTGGCCAGCACCCGCTCACGCTCAGCGATCTCGCTCAGATAATGCTCATCGATATCCAGCATGTGCTCGGTGATGGAACCCGGCTTGCCCGGCAAGACATGTGGCTCGATATTGACCGAGTAACGGTACTCATCTTCCGGGAACGGGAAGGGAAAACGCTGGATGGCGTAGTCGGAATTCTTGAAGGTGAACTGACCATGGAACGCCTGGTCATCTCGCGGGGAAAATTGCATGTTCCTGCTCCTTGGGGGTCCATCTCGCGAAAGACGGTTTCAGAGATCCAGCACCAGCCGCTGGCTGCGTGCCCGGGAAACGCAGGGCATCACGCAGCGCTGACTGGCCCGCTCCTGTTCATCGAGGAAGGCGTCACGGTGTTCCGCCTCCCCCTCCAGCATCTCGACCCGACACTGTCCGCAGACCCCGCCGCGACACAGGCTCGTCACCTCGACACCGCTGCGCTCCAGCGCTTCCAGCAGGGATTCCTGGGCACCGACCGCCACTTCCACGCCGCTGCCACGCGCCACGGCCATGAAGGGAGTCCCCGGCTCCGGGGCGGCAAAGACCTCGTGATGGATGCGCGCGAGACTCCAGTGCAGCTCGCGCGCCGCGTCCTTCACGGCATCGATCATGGCCTGCGGGCCGCAGAGATAGACGTGAGTGCCGGCGGGCTGACGCGCCAGCAGGGCCTTGAGATTCGGACGCTCGAGACGGTGCTGGGTGATGTTGCCACTCGCCAGATAGGGCGCGGCCTCCGGGAAGCGGGCGACGTCGAGGTCCTGGCTGCGCAGGTGCAGCTCCCAGCTGCCGCCACGACTCTCCAGCTCCGGCAGGTAAGAGAGAAACGGCGTGATGCCGATGCCGCCTGCCAGCATCAGGTGGTGACGCGCCTGCCAGTGCGGCAGAAAGAGGTTGGCCGGCGGGCTGAGCTCCAGCTCGTCCCCGACCTTGACGCGGGAATGGATGGCTTCGGAGCCCCCACGCGAGACCGGCTGACGACGCACCGCGATGCAGTACTGCGAGGGATCATCCGGCGGGCTGATCAATGAATAGGCGTTGCGACACACCCGCCCTTCTCCCGGAATGCCCAGCACCACATGACTGCCCGGCGAGAACGGCGTGAAGGGTGAGGCCTCATCGGCAGGCACCAGAGTGAGACGGCGCACGCTGCTGCTGAGCTGATCGACCGCGGCGACCCGCGCCTTCATGAAGCGAGACATGGTGCCACCTCCTCCTGTGGGGGAATCTCTCCCGGCGCTTCCGCATCGATTCGCACGCCCATGTAGGCGCCGAGACGCTTGGAAAAATGATCACGCACTTCCAGCATCAGGCCGCAGCCATCACAGGCTGACGGCGAGTGAATGACGTGCTCACTGACCTGCTGGCAGTGCACGCAGAACACATGCCGCCCCAAGGCAGCCACCGGCAGCATCACCATGTCATCCAGCAACAGCCCCTGCTGCTGAGCCAGATTGGCGACCTGCCACACGAAATGCTCACTGCCGATGATGACCAGACACCCCGCCGCGCCTACCTCGCCGATGGCACCCGCCAGCGCATCGCAGGCTAGGGGGCGATCATCGACGTCGTACCAGCGATGCAGGCGGGCGCTGTCGGCGGGCCCCGTGGGCAACGCCTCTGTTGCCGGAGTGGATTGCGAGGTGCCTCCCACCTCGCGGCTACCGAGCTGCCCCAGCAGCGTACTGATCAGCTGACAATGCATTTGCAGTTGCTGACGGGCGTTGCCCGCCGCCTCTCCAGTGCCTGGCAGGCTCTCGGGAGACTGGCACGCCACCAGATACCGTTGGGCATCGGGCAGCGCCTCGATGCGTGGATAGTGTTGCCGACTTCGAATCCCGGCAGTGACAGAGGATGATTGCGGGCTTTTCATGACACGACCCTGCTCTGAGAAATTGTCCTTGTTGTAATGCCGCCGTCTTGACGATGACGTGCATCCGACTACCACTCCATTTCATGAGCATATTTCGTGCCATTGATGGCAAAATCATTGCTCCACATAGCCGACATAATTACCTGAAACCCCCACTTCACATATGAACAATCAATAGAGATATTCACGCACCAAAACAGAACACAAAACTCATTAAAAACGGCTTACATTCACCATTATTGCCCTGACCAAACCTCACCTCATAAGCCAATCTCTACGCCTGACATATTTCTCATTTAATATCTTCAAGATGCTGAAATAATGGAAAAACTTTATCTTGGTAGAATGTAAGCGATCGGTGATCCCATCTACCACAGAGACCTGAATTCCGTCACGTTAGATGTCCACCTATCAATAAGTGGACACTTATCATGACGGAATTAAGCGTGTTGGAAGTCCCTCGCAAGCGTCGCCGCTTCACTGCCGCCTTCAAAGCCAAGATCGTCGAAGCGTGTCAGCAACCCGGTACCTCCGTTGCCGGAGTGGCTTTGGAGCACAGCCTGAATGCCAACCTGGTCCACAATTGGATCCGTACCACTCGTCAGCAAACGGCTGTGCCAGAAATACCGGCGTTTGTACCGGTGCCCATGGTCCGCGATTTATCACCGGACACTCCCCAGCATCAGGTGGCGGACCCTATTCGCCTCACCATCCCGCACCCCAACGGCCCGATGGTCATCGAGTGGCCTGCCTCGGAGGCCGACACCTGTCGATCTCTGATTCGGGAGCTGCTCGCATGATCCGCATCGACGAAATCTGGCTGGCTACCCAACCCCTGGATATG
Organism: Cobetia sp. PS-4MA; assembly: GCF_057670765.1. Classification (NCBI taxonomy): domain Bacteria; kingdom Pseudomonadati; phylum Pseudomonadota; class Gammaproteobacteria; order Oceanospirillales; family Halomonadaceae; genus Cobetia; species Cobetia sp. PS-4MA. The sequence continues at coordinate 1,531,484 of NZ_CM173107.1, read as the reverse complement.
CGGGCCGGCCCGGACACTGCGTTGGCCAGGGTAGTGAAGGTCTTCGGCATGGCTCGCCCGCACTGTGCTTACCTATTCGCCAACCGGCGCGGCAACCGCATGAAGGTGCTGGTCCACGATGGCCTGGGCACCTGGCTATGCGCCAGGCGCCTGAACCAGGGCAAGTTCCACTGGGCTGACAACCGACATGGCGATTGCGTCGAGCTCTGCCCCGAGCAGGTCATGGCACTGGTGCAGGGCCTACCCTGGCAGCGTCTCGGCACCGACGGCGTCATCTCTGTGGTCTGATACGCCAGGCCAGGTACGGCACAGAACCTACCGGCCCGCTATTCGCTGATGCGCCAATCCCACTGCCTTCGGCGGACTGGCATACTGGTGGAATGACGACACCCCCCGACCTGACTCAACTCTCTCCTGATCAGCTCCGCCACTTGGCGGCAACGCTGATGACGCAGGTGGAGGAAAAGGAGAAAGCGCTACGCCACAGCGAGCAGGTCAATCAAAAGCTGACTTATGAAATGGCATTGCTCAAGCGCCACGCCTTCGGCAAGCGCAGCGAGCAGCTCAATGTCCTGCAGATCAGCCTGCTGGAGGAGGGGGTGGATGCCGACATCGCTGCCATCGAGACCGAGCTGGAAGAGCTCCACCTCCCTGCTGCCACGCCAGTGGCAAGGAAGACGCCCAAGCGCACGCCCTTGCCTACCGAACTACCGCGCACCGAGATTCATCATGATCCGGAGAATGATCATTGTCGGTGTGGTTGTCAGTTGCGGCGGATCGGCGAGGAAATCAGTGAGAAGTTGGATTACACGCCGGGCGTGTTCCACGTCGAGCGACATATCCGTGGCAAGTGGGTCTGCGACCAATGCGAGACACTGACCCAGGCACCGATGCCGGCGCAGATCATTGACAAGGGCATCCCCACAGCCGGCTTGCTGGCCCAGGTGCTGATCGCCAAATATGCTGATCACCTGCCACTCTATCGCCAGGAGCAGATCTTCGCCCGCGCCGGCGTAGCGATTCCGCGCTCCACCCTGGCCGAGTGGGTCGGCACCTGCGGGGTGCGACTTCAGCCGCTGATCGATGCACTGCGTGAAATGTTGCTCAACGAGCCGGTGCTGCATGCCGACGAAACGCCGGTACCGATGCTGGCCCCTGGCAAGAAGAAGACGCACCGCGCCTATCTCTGGGCCTACGCCACCACACCGTATGCCGAGTTGAAGGCCGTAATCTACGACTTCAGCGAGGGACGCGGCGGTCAACATGCCCGCGACTTTCTCGGGAAGTGGCGGGGCAAGCTGGTCTGTGACGACTACAGCGGCTACAAGCAGAGCTTCGCCAACGGTGTTACCGAGATCGGTTGCATGGCCCATGCCCGCCGCAAATTTGTCGATCTGCACGTCGCTGGCAAGAGCCAGATCGCCGGGCAGGCTATCGAACTGATCGGTCAGCTATACCAGGTGGAGCGTGAGGTACAGTCACTCAGCGCAGAAGAGCGTCAACGGCTACGGGAGACGAAAGCAAAGCCCATCGCCGATACGCTACATCGCTGGATGCTGGCGCATCGCGAGAAGGTCCCGAATGGTTCGGCGACGGCGAAAGCGTTGGATTACAGTCTGAAGCGTTGGGCTGCGTTGACGCGCTACCTGGATGACGGCGAGTTGCCGATCGACAACAACCGGGTGGAGAACCTGATTCGCCCCTGGGCGCTGGGTCGTTCAAACTGGCTGTTCGCCGGATCACTGCGCAGTGGCCAGCGTGCTGCCACTATCATGAGCCTCATTCAGTGTGCCAAGCTGAACGGCCATGAGCCCTATGCCTACCTGAAGAATGTGTTGGAAAGGCTGCCGACCCAAAAGGCCAGCCAGGTCCACGAGCTCCTGCCCCATCATTGGCAGCATACTGCTTGATCACTCGCAAGCGGTGATGCCCGAACGCTTACGGTAGAATCACGATCCCACAATCCACACGACACTACATGCTTCTCCACCGTCAGCATTCTGATGCACTTTCGCTTGCATGATATTGGCCTTTTTCCTTGATTGTACTCACCACCAAAGAAAGCGCCTCACCGAAGAGTGAGGCGCTTTGATGACTCAATATCGCCAGGTCATACCGGAGAAGACTTCCCGTATCGTGACAACTTTCCCGGACAACACTCCAGCGAGCTTGCTGACAAAAGACTCCGCACCTTTACCATCACAATCATGCGTAATGTCAGCCATGCCCAAACACGCTCATGCACAATGGAGATCGTGTCATCAGTAACCGCCCTGTCCCGGCACCCAGTTGGTGCCCGCCAACGGAACACGTGCCATGGCGGCCGCTTCCACATTCAGGGCGACCAGATCTTCCGGCTCCAGATGATGCAGGTGTGACTTGCCACAGGCGCGTGCCAATGTCTGAGCTTCCAACGTCAGCACGCGCAGGTAGTTGGCCAGGCGCTTGCCGGCCGCGACCGGGTCTAGTCGCTGGCTCAGCTCCGGGTCCTGGGTGGAGATACCGGCCGGGCACTTGCCATCCTGGAAGTCATCATAGAAACCGGCGGCGGACCCCAGCTTCTGATACTCCCCGGCGTAACGCGGATGGTTGTCGCCCAGCGCGATCAAGGCGGCGGTACCGATCGCCACGGCGTCGGCACCCAGCGCGATCGCCTTGGCCACATCGGCGCCGTTGCGAATCCCGCCGGAGACGATCAGCTGTACCTCACGGTGCAGGCCCATCTCCTGCAGTGCCTGCGTGGCCTGGGGGATGGCGGCCATGGTCGGGATACCGACATGCTCGATGAAGACATCCTGGGTGGCGGCGGTGCCGCCCTGCATGCCATCCAGCACGATGACATCCGCACCTGCCTTCACCGCCAGCTTGACGTCATAGTAGGTACGGGTCGCACCGATCTTGACGTAGATCGGCACCTGCCAGTCGGTAATCTCGCGCAGCTCGGCAATCTTGATCGCCAGGTCATCCGGGCCGGTCCAGTCCGGGTGGCGACAGGCGCTGCGCTGGTCGATGCCCTGCGGCAGCGTGCGCATGCCCGCGACTCGCTCGGAAATCTTCTGGCCCAGCAGCATGCCGCCCCCGCCGGGCTTGGCGCCCTGGCCGAGCACGACTTCGATGGCATCGGCCTTGCGCAGGTCGTCCGGGTTCATGCCGTAACGCGACGGCAGATACTGGTAGACGAGGCGCGAGGACTGGCCGCGCTCTTCCGGGGTCATGCCGCCATCGCCGGTGGTGGTGGAGGTGCCGATTTCCGAGGCACCACGCCCCAGCGCTTCCTTGGCCTGGGCGGACAGGGCACCGAAGCTCATGCCGGCGATGGTCACCGGCGTGCTGATCACCACCGGCTTCCTGGCATGGCGCGTGCCGAGCACGACTTCGGTCTCGCACTTCTCGCGATAGCCTTCCAGCGGATAGCGCGACATGCTGGCGCCGAGGAACAGCAGGTCATCGAAATGCGGCACCTTGCGCTTGGCGCCCCAGCCTCGGATATCGTAGATTCCCGTCTCCGCCGCGCGCTGGATCTCGTGGATGACATCGCGGCCGAAGGTCGCGGATTCGCGCAGTGCCGGGTTGTAGGGCTGTGTTTGAGTCTCGTCGGTCATGTTGGGCATCCTGATCAGTAGGCTGAGGCGTTGTCGACCTTGAAGTGATAGAGCTGACGCGCAGATCCGTAGCGCGTGAAGCTGGCCGGGTCTTCATCGATACCGGCACTCGCCAGCAACTCCGCCAGTTCTTCCAGGTGCTCGGCACGCATGTCCTTGGCGATGCAGTCCGCGCCCAGCGATGCGACCGTGCCCTTCACGTAGAGTCGCGCTTCATAGAGCGAATCGCCGAGTCCTTCGCCGGCATCGCCGCAGACCACCATGCGTCCCGCCTGGCCCATGAAGGCACTCATGGCCCCGATGTTGCCCTTGACGACAATATCCACGCCCTTCATCGAGATACCGCAGCGCGCCGAGGCATTGCCTTCGATGATCAGCAGGCCACCATGGGCGGTCGCGCCCGCGGACTGGGAAGCATCGCCCTTGACCCGCACGCAGCCGGACATCATGTTTTCCGCCACCCCGACCCCGGTGTTGCCGTGGATGGTGACGCTGGCCTTCTGATTCATGCCCGCGCAGTAGTAGCCCGCGTGGCCATCGATATCGACACTGATAGCGTCATTGATGCCGCAGGCGATGTTGTGGGCGCCGTCGGAATTGACCACTCGCCACTCACGCGCGTCCTTCAGGATGTCGGCATCGTGCAGGGCCTGGTTCAATTCGCGCAGCCCATCAACGGCCAGATCGTGAGTCTTCATCATTACGCGGCCTCCGAACGGGCGGTGTCATTTTCCCACAGATACAGGCGGCCGGGTTCCGGCTCCCACACGCGGGCATCCTTGATGCCCGGCAAACTGGCCAGGGCGCGGTATTCCGAGGCCATGGCCACGTAATCATCGGTCTCGGCGATCACGGCAGGCTTGCAGGCGATCGGGTCACGCACCACGGCGAAGCCATCACGGGTGCCGATGGTGAAGGTGAAGAAGCCATCAAGGTCCTTCAGGGCGCCGGTGATCGCGGCTTCCAGACTGTCGCCCTGCTCCAGACGCCAGGTCAGGTAGCCAGCGGCGACTTCGGAATCGTTGTCGGTCTCGAAGCTGATGCCCTCACGCTTGAGCTTGGTGCGCAGCCAGTTATGGTTGGACAGCGAGCCATTGTGGACCAGGCACAGATCACGCCCGGTGGAGAACGGGTGGCTGCCCTGCAGGGTCACGGCGCTTTCGGTCGCCATGCGGGTATGGCCGATGATGTGGCTGCCCTGCATGCCCTTGAGGCCATAGAGGCTGGCGATATGGGCCGGCAGGCCCACTGCCTTGAGGATCTCGATGCTCTGCCCCACGCTCAATACGCGAATCTGCGGGGCACTGTCGGCAAGCCAGCTACGCACGGCGCTCTCTTCCCCGGCGATCTTGAATACCGCGACACTGGCATTGCTGAACCAGTCCGCCACCGTGCCGACCTGCTCGCCCAGGCCCTTGGCGATCGCCTCCCAATCCTCATCGACACCATCGCTCTGCAGCGTCAGCTTGATGCCAGCGTCAAATTCGTCGCCATAGATGGCGAAGCCGGCGCTGTCCGGGCCGCGATCCGTCATCGCGATCAACATCGGCTCGAACAGCTCCCCCAGGCGCGATTCCAGCGCCGGGTTCTTGAGATAAAGCCCTACGATTCCACACATGGTGATGTCCTCTCACGGGCAGGAGGCGTCTCCTGCCTGGTGTCTTGAGCGTGGTGGTGACAGTGGCGACCCTCGTCTGACACGACCCGCGAGATCCGCGAGCGCCGCCGGATGAGATCAGAAGAATTCGGCGTAGCGCTGGACTTCCCAGGCACTGACCTGCGCGTTGTAATCCCGCCATTCCTCGCGCTTGAGGCGCATGAACTCGGCGCAGATCCCCTCGCCCAGGCTCTCGCGCAAAATGCTGTCCGCCTCGAGCGCATCGATGGCCAGGGCCAGATTCTGCGGCAGCGTCTCGATGCCTTTCTCGGCGCATTCGCTCGGGGTCAGCGAGTAGAGATTGATGTTGTGGGGCGTGCCCGGATCCAGCTTGCGTGCCACGCCATCCAGCCCCGCGGCGATGATGGCGGCGTGCACGAGATAGGGGTTGCAGCCGGCGTCCGGCAGGCGGAACTCGAGGCGACCATAGGGCACACGCACCATGGCCGAGCGGTTGTTGTCCCCGTAGGCGACGAAGACCGGCGCCCAGGTCGCGCCGCTGGTGCTGCCACCCCCGACCAGACGCTTGTAGGAATTGACGGTCGGCGCGGCAAAGGCACACAGCGCCGGGGCATGTGCCAGCAGTCCGCCGAGGAAGTGGTACGCCAGCGGTGACAGGCCCATGCCCTGGGTGTCGGAGTCATCGCCGAAAAGGTTGCGGCCGGTGTCATCACACACGGACAGGTGGAAGTGCATGCCATTGCCCGGGCGGTCCGCCAGCGGCTTGGGCATGAAGGAGCACACCATGCCCAGGTCATTGGCGATCTCGCCGGCGGCCATGCGCACGAAGGTGAAGCGGTCTGCCGAGGTCAGCGCATCGCTGTAGGTGTAGTTGATCTCGAACTGGCCATTGGCGTCCTCGTGATCGATCTGATAGACGTCGAAGTCCACCGCCTGCAACGATTCGACCAGACGCTCGAGGAATTCACGCGAACGCGACAGGCCCTTGTAGTCGTAGCAGGGCTTGGCGAGGGTATCGCTCTCATCCACCGGCAACAGCTCACCCGCTTCCCCCCGGCGGAACAGTGAGAATTCCGGCTCCAGCCCAGTATTGAGCGTCCAGCCCTTCTCCTTCAGGCGCTCCAGCTGCTTGAGCAGTACCACACGGCTGTCGTTGGCGAACGGTTCCCCATTGACATAGCCATCACAGGCCATGCGCGCATAGCCCGGCTGCCACGGTACCAGGCACAGCGAGTCCAGATCGCCACGCGCCATGAAGTCCGGCCCCTCCGGCGACATGCCGAGACCACTGACGGCGAAGCCGGCAAAGCCCGCGCCCTTCTCGACCACATCCATCAGGCAATTGGCCGGCACGGACTTGGTCTTGGCAGCGCCATGAATATCCACGAACTGCGCCAGCAAGTAGCGAATATCGTGATCCTTGATGAACTGTTGCGCCTTTTCGGGTGACATCTGGGTTTCCTCTGAGAGCGGACCGGGTTCCATCTCCCTCGACACTGTCTGCCACCCCGGGAAACCTGACCCCTTGTGGTGACTCGCCACGTCAAGATAGCGGATGAAACGAGTTTTTGTGATTCCTGCTGGTCAACTTTATTTCCCCCAAAGAAAAGCATGCAGCATGCCATTTCGCCAGCTGCCACCCAGAACCTTTCATCAACCTCCTGTTTTGCATGGAAATTTATTTTCCGAACTTGTTTTACCCCACAGAAAACGCCAAGTGATCCTGATTAAATTCCTGCCCGTTTCTCGAAATAGGCATCATTTCGGTGCCCAAAGCTCCCCTCTTCGCACCAGCATGACGCAAAGCGCTGATATTCACGCCCGAATTCGTGCTGCCAATCGCCGTCTGACTCGCTCAAGGGTTGCCGTGGCCATGGCCTTTGACGGAATTGGCAAGCCCCTTGCTTAACCATGAAGAATGTTTCTTTCCTTTCAAGAATGGACACTCATGCGATCAGGCAAGGCAAGCAGCAGGCACAAGCCCTTGTGAAGCGCCTGAAGAGGCGCCTGAAGAGGCGAAAGAACAACAACACCTCCTGCGGCGAATGCGCGTCTTGCGCGCCATCTTCGCCAGCACCAGCAGGACTACGGCACCACCCACTTACGCTAGGCAGCACGACTCACAGGAGAAAGGGACGCATGGCGAATTCATGGCGCATCTCGGCACTGGCCGAACAACACCGCAAGCTGGGCGCGGAGCTTGAAGACTGGAATGGCATGGGCACCGCCTGGAATTACGCCGTCTCGGACACGGCCGATGACCACGAGACCATCCGCACCCGCGCCGGTCTGATGGATGTCTCGGGACTCAAGAAGATCCACTGCAATGGCCCGCACGCCCAGGCCGTGCTGGATTACGTCACCACGCGGGACATGTCCAAGCTGTATCCGGGCAAATCGGTGTATGCCAGCGTCTTGAATGAGGCCGGCAAGTTCGTCGACGACTGCATCGTCTATTGCCTGGCGCCGAACTCCTACCTCGTGGTGCACGGTACGGGCACCGCGAATGAAATGCTGGCCAAGAGTGCCCTGGGGCGCGCCGTCAGCCTGACCTTCGATGACGACATGCATGACATGTCACTGCAGGGGCCGGTCGCGGTGGATTTTCTGGAGCGTCACGTGCCGGGCATCCGTGAGCTGCGTTACTTCCACCATCTGCAGACCCAGCTGTTCGGCTACCACGTGATGATCTCGCGCACCGGCTACACCGGCGAGCGTGGCTACGAGATCTTCTGCAAGGCCAAGGACGCTCCCTCTCTGTGGGAACAGATTCTCGAAGATGGCGCCGACATGGGCATCAAGCCGTGCAGCTTTGGCACCCTTGACTGGCTGCGGGTCGAGAGCCACCTGCTGTTCTACCCGGCGGACAATTCCGAAACCTACCCGTATCCCGACCAGCCGGTGGGCGATACCCTGTGGGAGCTGGGCCTGGACTTCACCGTCTCGCCGGGCAAGACCGAATTCCGTGGCGCCAGCGAACACTTCGCGCTGCAGGGCAAGGAGCGCGTCAAGGTCTATGGCGTGCTGCTGGACTCGAAAGACGTCGCCCAGATTGGTAACAAGATCTACGCCGACGGCAAGTGCGTCGGTGTCATCACTCAGGGCATGTACTCGCGCCTGAGCGATCGCTCCATGGCGCTGGCACGTCTCGAACCCGGCTATGCCGAGCATGGCACCCCGCTGACTCTCAAGACCGGCACTGACGGAGAGACCAGCCTCTCGGCCATCAGCCATTCCCTGCCCTTCGATGACCCGGAAAAGGCCAAGCGACTGGCTCGCGGCTGAGCACACGCACCATGTTGGGCACTGCAAGACCTGCAGTGACAACCGGGTGATGTGGCAGGACGCATTGCGAACGCAAGACGCAAGAGGCCTCCTCGACGTGACGTCGAGGAGGCCTCTTGCCTCACACCCAGTCCAGGTGATTGAGCAGGACTCTCGAAAGGTACTCCCGCCCCCTTGGCAGACATCAAGGATGAGGGTTGACGGCAAAGTTGGTAATGTCACGCCATACCCCGCTCGCGAGCCGATGCGCCGCATGCCTCACAAGGGCATGCCGCGTCCTCGCCGGCCATCCCCTTCCCATTGCCACCCTCTCCGCTACAGGAGTCATCATGCCGCGAAAATCCCCCGCTCCCTCCGAGAAGTCGGAACAGGACAGCTCCGACACTCTGCCCCGTGAACCAGCGACCGACCCCGCTGCGCAGTCAGAGAGGAAAGACACCATCACGGCGGCAGCTGACGAGACGCGTCTCGGACTTGAGCAGCACATCGCACGCGCGCTCAAGCAGCAGCGCGTCTCGCAGGGCTACAAGATTTCTGACGTCTCGCGTATCGCCGGTGTCAGTCAGGGCATGATCAGCAAGGTGGAGAACGCCCAAGTGTCCACCAGTCTCGATACCCTAAACAAGCTGTGCAATGCCTTGAGCCTGCCGATCTCGAAGCTGTTCAGCGATTACGATGTCAATGGGCGTGGTGCCCAGCACATCAAGGCCGGGCAAGGCATGCAGGTGGTACGCACCGGCACGGAAGTCGGCCATGCCTATCAACTGTTGAGCTACAAACAAGGCCCCAAGAAGCGCTACGAACCCTTCCTGATCACCATGGATGATGCCAGCGAAGTCTTCCCCAACTTCTGTCATGCCGGGCATGAATTCATCTATCTGCTGTCAGGACATCTCACCTATCGCCACGGTGACAAGTTCTATGAGATGGGCCCCGGCGATAGCCTGGCCTTCGATGCCGGCGTTCCGCATGGCCCCGAGAAGTTGAACGAGGTGCCGATTCAGCTGCTGTCGATCATTCACTACGACGACAACGAATAGGTCATCCGCTTCACCGCGCCTGATGACCCCGACAGTCTCCCCGCCCCTGGATGGCCCACTTTCCCTGGTGCTGGTTCATGACCGGCCCTCCTTAGTAGATGGCGCTTTCCGTGTCGGTGTCGCCTGGCGCAGGGCGTCCAGCTCGGTCAGATAACGCTCCAGCACCAGATTGGGTGCGCGGCTCTTGCGCGTGATGGCGCTGTAATAGGTGACATAGGAGTTGGCCACCGGGCTGAGCGCCTGCATCTGGCCATCGCGCACCCAGCGCTCGGCATAGTGGGTGGGCAGATAGCCGAGATAACGCCCGGAGAGCACCAGAAAGGCGATGCCCTCGCGGTCGGTCGCCGAGGCGGATGCCCTGAGTGGCTCATGCAGCGCCTTGATCGTGGGTGTCTGCGCGTAGGCAGGCAGCACGGCATCATGCTGGCGTATTTCCTCCTGCCCCACCGGGCGTCCGCGCGCGCGAGTGTCGCCTTCCCGGGGCTCGCGAAACAGCACATGGCCCCGCGCGCAGTAAAGGCAGGAGGTTTCCTCGTAGAGCGAACGATACTCGAGTCCCGGCAGCGTCTTGAGCGTCGGGATCACGCCGGTATGCAATCGCCCATCCAGTACGGCGCGCTCGATCTCATTGGGCGGGATCATGCGGATGTTGATCTTCACTTCCGGACCGTGCTTCTTGAGTGCGCTCAGGGCGTGAGTGATGTGCATCTCCGGCATAGTGACCAGGTTGTCGGTGATGCCGATGTTCAGCTCGCCCTTGAGCCAGGCGTGCAGTCCGTTGATGCGCGTGCGAAAGCCTTCCGCCGCTGCCAGCATCTGCATCGCGGCTTCATGGACGTCTCTTCCCTCATTGGTGAGCGCAAAACCACTGCGACCCCGCTGGCAGAGCTTGAGGCCAAGCCGCGTCTCCAGGTCACTCATCGCCATGCTGATGGCGGAGCGACTGATATTGAGCTCGATCTCGGCCGCCGAGAAGCCGCCGCACTCCACCACCTTGCGAAAGATGCGCAGCAAGCGCAGATCGGCATCGCCAAGCTGTCCTCTCATGCCGTCCTTGCGCATGGTCTGCCCTCCTGAGTTCCACGATATGGAAAGTTAAGTAAATGCTTTCCTGAAGATAAAGACAACGGCATTTATCTTATCAAAAGGGCTTTCTAATCTAGCCAGACAGGAGCCGAGATCCAACAACAACAGCACTCTTCGGGAGACATCATGACCGCCTTCGACACATCCCCTTCCGCCCAGGCAGGATTGAGCAAGGAACAACTTGACGCCTACTGGATGCCCTACACGGCCAATCGGCAGTTCAAGCAGGACCCACGCATCATCACCAAGGCGCAGGGTGCCTACTTCACGGATTCCCGGGGACGCCAGATCTTCGATGGCCTGTCGGGTCTCTGGACCTGCGGTGCCGGCCATTGCCGCCCGGAGATCGCCGAAGCGGTCAGCGCACAGCTGCGCGAGCTGGATTACGCGCCATCCTTCCAGTACGGCCACCCCAAGGCCTTCGAGCTGGCACATCGCATCACAGGACTGATGCCCGAGGGGCTGGATCACGTCTTCTTTACCGGATCAGGTTCCGAAAGCGCCGATACCTCACTGAAGATCGCGCGCGCCTACTGGCGCAAGAAAGGCAAGCCGACCAAGACCAAGCTGATCGGTCGCAGCAAGGGCTATCACGGTGTCAACTTCGGGGGCTTCAGCGTCGGCGGCATCGGCGCCAACCGCACGCTCTATGGCCAGGGGGTCGATGCCGACCATCTGCCGCATACCCTGCTCAAGGAAAATGTCTTCACCCCCGGCATGCCCCAGACCGGTGCCGAGCGCGCCGATGAGCTGCTGGAGCTGATCGCGCTGCATGATGCCTCCAACATCGCGGCCGTCATCGTCGAGCCGATGGCAGGCTCCGCCGGCGTGCTGCCGCCGCCAGTGGGCTACCTCAAGCGACTGCGCGAGCTGTGTGACCAGCACGATATCCTGTTGATCTTCGATGAGGTCATCACCGGCTTCGGGCGCATGGGCGCCATGAGCGGCGCCGAGGAATTCGGTGTCACACCGGACATCCTCAATGTCGCCAAGCAGCTTACCAATGGCGCGGTGCCGATGGGTGCCGTGGTCGTCAAGGGCGATATCTACCAGACCTTCATGGACAACGGCGGCGCCGATTACATGATGGAGATTCCCCACGGCTACACCTACTCCGGTCACCCGGTGGCGTGTGCCGCGGCACTGGCGGCTCTCGACGTGCTCGAGAATGACCAGCTCATCCCCCGTGTCCGTGAACTGAGCCCGGTGTTCGAGAAGAAGCTGCACGAGCTCAAGGGCACTCGCTACATCAGTGACATTCGCAACTACGGCCTGGCCGGTGCTCTGCAGGTCGAGGCCTATCCCGGCGAGCCGGCGCGGCGTCCCTACGAGATCGCCATGCATTGCTGGAAGGCCGGCTTCTATGTGCGTTACGGCGGCGACACCATCCAGCTGGGCCTGCCGTTCATCACCGAGCACGATGAACTGGACCGTCTGATCAATGCCCTGGGCGATGCCTTCGCCGCACAGGACTGATGATCGACGCTTAAGACTGACAATCACGTTCAGGACTGACGATCACGTTCGGACTGGCGAGCGACGCCAGCCCCATCACTGCCCTTTTTCTTGCAAGTCATCTCATGGAGCCCACAACAATGAAAACGCTCGGTCACCTCATCAACGGCAACCTCGATCACAGCGAAGGCCGTACCCAGGACATCTTCAATCCCTCCACCGGTGAGGTCGGCGGTCAGGTGCGCCTGGCCAGCAAGGCGACCGTCGAGGAAGCCATCGCGGCCGCCGCCGCCGCCTTCCCGGAATGGCGCAACACGCCGCCGATCAAGCGCGCCCGAGTGATGTTCCGCTTCAAGCAGCTGCTGGAAGAGCACGCCGACGAGATCGCCCGCCTGATCGGCCAGGAACACGGCAAGATCTGTCACGATGCGCTGGGGGAACTCCAGCGCGGCATCGAGAATGTCGAATATGCCTGCAGCGCTCCGGAATTGCTCAAGGGTGAGCACAGCCGCAATACCGGCCCGGGCATCGACTCCTGGAGCGAATTCCAGCCACTGGGCGTCGTTGCCGGCATCACGCCGTTCAACTTCCCGGCCATGGTGCCGCTGTGGATGTACCCGATGGCGATCGCCTGCGGCAACACCTTCGTCCTCAAGCCCTCCGAGCGCGACCCGACCTCCACGCTGTTCATCGCCGAGCTGCTGATGGAGGCTGGCCTCCCGGCCGGCGTCATGAATGTCGTCAATGGCGACAAGGAAGCCGTCGATACGCTGCTGGATGACCCTCGCGTACAGGCGGTCAGCTTCGTGGGCTCCACGCCGATCGCCGAGTACATCTACAGCCGCGCCGCCGCCAACGGCAAGCGCTGTCAGGCCCTCGGTGGTGCCAAGAACCACGCCATCGTGATGCCGGACGCCGACATGGAATACGTGGCCAACTCACTGAATGGCGCCGCCTTCGGTTCCTCCGGTGAGCGCTGCATGGCGCTGTCCGTCGCGGTGGCCGTGGGCGATGACGCCGCCGACAAGCTGATCGCGCAGATGAAGCAGCAGATGGAAGGCCTTAAGGTCGGTATCTACAGCGACAAGGGCAATGATTTCGGCCCGCTGATCACCGCGGCGCATCGCGACAAGGTGGTGGGCTACATCGATAGCGCCGAGCAGCAAGGCGCAAAGGTGGTGGTCGATGGCCGCAATCCGCAGGTCGAAGGCGGCGAGAACGGCTTCTTCGTCGGCGGCACCCTAATTGATGGTGTCACCCCGGAGATGACCTGCTATCAGGAAGAGATCTTCGGCCCGGTGCTGCTGGTCGTGCGCGCCGATTCGATGGAAGCCGCCATGCAGCTGATCAATGATCACGAATACGGCAACGGCACCTGCATCTATACCCGAGATGGCGAAGCCGCCCGCTACTTCAGTGATCACATCCAGGTCGGCATGGTCGGCATCAACGTGCCGCTGCCGGTGCCGGTCGCCTATCACAGCTTCGGTGGCTGGAAGCGCTCGCTGTTCGGCGATCTGTCCGCCTACGGCCCGGACGCGGTGCGCTTCTATACTCGCCGCAAGACCATCACCCAGCGCTGGCCTTCCGCCGGTCTGCGTGAAGGCGCCCAGTTCGCCTTCCCGTCCTGATCGATCGCCTTCCCGGCCTGATCCACGGATCATTGCCTGGTGACAACTGCGCCGGACAGCCCTGCTGTCCGGCGCTTTGGTGTGCGCATCACGCGAGATCATGCCGGCAGTCAGCCGCCGCCCCTTGCAGTGGCCAGAAACGACTCCACATAGTCAGGACATCTCATCACGAGAATCCCTGCCACAACTGCGGTCAACACCGTCACAAGGAGCCAGGATGATCTGGGTAATCGCCACCGTTACCGCCAAGGAAGGTCACGTTCAGGATGTCTTCAATGAACTCTGCGCCGTCGCGCCCACCGTGCGCGAGGAAGATGGCTGCCACGCCTACCACCCGTGCCTGGACTCCGAGCGCGCCGCCGACAAGGACAACGACCCACGCCCCGACACCATCACCGTGGTAGAAGCCTGGGAATCCCATGATGCCCTGCAGGCCCATCGCGAGACGGAACATATGCAGCGCTTCCGCGACAATGCCAGTGACTGGATTGCCGATGGCGATATCCGCATTCTGAGCCCGGCGGGATGAAGACGCCCCTCAGTGACGTGCTCTGCACTGAAAACATCATCTTGCCGCTCCCTTTCAGGGGGCGGTTTTTTTGACTCATCGGCCAGAAAGGTGCCGTACAACCGTCGAGACAGCCTTCCCTTTTTCCTTGTTTTCCTCTCGCCCTCTCATTGCACTCTTCTCGCCCTCTCTTCGTACTCCTCTCGCGCCCTCCTCGTCATCACAGTATTCATGAGAACTGGCCGAACGCTGAGCAATAATAGACAAACAACCTTTAAAACAGCCACTTGCGTGAAATCATTAAAGATCCAGCAACATGAAACCCCACGATTAGGCAGAGCGAATCCTTAAATGATCCGAGAGGCATCACCAGGAAAATAAGGGGGATTCGCACATCTCAATGACATTAAATGACAGACTTTTACGTCATGAAACACCAAGAATTACACTTGATTTATATTGAACGAAGATTCAATAAATCGCTAGATATCTCTGGGCATGACGCCGTCTTTATGGACCTGGAGTTTAGATAATACTTGATAGCGATCTGCTGGAATCTGTCAAGGGTGGACATGTCGCAAACCAGACACTAAGGTATGCAGCCTTCATTAACTCAATCTTAACGCTCACCGAAAGCACCAGGACTCGCGACCCACTGGATCACCAGTATTTTCGAAAGACTGTCGAAACCTCGACATTATCGATAAGAGAGGGAATCCATGACGCAGCATTACGCTGATGAGGGCAAGTGCATGCCACGACGCCCGCCACCCCGCACTTTCTTCCCTGGAAAGTGCTGACACCTCGTAGCTCGCAAGTGTGACAGGGTCTGCCTGTTCACCAGACGAAGACGCTTTGGACACGACAACCATCTCAAGGCAAGACGGCTCAGAACCTTCCTTTCATGACTCTCATCACCGCACTCCTGAACAGCTCGCTGCTCAGGTCAACAGGTGTTCTGTCATCCATTGGAGGCTCCGTACTTGAACAACGACTCTCTATCAATTCTCGACCATTACCGTTCTTCTCCTGCTGATCGCCTTCTATGGCGGTACCTACCTGATCACTCTCACCATTCGCAAGAAAAAGGAAGATGCTGACGAGTTCATGGTGTCCAACCACCGTGTCGGCTTCGGCATGGGCGCTGCCAGCATGACCGCCACCTGGATCTGGGCCGCCTCCTTCTATACCGCTGCCACCTCCGGCTATACCTATGGCGTGTCAGGCCCGATCCACTATGGATTCTGGGGCGCGCTGATGATCCTGTTCATCTATCCCTTCGGCCGCCGCTTCCGCAAGCTGGCCCCCAACGCCCATACGCTGGGCGAGCTGATCCATGCACGCCACGGTTCGAGCAGCCAGCTGATTCTGGCCTTCTCCAACGTGCTGGGCAGCGTCATCAGCCTGATGGTCAACTTCACGGCCGCCGGTGCGCTTGTCTCGGTGCTGTCGCCGCTGTCCTTCCAGACAGGTGTCATCCTGGCGGGGGTCGGGGTGCTCTACTATACGCTCTGGTCGGGCTTCCGCGCCTCGGTATTGACGGATTTCGCCCAGCTGGTGGCACTGATGGCCATCGCCATCGTCATCATTCCGGCCGTGTTCTTTGCCATGGGGGGCCCTTCGGAGCTGGTGGAAGGGCTCAAGCATGTCACGCCGCAACAGGCCGACTTCTTCTCGACTGATGCCATCCTCAATCAGGGGGCGCCCTTCTTCGTGGCCGTGCTGGCGTATGCCATCGGCAATCAGACGATTTCCCAGCGCCTGTTCGCGGTCAATGAAGATCACATCAAGCCGACCTTCATCACGGCTACCGTCGGCTACGGTGCCATCGTGATCGGTCTGGGGATGATCGGTCTGATGGCGCTGACCCTCGGGGTCGAGCCGCTCAATGGCGACATGAACAACCTGATTCCGCAGATGGTGTCGGAGTACCTGCCGCCCTTCTTCATCGCCCTGTTCTTCATCCTGGTGATCGGCTCGCTGTCCTCCACCGCTGACTCCGATCTCTCGGCACTCTCGGCACTCTCGGCACTCTCGGCGATCATGATGGCAGACGTCTACGGCAAGAACATCGCCCGTGGCAAGGCCGACCCTCGCCGCATGTTGCTGGTCGGTCGTCTGACGATGATCATCGCCACCGTGCTGGGGATCGTCTTCGCCAGCTTCTCTTTGGATATTCTGGTGATGCTGGTCTTCGTCGGCGCACTCTGGGGCGCCATCGTCTTCCCGGTGATCGCCAGCTGCTTCTGTGATCGCATCACCAACCTGGCCTTCACCAGTTCCGTCCTGGTCGCCATGGTGGTGTTCTGCATGGCACGCTTCGAGTGGGTGCCGCTGGAGGGTATCAGTGGGCTGATCTTCGAGCTGCTCGCCAGCATCGGCGGCGGCGTCATCATCGGCCTGATGGTCTTCGGCTTTCTCGGTCGCATCGCCGGACTGGTCGCCGGCGTGCTGGCCATGCTGGCCATGGTCGTCTTCGCGACCGGCGAACTGCGTGACTACACCGTGCTGCTGGCCTCGCTCACGGCCTACGGCACCAGCACCCTGGTCTGCGTGATCATGAGTCTCGCCAGCCGCCAGCCGCGCTTTGACTTCACCACCATCACCGACAAGGTCGGCCATTACGACGAGTCCCTGACCTGATCGGGATGCTTGCCACAAGCGCCCCGGCGGCCCTTGGCGTCGCCGGGGACTTTCCTACTGCACATTTCAGGAGACACACACCCATGACATTCCTGTTTGCCGCCTATGTCCTCATCTGGCCATTGCTGACCCTTGGCGTACTCGCCGTGATCTGCGGCGCCGTGGTGCGTGACAGTCGTCGCGCTCGCCAGGAGCACCGCGAGCTGGTCTGACCTTGCCTACACATAGAACAGCTACGGAAAGGCCCGCCCCGAGATGCTCGAGGCGGGCCTTTCCGTAGCTGTCGGGTCAACCGGATCCACTCAGGCCACCCGATGGGCAAATGTCATGACCAGCAGACTCAGCAGTCGGTGGGCGATGACGGTTGGCGCTCGCCAGGCACGAGCATATCATCGTCGCAACGCAGGATGACCGCGACACGAGGACGAACCACATGGACATGATGAGCAGCATGAAAGGACTCGCCGGCGGCGTCCTGATCGGTCTCTCGGCAGTGATGCTGATGGCCTTTCTGGGACGTATCGCCGGTATCAGTGGCATCACGCGGAGCGCGCTGCTGGAATCAGGCCCGGACCGCCGCTGGCGTATCGCCTTCGTGCTCGGGTTGATCAGCGGACCGCTGCTCCTTGTGCTGTTCAATCTTGACTGGGGCAATGTGGCCGAGGGCACGGATGCGCTGATCGGCGATCCCACCAGCGGGGTGCTGAGCATGATGTTCGCCGGCCTGCTGGTGGGCATGGGAACAGGCATCGGCGGCGGCTGTACCAGTGGCCACGGCGTCTGCGGCATCGCGCGTCTCTCCCCGCGCTCGCTGATGGCCACGGGGGTGTTCGTGGCCATCGCCATGCTGACGGTCTTCGGGACCCGACATCTGCTGGGAGAGTCACCATGAAAGCTGTCACCGGCTTCATCACCGGGCTGGTCTTCAGCCTCGGCCTGACACTCAGCGGCATGACCGACCCCGCGCGTGTCGTCGGCTTTCTCGACGTGGCTGGAGACTGGGACCCCACGCTGATCTTCGTGCTTGGCGGGGCAGTCATCACCACCTTCCTCGGTTATCGCCTCGCCTGGCGACGCAGCACTCCCCTGTTGGGTGAGCGCTTCCAACTGCCTACGCGCCGCGATATCGATGGCCGCCTGCTGCTCGGCGCGGCCCTGTTCGGTACCGGCTGGGGCCTGAGCGGATACTGCCCCGGGCCTGCCATCGTCTCCAGCAGCGCCATGAGTCTGCCATTGGCGGGTTTTCTACTGACGATGCTACTGGGCTGGTGGCTGGCCACGCGCCTGACTCGCACTCACTGATCCGAGCGCCACGCAAGAGAAAATCCTTGCATGAGAAACGCCCGCCATTCGGCGGGCGTTTCTCATGCAAGGCGAGTCACCACGACCACACGACGCCCTTTCTCTCAAGGGACCTCATTGCGATGATCTCGCTGATCAACAGCCCCGTGGGTCGTGTGCTGGATGAAGTCACATCCACATGAAGCGTCGAAAAGCCAAAAAAAGCCCGCCAATGGCGGGCAGGGAATGTCGGGACAGGACATTCAGGACAGGAAAGCGTTTGAGCAAGGGTTCTGCCATTGACGACGAGTGCGGTCTTGCGTTCGGGTCAAAACACTTGCTCAAGCGTTCTTCTCTCTCACGAGTTGTTCTCTGGAGCACTGACCATCAGGAGACAACGTGATGGTCAGTGGGTCCATTCAGCAACTGACAGAGGTAGGTCGATGGCATATCGGCGTCCTTGGCTGTCTTGCAGAGTCGGGGACTATTGCGTTGCCGCGAGCGGTTACGCGCTCTCGTTCAAGGCATGTTCGACGCGTGTGGCAGAGACACTCTTGCCGGCATCGTTGACGTAATCCGCCGAATCGCTTGCCAGTGCACGGGTGGTGCCCTGGATGCCGGCGTTGCTGATGGATGCCTGGACGCGGCTGGCAGCGACACTCATGCCGGTTTTCACGACATCATCATGGTGCAGTGTGGCTTGGTGAGTGACCGGCTGTGCCTGACCCATGATCACGCGATCACTGAGGGTGGCACGTACGCGGGCATCGGCTTCGCTGTCATTGGCAGAGGCCAGGCCAGTGGCGGCAACGGACAATGCGGCAATGGCGAATAGAGACTTGAGAGATTGCATGGGGGTTCTCCTATTGAAAAAGGTCATGTCAGTGCAGACAACTGGCCTGCAAGCGCCTGACGCAGACATCGGGCGTCTCAGACGTTGACGTCGCTCACGGCGTGACGAACACGGGTGCCGGCAACGCTATCGCCTGAATCATTGGCGACATCGAATTCCTGCAGGTGGATGGAGCGGTCATGTCCACGGATCTCGTCGTCACCGGAGGCAATCTGGAAACGGCCTGCAGAAGTGCTCATGCCGGTTTCCGCGAAGGTCGCCTGGCCTGTCGGTGCCTGCTGAGCGGCACCATGGATGACACTTTCACTGACGTTGTGCTGGACACGCTGGGCGGCCGGGCTGTCATCCGCCGCAAAGGTGGCGGTGCTCACGGTGGCGAGAGCGGCGGCGGCGATCAGGGTCTTGATAGTGTTCATGATGATTTCCTCGATGAAGATGATGTGATGATCAGGCCTGGAAATGCAGGCCAGGGATAACGGTCAATCAGACGTTGCTGTCGCTCAGGGCGTGCTGAACGCGGGTAGCGGCGACACTCTTGCCAGCGTCATTGTCGAAGGCCTGTTCACGGCTGGCGGTAGCGCTGCCGTGCCCTTCAATGGACGGCTGGGTCAGGGCAGTCTCGACACGACCTGCCGCGACGCTCTTGCCGGTTTCCGCGAAGGTGGCCTGAGCCGTCGGGGCCTGCTGGGCGGTGCCGACGACGACGTCCTGGCTGACGGACTGCTGGACACGCTGGGCAGCCGGGCTGTCATCCGCCGCGAAGGTGGCGGTGCTCACGGTGGCGAGAGCGGCGGCGGCGATCAGGGTCTTGATAGTGTTCATGATGATTTCCTCGATGAAGATGAAGTGATGATCAGACCTGGAATGCAGGTCGGGGATGACGGTCAATCAGACGTTGCTGTCGCTAAGGGCGTGCTGAACGCGGGTAGCGGCGACACTCTTGCCAGCGTCATTGTCGAAGTCCTGTTCACGGCTGGCGGTAGCGCTGCCGTGCCCTTCAATGGAGGACTGGGTCAGGGCGGTCTCGACACGACCTGCCGCGACGCTCTTGCCGGTTTCCGCGAAGGTGGCCTGTGCCGTCGGGGCCTGCTGGGCGGTGCCGACGACGACGTCCTGGCTGACGGACTGCTGGACACGCTGGGCGGCCGGGCTGTCATCAGCCGCGAAGGTGGCGGTGCTGACGGTGGCGAGAGCGGCGGCGGCGATCAGAGTCTTGAGATTCAGAGTTTTCATTGGGTTTTCCTTTCTATGTCCTGGGCAATATTGCCCTTGTGATGTCGTATGCAGTCTTGGCTGCATCCGTCTAGCTTGTTAACAGACTAATGATTATTGCGCTATCACACTAGCCGTGCTGCTGGCAGCTCACTGTTTCCATCAAAGAACCAGATTGCGTTGCCTGGGCATTGCCCTGCTCCTGAGGAGTGTTGGTGAACCTCAAGATGTACAACCTTCAACCCTCTTCTGCATCACTTCTGTACAACCTTGAAGGTGCGGACATCCCATGATCGAGAGCGGATCAAATGCTTGGCACTGTCCAGGACACTGCCGTATGACGTTTAAACTTTGGTCGCAATCATCAGAAAGACATTCATCAGCAACTTATCCTCTTACCCTGCTGAAACCCTCACCGTTGTGCTTGATGAGTATTACGCTTGAGCAAACGGGTTGGATGCATGCCATCTTCAAAAAAGTCGCAGGCGTCTTGACAGGTGCCTGCCGTCGACCAGATCCAGACTGCCGTTTCATGCCATGTGGAGTGAGCGCATTGTGGACGAATCCCGCATCGGCACATATCCCCCCACTGGAACAGCATTGATTCCAATGACGAACCAATAAAAGCCTGTATTGAACGTCTGGTCAGGCAGCAGTCTACGACTTTGGTAATAACCGCAGCGTTATCAATCGCTTACGAAACCCTCTGATGTTGTCCTCGGATCGCCCACTTGAGGCATGCCCTCACCTTTGCGCTACCGACGTTTCGTGACAGCCGGCAAAAAGGCATCGTCAGACACGAAAACGCGGGGCAATCCAAGGATTGCCCCGCGTTCAGTCAGCTAGCGTTGCGCGTATCTCAATAGCCCGGGTATTTCTCCCAGACCCACCGCTCGTCCTTGCCACCCCCGTCGGTATAGAGCTCCCAGCGAGCGCAATCGTGCAGGTCCTGGGCGACCTCGCCGATGACCTCTCGCAGTTCAAGCGGCTCCAGCCAATCAGCAGGTATCGCCTCTTCTCCCCATTGCGCCCCGAGCAGGTTGCCCGTGATGGCCCCCGTGGAATCCGAATCCCCATCATGATTGACCGCGATCTGGATCGCGGAGCGGAAATCCCGCGCGGTGAGTGCGCAATACACGGACATCGCCAGGGCCTCTTCCGCGATCCATCCCAACCCCAGCATCCTGACAGCCACCTGCGGCGCAGTGTCGGACTCGGCAAGCTCGCAGGCTTGCTTCAGGGCCTGCATGGTCTCTTCGCAGCCTGATTTGCGCTCGAGAATGCGCATGGCGTGCGCAAGTGCCTGTGCCATCGAGTCACCCGCCACCAGGCATTGGGTCATCACCGCCAGCACGCCGCCCGTCAGCTGACCGGTCACGTGGCCATGGGTCAGCGCGCAGACCTCTTCCCCGAGCGCGAAGCACATCTCATGGGAGGCCCCCATCACATGCGCGAACAAGCCGACGGGTGCCACGCGCATCACACCCCCACAGCCCTTGCTGTCGTTCTGCGCGGTGTCACTGTAGGTGCGCACCTGCTTGAGCGCGGACAGACACGTCATGCCCGGGGCGCGGCGCGAATGCAGTGCCGGCTGCTTGATCAACCAGCCACTGTCCAGCCATTCCTGTTCCGTTGCCTTTTGCTTGCGTTCCCCTTGGGTGTACAGCCAACGTTCATAGGCACTGTTGACCAGGCTACCTTGCGTCGTGATGCCTCTCAGACAGCCGCGCACGTGGCTACGCAACAGACCCTCGGCGGTAAACAGTGTCATCTGCGTATCATCGGTAATCCGCCCCAGCCCGCCATAGGCCGGTGCGTAATCGCGTATTCCTTCACTTCCGAAGCGCGCCTGGATCTCCTCGTGCGACAGGAACTCCACTGCCGCCCCCAGCGCATCTCCCACCGCACCACCCAACAGGCAACCCCGAAACCGCGATATCGTCTCAAGCGTCATGTCCCTTTCCCCTTCAATGGCCATCAAGATGGCATCAACGACCCTCAACACGGCTTACGCTAGCAGCAACGGCACCTTTGCGGAAAAACGCCCACATCCGGTGGTGCACATAATCAGGCAGAACTGGATAGGCCCCCAGTATCGGTGAGCACTGAGGATGACAGCGACGACGATGGACACCTTATATAGAAGAACGGCCGCCCAGGGGCGGCCGTTCTTCTTGCGGCAGTCATGACCTCATGACGTCCTGCCGCGTGCCTGTCAGCGATGACTCGGCTGCTCGGCGCAGGCAAATTCTCAGGAGGCAAGCTCGAGGATGTCGTCATACAGCGCCCGGGAGAGTGTGACGCCCTCCTCCAGATGCTTCTGGCGAGCCTGATAGCGACGCTCGGAGGAAAGACGCGCGCCCTGCTGCTTGACCAGGTCGAACAGCCGTTCAGAGCGCAGCATGTGCTGCTGGGGGCTGCCCCCCGTGAGACGCGCCGGGTCCATCGCGATGATCATCTCCCCATGATACGGCAGGCTGCCCTTGCCTTGATCATGCTCGCTGGATTCGATACTGAGCATGTCACCGATCAGCGGCCCTGCGATCAGCTCGATCATGATCGCCAGCGCAGAGCCCTTGTGCTCACCGAACGGCAGCATCGCGCCATGATCCAGCACCTCGGCCGGGTCACGGGACGGCGTACCGTCTCGATCAACCCCCCAGCCCAGCGGAATCTCGTCCCCCTGACGACGATGCAGCTCGATATCGCCACGTGCGATGGCACTGGTCGCGAAGTCGAACACGTAGGGATTGCCATCCCCGCGCGGCCAGCCGAAGGCAATGGGATTGGTGCCCAGCAGGGGCTGGCTGCCTCCATGCGGCGCCATGTACGACTGGGTCGGGTTGCAGGCGATGGCTACCAGCCCTTCCCGCGTCAGCCGCTCGATCTCGACCCACAATGCCGTGCCATGCACGCAATGGTTGATGGCCAGAATGGCAATCCCATTGGCTCTCGCCTTGCTGAGCAACTCAGGCACGCCCTGCTGGAAGGCCAGCGATGAGAAACCACCCTTGGCATCCACCTTGACGACGGAGGGCGCCGTATCCTCGACCACCGGCACGGCGTCCGGCACCACTCCTCCATTGTTCAGCGTGGCCACGAACCCCATCAGGCGATAGAGCCCATGGGAGCAACAGCCATCCATCTCGGCCGCGACCAGCGCATCACTCATGGCCTCGACATTCGATTCGCTGAAGCCATGGCGTGTCAGCACCTTGTGGCATAGCGAGGTGAGCGCCTCTCGATCGAGATTGATGTCCATTTCAGTATCTTCGTGCTTTGCATCACTCATGCGAACGCGTTCCTTTTCGATAAGGCGACCATCATTTCCAGGACGGCCCGCTGATGGCATCAGGCAACCACAGCGCAAGCCCCGGGAATGTGAGAATCAACGCCAGTACCACCAGCTGCAGGACGATGAAAGGCACGACCCCCTTGTACATGTGCTTGAGCGTCACTTCGGCAGGCGTGATGGCGCGTAGATAGAAGATGGAGGGGGCAAGCGGCGGGGTCAGATAGCTCGTCTGCATCACGATGAGGAAGGCCACGCAGAACCAGATCTCATCAAACCCGAGCAGACCGATGACCGGCATGGCCACGGGGATGACGATCAGCACCACCGAGATCATGTCGAGCACGAAACCGGCCAGGAAGGCGATCAGCAGGATGGCACCGAGAATGAACCATGGGCTCATGCCGGTATCCAGCAGCAGCGACTGAACGGTCGCCATGCCACCGGAGGCGAAGAAGACACCGGCGAACATGTTGCCACCCAGCACGATCAGCAGAATCATGGCGGTGATGTTGAGCGTGCGTATCGCGGCATTCCACAGGATGGACAGCGTGAGGTTGCGATAGCCCAGCGCCAGCAAGACAGAGCCTAGTGCACCACAGGCTGCCGCTTCCGTCGGCGTGGCGATGCCCATCAGAATCGTGCCCAACACCACCATGATCAGACTCATGGTCGGCAGCAATGCACTCAGGGTGATGGTGAGCAGCTTGCCCCAGCCCGGATGTTGCTCATCTTCTTTCAGTCGCGGCGCAAGCGCAGGCTTCAGGGCGCAGACCACGACGATATAGACGAGGAACAACAGCGCCATCAGAAGCCCCGGAATCAGCAGACCACTGAACAGTGACCCGACGGAGACACCCGCGACAGGCCCGAGAATGACCACGGTAATGGAAGGCGGAATCGCCGTGCCCAATGAGCCACTGGCGCAGATGGTGCCGGAGATGAGTGACTTGTCATACTGATGCTTGAGCATGACCGGCACTGCCAGCATGCCGATCACTGCCTCGGTCGCCCCGACGACGCCGCTGGCAGCCGCGAAGATGGTCCCCATGATGACCGCACCGACCCCCAGCCCACCCGGCAACCGGCGCGTCCACAGATGGATGGCACCGAACAGCCGCTCGGCGATGCCGGAATTCTCGAGCATCGCGCCCATGAAGATGAACAATGGTACGGCCGCCAGAATGGAGTTGGACGCCGTGTCTTCGATCTTGGTCAACAACTGATAGGCAGCGGCATCACCGAACTGGGCGACGCCGAAGACCGTCGCGACGACGATCATCGAGAAGGCGATCGGGAAGCCGAGCACGATCAGCGCGATGAGGGCCGGGAACATGATCAGGGCAAGGAAATCGCTCATGAGGACACCTCCGCGCCATGATCATGGCCCAGCAACGTGCTCCAGAGTTTGAACATCTCCGCGATCACCTGCAGCGTCAGATAGACAAAGCCCAGCCACCACACCCCGAAGACTGGCCAGATCACCGGATTCCAGGCCGAGCGACCAGAGCGCTCATTGCTGGAGAAGGCCTCGATCGCATAGAACGAAAGCTCCCAGACCAGCCAGCCCAGTACGGGGAGCAATACGCCATAACAGGCCAGATGCACCCCGGCTTTCAGACGTGGCGAAAAATTCTGACTCAACACATCCACACTGACGTGCTGGCCCACGCGAAGTGCATTCGCCATGCCAAACATGAAGATGGCGCCCATCACCATGTAGCTGACCTCGAACGCCCACAGGGTGGGCCTTCCCAGCACATAGCGACTGAAGACCTCATAGACCAGCGCAAGCACCAGCGGCAGTATCAGGACAGCCCCCAGATACCCCGCCCAACGGGTTTGACGCTCAATGGCATCGACTATTTTCATGACAACCTACCGAATGACAGCCAGGGGGAAGCACAGGCAAGGGCCTTGCCTGTGCCGGAAACGTCAGTTCCTGCGGGGTTCAGCGCCCCATTTCCCCGATCGGCAGACGGTAATCCTGCCAGGTGGTCATGCTGTCCTTGAAGGCACGTTGTGACTCGAGCACGCGCGCGAACCACTCGTTCTCACCCGCCTTCTCATCTTCCCAGGCACGTGTCTCTTCGTAGATGGCATCGATGAAGGATTGATCCAGCTGCACGATTTCGTTGGGCCCCTCTTCCAGCTCCTTGAAGGCCTTGAGGTCGGCATAGGAGCTGTCGAGCCAGGATTCGAACACGCTCAACTTGCCGGCAAGACGCAACTGACTCTGCTGGGCTTCGCTCAGGCCATCCCAGGCATCGACATTCACTTCGCACTCGAGGATGCCACCGGACTGGTGGACGCCGGGCAGGATGACGTACTGCGCCACGTCCTGGAAGCCGGTCGGCTTGTTGAGCTCCGGGCTGCCCCACTCCGCGGCATCGATGACGCCACGATCCAGCGCCGTGTAGATGTCACTGCCCGCCATCACCACGGTAGAGGCCCCCAGGCGCGAGGCGATTTCCGCCCAGGCACCGGATGTTCTCAGTCTCAGTCCCTGGAAGTCTTCCAGCGTCTGTACCTTCTTGCTTGAGTGCAGGAATATCTCGGTGCCCAGGGTGGAGCACGGGAAGGCCACGACTCCGAAGACTTCACGACGGAACGCTTCATAGAGCTCGACACCGCCACCCTCGTACATCCACAACATGAACTCTTCCGGCGTCAGGCCACTGGAGTGCCCAGCCAACAGCGCCGCCGTCGGGTCAGTCCCGTAGTCATAGTTGATGTAGTTGTGGCTGACCTGCGCGATACCGGACTTCACGGTATTGGTCACGCGCAGCGCGCCACCCAGCGTACCGCCCGGGAACACCTGAATGCTCACGTCACCATTGGTCAGCTCATTGGCATAATCGGCAAACGTCTTGGCATCTCGCTCAAGCCAGGGGCCGCCCCCCCAGGGGGTTGCCATCTTCCACTCGATATCGGCGGCCTGGGTGGTCGAGGTGACCAGCAGACCGGCTGCGATGCCCATGCCGAGCACATTTTTCGTGAGGCTATGCATTCTTGTTTTCCTCGTATTGTTCCAGTCGAAGGTGATTCCGTCTCTGAGCGTCTTGCATCGCAGTACGGGCATCCCCCATCTCACGATGCCCGCGATCACACATTCTCTCGCTGGAAGACCTCCACCGGGCGCGACATGACGTCTACGAAGGCGAGCAGATCCACCACCAGCAATTTCACTTCAGGAACCAGAGTTGCATATACGCAACATTGCGTCAAATGTGAATATTGGCTCGACATTTTGCACGAGGAAGCTCTAAATGAACCCTATCAAGACCTACGAGCACGCCGCTTCCCCATGACTCGGCACGCGGTGGCAAGCGCTTTTCAGCCGACAGGCGCTGCGCACTGACAACGCTCAGGGACCCGACAATTGCAGACGATCACGATGGAGCACGCTGACATGACATCTCACCAGGAAACGCCGATCGCTCTGAAGCATAGAGAACGCAAGGCAGGCGCCATTGGTGACAACCTCAAGGCGCTACGCAAGGAGAAGGGACTGACCATCGCGGCCGTGGCCAGCGCGTCAGGAATCTCGGCGGCCAGCGTGTCGAGAATCGAGAATGGACGTATCTCACCGACCTTCGAGGCGATCGTGAATCTCGCCAAGGGCCTGAAGGTGGATGTCAGCGAGCTGTTCTATCACACGGAAGACACGTCATTTCGGGGGTGGCTCGCCCTGACGCGAGCGCAGGAGGGAGACGTCATCGAGACGCCCAACTACCGGTATCGGCCGCTTTGCAACAATGTGGCGTCCAAGGAGTACATGGTATTGGAGACCACGGTGCTCAATCGCAGTCTCGAGGAATTCGGCGGCCTGCAGAAACACTCCGGCCAGGAACAGATCATCGTGACCAGCGGCGAGGTGACCGTCTGGACCGAGCTTTACGACCCCATCCATCTCAAGGTCGGCGATAGCCTGGCCTTCGACAGCACCCTCGGACACGCCATCACTTACAACGGCGACACCCCGGCGACCATGACCTGGGTATGCAGCGCCTACGCCTGAAGCCACTGCCGGCAAACGGCGCATGCAAAAAGGGCCTCATGAGAGGCCCTTTTCTTGAAGCTGGCTTGAGCAGCCGAGAACAACGATCCGAGTGATCAGCGATTGAGAATGATGGCAGTGATCGCGCCACCCGCCACAGCTGCCAGCACATAACGCCCATCGATGTTCAACCACCGATGTCCGCGCGGCGGCTTGGACAGGTGACGGTGATGCCAGTCCTTTACCCAATAACGCTGATCGGAATAATAGTGACGCGGCAGGTGGTCGCCACGACGCCAATGATGATCACGGCGCGCCTCGTGGCGGCGTTCTTGATGCTTGTGATGTTTCTTGTAGTGCTTCTTGTGATGGTGCTTGTCGTGATGACCATGTCCATGTCCATGGCCATGACCACGATCATGCGGCCCGGCCTGCGCCAGGGGAGCGCCCATCAGGGAAACGATCATCATCAGAATGGTCAGTGTGCGTGTTCGCATGGCTGGCCTCCTCGCAGTGCCCCGCCGCCCTGTCGGCGCCGGGTGTCAATAAGGGCATTTCCTGATTAGGAAACAGTGTTGCATAACCTTATCGACATCCCGAGGAGGCCGCAAGATGTCTCAATTTTCCCGATCTTTGTCGTTATTTTGTGCATATTACGTCGCCTGGTGACGAAGTTGATGTCGCTTCTACCCAACACCCTGCTGCCTTGCACCATCTCTCTCGGTGAGCGGTCACGGTACCGCCATGCCTGTCTTGCGCACTTCGCTCGCTCCTCCATTGCCTCCCCCATTGCCTCCTCAGTGCCCGAGTACCTGCCAGAAAATCGATAGCGAGTCATGCACCACATTGGTTCACCCAAACCATGCTCGACTCGATCTCTCATCACCTTCTCTATAGGCAGGTTTCGCCAGGACACCAGGTTTCCATCGCCGGACAGAGCGTGAGAACGGAAAAATCCACTTTGCTGAATCGTGTCATTGACACCGACATTTCCCCGTAACCCCACGTTTCATGCGGCCTTCAGCCCCAACGAGACCAGAATCTCCGAGATCACCCGAGGACATAGCCCAAAGTTCAAGCACGCGGGCTTTGCGTTTTGATGACCATTCATCGATCATTTGCACCACACCTGAGTCATTTGATCGATAAAAGACGATCTACCCCTGTCATCGCCGATAGGAACGCCAAGGCGGCTGCGTGACACCTCGGGTAGGAGCAGCAAGACAAGCCGTAAAAAAACAGGAGCCAATCATGGCCAGTACTGCGCCAGATTTGGATCGGCAGATCGCCCATATGGACGACGAGCTACTGCCGGTACCACGTCACAAACTGCACCGGTGGCCGCACTTTGCCGGTCTCTATGCCGCCGAGCACGTTGCCGCGACCGAGTTCGTCATCGGTGCCACCTTCGTGGCACTCGGTGCCGGTATCTGGGATATCCTGCTGGGCCTGCTGATCGGTAATGGCCTCGCAGTGCTCAGCTTCTGGTTGATCACGACGCCAATCGCGATCGAGACCCGTCTGAGCCTCTTCACCTATCTTCACCGTATTGCCGGTGATTCGATGTCACGGCTCTACAACTGGGCCAACGTGATCATATTCACCGCCATCTCGGCGGCCATGATCACCGTTTCCGCCACGGCGGTCAGGCTGCTGTTCGACATTCCGGCCCAGACCCAGTCCTACCCCACCAGCTTCGAGTTCATCCTGCTGGCACTGGCCGTTGCCGCCATCGTGGTACTGGTTGCCGTCTATGGCTTCAATGCCCTGACCGAATTCGCCAGCATCTGTGCTCCCTGGCTGATGTTGATGTTCACCGTCGGCGGTATGGTGCTGCTGCCGGAACTGACCGAATCCGTCACCGGCGAGACCACTCTTGACAGCTTCGCCACCTTGATCGAAGTCGGTGGCAG
This sequence comes from Cobetia sp. PS-4MA, assembly GCF_057670765.1. Classification (NCBI taxonomy): domain Bacteria; kingdom Pseudomonadati; phylum Pseudomonadota; class Gammaproteobacteria; order Oceanospirillales; family Halomonadaceae; genus Cobetia; species Cobetia sp. PS-4MA. The sequence goes on along the minus strand of NZ_CM173107.1, from coordinate 1,502,065 downwards.
TACGGTATTCACCGGAGTCAACTCGCAAGGTGAAGCCGGAATCGGCATCTGGGAAGTCATCGGCTTCGCCTGGGCGGCCAACACCTTCTCTCACTTCGGTCTGATCGACATGGCGCTGCTGCGCTATGCCAAGCGCATGCGCTCCGGCCTTGCGACCAGCACCGGCATGATGTTCGGCCACTATATCGCCTGGATCTCCGCCGGCCTGATGGGCGCGGCCACCGCAGCCGTCGCGGGTATCAGCATCGATGTACTGGAACCGGGCGAAGTGGCGTTGCACGCCCTTGGCGCCGCTGGCTTCGTGATCGTGGTCGTCGCAGGCTGGACCACCGCCAACGCCAACCTGTACCGCGCAGGCCTTGCCGCCCAGTCGGCGATGCCGAACCTGTCGCGCAACAAGGCGACGCTGGCCGTGGGTATCTGCGTTGCCGTGCTCAGCTGCTTCCCGTTCGTCTATCGCAGCATGCTGCCGCTGCTGACCTATGCGGGTCTGGTGCTGGTGCCGGTCGGCGGGATCATCTTCGCTGAGCATCACCTGTTCCCGAAACTCGGCTTCAGCCGTTACTGGGCGCGCTACAAGGGCGTGAAGCACAACACGCCGGCACTGGCGACCTGGGCGCTGTCACTGATCTTCGGCTTTGGCCTCGAGATGGTCGACGTGATCCCGTTCTACTACCTGTTCCTGCCGACCTGGTTCGTCTCCATCATCCTCTACACCCTGATGGCCAGATCTGCCGGTGCTGCCGCCTCCTACCCGAAAGCCGAAGCGGCCGAGCGGGAATTCCAGGAGCGTGTCGAAGCCCTGCACGCCAAGCAGGCCGAGACCACCAACCATGCACCGGTCAAGGACACTTCGGGTTTGACCAAGGCCATCAGGGCCGTCTGGATGGTGCTGGGCCTGGCGGTGCCGATGGTCCTCGCACTGCGCGTGCTATTCGGTAGCCCGGACCTGGCCAGCTACGAAGCGAATCGTGAGATGTTCTATGACGTGACCATCTGGTCGACGATCATCTACTTCATCTTCGCGTACTGGGAGCTGCAGCGCAGCAAGGCGCTGTTCAACAAGCAGTCCCCGAAGCAAGCGGCCACCGCTAGCTGAGTCGGCAGGGGCTCGCCCCCTGCCATGCCAGCGGCGAAGGAAGCCTGAATCACACGGTTACCTTCGCCGCTGGCCGTTACGACCTACCCTTTCTTTACCCATCTCGACTCGACCGCGACACGCGGCAGGAGACCTCCCCATGACCCGTCTCTCCAATGCCAGTCTGACTCAGCTGGACGCCAAGGTAGCCACTCCGAACTATGACCGCACTGCGGTCAGCGCCGGTATCGTCCACTTCGGCGTGGGCGGTTTCCATCGTGCGCACCAGGCCATGTACCTCGACGAGCTGATGAATCAGGGCAAGGCGCTGGACTGGGGCATCGTCGGCGTCGGCGTGATGCCGGGCGACCGCCGCATGCAGGAAGCCCTGGCCTCGCAGGACCACCTCTACACCGTGGTACTCAAGCACCCCGACGGCAACTATGAGCCGCGCGTGGTGGGGTCCATCATCGATTACCGCTTTGCCCCGGACTCCCCGGATGCCGTCATCGAGCTGATGGCCGACCCGGCAATCCGCATCGTCTCGCTGACCGTCACCGAAGGTGGCTACAACTTCCACCCGGTCACCGGCGAATTCAATCTCGAGAACGCCGACGTCCAGCACGACGTGGCCAACCCGGGGGAAGCCAAGACCAGCTTCGGCCTGATCACCGAAGCCCTGGCACGTCGTCGCGAGCGTGGCGTCGCCCCGTTCACCGTGATGTCCTGTGACAACGTCGAAGGTAACGGCAACGTCGCTCACAAGATGTTCACTGCCTACGCGCGTGCACGTGATGCAGAACTGGCGGCATGGATCGAAGCCGAAGTGCCCTTCCCCAACTCCATGGTCGACCGCATCACGCCGGTGACCACGCCGGCTGACATCGAAGAACTGTCCTCACGTTTCGGCGTGGAAGATGCCTGGCCGGTGGTCTGCGAGCCCTTCACCCAGTGGGTGCTGGAAGACCACTTCGCCAATGGCCGTCCGGCCTTTGAAGATGCCGGCGTGCAGCCGGTGGAAGATGTCGAGCCCTATGAGCTGATGAAGCTGCGTCTGCTCAACGCTGGTCACCAGGCGCTGTGCTACTTCGGCTATCTGGCCGGCTATCGCTACGCCCATGAAGCCTGCAACGACCCGCTGATTGTCGACTTCCTGCTCGGCTACATGAACGAGGAAGCTCGCCCGACGCTGGCCCAGCTGCCGGGTATCGATCTCGACGCCCATTGCCGCACGCTGATCGAGCGTTTCGCCAACCCGGAAGTCAAGGACACCCTCGCCCGCCTGTGCGCCGAGACCTCCGACCGCATTCCGAAGTTCCTGATCCCGGTGGCACACGCACAGCTCAAGACCGACGGCGAACTGCGTCGTACCGCAGCCGTCGTGGCCAGCTGGGCACGTTATGCAGAAGGCGTGGATGAGCAAGGCGAGACCATCGACGTGGTCGATCCGCTGAAGGACGAGCTGATGGAGCGTGCCAGCCGTCAGCGCGAAGAGCCGACTGCCTTCCTGGACAACCGTGAACTGTTCGGTGATCTGGTCGACCAGCCGCGCTTCCGCGACGCCTACCTGGCAGCGCTGAAGAGCCTGCACGACAACGGCGCGCGCGCCACGCTGAAAATGCTGGTGGCAGACGCCAAGTAAGCATGGCGGTGCAGGGGCTCACGACAACGTGATGCCCCGCCAGCACCCGCAGAAAGACAAAAGCGAGACAGGCAGCCGCCTGTCTCGCTTTTTTTGTGCCTCACGCCACCCCTTTCCTCACACCAGCGCAACGGTCCACAACCCCGCCAGCATGATGACGATGCCGATCCACTTGGCGATGGCCGCTCGCTCGCGCAACCAGAGCACCCCGAGCATCACGCCCAGCGGGATCGACAGTTGACGCATCGCAACGACGAGGCTGACCTCCGCCGTCAGCGTCATGGCAACCAGCACTAGTCCGTAAGTCGCCATCACCATCACGCCGGTCAGCACCATGCTGCCCCGCTCTCCCTGCCATAGCGCAGGCAGACGGCGACGCTCTGCCGGCAGCAACATCACCAGCAGCGCGCCCCAGGCGACGGTCATGATGGCCTGCAACACCAGAAAGACAGCACCCGCCGAGGTGGGCGAGTAGCCGACACTCACCATGATATCCAGTGCCTGCTTGTCGATCAGCGAATAGCCGGTGGTGCCGACTGCTGCCAGCAGCGCGAACCCCAGTGCCGGGGTCAGGTAGGTCGAGGGGCGCAGGCCCTGCGGACTGCTCAAGGGCAGCACCAACGCGCCGAGCACGATCAGCCCCATGCCGACCAGATCCAACGTCGTAAGTGCCTGACTGCCCAGCAGACTCAGCGACACCAGCGGCACCAGCACCACCGGCAAGGCCCGCGCGACGGGATACAGCACACTGACCTCGCCGCGCGCATAGGCCCAGGCAAGTCCGCCCATGTAGAGCACCTGACAGAGTCCGGTGGCCACCAGCCAGCCCCAGAATTCAACGGGCAGCACGGCAAACGACGGCCCCAGTCCCAGCAGCGGCGCAAAGATCAGCGCACCACTGGCCATGGCCAGCATGAAGAAGGCCAGCGACGGCGCTCGCCCCTTGCCGAGCAGATTCCAGCCCGCGTGCAGACAGACCGAGATCAGGATGAGTCCCAGCGCCAGTGGGCTCAAGAGGCACTCACGGCAATCGTGTGGGCTTGAACTTGAGCTTGAACATGAGATTGGGCCTGAACATGAAATTGGGCTTGAGAGTGAGCTTGCCCGTGCATGGAGATGGGCATGCGGACAGACATGTGGAGATTAGGGGCTTTCAGGGCAACCAGGCGGCAATCGCCAATGAGCATATGTCCTTACCTTTTGCGAGAAGACGCCAGCCTCAAGGCCTTGTGCAAGGACCCGAGGCTGGCGCCTGAAGGGGTGGAGTGAAGTGGTGGGGTGAAATGGTAGATCAAGGTGGGCGAGCGAGGTGACAGGCAGTGCAGCGTCAGGCCTGGCGTCGCCGCCCCGTCACCAAGCTGTCAGGGGCGCTCGCCGCGCGCCAGCCGCGCCTCGATCTCGCTGATCACCTCGGGCAGCTGCGCGATGGTGTCGATCATGAAGTGCGGCCCGGACGGTGCGAACTGGGCTTCGATGGCGCTGCGCCTTTCGTTGAGCTCTGCCTCTGACAGGGCCATGAACGCTGCGTGATCCAGGCCCATGGCGTTGCCGGAGCAGGTCAGCGCGACCGTCCACATGCCGGCACTGCGACCTTCCAGCAGCCCCGGCGCAGTGTCATCCACCTTCACGCAGGCCGCCACGTCAGTGATGCCCAGCGCGATGACATTGGCCAGAGACTGCGCCGGAGAGGGCCGCCCCTTGGGCACCTCATCGGTGGCCACGACATGGTCCACCACCAGCCCATTGCCCTTGCCCCGTGCGACCACCTGCTCGAGCACCTCGCGGGGGTAGCCGGAGCAGGAGCCGATCTTGATGCCCTTGTCGCGCAACCCGTTGATGACCTCCAGCGCGCCGGGAATCAGTGCGGAGTGCGCCCCGATCTTGTCGATCTGCAGCGGCATGAAGCGCTCATAAAGCGCCGTGACATCGGCATCACTTGGGGCGTGGCCACAGGCCTCCTCGAAACGGGCCGCGATCGCAGGGACATCACACAGGGTGCGGATGTGTTCCCATTTGCCCATGCCCATCGGGCCGCGCGCCTCTTCCAGACTGATGGCCACGCCGATTTCCGCAAAGGCCTCGACGAAGATCTGGGTCGGCGCGAAGGAGCCAAAATCTACCAGGGTGCCGGCCCAATCGAAGATGGCAGCCTGCAGACGATCCGGGGTGTGATATTGCATGTCAGTTCTCCAGTCAGTTGAGTGCGACAGCGTCAGCGCACGGACGGGCATCGTCGACACCCAGGGTGGCCAACGCGTCATCCACGGCGGCCAGAAGTTGATCCATCACGCGGACATCCAGCTGCCCGATGCTGCCGATGCGAAAGCTCTCCACCTCGGTGAGCTTGCCCGGGTAGATGATGAAGCCACGTGCCTTGAGCTCGGCGTAGAAACGTGAAAAGTCGAAGTCGGAGTGTGCCGGGCTCAGGAAGGTGGTGATGATCGGCGACAGCCAGGCATCGTCGAGCAGGGTCGTGAAGCCGCGCTGACGCATGCCTGCCACCAGTCGCTGCATGTTGGCGCGATACCGGGCGTGGCGGCCCGCGATGCCGCCCTCCTCGGCGTGTTCCTTAAGCGCCTGGTGGAACGCCGCCACTACGTGAGTCGGCGGGGTATAACGCCATTGCCCGGTACGCTTGAGGTACTGCCATTGATCGTGCAGGTCCAGCGACAGCGAGTGACTACGTCCCTGTGCCGCCTGCAGCGCATCACGCCGAGCGATCACGAAGCCGAACCCCGGCACCCCTTCGAAGCATTTGTTGGCCGAGGAGATCAGCGCCAGAAACGGGGTACGTTGCGCATCGATCTCCAGCGCCCCGAAGCCACTCATCGAATCGAGGATCAGCTCACGACCATGTGCTGCCACCACCTCGGCGATGGCCGCCACCGGATTGAGCATCCCGGAGCTTGTCTCGCAGTGAATCATGGCGACATGACCGATCTCGGGACTTGCCGCGAGTCTGTCGGCCACGGCCCTGGCACACGGCGCCTCGGCATCGCCCCACGCCAGTACGTCGCAGTCGCGCCCCATGCGGGTCAGTAGACTGACCAGCCGCTTGCCATAGGCGCCATTGACCAGCACCAGCGTCGTACTCGTCGGCTCGATCAGACTGCCCAGCGCCGCCTCGACCGCGAAGGTACCGCTGCCCTGCATCGGCACGCACTCATGGTGCTCACTGGCATTGGCACAGCGGAGCAACTGCTGGCAGATCTCGGCGGTCTTGGTGTTGAAGTCCTGATCCCATGAGCCCCAGTCCTTCATCATGGCGGCCTTGACGCTCGCACTGGTGGTCAAGGGCCCGGGAGTCAGCAGGTACGGTTGTTGAATACTCATTGGTATATACCAGTTAATTTGCACAAAAAAAAGACGACCAACGGCGTATCAGGTCGCCTGTCGCCAGCGTTGGGCACGGGTCAACAGCAGATGACTGACCACCGCATGCAGCAGCTTGACGCCCAGACAGGTGAAAAAGATCAGCACTGCCATGGCGGCCGCGCTGGCGAAGTGCCCGGCTTCGTCGAGATGCATCACCGCGATGGAGGCCAGTCGGGTATCGCTGTTGTAGAGAAATACCACCGCCGAGACGGTCGTCATCGCGTTCATGAACAGATAGGCCGAGATATCCAGCACTGACGGCAGGGACACCGGCAAGGTGATGCGGCAGAGGGTCTTCCAGAACGGTACCTTGAGTGAGGCACCGACCGCCTCGAATTCCGGATCAAGCTGCTTGAGCGCAGTCACCGAGGTCAGGTGGCAGACGGTATAGAAATGCACCAGGGTGTTGAGCACCAGAATCGCGAAGGTGCCGTAGATCCAGTTCAGCGGGTTGTCGGCCTTGTTGAAGTAGAAGATGTAGGACAGACCCAACACCATGCCCGGCACGGCCATCGGCATCATCGCCATGAAGTGCAGCCCCTGGCGCAGCGGACGATAACCCTGACTCTTCTCGGTCAGCCAGGCATTGAAGAAGATGACCAGCGTGCCGATCAAGGTGACCCAGAAGGCCAGCGTCAGCGAGTTGAGCCACGCGTCCCAGCCACCGCCCGCCAGCGCCTTGAAGGCGTAGTGATCCAGGGTCAGGCTCAGGTTGTAGGGCCAGAACTGCACGAGCGAGGCATAGATGGCGGTGGCGATCACGGCCAGAATCGCGGCGGCCACGCCGTAGCAGAGCAGCGCGAAGACCCAGTCACGCAGCGGGCTTGGCGTCGGCTGCCAGGGAACGGCGCGCGCCGAGAGCTGCGCGACCTGACGGCGCTGGATCCAGCGGTCCACCGCGAAGGACAGCAAGGCCGGCAACAGCAGGATGACGCTGACCACCGCGCCCATCTGGAAGTTCTGCTGCCCCACCACCTGACGATAGACATCGGTGGCCAGCACACTGAACTGCCCGCCGATGATCTTCGGCACGCCGAAATCGGTGATCGCCAGTGTGAAGGCCACGAAGGCACAGGAGATGATGCCGTAGCGCGCCCCCGGCAAGGTGATGGTCAGAAAGCTGCGCCATTTGGGCGTTCCCAGCGCATCCGCGGCTTCATAGAGACGGGCATCGCTGTTACTGAGCGCCGTCATCATGATCATCAGCGCATGCGGGAAGATCCAGAAGGTCATGCCCATCACGATGCCGATGGGGCCGTAGATGCTCTCCCCCAGCAACGCTTCCTTGAACCAGCCCTGATTGCCGAACAGATACACCAGACTGATGGCTGGCAGCAGTGACGGTGCCAGTAGCGGCAGGATGGACAGCATGCGGAAGACGCGCTTGCCCGGCATGCAGGTGCGGGTGATGCCGTACGCGCACAGGAACGCCAGACTCACCACCGTCAGGGTACTGATCAGCGCGATGCTGACGGAATTGATGATCGAGCCGACCAGCGCCGGCGTCTGCACATAGCGCGCGAAGTTGGCCAGGCCGACGAAGTCGCCGCTGCGGTCCTGCACGCTCTTGATCAGCATGGTGGCCAGCGGCAACAGCAGCCCGATGACCAGCAGCGCCAGGGCCAGCAGCAACATCAACAGACGCAAGCCGGACTCGCCTGACAGCCTTCCCGACAAGGGCAATGCACGCGCCATCATGCCTGCGCCTCCACCAGCGGGTACAGGCGGATCGCCTCGGACGGCAGACGCACACCCACCCGGGCACCGACCCGCACGCCCAGTGACTCACTGTCCTTGAGCGCCACATCCGCCGACAGTGTCTGCCCACAGCCCTCAAGCGTCAGAGTGATACGCAGGAAGGCGCCGAGAAACTCGACGTGCTCCACCTGCGCCGGCAGCCCCTCACCCACTGCGCACAGCGAGACGGCTTCCGGGCGAATGGCCAGACGCGCCTGATCCAGCCCCTCAAGATCATGCGCCGCGCATTCCAGACGCTGCTGACCCAGACGCAGAGTACTGGCGTTCTCGGGACAGCATTGCAGGAAGTTCATGCTGCCGATGAATTCGGCCACGAAGGCGCTCGCCGGCTGACGATAGATCTCGGCGGGGGTGCCGATCTGCTCGATCACACCATGGTTCATCACCACGATGCGGTCCGCCATGGCCAGGGCCTCTTCCTGGTCGTGGGTCACCATGATGGTGGTGACGCCCAGCCGAGCCTGCAGCGCCTTGATCTGACTGCGCAGATGCAGGCGTACGCGCGCATCCAGTGCTGAAAGCGGCTCATCGAGCAACAGCAGCCCCGGCTCGGTCGCCAGTGCCCGCGCCAGTGCCACGCGTTGCTGCTGGCCCCCGGACAGGGCCGCCGGATACTTGCCTTCACTGCCGGCCAGGTCCACTAGGGTGAGCAGCTCCGTCACGCGCCGGCGCATCGCGTCACGCGCATCGCGCCGATTGCGTAGCCCATAGGCCACGTTGTCGAACACCGTGAGATTGGGGAACAGCGCATAGGACTGGAGGACGATGCCGAAGTCGCGCGCCTGCGGCGGCAGCCGCGAGATGTCCTGGCCGCGCTGGTGGATGGTGCCTTCGCTCTGCGGCGCAAGCCCGGCGATGGCGCGCAGCAAGGTGGTCTTGCCACAGCCGGAGGGGCCGAGGAAGCACACGAACTCGCCTTCGCGGATCGCGAGGTCGATCTCGCTCAGGGCCGTGAACTGGCCATAGCGCTTGGTGAGGCCGCTGATCTTGAGGTGGATGCTATCTGACGACGCAGAACGCGAGATGGGTGCCTGAGGCGCTGCGTCACCCGCAGGTGCCCGGGCTGCAGGGCCGGAGGCCGCGCGAGGCGAGGCGCCGGCAGTCGCTGGCAGCGCTTGACGCGAGGCGTGATGACGCGGGGGTGCGGTCACAAGAGACATGCGAGAAACTCCCGGCCCCGGCGCAAGGCGCCGGGGCAATGACGAAGGTGGCTGGGCGTGACTTACTGACTGTCGGACTTGCCGTCGTAACGGCGCTGCCATTCGGCGAGCACTGCATCCCGCTGGTTGGCCGCCTTGGCAAAGTCAGCCTCGATCATCATCTCGGTGATATTGGCCGGATAATGCTCGATCGGCTTGGCCACCCCCGGATAGGCCACGACCGCATAGCCTTCGTTGTAGAGTTCATTGGCCGGCTTGGACACTGCCCAATCCATCAGTGTCTGCGCCGCCTCACGCTTGTCGGTGCCCTTCATGATCGCCGCGGCTTCCATGTCCCAGCCCAGCCCTTCCTCGGGGAAGACCAGGTCCACCGGTGCGCCCTGTGCCTTGAGGCGCGCGCCTCGGAAGGCGAAGGACACACCGACCACGGCCTCGCCGGAACCGGCCAGGTTGCAGGGCGCGGAGCCTGAGTGGGTGTAGCGGGCGATATTGTCGTGCAGGCGGTCCATGTACTCCCAGCCGCCCTCGTCACCCCACAGCTGCAACCAGCTGGCGACATCCAGATAGCCGGTACCGGAAGAACTCGGGTTGGGCATGATCACGTGGCCCTTGAACTCGGGACGCGTGAGGTCTTCCCAAGACGTCGGCTTGGGCACTCCCAGTCGCTCACCTTCGACGGTGTTGTAGCAGAGCGAGGCGACCCAGGCGTCCATTCCGACCCAGGACGGGTCCTGGCTATCACGGTAGGCGGGGTCGACGAACTTGGTATCCAGCGCCTCGACTCCCTTGGGGGCATAACGCGACAGCATGCCTTCCTTCTCGAGCACCAGCAGGCTGGTCGCGGCCAGGCCCCACACCACATCCGCCTGCGGGTTGTCCTTCTCGGCCAGCAATCGTGCGGTGATCACGCCCGTGGAGTCGCGTACCCATTTGATGTCGATATCCGGATGCGCCTGCTGGAAGCGCTCGGCATATTTCTGCAGATCATCGGACTCCACCGCGGTATAGACGGTGAGCTCGGTGGCCGCCTGGGCATTGAGGGAAACGACTAGACCAACGGCACTGGCCAGCAAGGAACGGGTCAAGAAGGACATCGGGACTCTCCAACGCTTGGAATGAATGGCTCTCGCCATCTGGTATATACCAAGAGTATGGGCGGGCCGAATGACACCCCCGTGACAGTCAGTTGAAGGCCCAGTGAAACAGTGTTACCTCATATAGTGTCCCTGTAGCGCGGGTTCAGGGCTTGTTCTTGAGCGTGACGGTGATGCACAGCGCATTGTGCAGCCAGCGCTCTTCGTCATAGCCGATGGGACGATGCTGCTCATCGAAGGTAGCGCGACGTACGGTCAGACCGGGACTACCCATGGCGACCCCCAGCTCCCGGGCGGCCTGCTCCCCCAGCGACTCGGAGTAGAAGCGCAGCTCACGGTGGGCCAGCGTCAGGCCATAGCGCCCGCGCAGCTCCGCCCACAGTGACACCCCGAACTGGCCCTCCTCGAGCAGTCCCGGGGCACGCTCCGGCACCACCCACATCGACTCGCTGAGCACGGCGCGCTCATCCACGAAACGCCGGCGGCGAATATGATAGAGCGGTGTCTGGGCCGCCAGGCCCAGCGCTTGCGCAGCCGGTGGGTAGGCCTGAACATCGGTCAGCAGCACTTCCGTCCGTGGCCGCCGCCCCTGCGCCGTCACATAGTCATTGAAGCCGGAGTCACGCGTGGGGTCGTAATCCAGCCGCGGCGGCGACACGAACCACCCACGCCGATTGCTGCGATGAATGCGCCCTTCTCCCTCCAGCTGCCCCAACGCCTGACGCAACGTCACGCGCGTGGTATCGAAGCGCTCGGCCAGCACGCGTTCCGAGGGCAATCGCCCATCTTCAAAGGCATCAGGGTCCTTCAGCTGTTCGCGCAGGCGATCGGTAAGGTGGAGGTAATACGCATCACTCATGACGAGGGGTCCTGACCAAAGATGATGGGGTTGCCACTACCGGGTAATAACACGGCGCCGCTTGCCCCGCCGGCGAAGAAAATGCCCGGGACTCTGCGCCGCCAAACGGCTGGACGCTCCAGAAACTATCACATTCGCGTGACTCGCACTGGCCTGCCAGCTTACATGCCGCTGGCGCTGCAGGATTTGATGACAGCTGCCTGGTTGATCTCACAAGCGTGGATGGCGGTGGGATGGCACGCTGATGTTCAAAGGGGGGTGAACGCACAATGCGCAGCCTCTAAGGGCTGCGCATTCAATGGGCAAACAGGAAACGAATGACCGGCGGGATAACTCAGAACTCGCTGACGATATTCAGGTACTGCTTCATATCCCCGACCATGGCCTGCTCCAACAGCTTGCCTGTCTCGATGGCATAGGGCTGCTGGAAGTGAATGTCCCACAGGTCTGACTCCGTGCGCCAATGCTCGTATATCACCAGCGTGTCGTCCTGCCCGTCGATGGTATACAGATCAAACACGAGATTGCCCGGCTCCTCACTGCGCGTCTTCGCCACATGCGTGGTGAATTGCTGCAGCAATCGAGCGCGATATTCTTCCTTGATCTTGAAGATAAAGAAGATACTGAATACCTCATCTTCCGGCTGCACGTGCCTGGGGTTCGCATTATGCAATGGCGCCGGGTCAGTATCGTTCAAGGGCATCACCTCGAATGGCGATGCCAACGCCGTTAAATACAAGTCATGCCGAGTAATATTATTTATATAACAAGTCATGTTTTCCATTCTGCTCTGACACGTGTCACGCAACTGAACATCGTCGCCCCCGCTCGTTCAACCATCGTTGACGTGAATGAGAGGCAAGCTTCCCCCGCCAGTGTGTGGACATTGACATGCGAATAATTTATCGTTGCCAGCGAATTTGATAACGAGAGAAAATAAAAAAACACCGTTTCGCCAAGCTTGGGGCTGACCAACAACTCGCATCAGCGCTCTTGCAAGGCTTAACCGATCACAAGGACGCGTATGCGATATCATTATTCCGATGAAGGCAGATGCATGCCACGCCGCCCTCCCCCAAGTTCCCGCCTGACCGGGAAGTGCCACCAACTCCGTCTTCATTGACCGAGATTGCCGATTATTGATGACGCGGCCCATGTGCTGCGCTGGATGCCATTTGCTTGAGCAAATGACGCAGAACTACGTCCACGGCTAAGAACCTTCCCCTCCTTACTCGTCGCTATCGACAACCGTTTGCCCTCGGGCAACTGCGTTGCGTAGCGCCCTGTTTCCCTACCGAGGGCCAGTTCTTGAACAACGAATCGCTATATCAATTCTCTACCCTGACTGTCGTACTGCTGCTGCTTGCCTTCTATGGCGGCACCTACCTGATGACGCTGGGGATCCGCAAGAAAAATGAAGATGCCGATGCCTTCATGGTCTCTAACCATCGCGTTGGCTTCGGCATGGGTGCGGCGAGCATGACGGCTACCTGGATCTGGGCGGCCTCCTTCTATGCTGCCGCTACCTCCGGCTATACCTATGGTGTCTCAGGGCCGATCCACTATGGCCTGTGGGGGGCACTGATGATTCTGTTTATCTATCCCTTCGGCCGCCGCTTCCGCAAGCTGGCGCCCAATGCGCATACACTGGGCGAGCTGATCCATGCGCGCCACGGCTCCTCCAGCCAGCTGATTCTGGCGCTCTCCAACCTGCTGGGTAGTGTGATCAGCCTGATGGTCAACTTCACCGCCGCCGGGGCGCTCGTCTCCGTGCTCTCACCGCTGTCCTTCCAGGCAGGCGTGATCATGGCGGGTGTGGGGGTGCTGTTCTACACCCTGTGGTCCGGCTTCCGCGCCTCGGTACTGACCGACTTCGCGCAACTGGTTGCCCTGATGGCGATCGCCATCGTGATCATTCCAGCGGTGTTCTTCGCCATGGGCGGCCCGACGGAGCTGGTCGCTGGCCTAGATAATCTGACGCCTGAGCAGGCCAACTTCTTCTCGACGGATGCCATCCTGAACCAGGGGGCGCCCTTCTTCGTCGCTGTACTGGCCTATGCGATCGGTAACCAGACCATTTCCCAGCGCCTGTTCGCCGTCAACGAAGACCACATCAAGCCGACCTTCCTCACCGCGACGCTGGGCTATGGCGCCATCGTCATCGGCCTGGGCATGATTGGCCTGATGGCACTGACACTCGGGGTGGAGCCGCTCAACGGCGACATGAACAACCTCATCCCGCAGATGGTGTCCGAGTATCTGCCGCCGTTCTTCATCGCGCTGTTCTTCATTCTGGTGATCGGCTCGCTGTCCTCTACCGCGGATTCCGACCTTTCCGCGCTATCCGCCATCATCATGGCTGATGTCTATGGCAAGAATATCGCCCGCGGCAAGCCAGACCCGAAGCGCATGCTCTTCATCGGCCGCTTGACCATGATCATCGCCACGGTGCTGGGCATCGTCTTCGCCAGCTTCTCACTGGATATCCTGGTGATGCTGGTCTTCGTCGGGGCTCTGTGGGGCGCGATCGTTTTCCCGGTCATCGCCAGCTGCTTCTGGAATCGCGTGACCAACACCGCCTTCACCACGTCGGTCATCGTCGCGATGGTGATGTTCTGCCTGGCACGCTTTGAACTGGTGCCGCTGACGGGCATGAGCGGCCTGTTCTTCGAGCTGCTCGCCAGCATCGGCGGCGGCGTGATCATCGGTCTGATGGTATTCGGCTTCCTGGGGCGCATTCTCGGCATCATCGCTGCTGTCGCCGCCATGATCGCCATGCTGATCTTCGCGACCGACTTCCTGCGTGACTACACCGTTCTGCTCGCCTCACTGACCGCTTACGGCACCAGCACTCTGGTGTGTGTGGTCATGAGCCTCGCCAGCCGCCAGGAGCGCTTCGACTTCGACACCATCACCGCACGTGTCGGCAACTATGACGAAGCACTCGACGCAGACGACCACAAGACTTCAGCGCCCAACCAGCCACAGCCGGCGGCCTGAGCCTCGCATGAAGCTGGATAACGTCTGAAGACGGACAACAGGAGACATGCCCCATGACATTGCTTTTCGCTACCTATGTACTGATATGGCCAGCACTCACCCTGGCGGTATTGACCGTCATCTGTCGCGCGGTCGCACGTGATCGTCGCATCGCACGTGAAGAAAAGCGCGAGCTGGTATGAAGCTCTTGGCGTAATGTGACGCCATGAACGCAAAAGCCCGCCTCTGGAATGTCCAGAGGCGGGCTTTTTTACAGCTTACCGAAGAATAGCCTATCTATCACACCTGCTCGACGATCCACTCATGCGCGGGGTCATTCTTGAACTTCCAGACCCGCTTGGGGCCGGCACTGTCGTTGAGACCACGCTGGCCATCAGAAAATCGAGCACATTTCCACGGGCAAGATCGAAACACTGGCAGGCGATGACGGTCTTAGCACCCTGCTCCTAGAACCATACCTCGCTCTGGACACCGAAGGCCCATTCGCCTCCCGTAAAGCCTGCACTCCCGAGGGCATCGTCTTCGGAGTAATCATTGAGCTCTTCATCCCAGTCACTCCAGGACGCGAACAAGCGAATTTCCGGACGCTTCCAGAAGCCACCGACTTCAGGCTTGAAGGTCGGTGCAATGGTGAACTTGCGATACCCGCCTTCCACGGCATTGCCTGTCGAGCCGGGGTCCAGGTCCATCCATTGATAGCTCAGCTCGTACTGCATCTCGAAATTCGTCGTCAGCTCATTGGCCAGACGCGCATTGAAGGTCGCCCAGGAATACTCATCTCCGTCGTCGTAGCGATCTTTGCTCACCTCTGCCAGAACGGCTGGTGCGAAGCGCCACTTGGGTGCGAGATAGGTCGTGCCGTAAAGCCCCAGACGAGTAGAAGTGGCGTCATCCGTCAGGTTCCCGTCAGCCCCGATGACCTTGGTCTCCGCGCCGAGCCCGCGACCATGCAGCACGGCGGCCTTGAAGCTGCCATCGGCGAGGCCAAAGAAGCTGTCGCCATGGTAGGCCAGCATGGTGTGGAAGCCGGAATCGGCCGCTTCGGCCCCCGTGTCCATGGCGCGCTCTTCATTGTCTGCCGCCGACAGGGCACTGACCATCCACTGCCAGTGGCCGACATAGTTATTCATGGTGAACGTCAGGTTGTCGGTATTGCCGCCAGTATCGGAGTCCTCTGTCGGGTATTCACTGTAACTGCGCCCGTAGACCGAGAAGTTGGCTTTCCAGTCATCGGCAAGCTGGACGTCGTAGATACCTGCGCCGGTCCCGGCGAGGAAGATGAAATCGCTGTCTAGCCAGTGGATATCGAAGTTGTCCCGATCGAAGCGCTTGCCCGCCCAGATGGAGGAGTTCTCGAAGGCGCCGGTAAAGCTCGGCAGATCGCTCAACTCCACGAAGACCTGTCGTACGTTCAGACTGGACTCGTCCGAGGTCCAGTCGTTACTGGTCTCTACTCCGTCGGCAATCATGGTGCGGTAAAGCGCCTTCGTCCCGTTGTCGTAGCGGGTCTTGTAGTTGAATACCGACTCGACGTAGGTGTCGGGCTCGTTCCCCAGCCGCCCGACCGCCCCGCCCACCGAGCCCGCCGGCGTGAGATAGGGGCCGCCTTCGATGCTCTTGCCTCCTTCGCCGATCAATAGCCCAGAGCGAGCATAGGCATTGAAGGAGAAACCTTCTTCGCCACTGGCCTGGCGCTCGACGGCCGCCAGACGCTCTTCGAGGTCCTCGGTCTGCGCGGTCACGCGCGCGGGTTGATCAGCCTCATTCGACTGGCGCTGAACGGCCATCGCGCGCTCTGCCTCGGCGGCGCGACGCTCAGCCGCTCTGGCCCGTTGTTCGGCGTCATCGATACGCTGTTCCAGCTCTGCGAGCCGCGCCTCGATATCGCCTGTCCCGTCGGCATTGGCGAGTCCACTGGTGCTCATGACCGCTATGGCAACGGCCATGACAAGTGGGGTCTTGAGCGGGTGCTGAGGGGGAGTTGTCATGTTGAAGAGAGCCTTTGTTGTTGTTGACGAATCACTCGCTTGGCGATGATCAGCGAAGTGGCGCCCGAATCATTGGCGTTGGAGGGGTTGCCACACTCACTTAATCGTTTAAGACCCTAGTGGCAATCCGGCGCTCCAGACACACGACTTATGTCGAAATTCGACCAAAGGGGAGCGATCACCGCGTAAAACTCCCATTTCTGGCGACATATCGGTGACAGCAAGACCAAAGTTCAGGTTGCGGATATCGACGCCAATCGTTTGACTGTGACTACGCCTTAATCGATTAAGAAGCCACCATCGGACGACGTTGTGACTCTCCCCCACCCAGTCGTCCGATGCGGGTCAAACAACAACAAGTGACGAGGATCCACCATGCAACGCAAGACGCTAATCGCCTCAAGCTTCGCCCTGCTGGGAGCGGCCACCACCGCCCCTGCGATGGGCGCGGACCTGACCATCTCCTGCGGTGCGGTCGGGGCCGAACTGGAACTCTGTGAACAGGGCGTCGCTGCCTGGGAAGACAAGACCGGCCATGAGGTCGATATCGTCTCCACGCCCAATTCCTCGACGGAACGCCTCTCGCTCTACCAGCAGATTCTGTCAGCGCAGTCCGGTGACATCGACGTCTTGCAGATCGATGTGGTCTGGCCGGGCCTGCTCGGCAATCACCTGCTTGATCTGCACCAGACGCTCGGCGAAAAGGCATCGCAGGGCCACTTCAAGACCATCATCGACAACAACACGGTCGATGGCCGCCTGGTGGCCATGCCCTGGTTCACGGATGCCGGGGTGCTCTACTACCGCAAGGACCTGCTGGAGAAATACGGGTTCGCACCTCCCGAGACATGGCAGGAGCTGACAGAGACTGCCACGCAGATCCAGGCAAAGGAACGCGAGGCCGGCAGCGAGAAGATGTGGGGTTACGTCTTCCAGGGGCGTGCCTATGAGGGCCTGACCTGCAATGCGCTGGAATGGGTCGCCAGCAACGACGGTGGCGCCATTGTCGATGCCGATGGCGAGATCACCGTCGACAACCCCAATACGGCCTCCGCTCTCGACCTGGCCGCCAGCTGGATCGGCGAGATCACCCCGCAGGGGGCGCTCAATTATTCCGAGGAAGAAGCCCGCGGTATCTTCCAGTCCGGCAACGCCGTCTTCATGCGCAACTGGCCCTACGCCTGGTCGCTGACCCAGAGCGATGACAGCAAGGTGGCTGGCAAGGTCGGAGTGGTCAAGCTGCCCCACGGCGCCGAGGGAGAAAGCGCGGCGGCGCTGGGCGGCTGGAACCTGGCGGTCTCGAAGTACAGCGAGAACCCCGAGCTCGCCTCGCAGCTGGTGGCCTTCCTCACCGGTGAGTCCGAGCAGAAACGCCGGGCCATCCAGGCCGCCTACAACCCGACCCTCACGGCGCTGTATCAGGACGAAGAGGTGCTCACCGCCGTGCCCTTCTTCGGCACGCTCTACGACACCTTCACCAATGCCGTGGCACGTCCGTCTGCCGTCACCGGTGACAACTACGGCCAGGTCAGTAACGCCTTCTTCAATGCGACCCACAGTGTGCTGAGCGGCGAGCAGAGCGGCGCCCAGGCCGTGGCTCAGCTGAAGGGCGAGCTGGCTCGCATCAAACGTCGTCGCTGGTAACCCGGGAGGTTTCGCATGACAACCACGCTCAATGAGTCAGTGCCGACGGACACGCCCTCGGCCCGGACCCGCAAACGCGGCACCAAGGTCAGACGCCAGCGGGTACGTGCGGCCTGGACCTATCTCGCGCCGATGCTGGTCGCGCTGGCCCTGGTGGCCGGCTGGCCACTGCTGAGAACCTTCTACCTCAGCCTGACCGATGCCTCGCTCTCGGACACGACCGGCGCCGCCTTCATCGGCTTTGAAAACTATCTCGTGAAGGACGACGGCGTCTGGTACGGCCTGCTGGCTGACCCGGTGTGGTGGAATTCCGTCTGGAACACCGTCTATTTCAGCGTCATCTCGGTGTCGTTGGAAGTCGTCTTCGGCATCATCGTGGCCCTGCTGCTCAACGCCGAATTCAAGGGGCGCATGCTGGTCCGCGCCGCGGTGCTCATCCCCTGGGCCATCCCGACCATCGTCTCCGCCAAGATGTGGGCCTGGATGCTCAATGACCAGTTCGGGATCATCAACCACCTGCTGATGGGGCTGGGGCTGATTGATGCGCCCCTGGCCTGGACGGCGGATGCCGATCTGTCGATGTGGGCCGTGATCATGGTCGATGTCTGGAAGACCATCCCCTTCGTGGCACTACTGGTACTCGCCGCGCTGCAGATGCTGCCCAAGGACTGCTATGAGGCCGCCGAGGTCGATGGCATCCACCCGGTGAAGGTGTTCTTCCGTGTCACCCTGCCATTGATCACCCCGGCCCTGCTGGTCGCTGTGATCTTCCGCCTTCTCGATGCACTGCGCGTCTTCGATGTCATCTATGTGCTGACCTCCAACTCGTCGAGCACCATGACCATGTCCATCTACGCCCGCCAGCAACTGGTGGAGTTCCAGGACGTGGGCTACGGCAGTGCCGCCTCCACGATGCTGTTCCTGATCATCGCGCTGGCCGTCGTGGTCTACCTCTACCTTGGCCGCCGCCAACTGGGAGTGGAGAAATGAATCAGACTCCGATGAACCGCTACCAGCTGACCCGACTCGCCAAGCATGTCGGCAAATGGGCCTTGATCGCCATCATCATCGTCTACGCCGTGTTCCCCTTCTATTACGCGGTGATCACCTCACTGAAACCGTCCAGTGAGCTGTTCGAGGTCAACTACTGGCTGACCTCTCTGGACTTCAGCAACTATGCCCAGATCTTTGCGCAGAAGAGCTTCCTACAGGCGATCGGCAACTCGATCCTGATCGCCTTGAGCGTCGTGTTGATCGCGCTGCTGCTGGGCATCACCGCCTCCTATGCGTTGGGGCGCGTGCGCTTTCGCGGCCGCTCCACCGTGATGCTGATCATCCTCGGGGTCTCGATGTTCCCTCAGGTCGCGGTGCTCTCCGGGCTGTTCGAGGTGATTCGCAGCCTGAATCTCTACAACAACCCCGGTGGCCTGATTCTCAGTTACACCATCTTCACGCTGCCCTTCACCGTCTGGGTACTGACGACCTTCATGCGTCAGCTGCCCATGGAACTGGAAGAGGCCGCGATCATGGACGGCGCCACACCGTGGGAGACCATCACCAAGGTCTTCCTGCCCCTGATGTGGCCGGCCATGGCCACCACCGGGTTGCTCGCCTTCATCGCGGCCTGGAACGAGTTCCTGTTCGCCTTGACCTTCACGCTGACCGACAGCGAACGCACCGTGCCGGTCGCCATCGCCCTGATCTCCGGCGGCAGCCAGCATGAGCTCCCCTGGGGCCCCATCATGGCCGCCTCCGTCACCGTCACCATACCGCTGGTCATCCTGGTGATGATCTTCCAGCGCCGCATCGTATCCGGCCTGACCGCCGGCGCCGTCAAAGGATAATTTTCATGTCATTGCTCGAAGCCCAAATGCAGACCTCCTCCAACTGGTGGCGCGGTGGCGTCATCTACCAGATCTACCCGCGCAGCTTCCTGGACAGCAACGGCGACGGGATCGGCGATCTGCCGGGCATCACCGCCAGACTCGATTACGTGGCCTCCCTGGGCGTGGATGGCATCTGGCTGTCGCCCTTCTTCACCTCTCCGATGCTCGACTTCGGGTATGACATCAGCGATTACCGTGATGTCGACCCGATGTTCGGCACCCTGGAGGACTTCAAGGCCCTGCTGGAGCGCGCTCACTCGCTCAATCTCAAGGTCATGATCGACCAGGTGATCAGCCACACCTCCGACCAGCACCCCTGGTTCCAGCAAAGCCGTCAGGACCGCACGAATGACAAGGCCGACTGGTTTGTGTGGGCAGACCCCAAGCCCGATGGCACGCCGCCCAACAACTGGCTGTCGATCTTCGGCGGCTCGGCCTGGACCTTCGATTCGCGCCGCCAGCAGTATTACCTGCATAACTTCCTGACCAGCCAGCCCGACGTGAACTTCCATCACCCGGAGGCCCGTCAGGCTCAGCTCGACAACATGCGCTTCTGGCTGGAACTCGGCGTCGATGGCTTCCGACTGGATACCGTCAACTTCTACTTCCACGATCAGGCTCTGCGCGACAATCCGCCAGTGCCAGCAGGCGAAGCCAAGACACTGGGCGCGCCGGATTCCAACCCCTATACCTGGCAGCGCCACGTCTATGACTTGAGCCGCCCGGAAAATCTCGACTTCCTGAGAGACCTACGTGCCCTGATGGATGAATACCCCGGCACCACCACGGTCGGTGAAATCGGTGACGACAAGCCGCTGGAGCGCATGGCGGAATACACCGCTGGGGGCGACAAGCTGCACATGGCCTACGGATTCGATCTGCTCAATGCGCCGCATTCCGCAGGCTATATCCGAGAAGTCATCGAGCGCTTCCAGCGCCTGGCCGGTGATGCCTGGCCATGCTGGGCCCTGTCAAACCACGACGTGGTGCGCAGCGCCACCCGTTGGGGGGCCCACGAAGACCCGGTGTCCTACCCCAAGGTCGCCTTGGCCATGGTGTTGTCACTGCGCGGCAGCGTCTGCCTCTACCAGGGTGAGGAGCTGGGCCTGCCAGAAGCCGAGGTGCCCTTCGAGCGTATTCAGGACCCTTACGGCAAGGTGCTGTGGCCGGAGTTCAAGGGCCGTGATGGCTGCCGGACCCCCATGCCCTGGCGTCAAGCGGCGCAAGGGGACTTCTCAAGTGTCGAGCCTTGGCTACCGGTCGATGAGCGCCACCTGCCACTGGCCGTGGCCAACCAGGAAGACGACGCTAACTCTGTGCTTCATGCCACGCGGATTCTGCTGAACTTCCGCCGTCAGCATCCGGTCTTGCGTGAGGGGGACATTCAACTGGTCGACGTGGGGGACGAGCTTCTGGGCTTCCTGCGTGAGCATGACGGTCAGCGCATGCTGTGCCTGTTCAATCTCACAGGCACTGAACTAAGTACCGCGCTGCCGCAAGCCTACGCAGGCGGCGCGCGTCTTCTCAAGGGCACGGGTTTCACTGCCGAACTGGATGAGGCTCAGCCCCAGACAGCGCGCCTGGTACTGCCGCCCTATCAGGCTGCCTTCCTGGCACTCGACTAACCTTCTTTCGAAAGCCGGTGCCGAGCACCGGCTGGGAGTCGCAAGATGACAAGCGTAACCCTCTCCAAGATCAACAAGACCTTCGGCAGCACGCACATTATCAAGGACCTGGACCTGAAGATCGGCAGCGGAGAATTCGTGGTCTTCGTCGGGCCGTCAGGCTGTGGCAAGTCGACCTTACTGCGCCTGATCGCCGGGCTGGAATCGATCACCGAGGGTGAGATGCATATCGCCAACGATCTGGTCAATGACCTCCCCCCGCGTGAGCGCGGCGTGGGCATGGTCTTCCAGTCCTATGCCCTCTACCCGCACATGACGGTGTACGAGAACATGGCCTTCGGCCTCAAGCTTGCCAAGACCGACAAGGAAAGCGTCGAACAACGCGTGATGGAGACGGCGCGCATCCTTCAGCTCGAGGAGTTGCTGCACCGCAAGCCCAAGGCGCTTTCCGGCGGCCAGCGACAGCGCGTCGCCATGGGGCGCGCCATGGCGCGTGAGCCGAAGATCCTGTTGTTCGATGAGCCGCTCTCCAACCTGGATGCCTCACTGCGGGTGCAGATGCGCAATGAGATCGCCCGCCTGCACCACCGCCTGGGCTCCACCATGGTCTACGTCACCCACGACCAGGTCGAAGCCATGACCCTGGCCGACAAGATCGTGGTACTGCGTGATGGCCGTATCGAACAGGTCGGCAGTCCCCAGACACTTTATCAGGCACCGGCGACCCGCTTCGTGGCCGGCTTCATCGGCTCCCCGACCATGAACTTCCTGCCGGCGGAGCTATTGAGCAGCGATGCCAATAACTGTCGCATCACGACGGCCGGGATCGGCGAGCTAGGCCTGCCTCGCGATGCCGGTAGCGAGCGCGTTGGTAGCCGTCTGATGCTGGGGGTTCGTCCCGAACACCTCTGCCTGGAAGAGGCCCGTGGCGACAACGCCTTCGAGATCGTCAACGTCGAGTACCTGGGCAACGAAGTCTATGTCTATCTGGATCCGAAAGTCGGCGACAGCCTGCTGATCCACCGCAGTGAAGCCCCCAGTCAGTGGAAGATCGGCCAACGCGTCGCGCTGGTGCCGGACCTGGAGCACGTGCATCTCTTCGACAGCCAGGATCGCGCGCTGAGCCTGACCCAGCAACGCCAGGCAGCCTGACGTTCAGGGCCTGTTCTGCAGGGCTTTTTCTCGAGGGCCTGAGCGTCAGGAGCGAGTATCCAGCGCCTGCTCACGGCGCCTCAGGCCAACCGCTTCATTCTCCGCAAGGACCGCACGGGCGGGAGCCATGGCTCCCGCCCAGGAGACTCGCATGTCCACGATTCGAGACACCCAGGTGTCGGCCCACGATTGGTGGCGCGGCGCCGTCATCTATCAGATCTACCCGCGCAGCTTTCAGGACAGCAATGGCGATGGCATCGGTGATCTGCCGGGCATCCTCGAGCGCCTGGATTACATCGCCTCGCTGAATGTCGATGCGATCTGGCTATCCCCCTTCTTTACCTCGCCCATGAAGGACTTCGGCTATGACATCAGCGACTATCGCGATGTCGACCCGATGTTCGGCACCCTGGAGGACTTCGACCGTCTGGTCGAGGCAGCGCATGCGCGCGGCCTGAAAGTCATCATCGATCAGGTGCTCTCACACACCTCCGACGCCCACCCGTGGTTCGAGGAAAGCCGCCAGAGCCGCGATAACCCGCGCGCCGACTGGTATGTCTGGGCAGACCCCAGACCCGATGGCGCACCGCCCACCAACTGGCAATCGATCTTCGGGGGCTCCGCGTGGCAATGGGACACTCGCCGCTGCCAGTACTACCTGCACAACTTCCTGATCGAGCAGCCGGACCTCAACTTCCATCACCCCGAGGTCGTGACGGCCATTCTTGAAGAAGTGCGATTCTGGCTGGAGCGGGGGGTGGATGGTTTCCGCCTGGACGCCATCAACTTCTGCACACATGGTGAGCTAAAGGATAACCCGCCGCGGCGTGAGATCGCCGAGGGCTTCATTGGCGTGCGCCCGGACAACCCCTACGGCTATCAACAACATCTTCACGACAAGACCCAACCCGAGAACCTCGCCGTTCTCGAACGGCTGCGGAGTCTGCTCGATGAATACCCCGGCACCACCAGCGTTGGCGAGGTCGGCGACGATGACTCCTTGCGCGTCATGGCCGAGTACACCCGGGGCGACCAGCGGCTGCACATGGCCTATTCCTTCGATCTGCTGACCGAGAACGCCTCACCCGGCCACCTCCTGGCGACCCTACAGACGATGGAAGCGCAGATCGGGGACGGCTGGCCGTGCTGGGCGCTGGGAAATCACGATGTCACACGTCTGGCAACGCGCTGGGACGCCGAAGCCTCGCCGGCGCGCCTGCGCCTCTATCTCGCCTTCCTGCTGACCCAGCGCGGCAGCGTCTGTCTGTATCAGGGCGAAGAACTGGGGCTGAGTGAAGCCCAGCTACGCCATGACCAGTTGGTGGACCCCGCCGGCATCACCTTCTGGCCACGCTACAAGGGACGCGACGGCTGCCGGACGCCCATGCCGTGGCAGGCCGGTGAGTCACATGCGGGCTTCTCTCGCGTGTCTCCCTGGTTGCCGGTTCCCGACTTCCATCATGCCTTGGCCGTCGACCATCAGGAACACGACCCGGCATCGCTGTTGAATGCCAGCCGGGAGCTGCTCGCCTTCCGCCGCCGTCACCCCGCCCTCAGCCGAGGAGAGATCCACTTCCACTCGCTGCATGAGGAAGTCATCTGCTTCACGCGTCTCTCAGGCGGCGAGTCGTTGCTGATCGCGCTCAACTTCTCTGCTCAGGCCCTGACTCTGGAGACCGCCTGGCGAGCGGAAGCCCTCGAGGATGCCCCCGGCATGATCAATGGTCACTGGCAGGCAGGTCGCCTGACGCTGCCGCCCCACGGCGTTGCCATCGCGCGCTGTGTTGGCGAGGCGCACTGAATCTCCCGCTTGCCGATCACGCGACTCACAAGGAGGTCATGATGACCCTGTCTCAACTCGATCCTCACGCACGCCTCGACTGGTGGCGTGGTGCCACGATCTATCAGATCTACCCCCGCAGTTTCATGGATGCCAACGGCGACGGCATCGGCGACCTGGCCGGCATCATCGAGCGCCTGCCCCATGTGGCCAGCCTCGGCGTGGATGCCATCTGGCTGTCCCCCTTCTTCACCTCGCCGATGAAGGATTTCGGCTATGACGTCGCGGACTATCGGGATGTCGACCCGATGTTCGGCCACCTGGAGGATTTCAAGCACCTGGTCTCGCAAGCCCACCAGCTGGGGTTGCGCGTGATCATCGACCAGGTGCTGTCTCACAGCTCCGATCAACACGTCTGGTTCCAGCAAAGCCGTCAGGACCGCCACAACGCCAAGGCCGACTGGTATGTCTGGGCCGACCCGCTCCCGGATGGCATCCCGCCCAACAACTGGATGGCAGCCTTCAGTGGTCGCGCCTGGAGCTTCGATGCCAAGCGTCGCCAGTACTATCTGCACAACTTCCTGGCCAGTCAGCCGGATCTGAATTTCCATCATCCCGAGGTGCGCCAGGCGCAGCTGGACAACCTGCGCTTCTGGCTGGATCTGGGGGTGGACGGCTTCCGCTTCGACGTCGTCAATTACTACTTCCATGACCGCGCCTTGACCGACAACCCGGCGATGGCGCGCGAAGGCGTCAACCCGGGCAACCCGCAGAGCTATCAGCGGATGCAGCACAATATCGAGCAACCGGAGAATCTGGCGTATCTGGAGCGCATCCGCGACCTGCTCGATGAGTACCCGGGCACCACCAGTGTCGGCGAGATCGCCGGCAATGACCCTCTCCCGACCATGGCTGCCTATACCGCCGGCCAACGCCGCCTGCACATGGCCTACACCTTTGACCTGCTCAACAGTGATGGCGATGCCCGCGCGCTTTACGACGTGCTGACGCGCTTTGCCGAGCAAGGCGAAGACACCTGGCCTTGCTGGGCCCTGTCCAATCATGACGTGGAACGCAGTGCGACCAGCTGGGGAGAATCGCGCGCCCTGCTCGCCCTGACGGTGTTGTGTTCGCTGCGTGGCAGCCTGTGCCTCTATCAGGGAGAAGAACTGGGGCTTCCCGAAGCGGAGCTGGCCTTCGAGGACCTGCAGGACCCCTTCGGCATCAACCTGTGGCCCGAGATCAAGGGCCGCGATGGCTGTCGCACGCCGATGGTCTGGGATGACAGCCTGAACGGTGGGTTCAGCCGCTGCGCGACGAAGTCCGGCGTTGAGGCCACGCCCTGGTTACCGGTCTCCCCACGCCAGTTGCCATTGTCGGTGGCGCAGCAGGAAAACCGTGATGACAGCTTCCTGTCGCGAGCACGTCGCCTGCTGCGCTATCGCGGGACCAGCCAGGTGCTGCGCGAGGGTGATCAGACCCTGATTGCCCCCGAGCGGCTCCCGGACAACGTCTTCGCCAGCGTGCGCCAGCATGGAGCGAAACGCCTGCTGTGTCTGGCACACCTCGGGACAGGCGATACGCCGAGCGTGATCGACCCGAGTCAACTGGCGCCAGATATCACCACCTGGACCACCCTCGAGATCGCCGGTGTCACGGCGACACACGCCTCTCACCATCCCCTGTCGCTGATGCCAGGCAGCGCCATGTGGCTCGCCCTCAACTGACGCCTGGCAGATTCGATGCTTCACGGGATGCTCGGTGGATGACGGTCATCCCGGACGCCGCAACAACAATCACAATGATGGAGTCGCACGCCATGCCTTCTGTTATCAGCACCCCACGCCAACGGATGCTCACGACCCTCAAGGGTAGCGCCGGTGCCCTGTTGTTGAGCGGGGCCTCATTGACGGCACCCCTCGCACTGGCCACCGAGGTCACGATTGCCTGTGGCCCTGGCGGAGATTCCGACATGTGCCCGGAGCTCGCCCAGCAATGGGCTGAGCAATCCGGCAATCGTGTCAATGTGATCTCCACTCCCAACGACACCACCGAGAAGCTCTCGCTGTATCAGCAGCTGCTGAGCAGCGGCTCCAGTGACATCGACGTGCTGATCGTCGACATGGCGTGGCCAGGGCTGCTCGACGATCACCTGGTCGACCTTTCCCGCTATCTGCCCGACGACGCCACCGAGGGCTTCTTCCCCGCGCTGGTCGACAACGGCACCGTAGCGGGACGTCTGGTGGCCATGCCCTGGTACACCGACGCAGGCGTGCTCTATTACCGCAAGGACCTGCTGGAAAAATACGACCAGCAGGTGCCGGAGACCTGGCAGCAACTCACCGAGACGGCGCGCACGATCCAGGCGGCGGAACGTGACGCCGGCAATGCCGATTTCTGGGGATACAGCTTCCAGGGACGCGCCTACGAGGGGCTGACCTGCAACGCACTCGAGTGGGTCGCGAGTCAGGGCGGCGGCACCCTGGTGGATGATGCCGGTGAGGTCACCATCGACAACTCGCACGCCGCGCAGGCACTCGACCTTGCCGCCTCCTGGATCGGCAGCATCGCCCCGGAAGGAGCGCTGAATCATACCGAGGAGGAGTCACGCGGGCTGTTCCAGTCGGGCAATGCGCTGTTCCTGCGCAACTGGCCCTATGTCTGGAAGCTCAGCCAGGCCGAGGGCAGTCCGGTGGCCGGCAAGGTCGGCATGGCGCCCCTCCCCCATGGCTCACAGGGCGAATCCCGCGCGACCCTGGGCGGCTGGAATCTTGCAGTATCACGCTACTCGGAGCACCCGCAGGCCGCAGCGGAGCTGGTCGCCTATATCACCGCTGCCCCGCAGCAGAAGGCCCATGCCATGAAGATGGGACGCAACCCCACCATCGAACACCTCTATCAGGATGACGAGGTGCTGGCGAGCAATCCCTCGATGGGTGAGCTCTATGAAGCGCTCCGGACCGGCGTCGCGCGTCCGGCCTCGGTGACGGGCGACGCCTACGCTCGCGTCTCCAATGCCTTCTTCAACCGCACCCACCGTGTGCTTTCCGGCGAGGAGACGGGCACCCAGGCGGTGGAAGCGCTAGGCAAGGAGCTTGAGCGCATCGGCCGCCGGGGCTGGTAACACCACCGTCCCCCGCTCCGCCCAGACAACCCACTCTGACCGCACGCTGGAAGGCCTCTCTCATCCAGGCGAGGCCTTTCACGCCTGCCGGCTTCCGTGTGACTAGCGCCGCATCGACGACAAGGAACGTGCAATGACGCCTACCCAACTTCATCGCCATGCCACACACGACTGGTGGCGTGGTGCAACGCTCTATCAGATCTATCCACGTAGCTTCATGGACGCCAATGGCGACGGTGTCGGCGATATCGCCGGCATCATCCAACGCCTGGACTACCTCGCGACCCTGGGGGTGGACGCGATCTGGATCTCCCCCATCTTCACCTCGCCCATGCAAGACTTCGGGTATGACGTCTCGGACTACCGTGACATCGATCCCCTGTTCGGCACTCTGGAGGATTTCACGCGCCTCATCGCCCGCGCACATGAGCTCGGACTGGCCGTCATCATTGATCAGGTGCTGTCACACAGCTCCGATCAGCATGTGTGGTTCCGGGAAAGTCGCCAGTCCCGGGACAATGCCAAGGCTGACTGGTACGTCTGGGCTGACCCACGTCCAGATGGCAGCGCGCCCAACAACTGGCTAGCCGCCTTTGGTGGGCCGGCCTGGACCTTCGATTCGCGGCGCTGCCAGTACTATCTGCACAACTTCCTCGCCAGCCAGCCGGATCTCAACTTCCATCATCCCGAGGTGCGTCAGGCACAGCTCGACAATCTGCGTTTCTGGCTGGAACTGGGCGTCGACGGATTCCGCTTCGACACCGCCAACTTCTACTTTCATGATCGGGCGCTGACAGACAATCCCCCGTCATCGGACGACTATCGTAGCCGCGGGCATCCCCGCAGCTATCAGCTGCTGAAGCACAATGCGGATCAGCCAGAGAATCTCGACTATCTGGAAGAGATTCGTGCCCTGCTGGAGGAATACCCGGGCGCCACCAGTGTCGGCGAGGTCGGGGGCAGCGACCCGCTCCCCGCCATGGCAGCCTACACCGCGGGTCAGCACCGCCTGCACATGGCCTACACCTTCGACCTGCTCAACAGCACGGGAGATGCCATGGCATTGCACGCCGTTCTGGCACGCTTTGCCGAACATGGCGATGACGCCTGGCCGTGCTGGGCGCTGTCCAATCATGATGTTCCGCGCAGCGCCAGTCGCTGGGGTAGTGACCGTGCCCTGTTGGCTCTGACAGTTCTCTGCTCATTGCGGGGCAGCCTCTGCCTCTATCAGGGCGAAGAGCTTGGATTCGAGGAAGCGGAGTTGAGCTACGCCGAGCTGCAGGACCCCTTCGGAATCGCGCTCTGGCCCGAGGTAAAGGGACGCGATGGATGTCGCACGCCCATGGTGTGGGAGCCTCATCGCCATGGTGGATTCTGCGCCGACTCCCTGTCGCCCTGGCTCCCCGTCCATGTTCCACATCAGTCACAGGCGGTCTCGTTGCAACAAGAGGCGCCCGAGAGTCTGCTGAATCACGTTCGCCAACTGCTGGAACTGCGTCGCGAGAATGCGACGCTGAAGACGGGGCAACAGACACTCATCTCCCCGTCCGTGCTGCCGAAGGGTGTCTTTGGTGTGATACGTCACGACCGTCATCAGCGGATGATGTGCCTGGCCAACCTGGGACACCAATCAGGCCACAAATCAGGCCACGACAACTCTCCCGTCATGCTCGATCTGACAGCCCTGCTGGGCTCGCGAACGCTGCATGGCCAGTGTCATGACCCGATAGAGATCGTCTCATTGCCCGGTATGGCCACGCCTATCCTTGAGACAGGCCAATTGAGACTGTCGCCGGGGATGGCAACCTGGCTGGTCGTGCCAGCCGATGCGTCAAGAGACCAGGATGGGTAAAGGAAAGGACCAGCAAGGGGCGCTTGCGACCGACCACCTGCCCGGGGCATTGTCCCGGGCAGATGGCGTGCAAAGGCAGCTCAGTCTGGTCGCACCGCCTCCATCACTTTCTGGGCATTTCTGGTACGTGGCGATATGCTATCTCTGCACTTAATCGTTCAAGCTTTTCATCTTCAGGAACCCGACGCCTGTGTCATCGCCTCGCCGTATCACTCTCAAGGAGCTAGCCGCAGAACTGGGCGTCTCCACCGCCAGTGTTTCCAACGCCTTCAACCGCCCCGACCAGCTCTCGCCTGCATTGCGCGAGCGGATTCTCGAGGAGGCCAAACGGCTGGGCTATCGTGGTCCGGACGCCAAGGCGCGAAGCCTGCGTACGGGGCGCTCACGGATCATCGCCGTGGTACTCGCAGAGACACTGACCTACAGCCTCAAGGATGCCGTCGCCAGCGAGCTGTTGTCGGGCATCGCCGAAGTGCTGGACGCCCACGGCCATACCCTGCTGCTGCTCTCGGGTCGCCAGGATGCCTCTCAAGTGCCGGGGTCTTACAGCATTGCCGATGGCTTCATCGTCTACGGGCTGATGGCCAGCATGGCGCTGGTGGAAGAACTCCAGAGCGCGGGTCACAAGCCCATCGTGGCGGTCGACTTCGATCTGGGCGACCACCCCGCCATCCACGTGGATGATGAGCCCGCCTGCTACGCCATCGCGCGACATGCCCTGAAGACACCCGCCAGTCGCATCGGCATCGTCAACCTGCGCCTGACCGAAACAGCCTGCAACGGCCGCATCACCGAAGCCCATGCGCTGCTCCCGGCGGGTCGAACCATCACCCGCTCGCGACTGGCGGGTTTTCATCGTGCGCTGACTGAGCGGGATATCTCCCCCGATTCTGTGACGATGTGGAACATCGAGGAAAACACCTACGAGGTCTGCGCGCCGGTGCTGGCAGAGATTCTGGATCTTCCGGCCAGTGAACGGCCAGACCTCCTGATGTGCATGTCCGACCGCATCGCGTTGACCGCCGTGACCTTGGCGGAACAACGTGCCATCCGGATTCCCGAAGACCTGCGTATTACCGGCTTTGATGGTATCGAGGAAGGGCAATATCGCTCACCACGCCTAACCACGGTCCAGCAGGATAGTACCGAGAAAGGCCGCCTTGCCGCGCGAATGATTCTAGGGCTGGAACCCGCCTCGCCTCGCCTGCTCACTACCCAGCTGATCCAGGGTGAAACCTGTCCGTGAAGAGACCTCGCGGAGAGTGACGCTATGGGACTTGGCAGGTATTATCCCCAGCCCGTTCATCGCACCCGAGGGAGGTTCCCATGCCGATCCTGCACAGCATCATTCACCGTATCGACAAGGGCAATAGCGAGACGCCGGCCCAGCTGGTGCCTGCCGCCACCACCCTGGCGGCATCCGATGCACTGGAGGATCTGGTGTCCGGGCTCAATGATGCCTACCACGGCAAGGCCAAGAACTGGGGCCGTTTCAATGAAGACGCGCCTGCCGCCTTCCCCACGGAACTGGCGGCCTTCCTCGCAGGTGATAGCGATTTCGCGAACCTGACCCAGACGCTTGCCAGTCGTCTCATGCCGTTGATCGATGACAACCTCCCGACAGGCGGCCATCTGCTGGTGGTGGATCACCAACAGGGCGAGACGCGTCATCTGTTCATGGCGTTGCTGCATCATCGTGATGGCTTCGCGATCAACGAGACCCTTGCGGTGACGCCTGCCCGCCAGCTCAACCTGACCCAGATGTCATTGGCCGCGCGACTGGATATCAGTCAGTGGCAAGGCAGTTCGACCTCTCACCCCTATCTATCCTGGGCGCGTGATCGCGGACGCACCAAGCTCGCCGAGGCCTTCGCCGAAACGCTGGGTGCACAGGAGCAGCGGGATGCCGGCCAGGAAACCCGTACCCTGCTCAAGGCGTTCAGCGACTATGTCGAGAAGGAAGACATGGCCGAGCAAGCCAGCCGCGAGAAGACCGACACCCTGGTCGATTATGCCACCGACCAGGCCAAGCTCGGTGAGCCGATTACCCTTGATCAGCTGTCTGAGCTGATCGATGAGGAGCGCCCGCAGGCCTTCTACGACCACATTCGCAACAGCGACTATGGGCTGTCACCGGAAATCCCGCCGGACAAGAAGACGCTCAACCAGTTCAAGCGTTTCACCGGGCGCGCCGCGGGCGTCTCGATCAGCTTTGACTCGCACCTGCTGGGCGACTCAGTTGAATACGATGAGGCCAGCGATCGTCTGATCATCAAACAGGTCCCGACGGGCCTGCGTGATCAACTCAAGCAGCGCTGAAGCCTCAGATCAGACAACATCGCCTGATTCATATCCGTCAGACACACGAAGGCCAGGCAGATGCCTGGCCTTCGTGTGTCTGACAAGAAACCGTGTGCCCCGGCCTTTACAGCCCTTCGAGAATCTCATTCATCTGGGCACGCACACTCTGCAAGCCATTGCCGGAGAGATACCAAAGCCCCGGGGATAGTACGGTGACACCAATGTCCGCGCCGCCAGCATCGGCCAGCGCGGCCTTAAGCGCGTCAGCATCCATTGGGGTCTGGCCAATGGCAGCACTGCGATCAACCACATACAGAGTATCCGGCGCCATCTCGGCAATATTCGCTGGCGTCAGCGGATAGAAAGTACGCTCACCACGGCTGACCGGCTCCACGGAGTTCGGCAGCGCCGGCTGATCGATCTGCAGCAGCTCAGTGACGATCGGCTCCTGGCGCAGAACATAACGACCGTCGTTATGGATCACGACCAACGCGTCAAGATTTTCCGCCAGCCCTTCACGCGCCGTCGCAATATCCGACTCGAGCGCTGCCAGCTTCTCACGTGCCTTTTCTTCAGCATGATACGGGGACGCCAAGCTCAGTACCTTGCCGCTCAGTGCCTCGAAGTAGTTGCCTTCTTCGAGAGTGACATCACGCGTCTCCGCCACAGCCTTGAGTGCCTCAAGTGATCCAGATTGACGACCGGTGACCAGAATCAGGTCCGGCTCCAATCCCGCGATCGCCTCGACATCAGGCTCCTTGAGCCCGCCGATATCTACCCGACCTTTGACCAGGTGTGACACATAGGCGGGCGCAGACTGATGTGGTACCCCGACGAGATGCTCGGCTAATCCCAGCTCATCCAGCGTATCGGCAGCGCCCCAGTCCAAACTCACGACGGAAGGGCCATGCTCTCCCCCGCCGACTTCGTGTGCCTGGGCACTAATAGGTAAAGCAGCCAACAACAGAGTAGAAACAGACAAGGTGAGCCCAGCGACGTTCATCGACATTCCTTTTGTTGAATAATAATTAATATCATTTGCGTTTGCGATCCTAGCACGGCTATTTCCTCAAAATCATGCAACTGTGCGTTGCACAACCCGCAATTTACGAACGACTCCATGCCACCACTGAGGGTTGCGCAGAACGCAACTCTGACAACAAAGAAACACACCTAAACTAAAAAATACGAATGTTTATCATTTGTTTTCTTAAATACGAAAAAAAAGATCGACACTGATGCGATGACGTCTGTCGTATTCCTTACCCGAAGTCGACGTCAACAGAGCACTCAGTGGCCCACAACCCTAAAAAACCTCGTGGCTCAATAACGACATAATCGCGACCTCAAGGATCCAGGAACATGACAGTCCCCGCACTCCCCTTTGCTCGATCGGCCTTGGCTATCGGTATCGCCGCCGCTTGCCTACCTGCTGGCGTACAGGCTGACGAATCCAGCCAGTTGGAACCTGTGGTGGTGACAGCTTCCGGCTACGAGCAGGTGATCTCGGATGCCCCTGCCAGTATCTCGGTCATTACCGGCGAGCAGCTAAACAAGCAGTCGTACACGGACATCACAGATGCCATGGATAATGTGCCTGGCGTCTATGTTACGGGGGGCGGGAATTCTCAGGACATCAGTATTCGAGGGATGGACAACAGCTACACGCTTTACATGATCGATGGCCGCCCTCTCTCGGCTGGCCGCTCCGTCAATACCAATGGCAATGATGAAGGCAAGCAGATTGGCCTC
Source organism: Cobetia sp. PS-4MA (assembly GCF_057670765.1). Taxonomy (NCBI): domain Bacteria; kingdom Pseudomonadati; phylum Pseudomonadota; class Gammaproteobacteria; order Oceanospirillales; family Halomonadaceae; genus Cobetia; species Cobetia sp. PS-4MA. Next base: position 1,468,995 of record NZ_CM173107.1, on the reverse strand, counting down.
CCCCCAATCTCGATGATCGAGCGAGTGGAAGTGATTCGCGGACCGATGTCATCGCTGTACGGCTCACAAGCCATGGGCGGCGTCATCAACATCATCACAAAAAAAGTGGCGGATGATTGGTCGGGGTCTGTCACGACGGAATACACCCATTCGCTCAACGACATCAGCAATGACGGGCAGCAACTGAGCTTCTATACCAGCGGGCCGCTCATCGAAGGCCTGCTCGGTCTCAAGGTCCACGGAAACTGGACCGGTTATGAAGAAAGCGATTACCAGGGCGGTAGCGACAATGCTGAAAGCATGCCCGACAGCGACACACGTCAAGGAGGTGCCGAGTTCACGCTGACACCAGATGAGGACAATGCGTTCACGCTCGGCTATACCGCCTCCAAGAAAGAATACACTCACAATGCTGGCGTGAGCATCGCAGATGATTCCGAAACCAGTCGTTATCGCTACGACAAGGATGTCTATACCCTTGGCCACAAGGGAAGTTACGGCAGCTTCCTCACGGACACCTATCTGCAGCACGACATCTCGGAGAACGTGCTGGATTCCGATGATGAGAAACGCGAAGAAGTCACCACGCTCAACAACCAGACCACGTACTTCTGGGGCGACCATATGCTGACCTTCGGCGGTCAGTACAAATTCGAGCAGCTGACCGATGAGACCAATGGTTTGCTGGATTCGAATGTCCCGGGGGCCGTCGATAACGTCGATCGCTGGATCGCGGCGCTATTCGTCGAGATGGAATGGAGTCTGACCGAGGACCTCAACGTCACCACCGGCTTGCGCTACGACGATGACGAGCTGTTTGGCGGACATCTCTCGCCGCGCGTCTACGCCAATTATCACCTTGACCCGCAATGGACACTCAAGGGCGGGGTTTCCACGGGCTATAGTCAGCCGAGCCTATCCGCTGCGACAGAGGGCTTTGGACGTCGAACCGGTCGGGGCAGCGCTGTCATCATCGGTAACGAGGAGCTGGATCCGGAAACCAGTACCAACTACGAGCTGGGCACCGTCTTCCAGAACCAGTCTGGCACGCTCAGCGCCGGCGCCACCCTGTTCTACACCCAGTTCAAGGACAAGATCTCCGAAGACCGCCTCTGCCAGGGCCCGGATGAAGGTTTCTCCGATCCCGCCTTCCGCGAGTGCAGCTATGCCGGCACTGATTACTATTTCGTCAGCACCTACCGCAACATCGACGAAGCTGTCATGCAGGGTATCGAGCTGTCACTGGACTATGCCATCACGCCAAGCGTGAACCTTAGCTCCAGTTACACTTACACCGATTCCGAGCAGAAAAGTGGTGAATTCAAGGGCGAGCCCTTGAACAAGATTCCGGAACATATGCTCAACGTGGCGCTGGACTGGCAAGCCACTCACGACCTGAACCTGTGGGCACAGGGGAACTACCGTGGCGAAACCAGTGATTATCTGTCACGGACCAGCATGAGCGAAGGCACGCCCAGCTATACCTTCTTCGATGTGGGTGTCGTCTATGCCTTGAACGAGAACGCTCGCGTCAAGGCTGGCCTCTACAACATCGCCGACAAGGAAGTCACCAATGATACCTACGGCGTGGTACTGGATGGCCGCCGGTTGAACCTGGGGCTGACCATGGACTTCTGACCCTCAACTAGAAGCATTCATGCTGACGCGACAAGGGGAGCCGAGGCTCCCCTTGTCGCGTTTCAGTTCATAACCTAAAAATAGGACGTCAGGCATGAGGGCCGGTGTCATCATCAGCATCTTCCATCAGATCCACGATACTCGCTGCCATTTTCCTCCAAGAACCACTCGCGGAAAGCTTGCACCTTGGCAAGTGTTTCAATTGCAACTTGCAGCTCCGCAGCGGAGTTATTCACCGATGACCCATGACGTGTTGCGAGTGGGTTACCTGGCAGTCGTTCTCAAGGATTGCTCGAACCTGTCCAGGAAGAGGTCGGCTTCCGAGCGTTCGATGCACAGTGGCGGGCGAATCTTCAAGGTACTGCCGGACTTGCCGGCCCCGCCGATCAACACGCCATTGCGCTTGAGGTCGTTGATCAACGCCGTGGTGCGCTGGGCGTCCGGCGCTCCGTCACGCGTCGGGTCACAGAGGTCCAGCCCCAGGAACAGCCCGGCGCCTCGTACATCGCTCACCTCCTCGAAGCGTGCCTGAATGTCCTGCAGCTGTCGCTTGAAGTACTCGCCCTGACGCTCTGCATTGGCCATCAGGTCTTCCTCGGCGATCACGTCCAGCACCGCCGTGCCCGCCGCCACGGCGACCGGTGAGCCGCCGAAGGTATTGAAGTAGCCCACATCAGCGTTCAGGACCGCCAGCAACTCCTCGCGTGCCGCCAGCCCGGACATCGGGAAGCCGTTGCCCATCGGTTTGCCCATGGTCACCACATCCGGCGTCACGCCGTGGCGCGAGAAGCCCCACATCCCCTGCCCCGTGCGCCCGAAGCCGGGCTGGACCTCATCGGAGATGAACAGGCCGCCCCGGGACTGCAGGAGTTCGACCGCGGGCTTCAGGAAACCTGCGGGGTCGGCATAGATGCCATCGCTCGAGAAGATGGAGTCGACCAGCAGCGCCGCGCATCCATGGCCCCTCGCCTCCAGCTGTTCGATGCCGTACCGCACCTGCTCGGCGAACCAGACGGCCGGGTCTGCCTGCTCACTCATCCGGGAGATCGGCAGGATATGTACGTGATCCGGCGGCGTTCCCTGTTTGTAGGAAGACGGTGAAACTTCCGTCACGGCGGCCGTGTTGCCGTGGTAGGCCGCCTCGGTGACGATGATCCCCTGCCGGCCCGTCCAGCCACGCGCCAGCCTCAGCGCCATGTCGTTGCTTTCACTGCCGGTACACATCATCACCAGTCGATTGAGCGCGCGCGGCAGCGTGTCCAGCAGACGCTCGGCATAGCGATGGATGCCTTCGTGCAGATAGCGGTTGTGCACGTTGAGGGTCCCCATCTGTTCAGCGACCGCCTGGACCACGCGAGGATGGCAGTGGCCGATGGACGGCACATTGTTGTAGACATCCAGGTAGCGCTTGCCTTGATCATCGAACAACCAGACCCGCTCGCCCCGGACGATGTGCAGCGGCTCCTCATAGAAGAGCATGGACGTCGGCCCTACCGTTTCCAGCCGCTTGCGCACCAAGGCGCCGATTCGCGCATCAGCCTTGTCGATATGCGCCATGCTGAAGGCGTTCTGATCCAGAATCCCGCGTACCTTTTCCATCACGCCATCCTCACCTTGTCATTGATTGTCCGATCTGTACCTGTCCGATCAACATCCGCCTGATCGTCGTGTTCCTGCATGCCCGGTGTCTGCACGACACCTTGCTGGCCCTCTCGTGACTGGCCCCCTCGTTGCTGAACATAGCGCCGCGCCATGATGGCCGTATCCCGGCTGAAACCATCACTCAGTGTCTTGCCTTCCTTGCTCTCCTGATGCGTGGCCAGCCAGGCACACAGCAGAATGCGACGCAGCATGATGAAGGTATCCAGCATTGCCTCATCTGCCGACGAGAACTCGGCCACCGAGCGGTACCCCTTGATCCAGGCATCGCGCAGCTGCGGGACGCTCGGATCCGTCTCGTGGAAGCTGATCGCCGCAGCGAAGTCATAGGCATACCAGCAGAAGCCGCAGTCATCGAAGTCGATGATCGCCATGCTGTCCTGTGACACCAGCAGGTTGGTCAAGCGCAGGTCGGCATGGACCAGACCGAACTGCTGTGGCGCCGTGCCATACAGGGCAATCTCCGACTTGAGATAGGGGATGGCAGCATTGATGGCCTGGGCCTCTTCCACCGTCATGCCCGGCGCATTTCGCCAATCGCCCCACAGCCCACGGGGCGAGATCATGCTTTCCAGGTCCCAACGCTTGCGCACGAAGCCCTCCGGGGGCTGCCAGCGACGGCTGTGTTCGTGCAGCGTGGCATTCATCGCGCCCAGCCGTTCAAACCACTGCGGCAAGTCATCGCCGATATCCGGCTCACTGCCGACCACATGCTCGAAGGCCACCACGTACAGGGATTGCCCGCCGGCGGAGATGCTCAACACAGGGCTGCCTGTCGTGGTCATGACCGGGGCCGGCGTATTGATCCGTGCCGTCGTGCGCAGATCATCGATCCAGGCCAGCTCGGACTCGATCTCCTCCCGGCAGTGATAGTCCGGGCGGTGAACCCGAATGATGATCCTGCGTCCCGCCTCGTCATCCTCGGCCAGAAAGGTCGCGTTCTCTGACATGGTCAGCAGCGAGATCCGCGAGGTTTCCGCCATGTGCCATTTTTCCAGGCAAGTAACCAACTCGTGTCTTGTTTGATTTATCAGAGTTTCCGTATACATCTCACCACCTCGCTGACATGGGGAGACCGGGGATCTTGCGGTCTCGGTGTCACACTTCGTCTGCGGCCAGAAGCCAGTGGCCAATCTCACGACCCACGATCTGGCTCACGGCATGACTCTGTGCGCGAAAGTTGCATGACTCAGACTAACGACAGCGCGAGGTGATGCGTTATCAGCATCCGGCAAAGCTGAAAACACCAACAAGAACAATGAGTTGATTGATCAATGCACGAAGATGTATCACGAACGGACGACAGTGATGCCACCTGGCAGCACGGGATTTTCGAGCATGCACCAGGCAAGTGCACACGGGAGGCATGGGACGTCAATGAACAGGCGCATAACCTGACCGACTGGTCGCAACACTACGATCAGTACGGTCAGGGCGCCTTCTACGGACGTATCGATGAACTCCATCTGCCGGGAATGCAGGTATTCAAGGAATACACCAGCCAGGCATTGGATCAGCAATGTCATGTCTGGCCGGATTCGCTGTGGATCGGTATTCCCGCCGAGCGACAGCCCTGCCGGATCAATGGCTACGCGCTTGAGAAAGGCGACATCATGTGTCAGCCGGGTGGGCAGGATTTCGCGCTGACCACGCCCGATACCTTCGCGATCCATTGTCTCGTGTTACGGCGTGACTGGCTGCTCGAGGTCGCGGGGGAGTCGGCACTGACGCTAATGGAAGGGGATCCGCAGCACACGATGCGACTCGGGGTGACGCAAGGAACTCGGCGAGGGGTCACCTTCCTGATGGACCGCCTGATCAAGCGACAGGGGCCGGGATTCGAGGTTCAGGTGCATCAGGGCATCCTGTCACTGGCTGTTGCCGCTATTCTTGAGGAATGGACACCTCTCACCGATCGCTACCCCAGCTATCACCACCGACGGCAGGTAGTGGAGCGCGTACGCGAGCATGTAAACCGAGGGGAGCCTGCACCGGTCAGCATCGAGAGTCTCTGTCGTATCGCCCACGTCAGTCAGCGGACACTGCACAACAGCTTTACCAGCATCCTCGGTCTCAGTCCGATGCAGTTCATCCGCTTCAACCGACTCAATCAAGTGCGGCGGCGGCTTTGCGATCCTCAGTCAACAAGCACGATCGGTCAGATCGCCAGCGACTGGGGCTTCTATCATCTGGGCCAGTTTGCCCAGGACTATCGCCGTCTGTTCGGTGAGAGTCCCTCGGGTACCCAGGCGCGCTATCGGGCGAGATAAAGCGTCGCCGTGAAAATAGGCGGGGTGATATGTGTGCTATCAAAAAACCGACTAGATATAAGCTCTAAGCCAAACCATTTTAGTACTGCCGCTGAGATGGCTGGGTTGCGAAACAAGTACAGACTTGATGATGGTCTGAGGGCGGAGCACGCCGGATATCGAGACAGACGAGGCCATATCGACGCTCATCGGGAATTACTTCATAATCGCAACGCAGATGATAATGAGATGCAACCTGTCCCGCATCGATCATAGCCGTGCGGGCGCCAGCATGCGCGATGCATTTTTCTCTCCCTCCCAGCGAGTCACACATGAAGCCTCTGCTTTCCATGACAGCCGGCGGCCTGCTATTGGCCTCCAGCTTCGGCGCTGCCGCCGAAGAGATCACTTTGACGGACATTGCCGGCCGGCAAGTCACCCTTGATGCCCCGGTCGAGCGCATGATTCTGGGCGAAGGTCGCCAAGTCTATCTGCTAGGCGCACTGGAGCCCGAGGCGCCCTTCAACAAGGTAGTGGGCTGGCGTGAGGACTTCTCTCAAGCCGACCCGGACAACTATGCCCACTATGCCAAGCGCTTTCCGGAACTCGAGAAGATCCCGACCTTCGGCGGCTTCAAGGATGGCACTTTCGATGTCGAGCAGGCGGCAGCCCTGAAGCCGGATGTGGTGCTGATGAACCTGGAAGCCCGCCAGGCAACCGAGGACGCTGCCTATGACGACAAACTGGCTCAGCTGGATATCCCGATTGTCTATGTCGACTTCCGCGAGGACCCACTCGCGAACACCACGCCATCGATGCGCCTGGTGGGCCAGTTGCTGGGCAAGGAAGACAGGGCGGAGGCGTTCATCGCCTACACCGAAGAGCAGATGGCACGCGTCACCGATGTCATCGCGGAGCAGGATCCACAGCGCCCTGATGTCTTCATCGATCGCGCCGGCGGCTACTCCGACGACTGCTGCATGAGTTTCGGTCCGGGCAACTTCGGCGAATACGTTGACCTGGCCGGCGGCCACAACATCGCCGAAGGCATCATTCCCTCCACCTTCGGCACCCTGAACCCCGAGCAGATCATCGCCGCCAACCCTGAGCATGTCGTCGTGACAGGCGGAAGCTGGGACGCCTATGTGCCAGGCGGCAAATGGGTCGGTGTCGGCCCGGGGGCCGATCAGGACCTCGCTCGCGAGAAGCTTCAAGCGCTGACCCAGCGTACCGCCATGACGGGCATTCAAGCCGTGGATAACGACAACTTCCACGCCATCTGGCATCAGTTCTACAACAGCCCCTACTACTTCGTGGCGGTTCAGAAGATGGCCAAATGGTTCCACCCGGAGCTGTTTGCCGATCTTGACCCGGAAGCCACCATGCAGGAGCTTCACGAACGCTTCCTGCCCGTGGACTACGCACCTGGCTACTGGGTCTCGCTGAAAGATGAATGATGTCACCTCTTCCGCTCCCCTCTCGCAAGGGGGGAGCCACTACCGCGCCTCGGTGGTCAAACGGCAGCTGATCCTGGTGTCACTGGGCGTGGCGCTATTCTTGAGTCTGTGTCTGGACCTTTCGCTCGGGCCGGCACGCTTCCCTCTCGATGAGGTCATCGCGGCATTGATCTCACCGGACTCCGTGAGTGATCAGGTGCGGGTCATTCTGTGGGAAATCCGCATGCCCGTCGCCCTGATGGCGCTGGTGGTCGGTGCCAGCCTGTCGGTGGCCGGCGCTCAAATGCAGACCATCCTGAGCAACCCCCTGGCCAGCCCCTTCACCCTAGGCATCTCGGCCGGGGCCAGCTTCGGTGCCGCGCTGGCACTGGCCTTTGGCGTCGCGATCATCCCCGCCGCCATCGATTATGTGGTTCCCATCAATGCCTTCGTCATGGCCATGATCACGGCCTTCTTCATCCACGCCTTGAGCATGAAGCGTGGCGTGACGATCGAGACCATCGTGTTGCTCGGCATTGCCATGGTCTTCATCTTCAATTCGTTGATGGCCCTGATCCAGTTCTTCGCCAGCCAACAGGCCGTGGCCGCCGTGGTCTTCTGGACCATGGGCAGCCTGACCAAGGCCACCTGGCCCAAGTTCTGGGTCTCACTCGGCGTTCTGGCCATCGTGCTACCGCTGCTGGCACGTCATGGCTGGGCACTGACGGCCATGCGCCTGGGAGATACCAAGGCGGAAAGCATGGGCGTCAAACCCAAGGCGCTGCGCCTGGAAGTGCTGGTACTGGTCTCACTACTGGCTGCCATCGCCGTGGCCTTCGTCGGCACCATCGGCTTCATCGGTCTGGTCGGTCCGCATATCGCGCGTCTTCTGCTGGGGGAAGACCAACGCTTCTTCGTGCCCGGCTCCGCCCTGTGTGGGGCGCTGATTCTCTCGATCGGCTCGGTGCTGTCGAAGATCATCCTGCCCGGTACGGTGATCCCGATCGGCATCATCACCTCACTGGTCGGCATTCCCTTCTTCCTGTTCCTCATCCTGCGACAGAAGTCATCCTCATGGTAACGCTCACGCTTGATCGCTTGTCCGCTCACTATGGTCGCCGCCAGATTCTGGCGGAGGTCACGACGCCCTGCTTCGAAGGGGGCCAGGTGGTGGCCTTGCTGGGGCCCAACGCCGCCGGCAAGTCGACCTTGTTCCGGCGCATCCTCGGGTTGATCGACGGCGGTGGGGAAGCACGCGTCGATGGCGCGACTCGCCAGCGCCCCATCGGCTACATGCCACAGGACACCGGCGTCAATGCCGTGCTGACGGTCTATGAATCGGTACTACTGGCGCGCATGCAGGGGCGCAGCCTGAAGGTTCAGCCTGAGGACATGGCCGAGGTGGAGCGCGCGCTGGACGATCTGGGAATCAGCGCGCTGGGCGAGCGGGATATCGGTGATCTGAGTGGAGGCCAGCGCCAGCTGGTGGGTGCCGCCCAGGCGCTGGTGCAGTCACCCGAGATCCTGCTGCTGGATGAGCCAACCTCCGCACTGGATCTGCATCGCCAGCTGCAGCTGTTGACCATTCTGCGCCGCCTCGCCCGCGAGCGAGGCATGCTGATCATTGCCGCGCTGCACGACCTGGGCCAAGCACTGCGCTTCACGGACCAGGCCATGCTGCTTCAGAACGGCCACCTCATCGCCAGCGGCCCGACCGCTGAGGTGGTCACTCCGGAGCGGCTGCGAGAGGTCTATCGCGTGGCTGCCCGCATCGAGCCCTGCTCCCAAGGGCAGCCACAGCTCATCGTCGAAGAGGCCATTTGATCTGACGCCCTTCGAAGGCGGCCAGCCCTGCTCCTGCCAGCATCAGGGGCAGGGCAAACAGGAAGCCGCTCGAGATGGGAGCATGGAAGATCAGCAGGTCCGCCAGAATCGGCCAGAGCAACGCGACATACTCGAAGGGTGCCAAGCGGGACGCTTCGGCGTAGCGCAATGCCAGTGTCATGCAGATATGCGCGGCACCCCCGAACAACCCCGACAGCACCAACAGCCCCAGCGCCTCTTGTGAAAGCGGCGCCCATCCCATCGGTAGCGTCGCCAAGCCTGCCAAGGCCGAGACCAGGATGAAATAGAAGGCGATCGCTCCGGCCGTCTCGGTACGCGAGATTCGCCTCACCGTCAGCAACGCGCCAGTCGTCAGCAGTGCCGAGAGCACCCCCAGCACGTAGCCGGTCACATTGCCGGTACTGCTCTCGAGGTTCAGCGACGGCAGAATCAGCACCAATACTCCCGCCAAGGCCAGCCCCAGCGCCAACGCCCGCTGGCGACTGAACCGCTCCCCCAGCAACACCACACCGCCTACGGCCATCATGACCGGGGTCAGCTGTGCCAGTAGCGTCGCCTCCGAAATGGGCAGCAAGGCAACCGCCGCAAAGGAGGCAAACATCGCGGCCGCACCGAAACCGGAGCGCAGCAGATGTCCTCCCGGTCGACGGGTCGCCAGACCGCGCGGGAACTCCTTGCGCCACATCATGAAGATCATGATCGGAATCAAGGCAAAGGCCGAACGAAAGAACACCGTCTGCCCCACTTCCACCGTCTCGCTGACCGCCTTCACACACACCATCATGCCGGTGAACAACACACCGGACAGCAATCTGAGAACAATTCCGGCCAAAGGCCGATCCACCAACTCCGTCATGACTGTCGATTCGCTACGCGGCTGAAAGAAAGGCAGCATTCTCCCGATTCCCTCGATCGAATGCCATGACAACGTGCCATGCCAGAGGCGAATTTTCGCGATATTGAGACCAATCCCGAATAGACACCTCTTTTCCCGGTGAATGATATTTACGGCCTCTCATTCATCTGCTAGATTCGATTTATCGAGGCAAAATCCTCGATCGGGTTTGGCGACTCGAATACCTCTAGGCGCATCAGCGCCCCAGACCATGGTTGGCGCTTTTTTGTGTCCGCCATGCGTTATGGCGGTCGTGCGTGGGAGACCCTAGGGTCTGCCGGTTTCCTAGAGTGCCGGTTCGCCAACCTGCGTACGGCCGCCCCCATCACTGTTTGGCGACAGCGGGTGCGGCTCCTCAACTCTAGGAGCTTCAACCATGGTCATTCAGACTACGGCATCTCCGCGTAGCCCCGATCTGCCCACCCCCTATGGCGGATATCCAGCCCCCCCTTCCCAAGACTGTCATGCACGTATCGTTGACAACTGCAGCGAGGTGCTGTCATGACCTCGAATTCTTCTCACACCACACCAACCCGCTCATCTACCCCTCTTGCGCCTTCTGCTACGGGCAAGGCAAAAGCCGAGTCATCCCAGTCGCCTGAGACTTCGGCGTCACACGACTCGTCATCTACCGTCACCTCAGAGAGCCAGCATCGCTCTCCTCCCCCTCACACCTCGAGCACTCCCACATTCCAAGATTCCTCGACTGCCGCAGCTTATCGGCGAGGACAGTTGATCAAACAGCACTTCCAGCAGTGGCTGAAAGCCTTGAAGGATAAACCGACTCATTTCACGAAAGTCAGCTGCCGCAACGAGCTGATGAAACATCCGGAGTTGGCGGGCTATAAACCCATTATTGTCCTGCAGCGTGTCGGTGACTTGATCGATCGCCTGGTCATTGATGGTCACGTTGTGCAATCCGACACCATCGGCAAGCGTCGCCGCGTCTATCAACTCATCGATAGCACTTCGGAGCGCTCACCGGATATCCCCTTGCCGAGCAATCGACAGGATCTTGCCACGTCGAAAACCGATAGCACATCGCATCTACCGCTCGATGCAGCACTGCAGGAACAACGTCGGGCCTTGAAAAAATCCATGCGGGCCGCGAGCGCGGAAGCCGAGCACCTCTATCAATTGGCAAAGGACTATCCGGAGGCGAAACCCGACATTGCTCCACTCCAAGAGGATGCAATTCAGCGCGCCTGCGAACTCCAGGGACAACTGGCTGCCGTGCTGGCGCTCTCTGCAAAACGCCATGCTGGAGGTGCCTCATGACGCCACGTCAGATCAATCGATTACTGCCCTCTCTGACAAGCCCGACACTCAGAGCCTGGCAAGCGCGTTGTATTGAGACAGCGCTTCAACGGCTTTCGGATCAGCGGCCCCATTTCCTGTGCCAGGCCACCCCGGGTGCGGGCAAGATGCTGATGGCCGCCGTCCTGGCTGAGGAGCTGATTCTCAACGGGAGCATTGATCACGTCATCTATCTCGGCCCCACCTCTGCCGTGGTGGAGCGTGCACGCGAGACGTTTTCGCAGATTCTGGGGCGCCCCATGCAGGGCAGGCTGGGGGACATCGGTATCGCGCTGACCTATCAAGCGCTCAGCTTCCGCCTGGAGGACCTCAAGCAACTCTGTCGCCAAGGGCGTGTCCTGTTGGTCTGGGACGAAAGCCACCATGCCGCCGGCGCGACAGCGTGCACCGCAAAAAACACCTACACCAGCTCCGCAGCCACCGGCGCCAATCAATGGGGATTGGCGCTCTTGGCATTGGAGCGCGATGTTCGCTTTACGCTCGCCTTGTCAGGCACTCCTTGGCGCACCGATGGCAGCTGCCTTCCCATGCTGCGTTATATGGCACCGAGCCATGAAGACGCCTCACCGTCCGAGCCATCGGTGCCAACCCTGCCATCGGCCGACAATGACCGCCTCGCGCTGATCCCAGACTTCACTTATCCCCTGCGTGATGCCATCCAGGATGATGTCTGCCGTACTCCCCAGATCTATTTGATAGATAACGACGATATACGTCTGGTGGCAGAACAGCATGCGCAGCGCGAGACACTGTATTACCAAAGCATCCCGGCCTTGCTGCGTCACCCAGGGGTGCATTACGCCGCCTTGCTGCGTCACCCGGGGCCTCAGCAGCATTTGCTGGACGTCAGCTGCCAACGCTTGCGACAGCTTCAGGAGAAAGACCCGACCGCCGCAGGATTGGTGGTGGCATCCAACATTGCTCATGCAGAAGACATCGCTGATTGTCTGAAACAGATGGGACAGACGGTGTGTCTGGTTACCAGCCAGACAGAAGGAGCGCACGCACGACTTGAGGCGTTTCGCTACGGTCATACCTCGTGGATAGTCTCCGTCAACATGGTCAGTGAAGGGATCGACATTCCCCGCTTGCAGGTATGTTGCTATCTCAGCCACGTCAGGACCGAACAGTATTTTCGCCAAGTGCTAGGCCGGATCATACGGCGTCGACATGCACAGGATGATGCGTGCTATTTCTATGCCCTCAACGAAAGCACGTTACGACACTACGCCTATCGACTGTTTGACGACTTGCCCGACGAGCATGCTGCGATCCAACTGGATCCCTTCTCTTCCCCGACACTACCCGCCCCAAACGTCTATCCAGCCAATGATTCAATAGCCTCCAACGATCCTGGCACAAGCGGAGAACACCCCACGATTGACATGCATGGCGCGCTACATGCTCAGCCCCCCATGAGTGAGTGTGTGAGCCTGTCAGAGGGAATACGAGAGATCACTCTTGATCTGGCAAATGATGTGGCGTTCTCCAACGCCTTCTTGGCGCGCCTAGTATCGCTCTGATTACAGGGGGCGGCTCGGCAGCCACGCCCGCGCGACCACCAGATGATTTAACTTTTTTATAGCTTAACTCTAATCATAAAATCTACAAATCGCACATTTACCAGTGGTATTACTCGGACAAACCTGCGTATGCGTGACTCTCAACTCTCCATGCTTTCTAGGGCATGCATTTCGGGTTGGCTGATTTACGAAGGGTGATAGCGTGAAATTCCATGGCCACCTCACAGCGCATATCGGCCCTCATTCCAACTTTTCGACATCGATGGAGATCCCTCATGGTGTCCAGACCACCGACAGGCATCCACCCGCCTCAAAGACGGAGACATCAGGCAATGCAAGTGATCCCCTATCAGGGAAACCAGGACTCTCTGCCGGGACTTTGCCTGACGGTCTCGGCACGAAAGCTGATCATGGCAAGCCTTGCACCGAGTACCATCCGAGCCTTCCAAAGCGACATACGGATGTTTCTCAGACGTGGCGGCACCCTCCCCAGCACCGACACGGAGATTGCCAACTACCTCACCCGGTGTTTCGAGGACGGTTATAAACCGAATACGCTCAAGCGACAGCTGTGCTCGTTACGGCGTTGGCACCTTGTCATGAATTGCCCCACCCTGGGCAATGAGCAAATGATCAAGGGGGTTATGCGCGGCTGTGCACGCCTCAATGAAGTGCCGGTGAAACGTGCACCAGCCTTGATGCGAGACGATCTGCATCAGCTGCTGAATAGCCTGGATTTGAGCGAGTTGCGAGATCTGCGCGACGCCGCCATGTTCTGCCTGACGTTCTATGGAGCATTTCGTTACAGCGAAGTCCTCAACCTTCGTGTCGAGCACCTCACATGGGATACACGAGGCGTGTTGGTCAGGCTCTCCCGCAGCAAGACCAATCAAGAAGGACGACATGAAGTCAAAGCCATTCACCATGCGGATACCTCGCTCCCCTACTGCCCCGTCAATCTCCTGTATCGCTGGCTGGAAGCCGCCCATATCCAGAGAGGTGCGGTATTTCGCAGCGTCTCGCTGGGCGGCAGGCCTGGAGGCTCGAAACTCTCTCGAACTGCCTTTCAGAATGCGTTGATCAGGGGGCTTGAGCGGTCAAACCTGGCTTCACGCGGATTCAGCACACATAGCATGCGTGCTGGCCTGATCACTGAAGCTCATCTGCGGGGGAAGAGCCTGGAGCAGATACAACGCGTGACAGGTCACAGACATCTCAGCACCTTGACGGAGTACATTCGGGTCGCAGACCCCTTCGAAAACAGCGCCAACGACTTTTGATAAACATGAGCAATGCATTACCGTTCAATAATCGATGAATTGACAAAAGCAATCACTCAAGAACTCGTAATACAAAATATCTACCAAGCTTGACGTCGAAAAGCCCTAATGCTCTCGAAACGGTCGATTTTGACGGTTAAAAGATACCTTAGATTCTTGCCACTTGAGTTATGCTATTAGTACACACTGATTCAGCTTGGATATATCAGGAGGCGGCACTCCCAGAAATATCGTTCTACAGGTCGGGTGTATTACTCGGCTGATCATCACTACTCAAAGTTACCCGCGTTTGCTGGACATGAACTCGACGAATGATTCTCTCATACGTCTCGGCCCCCCTTTGTCCATCGTTGGAGTCATCAATATGCCAGATGCTACCTATACACCGTCACTAGTGAAAATCAGCGCTGACAAGACGCTTGTCATCCATCAGCGAGTACTCGAGGTGGACACCGCCGAGCTTATGAACGAGGAGCATGCTTTTCGACCAACGATCGCGACAGAGAACCTGCCCCTAGCGCCTGTCCGCTTCCGCAGCAACGTTCAGTCGACTCACACTTCCGAGGAGTTCGTGAATTTTCATGTCATCAAAGCCATCGTATCCACACAGAAAGTGCCCGTCTCACAAAGTGTATTTTGCATCGAGATCGATATCGGCAGACTCAACGAAGATGAAGTCCAGGTGCTGAGATTCTATTACCAGATACTACAGCCTCTGCTCGAGCTTGGCTGGGAATGGATCAATATCCACAAGCTAAATACCACTGGCGATATCAAAATTAACGAAAAGAAGTTATGGAACAATATACTCAGAAACTTCATTAGTGATAAAAGATTACAATGCGCATGGAGCAATGTAGTTACTCAACAAAAATTGCCAATAAAATGCAAGCAAGTCTCTTCAATGTTCAAGCATCGTTATTCTGTTGACTCGATCAGGAAATTTATGAACGAAATAAATAAAAACACAAATACCCATCAAAGCGGTGTATCTAAAGATAGGAATACGGTACCCGCCGCTACTGCCGATGAAACAAATAGTAAAAACGCTCATAGTAAACGAAAAGATAATAGTAAGCAGCAACCAGATATCAATAAGAAAAGCAACGCTAAAGAAAAAAGCAAGCACTCGAATAACAAGGAGGAAACCGACTCGAATCCGCAAATGGGACTTGCACTTTCAAGTTCGCTTGACTGATAAACAGGAGGCTCTCACGTGAGTGAACACCAACTACCTGACCAAATATTGGCTAATTACGACCTCAATGCGATCGGGTCCCGCTGGCCCCTTATACCGGAGTGGCTCAAGAGGAGCCTCCCACCCTTGATTGCCTCAGAATATCGCCTCAGTGCTCGCCTCTTTGCCGCCGATTACTTGGTGCCAGATCTTGTGCCCCAAGTAGAAGAGTTTCTAGAAAGCCAATTTTTTATGGAAGATGAGTCACATCGAAATCATAGAATGTCTCACTGCCTTCATTACACGGTGAACTACCGATTTACATCGCTCATTGATCCTCGCGTAAGCAGTATCCGACAGCTGCTTAGACTGATTTTTTGTCAGCCTCGTCGTACTGTGAGACGTAGCTCTGCCATCAAATATTACACCCAGATACTTGAGCTTAGAAAGACGCTTAAGCGGCTACTTGACTGGGGCGACCTGGATGATATTCAAAACAGTTTCCCCAGACCCATTTCCCCTACCCTGGGAGAGCAGTTAGTTCCTCCTCCCGAGCATTTTTCCGATGCTGATTTGGAGCTGCTCGAACAGTTTCTTCATGCCTATGATACAGCAACTGATCGTCCATCGGAGCATCCCAACCATCTGCGCAATAAGAAAGCGACACGCGCTTTGCTTGACGAAATTTATCAGTCGAGCCAGCTCACTCGTAGCCCAATAAGAAAACAGCATAGAGCTCGCAATGAAAATCAAAAAAGACGTCAATATGTCGATACCATTCTTCGTGATTCGCCACTTTGGGCCAGTGACAAATCTAACAAAATTCATGCTGAATATACCGACTATCGCTCCCTTGACAGGTCAATCCAAGCACTTGACCATGCCTTAATAGAGGATGATGAAGAGCTCATAGATGACAATGAACATCAGAATGAATCATCACCTAATGAGCTGAACCAAAGCAGTATCTCACCCCTCGACCCAGTGAAAGAGCTATTCCATAACACGCTGCTTTCACAAGGCGATCAGGCGCTTCACCTTGAACGCGTTCAGCTCTTGCAACAGGCCCGCAGTCTCAAGACATCTGCAGACATCAGCCTACGCCCACAAGAAGAGGTTCTAGCAGCTTTACGTATCTTCCAACCACCGAAAGATGAGGAATTTCTCATAGAACCTGGGAGTGCCATTGCTGATCGACAAGCTTTGGCATTTCTTAGCATTCTACTTTGCAGTGGAATAGCGCCTGAGCGCTTACTGCAGACGACGGTAATCTCCCGATCCCCAAAGCTGCCTCTCAATAGCGACAGTAATCGTGAGTGGATCATCTGCCAGACGCTGGATCAAGTTCCCAGCTGGTCACCGGAGGAGGGGCTACTCCATTACTCTGTCAACAAGGCACCTAACGAAGCCATCATCACGCTGCCCTTGCCCAACGCTCTCAATCAGTCACTCATGGCCGAAAAGGTATGGCTCCCCGGCGCCCAGCCTTTCGAAGCACTGAAATCACTGATCGAGAAAAGACTCAAGCGCTGGGGGGATAACCGTCCCGGAAGTACTCTGACGTTGAGGCGCGTGTCCGCCAGTCATCATCATTGGGTGATACCTGCCTGTGAAGATGAAGTGATCGCGACCTGGTTGCGAGGCGAGCTCCCGCTCTCACTCTCTGCCCCGGCAACGTATCGAACGATACCTCTGCACAAGATTCAGAAGGCTTTTCTCTCGGCTCAAGCTGCGCTTGGCCTATTTCCCTTGTTAGAAGACGACTGTCGTACACCTCGCGAAGATCACACCGTGGGATCCACAAAAGCCCAGGAGCCGAGCTATTTCAAACGTTCGCTTCATTTGCTGACGCAACTTACCAAGAACCACGCCATGCTGGTTACCTCATTGATTACCTCACAAGGGAATCGTAGTAGCGACTTACGGGCAGTCGGCGAAGCCATTGCCCGGCAAGGTCAGATACTGGGGGCGCTGGCCTTACTTGCATGGCAGCTCTGCACCTTGGCTCGCCCAATTGGATCCAAAACCCAATGTGAGCAGCTGGAAAATACGCTCTGGCTACGCGACAAGGATTCGGCTCGGGCACAGGAAAGCCGCCAAATTCCACTTGTCCCCGCCCTTGGCGCATTGCTCCGGCTTCAGCATGAGTGGCGGGAGGAATGGCAACGATGGTGGAAACGCCAGGGTGGTAAGGGAGATTTTCTTGGGGATGAGCAAATCGCCTACCCCGTTCAATGGAAGTTCAATGCCTCGACAATGATGTTGACGCAGCAATGCATGCAGCATGCTGACTGGCGGCAGTGGCTCAAGGATCTTCCAACATTCATGCCTTCGCCTTTGGCAACTGAATTGAGCCAATGGGGCCGCCAGCCTTCCAATATCACGCGCCATAGCATGATCACCGCGCTCCAATCGCGACTTTCTCACGCTGAATTTAGCGCGCTCGCTGGACACACCACTCAGGGACATTCACTCCAATCCCCGTCCAGTGATCGGAACCTGATTCAATCGGCGACACGAAGCGCACTAACCGATATCGCCAGACTATGCGGCTTGACACCGAATCTGCTTCACAGAGACGACCTCCCATGGCCCATTGAGCACGCCGGACCAGCCATTCAAGGAGATAGAGGATGAGCGCTGTTACTACCATTGATCTTCGGAAGAAAACCGATGTACCTGCCCAGGGCACTCTCAAGGCGCTTACAGCTCCGAAGCTGCCTCCGATCGAGCTTTCGAAAACACTGGGTAGGATATTCCGTCGCTGGGATGATCCAGATCATCGCCTTTTCTCCTCTTCTGAAGAGCTCAGACATTTCCGCAAGAATGTCGCACGCTACGCCTGGCGACGGCATAAGAAAAAGGTAACCAGGGCACAAGCCAGAGCGCAAAGTGCGCCTTCCACCAAGCCGTCTCGCGCTCGACACAATGCCACACGCTTGAACCAGCGAGATGTACAAGCCTTGATTCGCAACGCCATCCAGCTTGCCAAGGAAACTGAACTTGACTTCAGCTCCCGAAAGGTCACCAAGGAAGTCGCGCTTGTACTGACTCATCTCAACCGAGAGCCTGACTTCGAGGCTACGATTCCGACCAGTATCAAACGCCCGGTCAGACCCTCATCCGCGGCTACCTCATCACGAGATATCAAGGTTCAGCAACGGGTGCTGGATTCGGTACGCGCCCTGCAGCGCATTCCCGCCAACCAATGTACGCCAGAGCAGTCTCTTCTCTTCCTAGCCTTGAGCATGGGTACCCTGCTGGGGATGGAGGAAGAAGTGATTCGCCATACCTTGCTGAACTTGAGCCCAGAGCACCTGCCACGCCTGAACACCAAGCGCGGCCCCCACCATTGGTTCATCGGCTGTCTGCCAGAGTTATCTCGATCACATCCAGCCCATTACCGGCTAAAAATCCCGAATCATCTCAGGAGGCTACTCAGGGCTTGCCGTCAGTCCCCTGTTCCATCACCAGCCACCTCCTCCCAGCAAGCCGATGTATGGTGGTTCTCCTCGGATGCTATGCTGGACCTGAACAGTCCATTGGAAGCGCGAGCTGCCCATCTGGATCAGCTCTTGGTCACCGGTCTGTCACAGCTGCTAGATAGCCAGGCACCACGCAGGACTGGTTCCTCCGCTTCGCTGAAGAATGTCCGATCATTGCTTCGTCATGCCTTCCGGTGCACGACATTGCTGGGCCCTGCGCCCCTCTGGTCACAGCTGCTTCGGCGCTATCCCCTGCCAGTGTGTAGCTGGCGTTCTCCTTGGCAGCATGACGAAAGCCTCCTTTTATCGGCGGCCCCCCTCCCTACCTCCGGTACGTCGAGCGCTTCTGGAGCCATGGATGTCTCTGAACCGGAAGACATCGAGACCGATCTTCACACCCCTGAACTCCTTATGGGAGGAGGCGACAGGAGCAACGAATCGTCACCATCTACCTCTCCCCGATACCGGCAGGATCAACTATCAACAGACTGGTATGTGAAAGCAGGCAACCAACTATATGCGTATATCACCGAACTGGAGCATGAAGGTCTGATAAACCCCAGAGGGGGATCCGCAATCCAGCGGCATGACGCCATTACGTCTCGCTACGCGAAGAAGCTGATACACATGCTGGGCGAAGACAGCTACCCACTCTGGATACTGCTATGGCTGTCTTATCAATCGAGCACTCAAGGCAATAAAGCCAGCACGCTCAGGACTTACCTGAGTCGTCTGACGCCCACCTCCATGATGATGTTGCCCGATATCCCATGGTTGACGCTCTGGGATGGAGAACTGATGGAGGCGATCAGCGAACAGCTACCGACTCAGAAAGGCTGGGACACTTCGACATCCCACAACTTCTTCCAGACGTTCAATCAGTTCATCAGCTTCTGCCAAGGTAACGATCGATTAACGGGTATTCCCCCCGTGCAGGGTGAGGGAGGTCGCTTCATCAGTACATTGCGTACACATCTGATCATGCCGCACGAGGCGGAACATCTGACCCGGGCGCTCTCCCAAAGACGGAGTGGATTGCGGCGCAGCTGGCTGATCGCCTTCCTGCTTGGCTACTACGGGGGCCTGCGAGCTGGAGAAGTCATGGCATTGACACTGCATGACGTCATCATCAATCAGCCGGGAGACGACGGCCCCACCTACTGTTACGTAGAAATCCATGCTGGGAAGACCGCAAATGCTCGTCGCAGCGTTCCTCTTCACCTTTTGATATCCCCAGAATTGATGACGCTGGTGAAAGAATGGATTGATAGGCGCCGAGAGTCCTTTGCTGGCCAGCATCGTTTGAAGAACATTGCCTTGCTGGGGCCAGAAAGCTCTCCGCTGGGCTATTCAAGAGAGAGCCTGCTGACCCCGCTCATGGCATGGGCCCGGCAGTCTCTCCGAGGTGCCCTCACGCCCGGACTGAAGTTGGAGGACATCCACTTCGATTTTCATCTCTTGAGGCACAACGCGATCTCGTGGCTCGTACTTCGCCTCTACAGCGACGACTACCCTCAGCTCCTGGATCGTCTTTCCTCCGCCTGCCGAGGGCATTGGTCCTTCACTCCCCCAGCCCTGGCGAACTGCCGCCGAGCGGTCTACGACGTACTGGAAAAGGATGCCAAGGCACGAGGTCATCGTCTCGAGTTACTCGCCAAGTTGATCGGGCACCGCAACTCTCAAACACTGACACATCACTACACGCACGTGCTGGGTGAGATACATGGTGAGGTACTTCTGGAGCTGATGAAGCGACGCTGAAGGCGAAGGCCGCATACTCGTATACTGGCTGTCGCCTATCGAAGCCGAAGCGCAGGTGGACGGCGGGCTAGAGATAGCCCAACCCCGATGCATCACCCTCCATCACTTGCGGTGTTGCACTTCAGAGTCCACCTGCGCCATCTCACGCCCGGCGGTCGGGATGAATCAGGAGGTGCAGTGGGCCGTCCGAGTCTGTACACACGGATGGAGCATTAGCAGTTCATGCGTGGTGCGATGATCTCCTTGATACTTTGACAACCTGATCGCCCTCAATTGTCCTGAGAGGGAAAAATTGCAGCACTTGCAACCCGCACACCAACTATTTTCCCTATAGGGAAAAATTAAGGCCTACTCCGGTATACCTAACTAATTTTCCCTATAGGGAAATTTTTAAGTATACTAAATTGTTTGCAACAACCCGCTTTCTTATCGTGAAAGGTCTTAGCATGCCCCTATCACAAGCAGTTCCCATTCATGATGCCGCAACGCTTGGCAAGTTGATTCGCCGCGCTCGCAAGCAGCAAGGGCTAAATCTTGAAACCCTTGCAGGTCTTTGCGGGTTGAGCATTCGCTTTCTGAGTGAGTTGGAAAACGGCCGTGACAGCTGCGGGCTGGGTCGCATATTGATCGTACTTGATACGCTAGGCATCGAGCTGTCCGCTGTTCCTCCGGAGGGATTCGAATCATGATATTGCCGGATTCGTTGAACGTATGGCGCGACACGCAGCATGTAGGGACGTTGTGGCGCGGCACGGATGGCCGACTGATGGGCTTCGAATACAACGATACCTGGCGACAGAACGGGCATGCCATTTCGTACAGCTTGCCACTAAGCCAAAAGGCTTGGCAGCCCCAAGACCTTCTGGCGCATCACTGGTTCGCAAATTTGCTGCCTGAAGAGCAAGCCCGGGCGGCGCTGATCAAGCGCCTGGGTATACCAGACGACGACTTCTCGCTACTGGCGACCATCGGCGGCGATTGTGCTGGTGCGCTGACGATCCTTCCGAGCGATCACATGCCGCCGTCAAGAGCCCTACCGTCATCCCTCGATGACAACTACCGCGAGTTGCCGCTCGATCGACTTGCGCAATGGGCTGGTGCTCGCGAGCGGTATGCCCTGATGAACGAAGGAGCTCTGGCCAAACGCCCTCGTCTCTCGCTGGCCGGCGCGCAGGACAAGATCCCTGTGCGACTGTGGAACGATACACTCTATTTACCTATCGGAATCGAACCCTCTACCCATATTCTGAAATTCGCCGTCGAAGGGCGTGAGCAAGTCATTCTGAATGAGCTGTATCTGAACAATCTGGCACGCTTGGGGGGGATAGCCTGCCCGAGGACCACGATGGTCTATGCCGGCCGACATCCTTACTTGATGGTCGAACGCTACGACCGCTTGGGTATTGAAAGCGGGCACGTCGAGCGTTTGCATCAGGAGGATCTGTGTCAGGCCATGGGCGTGTCGCGGAATCAGAAATACCAGGCTTACGGTGGGCCACGTTTCGGAGAAATCGTGCAAACAGTCCGCGAAGCCTGCCGACCCTCAGCGGCATCCATTCAGCAGCTGCTTCGCTGGCAAATATTCAATGTGCTGGTTGGCAACAGTGACGGCCATGCCAAGAACGTGTCCTTGTTACAGGACTCCCGAGGTCGTTGGCAGATCGCCCCAGCCTATGACCTCGTTGGCACCATAGTGCTCGGTTACGATTCAGACATGGCCTTCTCCCTCGGCGGGGAGTTCAATTCGATGCAGCTGCTACCGCGCGATTGGCAGGCCTTTTCGGATGAGTGCCGATTCAGTTATCCGTTTGTGAAGCGCCAAATTCAACAGATGGTTACCATGCTCGCTGATCTATCCGACTCAGTCATACTCAAGGAGCAGCTACAGCAAGCCGGTCTCGAAGGCAAAGGCTGGACGAGGTTGCAGCAGCAACGTCAACACATTCAAAAGCAGTGCCGCCGTGCCGAGCGATGGTAGTGCCTGTCAGCGAAATTCAAGTTTGGATGTTGCCTCGTTCGGGGCCGTGAAGGCAGTCATCACAACGCCTGAGTGACACGACACTGGGGGAAGGTCGAGCAACCCAGAAACTGCTGGCCCTGCTTCGGGCCTGACTTGACCACGCGAACCACCATTGCACTGCCGCATTTCGGGCACTGACGTGTCGCCGGGGATTCATTGCGCTGCTTGAGATGCTTCACATGAGCGCGATGCGTCACCAAGGTCGGTGCCAGGCGCCCCGTCAACAATGCCTCGTGCATGGCCTCGACCTGTGCCTCGCTGAAGACGGGCGTCGCGAAAGAGCGGATATACGACACGAAGCCAGTGCCACGCGTCACATTGGGCGGCATCTCGGTCTTCAGGACCGCGCTACCCACGAAGATGATCACCGAATGCAGGTACTCGGAAGGCACGCCGAGCGTCGCCTCCAGCGCTTTGAGGTGCTTGTAGTTCTGGCGCAACGGGTTCTGGAAACTGAAGGAACGGCGATGGAGCTTCTGTGTCCAACGCGCCTGCTTCTCGCTACCGAAGATCCAGCCCTTCATGTTCTTGGTTTCCAGCACGAAACACCCATACGGCGAGAGCAGGACGTGATCGATCTGAGTGGTGCCGTCCGGCGTCTTGAGGGTGACATTGTGCACGGCACGATAGACATGCTTATCCAGACGACGACGTGCCACCCAACGCACCAGCCACTCGCCCAGAATCCCCTTGAACCATGAAGACTTGAAGATCCCGACAATCAGGACAAGGGGCAATATCCAGGCAAACATACTCCATACTTGCGTAATGACGGGTGTGAAATCCATTTCACGAACTCCATATACTATTATCGTGGCCGAGCACCCTGTCATGCTGGCTCGCCTGGCCATCATGACAGGGTGTTGGGGAATGACATGACGATGTGATGCGCTTGCAACTGGTCATGAGGTGTAGCGCCAATGACTGACGAGAGATCGATATCTCGCAGCAAGCGCAGCCTGTCTATCAAGCCCGCTCAAGGGACTAGCGACATCGTGTCACTGCCTGCCGTAGAGCGAAGACACGAATTCATTGACGGGCTTCGACAGCAGATCCTGGGGCCGGTCCCCACCCAGGGTCGCCAACCCACTCTGGCCCTTCGCTATCGCGGAGGCTTCGACGGTATTGGTCGCGACGTCTATCACCTGAACCTTGACCTCGATTTGATCAGGCTTGCCGGACCATTCTGTCGCCCTGTCCTCCCAGTGCACAATAGTAGGGAATACCAGATATATAGCGCCTGCCTGCATGGCAGCGTCCCACGCCTCACTTCTTGATTGAGTGGAATTGCCATAACTCACGTTATCTGCGTACTTGAGAAAGGCGCCCTGAAGTATCTGAGCCGTGGTCATCCCAGACCCGGTATACCGCTGCGAACCATAGACGCCATCACGTGGGACCGAGACGTACAGGGGCTCGTCGGGGGCCATCGAAAAGCCGGATGTGCTGTTCGACTTCATGAGTTGGTGACTATCCGCACATGCCGCCAACAAAAACATTGCCGACAATAATGACAGCGCTCTTATCATTCTTCGCATCTTGTCATCTCCGTCCGAGTTGGAGTTATCAAGCTATAGCTCATGTCCAACATGCGGTGATTTGGATCAGCGGGTCAAGCCAAGGCTGTCAGCCTTCAGCTCTGAGTGGTATCACTCCACCTCCAACGTGACCTTGTCGCCATCAAACGCCAGCCGCCCGGCGATCGCCTGCATCTCCTCGATGGGGTGATCGTAGCTCCAGGCGATGTCGGAAAGATCCGGCAGCGAGTAATAGGTACTGTCGCCCTTGAAGGGGCAATGGGTGACGGTGTGAGAGACCGAGAGCTTCGCCATCGCCACATCGCCGCGCGGCAGGTAGCGCCGCGGCGGATAGCCCTTCTCGCGCAATTCCAGCGCGTCGCCAGTGTCGGCGATCACTGTCTCACCGACCAGGATTCGCACCCGCGAGGATAGCGGGTGCAGCGTGATACGCGGTTCGGGGTGATCGGCCATGAACACTCCTTTTCGGGTTGGAAAATAGAAGCGGCAGATGAAGGTGCTTGGAGGCGAGTTCTGAAGGGCGTAAGCCCATCATGCCCCACCGTCCTTGGCGAGACGGAAGCCGGAGAACGCCCAGCGCGCCTCGGGCGGAAAGAAGTTGCGATAGGTCACGCGGATGTGGTCTGCCGGCGTGGCACAGCAGCCTCCGCGAAGCACCATCTGGCCGGACATGAACTTGCCGTTGTATTCGCCCAGGCTGCCCGGCAGCTTGCGAAAGCCCGGATACGGACGATAGGCGCTCCCCGTCCACTCCCAGACATCGCCGAACATCTGACTCGGTGTGCCTTCGGCTTTCGCGGCTGCAATTGGCTGCAGATGATCCTGATCGACGAAGTTACCCGAGAGAGGGACATCCTGAGCCACCGTTTCCCACTCGGCCTCGGTGGGCAGGCGCGCACCCGCCCACTGCGCATAGGCATCGGCCTCGAAGAAGCTGACGTGGCAGACCGGCGCGCTCAGATCCACCGGCACCAGGCCGCCCAGGGTGTAGTGATGCCAGACGCCATCGCGTTCGACCCAATAAAGCGGCGCCCGCCAACCTTCCGCCTTGACCGTCGCCCAGCCATCCGCCAGCCAGTGCTCGGGGTTGGCATAGCCGCCTGCCTGCATGAACGCAAGAAACTCGCCGTTGGTCACCGGACGATCGGCCATCTGGAACGCTTCAACGAACTGACGGTGACGGCCCATCTCGTTGTCGTAGGCGAAGCCGCCTTGGGCTACATCATGGCCGATCTCGCGAATCCCGGCAGGATAATCCAGCCAGCCCAGCGGCGGCACCTCCTGCTCAGGTGTCGGTGCCAAGCCTGGCGCCAGATCAACCCGATAGGCCGGGCACAGCGGGTTCTGCGCCAGGATGTGCTTGATGTCCATCAACAGCAGCTCCTGATGCTGCTGCTCATGCGGCAGACCCAGCTCCAGACGGCGCAGAATCTCCGGCAGATGTTCCTGGGGTGGATTCTCCAGCAGCGCTTGCATGGCCCGATCGACGTGCGCGCGATAACGATAGACATCGTCGACGGTCGGGCGCGAGATTGTGCCACGCTCGGCGCGCGGGAACGGCACACCATGGGTTTCGTAGTAGGAGTTGAAGAGATGATCGTAAGCGGGATCGAGCGTCTGATAGCCGGGCTGAAACGGCTTCAGGATGAAGGCCTCGAAGAACCAGCTGACATGGGCGATGTGCCACTTGGGCGGGCTGACATCCGCCATGCTCTGCACCATGTAGTCTTCCTTGTGCAGCGGTGCACAGATCGCCTCGGTAGCAGCTCGCACTCGCTGGTAGGTACGTAGCCACGTCTTCGCCTGCTCGAGGCCGTGAGTGTCGCTCAAGGGTTGCGGTGCATATGACATCGAGACGTCCTTTTGGGTGTTACAGATCCATTTCCGAGATACTGATGTCGGGAGGTCGTGGCCGGCTTTCAAGGGGCTGCCCCGTGCAGAGAGTTGCCCTGCACGCTGGCCAGTCGCGACATGGCCATGCCCCCCCCTTCCTTCACTCGTATTTCTTCTGCCAACTCTTCACGGCGATGCGCTCCTTGAGCAGTTCCAGCATGTCGATCAGCACTTGTTCGGTGATCTTCTCCGTCCTTGGGTCAGTGCGTGCCCAAGCATCGAAACCACTCTCTGCCAGATGCCCCACCAGCGCCGAGAACTCCTTGGAGCGCAGGCCCGCCAAGGCTTCATCGACAAGGTGACAGGCCAGATCCGACAGCGAGCTTTCCAGCCCTTTCGTCAGCTGGGTGCCCATGGGCAGGCGCGAGACACGCTGGAGCTCCGGGCTCTCCGCCAGGGTGCGACTGACCAGCCCCTGCACATAGCGCAGGGTATCGTCGCGGTTCTGGGTGTAGATATCCCCTGCCATGGTCTCGAGTCGTAGGCTGATCTCTTGTATCAAGGCGTGCTTGCGAGGCTCCACCACACGCTCGATCACCGACGATGAGAGGTCATCGCTATCGCGCAACTGCTGCTGCACGTTATCGAGCATGCGCAGGGAGATACGGTCCGTCAGCTCCTCCAGCAGGATGTCGAGATACTTGGCCGCCACTCCGTAGAGGTACCAGCGGCGAACATCGATCATACCGAGGCGTTGCAGACGGAACAGCAGCGAGATCACACGCAACACACGCAACAGACGGAAGCCGCTCAGCGGGATACACCCCAGCACGTCATACCAGTGCACGAAGGGATAGAAGAACCAGCGGTGGTAGCGCCGCTCCGCGATGGCCACTGCCCATCCCGCTAGCACATCGAGCAGGAAGACGGCGACGAACGCCAGGTCGATGGAGAAGAAGTTGGCGTGGATGTTCTGCTCATAGGCCGCATGCAACCCGGGTGTTACGGCCTCGAAGGCCGTGTTCAGCGGGGGGATCAGGAAGAGGCTATCGAACAGCAGCAATGCCAGATTGGCGATCACGAGCACGATGATGAACAAATCCCACCACAGATGTATCCGCTCCCTGGCGGACGAGGGCGTGCGGGTGGCTGGCATGACAACTCCTTGGCGATTGTTTCAGAATGCGTAACGCGTCTTCCTGACTCAGCCTACAACGCATCAGACGACCACGCTGGAAAGGTCGCTGTCTGCGAGAGCCACCAGCGCTCCCGGAGCACGTCCACCGGAAAGCACAGCCCCGAAATCGCCGTAGACAACCTATTAGTGAGGGAGACATCCGCATGAAACAAGCGCAAGTGATGACATGGGCTGCTGTGATGAGCGCAGCACTCACCCTGGGCGGCTGCGCAGGCGCTCAATACGCTGGGGATTATCAAGGTGTCGACGAGCCACTGGAGAACACCTATTGGAAGCTGGTGACACTCGATAACCAGCCAACACCTGTGGTGGAGGGCAAGCGTGAAGCCCATATCGTTTTACATACACAAGACTCGCGAGTAGCCGGCTCCACCGGCTGCAATCGCCTGATGGGGGAATATCACCATGACGAGCAAGAACTCGACTTCAGCCGTCTGGCCACCACGAGGATGGCATGCCCCGGTGAAGTAGCAACGCTCGAACGCGATTTCCTCGCGACACTCAATGACGTATCGGGCTGGCAGATAGAAGGCAAGACATTGACGCTGACCGATGAGCAAGGTGTGTCGCGTGCCCGCCTAGAGGCCGTTCACCTCTATTGAAGAGCCATAGGCCCCAGTGACAAGGTGAAGTGGACCCCATCCTTTGGACCACCTGACGGGTCGTCTAAGCTCGGATCAGGTCATCATCGGCGTCAGGCCGCCTGGGTCAGTGGTTGAGAGAAGTACACTTCATCAGGTGTAGCATCGTCCAGCCCTTGGTGGGGCCGCTCCGTGTTGTACCAAGCGAAGTAACACTTCAGATCCCTTCGCAAGTGGGCGCCACTCTCGAAAGCCTTCAGGTAAACGCACTCGTACTTCACGCTGCGCCAGAGTCGTTCCACGAAAATGTTGTCCTGATAGCATCCCTTGCCATCCATGCTTATCCGGACATCATGGGCTTCCAGCACTTCGGTGAACGCCTGGCTGGTAAACTGACAGCCTTGATCTGTATTGAATATCTCGGGCTTTCCATAGCGCGCCAAGGCTTCCTCCAAAGCATCGATACAGAAGTCCGTATCCAGGGTGTTGGAGACCCGCCAGGCCAGCACGCGACGGCTGTGCCAGTCCATGATGGCCACCAGGTACATGAACCCGCGCGCCAAGGGAATGTATGTGATATCGGTCGCCCACACTTGATTGGGGCGGTCGATGACCCGCCCCCGCAGCAAGTAAGGATAGATCCGATGCCCCATGCCCGGCCGGCTGGTGCATGGCTTTGGATAAATAGCCTGTAGGCCCATCTCGCGCATCAATCGCTGAACGCGCTTGCGGTTCACCGCGTATCCCTGGCGATTGAGATGGGCTGACATCCGTCGTGAGCCATAGACCGGTGTGCGCAGATGCTCCGCGTCGATCAGACGCATTAACTCCAGGTCATAGGCCCCTAGCGCCTTGCGCTGATAGTACATTGAGGAGCGACTGATACCGAGTAGCTGGCACTGACGCCGGAGGCTGATGTCGGGCGCCTGCGGCTCGACCAGTGCCACGCGCTGGGCCCGGCTCAACGACCGAGCCCGCGTGACAAAAAATCCCGTTCCACCGTCAGCTTGCCGATCTCGCGGTAGAGCGTATCGATCTCCTCCTGGGTCTTCTGAGCGGTTTTACCGGAACTCTTGCTCTCGAAGACGCCGGTGGCGTTGTCCAGCAGTTCGCGTTTCCACTGACTCACCATGGTGGGGTGGATCTCGAAGCGGGCCGCGATCTCCGACGTGGTCTGCTCTCCCTTGAGGGCGGCGAGGGCTACCTTGGCTTTGAACTCACTGCTGTACTGTCGACGTTTCCTGCTCATGATCAAGCTCTCCTGGTCGGTCTGATCAGAGCTTAGCGCCTGGTCCGAATTCCGGGGACCACTTCAAAGGTGTCGGGACGGGAAGAAATGCCGTGCACTGCTTCATCGCGCCTGAATCACTTGTCCCGCTCCAATTGTTTGCGGCATCCACGCCGCAAGACATTCCTGTCATCTCGCATGTTCGGACTGCAGGGAGCATGAAGGGACTCACCTCAGCATCACGCCTTTATCAGACGGTGAATTGTTTCTGGTAAAGGTCTATACCGGATAGGTCATCCGAGGCCCAGACTGCCGTGGACATCATGTGGGTCATTCTTTGCCCTCGCCACTCCCCGGCAGCCCTCAAGCGCGAGAGCTGGATGCATGACTCTGGCAGTGTGAGGCACCTCTCTCACTGCCTAGCTTGTCGTGAAGAAATTCAATGAAGGTACTGATCCGTCGACTTGCATACCTGCCTTCCGGAAACACAGCGTACAAATTCAATTCAGGGATTCGATAGTCATTCAGCACAACTTCCAGTCGTCCGGCCTCAATATCCTCTGCCACATCCACCATCGATTTAAATATCACTCCAGCCCCTGCAATCGCCCACTCACGCAACGCGCCACCATCGCTGGCCATTCGATTGCCCGCCACCGTCACGGAAAATACCTGCCCTGCCTCTTGGAACTCCCAATGGTTCTGGGGCGCTCCTGGGCGAGCGAGCACCATGCACTGGTGGGATGATAGCTCTGATGGGTGTTGGGGGCGCCCTGCGTCCTGCCAATAAGCAGGTGCCGCACACACGACACGATGGGTACTGACGAGACGTCGTGACGTCAAGCTTGAGTCCGCCATCGGTCCATGACGAATGGCCAGATCAAATCGTTCATCGACCAGGTCCAACACTCCATCGGATAGCACGAGTTCAAATTTTACTTCCGGGTGCTGTGTCAGGAACTGATCGATCAGCCGTGGCAGGTGCGTGCGGCCAAAATCATTGGTCGCCGTCAGCCTGATGGAGCCACTCAGCGACCCTGTGCCCGAGATCCGCTCAAGAGCCTTGTCATACTCGGTCAGGATCCTTTCGCTGTCGTCTCGAAATTGTTCGCCTTCCGCCGTCAAATGCATGGCACGCGTTGTTCTGACGATAAGCTTGGCCCCAACCTGCTGCTCAAGCTTCTGTAAGGCCTGGGTGACCAATGACGGGGACTGGCCTCGCTGACGGGCGACCGCCGCCATTGACCCACGCTCACAGATATCCACAAAAAGTTTCATTAACGCCAAGCGATCCATTATTCACCACTTAATGAAGGATGAATTCATCAGTCGAGCATTTATTAGCAAAACAAACAATGCCACTGTCAGGCCGACGACATGGGCGCCCCCCCTCCCATGATTATGCGCCACAGGACAGGAGAGTCTCATGAGCCAACATCACCTATTAGTCGCTGGCGCCAGTGGCGTCATCGGCCGTGCAGCAACAATGGCCTTTGAAGAGGCAGGATGGCGAGTCACGACACTCTCTCGCTCCTCAGAGGGCCCGGGAAGCGGACACCACGTCAGCGCCGATCTCCTGGATGTAGCCTCTTTACGAGATGCAAGTGATGTACTGAGCAGTGTGACGCACGTATTTTACGCCGCATTGAAACCGGATCCGGACCCTGCCACTGAAGCACAACAGAATGGCGACATGATGCGGCACCTCTTCCAGGTGCTTGAAGAATCCCAAGCGTCAATCGAGCATCTGGTCTTCGTACAGGGCGGAAAAGTCTACGGTGCTCACCTCGGAGTCTACAAAACACCGGCTCGAGAAGAGGACAGCCGGCATTTCCCCCCCAATCTGTATTTCGAGCATGAAGATCTGGCTCGCGAACTCGAACGTAAGGGGATTCGTTGGACCGCATTGCGTCCCGACATCGTGATAGGCCATTCCCTGGGTTCAGCCATGAACCTCGGCAACCTTATCGGTCTCTATGGCACGCTTTGCCGGGAGCTCGGTGTTGCCATGCAATTCCCCGGCACAGCGCGTGCCTACAATATCTTGCTGAACATCTGCGATGCCGATCTGGTGGGCAAAGCCGCCTTATGGGCTATCGCAGAGAACCAGCAAGGGCCCTATAACGTCACCAATGGTGATCAGATTCGGTGGCGCCACGTCTGGCCAGAGATCGCCAACTGGTTTGGGCTCGAGACTGGCGAGCCTCAACCTATTTCGTTGGAAACACGTCTCGCTGCCGTGTCAGGCACCTGGAAGACACTTGCAGAGCGCCAAGGACTTGCCGAGACAGATATCGACAAGATTGCGCAAGGTGGCTTCGGAGATTTCATCTTCCATGTCGAAAAGGACGCTGTCTTTGATTTGACGAAGGCTCGCCAAGCCGGCTTTGCAGAAATGTGTCGCCGCTCCCCCCAGAGTCTTATTCAGCACCTTGAGGCTATGAGAGAACATCGCCTGATCCCTTGACGCTTAATCACTCGACCCTCTGGTACGCGCATGCTCGACTCGCCCCAAGTGCTTCAGCCATGACGTACTGCAGGAGCGCTAACACGCTGACAGATAACCGCATGATCCTACGCGGTTACCGAGTAGACCACCCCACGAACGAGGGTCATAAAGCCTTCAAGTGACAGGAGTCAGGAGCCGTCACGACAAACAGGCCACCTTCCATTAGCGTAAGGTGGCCTGTCTCGTGCTGTCATCCTGTATTGAAGCATGATCAGCGCTAGCTCATAGCGTGAAGCCACCATCGACGGCGATGGCCTGCCCTGTCACGTGTTCGGCCTGGGCGAGGTAGACCACCAGCTGTCCCATGTCCTCAGGTGTCTGGGCGACTCCCTGGGGCAGCAGGCTCTTCTGCAGGCGCTCCCATGCAGCGGGCTCGCTTTCGCCTTCCTGACTCCAACGTGCCGAGAGTCCGCTCTCGCCACGCCACATGCCAGTGCCGACAATGCCCGGACAGAGCGCATTGACGGTGATGCCTTCCGCTGCGACCTCCTTGGCGACGGCATTGGTAAAGCCGATGACCGCGAACTTCGAGGCACAGTAGTGCGACAGATCAGGAAAGCCGACCTTTCCGGCCATCGAGGCCACGTTGATGATCCGCCCGACGCGGCGTGAGCGCATCACGGCGACCTCGGCCTGAGTGCATAGGAAGGTGCCTCGCGCATTGACGTTCATGACGCGGTCCCACTCCTCCACTGTCAGCGCATCGATGGAATGGATGCCGATGATGCCAGCATTGTTGACGGCGATATCAAGTGGGCCAAGTCCGGCTTCGGCCTCCTCGATCAAGCGCCGCACGGATACCGTATCCGAGACATCGACTTGTAGCGCCAGACACCGTCTACCCAGTGCCTCCACTTTTGCCGCCGTCTCGCGGGCGATGGCGAGATCAGATCCGCCACCACGACATCCGCGCCCGCCTTGGCCAATGCCAGCGCGATCCCTTGGCCAATACCGCGCCCACCCCCTGTCACCAGTGCAATCTTGTCGTTCAGTTGCATGAGTCGTCTCCTGAATCTCTCACTGAAATCTGCAAATGCTGCGCCGCTGCCATGGCGCTGGCACACGGTCCAGCGCCACTGGCCTCAGCTCAGGTGGTGGACTTCCTGAAGGCCGTAGACCGGCGTTGGGATACCCTCGAGTCGCGCCTTGAGCTGCAGCGCCAGATACTGGGAATAGTGGCGGGACTGGTGCAGGTTGCCGCCGTGGAACCATAACGCCTGCTGTTGGGTCGGCTTCCACATGTTGCGCAGCTCCCCCTCCCAGGGCCCGGGGTCCTTGAGCGTATCGGAGCCCATGCCCCAGCATTTGCCGACCTTGTCGGCGACCTCCTGAGAGATGATTCGAGCCGCCCAGCCATTCATCGAGCCGTAGCCGGTGGCATAGACGATCAGATCGGCGGGCAATTCCGTGCCGTCTGTCAGGGTGACCGAGCGCGGATTGATGCACTCGATGCCGACGCCACTGCGCAGTTTGATATCGCCATTGGCGACCAGATCACAGGCACCCACATCGATGTAGTAGCCGGAGCCGCGCCGCAGGTATTTCAGGAACAGACCCGAATCGTCATCACCGAAATCGAGCAGGAAGCCTGCTGCCTCCAGTCGACGGTAGTAGTCGGCATCACGCTTGCGGATCGCCTCGAAGATCGGCCGCTGGAAGTCGGGCAGTATCCGGTAGGCCCTATCTGCCAGCGTAGTTGTCACCTAAACGGATTGAGAGGTGATCAACGTGCGTTATTCCACAGAGCGTAAGGAAGCCATCCTCAAGAAGATGGCGCCGCCTATGAGCATGGCCATCCCGGAATTGGCCAAACAGGAAGGCATCACTGCAACAACCCTCTACAATTGGCGGAAACAGGCCAGAGAGCGAGGACAAGTTTTGCCATCACGTTCCACCCAGCCCGACCAGTGGACCAGCCAGGAGAAGTTCCAGATCGTCCTGGAGACGGCCCCGATGAACGAGGCCGAACTCAGCGCCTATTGCCGCGAGCGTGGGCTCTACCCCGAGCAGGTGGAAGCCTGGCGGGATGCCTGCATGAACGCCAACGACGACGTGGCAGCGCAGGCCAAGCAACAACGCCAGGCTCGCAAGGCGGAGCAAAAGCGGCTCCGTAAGTTGGAGCGCGAGCTGCACCGCAAGGACAAGGCCCTCGCCGAGACGGCGGCCCTGTTGACCCTGTCAAAAAAAGCCGAGGCGATCTGGGGCACGACCCACGACGAGGACGACTGACCAGCCTCCCGGATCGCCAGCGCATCGTGACCCTGGTGCAAGACGCCCAGCGTGACGGGGCTCGGCTGGCCAAGGCCTGTCAGGTGATGGGCATCAACGTGCGGACCTACTACCGCTGGGTCGCAGAAGGCGAAGTGACGGCGGACCGCCGCCCCGACGCCGATCGCCCGGAACCGGCCAACAAGCTATCTCCCGAGGAGCGAAAAGCGATCGTGGCGTTGTGCAACGCTCCAGAGTACCGAAGCCGCCCTCCGGCCTTCATCGTGGCCGATCAGGCTGACAAGGGCCGCTATCTGGCCTCTGAGTCGACGATATACCGAGTGCTTCATGAATATGATCAGCAACATCACCGGGGCCGACAGCAGGCCCCTCAGCGTAAGCGCCCACCGACCACTCACCAGGCGACGGCGCCGAACCAGCTTTGGTGCTGGGACATTTCGTGGCTGCCCGGTCCCGCGCGCGGCACTTGGTGGTATCTGTACCTGATAATGGACGTCTTCAGCCGCAAGATCGTCGGGCACGAGATTTATGAAACAGAGACTGGCGAGCTGGCCGCTGAGTTGATTCAGAAAACCTGCTGGCGAGAGCGCCTGACAGATCGTCATAAACCCTTGATTCTGCATTCAGATAACGGCAGCCCGATGAAGGCAGCGACCTTCCTGGAAAAGCTCTATGACCTGGGCATCACTCCCTCGTACAGCCGACCGCGAGTCAGCAACGACAATGCCTTCGCCGAGTCGGCCTTCAAGACGCTGAAGTACCGGCCGGGCTTCCCCGTCGACGGGTTCGCCACCCTGGCCGAGGCTCAGGACTGGGTTCAGCAATTTACCGAGTGGTACAACCATGAGCACCGGCACAGCGCCCTTCGCTACGTCACGCCGAGCCAGCGTCATGACGGCGAGGCCAAAGGCATTCTGACGCAGCGCCGAGAGGTCTTCGAGGCCGCGAAGCAGCGTCACCCGGAGCGATGGTCAGGTGACATCCGAAAACTCGACCTGCCGGAGATAGTGCATTTGAATCCGGAGCGGGATCCGATACCGCAGGCAATAGGGTTTTAAAAAGCCAGAACCACTTCATGTGCCAACTATGTTGACAGATTCCGTAGGGAATCGAGGCAAAGATCAGGTCCGCCTTATGGTGGTCGATGCCGTTTTGCACCGCCTGCTCGGAATAGAGCGGCCCCAGCGCCTCTTCCATCAAAGAGTTGGACTTCACCACATGCGTGGAGGAGCGCTGCAGCATGGTCACGTCTGCATCGTGCTCCCACAGCGCGGCGCAGATATCGTGAGCGGAATTGTTGGCACCCACCACGACGACCTTCTTGCCACGATAGGCATCCGGCCCCGGGTGCTGGCTGGAGTGCTGCTGCTCACCTTCAAAGGTCTCGGCCCCCGGAAAATGCGGCATGTTGGGCATGCCTGACATGCCCGTGGCCAGCACCAACTGCTTGGGCCGCAAGGTCACGGGCTTGCCGTCGCGCACCACCTCGATCACCCACTCACCGCTTGCCTCCTCGAAGTGCGCACTCTCACAGGTCGTGGAGTTCCAGTAATTGAGCTCCATGATCTTGGTGTACATCTCCAGCCAGTCCGCGACCTTGTCCTTGGGCGCGAACACCGGCCAGTTTGCCGGGAAGGGGATGTAGGGCATGTGGTCGTACCACACCGGATCATGCAGACACAGGGACTTGTAGCGATTGCGCCAGGCATCGCCCGCACGCGGATTCTTGTCGATCACGATGGTCGGCACATCCATCTGTCTGAGCCTTGCGGCCAGCCCGATGCCGCCCTGACCGCCACCGATGATCACGCAATACGGCTGGCGCTCGTAGCCCAGCTCAGCCTCTTCGCGCTGACGCGACTCAAGCCAGGTCTCACGTTGCTTGTTGGCACCATGCTCGGCGCCCTTGGGCCGTTGCATACCCAGCGGCTCGGGGAATTCCTTGAGTTCGCGCATGGCGGTCAACAGTGTCCAGCAGCGCCCTTCCTTCAGGCGCAACAAGCCCTTGCCGCGTGCATCGGCGGTCTCGAAGGTGAACCAGGCTTCGACGATGCCGCCGGCCTCACTGGCCTCACCATCCAGTTGCCAGCGAGAGGGAGCGACATGCTCGAGGGTCGCCGCGAGCATCGACTGGATCTCGTCCTTGCCCTCTGAGGTCTTGATATTCCAGGTGAAGGCGATCAAATCGCGCCAGTAGCATTCCTCGCCAAACAACGAGAGAACCCGGGCGATATCGCGCTGAGTCAGGGAGGACTCGAAATCATCGAGCCATTGCTGAGCGATCTGAGTTGGCGTGCGTGCGGTCATGGCGTCTCTCCGCGTGTTGTTGGATGTTGTAGTCACGCCTTCCATCCAAGGCATCAAGCATGCCAGCTTCGTCATGCACGACTGACAAAGCTCGTAAGCACCTGTCGTGAATGACAAAAATACGCCACTACCGAATCACCTCCCTCCTCGCCTCGCTGGGCATTCCACCTTCCTCGTGACAACTGTACGCCGTACGCCTGACACGAGGCGTTACACCTGTAACGCCCCGACCAAGGATGCAGGACAGGGTGATTGACGCTCCCGCCACACCGCATACGCTTGAAGGAGCACACGCCGCTTTTGCTATAGACGCTGTCGTGACAAGCGCGATTGCCATCGCCAATATCAAAAGAGCCATCGCCACTTTCACAAGCGCCATAGCCACAATCAAAAGAGCCGTCTCGAGACGGCCAGCGCCGAGGCAGCCATGATCCGTCAACTCGACACGATGCCGTCCGACAAGCGGCAGCATATCCAGACCCTGATGCAACTCGGCGAAGGCCGCGACGCCTTCCCCGAGACTCAGCGCGACGTCATCCGTCGCTCCTGGCAGCGCTGTCTGGAGGAATATCAGCTCGACCCCAGCCGCCCTCGCCCGGTCCGCGTTCTTACCCAGCAGGCGCTGCGTGATCATCAGGAATCGGCGGATGAGCTACTGCACGTGGCGCGTGCCGGTGTCGAGCGGCTCTATAGCCAGATCGCAGAACATGGCTATGCGCTGATCCTCACCGATCAACGTGGCATCGCGGTAGATTTTCGGGGTCAACGTGATCAGTTAAGTGAGCTGCGGCGCGCGGGTCTCTATCTCGGATCGGATTGGAACGAGCGCTATGCCGGCACCTCGGCGGCGGGCACCTGTCTGCACGATGGCGCAGCCGTCACCTGCCACCAGCGAGAGCACTTCGATGCTACCCACATCGACCTGACCTGTACGGCGGCCCCCATCACCGATCCCCAGGGCCGTGTAATCGCCGCCCTCGACATCTCGGCGCTGAAGTCGCCCCGCCCGCAGGAGAGCCAGACCTTTGCGCTCTCCCTCGTCACCCTGCATGCCCGCATGATCGAGGATGCCTACTTCCTGCATCGCTATCGGGATTGCCTAATCCTGCGCTTCGACACGGCGCGGGAATTCGTGCACCTGAATGGTCGTGGCCTGTTTGCCATTCAGGAAGATGGCAAGGTGGTCGCCGCCAACCACGAAGGCCGACGCCTGATCGATGCACATCTGGAGCGCTGGCCTCCGTGGACGGTCTCCACCCTGCCCGCCGTCACGCAGCTATTCGATGGGGAGCTCAATGAGCTGTTGAGCATTCCGCATGCAAGCCGGGATCAGATTCGCGCCTTCCGTCTGCGGGCGGACGACGCCACCGTCTTCGTGACGCTGATCGAGCCGCGCGGCTATCCGGTGAAGGCTATCCCCACCGTCAGCCAGCAGGATGACCCGGTGCCCGAGCTGGACCAGCTCGCGGGAGATGACCCTTCCATGCACCGGCTGCTCAAGCTGGCGCGCCGCATGCGCCATGAGAACGTAAGCATTCTGATTCGTGGCGAGACAGGGACCGGCAAGGAAGTGTTGGCGCGGGCGCTGCATGACAGCGGGCCACGCGCCAAGGCACCCTTCGTAGCGGTGAACTGCGCCGCCATTCCGGAATCGCTGATTGAAAGTGAGCTCTTCGGCTATCTGCCGGGCGCCTTCACGGGAGGAAGGCCCAAGGGCATGCGCGGCCTGATCCAACAAGCCGACGGCGGCACGTTATTTCTGGATGAGATCGGCGACATGCCGCTGCCGCTCCAGTCGCGCCTGTTGCGCGTACTTGCCGAGCGGGAGGTGTCGCCACTGGGGGCCGAGACGCCCATCAAGGTAGATATTCGCGTCATCACTGCCACGCATCGTGATGTCACGGAGCTGATCGCCAGCGGACAATTCCGCGAAGACCTCTACTACCGACTCAATGGCGCCGAACTTCTGCTACCTGCACTGCGTGAGCGTGCCGATCACCACTACCTCATTCGCAAGCTGCATGCGGAGCTGCAAGCCGAACGCGATCAGTCACTCCACCTGCGCGCTGACGCCATCAGTGCGCTGTTGAGTCATCACTGGCCGGGCAACATACGCCAACTGCGCAATGCAATTGCCTTCGCGATGGCCACCGCGGAAGGTGATGAAATCACCCTGCATGACCTGCCGGAGGTCTGCCAGGCCAACACCGGCAGCGCCCACGGGACAACCAGTCCGCTTGCCGCTGCCTCCCCCTTTGCCTCCAGTGCTACCTCGCCCCCGCCCTCTCCAGCCCCCACGTCTGCTGGGCCTGATGCAGGGACTGATGCGGACGCCAGCGAACTGCTCGAGCTGTTACGGCACACGAACTGGAACGTCAGCCAGGTCGCCCGCCAACTCGGCGTCTCGCGGCCCACCATCTATCGCCGCATGCGCCGCCACGGCCTGGTGGCACCCAATCATCAGCCGCTCGCCTCATGAACCAGCTGCATCTTCATGGCCGAGTGTGAAGAGCATGAAGAGTGCATGAGGATGTTGTGCTCTGAAGCGTCAGGTGCTTGCCACACACGCTGGCCCGAGCGGAAGTTCGGGCCAGCGTGTGTGTTTCTCCATTCTTTCCCCTCTTCCCCCTCTGACCTACTCCTCGCGTCAACGTCTCTGCCGCTCACGTTGCGCGTTTGCTGAGCCCGCCTCTCCCCGCTCGATTCGCCGACTTTCACCGCGCCAGACATGACGCCCACTCTCATCATGAATCGCACTCAACTTGAACATTAAAAAATCCAGTTTGTCTCATGGAGTCAGGCACTAGATACTCACCTGCATCAGATCGTTGATGAAGACTTCCCATGACGCTGCACTTCACAGCCAACACATGGAACGTGATGGCGAGCAGCGTGCCCTCCCGGCATGGATGCGTTCTCACAGAGAGCAACCCGCTCACGAGACGCCTGAAAGATCACGGGAAGATGTCGACGACACAGTGAATTTTCTCTCTCAGGATCAGGGTGAACGACCATGAGCAACGAATTCGGTTTCAGCATCAACAGTCTACGCTTCGACGAGAACTACATTCCGGCGGAAAACACCCGCCTGACCACCAACTTCGCCAACCTGGCGCGCGGTGAGAGCCGTCAGCAGAACCTGCGCAGCACGCTGAACATGATCAACAACCGATTCAATGCGCTGGCCAACTGGGACAACCCCAAGGGCGATCGTTACTCCGTCGAGCTGGACATCATCTCCGTCGAGCTGAACATCGATGCGGCACGTTCCGACAATGCCCTGCCGATCATCGAGATCCTGCAGACCACCATCGTCGACCACCAGACGAATCAGCGCATTGACGGTGTGACCGGCAACAACTTCTCGTCCTACGTGCGTGATTATGACTTTAGTGTGCGCCTGCTGGAGCACAACAAGGGCAAGGAGTCCTTCAGCGTGCCGGAGCAGTTCGGCGTGCTGCACGGCAATCTGTTCCAGGCCTTCGTGGATTCTGCTGCCTACAAGGAATGCTTCAAGAAGCCGCCGGTCATCTGCATCAGTGTGTCGACCACCAAGACCTACCAGCAGACCGAGAACGTGCACCCGATCCTCGGGGTGGAATATCGCCAGGATGATGATTCCCTGACCGATGCGTACTTCAGCAAGATGGGCCTGAAGGTGCGTTACTTCATGCCGCCGGGCAGCGTTGCGCCGCTGGCCTTCTATCACACCGGCGACCTGCTCAACGATTACAGCAATCTGGAACTGATCAGCACCATCAGCACCATGGACACCTTCCAGAAGATCTATCGTCCCGAGGTCTACAACGCCAATTCCGTGGCCGGCAAATCCTATCAGGCGAGCCTGAAGCAGCAGGACCATTCACTGACGCGCATCGTGTACGACCGCGAAGAGCGCAGTCAGCTCGCCATCGAGCAGGGCAAGTTCGTGGAAGAGAGCTTCATCAAGCCTTACCAGAGCCTGCTCGAGCAGTGGTCCGCCAACTGGTCCGCCAACCAATAAATCCCTCATCGGTCAGCTCACTGATCCGCAAACAGCGCGCTGACCGACGAACGACTTCCGCTATCTGAACCATTCCAAGGACAAGGTTATTCATCATGACGAGATTACTCCCGACCTCCACCGCTGGCAGCCTGCCGAAACCGTCCTGGCTCGCCGAACCGGAGGTCCTCTGGTCCCCCTGGAAACTCGAAGGTGAGGCACTGATCGCGGGCAAGCAGGATGCCCTGCGCGTCTCCCTGCAGGAGCAGCAACACGCCGGGATCGATATCGTCAGCGATGGCGAGCAATCGCGTCAGCACTTCGTCACCACCTTCATCGAGCACCTCAATGGTGTGGATTTCGAGAAGCGCGAAACCGTCAAGATCCGTGATCGCTACGAAGCCAGCGTGCCGTCCGTTGTCGGCCCGGTCTCCCGCCAGAAGCCGGTGTTCGTCGAAGATGCCAAGTTCCTGCGCTCGCAGACCGATCAGCCGATCAAGTGGGCACTGCCTGGCCCGATGACCATGGTCGACACCCTCTTCGATGGCCATTATAAGAGCCGCGAGAAGCTGGCATGGGAATTCGCCAAGATCCTCAACGAGGAAGCCAAGGAACTCGAAGCGGCAGGCGTCGACATCATCCAGTTCGATGAACCGGCCTTCAACGTGTTCTTCGATGAAGTGAATGAATGGGGTATCGCCACGCTGGAGCGTGCGATCGAAGGCCTCAAGTGCGAGACCGCCATCCATATCTGTTACGGCTACGGCATCAAGGCCAACACCGACTGGAAGAACACCCTGGGCTCCGAATGGCGCCAGTACGAAGAAGCCTTCCCCAAGCTTCAGCAATCCAACATCGATATCGTCTCGCTGGAATGCCACAACTCCCACGTGCCGATGGAGCTGATCGAGCTGATCCGTGGCAAGAAGGTCATGGTCGGCGCCATCGATGTCGCCAACAACACCATCGAGACACCGGAAGAAGTCGCCGAGACCCTGCGCAAGGCGCTTAAGTTCGTGGATGCCGACAAGCTCTACCCCTGCACCAACTGCGGCATGGCCCCGCTCTCTCGTGAAGTCGCCCGCGGCAAGCTGCAGGCACTGAGCGCCGGCGCCGCCATCGTACGCAAGGAACTCGAAGCGCAGCGCTGATCGCTTGGCGAAACTCTGAACTGGCCAAAGTACAGCGCGGGGCAAGACACAGCACTGACAGATAGCGCCAAGCGAGTTGCGACCCGAGTTGGCCCGACGATAGTGCTCGAGAGTGGAAGCAGCTGCGGCTGATACCGCCGCAAACAAAAATGGCCATCGTGAAGGATTCACGACGGCCATTTTTTCATCACTCTCACTCTTGTCACCCAAGCACCCAGTCCCGCGCTATCGCTGCAGCCCCTCCCCTCACGGCTGACTATTACCACCTCCCCATTCTTCCAGGATCTGCCATGTCACTCTCCGATATTGAAACCAAAGCTGACACCACCATCGACCCCGCCAGTTTCCGTGAAGCCCTCGGCCACTTCGCCTCCGGCATCACTATCATTACCACCCAGGTCGACGATGAGCCGATCGGCTTTACCTGCCAGTCGTTCTACAGCGTCTCGATGAACCCGCCTCTGGTCTCCTTCAGCGTCAAGGCCAGTTCCTTCAGCTACCCGAAAATTCGCCAGGCTGAGCGCTTCGCCGTCAACATTCTCTCCAGCGAGCAAAGCCATGTCTCTAACCAGTTCGCCATGCGTGGCGCGGACAAATGGCAAGGCATCGACTGGCAGCTCTCTCCTCACGGCAACCCTGTCATCAATGACAGCCTGCACTGGCTCGACTGCGAGATTCACGCTGAGCACCCTGCAGGTGACCACCTAATCGTGATCGGGGAAGTGAAGGGACTTAATCTGGATGTTACGGGGTCCGCGCGGCCATTGTTGTATTTCAAGGGGACGTACGGGGGCTTGGCTGGGGGAGAATAAGACTGGAGAAAACTGGTCGGCTGAATCCTTTAGGATCAGACTAGGGGATTATGAGTTAGCTTTTAAAACAATAAGCGACTGATACACAAGGAAAAGCAACCGTAATCGAGCGAAAGGTACAGTTCTTTTTAATCAGTAGCTTAGCGAAGGTTGAGGATAGCACACGAAACTGGTGTGTGTACCGCTGGAGTACCCTTGATGCTACCGCAGCCACCTTTCATTCGAGTAATGCACCTAGATACGCCGATCAATTCGCTGGAACAAGCCGGGGTCGTCATCAATCGCTGCGGATCCTGTACTACATCAAAGAACGGCCGCATGAGTCCCTAGGCTATGTGGCGCCCCAAACATACCCAGCATTAGCCGCTTAGGGTGTGCAGAACCTAAGGAGTATTACAGACCAGGGAAAGCCTGAAACATTCCCTTCCACCGTTGCAGCATAGACACGGTGGAAGAGAGCATGATACCTAAAGAAGGATTAGCTGCTCAGACACAATCGAGAATAATTATTACTAGCGGTACGTACAGCAATCAGCAGGGTTCCTATCAGAAAGGGGTAGCATGACTGACCATCGATTACACACAACACAGATGCCCGCATACCTGGACAAGGAGGTGTCATCGGCTGATCACGACAAATTTGGCCATGCTCACCTTGCGACAGCTTTGCGGGGGCTTGTTGAAGATGAAAAGCACCGCCCTCCCTATTCCATCGGCCTGCTCGGCAAGTGGGGAACCGGGAAGTCCACCGTCAAAAGCCTTTATCTCGATCACCTTAGCACTGACGAGACGACAAATGGCGCTAAAGTTAAGCGCCGGAATCGTATCCACACGATCACATTCAATGCTTGGAAATATGGCGGAGAGAGTGATATCCGAAAGTCACTTTTCCGCCACATTTTTCTTGAAATCGGTGGCACGCATGGAGAAGCCGACCGCCATCTATTCAAGACTGTTTCGTCGACTGAATCCCAGCGGAGAACCTTAAAGGAAGTACTGTCAGATTTTGTGGATCAGTACGCCCTTGGCTTACTTGTCGTCGGCGTCTTTGCCGCCCTTTTCGTAGCCCTTTTGTCGCTGATGGCGTGGGGATTCGGATTCGATGATCCGGCCACCGCCGCTGCCAGCCTCCTTGCTTCCTCAGGTATCGTCGGTGTGCTTGCACAGAAGTACTTTTCTAGTCTGCCAATGCTATCTGCACGGACTCCGGTCAACATAACCTCATCCCCGATCCAAACTATTGAGGAATTCGAAGAGCTCTTTCTCACCCAAATCCGAAAATTCAAGAAAGGTGATAAAAATAACGTCCGGCGTATTGTCGTCTTCATCGACGACCTCGACCGCCTCACCGCCGACGAAATGGTAAGCGGGCTTGACGGCATTCGCAGCCTGATTGAAATGGCCTCGCATGAAATGCCCGGTGACATTGGCATCGTCTTTGTTATCTCATGCGACGAAGAGCGCGTAGCCGACGCCCTGAGCAAGCGGCGCGCCACGGCTGATCTTCCCGCAGCGGTCTCGAATATTCAGGACGCGCGCCGTTATCTTGATCGGATTTTCCAGTTCCGCCTGGAAATTCCCCCCTTCCCCAAGCGGGACATGCGCAGCTTTGCACTCGGCTTGCTGGAAACTGAATACCCGGCTTTGCTTGCCGATCTCAAGGAGCGAGGGATCGATCTGCAAGAACTTGTGGACAGGATGATACACCCGGCTGTGCAAAGCCCGCGCAATGCCATTCAAATCGTCAATCTGTTCGCGCAATCCTGGTGGCTCAGCACCCTGCGCGAACGCAGTGCTGTCGGTGCCGACAATCCGGGCGGGCTGGGAGAGGGTGTGGTTACGAAGAACCCGCTCACACTTGCCATCATATGTGTGATCAGAACCGACTTTCCTGATTTCTATCAGGTTCTTCAAAAGAACCCGCGAGTATTCGATTATTTCATTGACAGGTTCATTCGACCGGAACCCTTGCAACCCTTACCAGCAGAAGTCCACGAACAGCTCGCAGAGTTTTCAGCAAACCATTCAAGCGAAGGCGAGGAAAAGCAGGACGGCCGCTGGGACGTAAAGCCACAGCACCGCGGCCTTCGCCAGTTTATGTCGCATATTCAGGACATCCG
This sequence comes from Cobetia sp. PS-4MA, assembly GCF_057670765.1. Taxonomy (NCBI): domain Bacteria; kingdom Pseudomonadati; phylum Pseudomonadota; class Gammaproteobacteria; order Oceanospirillales; family Halomonadaceae; genus Cobetia; species Cobetia sp. PS-4MA. The sequence goes on along the minus strand of NZ_CM173107.1, from coordinate 1,425,222 downwards.
ACGCCCTTACAGCCTTCAGCCCCTGCTTACTCTCTCCCAAGACCCGGTATCGCGGCAGCATGGCGACAAGGCGGTGCCCATCGAAGAGGCGCTACGAACCTCGGATGTGGTCGCGCTCCTGGATGCGGCTGGCCTTACAGGAAGCACGGGAACTTTCCCGCCTGATTTTGGTGCCCTGCTTGCCGACCTTATTGATGATCTGCGTTCCGAGACACCCACCATACAGGACAACGCCGCCTTTACCGTTGCTCAACTTGACGAGAGGATTCCCGAGAATGACAAGCGACGCATCCTGGGGCTTGCCGTGCGGCGCGCCGCAGACAGCGAACACCTGCGCTGGCGTCTCGGTCCGTCCAAACTACATGCCCTAGCGCCTTATGCAGAGAACGAGGAATTGCGTGCACTGGGTCGAGCGGTAATCGAAGATATAACGGCTGAGCCCACAAACATCCGGCTGCCAAGCCTTGAAGCGCCAAGCTTACGGGAAGGCCGTGATCTTACTCAGTCCGCAGCCGACCTTGTCATTACCCTTATGCAGCAGGCCAATCTGCCGCCACAGTCTCAATCTGCTTTTGGCCAGTGGCTGCTACACCGCACGGTAAAGATTACAGGACAATCAGACCAGCTATCGCTGACCTGGCTCGAGGAGAAGCTGGCCGCCCACGAAGATATCCTGCTTCCCTTATTGCGCGAAGACTATCCAGAGGTCATCGCAGAAGAATTCAGCAAGGACGATCCAGAGGCCCTCGATCTGGCCACTGTGACCGAGCGTCTCGATGCTATCTTCACATATTTCTTCGATCGAGGAACGCAGACACGAGAAAGGTTGTGGAAACACCTTTCTGATTTCGCCGCTTTACCTGAGCCATCTTTTGTAGCACTTGTTTTCTCGAAATTCGCCGACTGGCATGATTACGCCGATGCTAACGCGGCCCAGTACACCTTTTCGACTATGTGTGCCCGCCTTGTCCACTATGAGCAAGATGCCGATTCGTGGCCTCTCAATGACGAACAGGCACTGCGCGGTATTCTTACCGATCTCGCCGAAGCACATGGGGTATTTGACGATGACAGCATCGCGTACCTGGTTCAGCTTGCCAAGGAATGGTCCAAACCTTCCCGGCAGGCTGCCACCAGCGCATCCAGACTGTATACGGTTCTCGAGAATGCCGATCCCGCACAATGGACAGCACTAAGTCAGGACTGGGCTAAGCGTTATTTTGCGGACCTGCCGACCCCATGTCAGCAGGTCCTCCTTGTCACCGTCAACAGCGAGGATGCTCCTGACGAACCTCGCACATCCCTGGCTTCTACCATCGCACCTTTGCGTGGCCCCAAGCCTCTGAACGAGCACATAATTGAGGCACTTTCCCGCCTCCTCTCCACACTAGACAAATCGATCCTTGAGGCCAGCCCATTTTCAGAGCAGCTTGGACAATTCATTGACGAAACTGTAAATCAAGTTTCGCAGAATCCTGGTGATCACCTTATTTCAAAAATGGAGGCACTCGGCGGAACCCTGGAAAAGCTGTCGGCTAACAAGGCTCAGCAGTTACTCAACAGCTTCGCTCAATTGCAGTCACATCCGACAACCCTGGCCGGCGTATATGATGTTATGCACGAACGATGGCCGCTTCCGGCTGCTGAAGGTGGTTTCGACTATGCGGCCCAAGAGCTGTTCAACGCCGGGATCGATGCATTCCCCTATGTTGAGAAATCTGGAAACGAAGCCGCCGATTTTCTTGAGAGCCTCGACAGCCTCCACCATCGTGCCCGCCTTGACCAGTCAGACAACGAAGATAACCTCGTCGCCTGCGCCTACAAGCTATGGGCATACGATCCCGAAGTAAGCGAGATGCTTTGCCGCCGCCATCCCGAGGCCGAGCGTACTCCTGAGCAGTTCACAGAGCTGGTCGAAACGATGGTCGAAGACGATGATGGTGATGCGGACCGCTCACGAGCTGCACTTGTGCAGGAAATCAGGTGCAGCGCTGCGGAAGGTGTACAAGCAGCAACTATGAGCCTTCTCGCACAGCCGCCACAGGAAGCCAATGGTTGCCCGGACCCAGTTTTGGCGCTATGGGCCAATGCAGTATCAGAGCATGATCCTCAACCGTTACTCGACGCGCTTATCAGCGAAAGTACGAACGATGAGCAGGCCGTCCGCCTCTATCACCGTATCCATGAGAATATCAAGCATATCTCTGAGAAGCAGTTCATCACTCTCCTCCAGCAGATCCTGTCCGTGCAAGAAGGCAGAGAGAAGACAGCGGATGCCCTTGTCAGGAGTCTGGAGGATCTTACGGCAGAACAATTCAAAACCGATGATCAACACCGGGCGCTTTGCGAGGGCGTGCTGTCTGTTTTTTCCGAGGTTACGAAGCTCGATAGAAAGGCTCATCTAGCCAAGGTTTGTACTCCGCTCGGTCTTAAAAACGTCGTACTGGATGCTGGGTACACAGACAGCATGTCGGACGATGACTTGCAAATTATTGAGCAGTTCACCGGAAAAATAAGGAAGTAGCCTCGACCAAACTATTTACTCTTATGAGAGGCCGACCCTGAAATACACGCCTCTCCCCCGCTGCGGCTTAGGCCGCACGGGAGAGGGAGACGCGATATCTAGAACAGGCTCATCTGTTCGGACCGATCGGGGACGAACAGCGCAGGCGGCCCGCATAACACGAAGCTTTTCCCGGCAGACTTGACCAGCATGCCGTGGTAGAAGCCGTTCGCATCCGCGCGCGCAGTCCCTGCGTCACGCGTCTTCACCGCGTACGTGCCATCGAACAGCCGTACCGGCACGTGCCCCCTCTGTCAGCCTAGTTGTCGAGTTGCGCAGGATGGTCAAGAAGCTGAATGACCACCCGCGAAAACGGCTCGGCTATCGGACACCGGCACAGGTGTTTCTGGGGGGAATACTCAGGAGCCCTGGATACCGAAGGTGCTGCGTTTATTGCTTGTATTCAGGCTCAAAGGCATGCTGACCGTTTGTACGACACATTCAAGTCCGATGTGGATAGAGAGCTGTCACCGGCGATATTAACTTGCTGTGTTCTCCGGTCGTACCAGCAAATGGTGCGCCGGATAGCGGAAATTCAAGGCGCTCGATTTTAACTTGCCTCGACCTGTGAACAGGCTATCGAACCGTGTATCCATCCCGAATATTGAATCCGCTTCCGGTTCCACTCCCTGCATGAACGTCTGCTGCGTCCAGAATGGCGACGCCCCCCTGATATAGCCTATGATTGAGTGCTCGAAGCGGGCTGATAGACGTGAGTACGCATGTGAATATGCTGGTGGTTCGAATAGTACTCGTTCAGATTGTGTGCCTCGGCTGAGCGGTAATGAAAGCCACGCTCTCCCCACATGAGCCACACCAGAGCCTTGCCGGACTGCGTCAAGTAAATGTCAAGAATGTCACGACGTAGATAGCTAAAAGAACCACTGATCTGCGAACCATACTCACCGATTTCGCGGTACAGGGACGCCACGCCTGACGCATCATGCAAGTCCCATTTATTGGCGCAGTACCTGAGACTCAAAGCCTCACAGAGCCGCTTAGAGGGCAGGCACGCACCGCTGTCCTGATTCATCACACTGTGGTAGCTCTCCCAGTTGTACTTCTGCACTGGGATGTCGACCACGACGCCATTGTTTGACCACCAATCAGCGGACACCATGTATTCGGCAAGGTCGCCCTCTTCCTCATCAGCGACAGGCAGTCCCGGAATCGAGGAGAAAGGCATCTCGCCCGCATAGGTGTAGTAGTAGCCTGGTTCCTCTGGAATGGCGTGATTGCCAGGGTATTCGAGACCAGTGAACAACGTGCACAGGCGTTCGACTTCTTTGCTGTCTACGAGTACACCTCGGAGGAAGGTAAAGACCTGTCGGTCGTCAATGGGAGCGTTCTGTTCGAGGAACCCGTCAAGTACGACCCACGGCCCCGTCAGGCCATCAACCTCCGCGATCTCGAGGATATCGCGGTAGTCTGGTTGTGGACCTCTGACCATCCAGTCGCCAGCACCCGTTGGCTGATCGCTGAATAAGTCTGGGAGCGGCAGGTCGATGCTCGCAGCCCCACGTGGGAAGGTTGGGTCGATGTCCGCATCTGGGGGGCGAGCGCTGCGCTCCTCGGCAAGGAGACCCCGAGCGTACCGGATCCCCCACATCTCGAAATAGGCGATCCAGCCGTACTTCTTCCCGTATCGGTCGACCTTGTGCTTATCACCTCCAATACGAGGCCCGGAGTTCATTTTCCGATCAACAGCTTCGAAAGTCTCGGGGTCATAGCCAAGCACCAGCATTCGCGAAACGATTGTCGGCAGCACCTGCTGGTACTCTGGGTTACTTTCATCGTAATTCCGCCGATTTGGAATCAGTCTGCCTATTGTGTAGTTGCCGAAGTCCATCCGAATCGCCGCGCGCTTCGCACGCTCGATTATCGCCGGGTCATACTGCAGCATGTTCTCAAACGGACTGGGCAGATGGCTAAACGGTGGAAGGAGGTGAGCTGCTTCGTCCTCAGACAAGCAAGCAGGATCAACCATCCTCGCGATGGCGATGATCCCCAGACAATACTGCTGATACAAGGCATGCCAAGTAGGATGCGTCGCTCCTGGCGCGAACATCGTTTGATAAATCTCACGAGCAACTCTTGGCAGTGCCTCACGCATCTCCACGGCATTAATATCTGACCAGTTGGTCAGCACTGCACCGTAGGCTGCGGCGAACATCCGTTCGGGGACGTATGGGTCTGAAACGGCAATAGCCTCTACTGCTAGCCGGAAAAACTCCGAGGGTCGCTTGGCGGCGAATTCGTATAGAGTCTTGGTAGCCACGTCGCGCAGGCTTCTGGACGTGGACGTCAGCGTCCACATCACCCAGCGTGCCCGCCGATACTCTCTCTCGTCTAGATCACCCGATTTCCATCTGGACGACAGGAATTTGAAATCGTCTTCAACTTCCTCAGACCTCTCGCGAACCCACTCAGTCCAGAATAGATCGCGTTGCGTATTGGGCATGGACAAGAGCACACCGTGCAAGAAGTCCATGTCAAACGGATGCGCCCGCGCTGCCCTAGTGGCGCGAAGTCTCGTGAAGGAAATCTGTGCGAACCGTTTCGACTCTTGCATTGCGTGCGCGAACCGTTCTACCGTATCCCTCCCTATGTGCTTTGGGTCTGATTGCGCCGTCAACAACAGAGCGTTCATGACGAGATTCTCGTCCGACAAGTCTTGCCAAAGCTGACGCCTGCCAAGGCGTTGCGGATACAGGCCAACCAGAGCGCGGAACACGTCAAAGGCCAAGGTATGTGACCCGGGCTCACGGAATTGGAACTGTGCGCGTCCTTCATCGCTTTGCAGCCACTGCGCCAAGGCCGGCCTATCAAGCAGATGTCTCGCCATCATATGGCCGGCCATCAGGTCATATGAAAACGCGATTCCTTGACCACCTTCTTCAGAAGTTGTTCGAACGAGGACACCTTCGGATTCCAACGCACGAATGACGCTGGCATCCCAGCCCATGTCTCGGACTGCCGTTCGAGCAGCATTGAACTCCACGCTTCTAGCGTTGCCCTCCCAGAGGAGTCTCGCGATCGTCAGTAGCGCTTCTTGCACTTCATCCTGATAGATGCGATGCGCCGTCGATGAAAGCTCAGCGACTCGTGCGGCAACCCTGTTGAAGTGCTCTTCGAACAGGCTTGCAAGAGAACTGGGCAGCGCCTCCACCCCGACAAGGTGCTGGCGACGAGGGTTCGCCACCTCGCAGAAGATTCTCAACGTCAACGGGTGCTGCAGGAACTCGATTGGCAGATCCGCGTCAGTGGCATCGATCTTGTAGTATTCAAGGTACTTGTCGATGGCCGTCTGCGGGTCTTCTTGGAACCCGTTGTGCTCAAGTTGAGGAAATTCCTCCGGCAGACACATCTGCGCGAACTCATTGCGTAGAGTTACAACCAGCAAGACGTACGGAAAGTCCTTCAGTAGCTCTTCCGCTCGCGCGAGCTCATCCTTCCAGTTTCTCGGATCTTCTGCCTCATTCAGGCCGTCAATGACAATAGGGAGGCGCTTGCCCGCGCGCTGCCCCGCCGCATCTACGGCCTCAACCAGCCGATTGAAGCTCTCCGCCGGTCTACCAGAAATCTTGAAGGCAGACACAAGATCGTCAAGCCCTTGGCCTGCATGAAGGTTTTTTCCCAGCAGTAAAACTCCACCGGGAAGCTCTCCGTCAGGCTGTGTCACCTTGACGGCAAGCTCGGATTTTCCTTCGCCTGCAGCTGCAAGCACAGCCACGGTTCGAACGCCGATCGACCGCTCCAGCCTGCGCAGCGCCGACGCAACTGCGTGGATGTCCGCGACCAGATTCGCGGTTAACGGTGCTCCACCCGAACGCGCCCCACGCAGCTTCGAGAGCAGCCTGTCGTAGCGCACCGGCTGCAACAGATTCGCTGCCAGTATTTGCTGTATAGCGTCGAAGTCGCCCGTGCCGAGCGCAGCATGCAGGCTATCGAGCAGGTCAGCCAACCCGGTAGCTCGAGCCAGAAGCGAGTCGACTTCGGCCTTGAGTTCGGTTTTGAGTTGCCCTGTGAGCGAAGCAATGGCCGCGCAATTTGTCTTGAGGGCACTTGAGAGCTTCTCCAGTGAGTCCCACGCACTCTGGCCACCCAGATGCCTGAGTATCTTCTCCTCTGCCCCAACGACCACATGAACTTCCGGCTGGTATCTGCGGTTGAATGGAGCCGCAGCGAGCCTGTGCTGCTCAGCAAGCAGTGCAGGCGTCAGAACCAGCTCACCGAAGTAGGTTTCTCGAAGTAGCGCTCCTGGCCCAACCAAGAGGTCTTCGATGTCGGTTGCTGTCAGCAGTTCCAGCTTCAACTCGGGGAAATCGCTTTTTTCAAGCTCGAAGAACCAGTCTTGATCCCCCTTTGTCAGCGTGTGGTGTGTCCACAGCTTCCAATCGGTCACACCTGAGACGTGCCTGCGAGTCTTCTCCATGCCCTCAATGATCTTGCTACGGCGAGTGGCCCCCAGCTTTTCTCCGTTCGCCAGCTCATACCATTTGCATTGCCAGCCAATCCAGCGTGGCGGCGCTCCGAGATCACAAGACTCGGTCAGCTCAAGGTGAAACTCCACACCAGGCTGGTTTGCTAGTTGCTTGAAGCGACCGAAGCGCCCATAATGTCGGCGCACCAAAGAGCGGCAAAGCTTCTCAAAGTTCTCATCCGCTGCTCCGGGTAACTCTCTGAATACGTCCCAGTTTGCTTCAGGCATCGGCGTTTTCCCCTGTCAACTGGCGTCGTCTGAGTCGGAAGGGTAGTCGTGCGCCGAGAAAACTTCGACCTTCGCCCCTGCCTCAATGAAGAGCTTCACGAACGCGGATACGTCAGCCTCGTCAGTCGTTACAGTAATTAGACTGTCTTCACGCTCGAGGCGATAGTCAGATACTAGCTGTCCAAGGTCTGCAGGCCCTAAGGTGTAGAGTTTCAGGTCTCGAAGTAACGAGAGCATGTCATCTGAAAACCTGTGATCCTCTGGCTCAGCAAATGGGATGGAATGGCTGTCATCTTTGGAGGCCTGACCGCTAAGCCTGTCGATATTCTTTTCAATATTCTCTGCGTCTTGCGCTCGCTTGAACCTCCCGATGAGAACCAGATTCATCGAGTGCTCAGAGCCATATCCGTTCCAAATCTTCATGATTGGACCTCTCGTTTGATCTAGACGATATTTCTGAGTTGCTTAAGCGCCCACAGAACGCCGACATCTCCAATCTTCGCGCCGGCGGGCGAGAATGAACTCTCGCGAAGCACTCCGGACGCGTCTATATGCGCATAGGACTGAAGGCCTCGCTCATCGGGAAGTGGATCGCACGTAGGCAGTCCTGACGCCCCCACCTCACTGACCGCAAGGCGAACCTTGCCTCTGTAGCTAGAGACCCAATCCTGAAGAGCTCGGCCGACCACTCCATCCATGCTTGCTACCGTGGTGGTTGCTTGCTGAGGAAGCAACAGCAACTCACTAGCTCCAACCTTTTGCGCGAGCTCGCTTATCGCGTCAAGTTCAGAAACTGTGCGCTTGTTTACCACAACGTTGATCCCAAAGGGCGACAAGGTCGCAATCGATTCAATGCCTCGGAGCAGGCTGGCAAACTGCTTCCCGCGCTGTTCTTCATAGGTGCGACCTAACCCGTCAACGCTAATGCGTGTGAAATGGATCGATCCCTTGAGGCGCTCGACCAACCGTGGCGTCAGGCGATGACCATGAGTCGTGAATGTGACCGCGAGCTGAGTCTCTCCCGCAGCTCGTTTGCATATGTCGACGAAGTCAGGATGCAGCGTGGGTTCGCCGCCACCAAATCCGATGCCTAGGCACCCCTCAGCATCCAGTTCTTTCAACCAGCCGAGCACTTGGTCAGTATGCAGCGACGCTTTGTGCTTCGGCGCGTAGCAGTACGCGCAGTGAAGGTCGCAAACATTGGTGAGTGCAATGGATACCTGGCGGGGAGACATCGACCAAACCGCCTCTTCCGGGCACAACTCGTCTAGCAGGATATTCAGACCTGAATGTCGATCGAAAAGATGCACCCCGTTTGGGCTAACTCTGGACTTCATAAGGCATTGTTACCGAAAGCAGTTTTACCTTGAATTTGTCTTCTAACACATTGAGGCTATCGAGGCAGACGTTGGTGCTCGTCGCTAAGCGCCTATCTGCAGCCGGCCCAAAACCTGTTCCAACAGCTCCAGAGACTGACGGTGCTTGTCGGACTTCATCTTCTGGATGTTAGCGAGCTTCCAGCGCACGGCAGGCAGCCGATCAACACCCGGCAGCGGAAGCAGCGCCCAGTCAGGCGCCCCCTGCTTGAAGGACATCAGGAAGCGAACATCTTCATCGGTCATTAGCTGCCCCAGCCGCGACAGCAGCTCATCCCGGACGCTCTCCAACTCCTGCAAAGGAAGGTCAACCCTGGCCATCCCGACAAACTCCTGCTGGTAGACGTTTTCCAGGGGCTTCAGTCGCGGGTTGATCACTTCGTTCAAGGGCCTCGGATGCCCCAGCAGATAGACCAGGAAGCCTTCGAATACGCTTCGATCCAGGCCGCCCTGGTTCAGAAGCAACTTTACATCGAAGAGATCCCGGGGGTGCTGGCGATCCAGCGCGGCACAGATCTTGCCACCATAGAGGTCCGGCAGTGACACCACCCGCACCGCAGCGAAGCCGTAATCGTCTTCCACGGCTTCCACGACATCGCGCTCCTGCGGCGGGTGCAGAGTGCCACGCAGCACCGGCGATACCTCTACCTTCACCTGGCTGCGCCCTCGGCGCACCAGGATCCTCAGCTCGTCTCGGCGATTATCCTGAAGCTCGGCCCGCACACCTGGCAGCCGGGCGCTAAAGGTCCCTGCCAGTCGCTGCAGCGCCTCACGACAGCGTCGCAGTGCCTCGTCACGGGGCTCCAGCGGCAGATAGGCCAGGTCGATATCGACCGATAGGCGAGGTAATGGCTGCACGAAGAGGTTGATGGCCGTACCGCCCTTGAGGGCGAAGCACGGCTCGTCATTGAGAATTGGCAGCAGCGAGACCAGCAGCCTGACCTGTTCGTGGTAGCGAGCTTCAATCGGCATGCAGGAACGCCTCCGGCACCGTAACGTGAAATTCCCTGTCCAGCTTGCCGCCCTGGCAGAGCTGCCGCTTGCCTTTGCCGAGATCCAGTCGACGTGGTTCCAGACGACCGTACCAGGCATGCCCGGCGTAGCGAGCCAGCACCAGGAAGGCACGCTTGGTTCTCACCGAACGGCACCCCTCCAGCAATGCCTGCAGCCGGCGCGGACGCAGTGTGTTAAGCCCGCCGAAGGTATCCACCAGCTCACTGCTGAACAGCAGCGCATTCGGCGTCACGGCGATCCACTCCAGGACCGCTCGCTCTGGGGTCGATACCTGCAAGCTGAAGGCCCTGCCATCCGGCGCGTAGTCCGTGAAGCTGCCGGGAAGCTGCGCTGGCAGGCCCTTTTCAGAGTGGAGCACCATCCGCCCTGCCCACTCGGCATCATTCAACCACCGGGGCAGCCGAGCGGCCTCCTTGCCATACAGGTGCGTTGTGCGCTCCCCCATGGGCAGATAGTGGGCAAAGCCATGCAGTGCCAGGGCCGTCTGGCCACCCGGCCAAAATGGTGGCATCCCCGAGCCGTCGCTCGCCTGTAGGGCGAAAACAGCGCTCTCCCACGTAAGAGGCTCCCCCGCTTGGCAGTAGGCGCCGTGCCCCACGCGTTGCAGCCAGCCACTGCCGGCCAGCTTACGCGCCTGATCAGATGTGACGCCGTGTGACGCCAGCCAGGCGGTCGTCACGGCGGCGCCATACGGGATCTTGTGCAGCAATTGGTTTATTTTCACGTGAAAAAGCGGCCTTAAATTCCCTCTTCAGAGTGAAGAATAAACCACGTTGGTTTATCTTCAAGCACAAAATCGACATTTAAAGCCGCTTTTAGCACAGAATTTAAACCGAAAACTGAGTCCCCGGCCCTGCTTGAGTCCAAATGTAGCGGCCACACATCACGTCAATCCTGATAGTGCGTGTACTTTTTCGCACTTCCCTTCACTTGGTCGGCGGGATACTTCTCCGCATTTTTCTCCATCTTCTCCTGGCATGCCGCTTCGATATCCACGTCCAGCTTGCCCGCCAGCCGGATCAGATAGAGCTGCACATCGGCAATTTCGTCGCGCACGGCGGCCAATTGCTGCTTATCCAGCTCCCTGGACTGCGCCTCGGTCAGCCACTGGAAGCACTCCTGCAGCTCGGCTGCCTCCACCGTCAGCGCCATGGCCAGGTTCTTGGGCGAGTGGAACTGGTCCCAGTCGCGCTCGGTGGCGAACTGGTCCATGGCGTCGCGAAGCTTCTTGAACGGGTCTGACATCTAGGGCTCACCTGGTTCTGCGGTATCGGATAGCGGTGAGCATGTCTGCTCTGCCGCTCGCTATCCAGCCTACATCGGTATAAACGGTTATACGGCCGCCCACTCGCTCACAGCACGGAGAGGAATTCGCCAACAACCTTCAGGTCCTCAAGCTCGTCCTCGAGCACGATATCCTTGTAGCCGAAGGCATTGGTCTGGGGCTTCAGCACGATGCGCTGGTTCACCAACTCACCGTACTCCTCGACCTTCTCGCTCTGATACAGCTTGATAGTGAAGCTGCCCCCGTGGTCCGGGTCTTCAATGGCGTGATGCTGCACCACGACGACCTTGCCTTGCCGTGTGCCGCCGGGATTGGCACGAAACAGGCACCAAGCGCCATTGGGGATGCGCCGATTCATCGACTCCCCCACTACCCGACTGACGAACAGGTCAGGACTTACACGGATATGCTCAGGTAGCTCGACCCAGTGATGGGTGTCAGCGATTTGCATCTCGCTAAACTCGCCAGCGGCGATACTCAGGTCGTACACGGGCACATGGCGCTCGAATGGCGCTGCCAGGTCACGCGTAACGATGGGAAGGTGCAAGCCATCCAGCGTCCCGGCCTCTTCCGTGAGCTCGGCATGCTTCAATGAGTCCTGCGAATGAGCAAAGGCAGCGAAGTATTCGCGAGTCTCTCGGTCCGTGGCATAGATGTAACAGCCCTTCTGACCTCGTGTCATCAGCGTGCGATAGGTGTTCTTGACGATTTGATCCGCCACGGCACGAGCCTGCTCTGGTTGCTCCTTGAGCATCTTCTTGTACCCATGTACCGAGCGGTCTTGCCCCGCTCGTTTGGCTGCGTCTGTCACCACGCGGCCATCCCGAATCACGAAGTCGTCTCCGATGATGACTCCGACGTAATCAAACTCGAGGCCTTGGCAGGTATGGATGCAACCTACCTGCTCTGCTGATCCATCGGCGATCGCCCACAGCATGCCATCATCATCGAGGTTCCACTGGGCAGCGAAGCCGTACTCGGGAAAGACAATGTCCATGGCATGCTTGTCCTTCTTGCTCGCCCAGGGCCAGCAGTACCCCGCCACCATCCGTGCCTTGTTGGCTTTGCGGTTCTTCTCGAGAATCGCCTTGCGCAAGTTGCTCGGATCATCGAATACCTTGAACTCGTAATCGATACCGTCGAGGTCGGTGTTGGAGGTCGTCCGTATCTGCAGGGAATGATCCAACCAGGCGAGATAGCCGTCGGAACCGTTGCAACGAAACTGTGAGGAGAGTTCGAGCTCATGTACCTCGGCGCCGCATTCATCTGCCCGACGTTTGACCTCCTCTACCGTCCCGACATCCTTCAGCGTGACCCGCTGCGCTTCATCGATAAAGAAGATGGAAAATCGCGATGCCGAGATGATTTCCTTGATCTGGCTCTCGCCCAGATTCTGATACATCCCGGATTTTTCATTCAGTCGATGTGCTTCATCCACGATCAGTGCATGAAAGGTATCAGGCTCCGCGTTGACGTAACTGCCTGAGCCCTTGAACAGGTTATCGATGTGGGTCTTCTTGCGCGTACCGGTCAGACGCTTCTTGAAGACTTCACGAGGGGCAGAGTTGCGAGACACGTACTGCGTCATCATCTCCCGGTTCGTCAGTTCGACGAGCAGATTGATCGCGACGACTGACTTGCCCGTCCCCGGCCCGCCCTTCACGATCAGGCACTGCTTCTTGCCATTGCTTGCCTTGTGAGCGAGATCCACGGCGGTTTCATAGACAAGCTTCTGCTCATCGATCATCAAGAACTCAGCTTTGCCCTGCATCATCGAGCTGAGCGCATCCGCCAGATTTTTGCTCGGCTTGATCACACCGTGCTCGATGCGATACATGATGTCGCTACTGTCGCCGTACTTGATGTGCTGACTCAGAAACCTGGAGAGCTTCAAGGCATCCGGTGAGATGAAGACAGGAGCGCGGCCTGTATGGTTCGCATAGAAGGGGTCATTGATGGCATTGCCTTGCTTCATGTTGTGCAGGTAGGCGCAAGGCACCAGCCGGATCGACTCGGAGCGGACGGTCTCGTTGTAGTCCTCGATCAGCGCACCATAGGACCAGGCTTGATAGGAGGGATGGTTGGTCTCCCGTACACCGCCCCCTAGCTGAGTACGAACGATGGCATCTTTGGTCGTCACCTCAGCGGTCTGCCACTGCTTCAATTCAATGATGACAGCAGAGTCCTCACGCTGGTCATTCTTGCCGGTCAGAATAAAATCCACTCGGCGATTGGTCAGCGGAATGTTGTATTCGATGGCCACCCCTGCCGAAGCGGGTATCCCCTCGTCGAGGAGAACGCTCATCATGAAGCGCAAGGAGTTCTCCCAAGAGGCCACCTCATTACGCGGCGAATTGCGGCTTAGTTTGCGTGACACCTCATTCTCAATGGCGTCAGCGATGACATTGGCCCGAACGTCATCTATGAATTGCTGCTTGGTAGCGTTGTAAACCAGCATGCCCGTTGGGGCTCCTCTCGGTGGTGTGCATCGTTTCTCATGCCATCACACGGCTACCGCACGGCGCTTACCTGTAGGGTGCCGGATGATCGGATTTCACAACGAAGCTATCCTTTGTTAGCCTCTCGTGAGCTCATCAAGCAATTGATTCAGGAAAAGCTTCATGGACATCAAGCTGCATAAGCAAGCGACGACGACACCGAAAATCCGTGCCGACATCCAAGCAGCTCCCTCCAGCATGACGAACAAAGATCTCGCTCGTCAGTTCGGGGTCAGCGCCTCAACTATACAGCGCTGGCGCTATCGTGATGATGTCCTGGATCGTTCCCACACACGTCATAACCTACTCGCGACTCTGACCTCAGAACAGGAAGAGATCGTCATCGCCGCACGTGAACTGCTTCGCCTGGGACTCGATGATCTACTTGTCGTTGCTCGGGAATTCCTGAACCCCAATTTGTCGCGTTCCGCACTTCAGCGCATGCTCAAACGACGTGATGTACCGACTCTCGCCAAGCTGGCGCGTCAAGATGCGAAGGAGGACGAGAAGCCCAAGCATCGGCCTTTCAAGGATTATGAGCCCGGGTATGTGCACATTGATATCAAGCACCTGCCCCAAATGCCTGACGAAGATCAGAAGCGTTATCTCTACGTCGCGATTGATCGTGCCACTCGGTGGGTGTATCTGGAGGTCAGATCAAGTCAATCTGCAAAGGACGCCCAGGCGTTCATGAAGCGTGTGGAAGAGGAGGCTCCCTTCACGATTCGAACCGTGCTCACGGACAATGGTAAATCCTTTACCGATCGCTTCACCGTGGGTGGCGAACGTAAGCCCAGTGGAAATCATCTTTTCGACCAGGAATGTCAGAACCATGGTATTGAGCATCGATTGATCAGGCCAGGCAGACCCCAAACGAACGGGATGGTGGAGCGCTTCAATGGGCGTATCAGCGATGTTCTGGCGACTCGGCGTTATGACTCGAGTGAGGATTTAGAACAGACACTCGAGCGTTATTGCTGGCTCTATAACCACCACATTCCTCAGAAGGCACTACACCACAAAGCGCCTATAGCAGCAATGAAGGAGTGGCAGGTCGAACGACCTGAGCTGTTTACGCAAGCTATAGTCAATCAGACGGAACCCGACACCTAACTCAATTCCCAGTATTCACAACACTCGCAGAACTTTATTCGAATCGGTTCGGCAAAGAAGTCCAATGGATACCTACAGAAGAGAATGGTTATGATGGCCAACGCATGCCATAACGACCAAACGCATTTCTAATATGTTTATTTAGTTGGAGCTCGTCCATATTCAAAGACCGAACCGATTCAACATGCAGCTGTTTTCTTGGCAATATGTTCAACACCTGACATATGAGAATTGTGATATTACCTGAGTTCTGCTGAATCCAGCTGATACTTTCTTTGTGTCGAAGCACTAATTTGTGGATGCTACCAATATCATCTTGCTCTCCAACTTTCCAACCTTTTTCTCCAACCTGCGAAAGCCAGTGCAGAGAAGGCTCTGCGGGGTGAACCACCTGACACAATTCTGAGTAGAGTTTCCTAACTGGGTAGTCCTGATGTTCGATCGATGTTACGTATTTCGCTGCAGTTTCAGCTTTGTGGGCTGGGGGAGCATTTTCTCCTTTCCCAATCTTACGCGCATGGTGGAAATGTATTAGGACATTCTCCAGCTCAGTGCTTATAAATAGAGTATTATTGAGCTTTCCATTCAAAGACTTAAAAATATCTCCAGCGGAATCAGCAATTGTTAAGGGAACAGGTCCAAGAGAGTGCTTGGTATCTGCGGCAGATTCCAGTAATCCTCGCAAGGCTGCACAGAATGCCAAGTAATTTGGCTGCGTTGTAGCGTGAACAACGCATGCATCAAACCAGCGCAGATGGCGGATAGAGTTAGCAACCGCGGCCCAATGAACCCGATATAATATTTCTTCCCAATAAATCTTGTTCTGTTGGTTTATCGGCAGAGACTTATACTGCTCGATATCCATAAAGGAGTATGAAACTCCAACTGCCTCGTCAACAATATTCCTCAGGATTTTCGGATAGATCTCACCAGCTTTTCCGAATAGGCAAGGAGATACCGCCATAAACTAGTCCTCTCAACACTTTGCTCACCAATGATTTGCGAGCGCAGCAAGTTATTTACGTGCGCACAGAAAATTGTTGGAAAACCTCATGATTTCCCAACTCAAGAAGCAGATTCATATTGAATCTGTGCGTTCTATTAACCAGAGACACTCTCACATATCGGTCGAGTAATTATTGATTTAGCTTGAGATCTTCTTTAATATTAATTCGTATCATTTTCAGATTCACCTCCGTCTTCTCCATTCTTGACTGAAAAGTTCGGCAAGAAAGCGTTCGCGCCTTTCTGCAGCGTTTTTCCCTTCGCAATCTGCCTTTATGTATTCGGCCATTACAACGAGTAGCATTTTTCTCAATCCTGGATTCATAGAATAACCGCAGCACTTTGGACCGCACGGTAGAGGCAGGAGGGCCAGCGCCGGTACCCTTCTCGGCTCACCGACCAGAGTGAAGCAGAGTATGGAATACCGACAGCTGACCCAGACCCAACGATACCAGATCCACGCCCGTGATGACTTGGGCATGAGCCAGCGCCAGATCGGCAGGGAGCTGAACCTCCACAGCAGCACGATCAGCCGTGAAATTCGCCGTAACGCCACCGCTGATGGCTATGATCCCGAGCAGGCTCAGACACTCAGTGATCATCGGCGCCGCACTGCTACCAAGTGGACAAAGCGCCTTCCCGGCATGATGGCCGCCGTTGCCGATCGGCTACGCGAGGAGTGGAGCCCACAGCAAATCAGTGGCTTCATGGCGCCCTTGGCCGGCGTTAGTGTCAGTCACCAATGGATCGACTCCTTGATCTGGGACGACAAGGCTCGGGGTGGTGACCTTTGGCGGCATATTCGTCAGCCTAAACGCCGCAACAAGCACCGCACGCACGCCAAGAGCGCCGGGTTAGGCAAGATCCCCAACCGAGTCGGTATCGAGCACCGCCTAGATGAGATTGATGACCGGCGCTTCATCGGCCACTGGGAGGGCGACACCGTGATACAGGGCCACAAGCAATCAGGCCTGGTCACGCTGGTTGAGCGTCGCAGTGGATATTTACTGGCGGCACGACTGCCCAGGATTTCGGCCGAGTTGACGCAATCAGCCATGATCCGCTTGTTGAAGCCGCGTCGGGGAGCGGTCCAGACGATCACACTGGATAATGGCTCGGAATTCGCTGGCCACAAAGCGGTGACCAAGGCCGTGACAGCGGCGATGTATTTCTGCGATCCCTACTGCTCTGGACAGCGTGGGACCAACGATAATACGAATGGCCTGATAAGGCAGTACTTCCCCATAGGAACGGATTTCCGCCAGGTCAGCAATGCAGAGCTACGCAAGGTGGTCGAAAAGCTGAATGACCGTCCTTGAAAGCGACTCGGCTACCGGACACCGGCGCAGGTGTTTCTAGGGGAATACTCAGGAGGTCTAGATACCGCAGGTGCTGCGCTTATTGCTTGAATTCAGGAATAAAAACATTTGAACTCTCCCGACAGATGCGGCGTTTCACGTCAACCTAGGAGCGCGAGTAAGAGTCAGGATCTCCGACGAGCGCATGCCCGTCTCCAAGGCGATTCTGGCGATCCAGAGCAACATGGGATTGCTGTGCTGCGTGAGTACGACGAAAAGCCGTTCTCCTCATCGGGACTCAAGCGCCAGTCACACTCCTCCCCGAGGCTGGCCATTCGGATGTTCTAGACGGGATTGTAGGTCAAGTCCAGCCCCCATTCCAGAATGGCAACGGTGTAGAGATGTCCGAGCAAGGCAAGCTCCAGGCGCACCGCGTTAGGGCTGATGAGCTGTCCCCGATGTCCAAGGCTGTTCAACCGGTCATCGCGGTAGTTGGCAATCAGCTCTGGCGTCAGTGCCGCAAGGGAGTATTTGTCTAGGTACTCGATCAGCGTGCTCTCGGCCTTGTGGCACTCACTCTTCTGGGTACTGGGCTTCTTGGCGGGGTGACGTCGGCCAGGTAGCACTTGAGCACGACTTCGAGCGTCATGCGCTACGAAGCGCTGCGCTGGATATAGATGCACGCACTAGTTCATCTTCGGTGCGGCGTGCCCAGTCCTGAGCATCACGCTTGGTACGGAAGGTCTTGCCGGTGGTGGGCCAGCCGATCTTGCGGATGATGGCCTTCCAGCTGCGGGCGAGAGTCTTGACGATGGTGGCCATGAAAGTCTCCAAGGGACTGAACGGCACTGTACCCTTGGACTATAGAGCTCACCAGAGAGAAATCGTAAGCCGCTGATTTAAATGGTGGGCCCAGTAAAACTTGAACCTAAAACCAAAGGATTATGAGCCCCAAGATCAACCGGTCTTCTATTTTTAGCACGGCTACCGCACGGCGCTTACCGCAGGGGCGAGCTCCGTCTCATGGTCTTCCACCATGGCGTCCTGCCTTGGCGAGAAATGCATATCTGAATATAGGAAATTTCAAGAAACCTAATGATAGCCGAGTCGAGACACGCGCGAGAAGGAATCGTTAGTTCAACGCGACACCCTGCGTCGCATTAACGAGACAATAAGCTCGATATCGAGCGCGTCTCGCCGTGCCCTCTCCTCTATCGAGCCCACCTTTATGTCGGAAATTTCCGCGCCACTCGCAAACGCTTACGTCTACTGTCTGACTGAACTGATACCAAGCTTCAGGAAATTCATACACCCACATAAGACATCGCCAACAAATCCCAAAATCCACTTTCCCCAACCCCACGGGAAATTTCCTCCCCAGCCCGGAAAATTCCGGCTTCTTCAGCCACCACCTATACATAACCCTCTGATTTATATAGAAAGTGGTGATAATGGAGGCTCTGCCTCGCGCTCACATTCAAGGATATAAAAAACTAATGTTGCACTGCAGCATCAACAGGCGTAAGACTGTCATGAGGTTCCTTTACGTGGAGAGCACAATGACTCAACAACCTGCCTGGTCTGAGTTGGTCCCGACGACACCTGCTGCGATGTTCGATGTCTGGAAGCTGGGGACGACGTCGGTGGAGATGTGGTCGACGGCGATGTCCACCATCATGTCGCGCACGCAGCTGTGGGGGACGCAGTCGCCGCTGGATCCGAAGATGATCGCGGAGAACCAGAAGATGGTGTCGGAGAAGATCGCCGCCAGCTGGGAGATGTGGTTCGTGATGCAGAAGGCGTGGATGAACGCGATGTCGGGTGGCAAGGTCGTGCCGTGGTGGACGACGGGTACGCAGTTCATCAAGCCGCTGCACAAGCGCACGACGGCCAATTCACGGCGCCTGTCGTAAGTCTGCGATACCCTTGCGCGAGCCTGGCGAGATGATGGATGAGAGCGAAGATCAGTGGCGGTGGGCGGATGACGCTCACCGCCACTGGCGTTATGGGCGAGAGGTCACCCTTGAGTGGCGGAGGTGACTGTGCGGCTGGCTTGCGTGTCCAGACAGGCTTGCCAGATGCGCTCCGCGACTTGTTGTTCGTGCTCGGCATGCCGAAACAGGCAGATATCAAGCGGAGCGGTGTGGCGGTCATCCCCGACGATGCGCAGGCGACCGGCGTTGAGTTCATCCCGTACGGCGCGCTCCGGTACCCAGGCGATACCGCTGCCGGCCAGGGCTCCGCGCTTGAGCACGTCTGACATCGAGCATTCGTAGCAGAAGTTGAGGCGTGCCGAGAGGGATTCCCGATTGAGGATCAGCGCGGTGAGTCGCCCGAGATAGCTGTCACTGGAGTAGCAGAGGTACGGTTGCGCCGTGTCGCTTTCCAGCGAGAACAACGCCTGCCCTGCCCCATCCACTGCACTCACCGGCACCAGACGCTCGGACTCCAGCACGATGGAGGGATAGCGCACCATGTCGGTGAGCGTCGGCAGCAGTGGGCTGTTGTAGGCGAGCATCAGATCACAGTTGCCGCTGATCAGCGCATCGACACAGCCGGCGACGTGGTCCGGCACGATACGCGCCTTGAGCTTGCCCAGTCGGGTCTGGAGCTGTTCATGCCAGTCGACGAAGAAGCTGACCGCCAGCGTATGGGAGGCGGAAATCGACACCACCTCTTCGATCTTGGGCACGAAGCCCAGTGCTTCTTCCCGTCCGACCCGCAATACCGAGAGCGCATCCTGCGCCGTCCGCTGGAAGGACTCGCCGGCCGGTGTCAGCCCTACCGGAAACAGGCTGCGATCAATCAGGGTCGCGCCCACCCAGTATTCCAGATTGCGTATCCGGCGGCTGAAGGCCGGCTGAGTCACGTTGCGCAACTCAGCCGCGCGCGAGAAATTGCGCGTGACGGCCAGCGTGAGGAAGTCTTCCAGCCAGTTCATTTCCACAGCGATTTCCTGGAGTGAGGCATGTAGCGCCGCAGTATAGCGTGGCTGGTCTTCCTGTCCTCTTGCATGCCCTCCTTACTTCCTTCCTTCCGCGTAGTCAGTGCTGTCTGTTTCCCTCGCTGTTTTCACAGCGCCACATTCTCCAACTCGACGTCATCGGCACGGGGTCATCGGCACGAGGTCATCGGGCTGTTGCGCCAAGGCGATGCAGCGGCGTGCCAGTATCTCCGAGGGGTCCAGCAAGGCTACGCGCTCACGCAACGCTTTCGGCAGTTCGATCAGCGGCAGCTCCGTACAGCCCAGAATGACCACCTCTGCCCCCTGGGCCAGCAGGTGCTCAATGGCGGCTTCCAGCATCAGACTGCATTCGCCTGAGGTGTGGCCCGCCTTGACGCCCTGCTGCCCGTAGATGGCGTCCATCACGCAAGCCTGATGGGAGGCGTCCGGCACCAGCGTCTCACGCCCCGAGGCCTCGAGGATGTCGTGGTAGACCCGACTGGTCACGGTGCCGCTGGTCGCGAGCAGCCCGACCCGCGCCACCGGCGTCTCCATCGCCGCGATATGGTCAACCACCGCCGTCAGCATGTTGATGATCGGGATGCCGATATAGGGCTGGATACGCGCCACGAAGGCATGCGCGGTATTGCAGGGAATCGCGATGGCATTGGCGCCATCGGCCTCCAGCCGCTGACAGGTCGCGAGCATCGGGATGCTCGGGTCTTCACCCTTGCCGATCAGATTGGCGGTGCGGTCGGGAATCTGCGGATTCTGCTCCACTACCATCTTGAGGTGGTCCTGATCGCGCTCGGCACGCGTCAGGCTGACCACCTTGCGCATGAAGTCCACCGTCGCGGCGGGTCCGACGCCGCCCAGTACGCCCAGCTTGAACTGTCGCCCTTCCTGCTCGCGATCATGTCCCAGCGCGTACTCGGCGTAGATTCGATTGGAATCCAGCAACGGCACCGGAATCAGGGGCTGCAGCGAGGCCATCATCACCGGGATCTCGCTCAGGCCCGGCACGATGATCTCGGCTCCCTGACGAATGAGATCATCGCAGGCTTCCATCAGCTGCTGCAGACATTCACCGCCATGATGGCCGCTCTTGATGCCGGTCGGGCCATAGATGGCCTCCATCAACGCCTCACGCTGCACGCGCGCCTCCGGGTAGAGCACCTCGAGCTCCGCGCCGGGCTCGGCACCTTCCGATCGGGACATGGGCTCAGAGACGGGCCCGGACAGACGGCGCGTGAAGATGCCCGAGGCGCGCACGTAACTTGAGGTCAGCACACCGATCTTGCGAACGTCGGGGTACTCGCGGCGAATGCGGTCCTGCAGTGCCTCGAAGATATCCACCACGTTCACGCTGATTTCCGGGGTGATCTCGGCCAGGAAGGTATGCGAGAGAAAGCATGGCACCAGCGCATTCTCGACCTTGCCCTGCATGTCCTTGAGCACGTTGTAGACGTAGAACTTGCGGCGCAGCGGGTCATAGCCCTCTTCCGCGATGCCGGGGCCATCCTCGAAGTGGCGTTGCTCGAAGGCGATGTCCACCCGGCGCGGGGGCTTGCAGTACTGGGCCGCACGCACGGTCTTGAGCAATACATCCGCGCTGCCCAGCGCCCCGAGCCCCCCGACCACACCGTAGCGGGTGACGGTGTCCGGCGCGTTGCGGGGCCCGCCAGCAGCGAGTCCAGCCGCAGAAAGCCGATTGACAGAAAGCCGTGTGGCAGACGCTTCCATGGCGCGATTCTCCTGACCATCTTTGACATGCCTGTCGGCCTGAGGGCGACAGGTTCCTGGGGAAGGACGACCGGCAGCGCCTCCTGGCTGCCGGTCGGTGGGAAGTGAAGTCCACTTCCCTCCATCAGCGCGACGCTCAGCTCAAGGTCGAACGCATCACGTGCGGGGTGTTGAAGACCTCTTCATCGAGTGCCTTCTCGCTCTTGGCGACCAGACAGCTGACGGCGCAGTCGCCGGCCACGTTCAGCCCGGTACGTGCCATGTCGAGCACACGGTCGATCCCGGCGATGATGGCGACCCCTTCCAGCGGCAAGCCGACGGAGGTCAGCACCAGCGACAGCATGATCAGCCCCGCCCCCGGCACGCCCGCCGTGCCGATGGAGCCCAGGGTGGCGGTCATGATGATGGTGACGTACTCGGTCATGCCCAGATCGACACCGTAGGCCTGGGCGATGAACAGCGCGCAGACACCCTGATACAGCGCGGTGCCATCCATGTTGATGGTCGCGCCCAGCGGCAGCACGAAGCTCGAGACGCTGCGCTTGACGCCCAGGTTCTGCTCGGCGGCCATCATGGTCACCGGCAGGGTGCCGGAGCTTGAGGTGCTGGTGAAGGCGAGCATGATCGGCTCGACACTGCCCTGGAAATACCGCACGGGATTGAGGTGCGCGACGAAGCGCAGCAGGCCGCCATACACCACCACGGCGTGCACGATGCAGCCCAGATAGACGATGGCGATCACCTTGGCCAGCGGCGCGAGCATCGCCAGCCCGTAGGTCCCGGCGACCCAGGCCATCAGCGCGAAGACACCGTAGGGCGTGAAGGCGATGACGATGCTGGTCATTCGATAGATGATTTCCGCCGCGGACTCGAAGAACACGCGCACCGGACGCGCCTTCTCCCCAACCAGCGTGATGGAGAGGCCGAACAGGATCGCGAAGACGATGATCTGCAGCACATTACCCTCGGCGAAGGCCTCGACGGCATTGGTCGGCACCAGGCCAAGCAATGTCTCGACGGCAGTCGGCGCTTCCCGCACCTCGACACCGGCGGCGCTGCCCAGGTCGATACCCACGCCCGGCTGGAAGAGAGCCGCCAGCCCCAGGCCGATGGTGATCGCCACCGCCGTCATGCCTAGATACAGCCCTAGTGTCTTGAGGCTCAGACGCCCCAGGCGGGAAAGGTTGTCGAGCGATGCCACGCCGGTGACCAGCGAGACGAAGACCAGCGGCACGATCAGCATCTTGATCGCGCGGATGAACAGATCCCCCAGCGGTTTGATGTCGGCGGCGATATCGGCGCGGCCGGTCTGGTTGAGCAGGATGCCCAACCCAAGGCCCAGCACCAGTGCAATGAAGATCTGTTTCCAGAGCGGCAAGCCTGTCCACGGGGACAGCAAGCGCGCGACGGGACCGGGGGTGCGCGAATCGCGCTCGGCGAACGAATCAGTATCAGCCATGAGGCAAACCCTGCTTGTCATTGTTGTTTGCTGCGCGTTGAGGCGACGCAGAATGCGGGGTCATGGTGATACAGCGCGAACAGGTCCGACCAATTCTTTATTTTGATTTTCCATGCAAGATTTGCATGACGATGCTGCGATGGGGCTCGACGGGCAGTGAGAAGGTGCCAGAAACGCAAGAACCCCGCTCCAGGAGCGGGGTTCTGATCAGACATTGCCGGCGGCAACAGGCACGCAGACTGTGTCATCCAGTGTCGCCGAGTTTCAAGACCGAGTGTTCAGCCGTGCAGGCGGAAGTGACAGGTTCGGAATCGACACGTCAGGCGTCCGGTAGGCCAAGCGCTTTCTGCACGGCAGGCCAGGCGGGTTCGCCATCTCGAGTGGTCACGCCTTCCAGCCAGCCCTTGACCTTGGCAGGATTGGCCTTCATCCAGGTGCCAGCCACCTCTTCCTGCGGGCGCTCTTCCTTGCCAAAGCCATAGATCAGCTCGCTCTGCTCCTCGGAGGTGAAGGCGATCTGATCCAGAAAGACGGTGGCGTTGGGATGCGCTTCGGACCATTTCTTGTTGGCTAGCGTCTTCACGTCACTGGCGCCGCCACCCGGGCCCCACAGGTCCTTGGGGTCCTCCAGGAAGACCATGTCGTATTCGACTCCCATCCAGTGCGGGGTCCAGCCGACGAACATGACCCACTCATCGCGCTTGATGGCATTGGCCACCGTCCCCAGCATGCCGGCGGTGGAGGATTCCTTGAGGTCCCAGTCACCCAGGCCATAGATGTCTTCGTCGACGGCACGGTTGGCGATCTCGCTGGAGCCCGAGCCGATCTCGATGGAGTAGATGGTCTTGTCGAACTTGTCGGCGAATTCCGGCTTGTCGACATCGTTCAGTGAGGTGACGCCGGCTTCGGCCACATAACGCGGTACGGCGAAATTGGCTCGCGCGCCGTTCACGTTGTTGCCCAGATCGACCATGGCGCCTTTTTCCATCGCCGCGTTGTACATGGTGCTCTGCCCCGGCAGCCAGGCGGCCAGATAGACATCCACTTCCCCGAGCGAGATGCCTTCATAGGTGATCTGCGCGCCCAGCTGACGCGTGGTGGGGGAATAACCCAGCGCCTCGAAGATCTCGGAGGCGATTTCGGTCTTCATGGTCACGCCCGGCCACGGCGGCGCCGCGAATACCACACTGGCATCTTCCGCGGCGCTTGCCGGTGCCGAGAGGGTCGCCAGCAGCAGGCCACTGCCCGCCAGCGCCATGCGCAGCGGCAGGGGTTTCATCAGGTGGGACTTGGTGAAGGGGGACGACATAGTGGATTTTCCTCGTTGTTGTTATGGAGACGCCATTGTCATAAAAATACTGGAAACAAGCGTTTGATTGAAGACGATCTCAGTATAAATTTCACTTCTGCAAAACGCGCTTCCCGCAAAGAATTCACAATACGAGCAGACAACGCTTACCTTAAGCGCGATCGTTGGATCGATACAAGGCTCGGCGGCCAACGACGCACATGAAAAAGCCCCCGCCATTGAGGAAAAATGACGGGAGCTTTTTCATGACGATATGGCGCTGATGATCAGACGCTGACAATCAGACGCTGACAATCAGAAGCTGGCGACCTCTTCCGGACGCAGGAAGCGACATTCGCCGGGTTCCAGCTCCGGGTCCAGCTCCACGTCGCCGATGGCTTCACGGTGCAGGGCTTCGACATGATTGCCGATGGCCGCGAACATGCGCTTGACCTGGTGATAGCGGCCTTCGGTGATCCACAGCAGACCCACGGTGGCCGTTTCCATCTCCAGGCGTGCCGGACGCGTCGGCTTCTCTTCGCCATCCAGCATCAGGCCGTGTTCGAAATCTTCCACGGCACGCGCCAGCTCATCCCCTTCCAGCGGGCGCGCCAGGGTCACGCGATAACGCTTGGCACAGGCTTTCTTGGGTGAGGTGACGCGGTGGTTCCACTGGCCGTCATCCGTCATCAACACCAGACCAGTGGTGTCGACATCGAGACGCCCGACGATGCTCAGGCGCTCGACATTGGGCAACTCGATCAGGTCGTGCGCGCGCTCGTACAGGCCCGGCTTGGTGGTGCATTCGACATTGGCCGGCTTGTGGAGCATCAGATAGCGCAGGCCCATCAGTTCCAGGTGCTCGCCGTTCCATTCGACGCGCATGCCATCCTTGACGGCACGCGCGGTGTTCTTGACTACCTCACCATCCACGGTGACATCGCCGCGATGCACGACCTTCTTGGCATCGCTGCGGCTGAGATCCGTGGTTTCGGTAAGGAATTTGTCCAGGCGCATCAGGCCTCCAGAGTGAAATGATCGGCGTCCATCCACGCCGGAAACTTGGTTCGAAACTCGTCGAGGGCGCCGCGTTCAAGCGTCACCGTCTCGATGAAGGGCTGGTCTGGCGCGGGGTCGAGGATGGGCTCTCCCTTGAAATCGCAGACCATGGAATCGCCGGTATAGTGCAGCCCGTTGGCATCGTCACCCACTCGGTTGACGCCCACCACATAGGCCAGATTCTCGATGGCGCGTGCCTGAAGCAGGGTGCGCCACGGGTGACGCCGCACGCCCGGCCAATTGGCCACGCACAGCAGCAGGTCATATTCGAAGGCGCTGCCGGTGGCACACTCCGCCGCGCTCATGCCGCCAATCACGGGGCGTTGACGCAGCCAGGTCGGGAAGCGCAGGTCATAGCAGACGGACAGCTGGATCCGGAAGCCGTTGAGCTCGACGATCACCCGCTCATTGCCCATGCCATAACGCTCATGCTCGCCTGCCATGCGAAACAGATGGCGCTTGTCGTAATGTCTCAGCTCACCACTCGGCGTGGCCCACAGCATGCGGTTGTAGCACTCGTCTCCCTCGAGTACCGCAATGCTGCCCGTCATCACGCAACCGCGCGCGACAGCCTGCGCCTTGAGCCAGGCGACACTCTCGCTGGTCTCCATCGGCTCGGCCATCTCACGGGAATTCATGGTGAAGCCGGTGGCGAACATCTCGGGCAGCACGATGAGGTCGGTCAGGGCATTGTGGCCGTCAGGGCCGGTCGTCAGGCCAGCGGCGTCCAGCTGCTCGCCCAGCAGGCGACAGTTCTCTGCCGGGTCTTCCCAGCGCAGATCGGCCTGCACCAGGCTGACACGCAACTTGCCTGCGTCTTCCCACGTTGCTGATGGATTCGTCACTGTCATGCCGTCTCCCTGATCCTCGGTCATCTTGCCCTCATGCCGCCCTCCCGGGACACGCCTTGCGGGTGATGGAGGGTGTGAGGCCTGCATGCCATCGCGAGCATGAATGCGCCCATTCTACCGTCTGTGGCGCTCAGATGTGAGAGGCAATGCGGGAACTGGCCGACAACTCCGCGCGGCTCAGCCAGCGGATGTGTGCATGAGTCGCCGATGATATATTGACCATCGATATGCTGCCGCGGCCTGAAGGCGCGACGCAGGACATCGCTTCCCCTTATGCTGATGTTGCGCGGGGCTTGATGCCGGCTCCGTCAGCGCCGGCTGATGAAGCCCGGCGCATGGACCTCGGTCCGCCTGTCGACCACGCGCGCTGTCACCCCCACTCATTCGTGCTCCAGGAGCCCTGCATGCCTCAGCTTCGCTTCCATGGCGTTACCCCCGCCCGTCTCGCCCCCGTCTCGCGCACGCTTGTCGACCAGCTCAGTGAGGCCACGGCGACGCCGCGCGATGAGTTCACGCTGGAGTGCATCAGCACGCAATATGTCTTCGACGGCCAGACGGTGGATGCCTTTCCCTTCGTCGAGGTGCTGTGGTTCGAACGCGGCCAGCAGGTCCGAGACGTCTGTGGCGAGGCCATCCACCAAGCAATGCGCGAAGCCGGCTACCCCGAGGCCGAGACCTTCTTCCTCGCGCTGAGCCCCTCGGGCTACTACATCGCGGGCAAGCCACTGGCTCAGGATGGCGAGAGTGACTCGCGATGAGCCAGGCGCAGAGCACGCCCGAGAGCGATGAAGCGGCAGCCCTGGCCCGTCGCGAAGGCCTCAAGGGGGTCGGCTACGGCCTGACGGCCTATGCCATGTGGGGCTGCTTTCCGCTGTACTTCGCGCTGTTTTCCGGCATCCCCGCCTGGGAGGTGTTGCTGCACCGCATTCTGTGGAGCTGCGTGTTTCTCATCCTCCTGATCAGCCTGCTCAAGCGCTGGTCACCGATTCGCAGCGCATTGTCCAGGCCACGGCAACTATGGCCGGGGCTGGCGTGCGCCTTGTTGATCGCGGCCAACTGGGGGATCTACATCTTCGCGGTGGAGCAGCATGAAGTGCTGCAGGCAAGCCTCGGCTACTTCCTGACGCCATTGGTCAACGTGGCACTGGGCATGCTGGTGCTCAAGGAACGCCTGACTCGCCTGCAGGGCGTGGCGCTGGGGCTGGCGGCGCTGGGCCTGAGCCTGCAGTTTCTCAATCTCTCCGAGCTGCCCTGGATCACCCTTTCGCTGGCGCTGTCCTTCGGCACCTACGGGCTGCTGCGCAAGCGTGTCGCGCTGGATGGCCTATCGGGGCTGTTCGTCGAGACGCTGATGCTGGCGCCCCTCGCCCTGCTGTTGATCGCGGGTCTGTGGCAGACAGGCGAGTCACGCTTTCTGGCCACGGGCATCGGCCCGCTGGAGCTGCCCGCCAGCGTGCTGCTGATGTCCAGCGGTATCCTGACGGCGCTACCGCTGCTGGCCTTTGCCGGCGCGGCACGCCGCCTGCGCCTCGCCACCGTCGGCTTTCTGATGTACATCAACCCGAGCATGCAGTTCGCCATCGCGTTGCTGGTATTCCACGAGACCTTGCAGCCCTCGATGCTGCTCACCTTCGTGTTGATCTGGTCAGGGCTGGCGCTCTATTCGACCTCGACCCTGCTGGCACATCGCGCCGAAAGCCGCAGCCGACGGGCACTCAAGGGCGGCACCTCGTGACGCCTTGCCAGCCCACCGACACTCCAGGAGGCCATTGATGCCGGACACGGCTGACGATACCTGGCGCGCGCGACTGCTGCGCTTTCTCCCCCGCCTGATCGCCTTCGCCTGGCGGGTGCTGGGCCAGTTCATCGCCAATCGTGGCGTACTGCTGGCGGGGGGTGTGGGCTACAACATCCTGCTCTCCAGCGTGCCGTTGTTCGCCCTGAGCTGCGTATTGCTGACGCACCTGGTCGATGAGTCACGTCTGATGAGCATCATCGCCATCCAGGTCCAGCATCTGGGACCCGGGCAGGAAGACGTGCTGCTGGATGCCGTGCGCAAGCTGCTGGACAACCGTGACGTGATCAGCTGGATCGGGATGGGGGGCTTGCTGTTCTTCGCCGGGCTGGCCTTTCGCATGCTGGAGGATGCCATCGCGCTGATCTTTCATCAGCACCCGGTGATTCGCAAACGCAGTGCCTGGATCTCGGCCCTGCTGCCCTATGCCTTCGTGATGGTGCTGGGGGCCGGCCTGCTGGCACTGACCCTGCTGGTGGCACTGGCCTCGGCGATGAATGATGCCCTGACCCTGCTGACGGGTATCGAGGTGACCCTCGGCGAAGCGGGCAGTGAAGTGATCTACCTGATCAGCATCGTCGGCATGTTCGGGCTGTTCAGCGCCATCTACAAGATCCTGCCCCAGACACGCGTCTCCACTCGCCGTGCACTGGTCGGCGGGCTGGTCGCGGCGACCCTGTGGGAGCTGACACGTCTGGCGCTGAGCTGGTACTTCACTCACCTGTCCTTCGTGGGCGCCATCTATGGCTCGCTGGCCACCTTGATCGTGTTGCTGCTGGGCCTGGAGGTTGGCGCCATCATCCTGCTGCTTGGCGCTCAGGTGATCGCGGAACTCGAGCAATGCTCACGCGAGAACATCCGCTGGTACCGCACGCCCAGCCGCACCCCTCTGACGCGTCTGCAATCCCGTCGCAACGCCATGCAACATGCCGGGGCGATCAGCGAAGAGGAACTGCCACCCGATGAGCCAGATGACGCGAAAAGGCCCGACGAACGCTGACCGGAATGGAAGCGGATGGAGAAATGGAAAGAGAGATAGAGAGATAGAGAGATAGAGTGTTAGGAAAAAGAGAGAGAAAAAAAGAAATAGAAAAAAGAGAGATACCACGCAAAAAACCGCCCCTCAGGACGGTTTTTTCATTGGCGCCCCCCCCTGCTGAGGGGATGCGCCTTCACGCGACAGCTGCCTCACCCGAAAGAGCCGAGGGCAGCTGGCGAGCGTCTCAGCTGTCGAGAGACGCCTCAAGGGTGATCTCGGCAGTGAACAGCTTGGAGATCGGGCAGCCGGCCTTGGCCTTCTCGGCGGTCGCCTGGAAGTCCGCGTCACTGATACCCGGCACCTTGGCCTTGGTCACCAGCGCGATCCTGGTGACGCTGAAACCGCTGTCATCCTTGTCCAGATGCACGGTCGCGCGGGTATCGATGGCGCTCGGCTCATGGCCTGCCTCTCCCAGCATCATCGACAGCGCCATGGAGAAGCAGCTGGCATGCGCTGCGCCGATCAGCTCTTCAGGATTGGTACCCGCGCCGTCTTCGAAGCGCGTATTGAAACCATAGGGCTGATCCTTGAGGGCACCGCTTTCACTGCTGACGGTACCTTTACCCTGCTTGACGCTACCTTCCCAATGCGCGGAACCGGTTTTCTTGATCGTCATGCGTGTCTCCTTGACTGGGTGAACTCTCAGGGGGCCGTTGCCCTCTCCCCATCACATTGTCATGCCAGGCGACGACTTCAAGGGTCCGACACCAGATAACCGCCCTGACCATCGGATACGCCAGCCACCTCACCTGCCAGCGATGCCGGAACGTCAGCGAGAGTTGATTTCTCGTCATCTGCCCCGATCTCTCTTCCATCAGCGTCCAGTACAGCGCAACGTCTGGATGTCTCTTGCATAACGAGCAAGCACTCATTGACTTGCTCACGGAATGGCCTGGCCCATGCTCCACGCCGTTTCCCCAAAGGAGCACTCGACATGTCATTCACGACCCCTTCGCCCTTCCGAGCAGGCACTTCACGCAAGACGCGCTACGGTGTCGGCATCGCCGCCGTGATGCTGGGCTGCCTGAGCCTGTCCCCGGCCTATGCCTTCGACGAGATGAATACCGAGACGGGAGTCAGTGGTGCCGCTGCCTCCCAGCACTCCTCGAACGGCGAGCCGACCACCAGCCACTCCACGCGTACCGCTGATGATTCCCGCGACAATGGGGCGAACTACCAGCAGCACCAGCAGCCCGAGGCCAGCCAGCAATCCAAGGATGAGGCCAAGCGTCAGGTACAGAAGAGCCTCGACGGCGGAGATATCGGAAGCCAGGGGGGACGACATGCCAATACTGGCCAGGCCAAGCCGACCGAGAACTGGTTCGGCTGCCCACCCTCCGGCGGCAAGCAGACTGCCCAATGTGACGGCAAGTGATCGCCCGGACTGAGCCCTCGCGCTAGACACGATTCCCGCGGATGAAACAGGCCCGCAACCCTTGGTTGCGGGCCTGTTTCGTTGCATGCACATGCGTGGGTGCAGGGCATGTGCATGGAAAGCAGTACACCGTTGCCACAATATGCAGCAACCGTGAATTGATTAAGAAAATCCCTTTATATTCAGGCAATTACGCAATCAAGTTGTCGAAACGACAACACTCTCCTTCCAGTGATCCCGCTTGTGACACCCAACCTCGGCAGGCACGATATATCGCATACAGATGATCCGTCGATCATCCCTCAAGGCCACTGCACGGCGTCTGCATGACGCCAGCACTGCATCGATTTCCGTCTTGTTCAGTACGCAGTCAGTGCAGGTCCCACGACCGGATACGACAGCGGAGTCATCTCCGCAGGAGAGTTACGCATGACAGACACCAAGACACTGTTCACCGCCCACACGCTTGGCGAGCTTGAGCTTCGCAATCGCCTGGTGCTCGCGCCGATGACCCGTACCAGCGCCCAGGAGGATGGCCTGGTCCACTTCGACATGGTCGATTACTACCGCGATTTCGCGCGCGGCGATTTCTCGTTGTTGGTCACCGAGGGCCTGTACACCGATGAGGCCTTCAGCCAGGGCTACGCCAACCAGCCGGGACTGGCCACTCAGGCCCAGCAGGACAGCTGGCGCCCGGTGGTCGAGGCCGTGCATCAACAAGGCGGCCGACTCATCGCCCAGTTGATGCATGCCGGCGCCCAGACTCAGCACAACCGCTTCAAGGATGAGGTGGTCGCACCCTCAGAGAGCCGGGCCAGTGGCGAGATGCTCAGCTTCTACGGCGGCTCCGGCCCCTTCCCGCTGGCTCGCGAGATCAGCGAATCGGAGATTCACGAGGCCATCGCCGGCTTTGCCACCAGTGCTCGCCTGGCCAGGGAAGCTGGCTTTGACGGGGTCGAGCTGCACGGTGCCAACGGCTACCTGATCCACCAGTTCATCAGTGAGCGCTTCAACCAGCGCGACGATGCCTGGGGCGGCGATGCCACTGCCCGGCTGGCCTTCCCGCTCGCGGTGATCCGCAGTGTGCGTGAGGCCGTCGGCGACGACTTCCCACTCGGCATGCGGCTGTCGCAGGGCACCGTGACCGAGCCGGACCTCAGCTGGGCCGGTGGACCTGACGCGGCTCGTGCGCGCTTCTCGCACCTGATCGAGGCTGGCCTGGACTTCCTGCACCTGACGGGGGGTGATGTCGCCGCGCCCGCCTTCCCCGAGGCAGCGAATGCTGACGAGCGCTCGCTGAGCCTGACGGCGCTGGCCGACCAATCGCGCAAGGCACTGGAGTTAGACATCACGCTGATCACCAATGGCGGCGTGGACAGCTCCGAGAAGGCAGTGGCGGCGCTTGAGCACGCCGACCTGGTCGCGATCGGGCGTTCGGCACTGGCCAATCACGACTGGCCCAAGCGCGTGAAACGCGACACCTGCCTGACGCCCTTCGACTTCGCGATGCTGTCTCCATTGGCCACCCTGGCCAACGAGGAAGACTGGCGCATCGCCAACGACAAGCCGGCCAACTGCGAAGGTCGCTGCTGATGTCGGCAGACTGAAGCAGGACGCAGCGGGCCCCGCCACTCAGTGGCGGGGCCCGCTGCGTTGGAAACCCGTCAAGCCTTGAAGGGCGCTTCTGCACTGAAGGCCAGCCCCGCCGATGCCGGCGGTCTGATGCTCGTCATGCCGCGCAAGGTGCTCAAGTGCTGGGCCGTCATTCCCCTCGCGGCTTCCGACGCCTCGTGCTCTCGCTCATCCTGCGTCTCGCTCAGCAGCGACGGATAGTGCCGCGCCCACTCGGCCAGCTCCTCAAGCCCCGTGGCAAGACTGACCACTGGCCGAAAGCCGGTCAGCGCCTGGAGTGCCGAGGTGTCAGCCCAGGTGCGCTCGACATCGCCCGGCTGCATCGGCAGCAGACGTCTGCGGGCCGTGATGCACAGCGCCGCTTCCAGTCCGTTGATGAAGTCTCCCAGCGCGATGGGCTCGCCACGGCCGAGATTGAGCACCCGTGACGGTGCCGCGCTGGACACCTGAGCGGGTGGCAGCGGCATGAGACGGAAGATGCCCTCCACGATGTCACTGACATGGGTGAAGTCACGTGCCATCTGCCCCCGGTTGTAGACATCGATCACCTCACCGGCCAGCAGCTTGCGCGCGAATCGCAGCGGCGCCATGTCCGGTCGGCCGCGCGCGCCATAGACGGTGAAGAAACGCAGCCCCGTCACCGGCACGCCATAGAGGTGCGAGTAACTGTAGGCCATCAGCTCATTGGCTCGCTTGGTGGCGGCATACAGCGACAGCGGCCGCTCCCCTACCTGGGCTTCCTGCAGAGGCTGAGCGGCGTCATCCCCGTAGACGGAGCTGCTGGAGGCGTAGAGCAGATGACTCGGACGCGCGGCACGGCACGCCTCGAGAAGGTTGACGAAGCCGACCAGATTGCTGTCGACGTAATCGAAGGGCTGGCTGATGGAATGCCGCACCCCGGCCTGGGCGGCCAGGTTGACGACCACCTCGAAACCCTCGTCCTTCATCAAGGCGAGCAACGCCTCGCGCTCGACCAGATCCAGCGGCACGAAGCGGAAACTGCCCGGCCGGCGGCCATCGCCGCACTCTCCCGCACACTGGCTGGCCAACGTCTCGAGGCGCGCCAGACGATGCCTCTTCAGCGCCAGCGGATAATAGGGATTGAGGTTGTCGAGTCCGACGACCTGCATGCCTTCCTGCAAAAGGCGCTCGCACAGCGCGGCGCCGATGAAGCCTGCGGCTCCCGTGACCAGAATCTTCATGCTCATTGTCTCTCCTGCGCGGACATGTCCCGCTTTGATGACGCGGACGGCAAGCCGCCCAACGCCGCTGCGGGAATCGTCATCACTCGATGGCGTCCCTGATGGAAGATCCGTGAGGTATCCGCCTTGCCATCCGCTGCCGCCTGACACCAGTCGCGCATGCCGGCCAGCGGGCCTTGCGTGCCTGGCAGACGCAGACACTTCTCCGCCTCGATCACCAGCCAGCCATCCGGATGCGCCGCCTGCCAGGCGCTAAGCGACCCCGCATCCCGCGTGAGCGTCTCCAGTGGCCGGGGCAGACGGCCGATGAATTGCCAGGTCGCTTGATAGTCCCAGCCGACGACAGCCACCTGCTGGCCAGCCTGCTGTCGGCCATTGATCCATTGCGCGATGGTGGTCTGATCCAGATGCGGCCACAGCGGGCGCAATGTCAGGCTCAACAGACAGGTCACCAGCAACACGCTGCCCAGCACCAGGCGGCGCTGCGCATTCAGGACACCGTCGTGGCGGGCCTGCACACCCGACACCTGACGCGCACTGATTGCCCCTGATGTCGCGCTGGACGGCCACAGGCCTGACATCAATGCCAGCAAGCCTGCGCCAGCCAGGAAACTCGACAGGCTGGCACCGCTTGAGGCCACCAGTGCAGAGTCCGCCGACCATCGTGCAAGGCCTGTCGGCGCCAGTGACGGCATCACGATGACCGCCAGTGCCAGACTGGCAACGCCCAGTCCACCGCTTGTCATCGCCAGCAGCCGCAGCGCCCCATGAGCCGGTGGCTGTCGAAGCGCCGCCCAGGCCAGCAACAGGCTCAGCGGCACCAGCAGCGGCATCAGGTAATGCACCTGCTTGCCGGAGATGAGCGAGAAGATCAGCAGGCCACTCAGCGCCCAGACGCGTCCCAGCCTCAGCAATGGCTGCTCGGCCGTCGGCCGCTGGGCAATCGAGGCCAGAAACCCTTCCAGCAGCAGACGCGGGCGCAGGCTGAACGGGAAGATCAACACCACAAGCCATGGCAGATACCACCACAGCGGCCGCGCATGATCCTGCGCGGAGACGACCCGATGCGCCGTCTGCCCCCACAGCAGGTCCTCCACGTAGCTGGCCGGCCCGGTGATGACGGCGGGCAGCAACCACACGCACAGCACCACGAGACCCAGCAGCAGACTCATTCCCCAGCCGCGCCACTCGCCGGCCCAGACCTGGCGGGCCTTCGCCTGAGTCCACCAGGGGCGCGAGCCGACCACCACAGCAAACCACAACAGCGCCACCGGCCCCTTGGCCAGCAGGGCAAGCCCCAGCCACAGCCCACTCTCCGCCACCGCCTTCCAAGGCAAGGGCTGAGCCCCCAGCGGCGAACACCAGGGCCGCAGCGCCCCCAGCAGACAGGTGGTCAGCAGTACATCGAACATCAAGGCCTGGCTGTAGAGCATCCACATCAGGCAACCGGCGAGCGTCCAGCGGGTCAGAGAGACCCACTGCTCACGCATCTGCCATTCATCGCCCTCCCCCGCGGCCACCGGCCACAGGGTGCGAGCGATGCGTCCCAGCTGCCAGATCCCCAGCAGACTGACCAGCGGCACCAGCACTTTCGGCCAGACTTCATTGACCCCGAAGACCGCCCAGCCAGCGTGGATCAACCAGAACAACAGCACCGGCTTGTCCGCGTAGGGAGCGCCATTCATGCTCGAGACGAACCAGTGACCGGAATGCCACATCTCCCACGCCACCGAGACATAGCGGGTTTCATCGATGGGCAGATAGGGTCGCGCCAGCGCTCCTGCCATCAGCAGGGTCAGCCACAGTGCCCAGCACAGCCGCTCGCTGGCACACAGGTTGGCGCCTGAGCTGACGGCGCTTTTGGCCAGCGCCATCGCCTTGCGCCAGCGGCCAGCCCGGGTGGCGGGCTCCGTCTCGCTGCGCTTGATCACACGTGAGCGGGGTGTCTGACGTTTCATGGGCGGGCCTCCGTCATCACGTCATGGCGCCCGGGGAGACCGATCAACCGCGCCGCCTCATCGGAGACCGAGGTCGGCGCCAGATACATCGGCGCGGCATCGGCATCGCCGCGACACGCCAGCGCCGCTCCTCCGGGCAGCAGGGCCCAATGTTCATCCGGTTCACTCAGCGTGATGGCCTGCGTTGCCTCCAGGCAGGCATGCCGCTTGAGCATCCCGGGAGTCATCAGGGCCCAGCGATGCTGCGGCGCCGCTTGCAGCCAGGCATACAGCCGCGAGAACTGGTCCGCCTCCGACGTCTTGTAGCCGAAGTGCCATAGCGGCTGGCGCGCCTGCAGGAGGTACTGCTCCCGGAAGTCAGGGATCGCCAGCGCCTGGTGATCACTTTGCTCGGCGACCTGAGCCATCAGTGCCGCCGGATTGCGCACCGGGTCCATCAGTCGCGCGCCCCAGGTCCCCCACAGGACCCAGAAGACCACCAGCCAGCTGCCCAGCGCGAGCAGGCCACCGCGCGGTTTCCACCACGCGCACAGCGCCACGCCAGCCCCACCCAGAAGCCCCCACCATCCCCAGGGCACCAGGCCTTCCTGCTCGGCAAGCCTCGTCAATGCCGGAAGTCCAGCGGACCCCAGCAGTGCCGCGCCCAGAAAGATGCCGGCAAGTCCCGCGCACAGCGCGAAGGCCAGCCAGGCGACATGCCGCTTTCTGGACAGGCCGGGCAACAAGGGCGCCAGGCCGACCACCAGCAGCGGCAGCGCCGGCAGGAGGTAGACGCCCCGCTTGCCGGGGGACAGCGAGAAGAACACCACGATCAAGACCGCACCGCTCAACGGCAGCCAGACGCGTAGATCACGACGCCACAAGCGGGTGGCGAGAGCCTTCGGCCACCAGGGCAGCGTCAACAGCAGCGGCATCCACGCCCAGGGAATCACCTGGGTCAGGAAGTAGTGCCAGGGCTTGAGGTGGTGCCAGCTGTCGGCGTAGCGCTCGGCGGTCTGCTTGAGCAGGAGGTTGTCGCGATAGGCTGCCAGCTCCGGGTCGGCAGAGAGCAGCGACATCACCAGCATCGGCCCGACCCAGGCCAGTGGTGCTGCCAGCAACCAGCAGAGCCCGATCAACAGCTCACGCCAGGACAGCTGACCGGCACGCTGGCCACCGCTGCGCCAGCGCGACGCTCGGCGCATGGCCAGCAGCCAGAACGGCAACATCAGGAGCGGCAGGAAGCCGACTCCCTTGGTGATGATGCCCAGCCCCATCGCGAAACAGCCAAGATGGAAGTAGCGCACACCATCATCGAGCAGTGCATGGCGCAGCATCCCCCAGCAGCCAAGCATGATGAAGGCGGTGACCAGCATGTCGATCTGCGCGGTACGTGCCTGCAGCACGAACTGCAGCGTGGCGATCAGCCACAGGCCGGCGATGAAGGCGACGCGCTTCCCGTGCAGGCGACGGATCAGGTCCACGCTCACCGCCAGCGTCACCACCCCGGCGACCAGCGACGGCAAGGCGAAGCCGATGCGAATGTCGCCACTCACGCCGGTGGCCAGGCCACTGAGCCACATGAAGATCGGCGGCTTGTCGGGATACAGCTCTCCCCCGCGATGCGGCAGCCACCAGTGGCCGGTGACCCACATCTCGAGACCGTTGAGCGCGAAGCGTGGCTCATCCGCCGGCCAGGGCATGCGCATGCCGAGCCCGATGGCCGACACCAGCAGATACAGCAGCGCAAGGCTCCACCAGGGGTGACGGGCGAGGCGTTGATAGAGACGGGCTTGAAGCATCGTCGTCATGCGCACGATGCCTTGTGCCGAGCGCTTAGTGCCTCGAGTCGCGCCACCTCATGGGTGAGCCGGGCATTCTCCTCCGCGAGTCGAGCGTGCTCGGCCCGCAGCCGACTGTCGCCTGCCGCGAGGGGTGAGCCCTCCGGCTCGCGGGCCTTTGAGGAAGCGGTGGGCTTCTCGACGCTCGGTGCATCGTCACTGGCCGCCTGCTGGCGTGAGGCGCGGTCCCGCTTGATCAGGCTCAGATTGCGCAGATAGATGAGGAGTCCGGCCCCCTGGCCGGCGATGAACACCGGGTCCTGGCGGTGGATGGCATACGCCAGCAAGGTCATGCCGCCTGCCAGCGAGAACCACCAGAAGGCGCGCGGCACGATGGAACGACGCGCCTTCTCGCTGGCCAGCCACTGGATGATGAAGCGCGCCGAGAACAGCGCCTGACCACCGAAGCCGATGGCCACCCACCACGGATTGACATCCATCAGTGTGCTCCCCGCGCCACGCCGGCGTGAGGTGTGGCGATGCCAGAGAGATCGACCGCCCCAGCCGCCCTGCCGGTATCGATCCCCGACATGTCTCTGGCGGCATGCTCACCGACTTCCGATACATCACGGTTTCTGCAGGCGGGATGGAGCGCGACCTCCAGCGGCGACAGCGTCTCACTGACGGCATTGCCGGAGAGATTCTGCAGCGGCGAGGGCAGGCGCGAGCGACGTACCAGCCACATCACGCCGATGATGTCGCTGATGCCGACCCACAACCGATCGAAGAAGCCGTACTTGGAAACCCCGGCGACACGCTCACGATGGCGTACCGGCAAGGACTGCACCTTGCCGCCCTGGGCCCGCACCAGCGCAGGCAGGAAACGGTGCATGTGATCGAAATACGGCAGACGCAGGAAGACGTCACGACGTGTGACCTTGATGCCGCAGCCGGTGTCCGGCGTATCGTCATGCAGCAGCGCCTGGCGGATGGCATTGGCCAGCCGCGAGGACACGCGCTTGACGGCGTCATCGCGGCGTTCGGTGCGATGCCCCGCCACCATGTCCAGTCCCTCGAGACTGGCCAGTGACAGCATGTCCGGCAGGTCTGCCGGGTCGTTCTGGCCATCGCCATCCAGGGTCGCCAGCCATTCGCCACGCGCCAGGCGTGCGGCCTGCCACAAAGAGGTGCTCTGCCCGAAACTGGTGTCATGGTGATAGGGACGCAGACGCGAATCTTCCAGGGCTGCCTGCGTGAGCCAACGCCAGCTGTCATCGCTGGAGCCATCATCGACCACGATGATCTCGTAACGCCGACCGGCGAGTGCCGCATGCACCTCGGCGATCAGCTTCGGCAGGTTGTCTCGCTCATCACGCCCGGGTATCAGCACCGAAATTCCCTCGCTTGAGGAATCCTCCTGAGCTGACACATGCGGTGAGCTGGGGGTGGGCATTGCGGTTGAGGACGGCATGGAACGGCTCCTGGCGAGGATGGGGCGGAGGACATGACGGCCAGTTGCCGGTGCCCCTGTTGATCTGGGCAGGCAGGCCGCGCGTTGCAGCAGAGACTGCGCGCGAACCATTAAGACAGCATTAAGTGAGGCTCAGATGACACCCGCCAATGCAGAAAGCCCCCGTCGCGCGGGGCGACGAGGGCTTCCTCAAGGGTCCATGATGCTGCCGGAGACGGTGCTGCAAAGGCCTCGGCGAGAGCCGGCGTCAAGGTCAGTCGTGATTCTGCCAGTGGTCCCGCCCCCACTGCCGGCGCTCGGCGGGCGTCAAGAATGACCAGACCACACAGCGACTGATCTTCTGTCCCTGGGACATCTCGATCACCCGCACCTCGCTGGCACCGCTTGCCGCCAATGCCTGCTTGATCCCCGGCAGACTGCTGGCATGCGCCACCAGCGAGCTGAACCACAGACAGCGCGATGCCACGTCACGACTCTCGCTGACCATGCGCGTCACGAAGGCTTCCTCTCCTCCCGGGCACCAGAGTTCGGCCGCCTGACCTGCGAAATTCAGCGCGGGTGCCGACTGGGCGCTGTGTCGGCGAGACCTGCCGACCCTGGATCTGTCGTCACCAGCCCGCTCCTGGCGAGTCCTGCCCTTGCGCGAGGCATTGCCGCGCTGCTGGCGCGACTTGTCCAGCCCCCGCCATTTGCGCTGCGCCTCACGCGCCATGTCAGCTTCGCTGGCATGGAATGGTGGATTGCACAGCACCAGATCGAAGCGTTCCGCCTGACCCCAGAGCCCGGCGAAGAGCGCACGCCGATCCCGTTGCAGACGCAGCTCGATCTGACCACGCAGCACCACATTGGCCATCACGTTGCGGTGGGCCGATTCCAGCGCCGTGGCGCTGATGTCACTGCCGACCATCTGCCAGCCGAAGCTGCGATTGGCCAGCAACGGATAGATGACATTCGCACCGACACCGACATCCAGCGCCCTGACTCGCTCCCCCGGGGGCAACTGCCCCCGCCCGTTGGCCTCGACCAGCAGGTCCGCCAGATAGTGCAGATAGTCGGCCCGGCCGGGAATCGGCGGACATAGATAGCCCGCGGGAATGTCCCAGTCGCTCACCCCGTAGTGATGACGGAGCAAGGCGCGATTGAGGGCCTTGACGGCCATCGGGTCCGAGAAATCGATCGAGGCGTTGCCGCCCGGTGTCGTGATGAGAAAGGCCGCCAGTTCCGGGCTGACTCGAGTCAGCGCCGACATGTCATAACGCCCCCGGTGGGGATTGCGCGGGTGCAGCTCTCCCTTGCGGGCCGGCATCACCTTGACGGGCGCCGCGTTGGAGGTGGCGGGCTTCCCTCGGGAGGCCGGCTGCCGCCTGGCGGGCGAATCGTGTCGGGAAGAGGCATCGGGCTTGGACGGGGAAGCACCGCGTGGGCGGCGCGAAGAGGAGGACATGACGACATACCAGGCAATGACGGGGCCCGCCATCTTACCAGAGGGCGCAGCGACAGGCGGCTGCCCTCGGGCAACTTTGCCCACCGCAGACCTCCTGTGCTTGGAAAACACGCATGGGAGGACGTCCACGGCGAGAACTCACCACCATCCGGCGGGAGCCGCGAGAGCTGCGAGAGCCACAAGTGCGATAAGCGAAGGCCCGCCAGACGAGGCGCGGCTCAGCCATGGCTTTGCTCAACCAGGGTCACTGCTCAACCAAGGTCACTGCCGATCAGTGCCCCACGCGCGTTGGCACGCTGGTCGACTCGGCGCGCCTGGGCACTGCGTGCCGTGGGACGCTCGATGGCCAGCGGGCAATTGCTGCAATAGCCAAGGCATTCGATACGGTAACGCACGCAGCATACCTTGCGGGGCACATGCCGTTCGCCATGGCGGTCCATCACCTCGCTGACCGGCTGATACAACGGATTGCGCCGCCCGTCCGCCAGCACCCTGGTCGCCATCAGCTGGCGTGCCGGCGCGGCCTGCGCGACCCACCCCTGCTCCTCCAGCATGCCGACGATGTACACGAAGTAATGTGCCGCGTTGCTCCAGAAGACCTTGGGGCCCAGCGGGGTATGCGGCACGAGGCGCTCAATGACGGCCTCGAGATGCGCCAGATAGCCCTGGAAGCGCACCTGCAGCCGCGCCTCCTCCTCTGCCGCCGCGATATCCGCCGTGAGGCTGACGCCCTGACCTGCCGCGTCATCGAGTATCAGCTGGGTGACCACACCATGCTCGCCAAGGCGCAGCGAGAGATGGCGCAGCTCCAGCGGCAGTTGATGGTCGAGCAGCAGATTGGCCGCCAGTGGCAGCGATACCATCGAGGACAACAGGTACTTGGACCACTGGGAAAGCAGTGCCCGCTCATCCGGTGCCTCCGCGCCCTGCTGCCCCTCGTACTGCATGCCATGTGCGGCGATGCAGGCCGAAAGCCAGCCGGGGCTGAGCACATCACGTGCCGGCACGACACGGTCCAGCGATGACTCGCCACCTGCCTGCGCCTGAGCGCTGGTAGTGATCAGGTCCCGATAGGCAACCATCGGACCGGCAAAGAGCGGGGAAAGCGCGTCGATCATCGGTAGGCTCGCAGACATGAGGAGACGGACGGTGCCTCACATACTAACGAAAACTATTAGCATTTGCATATCAAAAAAGCGTGATGGACCTCAGGCGTGTCTTCCCTCTCTCGCCAAGCCTGCCGCCCGTCAGAGCCTGCCATCCCGGCATAGCCGACGCCTGACCCAGGCATCATAGAGACGGGTCAAGGTCGGCTCGACCAGCGGACGAGTGATCAACCACCCCAGCCAGGCAAGGCCGGGGAGACGGGCCAGCAGCAGACGGTACGCCGGCATGCCATCGCAGATCCGCTCATCGGCCGTCTCGACATGCAATGACAGCAGCGCGCGCTGCAGGGGGATGCCCCGCGCGGCGAGACGCTCGGCATGCTCCGTCGCATCCCACCACTCGACGCCAGCATCGTGGCGCGACAGTCGCTCATAGCGTGCACGCTCACGCCGACATACGGGACAGCGTGCATCGTAGTAGACCTTGAGGGCCGCCCGAGATGGCGGCCGGGCGGAATCCGACATGCTCTGACTCTCCGGGAGATGAATGTCAGCGTCTGGCCATCAGGGCTGCTGATCAGAGCTGGTGATCAGGGCTGGTGATCGGGGCTGGCGCAGGGCCACGGCTCAGGAAGCCGCGCCGATCCGCTCGGAATACTGCTTGTCTTCATAGCGATGCAGCGGCGCATCCTCGCCACAGTCCGGCGTGGTCTGGAAGGTCTTGCGCACGTCGAGCACGCCCAGGCTCTGGATGGTGCGTCGCCCCAGCAGTACCGGGTAATTCATGCCATCACGATCCCGCAGACTGAACTGCTCCTCGTAACGTTCGCCCCCCATGCACAGGGTCATCAGGACCACCGGGCGCGTATCACGTCCGCCGGCGCCGGAGACGGTCAGGTCACGATAGAGCGGGCGCTCGAAGGAATTCTCGACCATGTCGCCGCTGGCCTCATCCTCGACCTCCACGTCAAAGCGCACCCATTCCTCGTCGTCACGCGTGAACGTCTCGATGTTCTCGGCGTGCATCGAGGACGTCAGCGCGCCGCTGTCCAGCTTGGCCTTGACCAGCACACCCCAGGGCTCGATGGTCGCCTTCTCCACCCAGCCGAAGACCTTGTCCTCCTCGGCCTGAGCCGCCGTTGGCAATGCCAGCGAGGCGATCAGCCCGAGCCCGGCAGCCCCGGCAAATTGACGGGTGACGCGCGAAAGAGAACGTGAAAGAAAGGTAGCAGCGTGTCTCGACATCGTGACTCCTGATTAAAGGTGGCGACATTGCCAGCGCAACGTCCAACATCTTTCACCATGGAGGTTTGCACCAAGGTTAACAAGCCATGAGAGCACCACATGACATGTCATCGCGCCGCTACGTTGCGTTTGTGCTCCCTTGATCTCGCGCGCCTTATCCATCAGGTATCACTGAGTGCCCGGGCATTGCCTCGCTGAGATCGCCTCGCTGAGATCGCCTCGCTGAGATCAGCGCCATGTCATCACTGCAGGAACACCGGTGCCGGGCCATCGCGCCATCCCATCAGAATGCCCGATACGACAGGAGGTCCCATGCAATCCGCGCTACGTGATCTACTTTCCGACTGGAGCCTGTTTCTCGGCTGGTTACTGCTCATGCTGCCGTCACTGGTCTGGGTCCTGCGTGACCTGACGACCAGCAATGCCCATCTGGCGCCGATGATGAAGTGGGTCTGGGGGCTGACCACGCTGTACTCCGGAATAGTGGGCCTTCTCGTCTATCGCTTTGCCGGGCGCCGCCAGATCGCGGACAACCGTGATGCACGCAAGGGACTGAGAAGCGTCGCGCACTGCTATTCGGGCTGTGGACTCGGGGAGTTCGTGGGGGTTGTGCTGACGGTGGGTCTGCTGGCACTGGGCAACTTCGCGACGGCGATCATCACCTTCCTCTTCGCCTACCTGTTCGGCTTCCTGCTGACCGTCGGCCCGATGCTTCAGGCCGGCAGCGATGACAAGCGCAAGGTCATCCAGGATGCGTTCAGAAGCGAGACCGCCTCGATCTTCGTCATGGAGCTGGTGGCCATCTCGGTCGACCTGTGGCTGGGAGGCAGATCAGGCATGCATGACGCCCTGTTCTGGAATTCGATGGTCATCTCGCTGAGCCTTGGCCTGCTCGCCGCCTGGCCCGTCAATGTCTGGCTGGTGAAGCGTGGCATCAAGGGAGGCATGGCCGACCCACGCGAGACGGACCCGCATGCCCAGCATCACGCGCACTGCTGAGCCAGTCGCCGTGATGGTGGCTTGGTCTGCACTGCCCTCACGCTTTCCTCGTGCTGCTCTTGCGACGATCTCGCCTCGCTTTCTTGAACGTACCGCTTCCTTGAACGTACCGCCTTCTTGAAAGAGCAGACAGGAAAAGGCCCCGCCGGGGAAACCGGCGGGGCCTTGCGGGCTATCGTCTCAATGGCTCATGCCACGGGACCTGCCTTGATGCACAGCTCGATCAGACGAACTCGCCATTGTGATGGACCTGCTGCACGTCTTCGCAATCGTCCAGCATCTCGAGCATCTTGTTGAGCAGCTCGGCGTCGTCACCGCTGACCTCGGTGTGGATCTGCGGGATGAAGCTGATCTCGTCGACTTCGAAATCAAGGTCTTCCCCGAAGAGATCGGTCAGTGCGCCCTTGGCCTTGAAGTGCTCGGTGGTCGGCGTCAACACGGTGATGATGCCGTCATCCAGCTCGATGTCGCTGACATCGACGTCAGCTTCCATCAGTGCCTCGAGCACCTTCTCCTCGTCGTCTTCCGCACCCTTGAAGGACAGGATGGCGCGGTGATCGAACATGTGCGAGACCGAACCCTGGGCGCCCAGCTTGCCCTTGCCCTTGTTGAAGCAGGTACGCACTTCACCGAAGGTACGGTTGTTGTTGTCGGTCAGGCAATCGACGATGACCATGACATTGCCCGGACCGAAACCTTCATAGCGGGCCAGCGCGAAATCTTCACCGCCGGCGCCCTTGGCCTTGTCGATGGCCTTGTCGATGACGTGAGTCGGCACCTGATCCTTCTTGGCCTTCTCGATCAGACGACGCAGGCTCAGGTTACCGTTGGGGTCGACACCACCGCTCTTGGCCGAGACGTAGATCTCGCGTCCGTAGCGTGAATATACGCGCGCCTTGTTGAGTGAAGTACGCGCCATTGACTCTTTACGGTTCTGGAATGCTCTTCCCATGCAAGTCGACTCTTGTCCGCCTGAATTCAAATGCCCTTGCGATCGTGTCGCGGGACCTGATGCACCGCCGCCACCTGGCCG
Organism: Cobetia sp. PS-4MA; assembly: GCF_057670765.1. Classification (NCBI taxonomy): domain Bacteria; kingdom Pseudomonadati; phylum Pseudomonadota; class Gammaproteobacteria; order Oceanospirillales; family Halomonadaceae; genus Cobetia; species Cobetia sp. PS-4MA. Next base: position 1,380,956 of record NZ_CM173107.1, on the reverse strand, counting down.
CGATGCATTGCTGCAGGGAATAGTAACGCAGACCGCGCTCTGCGTCGCCATCGCGCCGCCCTGCTCGGCGCGGACTTGAGGGTTGTGTGCATGTGCCCGGCGCGATTGTCGGCGCGGCAAGGCACTGCCTCACAGGCAGTTGGTCGGCTTGGGCAGTCCTGCCAGGCGCGCGCCCACCTTGGGAGGACTGTCAGGAAACAGGCGCATCAGATGCAGCGAGCGCCCCTTTTCCGGCCCGAAGCGCTGGGTCATCGCCTTGGTCAGCGGCCGCATGGCCGGGGAAAGCGAGAAACGCTGATAGAAATCCCGCAATACCTCGATGACCTCCCAGTGTTCGGGGGTCAACTCACGGCCTTCTTCCGCCGCCAGCCGCTCGGCAAGCGCAGGGCTCCAGTCCTCGAGATCCACCAGATACCCCTCGGCATCCAGACCGATCTCACGTCCGTCGAGAGAAAGCGTACGTACCGTTTCACTGCTGGCCATTGCTCATCCTGATGTTTCGTTCCACTCAAGAAATGACATGCGACATGCCTGTCCGGCTGGTGTGACACCTCGCGCCGCTCAGAACCAGGAGATCGTCTTGTCCGCGGCCTCGGTCAGCGCGACGAAGCCATCCACGTCCACCACGATCACGCTCGCGCTGCAACGGCCCGACAGGCCACGTGACTCGAGATCCTCACGCAAGGCGAACAGACGCCCCTCCAGGCCGACGAAATAGTGCTCCGCGCCAGCCAATGCGCCGTTGACACCATCCTCGATCAGCAGCAGCTGGTCCTCGGGCCCCATGGCATTGAGCGCATCATCCAGAGTGCGACTGGAAAATGGCGAGCGATTGAGAAGATGAAGATTCATGCAATTATCCAGTCAAGGGAGGCAGGAGTGCGCGGGACAGAGACGCGCCTGCGAAAGGCGTGAGCCGCACGCCCGCCAGTGCGATCTTGCGCCCGAAGCGAGAGCGCGAGGGTGATGATGGCGGAGCATACCAGCCGCACGCCCGAGCGTCAGGCAGGCCTCAGAAGCTCAAGACCCGCGAGAAGGCGCCGGTCAGCGCCACGATATCGTCGTGCTCCATCAGGGTCACCGGCAACAAGGCGATATCCTCGACGCTCAGGCCCCGTGCGCGCAGGGCGGCGGCATCCACATAACAGCGCTGGACATCGTACATGTCCAGCGCTGCCAGGAGATTGTCACTGCCCTTCTGCCCCAGCGCGCCCGGTTGCTGGCCTTCCATCAGGGCCAATACGCCATCCCCACTGAACAGCAACCCGACCTCGCGCCCGAAGGCCGCCGCGACCATCGCCGCCTCCAGCCCCTCGCGCAGCCAGCTGCTGCCATGCGGCGCGTGACGCAACAGGATCAACAGATCGCCCGGCGCGAGGTCATCGCTCACCTGCCCATGGTCGGCAGCGTGCGTCGCTGTCTGTGACATCGCATCACTCATGGTGCTCTCCTCAGGCGAAGGTGATCAGGTGGTCATTCTCGAGCGTGGCTTCCACCAGCTGCCCGAGTCCGGTCAACTCGAAGGGCGCCTCGAGGGTCGCCCCCTGCTTGCCGTGTCGCGCGGCTTCACGCTCATCGAGCATGCCACGCCTGAGCCCTGCTGCCACGCACACCTGCAGACGGGTCTCGCCCTGCTCCGCCAGCGCGATCCAGCGGTCCCGCAGATGTGGCTCATCCTGAGGAGGTGCCATCATCGTCGCCGCGTTGTAGACGCCGTCGTGATAGAAGAACACCGTGCTCAGACGATGCCCGCGGGCCAGCAACGCCTCGGCGAAGCGCAGGGCCGAATGACTGGCCTGCTGACTGTAGGGACCGCCGTAGACGGCCAGAGCGTAACGCATGTGAACCTCGAGTCGGCTGCGCATTGAGGGCGACATTCTAGCGCGAGTGGTGGCGTCTGTCAGAGCCCCGCATCGCCACCACCGCCGCCGCGACGTACCGCCGTTCCCTGCCGCCGCGCCGTGTCCATGCCCCACAACGCAACGACCCCGCCGAGGCGGGGTCGTTGCGTTGTGGGGTAGCGTCTGACGATCAATCGTCGGATGCAAAGCCCAACAGCGCCAGCAGGCTGACGAACATGTTGTAGATGGAGACGTACAGGCTGACCGTCGCCAGCAGATAGTTGGTCTGCCCGCCATGGATGATCTGGCTGGTCTCGAACAGGATCGCCGCGGAGGCGAACAGCACGAAGCCGGCCGATACTGCCAGCGCCAGACCACTGATGTTGAAGATCATCGCCGCCAGCATCGCCAGAATCAGCACGATGGCACCCGCGAACAGGAAGTTGCCAAGGAACGAGAAGTCCTTGCGCGTCACCAGTGCGACCGCGGACAGACCGGCGAAGGTGATGCCTGTCATGCCGAGTGCCGTCATCACCAGCTGAGCGCCGTTGGGCATGCTCAGGTAGGCATTGAGCACCGGGCCGAGCGTGAAGCCCATGAAGCCGGTGAAGGCGAAGGTGGCGAAGATGCCGGCGGTGGAATTCGCGGTCTTGTGGACCAGGAACATCAGACCGTAGGCACCGATCAGCAGCACGAAGATGTTCATGCGGCCCACGCCCATGCTCATCGCCACGCCAGCGGTGAGCGCAGAGAACAGCAGCGTCATCGCCAGCATCATGTAAGTGTTGCGCAGTACCCGGTGGGTACTGAGTGAGCGGCTCGCGGTATCCTGCGAGACCTGCCAGGAGCTGTTAGCCATGGTGTCTATCCTCAGGTTGCTACGATGGATGCATCGAATTGACCCCAGCATGCCCGTCGGGGTTTCCCTAATCAAGAGACAGGACGATGAAAAGCCCGTTTCATGCAACTATCCAGCGCGCAAAAGGCAACCTCATCCTCGCTCTCCCTGCACAGTGTGGCACTCGCTACCTTTCAAGCATCTGAACGGAAAGGAAATTTACCCCAAGTCCTTGACGCGGCCAGAGAAATCCGTAGTATTTCATCCCGTGAGTCGGAGGGATGGCAGAGCGGTTGAATGCACCGGTCTTGAAAACCGGCGTAGGTTAATAGCCTACCCAGGGTTCGAATCCCTGTCCCTCCACCACCTTGATTCCGAAAGCCCCGTCTACTTCAGGTAGGCGGGGCTTTTTCGTGCTCGCCCTGTCGCCTAGCAGCCGGCAGCGCTCAAGGGCGTTTGATGATCACCGCAAGTGATTGTCCGCGATGGCTTTTCCGAAGATTTTTCTTCGCCCACCTCTTGCTATTCTCATCAGTTTCGGTAGTATTTCGCTCCGTGAGTCGGAGGGATGGCAGAGCGGTTGAATGCACCGGTCTTGAAAACCGGCGTAGGTTAATAGCCTACCCAGGGTTCGAATCCCTGTCCCTCCACCACCTTGAATTCCGAAAGCCCCGTCTACTTCAGGTAGACGGGGCTTTTTCATTGCACACCTGCCTGCAGTGGCCATTCCTCATGGCATCCTCCCGGGGAGGTACAATGGATCACTCAACGCCTTGCGACACCCCGTGGTCGTACAATCCCTCCTCCCCTTGAAAAATCGAGACACCATGCCATTTTCCGCCCTTGGATTGAGCGACCCCATCGTCAAGGCCGTTACCGAGCAGGGTTATCAGACCCCGACCCCGATTCAGGCGCAGGCGATTCCCATCGTGCTGGCCGGCGACAACCTGATCGCCGCCGCGCAGACCGGCACCGGCAAGACGGCAAGCTTCGTGCTGCCCCTGCTGCAACAACTGATAGACGCCCCCGAGGTCCGCGCCAAGCGAGTGCATGCCGTCATCCTGACGCCGACGCGTGAGCTGGCCATCCAGGTGGAAGACAACATCCGCCAATATGCCGCACATCTCACGCTCAGCTCCATGGCGATGTATGGCGGCGTGGACATCGCCCCGCAGCAACAGCGCCTGATCGAAGGCGTGGACATTCTGGTCGCGACGCCAGGGCGTCTTCTCGACATGTTGACCCGACGCGCGATCCATCTCGACGAGACACGCACCCTCGTCATCGATGAAGCTGACCGCATGCTCGACATGGGCTTCATCGCCGACATCAACAAGATCGTCGAGAAACTGCCCAGCCAACGTCAGAATCTGCTGTTCTCCGCCACTCTGTCGACCCAGGTACGCATGCTGGCCAGAACGGCGGTGACGGACGCCGTGGAGATTTCCATCGCGCCGGAAAACACCAGCGCTCCCGAGATCACCCAGAGCCTGATCACGGTCGACAAGGAATTCAAATCCGCGCTGCTCAGCCACCTGATCCAGAGTGGCGAGTGGCAGCAGGCGCTGATCTTCATCGAGACCAAGCGCGGTGCGGCCAAGCTGGTCAGCCAGCTGGAGAAGCGCGGCATTGGCGCCGAATCCTTCCACAGCGGACGCAGCCAGGCGGTCCGCGAGCAGCTGCTGGCAGACTTCAAGGCAGGCAAGGTGCCATTTCTGGTGGCGACGGGCGTCGCGGCGCGCGGCATCGACATCGATGACCTGCAGCGGGTGGTCAACTATGACCTGCCGGATGAGGCAGAGAACTATGTGCACCGTATCGGACGCACCGGACGCGCCGGGGCAAGCGGTGAAGCCATCTCACTGGTATCGCGTGATGATTTCCGCAACCTGTGCGCCATCGAGCAGCATCTGGGCAGCTTCATCGAGCGTGTGGTGATCGAAGGGTTCGAGCCCGGACTCGCCGTGCCCGCCTCGACGATGGACCCGCTGCCACGCAAGCCGGCCCGCGCTCGCCGCCGACCTGCCGGCAAGCGCTGAGCCATTCGCGCACCGTACGCGACACCGCGACAGTGGAACCTCCTCCACTGTCGCTCTCACTGCTGATCACCGCCTCACGACCTGCTGCCGTGAGATTCGCTGCTGCGCGATACCGGCCCCAGCTGGTTGTCGCTGACGAAACGATTGCAGCCTTCGCGCTTGGCGCGGAACAGGTTGACGTCCGCCTTGGCGATCAGGCTTTCCAGATCCTTGTCCCCGGACTGGCGTTGGGCGACGCCGATCGAGAGACTGACATCGAGACTGTTGATGCCGTCATTGATGACGAAGGGCAATGCCGAGGCCCCCTTGCACAGACGCTCCGCCACCTGGTCGGCGCGCTCACCATGCAGCCGCGGACTCAGCAGCACGAACTCCTCCCCGCCATAGCGACAGATCAGATCCTCTCCGCGCAGGATACTGCGCATGCGCTTCACCAACTCCTTGAGCACCTGGTCGCCCGCCGCGCGCCCCCAGGTCTCGTTGATCAGCCCCAGGTGGTCGACATCCACCATCATCACGCTGATGGGCTGTGTCCCCATCAACATCTCACGCCCCTTGTCGATCAGTTCCGCGCGACTCAGCGCCCCGGTCAACTCATCGAACCGCTCGCGTGACTCGAAACGCTGGCGCAAGCGATCCGCCGACCACCCCATCTGTACCAGCACGAGGGTGAAGAACACGGTCAGAACGCAGAGATTGATCAGTCGGAACGCGAATGCCCACCCGGGCGGCAGCGGATTGGCCACCCCCTGGAACATCAGCACGACATAGGCCAGCAGCGGCATGCTCAGGCAGATGAGACACAGCAGCAGACGTCGCGTGAAGGGCATGCGAATGCAGTAGATGCACAGCAGCGCACCGAAATAGAAATAATCGAAACCGGGGGCTGGACCGAAATAGCCCAGGGACAGACTTATCTGGGCACAGGTACCCAATGCCAGCAGGTTGGCGGCCAGTACCTCTCGGCGCGCGCGATGCAGCTGCAGACAGACAAGGTCCACCACCAGCATGCCCAGATCCAGCGCCAGAATGCCCATCTCTCCCAGCCAGAGCATCAGACCGGCATACAGCAGGTGACTCGCTATCGCGAGCACATACACCACATTGAAGGTGGCGTGGAAGGTCTTCTCGTCCTCGGTGAGGCCTGGTGGGAAATCCTCGAATCGCAACAGCCAGCGCGCAAGGTGTGGATGTGGACTGCCCATGAGACTATCTCCTTGGCTGCTGACCACCATTCGTGGCCAGCCAGACCAGGCGGGTAAAGGCCTGACGAGCCAAGGGTACGTCATCCCTCAGTCGAAAGGAGATCAGCACATTACACGCAATGCATAAACCCGCCACCAAGCGCCGAGCCAGCCTGGCGTCACGACAGGCAGAACCGGGTCACGACGCAAAGAACCGCGTCAATGCAGGCGCAGCCCCACCTTGGTGATGCGATTGCCTTCGACCTCATTCACCACCCAGTGAATGCCATGCCAGTCGACATCATCCCCGACCACCGGCACCCCGCCGACTCTGCGGGTGATGAACTCGGCGATGGTCAGGTGCTGCTCGCCCTGAGAGAGCGTCAGTCCGTAGACATCGGCGATATCCTGCATGTTGGCATCCCCTTCCAGGGTGAAGGTGCCGAAGAAGGCGCGCTGTTCATGCTGCAGACTCTCGCCATTGAACATGCGATTGAGGCTTGGCACATCGCAGGAGCGCCCGACGACGCACAGCACGTCCTTCTGATGCAGACAGGTGCTGCCCTTGGGATGGATCAGCACCTTGTTGCGGAACAGTGCCCCGACCTTGGCCCCGGAGGGGAAGCGCAGCATGCGCAATGCCACGCCTTCCAGCGCCGTGTTGTCGACCCGGTAGACCAGCATCTCGTAATCGTTGACGGGCATGATGCCCAGCAGATTGCGGCGGCTGGGCTGCGCGCCCGGCGGCACCACCACCCTGAGCTTGCGCGCCATGGGAGCCAGCGACGAGCCCTGCACCAGCAGCGAGATGATCACCACGAAGAAGGCGACATTGAAGTAGACGCCGGCATTCTCGACCCCGGTGATCACCGGGAAGATCGCCAGCACGATCGGCACCGCCCCCCTCAACCCGACCCAGCTGATGAACCACAGCTCTCGCCAGCGGAAGCGGAAGAAAGGCTTGAGACACAGGATCACGGCCAGGGGGCGCACGAACAGGATCAGCGCCACGCTCAGAATGGCGGCTGGCAGCGCGAACTGCAGCATCGTGGAGGGTGAGACCAGCAGACCCAGCATCAGGAACAGCACGATCTGGGACAGGTGGGCCAGTCCATCATGCACCGGCAGGATGTGTTCGAGGTGGCGCCCCGGATGATTGCCGATCATCAGGCCACACAGATAGATGGCCAGGAAGCCACTGCCACCGAGCTCATTGGTCGTCGCGAACAGGCTCAGGCCCAGCGCCAGCGCCAGCAGGGAATAGAGGCCGGGCGCCAGATCCAGATAGCGCATCAGACGGGCGATCAACCAGCCACCGGCGATCCCCATGCCCGCGCCGACCCCGAACTGCAGCGCGAAGCTCATGAGTCCGGCGGCGACCCCCGTCAGCTGTCCGGTCAGTATCTCGGCCAGGGTGATGGTGAGGAAGATGGCCATCGGGTCGTTGGTACCGGACTCGATCTCCAGCGTCGCCCCGACCCGCTCGTTGAGGTGCACCCCCTGCCCGCCCAGCAGCGAGAACACGGCGGCGGCATCGGTGGAGCCGACGATGGCCCCGACCAGCAGGCCTTCGATCAAGGTCAGGTCAAACAGCCACATGGCCAGCAGCCCCACCAGCCCGCTGGTCATGAAGACCCCGACGGTCGCCAGCACCAATGCCGGCTTGAGACCCGCACGGAAGGTCGAGAGGCGGGTGCGCAGACCGCCATCGAGCAGAATGAGTGCCAACGCCAGATTGCCGATCAGGTACGCGGTAGAGGCATCATCGAACTGGATGCCGAGCACGCCATCCTCCCCCGCCAGCATGCCGAGTCCCAGGAACAGCAACAGCAGGGGCATGCCGAGACGAGCCGAGACCCGACTTGCCAGCACGCTCAAGGCGATGAGCATGCCCGCCAGCAAGAAGTAATAGTTCAGATTCTCTACCACGTGTGCTCCCCCGCCATTCCCGGCACCAAGTCTCGAATCACGTCTGCGACGGCCCAGAGACAGTATTCCATGTCAGCGACGAGGCTGCAGAGAAATTTCTCAAATATTCATGGACTTGCGATCAACATGTCAGGCTTCTCGGCGACACCCAGGCCGGGGCTGCCGCCAGCTCGGCGTAGCGGGTCGGACCGAAGGCTTCCATCGCCCACAACAGGGCTCGGCACAGCTCACGCTGACCGTCGATATCGACCATGCGCCCATGACGCGAATAACCGGCGAGGAAGGCCTCACGCTGACTCGGCGTCTCCAGCAACAACTCGATCAGTGCCCAGTCGAACTCGATCGGAGCCCACACCAGTGCCTCCCAGTCGCTCCATACCCAGCCGGTGGCGGCGCACAGATATTGGTCCGCGCGCAGGTCCGGCAGACTCCAGACGGCGCGAGCGGGATGCGAGAAGGTGCGTGATGGCAGGTCCCCCAGCTCGTGGGACAGGGGATGGCGCGCGAGAAAACGCGTCACGCGGGCATTCCAATGCAGCAGCGGCATGGGCTGGGCAAGGGGCTGGCCAAAGCCGGACACGGTGTCCTGATGCAGCCGCCCGACCTGATCTCCCAGCAACTCACAGAAGGTGTCACTGAGATCACTGGGCTGACCGCTGGACCACGGCAGGTGCCAGACGGGCGCGCCATCGAGACGTCCCAGATAGGTCAGCGGCAGCGGAGGGATGGGCAAACGCGCCGGCAACGCGCCCGCCAGCCGTGTCAGGGCCTCAGGTTGCGCCCAGCGATCGGCGCCGAAGACACCGCGCATCGCTCGCCAGAAGGGGTCGTGATCCGGGCCGGTCCGCGCCAGCTTGATCAGGCCGGGGGTGCCGCCACGCTGTCGCCACAACCAGTTGGCACTATCCGGCCAGGCAAGTGCCAGCGGCTCCAGCGCATGCCCCAGATAGGTGGAAAGACGGCGAGTCAGCGCATCCTCCGGCCAGCCATTGGGCACGGATGTCGCGTCTGGCATCACGGGTCGCCGCGGTGGCACGGGATAACCGCTGGAGCAGGTCGAGAGATCCGGGGTATCAGGCATGTTGATCTCCTTGAGGCTGCGATACCTCGATAGCATACCCAACACCGGGCCATGCAGCATAGCCACACGACAGCCACCCCGACGATGGCAGGGATGCAACCGGCGGGCAGGTGACGGTACACTGTCGGCCTGGATGGGGGTGCCCGAAAGTGGGCTGAGAGCCGATGCGTCACGTCGCATGGCAACCCCTGGAACCTGATCCGGTTGATACCGGCGGAGGGAATTCCGGTCACCTGCCCAAGCGTCAGGCGCCCTGCGTGCTTCCTCCCCTCGGCATGCCGCCTGACCACGGATGACACTGTGTCGCTGGGACTCTCCCTCAACAACGCCCGCATCGATTACGCCAGCCATACGCTGTTTCGTGATCTGTCGGCGCGTCTGGATGCCGGAAGCTGGACGGCCCTGCTGGGCCGCTCGGGCTGTGGCAAGAGCTCACTGCTGCGCCTGCTGGCCGGCCTCGAGATGCCCGACCATCACACGCTGGAACTCACCACCGATGACGGCAAGCCACTGGCGGGTCGCGTCGCCTGGATGGCGCAGCAGGACCTGCTGCTGCCCTGGCGCCGGGTGCTGGACAATCTGTGTCTGGGAGATGACCTCCATCGTCGCCCTCGCGATACCGAGCGGGCCCGCGAACTGCTGGCAGCGGTGGGTCTGGAGGGGCGCGAGCAGGCCTGGCCAGACGCCCTCTCCGGCGGCCAACGCCAACGCGTTGCATTGGCGCGGACGCTCTACCAGCAGGCTCCAGTGGTGATGATGGATGAGCCCTTCTCCGCAGTGGACGCCATCACGCGACTCGAACTGCATGATCTCGCCAGCCGGCTGCTGGACGGACGCACCGTGCTGATGGTCACGCATGACCCGCTCGAGGCGCTGCGCCTGGCCGACCAACTGCTGGTACTGCGTCCGGGCCGCGACAGCCAGCAGGGGGCAGTGCTCGACCGCTTGCCGGGGCTCTCGCCGCCTCGCCCGGTGCCGCTGGACCTGCCCGCCCTGCAGCAGGCCCAGTCCGAATTGATCACACGCCTGCGCGACGGCGAGGAGACGCCATGAAACGCCTGCATGCCCTGCGTCATCTCGCCATCAGCGCCGCCGTCCTGCTGGGACTCTGGCAACTGGTGATCATCACCACGGCCGTGCCGCCCTACATCCTGCCAGCGCCACTGGCAGTCGCGGAGGTGCTGGTCCGTCAGGCTCCGATGCTGGCACACCACGCCGGCATCACCTTCGCCGAGATTCTTGGCGGGCTGGTACTGGGGGTCCTTCTCGGACTGAGCACCGCGCTGGCACTGGCGTTCATCCCTCGTCTGCGGCGCACCCTGCTGCCATTGCTGCTGATCAGCCAGGTGATTCCGCTGTTCGCCATCGCCCCACTGCTGGTGCTGTGGCTGGGCTATGACATGCTCTCCAAGGTCGTGATGGCCACGCTGATCATCTATTTCCCCGTGGCCTCCACCGGCTACGACGGCTTGCGCCAGACTCCTCAGGGCTGGCTGGATCTCGCCCATACCCTGGGTGCCAGCCCGTGGCGACTGCTGCTGCATGTCCAATTGCCCGCCGCGCTGCCGGCATTGGCCTCCGGCGTGCGCATGGCAGCGACAGCCGCCCCCATCGGGGCCGTCATCGGTGAGTGGGCCGGCGCAAGCCAGGGCCTCGGCTATCTGATGCTCAATGCCAATGCCCGCATGGAAATCGACCTGATGTTCGCGGCCCTGCTGGTGCTGGTCGCCTTTTCGCTGCTGCTGTATTTCACGCTGGATGCCCTGCTGCGTCGCCTGATGCCCTGGCATCGGGATCGCCTGACCCGTTTGAACTGAGCGCTTCCGGCTGTCAGGCGATGCCCTGACGGCCTCACATTCTCGACACCACAAGGAATACCGCCATGCCATTCTCGCCATCGGCGATCCGCCGTTCCGGCAAGCTGTCCTGCCTCTTCGCGACGCTGCTGACAACCCTCAGCCTGAGCACCTTCGCCCTGTCAGCCGAGACTGGCGCCAGCGCCGAGCCCCAGGCCCCGACCGCCAGTGACAGTGCAGCGGCAGCGGTCACCAAGACCGGGCAGGACGGTGCCACCCTCGAGCCAGACGCTTCTGCCAAGCAGGCTGCCGAGACCGAGCAACAGACCCGCCCCGCCGCTGGCGATGTGCAGGACCCGCAAGCGGCCGCCACCGATGCCAAGCCCCTCACGCACCTCAAGATCATGCTCGACTGGTACACCAATCCCGGCCACGGGCCGCTGGTGCTGGCTCAGGAACTGGGCCTGTTCAAGCAACATGGTCTGGACGTCGAGCTGATCGCTCCGGCAGACCCCAGCGTCCCCCCCAAGCTTGCCGCAGCGGAGCGCGTCGACATCGCCATCAGCTATCAGCCCCAGCTGCACCTGCAGGTGGATCAAGGGCTGCCGCTGGTGCGCATCGGCACGCTGGTGGCCACCCCGCTCAACGTGGTGGTCGTGCGCGCGGACAGTGACATCCAGTCGATGGCCGACCTCAAGGGCAAGCGTGTCGGCTATTCCGTCGGTGGCGTGGAGGAAGTCCTGCTGTCCACCATGCTCCAGAACAGCGGCCTGACACTGGATGACATCACCCTGACCAACGTCAACTTCTCGCTGACGCCGTCACTGCTGACCCGCAAGGTCGACGCCGTCACTGGGGCATTCCGCAACTTCGAACTCGCCCAGATGGCACAGGAAGGCGTCAAGGGCCGCGCCTTCTACATCGAGGAAGAAGGCGTGCCGACGTATGACGAACTGATCTTCGTCGCCAACAGCGACAGCTATTCTCGCAAGCACGAGCAGTACGCCGCCTTCCTGTCCGCCGTCGGTGAAGCCACCGCCTGGATGATCAACCACCCTGACAAGGGCTGGAAGCTGTTCCGCGAGTCCGACCCGGCACTCGATACCGCGCTCAACAAGAAAGCCTGGTATGCCACCTTGCCGCGCTTCGCCCTGCGTCCGGCCGCACTGGATGCCGGCCGCTACCGTGACTTCGAGAACTTCCTCTACGAGCGCGGCATGATCAAGCAGCGCCAGTCACTCGACCACCTAGCCATCGACGTCAACGCGCCCTGAATAGGCGGCCGATGACAGACACGACGACGCCCTGCCGGTTTCCCGACAGGGCGTCGTTTGCTTTCTGCCAGATGACGCGAGGATGCCCCCGCCCCTTGCCTCCCGAGACCTTCCTGTCAGCGCCTGCCATCCACCGGGCTGCCGGCTGACGCCCGCCTGGCCAGACGCCGCGCCAGCCACGCCATCAACACAGGCTGGATCACCAGCGCGACCACCAGCACCGCCACGAGCAGTGGCATGCCCTCAAGGGCGCCACCCGGCGAGCTGACCAGCAGCGCCGCCCCGAGATAACTGCCCGCGGCAGAACTCAGATGCTGAACGGCACTCTGGGTGCTGGTGAAGGCGGCCCGCTCGTGCTCGGCAGGAATGAAGCTGTTGAGCGTGTTCTGCGCCACCCGCCGCGCCGAGGAGAACAGCATGTAGGCACCAAACCCCACCCACACCAGCGACGGCCCGGGCGAATGAAGCAGGAAGGCCCAGCCCACCAGCGCCGTCAGCAGACAGGTGATGGTGCCGGGCCAGACACTGCCGAAGCGATCACACAGCCGCCCGGTCAGCTGCATGCCCACCAGCGACAGTCCGCCTCCGATCATGTAGAGCCCGCCGAGATCCTCGCGAGGCAGATCGAGATTGAACAGCAGATAGCTGGAGAGATTGGGAATCACCAGGAAGTTGCTGAACATCGCGGTGGCGATCAGCGCCAGCCCGAGCCGGTGATTCGGCTGCGCGAGAATGGTGGCGATGGAGGTACCGGCGCGACTGCGAGGATTGTCCAGATGCCCCCGGATCGGCGGCAGCACCCAGGCCAGCAACCCGCAGACCAGCAACGCCAGCAGCGCGACGGCCCGGAATGGCGCCTGCCAGCCAAAGCCTTCGGATAACCACAGCGCGAAGGGCAGCCCCAGCACCGAGGCCACCGAGAAGGCCCCCATCACCATCCCCATGGCGCGCCCACGCCGGATTCCCGGCACGACATCGATCACGATGGCCAGTGCCGTGGCCGCCGCCGGCCCACCGAACAGCCCGCCCAGCATGCGCGCGGCCAGCAGCGTCTCGAATCCGGTGGCGAAGCTCGCGATCAGATGACACAGCGCAGCACCGAACAGAAAACCCAGCACGGCCCAGCGACGATCGAAACGATCCGCATGCCGCGTCCACAGCAAGGTACCCACCGCCGCCGCCAGCGGGTAGCTGCCGACGATGTAGCCCAGGTGGTCCAGCGGAATGCCCAGCGACTGCGCGAAATCCGGCCCCAATGCCATCACCATGGTGAAACCCATGATGACGGCGAACTGCAGCAGCGTGACCAGCGCGATCACCAGACGCTCGTGACGCGTCACCGGTATCGTGCCGTCTTCGTCAGGCACACGGGGCGCCGCCAGCGACGCAGGCGCATGACGTGAGCCGCTCAAGCGCGTGCGACGCGTTCAAGAAACGTCTCGACGGCCTGCTGGAACTCGCTTGCTCGCTCGGCATGCAGCCAGTGGCCGGCATCCAGCGAGGCATCTTCCAGGCGCGGGAAGTGCTCGCGCATTGCCTGGAGCCCGTCGGCCTGCACGTAATTGGAACGTTCGCCCCACAGCAGCAGGGCCGGCAGTTCCACCTCGCCGTGTGCCTGAGGCGCCTCGACGATCTGGGGGTAACCCGCCGCGATGTGATCGAGCCCGACTCGCCAGCCCATGCTGCCGTCCTCATCGCGCACCAGGTTGGTGGCGAGGAACTGACGGATAGCCGGCGTTTCCACATGGCGCGCCATCACGTTGTCAGCGTCCTTGCGCGAGGCAGGACGCGCCTCACGCACGGCCTCGAAGGCCGCGAATATCTCATCGTGCCCGTGTCCGTAGGCGATGGGCGCGATATCCGCCACCATGAGACTGCGCAGTCGTTCAGGTGCCTGCAGTGCGACCTGCATGGCCACCTTGCCCCCCATGGAGTGCCCCATGAGATCACAGGTGGGGATATCGAGCTGATCGAGCAGAGCGATCACGTCAGCGGCCTGTTCCGGGTAGCTCATGCCCGCCACATGCGGGCTGCGACCATGATTGCGCAGATCCACCGCGATGACGCGACGCGACTGAGACCAGAACTTGATATGCGAGCGCCAGTTGTCCGCGCTCCCGAACAGACCATGCAGAATCACCAGCGGCGTCGCATCCTGCTCACCCGCCTCATTGCCCTGTGTGGCTTCACGGGCATCACTCTCGTTATAGAAAAGCTCGACCGTCGTGCTTGTCGCAGTGCTCATCATCATCTCCATGGACGCTAGACAGACCCTCAGACGCTCCCGACCCTCACGCATCGCCCGCGATGGCACGCGCCAGTGCGAAGCGGCAACCACGTGGCCGAGTGTCAGAAAACGCTCATGTTAGCAGACTATCAAGCTACCGCGCGGCTCACCGCGGACTGGCTTCCAGATAGACCTTGACCGCTTGCCACAGGGGGCTTCGATAGCGCTCCGGATGCCAGAGCATGGAAAAATGCCGCTTGAGGTTGAGCTGGGGCGTCTCCAGCACGACCAGCTCCCCGCGCGACAGCTCCGCATCCACAGACAGGCGCGAAAGGCAGCCCAACCCGAGGCCGGCAAACACAGCCTGCTTGATGGCCTCATGCTGCCCCAGCTCCATGCGCACCTTGAGACGCTCGATTCGCCCGTGCAGTGCACGTTCGAAGACCGCCCGCGTGCCCGACCCTCCCTCGCGCAGAATCCAGTCGGCATTGGCCAGATCCTCGTCATCGAGTGCCGTTGCACGTATCGCCAGCGGGTGGGACGGCGGCGCCACCACCACCAGTTCATCCTCGCGCCAGGTCTGGCTCATCAGGCGTGGCGCGTGACAATCCCCTTCGATCAGCCCCAGCTCGGCATCGTAGTTGAGCACCGCCTCCACCACCTGATGGGTATTGCGCAGGCGCAGGTTGAGCTCGGTCCCGGGGTTTTCACGCATGAAGGCCCCTGCCAGGCCGGGCAACAGCCAGGTCCCGATGGTCGCGCTGGCGGCGATTTCCAGCTCGCCTCGCAGGAACCCCTCCTCCAGCCCGGGCTCACGGGCCTCCAGCTCCAGTGCATGGGTCTGTTCCAGCAGCTGTTCGGCACGCGCCAGCAGACGACGGCCATTGGCATTGAGGGCCAACCGGCGCCCGAGTCGCTCGAACAGCGCGACGTCAAGATGGCGTTCCAGCTCTGAGAGCGCCTGGCTCGCCGCCGATTGCGAAAGCCCTATCTCTCGGGCGGCACCACTGACCGAGCCCTGGCGAGTCACGGCGACGAAGACCTGTAATTGGCGCAGGGTGATATGGATCTGCATATCGGTTTTTCCGGTAAGTGGTAAAGGAATAATCGACTAACTACCCAATGATATTCCTGCATAAACTATTCATCAAACCAGAAGCACTAAGCATGCAACGCTCTCACAAGCACTCAAGACCTTCACACGACAAGACCTGACCTGACACGCCCACCAAGGAGAAAGCCAATGGACGCACAGACGCTGACTGCCCCCCCTGTCACGGAACGGCTGCGCCGAATGGTGCCGGGACTCGCGCTGTGCGGCGGGCTGACACTGGCGGGGCTGGGGCTGCACGCCATTCCGACCCTCGCCGCGACCGGCGTCAGTCCACTGGTCTTCGCGCTGCTGTGCGGCATCGTGGTCGGCAACCTGCCCGTCACCAGCCGCCATGCCCGGGCACTGGCACCAGGGCTGCATGTCGCGACCAAGAAGCTGCTGCGACTCGGCATCATCCTGTTCGGACTGTCGATCACCTTGCAGCAGATTCTCGGCCTGGGGTGGAGCGTGGTCGTGCTGGATGTCATCGTCATCGCCGCCGTGTTGAGCTGCGGCTATTTCCTGGGCACGCGCTGGCTGGGTCTGGATCGCGATACCGCCTTGCTGACCAGTGCCGGCTCTGCCATCTGCGGCGCCGCGGCCGTGCTGGCGACGGAATCCATGATCAAGGCACGCCCGGCAGCCACCGCCATGGCCGTGGCCACGGTGGTACTGTTCGGCTCGCTGGCCATGCTGGCCTACCCCTTGCTCTACCCGCTGACCGGCATGCATGAGGGGCTGTTCGGCATCTACATCGGCTCGACCATTCACGAGGTCGCTCAGGTCGTGGCGGCAGGTGAGGCGGTAGGTCCGGACGCCCTGGCCAATGCCCTGATCGTCAAGCTGATGCGCGTGATGATGCTGGTCCCCTTCCTGCTCCTGCTGCCCAAGCTGTGGGCCATGCGCAGCCGCAGCGAGGGGGATGACCGTGATGCCGGCGGCAGCATGACCATTCCCTGGTTCGCCCTCGGTTTCATCGCCATGGCCGGGATCAACAGCACCGGCGAGATTCCTGCCGCCCTGCACGCCAACCTGTCCGTGCTGGGGAGCGTCGCCCTGACCATGGCGATGGCGGGACTCGGGGTCGAGACACGCATGGATCGCCTGCGCTCACTGGGCATGAAGCCCTTCCTGCTGGCACTGATCCTGTTCGTGTTGCTCATGGTCGGTGGTTTCGGGGCCAACCTGCTGTTGATGGGGTGATACACGCCGGCAATGATTGAGTGTCGCAATCACCCAATTAGTGCCGCTCAATTGGCAAACCCGGTGAGGCTCAAGCACAATGGCATCCATCCATTGACTCACCGGTTCTGCCGGAAGCCCACGAACATCACGTCACGGTGGGCTTGACGAGTATCACGTACCCTCCAAGGAGAATCTCATGCTGGCAGTCATCTTCGGTCGTCCGGGTTGCCCGTTCTGCGTCCGCGCCAAGGAACTCGCGGAAGAACTTACCGCCAAGCGCGATGATTTCGATTTCCGTTACATCGACATCCACGCCGAGGGCATCACCAAGGCCGACATGGAAAAGACCATCGGCAAGCCGGTGGAAACCGTGCCGCAGATCTTCGTCGATCAGACCCACATCGGTGGCTTCACCGAGTTCAACCAATACGTCCAGGACGAGGCACTGATGCCGCAGGCCTGATCATCGCCTCGACTTCTGTCTGATCCTGAAAAGCCCTCGCCCATGGCGGGGGCTTTTTTTTGCAGCCGGCATGCCAGTTGCTCAGCTGATGCCCCTGCCACGCGCGCCGTCAATCAAGGGGCCAGCTTCCCACCTCTCGCCAGTGCCTTGACTCGTGCCTCCCTCAGGGCAGCCACTCACGGCAACGGAAAAGTGCGCAGCGGAGCGCTTGCGGCGCTTGCAAGCTGCGGCGACAATTCGCCTTTCTCCGCACGTAGCTGGACAAGGAAGCAAACATGAACATGTTGATGGAAGGCGCCGTGCTGCTGGGCTGCGCCGTGGTTGCCGTGCCGCTCTTTCAGCGCCTGGGGCTGGGGTCCATCCTGGGGTATCTGGCGATCGGGGTGCTGCTGGGGCCGTCATTGATCGGCTTCATCTCGGAACCGACCGAGGTGCTGCACTTCGCGGAGTTCGGCGTGGTCATGCTGCTGTTCATGATCGGACTGGAACTCGAACCCAAGCGCCTGTGGGACATGCGCCTCAAGCTTGCCGGGCTTGGCAGCGCACAGATGCTGCTATGCGGAGCGCTGCTGACGCCCGTCGGGTTATGGCTGGGCCTTGAACTGCCGGCCGCCGCCTTGCTGGGCCTGATTCTGGCGCTGTCCTCTACCGCCTTTGCGCTTCAGGTACTCAGCGAGAATCAACAACTGGCGACACCCCATGGCCAGTCAACCTTCGCCATCCTGCTGTTCCAGGACCTGGCCGTGATTCCGCTGCTGGCGCTGCTGCCGCTGTTCGCCGACAACTTCGACGCTTCCACCGGCTCCGGCTGGGCCGGTGTCGCCAAGGGCATCGGCATGGTGGCGGCGGTCATCATCGTTGGCCGCTTCGTCGTTCCGCGCCTGTTGAAGATGGTGGCACGCAGCGAGATCCACGAGATCTTCACTGC
Source organism: Cobetia sp. PS-4MA (assembly GCF_057670765.1). Taxonomy (NCBI): domain Bacteria; kingdom Pseudomonadati; phylum Pseudomonadota; class Gammaproteobacteria; order Oceanospirillales; family Halomonadaceae; genus Cobetia; species Cobetia sp. PS-4MA. Next base: position 1,363,078 of record NZ_CM173107.1, on the reverse strand, counting down.
CGCGGCACTGTTCGTGGTGATCAGTACCGCTCTGCTGATGGAATGGGTCGGGCTTTCCATGGCACTGGGGGCCTTCCTCGCCGGGGTGCTGCTGGCGGATACCGTCTATCGCCACGAGCTCGAAGCCAACATCGACCCCTTCAAGGGCCTGCTGCTGGGGCTGTTCTTCATGGCGGTCGGGATGTCGGTGGACGTCTCGCTGGTCATGGAACGCCCGCTGACGGTGCTGGGCCTGACACTGGCGCTGATGGTCGGCAAGGTGCTGGTCATCACGCTGGTGGGCCGCGTCGCACGCCTGAAGCTTGCCGAGGCACTGCCACTGGCCGCCGTACTGGCTCAGGGCGGAGAATTCGACTTCGTGTTGCTGACCGCCGGCATGGCCGCCGGCATCTTCGATCAGACGCTTACCAGTCTGGTCATCAGTGCCGTGACGCTGTCCATGGCCGCCACGCCCTTCCTGTATCGCTATGCGCGCAAGTTCGGTGCCGCGCGCGAAGCCAAGCGCCCCTACGATGAAGACTTCGGTCAGGAAGCCCCGCCGGTACTGATTGCCGGTTTCGGACGTTTCGGTCAGATGAGCGCGCGCATTCTCAAGACCCAGGGCATCAACTTCACCGCCCTCGACCCCAACATCACCCAGGTCGAGTTCGTGCGTCAGTTCGGCTCGCGCATCTTCTACGCCGACGCCAGCCGATCGGAGCTGCTGCGAGCGGCTGGCGCCGAGCACGCACAGATCATGCTGGTGGCGGTCGATGACGCCAGGATGACCACCCAGATCGTGCGTACCGTTCGACAACAGTTCCCGCATCTCAAGCTGTTCGTGCGGGCCCGCAATCGCCACCATGCCTGGGAGCTGATGGAGCTGGGCGTGGAACACGTGATCCGCGAGACCTACGCCAGCAGCCTGGAAATGGGCAACGAACTGCTGGTTGCCATGGGCTATCCAAGCGCACGTGCCGCCGAAGTGGTCCGCGCCTTCCGCGAGATGGATGACACCATGCTCAAGAGCGATTTCGAGAACCGCCATGACCCCGAGGCGCTGGTCACCAGCGCCAAGAGCGCCATGGAAGAGCTCAAGCGCCTGTTCCAGACCAAGGGCTGATGTCCACTCTCGCCAGCTGCTGTCGCTCCAGAACCGAAAACGCCGCCCTCTCGGGGCGGCGTTTTCGGTTCTGGCATCCACTGGCGTGCCATTCAGCTGCGAGTCACGGCTCCCCCGCGCAGGCGAGCGCGCCACTGCGGCCCGAAGAGATAGGCACACAGGCCCACGACGATGAAGAGCGCCCCCGCCAGCACGCGGCTGGAGACTATCTCGCCATTCAGGGCAGCGCCGAGACTCATGGCGAATATCGGCGTGATCAGGGTGGCCAATGCCACGGTACTGGCGGACAGGCGTGCCAGCACGAAGTAATAGCACAGATACCCGATCAACGAGCCGAAGATACCCAGGTAGACGATCGCCCCCAGCGGGCGCTGTGTCGGCCATGCCTGCGGCACACCATCGACCAGCAGGGCCGCGAGAAGATAGAGCGGAAGCGAGACGAGCAGCGCGCCCTCGGTCTGCACCAGCGGATGAAGCCCTGCTCGCTCTCGCTGGACCAATACGCCGGAAGCGGCAAAGCAGTTGACCGCCAGCAACATGGTCACCACCCCCTTCCAGCTGCCCGGTGGTAGCGCCAGCGAGTCCGAGACGGCGATGGCCAGTCCGCCCAATGCCAATGCGAAACCTAACCATTGCAGCTTGTCAAGAGGCGCACTTTTCAACCACCAGCGCGCGTAAAGTCCTGATAGCAGAGGAGCTAAGCCGAAAAGTAACGACATGATACCGCTTGGTAACCAACCGGCAGCAATATAGGCGAAGTACATCCCACCCCATATCCCCAGTGCAGCCGCCACGTAGCTGCGAATTGCCACGCGACCGAAATCCATTTTCAGCCCGAGCATGCGTAACAATGGGTAACCGATACATGCGGCAATTAACATTCTCCCCATGGCAGACCAGGCCGGCAGCCATCCGGAAGCACTCCATGAAATCGCCAGCGGTGTGGTTGACCACACCATGAGAACCACGCAATACGCCACCAGCACTGGCATTTTCACACTCCGAACAGTCGGTCAGAAAAAAAGGACAATGTCGTTGAATGGCCTTATCTGGCAGGTACCTATAATCGCTCCAGCACAGGGTGCCGATATCCCGTCAAGGAGGCTTCATGCAACGCGAGGAATTTCTACAACAGCTATGGCTGGACTTCGTTCACCGCCATCCGGATATCGGAGCGCTGGACATCTGGCCGGATGGCATCAGGCCCGAATATCTGATGTTCGTGACACTGGATCAGGGGCCATTTCGCAGCGAGAAACTGCGTCCCAGCCTCTATCATCAGGGCTATCGACGCGTGAAGCAGTACGCCATGGCCGACCGTGGCCTACTGGTGGATCTGCTGCTGCCGCCGGATGGCGGCTCGGCTGTCATGCTGGCCGAACTTCAGGCCAATAGCCTGCCTCCCCTTCACCGAGACCTGCTGAAGACGCTCATCAGCCAGAGTCACCGTGACGACTGCAAGGGACAGAACCTGCTGGCGCCGTGCCGCCCATGGGACATGCCGGACTGGCCCACCTTCGAGCGTCTGCTGGAAGCCAACCCGCTGGCGGCATGGCTATCGGTGATGGGCCCGCGCCTGCATCACGTGGGCTTCAACGCCGACGAGCTGGGAGAAACGCTTGAAGCTGTCTGCGAAGGCATGCTGATGCACGGCATGTCGCCGCAGAGCGGGCGCCACCATGCCGTACTCCCCATCAACCCCAAGCTGCAATACCACTACTATCCCGCGCACGCACAACGCATGGTATTCGCCGAAGGTGATGAGCACATGGTGGTGCTGGGAGGGCTGGCCCTGCTGGCAACGGCCGACAGTGGCCAGCATCAGCGCGCCGCCGAGCAACTGCTGCCAGAGCACACGCTCTGCCAGCTGAGTGCCTGACGGACAAGATTCACGAGCCAGATTCGCAAGCAGTAGTGCCGCAACGCCCCTGACGCCTCTGGCGCCAGGGGCGTTTTCATTGGCAAGCCATGTCATGACTCACCGCCATGGGCTCCCCTCGCGAGCCACTGGCTGTCGTGCGCCATGCTCGGGTGCCCCATGAGGTCTGCTGGTGGCTCAGAGCCGTAATACGTTGGTCGCAAGCAGGTTATCAACAGAAGCTGTGGAAAAAGCTGTGAAGAATCTCTGTACATCCACTCATCGGCTTCGCGATCTGGCGACCAATGTCAGATTGATCAAAAATTCACCACTTCACCGCTGAGCGCCTGACTGTCACGAAAAAAGCCTCCGAAACCACCTCGCCTAGCGCAGCAATGAGCCCAGTGACGTGAGCGCCACTCCCAGGTCCATCGGCGTGTCGGTGACCTGCCCCCCCAGCCAGTAGGCGCCGACGTATCCGACGCTGTACGCCAGCAGCAGCGCCGGGAAGAAGCGCAGGTAGCTCATGAAGGTCACCTCGCGCACCTTGGAGAGCGCAATCACTCCAGCGGCCGACCCGATGATCAGCAGTGATCCGCCCACGCCAGCGGCGTAGGTCAGCGCCAACCACTCAGCATCATTCATGACGACATCCGCCTTGAGCACCGCAGCCGTCAACGGCACGTTGTCGACCAATGCCGACAACAGGCCGATCAGATAATTGGCCTGCATGGCAGGCATCACGTCATAGAGCTGTGCCAGCCCTTCCAGCAGGCGGGCTTCCTTGAGCGCTCCCACCATCAGCAGGATACCGAGGAAGAATAGCAGAGTGTCGAATTCAATTATCCTGATGTAATCAAGAATTCTGCGCTCTTCGCTGTCACTGCGTCGCTCGGCCACATGCCCGAGCAGGAACATGATCGACATCCCGAACAGGAAGGTCAGCAAGGGCGGGATACCGAACAGCACGTTCAGGCCCAGCGTGGAGAGGATGGTGGCGAGAAACAGCCAGGCCACGAAGCGGTCCAGACGCCGGGTGGGACGGCGTTCACGCGACAGATGGACTTCTCCCCCAAGCCCGGGCAGCAGCAGCGTCGCCAGCAGCATCACGCTGACGAAGGCCGGGATGGCCAGCAGCATCAGCTCACTGATACGCACCTTGTCGGCGAGGAAGATCATCAGTGTGGTCACATCACCGGTGATCAACGCCACCCCGCCGGAATTGACGGCAAACACCGCCAGCACCGCGAAACGCAGCGTCTTCTTCGGCGGCAATCCCAGAGACAGCACCAGCGTCAACGACACCAGCGTAGCGGTGATGTTGTCGGCCAGAGAGGAGAAGGCAAAGGCGAAGGTGCCGGTCAGATACAGCAGGCCTCGCTCACCGATGCGGCCCGGCAGCAATCGATAGATGAGATTGGCGATCAGTCCCTTGGCATTGAGAAACGCCACGAAGGTCATCGCCGCCATCAGAAACAGCCACAAGGTGGCGATTTCCAGCAGATTCTCGTTGAGCGACTCACCGACGTCATCGACTCCCAACGCACCGGGGCCGAAGATGAACAGCAGCAACCAGCTGAACGTCCCCAGCAACAAGGTCGTCTTGGCCTTGTTGAGATGAATCACGTCCTCGATGGCGATCAACACGAAGGCCCCGATCGCCAGCCCCACCAACACTCCCTGCAACCACATGTCGCTCTGCTCCCTGAAAGGGCGTCCATCTCGTGAGAGGACGTCGAGTGGCGGTGCATGCTCACGACGATGGCCGAGTGCCATGTCAGGCCTTCCCTTGCACCGGCCGACAGGAAAGTCGGCGCGCGAATGACACCACAGCTCACGAACCGCCACCATTCGACATCAGATGCGTACGGTTTGCGCAACGTCGAGTTGCTGTCCTCCACGCAAGCGGGGTGGGTTTCCTGTCACGGGTGAATTAGGATGGCGCGATCTGCTGAAGGAGTCGTTCATGTCGAGTATCAGAGGCGTCATCAGCCTGTTGTTTCTGATCACCAATACCCTGTTCTGGTCGGTACCGCTGTACCTGCTGGCATTGCTCAAGCTGCTCAGCCCGTCCCGTCGTCTGCAGCTTCATCTTCTCGAAGGGCTGAACCGTCTCGCCATGGGGTGGATCGGCACCAACAATCTGTGGATTCGCGCCTGGATACGCCCCCATTGGCAGGTCAACGTGCCGGACGCCCTGAAGGATGGCTCCGCCAGGCGACGCTGGTGGCTGGTGATCTCCAACCACCGCAGCTGGACGGATATCTTCGTGCTGCAGTATGCATTGCATCATCGCACGCCCATGCCCAAGTTCTTTCTCAAGCGCGAGTTGATCTGGGTCCCCGTCATCGGCCTGGCCTGGTGGGCGCTGGAATTCCCCTTCATGCGCCGCTACAGCCGTGAACGACTGGCCAATGACCCGCGCCTGGCGGAACGCGACCGTGCCGCGACACGCCGCATCTGTGAGCGAGCGGGCCAGTCGCCCATGTCGATCTTCAACTTCGTGGAAGGCACGCGCTTCACGTCAGGCAAGCATGATCAACAGCAAAGCCCGTACACTCATCTGCTCAGGCCGCGCGCCGGCGGCAGCGCTCAGGTGATCAGCATTCTCGGCGACCGCCTGTCAGGCATACTCGACGCCACGCTGGACTATCGTCACGCCAGCGCGAGCTTCTGGGAGTTTCTGTGTGGCAAGGGGGGAGATATCCATCTGGATATCGTGCAACGCCCGGTGGAACCCTGGATGCTGAACGGGGATTATCATGCGGACGCTGCCTACCGCGAACGGTTTCAGCAATGGCTCAATCAGGTCTGGAAGGACAAGGATGCCCGACTGTCACGTGCAGGACACGACATTGAACAACTCTGACATGCCTCACGAGCCGCTGGGCGCTGTGCGCCTGGCCGTGGGCGCCATCTCGACATTTCTCCACAGGACATCTCGCGCGCCGCTGCGGCGACTGGCGTGGCTGAGCCTGGCACTGTGGCTGACAGGCTGCGCCACCGGCAGCTACTCCGGCTCACCGGCAGGCCAATGGATCACGATCCAGAAAGGCGACACCCTGGGGCAGATCGCACGCGACGCTGACATTCCCCTGTTGCGCCTCACCCGCTTCAACCCCGGCGTCAAGATCCGTGACCTCAAGGTCGGGCAGCGCATCCTGGTGCCCACCGCGCGTGAGCGTGCCCCCTCCGGTGGCCCCTATCGCTATCAGCTGCGCCCCGGGGACACCTACTCGAAGATAGGCCGTTACTTCGGAGCCAATCCTCAGCGCATCCAGACCGCCAACCCGGGGCTTCCCCCCAATGACCTGAAAGTCGGCACCCTGATCTCGGTTCCCCTCAATGGTGGCCCCAGCCGAAGCGCTTCCAATGCGCGTGCCAGCGGCGGCAGTCTCGTGGCACGCCCGGATCCGGGTCCGCTGAAGAAACCGCGTCAATCGTGGCGCTGGCCTGCCGCCGGCGAAGTCATCAGCGAATTCGGCACCAACCGCAATGGCCAACTGGCCCCGATGCGGATTCGCACGGCCAGCAATGGGGTCGCCAGCGCGCCGGCCAGCGGGGAAGTCCGCTTTGCCGACAACATGCGGCAATTGGGCAATGTGGTCATCCTTCACCATTCAGGCAATCTGCAGAGTGTATTGGCGCAGTGCGGAGAGATTCTGGTCAAGGTCGGTCAGCAGGTCACGCCGGGCACCCCGCTGTGTCGCGTGGCACGTCGCAATGACGGTCAGCCTGAACTGCTCTTCGACGTGCGCCATGGCGGCAAGCCGATCAATCCACGCGAGCTGCTCGAGAAACGCTGAAACTGGGGCTGCCGGCCTCACTGGCGAGCCCTTCAGGGGCTCGCCTTGCCAAACGAGCGTCGGGCATGCCTCGCCCACGGCGTCCTTCATGCCGCGCCTGTCGCCCCCGCGTCAGTCTCGGCCAGCGTGATTGATCTTTGAGCTGTGAACTGTGACCTGTGACCGCTTTAATCCGCTGCCTCCTGGCAGCATTGCCTGCTGGAGATTGCCCGCGGGAGATTGCCCGCTGGAGTGACCGCGGCTGCAACGACACCTGCGTGGGGTGTCATCACTTCGTCACCTCGCTGTTATGCAGGCGTCACTCCCATGGCCAATACTTCGTTCAAAGGTCATCAGGAGCCGTCATGGAGCGTATCGCCTTTGTCAGTGAAACCTGGCACCCGGAAATCAATGGCGTGGCTCACACGCTGAGCCATCTGTGCGATCAACTCATCACGCGGGGCTGCGAGCTGCAGCTCGTGCGGCCCGCACCCCGCGACGGCAGCCATGAACCACGAGTCGCGCAGGAGCTTCAGGTACGCGGCTTCCGTCTTCCGGGCTATGACACCGTTCAGATCGGCGCCCCTGCCCTGAGACGGCTGACGGCGCTGTGGCGCCAGCATCCGCCCTCCGTCATCTACATCGCCACCGAAGGACCGCTGGGGGTCAGTGCCCTGATGGTCGCGCGTCGCCTCGGCGTGCCCGTGGTGGCAGGCTTTCATACCAATTTCGACCAGTACAGCACCCACTATCATCTCAGGGCATTACGCCCCCTGGTACGTCAGGGGCTGAAGCACTTCCACAATGCCGCCAACCTGACACTGGTCCCGACACGCACCCAGGCCGCCACTCTCGCGCAACAGGGTTTCAAGCATGTCCGGGTCGTGGGACGCGGGCTGGATTGTCAGCGCTTCTCGCCCGTTCATCGCAGTGAAGCGCTGCGTCGCCAGTGGGGCGTCGGCCCTCAGCAGCCCGTCGCGCTGCATGTCGGCCGCCTGGCGGCGGAAAAGAACATCGAGCTGTTGATTCGCAGCTACGAGGCCATGCAGGCCGTGCAGCCGGATATCGCGCTGGTACTGGTGGGCGATGGCCCGCTGCGCGAACGCCTTGAGCAACGCCTGCCGGAGGCGATCTTCGCCGGCTTCCAGACCGGCGAGGCGCTGGCTGCCCATTACGCCAGTGCCGACCTGTTCCTGTTCCCCTCGCTGTCGGAGACCTTCGGCAACGTGGTGCTGGAAGCCATGGCCAGTGGATTGGCCGTGGTGGCCTTCGACTACGCGGCCGCTGCGGAAGTGATCCGCGATGACCACCAGGGGTTGCTGGCCCCCTGCACCCAGCCGGACAGATTCATCGAACAGGCAGTGGAAGTCTGCCAGCGACCAGCGCGTATCGCACGTCTCGGAAGAGCAGCCCGTGTACGCGTCGAGCCCATGGCCTGGAGCCAGGTCGCCGAGCATTTTCTTGCCTGTCTACGCCTCGCCGAGGAGAAGCCCGATGCACGATCGCAGCCTTCCCGTCTTTGAGCGACTCGACCTGCTGGAGTGGCGGCTGTGTCGCCAGGTGGCACGTCTGGCGCTGTATCGGCCGATCCTGACCCTCTTTCGCGTGGTCTCGCGCCTCGGCGACTGGCCCGTCTGGTTGCTGCTGACACTCAGCCTGCCCTTCCATCACGTGCAAGGTGGCTGGTTGATGCTGGAATTCGGACTGGCGGCGGGGGCCGGCGCCCTTTTGTATCGCGCCCTCAAGACCCGGCTGTGCCGTGAGCGCCCCTTCATCACCTTCACGACCATCCAATGCACCATGCCACCGCTGGATCGCTACAGCTTTCCAAGTGGCCATACACTGCATGCGGTGCTGTTTGCCAGCCTGACGGCTCAGCAGCTACCGGAACTGGCCATTCTCGTCACGCCGCTTGCCATGTTGATCGCGCTTTCCCGCGTGATCCTGGGACTGCACTACGTCAGTGACGTGCTGGCGGGGGCGCTGCTGGGACTCGGGCTGGCTGAAGTGGCCATCCTGAGTCTTGAGTCCCTGACAGGACTCTGAGCCCAGTGCACGCTCTGTCGGCGGCAGGCCACCTTCGACTTGCCGACAGTCAATTCGCTCTGGCAAGCTCGCCTCATGACGATATCCTCCGAGGCCGGCGACCTGTTCGCCACGCATCCTCAACACGCCCCTTCCCGCACCCCGCCAAGCGGACAGCGACCGGCCGGCCTGCCGGACGACTGGCAGACACTGGCCCATGGCTGGTATCGCCATCCGCTGCACCCGCTCTATCTCAAGCCAACCGCTCTGACTCCCCTGCAGGCCGACCAGGCACTGGTCACGCTGGATACCACGCTCGACTGGCAGCGGCCGAGCTTGAGCGTGCATGGCAAGACGCATCCCATCCCTCGCCGTCAGGTATGGATGGGGGACGCCGGGGCTCGCTATCGCTATTCCGGCAGCCTGTTCGAGCCAGCACCCTGGCGTCCGATGGCCTGGCATCTGGGGGAGCTTGCCCGTCACGCCATCAACCGCGAGCTGAGCGCGCAGCCGGGGCAGGAACGCCATATCGACCAGCACTTCAACAGCCTGCTGGCCAATCGCTACGCCGATGGCAATGACCGCATGGGCTGGCATAGTGACAATGAACTGGAGCTTGGCGACCGCCCCATCGTGCTGGCCCTGTCACTGGGACGAGAGCGGCCCCTGCGCTTCAAGGGACACCCCCGCAGCCCCTACGCACAGGACCCTGCATTCAACCTGTGGCTGCCCCATGGCTCATTGCTGGTGATGGGGCGCGGCTGTCAGGACCGACTGCATCACGCCCTGCCGCCACGCAAGCTCGAGGGCGTGCGCATCAGCCTGACCTACCGACAGCTATTGACGGCGTCACGCTAGATCCTCATCAGGCACGGGCGGCGGCGAGACGGGATAGCGGGCCCGCAGGGTGTCCAGCATCGCCTGGACCGCGACCGACAGCTCATGACGGCCGCGGCGAATCACGCCGACCCGTTGCTCGATGACCGGCCCTTCCAGCCCCAGGCACCGACATCCCAGCGCTGACATCTGATCGGCGCTCATCGCCGGTACCGCGCTGACGCCAAGTCCCTCTGCCACCATGCGTCCGCAGGTCACCAGCTGATGGGTCTCGAAGGCGACGGTGAGCTTGAGTCCCGCCTCTGCCAGGCGCCGCTCCAGCATGTGTCGCACGCCCGAGGGACGTTGCAGGGTGATGAAATCCTCTTCCAGCAGCTGATCCCAATGGATGGTCGCGGGAGCGCCCTGCAACAGGGCGTGCCCCTCGGGAATGATCGCGATGTAGCGATCCTCGAAGAGTGATTCGAAGACAAGGTCCTCGCGGACCCCGGGATCAAAACAGATCCCCAGTTCCACGCGCCCATCGGTGACACGCTCCACGACTTCCTCGGCGATCACGTCATTGACCTCGATGGTGATCTCCGGGAACTGCCGTCGAAAATCCGCCAGTACTCCTGGCAGCAGATTCCCGGCGAAGGTCGGCATGGCAGCCAATGCCACACGCCCGCGTCCGAGACTGAATCGCTGGCGCATCTCGTCCTCAGCATGCTCCCAATCCGACAGTATCCTGCGAGCCAGCGGGAAGAAGGCCCGTCCTTCCGGCGTCAGGCTGACCTGTCGAGTGGAACGCTGGAACAGACGCCCACCCAACGACTCCTCCAGATTCTTGACGGCCAGCGACAATGCCGGCTGGGAAAGATGCACCAACGTGCCCGCTTCCACGAAAGACAGGGTTCTGGCCACTGCGACAAAGGCTTTCAACTGTTTCAAGGTCATGCGGCTTCCTTCCTGTGGGGTCCCTGGGGGACGCGCCTTGAGATGACATTCGGGGAAACAGGCTCAACCCGTCGCCGGGAGACCCGTCGGCCTTTACACCATTGGTCCAAGGTGGCCAGAGCCGCTTGCGCAGCCTTGCACCGCGAGTCGTCCAGCCCTGTCGTGCATATCCGCCGCTGACCCGCACCACAGGCGGATCTGTGCAGGAAACCAGCGGGCAAGGCGATATCGTACTGCCCAAGACTCTTCATGAAAACTTATCAATGGATAGAAAAAACAAACTTATCAAATATATACAGCCACCAGATTGTCGGCAATGATGCACTCAAGCCTTTGCCAGACGCCTGCCCCAGGCGCCGGCCACGGAAGATGAGCAGCGACTCATCACCGTCAAAACGACAACACAAGATGCTCAAGGAGAACTTCATGGCAGGATTCAACAAGGTAGTGACCCGCTACGCCGATGCCATGGCGGGCCTGGAAGACGGCATGACGGTAATCGCCGGCGGATTCGGACTCTGCGGTATTCCCGAGAACCTGATCCAGGAGATCAAGCGTCGTGGCGTGAAGGACCTGACCGTCGTCTCCAACAACTGCGGCGTGGACGGCTTCGGGTTGGGCATCTTGCTGGAAGATCGCCAGATCAAGACCATGATCGCCTCCTACGTCGGCGAGAACGCCCTGTTCGAGCGCCAGCTGCTGGACGGAGAGCTCGAGGTCATCCTGACCCCCCAGGGCACGCTGGCCGAGAAGATGCGCGCCGCCGGGGCCGGCATCCCCGCCTTCTTCACCGCGACCGGCTACGGAACGCCCATCGGAGAAGGCAAGGAAGTCCGCGAATTCGACGGTCGCCCTTATATTCTCGAGGAAGCCATCAAGGGTGACTTCGCGATCGTCAAGGCGTGGAAGGCCGACCGCTACGGCAATGTCGTCTACCGTCACACGGCACGCAACTTCAACCCGCTGGCCGCAACCGCAGGCAAGATCACCGTGGTCGAAGTCGAAGAGCTGGTGGAACCCGGCGAGCTGGACCCGGCCGAGATCCACACTCCGGGCATCTATGTCGACCGCGTCATCAAGGGCAGCTTCGAGAAGCGCATCGAGAAACGGACCGTTCGCTCGCGTTGAGCCTAGGCTCTGCCTGCATCCGTTTTCTCGCGACGACACTCCCCGACACGGCAAGGCGTCACCTCGATGGCGCTTCAGACAAGGAATACATCATGGCTTTGACACGCGAACAGATGGCCCAACGAGTGGCACAGGAAATCCAGGACGGCTCCTACGTCAATCTGGGCATCGGCATCCCGACCCTGGTCGCCAACTACATCCCGGATGGCATCGACGTGATGCTGCAGTCCGAGAACGGCCTGCTTGGCATGGGACGCTATCCCTATGACGACGAGGTCGACGCCGACATGATCAATGCCGGCAAGGAAACCGTGACCGCCATCGATGGCGCCGCCATCTTCGACTCCGCCGAATCCTTCGCGATGATTCGCGGCGGGCACGTCGATCTGACGGTACTCGGCGCCTTCGAGGTGGACGTGAACGGCAACATAGCCAGCTGGATGATCCCCGGCAAGCTGGTGAAAGGCATGGGCGGCGCCATGGATCTGGTGGCGGGTGCCGAGAACATCATCTGCACCATGACCCACGCCTCCAAGCATGGTGAGTCCAAGCTGCTCAGCCAGTGTGAGCTGCCACTGACCGGTGCCGGCTGCATTCGCCGTGTCCTGACCGACCTGGCCTTCCTCGAGATCAAGGACGGTGCCTTCCACCTGCTGGAACGCGCGCCAGGCGTCAGTGTCGAGGAGATACAGCGCCTGACCGCAGGCAAGCTCATCGTGCCCGACAATGTCCCCGAGATGCAGCTGGACACCTGAGACGGCCCAGATGCATCGCTTGACACTCCATCTCTCCGGCGATGATGGGCGCATCATCGCCGCTCTCCGAGAGTCTTGATGGTTGCAAGACCATCCACCGGCAGCGCTGCCATCGCTGCCGGTTTTTTTATCTCTTTCCCTCACCAAGCATGACGACCTGGCGGATCCTTCGCGAGGAGCTGCCCACTGCCTTGAAAGCCCGCACGCACGCCCCATCCCCACGACGATGACTCACCTTGGCAACCTCTCAAGCGGAACAATATACGGCGAGGTTTTATACCGACCAGAAACCAGGATAACGGGATAAAAGCAAGTCACTGTCAATCCTTGCGAAATCTGGAAAACTGACTGGCGCAATGCCGTCCATTCGAGAAGAATCTGCTCACGAGACACCCGACCAAAGGCGAAGTTTTTGATATTTCATTTGACCTTGGAGGCGCGGCAGCGCAGTATTGATCTCGTTGGTTAGCAAGTCGTATATCGTCAGTCGTGATCGAAACACTTCGGTACCTGGTGCATATCCTCCTTGTTTTACCCACGTATATCGGGTAACTCCCGGCAATATCATCAGTAAGGAATTACGATCATGGCAACTGGTACAGTCAAGTGGTTCAACGACACCAAAGGTTTCGGCTTCATTTCTCCGGACGACAACGGTGACGACCTGTTCGCACACTTCTCCGAAATCCAGGCTGAAGGCTTCAAGTCTCTGCAAGACGGTCAGAAGGTTTCCTTCGACGTCACCCAGGGCAAGAAAGGCCTCCAGGCCGCTAACATCAAGATCATCGACTGATCATGAGTTAGCTGAAAGAGACTAACCTCTCTTTCCACGGAAAAGCCCGCTTCGGCGGGCTTTTCTGCGTCTGGAGATTGCCTCGAAAGCCGTGACGGCCCCTCCCCTGCCAGCCAGTTCCGTCGTGCCTCAGCGCCACTTGCCTGCAACCCACGACACGATCCAGATCTCCCGGACCAGAGCCGAGCCTGCTGCCTGACGCCTGACGCCTGTCACAGGCAACGAAAAAGGGACCGCCGAAGCAGCCCCTTTCCCGTCCAGCCTTGCCTGTCTTCAGCCCATCATCAGCCGCGGTAATAGCGCTGCTCGACGAAGGGCATCTTCGTCACGGTCATCGGCAGTCGCTTGCCGCGTACATCCGCGAAGACCTGAGTGTCCAGCACGCTGTGCGCGATCGCCACATAGCCCATGGCGACCGGCTTGCCGTAGCTCGGGCCGAAGCTGCCCGAAGTCACGACACCGATGCGGTTGCCCTCGCCGTCGAAGAGCTCGGCACCTTCGCGAATCGGAGCACGCCCTTCAGCCACCAGACCGACTCGCTTGCGGGTGTGATCCTTGTTGGCAATCTGGGTCAGGATGACGTCCGCCCCCGGGAAGCCGCCTTCACGTGCACCGCCCTGACGACGCACCTTGCCCAGCGCCCAGATCAGGCTGGCTTCCACCGGCGACGTCGTGGTGTCCAGATCATGACCATACAGGCACAGGCCAGCCTCGAGACGCAGTGAATCCCGCGCCCCGAGACCGATGAACTCCACCTCTTCCGCCGCCAGCAGCAGACGCGCGAAGCGCTCCGCCTCAGCATCGGGGACGGAGATCTCGAAACCATCTTCACCGGTATACCCGCTGCGACTGACCCAACACTCGATGCCATCGATGGTGACATGGGAATGATGCATGAAGGTCAGCTCGCAGGCCTCGGGCGACAGACGCTGCATGACCGCGTGAGCCAGCGGCCCCTGCAGGGCGAGCAGTGCCCGGTCCTCCAGCACCTCAAGCTCGATCTCCATCGGCAGCCCCACACGCAGATGCGCGACGTCCTGATCCTTGCAGGCAGCATTCACCACCACATAGAGGTGATCGCCACCATTGACGATCATCAGGTCATCGAGGATACCGCCGGTATCACTGGTAAAGAGTCCGTAACGCTGCATGCCCACCGGAAGATCGACGATGTCCGTCGGTACCAGCGTCTCCAGCGCCGCCTGCACGTTCTCTCCGCGCAGGATCAGCTGCCCCATGTGCGAGACATCGAACAGCCCCGCCTTGGCACGCGTATGCTCGTGCTCCTTCTTGACGCCCAGCGGATACTGGACGGGCATGGAATAGCCTGCAAACTCGACCATCTTCGCTCCCTGCTCGACGTGCAGGTCATGAAGCGCGGTCTGCTTGAGACCGGTGACAGCGGCGGAATCGGACATCATCATTCTCCAGAGTGGCATGCAACATCTCTCCGACAGCCAGGTGAATCTGGCCCTGTGCTGCCGGAGGCTAGTGATCGAGATAGGACAATCTGAGGGGGCTCACCCCGCCGCGCCTGCCAGCGACGGGGGGCTCCTGATGCGATCAGCGGTCTTCGCCCGCCAGCACTTCCTTGCCGTCAAAGTAGTCGCGGGTCAGCTTGAAGACCACGGGCGACAGCAGCGCCAGACCAATCAGGTTCGGAATCGCCATCAAGGCATTGAAGGTATCCGCCATCAGCCAGATGAGATCCAGCTTGGCCATCGCGCCCACCGGAATCGCGATCACGAACACGATGCGATACAGCATGATGGCGCGCGTACCGAACAGGTACTGGAAGCACTTCTCGCCATAGAAGGACCAGCCAAGGATGGTGGTGAAGGCAAACACGGCCAGCGCGATCGCGACCAGATGGTTGCCGACACCCGGCAAGGCCTGATCAAAGGACATGGAGGTCAGCGCCGCCCCCGTCTCACCAGAAGACCACAGGCCGGAGGTGATGATGGCCAACGCGGTGATGGTGCAGATGACGATGGTATCGATGAAGGTGCCCAGCATGGCGACCAGCCCCTGACGTACCGGGTTCTTGGTCTGCGCGGCAGCGTGGGCGATGGGCGCACTGCCCAGGCCGGCTTCATTGGAGAAGATACCGCGCGCCACACCGAAACGGATGGCCGCCATCACCGCCGCACCGGCAAAGCCGCCAGTCGCCGCGACTGGATTGAAGGCGTAAGTGAAGATGAGGCCGAAGGCGTGACCGATCTGGTCAGCATTGATCACCAGAATGACGATGCCCGACAGGAAGTAGGCAATCGCCATGAACGGCACCAGCTTGCCCGCCACGCTGGAGATGCGCTTGATGCCACCCAGGATGACCGCACCTGCCAGCACCATCATCACGACACCGGAGGCCCAGTGCGGAATGGCAAACGAGGTTTCCAGGGCATCCGCCACGGAGTTGGACTGCACGGTATTGCCGATGCCAAAGGCCGCGAAGCAGCCGAAGAAGGCAAAGGCGCCCCCCAGCCAACCCCACTTGGCCCCCAGTCCGTTGCGGATGTAGTACATCGGACCACCGACGTGGTTGCCATTGTCATCCACTTCGCGATAACGCACCGCACAGACGGCCTCGGCGTACTTGGTCGCCATGCCGACCAGCGCCGTGATCCACATCCAGAAGATCGCCCCCGGTCCACCCAGCGCGATCGCCGTCGCCACACCCGCGATGTTGCCGGTACCGATGGTAGCGGAGAGTGATGTCATGAGGGCATTGAACGGCGACATTTCACCATCGCCATCCTTGCCGGGCGCGCGCCCGCTCCACAGCAGCTTGAAGCCGGTACCCAACTTGCGGATCGGCATGCCCTTGAGGCCCGCCTGAAGATAGAAGCCGACCCCGAGCAGCAGGATCAACATCACCGGGCCCCACACCACGCCATTGATGGCGGTAAAGAGAGAACTGATCATTTCCACGCAGATTTCCTCCGCTGAATTGTTGTTATGACTCGATGCGAGGAGAGACACATCGGAAATCCCGTCTGGCCAGCCGGTCAACCGGCCAGCACGCCAAACGGACAGCTCACATTAGCGGAAGCTTCCAGTCTTCACTACCCCAACAGGGCTTTACGCTGGAATGTGAGCAAAACGTCACGCAAAAATCATGAAAATGTGTCAATCGCCTGAGGGATTCAGCCCGTTGATGGGCGTCACTCAGTGGATATCTCTTTCCCTTGTGCCGGCAACCTGAGCCTCTCCCGGGTCTTCCCCCACACCTCTCGCGGGCAGTCCCGTGACGACAGGCACGCTCCGGCGGGCTCTCCTCGGGGATACCTGCCATCAGGACACGCCTGATGATCAGAGCGTGAAGGAGCTTCCCTCAGCGAATATGGGTGTCGCTGCCTGCGACACCATTGACAGCACGTGAATCTGGACACAACATGGGAAACAAGTTTCCAATACGAAACAGGCGACACTCTACCTCGACTCAACAGGGCTCGCAAGCGCAGGAAAGTGGCATCAGATTCTCGCTGGAAACCCACCTCCCGTCAGAGAATGAGGACCTGGAGAACTGACTTCCAGCGGAGAAAAAACGGTCTGCACCCTGCACTCATGGGCCTTGTGCGCTGATACCTTCGCGCCATGGCGCAGATAGACCGGGCGTGGCAAGGCGAGACACTGGACGCCCGGAGCACGACGGACCACGATTAAGAGGGCAACTCGCTTGCCACTCGCCAAAAGTCGTAGAGGCACGCCGCGCTCAGCTACTGCCACGTGTCGAGACCTTCGTGCATAATGGCGCAACGATTCCCTGAATCAGAAAATCTTTTCACATAGGAAAACACTCATGAGCAACATTCCTGCCACGCTTAAGTACACCGAGAGTCACGAGTGGGTTCAGGACAACGGTGACGGTACCGTGACCATCGGCATCACCGACCACGCTCAGGAAGCGCTGGGCGACGTCGTCTTCGTCGAATTGCCGGAAATCGGTCGCGAACTGGCGCTGGAAGAAGAGTTCGGTGTCATCGAGTCCGTCAAGGCGGCCTCTGATCTGTACGCGCCGCTGGCCGGCGAAGTCATCGCCGTCAACGAGAGCCTCGAAGACGCGCCGGAATCCGTCAATGAAAGCCCCTATGACGATGCCTGGATTCTGAAGATGAAGGTCGCTGACAGCGCCGAGCTGGAAAAGCTGCTCGACGCGGACGCCTACACCCAGCTGGTGGAAAGCGAAGCCTGATCACGGTTGGCCTCCAGCCGCTGTCCGAGACAGCGCTGTCACATGGCTGGAGGCCGCTTGCCCGTCTCACCCGGTAGTACGCTGGCTCGGCGCCCCCAGCCGAGGCTTCACGATTCCCGACGCCCTGCCCGCCCTCCTGCGCCGGCAAGGCGATGTTCCTCCCGCGGACTGTCACTTGCAGTTCCCGTTGCAGCACAGGATTCCTTGCATGGCTCACGAGACGCTTACCCTGGCCCAGCTGGCCGGGCACGATGATTTCATTTCCCGTCACAATGGCCCGACTGCCGCCAATGTCACGCGCATGCTGGCGACACTGGGTGAAGACAGCATCGAGACGCTGATTGACCGCACCGTGCCGGCGGCCATTCGTCTGGGACGCGAGCTGGACCTCGAAGGGCCGCGCACGGAATCCGAGGCACTGGACTATCTCAAGCGCCTGGCGCGTCAGAACAAGGTATTCAAGACCTATATCGGCCAGGGATATCACAACACCCACCTGCCGGCGGTCATCCAGCGCAACGTGCTGGAGAATCCGGGCTGGTATACCGCGTATACGCCGTACCAGCCGGAAATCGCCCAGGGCCGTCTCGAAGGGCTGCTCAACTTCCAGCAGGCGGTGATGGACCTGACCGGCATGGAACTGGCCAATGCCAGCCTGCTGGATGAGGCCACCGCCGCGGCCGAAGCCATGGCGCTGTGTCAGCGTGGCAACAAGAAGAACAAGAGCAATCGCTTCTTCATCGCCGACGATGTCCTGCCCCAGACGCTGGACGTCATGCGCACGCGTGCCGATTACTTCGGCTTCGAGCTGGTCATCGATGCTGCCGAGAAGGTCGGTGAGCACGACATCTTCGGCGCCCTGTTCCAGTATCCGGGCAATACCGGTCAGGTACGCGATCTCGCACCGCTGCTGGACGCGGCACGCGCCAATGGCGCGATGACCGTGGTGGCCGCCGACCTGCTGAGCCTGGTGCTGCTCAAGTCGCCGGGCAGCCTCGGCGCCGATATCGTCGTCGGCACCTCCCAGCGCTTCGGCGTGCCGATGGGCTTCGGCGGCCCGCACGCCGCCTTCTTCGCCACCACCGACAAGCTCAAGCGCTCGATTCCGGGCCGCATCATCGGGGTCTCCAAGGACTCGCGCGGCAACCCGGCACTGCGCATGGCGATGCAGACCCGCGAGCAGCACATCCGCCGCGAGAAGGCGACCTCCAACATCTGCACCGCCCAGGCGCTGCTGGCCAACATCGCCGGCTTCTACGCCGTCTATCACGGTGCCGAGGGCCTCAAGCGCATCGCCACCCGCGTGCACCGCCTGACCAGCATTCTCGCCGAGGGCGTCAGCCGTTGCGGCATGGCACTGGCCCACGACAGCTGGTTCGATGCCATCACCGTCACCGGCGTGGATGCCGGCAAGATCCATGGTCGCGAGCTGACCCACGAGATCAACCTGCGCCACCACGGCGACGGCCGCATCACCATCAATCTCGACGAGACCACCACCGCCGCTGACGTCGGCGTGCTGTTCGACGTGCTGCTCGGCGAGGAGCACGGCCTGTCCGTCGCCGCGCTGGACCAGGACCTGCTGGCCAAGGGCGCAAGCGCGATCCCGGCGGCCTGTCAGCGTGACAGCGACTTCCTGACCCACCCGACCTTCAGCCGCTACCACTCGGAAACCGAGATGCTGCGCTACCTGAAGCGCCTGGAGAACAAGGACCTGTCGCTGACCCACGCGATGATTCCACTGGGCAGCTGCACCATGAAGCTCAACGCCACCACCGAGATGATTCCGGTCACCTGGCCCGAATTCGCCAACGTCCACCCCTTCGCGCCCTCGGATCAGGTGGTCGGCTACAAGCAGATGATCGATGAGCTGTCGGCCTTCCTGGTCGAGATCACCGGCTACGACGCCATCTCCATGCAGCCGAACTCCGGCGCCCAGGGGGAATATGCGGGACTGGTCGCGATCCGTCGCTACCAGGCCTCCATCGGCGAGGGCGCGCGCGACATCTGCCTGATTCCCAGCTCCGCCCACGGCACCAATCCGGCCTCCGCCGCGATGGCCGCCATGAAGGTGGTGGTGGTCGAGTGTGATGCCAGCGGCAACATCGACATCAATGACCTGCGCGCCAAGGCCGAGCAGCACAGCGACAAGCTGTCCGCGATCATGATCACCTACCCGTCCACCCACGGCGTGTTCGAGGAAACCGTGCGCGAGGCCTGTCAGGTCGTTCACGATCACGGCGGTCAGGTCTACATCGACGGCGCCAACATGAACGCCCAGGTCGGCATCTGCCGTCCGGGTGACTTCGGCGGCGATGTCTCGCACCTCAACCTGCACAAGACCTTCTGCATTCCCCACGGTGGCGGCGGTCCGGGCATGGGGCCCATCGGCGTCAAGTCACACCTGGCACCCTTCGTCTCCAACCACGTGGTCACCCCGCTGGAAGGCGTGAAGCCGGAATGCACCGCCGTCTCCGCCGCCGCCTTCGGTTCCGCGGCGATCCTGCCGATCTCCTGGGCCTACATCAAGATGATGGGTGCGCAGGGGCTGCGTGAGGCCACCGAGCTTGCGATCCTCAACGCCAACTACATCGCCACGCGTCTCGATGGGCACTATCCGGTGCTCTATCGCGGCAAGAGCGGCACCGTGGCGCATGAGTGCATCATCGATATCCGCCCGCTGAAGGCCGCTTCCGGCATCAGCGAGGAAGACATCGCCAAGCGCCTGATCGACTACGGCTTCCACGCCCCGACCATGTCGTTCCCGGTGGCGGGCACGCTGATGGTCGAGCCCACCGAGTCCGAGTCGCTCTACGAGATCGACCGTTTCTGTGAGGCGATGATCGCGATTCGCGCCGAGATCGCCCGTGTCGAGCAAGGCGAATGGACCCTGGAAGACAACCCGCTGGTGCACGCGCCGCACACCCAGGCGGACCTGATGGACGCCGAATGGAACCGTGGTTATTCCCGCGAGATCGGTGCCTTCCCCAGCGAGCACGTCAAGGCGGCCAAGCAGTGGCCGGCCGTCAACCGGGTCGACAACGTGCATGGCGATCGCCAGTTGATCTGCTCCTGCCCGAGCATCGACCTCTACCGTGATTGAGAGTCTCGATTGAGAGCCAGCAATGAGGCAGTGTTGAAACGCTGTCGCTGATCGCTCTGGCAAAAAAACGCCCCTGCCGGGTAACCGGCAGGGGCGTTGTCGTTGCAGCTGTCCGTCAAGCGCTTGCTCAGTGGCGCAATGACGCGCCAGCCGAGATCACTCCTTCCAGCTCTTGAGCAGCTCGTCGTAGGCGATGGTCTCGCCCTTGGGCTTCTCGTTGTCCAGCTTGGCCTTCGGCGCACCCGGCTGGGCGAACCAGTACTCCGCATCACGTTCCTCGTTGAGCTTCGGCCCACAGTTGTCCATCACCTTGGCGCGCTCGAGACGCTCGAGAATGCGGTCCTGCGCCTTGGCCAGGCCATCAAGCGCTTCCTGCGGCGTGGCTTCACCACTGGCGGCCTGGGAGATGTACTGCCACCACAGCTGGGCCAGTTTCGGATAATCCGGCACGTTGGTGCCGGTCGGCGACCACTGCACCCGCGCCGGGCTGCGATAGAACTCGACCAGACCGCCCAGCTTCGGCGCGGCATCGGTCATCGCCTGGGACTGGATATCCGACTCGCGGATCGGCGTCAGGCCTTCCAGGGTCTTCTTGAGCGAGACGGTCTTGGCGGTCACGAACTGCGCATACAGCCAGGCGGCGTGACGATTCTTCTCCGGCGTGGAGTCGAAGAAGGTCCAGGCACCCACGTCCTGATAGCCAAGCTTCATGCCCTCTTCCCAGTACGGGCCATGCGGTGACGGCGCCATGCGCCACTTGGGCGTGCCGTCGTCGTTGACCACCGGCAGGCCATCCCGCGTCATGTCAGCCGTGAAGGCGGTGTACCAGAAGATCTGCTGGGCGATGTTGCCCTGGGACGGCACCGGGCCGGACTCGGAGAAGGTCATGCCCTGAGCTTCCGGCGGTGCGTACTTGCCCAGCCAGTCGACGTACTTGGTGGTGGCATAGACGGCCGCCGGGCCATTGGCCGCGCCGCCACGCGTCACCGAGGAACCCACCGGCTGACATTCCTCGACACGAATGCCCCACTCATCTACCGGCAGGCCGTTGGGCAGGCCCTTGTCGCCGGCACCCGCCATGGAGAACCAGGCATCGGTGAAGCGCCAGCCGAGTGACGGGTCCTTCTTGCCGTAATCCATGTGGCCATAGACCCGCTTGCCGTCGATTTCCTTGACGTCATTGGTGAAGAAATCGGCGATGTCTTCATAGGCTGACCAGTTGACCGGTACGCCCAGCTCGTAGCCGTACTTGTCCTTGAACTGCTTCTTCAAGTCTTCACGCTCGAACCAGTCGGCGCGGAACCAGTACAGGTTGGCAAACTGCTGGTCCGGCAGCTGATAGAGCTTGTCATCCGGGCCGGTGGTGAAATCCAGCCCGATGAAGTCATCCAGATCCAGGGTCGGCGAGGTGAAGGCCTTGCCGTCGCCTTCCATCATGTCGCTGATCGGCACGACCTTGCCATAGCGGAAGTGCGTGCCGATCAGGTCGGAGTCATTGACGTAGCCATCGTAGATGTTGCGCCCGGACTGCATCTGGGTCTGCAGTTTCTCGATGACGTCGCCTTCCTGGATCAAGTCGTGGGTCAGCTTGATGCCGGTGATCTCGCTGAAGGCCTTGGCCAGCACCTTGGACTCGTATTCATGGGTGGTCAGGGTTTCCGAGGCCACCTTGATTTCCATGCCGCGCAGCGGCTCGGCGGCCTTGATGAACCACTCGAGCTCGGACATCTGCTCGTCCTTGCTCAGCGTGGAGGGTGAGAATTCCTGGTCGATCCACTTCCTTGCCGCATCCTGATACTGATCGGCCATGGCCTGACTGGAAAGACCTGCGAGCCCCGCCGCCGTGGCGAAGGCGATGGCGTAACGCAGGCGTGCGGGTCGAATGATGTGCTGACTCATGGGATGTCCCTTCATTGGCGTTATTGTTGTGTCGCGTCGTCCAACAACCACTTCCGTCAATCACGTATCACGCGGCGCGAGATGCCGCGCGAGTCTCCTGCCGGTACTGCTTGTCCTCCTGTCGTTCCGGGTACGCTGTCTTGCCTTTGCTGCGTTGCTGCTCGGCTGGCCGGGCATCTGACTGTCAGTCCGTCTGCCAGATACCCGACGGATTCAAGCTTTCCGGGTCACGGGTGCGTCTCGCGAAGCAGCGCACGTTGAGCACGATAGAGCGAAGCTGGCTCAACGGCCTCGCCGGGGGATTCCACTCGCGCCTGCAGCTTGTCCAGCGCCTCAAGCTGCGGGTAGTCCGTCACGCCCTTGGCGTTCATCACCCGCTCGTAATCATGGCGACTGGCAATGCCCAGCGCGCGGCCGGTGGCGCCCACTACCGTCGGCATGATCACCTTGCCGAAGTGTGAGTCGGCGCGCATGAAGGGCCAGGCATCGTGCGGCTTGCCGGTATTGACCGGATTCCACAGCACCAGCCCGCGCAGATGATTGGGCTGATGGCCGACACTGGCGCCCCAGCGGTCACGTACATGGCCGCCTCGCTTGCGGTCGAAGAGATTGTCCCGCGGCTGCTGACCATGCAGTTCGATCCCACTGTCACCGCCATGCTCCAGTTCAAGGTAGACGTTATGGGTCGCGTAGCGGGCCACGCCGGGCGCATGCCAGGCATGACTTTGGTCGACCACCTGCCTTGCCAGCACCTGATTGCTGTCACTGATCGTCATCGCGATATGCCCCGGCTTGCCGGTCATCCTCACGTCCTCGAGCGTCACCTGGGAGCTGTGGCGCACCTTCACTCCCTGATTGAAACTGTCGAGCCGGACATCACGCACCCAGCCATCGGTGATGCCATCGAGATCCAGCAGGCCGAAGCCGCTGTCGTCCTCGGCGCTGCGATGATGCTTGAAGTACCCTCGCCAGTTGCCCTTGAGCGTGATGCCTTCGACCCCGACCTCATGCGCCGGATGGATGCGCGCGATACGCCACTGCTCACCGGGGAAGCGCTCGTGCACCACGGGCAACGACAGCGTCAGCCGATTGCCTTCTCGTGCCAGCACACGGTAGCGAGCGCGCTTGACCACCCCATCCCGCTCGATCAGCCAGCGCGACTTGCCGGTCCTGGCCTCCTTTTCCATCTGATAGGGTGCCAGAGCACGCGCTACCGCTTGCGGACGCTTGTCGATGCTCTCCAGCAATACCTCATCCCCCGCCTTGAGCGATGACGCCTGTGCCACGCCCGCCAGTGTCACCGTGTCCTGCGTATCGGCAGGCTGCACGCGAGCCGTCGCGGCGATCGGCTGCCAGGCTTCCTGACTCCCGCCCTCGGCCAGCGTCCTGCCCTCCTCCAGATTGCCAAGATGCAGCAACCAGGGCGTGCTCCAGTACCAGCTGGCGTGCAACGGCAGCATCGGTCGGGTCTGCTTGAGACGGGTCCTGTCGCTTCCGTCTCCCGCCAGTGTCCAATGACTGCCGGCCAGGCTCAGCCCCTGCATCTTGAGCAATGCCTCGCGCAGCGTCTGCTGGCGCGCCTCATCCGGGACTGCCGCCTTGAGCGCGATCATCCGTGCATAGAACCAGTCGCGCTCCGCGGGGCCGAACAATACATAGTCACCGGCAGGGAAATAGAGCACCCCGTGCCGCTGAGGGCTGTCCGCATCATGCTCCCCCTGCTGCTGCCAACGACGCATCGCGGCATGGGCGCGCAGTACCGCATCTCGGTCACTCACGTCGTCCGTGCCATCAGCGCCATAATCCGTGACATCGAAGCGCCTGACGCTGCGAGACTCTGATTCCCGCTTCCGCGCCTCTTGTGCATTGGCTCCCGTCGCCAACGTCGCCGGGAGAGCCTCTCCCTGGTGGTAGCCGGCGTGCGAGAAGTCCGGCAATGGCAGTGGCTCACGCTTGTCTGCCGGCAGCGCCTGATTGGCCTGCCACACCCGCTGATACGCCTGCCACAGGGGGGATTGAGTCTCGTCCTGCGCTTGCCCCGCTGCAGGATGCTTCCCGCCAGCCCCGCCCTGCTGATCCTCTACCAACACGGGAGTCGTGACCCACCAGCCAATGGCGACGACACAGACAAGACCCAGTCCTGTCAGCCCGGCACGAATGACACGACGGCTTTTCCTGTCGGAAGAAACAGAGTCAGTGATGGACGAATGACGCGAGGATTCGGTAGACGACATGCAACAGGGTTCCAGAGCGATGACAGATGACACTGGCTTGGCCAGTCAGAACCGCTTGGGACTCCTGTCAGCACCTCGGGTTCCCTGTTGCCACCGGGCGACGCTGCCCGTCGTCAACGCTCACACCCCATTCCCACATCTCACTTCACCTCTCGTTTCTTCACTTCTCGTTTCTTCTCATCCCCACATCCCCCTCACTTCACCCTCACCTCATCCCCACTTCATCAACACCAGCATCCAGACGACACAGACGATGCTGATCATCCACAGCACCTGATCAGTGAAGCCCAGCCACAGCAGATGCAGCCAGCCGCTGGAGAGCAGGCCGATGAACAGTCTGTCGCCCCGCGTGGTCGCGATGGGCAGAAAGCCCTGACGACTCAGCGTCGGGGTCACGAACTGCCAGGCGGTCATGCCCAGCAGCAGGGTGCCGATACCGGCAAAGAAGAGTGACGTGGGCAGTGTCCAGGCCATCCATTCCATCATCATGTCCTCTTGTAGGCCGTCAGCAGCGACTCGCTGGCGGCAATGACAGCGGCGCTCGTCTGGCCGCCGCTCACACCCGACCCAGGGCGAAGCCCTTGGCGACGTGATTGCGCACGAAGTAGATCACCAGAATGCCGGGAATCAGCGTCAGGGCGCCGGCGGCGGCCAGCACGCCCCAGTCGATGCCCGAGGCCGAGACCGTTCGCGTCATTACCGCCGCGATCGGCTTCGCCTCCGTCGAGGTCAGGGTTCGCGCCAGCAACAGCTCCACCCACGAGAACATGAAGCAGAAGAAGGCGGTCACCCCGATGCCCGGGCGAATCATCGGAATGAACAGCGTCAGGAAGAAGCGCGGAAAACTGTAGCCATCGATATAGGCCGTCTCATCGATCTCCTTGGGCACGCCGGACATGAAGCCTTCCAGAATCCAGACCGCCAGCGGCACGTTGAACAGACAGTGCGCGAGTGCCACCGCCAGCGGAGTATCGAACAGTCCCACCGAGGAGTAGAGCTGGAAGAACGGCAGCAGGAAGACCGCCGGCGGTGCCATGCGATTGGTCAAGAGCCAGAAGAACAGATGCTTGTCACCCAGGAAGCGATAGCGCGAGAAGGCATAGGCCGCCGGCAGTGCCACCGTCAGCGAGATGGCCATGTTGAGCACCACATAGCTCATCGAGTTCACATAGCCCATGTACCAGCTGGGGTCAGTGAAGATCACCCGGTAGTTGTCGAAGGTGAAGTTCTCGGGCCACAGGGTCAGGCCGCCGAGAATCTCCTGATTCGACTTGAACGACATGATCAGCAACCAGTAGATCGGCACCAGCAGGAACAGCAGGTAGATCGTCATTACCAGACGCTTGCGTGTTTTCATCACTCGTCTCCTCAGGCGTCGTCACTGTCCTGATGGGTCATGGCGGTATAGAACAGCCACGAGACCAGCAGGATGATGAGGAAGTAGATCAGCGAGAAGGCAGCGGCGCGTCCGAGATCGAACTGGCCGATCGCCATCTGGGTCAAGGTCTGGGACAGGAAGGTCGTGGTGGTACCCGGCCCGCCACCGGTGAGGACGAAGGGCTCGGTGTAGATCATGAAGCTGTCCATGAAGCGCAGCATGATGCCGATCAGCAGCACGCTCTTGAGCTTGGGCAGCTGGATGTAGCGGAACACGGCCCAGGGTGAGGCACGGTCGATGCGCGCGGCCTGATAGTAGACATCGGGAATGGCGCG
Organism: Cobetia sp. PS-4MA; assembly: GCF_057670765.1. Taxonomy (NCBI): domain Bacteria; kingdom Pseudomonadati; phylum Pseudomonadota; class Gammaproteobacteria; order Oceanospirillales; family Halomonadaceae; genus Cobetia; species Cobetia sp. PS-4MA. The sequence goes on along the minus strand of NZ_CM173107.1, from coordinate 1,336,715 downwards.
CAGCCCCGAGTAGCACAGCAGTGCCACCAGCGACGTCCAGTGCCAGACATCCATCACCAGCACCGTCACCCAGGCGTCGGCCGGGTTGGAGGCGTAGTTGTAATCGATGCCCAGTTGCCCCAGCGCCCAGCCATAGAGTCCTATGTCCTCACGCCCGATGATCTGCCAGATGGTGCCGACCACGTTCCAGGGAATCAGCAGCGGCAGGGCCAGCAGGATCATGCACAGCGAGACCATGAAGCCCTTGCGCGGCATCGAGAGCGCCACGGCGATCCCCAGCGGAATCTCGATGGCGAGAACCGCGAAGGAATAGACGAACTGGCGAACCAGCGAGTCGTGCAGGCGCTCGTCGCGCAGGATCTCGCGATACCATTCGGTTCCCACGAAGAAGCGTGTGGAGGGATCGAAGATGTCCTGCACCGAGTAGTTGACCACCGTCATCATCGGGATGATGGCCGAGAACGCCACCACGATGACCACCGGCAGCACCAGCCACCAGGCGCGATTGTTGTGTGTGCGTTGCATCAGGCGTTTCCTCCCGGCTGCTCTCCACTTTCCCCTCTGGCAAAGCTGTCCGCCTCGCCGCTGTCGGGCGCGCCGGCCTGTGACAGGTCCAGCAGATGCTCATCGAGATAGAAGCGCTGCCAGCGGGCCGGTAGCCGCAGCCGCACACGCCCGGCAGGGATAGGCGCATCTTCCTCGATACGTGCCTTGAAGATGCAGCCACCGCCGATGTCGAAATCCACCACCTTGTAGGTGCCAAGATCCTGCACCAGCGTGACCTGACCACTGAGCCAATGCTCGCGGATGTCGGAAACCGCCGCAGCGGGTGAGCTGTCGCTGGCCTCGAGCTCGACGAATTCGGGGCGAATGCCCAGCTTCAGCTCGCCCTTGCGCTCCTCAAGCGTCGCCAGCAGCGCCCGTGGAAGGTGCAGCAAGGGCGCGTCCTCCCCCGTCCCGAGCCGCACGCCCTCTGATTCAAGCGTGATGCTGGCCAGATTCATGCCCGGCGAGCCGATGAAGTAGCCCACGAAGGTGTGAGCGGGGTCCTCGAACAGCTCGCGCGGGGTACCGAACTGCACGATGCGGCCTTCATACATCACCGCGATCTTGTCGGCGAAGGTCGAGGCCTCCAGCTGATCATGGGTGACGTAGACCATGGTGATGTTGAACTGCTCATGGATCTGCTTGAGCTTGCGCCGCAGCTTCCACTTGAGGTGGGGGTCGATGACCGTCAGCGGTTCATCGAACAGGATGGCGGCCACGTCATCGCGGACCAGCCCGCGGCCCATCGAGACCTTCTGCTTCTCGTCAGCCGTCAGGTTGCTGGCACGCCGCGTCAGCAGGTCTTCCAGCTCCAGCACCTGGGCGATCTCACGTACCCGAGACTGCACCTTGTGCTCCGGCTGGCGCTGATTGCGCAGCGGGAAGGCCAGATTGTCGAAGACGGTCATGGTGTCGTAGACCACCGGGAACTGGAACACCTGAGCGATGTTGCGCTCTTCCGGCGGCAGCCGATTGACCACGCGATCATCGAAGCGCACCTCGCCCTCGGAGGGGGCCAGCAGCCCGGAGATGATGTTGAGCAGCGTGCTCTTGCCACAGCCCGACGGGCCGAGCAGCGCATAGGCACCGCCCTGCTGCCAAACATGGTTCATGCGCCGGATGGCGTAGTCACTGTCAGCCGTAGGCGCCGCCAGGTAGCTGTGCGCCAGATCATTGAGGTGTATTTCCGCCATCAGGCCAGCCCTCCGCCAGTCGTGGTGGGTCGCTCGGGCGAGCGGATCAGTGCCCCGTCGCCGCCCGGGCCTGCCACTTCACCGCCAGCGCGGCCCTTGTCATCCGCGAAGACGAACAACTTGTGCGCGGGGGCATAGACCCGGATGGCATCGTCCACGGCGAAGTCGTGGATGCCGGACAGATGCAGCACCAGCGAGTGGTCAGCATTGCTGACATGCAGGAAGGTCTCGGAGCCGGAGATCTCGGCGATGTCCACCGTGACGGCGAACTCGAGATCATCGTCGGCCAGCGGCGCCAACCCCAGATGGCTGGGACGGATACCGAAGCGATAGGCCCCGCTCTCGAGCCCCACCAGTGGTGTGGGCAGCACGAACCGGCTGCCCTGCTCGCCGGCACTGGCGGCACCGGAGAACGCCAGTTCACGCCCACGCACCTCGGCCTCGAACAGATTGATCTGCGGCTCGGAGTAGAGCTTCGCCGCCTCGACACTCACCGGATGATGGTAGACGGCCTCGGTAGGCCCGGACTGCAACACCCGCCCTTCATGCATCAGGGTGGTGGTGCCACCGAGCGCCAGCGCCTCACCGGGTTCGGTGGTGGCGTAGACGGCGATGGTGTTGCGGGTCGCGAACAGGCTGCGCATCTCGTGGCGCAGCTCTTCGCGCAGCTTGTAATCAAGATTGACCAGCGGCTCATCGAACAGCACCAGGTCAGCATCCTTGACCAACGCCCGCGCCATGGCCGTACGCTGCTGCTGACCGCCGGAGAGCTCCGCCGGCTGACGCGCGAGGAACTGCTCGATATGCAGCATCTCGGCGATCTCGTGCACGCGGCGACGGATTTCCTCCGGCGCCATGCGCGCCAGCTTCAGCGGCGAGGCGATGTTGTCGTAGACGCTCAGACTCGGGTAGTTGATGAACTGCTGATAGACCATCGAGATGTTGCGCTCGCGCACCGGGCGGCCGGTCACGTCCTCGCCGTTCATCACGATTCGCCCATCACTGGGCACATCGAGGCCTGCCATCAGGCGCATCAGTGAGGTCTTGCCGGACAAGGTGCGTCCCAGCAGCACATTGAAGGAGCCGGGCTCGAAGGTCAGGTCCACCCTGTCGATATGGGTCTCGCGGCCAACCCGGCGGGTGACCGCCTCAAGGCTCAAGGACATGGCACTGTCTCGTCTGGTGAAAGTCATCGGGGCAGGGACACGGCCAACCACTGCCGAGTGTTCATACCCACCTGGTGACTCTCATCTAGCGAACCCTGTGCCAGCCGCGCGCAACCCCGTGCCCACCGACACCCTCTGCCAGCCCTCGCATACCGCCAGATCGCCCTCTTTCGTTGATCATTCAGTCACTTGCCAGATGCGACCAAGGCAGGGGCAGACCATGGTCTAGCCCGTCAACCACCCCGTCTCCCGCTACTCTGATGAACAGTGTCTGAACACTGGAGTCCTCGGAACTGAACACTCGCCACGCACAAGTGAACATTGCCGTGAACACTCCCCAAGACCGAAAACAGCATCAATAACAACAGAGGCCTGAAAGGCCCGCCGCACAAGGGATGTCTCATGACAGCACGCCATCATTCCGCCAGCCACGTCGATAACCACACCGCCGGCACCCCAGCTCACTCCACGCCCCATCCCGCCGCTGCTCCCGTGGCACTTCAGCATTCCTCACTGGTGTGTCCGCCGGAAGAGCTCGTCTGGCGTCAGCGTCAGGCCGCCAGCCTGATGGCGACGGTGGCGTCAGCGGTGGCCGGTCATACCCTTAACCTGCTCGATCACTGGCAGGCGTGTCTGGTACTGACGGATCGCGACGGTGTGGTACTGGCAAGCTACGGTCATCACCAGCTACTGGGCAATGACGCCACCCTGCTGCGCCCCGGCGCGCGCTGGCGCGAGGAATCGCTGGGGCATAACGCCATCGCCGAGACGCTGAATGCGCCGCGCGCCAATCGCCTCGCACGCATCGCGCTCGACGCGCATGACGCCGAATGCCTCAAGGGGCTGGCCAGTGCCAGTGCCGCCCTGCTGGCGCCCGCGAGCTGGAGCAGCCGCCGCGGGCTGACCCCCGGTGCCTGCGAGGGCTGCCTGGGACTGATCTGCGACCCCTATCGCGTCCGCCAGTACAGTCTCGGCATGCTCGGCGTCCTGGCGGATGACATCGAACAACGCCGTCTGGGCGAGGCGCTCGGGCATGATCATCATCTGTTGCGCCTGCATCTCAACCGTTCTCAGCTGGACTCGCCCAGCGCCGCCCTGCTGGCTGTCACGCCGCAGGGCCAAGTCGCGGCCGCCAGTCGCAGAGGGCTGCAGCTGCTGGCAGCGCACCTTGAGCTCCCGCCATCGCCAGATTGCGCGGAACACTCGGCGGACAACGACAGCTGCGCCACCCGCAATGACCTCCATCTGTTGCTGGGCCAGCCCCTTTCTCGCTGGCAGCTGGACTGGGCACCGCTGGCTCAGCTTGACGACGCGGAGTGCCTGACGCTCTCGCAACACCCGCATTTCACGGGCTACGCCTTGTGCGGTGTCCTGCCCAGGCCACGCATTCAGGCACGCGCGCCAGCCACTCACCCCACCGATGAGCGAACTGGCCCGCTGGCCACTCAGGCCGCTGCCTGCCATCCAAGCCTTGCGCGCCTGCATCATGGCGATGCCGGCTGGGCCCAAGTCTGCGAACTGCTGGCGCGGCTGGTGAACGCTCGCCTGCCACTGCTGATACAGGGCGAGACAGGTGTCGGCAAGGAAGAGGTGGTCAAGGCGCTGCATCAGGCCAGTCATCGCGCCCATCAGCCACTGGTCGCCATCAATTGCGCGGCTTTGCCCGATGAGCTGGTCGAGGCTGAGCTGTTCGGGTATCGCCGCGGCGCCTTCACCGGTGCCGACCCTGCGGGGCGCGAGGGCCGACTGATCGAGGCCAATGGCGGACGCCTGTTTCTGGATGAGATCGGCGATATGCCACTGCATGTCCAGGCGCGTCTGCTGCGCGTGCTGCAGGAGCGTGAAGTCACCCCGCTGGGCGGCGGCAAGCCGCAGAGAGTCGACTTCGAACTGGTGGCCGCCACCCATCAGCCTCTCAGCGAGCTGGTCAAGGCAGGTCACTTCCGGGCGGACCTCTACTACCGCCTGTGTGGCGCCAGCATCGCCCTGCCGCCACTGCGCGATCGCCAAGACATGGCTGGATTGAGCCATGCCCTGCTGACACGGCTGTGCCGGGAGCAGCAACGCGAGCTGCCACGCATCACCCCTGATTTCCTGAACCGTCTCATGCAGCATGATTGGCCGGGCAACGTGCGTGAGCTGGACAATGTGTTGCGTCTGGCACTGGCGCTGTGCGATGGGCCGTCTCTTGAAGCGTGCCACGTGATGCTGTCGGGCGAATTCAGCAGCGCATCGCATGCACAACATTGCGCCATGCTGCCGCCCGAGAAGCCTCCCCTGCCCCCGCTGCATGACCTCTCCAGTGCCGAGGAACTGCAGAGCGCGCTGGACGCGCTGGGCGGCAACGTCTCGCGTCTCGCTCGGGAGCTGGGCATCAGTCGCACCACGCTCTACAAGCGACTCGGCGCGGCCTGACGCAGCAGGCTTCTCCTCAAGCCCCGGCCCTGAAACGCCCGTGCCCCCGCAGACAGACTCTGCGGGGGCACGGGCGTTTCTTGCGACCCCTATTTCTCACAGCCATCAAGCGCTCAGCACTCAAGGGCAGAGGGTCGAGGAAAAAGATCAGCTCGGCGTCAGGCCGCGCAGGCGCTCATTGCGACGGCGAATCAGCTCCAGTGTCGTCAGCAGCAGGATCGAGACCAGCACCAGGAGCGTGGCCACCGCCAGAATCGTCGGACTGATCTCCTCGCGGATACCGGACCACATCTGGATCGGGATGGTGGTCTGCGCCGGCCCGGCGATGAACAGCACCACCACGACTTCATCGAACGAGGTGATGAAGGCGAACAGCGCACCGGACACCACGCCCGGCGTCACCAGCGGCAGGATGATGCGGAAGAAGGTGCGACTCGGACTTGCCCCCAGCGAGTGCGCCGCACGCGTCAGAGAGTGATCGAATCCGGACAGCGTCGCCGTCACCGTGATCACCACGAAGGGAATGCCTAGCGCGGTGTGCGCCAGAATCACGCCCAGATAGGTCTGCGTCAGCCCCAGCTTCGAGAAGAAGAAGAACATCGCCGCGGCACTGATGATCAATGGCACGATCATCGGCGAGATCAGGATCGCCATGATGGTGTTGCGAAACGGCATGAAGCGACTCGAAAGCCCAAGCGCGGCAAGCGTGCCCAGTACCGTGGCCAGCACCGTCGCACATACCGCGACGAAGATGCTGTTCTTGATCGAGCGCATCCACTCATCCGACGTGAAGAACTCCTGATACCAGCGCAGCGAGTAACCCTCCGGGTCCAGCGACAGCATCTTCTCCGAGAAGGTGAAGTAGGGTTCGGCATTGAACGAGAGCGGAATGATCACCAGGATCGGCCCGATCAGGAACAGGAAGATCAGCGCACAGAGTGCGCAGAACACCCAATGCCAGATCCGCTCACCACGTGTTGCATAGGAAGGTATGGCCATCTGTCACCCCAGTTTGACCTTGTCGACACCGATCAGGCGGTTGTAGACGAGATAGAAGAGGATCACCACGACCAGCAGGATCGAGCCAATGGCCGCTGCCAGTCCCCAGTTGAGCGAGGTCTGCATGTGATAGGCGATGAAGTTGGTGATGAAGCGGCCCGACTGCCCGCCCACCAGTGCCGGCGTGATGTAGTAGCCGATGGAGAGGATGAAGACCAGAATCGAGCCTGCTCCGATACCCGGCAGGGTCTGCGGGAAGTAGACGCGTCGGAAGGCGGTGATCGGCCCGGCACCCAGCGAGCGCGCCGCGTGCATGTAGCTGGGCGGAATGGTCTTCATGACCGAGTACAGCGGCAGGATCATGAAGGGCAGCAGGATGTGGGTCATCGCGATGATGGTGCCGGTCTTGTTGTAGATCATCTGGATGCGCGCCTCCTCGGCGAGTATCCCGACGCCCACCAGCATGTCGTTGAGCACCCCCTGCTGCTGCAGGATCGCGATCCATGTCGTGGTGCGTACCAGAAGCGAAGTCCAGAACGGCAGCAACACCAGAATCATCAGCAGATTGCCGCGCCCGGCAGGCAGGGTCGCCAGCAGCCAGGCCACCGGATAGGCCAGCAACAGACATAGCCCGGTGATCGCGGCGCTCATCCAGAAGGTGCGGATGAACAGCGAGACATGGATCTGCAGATATTCCGGCTTCTCGACGATCTCGCCAGTGGGAGAGAACTGACGATCCATCGCCGCCAGATAGTAGGAAGCCGTGTAAGGCGTGGACTCGCGCTTGATCAAGCGCCAGATGTCCGGGTCCTGCCAGGACTCATCGGCCTCGATCAATGCCGCCTTGTAAGGGGCCTCCATGCGAGCGGCCTTGCGTGCACTCTTCATGAACAGTGAGCGCATGCCCGACATTTCATAGTTGAGACGTGAAGCGACACGCCCGAGATTGCGCGCCTTGAGGCCCGCGGCAAGGTCATCTGCCAGCGCGGCGTAGGTAGCCTCATCCGGCAATCCCTCGCCGTCCCAGTCAACCAGCGCCTCACTGGTGCGCGGCAGATAGGTGGAGACTTCCGGGTTGTCGACACTGCGCGACAGCATGTCGAAGATGGGCATGACGAAGGCCAGCCCGATGAAGATCAACAGCGGTGCCACCAGCAGCAACGCCTTGAGACGGCTGCGGCGGATGGCACGATTGAGACTCTGTTTCAGGGGCACGCCGTCGGCGGTGGTCAGTGCCGCGCCGGGGGCTCCATTGGGGTCATGTTCTGCGCTTCCGGACGTGGCCGGGGCGGAGGAATCGCTCATCCTGCACTCCTTGATCGGCTATCCGAGGATGCCTGAGCCGTCAGCCGATTCCCGCACGTGAAGGCGGGGACGAGCACGAACTGCCGGGCGATCAGGCATGATCAAAAAGGCCCCGGCGCGCGGTCGTGCGCCACCGGGGCCATCGGGTCAGTGCGGAATCAGCGTGCCAGCCAGGCGTTGAAGCGCTGGCTCAGCTCATCGAGGTTGTCGGCCCAGAACTCGTCATCCTTGGGAATGGCAGTCTCGAAGTTGGGGCCATAGGTCGGCATGTGCGGCTTCATGTCGATGCCCGTATCGGCGTGGGTCGAGACCAGCGCCGCAGACGAGGTACGTGCCGGGCCGTAGGAGATGTACTTGGCCTGGTCCGCCAGACGCTGGGTGTCGGTGGCAAACATCAGGTAATCCTTGACCTTGTCGAGCTTGCCGGTCGGGACGACCCAGCCGTCCAGCTCGAACACCTGAGCATCCCAGACGATGGCGAAGGGCTGCTTCTCGTTGACCTCGGCATTGAAGATACGGCCGTTGTAGGCAGAGGCGAAGGCCACTTCCTTGTCCGCCAGCAGCTGCGGCGGCTGGGCACCCTCCTCCCACCAGATGACGCTGTCCTTGATGGTATCGAGCTTGGCGAAGGCACGCTCGATGCCTTCATCGGTCTCCAGCATGTCGTAGACCTCTTCCGGTGCCACACCATCAGCGACCAGTGCCCATTCCATGTTGTTGATCGGCTTCTTCTGCAACGCACGCTTGCCGGGGAACTCCTCGAGATTGAAGACATCATCGATGGAATCCGGCTGCTTGTCCTCGGGGAACATCTCGGTATTGAAGGCCACGATGTTGGAATAGACGATCTGCGGCACGAAGCACTCACTGAGCGAGCCTTCGATGAAATCCTCACTGGCCGGTGTTCCATCCGGCGCTGCCGCGAACAGGGTGTCCGGGTCCAGCGGCTCGATCAGCCCTTCGGAGCAGGCGATCAGCGCGTCGCTGGGCAACATGTCGACCAGATCCCAGGTGACGTTGCCTGCCTGTACCTGGGCACGCAGCCCCGAGAGCGCATTGGACGACTTGTCGATATTGACGACGGTATCGCCGCTCTTCTCTTCCCATGGCTCGTGATAGGCCTTGAGCTGGCTTTCACTGTACGCCCCGCCCCACGACACGATATTGAGTGTCTCGGCCTGAGCTGCGGTGGCGCCAAGGCTTGCCGTGGCGACCGCCACGACCAGAGCGGCACGCAGTGGCATGCTGGCCCCTGCGCAGGAACGCGACACCTGGGCGATGCGACGTGAAGAGATGAATCGATTGATCACTGACATGGGTGAATCTCCCTGAATTCTTGTTGTTGTACTGCACTCTTGTCGCGAATCGTGCTGTTGCTCTCTCGGGTAAGGCCTGCGTTCGTCTCCTGTGCTGTCGTCAGGCATCCAGTGCTCGGCAATCGCAGGCATCCCACCCGACCTGCAATGTCTGTCCGGGCCGCAAGGGTGGATAGCCTTCGGCATTGGGTGTCTTGATGATGAATTCGTCACTGCCACATACCGCCACTCGCGTGCGCAGATGATCTCCAAGATAGATCACCTCAAGCACCTCGGCGGTAAAGACATTGTCGGGAGGGGATGAAACACCTGCCTCTTCGCTGGACAGCAGACGCACCCGCTCCGGGCGGAGCGACAGCTGGGTACGCTCGCCAATCTCATTGACGGCGACCTTGAGTGCCCGCACCTGCTCGCCACTGTCGAGGGTCACGGTGCAATGCGCGTCTTGTGCTGCCAGCTGTGTGACCTGCCCGTTGAGGCGGTTGTTCTCGCCGATGAAATAGGCGACGAAGGCATTCTCCGGCGCTTCATATAGCGCCTCGGGGGTCGCCAGCTGCTGGACGATGCCATCATTGAAGACCGCGATGCGGTCCGACATGGTCAGCGCTTCCGTCTGATCATGGGTCACGTAGAGCATGGTGACGCCGAGACGCTGGTGGATGCGCTTGATCTCGAACTGCATCTCTTCACGCAGATTCTTGTCAAGCGCCCCCAGCGGCTCATCCATCAGCACCAGTTCCGGCTCGAAGACCAGCGCGCGCGCCAGGGCGACCCGCTGTTGCTGTCCGCCGGAGAGTTGCCCCGGGCGGCGATCCCCGAATTCGCCGAGCCGCACCATGTCCAGTGCATTGGCCACCTTGGTGGAAATCTCTTCCTTGCTCATGCCGCGCACTTCCAGCGGAAATGCCAGGTTCTCGGCCACGCTCATGTGCGGAAACAGGGCGTAATTCTGGAAGACCATGCCGATGCCGCGCTTGTGCGGTGGCAAGTCGTTGATGGGGGTACCGTCGAGAAGGATGTCGCCATGAGTCGGCGTTTCGAAACCCGCCATCATCATCAGGCAGGTGGTCTTGCCGGAACCGGACGGCCCCAGCAGGGTGACGAACTCGCCGCGCCGAACTTCAAGATTGAAGCCCTTGACCACCAGCGTTTCGCCGTCATAGCTCTTTTGCACATCATTGAAGATCGCGAAGCAGGAGCTGGTCTCCTGCGGCGCGTCGGGCTCTGCAGTCATGACCATGCGTGGTATCCATCATGTTGTTGTTATCGCGAAGCCCGCGATCGACCGGGCTTCACCCGCCCCGTGATCACTGCTCTCACTCCCATTTGACCCTACGGTGGCAGACCAAAGGCGACAAGCGGCACTCCCGCTGAATAGCGTTGAAAGCAGGCTATGCGAAAGTCTGAACATTGGACTATGAGCACGTTGCTTCCCGCCGCGAACCTCTCTCGCGGGACTCACGGGGCAAGGGCCGTGCCCGGCGAGCGCCCACTAGAAAGCCCCGCCTGCACGAATGTCAGACGGGGCCTCAGATCTTTCAACTTTCCAAGCCAGGTGGCGGCACCGATCATGTCAGCCGGTCGAATCAGCCGGTCAAGTTCGCAATGCCTCACGGGATGCGAACCCGCCACACGGGGCCCGGACCGTGTCGCCCAGACCGGGTCAGAACTTGGTGATGACCCACACGGCGTGGATGATCCCCGGCAGGAAGCCGAAACAGGTCAGGATGATGTTGATCCAGAAATGCTTGTTGGCGACCCCTACCTGCATCAGTACGCCCAGCGGCGGAAGGATGATGGCCAGAATGATGCGAATGATATCCATAGTTTGCTCCTTGCGGGTGGAATTGGGTGACCTGATCCTCTCGTCCAACGTCTACCTGCAGCGTGACACACGAATGACGCACTCATGGCTTCCGTGGCGGTTCGTCCTCATCTGTCGAGTCCTGCGACTTGACCCGGGAGTCACGATTGACCTTCTGTGCAAGCGACTCGGACTCCGCTGCCAGTTGCTCGTGATAGCGCTCCCAGTCCTCCCAGTCATGTGGCGTGCCACTGCGGGGGCGGTGACTGCCCGACTCACGTGCACGTGCCCAGGCGTGTTCTTCCAGACTCTGAGGCTTGTCCTCTTCCTTGTCCTTGTCGCCATCCAGGCCGTGCTTTGCCATGTACTCTTTTGCGTTCATCTGCTGCCTCGCTTGTCAGGCGCGAAACCTGACGATGCTGTGACTTACCCACTACCTGCGGCTGACACCGAGCAATATCAAGCCTGCACACCGCTTTCGAACAAAAAACTCCGCAAACGTTCAGTCGCCCAGGCTCACGTCATCAAGAAAAGCTATCGCATCGCTTGATGCAATCAAATTCACCCGCCCCCGGCATCTGCATAGACTGGCTCCAGTTTCGCAAGGCACTGATTCTTCGAGGTCCTGCTTTCCTTTTCGAAGTCTTCATCGCCTGCCAACCCATTCAACATTCTCTTGTCGAGATCGGAGCCAATTTCATGCAACTCGAGTCACACGAAGGCCAGCAAGTCCCCAACGTCAGCTTCAAGATTCGCCGCGACGGCCGTCTGGTCGAACGCACCAGCGAGGAGATCTTCTCAGGCCGCAACGTGGTGGTCTTCGCCCTGCCGGGTGCCTTCACCCCGACCTGCTCTTCCACCCACCTGCCGCGTTACAACGAACTGGCCGATCGTTTCTATGCGGTCGGGATCGACGAGATCGTCTGCCTGTCGGTCAACGACGCCTTCGTCATGGAATCCTGGGGCGAGCATCAGGAAGCCGAGAACCTGAGCCTGATCGCCGATGGCAACGGTGACTTCGCACAGGGCATGGGCATGCTGGTCGACAAGAGCGATATCGGCTTCGGCAAGCGCAGCTGGCGCTACTCCATGCTGGTGCGCAACGGCGTGGTCGAGAAGCAGTTCATCGAGCCGCAGAAACCGGGCGACCCCTTTGAAGTCTCCGACGCCGACACCATGCTGGATTATCTGGACCCGGAAGCCGGCCGTCCCAGCTTCGCCACCTTGTTCAGCAAGCCGGGCTGCCCGTACTGCGCACGTGCCAAGCAGATGCTTGATGAAGCCCGCATCAGCTACGAAGTCATCGAAGTCGGCACCCGTGGCGTGACCTCTCGCACCCTGCGCGCCATGACCGGCCAGGCCACCGTGCCTCAGGTCTGGATCGACGGTGAGCACGTCGGCGGCAGCGATGAAGTCGCCCGCTACTTCGGCAGCCTGACCAGCGCCTGAGCGCTTCACGCTGACGTAACCCCATCGCCATCTCGTTTCATCATGCGCGGGTCCCCCCGCGCCTGAGACCCCATTCAGTCAGGTGCGCCGCTGGCGCACCTTGAGGAGTACGACGTGAACGAACGCCAGGTTGAAGTCGCCATCATCGGCGCAGGCAGTGCAGGACTCGGCGCCTATCGCGCCGCCAAGGCCCACACCGATTCCGTGGTCATGATCGAGGGCGGCCCCTACGGCACCACCTGTGCCCGTGTCGGCTGCATGCCCTCCAAGCTCTTGATCAGTGCGGCGGAAGCCGCGCATCACGCCCGTGATACCGCACCGTTCGGCATCAATATCGAAGGCGAGGTCAAGGTGGATGGCCGCGCCGTGATGGACCGCGTCAAGCGGGAGCGCGACCGCTTCGTCGGTTTCGTGGTCGAGTCCGTGGAAGGCATCCCGCCGCAGGACAAGCTGCGCGGCAATGCACGCTTCGAGACCGCCAACAGCCTAATCATCGGCGACAACGAGACCCGCGTGACCTTCGAGCGTGTCGTGATCGCCACCGGCTCACGCCCCAGCTACCCGGGCTTCTTCGAGAATGCCGGTGATCGCCTGATCATCAATGACAACGTCTTCGAGTGGGACGACCTGCCGGAATCCGTCGCCGTCTTCGGCCCGGGCGTCATCGGGCTGGAGCTGGGCCAGGCGCTCACGCGTCTCGGTGTGCGCATCCGCATGTTCGGCGTCGGCGGCGCCATCGGCCCGCTGCGTGACGAGAAGCTGCGTGCCAATGCCGATCGCGTCTTCAACGAGGAGTTCTATCTGGACCCGGACGCCAAGGTCGAGAAGATCGAACGTGTCGAGGACGAGAACGGTGCCGGTGTCGAGATCACCTTCATCGAGCGTGGCAGCGAAGCTCGCCTGACCGAACGTTTCGACTATCTGCTCGCGGCCACCGGTCGTCGCCCGAATGTCGATCGTCTCAATATCGACGCCCTCGGGCTGAAGCTGGACGAGCGCGGCGTGCCGATCTTCAATCGCCACACCCTGCAGACTCGCCTGAGCGATGACACCCCGAGCCATGTCTTCATCGCCGGCGACGCCAACAACGACCTGCCGCTGCTGCACGAGGCCTCCGACGAGGGCCGTATCGCCGGTGACAACGCCGGTCGCTTCCCCGAGGTGCGTGCCGGTCACCGCAAGAGCACCATCGCCGTCGTCTTCAGCGATCCGCAGATGGCGACCATCGGCCTCTCCACCGCCGAGATCGAACAGCGCTACGGTGCCTGCGACTGCTACGCGGTCGGCGAAGTCGACTTCACCGGCCAAGGCCGCTCCCGCGTGATGCGCATGAACAAGGGCATGCTGCGCGTCTATGGCGAGCAAGGCACTGGCCTGCTGCTGGGTGCCGAGATCTTCGGTCCCCGTGCCGAGCACCTCGCCCACCTGCTGGCCTGGTCCCATCAGCAGCGCATGACCATCGAGCAGATGCTGGAAATGCCCTTCTATCACCCGGTGATCGAGGAAGGTCTGCGCACCGCGCTGCGGGATCTCAATGCCAACCTGCAGCTGGGGCCGGCCGTGGTCGAACGCTGCATGGAGTGCGGCCCGGGCGACTGATCTCGCCGCACGACGCTCGGGGAGTCTGATGGCCACTGGCGATCGGACTCCCCGAGACAAGGCGACAAGCGGCGTCGGGCAGCTCACGATGGGATGCTCTATGCTCTGAACGAGACATCGACATGCCGTCGGCTACCGCCTGGCGGGTAGCCGACATCCATCGAACGACTCCCTGCCCGGGCGTCGTCAGCGGCGAAGCAGGAGACCTGCCCATGAAAGCCACACAACTGAAGGTCCCTTCGACCCTTCGCGACATCATGTCCCGCGACTGTTATCGGGTGAAGGCACGCACCAGCATCCTGGAATTCGCCCACGGCCTGACCCATCACCGTCTGCCGGGTGCGCCTGTGGTCGATGACCTGGATCGTCTGGTCGGTTTCATCTCGGAGCAGGACATCCTCGGCAAGCTGCTCGACAGCGCCTATCACTGCGGCCAGCACGCACAAGTCGGTGACCTCATGCGTCACGAGGTCCTGAGTGTCGGCCCCAATGACAGCATCACCGACCTTGCACAGCGCATGAATGGTCATCAGCCCAAGGTCTATCCCGTGGTGGAACAGGGACGCCTGATCGGTGTGGTGACACGTCGTGATGTCCTGAGTGCCCTGCTCACCATGCAGGCGGGTTGCTGAACTGACATCCGGCGCGTGATGGCCTGACGACGCTGGCCAGACATGGCGCCGCATGAAGGAGCATGCAGAAGCATGCAGCGCCCATGAAAAAGCCCGCGCAGACATCCTGTCTGCGCGGGCTTTTTCATGTCGCTCCGACCATCCGATGTGCGAGGCCTTGCCTCACATGATTACCTGCCAGCTAACCCATTCATGTCCGGGTCATGATTTCTGGAGCGTCACGCCAGGACGGAAAAGCGCTTGCGAACGCAAGTCATGACGTTCTCTCGGGCAATGACGCCGTAGCATTGACTCGATGACCACGCACTCGTGACCAAAAAAAAACCGCCAGGCAGTGCATGGCGGTGGATAAGAACAGTTAAAGCCAGACATAACATCGCGATAACATCATGTCCTGCCAACTATGACTGCAGCTTTGGCATTTCTATCCCGAGGGTGGCCAAAAAAATCGGCCTTTTTTGTCACAGACCTTTACCAGATGTGAAAGCTGGGCTACGTGCGTTGCCTGATGAAGACGCATGAGTCGGCTCGCATCATGTGCAGGGCCGAATGTGCAGGCCCAATTGATCACGAGACATGTCGGGCAAGGACGCGCTAGCCTGAGGCCTGTTCCCCATTGCTGCGCAATCGAGCCCCACATCACAAGGACATCGCATGTCTGCCACGCCCCATGATCTGAGTGCCCTCACCCTGCATCATCCGGAAATTGCCACTCTGAGGGCTCGCCGGGAAATCAGCTGGCTGAACCCCGGACGACTCGACATCACGCAAGCGCAGGCCTCGCCGGCATTGCAGGCAAGTGGCGTGGGCGAACAGGATATCGAGGCTGCCGAGGCGCGCCTGGCACGTTTCGCGCCCTGGATTGCCGAGGCCTTTCCCGAGACGGCCGCCGCGTCAGGGCGCATTGAATCACCGCTGGTGGCAGCGCCCAGCTTGCAGCAGGCGCTGGGCGAGTCCCTTGCCACGCCTGATACCTCCCATGCCTCCGGGCAGACACTCCCCGGCCGCCTGATGATCAAATGTGACCATCAACTGCCGATCTCAGGGTCCATCAAGGCACGTGGTGGCATCCACGAGGTGCTCAAGCATGCCGAGCGTCTCGCCGTTGACGCAGGGCTTGTGCGTCTTGATGACGACTATCGCGCCTTCGAACACCCCGCGATTCAGGCACTGCTGGCCAACCAGCGGATACTGGTGGGCTCCACCGGCAACTTGGGACTCAGCATCGGGATCATGAGTGCCCGACTCGGCTTTCGCGTCACCGTCCACATGTCGGCGGATGCCAAGCAGTGGAAGAAGGATCTGCTGCGCTCGCGTGGCGCAGAGGTCGTGGAGCACAGCGGCGATTACAGCAAGGCGGTCGAGGCTGGACGCCGGGAGGCGCAGCAGCCAGACGCCCACTTCATCGATGATGAAAGCTCGCGGGATCTGTTCATGGGCTACGCCACGGCAGCCAGCCGCCTCGCGCGGCAGCTCGAGGATCAGGGGATTGCCGTGGATGCCCGCCATCCGCTGTGCGTCTACCTGCCCTGTGGCGTCGGCGGCGGCCCGGGCGGCGTGGCCTACGGCCTCAAGCAGGTCTTCGGTGACGCCGTGCACTGCTTCTTCGCCGAGCCGGTCAATTCCCCCTGCATGCTGCTGGGCATGTTGACCGGGAAGCATGACGGCATCGCGGTGGAGGATATCGGACTGGACAATCGCACCTGTGCCGATGGCCTGGCGGTGGGGCGCGCCTCGGCCTTCGTCGGACAGGTGATGGCACCGCTGCTCAGTGGCATCTACACCCTGTCGGATGACAGCATGCTCGAATGGCTGGCGCTGGCGCATGACAGCGAAGGGCTCAAGCTTGAGCCATCGGCGCTGGCCGGGGTGCCCGGCATCATCCGCGTGCTGCGCAATGACGCTCCCGAGTGGCACGCCTGGCGAGCGGCTGTCGGGCTGGATGACGGCGAAGTGCAGGCCAGCACCACCCATGTCATATGGGCCACCGGCGGCAGCATGGTGCCCGATGAGATCTGGCAGGCCGACTATCAGCGTGGCAAGGCGTTGCTGGCGACTGCCGGCAGATCAGGCGATGAACGCCTGCCATAACCACACGCCCGTCAGGGTCAGCCCGATCACGCCCAGCGGGCGTGAATAGCGTTGCCAGAGGGCCATCGCCTGATCCTCGACCAGTGCCACCAGTGCCGCCAGACCGAAATAGCGCACCCCGCGCCCGACCAGCGCCGCCAGCAGGAACAGCCCGACCGGATACCCGCTGGCACCGGCGACCAGCATGGCGCTCTGAAAGGGAATCGGCACGATGCCGATCAGCATGATGGCGAGGAAGCCCTGCTCGCTGAAGCGCTGCTGGAAGGCTTCGAAGGCCTGCTGGCCGCCGAAGAAGCTGATCAACCCATCGCCCCACGCCGCCAGTGCATAGGCCCCGAGATAGAACCCCAGCAGCGCCGCGGTGAGGTTGCCGGCCAATGCCACCGCGGCCACTCGCCAGCGGCGCTCGGGATGGCGCAGCATCCACGGGATCAGGATGACCTCGATGGGAATCGGGATCAAAAGGGTTTCCAGCATCGAGGCGATGAACAGCCACAGCATGGCGTGGCGGGATTGATTGAGGCGGTCGAGCCAATCACTCGCGGAAGAGAGTTTCCACATGAAGGCAGCACGTTGTCCTGAATGATGAGCTGACCACTTTGCCTTGAGTCCGCCCCGCTTGCCAGCCTGGCCATACGCCTGACCTCGAAGCCTGTTCTCAAGATCAGCTCTCAAGGCCAGCTCTCAAACCCTGCGCGCTACTCGAAGCCTTCCAGGCGCATGGCAGAGCGGATGAGCCGCTCATCTTCCGCTTCCAGCTCACGCAGACTGTCGCGAATGCCGTGCAGGTGGTCCAGCGCCGCGCTTTCGGCAGCGTCCGGCTGCTGGTCCATCACCGCACGATAGATGGCCGTGTGCTGAGCATTGATCTGGCCGCGGGGAATCGGCCGATGGTAGAGATTGCGCAGCGAGGCGAACACCGAGCTGAGCAGCAGGTCATTGATGCCCTTGAGCGTATGCACCAGCACCGGATTGTGGGATGCCTCACAGATGGCGTGGTGAAAGGCGTGGTCGTGACGCGCCAGCTGCTGGGCATCCGGCAGCACCTCATCACCCTGCGCTGAGGACGGAAAGTCCGGCGGATACTCGCGCACGCAGGCCGCCATTGCCTCGTAATGACGCCGGATCAGTACTCTATCCGCCGGCGTGCCGCGCTGGGCGGCCAGTCGCGCCGACTGCCCCTCCAGCAGCGCGCGCACCTCGAGCAGGTCATACAAGGTGCGCGGCTGGTCCCGAAACAGGTGCATCAACGGACTGATATCGCCGCTCGGCAACAGCTGAGCGACGCTCGAGCCCTTGCCGTGGCGCGTCTCGATGATGCCCTTGCCACGCAACAGCCTCAGCCCTTCGCGCAGCGAGGCGCGTGAGATACCCAGTCGCTCACAGAGCCTGCGTTCCGAAGGAATCATCTGCCCCGGCTTGAGCACACCATCCAGTATCAACTGCTCGAGGCGCGCCGCCGCATGCTCCGGCGCACGCTGCTCACCGCACGCCATTCTCTCTGACACCTGCATCCCTGCCCCTCCCCTGATGAACCGGCCGAGCCAGCCCGGCTGGCCTCTCCCGGGGTACTCGTCTCTCGTCTGCCGCTCGCCTGCCCACATGCGGCAAGGAGACTGCCGCCCTTCTCACTGGTCAGACCACGCTCTCTACACTAGCGAGCTCTCCTGTCGCCAGCGACACCCGATGACATGAACTAGACGAATGTCTGGTCAGACCACTGTGGCTTCGCATGGACAAGGCGCAGCCCTCACTGCCAGATTGGAGACACACCCACGCATCGTGACCTGCACACCCGACACGCCGCATGCATCACCGGCGCAATGGACACCCGACACGGCATCGCGAGTACCGGACTCTCCTGGAGGCATGGCATGAATATCCTGTATGACCCGACGCTGGATGGCCCTCTCCCCCAGCACGACAAGTCCCGGGTACTGGCGCACCTCACCACGCTGCTGCCCGACCTCACCCTGCTGCATCGCGAAGAGGATCTGCATCCCTTCGAATGTGATGGACTGGCGGCCTATCGCGTCATGCCGATGCTGGTCGCGCTGCCCGAGCATGTCGAACAGGTCGCCGCCCTGCTGCGCGAATGCCACTCGCTGGGGGTTCCGGTGGTCACGCGCGGTGCTGGCACTGGCCTTTCCGGCGGCGCCTTGCCGCTGGAACAAGGCGTGCTGCTGGTGATGTCGCGCATGGCGCGAATTCTCGAGATCGACCCCGATGCGCGTACCGCGCGCCTGCAACCCGGGGTGCGCAACCTGGCCATTTCAGAAGCTGCCGCCCCATACGGGCTCTACTATGCGCCGGACCCCTCCTCGCAGATCGCCTGCTCCATCGGCGGCAACGTGGCCGAGAATGCCGGCGGTGTGCACTGTCTCAAGTACGGCCTCACCGTGCACAACCTGCTCAAGCTCGAGGTGCTGACCATCGAGGGCGAGGCGATGACGATCGGCGCCGACAGCCTCGACTCCCCCGGACTGGACCTGCTGGCGCTGATGACAGGCTCCGAAGGCATGCTGGGCGTGGTCACGGAAGTCACGGTGCGACTGCTGCCCCGCCCCGAGACGGCCAAGGTGCTGATGGCAAGCTTCGCCGATATCGACAAGGCCGGCCGTGCGGTGGGCGACATCATCGCCTGCGGCATCATCCCCGGCGGGCTCGAGATGATGGACAATCTCGCCATCCGCGCCGCTGAAGATTTCATCCACGCGGGCTATCCGGTGGAGGCCGCGGCCATCCTGCTCTGCGAGCTGGATGGTACCGAGGCCGATGTCGTTGATGATTGCGCACGGGTTCGCGAGGTGCTGGAACGCGCCGGTGCCACCGAGATCCGGCTCGCCCGTGATGAGGCCGAGCGCGCGCGCTTCTGGGCCGGACGCAAGAATGCCTTCCCTGCCGTGGGTCGCATGTCGCCCGATTATTACTGCATGGATGGCACCATCCCGCGCCGCGAACTGCCCGCCGTGCTCAACGGTATCGCCGAACTCTCGCGCCAATCGGGGCTCGCGGTGGCCAATGTCTTCCATGCCGGTGACGGCAACATGCACCCGCTGATCCTGTTCGATGCCAACAAGCCCGGGGAGCTTGAGCTGGCCGAGGAGGTCGGCGGCAGGATTCTGGAACTGTGCGTGGCCGCCGGCGGCAGCATCACCGGTGAACATGGCGTGGGCCGCGAGAAGATCAACCAGATGTGCGCGCAGTTCAATCACGAGGAGATCAGCGTCTTCCATGCCGTGAAGGCTGCCTTCGACCCCACCGGGCTGCTCAATCCCGGTAAGAACATCCCGACGCTGGCGCGCTGTGCCGAATTCGGTGCCATGCATGTGCATGACAACCAGCTGCCACATCCGGAGCTTCCGCGTTTCTAGACAGCTCTTGAATTCGCCGCCACCAGACCTTCTGCCACCTGATTTTCGCCACTTCATCGCCACTTCATAGCCACTTCATCGCCACTTCATCGCCACTTCATAGAGATATGCCATGCCAGAGCCAGATGATTCGCTCCAGGATCAGGTGCCAAGCCATGCCGAGTGCGCCACACCTGCCGCCAGCCAGCACACGCAGGAACACGATGCCAGTGAGGCACTTTGCGAGCAGGTCCGCGCCGCCCATGAGGCGAGACGCCCGCTGCGCATCGCCGGCAGTGGCAGCAAGGCCTTTCTCGGCCGTGAAGTGGCTGCCGAGGAAATACTCGACCTGCGTGCGCACCACGGCATCACCCACTACGACCCCGTGGAGCTGATGGTTTCGGTACGTGCCGGCACCCCACTGGCGACGCTGGAAGCCGTGCTCGCCGAGCAAGGCCAGCATCTGAGCTGCGAGCCGCCTCACTTCGGCCCCGCAGCGACCGTCGGCGGCACTCTCGCCTCTGGACTCAGCGGCCCACGCCGTCCCTGGAGCGGCAGCCTGCGCGACCTGGTGCTGGGCACGCGCATCATCAGCGCCGACGGCAAGGCGCTGCGCTTCGGCGGCGAAGTGATGAAGAACGTAGCGGGCTACGACCTCTCGCGCCTGATGTGCGGTGCCCAGGGCACGCTGGGCGTGATCAGCGAAGTCTCGCTCAAGGTGATGCCGCGACCGGTGGCGAGCGAATCGCTGTGCTTGGAGCTCAGTCTCGCCGAGGCGCTGACTCGCCTGGATGCCTGGGGGCGCACGCCGCTGCCGGTCACCGCGACCAGCTGGCATGACGGTCGCCTCACCCTGCGCCTGGAAGGGGGCGAGCGTTCGGTCCAGGCCGGGCGCGAGCAATTGGGTGGCGAGGTGTTGATGCCTGATCAGGCATCGGCGCACTGGACTGAGCTGCGTGAGCATCGCCTGCCCTTCTTCACCGCGCGTGCGCCACATCAGGCCCTGTGGCGACTGTCCTTGCCGCTGGCACTGGATCACGTCGAATGGCAAGCCGCCGTCAGCGAGCTGCTGGGTCATCTTGAGGACGCCGACCTGCTGTGTGACTGGGCAGGCGCCCAGCGCTGGCTTTACAGCGACGCCCCCGCTGACAGGGTTCGTTCGCTGGCCAGCCGGCTGGGTGGCCATGCCATCTGCTACACCCCAGGAGCCGTCGCTGCCGAGGACAGTCCACTGATGCCACTGGCCGCCATCAATGCCCGCTATCACCTCCAGCTCAAGCAGCAGCTGGATCCTCACGGCATCCTCAATCCCGGTCGTCTATATGCCGAGATGTGATTCACTTCATGACGGGAGACGCACCTGAATGCAGACCCACTTCAGTGACGCCGCACTTGCCAGGCCGCACATCCAGCGAGCCGACAAGGTTCTGCGCAGCTGTGTGCATTGCGGCTTCTGCAATGCCACCTGCCCGACCTATCAGCTGCTGGGCGATGAGCGCGATGGACCGCGTGGACGCATCTATCTGATCAAGCAGCTGCTGGAAAGCGACCCCGAAAGTCCCGACGAGGCAGTTCGCGAGCAGGCAACGCAGATCACCCGCGAGACACAGCAGCATCTGGATCGCTGCCTGAGCTGTCGCAGCTGCGAGACCACCTGCCCGTCAGGCGTGCAATATCACACCTTGCTGGATATCGGCCGTCAGGAACTGGAACGGCGTGTCGGACGCCCCTGGCGTGAGCGCCTGCTGCGCACCGGGCTACGCCATGCGCTGGTCGAGCCTGCTCGCTTCAAGGCCTTGCTGGCACTCGGGGTGCGCTTCCGCCCGCTTGCGCCGGGCGCGCTGGCCGACAAGATCCCGCTGGCCCGCGAGCGCGACCGTCACGCTGAGCACCCGGCCGGCCCCGTCACCGCGACGCCTTCTGATCAGGCGCTTTCGCGCCAGGTGCTGATGCTGGAGGGCTGCGTGCAACCGGGTCTGGCTCCCAACATCAACGCCGCCACCGCCCGCGTGCTGGCGCGCTTCGGCATCGGCGTCACGCCGATCCGCGAGGCCGGCTGCTGCGGCGCCATCGACTATCATCTCAACGCCCAGCAGGCAGGGCGCGCGCGCATGCGTGCCAACATCGATGCCTGGTGGCCGGCCATCGAGGCGGGAGCGGAGGCGATCGTGCAGACCGCCAGTGGCTGCGGCGCCTTCGTCAAGGAATATGGCGAGATGCTGGCCGATGACCCGGACTATGCTGAGCGCGCCGCGCGCGTCAGTGCCCTGGCGCGTGACATCGTCGAGGTGCTCGGTGAGGAGATCGCCCGCGATGACCGACCGACACTTTCCGCCGCCTCCCCCGACCCGCAGCCGCTGGCCTTCCACTGCCCGTGCACCCTGCAACATGCCCAGGGTCTGGGCGGTGAAGTGGAGAAGATATTGCGCGCGCTGGGCTTCACCCTGACCCCGGTCGCCGAGGGGCATCTGTGCTGCGGTTCCGCCGGCACCTACTCGATCACGCAACCGGAGTTGTCACGCCAGCTGCGAGACCGCAAGCTTGAGGCGCTGGAGGCCAACGGGCCTGCGCGCATCGCCACTGCCAACATCGGCTGTCAGACGCATCTCTCGAGCGCCGGACGCACGCCGGTAAGTCACTGGATCGAACTGGTGGATGACGCCCTGCCCGAGACGCTGCCGCAGGCATGACGATTCACCGTTACTGTTACTGGTACTCTCACTCACTCGCACCACTTGCCAAGGAAGCCCGATGATCACTCGCCACGTACTGACCCTCGCTGACGTCAATCAGATGCTGGACGCCGCCCAGAAGGAAGCCGAGACCAACGGCTGGGCCGTTTCCATCGCCGTTGCCGACGATGGCGGCCACCCGCTGGGCCTGCGTCGCCTGGACGACACGCCGGCGATGACCGGCTACTTCGCCCAAGAGAAGGCCAAGAGCGCTGCCCTGGGGCGCCGCGAGACCCAGCTGTTCGAGGACTCCATCAACGGCGGACGCACCGCCTTCCTGTCAGCGCCGGAGCTGGAAGGCATGCTGGGCGGCGGCGTGCCGGTGATGGTCGAGGGCCAGATCGCCGGCAGCATCGGCGTGTCCGGCGTCAAGCCGGAGCAGGATGCCCAGATCGCCAAGGCCGGGGTCGCCGCACTGGGTCTCTGAGACCCCGCCAGCCTGGTCAAGAGGCCTCACCGGTCTGAATAAAAGGCGATTAAAAAGACCGCCGCGCCCATCAGGGCACGGCGGTCTTTTTGCATACGCCACTCTTGCGTCTGTGTCTTTCGGTCACGCACTGCGAGGTGGCATGGCGGCTTCCACCGCCGCCATGAAGGCGCGCAGCTTGCCCGACTGCGGCAGGCGCTGGGGATAGAGCATGTAGATGCTGTTGGGCTCGCCCTCCTCGTGCGCCAGCAGACGTACCAGACGCCCCTCGGCCAGCTCACGATCCACCAGGTAATGAGCGACCCGGATGATGCCGGCGTGATCCAGCGCCTGCTGCTTGAGCAGACGATGATCATTGATCGCCAGTCCACCAGCGGGGCTTATCTCACCACTGGCCAGCGGCCAGCCGGATTGCCCGGCCCAGCGGTGGCAACGGTGGTCGGCAAGTGCTGCGGCCGTGTGCGGGGTGCCCTGCGCCGCAAGGTACTCGGGCGAGGCACAGCAACAGTGGACGTAATCCAGCAGGCGCCGCGCGATCAGGTTGTCCGGTGGCGTGCGCGTGGCGCGAAACGCCACGTCAAACGGTTCGCGCGTCAGATCATGACTCTCGTAACTGACGTCCAGACGCAGCTCGACCGCCGGGTGGCGGGCCTGGAAGGCATTGCAGACCCCGATCAGATAGCGCTCGGCAAACAGCACCGGCGCCGTGATGCGCAACACGCCGCTGAACCCCTGTCGCGGGTGCTCCCTCCCATGCTCGAGGTCGTGCTCGAGGTCACGCTCCAGTGCCAGCAACTCGCTGCGCACGCCTTGCATGCGCTGGCGGATACGCTCGCCCTCCTCGGTCAGGCGCACCGCCCGCGTGGTGCGAATCAGCAAGGGCGCCCCGATATCGTGCTCAAGCCGCCGCACCTGCTCGGAGAGATGGGCGCGCGAGATGCCCAGCACCCTGGCCGCCTGCGTGAAGCTGAGCGATTCCGCCACCTGAGCGAACAACATCAGGCGCTCTACCTGCTTGTGATGCTGCATCCAGCCTGCTCCTCATGCCAGCTACTAGGGATTGGAGGGATCGAGCCTGCCACAGCTTTGTACGCTCTGGCGAACAATCTATTCGTTCGCATGTGCTTATCAGACCGACAGACGCGACCTAGACTGAAGGTGTCATCCGAGGTCATTTCCTCCTTGAGACATCCCCGCCTTCACTCGCGAAAGGACTCCGCCATGCGCTATACCCCGGCTGAAGATCGCTACGAACGCATGCAATACCAGCGCTGCGGCAAGAGCGGCCTCAAACTGCCCCGCCTGTCACTGGGGCTTTGGCACAACTTCGGCAACAACGCCCATGAAGACAATGCGCGCGCCATCTGCCACACCGCCTTCGATCTGGGCATCACCCACTTTGATCTGGCCAACAACTACGGGCCGCCCCCGGGCAGCGCCGAGGAAATGTTCGGCCGCATGCTCAAGCGCGACTTCGCCGGCTATCGCGATGAGATGGTGATCTCCACCAAGGCGGGCTATCACATGTGGCCTGGCCCCTACGGCGAATGGGGCAGCCGCAAGTACCTGCTCTCGAGTCTGGATCAGAGTCTCAAGCGCATGGATCTCGATTATGTCGACATCTTCTACTCGCACCGCTTCGACCCCGACACGCCGCTGGAGGAGACGATGGGGGCGCTGGACAGCGCCGTGCGTTCCGGCAAGGCGCTCTATGCGGGCATCTCCTCCTACAATGCCCAGCGCACCCGCGAAGCGGCCGCCATCCTGCGCGAGCTGGGCACGCCGTGCATCATCCATCAGCCCAGCTACTCGATGATCAATCGCTGGATCGAGGAAGACGGCCTGCTCGACACCCTCGATGACGAGGGCATCGGCTCCATCGTGTTCTCGCCGCTGGCCCAGGGCGTGCTGACCGACAAGTATCTGGGCGGCGTGCCACAGGACAGCCGCCTGGCACGTGGCGGGGCGATCAAGGAAGACCATCTCACCGAGGACAACCTGGAGCGGGTGCGCGCCCTCAATGCCATCGCCGAGCGGCGTGGCCAGTCGCTGGCGCAGATGGCGCTCGCCTGGGCACTGCGCGGCAACCGCGTCACCACCGCACTGATCGGCGCCAGCCGTCCGCAGCAGGTCAGTGATTGCGTCAAGGCGCTGGATCACCTCGACTTCACCCAGGCGGAGCTTGATGAGATCGACCGCTACGCCGTCGATGGCGGCGTCAATCTATGGGCGCGCTCGTCCAATGCCTAAGCTCGTGCATAAGCTCGCACCCAAGTTCTCGCTCAAGCACGCAATATAGAGCCTGATAGCGTACGAGAGCCTGATAGCGTACGTATGAGCTGAGACTGATACAGTGAAGTGCCAGACAACATCGCCCCCGCCGAGTGAGCCTCGACGGGGGCGATGTTGTCTGGCTTGAAGCGCTGATGGCAGGAATTCAGCCGCCGGTGGGAATGCCGTGCTCGCTGGCCAGCAGCGCGCGGTAATCGGCATAGCCCTTGCGGTAGGCGGCCACTCCCTCGGGCTGGGGCTGGGTGTGGGTCGTCAGGTCCAGCGCCACCAGCCGATCACACAGCGCCTTCAGCGTCTCGCTGCGTGGCCCCTCTCCCTGCGCGTCCCGCTGGCGCAGACACCAGCCGGCCTGAATGGCGGCGCCCAATGCGGCGGCCTCGGTCACCTGCGGGCAGACCACCTCGAGGTCGAGAATGTCCGCCAGCATCTGACGCCACAGCGGGCTCTTG
Source organism: Cobetia sp. PS-4MA (assembly GCF_057670765.1). NCBI lineage: Bacteria > Pseudomonadati > Pseudomonadota > Gammaproteobacteria > Oceanospirillales > Halomonadaceae > Cobetia > Cobetia sp. PS-4MA. Next base: position 1,310,947 of record NZ_CM173107.1, on the reverse strand, counting down.
GCACCTCCCCCCACCAGCCGAATCTGGCGCGCCGCACTGCCCAGCGGCCCCATGCACTCAAGCGCGTAGCGCAGGCCGTAGCTTGCGCCTTCCATGGTCGCGCGGCACAGGTTGGCCGGGGTGGTGTTGCGGCTGTCCAGCCCATGGAAACTGGCCTGGGCACGCGGCAGCATCGGCACGCGCTCGCCATTGAAGAACGGCAGGATCTGCACGCCCTCGGCCCCGGGAGGCGCACTTGCCACCTGCGCGGAGAAGGTATCGATGTCGAAGCCGAACATCTCGCGCACCCGTGTGGTGGCAGAGGTGACATTCATGGTGCACACCAGCGGCAACCAGCCGCCATCGCTGGCGCTGAAGGCAGCCACCTGAGGGTCACAGCCCTCGGGATACTGAGCTGACCACGCGCATACCGTGCCGGAGGTGCCCATGCTCAGCGTGACGCGCCCCGGCGCGATGTTGCCGGTACCGATGGCACTCATCATGTTGTCCCCACCACCACTGGAGACGGCGACATCCGGGCGCAGTCCGAAGCGCGCGGCGATCTCGGGCCGGATATGCCCGGCGGGCTCATGGGATTCGATGAGTCTGGGCAACACGCGCCGGGCATCAAGCTCCGGGGCGATCTGCGCGAAGACATCCTGATGCCAGCAGCGGCGCCGGGTATCGAAATAGCCGGTGCCCGAGGCGTCGCCGTATTCGGCGACATGCTCCCCGGTCAGCCAGAAATTGAGATAGTCATGCGGCAGCAGGATGCTGGCGATGCGCTGATAGCGCTCGGGATGCTGCTCACGCAGCCAGGCGAGCTTGGAGGCGGTGTAACCGGTCTGCAGCACCAGTCCCAATGCCTCCAGACAGCCCGCCTCTCCGCCCAGCGCCTCGATCAAGGCGGCGTTATGCTCGCGGGTCTCGGTATCACACCATAGCTTGGCCGGATAAAGGGGCACGCCCGCCTCATCCAGCACCACCATGCCATGCTGCTGACCGGACACGCCGATCGCCTCGATGCGCCGCGGGTCCAGCCGCGAGGTGGTCAGTGCCTCATCGAAGGCACCTTCCAGCGCGGCGACCCAGTCGAGCGGGTCCTGCTCACGGCGCCCGTTGGCCCCTTCCTGCAGCGCATGACTGCGCTGGCCCTGGGCCACGATCCGCCCGGAGTCCGGGTCGAGAATCACCACCTTGGTGCTCTGGGTTCCACAGTCAACGCCAACCCACATGCGGCTCTCCTTGCCATCCATCATTCAGCTGTCATCCGCGTCGGGGCCGATGGGGTCGTTCGCCAGACGCCAGCGCCAGTCGGCGTTGAGCGAGTCCTGCTTGATCAGATGCGCATTGAGCATGTCCTTGTGATGGGTACGCTCATGGGCACCCCGCGCATCCTGGCCCATCTCACGCCAGCGATGCAGCAGGCGCGGCACCAGGACCTCATCCTCGATGTCCAGGAAGATGCGGATATCGAACAATTCCAGCAATGCATCCCAGGGCGCGTGGCGCAGCAGCAGATAGTTGCCCTCGACCAGCACGATGCGATGACGGGGCTCGACCACGCGGCCTCCGGCACGCGCCAGATCCAGCGGGCGGTCGAACACCGGCACGGCCACCGGGCCATCATCGGCGCGCACCCTGACGAGGTCGTGATAGAGCCCGCGCGCATCGAAGGTCTCCGGAGCGCCCTTGACGTAGAGCAGCCCCAGAGGGGCCAGCACGGCGTTGTCGTAGTGATAGCCATCCATCGGCACCACCACGGCGATGCCGGGTTCCAGCGCGTTGAGGGTCTCGCACAGGGATTCCGACAGCGTCGACTTGCCCGCCGCCGGCGGGCCGGCGAGGGCCACGATGGTACGTGTGCGCTGACTGGAGGCATGTTCCGCCAGCACACGGCTGGCCATGTCGTCCAGTGAGGGCGACATGTGGGCCAGGCGAGAATCGGGTAAAGATGTCACGTGACTACCTCATTCATGGATGCACACCGCTTGCAGCAGGACGGAAGGTGTCTTTCATCCTTAGCTCATCCAGTTGCCACCGTCGACATTGAGTGTCTGGGCGACGACGAAATCGCTGTCTTCACAGGCCAGGAATACCGCGGCGCCGGCGTGGTCATCCGGCAGTCCCATGCGCCCATAGGGCACGGCCTCCCCGACCAACCGCTTCTTCTCTCCCAGCGGGCGCTGTTCGTGATGGGCAAACAGCGCATCGACCTGATCCCACATCGGCGTATCCACCACGCCCGGCGCGATGCCATTGACATTGATGCCATGGCGGATGAGATCAAGTCCGCAGGACTGGGTGAGACTGATCACGGCCGCCTTGGAGGCGCAATAGGCGCTGACCAGCGCCTCACCCCGCCGCCCTGCCTGCGAGGCCATGTTGATGATCTTGCCGCCCTGCCCGCGCTCGACCATCGTCCTGGCCACCGCCTGCAGGGTGAAGAACAGCCCTTCGACATTGACCGCCAGCTGGTGGCGCAACATGCCTTCGCTGACCTCAAGCACCGGCGCCATGGCGAAGACGGCCGCATTGTTGACCAGAATGTCGATCGGGCCCAGCTGGGCCTGCACGCACTCCAGCATGCTCTGACGCGAGACACTGGAGGTCACGTCCAGCGTCACCGCCAGCACCCGCGCCTGCGGCCCGGCCTGTGCACGCAGTCGCTTCGCGGCACGCTCGGCCGCCTCGCCATTGATGTCTGCCAATGCCACATAGGCACCTTCCGCGACATACCGGGTGGCGATGGCCAGACCGATGCCTCCCGCACCGCCCGTGACCACGGCCACCTTGCCCGTGAGCCTTGCACTGCGGGACACCGGCGACGTCACGGAGTCACTGTCAGCGCGTCCAGAAACCATGTGCATGTGTCACCCCCTGACGGTGCTCATGTGGCGCTCAGGTCGCTGGCCTGTCCAGCATGCAGCTGGCGAATCAGACCGTTGACCTCTTCCATGGTCGCACAGCTCTGCCAGGCACCCGCCTCCTGCTGACGCTGCGCATGCCCCGGCGGAATATGTCCGGCACCGGTAAAGCCGATCACGCGCAGACCGGCCGCGACCGCCGCGCTGACACCGGCCAGGCTGTCCTCGACCACCACGCATTCCTCGACATCACGCCCCAGCTGACGCAGTGCCAACTGATAGACATCCGGCGCAGGTTTCGGCCGTGCGACCTGCTCGGCCGTGAACAGCGGCACCTTTCCCAACCAGCGATCCAGACCCGTGGCGGCCAGCGAGGCACGCACTCGTCGCTCGGCGCTGTTGGAGACGATCGCCACCGCCAGACCCCGGGTCATCAGCTCGCCCAGCAGTTCCGCCATGCCCTGGATGGGCGCAAGCTCACTGGCCAGACGCGACTCGATGGCGTGATCGATGCGCTCCATCGCCTGCGGCGGCAGCGTGTGTGCGCTCATGGCCTCCAGATGCCCCAGAATGGCATCAGTGGTCATGCCCAGCGCCGCACGCAGCTCCGCCTCGGTATCCAGGTCCGGCAGCCATTCCCCCAACTGACGTGACAGCACCTCCTCCGCCAGTATCTCGCTGTCCACCAGCACGCCATCACAATCGAAGATCACCTGCTGCAAGGGTGTACTCATGTCGGCCTCCTCCTCGGGCTTCCCGTTCATGCGCGGGCTGCCTGTGCGGCACCGGCACTGGACAGTGAATTGTCCTGACGCGTCAGGCTGGTCAGCGGGTGACGGTTGAGATTCTGCAATGCCAGACCCGCGGCGGTGAACAGGTGCGCACGCTCGGTCTCGAAGCCGTAGCGGATGCGGTCTCCCACACGGCTGTCGACGTCGCCATCCGCCATCAGGATCCAGCCGCTGTCGGACTGCTCGTCAGACTTGAGGCCGCCGATCGGCGCATCGCCGGAGCCGTCCGGGGTCGCCAGATAGAGCGACGTCACCCCGCCCAGACGCTCGATGACCTGAATCTGACCCGTGAACGGGCCATTCTCGTCGAGCACCAGATGCTCCGGCCGCACGCCCAGCGTCAGAGTATCGCCGACACACACCGAGGCACCGTCTTCCGTCTGACTCACGACCGGAATCAGGTGCTCACTGCCATCCGGCAGACGCACCGTGACCCCTTCGACCGCCACGGAGGTGACGGTGAGGTCGAGGAAGTTCATCTTCGGTGAGCCGATGAAACCGGCCACGAAGCGATTGCGCGGGTGATGGTAGAGCTCCATCGGCGAGCCGACCTGCTCGACCACACCGCCCTGCAGCACGACGATCTTGTCAGCCATGGTCATGGCCTCGACCTGATCGTGGGTCACGTAGATCATGGTCGCCTTGAGCTCGGCATGCAGGCGCGCCAGTTCGATGCGCATCTGCACGCGCAGCGCGGCGTCCAGGTTGGAGAGCGGCTCATCGAACAGGAAGATGCTCGGGTTGCGCACGATGGCACGCCCGATGGCGACACGCTGACGCTGCCCACCGGACAGTGCCTTGGGCTTGCGATCCAGCAGCGGACCCAGTTGCAGCACCTCGGCGGCCGCGTTGACCTTCTCGGCACGCTCTTCCTTGGAGACGCCGGCGAGCTTGAGGCTGAAGCCCATGTTCTCGCCCACCGTCATGTGCGGGTAGAGCGCATAGCTCTGGAAGACCATCGCCAGGCCGCGCTCGGCCGGGCCGACATCGTTCATGCGATTGCCATCGATCAGGATGTCACCGGACGTCGCGTTCTCGAGACCGGCGATCATGCGCATCAGCGTGGACTTGCCGCAGCCGGACGGGCCGACGAAGACCACGAATTCCTGGTCCTTCACTTCCAGATCGACCCCCTTGATGACCTGGGTCGTCGTGGCGCTGGCGCCACTCCCGGAGGTGAATTCCTTGACGATGTTCTTGAGCGTGAGTGTGGACATGGGAAGTTTCCTTATCCGCACCTGCCCTCGGGCAGGTGATGGCAAAATTTGGGTGGCATGGCATCAAGGCGACATGCGTATGGCGCGCCGTTACTTGACGGCACCGAAGGTCAGGCCGCGAACCATCTGCTTCTGGGTCATCCAGCCGAAGATCAGGATCGGCGCGATGGCGAGCGTGGAAGCCGCGGAGAGCTTGGCCCAGAACAACCCTTCAGGACTGGAGAAGGAGGCGATGTAGGCAGTCAGCGGTGCGGCGTTGGAGGTGGTCAGATTCAGGCTCCAGAACGCCTCGTTCCAGCTCAGGATCACGCACAGCAGGCCGGTGGAAGCGATGCCTGGCAGGGTCAGCGGCAGCAGCAGGTGGAAGATCTCCTGCAGCGTGCTGGCGCCGTCCATGCGTCCGGCCTCCAGGATGTCCTTGGGAATGTCCTTGAAGAAGGTGTAGAGCATCCAAACCACGATCGGCAGGTTCATCAGCATGTAGATGATGATCAGGCCGGTGCGGCTATCCAGCAGCCCCAGATCGCGGAAGATCAGGTAGACCGGCAGCAGCACGCCCACGGACGGCAGCATCTTGGTGGAGAGCATCCACAGCAGCGTGCCCTGGGTGCGCTTGGTGGGCAGGAAGGCCATCGAGTAGGCGGACGGAATCGCGATCAGCAGCGCCAGCAGCGTGGCACCCAGCGAGATCACCACGCTGTTGAGGGCATACTTGAAGTAGTCCGCACGCGCCTGGATCTCGATATAGCCCTCGATGCTGGGCGTGAAGAACAGGCTCGGCGGCGTGGCGATCGCCTCGGCCTCGGTCTTGAAGCTGGTGAGGATCATCCAGAAGATCGGGAAGAACATCACCAGCGCGATGGTCCAGGCCACCAGGGTCAGGACAAGTTTCTTGTTGATCACGCTGCGGCGCGCACGACTGGCGCTCACTGCTGCGCTGGCGGCGGCCACGGAATTGGAAGTTGAAGTCGACATCATTGAGTCTCCCTGTGCTGAGCGCTTGTCATCAGTTCTCGAGATTCTTGGCGACGGTACGCACCAGGAAGAAGGCCACGATATTGGCCAGGATGATGGCGATCACGCCACCGGCGGAGGCACCCCCTACATCGAAGTCCAGCAGGGCGCGGATGTAGATCAGGTACGCCAGGTTGGTCGAGGCCAGCCCCGGACCACCGGAGGTGGTGACGAAGATCTCGGCGAAGATGGTCAGCAGGAAGATCATCTCGATCATCACCACCACGCTGATGGCACGCTTCAAGTGCGGCAAGGTGATGTAGAAGAAGATCGCCACCGGCCCTGCCCCGTCCATGCGTGCCGCCTCGACCTGGTCGTCATCCAGTGACTGGATGGCGGTCAGCAGGATCAACACCGCGAACGGCAGCCACTGCCAGGTGACGATGATCACGATGGAGGTCAGCGGCAGGCTGGCGAACCAGTCGATGGCCGGCAGACCGAACAGCCCGGCGACCCAGGCGAGAATGCCGTTGACCGGGTGCATCATCATGTTCTTCCACACCAGCGCACTCACGGTGGGCATGATGAAGAACGGCGCGATCACGAACAGACGCGCGACGCCACGCCCGAAGAATTCCTGCTGCAGCAATACCGCCAGCAGCGTACCGCCGACCACGGTGGCCACCAGCACCCAGCCCACCAGCAGCAGGGTATTGCCCATGGCCGTCCACAGGGACGGGTCGGTCAGCAGATAGTAATAGTTGTCGACGCCGGCAAAACCGGACACCGACGGCATCATCAGGTTATAACGCTGGAAGGAGAACCACAGGGTCATGACCAGTGGTACCAGCATCCACATCAACAACAGGCTTACGGCTGGGGCTTGCAGCGACAGGGTTCGCAATCCCCCGACGGTGCGTCCGGATGCTCTCGTGCGCATGGTGAGTCCTTCGATACGGTGAGGAAGTCCGGCAATGCGGTGGGCTTCAGGCCGAGGCTCCCCGTGCCACGCCGCAAGGGCGTTGCAGAAGTCTCGAGAGGAAGAGGTTGCCGCGGGTGCCGGATGGGCTCCCGCCGTGCTTCGAGTCAATTCGTGTCGAGGCTCAAGGCAAGGCGGGAGGCCGTTGGAACATTCAGGTCAGATCAGACCGGATCCTTTGAGATCACAGCCGTTGAGATCACAGCCGTTGAGATCAGATCAATAGCCCGACTGGCGCATGGTACGCTCGGTGGAACGCTGGGCGGAGGACAGTGCCTGCTCGACCGACATCTGGCCCGCCAGCGCCGCGGCGATCATCTGACCCACCTGGGTACCGATGGACTGGAATTCCGGGATGGTCACCATCTGCACGCCGACATACGGCACCGGCTCAAGCGTCGGATCGGTCGGGTCGGCACTGGTGATGGCGTCCATCACGAAGCCGGCGAAGGGGGCGGCATCCTTGTAGGACTGATTCTCGTAGGTGGAGACACGGGTGCCCGGCGGAATGCTGGCCCAGCCTTCACGCTCGCCGACCAGATTCACGTATTCCTGGGATGTGGCCCAGGTGATGAAGGTCTGGGCGGCATCCTTGGACTTGGAAGACTCAGGAATGGCCAGTGCCCAGGACCACAGCCAATGCGAGCCCTTCTCCGTCTTGGCGATCGGCGCCGGTGCGAAGCCCAGCTTGTCAGCCACGGAAGATTCCTTCGGGTTGTAGAGCTTGCCAGCTGCGGACGTGGCATCGACCCACATGCCGCACTTGCCGCTGGAGAACAGCGCCAGGTTCTCGTTGAAGCCGTTGGAGGTCGCCCCCGGCGGGCCGTACTTGCCCATCATGTCGACGTAGAAGTTGATGGCCTCGCTCCAGGCCGGCGAGTCCAGCTGCGGCTCCCACTCCTCATTGAACCAGCGGCCACCGAAGCTGTTGACCATCGTGCCCAGCACCGCCATGTTCTCGCCCCAGCCCGGCTTGCCACGCAGGCAGATCCCGTAGACACCTTCATCCGCGGAGTTGAGCTTGGCGGCCCAGTCGTTGACCTGTGTCCAGGTCGGCTGCTCCGGCATCTCGATACCGGCCTTCTCGAAGAGGTCCTTGCGGTAGTAGAGCATGGAGCTCTCGCCATAGAACGGCAGCGCGTAGAGGCCCTGGTTCTCGCCTTCGGTCAGGCTCAGACCATCACGCACCGGCTTGATCAGGTCATCGACCTGATAGTCGTCCGGCAGATTGTCGAGCTTGGTCAGCCAGCCGTGCTTGGCCCAGATAGGCACTTCATAGGTACCGATGGTCATGACATCGAACTGGCCACCCTGGGTCGCGACATCGGTGGTCAGGCGCTGACGCAGCACGTTCTCTTCCAGCACCACCCAGTCGAGAGTGATATCCGGATGCGCCTTCTCGAATTCGCTGGTCAGGCTCTGCATGACCACCATGTCGGCGTTGTTGACGGTCGCCACGGTGATGGTCTCGGCACTCACCTGTGCGCTGAGCGGCGCAATGGCGGCGACGCTGGCGAGCGTGAGCAGATGACGGCGGGGCTTGGTGATGTGAGGTAGGCGCATGAGGGCACTCCATCGGGCGTTATTGGCATTGTTCTTTTCGAGGGTAGCGGCACCTGAGGCACCGATACCTTCCCATCTACCGGTCTGGTGCTCGAATGTCCTGGCGAGACATCTCGGCACAAATACGTTCGATCAAAACGTCATTCAGTGAACAAATGATCGGATCAGACCTTTGAAAAAGCAAACTCTGAAGCGCTATACCTTGGGCTATACCACCTTGGGATCTGATCCTTTGGGTGTAGACCGATAGCCGGCATGACCTCTGAGCTTGCGACCCGATCAGCCTATACAGATATTAGCGTTAAACGAAACAACGCAGCCCTTGATCGAGGCGGAATTCGCCGCCATTGAGTCGAACAATCCTGCCGGAATGTCTGACAAGAGATGGCAGGTTTCGCAGCAAAAGCCGTGGGCCAGACGAAGGAAGGAGAGAAAGAAAGAGAAAGAGAAAAGAAGGTGAGAAATAAGAGGGAGAAAAAGAACAGAAATGGCGGCGTGAGGGTTGTGTGCATCCCCCAGGCATCGCGCCAGCAAGACAACGCCAGACACTGCCCCCGCCCTGCTCCCGACGACTCGCTCGGCGCCTTGTACGGCGTCTATTCACGAGAGCCTGTCATCGGGAGCCTGTCGTCGAGCGCAAGCCGTCAGCAGAACACCATCAGAATGCCCCATCACTCTGAAGCCATTCGAAGGCAGCCGTCTCCTGCTCAGTCCTTTAGTGCCGCGCAGACCCGCTGGGCGGCCACCTCATCGATGATCAGCCCCTGCAGCCAGCCACCGCGCAATGCACTCAGAATGGCCGGCACCTTGTCGTGCCCGCCCGCCAGCCCGATCAGCGGCTGCGCCTTGAGCGAGGTCAGCGGCACGCTGGTGATGCGCTGCGCCAGCGGGCAATCGATCAGCTGTCCATTCATGTCCAGCGGCCAGCCCATCAATTCGCCCACGGCACCGACTTCCATCAACTCATCGCGCTCGGCGGCGCTAATGAACTGATCCTGGAACAAGGTCGCCTGGGCATCGAGTCGCCCGATGCCGATCATCCCCACATCGGCCTCGCAGGCGACGCTGAACACCGCCTTGACCAGACTCTGACTGAGCAGTGACTCCTTCTCCTCGACACTGGCCGCCACCACCGGTGCAGGCAGCAGAAAGCGGTCCGCGCCGATCTTGTCCGCCAGCAGCATCACGCCGTCATAGCGGTTCGAGGAGCCATTCAGAGCGACATTGCCGACCAGCGACACGATACGATGCTGGGGCCGCTCACTGCGGCTCAGGGCTTCCACCGCCGCACGCACCGCGCGTCCGGTACTCAACGAGATGGTCTGTGGCTGCTGTCGGCCGAGATAGAACGACAGGCGCTCGGCACCGGCCACCGCGAGATACTCCGCAATGCTTTCCGGCGACTGGGTGTCCGAGGGCACCACATCGCAGAAGCTCAGACCGAATCGCTCCACCAGCGCATCCGACAGCGCCATGCTGCTGGCCACGGGGTGATCGATGGAGATCTTGACCAGGCGTTCCTGACGCGCCAGCGACAGCAGGCGCTGTATTCCCGGGCGAGAGACCCCAAGCTGGGTGGCAATCTCATCCTGGGTTCGCCCTCCCACATAGGACAACCATGCGGCACGCGCAGCCTGCTCCAGTCTCAGCTCAAACTTGTCCATGCGCTTTCTTCCACACTGTCTATTGAGTCCAACACTTTCCACGCCGCTGCCGCCGAGCACAAGGGCCACGGACCAACACGGTCACGAAACGGCGACGCCCCGCCGGTGAAGGCGAGGCGTCGAAGGTGTGTTTTCTCGAGCAGATGGCATCACGTCACTGACATCGGGGTCGTTGCCTCACGGGGCTACATGAACCAGCGTGCGCCGTACCCCCACAGCAGCACGGTAACCGCCAGCAGTCCTTCCAGCACCAGCACCCCGATCCCGAGCGTGGAGCCGGTGACCAGAAAGCCTTCCTTGTTGGAGATGTCCAGCAGTGGCGGGATGCCCAGATACAGCAGATAGGCGCTGTAACACAGGCCGATGGTACCGGCGAGAATGCACAGCCAGATGATGGGATACAGCGCCACCAAACCTGCCAGGAACATCGGCGTGGCCACATAGCCTGCGAAGATGATGCAGCGACGACGACTGGGATGACCCGAGAAGCGCTGCGACAGCAGGTGTATGACGGTGCCCATGAAGGCGATCGCCGTCAGGATGGCGATGTAGAAGGCGATACCGGCATAGAAGGCATCGAGGGGTTCCAGCAGGATGGCGTGGCCTTCCGTCAGGCTCCAGCCGACCTGGGTGGTACCGATGTAAGCGCAGATGACAGGCACCAGCGCCATGAGCAGCACATGATGTGCGTAGAGGTGGGTGATGGATTCGTGTTCCTTGCGGATGGTCTGCCATTCCCGTTGCGGATGTGCCATCAAGCCCCATACGTGGGTCAGCATGTGGTCTACCTCCCGTTGACAGTCGTCGACAATCCGGTCATGCGGTCCCGGCGCGGAATTCGTGTCAGGGCAGTTGCACGGCCTTGTTCTGAGCGTAGACCACATTGCGTCAACTGGCAGTTCAACGCCCGTTGCGCCGCACTGAACCCTGCGTTGGTGCAGGGGAAAGGAGAGCGGCGGCTTGCGTTGACCGAAACACCAACGGCAAGGGAGGCGCGAATGAGAGATACTGGATGTATCAGACACAACGGATGGATGACGACACATGCCAACTGGACAGCGCTCAAGCATGAAGAGAGTGCTCGGAGTGATCCTTGCCCTGGGGCTGGCGCCAATGGGCGCGGACGCCCGGGCTGACTCGGTCGAGCTGACCATGAGCCGGGAGTATGGCCCCCAGACCATGATGGGGCAGCGTGCCCAGGCATTCGTCGAGAAGGTGGCCTCGCTCAGCGAGGGAGAACTGGTGATCCATTTCGGTGAAGGCCCGCTGACTCGCCTGCGGTCAGTGAATCATCTTGAAGCCATCAACGCCGATATCATTCAACTGGCGGACTCCCACAGCGGCGCCCTCGCCACCAGCATGCCGCTGTTCAGCATCAGCTCACTGCCCACGCTGGTCGACAATCCGCGCCAAGCCCGAGAGCTCTATCGCCTGGCTCGCCCGAGTTACGAGGCACTGCTGGCGCGCCATGATCAGATTCTGCTCTACGCCCTGCCCTGGCCTCCCAGCGGACTCTGGTCGCGCAAGCCGATCGCCGAGCGCCAGGACCTCCAGGGGCTGACCGTGCGTGCCTATGACCGCAATACCCAGCGCGTGCTGCTGAACCTCGGCGCCATCGCCAGCGTGCTGAGCTGGGAGCCGATGCAACAGCAACTGGCCGAAGGCCGCATCGAGGCCGTGATGACCTCGGCATTGGGCGGTCTGACAGCCGGGCTCAACCGCACGCTGGATCACTACACCGCCCTGCAATACGCCATGCCGCTCAATATCGTGCACATGAGCCAGGCGAGATTCGAGGCCCTCGACGCCCCCCAGCGCGAGGCGCTGCTCACCGCCGCGGCAGAGATTGAAGATACCAGCTGGGACGCCATCGCCGGCATCCTGGAAGAGACGCACGCCCAGCTAGAACACGCGGGCGTGACTGTCCGCAATCCCCTCACGCCTGATCTCAAGCAGTCACTTTCCCGCGCCAGCATCAGCGTGATCGAAAGCTGGCGCAGCAAGGTAGGCCCGAAGGAAAACGAATTGCTGGATCACTATCTTGACGTGCGCTCCACGCTCTAGCGCCGCCACGCTCTCCAGTCCGCCCAGGTGTCTCGCGACACCCGGGCATGAAGCGCGAGCCATTCGGTCTGGCGGATCAGCCCCGAGCCGAGGGCCGTGGGAGCGCCCTCGAGTGTCCCGATGCCGGACACCCGGAATGACAACAACGAGAAAGGCCCCCTCCATGACGCCATCCTCTCCTCTGCGCCGATTCCGTTCGCTCATGGCGCTCACCGCGCTGTTGACGCCCCCCCTTGCCCAGGCCCAGACGACGCTCAGCATGAGCAGCGACTACGAGCCCGATACCCTGATGGGCCAACGCGCGGCAGAATTCAGCCAGGAAGTCACCAGGCAGTCCGATGGTGATCTGGCCCTGACGCTGCGCTCGGACATTCGCTCGGCCAGTCACCTGCAGGCCACTTCCGCCGGCGTCATCGACATTGCCGCGACACTGAGCGGTGCCCTCGCCGAGGAGATTCCCTTCTTCGGCATCTCGTCGTTGCCGGCCATCGCCTACAACCTCAAGGAAGCGAACCGTCTCTATCAGCTCGCCAAGCCCCGCTATCGCGAGCTGCTCGAGGACCACCACCAGATACTGCTGTTCGCGCTGCCATGGCCCCCAAGCGGCCTGTGGAGCACTCGGCCCATCGCCGATGGTGATGACCTCAAGGACATGCCGATTCGCACCTATGACCGCAACACACAGCGTATCCTGCTCAATCTGGGGGCCGACCCGCGTGTCATGAGCTGGGGGGAACTCAAGCCCCTGCTCGAAGCCGGCAGCATCCACGGCGCCCTCACCTCCGCCATGGGGGGTGTCAGCGCGGAGCTCTACCGGTATATGCCCAATTTCACGACGCTCAACTACGCCATGCCGCTCAATATCGTTCACATGAATCGTGACAGCTTCGATCGTCTCGACAAGCGCCAGCAGACGGCACTGCTCGCTGCCGCGAAGGCAACGGAAGAAAACGCCTGGGCATCTGCTGAAGCCGTGCTCGCCGAGGCCTATACCACCTTGCAAGCCAATGGTGCACGCCTGATCACCCCTGCACCGCCGGCACTCCACCGTGACCTGGAAGCCGCCAGCCAGCATGTCTTCGATAGCTGGAAGCAGAAGGTGTCACGCCAGGACGGCAACCTGCTCGAAGAGTATCTGGAATCACGCCCTGAACGCTGAGCCTTAAAGCACTGATGATTGACAGGCTCCAGACACGACAACGGCACCCTCGGGTGCCGTTGTCGTCTTCGTGCGCTTCATGTCTTGTGCAATGGCAGCCAAGGCTCGGCTCACCGATGCGACGCCGCCAGTCCCGCGCCGGCCACGACGAACAGACTGCCCGTGGTGCGATTGAACAGCCGCACGCGCCGGTGGCTATCAAACCAGCGACTGATGCTGGAACCCGCATGGGCGTAGGTGCTCATCGTCAGCAGGTCCACCACCAGCCAGGTCAGCGCCAGCACCACGAACTGGGGCAGCTGCGGCTGGGCCATGTCGATGAAGTTGGGGAACAGCGCGCCGAAGAACAGCAAGTCCTTCGGGTTGCTGATCCCGATACCGAAGCCCTTGCGGCACAGTTGCCAACGCGTGACTCTGGCGCGGGTCTGCCCGTCTTCCCCCACGGCGCCGAACACCACCGGCTGGGATGGCGCCCGCCAGGCCTGAATGCCCAGATAGATGAGATAGAGCGCCCCGACGATCTTCAGCACCAGAAACCCCGTCTCCGACGCCGCCAAGGCCGCACCGAGGCCCAGCGACGACAAGGCCATCAACACCAGTGACGCCGCCGCTCCGCCCGCCACCGTCGCGAACGAGCGGCGTCGGCCGTGGCGCAGGCCATGATCCATGCACAGCAACGCAAACGGTCCGGGAAAGGTGATCAAGGCGGTGATGACGCTGACATATGCCAACCAGACGGTGAGTTCCACTGGATTTCCTTGTCGTTCAACGAATGACGAACTGCTGAAAGGTGACCTGCCAATATCGCGGCTCTCCGCCACGTCAGCAACACATTCCGCTTCGATCGGCTCGGCAAGACAGTCACGCGGCACTTCATCGAGCAGGCTGCTGCTGCCCCCGTTTTCCATCCCCACGCATCCCATCGAATTCCATGCACACGCGTGCCGCATGGAATCCCAAACACAAAAAAGCCTCCCATTCGGGAGGCTTTTTGAAGAATCTGGAGCGGGTGAAGGGAATCGAACCCTCGTCTTAAGCTTGGGAAGCTTCTGCTCTACCATTGAGCTACACCCGCAGGGCGGTGCATTGCGCACGCCAGAACTGCATTGTACTCAACGACTTAGCACGGTCAAGCAACATCTGATGGAGCGCTTGCCGCAGGCGGCGTCATGCTAGCGATGTTGGTGGCCAAGCCGTTGATTACATTCAGTATTCAAGCCTCAGTGATAATTGCATCACGCCACGCAGCTATCGAGTTGCGCCAGCAGCACATCACGGCGGGTGTCACTCATGCCGAGGCCTTCGGCGCGCTGCGGGAAGGCGGCGTCGATGGCATTGCGGCACAGGGTAAGCCACTGCGTCTCGCTGAGCTCCAGCGCCTGCTGCACGGCGATGAAGTTGTCGAGCATGCCACCGCCGAAATAGGCCGGGTCATCCGAGTTGAGGGTGATGTTGAGCCCGGCCTCGATCAGCTTGGGCAGCGGGTGGTCGTCCATGCGCTCCACCACCTTGAGCGCGACATTGGAGAGCGGACACACCGTCAGCGGGATACGCCGCTCGGCGAGTTCCGCGACCAACGCCGGGTCTTCCAGGCAGCGCACCCCGTGGTCGATACGCTCCACCCCCAGCACCTCAAGCGCGGTGCGAATGTACGCAGCCGGACCCTCTTCGCCGGCGTGCGCGACACGGTGCCAGCCGCGCTCCCCCGCCAGCTGGAAGACCTCGGTGAATTTCTCCGGCGGGTTGCCGATCTCGGCGCTGTCCAGCCCGACCCCCACGAAGCGTGACTCGAAGGGAATCAGCGCCTCGAACAGTTCGCGTGCAGATTCCGCGGAGTGGCAACGCAGGAAGCTCGGCACCAGTGCCGAGGTGATATCGAATTCCTTCACTGCCTCACGACAGGCGCGCTCCAGCCCCGCGAACTGGGTGGCCAGGCTCACGCCACGTGACAGATGCGCCTGTGGGTCGAAGAACAGTTCCAGATGCTTGACGCCATCGGCACTCGCGCGGCGGAAATAGTCCTGCGCCAGTCGGTAGAAATGCGACTCGTCATTCAGCACACCCATGCCCTGATAGTAGAGCGCGAGGAAGGCGGGAAGATCCGCGAAGTCATAGGCCGTCTCGACTTCCTCCAGAGTGGCATAGGGCAAGGCGATGCCCTGCTCCGCCGCCAGCTCGAACATCAGCGCAGGGGTCAGCGAGCCCTCGATATGCAGGTGCAACTCCACCTTGGGCAGGCGGGCGAGAAAGTCATGCATGCGCGGGGTAAGGGTCATGGCCCGTCTCCTCAATGAAAGGCGGCGGCTGGGAGATCGCGAAACGTTCATCACAGCCTGATGGCGCAATTCTAGCAATCCCGGGACCACATTGAGGAGAGAGGCTTGGGGAAATGCCGATTCCTGCCAGGACGCCTCAGCCCTGCGCCTTTCCGCTGCGCGCCGAAATAGGCTATTTTCGTTCATTCGTACTCTCGCAATGACTCACCATGCCAGAACCCGCGAGTACGCAAGCCAGCCGCAGAAGACACGCCGCCCTGGCTGACATAACCATAACGATCGACGCTGAACACCCAAGGACACCCTGCCATGTACGCCACCTTGCCTGCCCGCCGCACCTTGCTGCGCCGCCTGCATTCTCGCCTTGTTGCACCTCATCGTGCCGGCGCCCTGCCCGCTGCCCTGCTGCTGAGTCTTGGCCTGATGACACCATTGAGCGCCTCCGCCGAGGAAAGCGCGGCCGATGACGTTGCCCCCAGGGGCAAGACCGAATGTATCGCCCCCGCCAAGCCCGGTGGCGGCTGGGACTTCACCTGTCGTAGCGTGGCACGCCTTCTCGATGAGCAGAATCTGATTCCCGCCGGCATGCAGACACTGAATGTGCCCGGTGCCAGCGGGGGTGTTGCCTTCGCGCACGTGAAGTCAAAACGCCATGACGATGAGCAGGTCATCGTGGCGGCCTCCAGCGCCACCACCACTCGCCTGGGGCAGCACGCCTATCAGGACGGCAAGGTGGACGACGTGCGCTGGCTGGTGACGCTGGGCGCGGATTACGGCGTGATCGCGGTGGCCGCGGATTCCCCCTACCAGACCCTCGGCGACCTGATGAGCGCCATGCAGGCAGACCCCAAATCAATCCGCTTTGCCGGGGGAGATGTCGCGGGCGGCTTTGACCACCTCAAGGTGCTGATGGCCGCACGCGAGGCGGGAATCGAGAATCTGCGTGCCCTGCCCTATCTGGCCTATGACTCCGGCTCCGTGGCCATCACCCAGGTCATGGGCGGCCACCTGGAGGCCTTCACCGGCGACATGACCGAGGCCCGCGGCTTCGTCGAGTCAGGCCATCTGCGCCTGCTGGCCGTGTTCAGCGAAGAGCGCCTGCCCGGCCAGTACGGCGACATTCCCACCGCACGCGAACAGGGCATCGACGTGGTAGCCCCCAACTGGCGGGGCTTCTACCTGCCGGGTGGCGTCTCCGATGCCGCCTTTGCCTGGTGGGAGCAGACCCTCAATCGCATGGCGGATACGCCCGAGTGGCAGCAGGTGATGCAGGACAACGGCCTGATGCCCTTCCACAAGTCCGGCAAGGCGCTGGAGACCTTCATCACCCGCCAGGTGAGCGATGTGGAGCAACTGTCGCGTGAGCTGGGCCTGCTGTGACGGCCTGTCGTAGCAGATAAGCGTGAGACGCGCCCCTCACTGAGCGGATCTCAAGGCGTGGACGGCGGCCACTGGGCCTTGAGCGCGTCGTGAGACGTAGATGTCTGCCACGCCGGCTCGTCTGAGCCCGCCGCGGCGGAGTCTGTCCTATCTGACTTCGCGGCGGCGGGGGTTTGTCTGCCGTCTCTCTGATCAATAGTGCTCTGCTCAATAGTGCTTTGATCAATACCGCTCTGATCAATGGCGCTCTGATCAGCAGCGCCCTGAATGTCCACTGGCGTCTCATTGGCCGCAAAGGCCTCATCGAGAGCCTCTTCCAGCGCCTCCTCGAAAGTTTCCTCCAGTTCATGTTCGAAGGCCTCTTCCTGTGCGGCCGCCTCAGCTGCCGCCAGCGCTTCCTGCTCGTCCTCGGCATGTTCATGCGCCCACTCCACCGCCACTTCCACCGCCATCGGTGACGCCGTCGGCAGGATATTCAGATAGCTGTCGGTGTCCTCCAGCGGCACCCTCGCCTTCTGGGTGACCTGATAGAGCGCATATAGCGAGATGGCCACGAAGGTGACGGCCAGCACCAGCCAGAAGGCATGGGGGTCGAGCATCTCCATCGCGCCCCCTGCCGCCAGCGGCCCGAGGATGGCGCCGAGTCCGAAGGAAAAGACCAGCCCGCCCGAGGCGCCCGGCATCTCCTCGGCAGACAGCGAGTCATTGGTGAAGGCCAGCAGCAGGGCATACAGCGGCGTGGTCACCCCACCGGCGAGGAACGCGGCGGCGATCAACGGCCACAGGGCATCTCCCGCCATCCAGCCCAGTGCACAGGACGCTGCACCGGCGGCGGCCAGAATCCCGATCAGCACTCGGCGATCCATGCGGTCCGACAACCAGCCGATGGGGGTCTGCAGAACCAGCGCGCCGGCGAACAGCGTGGCGATGAACAGCGCGATCTGAGCCCCCGAGAGGCCGATCTGAGTGCCGAATACCGCGCCCATCCCCGACTGGGTGGCGTAGACGCTACCGAGCAGAAAGATGCCGATGGCCCCCAGCGGCGAGGCCCGGAACAGCTGACCGAATGACATGGCCCGCGAGACTTCCACCACGGGCGCCACGACCGCCGACAACAGGATGGGGCCGAAGGAGACCGACACGAGAATGGAGGCGCAGATGAACAGCACGGAAGTCGCGGCATCCCCCAGCGTCAGCAGGCCCTGGGCCCCGATGATGCCCAGGGTCTGCGCCATCATGTAGGCCGAGAGCACCTTGCCACGGGTCTCGTTGCTGGCCGCCGCGTTCAGCCAGCTTTCCGCCGTCACATAGATGCCGGACATGCAGAAGCCGATCAACATGCGCAGCAGGGTCCAGGCCCAGGGCTCGGTGAGCAGTGGCAAGGCGATCAGTGCCGCCGAGATGAAGCTGCCCAGCGCGGCGAACACCCGCACATGTCCGACCCGCTGGATCAGCACCGGGGTATAACGTGCCCCGGAGAGAAACCCCACGAAGTATCCCGAGGTGACGATCGCCAGCTCCGCCGAGGAGAAGCCCTCGATGGCGCCACGCAGGCCGATCAGCGTGAAGTGCATGCCGTTGCCGAGCATGATCAGCACGATCCCCAGCAACAACGCCCACACTCCCCCCAGTACCTTGACCATGACGCCTCCTGTTCCTTGCCCCTCGCTCGTCGTCAGGCGATGGCGGGCTTCGGCTACACGCTAGCCCTCGCCAGCCGGCGCTGCAGTTGCTGCAACGCCGCATGAGGTCTCATTCACGACATGCCATGCCGTCATGACCGATAGCAGGACAACGTCGAAGCCCCTTCGATGCACCGTCCTGGTGCAGGGAGGCGTCTTTCGACCAAGGTCGGTGCGACGAATGGTGATCTTGCGAGGCAGGGCCGAGGGGACTAATTTCACCATACAGAATAAAGTTCTGCCTTACAGAACTGTAAGGTTGCTGACAGGAAACCGGGAGACGAAGCCCGCCACTGTCCTGCCAGCGCAAAGAGTGCATACCAATAACAAGCTCAACGACATCAGAGGTCGCCATGACACGCCATCTGTCTCTCAAACTCCTGACCGCCGCGGTGGTCACCGCCATGTCCGCCCAGGCCCTCGCCTTCGAGCCCAAGGGCAAGGTCGACTGCATCGCACCGGCAGACCCGGGCGGCGGCTGGGATTTCACCTGCCGCAGCGTCGGCAAGCTGCTGTCTGATCTCGAATACGTGCCAGGCAACGTCCAGACCATCAACATGGCCGGTGCCGGTGGTGGCGTCGCCTTCGCCCATACCGTCTCCAAGCGCGCCGGTGATGAGCAGCTGCTGGTGGCCGCGTCCACCGCGACCACCACGCGTCTGGCTCAGGGTCAGTTCCCGGGCATGAATCAGGATCAGGTCAACTGGATCGGCGCACTGGGCGCGGATTACGGCGCCATCGCCGTCTCCAAGGACTCGCCCTACAACACCTTGAGCGAGGTGATGGAGGCGCTGAAGAAAGACCCGAAATCCGTCAAGTTCGCCGGCGGCAGTGCGGCAGGCGGCTGGGATCACCTCAAGGTACTGATCGCCGCCCAGGCAGCCGGTGTCGAGAACCTGCCCAAGGTCTCCTACCTGTCCTACAACAACGGCGGTGAGGCGATTACCCAGGTCGTCGGCGGCCACGTGCAGGCCTTCACCGGTGACATCTCCGAGATCCAGGGCTTCATGGAGTCCGGTGATCTGAAGGTACTGGCCGTGCTCTCCGAAGAGCGCCTGCCGGGCAAGCTGGCTGACGTCCCCACCGCACGCGAGCAGGGGATCGATGCCGTCGCGCCCAACTGGCGTGGCTTCTACATGCCGGCCGACATCAGCGATGACGCCGAGCAGTACTGGACCACGACATTGGACAACGTCTACACCAGCGATGAATGGAAGGACGTGATGACCAAGAGCGGCCTGATGCCGTTCCACAAATCGGGTGCCGAGTTTGATGCCTTCGTGAAGGCACAGATCAAGGACATCCAGACGCTCTCCAAGGACATTGGGCTGATTCGCTGATGAATGACCGCATCTTTGGTCTGCTGATGCTCACCCTGGCCGTCGCGTACGGCTGGGGTGCCCAGCAGTTCCCCGAACCCTTCGGTGGGGCCGAGTCCATCGGTCCTGAAACCTTCCCTACCGTGCTGTCCATCGTGCTGGGCCTGAGCAGTCTGTACCTGATCCTGCGGCCTGACCCTGACCAGCACTGGCCGTGGAGCCGCACCGGCGCCGAGATGGTGCTGGCGATCGTGATCCTGTGCCTCTACACCGCGCTGCTGGAGCCGCTGGGCTTCATCGTCACGACCACCGCTGCGGTCGGCACCCTGTGCTGGCGCATGGGGGCCACGCCGCTCAAGGCCTATGCCACGGGGCTGGTCGGCGGCATCGTCGTCTTCGCCCTGTTCAACTTCGTGCTTGAGCTACCACTGCCGCTGGGCATTCTGGAGGTGGCGTAATGGAAAGTCTTGGCTTCTTGATGCAGGGCTTCGGCATCGCCCTGCAGCCAGAAAATCTGATGTTTGCCGTGCTGGGTGCCTTCCTCGGCACCTTGATCGGCGCCCTGCCGGGTCTGGGCCCGGCCAATGGCGTGGCCATTCTGATTCCGCTGGCCTTCACCCTGGGCCTGAGCCCGGAGACGTCGCTGATCCTGCTGACCTCGGTCTACGCCGGTGCCATGTACGGCGGGCGCATCTCCTCGATCCTGCTCAACATCCCGGGCGATGAGCCGGCGATGATGACCTGTCTCGATGGCTATCCGATGGCCCAGAAGGGCGAGGCCGCCGAAGCGATGGCCATCTCGGCGATCGCCTCCTTCATCGGCAGCCTGATCGCTACCATCGGCCTGATCGTGATGGCACCGTGGCTGGCCAGCTTCGCGCTGACCTTCGGCCCGGCGGAGTACTTCGCGCTGTTCGTGCTGGCCTTCGCCACCCTGGGTGGCATCACCGGCAAGAACCCGGTCAAGACCCTGATGGCGGCGGCCATCGGCCTGATGATCGCCACCGTCGGCATCGATGCCTCCACCGGCACCCAGCGCTACACCTACGACATTCTCGAGCTGTATGAAGGCATCGACTTCATCATCGCCATCGTCGGTCTGTTCGCCATCTCGGAACTGCTGTTCTTCATCGAGCAGCACGCCGGGGAAGGCAAGGCGATGATCGCGATGAACAAGATGACCCTGAAGCTCAAGGACATCGTGGCCATCCTGCCGACCGCCTTCCGTGGCGGGGTGCTGGGCTTCATTTCCGGCGTGCTACCGGGCGCCGGGGCCTCGCTGGGCAGCTTCATCAGCTACACCCTGGAAAAGAAGATCATCGGCAAGAAAGGTCACTTCGGTGAAGGGGACCCGCGTGGGGTCGCCGCGCCGGAAGCCGGCAACAACGGGGCGGCCTCCGGTGCCCTGGTGCCGATGCTGACACTGGGCGTGCCCGGTTCCGGTACCACTGCGGTACTGCTGGCGATGCTGATCTCGCTCAACATCACCCCGGGACCGCTGATGTTCTCCCAGCACGGTGACATCGTGTGGGGCGTGATCGCGGCACTGCTGATCGGCAACGTCATCCTGCTGCTGATGAACATTCCGATGGTCGGCATCTTCGTCAAGCTGCTGTCCGTGCCGCCCAAGTACCTGCTGCCGGTGGTGACGATGGTCGCCTTCGTCGGCATCTACTCCATCAGCCACTCCGCCTTCGACCTGTACTTCATGGTCGCCTTCGGGGTCGCCGGCTACTTCCTGCGCAAGCTGGACATCCCGCTGGTACCGGTCATCCTGGGCATGCTGCTGGGCCCGGAAATGGAGAAGAACCTGCGCCACGCCATGCAGCTGTCCGACGGCGACTGGACCATCCTGATCGGCAGCCCGCTGGCCGTGACCCTGTGGTGCATCGCCATCGCCGGCCTGCTGCTGCCGGTGATCGTCGGCCCCATCCTGCGTCGCCGCATGGGGGCCGCCAAGGCCGCCACCGACGCCTGAGGCAAGCGCTTCCTGCAAAGGGAAGACGGCCAACCACACGACGCCCCCGCCGGTTACCCGGCGGGGGCGTCGTGTCATCCAGCCCCCCTCCTCACCTGGCGCTCTGCTGCCACTCCTGCATCAGCTGCCGTGCCTGACCGGGCGTCAAGCGAGCCGATGGTCCGCTGAGCATGATGACTTCCGCCGGGGCCAAGCCCTCATCGTGATGCGGGGCGACGCTCACGGCCAGGACTGCCACCGTCAGCCCCGCAGCCTCACCGACCTCGATCTCGCCACTGTCGATGCAGTGATGCAGCAAGGCGGATAGCGCCTCCTCGATCCATTCCCCCTCCTCCAGCTGATGGCGCAGCGGCGCCTCACTGACGCGAACATAGCGACAGATCGCCTGACGGGGGCGGGTCAGTCCCTCGACGGGACGCGCCTGCGCAGCCGGGCCATGCTCGACCAGCAGCAGGCTGGCCGTCTCACCACTGGCCGCATGCAGGCGTGCCAGCCAGCCACGCTGCAGGGTCTCGCGGGCATCGAGTCCGGGTGCCAGCTCGGCGAAGCGCCCAAGCGCCGCGCCGATGGCATAGATTCCATGGCTGTCACGCGTCACGTAGCCGAAATGCTCGAGCGAGCCCATCAGACGCAGAATCGTGCTCTTGTAGAAACCGCTAGCCTGGGCCAGCTCGTTGAGCGTCAGACGAGGCGTATCGGGGGTGAAGGCTTCCAGCAGGGTCAAGGCACGCTCGACCGCTTCCACGCGTTGATTGGCCATGATTCGGCATTCCCCTTGGATGGACGGGTCACTCATGACCCTGCGGATGTCGCGAGAATCATGCCATATCGTTCTGCCAGACAGAACATCACCCGACACGCCGGACTGACGATGGCGCCGGACAGGCGTGGTAGAATGCCCCATCATTCCCTCGGCTCTGCCCGCACAAGGTTCGCTCATGACCATCTTCATCATTACCTTCGTGGTCTGCCTGATCGTCAGCGTCGGCACTGTCGCTCTGCTCATGATGTCGCGCACACCGCGATTTCGTACCGATTTCAGTGATATCGCCCGCGTGCTGGATCAGGCGGTCAGCGGCGAGATCAACGAGAACGAGTGGCATAGCGTGATCGGCTACCCGATTCGTCATGATGAATATCTGGAAAGCCTGCGCCGCCGCTGTCAGGGCATCTTCGACAAGCACGCCAGACCCTGGCAACTGGCGCAGGGCGGCGCGCTGTTCTCCCGCGAGGGCCGTGAGGAACTCAACGTCCTGCTGGGACACCTGCGCGCCCGCACGGGCGTGGCGGAGACCCGCGCCTGATGGTCAACAGCGAGATGCGCCTGATCCCGCTTTCCAACCTGCGGGAGCACCATGATCACAGCTACCACCAGCTGGTGATCGGGCTGGATGGGCTGGCCGAATTCGAGATCGAGGGCCAGGGCGGCGAGATTCGCCCCCTGACCGGCTGTATCGTGCCGGCAGACCACGTGCACTATTACGCGGGCATCGGCGAGAATCGCCAGTTGATTCTGGACCTGCCGGATGACGCGCCCTATCTGACCGGTCAGCATCGTGACCTGAAGCGTCTGTTCGAGCGCCCGCGCTTCTTCACGCTGGATACCCGGCTGCGCGGCTATCTGGAATTCATGCTCGCCGAGGTCAATGATTATCAGCAGGCCCCCGGCGACCTGCTGGCTGCCACCTTCCTCGCCTGTCTCAACTCGCGTATCGCCGAGCCGATGAGCGCCCTGAACGGCACCGGCCGCCAGCTGGATCTGGTCGCCCTGAACCGCTTCATCGATGCCAACCTGCATCGCCGACTGAGCGTGGCGGATCTGGCACGTCAGTCCCACCTGTCCGAACAGCATTTCAGTGAGCGCTTTCGCGTGTTGACGGGGCTTTCGCCCTATCAGTACCTGCTGCGCCGCCGCCTGGACGAAGCGCGCCATCTGCTGGACAGCAGCGACCTCTCCCTGTCGCAGATTGCCGAGCGCTGCGGATTCGCGAATCAGAGCGCACTCTCGCACGCCTTCCGCAAGCACCTCGGTTTCCCGCCTTCCGCACTGCGCAAGTCCTGAACGCCCCCACCCAGCGTCTCCCGATCGCAAGCTCTGACCACAAGCGCTGAGCGCCAGCGCTGATCACAAGCCCTGAACGCAAGCCCCGGCCAGGGGCGCTGTCCTTAGAGCGTGACCGGCAGGGATCTGACACAGGACACTCCGACCTTGGTCTAACAAGTTCGCGTCAATTGACGTCATGCTTTTCGACGAAGGTCGCAGATAGCGGCAGGTTTCACGCTACGCCCGTGGATTTGACACGCGCAGCCGAGAAATTGGAAAGACCCGCCCCCCTGCACCACCCTACATTCACCGGTATCCAACAAGACGTGCCGATGTCCCGCCCGGATGCGCCTCGCATCACCTTCGCGCATCGTGCCCGGCAATCCTATCTGGCGTAATGCCACCCAGCAGCAGGGGGTTTGCTCAATGACCACCGTCACTCCGGCCGTTCCGGCCACTACCCAGCCGTCCGATTCCCTCAAGGAAACGCCGCGTACCGCTTGCCCGCTGGGCGAGACGGTGCTGCGTGCCGACGAGATTCTGGCGCCGAATACCTGGCAACGCGATCCGAGCAAGCTGTTCTCACGGGTCAGCGACCACTATCTGGTCGACGAAGATGGTTTCGTGGCTGAGCTGGTCAAGCTGCTGGACGTCAACGATGCCGACATCAAGCGTGTCGGTGACAAGGCCGCGGAGCTTGTCCGCGAGATTCGCACCATGGACACCGCCGTCGATTCCATCGACGAGCTGCTGCAGCAATACAGCCTCGACACCCAGGAAGGCGTGCTGCTGATGTGCCTGGCCGAGGCGCTGCTGCGCATTCCGGACAAGGACACCGCCGATGCGCTGATCGAGGACAAGCTGGGCGTGGCCGACTGGAAATCCCACCTCGGCCAGAGCGAGTCCTGGTTCGTCAATGCCTCCACCTGGGGCCTTCTGATGACCGGCAACGTCATCAAGATGGATCTGCCCAAGAATGACGGCAAGCCGGCAACCTTCATCAATCGCATGGTCAACCGCATGGGCGAGCCGGTCATCCGTCGCGCCATGTATCAGGCCATGAAGATCATGGGCAAGCAGTTCGTGCTGGGCCGTGACATCAAGGAAGCGCTCAAGCGCTCCCAGCCGCAGTTCGAGAAGGGCTACACCTACTCCTACGACATGCTCGGCGAAGCCGCCTGCACGCGTGCCGATGCCAAGGGCTACTTCGATGACTACGCGCGCGCCATTCGCACCGTGGGCGAGACCTCTCGCAAGCTGAAGGCCGCGACGCCGTCACCGTCGGTCTCCATCAAGCTGTCCGCCCTGCACCCGCGTTATGAATTCGGCCGTCGCGAGCAGATTCTGGAAGAGCTGGTCGCCAGCGTGCGCGAACTGGTCAGCATCGCGCGCGAGCTGGAAGTCGCCATCACCATCGATGCCGAAGAGGTCGATCGACTCGAGCTGTCGCTGGAAGTCTTCCGCGCCGTCTACGAGAGCGACACCTGCCGCGGCTGGGGCAAGTTCGGTCTGGTGGTGCAGGCCTACTCCACCCGCGCTCTGCCGACGCTTCAGTATCTGAACCGCATCGCCGACCTGCAGGGTGACGAGATCCCGCTGCGCCTGGTCAAGGGCGCCTACTGGGACAGCGAGATCAAGGAATCCCAGGAGCTGGGGGTCGACGGTTATCCGGTCTTCACTCGCAAGGCCTCCACCGATGTCAGCTATCTGGCCTGCGTGCGCTTCCTGCTGTCCGAGAACACCCGTGGCCGCATCTATCCGCAGTTCGCGACCCACAACGCTCACACCATCAGCACCATTCTGGACGTGGCCAACTCAGGCGAGACGCGCCAGTTCGAATTCCAGCGTCTGCACGGCATGGGCGAGGCGCTGTACGACGCCGCCCTCAAGCGCGCTCCCGAAGGGACCTGGTGCCGTATCTATGCGCCGGTCGGTGCCCACAAGGATCTGCTCCCCTACCTGGTGCGTCGCCTGCTGGAAAACGGTGCCAACTCTTCCTTCGTCCACCAGCTGGTCGACCCGCGCGTGCCGGTCGAGAGCCTGTGCGTTCACCCGGTCACCACGCTCTCCCAGTTCAAGACCTACCACAATCCGCGTATCGCCCTGCCGCCGCATATCTATGGCGAGGGCCGTCGCAACTCACGCGGCATCAATCTGAACATCAACAGCCAGTACCAGCCGCTGATGGACGAGATGGCCAGGTTCATGGACAGCACCTATGACGTGCGTCCGCAGCTGGCCTTCGATGTCGACGCCAATGCCGAACGACGTCAAGCCGTGACCTGCCCGTTCGATCGCCGCGTCACCGTGGGCCACGTGCAGTGGACCAGCGCCGATGAAGCCTCCCGCGCCATCGACGCCGCCTGGGCCGCCTTCCCGCGCTGGGAGATGACCCCGGTCGAGGAGCGTGCCGCCATCCTCGAGCGCTTTGGCGATCTGATGGAAGCCCATACCGCGGAGCTGATGACCCTGTGCTCCCGCGAGGGCGGCAAGCTTCTGACCGATGGCATCGCCGAGATTCGCGAAGCCGTCGACTTCTGCCGCTACTACGCCAACCGTGCGCGTGCCGACTTCGGTGCCCCCACCGTCCTGCGTGGCCCGACCGGCGAGCACAACGAGATCGTGCTGGGCGGCAAGGGCGTGTTCGCCTGCATCAGCCCCTGGAACTTCCCGGTCGCGATCTTCTGCGGTCAGATGGTCGCCGCGGCCGTCACCGGCAACACCGTGGTCGCCAAACCGGCCGAGCAGACCTCGCTGGTCGCGCACCGTGTCGTCGAGCTGCTGCGTGAAGCCGGCATGCCGCGGGATGTCGTGCAGCTGCTGCCGGGCGATGGCCCGACCGTGGGCAGCGTGCTCTCCAGCGACCCGCGCATCACCGGTGTCTGCTTCACCGGCTCCACCCAGACAGCCCAGATCATCAACCGCTCTCTGGCGGCACGTGAGAATGCCCCGCTGCCGAGTCTGATCGCCGAGACCGGTGGCCTCAACGCCATGATCGTCGACTCCACCGCCCTGCCGGAGCAGGTCGTCAATGACGTGGTGCAGTCCGCCTTCCAGAGCGCCGGGCAGCGCTGTTCCGCCCTGCGTGTGCTCTACGTCCAGGAAGATGTCGCCGAGCGCGTCATCAGCCTGCTCAAGGGCGCGATGGATGAGCTGAAGATCGGCGATCCGCGCGATCTGGGCACTGATGTCGGCCCGGTCATCGATGAAGAGGCACGTGCCGGTCTGCTCAAGCACATCGAGGAATATCGTGCCCAGGGCCGCGTGGTGGCGGAAGCCAGCATGGACCCGGCGCACGCCGCCGAAGGCACCTTCGTTGCGCCGATCGCGCTGCGCATCGACGGCATCGACAGCCTGGAAAGCGAGCAGTTCGGGCCGATCCTGCACATCGCCACCTGGAAAGGCGGCGATATCGACAAGGTCATCGATACCATCAATGGCCTGGGCTATGGCCTGACCTTCGGTGTGCATTCCCGAAACGAAAGTTTTGCTAATGCAGTTGCACAGAAAATTCGTGTTGGTAATGTCTACGTCAACAGGAATATCATCGGCGCAGTGGTGGGTGTACAGCCGTTTGGTGGTCAGGGCTTCTCCGGAACCGGTCCGAAAGCCGGCGGCCCCCACTACCTGCACCGTTTCGCCACCGAGAAGACCCGTACCATCAACACCACGGCACTCGGCGGCAACGCGTCTCTTCTGGCCATGGGCGACGAATGATCGGCGCTATCGCCGGTGACGGGCTCGGCATGACGGGCCCGCACGACGAGTAGCATCGGTCCCGCCTGACAGAGGACTGCATGCCGGACGTGCATGAAGTAGTCAGGCAATGGGCATCAGGACGATGCCTGGCACACCCTCTCTGCAGCACGGGGGGTGTGCTTCGGACACCGACAGGGATGCCACTTGGCAGACAGGCCGATTGACTGGCCTGCCTGCCAGGTGCCCTGCGGTGTCCGTTGCCGTTCTCCTGCTTGATTCGACGGCGACATGCGGGGACGGAGAGGCTTCAGATGATTCGTTTATGCGCTAGTCTGAACATATACAGAATGGCACCAGCCTTTGCTGGACGGTGACATTCGGTAGGTGCTCAGGGCCATGGCGGTGATGCACCAGGCGGTGCCATCTCCTCCGGGATTATCGGAACGCTCGACGTCCGACAACAATAAATGCAAAGGATTTACTCCACGATGGTCGAAAATAGCCCCACAATTCTCATCACGTTTGCCGTCTATCTGGCGGTGATGCTTGGCATCGGCCTGCTGGCCTACAAGCGCACCTCCAACATGTCGGACTACATCCTGGGCGGCCGCTCACTGGGCCCCTGGACCTCCGCGATTTCCGCCGGCGCCTCTGACATGTCCGGCTGGCTGCTGCTGGGCCTGCCGGGTGCGGCCTACCTCAGTGGTCTGTCCGCTGCCTGGATCGGCATCGGCCTGCTGGCCGGTACCTGGCTCAACTGGCTGATCGTCGCCAAGCGCCTGCGTATCTACAGCTTCGTCGCCAGCGACTCCCTGACGCTGCCGGATTACTTCGAGAAGCGCTTCCGCGACAACTCCAAGATGCTGCGTGTCATCTCGGCCGTCTTCATCCTGCTGTTCTTCCTCTTCTACACCAGCTCCGGTCTGGTGGCGGGCGGCAAGCTGTTCGAGACCGTCTTCGGCCTCGACTACACCATCGCCGTGACCGTCGGCACCATCGCCATCGTGTCCTACACCTTCTTCGGCGGCTTCCTCGCCGTGTCGTGGACCGACCTCATCCAGGGTCTGATGATGGCCGCCGCGCTGATCGTGGTGCCCATCGTCGCGCTCACCGACATGGGTGGCGTGGCAGAAGCGAGCTCGCGCATCACCGCCGAGAACCCGCTGCTGCTGGAATGGTTCCGTGACGCCTCCACCGGTGAAGCCCTGACGCTGGTCGGCATCATCTCGTCACTGGCCTGGGGTCTGGGCTACTTCGGTCAGCCGCACATCCTGGCGCGCTTCGCGGCCATCCGCAGCGAGAAGGATGTCGGCACCGCACGCACCATCGCCGTCATCTGGTCAGCCCTGGGGCTGTTCGCCGCCATCTGCATCGGCCTGCTGGGTCTCGTCTATGTGCCGAAGGATCTGGCCGACAGCGAGAAGATCTTCATGGTCATGGTGAACTTCATCTTCCACCCGGCGGTCGCCGGCGTGCTGCTGGCCGCCATCCTGGCTGCCGTGATGTCCACAGCCGACTCCCAGCTGCTGGTGTCTTCCTCTGCACTGGCCGATGACTTCTACAAGGCGCTGTTCAAGAAGGACGCGACCCAGTCCGAGCTGGTGTGGGTCGGTCGCTTCGCCGTGATCGGCATCGCCATCATCGCGTGGGTGCTGGCACTGGACCCGAACTCCAGCGTACTGGGCCTGGTGTCCTACGCCTGGGCCGGCTTCGGCGCGGCCTTCGGTCCGGCGCTGATCATGTCGCTGTACTGGCGTCGCATGAACCGCTTCGGCGCCCTGGCCGGCATCATCGTCGGTGGCGTGACCGTGGTGGTCTGGAAGCAGTTGTCCGGTGGCATCTTCGACCTCTACGAGATCGTGCCGGGCGTCATCTTCGCCTACATCGCCATCTACGTGGTCAGCATCATGACCGCAGCGCCGAGCGATGAGATCACCGACGAATTCGAACAGGTCGAGAACCACGCCTGATCGAACTCGGCAGCATGATCTGCCGTGAGACACGACAACGCCGCCCCTCGGGGCGGCGTTGTCGTGTCTGGATAAGCGTCTGGGCAAGCGCCTGGGCAAGCGTCTGGACGCACGTCAGGGTCTCACGTCTGCTCGGCGACAGTTCTCGGCGGTGCGAAAGTCGATCACCCAGACACCCTCCCGCAAGGTCTGGGTGAAGATTCTCGGCGATCCCCCCTCATCTCCCGGGGCATCCACTGACGCGCGCTCGTCACAGACAGGCGGCTCCTTGATACTGGCCTTGCGCTCATCATCGCGCAGCAGGGTCGCCGCACTGGCACCGGCCATGCGCAATCTCACCACAGCCCAATAGTTGTCAGGCGTGAAGGCGGCAATCAGGTTCTGGCGCACGGCGGGCACCTGGCGCTCAGCGACCCGCGCCAGCGGTGCCAGCGGTGCCTTCCCCAGCACCTGCACCGCCAGCTCGTCATCGGGCCGATAGGTGTCGCGGTCACGTGGTGAGGTGATCGGCAGTCCCAGCTCACGTGCCTGGGTGACGATCTCACGCGCCAGCTGGGTCTCATGGGCCTGCTGGGCGGCCAGCGCATTGCTCCAGGCCGCGAAGATCAACCAGTGACGCAGCAACAGCAGTGCCGCCACCCCCAGCAGACAGCGCCGCAGCGTGAAGCGCTCGGAGCCTCTCGCCTGCCGGCCCGCCAGGCTCAGCATCAGGGCACCGCCCAGCAGTGCCCCCCAGCCCACCAGGGTGCGCGAGTGAAAGACCGGCTCCGCCAGCATCAGCATCGGCCCCCACAGTGCAGGAATCAGCAGCAGCGCCCACAGCAGACGACTCAGACGCTCCAGCGTCAGCTGGCGCGAGGATACCTGGCGAGCGTCATGCCGCCGGCCTGCTGTCATCAGCGCCGCCCCCAGCGCTACCACCAGCAGGCTGCCACTCAGTGCCCCGCTGACGAGATCCAGTCCGCCACGCAGGGCGGCAAGTGCCTGTGCGAGATGCTGCTCCAAGGCGGCCAGCAGTGCCGGGAGATCGCCCAGCGACAGCATCTCGCCGTGCTGCTGGCTGTAGTCGCCCGCCACCAGCAGTCGTGACAGCGGCAGGTAGAGCAGCAAGGCAGCCAGCACCAGTCCGCCGCGCTGCAGCAGCGCAAGCCAGGCGCGCCATACCGATTCACTCTGTTCGGTCTTTCTCTCTTCGAACTTCCTCTCTTCGGTATTTCTCTCTTCAGCCTCTCTCCTTTCGACCCCGCGCGGGCGCGACCCCATCAGGGCGTCCAGCAGGCTCAGTACCAGAAAGACGTTCAGCGCCGGCTGGTAGCAGCACAGGGCCAGCAGCAGCAATCCCAGCGCCATCAATGAAGGTTGCCAGCGGCGCTGCGAACGTTGCACCGGCCCGTGGACACCCGGGCGCAGGATCAGGCTGGCCAGCATCGCGCTGGCAAGCCCGAGACTCATCGGCAGGCTGTCGTAGGCATAGCTGAAGTTCTGCAGCGTGAAGGGTGTCAGCCAGATGAGCGCATTGCCCAGCACGCAGACGCCCGGCGAGAGCCCCGGCACCCGGCGCCACCAGACCAGCGCCATACCGGCCGCGATGCCCCAGGCCGCCAGCTGCGGCAAGGGCGCGACATTGACAAGCTCTCCCCCGAAGCCCAGCAGGCGCATCACGCCTTCCGCGGCCGGCCGGGCATTCAGCCCCCATCCGAAGTAGCCATCCAGGGTACGACTCATGTCATCCAGATAGAGGGCCTGCTGGCTTAACAGCGGCACGAGCCCGATGCCGAGCACGGCCAGGCTGGCAAGCAGAAGGCGCCACGCCTGGCGACGTTGGCGACGAGTCAGATCCATGATCATGTACAAGAGACGACACTCCCGGTCCTGGAGGATGAACCACTGCCACACTCGAGAGTAGCTGACTCGCGCCACAAAAAAACGCCACCCGAAGGTGGCGTTCTTTTGTGTCATATCACGGCATGTCATGGCATGTCATGGCAAGTCATGCCATCACGCGAGGACAGATGGCTTACTCGGTCGCCCTGCCCGGCTGATGGATATGCACATCACGCTGCGGATAGGGGATGCTGATGCCGCGCTCATCGAAGGTCAGCTTGATGCGCTCGGTCATGTCCCACTTCAGTGCCCAGTAGTCGGAGGCCTGGCACCACATGCGGAAGTTGAAGTTGACCGAGCTGTCGGCCAGTTCCGCCACGGCGATCAGGTAGGACGGCTCCTTCATGATGCGCTCGTCGCTGTTGACCAGCTCCTCGAGCACCGCCTTGACCTGACGGATGTCGTCGTCATAGCTGACCCCGACCACCAGATCCAGACGACGTGTCGGCAGTGCCGAATAATTGGTGATGGTCTGGGACATCACGCTGGAGTTGGGCACGGTGACCTTGCGATTGTCCGGCGTCACCAGACGAGTCTGTAGCATGGTGATCTGGTCGACGCTGCCGGACGTCCCGGCGGCCTCGATGTAATCGCCCTTCTTGAACGGACGCAGCGTCACCAGCAAAAAGCCCGAGGCCAGATTGGACAGTGAGCTCTGCAGTGCCAGACCGATGGCCAGACCCGCCGCACCCAGCGCCGCGATCATCGACGTGGTATCGACCCCCACCTGATCCAGCGCGGTCAGCAGCACCATGACCACCAGAATCGCGTAGGCGATCTGACCGACGAAGCCTGCCGCCGCCTCGTCCATGCTCTTGCGCTGCAACAGCGAGGTGACCCACCGGGTCAGACGCTTGGCCACCCACATCCCGAACACCAGCACGGCCAGTGCTGACAACAGGGTTCCGCCCCACCACAACGCCAGCTCGAACAACTGGTCGGTTTCCATGGGAATGGCATTCAGAAAATCCACACTAACTCCTTATAAGCCCCTTGCGATGACAGTCACTGACTACCGGGCGCTTTCTCTTGATAGGACGCGAGCCGTTCACCATCAGGCGAACTGCCGCTCGGTCGGACGGATCATTCACGTTGCCGCGCGCACAATTTACCTGACTATCGCCGCCGCGTCAGTGTCATCGCGCGCCGCCGGTCAGGGTCATGGAGCACTGTCGGGCGGCGTCAGCCCCAGGGTCGAGCGCAACATCACGCTATCCAGGCGCAGGCCGACGGGAAACTTGTTGCCGTCGATCCCGACATCCCGCGGGGCAATGGGCGGCGGCCCCTTGAGCGTCAGATGCAGGCTGCCGTCCGGCTGGATCAACCGCTCCGGCACCTCCACCTCGTGGCTGGCCTGACGACCGCCCACCGGCCAGCGGGCCAACAGCTCGCCTTCCCCCCACACCTCCACCGGGCGGGGTTCGGCGTCATCGGGATAGCGTGACAGCGCGAGTGCCACCACGACCGGCTGCCTGAGGCCCGGCGTGACCTTCAGACGCAGACCCACCTGCGCCTGGCGTGCACTGACCGGCCGATCCTCCTTGGGCGAATAGAACCCTTCCCACAGCACGCTGCAGTTGCCAAGCGGCTCCCCCTTGCGCACGGGATAGCGCTCGCCCAAGGCGAGAACCGGTACCTCGCCCATCGGGCGATAGCAGGTGGTGGCGTGTTCGATGAAGTAGCGTCGGTAGTGGTCATCCACCTGAGGGGTGCGTGCCAGCCACAGCATGCAGAGTTCGAAGGCCAGCACGGCGGCCGTCGCCAGCAATAGCCAGAGACGCCGCCGGCTCAAGCGGGTCGGCACGCCGTAACGCGCGTCGGCACGCCCTCCCGAAGTGGCGGAGAGGTCCGCACTCACATCAGACGAGCCAGAATGCGGCGTCATACCAGTTCTCCACCAGCCAGAGGTTGAACAGCGCGCCCAGGGCGACCAGCCCCCAGGCAAGTCGGCTCGGGAGGCGCGTGAGCAGATCCAGCAGCGCCAGCACGAACACCGGCATGCCGATCAGGTAGCGCGGGATGGCGTCCAGCCCCGTGGCCAGCGGAATGAACAGGGTGAACGCCGCCAGGCCCATCTCCAGCCAGCGCCGCTGCAGGCCCAGCCAGCCGATCAACGCGATGCCGATCAGCGCCATGCTGGCCTGCCAGGCGGGCCGGAGCGTTTCCGGCGCCGTGAACCAGTACCCCAGCCCCTGCACCAGATTGACGATGGGATTTCCCATCTCGCGGCCCCAGGAGATCTGCACGTGACTGAAGGCCAGCGCATCGCCCGTCTGGTGGTAGAGCACCGCCATGAACAGAAACAGCCCCAGCGGCCCCATCACGCCGATCAACAGCCAGTCGGGGCGGCGCCACAGCTCGGCGAAGGCCGCCAGACGCAGACGCGCCAGCAGCTCAATGCCCATGGCGATGACCCAGAACACCCCGGTGGCCCGTGTCATCGACAGCAGCAACGTCCACAGCATCACGCGTCCGGTGCGCTGACAGCGCCAGTCGATCAGGGACGCGAGACACAACAGCCAGAACAGCGATTCCGAGTACAGCGCACTGAAATAGAAGCTGTACGGCATGCTGGCGACCAGCCACACGAACAGCAGCGGCGAGGCATCAGGGCGCGTGATGGCAAGATAGCGACACCCCAGTCCCAGGGCCGCCGCCAGCAGCACATTGCTCAGCAGTACGCCCATCAGCTCCGGGTCGAGCTGGCCGCCCAGCGTCACCAGCCACAACAGGGCAGGATAGAGCGGAAAGAAGGCCCAGTTGGCGGCATCACCGTCGCTCATGCCCCGGGCTTCGACATCGTAGCCACGGGTCATGATGCCCTTGAACCAGCTGCCATCGAACTGGGCCATGGCATGCAGGTAGCTTTGATCGCCATGGGCGGCGATGGCCAGCCACACAAGCCGCGTGATCACCAGTGCCAGCAGGATATGTGCCCAGGGAATGCTGGCGGTGCGTGCGCGCACCAGCGCCTCGCTCGGCGATGGCGTCTCGGCGACCAGCGCGGCCCCCAGGGCCGCCAGCCGCCCCTTGCCCATCCGCTCGGCATTCACGGCAGTGCTGTCATTCATGAGGCTCATTCCTTGAAGGCCCAGAGTCGTGATGCCAGATAGGTCACGACGGGTACCGAGAGCGTCGCGATCGCGA
Source organism: Cobetia sp. PS-4MA (assembly GCF_057670765.1). Lineage (NCBI taxonomy): Bacteria > Pseudomonadati > Pseudomonadota > Gammaproteobacteria > Oceanospirillales > Halomonadaceae > Cobetia > Cobetia sp. PS-4MA. Next base: position 1,276,331 of record NZ_CM173107.1, on the reverse strand, counting down.
TGGCCACGAAGCCGCTCATGCCGAGCCCCTGGATCAGCACGGCCAGCAGCCCGTTGTTGAGCGCGAAGCCGCTGGCCGCCACCAGCGCGAACCGCCAGGCGCTGCCCTGTCGCTTGAAGGTCAGTCGACGATGCCCCACCAGCGAGACCTGGAAGGCCACACAGAAGGCCACGATATTGGCGATGAATTCATTGAGCGGTGGCCAGAGAAACAGCATCAACGCGGCGACCGCGAGGTGCACCCCCGTGGCGGCCAGCCCCACCAGACCGAAACGGGTGGCGGTGCCGGCTTCCTGTCGTGCCCGCTCTGCGGTGCTGGACGTCTGGCGTGACGTGGCATCATCCCTCACGCGAGTCTCCTCGCGTCATGTCAGGCTCGGCACTCTGACAGGATTCACGGCGGCGACTGGCCTCACGGTCACGCTGTCCGCGAAAGACCCGCGCCGTGCTGAGGCCACTGTCCAGCCCGCTGTCCGGCGAGGTAGCGCCACCGGGGCCATCCTGCAGGCTGTCGTGATCGATCAGATACAGCGGGCGCTGCTTGGTCTCCATGAACAGGCGCCCGAGATATTCGCCCAGCACGCCGATGGAAATCAGCTGCATGCCGCCGAAGAACAGCACCGCGATCATCAGGGACGCATACCCCGGGGCATCAATGCCGAACAGCACCGTCTTGCTGATGATGACGAGAATGTAGAGGAAGGACAGCCCCGCGATGCACGCGCCGAGGTAGGTCCAGACCCGCAGCGGCCAGGTCGAGAAGCTCACCACGCCGTCCAGGGCGAAGTTCCACAGCTTCCAGTAGTTGAACTTGGTCGTGCCGGCGGTCCTTGCCGGGCGCTGATAGGTGACGCCAACCGAGCGATAACCGGGCCAGGAGAACAGCCCCTTCATGAAACGGTTGCGCTCCGGCATGCGGCGCAGCGCCTCGACGACCCGACGATCCAGCAGCCGGAAATCCCCGGCGTCCCGTGGAATCTCGGTAAAGGTCAGGCGATTGAAGATGCGATAGAACCATCCTGCCGTCTTGCGCTTGGTGGCGGTGTCTTCATCACGCGCGGCGCGGACGCCATAGACCATGTCGTAGCCGGCCTGCCACTGGGTGATGAATTCGAGTATCACCTCGGGCGGGTCCTGGAGATCGACATCCATCGGCACGATGGCATCGCCTCGCGCCTGCTCGATGCCGGCGCTCATGGCCGCTTCCTTGCCGAAGTTGCGTGTCAGGCTCAGATAACGAATACGTGAATCATCGGCCGCGGCAGCTTCCAGGCGCGCCAGGGTGGCATCGCTGGAGCCATCGTCGACGAACAGGATTTCCAGGTGCGGTACCTGCGCTGCCAGGGTGGCATCGATGGCGGCAAGAAACGGCGCGATCGTCTCCTCTTCATTCATCACCGGCACCACCAGCGACAGCACCCAGTCGCCTGATTGGCGCCGTGCCATGTCGCGCGGGATATAACCAGCAGACGCCGTGGACGGCCTGCTTCCCTCGGGTCCGCGGGCCGAACCGCGGGCAGAGTCAACGGATGATCGCATGCCTTCCTCCTCGAAGAGCGGTCTGGATATCGCTCGTGAACCATTGTTGTTGATATCGGTCGCCCAGCCATACCCCCACGACAGCACGCTCGGGCGCACAGGGGGTCTCTTGTGTTAGGTGGGGCTCGCAGGAGGGATTGCAATGACGCCTGGCCCACTACGCCCGGATGCCCAAGCCAAGGGCATGGGCCAAGGGCATGAGCGAATCGCGGTGACCTCCAGGCCCCCTCTCACGCGGTTGCACTGGCGTTATAGGGCGCGGACTGGCGGGATGTAAAGCGATATCGCATGTCGCTGCCGCTCAAGAAGGGCTCGCTTGCCTCCCCGGTGACACTTCTCGCGCCAGCATCCCCCCAACGCAAGAGGGGCCACTCATGGAGTGACCCCTCTCGGGACTTTCAAGGCATCGCAGTGGCTAGCTCATGCTCAGGGCGATCAGGGTGATCAGCAGCAGACACCAGCTCAGCGGTGCGCCCAGCAGCCAGGCGCGCGTGGCATGACGCGGCACCAGACCGACCCCATGCGTGAAGCCGGCCCCCAGCCCCCACAGCGCGATCAGCAGCATCAGATAGCGCGGCCCGGTGGCCATCGAGGCGATGGCATCCGGCCCCAGCAGCATCCAGATGGCCACCATGGCAGACAGCAGCAGCGAGGCCAGATGGGCAGGGCGAGTTCGGCACCAGGCCGGTGGTCGTGAGGCGTACCAGGGTCGTGACATCGAGCTCTCCTTGATCAGAACGGTCGGCGGCGCAGAAGCATCGTTGAGGCCGCCTGCCTCAATCATCGTCAAAGGTGTGAGTCTGCTCAAGCCACAATGCATTGATGATGCCCGCGAAGCAGGCCAGCAGTACACCGAGAATCCAGGCGAAATACCACATGAAGTCGTCTCCCGGCGAGGGCGGCGCCCTCGCCCAATGATGCAGTTATGAAGCGTACGGGAAAAGCGGTTGCAGCGTCGGCTGCCTGCCTCAGTACAGACTGTGTCCGTCCTGCTCGACGTGACTCACCGTGACGCGCCGCCACATCTTCACGTAGCACCAGGTGGTGTAGAGGATGATGGTCGGCACCATCACCAGCCCCGCCACGGTGACGATGGACAGTGTCAGCTCGCTGGAGACCGAATCCCACAGCGTCAGGCTGGCCTCGCCCATGCGCGAGGACGGCACGATGAACGGGAACATGCTGATGCCTGCGGTGGCGATCACACCGCCGACCCCGACGGAACTGGCCGTGAAGGCCGCGCCGCCCTGACGTCTGGCCGAGAGCCACATCGCGGTGACGATACCCGCCACGGCGCCCAAGGGCGCGAGCAACGTCAGCGGCTCACGCGCGTAGACATCCATCCAGCTGCCGGGACCGACCTGCTTGTCCAGCAGCTTTAGCGCCGTGCCGGTATCGCCCATCTGGTCGATGCTGTAGCCCATGCCGGACAACCACACCCACAGTCCGCCCAGGCCAAACAGCCCGAGCGAAAGCAGTCCCAGCGGCTGCACCAGACGCGCACTGCGCGCCGCCACGGCGTCATCGGCACGCGCCACCAGCCAGGTACCGCCATGCAGCATCACCATCACGACGGACAGCGCCGCACACAGCAACGCGAAGGGATTGAACAGCCCGAGATAGCTGCCGTCGTAGCTGGCACGCATGTACTGATCGACTTCCAGCGGCACGCCCTGCAGCAGGTTGCCGAAGATCAGCCCGAAGAAGGCAGTGGGAATCAGGCTGCCGGCGACGATGCCGCGGTCCCACCAGCCCCGCCATTGGGGGCTCTCGAGCTTGGAGCGATAGTCAAAGCCCAGCGGACGGAAGAACAGCGAGAACAGGATGGTCAGCATCGCGAAATAGAAGCTGGAGAACGCCGCGCCATAGACCACCGGCCACACAGCGAAGACGGCACCGATGGCGGTGACCAGCCATACCTGATTGCCATCCCAGTGCGGCGCCAGCGTGTTGATCACCACGCGCCGTTCGCTGTCACTGCGACTGACCAGCGGCATCAGCATCGCCGCGCCCATGTCCATGCCATCGGTGATGACGAAGCCGATCAGCAGCAGACCCACCGCCACCCACCAGAACAGCTTGAGGATCTCGTAATCCCACATGATCCATTACTCCTTGAATGACAGCGAAGGATTGAGCGACATGCCCTCGTCGTCTCGCAGGGCGCCGCGCTCGAAGTGATAGCGGCCGGTATGCAGGGAAGAGGGTCCCTTGCGCGCGAAGTGGAACATCAGCCACATCTCGATCACGAAGAACAGGCTGTAGAAGGCCAGGAAACCGCCGATGGACCACCATAGATCCGACTCATCCAGGCTCGAGGCCGCCATGAAGGTCGGCAGAATCTCTCCGACCGCCCAGGGCTGACGCCCGAATTCGGCCACGAACCAGCCGGTCTCCACCGCGATGAACGGCAGCGGGATCGACAGCAGGCAGATCCACAGGAAGGGGCGCACATCGAAGCGATGCTTGGCACTCATCCATACCGCGACGATGAAGATCGCGAGCATCGCCATGCCACAGGCGACCATGATGCGGAACGAGAAGAACATCGGTGCCACCGGGGGGATCGAGTCGGCCGCGGCCTTGTCGATCATCTCCGGCGTGGCATCGGAGGGCGTCTCGACATAGCGCTTGAGCAGCATGCCGTAACCGAGATCCTGCTTGACGGCATCGAAGGCCTTGCGGGTCGCGATATCGTCCTGACCCTCCCGCAGCTGCTGGAGCAGATCATAGGCCTGCATGCCATTGACGATGCGTCCGCGGTGCTCCTCGGTCAGCTCCTTGATGCCCGGAATCTCGGTATCCAGCGAGCGCGTACCGATCAGCCCCATCACATAGGGAATGTGGATGCCGTAATCGGTGTGCTGGGTCTCCTCGTTGGGCAGACCGATCAGCGTGAAGGACGCCGGCGCCGGCTCGGTCTCCCACATCGCCTCGATGGCGGCCATCTTGGCCTTCTGCACGTCGCCCACCTCATAACCGGACTCATCGCCCAGCACGATGACCGAGGCCACCGAGAACAGTCCGAAGGCCGCGGCGATGGCGAAGCTGCGCTTGGCAAAGCCCAGATCCCGCCCCTTGAGAAGATAGAAGGCGCTGATACCGAGCACGAACATGGCGCCGGTCACGTAACCTGCCGACACGGTATGCACGAACTTGGCCTGGGCGACCGGATTGAAGATGACATCCGCGAAGCTGGTCAGCTCCATGCGCATGGTCTCGAAATTGAAGGCCGCCCCGACCGGATTCTGCATCCAGCCATTGGCGATCAGGATCCACAGCGCCGAGAAGTTGGAGCCGAAGGCGACAAGCCAGGTCACCATCAGGTGCTGACGCTTGCTCAGGCGGTCCCAGCCGAAGAAGAACAGCCCGACGAAGGTGGATTCGAGGAAGAAGGCCACCAGGCCCTCGATGGCCAGCGGCGCACCGAAGATGTCCCCGACGTAATGCGAGTAATAGGCCCAGTTGGTGCCGAACTGGAACTCCATCGTCAGGCCGGTGGCGACACCGAGCGCGAAGTTGATGCCGAACAGCTTGCCCCAGAACTTGGTCATGTCCTGGTAGACCTGCTTGCCGGTCATCACATACAGGGATTCCATGATGGCCAGCAGGAAGGCCATGCCGATGGTCAACGGGACGAACAGGAAGTGATAGAGCGCGGTCATGCCAAACTGGAACCGCGACAGCTCCACTACGGTATCGGAGATCATGTCTAACCCCTTTGCGATAAGACGAACGGCCAGACTGCCGTCTCTGCATGCGCTTGCCACCGACGTCGGGGGCAGTCTCCCCCCGACTCCCGCCGGCAAGCGCACAGGCAATGGCACCGTGGTACCAAGACCTTGGTCGGACATTCTCTGCCCTCTCGCGACAGGCTCCAGATGACAGGTTGTCGCAGCCGCACTCCGGCAAGCGCCGCCTGCGGGGATCGCAAGCCCATGAGCTGACAGCGAAAACGTCCATGGCCCGCATCATTGCTGGGCTGGCGCGCAGTGGACCGCCAGCGGCCTCTCAACGCTCTTCCTGCGCACCTGCACGACACCTGCGACCTTCCACCACACGCCACAGCGCACGGGCCTGCACGACAGAGGTCATGCACGGCTCGGACAATCCTGCGACGCGTGCTGAATGCGCAGACACAGGAGTTGCCGATCAGCGACTATCACTTCACCAGCAGGCTAACTATCATAGGGCGATCCATCGCTGGGTCCTGCGGCAGGGATTGCCCGTGACTCACCTCCCCTCTTTCGCTCGTGAACTTGCCATGACCTCCTTTTCCCGCCACTCCCTGTCCAGCGCCTCTCGGGGCCCACGTGCCACGGCGCCCCGTGGCCATGCCGACTACTGTGACCCCGCCCTGGGGAATCTGCTGGATTACCACGGCCTGAACCGGTTCGAGGCCCTGTGGCACGTGGCCGCCCAGGACGTTGATGCCCCTAACCGTGAGCGCGGAGGCATCTCGACGGTCTCGCTGCTCACTCTCGAGGACGAGCAGGGCCAGACACATCGCCTCTACCTCAAGCGCCAGACCAACCATCTGGGCCGCAGCCTGTCACGCCCACTGGGCGAGCCGACCTTCTCGCGCGAATGGCGTGCCATCCGCCACTATCACGCGCTGGGCATTCCTTCGGTGGATGCCGGCTGGTATGGCGAGCGCCGCACCGGCAAGGAGTGGCGCGCCATCCTGATCACCTTCGATCTCGACGGCCGCGATGATCTCGACCACTGGCATGCACGCTGGCCGGCGCTGGACGATACCCGACGCACGCAAGTCATCACTGCCAGCGCGCGTCTCGTGCGACAGATTCATCAAGCCGGCATGATGCACGGCTGCCTGTTTCCCAAGCATCTGTTCCTCAGCCGCCCACAGCCCGCCGCCGACGGTGCCAGCGCCATGCAGGAACAGATGGATGCCGTCATCATCGACCTGGAGAAGACCCGACGCTTCGTGCTGCGCCGTCACGAGTGCCAGCGCGACCTCTACGTGTTGTGGCGCCGCCTCAAGGCCTGGCAGGCAGCGGAGTGGCGAGAGTTTCTGGCCGTCTACCTCGACTGTCCCGCGCAGAGTGACGAGGTCAGTCGATGGCTCAACGAGCTTGAAGCACGTGCCCAGCGCAAGCGTCGCTGAATTCCCACACTGGTGGGCGCATCACGCATTGCGTAGCATGCGCTCACCTCATGAGCCGCCTACGACCAACGTCTCATGAATCTGTCGTGAAAATGAACGGCCCTGTCGCTGTCCTGCGCCACCTCCAGTCTCATCCTCGAGACATGCACCTTTTCTGAAATAATCGGTAACATCCGCTAACAAGACGTCAAATATGTTTTCAAACATTGTTCTAAAAAAATGCTTGCCAAAAAGAACAGTGTTTTTTATAGTTCATCTCGTCCCCTGAACAAGGCAGCCTTGCCACACTCGGTACATCCCCCGAGTTCGCCAGGCACCGCCGACAGGAAGCCCCCGAGGCCACAAGCTTCAAGGAGAACATCACATGAAAACCATCAAGATCCTGACTGCTACCGTCATCGCCGGCACCATGGCAATGGGTGCACAATCTGCACTGGCCTACGGCAAGGGCGACATCTTCCTGCGCGGCGGCGTTGCCAAGGTCGACGGCAAGAGCAACAACGGCAATGGCCTGATCGCCAAGGATGAATCCGGTTTCGCCGGCTCCGTGGGCTACATGTTCCACGACAACCTGGCAGTTGCTCTGCAGTCCACTGAAGCATTCAGCACCGACTGGAAAAACAGCGACGGTGGCTTCGATCAGATGCCGATCAACCTGATGCTGCAGTACTACCCGCTGGGCGGTACCGAAGCTCGCGTTCAGCCTTACGCTGGCGTCGGCCTGAACTACACCCACTTCTCCGGTGAGTCTGCCGGTGGCCAGAGCATGGACATCGACGACAGCTACGGCGCTGCTGCCGAGCTGGGTGTTGACCTCAACATCAACGAATCCTGGGCCGTCAATGGCTTCGCTCGTTACGCTGACGTCAAGGCCGACACCAAGATCAACGGCCAGGACGTGAACGACACCGAGCTGGACCCGGTCACCGTCGGTGCCGGTGTCACCTACCGCTTCTAAGTGCTGAAACACGCACTGACGAGCCGCGCCGAGCCATGACGCATCAGGGGTGTTCCCCTTGCCTCATTGACGACGCACAAGAACGCCGCAGGCCTCAGGGCCTGCGGCGTTCTTGCATGCGCGGACAGTCGGCGAGACAGACGGAACTTGATTTGAATCAAGTGTGACGGACCCTTGTCGGACATGACGGCAAACCCTTGTCATGGATCAATTTTTCGTCGACATGAGCTCCTAGACTGACATCTCCTTTCTCACCCCCTGTCACTTCGGGAGCGAACATGTCAGCCGCACAGTCCTTCTTGCCCTTCTCCTTCTGCCGGTCCTCTTCACGCCCGCTGCGCATGGCGGCGATCACGGCCGCACTCACGCTGACTGCCACGTCGGCTGTCGCTGCGCCGTTCTCGTCGACTGACTCAGGCCTCGAGAACCTCGATTATGGTGCCGGCCAGTTCTGGACGCGTGCGGGTGTCGCCAAGGTCTCGCCTAAGAGCGACAACGGTCGCATCGATGCCATCGGTGCCGACGTGGACGTCGATGATGACAGCGCCTTCGCCTTCACTCTGGGGTATCGCTTCACCGATACCCTGGGGATCGAGCTGCTGGCCGCGCAGAATTTCGAGCATGACATCCCGCTGAATGGCCAGAAGGCCGGCTCCGTCGATCATCTGCCACCGACCCTGACACTGCAGTACTACCCCCTCGGTGGACGCGACTCCCGCATCCAGCCGTATATCGGTGCAGGCGTCAATTACACCCACTTCTCCGATGAAACCCTCGATGACGGCACCAAGCTCGAGATGGATGACAGCTGGGGCGCGGCCGCACAGATCGGTGTCGACCTGGTCATCAATGAGCATTGGGCGGCCAACGTCGCTGCCTGGTATCTGGATATCGATTCCGATGTCACCGTGGCGGGCAGCGTCAACGACAAGGTCGAGATCGACCCGATCGTGACCATGGCCGGTATCAGCTATCGCTTCTGAGTCGCGCATCTGACTGGCCACAGACGACAACGCCCCGCCAGCCCATCACGGGCCGGCGGGGCGTTGTGCTTTCAGGGCGAATCAGCGCGAGGCGGCCTGCCCGCTGCTCGGTGCCGACGTCTCGGGCGCTGACGGCGACGTGTCGTCAGCCGGCGCCCTGGCTACCTTGCCCGGACGGGGGCGATCCAGCACCAGCCCCAGCACGACCAGCGCCGCTCCCACCACCATCAAGGCGGTCCACTGCTCATCGAACAGCCACCAGGCCATCAGCGCGGCACACGGTGGCACCAGGAAGAAGGTACGTGCGACCTGGTGGGCCTCGCCACGTTCGAGCATCAGCATCAGCAACCAGATGGCACCCACCGAGATGGCGATCACCAGCCAGGCGAGGGTCAGCAGCAGACGAGGCGTCGGGTCGAAGGCGAAGCTACCTACGCTGCTGGCTGCGATGAGGAAGACACAGCCCGCTCCCAGATACTGGAATACCAGCCCCTCCACCAGCCCCATCCGACCACCGACACGCTTCTGCCACAGCGTCGAGCTGGACACGCCGATGAGCGCCACCAGACACCACAGCAGGCCGATCATCGGCCACTCGAGCGTAGCGCTTGCGGCGCCTGCCCCCTGAAGCATGCCCGCCCCCAGCACCAGACTGACGCCAATCGCGCCACACCCCAGCCCCAGCCACTGCCTGGCGCCCAGACGGATACCGAACAGCGGCAGTGACAGCGCCGCCGTCACCAGAGGGTGCAGGCTGACCAGCAAGGCCGTCAGCCCCGCAGGCAGCCCGGCCTTGACCGCCGCGAACACGCCACCCAGATAGGCGCCGTGCAACAGCATGCCGATGCCCATCTGAGCCAGCTTGTCATGGCGCTGCCCCCATTGGCGCGGCTTGCGGCGTATCCACAGGATCAGCCCCAGCACCGGCAGTACCAGCAGGCTACGCACCAGCAGCAGCGTGAAAGGCTCAGCATCCAGGGTGCCGAAACGTGCGGCGATGAACCCGGTGGCGAACAGGAAGACGAAGGTCAGCGGCATCCACATCAGATTGACTCCAGAGCACGAGAGACGGGACCTCACTGTCCCGAGGAGCGCTCACACCGAGCGCGTCAGGCATCGCCGGCGTGATGTGACATGAGCTTGCCGCGAAGGCATCAGGGGATACAAGATACAGAGAATGGCTTTTTCAGGGGATACAGTTCGCATGAGTGGCACTCAAGACCTCCCATCAGCGCCGCGCTACCAACAACTGGCGACGCGCTTGAAAGCCGAGATGGCGACGGGGCAACTCGTCCCCGGACAACGGCTGCCCTCATTGCGCCGCCAGGCGGCCCTGTCAGGGCTGGGGCTCAACAGCGTGATCCGCGCCTATGGCGAGCTGGAATCCGCCGGCTTCCTCGTGGCTGTCCCGCGCCGGGGATTTCAGGTCGCGGCCGCAGCGGCGCCTCCCTCTTCCGCCAGCCGCGATCACGACGCCGCCCCGTCACGCTGCACCCCTCTTGCCACTCCGTCACTGGCCATCGATGACCCGGCCTGGCAGGCCATGGCTCATGCCAGCGACCCGGCGCTGGCCCCGCTGGGCGCGGCGCATCCCGAGCTGGATGCGCCCGCCGTGCGGCGCCTCTATCGGCTGGTGCGCCAGAAGCTCAAGCATCACGCCGAATCCCCCAGCGCCTACGCGCTGCCCCCGGGCTCCCCCGCCCTGCGCGAGGCTATCGCCTCTCACCTCAGCCACCATGGCCATCACTGTCACGGTGACACCCTGTTGCTGTGTCAGGGGGCTCAGCAAGGCATGTCGCTGATTCTCCGACAATGGCGCGCAAGCCGGGGACGCTGCCGCATCGGCATCGAGGCCCCCGGCTATTTCGGTGTGCTTGCGGCGGTGGAAGCCAATGGTCACGAAGCCATTGCCCTGCCGACACATGCTGGAAGCGGACTGGATATCGAGGCATTGGCCAGACTGCTGGAGGAAGGAGAGGCAAGGCAGATGGACAGGCGGCAGACGTGTGCAGGCAAGACGCGGCCAGAGATGCCGCCCACGGCCGGGAACCGACACGGCAAGGCCGCCCTCCACGCGCTGATCGTCTCACCGGATTGCCACAACCCGCTGGGTGGCCAGCTGAGCCTGGCGGATCGAGATCGCCTGCTCAAGCTGGCCCAACGCCACGGGGTACAGATCATCGAGAATGCCACCTTCGCGGAACTGAGCTTCGACACCCGTCTGCCCTGGCTGATGGACCTCCATCAGCGCCAGGCACCGTCACCGGCGCAGACAACGCCACTGGGACAGACAATATCACCGGAACAGGCACCCGGCGTGATCACGGTGGGATCGCTGTCCAAGACGCTCGACCCGCGAGCACGCTGTGGCTGGGTGTGGCTCCCACGGCCCGAAAGCGTGACGCCTGACGCCGAGCTGGGCATGCAGGGGCTGATTCGCGCACGCTGGGCCGATGGCATGGGCGACATGCCATGGATGCACGCCGCCCTCGCGGAACTGATCGCCAGCGGCGATTACGGGCGCCATGTCCACCGCATGCGCCGCTGCTACGCGAAGCGCCTGCAACTGCTGCGCGAGACGCTAGCCTCTGCTCTCGGCGATGGGGTCTGGCTGCCCGGTGTCAGTGGTGGCTATCTGCAGTGGTGCGGCCTGCCGGGACTCGATGGCGCGGCCCTTTCCCGCCTGCACCGCGAGCTGCTCGAGGCTGGCATCGCCACTCTGCCCGGCTACCTGTTCAAGGCGGTCAGTCCCGGCCTGCGCCTCAATGCGGCCCAACTGCAGAACGATGAGACCCTCGCACGATTGACCACGACCCTGCGCAACGCGCTGCACGGAGCCGATGCCTAGCGAACGCTCTGCGCCTCACGCGCGCGCTGCTCACGCTGGCGCGCCCAGAACTGATTGATCAACAGCGCCAGCACGATGACCGCCCCGCCCAGCGCGAGACGCGGCAGGTCCGCGTCGCGATTCCAGATCAGCAGATTGACCAGCAGTCCCGCCGGTACCAGCGCATTGTTCATGATCGCCAGGGTACCGGCATCGACGCGCGTCGCTCCCTTGTTCCACAGGAAGTAGCCCATCCCGGACGCCACGATGCCCAACCAGCCCAGCACCACGAAGTGCACCGGCTGCGAAGGCAGCTTGTCGGTATTGCCGAACAGCAGGAACATCACGACCACCAGCGCCAGGGCGCCAAGATAGAACCAGCCGAACACATGACGGTGCGCGACACCTTCAGGCAGCTGGGGCGAGAGATGACGATAGGCGACCTGGCCGATGGCAAAGCACAGATTGGCCCCCTGAACGACGGCAAAGCCGAGCCAGAAGCCCTCGGTGACCCCGTCGTAGCGAATGATCGCCGCACCGATGACCGCCACCATCGCCGTGAGCAGGTAGAATGGCGACAGCCGACGTTTCATCATGTCATCCAGGAGGGTGATGTAGATGGGCGTGAAGATCGTGAACAGCAGCACTTCCGGGACGGGCAACAGCAGGAAGGAGCGGTAGAAGAAGATGTACATCAGCCCCAGCTGTACCGCGCCAATGGCCATCAGCTGCCAGCGGATGCGGCCACTGATCGCCCGTGGGCGCAGAAAGGGAGCAAAGATCAGGCTGGCCAGCACGATGCGTGTCAGCACGGCCAGATAGCTATCGACCTGACCGGACAGGTAGACGCCGATCAGGGAAAACGAGAAGGCCCACAGGGCCGTGACACCGATCAGGTAGGACATGACGAGTAAACCCGTTAGGCAGAGAAAGTTGACAGGCATTGTAACCCTCCACGCGCTGCTTGAGCAGATACGCCACCTGGAATTTTCGTCACGCTCGGGGCCTGCCTCACGCAACGCCTGGTCCGGCCATGGCAGCGGTGAAGTGCGCCTCGAGAAGGAGATGCCTGATGGGGCCGGCAGGACTGGGGCGGAAGACTCGTGGGACATCCTCTTCAATGAACAGGGGCAGTTCCGACTGGAGGGCCAGGCCAGCAGTGTCACGTTCAGCAATCGCTATCGCTGGCGACTGAGCCCCGATGGCACGGCCCTGTCACTGAGCCATGAGCGCCGCGGCCGCGATGCGGCGGTCTTCCTGTTCGACCTGATCGAGGCTTCCACAGGCGATGGTGACCACTTCATCAGCCGCGAGGCACACCTGTGCATCGATGACCTCTATTCCGCCACCCTCGTCATCGTGCGCGACGCGGATGACAAGCCCTGCGGCTTCGACCTTGACTGGCGCATCACCGGCCCGCGCAAGGATGAACATCTCGCCTATCGCTATCGCTGCTGAACTTGACCCGCGCTGCCGGCACATGAAAACGCCGCTGACGAATCACTCCGTCAGCGGCGTTGTGGGACTGGCGGCCGATCAGGCCAGCAGGCGTGCCGTGAACCATTCGCCGATCGCCTCGATCTCCTCGAGACACACGGCGTGCGCCATCGGCCAGGTCTGCCATTCAAGCGGATGCCCGAGGGCGCGAGCACTCTCGGCGCCAGCCTCCCCCAGTGCCAGCGGCACGATGTCATCCTGGGTGCCGTGATGGACACTGATGGCCAGCCCCTGATTGGCGGTTGACGGCGTGATGGTCGCGCTGGTGGCGAAATAGGTGGAGAGCGCCAGCAACCCACCCAACGGCCGCTCACAGCTCAACGCCGCCTCGTAGACCACGGCACCGCCCTGAGAAAAGCCTGCCAGCAGGATGCGCTCACTGGCGATCCCCTGCGCGACCTGCTCCTCGATCAAGGCATGCACGTAAGCCGCGGACTCGCGCAGCTGCACTTCATCGACACGCCGCCCAAGATTCATCTCGAGAATGTCGTACCAGGCCGGCATGCGCATGCCGCCATTGACGGTCACGGCCAGCTCACGCGCGTGCGGGAAGACGAAACGCACGCCGTGATCCGCCGGCAATCCCAGCGCCGGCACCACGGGCACGAAATCACTGCCGTCCGCCCCCAGCCCATGCAACCAGATGACACAGGCATCCGCCTGGCCCTGAGGCTCGATGATCTGCGGACTACGGTGGCCATGCTGGGGTGATGCGTCGTTCATCTCTGCGCTCCTGTCTGGAAAAGGGGAATGCCGCCCAGCCTACCATTGACATTGGTGTCTGCCACCTGCGCTCCCCTCGCTCAGACCCCGACCGCGCGATGCAGCACGCCTGCTCGGCCTGCGCTCCCCCTCTTCTGGCGCGCTCTCACCATGACACTGCCTCTGGACGCGAGACATAAAAAAACCCGCCAATCGGGCGGGCAATGAATGTCGGGACAGCGACACCCAGGACAGGAAAGCGCTTGAGAAACCGTGCCTGCGGGGGGCTTTCTCAAGCACTCTGGGTCTTTCTGAGAAGCATCCTTCTCGAGATCGCCTGAGGACTGTCACGCCACCTCTATGCGACCTGTCAGCGCGCCATTCCATCATCACGCACCATCGATCAACATCAACGAAATACAGCGCATGACAGCGAACCACCATCACGAAATCTCGACAATATCGCCAGAATACTTGCGGATTATTCACGATGAATCTGCCAGGCGATGGGACCGGCAGCCTCCCGATTGACAGGATATGATTTCTGTCAAAGGAGATTCGCCAGCCCCACCGATACCGCGGACTTCAGGGTGACAGGATCTCGATATCCCCCGCCAATCAAGGAAATTACTCCAGAATGTCGGCCAGTTCGTTCACATCCTTCACGACATGATCCGGCGCCTTTGAAAGCGGGAAGAGTGCCTTGCCCGGGCGGGCGATGAAGGTGGTCTGCAAGCCCGCTTCCTTGGCACCCGCGACATCCCAACCATGTGCAGCGACCATCATGGCTTCTTCAGGTTCGACATCGAGCTTGTCCAGCACCCACTCATAGGAACGCAGGTCCGGCTTGTAGATCTGGATATCTTCAATGCTGTAGCGAGCATCGAAATACGGCAGCAGTCCCGCGTTCTCGAACTGGGCCTTGACGCCCTTGTTGGACGAGTTGGTCAGACTGACGATCTTGTAGCCTTCGGCCTTGAGCCTGGCCAGACCTTCCTTGACATCAGGGTGAGGCGGGAGTGTCAGCAACGGTGTGATGATGGCCTCCTTCGCCTGCTCATCCGTCAGTTCGACACCGTTGTTCTGCGCGACCACCAGCAACGAGGCGACACCGATCTGCCCGAAGTCGTGATAGTCCCGGGTCACGGTAGACACCAGGGAGTAATGCAGCATGGTCGAGAACCACAGGGGCAGCAGGTCTTCTCTTCCCCCCAGTGCCTCACCGACCGAACTGCGCATCGAGGTCAGGTCCAACAGCGTTTCATTGACATCGAAGATGAGCACCTTGGGCTTATCGACGACATCATCCGCCATCGCATTCCCCGACATCAGGCCGATACCCAACAACACTGAACCTGCCACCTTCTTGAGTTTTCCGCGCACCATCATGGGTCTCCACTTGATCGATATCATGGCATCCGGCCTCGACATTTCCGGCATGCCGCTCGGCAATCAACAACGTTTAATCACCGTGACCCACCATGACACCCTCACCATGAACTGGCGATGAATCTTCACGAAAAATGCGGGAAACATCTGCAATGATCCAGATGAATCACCCTTCCTTACGAGGACTGACTGGCTTGTCATTCTCGAGCGCCTATCACGCCTTGCGCCCCAGAAATCGTCTCAAGTCTTCTCAATGACACATCGCAGATATCAACATCCAATCGACGTAATATGGGGCATATAATGCCTCACGAAGACTCAAGGAAATCCTCCAGTACCTTGTCGACATCCAGCACATATCATGCGCAGAGACGGCCCACCCGGTGGCGGCAGCCAAGACCATCCACCGCTGCGATCCTCTGACCTCAGACGCTTTCGCTCAGGGCATGCTGGACGCGGGTGGCGGAAACGCTCTTGCCGGCATCATTGACGTACTCGCGGGAATCACGAGTGATCTGCGCCTGCTGACCATTGACGCTCTGGCTGTTCAGCGCCTGCTCGACACGACTGGCCGCAACACTCTTGCCGGCGTCGTTGAGGTGCAGCGGCTGAGACGCTGCCTGCTGGGCCTGACCGTGGATCACGGATTCGCTGATGGTGGCGCGGACCTGCTGGTCGGCAACGCTATCAGCGTTGGCAACGCCTGCGGTGGTGACGGAGAGAACGGCGGCGGCGATGAGGGCATTGAAGGTCTTCATGATGTGACTCCTGGAAATGACACTGACGAAAGAGGTAGGGAAAGACAGAGTGCTTGAGAGCGACGCGCCGAGAGGCCGTGTCTTGCGACCCGTTGACGACTCAGCGTTGCGTCGGCTCAGGCGTTGTCGCTGATGCTCTGCTGGACTCGGCTGGCTGCGACACTCTTGCCCTGCTCGGAAACGGTGTCATTGGCCCGGGATACGGCAGCGGTCTGCTGGCCACGAATGTGCTCGGCATTGAGTGATTGCTCGACACGTCCGGCGGCAACGCTCATTCCAGTCTCCGCGAAGCTCTGCTGGCTGGTGGCTGCCGGCTGGGACTGGCCGATGATCTGCTGGCTGTTCAGCGCATTCTGGACGCGCAGAGCGGCAGGGCTGTCATCAGCGGCAAGGGCGGACGTGCTGGCAGTGGCGATGACGGCGGCGGCGATCAATGTCTTCAGTGTGGTGTTCTTCATGGTCTATCTCCTGGTCCTGGGTAGCGGATGATTCCGCGTGAAGTCGTTGTCAGCGAGTGAAGGATCTGGCGAGTAGCCCCTGTCCGGGCTCCGTCCTCCATTGGCTGTGGGTCGTGCTTCGCTTCGATAATTAACAGACTAATCTTTATTCCGCTTTCTAACTAGCCGTGCCATGGGAAGCTCACTGTTTCGCCTTGAGCAACAAACTCGCGGTGGGCTGTCGATTCCGGGGCCAGCCTCTTCCGCGCGCCCCTCGAGATCGAAAATTCTTGTCAGAGTCACGGACAACTCTTGTATAACCATAATGGCGCAGAAACTTCCTGATTCCGTGCCGAGTCAGCCATCTGACTGACGTCTTGCCCTGGCAGAATCCTTCGGTGTTCGAGAGAAATCCCTGTCTCGAGACTCCCCTCGGGAAAACATGTCGCCAGCGGTGAAGTGTGTCGTCATGTTCTGATGAGACATACGCCAAGGCCTTGAGACTGGATGCAGCAGAAAGAGAAATAATGCGTTTATTTTTCTGTTGGCCAGCGACAGGAAGCCGGATAACTCCCTTGCAGAGCAGAGGATTGTTCACCCCGGTCGCCCGAATTGTTTCTCACCCACCGGGCACGCCGAAGGTCGCTTCCACCATCGCCGGGGGCCCTGGCTCAAGCACGCTGCCTGGCCGCGATCGTCAGATGACGGCTCCGTCCTGGTCAGGTGACAAGGGGGCATTCAGACCTCAAGAGACACGCGCACATTGCCTGCATATTGTCTGCATGTTGCATCTACCCTTCGTTGAACACGCCGAGAGACGTGCAGCGCGTGGAGTACCGGCCTGACCATCACGGGTTGGTTCTCATGAGGAATCAATCCTCAAAGACGATGCCCTCGCCAACGCAGTCAGCAGAGGTCGGGGTCCCTCTGGCACGAATGGCCGCGTGGGTGAGTGAGCGTTACACTGGCGACATGTCCAACCCGCCACCGATTCCTGACAATGATGCGCCTTTTCAGGCCCCTCCCACCCGCTGGCCGAAGACTGCCGGGCAGACCCTGCGTGGCGAATGCGAGCGCTATACGCATCCGCGCGTCAGGGATATCGCCTGGTTGTTGAGTGCCCCGGACCTGCTGACACTGCGCCCTTATCAGCGCCCGGCTCTCGAGGCGTTGGGACTGGGCGACGACATCACTCGCCATCGCTGGCTGAGCGAGCTTGAGCAGGCCCCCGAGGCACTGGAATCCGCGGTGGATGAGCGTCGCCACCATCGGCTCGGTCTCTATCACGAGCTGCTGTGGCGGTTCGTGCTGGCCCACGCCCCGGGCAGCCGACTGTTGGCCCACAATCTCAGGATCATGGAAGGCAAGATCACGCTGGGCGAGCTGGACATGCTGTATCTGGCGGCAGGCGACACGACCCCCACCCACCTGGAAGTCGCGATCAAGTTCTATCTGGGATTGCCACAAGGTCCGGGTCCGGCGGATGGCCTGGAGCGCTGGATCGGCCCGGGTGGTGCCGACAGTCTCGCCATCAAGACGCGACGCAGTCTTGCGCACCAGCTGCCACTGGCGCTCAGCGAGCGGGGGCAACAGACGATTCGTCAGGCGCTTGGTCTACCCGTGAGCGACGCCGCCGAGGCGACGGGAGACTCGGCCCCCAGGTGGCTCGCGGGCCAATGCCTGGCCATGCCCGGCGGTCTGTTTCGCCCCTGGCAGCCGGAGACACCTGCCGATGAGCAGCTGCCGCCACCGCGTCACTGCCATCCTTCAAGCGCGGCGCAGGCTGGCTGGTGGGTCCCCGTGAGCCAGTTTTCCGCCTTCTGCCAGCGCCTCGACAGCACCGCGATGGGTACCGCGCCGCTGCTGGGCTGTCTCAGGGAAAAGCCCGCCTGGCTGGCCCCTCCCCCTGTGCAATCACTGTCCGGGTGGCGCGAGCTGCAACTCTGGCTCGAGGACTATTTCGCGCCCTCTGACGGGGAAGCGAACCCGCCAACGGGCACTCCCCGGCAGGCGCCGCCTCAGCATCCGCGTCAGCTATGGCTGGAGCGCGCGCCGCACCGGCCCTTGGACTCGCGACACGACACCCCCTCTCAATGGCGGGTATTCGTGGTGCCGGATGGATGGCCTCACTTCATCCCGCTGCCCCCGGCTTCCCCCACCTGACGACTCACGTCGCGATCAGACCGGCAAGCGGACTGCTCGGGAGGGAGTACTCACTTTGTCTTGATGCGTGAAATCAACGATAATGCGCCGCGTCAGATTCAGGCGACTCACAGGTTGGCCTGTTTCTCGCCATGAGACGCGGGCTTCGCACTACCCCGCGAGCCCGAGTCTGCTGGTGACCTCACCCCTGTCGCTGGCCAACGGCTTCCCGGCAGCGTGTCGACTCCGACATCCTGCTGCCGCAACGCATCCGCTGAATCCGTAGGACGTCATCTTGAAAACACGACTTTCCAGCCTCGATATCGTGGCGCTGGGCTTCATGACATTTGCGCTCTTCCTTGGCGCTGGCAACATCATCTTCCCGCCTCAGGTAGGTCAGGGCGCAGGGGCCGAGTTCTGGCCAGCCGCACTCGGCTTTCTGACCACCGGTGTCGGCATGCCGCTGGCCGGAATCGTCGCGGTCGCCGTGATCGGCGGCGGGCTCGACAAGATCACCTCCCCGCTGCCCAAGTGGGCGGCAGCGGCCTTCGGCGTCGCCATCTACCTGTCCATCGGGCCGATGTTCGCCATCCCGCGTACCGGTACCGTCGCCTTCGAGATGGGCATGCGTCCGTTCATCGACATGACGCCCGAGTCAGGCCTGGCATTGCACTCGGTGGTGTTCTTCGGCATTGCCACCCTGATCGCCCTGAGCCCCGGCAAGCTGATGGACGTGGTCGGCAAGTGGCTGACCCCGCTGTTGATCGCGCTGCTGGCACTGATCGCGCTGTTCACCATCATCGACCCGCAGGGGCCGCTGGGCCCGGTGAGCCCCGAGTGGGCCGAAGCGCCCTTCATGACCGGCTTCCAGCAGGGCTACCTGACCATGGATGCGCTGGCCTCGATGGTGTTCGGCATCCTGATCGTCTCGGCGATCAAGGCGCGTGGCATCACCGCCACCGCTGACGTGACGCGCTACACCCTGTGGGCCGGCGCGATCGCCGCGATCTGTCTGGCCGCCGTCTATCTGCCGCTGACCTACATGGGCGCCACCAGCCATGCTCTGGTGACGGAAGCCGCCAAGGGCGAACTGATTCCGGTCTACGTCGAGGCCTTGTTCGGCGATGCCGGCAAGCTGATTCTGGCGCTGGTCATCACTCTGGCGTGTCTGACCACCGCGGTGGGCCTGCTGACCTCCTGCGGCGAGTTCTTCCATCGCCTGCTGCCGAGCGTGCCCTACCGTCTGCTGGTGATCGTGATGGCCGTGGCCTCGGCGTTGATCGCCAACCTGGGCCTCTCGACCCTGATCAGCGTCTCGATTCCGGTGCTGGTCACGCTCTACCCACTGGTGCTGGTGCTGACGCTGCTCTCCTACCTGCGCCCGCGCCTGCATGATGCACCGCGCGTGTTCGCCTGGAGCCTGGGCCTGACCCTGCTGGTCAGCCTGCTCGATGGCTTCGAAGCCAGTGGCATCGATTCCCTGATGGCCATCTCGCACCGCATCGAGCCGCTGCTGCCGCTGGCCTCCATGAATCTGGGCTGGCTGGCACCTGCACTGGCGGGCCTGATCATCGGCATGCTGACCAGCCGTCGTGACCAGACGAATCTGGACCCGGTACTGACCGAGCAACGCTGAGCGCCCCTCGGCCCTCCCCTGGTGGCATGATGTTGCCAGGGCGTTGCCATGAAAAAGCCCGCCCCTCGTGATGAGGGGCGGGCTTTTTTCGTCACGGCTGTCGTCTCTGGCGTCTCAGCGCGGCGTGCTGCGTGACAGCCCCAGCCGTGCGAGCGTGTCATCATCCAGCGAGTGCACCGCTTCCACGTCTGCCAATGCCGTGAAATAGTCCGGGGTCAGGAAGTCACGCCCACCCAGCAGGTGCTCGAGATACTCACGGGCCGGCTTGAGTCCCTGACCGGTGCGCTCCGGCAAGGCGATGTACACCCAGGCCTCGATGACACCGTCACGTGTCACGATGGCATGACGAAAGCGCTCATATTCATGTGGGCGCCCCTCGTAGGGGTCCATCAGGGTGATCTGCTCAGGGTCGCGCAGCTCGTAGAGCACCCCTTCGACACGCTCACCCCGCGCCGGTTGCACATTGGCATGTGCGATCCCCGGAACACGCGACGCCTTGTCGAAACTCAGCCGATGCTCCTCCAGCCAGCCATGCAGGGCACGACGCGTGTCACCGATGCGTGCCGCGACACGCGCCGGATTCATGTTGCTTCCGTAGGCGAAGTAGTACGGCATACCCGTCTCCCGTGTGAACCGCGACGACTCAGTTGTCGGTGATCAGCGTATCGATCTCGCGCACGACTTCCGTCATCGCCACGCGGCGCTCCGGACGCGCATCCTTCAACCAGGCCTCGATGGCAGGCGCCACGTCACACTTCACCGGGAAGCTGCCACGTGCGTCACACAGTGCCTCGAGACGCGCGATGAACACAAAACGCAGCCACTGCCCCATGTCCATGCGGTCCACGCAGAAGGGCTCCACGCTCATGAAGGCCTCTGGGGTCGGTGTCTCCATGCGCCACAGATCCGCCGCCTTCATCGTCGCTTCCAGGCGTGCCAGCAGGTCACGCAATTCGTCATGCGCGTTGCCGGCGAGTTCGCCGTCCTGGGGTATTTCGGTCGGGTTCATGACACCTCCGTCAATTCATGCATGATGCGTTCACGGTATTATCCCGTTCATACGCTTGGAAGGCCAGGAGGGCCAGATGGCAGATAGCCTGTTCAATGACGTGATGATCCTGCTGGGGGCCTCGGTGGTCGCGGCGGCGCTGTTCCGACGCCTGCACCTGCCACCGGTACTGGCCTATCTGGCGGTGGGCTTTCTGGTCGGCCCGCATCTGGCAGGCTGGATAGGCCGTCCGGAAGAGCTGGCCTTTCTGTCGGAGTTCGGCCTGGTCTTTCTGTTGTTCTCGCTGGGATTGGAATTCTCGATGCCCCGCATGCGAGCCCTCAAGACCACCGTCTTCGGACTGGGAGCCTCCCAGGTGGTGGTCTGCAGCGGACTCTTCTGGGCGCTGGGCTGCGCACTGGGGCTGACCCCTGCCGCGGCGCTGGTCGCGGCCGGCGCACTGGGACTTTCTTCCACGGCCATCGTGACGCGGGAGCTGGCGCGCTGGAACGAGCTGGACAGCCCCCACGGCCATGCCGCGGTGGGAGTGTTGCTGTTTCAGGACCTTGCCGCCCTGCTGTTCCTGATCCTGATTCCGGCCATGGCGGGAGATGGCAGCCAGCTGCTCAGCGATCTGGGCGTGATGCTGGCCAAGGGTATCGGCCTGGTGGTGGTGATGATGGCCATCGGCAAATGGGTGCTGCCACTGGTCTTTCAGGAAGTCGCGCGCTCACGCTCGGAAGAGCTGTTCGTGCTCACCGTATTGCTGGTGGCCCTGTTCTCGGCCTGGCTGACCCACAGCCTGCACCTTTCGATGGCGCTCGGCGCCTTCCTGGCGGGCATGATGCTCGGTGAAAGCCATTACCGGCATCAGATTGAGGCGGACATTCGCCCGTTCCGGGACATCCTGCTGGGCCTGTTCTTCGTCTCGGTCGGCATGCTGCTCGACCCGCATGTTCTGCTGGCACAGTGGTACTGGGTGGTGATCGGCGTGATCTGCCTGCTGACCACCAAGGCACTGTTGATCACGGGGCTTGCCAGACTCTCCGGACGACCACTGGATTCGGCCATGCGCACCGGCCTGGTGCTGTCACAGGGCGGAGAGTTCGGGTTTGCCCTGCTGGCACTGGCCAGTCAACAGCAGCTGATGGACACCGATACCGTGGGACTGGTGGTGGCGATCATCATCGGCTCGCTGGTCGTCACGCCCTCGCTCATTCGTCACAACCAGCATCTGTCGCAACGTGCCTGCCGCTCACATACCCCCACCCAGGAAAATCCGCACACCACGGCGCAGTTGAGCGAGGCCACGGCCCCGCTGCACGACCACGTCATCGTGTGCGGCTTCGGGCGTGTCGGTCAGACCGTCGGGCGCTTCCTGACCCAGGAGAAGCTCCAGTGGATCGCCATCGATGCCGACCCCATCCGCGTGCATGAAGCCGCCAGCGCGGGTGAACCGGTGGTCTTCGGTGATGCCCAGCGTCAGGACATTCTGCGCGCACTGGGCATCGAGCGCGCCCGCCAGGTGGTGATCACCGTCAACCAGCTGCCGCATGCACTGGCCATCCTGCATGCCATCCAGCCGCTGCAGCTCCCCGAGCTCAAGGTGCTGGTGCGCACCCAGGATGATGCCGACCTGGACACCTACAAGGCCGCCGGCGCGACCGAGGTGATCCCGGAGGTACTGGAAGGCTCATTGATGCTGGTCTCGCATGTGCTGGTCAATCTCGAGGTGCCATTTCGCCGTGTGGCGCGCTCGATCCAGAAGGCCCGCGAGGCCCGCTACAGTCTGCTGCATGGCTACTTCCACGGCCAGCAGTCCCAGCTGACCGACAAGCGTGGCAACCCGCTGCTGAGACGCCATCCCGTGACCCTGACCGAGAGCACCTGGGCCTGTGAGCGCCGACTGGACGAGATCTCCCTGCCGGAGCGCAGCGGTATCCTGATCTCCCGCATCGTGCGCGCCAACGGGGACTGCATCGAGGAGCCCACGGGTGATCTTCGTCTCGCGTGTGGCGATACGCTGGTATTGTCCGGGCTGGCTGATCATATTGAAGAGGCAGAAGCGCGTCTGTTGTCGGGCTGAGGCTCTGTCCGCCGGACGGGCACAGGAGACCGGCCTTTCGACAGCAGGCAATGACCGCCTTCGTCACGTCACAAGGGAGACTCATCATGCACGGACAGCACGCAACGTCTTGCTCGACCCAGGGGAGCCCACAGTCGATGGGCGTCCACAATTACATGGAGCAGCTGGTGTTCGATGGCATACGCCTGCATGCCACGGCCAGCGGCATGGATGGCGACAGCCGCGAGGATGTCGCCTGCATCGCGCTC
The DNA here is from genome assembly GCF_057670765.1 of Cobetia sp. PS-4MA. Classification (NCBI taxonomy): domain Bacteria; kingdom Pseudomonadati; phylum Pseudomonadota; class Gammaproteobacteria; order Oceanospirillales; family Halomonadaceae; genus Cobetia; species Cobetia sp. PS-4MA. The sequence goes on along the minus strand of NZ_CM173107.1, from coordinate 1,253,014 downwards.
AATCAGCTGGCACCGCGCTACATCCGCCATGATGTGGACATGGCCTTCTACATGACCCCTGCCGAACAGGAGCTGCTGGAAGAGCGTGTGGCGCTGGCTCTCGATGATGCGGTGGCCAGGGTGCACAGCATGCCGCGACGCAGCTAGTCGCCGCCCTCTTCTGCCCCGGGCGCATCCCCGCGATGCGCCCGGGCAATCACGATGCTCGCCATCAATCACGACGGGCCTCACCAACCACGACGGCCCACCTGCGCAGGCAGGTGGGCCGTCGTGATGAGGGTTGCCCTTGAGATGGCAGCCGCTCAGATACCTGCCGCTCCCTGCGGCGGGACTTCATCGAGCACCTTGCGCAGGAAGGCGCGGGTGCGGTCATCCTTCGGCGCGCTGAACAGCTGACTCGGTGGCCCCTGCTCGACGATACGCCCGCCTTCCATGAAGATGACGCGGTCAGCGACTTCCCGCGCAAACTGCATCTCGTGAGTGACCACGATCATGGTCTGACGCTCCACCGCCAGCTGCTTCATCAGCTCCAGCACTTCGTCGACCCATTCCGGGTCGAGCGCCGAGGTCGGCTCATCGAACAGGATGACCTCGGCCTGGGCCGCCATGGCACGCCCGATGCCGATGCGCTGCTGCTGTCCACCGGAAAGCGCCGCCGGGAAGGCATCCGCCTTCTCACTCATGCCGATGCGCTCGAGAATCTCGCGGGCGCGTTGATGCGCCTTGGCCTTGGGCCAGCCATTGACGACGATCAGGCCCTCGGCAATGTTCTCAAGCGCCGTCTTGTTGGCGAACAGCGCATAGTTCTGGAACACGAAGGCGCTGTTGCGACGCAGGGCAAGAATGTCATGGCGACTGGCCCGTGTGGCCGCGACCTTGTGCTCGCCGATCTGGATTTCCCCGTCATCGGGTTGTTCCAGGAAGTTGATGCAACGCAGCAAGGTGGACTTGCCGGTACCCGACGGGCCGATGACGACGATGATCTCGCCCTGCTTCACTTCCAGCGTGATGCCATCGAGTACGGCCTGCCCGCCGAATTTCTTGATCAGATTTCTGACTGCAATCATCGCTGATAGGCCTTGTTGAGACGTTTCTCCATCCAGCGCTGCACGAAGGACAGCCCTTCCACCATCACCCAGTAGACGATGGCCACCATGATGAAGGATTCAAAGTACAGGAAGCTGCTGGCCGCTTCCTTCTGGGTCGCGCCCATCAGTTCGGTCACCCCCAGCGTGAAGGCCAGCGACGTGGACTTGATCATGTCCACGAAGTAGTTCATCAGCGTGGGAGCCGCCACACGGGCTGCCTGTGGCAGCACGATGCGACGCATCAACTGGACATTGGTCATGCCGATGGACAGCGCCGCCTCGGTCTGGCTGCGATCGACGCCGACGATGGCCGCACGGATCGACTCGGCCATGTAGGCAGAGAAGTGCAGCGTCAGGCCCAGAATCGTCGCGGTCACGCCATCGATCTGGGTGAGGAACGACATCACCTGCGGCAGGCCGTAGTAGAACAGGAACAGCTGCACCAGCAGCGGCGTACCGCGGAAGAAGGAGATGAACACCACGGTCAGCGCATTGAGCACCGGCACCTTCAGCACCCGCACTACCGCCAACAGCGAGGCCAGTACCAGCGCGGCCACCATGCCGATACAGGCCATCTTGAGTGTCAGTGGCAGGTATTTGAGCATGACCGGCAGCAGGCCAAGCATGTAATCGATATTGAGAGTATCCATTCGTTATCCGGACAGGCTGAGGGCTTGGCTGAGAGTCTCACGGAAGACGCCCATCGACGTGATGACGGCAATATCCCGGCGACACGTGGAGCATCATCACGGCAACGGGGTGACGGTTGTGCCGTCACCCCGTTTGCTCACGACATCGATTGACGCGCCTGCACATGACACCGTCATGCGTCAGGCTCGTCCACGGGTGCCCCCTGTATCAGGGCGCGCCCGTCAATGTTCAAGGCGTGGTGATGTCATTGCCGAACCACTTGTTGGAAATCTCGGCCAGACGACCATTTTCCTTGAGCTCGGTCAGCGCGGCATCCACCGCGTCACGCTTGGCTTCGCCTTCGGCATCCTTGCGGAACGGCAGCGCGTTCTCGAGACGTGAGAACGGCGTGCCTGCCAGCTCCAGCGGCAACGGTGTCTTCTGGATCACCTGGCTTGCGCTGACGCGGTCCATCACGAAGGCATCGACACGGCCCAGGGCGGTGTCCTGCTCGATGTTGGATTCATAGGTCTTGATATCGATCTGGTCGGCGTACGGCAGCTCCTTCATCAGCGCTTCGTAGTTGGACCCCAGATTGACCGCCACGCTGTGCCCCTTGAGGGACTCGACGCCGGTGATCTCGTCATTGCCACGACGCTTGACCACTTGCGCCCCGTCATAGACGTACGGCTGGGTGAAGGCAAACTTGGCCTTGCGCGCATCGGTGATGGTGATCTGGTTGGCCACGGTATCGATACGACCCGCTTCCAGTGCACCGATCAGACCGGAGAAGCTCATGGTGACGAATTCGACATCGTCGCCGGTGATCTCGCCCACGGCATTCAGGACATCCACCTCAAAGCCCTGCAGCTTGTCCTGCTTGACGAAGGTGAACGGGAAGTAGCCTCCGGACATGCCGACCTTCAGGGTGTCGGCGTGAGCGGCCAGGCTGCCCATGGCAGCAGCCCCCAATGCCGCCGCCATCACGGTGCCCTTGAGAGCAGTGGCAGAGAAGACGGCAGCAAGTGAACGTGAATGGCGCATCGGAAATCCTCGATGGTGGCAGACTTATGCGGGCAAGGCATGTGTCGAAGTGCAGACGTCATCCACCGTCCCACACGCAGCGAGCACATGACAGCAACGAATCAGGCATAAGCGACAGCATTTATATGTGATTTAGTTTTATAGAATAACGAGCCTGTCGCGCATTCCCAAACATTTCCTCCACTTTGGTAAGAACGAAAAGGAATAACGCTACATGCGCGAGCAATGGTGAGATTCTAGCATGCCTGCCCCTGCTGACCAGCCATGCGCCGAGGCGTCCCGGCGGGCGCAACGACCGCTGACACTCGGATTGAGTGTGCCCTCTCAAGAGCACGTCACCGGGTAGCGGCTAACGATGACAGGCTGAGGTCATCAGGATGACAGTTATTCACGTCTTCCGTGGACGATACTGTGGATAACCTTGTGCTTCCTCGCTGCAAGCCGCGCCAGACCTGGGCAGGAGAAAATTGATCAAATTTTCATCAGCGAGTCACCAGGACGTCTCCCAAAAGCCCCATAGCCGGCAATCCTTCTGCAATCAAGGTGTTGCGACAATGCGCGATAGCCTTCGCGGGTGGCATGCAAAGAGGCGAATCGCTAAAGTCTCAGCCATTCTTGGCGTATCCTTGCCGATATCACGCCCAATCTCAGGTCGTCCCGGACGCGTACTGCGTCCGGGGAGCCCAACCGCAGCGGTGAGCCTCATGACTCCACTCTCCTCCCTGAGCAACTTCTTCCAGCGCACCGGTGCTGACGTGCACCTTTATCATCTGGGGCGCATCCTGTCCCCCTTGAGCCTTGAAGAGCTGGAAGCCTTCGAGACCCAGCAACAGCCGTGGTCGCAACCTTTCAAGGGACAGGCCCGACTGGCGTGCGTCTTCCGACCCGCTGGCATCGACGATCCGCTGGTATGGTTTCTGGCCCTGCCGCTGGATGAAGAAGGCCGGCTTTCTCCGCCACAACGAGATGCATTCCTCGAACGCCTGCTGACCACACTCGGCCAGACGGCACTGAGCGTCGGTCGTTCTGACCTGTTGCAGGCCGAGGCAGGCAAGATCGACAACCTCATGCAGGACAATCCCCTGGCCTTCACTCCAGATGATAGCCTGCGCGCCATGCTGCATGCCCGCGCCAGCATCGACTGTGATCGCCCTGCCAGTCAGTACTACGAACAGGCGGAACGCTATCTCGCCGCGCAACTGCCCCTTGATGACTGGCCCAGCGTTGGCCTGCAGGGCATCGCCGATGGACTGACGCGTCGCGGTGAGTTCACCAATGAACTTGCCGAGGCGATGATCGAACGGATCGGCTATCTTCCCGACACGCCGCTGCGCGCGCTCGCCCTGTGCCTGGAGCAGGCTCCCCCGGCCCATCCGCAGCTGGCCAGTCCGCTGACGGACAGTCTGGAGGCGGAGCTGCTCGACAGTCTGATTCGCCGCGGTCAGACGGCACGGGAGCTGGGAGACCTGGAAACCCTGTGCGCCTGCCTGCGTGCAGCGGCTGCCAGCCCCCTGCCAGCGGCCGCCGAATGGCTGGATACGCTATTGGCGGACGAGAGCGCCGCCAGCGTGGATGTGCTGGTCGCGATCGCCGCACGCGGTTATGCCCATCTGGAAGATGCCGAGCGCCTGCCGACCTTCCTCGTGCGACTGGCCAACTGCCCGCAGGCCAGCTTCCAGGCTCTCGCCCGTGATCTGGCGCTGATTCCGCGTCTGCGTCTGCCGGTACTGATGACGCTGCGCAACGCCGAACCCGACAGCGCCCTGGGGCTCGCCCTGGCGTCGCTCACCGGCCGGACGGTGGCGCCGACGCAACGCCACTGAAGCCTCTGAGCCTCTGAATTACTGAGCCACTGAGCCAGCCCTGCCATCAGGACCCGCCGCCCTCGCCGGTCCTGATGGCCAATCCCCTGCCGGCCCGTCCTGGCCAATCTCTCCTCTCGGCTCGTGCCCGGCACTGCGCCACGTACCTCGTTCGGCCCCAGGCCCAGCCCAATGCCTAGCTCTAGGCCCAGCACCTTGCCCGGTGGTCGCCAGCGCAAGCGACAGGTGAGCATCACAGTCCTTGAGATCATGCGCATAACCCACGACACTTGGGAGAGGCCTGATCATCGTGCGCGAGAACTGCCCGGTGAAAGCGCTCTGCAAGGCGCCAGGCACGGGAGCGGCGCTGCTCGCAGCCAAAGATATGCCAACAAGGATTGCTGCTGATACGGTAAGTGACTATGCTGCGCGCCCGTCTGGTCGCAATCCCGCTGTCTGCCACGCGCCATTGCGATCACCACGGTGCCTTTCATGCCGTGACCCGACCTCCAGGCCAGGTCATGCCCTCTGATTCAGGATGAAACATGCCGCATTCCAAGTCCCCTGCTCGTCATCATGCTCACAAGGCACCGCCTCTGGATCTCAGATCCCTGAACCACGATCTGCTCGGCTTTCGGCCGCGAGCCGTCGTCGGACGGCGTGAACTGATCGAGCTGCCGGAGCTGCATCTGCACCTCAACGCCAAGATCGACACTGGCGCGCACTCGAGCGCACTGCACGCAGAGAACATCGAGGTCTTCGAGAAGGATGAAGACCTGTGGGTACGCTTCATCACGCGCAGTGGCGGCAGTGATTCTCCGCCCCATGATGTCGAGACACGGGTCCACGACCGGCGTCGGGTCAGGTCTTCCAACGGTCAGGCACAGTGGCGCTACGTGATTCGCTCCCGCATGCAGCTCGCCGGGCTCGACTACGACATCGACATGACACTGGTCGATCGCTCCCAGATGCGCCACCCCATCCTGCTGGGGCGCCGTGCACTGCGTCGCCTGCTGGTGGCACCGGGTGCCGCCTATCTGCATGGCGAGCCCTGACGACCTTCATATTGCGCAAGACTCGCCCCCGGCATGACTCGAACGGGCACGCCGCCTTCGCGGCGCTCGCGCAAGACGCCTCCTGACGCACCTCTTTCATCCTTTCGCCACCTTCTCATTCCTGACGGCCCTTTCGGCTCTGGAGGATTTCATGCATATCGGTATCCTGTCGCGCAATTCCCGCCTCTACTCCACTCGCCGCCTGATCGAGGCAGCCGAAGCCCGCGGGCATACCGCACGCGTTGTGGACACTCTGCGCTGCTACATGAACATCGCCTCGCACCGCCCCTCCATCCATTACAAGGGCGCCGAGATCGAGCATTTCGACGCCGTGGTGCCGCGCATCGGCGCCTCCGTCACCTTCTATGGCTGTGCGGTACTGCGCCAGTTCGAGATGATGGGTACCTACGTGGTCAACGACTCCGTGGCCATCGCGCGCTCGCGTGACAAGCTGCGCTCGCTGCAGCTGCTGTCGCGCAAGGGACTGGGCCTGCCGGTCACCGGCTTCGCTCACTCCCCCGATGACATCCCCGACCTGATCACCATGGTCAAGGGCGCGCCGCTGGTCATCAAGCTGCTGGAAGGCACCCAGGGCATCGGCGTGGTGCTCGCCGAGACCAATCAGGCCGCCGAGAGCGTGATCCAGGCCTTCATGGGCATGAAAGCCAACATCATGGTGCAGGAATACATCAAGGAAGCGCGCGGCGCCGACATCCGCTGCCTGGTGGTGGGTGACAAGGTGGTGGCGTCCATGAAACGTCAGGCGGCTGATGGCGAGTTCCGCTCCAACCTGCATCGTGGCGGCACCGCGAGCGAGATTCGCATCACGCCGGAAGAGCGCTCCACCGCCATCCGCGCCGCCAAGGCCATGGGCCTGGCCGTCGCCGGTGTCGACCTGCTGCGCGCCAACCATGGTCCGGTGATCATGGAAGTGAACTCCTCACCGGGTCTGCAGGGCATTGAAACAGCAACCGGCAAGGACATCGCGGGGATGATCATCGACCACATCGCCAAGTCCGCCGCACCCGCCAGAAAGATCCCGCCCAAGCCCAAGGGGTGAAATGCCGCCGGCTTGCCAGAGCATTCTGGGAGACATGACGCTGATCACGGACAGCCGTGACACTGTCGGACGTCACGATAACGTCATCGAACTGTCGTAAAATGAGTGGATTGACGCTACGGGAAGAAATATCAGGACTTTCTGCACATCAGGGGTAGAAAAACACTGTTTTCACCCGCACAATCTCTCCTGACGGAGGAGGTGACCGCCCATGTTTCTCGACAATCGCCAGGTGGCGATGGATAGCGTCCAGGAAGCCCTGGCAGACAGTCTTGATTATTTCGAGGACAACGCCGAACGGCTGCGTCCCGGGCTGCTGAAGGCCTTTGAACCCTTCTATGCCCGGCGCGTGGAGCTCAAGCAGGCGCTGGAAGTCGAGACGCGCAAGCATCTGAGCCTGATGCCGCGAGACGCTGATGTCGAGCGTGATGACTACATGTGGCTGTGGAGTCGCCTGAAGAGCATCCTCAGCAACGACAATCAGGTTCTGATCAACGAACTGCTCGAACAGGAGCGCGTGCTGATGCAGGCCTGCTCGACGGCCTTCACGCATCCTCTCCCGGACAGCATGGAGAAGGTGCTGGAAGCGTGCTTCCACAACTGCCGCCAATTGATTCGCGAGCTCTATCGTCACCAGACCGGCATCGCGGCACGCCGCCGCGCCGGCTGACCTCGGGCCCGCTCAGCGGAAAAAGCCTCGAGCAGACACGAAAAGCCCCCGCTTCCTATCGGAAGACGGGGGCTTTTCGTGTTGGCCGGCCGGTACGCTGAGCCGCTGTCGTCAACTGCCTGACACGGCCGGTACGGCGGGCAATACCGGTGTCGGCAGTCGCTCCGCCGGCCCCAGGAAACGCGGCTTGCGGCCCCACAGGTAAAGATCCCCCACCGTAGCGGCACGCGCCAGCCATTCGCGCAGCATCAGCCGCAGCCCCGCAGGCCGACGCTCGGAAACCGCCGGACAGCCGACGGCATCCAACCCCAGCACGTCAGCGATGAACAGTGCCCGTGGCAGATGCCAGGGCTGAGTGACCAGCACCGCCTGATCGACACCGAAGACCTTGTGCGCACGCACCAGCGTATCGAAGGTCGAGAATCCGGCGTAATCCAGCGTCATGAACTGCTGTGGCACATTGCGATCACGCAAGTCACGCCACATGGTCATCGGCTCATTGTAATAACGCGTACGATTGTCCCCTGACAGCAGCAGGTTGCTCACTCGATGCAGCCGGTAGAGCTGGGCTGCGGTGTCGAGACGAGCCTGATAGTGCGGGTTGCGTCCTCCGCCCACCAGGCCATGGGAGGTCCCGAAGACGATTCCCACTTCACGGCTTTCGCAGGTCAGCGGGGAAGACGCGATGCGATCACGGGTCGACATCACGACCCAGAGATTGAGCCCGACCACTATCATCAGGCTCACGACCAACAGGCCAATCATGGCCATCACGGCCCGCTTGATCACTCGTCGCATCTGCTCCCCGCACCCATCCTTGCCTGTCACTACCGAATATCGCCATTCACTGCATCATGCAAGCATGAGCGCCCAGCCTACCCAAGCCATGCACACGACACCAGCGAGATGACGCCTGCAGGCTCGAAGGCCACGGGGTCAGGGCAGACGCCTGTCGGCTCACTCTTCCTGCGTCATGATCGCCTTGACGCTGACCGGCACCTGGGTCGCGATGTTGCCCAGTCCCGCCAGGTCACGCAGGGTACGGATGCCATCCACCAGCGAGAACTGGCTGGCATCGACCATCACCGGCGCGTCCGTCTGCACCAGCCAGCGCTCCCCCTGCAGACGTGTCACCTGCAGGCTCACCGGCAGGGTCTGGGTGCTGTCATGCAGCGTCAGCTGCCCTTCCAGGCTGACATGCTGGGTATCGCCCGGCTCCATGACCTTGAGCGTCGGCATGTCCAGTGACGCGGTCAGCACGGCCAAGGGATAGTCACCGGCCTCAAAGAGTTTCTCGCTGACACGCTGATCACGGATCTCGATACCGGTATCCGCGGAGTCCAGGTCGATCTCGACCGACAACTGGCCCGCATCATTGACGCGAGCACGCCAGGAATCGAAGGCGTGCTGCTCGACGGTGCTGGCACCGTCCTTGCTCATCTTGGTGGACTGGAAATTCAGTTGCGAGGCATCGCTGTCCAGTGTCCATGACGCCTGTGCACTGACGGCAGTACTCATGATCAGGCTGGCGGTCAGGACACGTAAGGCTGTCGGGTAGCGCATTGGGATATTCCTTGCTGGCAGAGAATCACGATCTTCGACGCCACATGACGCAACGACGGCGCCATGGTGCAGTCCTTGGCACGGCTTGGAAAGCGATTGGCGCGAGAGGTTCCGTCAAGACGGCCGTGCCGCCCGTTGCGCGATTGCGCCCGAGCGACACGCAGCGTCAGAACATGCCAAGTTCAAGGCGCGCCTCTTCACTCATCATCTCCCGCGACCAGGGGGGCGAGAACACGATCTCGACGTGAACCTTGGAGACATCCTCCGCGCCCAGGATCTTGCGCTTGGCATCCTCGGCGATCACGTTGCCCATGCCGCAGCCCGGTGCCGTCAACGTCATCTTCAGATTGACCATCTTCTCGCCGCTGATCAGGGTGTCGATACGACAGCCATAGACCAGCCCGAGCTCGACGATGTCCACCGGGATCTCGGGGTCGAAACAGGTGCGCAGCTGCGCCCAGACGAAGGCCTCTATCTCGGCGTCGCTCTGCCCGGCCGGCAGATGCGGGCGCGGCACGGCGTCCAGCCCCAGTGCATCGAGGCTGAAGCTCTCGATCAGGTACATGCGGCCCTCGTACGCCACGCTGACGGTGCCGCCCTTGGCCTGCATGACTTCGACCACCGAGTCCTCATGCAGGGTCACCGACTTGCCGAAGGGTACCGAGATACCTTCCACGTCACGCTGCAACGGCATCTTCTGGCCCTTGCCGAGGCTGGCCAGCTGGTCTTCAGTGTGGCTCATGCCCTCTCCTTGCCGAACCGCATGACAGGCATGCGGATCAAGAATACTGTGGGTTCACTCAGGATGTGCGGGTCACAACATCCCCTGGCAAGCGCCGATAGCAATGAGGCTCGCCATGCGCGAGCCTCATTGATCAGCGCCCGTCAGGGCCACCGCAGGGGATGCTCAGCGCACCATGGTCAGCACGCGCTGCAGAGCCTCGACGAACAGGTCGATCTCCTCCGGCGTGTTGTAGGCCGCGAAGGAGGCGCGACAGGTGGCATCGACACCGAAACGTCGCAGCACCGGCTGAGCGCAGTGATGACCGGTCCGGATGGCGACCCCCAGCTGATCGATCAGCAGACCGATGTCCTGGGCGTGGGCACCGTCGACCACAAAGGAGATCGCGCCGGCCTTGTCGGGCGAGTTGCCGATGATGCGCAGCCCGTCCACTTCGCGCATGCGCTCGGTGGCATGGCGCATCAGCTGCTGCTCCCAGCGCGTGATCAGCGCCATGTGGGTGCAGTCCAACCAGTCGATGGCCTTGCCCAGCCCGATGACCTCGGCGATGGGCGGCGTGCCAGCCTCGAACTTGTGCGGCAGATCCGCGAACAGGGTGCCGTTCTCGAACGAGACCGTGCGAATCATCTCGCCGCCGCCCTGCCACGGTGGCATGGCATCGAGCAGCGCTTCCTTGCCGTAGAGCACGCCGATGCCGGTCGGGCCATACATCTTGTGGCCCGAGAAGACATAGAAGTCGGCGTCGATCTCGCGTACATCGACCTGCTGATGCGGCACCGCCTGGGCGCCATCGACCAGAATCAGCGCGTCGTGAGCATGCGCCAACCTGGCCATCTCGGCCACCGGGTTGATGCTGCCCAGGGCGTTGGAGACCTGATTGACGCAGACCAGGCGCGTCTTCTCGCCCAGCAGGTCACGGTAGGCCGCCATGTCGAGCACGCCATCGTCGTCACACGGAATCACCTTGATGACGATATCCAGGCGTTCCGCCAGCATCTGCCAGGGCACGATGTTGGCGTGATGCTCCATTACCGAGATCAGCACTTCATCACCGGCATTCAGCCAGTTGGCCCCCCAGCTGTTGGCGACCAGGTTGATCGCCTCGGTGGTGCCGCGCGTGAAGATGACTTCACGCGTCAGGCGCGCATTGATGAAGGCACGTACCTTCTCGCGCGTCCCTTCGTAAGCGGCCGTCGCCTCGTCCGCCAGGCTGTGCAGGCCACGGTGGATATTGGCATTGGTGTTGCGGTAATAATCGCTCATCGCGTCGATGACGGCAGTCGGCGTCTGGCTGGTGGCGGCGCTGTCGAGATAGATCAGCGGCACGTCACCATGCACGCGACGCTCGAGGATCGGGAAATCCTCGCGGACCCGCACGACATCGAGCATCAGATTGTCGAGTGCGCTCATGCGAAGTCCTCATCACGCGCCACTGCCACGGCCCCGCCGCCCAGCTCGACACTCAGATCCACCAGCTCATCGAGGTGGAAGCGTGACGGCAGGCGACCCGCGACGCTGCGCTCGATACGCTCGGCGATGGCGTCGATGCCCAGACCGGACATGACCTCATTGGCGAAGGCCAGGGTCAGCAGGCCGCGTGCCGTCTGCTCATCGATGCCACGCGCACGCAGTGCGAAGACAGCCGTCTCGTCGAGCTGGCCGGTCGTGGTGCCGTGGGAGCACTTGACATCGTCGGCATAGATCTCGAGTTCCGGCTTGGTATTGATCTCGGCGCGGTCCGACAGCAGCAAGTTGGCGTTGTTCTGATGCGCCTCGATCTTCTGACTGTCACGCTTGACCAGCACGCGGCCATTGAAGACGCCACGTGCGCGGTCGGCCAGGATGCCCTTGTAGTTCTCATCCGAGAAGGTCAGAGCCTCGTTGTGATTGACCAGCGAGTGGGTATCCACGTGCTGACGATCACGACCGAAGAACAGGCCATCGAGGCGTGCATGGGCGTTGTTGCCGTTCAGGTCGCAGACGATATCGTTGCGCACCAGACCACCACCGGTGTTCAGGTTGATGGAGCGATACTGGCTGTCACGCGGCTGCTCGACCTGCAGCGAGGCGATATGCGTCTCGCCGGTGGCGGCCTCACCCAGCTTGTAGTGATTGAGCACGGCGCCGCGCTCCAGCATCACTTCGCTGACCATGTTGGTGAAGTTGGTCGCGCCGGTCTCGCCGATGTGATGCTCGATCACGCTGGCTTCGGCACGGCTGCCCAGCTGCACCAACAGGCGCGGATGGCTCATGGTCACGGGCTCGCCTTCGACGGCGGCGCGCGACAGGAACAGCGCATAGACCGGCTTGTCGAGCACCGTCCGAGGGCCGACCTGAATCACCGCACCCTCTTCGGTGAAGGCAGAGTTCAGCGCCACAAAGGGCGTGAAGTCGATACCGGTCAGGCGATTCAGCGAGCCGCCGATCACTTCCGGCTGATCGATGATGGCCTGAGACAGCGGCACGACACGCACGGTGTCCGGCAGGCCCGCGACATCGGAGAGCTCGGCGTTGTAAAGACCATCGACGAACACCAGGCGGTAAGCATCGACGGCGAGCGCCAGCTCGTCCTTCACCGCCGCCGAGAGATGGGCATCGTCGGCGAGACGGTATTGCTGGCGACCCAGCGCCTGGGTGTCGGTGTACTTCCAGGCCTCGACCTTGCGAGTCGGCAGACCCAGCGCTTCAAAGCGGGCGATGCCGGCCTGACGGCGCGCCGCCATCCAGCTCGGGTCAGCCGCGAAGCGAGCCTTGCGCGCGGCGAATTCGCTGGCGAAGGCTTCGCTGCCGGGGACGGACGCGGTAGCAAGTGCTGTCATTACGCGGTTTCCTCCTGCAGCCAGTCATAGCCCTGGGCTTCGAGTTCGAGGGCCAGCGACTTGTCACCGGACTTGACGATGCGGCCATCCATCAGCACGTGGATGTGGTCCGGCACGATGTGCTCGAGCAGACGCTGGTAGTGCGTGACCATCAGTACGGCGCGGTTCTCGTTGCGCAGGGAATTGACGCCCTTGGCGACGATCTTCAACGCATCGATGTCGAGACCGGAGTCGATCTCGTCGAGCATGGCGAGCTTCGGTTCCAGCACCAGCATCTGCAGGATCTCGTTGCGCTTCTTCTCGCCACCGGAGAAGCCCTCGTTCACCGCACGCTGCAGGAAGCTGGCATCCATCTGCATGAAGGCAAGCTTCTCGCGGATCAGCTTCATGAATTCCGGGGCCGGAATCTCGCCCAGGCCTTCGGCTTCACGCTTGGCGTTCAGCGCCGCCTTGAGCAGGTAGACATTCTTGACCCCCGGGATCTCCACCGGGTACTGGAAGCCCAGCAGCAGGCCGGCACGCGCGCGCTCCTCGACTTCCATCTCCAGCACGTCCTCGCCTTCATAGGTGATGGTGCCCGAGGTCACTTCATAACCGTCCTTGCCGGCGATCACGGAGGACAGCGTGGACTTGCCCGCACCGTTCGGCCCCATGATGGCGTGGACTTCACCCTTGTTGATGGTCAGGTCGAGCCCCTTGAGGATTTCCTTGCCTTCCACCGAGACGTGCAGATCTTTGACTACGAGCATGATGATACCTTTGGCTGACAGGCCGCCCGCAAGCGGCCCTCAAGAATGGGGATGAATGCGAAACAGGCTGTGGCGTTAGCCGACGGCGCCTTCGAGGGTGACGTTGAGCAGCGCCTCGGCCTCGACGGCGAACTCCATCGGCAGCTCCTGGAAGACGTCCTTGCAGAAACCGTTGACGATCATGTTGACCGCATCTTCCTCGCTGATGCCGCGCTGACGGCAGTAGAACAGCTGATCCTCGCCGATCTTGGACGTCGTCGCCTCGTGCTCGACGGTAGCGGTGGCGTTGCCGATCTCCTGATACGGGAAGGTGTGCGCACCACAGCGATCGCCGATCAACAGCGAGTCACACTGGGTGAAATTGCGCGCGCCCTTGGCCCGTGGACCGATCTTGACCAGGCCACGATAGGACTGCTCGGAGTTGCCGGCCGAGATGCCCTTGGAGACGATGGTGGACTTGGTGCCCTCACCGATGTGGATCATCTTGGTACCGGTGTCCGCCTGCTGGCGACCATTGGTGACGGCGACGGAGTAGAACTCCCCGACACTGTCCTTGCCACGCAGGATGCATGACGGGTACTTCCAGGTGATCGCGGAGCCGGTCTCGACCTGGGTCCAGGACACCTTGGAACGATCACCGCGGCAATCGGCGCGCTTGGTGACGAAATTGTAGATGCCACCCTTGCCGTCTTCATCGCCCGGATACCAGTTCTGGACGGTGGAGTACTTGATGTAGGCATCTTCCAGCGCGACCAGCTCGACCACGGCGGCGTGCAGCTGGTTCTCATCACGCTGCGGTGCGGTGCAGCCTTCCAGATACGAGACCTGAGCCTGCTTCTCGCAGATGATCAGGGTGCGCTCGAACTGGCCGGTGTTGGCGGCGTTGATGCGGAAGTAGGTGGAAAGCTCCATCGGGCAGGTCACGCCTTCCGGCACGAACACGAAGGAGCCATCGGTGAAGACGGCCGCGTTCAGCGCGGTGAAGTAGTTGTCTGCCTTGGGCACGACGGTCCCCAGATACTGCTTGATCAGCTCCGGGTAGTCCTGGATGGCTTCCGAGATGGAGCAGAAGATCACGCCCGCCTCGGACAGTTCCTTCTTGAAGGTAGTGGTCACCGATACGGAGTCGAATACCGCATCCACCGCCACGCCAGCCAGCGCGGCACGCTCGTGCAGCGGGATGCCCAGCTTCTCGTAGGTCTCCAGCAGCTTGGGGTCCACCTCATCCAGACTCTGCGGACGATCTTCCGGCTTCTTCGGGGCGCTAAAATAGGAAATCGCCTGGTAGTCGATCTCGGGGTAATCCAGGTGTGCCCAGGACGGCGCCTTCATCTTCAGCCACTGATGATAGGCATCCAGACGCCACTCCAGCATCCACTCCGGCTCACCCTTCTTGGCCGAGATGAAGCGAATCACGCTCTCATCCAGTCCCGGCGGAATGGTGTCGCTCTCGATGTCGGTCACGAAGCCCTGCTTGTACTCTCGCTGTACAAGCTGCTCCATCTCCTGGCTCGCCATGCTGGTCTCCTCTCCCGGAGAAGCTCCGGGTCTGTTCAGATTCCTGATCACCCCGCCTCAACTGCGGCGAAGCTCGAATATTCGAATGTTTCTGAAGCCTGGCCCGCTACCGTGGGGCTGAGCATTCAGCGCCCGGACATGCCGTTGACGACGCTTCCTGCACTGCTGTCCTTGTCAGGGGCTCCCCCGTCAGCCTCTTCATCGCTGTAGAGACTGACGGCCTGAATGGGCAACTGGATCGGCATCCGCAGCGGTGCGGTGGATGCCAGATGTGCCAGCGTCACGCTGCCCAGCAGTTCACCGATGGCGCGTGAGACTCTCTGCCAGTTGTCGGCCACGCCACAGGTGTTGACCAACTCGCAATCGCCATCGGCGTGGCTGCATTCCGTGACGGCCACTGGACCTTCGATGGCGCTGATGATGTCACTGGCCGTGATGTCACTGGCGGGTCGCGCCAGACGGTAGCCCCCCTGCGCCCCACGACGTGACTCCAGCAATCCGGCGCGTACCAGCGCCTTCAGGGTCTTGCTGACGGTGGGGTGCGGCAACTGAACGCTTTCCGCGAGATCGATCGCTGCATGGGCCGACTCCGGCTCGCGAGCGATGCGCGCCATCACCACGGCGGCATAATCGGTCATTCTGGAAAGCTTCAGCATCTTGCCTCCACTGCGGGGTTATCAATTGGGGACCATTTTAGTCCTGTATCAGAACGATGTGAAGCCAAGCACCCAGCGAAAACGCCAAATTGCGGCCTGGGCAACCAGTTTGCCGACAAGATAGCCGCCGATCACAACAAAAATAACAATCATTCCCATTTAAATTTCCTACTGACCACCCCACCCTGCCACTCTCAAGACTGTACAAGCCCTTCTGCTGCCAGCCTTGGAACGCAAGACACCCCGCCGGGAAATCCCGACGGGGTGTCTTGGTCTTGCATCATCTCGACATCACGCGCCGCTCAGGAGAGCGACGTGGTCATGATCAGTCGTGGAACGGATTGCGCAGCACGATGGTCTCGTTGCGATCCGGGCCGGTGGAGATGATGTCGATCGGCACGCCGACCTGCTCTTCCAGGAAGCTGATGTAGGCACGGGCATTGGCCGGCAGCTTCTCGACTTCACGCACGCCGATGGTGGAGTCGCTCCAGCCCGGCAGGTCCTGGTAGAGCGGCTCGATGGCTTCATAGCCTTCGGAATCCACCGGGTTGTCCAGCACGTCGCCATCCTTGCTGCGATAGCCGATGCAGACCCGGATGTTCTCGAGACCATCCAGCACGTCCAGCTTGGTCAGGCAGATGCCGCTGACCGAGTTGATCTGCACGGCGTGACGCAGGGCGACGGCATCGAACCAGCCACAACGACGCGCACGACCGGTGGTGGCACCGAATTCGTGGCCACGCTCGGCCAGGTGACGGCCGAACTCATCGAACAGCTCGGTCGGGAACGGGCCGGAACCGACACGGGTGGTGTAGGCCTTGGTGATGCCCAGCACGTAGTCGAGATACAGCGGGCCGACACCGGAACCGGTGGCGGTGCCGCCGGCAGTGGTGTTGGAGCTGGTGACGTACGGGTAGGTACCGTGGTCGATGTCGAGCAGTGAGCCCTGAGCACCCTCGAAGAGGATGTTCTCGTTGGCCTTGCGCACGGAGTGGACCAGATCCACGGTGTCGCAGACCATCGGACGCAGCTCTTCGGCCATTTCCATGGCTTCGTCCAGCACCTGCTGGAAGTCGACCGGCGCTTCGCCGTGATAGTGCTGCAGCACGAAGTTGTGGTAATCCAGCACTTCGCCCAGCTTGGAGGCGAAACGCTCACGGTGGAGCATGTCACCCAGACGCAGACCACGACGCGCGACCTTGTCTTCGTAGGCCGGCCCGATGCCACGACCCGTGGTGCCGATCTTGGCGACACCACGCGCCTTCTCGCGCGCCTGATCCAGGCGCACGTGATAGGACAGGATCAGCGGGCAAGCCGGCGACAGACGCAGACGGTCACGTACCGGCACGTCGTTGGCTTCCAGCTCGCGGATCTCCTTGATCAGCGCTTCCGGAGACAGCACGACGCCGTTGCCGATGACGCAGGTCTTGCCCGGGTGCAGGATACCGGACGGGATCAGGTGAAGAACGGTCTTCTTGCCATCCAGCACCAGTGTATGGCCGGCGTTGTGGCCACCCTGGAAGCGCACGACGGCGCTGGCGGATTCGGTCAGCAGGTCAACGACCTTGCCCTTGCCTTCATCACCCCATTGGGTGCCGAGCACGACTACATTCTTGCCCATGATTCCTAGTCTCTTTCGGTGAATAACCGTCGGTGAAAACCCACTCACAAGTGCAGCCACCTCAAGGGCAGCTGCACCTCGGGACCTGGTGGCCCCTGCTGTTCTGCTGGCTGGCACACATGGCCGTCAGCGGATCACGACTGCAGCGTCACGACCTGCCAGGTGCCATCGATCTGGACAAGCTCGCGGTTGCAACGGTGCGCATCGGCTCCGGTGGTCTGGCCCGGTAGCGCGGCGATGACACGCTCGCCGTCGGCGCGCAGTTGATCGACACACTCGCGCAGCGCGCTGTCATTGAGCGCCGGTGCCCAGATGCCATCGCAGGCCGGAGGCTGCACGGCGAGCGACGCCAGCTGCTTCAGGTCCATCGAGAAGCCGGTGGCCGGACGCGCACGTCCGAAGGCACGCCCAGTATCGTCGTAGCGCCCGCCCTTGGCCAGCGCCTGACCATAGCCCGGCACATAGGCCGCGAACACCATGCCGGTGTGATATTCATAGCCGCGCAGTTCGGCGAGATCGAAGTACAACGTGACCTGCGGATGACGCTCACGCACGACCTGACTGAGGGCGGCAAGCTGATCCAGTGCGCCGGCGACGGCAGCGGGCGCGCCGGCAAAGGCGGTCCGGGCCTGGGCAAGAATCTCTTCATCCCCGTGCAGGTGCGGCAGGGTCTTGAGCATGCCCGCCACCACCTTGTCACCCACCACCCGATCGATCAATGCATCGAGAGCGGAATACTGCTTGCGCTCGATGGCGGCGAACAGCTCGCGCTCATGCTCGTGGCTCATGCCGGCTTCGGCGATCAAGGCACGATAGATGCCGATGTGCCCCAGCGCCAGGTGCAGCTCGCCAGCACCGGCCTGCTCGAGGCTGGTCAGTGCCAGGTGCAGGATCTCGTGGTCGGCCTCAAGGCCAGCATGACCGAACAGCTCGGCACCGACCTGCACCGGGCTGCGTCCGCCCTGATGCTTGTCCGCCTTGGTACGCAGCACGTTGGCGCAGTAGCACAGACGCACCGGCCCTTCACGATGCAGGGAGTGGGCATCCATGCGTGCCACCTGCGGGGTGACATCGGCACTGGCTCCCATCATGCGCCCGGTCATCTGATCCGTCAGCTTGAAGGTCTGAAGGTCAAGCTCGGTACCGGTGCCGGTCAGCAGGGAATCAAGGAATTCGACGGGAGGCGGCAGCACCAGGTCATAGCCGAAGCGATGATAGAGGTCGAGCAGCGCGCGGCGCAGCGCCTCCATACGGGTTGCCTGAGGCGGCAGTACCTCATCCATGCCATCCGGGAGGAGCCAGCGATCTGCGATGGTCATTGCGCTATCCTGCGAGAAATTTTTGACAAGGAGTGGCGCGTATCGCGCGTGCCGTCAGTGCAGAGACATGCCGCTGCAACTCAGTGACGAAACACCCGCGCAACACGCTGGACACTCGACGGCAACGCCCTTGAAACACGGCGTGAGATAGGCTCGAGCCGCGCCTTGAGGCGGCTTCGCGAGCAAGGACTGCCACGCTGACAGCGCCTGTCCGGGGCCCATCGGGACTTCGTGGGAACGTCGTCGATAGAGGAAAAACGGCCACAAAAAAACCGGGCGGTGCCCGGTTGCAGGAGTCTAGCATGAATCCTTTCGGGATGAACCCCACACGAGACTTCGTGCGGGGTTCATCCGCGGCATCGTCATCTGTTCGCCTGATGACGATGCGGACGGTCAGCCGTTACTGAGAGCCGCCCTGCGAATCCTTGAAGAAGCGGAAGAATTCGCTATCCGGCTGGATGACCATCATGTTGCCATCACCCTTGAAGCTGTCGCGATAGGCCTGCAGCGAGCGATAGAAGCGGAAGAACTCCAGATCCGCCCCGTAGGCCGAAGCGTAGATGGCGGCCGCTGATGCGTCCCCCTCACCACGCAGGGTCTGCGCCTGCTCTTCAGCCTGTGCAAGCAATACCGAACGACGGCGGTCCGCATTGGCCTGGATCTTCTCGGCCTGCTCCTGACCCTGGGCACGATATTCACGTGCCTCACGCTGACGCTCGGTCTTCATGCGCTCATAGACCGCCTGAGAGACTTCGTCCGGCAGGTCGATGCGCTTGACGCGGATATCGAGAATCGACACCCCCAGTTCCTTGCGCATCACCGTGTCGAGCTCTTCGGTGGGCTTCTTCATCAGCGCATCACGCTGTTCGGAGATGATCTGCACCAGCTCGAGCTTGCCGAACTCGTTACGCAGACTCTCGTCGACACGCGGCGCGATCAGACGCTCTGCCATCTGCTCATCACCGGACGTCGCCTCGTAGTAGCGCTTCGGGTCGATGATCTTCCACTTGACGAAGGAGTCGACGATGACCGCCTTCTTCTCGCGGGTCAGATAACGGCTCGCCTGGGCATCCAGTGTCAACACGCGCGTATCGAAGGTACGAATCGTGTTGTAGACCGGCAACTTGAAATGCAGGCCCGGCTGGATGTTGTCTTCCACCACCTCACCAAACTTGAGCTTGATGGCGCGCTGGGTCTCATCGATCGTGTAGAGGCTGTTGCTGGCGAACCAGGCAACGACGGCCAGACCCGCCACGGCCATCAGTGAGCGATTGTTGATCATTGACGACCCTCCCGACGAATGCTGTTGCTGCTGTCATTGCTGCTCTGGCTGCTGCGGCCGAGAGCGTCGCTCGCCTGTCGGGACACGCGATCCAACTCACTGCGACTCATGCCACTGGCATCCTCGGACGTGGCATTGGACTTGCCAGCCAGCTTGTCCAACGGCAGGTACATGAGGGAGTTGCCGTTCTCGACATCCACCAGCACCTTGTTGGTCTTGCCGAGCACTTCCCCCATGGTCTCGAGGTACATGCGCTCGCGGATGATCTCCGGTGCCTTCTGGTACTCGGTCAGCAGGGAAGTGAAGCGATTGGCCTCACCCTGGGACTTGGCCACCACCGACTCCTTGTACCCTTCGGCTTCCTCGATGATGCGCTGCGCCTGACCTTGAGCCGCCGGGAGAATCGAGTTCTCGTAGGCCAATGCCTGGTTGATCGTGCGCTGACGATCCTCACGAGCCTTGATGACGTCATCGAAGGAATCCTGGACCGCTGCCGGCGCCGACGTGGACTCGACGTTGATGGTCTGCAATGTCAGACCCACGCCATAGTTGTCCAGGTAGGACTGCAGACGCGACTTGACGTTGCTGGCCAGCAGCTCACGCCCGGAGGTCAGGATGTCGTTCATGTCGGCGCTGCCGACTTCATGACGCAATGCAGAGTCCATGGCGTTCTCGAGGCTGACCTCGGGAGCACGCACATTGAGCAGGAAGTCACGCGGGTTGGATACCTGATACTGGACGGACATCTGCACTTCGACGATGTTCTCGTCCTGCGTCAGCATCGACTTGGTCTGGGAGAGCGAGCGCACCTTGGTGACGTTGATCTCGCGAACGTCATCGATGATCGGCGGATTCCAGTGCAGACCCGGGCCGACGATGTCGTTGTACTTGCCGAAGCGAAGCACCACGCCACGTTCGGACTGATCGACCAGATAGAAACCGGAAGCCGCCCAGATGGCGACCAGCACCACCCCGATGATGCCCGGCAGGGCAAAGGCATTGGTGCTGCCACCACTGCCGCCGTTGCCGCCCCCGCTGCCGCCACGACGCTTGCGGCCGTTGCCCAGCATGCCGTTGAGCTTGTCCTGGAACTTCTTCAGCGCTTCGTCGAGGTCGGGCGGTCCACCGTTGCCACCGCCGTTGCCTCCACCCCCTTTCTTGTCCCCGTTGCGGCCACCGCCACTCCAGGGGTCATGCTGGTTGCCGCCACCCGGCTCATTCCAAGCCATACGTCGTCTCCACTCAGTCGATGTTCCGCTCGTCATTATGATGACGCCGCCCATGCCGGCTTTCGTTGCCGGGAATCGTCCCCGGCAATTGATGACCGGTTCTTTGCTATGACACGGCGGCGCGCCCCTTGCGGGAGAAGGCCATGGCCCTGCCTGACAACCATCCTCTGCCAGGCGGCATCCGACAATCCCTTCACGTCGAATGCCTGTTGCTCGCTGCACGTCACTATCCGTGCAAGGGCATCTGCAGGTACCTGATGCAGATGCCAGATGACGCAATCACTGCGTCAGGACTTGTGCGTCACCGAGAGGCGATGCTTCTCGGCGCGCTCGGCAGACAGCTCACGCTGCCAGGCCTCACGATCGTCATGCTCGCCCCCGAGGTAGGCCTCGGGAGATTCCCCAAGATGCGACAACAGCTGGAGAAAGTCGCGCTTCTCGAGACGAATGTCCATCAACGCATTGCCCTGCTCGTCATACGCTTCACTCTTGACGGCATCCAGCTCATGCAGACCGGCACGCAGGCGTGACTTCTCCGGCCCCAGCGTCAGACGGGTCGAGATGACATTGTCTGACAGCAGCTCGGAGAAGGCCTGCATCAGCAGATCCAGCCCCTTGCCGTCACGCGCCGACAACCATACGACCAGCGGACGCCCGAAGCCGTCGCGCTCGATGCGCGGCGCCATGTCGAGGCGATCGACCTTGTTCATGACCAGCAGGCGTGGCACGTCACCGGCCTCAATCTCGTTGAGCACCTCGTTGACCTGCTCGGTATTGCGATCATTTTCCGGGTCAGCCGCATCGATGACGTGCACCAACAGGTCCGCCTCGGCGGCTTCCTGCAGGGTGGCCTGGAACGCTTCCACCAGCTTGTGCGGCAGGTGCCGAATGAAGCCGACGGTATCCGCAAGCACCGCAGGGCCCACGTCTTCCAGCTCCAGACGGCGCAGCGTCGGGTCGAGCGTGGCGAACAGCTGATCCGCCGCATAGACCTCAGAGGTGGTCAGCGCATTGAACAGCGTCGACTTGCCGGCGTTGGTATAGCCGACCAGTGACAGGCTGGGGATCTCGGCACGTGCCCGAGCACGGCGGTTCTGATCGCGCTGCTTGTGCACCTTCTCGAGCCGCTTGTGGATCGACTTGATCCGGGCACGCAGCAGACGACGGTCGGTCTCGAGCTGGGTTTCCCCCGGGCCACGCAGACCGATACCGCCCTTCTGACGCTCAAGGTGGGTCCAGCCACGCACCAGGCGGGTGGACATGTACTCGAGCTGAGCGAGCTCCACCTGCAGCTTGCCCTCGTGGGTACGCGCGCGCTGGGCAAAGATGTCGAGGATCAGACCGGTGCGGTCGATCACGCGACACTGGAGCGAACCTTCAAGGTTGCGCTGCTGGGAAGGGCTCAATGAATGGTTGAAGATCACAAGCTCGGCTTGGTGCTCGGCCAGGGCCTCACGCACTTCCTCAAGCTTGCCTTCTCCGATGAACGTACGGGAGTCAGGGCGGGGCCGGCTACCCTCGATGAGGGTGGCCGGCACGGCGCCTGCCGAACGTACGAGTTCGAGGAGCTCACCGGCATCCTCGCGTTCTTTTTCGTCCCGGAAATTGACATGGACCAGGACGGCCGTTTCACCGGCTTCGGGTCGTTCGAAGAACAATCAGCGCCTCGGATTTCAGCTTTCTGTGGAGGGCACGGTCGCATCCTGGGCCGGCAGGCGCACATTGCGCGAGGGCACCACGGTTGAGATAGCGTGCTTGTAAACCATCTGGGAGACGGTATTGCGCAGCAGGATGACGAATTGATCGAAGGATTCGATCTGGCCCTGCAGCTTGATGCCGTTGACCAGGAAGATCGAGACCGGAATACGTTCCTTGCGCAGGATGTTCAGGTACGGGTCCTGGAGTGATTGACCTTTGGACATGTGACTCTCCGTAAAAAATGTCTCGTTCGAGGCAAGTATGGTTATGTTCGCCAGCGCTCCGGGTTGCCCTCTTTGGGGGGCTTCACGGGCGCGGGTCGTGACAGCTCATGTTACGCTAAGTGCTGGTCTGGCGCACGATTTTCAAGGTTTCACTGTAAGGATTTACACCCATGGAATCCACGTGGTGAATCCCCTTCCAGCTACGCAGCCAGGTCAATTGACGCTTGGCGAGCTGGCGGGTGGCAATGATGCCACGCTCACGCATCTCGTCACGCGTCAGATGCCCCTCCAGATAATCCCACACCTGACGATAGCCGACACAGCGTATCGAGGGCAGCCCGGGGTGCAGCTCCGGGCGAGCCTTCAGCGCTTCGACCTCGCCAATCAGACCCTGTTCCAGCATCTGGTCAAAACGCGTCTCGATACGTTCATGTAACACGGCTCTGTCATGGGGCGCCAGTGCGATCGGGATCGGCCGGAACGGAAGCTCGGCTTCCGGCTGCTCCGCGAGCAGCTCCGTCATCGATCGCCCGCTCAACAGACAGACTTCCAGCGCACGTGTCAGACGCTGCGGGTCCGAGGGCCGGATCCTCTCGGCGCTCGCCGGATCCAGCCTGGCAAGCTGCGCATGCAGCGCCGGCAGCCCTTCGTCTCTGGCGCGTGCTTCCAGCTGTTCACGCAGCGCGGGATCCGCCGCCGGCAGCTCCGCCACACCTTCCAGCAGCCGCTTGAAGTACATCATGGTGCCACCGACCAGCAGCGGCATCTTGCCGCGGGACTGGATCTCGGCGATATGCGCCAGTGCATCGCGACGAAACTCCGCTGCCGAATAGCTCTCCAGCGGGTCCAGGAAGTCGATCAACCGGTGCGGCGCCCGCGCCAGCTCTTCGGCGCTGGGCTTGGCGGTCCCGATGTCCATGCCACGATAGATCAGCGCGGAATCGACGCTCACCAGCTCCGCCCCCTGCTCCTCGTGCCAACGGATGGCCAGGTCCGTCTTGCCGGAGGCTGTCGGCCCCATCAACAGCATGACGGGCGGTTTGTCAGCCAGCTCATGCGCGGCACGGGGGGAAATGTCGGGGGATTGCGTCTGGGTCATGGCCTATTGTCTGGGCTAGGAGGTGAATCAAGGGTGAACCACTGTCGATGCCGGGCAGGCTTACTGCCCACGCAGGAACAGCTTGTCGAGTTCATTCATGGAAAGTTCGGTCCAGGTAGGACGGCCATGATTGCACTGACCGGAGCGCTCGGTGCGCTCCATGTCTCGCAGCAGGGCATTCATCTCGGGAACCGTCAGGCGACGATTGGCCCGCACGCTGCCCCGACAGGCCATGTCCGCGAGCAGCTCATTCATGTGAGCTTCCATGCGATCGCTGCGGCCGTAACGCTCGAGATCCTCCAGCATGCCGCGCACCAGTGGCTCGACATCGGCATTGCCGAGCACCACCGGCACCTGTCGCACCAGCAGGGTTTCCGGTCCGGCGGCGTCCAGCTCGACACCCAGGCGCGTGAATGCCTCGGATTCGCGCTCGAAGGTACCCATCTCGCGCGAACTGACGGCAAGTGACACCGGCACCAGCAGCGGCTGGGCCTCCAGATGACCGCCGCCATGCACATGGCGCTTCATGCGCTCGTAGGTGATGCGCTCGTGGGCGGCGTGCATGTCGACCATCACCAGTCCACGCGAGGTCTGCGACAGGATGTAGACCCCGTGCAGCTGCGCGATGGCGTAGCCCAGCGGTGGCGTATCATCCTCGGCGCTCTGGGCTGGCAGGCCACGCATCACGATGTCAGAGGCGACAGGCGTGGGTCCGTCAGCGGACACATTCTCTGCCGGGACTCCCGACGATGGCTCCGCTGACGGTGCCGAGACCTGCCAACCGGCGGCAGATTCGCTGATACCGGCCGGCGCACCATCCTCACCATGGCGCATCCCTTCGCCCAGGGTGACACGCGGGGCGCGCCGCGCCTCGCGCTCGGCACTGGCGATGGCGGCAGGGTCGCGAGCAGCGCCATGCTCAGGCGTCGTGCCCGCTGGCCCGCCACCCGGCGTCAGCAGATGGTCTTCGCTGGGATGCAACGCACGATAGCCGGCCATGAACTGACGCACCCGCTCAGCACTCAGGCGCTCGCTGGAGCGGCCATCTCCGGCCGGCGGCAGCTGTGACGATGGCTTCCAGGGCGCGGCAGCGCCTGACGGCTCACCTGCAGCGGCTGACTGATCCTTCCCGGCCGACGCACCACCACCAGGGGATGACTGCGCTGACGCACCATGCTCCTGCGCATCCTGCTCCTGACGCCCGAGACGCATGCCCTGCTGCTGCCAGCCGGGATCCTCCTCCTTCTCCTGGCCCTCGATACCGGTGGGCGCGGCGCTGTTGTCACCGGGGCGCACCTCGGCCAGTGCCTTGTGCAGGCTGGAGAACAGGAAGTCGTGCACCAGGCGTCCGTCGCGGAAGCGCACTTCGTGCTTGGTGGGGTGAACGTTGACATCCACCACCGTGGGGTCCAGCTCCAGATAGAGCACGAACACCGGATGCCGGCCGTGGAATAGCACGTCGCGATAGGCCTGACGCACGGCATGCGCGACCAGACGGTCACGCACCACGCGGCCATTGACGAAGAAATACTGCTGGTCCGCCTGGGCACGCGAATGTGTCGGCAAGCCGACCCAGCCGGAGAGACGCAAGCCGGAGGCCTCGATATCCAGATGCAGCGCATGCTCGAGGAAGTTGCGGCCCAGCAGTGCGCCGATCCGGCGCTCCACCGTCAGCGTGTCCTCGCCGGCACGCAGCTGATGTACCACCTTCTGGTTGTGGCGCAACGTCCAGCCGATGTCGTGACGCGACAGCGCGAGACGCCGGAAGCTTTCCTCAACATGGCCGAATTCGGTCTTCTCGGTACGCATGAACTTGCGACGCGCCGGCGTATTGAAGAACAGGTCACGCACGGCCACGCTGGTGCCACGCGGATGGGGCGCCGGCGAGACGCGCGGCGACATCTCACGGCCTTCCGCCACCACCCGCCAGCCATTGGCGGGCTCATCCGAGACGTTCGAGAACAGCTCCAGACGCGAGACCGAGCTGATCGAGGCCAATGCCTCCCCCCGAAAGCCGAGACTCGCCACACCTTCCAGGTCATCAAGGCTCTCGATCTTGCTGGTCGCGTGACGTGACAGGGCCAGCGGCAGATCCTCCTCGGTGATGCCGCAGCCGTTGTCACGCACGCGAATCAGCCGCGCACCGCCGCCTTCCAGTTCCAGCTCGATGCGCGTACTGCCGGCATCGATGGCGTTCTCGACCAGCTCCTTGACCACAGAGGCCGGTCGCTCCACCACCTCGCCCGCCGCGATCTGGTTGGCAAGACGCGGATTGAGGATGCGGATACGCCGCTCACGTGTTTCAGCGACATCCGTATCAGATGGCTCGACGGACATGGAAGAACTCCTGATTATGCATGCGTAGAGGGCGTCTCTCTGAAAACGACACTGCCCGCCGACCCGGCTTCTCCGTGCGGCGAGCACGCAAGAGCCGAGTCAGCGGACAGTCGACGGGCTTCATGCCCGATGGATAGCGTGCTCGGGCCGCCACGCCCGCCTGCCGCCACGTCGAAGGAGCAGGCAGCCTGACACTCAGCCGCGTGGAATCTTGAGCACCTGACCGACGCGGACCGTGTCCCCGCTCATGCCATTGGCCTGCTTCAGCGCGGCCATGCTCACGTTGTGACGCTGTGCGACTTCTGACAGCGTATCGCCACTCTTGACGCGATACTCGCCACCGTTGCCGCCTCGTGCCTGGCTGCGTCGCCATGCCAGCAGACTGGCAGGCGGCGGATTGCGCTCGAAGTGACTCTGGATACCCGAGAAGATCGAGCGCGCCAGCTTTTCCTGATAGGCGCCACTGTTGAGGTTGCGCTCTTCCTGGGGATTGGAGATGAAGCCCGTTTCCACCAGCAGAGACGGGATGTCCGGCGACTTGAGCACCACGAACCCGGCCTGCTCCACCTGACGCTTGTGCAGCGAGTTGATGCGGCCCAGATTGGCCAGCACGCCGCTGCCTGCCGCCAGTGAATCATTGAGCGTGGCGGTCATGGTCAGATCCAGCAGCACGCCGCGCAGCATCTCATCCTTGTCATTCAGGCTGAGGTTGCCATCCACGCCGCCGATCAGGTCAGCACGGTTCTCGGTGGCCGCCAGCCAGCGGGCGGTCTCTGAGGTGGCGCCACGGCTGGACAGCGCAAAGACCGAGCTGCCATGCGGCCGCGGACTGTTGAAGGCGTCGGCGTGCACCGAGACGAAGAAGTCTGCCTTCTGCTCACGCGCGATCTCGGTACGCTTGCGCAGCGGGATGTAGTAATCGCTGTTGCGGGTCAGGATGGCCTTGAAGCCGGGCTGCTCGTCGAACATGCGCTTGAGACGCTTGCCGATCTTGAGCACCACATCCTTCTCCTTGGTGCCGCTCGGGCCGCTGGCGCCCGGGTCCTCACCGCCATGCCCGGGGTCAATGGCGATGATGATATCGCGCTTGGGATGCGTCGCCGCCTTGCTGCTCGGCAGCGGCGCGGCAGGCTCGCCCTTCAGCTTGCGCTTGGCTGCCGCCTGCTCCTGCTCGCGGATACGGGCTTCGATCGGGTCAATGGGATTCTCGACCGCGGACTCGCCCGGGAACTCGAGATCCACCACCAGACGGTTGCCGTACTTGTCGTTCGGCGCCAGCGTGAAGTCCTTGGGATTGACCTGGCGCGTCAGATCCAGCACGACCCGCAGGGCATCGTCCTGTCGTCCGGTACGGATCGCCTTGATGGCACTGCCTTCCAGATCCAGCGCATCGAGCTTGCGCTTCACCGCGTTGCTGGCCACCTCGCTTGCCGCGAGGTCGATCACCAGACGCCGAGGATTGTCGAGGCTGAAGATGTTGGCACTGGCTGCGCTATCGAGATCGAACACCAGCCGCGTGTGGTCCGGCGCGGTCCACAGCCGCAGATTCTCGACCTTGGCGGCCAGCGCCTGGGGAGCGAGCGCGAGACTTGCCAGCGAGCACATCACCCCCCCCGCCAGGCAGCGACGTAGACCGCGCATCATGCGCAGGCGAGAGGATTGGGGCGCAGTTTCAGGCATCGGAAAGGGTGACTCGAACAGAAGGAACATGGATGAATATAGCGAAGGATGACCAGACGCAGCCACGAAGATGATACGGCACGTCAGGCGCCATCATGCCTGAGAGGCGCGTCGCTCGGCCAGTGCCTCAAGCCAACCCTCTCCTCGCGGTGTGAGGGCATGCAACTCGGCCTCGCGGCCCTGCTCGGCGACGGACAACGTCACGCGCAGGTCCGGCACCGGCAGGAAGCCCTGACCACAGCTTGGCCACTCGATCAGCGCCAGGCTGTCATCGGCAAGCAGGTCTCGCCCGCCGATGAACTCAAGCTCCTCCGGGTCAGCCAGCCGGTAGAGATCAAAATGATTGATGTGCCATTCGCCGCCCTCGGGACGTGGCAGCACATAGGGCTCCACCAGGGTATAGGTCGGACTCTTCACCGCCCCCTCATGCCCGTAGGCACGCAGCACGCCACGCGTGAGAGTCGTCTTGCCGGCCCCCAGCTCACCTTCCAGGAACACCAGCCCGCGGCCGGCAAGGACGTCGCCCAGCTGGCTGCCAAAGGCAACCTGGGCATTTTCATCAGACAGGAGTATGCGCATTTCGGGCCCGTGGATTGAGCAATAAATGCATATAGGATGCCAGATCACCCGCGAGCAGGCCACGCTCGCCGCGCTCCTGCACCGCACGGTCGGCGGCCAGGGCGTGCACCAGCACGCCGACCCGTGCCGCCTGCGCCATGCAACGCGTGACATGCGCCGCCTGTGCCGTGCCCTGCTCATGGGTGCGTGACTGGCGTGCATCGAAGCCACCATTGAGCGCCTGGGCCGCCAGCCCCGCGATGATGCCGCCCAGCACGTCCCCCATGCCGCCACTGGCCATGCCGGGATTGCCATAGGGACACAGCGCCACGTCTGGCCCTTCCAGTACGCCGGCGGGACTGGCAATCAGACTGCCGGCCCCCTTGAGCACTACACTGCCGCCATATCTTTGCTGCAGGGCGCGCACGGCGCCGGGCCGGTCCTGCTCGACCTGTGCCACCGAGCAGCCCAGCAGGCGCGCCGCCTCTCCGGGATGCGGCGTCAACACCCAATCGTCGCGTCGGATCACCTCACCTTCACCGGCTCGCCAGGCCAGCAGGCTCAGGGCGTCGGCATCCACCACCAGCGGCTGGTCGGCCGCGAGCACGCGAGACAGTCCTCCCCAGCCCCACAACAGGCTCTCCAGCGGCTCCGTCCCCATGCCGGGGCCGACCAGTGTCACGCTGGCCTGTGCCATCTGGGCTTCCAGTACGGCAAACCCGTCATGACTGCTGCCCTCCGGCCCGCTCTTGAGACCACGCACCATGACTTCCGGGCAGCGTGTCAGGCTGGCGCTGACATGCGCCGGCGCGGTAAGCAGCGCCACCTTGCCGGCACCGGCACGCGCGGCGGCTTCACTGGCCAGCAGAACGGAGCCGCCAAGCCCCGGCCCGCCGCCAAAGACCAGCACGCTGCCGGCATCCCCCTTGTGCGCCAGCGGAGAGCGCGGCACCAGCTCGGTCTCCAGCCAGCGTGGCGTGAGGCGCTGCACGGACTCGCACGCCAGCAGCGCTGCCGTTCGGGTCTGCTTGACCACCTCCGGCAGCACCCGAGCCGCACCAAGCCGCGCCAGACTGACGTGTCCGGCATGCAGCTCGGCGCGCCCGGTGTGCAGACCCGGCTTGTCGACCAGAAATGTCAGCGTGACATCCGCCTCCACGGCGACACCGGCCACCGCCCCCGTGGCGGCATCAAGCCCCGAGGGCACATCCAGCGCCATGACATGCGCGCCCTCCCGGTGACGTTGGTTGATCAGCTCGATGGCGTGGGCGACCGCGCCGCGGGGCGCCTCGCGCAGACCGATACCGGTCAGGGCGTCCAGCAGCAATGGCCAGCCCTTCACCAATGATTCTGCCGTGGCGGTATCTTGTGACCAGGGGTGACGCTCGACCCCGGCTTCCCGCGCGGCAATCGCGGCCAGTTGGGCATCGCCTGTCAATTGCGCCTCATCCCTCAAAGCGATGATGCGCACCTCGAACCCCGCCAGCTGGGCAAGACGCGCCACCAGATAGCCGTCGCCCGCATTGTTGCCGCCACCACACAGGACACACAATCTGCGCGTCTCGGGCCATCGCTGCCGCAGCAGGTCGAAGGCTGACTGCGCCGCCCGCCCCATCAGACGCTTGTCCACCGATGCTTCAGGCAAGCCGTTGGTCATCGAGACGGTCTCTTCCGCCAGCAGCCAATGCTCGAGGTCACGCAGCGCCGCGATGGGCCACAGGCAATTGACCGAACGCCACAAGGCTTGAGTGGCGGATGAGACCGGCGTCACATCGCAGGGGTTAGAGGACTCGCTCACGGCCATGCCCACACTCCATGTCTGATAAACTGAGTCGTGCCCGCGCCCTGGAAAAGCGGCGCCGCACGCCCTGAAATACTGGGTAGCGCAAACCTCACATGCCGCTTGGGCTGATCGGCAAGTTACGCTAAGGTGGCGCCCTTTCGCACGCACCGCCGACTCCTCGCCGTGAGACGCCAGCGTGCACCATGCTCCTGAACATCCTGTCCAGCTGGAATGCCCATGCCTGCTTCATCCGCCACCATGCCCCTGCCCGCCGACGCAGCCGGAAGCTCTCCCGACGAGTCATCCGGTGCTGACTCGCGCGTCGCCGACCCTCAGGTCATGGCGGAACTGGCAGCCCGCATCAAGACATGGGGGCGCGAACTGGGGTTTCAGCAGGTCGGGATCACCGATGTCGACCTCTCGGAACACGAGGCCTACCTGGAACGTTGGCTGGCCAATGGTCATCACGGCGAGATGAACTTCATGGCCAAGCACGGCACCAGGCGCACGCGCCCGGAGGAGCTGGTGCCCGGCACGCTGCGCGTCATCAGCGTGCGCCTCGACTACCTGCCGCCCGAGGTCGAGACCACCCAGGTACTCAGTCAGCCCGAGCGTGCCTACGTCTCACGCTACGCGCTGGGACGCGATTACCACAAGCTGATGCGCAAGCGGCTGGCCAACCTGGCCAAGCAGATAGAGAAGGAAGTCGGCACGTTCGGCTACCGCGCCTTCGTCGACTCCGCCCCGGTCATGGAGCGCGCGCTGGCCCAGAAGGCCGGTATCGGCTGGTTCGGCAAGAACGCCATGCTGATGAACCAGCAGGCCGGCTGCCTGTTCTTCCTGGGCGAACTCTACACCGACCTGCCTCTGCCGGTGGATGCCCCCTTCGAGAAGGAACACTGTGGCAGCTGCAACGCCTGCAAGGTCGCCTGCCCGACGGATGCCATCGTCGAGGACAAGGTCATCGATGCACGCCGCTGCATCTCCTACCTGACCATCGAGCTGGATGGCGCCATCCCCGAAGAATTCCGCCGTGCCATGGGCAACCGCATCTATGGCTGCGACGACTGCCAGCTGTTCTGTCCCTTCACGCGCTTTGCCAAGGCGACCCAGGAGGCGGATTTCTCGCCACGCCATGATCTGGATCGCATCGAGCTGATCCGGCTGTTCTGCTGGGGGGAACAGGAGTTCCTCGACAAGACGCAAGGCAGCCCCATCCGGCGTATCGGCTATGAGAAGTGGCTCTCCAACATCGCCATCGGGCTGGGCAATGCGCCCTGGTCGGAGCAGGTCGAGCATGTCCTGCGTGCCCGCCTGCCCTATCCCAGCGAGCCACTGCGCGAGCACGTGCGCTGGGCACTGAAGGAGCAAGCCATCAAGCGCGGCGCCCGTCTGGCCACCGCGCTCTGAGACTCTCACGCTGCGTCGTTCAGACGATGCCCTGCTGGGTCAGCTTGAGGAAGGTCTTGCGGTAATGCGCAAGCTCCGCCAGTGACTCGCGGATATCATCCATCGCCTGGTGAGTCGCCCGCTTCTTGAAACCGTCCAGCGCGGCCGGATTCCAGCGCTTGGCGAGTTCCTTGAGGGTCGAGACATCGATGTTGCGGTAGTGGAAGAACGCTTCCAGCAACGGCATCTCATGCTGCAGGAAACGGCGATCCTGATGCACGCTGTTGCCGCACATCGGCGAGGCGCCTGCCGCCACGTGGCGGGCCAGGAACTCGAGAGTCTGACGTTCGGCTTCGGCGGTATCGATCTGACTTTCCTTGACGCGCGTCACCAGTCCGGATTCGCCGTGGGTGCGCGTGTTCCATTCATCCATCGCCTCCAGCAGGCTGTCCGGCTGATGCACGGCCAGCACCGGCCCTTCGGCAATCAGGTTGAGATCTCCGTCGGTGACCAGCGTGGCCACCTCGATGATGCGCTCACGCGCGGGGTCCAGACCGGTCATTTCCAGGTCGATCCAAATGAGTCGATCGGCCTGCGCGGTGGGATTTGCCATGGGTCACTCCTTGCTGAACGGGGAATGGGAAGACGCTGAGGATCCGCCTGTGACGGCAGTATCACACGCCATCCCGGGGTGTCGCACGACACCCGAGGGCGCAAAGGGTACAATCGCGCCGCAGAGGGGGGAAGACGCTCCCATCCCTGGCGAACGAACGGCGACCGGAGTCACCAGCCAAGCATGAGCAAACGCAAGCTAAGCCGCCAGCAACAATGGCGCATCGAGAAGGTCCAGGCCGAGCGTACCAAGCGCGCCGAAAAGCGCGAGACGCAGGACCGCGACAAGCTCGACGCCGGCGAATACGGCCCGGAACAGCACGGCCGTGTCATTGCCCACTACGGGCGCAGCCTGGAAGTCGAAAGTGAATCCGGCAGCCTGCATCGCTGCCACCTGCGCGCCAACCTGGAAACGCTGGTCACCGGTGACCGCGTGATCTGGCGTGAAGCCAGCGACGCCACGGGTGTGGTGGTGGCACGCGGTGCCCGCACTACCGAGCTTGAACGCCCGGACATGCGGGGGGTGCTCAAGCCGGTGGCCGCCAACATCGACCAGATCATGATCGTGTTCGCCGCCGAACCCGCGCCACAACCCAATCTGATCGACCGCTACCTGATCGCCGCGGAAGCCACCGGCATCACGCCGGTGCTGGTGCTCAACAAGGTTGACCTCCTGCCCGAGAGCGGTGGTGTGCTGCGTGACCTGCTGGCACGCTATGAGGCACTCGGCTACGACGTCGTCGCCTGTACCACGCGCGGCGAGGCAGGCCTGGACGCCCTGAAGGCACAGCTGAGCGATCGCACCTCGGTGTTCGTCGGTCAGAGTGGCGTCGGCAAGTCGTCACTGGTCGGCATGTTGCTGCCCCGAGAAGAGATACGTGTCGGCCCGCTCTCCACCGAATCACGCCAGGGCATGCACACCACCACCACGGCCTGGCTCTATCACATGCCGGACGGCGGTGATCTGATCGACTCACCCGGTATCCGTGAATTCGGCCTGGTGCACCTGACGCCGGAGCAGGTCACCGATGGTTTCCGTGAATTCCACGACTACCTGGGGCTGTGCCGCTTCCGTGACTGCAAGCACGAGAAGGAGCCGGGCTGCGCCCTGCTCCAGGCGGTCGACAGCGGCGAGATAGGCCGCGTGCGCTTTGACAGCTACAAGAAGATCCTGCTGTCACTGACCGAGAGCTGAACGTGCGCGACTGACGCCTCTCTTCAAGATCTGGTTCGCAAGCACCATGAAAAACCCCCACCCGTCACAGACGGGTGGGGGTTTTTCATGTCAGTCGAACTGACGGGGCGAGTACGTGATCCGGCGGATCAGGCCAGCGCCTTCTCCACGACCTCGTAGAGATTGCGCGACAGCTTCTCGCCACGGATACGCTCGAGCTCAGCCTTCATCAGCGCCTGACGCTTGGCATCGAAACGCTTGTAGCGCGTCAGCGGCGTGATGATGCGAGCCGCGATTTCCGGATTCAGGCGATTGAGTTCGATGACCACATCCGCCAGCAGGCGATAGCCTTCGCCATCGAGGCGATGGAAGTTGACACGGTTCTGGCCGGCGAAGGCACCGATCAAGGCGCGCACCTTGTTGGGGTTGGTCAGCGAGAACGCCGGGTGCTCCATCAAGAAGCGCACGCGATCCAGCACGTCAGCCTGCGGGCGCGTGACCTGGATCGAGAACCACTGATCCATCACCAGCGGATCATGCGACCAGCGCTCGGCGAAGGCCTTGAGGGCCGGATCGCCCAACTCGGTGCGCGAGGAGTGCACCAGCAACGTCAATGCCGCGCGTACGTCGGTCATGTTGTGCGCCGCGGCCAGCTGAACCTGGGCCAGACGCACGCCCTCCTCGTCCTCGATGCTCATCAGATAGCTGAGCGCGGCATTCTTGAGGCTGCGGCGCGCCATCTGCTCGAAGGTCGGCGCGTAGTCGCCCTGCTGCTCATTGGCGTGATAGAGCGCGACGAAATCATCGCGCAGTGCCGTGGCCAGTTGCGCCTTGGCGGTCTTGCGCGCCCAGTGGATGGCATCGACATCGACGACAGTCTGCTGCTCGGCGATATAGGCCTCCGACGGCAGGGTCAGCATCTCGGCCAGCACGGCACGATCGGACGGCTCGCTCTGGAGCAGGAAGCGATAGGCGGCCAGCAGACGCGCATCGAGTGATGCCTGGGTGTCGCCCTGCTGCCAGGCAGCCATCAGATCCTCGAGCGCTGCCAGCGCCAGACGCTGACCGGCATCCCAGCGGTTGAAGCCATCGCTGTCATGCTGCATCAGGAAGGCCAGCTGCTCACGGCTGTAGGCGAAGGACAGCTTGACCGGCGCCGAGAAGCCGCGCAGCAGCGACGGCACGGGGTCGGCACCGGCCTCGAGGCCAGTGAAGACGAAGGTCTGCTCGGCCTCGGTCAGCTCCAGCACCGTTTCCGTGCCCAGCGCCTCGCCGTCGAGCGTGAGCGCCAGATCACTGCCATCCGCACCCACCAGGCCCATGCGTACCGGGATCACCAGCGGCAGCTTCTCAGCCTGCCCCGGTGTCGCCGGCGTGGACTGATGCAGCGTCAGGGAATAGCGGCCCGTCTCGGCATCGAAGTTGCCACGGGCACTGATTTCCGGCGTCCCCGCCTGAGAGTACCAGCGCATGAACTGGGTGAAGTCACGCCCGGAGGCTTCGCTCATCGCACTGATGAAATCCTCGATGGTGGCGGCGCTGCCATCGTTGCGCGCGAAGTAGAGGTCACTGCCGCGGCGGAAAGCCTCTTCGCCCAGCAGGTTGGCGACCATGCGCACCACTTCGGACCCCTTCTCGTAGATGGTCAGGGTGTAGAAGTTGGAAATCTCGATATAGGACGCCGGGCGCACCGGATGCGCGGTGGGACCGGCATCTTCCGCGAACTGCGCGGTGCGCAGCATGGCGACGTCTTCGATGCGCTTGACCGGCGCCGAATTCATGTCGGCGGAGAAGGTCTGGTCACGATAGACGGTGAAGCCTTCCTTCAGGGACAGCTGGAACCAGTCACGGCAGGTGACGCGATTGCCGGACCAGTTGTGGAAGTACTCGTGTGCCACCACCCCTTCGACACGCTGGAAGGCAGCGTCGGTGGTGGTGTCGGGATTGGCCAGCACACAGGCGCTGTTGAAGATGTTGAGACCCTTGTTCTCCATCGCGCCCATGTTGAAGTCATTGACCGCGACGATCATGAAGATATCGAGGTCATACTCGCGCCCATAGACCTCCTCATCCCACTTCATGGAGGCCTTGAGAGAGTTCATGGCGTGCTGGGTCTTGTCGAGATTCTCCGGCTCGACCCAGATCTCCAGGGCAACATCACGCCCGCTCATGGTGGTGAAGCTGTCGGCATGCTTGACCAGATCCCCCGCCACCAGCGCGAACAGGTAGCACGGCTTGAGGTGCGGGTCCTGCCAGGTGACGAAATGACGGCCGCCGTCCAGCTCGCCACGCTCGACGGGATTGCCGTTGGAGAGCAGGATCGGGTAGTTCGCCTTGTCCGCGATGACGGTCGTCGTGAATACCGACATCACGTCCGGACGATCCGGGTAATAGGTGATACGGCGGAAGCCCTCGGCCTCGCACTGGGTGCAGAACATGCCGGAGGACACATAGAGCCCTTCCAGTGCCGTGTTGGCCGCCGGGTCGATCAGCACGACCGTCTCGAGCTCACAGCTGGCCGGCAGCGCCGCGAGGGTGAGATGCGTCTCGTCGACCTTGTATTCATCACTGGCGAGCGCTCGCCCATCGACACGCACGGATTCCAGCGTCAGGTGCTCGCCATTGAGCACCAGCGGCGGCGTCGCGTCACTGCCCACGGCGGCATCGGGATTGGCCTCGAGGGTCAGCACGGCCGTCACGCGGGTCGCGGACGGCGCCAGATCGAACGTCAACCGAGTGCTGAGAATGCGCCAGGCCGGCGCTTGATAATCATCAAGATGAATGGCGGCAGGTTGTGACATGAAGGACTCCACGATCAACGCCGCGCGGACGATGCCACACGGCAGGAAAACATCGGGCAGCGATGGCAGCCTGCCACCGCGCCCGCGATGAATGGCCCCTCACGGGAGGGGCAGGACACGCGAATGACTAGTCGTTCTGCAGGCGTTCGCCGCTGACGGGTCGGGAGGGCTCATCGAAGGGCTCGGCCGGGGAAGGCGCAGGCGCGAGTTCCTCGTATCCCCCGCGCGGCTCGGGGCGCGTGCCCAGCCAGATGGCCAACAGGGAAAGGAAGATCAGCAACGAGACCTTGACCGCCATCACGGAAACGGTGAAGAGAATGATCAGCATCGAGACCACCAGCATGCCGACCGCCAGGATGCGTGCACGCAGCGGGATGGCACGCTCGCGCTCCCAGGAGATCAGGGGAGGCCCGATCTGGGGGTGTTCGCGAATGTAGCGCGCGAAGCGAGGGGAGCCGCGACTGGCGCAAGCCAGCGCCAGCAGCATGAAGACGGTCGTCGGCAACAGGGGCAGGAACATGCCGGCAAACCCGATCGCGAAGAACAGCCAGGCCAGCCCCAGCCAGCAGATCCGCTTCATGCGCCGAAAAATCATCATCTCAAGGTCCCCTCAACCATCGGGCGCACACCGCGTGCCACCTGCTACCAGTCAAGCGCCAGATGCCTCCCGAGGGAAGTGCATTCTGGCTATCTTTCCCATAGCTGCTGCGTGCATGGTAACGGGCTTGCCCGTGACACGAAAGGCGAACGGGGTTGCGGTGCAGGCGACATTCAGTCGCTGTGCGCCACCTGCCAGAGGCGCATGATGGCTTCACAGCGGTCCGCCAGCAGTTCAGCGGTGCGCGTCAGGGCCTGCTCCAGCGGCATGGCAGCGTCACACAGGGTGAAGACGGCGCTGACGCCTTCGTCATGCGCAGCCTGCCAGCCATCCGCGAGACGCCCTGCCAGCACGATGGCCGGCACTCCGGCCGCTCGGGCGGCACGCGCCGCGCCGATGGGCGTCTTGCCTCCCAGACTCTGCCCATCCAGCCCGCCCTCGCCGGTGATCAGCAGGTCACACCCTTCCAGGCGCTGGGCCACGTTCAGTCGTTCCATCACAAGCTCGATGCCCGGGCGCAGCTCCCCCGTGAGCCAGGCCGCCACTGCGTAGCCCATGCCACCTGCGGCACCAGTGCCCGGCAGCTGCTGGTGGTCCTCCCCCAGCACCTCGGCACTCATCCGCGCGAAACGTCCCAGCGCGGCGTCCAACTCCTCGACCACCGCCTCATCCGCGCCCTTCTGCGGCCCGAACACGGCCGTCGCGCCACGCGGGCCACACAGCGGGTTGTCGACGTCCACCGCCGCGGACACCTTGAGAGTCGCCAGTCGCGGGTCCAGACCACTGGCATCCAGCCGCGCCAGTCGTGCCAGTGCCGCCCCTCCGTCCGGCAGTTCGTCACCCGCCTCATCCAGCAGGCGCAGACCAAGTGCACGCAACATGCCGCTGCCGCCATCGTTGGTCGCGCTGCCGCCCAGCGTGACGATCAAGCGCTCGGCACCGGCCTCCAGCGCGGCAAGCACCAGCTGTCCGACGCCGTAGGTACTGGCGATGCGCGCATCACGCTCATCGGGGCTGAGCAGGTGCAGACCACTGGCCTCGGCGAGCTCGACGATGGCCGTGCGGCTACCCGCTTGCCAGCCCCATTGCGCAGTGACCTCACGCCCCAGCGGATCACGTACCTGAGCGCTGCGCGCCTCGATGGGATCTGCCTCGCTTGCAGCGGCCAACAGTGCCGCCAGGGTGCCCTCTCCGCCATCTCCCAACGGGCACAGGTCGAGCTCGGCCTCGGGCATTACGCGCCGGATGCCGCTCGCCATTGCCTCGGCAGCCTCCAGCGCAGGCAGCGCTTCCTTGTAGCTGTCAGGGGCCAGCAGGATACGCAACGCCGAACGAGAGGAGGAAGTGGAAACGGGAGACATGGGCTGACGATCCTTGTTGTCAATGGTGGGGCTGATCTCAGGTGCTCCTGCGTGATCAGGCATGCGCTGGATGACGCCACGGCACGCACGGCGCGTCATGGACACGCAGGGCGACTCATGGTCCGCAGGGTCCTGACGCTCATTGGTGCCATGCGCTGCCCACAAACGCAACTGCCACCCGCCGGAGAACCGACGAGTGGCAGCGAAATTGCGACGGAAAGCTTGTGATGCTGGCGCGGCAGAAGCCGCTCGGGCGATGCGCGACGCATCACCGGCGCCTCACTTGACCAGGCGCGTCTCGGTGGGGGCCAGTGTCACCTTGCCCTCGCGCTTCAGGTGGCCGATGGCACGCTTGAAGTTGGCCTTGCTGGCGCCGAAGGCGTCGCTGATGGCCTGGGGGTCGCTCTTGTCACCCAGCGGCAGCACCCCGGCGTTGGCTTCCAGACGTGCAAGGATGCGGTCCGCCAGCTGTTGATGGCCAGCGGGGCCCGGGGCCTGCGGGGTCAGGTCGATGTTGCCGTTGCCATCATTCTTGAGCACCCACAGACGCAGACGATTGCCGATATGCAGGCGGGTGAAGATGCGATCATGGTGCACCAGCCCCCAATGGGCATTGTCGATGATGATCTTCATGCCCAATTCGGTCTTCGCCGCCACCAGGCCGGAGATTTCCTGACCGACGGTGTACTCGGCCGGAGTCTTGTCCAGCCAGCGATCCAGGCGCATCGACGCGACCATGCGATCGCTGTGCTTGTCGAGCCCCACGTGCACCATGGCGAATTGGCCCGCCTTGAGCTCACGCTTGCGCTCGCCGTAGGGCAGCAGCAGGTCCTTGCCAAGGCCATTGTCGAGGAAGGTGCCGATGTCGTTGACCTCGACCACCTTGAGGGCGGCGAACTCACCGACCATGGCGCGCGGATAGCGCGTGGTGGCCAGCAGGCGGTCTTCATCATCAAGACTCACGAAGACTTCCACCGCGTCACCGATATCGGCACCGGCAGGAATGAAGGGAGTCGGCAGCAGGATTTCACCGCGGTCACCGCCGTCGAGGAAGACGCCGAAGCCGACCCGCTTGGTGATGGTCAGGGTATTGCGCTGGCCGATAGCGAGCGGAGCAGACATGTAACCTCTCTTTGCGCAGCCCGACCCACCCGGGGCGAGCGTCACGCGAATATGACGAACGAAGATGGTGAAACGCTTTGAGAGCGCAGCGCCTGAAACGGGTACGTGACGCTTTCAAAGCGATTCAAACGAACACAGCACCGCTCGCCGAGAGCGAACGGTGCTGAGAGTGGCGCCCCTGACACTTGTCGACGACATTTGCCGCTGACAGCGGTCAGCCGTGACATGAGCGCCAGGCGCGCGAGGAAGATCAGTCGCGGAAGTTGTTGAACTGCAGCGGCAGCTCGATGCTCTCGTCACCTTTCAGCAAGGCCATGGCCCCCTGGAGATCATCACGCTTCTTGCCGGTGACGCGCACCTTCTCACCCTGGATCTGGGCCTGGACCTTGAGCTTGGCATCCTTGAGCGCCTTGACGATCTTCTTGGCGGTCGGCTGGTCCAGCCCCTGACGCAGCACCAGCTGCTGGCGGGCACGCACACCGCCGGTGTCGGCGTCCTTCTCTTCTAGGCAACGCACGTCGATGCCACGCGCGATCAGGCGACCCTTGAGCAGCTCGATCATCTGACGCAGCTGGAAATCGGCGTCGGCTTCCAGATTGACGGTCTCTTCCTTCTCGAGTTCGAAGCCGGCAGTCACGCCCTTGAAATCAAAGCGTGTCGCAAGTTCGCGATTGGCCTGATCGACGGCGTTCTGAACTTCGTGCTTGTCGAGTTCGGAGACAATATCGAATGACGGCATGGGAGCGATTCCTTTGAAGCCATGAAGAATAAACAGCGCATCCTAGCCCATGGGGGCGACGCGCGCCATGCCCGGCCGTCAGGCAGCGCCCGCATCTCCCCACGTCGAGATCCCCTCAGCCCTGATGTCGCTGCTGCTGGCGGGCGGGTTTGATGAGGGAATCACCAGTGACTTGCGCATCTTCCAGGCCGCCGCGCCGTCGGCGTAGTAATCGCGCAGGCGACCATTCCTGGCAAAGCCGTGGCGCTCATAGAGGGTGATCGCTGCACCGTTGCCGGTATGCACTTCCAGATCGAACTGCTCACAGCCCTGCTCGACGGCCAGCTGCTCGAGCGCGATGAGCAGACGCTGGGCGAGACCGCGTCCGCGCGCCTCGGGATGCAGACAGAAGGAATAGAGTCGTGCCCGGCGTGAATTGCGTCGGAACAGCACGGTGCCATAGCCCAGCACGCTGCGCAGCGGGGTGGCGTCATCCTGCGCCACGCTGCCCACCGGCCACAGTGCGGCCATCGCATTGCCTGCCGCCGGCAGGGCGTCCGAGCCATCGCCTTCTGGCTGGATGATGACGAGAGTACGTGCATTGGCACGCAGAATCAGATGGGACAGCTGACGACGACTGAACCAGTCGCTATCGAAACTGACTTCCTCGAGCTCTACCAGAGCATCGAGATCGGCCCGGATCGCCGGACGCAGAATGGGGGTCATGATGCAGGCTCTCCCGCCTGTCAGCGCCCTGAGGCAGCCCTGAAATCAAGGTGTCGTGGGGCGGTAGCAATCCGCTGCATTCTGGGCATGCAGGCACGTCTTGTCTCGACCTATTTGCATGAAATTATTTCATCTTGTTGCCTATTGCGATGACGGAGATTGTTTTTCATGATGCGCTGCATTCGGCACCGCTTCGGTGTCCGCCCTTCGAGGCTACTCAATGTCCCGCCTGCGTATCGTGGTTGACCGTGTCAGTGACTGGCGCGCCTTCTATCCCAGTGATGATGTCATCAGCGCCCACGACTTTCTGTCCGAGCTCTCCCACGACAGCTCCGTGCCCACGGCCCGGGCAGACCAGGACGCTCCGCAGCCCGCGACCCACGTCATCAATCTCTGCGGCGGGCTCGATTACCTCGGGATCGGCTATTACGTCTCGCTGCTGGCACAGGCGCGCGGACAGAAAGCCCTGCCGTCGGTGGAAACGCTCAACCAGCTGTCGCGCAAGTCACTGATCGACATGGAACTGGGCAGCATCCGTGTGCTGCTTGAGGAGCTGACGCGCAAGAGCGCCCTGCCCGCCCCGCAGACAGTCCCCCACGAGACCGGCAAGCATGCGCATCTCGACCTGCTGCTGACCTTCGGTGAGAGCGATGACCCCGCACTGGCACGTCTCGGTCGCAAGCTGTTCGAGCGACTGCCCTGCCCGTTGCTCGAGGTACGACTCGAGGCGCGTGGCGAGCGCTGGACCCTCAGGCGAGTGCGCCCGCAATCCTTGAGCCATCTGGCGGAAACGGACGAGGATCGCTTTGCCCAGGCGCTCAACCGCCATTCCCGCAAGGTCTGGCGCACCCCGAAGGCTCGCCGCCACTACCGTTTTGACCTGGCGATGCTGGTGGACCCGAATGAGGCACTGCCACCGTCCAATCGTACGGCGCTCAAGCACTTCATCCGCGAGGGACGCCGCCTGGGCATCGATGTCAGTCTGATCACCAAGCGTGACGAGGGACGTCTGGCCGAATTCGATGGGCTGTTCATCCGCGAGACCACAAGCCTGGACCACCATACCTACCGCATGGCCAAGCGAGCCGAACACGAAGGGCTGGTGGTGATCGACGACAGTCAGTCGATTCTGCGCTGTACCAACAAGGTCTTCCTGCATGAGCTCCTGAAGGCTCGCGGCCTCAGCGCCCCACAGGGACGCCTGATTCATCGCGGCGAACTGCGCCAGCTGGCCGAACGCGGACAGCACATGCGCTATCCGCTGGTGATGAAGGTGCCGGATGGTGCCTTCTCGCGCGGCATCGTCAAGATTGACGGGCCGGAGACACTGGTGCGTGAAGCCGAGCGACTGTTCCATGACTCCGCTCTGCTGCTGCTGCAGGAATGGCTGCCAACCGAGTTCGACTGGCGTATCGGCGTGCTCGACGGCAAGGTGCTGTTCGCCAGCCGTTACTACATGGCGCGTGGCCATTGGCAGATCTATGACCACAGCGGCGCCCGCACCCGCTCCGGCGGCTTTGCCACCGTTGACCCGAGTGATGTGCCCCCCGCCGTGATCAAGGCGGCTCTCAAGGCGACACGTCTGATCGGTGATGGGCTCTATGGAGTTGACCTCAAGCAGCTCGAGGATCGCGTGGTGGTCATCGAGGTCAATGACAACCCCAATCTGGATGCGGGGGTCGAGGATGTCGTGCTGGGACGCGAGCTCTACCACCGAGTGATGCAGGTCTTCCTGGAGCGCATGCAGGCGCGCCGCCAGCCCGTGCTCGGCTGAATCCCCCGGCTGAATCCGCTGGCTGAATCCGCTGGCTGAACCAGTCGGGCCGGCATCTTTCTTCGATATCCCCAGGCCATACGACAACGCCCGCACTCCTGGAAGGGAGCGCGGGCGTTGTCATCCTCATTAGCCTTGAGCTTATTTCGCAACACGGGACGACGTCATTCGCCGAGCTGGACCTCGACCTCATACCCCGTGAACTTGCGCAGATTGATCACCCCGCTGTCGAGGATCAGATACTGACCCTTGAGCCCTTCGAGAACGCCTTCCACCACGGGTGTCTTGTCGAAGTTGAACGAGGTGACCTTGGTCGGCGCAGTACGCACCGGAAACTCGAAGGCCAATGCCGTGGTATCCAGTACCCGGATGGCGTCTTCACCGCAATGCGCCTGCAGCGCCGCCAGACCCTCGGCCATCTGCTCGAGCAGTGCATCACGCTCGGCTTCCAGATCCAGCTCGGCCACATCGCCCTTGAGCATCGCGCGCCAGTTGGTGCGGTCATTGAGTGCCTGCTTGAACAGCACCTCGACCAGCCCTGACTGCAGACGATTGGAGACCTCGACGATGGGCAAGGCCTGGATGGCACCCTGATCGAACCAGCGCGTCGGCATCTGGGTCTTGCGGGTGATACCGACCTTGAGGCCGGAGGAGTTGGCCAGGTAGACGATATGCGGCTGGAAGCAATGCTCCTCACCCCACTGAGGATCACGACAGGTTCCTTCCGCGAAGTGGCAGGTCTCCGGCTTCATGATGCAGCCATCACACTGTGGCAGCTTGCGAAAGCAGGGATAGCAATGCCCCTGCGCGAAGCTCTTCTTGGTCTTGCGCCCGCAATGGCTGCAGTGGATCTGACCGGTGAAGTCCAGGCGTACCTTGTGGCCAATATAGGCGTTCAGCGGCTGGGTGATCTCGCCCAGTCGCAGGCCATAGCTGGCCGCCAGCGGCTCACGCGAGCCTGACTGCGCATCTGCCGAGGTATCGATCGCAAGCGCCTCACCGGCAGGCACGATGGACATCTTGCGGATGTCCCCTCTCAGGGTCACCGACTCCACGGCTGGCTGAGGTGCGCCATCGACGTCCAGTGCATCATCCAGTGTCAGTTGACCCACTTGATCTGCTCCGGCTCATCGCGTGAAGCAGTGTCGTCACCGTCACGTGGACCGCAGGTACCGTTGTCGATGAAGCCGACACGTGACTCGGCAGGCACGTTGTTGTGGACCTCGTACTTGATGACGGCCTCCATGCACAGCTCGACCTGCTCCGAGGTCAGCACCCGGCCGTCCGGCCATTTGCGCAGCTGCATGGACTGCTTGAGGCTCTCGTAGATGGCCGGGGTCATCTGTTCGACCATCCCGTCGAAAGTCATGTCACTCATGGGGGTTCTCCTGATGCTGGAGCACGGCGCGGGGGCAGCGCCACGCGGGCAACGTGACGCCACGCCGTGCAAAATGCGTCCATTCTATCATTGTCATCCGCCTGGCTGTCATGACGTGGTGCCCGGTGCGCGGCGCGGCAGCACGAATCCCAGCACCAGTCCTGCCAGCAGTCCACCGAGATGCGCCTCATTGGCGATGGCCCCAAGGCCGATGGCACTCGATAGCGGTGTCATGCACAGCACCAGATAGATCAACATGAAGATCATCAGCGAGCGCTGCATCTGATAGCCCAGCATCGGCCGTCGACGAGCCGCGATGAAGACATAGCCGATCACGGCGAAATCGATTCCCGAGAGCCCACCGAACAGCACACTGCCGGTGGCGTACTGCGCCAGGTTGGCAGCCACCCCGCTCACCAGCACCACCAGCGCGAAGCGCCAGGCGCCATCGATGGCCTCGATCTGGCGCCCGAACACCCAAAGCCACAGCAGATTGAAGACCAGATGCAGAATGCCGAAATGCATCAAGGAAGGCGACCACAGCCGCCACCACTCCCCCGCCAGTGTCG
Organism: Cobetia sp. PS-4MA; assembly: GCF_057670765.1. Classification (NCBI taxonomy): domain Bacteria; kingdom Pseudomonadati; phylum Pseudomonadota; class Gammaproteobacteria; order Oceanospirillales; family Halomonadaceae; genus Cobetia; species Cobetia sp. PS-4MA. The sequence continues at coordinate 1,208,566 of NZ_CM173107.1, read as the reverse complement.
TGGACAACGGCGCCGGTGCAATGTGCTGACTGCCCACCAGCTCAAAGGGCACGATGGCCAGCCATTCGAACACCGCCGCCTGACCCAGCGCGTACTGACACAGTACCGTGAGGCAACAGGCGAGCCCGACCAGCCATGTCAGCGGAGTCTGTCTGACGAGCTGCCAGAGACCGCCCGATGCGCCGCTTGAGAAACCCGACGCCTCCGCAGCCTCATCGCGCAGCGGCTCTCCGCGTGAGTGGCGCTCCAGCATCGCGATCACGCGGGGGAGCTGCTCGGGGTCCGCCAGCCACAACATCTGACGCACCGCCTCCCCGTCAGGGGTCGAGACGCGCTCGGAGGTGATCTGGTGGCCGATCTTCTCCGCCCACAGCGCCTGACGCAGTGCGAGCGTATCGAAGGAGTCGTCTAGAGTCAGAACCTGGAACATGCAGTGTCCTTGCAGTGACAAGTCAGCGTGATGGCATCTCTCGACAGTAGCCCGACGTCGAGAGCGCCGATGGGCGGTCGGTGGCAGATCCAGCTGATGCCACTCTGGATAGGGACTTGTCTGGAGAGCCGCGATGGCGGCGATGACAAACTGACAGGCATAAAAAAAGTCCGGTGGGGGGCACCGGACTGAGCAAGGGATCATTCAAGGGAACACTTACTCTGAGTCCGGGATGGCGCTTTGGTTCACTGGCTGCTTATTGAAAAAAACAATGGCGATGAGAAAAGTCCGGCAGGTATGACTATGGCCCAGCACGCTATCCACTCATCTCACCGCGCCCCGACAACTCCTCGGCCGGCAACTCTTCCGGCAGTGGACGACTCGAGGGTTCGCGCGGCACCGGCACCCAGACGAAATTGGCGGCATCCAGCGTCGCTTCGCCACTGAAGCGATAGGCGACCAGGCGACCGCATTTGACGGCGCTGTAATCGAGACAGGCGATATTGGTCGCCGGGAGCGCAGGCACGCCTTCACACCAGTAATGCCCCAGGAACAATGGCAATTGCTCTGGTCCGTAATACGGCAATTTCTCGAGCTCGCCCTCGCTCAACCAGCGCGACTCCAGCTCTCCCGGCAGATTGTCGGGCTGGAACACCACATCGCCATAGGTGCGAGGCTCGCGCGCCCAGAAATGCGCCCGGAAACTGCGGCGCGTGAAGCCATCCCCCGAGTGGATCTCGACGCCCTCCGGCAAGCGCAGACTGGTCCCCCGAGTCAGGCGATCCAGCACCCGATAGGCAAAGCTCGAGGGGTCGACGGAGTCCTGCAGGAAGGCTTCATCGATGCAGCCATCCGGAAAGCGCGCCAGAAACGGACGCACCAGCGCTTCATCCCAACAGGCGTGGACCACGCGCAGACCACTCTTGCCCTCTCCCAGCGACGGCAGTTCAAGACACAGCGGCATGCGCATGAACCAGCTCAATGCGTCATCCCACTCATCGGGATGATGCTGATACTGATCGAGCGTCTCGCGAATGATGCGATTGTGCCGCGAGGTATGCGGGCGCAGAAAATCACGGTGATCGCCACTCTCCCGCAGGCGTGCACGCCGACAATAGGCCAGCGCGTTGTATTCATGGTTGCCCATCACGATCAACGCCTCACCGGCTTCCACCATCCGGCTGGCCAACTGGACGGCCAGTCGGATACGAGGCCCACGATCGATGATGTCACCAAGAAAGATCACCTTGCGCGTGGCATGACGATACACGCCATCCTTCAGGTGATAGCCGAGCTTCTCCAGCAGCGCCGCCAGCGTGGCGCCACAGCCGTGCACATCACCGATCAGATCATAGCCATCCCGTGGCGCCACGAATGCGTTCATGCTGCTTGCCTTGATGTCATTCGCCGAGGCGGTTGCTCCAGCCGAGCTTGGTGCGACAGATCTCGAAATAGTTGTGCTCCAGCGGATGGATCAGCGTCAGACGTTCGCGCTTGCGACGAATCTTGAGCACATCGCCGGGCTTGGCCACGACCTGAGTCTGGCCATCGCAGCTGATGTGGGGATAGGTCGTGTTGCTGGCGCTGATGTGCAGGAGTATCTCGCTGGCCGCGTCGATCACGATCGGACGACTGGACAGCGTATGCGGGAACATCGGCACCAGCGTGATGGCCTCCAGGCGCGGGTGGACGATCGGCCCGCCGCCGGAGAGCGCATAGGCAGTCGAGCCGGTCGGAGTGGCCACGATCAAGCCATCGGAGCGCTGGGAATAGACGAACTGGCCATCGATGAACAGCTCGAACTCGATCATCCGCGCCGCCTTGCCAGGGTGTAGCACGACATCGTTGAGGCCGTCCGCCGCGCCTATCTTCTCGCCGTCCCGAAAGACTTCCGCCTCCAGCAGGAACCGCTGCTCACTGAGGTAGTCACCCTCGAGCACCTCGGCGACCTTTTCCTCCAGCTCATCTGGACGGATGTCGGTGAGAAAGCCCAGACGGCCGCGATTGACGCCCAGTACCGGCGTGCCACTGCGACACAATGCACGCGCCGCGCCCAGCAGACTTCCATCACCGCCCACCACGATCACCAGATCACAGCGCTCGCCCATCTGACGACGGCTCGCCACCTCAAGGCCATGGTCAAGCAACAGCGTCGCCGTGCGCTCCTCGATGATCATCGCCAGCTGGCGAGCCTCAAGAAAGCGAATCAAGCGCTTGAGCGTGTCCACTACCTGAGCACTGCCCAGTCGACCAATCACGCCGATCGTATTGAATTGCTGCTTCATCACGCCTCCCGGGCTGTCATGCAGAACATTATGCGGACTCCCTTGACCAGCGGCAATGCACCTGCATTTTCCGTTGCTGCATCAAGCCACTACCCACCCTTGGCGATATCAGCACATCCAATTGCCTGAATGGCGCGTTAGTTCAGGCATATCGCAAGACATTGTCCCGGTCCACGCCCGCGTGTGACAGACAGCGACTCAACGGGACCGGACCAGCACGCCATGCTCTGCATGTCTCGCCATCAAATCACCTTCATGCCTCCTCGACGTGCACCATCAATGTCACAGCCGAGGGGTTCACACGACTCTGGAGCTCTCTCCATGTCACTTGCCAACCTCTCATGGGGCGACTACCGTCAGCTGAACGATGGATTCCCAGCCAATGGAGTCGGGCCCCCGATGCCAGCACACACGACACCCGTCAGTTCGCAAGACCCGGACGACTTTGACCACGCCAGTGCCATAGAGGCCTGTGCGCTCGGTGATGAAACCGCCTTTCGTCGCCTCTATGACCTTGAGTCCGGCCGCATGCTGGCACTTGCCATGCGCCTGCTCGGCAGCCGGGATCAGGCCGAGGACGCCGTCCACGATGCCTTCATCAAGCTGTGGTCCAATGCCGGCCAATATCGCCGTGAACTCGGCAATGGCCGCGCCTGGCTGTTCACCATCCTGCGCTATCGTGCATTGGATCAGCTGCGGGCCCAGGGACGGACGCCCCGCGGTGACAGCGAGGCGCTCGACAGCCTCGCCGACTTGCTCGCCAACCCGGAAGCGGCAGCACACGACAGTCAGACAGCCCATCAGCTGAGCGATTGTCTGGGTGAGCTGGAAGCCCCACGACGCGAACCCATTCTGCTGGCATTCTTCAAGGGCCTGACCCACGAGCAGATCGCCGAAAAACTCAGCGCCCCGCTCGGCACCATCAAGGGTCGCATCCGTGCCGGACTCAAGCGACTGCAGGAGTGCCTGTCACGATGAACCATTCCCCGATCCCCGAATCTCCACAAGAGCAGAATCTGTTGCTGGGTGAACACACCCTGGGCCTGCTGGACCCCGAACGTGAAGCCGAGGTGCGCGCCTGGATAGAACGTGACGATGAGGCCGCCCGCATGGCACTTCGCTGGCAGCAGCACTGGCTGAGCGTCAGTGATCGCCTGCCGCCGGAACCGGCCTCCGATTCGCTGTGGAAACGCATCGATGCCAGTCTGACGCGCCTCAAGCAGACTCCGACGCCAGCCAATGACACGGGTGGCGCTCCTGCTCCGCAAGCCCCCTGGCTGTGGCGCTGGCTGGGAGGCGGGCTGGGTCTGGGGCTGGGCGCCGGACTCGCCCTTGCTCTGGCGATGCAGGTGGGGCCCTTCGCGCCGCAATCACCACAAGAGGGCACCCCACCGGTGGCGACCGAAGTGCCCGAGTCATCCGCGCAGCGCATGGTCGCGGTGCTGCAGACTCTCGAGGACCCTGCCACGCCGACCTGGGTCGCCAGTGTCACGGCCGGTGGCGGACTTCAGCTGACACCCAAGGTCACTATCGAGCGTCCGACGGATCGCGCCATCGAACTCTGGACCCTGACCGATCCAGCGGAGGGCCCGCGTTCGCTGGGTCTGGTGGACCCGGTGGCAGGTATCGAGTTGAGCGCCGAACGGATCGGCCGCATGAGTCCGGGCCAGTTGCTCGAGATGACACTGGAGCCCAGCGGTGGTTCGCCGACCGGAAAACCGACCGGCAAGGTGCTGGCCATCGGCCGCCTGGTCAACCTGGGACAGATCGACAGCTGACGGGAGCACTCTCTGCCCAGGCTCGCCCGCCCTGCCACGGCATGCCTTCTCATCAGAGGCTCGCCGTGCAGGGCGGGAGGCGCCATGCTCTCGGAGGCCCCCAGGCCATAGGGAGCAAGGTCAGCGCAATGGCAACATCAGCGCCAGACACGAACGCCAGACACGAACGCCAGACACGAACGCCAGACACGAAGAAGCCCCGCCATGGCGGGGCTTCTTCGTGTCTGGTCAACCGTCTCTTCAGCAGATGCTCAAGGAAAGTGTCAACTCAGCTCTCGGTACGCTCGAGCCAGGATTCGACGGTTTCGGCACCGTGCTCTTCCTTCCACTCTTTCAGCTGCTTGTGATTGCCACCACGGGTCTCGATCACTTCACCGGTATTCGGGTTCTTGTAGACCTTCAGCTTGCGCTTGCGACGAACGCCGCCAGCCTTGGTTTCCGCGCTCGCGGCAGCTGCCGGCGTCTGGCTGGCTTTCGGATCCAGCAGGCCAATCACGTCGCGAGTGGACTTGCCGTATTCACTCATCAGGGAATCAAGCTTGTCCTTGAATTCCAGCTCATTCTTCAGGCGATCATCGTTGCGCAGGCTTTCCAGTTGCTCTTGAAGTTTCTTGAGCTCTTGTTCTTTCTGCATGAAATCGGTCAACAGGGACATGGGGTTCTCCAAGGGTATCGGGACAGTCAGGAATTCACTTCCGGAAACAGGTGCTGCGAAAGAATTCGCCGATCAACAAATAACAGCTGCTTCCTGGATTTGGCTCACGCAGGGACTTGGGACAGTAAGACCCTACAGAAGCTGAAGGGATTATAGACCAAGCATGTCCACGCCGTGAAGCACTAATCAACTAACGACAAGTTAATCAAGCGCTCTCTGGAATGCAATAGCTGGCACTCGAAAAGATATGTGAATTCAAAATAGTCTCTGCCTGCAAATATCGTTAATTAGAATCGACATGAGCCTAGAGTCCCTATATGGCGGGCGTCAGCGGCCGTCAGGCGGTATTGTAGAATCACATCGACATCACAGGCAGGTAAATTCTCTCGCTGGCAAGCCTCAGCTTTCATGAAGTATTCATATTGTGACTTTTTCAGTAGCTCTTTCATCACACATCATCACTCCGAGTCCCTCTTGTTCTTGAGCGTATCCTCAAAAGCATGCAGACACAGAGGAAAGTAAACCTTCGCTTCTGCTCCACCAATCCCCAGCACTATTTCCGCCGGCAATATTAGAGACATCACCCCCCTCCAGAAAGTGACACTTCACAAATCATGTCAACCTGATAAAGTGGTCAAGGTTAACAAAGAGGCTCAATTGCCGTCAGCGTCGATGGAGAACATCATGTCCTACCCCCAGACCGCCTCACATGCCGATCAGCCACAAGCGCTTTGGCATCCGTATACGCAGATGCACGCGATGCCTGCCCCGCTTGAGGTCGTGGGCGGAGTCGGGCCGCGCATGACACTGAGTGACGGCGAGACCCTGCTGGACGCAACCTGCTCCTGGTGGTGCATGATCCATGGCTACGGCCATCCTCGACTCGTCTCCGCGATTCAGCAGCAAGCGGCTCAATTGTGTCATGTGATGCTCGGGGGCATTCGGCACCAACCGGCAGTGGCGCTGGCCGAGGCACTGGTGCGCATCACCCCGGAGGGGCTGAACCACGTGTTCTTCTCGGACAGTGGCTCCGTCGGCATGGAAGTCGCCATGAAGATGGCAGTGCAATACCAGCAACAGCGTCAGGATCGTGATGACACTCGCGGGCGGACGCGAATGCTGTCGTTGATGAAGGCCTACCACGGGGACACGGCAGGCTGCATGGCGGTCTGCGACCCGGAAGAGGGCATGCACTCACTGTTTGCCGACTTCCTGCCCAGACATCATTTCGCGCCGGCACCGACGGCGGGATTCACGGCGCCATATGAAGAGGTCCTCGGTGACATCGCAGCGCTGCGCAGAGAGCTCGAGACGCATGATGACATCGCCGCCCTGCTGATGGAGCCGCTGCTCCAGGCAGCCGGCGGCCTCAACATGTACTCGCCTCACTACCTGAAAGCGGCACGTGATTTATGTGACGAGTTCGGTGTGGTGTTGATCTTCGATGAGGTCGCGACAGGATTCGGACGTACCGGAAAATTGTTTGCCAGTGAGCATGCAGATGTGACGCCCGATATCATGGTGCTGTCAAAAGGACTGACGGGAGGGTATCTGGGACATGCTGCCACCCTCGCCCAGAGCCATATCTTTCATGCCTTCGATGGCAAGGATGCCAATACTGCCTTCATGCATGGCCCGACGTTCATGGGCAACCCATTGGCTTGCCGAGTGGCACTGGAAAGCCTCAAGGTTTTCGAGGAAGACGATTATCTCGGCAAGATCGCCAGCCTCAATCAGGTACTACGAGAGGAACTCGCGGATTTCTCACATCCCGCCATTGGCGACATACGCGTATTGGGAGCCACTGCCGTGATAGAAGTTCACGATGCAGCAAGTCTTGAAGGGGCTCAGGCTCACGCTCGTCAGCAAGGGGTCTGGTTGCGACCGTTCGGCCGCTGGCTCTATACCATGCCGGCATATATCACCTCACACGACGACTTGCGCAAGATCACGCATGCCATGAAGAGCCACTTTACCGACAATCTCTGAGGCAAGACGTCAGGACAGGGATCTGCTCGGCTGCCTGTCGGCTGACGGGGAGTGACTGAGAGTGACGATCACCCTCATCACTCCCCTCTTCTTCCTTCACTCTTCTCTCAACTCCTATCTTCTCTCTTCTCTCTTCTCTCTTCTCTCAACGCCGAGATTCGAGGCCCATCTCCCGGCAGGGGAATGCGGTCGGAAGCGCTCAATCTCCCCATAGACGCCGCTCGAGGCGCGCATGTGCATCTGCCGTCAGCATCCCGCCCTTCATCAGTTTCTTGAGAAAATGACGATAGCGGCGGGCGATCTTGCGGCGCGCCAACCAGGCGATACCGGTGGCGAGGGGGATGAAGTCCGGATTGGAGATACCATCGATCAACCACAGGCGCGGGGATTGATGCTCGCGAAACTGGACCACGATGTTGCGATCATTGAGGTCGGACGGTATCAGCCAACGCTTGTCGAGATAGCGATAGAGGTTGGCCAGCTCATCCATCAATGCCTCCTCCCCCACCCGCTCGGGAGTTTCATGACAGACCTCTCGCAGACGGCGCGAGGTCGTGCCGTCTGCGTCGAGTATCAGATCGAAGACCAGCCCGAGGCCCTCTCGGGTCGCCACGCTGCCATGATAGGCAGGCACGTAGGACCAGTCGTGCACACCTCGCCTCACGAGCCCTTCGAAGTAGCGCTGCTCGCGCTGATTCTGGCGGCTTCCTTTGTCGGGATAGCGCGGTACCTTGATGCAGCGCCGAGGATCACGGGGGTCCTGATAGACACGGCGATCATTGCCCATGCCGATGACACGGGCATTTTCAAGCTCCAGCATGCGCTCTCCTGTTGAATAACGCCTGCGACTGCAGCCGCCGGGCAGCGTGGCATTCTACAAAAAGCCCTTCCCTTGCGCCAACCGTGCCGCCGGCGGCCGCGTTCCATGAGGTCATTCATCGGTCATTCAGCTTGGGACCTCGCTCTGGTATGATAACGCGCCGTTTTCTGGCAGTTTCAGGACGAAACCGCCTGACGTAAGCGATCAGCACGACTTGCGAGGTATTGCCCGGGATCGGGTGGCCGCGCACACCTGCAACCCCCGCTCCATTGGCACATCTCCCTTAATGAGGTACTCGCATGAATGCGGTAATACTGGCCGTTCTGGTCATGGTCGGCCTGTCACTGGCCCGAGTCTCGGTCGTCTTCGCTCTGGTGGCCGGCGCCTTGGTCGGCGGCCTGTTCAGTGGCCTGTCTCTGACTGACACTCTCGGCGCCTTCAACGACGGCGTCGGCGGTGGTGCCAAGGTCGCCCTGGCCTATGCCACGCTCGGTGCCTTTGCCGTGGCCCTGTCTCGCTCCGGCCTGCCGGATCTTCTTGCCGCACGCCTGATCGGCATGCTCAATGGGGAGAGCACCCCTCTCCGTCAGACCGCCATCAAGTACGGCTTGCTGGGCAGCGTGACATTGGTGGCGATCTCGTCCCAGAACCTGATCCCTGTCCACATCGCCTTCATTCCGATCCTGATTCCGCCACTGCTGGTGGCCATGAACCGCCTGCGCCTGGATCGCCGCGCTGTCGCCTGTGCCCTGACCTTTGGTCTGACGGCTCCCTACATGCTGCTGCCGGTGGGCTTCGGTTCCATCTTCCTCAATGACATCCTGCTGGCCAACATCAATGAAGCGGGCCAGGCAATGGGGCTGGAAGTCACCCGCGGCATGGTGCCGATGGCGATGGCCATTCCGGTAGGCGGCATGTTCCTGGGACTGCTGACTGCGGTCTTCGTCTCCTATCGCAAGCCGCGTGACTACGCCAATCGCGAGATCAAGTCGACCAATGTCCCGCACCATACTCCAGTGCACGCACCATCCCGCAGCGGCCTGATCATGGCTGGGGTCGCCATCATCGCCGCCCTGGGCATCCAGCTCTATTCCGGCTCGATGATCCTGGGCGGCCTGGTCGGCTTCGCCATTCTTTCCCTGGGTGGCCTGTTCAAGTGGAACGAAGCCGACGACCTGTTCACCTCCGGCATGCGCATGATGGCACTGATCGGCTTCATCATGATCTCGGCAGCCGGCTTCGCCTCCGTCATGAAAGCTACGGGTGATATCCAGACCCTGGTGGATGCCTCCTTCCACATCATCGGAGACAACAAGCCGTTGGCCGCGCTCGTCATGCTGATGGTCGGACTCTTCATCACGCTGGGCATCGGCTCCAGCTTTTCCACCATCCCGATCATCGCGGCGATCTATGTCCCGCTGGCCCTGCAGTTCGGCTTTTCCCCCCTAGCGACCGTCGCCCTGATCGGCACCGCGGCCGCACTGGGCGATGCTGGCTCCCCCGCCTCTGACTCTACGCTCGGCCCGACGGCAGGCCTGAATGTCGATCAACAGCATGATCATATCTGGGACAGCGTGGTGCCGACCTTCATCCACTACAACATCCCGCTGATCGTCTTCGGCTGGGTGGCGGCGATGACGCTGTAATCCGCCGGCCAGGGTAGCCTGGCAACGGCAACAGGAAATACGACAACGCCCGGCAGGCATCACGTCTGCCGGGCGTTGTCGTCTCTGGGCGAAGAATGAGGCGACACGCCGCCTGATACTGGACAGCCATCCAGTCTTTTAGGATGATGCGCGAATGCGCAAGATCCTTCATGCTGACTGCGATTGTTTCTACGCCGCCGTCGAGATGCTTCGTCACCCAGAGTGGCGCGAGGTGCCCATCGCCATCGGTGGCCGCACCGAGCAACGTGGCGTGATCGCCACCTGCAATTATCCGGCTCGCGCCTTCGGCGTCCGCTCTGCGATGTCCACAGCGCGCGCCCTGCGCCTGTGTCCGCAACTGATACTCGTCCCCCCCGACTTCGAGCGCTACCGTGCCGTCTCGCAGGAGATCCAGGCACTGTTTCACGAACTGACACCACTGGTGGAACCTCTATCGCTGGACGAAGCCTACCTGGACGTCAGCGACATCGAGGAATTTCAGGGAAGCGCGACCTGGATGGCGCGCTGGCTGAAGGAAGAAGCCCTGAAGCGCACCGGGATCACGCTGTCGATCGGCGTGGCCGCCAACAAGTTCCTGGCCAAGATCGCGAGTGATTGGGAGAAACCCGATGGCCTGACGGTGATCACGCCAGAGTCCAGCGACGCCTTCATTCGTAAGCTGCCCGTCGGCAAGCTGCATGGCGTCGGCCCGGCCACGCTGGCCCGCCTCAATCGGCTGGAGATTACCACCTGCGATGACATCCGCACGACACCACTGACCACACTGGTCGAACACTTCGGCAAATTCGGACATCGCCTGCATGAACTCTCTCATGGCATTGATGACCGCCCCGTCAAGGTCGAGAGAGAGCGAAAGTCCATCAGTGTCGAACGCACTTTCGATCAGGATCTTCCGGATCTCTCCGCCTGCCTCGCCAAGCTTCCCATGCTGATGGAGCGCCTCGGGGAGCGTCACGCACGCCAGGAACAGCCGGTGCTGGCCAAGCAGTTCGTCAAGGTACGCTTCAACGACTTCACCAGCACCACGCTGGAAAGCCTCCTCCCCGCCTCCACCCTCTCATTGCCGGACGCCAGGAGTTTCGCACTGCTGATGGAGCAAGCCTGGCAACGTGGCCATCGACCGGTGCGCCTGCTGGGAGTCGGTGTTCGACTCAAGGCCCACGAAGAGACGCAACAGCTGGGGCTGTTCTGAGAGGGTGCCGCGCCTGACTGGCAAACTTGACGGACGGATGACAGGCATAAAAAAAGCCAGTCACAAGGACTGGCTTGTCCGGTCATCGATACCCCAAGGGTATCGCCGGAAGGGTCGTGAAACCCGCTCAAGGAACCATCGCAACCTGCAATGCAGGCAGGAAGCGAGAGTGGGCGAACAGCTCTGCGCATTGAACGACGCAGCCACTCTCGGCAAACGCCTGCGGGGAGCATGAGATGCTCGACCCGCAGGTGTCAGGAAGGAATGCCCAGATTCATCGATGATGATGACAGCCCATCCGCTTCAACTGTCAGCATCATATCTTTTAGCCCGCAAACTAAAAAGCCGATCCACAGCAACAGTCCCATGCCACAACGGCACCGGATCAACGCTGACTCAATGGCAACCGTTGGATGCACTGGTTGGATCACTGGACGGGCGATGGGCGCCAGGATGAGGCGGGTTGTTGCCCCCGGACAGCAGCCGCTGGATGTCCGCCGCCGCCATGGGCTTGTAGAAGTAGTATCCCTGAATGAGATCACAGCGCATTTCACGCAACAGCTCGAGTTGCTGGATATTCTCCACCCCCTCGGCCACCACCTCCAGCCCCAGTCGATGCCCGAGGAAGACCGTCGCTTCCATGATGGCGCGATCCTTGGGTTCCTGAGCACATTCGATCACGAAGGAGCGATCGATCTTGAGCGCCGTCACCGGCAGCATCTTGAGGTAGCTCATCGAGGAGTAGCCGGTCCCGAAATCATCGATCGCGATCTTGTAGCCTCTGTCGTGCAGGGCACGCAGGCTATCGCGCACCTTGACGTCAGCATCGATCAACACGTTCTCGGTCAGCTCGATGCCGATGTCCCGTGGCGTCAGGCCATATTCCGCCACGCATGCCTCAAGACGCTGGAAGACGTCGCTGTTGATCGCCTGACGCCCGGAGATATTGATATCGATCCGATAGCCCTTGATCCCCATGGCATGCCACTCAGCCTGCTGGCGACATGCCTGGCGAATCACCCAGTCACCCAGGCGCTCGATCAGATTGGTGCGCTCTGCCACCTTGATGAAGTCAGTCGGGGGAATGGGCCCTTCGGGCGCATGCCAGCGCATCAGCGCCTCAACCGACTCGATACGCTCACTGCGCGCCGCGACCTGAGGCTGGAAGTGGAGGAACAGCTCGCCACCCCCATCCTCGCTCAGCAGCGTCTGAAGGCGCCCCGCCAGATGATGCTGATGCAGCATGGCATCGCGCACTTCCTGGTTGAAGAATTGATATCCATCACGCCCGGCCTGCTTCGCTCGGTGCTTGGCGACGTCCGCATTGCGCACCAGTTCCGGCGCATCATTGCCATTCTCGGGATAGAGGCTGACGCCGATGCTCAGACGCAGCAACAACTCACGCCCTTCTATCTGGAAGGGGCGCTGGAAATCTTCGCGGATCCGCTCCACGACCGACAAGGCATCACTTTCATAATCCAGGCGCGGCATCGCCATGACGAATTCATCGCCGCCGAAGCGTGACAGTAGATCCTGACTCCGCTGGAACCCCTGCAAGCGCGACGCGACGCTGCGAATCACGAGGTCCCCCATCTCATAGCCCTGGGTATCGTTGATCTCGGTGAAGTGGTCGATATCCAGGAACAGCACCATCAAGGTATCGCCGTGACGCTGACACTCCCCGAGCATGTTCTCGAGCTCAGTCTCGAACGTCTGCCGATTGGGCAGTTCGGTCAACGGATCGAATCGCGTCATGTAGTCCAGCTCACGCTGAACCTTGCGCTCGCCCGCCAGATCGATGTCGATGCAGAACATCAATGGATTGTCCGACCGCTCACCCAACATGACGTGGTGAGAGAACACCGGCACCGGTGCGCCTGACTTGTGCTTCAGCTCAAGCTCGCTCGCCGGGATCTGGGTGCCGTGATTGACCCACGCGTGGTGGGCATCCACCACGATGTCCGCCATTTCATCCGGTATCAGCAAGGCTTCAAGACAACGCCCTCGAGCTTCCTGCTCGCTGAAACCATACAGTCGCTCGCTGGCCTCATTCCAATAGATCACTCGGCGCTGGCTGTCGTACCCCTGCACTGCCACACGTGGCAGGCTTTCCAGCAATTCGCGAAAGCGCTGGTCACTGGCGGGGAGTCCCATGCTGGCCGAGGGGCCAACAACACTAGTCTGCATGACCGCCTCCTGCGTGTGCTGTTGATATGCCATCTGACGATGACGAATCAGCATGATGCCCGCAGTTGCGCCAATAATCACCATCAGCAGCGCTGAAGGCCAGCGGCCGATGATGTCCTGCACTGCCACGACCCCCACCAGCAGGCCGATCGCGATGGCAGCGACCACTGTTCCAAAGAGCGCAATTCCAGTCGCTCTTCCGGTCTGACGAGACCCATCTGCCATGATCCAGGATACCTCCCCTACCATCTTGTCTACCGACCGGTGCTCGGCGGGGACACGCACGTTGCCTGAATCCGCTGAGTTATCGCGATATACATCACTGGAGCCAATAGCAGTCTAAGTGTCTGCCTCGCATAAACACAGTGCCAAACCCGCCGTGACACACGCCTCCTCTCAACGCTACCAGCACCTGCGTCACGCATTGCCCATGCCGTTTTTCGCCGAAAGGCGACAAAGAATACCGCTCATGACTGACATGATGCCAGGAGATCAGACCTCTAATACCCCTCCATCGCCCAGACGCCCATATTGATGATACTTACGCAAGATTAACGCTCTAAGCCGCGCGCTTGGTTTGACTCTCTCTCATGCATCTTCCCATTCTCCTCGACGTTGCGAACGCAACACCTTCCAACAGGCGCTAAATGCCGAAACATCGAGGAATTCTTGCATGAACATCGTAAACCGTGGTGTACGTCAGCTGGCCGATGCTTCCCGTAAACTCACTCTGGACCAGAGCGCTCTCAACGATCGCTACCCGGCAACGTCATCAGAGGATAGCGCTCTCTCGCTGCCCAGGATCTCTGAGTACTGGCCGACAAGCGTGCATGAGGAGCTGGCTCGTCAGCACTGGAGCAAGGCAACGATCACTCCACACATTGACTTGAACGCCTGGCAGGGTTTCCTGGACAACCTTCCCCGTGACCCTTACGTCAACACACGCTGGAAGCGCATGTCCTGGCTGCACCTGAATGACCAGATGGAAGTCGAAACCCTTGGCGAGTGCCCGATGGCACAGGGTGGACGCTTCAATGACGCTGCCAGCATGGCGGACCGCCTGAGATACTACGATCCGCTGGAAGCGGCGTTCACCGAGCGCGACGACGTGCGCGCCTTCGTCAAGGCCTGGGCCGACATGTGGGGCATCGGGCCGCGTGAGCCGATCCTGATGCAGATCACGGGTGTCCGCGGCGACGGCACCATCGACCCTCTCCAGGGACAAGGCATTCACGCCGATGGCTGCAAGTACTTGAGCATTCTGGTACTCAATCGCGAGAACGTCAGTGGTGCCATCAATACCCTCTACCGCGACAAGGCCGGCAGCGAGTTGCTGGCGACCACCGAGCTGGCACCGGGAGAGGTTCTGCACATCCATGATGACCAGCTGTTCCACAGCGTCAGCTCCATCACTCAGGATAACGCGGGCCAGCACTTCGAGCGCTTCATCATCATCATCAACTGCTCATTCATCGATGAGTTCCAGAACCGCATGCTGCGTCGTCACTTCCCGGGGGCAGTCCTGAACGACTGCGAGTGAAGCCATTCGACTCCACTGAGCAGACTGGCAACCCGGTGTCCGAGCATCGCCCGCACAACTGCCTCGACGACAGCTTTCCTCATCTCATCCTGGGGGATCGGTAGCTTCCGAGGCCTCCCCACCTGACCTGCACTCAAGCGTCGCAGCACGCTACCTGAGCACGACACGAGGAACCAGCCGGGCAACCGGCTGGCCTGGCGTGCCACTCCTGACTGGCCCGAAGGCCTCAGCCTGATCGCGACCGACCCCCTCCTGCAACAGCCCCGCCAACGGCTTCCGCCTGCATGCCAAGCGCATCGGTTTCATTGTCCGCGCGCCATGTATAGGCGATATACTCGACTCATGACAGAGGCGTTGCCCACGATGCGCCTTCCACGACAGGAAATCCTCATGACGCTTGAATCGGGACTGACCTTCTTCCTTGCCATCTTCCTCTTCGGGATCACTCCCGGCCCCGGAATCCTCGCCCTGATGGCGCGTGGCATGAGCCAGGGAGGCAATGCCTGTGTCCCGATGGCCGTCGGCATGAGCCTCAGTGACGTCTGCTACATGCTGGCGGCCGTCTTCGGTCTCTCGGCACTGGCGACCCATTGGAGCGAGCTCTTTCTGGTCATCCGCCTGCTGGGGGCCGCCTATCTGATCTACCTGGGGTACAAGCTCTGGACCTGCCGGCCCAGCCTGGAAGACACGGAAATTCCCGACATGCGCGGAAGCTGGTGGCGTGGCTTCCTGCAAGGCTTCCTGATCTCGGCCTCCAACCCCAAGGTCATCCTGTTCTACATCGCCTTTCTGCCGACCTTCATGGACATCACCCGCCTGAGTGGTGGCGATATCGTGATCGCGGCCGCTCTCAATCTCAGTGCCTTGCTGATCGGGGTCGTCCCTGTCGGTTACGCCGCAGGCCGCATTCGTCGCCATCTGCGCTCGACGCGAGCCGTCAGACACCTCAACCGCAGTGCTGCCAGCCTGATGATCGGTGCCGGCAGCTACCTCGCACTGCGTGGTTGAGCACCGGCCTCCTGCGCCAATCTGGCCGCCGATACGAGAACGCCCCTGTCAATCACATGACAGGGGCGTTCTCTTCGATCACTGAGGCAATTCGCTCAGGTCATGCAACGGATGGCACCGTTACTGACGGATACCTTCCACCACCAGGTACATGTCGACTGTCGCGGCCGCTGGCCCAAGCTTGGAGGTGTCGATGCCATAGTCGGCGAGCTTGAGCGTGGTGGTGCCCTCGAAGCCCTGACGATAGCCGCCCCAGGGGTCTTCGCCACCGCCGATGTGATCGACATCGATGGTGATCGGCTGCGTCTCGCCATGCAGTGTCAGATCCCCCGTCAGCTTGCCGGCACCATCACCGGAAGAGGTGAACCCGGTGGAGACGAAAGACGCCGTCGGGTACTCGGAAGCATCCAGGAAATCAGCGGACTTGATGTGCTTGTCTCGCTCGGCGTGGGCGCTGTCCAGGCTGTCGACATCGACTTCGACCTTGACGCTTGACGCCTCGGGCTGACCCTCGTCATAGCGGAAGGTCCCCGTGAAGTCCTTGAACTCACCCAGGACGTAGGAGTAGCCGAGATGGCTGATCTTGAACTGGATGAAGGCGTGCTGGCCCTTGGTGTCAATGACATAGTCCGAGGCCTGAGCCTGGCCCGCCATCAAGGGGAGTGCCGCTGCCAGAAGGCCGCCAGCGAACGTCTTGCCCAGCGAGAAGGCCTTGGGTGTCAGGGATGTGTCGTTCATGTCCTAGCTCCTTGAGGATTCGTCATGCATGGTGCCGCCGTGGTGGCCGGCAATTCCTTTCAGCGCAGCGGCCAGAGCATACGTCGCAACGTGTCCTGGCCCTCCATCAGATGATGCTTGAAGGCGGCAGCGGCGTGACCAAGCGACAGGATGACAAGCGCCCAGGCCGCGTACCAGTGAACGTCTCCTGCCAACGTCGCCTGATCCTTCATCCCGCTGAGCAAGGCAGGCACGTCAAACAGCCCGAATACGCTGATGGCTCGTCCATCCGCCGTCGAGATCAGATACCCCGAGATCATCACCAGCAACAGCAATGCATACAGCAAGGCATGCCCGATGCGCGCCGCCCGCTGCTCGATGCGGGAGCCATGCGCCTGTGGCGTCGGCTGCATGGCTCGCCAGACAAGGCGCAGCAACGTGATCACGAACAGCACCACGCCCACGGAGCGATGCCACCAGGGACCCAGCTGATACCAGCGATCATAATAGCCCAGTGATGTCATCCACCACCCGAGGGCGAAGAGGCCGATGATGGCCAGCGCCGACAGCCAGTGCATCACGATGACGGGCCAGCCCCACCCCCGACGACTATTGCGCCACATGCTTGTCTCCCTGTCCTGTCATCCAACGCGCCGAGCGTGAGCCCACCTGCCGTGATCGACGCTCTGAACCGCGATACGACACCGTATCATGATGATGCCTTCCCATGGCTGCCAGCTTACCCACTGGCCTGCCACGCGCCAAGCGATAGTCCCACCCCTTTCTCATTATGCCGCGCCAGCCATGCCGGCGCTGAGCGCTCTCTTCCCGAGACACCGGCCACCGTCACGGCCGAGCAGATGCAGAAACGCCCGGCATGGCCGGGCGTTCCCTCACGACAGTGCTGGTCGACTCATGCAGACGCCAGGCGATCCAACCCAAGCGCCAGGTCACGCTTGATGTCATCGAGATCTTCCAGGCCCACTGCGATGCGCACCATGCCGTCCACGATACCGGCGGCCGCTTTCTGCTCATCGCTCAAGCGGCCATGCGTGGTGGTGGCAGGATGCGTGATGGTGGTCTTCACATCACCGAGGTTGCCGGTGATCGAAAGGATGCGCGTGGCATCGATGACCGACCAGGCCCCTTCACGACCTCCCTTGATGACCACCCCCAGCACGGCACCGAAGGCCTTCTGCTGAGCCTTGGCGAGCGCATGCTGCGGATGACTCTCGAGGCCTGAATAGTGGACGCGCTCGACCGCAGGATGCGCTTCCAGCCAGTGCGCCAGCTCCAGCGCACGTGCACAGTGGGCCTCCATGCGAATGTTGAGCGTCTCCAGTCCCTTGAGGAAGACCCAGGCATTGAAGGGACTCAGGCAGGGCCCGCACGTCCGCACCACGCCGAAGACCTCTTCCATCAACGCGCTGCTGCCGACCACTGCCCCGCCCAGAGTCCGCCCCTGCCCATCCAGATACTTGGTGGCGGAGTGGATGACGATATCCGCACCCAGGGTCAGCGGACGCTGCAATGCCGGGGTGCAGAAGCAGTTGTCGATGGCAAGCCATGCATCATGTTCATGTGCCAGCGCTGCCAGCGCCTTGATGTCACCGATCTCGGACAACGGGTTGGACGGCGTCTCGGCGAACAGCAGCTTGGTGGACGGTGTGATGGCCGCGCGCCAGGCCTCGAGATCCCCCAGTTCGACGAAGCGCGTGGTGATGCCCAGCTTGCCGAAGTACTTGGTGAACAGGCTCACACTGGAGCCGAAGATGGAACGCGAGGCGACGATCTCATCCCCGGCTTCCAGCAGGGCCAGCACGGTGGACATGATCGCGGCCATGCCGGAGCTGGTGGCCACGCAGCGCTCACCGCCCTCCATTGCCGCCAGTCGCTCCTCGAAGAAGCGCACCGTCGGGTTGGTGAAGCGCGAGTAGATGTTGCCAGCTTCGTCACCTCCGAACTTGGCTGCCGCCTCGGCCGCACTGCCATAGACGAAGCTGGACGTGGTGTAGATGGGCTCGCCGTGCTCCTGCTCACCGCCACGCAAGTGACCGGCGCGGATGGCGAGCGTCTCCAGTCCCAGCTCATCGCGGGAAAGGTCGGCGCGGGAAAGATTGTCGTCGTGCATGGTGTCCAGTACCTCTACTGATGGAATCCGCTGATCTCTGTCCCGGATGACATGGCTCACGGGATTGTCAGGTTACGCGCCGCGGGCGCTTCTTTCATGAGCCGGGAAACAGAGCAGAAAGCTGTCGGTCAATGTTACCGGTTTTGAACGCGCAACGGGCCCCGGATTTCTCCGGAGCCCGTTGCGAATCACTCACCCTGCCATGACCTGTCACGCGAGACAGGTCATGGGGTCAGTCGATGTCTTCGGAATCGTTGTGCAGATCCACGACCGCGTGGGTCTCGCCTGCGTTCTTGGCTCCATCGTTGCGTGAAGCCTGCAGGTCGTTGAGGTAGGCCTCATCGATATCGCCGGTCACGTAGATGCCATCGAACACGGAGCAATCGAACTCGTCGAGGGCAGGATTGACCTCGCGACAGGCGTCCTTCAGGTCATCGAGATCCTGATAGAACAGACGATCCGCGCCGATCAGATCCGCGATTTCCCTCTCGGTACGACCATGGGCGATCAGCTCTTCCGCGGCCGGCATGTCGATACCGTACACATTGGGATAGCGAACCGCTGGCGCCGCCGAGGCGAAGTAGACATTCTTCGCGCCCGCCTCACGGGCCATCTGGATGATCTCGTTGCAGGTGGTGCCACGCACGATGGAATCATCCACCAGCAGCACGTTCTTGCCGGCAAACTCGATATCGATGGCGTTGAGCTTCTGACGCACGGACTTCTTGCGCAGCGTCTGCCCCGGCATGATGAAGGTACGGCCGATGTAACGGTTCTTCATGAAGCCTTCGCGGTAAGTCACTCCCAGATGCTGAGCCAGCTCGAGAGCGGACGTGCGCGAGGTATCCGGAATCGGGATGACGACATCGATGTCCTGCTCCGGCCATTCCCGCACGATCTTGTCGGCCAGCTTCTCCCCCATGCGCATGCGGGTGCCGTAGACATAGGCACCGTCCAGCAGGGAGTCCGGACGCGCCAGATAGACGTGCTCGAAGATGCAGGGCTTGAGTACCGGGTCATCAGCGCACTGCAGGGTATGAAGCTGACGCTCCATGTCGATGAAGACGGCTTCCCCCGGTGCCAGGTCACGGATCAGCTCGAAACCGGCGACGTCCAGCGCCACGGATTCGGAAGCGATCATGTACTCGGTACCTTCAGCAGCCTCGCGCTTGCCGAAGCAGGCCGGACGAATCCCGTGCGGATCACGGAAGGCGACCAGGCCGGTGCCGTTGATGATCGATACGGCGGCATAGCCACCCTTGCAGCGACGGTGCACACGACGTACCGCATCAAAGACATCACCCGCGCCCAGACGCATGCCCTGCTTGCCCAGCTCGTGAGCAAAGACATTGAGCAGCACTTCGGAATCGGAGCTGGTGTTGATGTGACGCAGGTCGGAGGAGAAAAGCTCCTGCTTGAGCTGCTCGGAGTTGGTCAGGTTGCCGTTGTGCGCCAGGGTGATGCCGTAGGGCGAATTGACGTAGAACGGCTGCGATTCCGCCTCGCTGGAAGAGCCAGCGGTCGGATAGCGAACATGGCCGATGCCCATGTTGCCCTTGAGTCGCTGCATGTGACGAGTGCGGAAGACATCACGCACCAGGCCATTGCTCTTGCGCAGCAGGAAACGACCCTCGTGCCAGGTCATCATCCCCGCGGCATCCTGCCCACGATGCTGCAATACGGTCAGCGCGTCATACAGCGCCTGGTTTACCGAGGCGTTGGCCATCAAACCTACAATCCCGCACATCCCGTCATTACCTCACTGATACACACTAGGAGAGGGAGGCGCCAGCCATCATCAGCGCGCCTCCACATGGCAATATGAGTGCTCACATGCCGCAATTGTCAGGCCTGCCCACACCACAGGCAACACCTGACCGATGGGTCAATCGATACCACGATGCTTGCTGCACCTCGACACGCTGACCTGCTCGGAGGGTCGAGCAGACAAAACAAAAGCGCCGAGCAAGAATGCCCGGCGCTTTTGTCGTCTCAAGGTGCTGCGGTGTCACCATCACGCTGCTGATGCTGCTGACGCATGAACTGCTCGGCGACCTGCTGACTGACGCCTTCACTCAGCGTGCGGCCTTCGTGGCGGGCACGCTCGAGCAGGCCACTCGCCTGCTGCTGGAAGCCGGCAGTCTGTGAGGATGGAGCCGTCCCGTCCTGCGGCAACTGCCAATCCCCTCCCGTGTCCCACTCACGGTAGCGTGCCAGCGACCAGTCGCGCAGCTGCTCCAGCGTCGGGCGCAGCTGCGCCGCCTGCCAGTCCGCACTGTCACGCAGAGGTGTCAGGCCGACGACAGCCGTCACCAGTACCAGGATCACCGCCGCCCGAAGCGCGCCGAAGACACCCCCCAGCAGGCGATTGAAGCCCCCCATGCCGACCGCCTGGACCAGGCGTTCGAGCAGACGCAGCATCAATCCCCAGACCAGCACCGTGCCCAGTACCACCAGCACGAAGCCGACCGCGGTGCGAATGCCCGGAGACAGGATCACCTCGTCGAGCAGGGCCCCGGCTTCCGCCCCGAACTGGCGTGCCGCCACCAGGGCCACCAGCCAGCCTGCCAGTCCCAGCGCCTCGCTGAGCAGACCACGCATCAACCCCAGCAACACGGAGATGATCAGCAGCCCCAGACACAACCAATCGATCCAGACCAGCGCGTTCACTCACCCTCCTTCCGGCGTACCAGAAGGCCCTTGATATTGACCTGCTCCTGAAGGCGAGAGCGCGCGGACTCACCAATCTCGGAAGATTTGTAGGGACCGACGAATACCACGGTCAGATTGCCATCCCGCGCGACGCGATAGGCCGCGAATCCCTTGCTCTGCAGGTCCTTCTGGAGTCGCTCGGCGTTGGCCGGCTTGCCGAAGCTGCCGACCTGCACCGCCCAGCCACCGGCGGAAGAAGATGGCGCGCTGGCGACAACGGCAGGCTTCGGCTCAGGCGCCGGTTTGGGCTCTGGCTTGGGCGTCGGGGCCGGCTTGGGCTGCGGTGTCGGCGCAGCCTTCGGCTCGCTGCTGGACACGGATCTGGTCGGCGACAGCTGCTGCGCCTCCGCCACGCGAGCTCGCGACTCGGAGGCGTTTTCGATACCGGGTCCGGGATCACTGTCACGCACCTTGCCATTGCCATCCACGAAGGTGATGGGGACATCGGTACCAATCTTCAGCTCGCTGGGGGGCTGCGGTGCATCCACCGTCGAACGGTCGATATCCACCGGCTTGCCCAATGTCATCACCGGACTGGGACGCTCATCACGGGCCGGCGGCTCATCAAACAACATCGGGATGAAGATCACGCCCAGGGCCAACAGGATGACTGCGCCGCTGATCCGTTCTCGCTTGCCATATTTCATCGTGCCATCTCCCTTGCACCCGGATTCCAATGACCGCGGTCCTGCTTCACCTCAGGCATCCTCGTCGTCAAGCCATGCCAGCGCTTCGCCGACCGTGAAGAAGGAGCCGCAGACCAGCACCTCCCCCGCGGTGGCATGCTCCACCAGCCAATTCGCCGCCTCAGCGACCGAATCACATTCCGCCAGCACGGTCCCCTGGCAGGCACGCACCACGGCAGCCAGCTCACTGGCCTGGCGAGCACGCTCGCCGCCCAGTGTCGCCACGACGAAGCCATCCACCACGGGCGACAGCGCCTCGATCACGCCTCGTGCGTCCTTGTCTCCCAGCATGGCCAGCAGCACCAGACGCGGTCGAGCGGAACACTCACGCGCCGCCAGACGACTGGCCAGATAACCTGCCGCATGCGGGTTGTGCCCCACATCCAGACACCAGTCACGCCCATGACGCTGGACCCATTGCATGCGCCCCTTGAGCTGGACATTGGCCATGGCATGGCGCACGCATGACACCTCAAGCGCCACACCGGCCGCGACGAGCGCATTCAGCGCACTGGCCGCGTTGTCGCGTGGCAGACCGGGGTCCGGAAGTGCCTCGAGGGTCATGACGGGGTCGCTCAGTCGCTGCCAGCGCCAGAGCCCATCCGCTGACGACCCTGCCGGGGAGGCGAGGTCCTGCTCGCAGGCGTCCTGCCAGACAAAGTCCTGCCACAGCACCTGAGGCGTCACACCCAGCGAGCGGGCGTGCTCGGCGCAGCTGCTCGGCAAGTGATCGGAGCCGAAGATGGCCGGGCGCCCTGCACGCAGGATACCCGCCTTCTCGAAGCCGATGTTCTCGAGGTCCGTGCCCAGGAAGGCAGCATGATCCTGTGCCACGGTGGTGATCATCGCCACATCGCAGTCGATGATGTTGACGGCATCCAGACGCCCGCCGAGACCGACCTCCAGAATCGCCAACCGTGGCTGTCGCTGAGCGATCAACCACAGGCCAGCGAGCGTGCCGGCCTCGAAGTAGGTCAGGCTGATCACGCCCTGCCCATCTCCCGCATCCGAATGACGCGCCGAATCCACCTGCTCGAAGGCAGTGATCAGCTCGGCATCACTGGCGTGCTGCCCATCGAGGGTCACACGCTCGTTGTAATGCAGCAGGTGCGGAGAGGTGTAAGTCGCGGTCGTCAGACCATGCGCACGCCCGAGCACCTCGAGCATGGCGACCGTGGAGCCCTTGCCGTTGGTACCGGCCACGGTGATGACCCGCTCGCCAATGCGACGAGCCCCGGGGCCGACAAGCCCCAGACGCTCAGCCACGCATTGCACGCGGGCGAGCCCCATGTCGATGCTGACGGGATGCTGGCGCTCCAGACGCGAAAGCCAGTCTTGCAGTGACAGCTCGCGTGGCACGGCCTCATGCAGGGCAGCAACGCTCAGCGGAGGCCGCTCACGGGACTGCAGCACCTCTCGGGTGCTGCAGTGGCCCGGCGCATTGGCCTGCTCAGCCATCGCGACGATCGCCTTGCGGCTTGTCGGCGGAGAATGTCTCGTCAAGCACGCTGTCAACCGCGGAGCGCGGCTCTGCAGGCTGCGGCTCGCTCGGTGCGGCCTCGATAGCCTCACCTTCGACAACGACTTCCGTGGCATCTACCCCCGGTGCCTGCACGTCAGCCTTGACCGGCAGACCCTGCAGCTTGAGCAGGATGCTGGACAGACGCTCACGCATGTCGCGACGGTGGATGATCATGTCGACCGCGCCATGCTCGAGCAGGAACTCTGAACGCTGGAAGCCTTCCGGCAGTTTCTCGCGCACGGTCTGCTCGATGACACGCGGGCCAGCGAAGCCGATCAGGGCATTCGGCTCGGCAACGTTCAGATCGCCCAGCATGGCAAGCGATGCCGATACGCCACCGAAGACCGGATCCGTCAGCACGCTGATGTACGGTACGCCTGCCTGCTTGAGCTTCTCGAGCGCAGCGGAGGTCTTGGCCATCTGCATCAGGGAGAACAGTGCTTCCTGCATGCGCGCGCCACCGGAGGCCGCGAAGCATACCAGCGGCACTTCTTCCGCCAGCGCGAGTTCGGCGGCACGCACGAACTTCTCACCGACGATGGCACCCATGGAGCCGCCCATGAAGCTGAATTCGAAGGCAACGGCCACGACAGGCTGTCCGGAAAGCGTGCCGCGCATGGCGACCAGCGCATCCTTTTCGGACGTCTGCTTCTGGGCGGCGCTCAGGCGATCCTTGTACTTCTTGGAATCGCGGAACTTGAGGCGATCGACCGGCTCCAGATCTGCCGCGATCTCCTCGCGACCCTCGCTGTCGAGGAACCAGGACAGACGGGCACGCGCAGTGAGACGCAGATGGTGGTCACACTTCGGGCAGACGTTGTCGTGCTTGGTCAGCTCCGGAAGGTACAGGACTGCTTCGCACTTGGGGCATTTACGCCACAGGCCATCAGGAATGGAGGTGCGCCGATCCTTGCGTTGGATACGGCTCATTGACGGCACAATCTTGTCAAGCCAGCTCATGGTGGGGAGGCTTCCGTTTTGCTGCTGTTCTGGGCACCGCTCGACGACTGTCGGCGGCCATGCGAGTTGGCACACGCCCACCTCTCCAGGAGGCAAGGACGTGGCGGGCAACGACTGACACCCTCTTCGCCCCCTTGTCTCGGGACGCTGGAGGAAGTCAGTGGCGCCAAAGGAAAAGACCGTGCAACCCATTGGTCGTACGGCCCCTTTTCCAGATTCTGGCAAACATTGTAGCGGCTTCGCCCCCCTTGCGGGTAGTGCGAGATGCCAATTGCCTTGTGGAGTCCAGTGTTGCGCCTGTCCCGCGCAGGCCTTGCGGCATGCCGCGCAGGGCATCAGTGGAGTCAGTCGGCGGCTCGTACTGCCTGACAGAACGCCTGGAGGCGCTCCCGTGACTTCTCGCCAGGGGCAGACTCTACCCCTCCCGAGACATCGACCGCGTGGGGCGCTACCTGCCTGACCGCCTCCGTCACGTTGCCGGCCTCGAGCCCGCCCGCCAGGATCACTGGCAGGGGCAATCCTCGAGGGATGCGCGACCAGTCAAAGGTCTCGCCCGTGCCACCGGGGACACCGGGACGATAGGCATCCAGCAGCAGCCCGCGTGCGTCATGGAAGCGTTCTGCCTCTGCCGCCAGGTCGATCCCGTCACGCATGCGCAACGCCTTGATATAGGGGCGGCCAGCGGCGCGGCATTGCTCGGGCGTTTCGTTGCCATGGAATTGCAGCAGATCGAGATGCGGGGCAGCGGCGGCCACTTCGGCCTCACTGGCATCGACGAACAATCCGACACGCGTCACGAATGCCGGCACCAGGCACGAAAGCTCCGCCAGACGAGCAACGTCCACCGCCCGCTTGCTGCCCGCCCACAGCACGAACCCCAGCGCATCGGCACCTGCCGCCACGGCGTCGCGGATATCCTGCTCACGCGTCAAGCCACAGATCTTGATTCGGGTACGCTGGCTCGCTCGAGCGCTCATCTCGGTCATGGGATCACTCCGTTCAACGTGAGGATTCATTCTGTGCGACAGGCGATCCTGCGGCAGGCGATCCTGCGGCAGGCGATCCTGCGGCGGGCGCCCCCGCGACAGGCGATCCTGCCGCAGGAATCGCTTGTTCATGTTCCCGACTGAGACGCTCGGCCTCACGGGCAACGCTTGCCAGCCGAATGGCTTCCTTTTCACTGAGCTTGCCTGCCGCCCGAGCCTCTTCGGCACCCTCGGCTTCGGCACGGGCCAGGCGTGAGCGTACCATCGGGCAATCCGGCAAGGGGCGCTCTCCCGTCCACTCCCCGAGATGGGCCACCAGACCAGGCCCGAGCGGCTCCCTGGGCAGCTCATAGCGCGGCGGGTAGATGACGTCGACGAAGTGAAGTCCCGTGGCTGCTGCCGTGGCACTCGAACGCGTGCGATCTCCCCCGCGCATCAGCTCGACGATCCACTCGACAGGCTTCTCGCCACGCCCGATGGCCATCAAGGTACCGGCGATATTGCGCACCATGTGGTGCAGGAAGGCATTCGCCTGGATGTCGATCATGACCAGCTGGCCGTGACGACTCACCTCGATGAAATGCACGTGGCGTCGTGGCGAGCGCGACTGACAACCTGCCGCACGGAAGGCCGAGAAGTCCAGCTCCCCTACCAGATGGGCGGCCGCCGCCTGCATGTCGGCGACATTCAGGGGTTCACGACACCAGGTGGCGTTGTGACGCTCCATCACCGGCCGAAAAGGCTGATTGATGATCATGTAGCGATAACGACGCGCGATGGCGCTGAATCGGGCATGGAAGTCATCGGGAACGGGGACCGCCCAATGGATACCGATATCCGGGGGAAGATTGACGTTGCCGCCCATGCGCCATGCCTTGCGGCTGCGGCCCACGGGGGTATCGAAGTGCACGACCTGACGCACGGCGTGCACACCTGAATCGGTGCGCCCGCTGCAGTGGACGGTGATGGGAGTGGAAGCCACCTTGGAAAGCGCCTTTTCAAGCGTTTCCTGCACGGAAGGTGCGTGGCTGAGGCGCTGCCAACCGCAATAGCGGCTGCCATCATACTCGACGCCCAGAGCGATGCGCCCCGGGCGTCTTTCATTATCATCAAGCGGTGTAAAAAAGGGCATCAGGTCAGACCAAAGCGCTCCATCAACGCCAGCGCCTCTTCACGGATCATCCCGTCACTGGCGGAGGCGAGCGGCTCAAGCAGCGCTGCCGCTTGATCATCCTCACCATCCACCAGCAACTGGCGGGCTTCCTCGAGCTGCTGGAAGGCCACGCTATCCTGGGCGCCAGCCCCTGCCCCTGCCATGCCGACAGAGGGATAGGCATTATCCTGATCCCCGGACTCGAACGCCACTTCCTCCACCTCGAATTGCGAGATATCACGACGAGGGACATCCACCTCTTCCAGCGTCATGCTATCCAGCGACGGCAACTCGTCGGCTGCTGAAAAGGCGCTTGCAGGCGCCACCTCGTCGCCTGAAGGTGCACTGGATTTCGCAGATTCACCTTCCTCATCGATGGAGGCGGAGGTAAATTCGACCGCCTCACCCTTGAGCGCCTCGTCCGCCTTCTCAACACTTGCCACTGCCGCAGGCTCCACACCGTCGTCAAGCGTCAGTTCCGGCGCCTGGTAATCGATCACGTTGTCACTGAAGAAACTGGTATCGGGTGCCGCCTTTCCGTGCTCGGGACTCTTGCCCTTGAGGCCGGGCTCGAATGCGACTCCCACGTCTGCCGGAGTGTCATTCGTGACGGCGGCATCAGCGTGCAAGTCATCCTCGAACGAGCCACTGTCCTGCCCTTCGCCTGAAGAGTCAGACACGTCACCTTCCGGCTCGCGCTCATCGTCCTGCAGGTTCGCGCCACCTGCCGCCAGCCTTTCAGAGGCTGCGCTGGCCGAGGATGGCACACGTAGGGACTGGGCATATTGACTGACGACACCGGAGAGATGCGTCACGTTGCTTGCGGCCACCGCGCCACCCATGGCGGCACGCATGGGGCTACCCATTCCGGCATAACGGTTGAGCAGCGCCTGAGCCTCTTCACGCTCTTCTGCATTGCCCGCCGCCAATACCTTCTCGCTTTCGTGATTCAGCGCCTCGAGATTGCCAAGCTCTCCATGCACACCCATCAGCTTGAGACGCAGGTCCTGACGACTCTCATCGTCTGCAAGACCGGCTTCCAGCAGGGCTTGCGCCTGATCGAAGCGTCCATAGGCGATGAAGATATCCGCCTCGCTGATGGCAGCGGCCTCAGGCTGGGCCAGAGGCTCAAGAGTGTGAGAGCCACGACTTGCCACTGCAGACGCCTCTTCCGGGACCTGTCTGTCAGCGGTACCCGCTGCAGCACCAAAGGCACCCCGTGACGGGTCCTGCAGGCCCTGGTCGTTGTGACGCACGGCATCCGCGAAGCTCATGCTGGAGTCATCCTTCGGCCCCGAGCGACGACGCAGCAACAGCAACAGCAGCAACAGCAATGCTCCCGCCGCGCCGCCCACCATCATCAGATTGTCCTGTACCCACTTCCACGTCGCCTGCGGCCAGGGCTGGCTGGGCAACACGAGATTGCCTTCACCATCACGCGGCTGGCCCAGATCCACCCCGGCAGCGACCAGACTCTCGGGTAGCGTCAAGGGAGTGATGCCGCTGTTGACCAGCAGACGGTTCTGCTTGGCCAGCAATACCTTGGCCGTTTCCAGCTGCTCGGTACGCTCGGCCAGGGAAGCACGCAGTTCACCGACTTCACTGCGCAATGAAGCGACTTCACTGCGCAGGTCGTCACGCTCCTGCTCCAGTTGATCCAGACGCTGCTGGTTGGTCAGCAACTGGTCTTCCAGCGATTCGAGGCGATCCGACAGCTCATCGATGGCCTGCTGGCTACCCGCGGAAATCTGCGTACTGGCGGCCGCCTTGCTCGCCGGCGTGGCCTCTTCATCGATCAGCGTCAGGCGCGGCTTGCCGTCAGCACCCGCACTGGCGGGGCCGCTGGGAGCGGGCGCTGCAGCGGGCGTCTCACTGGCCGTGGCGGTATCCTTCGGAGACGCGGGCGTCGTCTTCTTGCTGGCCGGGGCAGGAATGGTCTTGCCTTGCGCCCCCGCGACCCACTGCTGATATTGCTCACGCACTTCGCGATCGGCCGCCGTGCGCGAGCGGCCCAGCATGGTGGCGCGATCGGGAACGCTCAGGACTACCCCCGCCCTCAGCTTGTTGATGTTGCCGCCCGGGAAGGCACTGGGATTGGCTTCCTGAATCGCCAGCATGGCCTGACGGATGCTGACCCCGGCATCCGGCCGCACGCGTCGTGCGATGGTCCACAGGGAATCGCCACTGCGTACCTTGATGCTTGACGGCGTTTCGCCCGCCGCGGGCGCAGCGCTTGCCGAGGACGACTGACCACTGTCACGGAAGACCACGGAACGCGAGGGTGTCGACCCCGTGTCGGCCAACGGACGTGAGCGCGCACCAGAAGGCGTCACCAGTGCCGGTTGACTGGAATAGCCCGCCGGATCGAACAGCAGCGTGACCTGACGCTGCAGCTTCCCATTGGGCCACTCGACGTCCAGCAGAAGATCCACATAGGGCTCACGTACCGCCCCGTTGGTGGTCAGCTGAAGATAATAGCGGCTGCCCTGCTGCTTGATGGCCACCTTGACGTCATCACTGACATAGCTGCGGTCCACACCGGCACGCGCAAAGGCGGCGGCATCGGAGACGTTCGCCTTGATCAGGCTGCTATCAAGCCCGGAGGTATCTGTCAGGCCGATGCGGGCATCCAGCGGTTGATTCAGATTCGAGCGCAATCGCGGCGATTCCATGCCGACCGCCAAGGCCTGAGCACTATAGATGGCGAAGGAGATCGCCAGTGCGAGAGGAAGCTTGCGTCCCATTGAGTGTCCCTTCGTATGCGACCGATTCAGTGTCCGGCCGGCGCATTATGTTACGTATTCTTACATATAAGATACCAGAGAGTCCGCCTCATGATTCAGGCAAGGCGCGACTCAGCCAGAAAAATTTCAACGCTAGCGGGCGTCGTCCCCTCTGATAGCCCACCTGCTCCCCGGATGACAGGAGTGACCAGCTCCACCTCATCCGGCTGACACGATACTCAAATATGCATACGAGATGCCATCATGCATCAACATCGCCAGCCAAATTCGCAAAAAATGCGCAAGCCGGAATGAAGCCGGTCAGTCATTGGAATGACATGCCGGTCATCTGATGCCCATGGCACTGCCGATCATCGGCACGACCGACCATCGCAATCACCCTTCATTGGGCATTCGGGGAATGACCGGGAACCCGGACATGGTCCGCCAGGACATTCGCCAGGGACGTTCGAGTGCATGGATATTCGATTGCAGGATTTTCGATTGCAGAATTTTCGAGCGCAAAAAAGTCGCCCCCGGCTCCGAGGAGTCGGGGGCGACGTCTTGCATCACGCCATGGCACTCAACCGCGAGGGCCAGCCATCGTGATGATCAGGCGGCGCGATGTTCCCGCAGAATGGTCAGCATGCGCTTGAGCGGCTCCGCGGCCCCCCACAGCAGCTGGTCACCCACACTGAAGGCAGACAGGTATTCACCACCCATCGCCAGCTTGCGCAGACGGCCGACCGGAACGGTCAGGGTGCCGGTAGCAGCAGCCGGTGTCAGGTGCTTGAGGCTGTCTTCCTTGGTGTTGGCAACGACCTTGACCCAGTCGTTGTGCTTGGCCAAGCGGTCTTCGATCTCGTCCAGCGGCACGTCCTGCTTGAGCTTGACGGTGAAGGCCTGGGAGTGGGAGCGCATCGCACCGATCCGCACGCACAGCCCATCGATCATGATCGGGTTGCCCTGGCTGTCGAGAATCTTGTTGGCCTCGACACCGGCCTTCCACTCCTCGCGGGTCTGACCGGATTCCATCGGGGAATCGATCCACGGCAGCAGCGAGCCGGCCAGCGGCGCACCGAACTGCTGGGTCGCGAAATCATCGCCGCGCATGGTGGCGGTCACCTTGCGGTCGATATCCAGAATCGCGCTGGCCGGGTCTGCAAGCTCCGAGGCCACGCTGCCATTGAGCTGGCCCATCTGGGTCAGCAGCTCACGCATGTGGCGCGCACCGCTGCCGGACGCCGCCTGGTAGCTCATGGAAGTCATCCACTCGACCATGCCGGCCTCGAACAGGCCACCCAGACCCATCAGCATCAGGCTGACGGTGCAGTTGCCGCCGACGAAGGTGTTGGCACCGGCACCGATCTTCTCATCAATCACGTGACGATTGACCGGGTCCAGCACCAGCACGGCATCCTTCTCCATGCGCAGGGTGGAGGCCGCATCGATCCAGTCGCCCTTCCAGCCGGCTTCACGCAGCGGGCCGAACACCTGCTTGGTGTAGTCGCCACCCTGACAGGTAACGATGACGTCCAGCGCCTTCAGCTCATTGATGTCATTGGCATCCTTGAGCGCCGGCACCGGCGTGCCCACGTCCGGGCCGGCCTGACCGACCTGGGAGGTGGAGAAGAATACCGGCTCGATACCGGCGAAATCGTTGTCATCACGCATGCGTTGCATCAGCACGGAACCGACCATGCCACGCCAACCGACAAATCCGACTTTCAACATGCTTGTTCTCCTTGTTCATGCACGGCCGGGAGCATGGAAGACACCGAAGCTCCCGGCACAGGAATGACCCGCAGCGAGCACAGGCAACTCACACGAGGCGAGCCTTGCCCAACGCTCCAGCCGCAGGTCCTGACACGAAAGCCCAGCGACGCACGCCGAGCTTCCTCATGATCATCTCGCGTGAACGCCACTCACGAGCGGCGTTCACGCGGGTCTTGCCTTACGCCTGGGCCTTGAAGGCGGCCAGCACGGCATCGCCCATCTCGGAGGTAGAGACCTTGCGAGTGCCGGCGTAGGCGATATCGGCGGTACGCAGCCCTTCATCCAGCACCACACCGACGGCCTTCTCGATACGCTCGGCCCACGCCGCTTCATTCAGCGAGTAGCGCAGCATCATCGCCACCGACAGGATGGTGGCCAGCGGGTTGGCGATGCCCTGACCCGCGATGTCCGGCGCGCTGCCGTGGCACGGCTCATACATGCCCTGGCCGCTGGCATTCAGCGAGGCGGACGGCAGCATGCCGATGGAACCGGTCAACATCGCGGCTTCATCCGAGAGGATGTCGCCAAACATGTTGCCGGTGACCACCACGTCGAACTGCTTCGGTGCGCGCACCAGCTGCATGGCGGCGTTGTCGACGTACATGTGCGACAGCTCGACATCCGGGTAGTCGGCGGAGATGCGCTCCATCACGTCACGCCACAGCATGGTGACTTCCAGCACGTTGGCCTTGTCGACGCTGCACAGCTTCTTGTTGCGCTTCTGGGCCATCTCGAAGGCGGTACGGCCGATACGCTCGATCTCGGACTCGGAATAGACGTAGGTGTTGTAGCCGACCTGCTGTCCGTCGCGCGTCTCGATGCCACGCGGCTGGCCGAAGTAGATGCCACCGGTCAGCTCACGCACGATCATGATGTCCAGACCGGACACCACTTCCGGCTTGAGGCTGGAGGCCTCGGCCAGCTGCGGGTAGAGAATTGCCGGGCGCAGGTTGGCGAAGAGTTCAAGCTCCTTGCGCAGCCCCAGCAGGCCGCGTTCCGGACGCAGGGAGATATCTTCCAGCTTGTCCCACTGCGGGCCACCGACCGCGCCGAGCAGGATGGCGTCCGCCGCCTTGGCGGCGTCCAGCGTGTCCTTCGGCAGCGGATGGCCCGCCGCGTCATACCCTGCACCACCGACCTTGCCTTCGCTCAGCGTGATGTCCAGCCCTTCGCTGCGTGCGGCTTCAAGGATCTTCACGGCTTCGGCCGTGATTTCCGGACCAATGCCATCACCGGGCAGAATCAGGATATTGCGGCTCATCTGGGACTCCTTGGGCCGGAGAGCATCCGGCAAGACCGACGGTTCACCGCCGGTGCTGAGACTGGGCTCGCTGCCACTCTGGACGGCGAGCCATGACGAATGTGTTGCGACTTCGGCGCTGACTGGCGTGACGCTGGACAGATCAGGCCGTCTTGCCATCGCGGAACAGCCACGGACGCTCGGCGCGATGACGCGTCTCGAAGCTGTCGATGGCGTCCTGATCCTTGAGAGTCAGACCGATGTCATCCAAGCCTTCCATGAGGCAATGCTTGCGGAAGCTGTCCACCTCGAAGGCGATCGACTCACCGGACGGCGTGATGACGGCCTGTGCCTCGAGATCGATATCCAGACGATACCCTTCCACCGCCTCGGTTTCCTTGAACAGGCGATCCACCGTGTCCTCGTCGAGGGTGATCAACAACAGGCCGTTCTTGAACGAGTTGTTGTAGAAGATATCGGCGAAGCTCGGCGCGATGACGACACGGAAGCCGAAGTCGGTCAGAGCCCAGGGCGCGTGTTCGCGCGAGGAACCACAGCCGAAGTTGCGACGTGCCAGCAGCACGCTTGCGCCTGAATAACGCGGCTGGTTGAGCACGAAGTCCGGATTCAGCGGACGCTTGCTGATGTCCTGTCCGATATAGCCCTCATCGAGATAACGCAGCTCATCGAAGAGGTTCGGGCCGAAGCCGGTACGCTTGATCGATTTCAGAAACTGCTTCGGGATGATCAGGTCGGTATCGACGTTGGCGCGATCGAGCGGTGCCACGAGGCCCTGCTGGCGAATGAACTTTTCCATGTCGGGCCTCCTCAGGCTGCGTGGGTATCGGAAGTAGGAATGGGGGCAAAGTCACGAACATCAACGAAGTGACCCGCAATCGCGGCAGCGGCGGCCATGGCCGGGCTGACGAGGTGCGTACGCCCACCGAAGCCCTGACGGCCTTCGAAGTTGCGGTTGGAGGTGGAAGCACAATGCTCGCCGGCGCCCAACTTGTCGGCGTTCATCGCCAGACACATGGAGCAGCCCGGCTCGCGCCATTCAAAGCCCGCGGCGAGGAAGATCTCGTGCAGTCCTTCGGCTTCCGCCTGTGCCTTCACCAGGCCAGAGCCCGGCACGACCATCGCCTGCTTGAGGCTCTTGGCGACCGTACGGCCTTCGGCCACGCGCGCCGCTTCACGCAAGTCCTCGATACGCGAGTTGGTGCAGGAGCCGATGAACACGCGGTCCAGCTTGATGTCGGTGATCTTCTGCTGAGCGCTGAGGCCCATGTACTCGAGCGCACGGGTGATGCCACGCGCTTCGGTGTCATCGTTGGCGGCTGCCGGGTCCGGCACCACGCCATTGACGCTGGTGACCTGCTCCGGGCTGGTGCCCCAGGTGACCTGCGGGGCGATGTCCTCGGCCTTGAGCACGACGACCTTGTCGAATTCGGCGTCTGCATCGGAGACCAGATTGCGCCAGTCGGCGACGGCCGCTTCCCACTGCTGGGCGTTCGGCGCATAGGGACGGTCGCGCAGGTAATCGATGGTGATGTCATCGACCCCGACCAGACCGACCCGTGCCCCGGCTTCGATGGCCATGTTGCAGATGGTCATGCGGCCTTCCATGGAGATGTCCTGGATGGCGGAGCCGCCGAATTCGATGGCATAGCCGGTACCGCCGGCGGTGCCGATCTCACCGATGATGGCGAGCACGACATCCTTGGCGGTGAGGCCAGTGCCGAGACGACCATCGACGCGCACCAGCATGTTCTTCATCTTGCGCTGGATCAGACACTGGGTGGCGAGCACGTGCTCGACCTCGGAGGTGCCGATACCGTGAGCGAGTGCCGCGAAGGCACCGTGGGTCGCGGTGTGGGAATCGCCACACACCACGGTCATGCCCGGCAGGGTCGCGCCCTGCTCCGGCCCGACCACGTGCACGATGCCCTGACGCGCATCATTGATGGTGAACTGCTCGATGTTGAAGCTGTTGCAGTTGTCGTCGAGGGTCTGCACCTGGATGCGAGAGGTTTCATCCTCGATCCCCGCGATGCCGGCAGCGCGCTCCTTGAGAGAGGTCGGCACATTGTGGTCCGGCGTTGCCAGGTTGGCATCCAGACGCCACGGCTTGCGACCGGCCAGACGCAGCCCTTCGAAGGCCTGCGGCGACGTCACTTCGTGCAGCAGGTGACGGTCGATGTAGATGAGTGCAGTACCGTCTTCACGTTGCTTGACCAGATGCTGGTCCCACAACTTGTCATAAAGGGTCTGGCTGGCCATGTCGTGTCTCCTCGTGGCGCCCTACGGTAAGAGCGCTTGCTGCCTCGGGGCTCGTGGCGGCCCCTTGATGAGGTGTGTCGTCCAGTGTTGATGGCGGGGCGGTCGTGCGAGCCATGTCGCAAGTGGCTTGCCACCAGAGGCTCGAGCATCGCCGCCGCGTCCTGTGCATCAAGAGTACTCGGCGGCGATGAATAAAAGCAATTCATGTTTTTCATGCTTTGGATTCCCAAAAGGAATACCATTGCCTCAGCCGACATCCCCCCTGATCGCACGGAAGATCATTCTTCTGAACGCCCTCATGACAGGATAGCTGCCTCACATGGACACTCCCTCTCTTCAGGCCTTCGTTGCCGTCGCGGAAACCGCTTCCTTCTCGCTGGCGGCCGAACAGCTGCACCTGACACAACCCGCTGTCTCCAAACGCATCGCGCAGCTGGAACAGCTCCACGGCGCGCGGCTGTTTGATCGCATCGGGCGGCGCGTCACCCTGACGGAGGCCGGCAACATCCTGCTGCCGCGGGCCCGTGCCATTCTGGTGATGCACGATGACACGCGGCGCGCGCTGCGCAATCTGTCCGGCGAGGTAAAAGGCAGCCTGACGATGGCGACCAGCCACCATGTGGGCCTGCACCGTCTGCCGCCACTGCTCAAGGCCTTTACCATGTCCCATCCCGAGGTACGCATGGACATGCGCTTCCTGGATTCAGAACAGGCCTATCAGGGCGTACTGGATGGGGAGCTGGAACTGGCCGTCGTCACTCTGGCACCGCATCGCGATCCCAATCTGACGGTGGTGCCGGTGTGGCTGGACGAGATGCGCTTCGTGTGCGGACGAGACCACCCGCTGGCGGGACACAAGGCGTTGCCGCTAGCCGCCCTCTCACAGCACGACGCCGTGCTGCCGGGCCACCTGACCTTCACGCGCGGCATCGTCATCGACACCTTCGCGCGTGACGGCCTCTCGGTGGAAGTCTCGATGTCCACCAACTACCTCGAGACCCTCAAGATGATGGTCGCCATCGGCCTGGGCTGGAGCGTGCTGCCGGAAAGCATGATCGACGACGAGATCGAGATCCTGCCCATCGACCACCGCCCCATCGAGCGCCAGCTCGGCTACCTCTATCACAACAACCGCACCCTCTCGAACGCCGCCAGCGCCATGATCGAGCTGCTGGAAGGGGCAAGGGATGCGGCCTCGAGACACCGCTGACGAATTTCGAAAGCACAACGCCAGCCCTGAGGGCTGGCGTTGCTGTAGAACGTCCTGCTGGTGGTGCCGCTGATCAGCGCTTGCCAGTGTCCTTGTCATTGCCCGATGAGCCATCCGTCTTGCTGGCCGCAGGCTTGGCATCGTCCTTCTTGGCCTCTTCCGCTGCCTTGGCGGCGGCGGCCTTGCTGGCGTTGGAGGGACGGCCACGGCGCGGCTTGGGCGCTTCGCTGGTGGTGTCGCTCTTGGCATCTGCACCCGCCGCACTGCCAGTGTCACTCTTGGCGGCAGATCCAGCAGCCTTGGCAGTGCTTCCAGCACCTGTGCTGCTGGCGGTCTTGGCAGTGCTTCCGGTGCTCGCACTCCCCGTCGAGCTGGAGGCTGGCTTGCTGGCCGCGGCGCTCTTGGGAGCACTGGCCGCCGCCTTGCTCTGTGTCGCAGGCTGCTTGGCAGCGGGCGATGTCGCCGTGCTGCTAGAGCCCGAGGCAGTGGAAGCAGCGCCGCCGGTTGAGGTGCCGGCCGCAGACGGCTTGCTGTCAGAGGCTGGCTTGCTTGCCGTCGTCTTGGCCGCAGTTGTCTTGCTCGCGGTCGTCTTGTTCGCGGTCGTCTTGTTGGCAGCTGTCTTGCGCGGCGTGGAGGTCTTTCTCGCCGTGGTGGTCTTCGCCGTTGAGCTACCTGTACTGCTGGCAGCCGTGCTCGCAGTGCTCGGTTTTGCCGTGCTCTGTTTTGCAGTGCTGTCGCTGGCCGTGCTGCTGGTGGGCGTTGCGCTCTTGGAAGCAGTGCTCTTGGCAGCAGTGCTCTTGGAAGCAGTGCTCTTGGAAGCCGTGCTCTTGGGTGCAGCACGTTTGCGCGGGGCGGGCTTGCTTGCCGGCGCTGCTGACTCAGTAGCCGCTGATGCCGCCTTGGAAGCGGCAGGCCCGGTGCTGGCGCCTTGCGCCCTGGAGGCATCGGACGAGCTGCTGCTCTTCGCGTCGCTGGCATCATTGCTCGCCTTGCCCGCCGCGCTCCCTGTCATTGCCGACACCATCTCTTCCAGTGGCAGCGTGACCTGCTTGAGCGCGTCATTCATGCGCTTCTCGACCGTCTCCTGTACATCACGCACGGTCTTGAGCTGCGCCTGTGCGGCTGAGGTGATCTCTTCCGGCACAGTCTGGCCGAGTACTTCGGGGATGGTCTGGCGCGCATAACGCCCCGGCGCCGCTTCGATCACGTCGAGCTTGCCCTCACCCGGCGTGCGCGCAGAGACTTCCGGTTCCGGCTCGACGAAACCATTGCCGGACATCCATGCCTGCCAGTCATTCCACCAGGAGCCTTCATGCGCCTCGGTGCCTTCAAGCCAGGCATCCGGTGTCGCCGGCAGCTCGTCATTGGTGACGTAGCCGTACTTGTTCTTGTGCGGCGGATTGACGATACCCGCGATATGGCCTGAGCCACCCAGCACGAAGCGCTTGATGGAAGCCTTGGGCAGCTGGGTGCCGTTGTAGGTGGTCTGCCACTTGGCGATGTGATCCTCGCGGGCGGAGACCCAATAGCTGGGAATCTCGATCTGCGAGAGGTCGATCGGGACACCGTCCAGCTCGATACCGCCGGGCTGCACAAGGCGGTTCTCCAGATACATGTGACGCAGATACCAGGCATGGGTACCGGCCGGCAGGTTGGTGCCGTCGGTATTCCAGTACAGCAGGTCGAACGCGGTCGGCGCTTCGCCCTTGAGATAGTTGGAGACGTAGAACGACCAGAAGAGGTCATTCTCGCGCAGCAGGTTGAAGGAGAACGCCATCACGCGGCCATCCAGGTAGCCGTCCTGCGCCATCTGCTTCTCAAGGCCCTGCAGTACCGGCTCGTTGAGGAAGACACCGATCTCGCCGGGATCGGAGAAGTCCTGCAACGTCGCCATGTAACTGACCGAGCGCACGCGATCCGCCTGTTTCCTGGCCGTGAGATAGGCCATGGTGCTGGCCGTCAGCGTGCCGCCGATGCAGTAGGACAGGATATTGACCTGCTTCTCGCCGGTGGCCTGCTCGATGGCATCCATCGCGGCAAGCGGCCCCATCTGCATGTAATCGGCCCAGGTGAGATCGCTCTGCTCCGGCCCGGGATTGCGCCAGGAGATCAGGAACACGGTGTGCCCCTGCTCCACCAGCCAGCGCATCATCGAATTGTCCTGACGCAGATCGAGAATGTAGTACTTGTTGATCCACGGCGGCACGACCAGCAACGGCGTACTGAAGGCCTTTTCCGTCGCCGGGCGATACTGGATCAGCTGGATCAGCTCATTCTCGAACACCACATCCCCCGGCGTGACGGCGATGTTGTCGCCGAGACGGAAGGCTTCGGTGTCGGTCATCGCGACATTGATGCCTTCGGCGGAATTGGCAAGGTCTTCCCGCAGACGCTTCAAGCCGTCGAGCAGATTCTGGCCGCCGGTTTCGCGGGTCACCCGCTGCACTTCCGGGTTGGTGGAGGCGAAGTTGGAGGGCGAGAAGGCACTGACGTACTGGCGCGCGTAGAACTCGAGATTGCGCTTCTGGCTCTCCGGCAATCCCTTGATGCCCGCCAGCATCTCATCCACGGCGCGCGAGAACAGCAGATATTGCTGCACGAGGAAGTGATAATACGGTTCGCTCTGCCAGGCCTCATCGCGGAAGCGACGATCAGAGCGTGCGGGGCTGATCACGGGCTCGACACTCTCACCGCTCATCTCGCGCAGCGTGCCCTGCATCAGGGCCATCTGGTCCTGGAAGAGGCGGGTCTGCGTGGAAATCAGCAATTGGGGGTCACGTGCCAGCGCCTCCGCGCCTGCCTGGAAGCAACGTCCCATCTCGTCGTAGATGGTGGAGGCAGCAGCACTTGGCCACAGGCGCTCCAGCATGTCACTCATCAGAGCCTGATACTGGGTGCTGGCTTCCTGTACCACGCCGGCCCATTCACCGCCGTCGACGCCATCGGGAAACAGATGGGAAAAGGCCTGAGAGAATGCCTGAGAAAGTGCCTGCTGCTGGGCTGAAACCATATCGCCCGTCCTCCTTGTCATTGGCTATCGAAGCATGGCTGTCGAACGAACGCCGACATGCACGATTTCATCGAACCGAATCCTTCCGTACCTCTGCAGTGCAATGCCCTCGAAAGGCGTTCGCGGCGCCGTCACTGGCACCTTGCACCGACTCTCTTCACTCTGGCAGGCCAGAGCCTTGCAGTCCGCTTTCCGTCGCATTCATGCCAGAGGCGCGAATACGACGGAAAGCCGGCTGAGACCTCTCATCTGTCGTCTTGCCGCCTCGGGGGGCGACTCTCAGCATGCACCCGGGCCGTGATGGGGGCAATGCCTGACCTCGCCAAAAAAAAGGCTGGCGCATGCGCCAGCCCTCTCGATGATTCTTCAGCTCTGCTTGGCGCGGCTGGTGGCACTTGCCGGCTTGCTGGTGCTGTCTTTCGCGGCATCCGCCGTGGCGGAAGACGCCTTGCTGGCAGCGGAAGATGCCTTGTCCGTGGCTTCCTTGCCCGCATCGGAATAGGCCTGTTCCATCTGGCTGCGCATCTCGTTGCCCATTTCCGCCAGTTTCAGGGAATCGTCCATCATCTGCTGAGACAGCTCGGTGGCCACTTCCAGCTGACGATTGCCGAATTCGCTGAGCTGCTCGACACTCTTCACTTCCGTCGCGGCGCGGGCACGCTCGAAACCGGTATCGGCATAGCGCTTGGCGGCATCCATCTGGAACTCGGCCACCTTGCTCATGTGGTCGAGCACCAGGCTGTTGAGCTTGCGCATCGGCTGATAGAAGCTGCGAGCCTGCTCGGCAAAGGCGTTGAACATCTGATCCTGTTGCATGACGGTTCCTCCCATGGATTCCGTACCGGAAGAGCGCGCAGAAGACTCTGCGCCATCTTTGGAGCGCAGCATTATGCTGCACTGCACAAAGACTAGTCTGCTCCCGAAGCGGTTGCAATCCCATGACGATAATCCTGCACCGCAATGCCTTCAGCTTCCCTCGTCATCCATCAATCACGCTGACTGCGTGAGCGCGCGCTGGCGGCCTTGGGTCTGTCCTCGGCGGTCGCCTTCTGCGCAGCTCCCGCATGCGGGTCATTCCCAGCGGGCTCACTGTCGCCACCACTGGCCCCACCACTGGCGTTGCCCGTGCCCTGCTGACCGAACTGCTGCAAGGTATCCAGCATCATCTTCTGGTACTGCTGGAAAGCCGCCATGCCCTTGGCCATGCTGTCGCCCATCTCGTTGGATGAGGCCCCCGGGGAATCGGCCGCTGACGCGCCGCCCATCCCCGCCATGCCTTCCGCCATCCCCGGCGGCATGAACCTGGCAAACGGCGTGCCCGCCCCCGGTGTCATCAGCGGCTTGAGCAGGCTCATCGGATCATAGCCCTCGACGCCCGCTTCCATCTGACGACGAAAGCGCTCCATCAATTCCTGTTGAAAGGCTTCCACATCCGGCAGGCCCATCGCCTGGCGAAACTCCTGAGGCGTCAGGTCGAATTCGACATTGATCTTCATGGCAGTGTCCTTGTGTTGTCTGCCCGCGCACGGCGTGGTGCACGAGTCCGCTGGCATGCTTGCCATTCGAGTCTAGCAGCGAGAATGACACGGGGGCAGCCTGCTACTTACGCCTTTTCTTATTTACTTTGTGCAAGCCAACCCACCACGCAAGACGCCCCAGCCACGAAGGATGCAGGGCATCACTCCACGGATGGGGCGTCTCTTTCTTACTAAAAGTTCAGCAGCTTGGCAGCGTTACAAGTTCAACAGCTGGGCAGCGCCAGCAGTTCAGCCGCGCCGCAAGCGGCTTACACCTCGCGCAGCACCGGTGTGTCGACCTTGACGTCGGCATTCTGGCCACGATGGCGCAGCAGGTGGTCCATCAACGTCAGCGCGACCATCGCCTCGGCGATCGGCGTGGCACGGATGCCGACACACGGATCATGACGGCCGGTGGTGATCACCTCGACCGCCTCGCCGTTGACGTCGATGCTGCGACCCGGCAGACGCAGGCTGGAGGTCGGCTTGAGCGCGATGCTGGCACGCAGGGTCTGGCCGCTGGTGATGCCGCCCAGGATGCCGCCGGCATGATTGGAGAGGAAACCTTCCGGCGTCATCTCGTCACGGTGCTCGGTACCCTTCTGGCTGACCACGGCGAACCCGTCCCCGATCTCGACGCCCTTGACAGCGTTGATGCTCATCAGGCCATGGGCCAGCTCGGCATCGATGCGATCGAAGATCGGCTCACCGAGACCCACCGGCACGCCAGTCGCCTCGACGGTGACCTTGGCGCCCACGGAATCGCCTTCCTTGCGCAGGGCGTCCATGTACTGCTCCAGCTCCTCGAGGCGGTCCGCATCGCCACAGAAGAACGGATTGGTGTCGACCAGCGACCAGTCCTTGACCTCAAGCTCGATGGGACCGAGCTGGGACAGATAGCCGCGCACCTGCACGCCGTGGCTCGCCAGATACTTCTTGGCGATGGCACCGGCGGCGACGCGCATGGCAGTCTCGCGCGCGGAGCTGCGGCCACCGCCACGGTAGTCACGCTCACCATACTTGTGGTGATAGGTGTAGTCGGCGTGGGCCGGACGGAACTGGTCCTTGATCTTGCCGTAGTCCTTGGAGCGCTGATCGGTATTCTCGATCATCAGGCCGATGGCCGTGCCGGTGGTGCGGCCCTCGAACACACCCGAGAGAATGCGCACCTGGTCCGGCTCGCGACGCTGGGTGGTGTGGCGCGAGGTGCCGGGACGGCGGCGGTCCAGATCGATCTGCAGATCCGCTTCGCTGATCTCGATGCCCGGCGGGCAACCATCGATGATGGCGCCCAGCGCCGGGCCATGGCTTTCGCCGAAGGTGGTGACAGTGAACAGCTTGCCGAAGGTATTTCCGGACATTCAGGGGGTCCTCAGGCGATGCCGCCGGTCATGGCCGACGGCGTTCTGATAATAGTTGTCGTGAGCTTTTCAGGTCTGGCGCTGAAGCGAAGGCACCAGACGAGCCTGTCTTCAGGCGAATTCGGGGGCGCAGACGTCCAGTGTCTGGGCATCGATGGCGAAGACGCCGTTGCCGCCGCGCTCGAACTCCAGCCACATGAAGGGCACGTCCGGGAACGCGTCCATCAGGTGGCGCTCGGAGTTGCCGACCTCGACGATCAAGACGCCGTCGTCGGTCAGGTAGTCACGAGCCTCGCGCAGGATACGGCGCACGATATCCAGGCCATCATCACCGGCGCCCAGCGCCAGCGCCGGCTCGTGGCCGAATTCCTGCGGCATGTGGGAGAGATCGAAACTGTCCACGTAGGGCGGATTGGAGACGATCAGGTCATAGCGCTTGCCGGCCACGCCCGCGAACAGGTCCGACTGCACGGCGATGACCCGCCCTGCCACGTCGTGGCGCTCGATGTTGCGACGCGCGACTTCCAGCGCCTCGCTGCTGATATCGACCAGATCCACCTCGGCGGTCGGCATCACCAGCGCCGTGGCGATCCCGATGCAGCCGGAACCGGTGCACATGTCCAGCACCCGGGTCGGCGGCAGTTCCGGGAACCAGGCCGAGAAGCCGCTCTCGATCAGTTCAGCGATCGGCGAGCGCGGAATCAGCACGCGCTCATCGACATCGAAGGGCACGCCGGTGAAGAAGGCTTCACCGAGCAGATACGGCAGCGGCTTGCGGGTGGTGATGCGTTCACGCACCAGCGCCACGATGCGCGCACGCTCCATGGTCAGCAGACGGGCGTCGATCACGGCGGGGTCCGTGTCCCACGGCAGATGCAGCGCACCCAGCACCAGCGCCACCGCCTCGTCCCAGGCAGAGTCGGTGCCGTGGGCGAAGTGCAGACGGTGCGCGTGGAACTCGCTGGTCGCCCAGCGAATCAGGTCGCGCAGAGTCACCAGCTCCTCGACGAGACGGGAATCCGGCTCACTGAGGCTGGAAGGATGGCGCAGGTCGGACGCGGAAGTAGTGGACACGGTGATTCCTGTAAGCGGACAGATGGACAACGAGCGCCGCCAGTCATGAAGCGTCGGTGGCGTCTCGCGCAGGCATTGTAGCGTTCACGAGGCGTGGCGGCGACCCTTGCACGCGCCATGGTCACCGCGCGTGACGTGCGCGACATCATGGGACGCCACTGACCTTGCACGGCACGGCGCGGTGCTTCACAGCACCG
Source organism: Cobetia sp. PS-4MA (assembly GCF_057670765.1). Taxonomy (NCBI): domain Bacteria; kingdom Pseudomonadati; phylum Pseudomonadota; class Gammaproteobacteria; order Oceanospirillales; family Halomonadaceae; genus Cobetia; species Cobetia sp. PS-4MA. The sequence continues at coordinate 1,165,760 of NZ_CM173107.1, read as the reverse complement.
ACAGCCACGCTATACTGCGCCCCTTGCCATTCACCGCTTGCGGAGCCCCCAGCCATGCCCCCCCGACACGACGACAGCTCGGATGACGGCGACGATTTCAACGCCTTCCGCGCCGCCCTCAAACAGGCCGGCGTGCGCAAGATCACCAGCAACCGGGCAGACCCCGGCCGCAAGCCGCTCAGCCGTGACGAGCAGGCCCGACTGGCCGCGCGTCGCGCTGCCGCCAGCGAAGCCTCGACCGACTCTCTCGGCACGCCATCGCGCACCACGGACGGCCAGGTCGAACCGGTCACGCCCAGCCAGCTGCTCGACTTCGCGGTACCGGACCTCCCCTACCGCCAGCGCCAGCGCCTCAAGCGCGGCGAGATCGCCTGGGAAGCCGGTCTCGATCTGCACGGCTACACACTGGAGCAGGCGCGCAGCGAGCTGGAATCCTTCATCGATGACGCCATCGCGCGGCGCTCACGCTGTGTGCTGGTCGTGCATGGCAAGGCGTGGACCGGCATGGCGGATCACCCGATCATCAAGAGCCACGTCAACGCCTGGCTGCGCCAGTGGCCGGACGTGCTGGCCTTCACCTCGGCGCTGGAGCTGGACGGCGGCAGCGGCGCAGTTTATGTATTGTTGCGCAGCAAGGGCCGTGATCCGCTGATGGACTGAGCGAGCCCCTCCATCGCCACGCCACGGAGTAGCGACACAGGACATCTGAACACCTGAGCAACTGAACATCTGAAGCAGGCCTCACGCCGAGCCTGCCACCATAACGACAAGGGAACACCCCGATGACACCCAACGCTGAACACACCACACGCCAGCCCTCACGCCGCGCGCGCTCCACCGCCATCTTCAGCGGCGTGACCGCAGCCACCCTGTCACTGACGCTTGCCACGCCCGCTGCCGCCAGCGATTCCCTGGCCGACAGCACGCTTTCCCGCGTGAAGGACACTCAGGTGCTGAAGGTCTGCACCACCGGTGACTATGCCCCCTTCAGCCATCGTGAAGACGACGGCGAGTTCGAGGGCATCGACCTCGACATGGCCGCCTCGCTGGCCGCAAGCCTGGGCGCAAGCGTCGAGACGGTTCCGACCAGCTGGCCGACGCTGATGGAAGACTTCACCTCCGGCAAGTGCGACATCGCCATGTCCGGTATCTCGATCAAGCTGGATCGTCAGGCACAGGCCTACTTCAGCCTGCCCTACCAGACCGGCGGCAAGACGCCCATCGTGCGCTGTGAAGATGTCGACAAGTACCAGACCGTCGCCCAGATCAATCAGCCGAGCGTGCGCATCACCGTCAATCCGGGCGGCACCAACGAGCGCTTCGCCAATGAATTCCTGAGCGATGCCACGCGCGTCGCGCATAACGACAACCGCACCATCTTCAACAACATCATCGAAGACCGCGCCGACGTGATGGTGACGGATGCCATCGAGACCCAGCTGCAGGCCAGCCGTCACCCGGCGCTGTGCAGCGTGCATCCTGATGCGCCATTCACCTTTTCCCAGAAGGGCTATCTGCTGCCGCTGGGTGACAACATCTGGAAAGCCTATGTGGATCAGTGGCTGACCCAGATGCAGGGCACCGGCGAGCAGGCCGCCATCTTCGAGAAATGGATCAAGGGCTGAACCAGCGCGTCAGCGTCAGCCTGAGCCACATGCCAAAAGCCCCCGCCAATCTCGTTTGGCGGGGGCTTGCGTCATTGCCTCGTGCTCATCGACCTCCTAGCCATCCAGCCCCTTCTCGTAACGATCCAGCGCCTCGGCGGCCAGGTGACGGCCCAGCTTGATCAGGCCTTCGGCCCGATGGAACTCGTAGGCGCCACACACCGTCTTGGGGATCTCGACCAGAATGTCCGGCGGATACCCGGCGATCTTGTACTTGGCCAGTGTCGCCTGGGTGATATCGAAGGAGCGCATCATCATGTCGAGCTTGCCCCAGGCCTGCTCCGGCGAATTGTCGTCGTCGACTCCCTCCTCGATCTCCGCGAGCCGCCGCGACTCCCGATTCTCGCTCTGACGCCCCTGCGCCTCGCGCGGGTCAGCATCTTCCCGGCCCTCCTTCACGGCCTGATTCAGCACATCGTTCAGGGTCGCGCCCGTGCTGGTGGCGGGCTCCGTCTCCGGCGCCTCCGACAAGGCCGTGAAGGGCGGGGCGAGACTGCCTCCCGGCGGCAGCGGCACGCCGCCCAGGGGGCTCACCGCCGAGGTGGAGGATGGCGGTGGCTCGGCGAGTTCAGGAGGCTGTGTCGCCTCACGCTCGGCCGAGAACATGCGCTCGGCACTGCGGCGCACGCCACGCAGCCAGTCACCGAATCCGCCCTCCTGCGCCTGCAGCGCGGCCTCGCGTGCTTCCTCTTCGGCCGCCTCCGCCGGGGGCAGCATCTGCTCCAGCGTCTGGTTGCGCGGCGAGTGCGCGGTGGCATTCACCGCCAGCACCAGATCCACATGCGCGGCCACCAGCGGCGTGATGGGCAACGGATTCATCAATCCACCATCCACCAGCATCTTGCGATCGCGCTGCACCGGCGTGATCACCCCCGGCACGGCGATGGAGGCCCGGATCGCCTCGAGCAGATTGCCGCTCTGGAACCAGACCTCCTTCTGGGCGATCAGGTCCGTGGCGACGGTGGTGAGCGGTATCGGCAGGTCCTCGATGCGCGTATCCCCGATCAGGGCCTCCAGCTCTTCCATGATGCGACGGGCGCGAATGGCGCCCATCGGGCTCCAGGTCACGTCCACCAGTCGCAGCACATCGAAATAATCCAGCTTGCACACCCAGTCCCGATAGGCGTCGAGCTGACCGGCGGCATAGATGCCGCCCACCAGCGCGCCCATGGAACAGCCGGAGATGGCGCGAATGTCATAGCCCCGCGCCAGCACTTCCTCGATGACACCGATATGGGCATAACCGCGTGCCCCGCCACTCCCCAGTGCCAGGGCGATGGTCTTGCGCTTGGCCATGGCATGTCTCCCGATGACGATGATGAAGGATGACCTTGGCGCGACGGACTACTCGCCCGCGACGGTCCAGTCGATGATCCGTGCCGCGACCGCCGCGACATGTCCCGGCTCCAGATGCAGGTGATGGCCGCCGGGCAGGACGCAACGCTCCAGCCCGCGCACGGCCGCTCGCGCCAGCTGCGCTTCGGGCCGCTCCCTCAGGATACCCTGCTCCCCCTCGATCAGCAGCACCGGCTGATTGACGGCGGCCAGCAGCGCCAGTACCTGCTCCGGGATATAGCGCATCACCGAGGGTCTGAGCAGACGACGGTCACTGCACAGCCGCCAGCCCTCTTCGAGGGGTTCGAGGTTGCGCTCGACCACCGGGCGTATCGTCTCGGCATCCACGGGCGTGACGCCACCGGCCACACGCGCCGCCACCGCCTCCTCGATGCCACGATAGTGCGCACGACGCGACGGCTGGCTCCCTGAGGCCTCTCGCGAGAGCGGACGCGCATGACGCGCCAGCAGGCCACGGCGCAACTGCCCCACCACCTCGTCAGCCGGTGTCGCCAGCGCCCCGATACCGTCGATCAGCACCAGTCGTGCGACATGCTCCGGCAGGGCCGCTGCAACTTGTCCGGCGACGGCAGCGCCAAGCGAGTGCGCCAGCAAGGTGACCGGTGCCTCCGGCATGCCCTCGCCTCGCAACCCTTCCAGCGCTTCGATGACATCGTGACAATAATCCCACACCGCATAGTCGCCATCCGGCCCCTGGGGACTCGAGCGACCATGCCCGACCAGGTCGATGGCCACGATCCGGATGCCCAGTCGCTCACACAGCAGAGGTGCCAGGCGCGTGAAGCTGGCGGCATTGTCAAGCCAGCCGTGCAGCGCCAGCCATACCGGGGCGTCAGCGCTGACCTGCTCGGAGCGCCACTCCAGCGCCGCTATCTCGCCGCCGCAGCGCCGCGTGAACGTCAAGGGACGAGGGGATGGGCGTGATGTGCCCGTCGTGCAATTCATGCCATCAACTCCGGTGCCAATTGCGAGAGGGTCGCCAACAGCGCCTCACGCGTCAGATCAGGATGCTCAAAGGGGTACATGTGTCCGCCCGGCACCGTGGCGACCTCAAGCCCGGCCCGTTGGAGCCTGGCGATGCGCGGTGGCGTCAAGAGGTCCGACTGCTCACCTGCCAGTATCTTCACCGGTACCTTGAGCCTGGCCACGGAGCCCGTGAGGTGATCACTCAGATGGCGGAAGATCTCCACCTCGTGACGCGTATCGAAGCTCAGCGACAGGCTGCCATCGCCGTGGCGATGCGTGGCATGCTCGATGTAGTCCGCAAGTGCCCGGGGCGTGAAGTTGGCGAACAGCGAGCGGCGACGCAGGTAATCATGCATCGCCTGAGGCGAATCCCAGCGGGCGCGCCGCCCACGCGTGCGCCCTGCCGGCGTGACACGGTCGATGAAGCCGAAGCGCTTGGCGATCTTGAGGCCGATGGCATCACGTCCCAGCATCAAGGGCGGGTCAAGCAGGATGACGCAGTGGAAACGCGCCGGCTGCTTGAGCGCGGCCATGTAGTTGACCACGCCTCCCAGCGAATGCCCCACCCCGATGACCTTGCGACTGTCCGGCGTGCCCACCGGCCCCAGCGCCGTGTCCAGACAGGCCAGCCATTCGTCCCGCAACGCGATCAGATTGCGCCCCACCGGATAGGCGGGATCATGCGCCAGCCTGTCCACCGGCAGCAGATCGAACGACTCGGCCAACGGGGCCAGCAGGCTGTTGTAACAGGCGCCGGTGAAGCCATTGGCATGGGCAAACGCCAGCAGCGGACGTGACTCTCGCGGCTCGGACACCTCCCGAGGCTCCGCTTGCGGCGTGACCTCTACGGCCCCCGCCACGGCGGCTTGCCCAGCGGATGCTGATGAGGCATTGCGGGATGGCACTGTCATCATGAAGTCTCCTCACCTTGCTTGGCGGTGTCGCCGGATGCCGCAGAGCAAACGGTCGTTTGACCCAGTCTCCCAGCATGCCAGCCCCACCGCCACCACGCTACTCGCCTAATGTCTCACCTTGCGCGGCAGGCCTGTCATCCACCGTCGAAGCCACCTCTTCGTTCGCGTGGGTAGCCGCCTGCAGAGCGGCCTGAATCGCCGTTGGCGACAGTCTGCCCGCCTCGAGGCCACCGCCCGCCTCTGCCGAGCCAGCGGACACGCCAGGATGAGACCCGGTATGGGTCTCGATGACCTTGCCCAGACCGATCAAGCGCTCGCGCAGCGCACCGTTGACCTGGATCTCCACCGCCGCGAGACGCCGTACCAGAGCCGCCGGCCAGCGCGTGCCCTCCAGGGTCAGACGCGCCCAGGGCTTGCTGCCGGATGCGATGGACAGCGTCAGCTGCAGGTGATCATCCCGCGATGGCGGCTGGCGATACTGCCGCGCGGCGTGGGACCAGTTCAGGGTCAGCGTGACCGCCGGCTGCCAGTCCGCCTGCGCGACACGCAGGCGCAGATCGTTCTGGTTCAGGGGCGAGAGCGCCGCCATGAGGGCCTCGGCCGCTGCGCTGTCGGGGGCAAGCCCCCGCGTGTGCGGGGTATGGGATGCCTGCGGATGAGGCGCCAGACGCACCTCCACACGACTCAGCGCGGGCGGCCCCTGCCTCTCGTGCAGCAATGCGGACAGATCCAGCACCTCGCTTGCCGCCAGGCCGCCCCGCCAGTCCGGCAAGCCGATGTCACGAGACAGTTCCAGCACCGGCGAGTCCGGCAGCGAAAGCCAGCGCACGTAACGCCCCGGCAAGGCATCAGCACCACTGCGGGCAGCCGACGGCGGGCCGCCCAGTTGCAGACTCACCTCGCCATCACTGCCGGTGACATTCACTACCGGAGTCTGCCCCGCCAGCCCCAGCGCCTGAAGCGCCTGGTCAGTCGCGGGCTTGCGCGTGCGCAGGCGTGCCTCGCTCAGCTGGTGCAGCAGCCCGGTCACCTTGTCCTGACGCGCCGGCCAGTTGCCCAGTGATGCCAGCTGCCAATCCCCCTTCGGGTCTCGCGTCAGACTCAGCCAGTCCTGCGCCTCATCGGGATGGCGACGAATGCCGATTCTCTGCGCCGTCGCGGCGACATGCGACAACGCCGGCAGCGGTGTCAGGATGGCGCTTGAGGCCTCGCCCTCCTGAAGCGGAGCGCCTGGCCCGGCATCCGGAAACGAGCCCGACTCACGCGGGCCGAGCGTCAGAGCCCCGATCGCCAGCAACGAGGCCAGTGCTGTCAGCGCCCATCCGGCGCGATTGAAGCGACTCATGCGTCATCTCCCCTGCGGCGCTCGCCGCGATGATCCTCAGCGGCTCGGTCAGACGTGCTGGATGAGGCCGGCCTGTCGGATGCCGACGCCGTCTCGGCGCTGGTGGACGCGGACAGTCCCCCGCCACCGAGGCGATGACGACCGGGCTGACGATGGCCGGACAGTCGCCCGGCAGGGCGATAGCCCGCTCGACGGCTCGCGTGATAGCGCCGCCAGCAGATCAGCTCACCCAACAGGCCCAGCAACACCGGCAGCGCCAGCAAGGTCCAGAGACGAAGCCTGCGACGCAGGTCATCACGCTCGGCATTCGCCTCGCGCTGCTGGCGCGCGAGTGCGCTCTCGAACGCCTGTTGCATGTCATCCAGTGCCGTTCGCTGGCGTGTCGCCTCCGCCTTGTCGGCCACCGGGGCAGCCCCCAGTGCACTCAGGCGCGACTGCCAGTCATTGCGCAGACGGGTTTCCTCTGCCGTCTGGCGATCCGCCAGCTGATGCAGTCGCGTCAGCTCGCGCACCTGATGGGCACCGGCACGCAGCGCCACCAGTTCCGGGCTGCCCGCCAGCACATCCACCGCGTTCTCCAGCCAACGGGCATTGGCATTCAGCTCGCGCTCACTGCCGTCCGCCGCGCTGCGCCGCCACAGGCGATCACTGGCCATGTCGACATCGCTGACCACCAGCAGCTGGCCCTCACGCCCGTCTTCATGCCCGTCGTCACGCGCCCCCTGATCCACTGGCGCCGGCCAGTGGGTCAGCACCGCCAGCCCACCCTCCTCGACGTCATGTCCAGACAGGCCGGACAACGGCCGCGGGTCCATGCGGTTGGCGTACACCTTGTCGGCCGGCAGCAGGCGCGTGGTGTCGGCCCCTCGGATCAGCCACTGCCGCGAGGTCGCTGACGGTGTCTCCGCCGTCTCCTCACGCGGGGCCAGCCAACCGGCGCTGGACATCACCAGCTGATCGACATTCTGGTTCAGCAAGACATCCGACAGACGGTCCGGGCCGATGCCAAGCAGCGTCGGACTGAGGGCGCGCGTGCCGTCCAGCAGACCGATCGGCAAGGCAAGTCGGGTGTCCGCCACCACCTCGCCGGCACGTGACTCAAGTCCTGCATGGGCCAGCAAGGCGCTCAGAGCCTCGGAGGCCGGGGCTGGCTGATCCAGCATCTCGGGGAGCGGGTCCAGCATCATCAGCACTCGCCCACCACGATCCAGATAGTCGCGGATCGCCGTCAGCGTCGCCGTCGGCAACAGGCGCGGGGCGATCACCAGCAGCGCATCCTGATCGGCGATCGGGCGCGCCGGGTCATCCCCGCCGGACAGCCAGTCGATGCGCTGGCGGGCATTGAGACGTTCCATCAGCCCCCAGCTGCCCAGTGCCCGGCCCTGCTCCATGCTCGGCTGACCCATCACCGGCAGGCTGGAGATCACGCCCAGACGGGGTGGCTGGGTGCGCGAGACTTCCTGGATCTGACGCGCGACCTGCGCTTCCAGTCCGCCGAGATCGGAGGCCTTGAGCATCGGGATCGCACGGCGCTCGGAATAGGGGCCATCGATGATCAGACCGAACAGCATTCTTTCACCGCCAGGCAGCGAAAGCGCCGTGAGTCCCTGGGCCTCGAGGTCCGTGAAATCGGCACTGTCCGGCTGCGGGTCCACCCGCTTCAGGCGCACCTGAGGCTCACGCGCGAAGGCGCCCAGGCGCGTCTCGATACGTGTCGCCAGCTCCCGCAGCTGCGGGAGGTCCGCGGCAAAGCGCTCGCTGTAGGCGAAGGTCAGCGTCACGGGGGATGTCAGCCGCGACAGCAGCTCCCGGCTGGCAGGACTCAGGCTGTGCTGGCGGGTATCGGTGAGGTCATGCGCCGTGATCAGCGGATTGGACGCGTTCGGGGATACCATGGCGGGCAGACGCTGGGCGGCCAGCAGCACGGCCGTGACACTTGATGCCACGGCCAGGGCGACCAGCCACTGGGGCGCCTGCCGACGCGTGTTGCGCTCCTGCTTGAGGCCACGCACCTGCAGCACCAGACCGGCCAGGGTCAACGACAGGAAGTAGCCGACATCCAGCAGCGCGGGACGCCCTTCGCTGAAGGGCGTGAGATGGGCCGGCAGACTGATCAGGTCCAGCAGCTGCACCCAGTGTGGCGCCAGATGACGCGCCAGCTGAGCAGTCACCGCCGGCGTGCCCGGCAGCATCAACGCCAGCCCCAGCACCAGTGCCCCCAGCCAGGCCGAGAGCGCCGAGGGCGCACGGACCGCCAGCGCCTGACCGAGACTTGCCAGTGCCATCACCAACAGCGCCATGCCAAGATACCCGCTGAGCACAAGGCCGAGATCGGGATCGCCCAGCCAGTGGATCAGCACCAGCAATGGTGCCGTCATCGCCAGGCCCAGCCAGCCCAGCACACAGGCGCTTGCCAGGCGGGCGCCCGCCAGCCGCCATGGACCAAGCCCGAGCCCTGACAGCCATTCAAGCAGGCCATTGGCGCGCTCTTCCGGCCAGCCACGCAGGGCCAGCAACGGTGTCCATAGCACCAGCAGCCATGGCAATACCTGCCACAGCGCTCCCAGGTCCGCACGATCACGTGCCAGAAGATCACCGACCTCGAAGGCCCCCAGCGGGGCCAGCACCGCCATCACCACCAGCAGAGACCAGCTGGCCCCCTGGGTCATTGCCTGATGCAGGTCACGCCGCACCAGCGCCATCATCGCCCTCATGACGATACCTCCTGATCCGCATCCAGGGGGCGCTTCACGCGCGGCAATGGCGCGGGCTGCTCGGCCATGCGCGCCACCAGCTGACGGAATGCCACCTCGATGTCCCCCCGCTCATGCACGCACTCGTCGAGCCGTATCTGCATGTAGCTGCACCACCGCGCCAGCGCGGAGCGCGGGTCCTGCCCGGGCCTGCCCACCAGTCGATAGGCCGGGTCCGCCATCAGGCGTCGCCCTGAGCGGGACACTCGCTCGGCACCCTCGGGCGACACGGCGGTGATGGCCGCGACACCGGGCAGCCGCGAGACGCTGGCCAGTTCCAGCTCGCTGAGTTCACGGCTCAGGATCACCCGCCACACCGGCAAGGGCGACGTGCTGCCATGAGCGGCACCGAGTCGCTCACGATAGGCACTGGGCACCGCCTCGCTGACGGACAGGGCCGCCAGCGCCGCCGGCGTGTCATCAAAGCCCAGCTGGCCGTTGGCCATGACCAGCACGCGATCACAGATGCGCGGCACCTCTTCCAGCAGATGAGTGGAGACGATGATCAGGCGCTCGCGCCCCAGCTCGCGAATGAAGGCGCGCACGCTGTCCTTCTGCAGCGGGTCCAACCCATCGGTGGGCTCATCCAGCAGCAGGATGTCCGGGTCATGGGTCAGCGCCATCGCCAGTGCCACGCGCCGACGATAGCCTTTGGATAACACGGCGCACAATTGATTGGCGAAGGGCATTATGTCGAGGCGATCCATCAAGGCAGGCAGGCGCTCCTTGCGAGTCCTGCGCGACAGACCATGCAGGCCCGCGACGCACTCGAGCGTCTCGCGCACGGTAAGCTGCGGCCACAGTGGTGCCCCTTCCGGCAGATAGCCGATCCGTCGCTTCAGGCGATTGAGCTGACGCTGACCGGCTCGCCCATCGAAGGCCTCTCCCTCGAGCGACAGTTCACCATCGGTTGCCGCCAGGGTGCCTGCCAGCATGCGCAGACTGGTGGTCTTGCCGGCGCCATTGGGCCCCAGCAGGCCGATCACTTCGCCGCGAAAGGCCTTGAAGGAAAGTCCGGACACGGCCTGGTGAAGGCCGAATTGACGCCCCAGCCCCCGGCTTGCCAGCAGTGGCACAGGCGCAGGCTGATGGGGCAAGGGCACGGAAGACGATGCGGCAGAGGTCGCGTATGGGTCCTGCAAGTTACCCGCTCCTTGTGATGATGTGGGGCCTGCGCCCGAAAGATTGCAGCACAGGGTAAGCGGACAGCCTGCGCTCGCCAAGCCGGGCGCGCGCCTTCCAGTCTGCTGCGCTGCAAAATCCTGATATGCTGGCGCTATTCTGCCGCAAGGCGAGGCGCCGGACATCCGTGAGGCGCCGGGACCACGCGCTCACCCTTCCAGGAGTTCCCATGCCCGATCCGCACGTCAACTCGCCCTCTTGCGGCTCACGTTCGAACGCCTCACCGACACCCGAGGACCCGGGGTCTTCCACGGACGAGCGCTCGACCAGGCGCCCGCAGCGTGACACACGCCTGCGCAATCGCCTGTTCTGGGCACTGCTGGCGGCAGCATTGATCACCGGCTTCTGGCTGATCTGAGGGCGGACTGACATGAGCGAGAGACTGACATGAGCGAGAGACTGGAATGAACGACATGCTGGCGCTGTTCGTCGCGACACTCAACATCACCGTGCCGGTCTTCGCGATGGTATTTCTGGGACTGGGTCTCAAGCGTCTCGGCTGGATCGATGACACCTTCATCGGCACCGCCTCTTCCCTGGTCTTCAAGGGCACCATGCCCGCACTGGTGTTTCTGTCCATCGTGCGAGCGGACCTCGATCACGCCCTGCGCCCCGGCATGCTGCTCTACTTCGCCTGCGCCACACTTGGGACCTTCCTGCTGCTGTGGGGCTGGGCCATCTGGCGCATTCCGCTGAAGGAGCGCGGCGAGATCGTCCAGGGGGCGTTTCGTGGCAACTGTGCCATCGTCGGGCTGGCACTGGCAGCCAACCTCTATGGCGATCTCGGCCTGTCGATGGGCGGCATCCTGATGGGCGTCGTCATCCTGTCCTACAACATGCTGTCAGTGGTGGTGCTATCGAGTTATCTGGGCGATGGCCGCACCAGCTGGAGTGCCATCGCGCGCGGCATCATCACCAACCCGCTGATTCTCGGTGTCCTGGCGGCGCTGCCCTTCGCGGCGTTCAGCTGGCAGCTGCCCCAGTGGCTGGAAACCTCCGGCGACTACTTCGCGCGCATGACGTTGCCGCTGGCGCTGATCTGCATCGGCGGCACCCTCTCGATGCGCTCACTGCGCGAAGGCCGCCAGCTGGCGCTGAGTGCCAGCCTGATGAAGATGATCAGCGTGCCACTGGTGGCCACGGCCTTCGCCGTGCTGCTGGGCTTTCGCGGCACGGAACTCGGTGTGCTGTTCCTGTTCTTCGCCTCACCGACGGCGGCGGCAAGCTTCGTGATGGTGCGGGCCATGGGCGGCAATGATCGCCTCGCCGCCAACATCATCGCCATCAGTACCCTGATGGCCGCGCTCACCATCACCCTGGGCATCTTCCTCCTCAAGCTGAGCGGATTGGTCTAGCACCTTTCGGATGACGCAACGCAAGCGCCCCCGACAGCGAATGGCTGACGGGGGCGCTTGCGTCTGAAGCTCATGTCCCGGTCCCGGTCCCGGGCACGCGCCTGCGCGTGTTCAGTCAAGCTCCGCCGGGCTGACGAAGTGGTGCAGGTCCGCCAGACCTGCCGCCCAGATATCGGCATCCAGCCACGCCAGACTCGCGGTGGCAAAGGCCAGCTGAGTGCTGCCGGGGCCATCCACCAGCGCACTGGCCAGGCTCGACACCAGCGGGTTGTGGCTGATGATCAGCCAGTCACGCGGCTCACGCGCCTCGCTGCAGGGCGGGACGTGGGTCTGCAGCCAATCCAGCACCGGCGTGAGCGGGTCATCCGGGGTGATGATTTCCAGAGTCGTCTGTTGCTCACCGGCAAGCTTGAGCGCCGAGGAGACTTCCTGCGCCGTCTGCTGGGCACGGGTGAAGGGGCTGACGACGAGGGTCAGACGGGCACGGCGTTCCGCGGGCAACTGATGCGCCAGCCATTGCCCCATGCGGCGGGCTTCTTCACGCCCTCGGGCGCTCAATTCCCTGCTGGCGTCCGGCGAGCCGGAGCTTGCCTCCCCGTGACGCATGATCAATACACTCATGGCTTTCTCCTGAAGGGTGACTACCGCGCGGGACGAAGATCCGCCCTCGGCGGTCGATGACAGTGCTCGCACGGCCGGAGCGCCGAGCGAGGAACGGGATGGCACCACTCAGCCGATGCCACCCCATGGAATTGAGAGTCTTCAGGAGCCATCAGGTTCCAATTGACGCGCCTGCTTGACGGACTCGCGCGACAGCACGAATTCCACATCCGTGGATTGCTCACCGCCCATCAGGGCGCGGGCCATGTGGTGAGGATCGACATCCTCGAAGAGCACCTTGGCCATGCCATTCACCAGCGGCATGTAGATCTCCAGACGCTCTGACTCATCCTGCACCAGTCGCACCGTATTGACACCTTCCGCGACCTGCCCCAGCACCTCCACGGCCTGATCCAGAGTACGCCCCTCCCCGAGGGCGTAGCCGACCCGGTAGTTGCGCGACAATGGCGACGAGCAGGTGACGATGAGATCCCCCACGCCAGCCAGGCCGAGGAAGGTCATCGGATTGGCGCCCTTAGCCACGGCGAAACGGCTCATCTCGGCCAGCGCCCGTGTCATCAGCATGGCGCGGGTGTTCTCCCCCATGCCCAGGGCCGCCGCCATGCCCGCGGCGATGGCGTAGATGTTCTTCAGCGCCCCGCCCAGCTCCACCCCGTAACGATCATTGCTGGCATAGACCCGGAAGTAATCACAGCCGAAGGCCGTCTGTACGCGTGCGCGGGTGTAGGGGTCATCCGAGGCGATCACCGTCGCGGTCAGCTGACGCTGAGCGATCTCACTGGCCAGATTGGGGCCGGAGAGCACGCCGATGTGGGAGAAGCCGGTTTCCTCTTCCAGCACCTCGCTCATCAGGGTGAAGCCTTCGCTCTCGATCCCCTTGGTGGTCGCGACCAGAATCTGCTCCTCGCGCAGATGCGGGCGCGCTTGACGCACCACACTGCGAAACGCCTTGGAGGGAATCGCCACGCACACCAGTTCCGCCTCCTTGAGGGCCTCTGCCATGTCGGTGGTGGCCCGCACGGCCGAGTTGATGACGAAATCCGGCAGATAGCCCGAATTGCGGTGCTCGGTGTTGACCTCTTCGGCCTGGCTTGCATCACGCATCCACTGGGTGACATTGGCACCATTGTCGGCGGCGATCGAGGCGATCGCGGTGCCGAAGCTGCCGCCGCCCAGCACACAGACATTCAAGCCGGCTGCCTGCGGTGCACTTTCCGAAAGCTCGCGATCACGGATGGCGCGACGAGGAGCGGGTGAAGAGGCAGACATGAAGACTCCTGGTAGTGGCGTAAGAAGGAGAAAGAAACGCGGATTCGGCAACTGTCGCGCATTGTACCTCTAGTCAGTGCCTGTCGTCGGCACCTGTCGGGCTGCCCTCGCAAGCCAAAGCCTGCGTGGGCGATGACATCCTGACAGTGGTGGCGATGACGTCATATTCAACTCTCCTTGATGAGGGATGGCGAACACGAAAACGCCGGCAACTCTCAAGGCAGGAGCCCCGGAAGTTGCCGGCGTCGTCACGAAGGCCGATGGCCATCGCGTCTTGCATCAGGCAGCGATCACCGCCCGGCAGTCAGTTCAGAGTGTCTTGAGCGCCGTGATCATGTCGCCCACCACCTTCTGACCATCGCCATAGACCATGCGCGTGTGGTCCAGATAGAACAGGTGATTCTCGACACCCGAGAAGCCTGCTCCCTGGCCACGCTTGATCACCAGCACGTTGCGTGACTGATCGGCATTGAGGATCGGCATGCCGTACAGCGGGCTAGAGGGATCGTTCTTGGCGACCGGATTGACCACGTCATTGGCGCCGATGACCAGCGTCACGTCGGTGTTCTCGAAGTCGTTGTTGATCTCGTCCAGGTCCGCGATCATGTCGTAGGGCACCCCGGCTTCCGCCAGCAGCACGTTCATGTGGCCCGGCATGCGACCGGCGACCGGGTGGATCGCGAAGCGCACTTCCACTCCACGCTCGCCCAGCAGCTCGACCATTTCCCAGACCTTATGCTGCGCCTGGGCCACCGCCAGACCATAGCCCGGCACGATGATGACGCGCTCGGCGAAGGCCAGCTGCACGGCAGCGTCCATCGGATCAGAAGCCTTCATGCTGCCTTCGATCTCGCCCTGCTCCGCGCCGCTTGCGCCACCGAACTGCTTGAACAGCACGTTGCGAATCGGTCGGTTCATCGCCTTGGCCATCAGCTGGGTCAGCAGCGTACCCGCCGCCCCGACCACGGTACCGGCGATGATCATCGCGGCATTGCCCAGCACGAAACCTTCCATTGCCACCGCAAGGCCCGTCAGCGCATTGAACAGCGAGATGATCACCGGCATGTCCGCGCCGCCGATGGGCAGTGCCAGCATGGCGCCGAACAGCAGTGCCAGCACGAAGAACACGATCACCAGCGAGCTTGACGGCTCCACCGCCGCGATCACCACCCCGAGATAGATCGCCAGGCCCAGCACGATCATGTTGATCAGCTGCTGATTCTGGAAATGGACAGCCTTCTTGATGCGCCCGTCCAGCTTGGCCCAGGCGATGATGGAACCGGAGAAGGCCACCGCACCGATCAAGGCGCCGAGCACGCCCAGCCACAGGGCCAGCGAGCCGTGCTGCTCGATCAGTCCCGGGTTGTCGCTCATGCGCATCAGCTCGACCGCGGCGATCGCCGCCGCCGCGCCGCCGCCCATGCCGTTGTAGATGGCGATCATCTGCGGCATGTCGGTCATCGCGACCTTCTTGCCCGAGTACCAGGCAATGCCGCCACCGATCACGATGGCCAGCAGCATCAGCCCGTAGCGCCCGTCAATCTGCGGGTGCAGGAAGGTCAGCAGCGTGGCCACGACCATCGCGATCCCGGCCCAGTGGATGCCGCTGCGCGCCGTGGTGGGGTGCGACATGCGCTTGAGGCCCAGAATGAAGACCACCGCCGCGGCGAAATATCCTGTTTCGACCAGCCAGTTCATCAGCGAGCCTCCTTGTCGTTGATGGCGTTGGCCGCGTCAGCGCCCTTGCTGCGATCACTGGCCTTGAACATTTCCAGCATGCGCTCGGTGACGACGTAGCCGCCCACCGCGTTCCCCGCACCCAGCAGCACGGCGATGAAGCCGATGAACTGCTGCATGCCGGTCTCGGCCTGGCCGAGGGCGATCATCGCCCCGACCAGCACGATGCCATGGATGAAGTTGGAACCGGACATCAGCGGCGTATGCAGGATCACCGGTACCCGGGAGATGACCTCGTAGCCGACGAAGGCCGCCAGCATCAGGATGTATATGGCTGAGAGTCCTTCGATCATGCGGCGTCCTCCGCGCGAGCGCGTACGTCATCGTGGGTGATGCGACCCGCTTCGGTCAGGCGCATCGGGCCGAGTACCGCATCCTCGAAGTCCAGCGACAGTTCGCCATCCTTCATGAAGGGTGTCAGCAGGTTGAAGAGATTCTTGGCGTACATCTCGCTGGCATTGACCGACAGGCTGGAGGCCATGTCCAGCGGGCCGAGTACCGTGACGCCGCCATGTTCGACCCGGGCACCGGGCTGGGTCAGCTCACAGTTGCCGCCCCCTTCCGCCGCCAGATCCACCAGCACGGCGCCGGGCTTCATGCCCTCGACCATCTCGCGGTTGATGATGCGCGGCGACGGACGCCCCGGAATCGCCGCGGTGGAGATCACCACATGGGCATCGCCCATGTGACGCGCCAGTGCCTCGGCCTGCTGGGCGCGCTCCTCATCGGTCAGCTCACGGGCGTAACCACCCTCACCGGAGGCATCGACGCCGGTATCGATCATCTTGGCCCCCAGCGACTCGACCTGCTCACGGGCGGCTGCGCGAATGTCATAGGCCCAGACCTGCGCGCCGAGACGCTTGGCGGTGGCGATGGCCTGCAGCCCCGCGACACCGGCCCCGACCACCACGACACGTGCCGGACGCACGGTGCCGGCAGCGGTGGTCAGCATCGGGAAGAATACCGAGGACTCGTTGGCCGCCAGCAGTGCGGCATGATAGCCGGCCACGGCGGCCTGGGAGGACAGGGCATCCATGCTCTGGGCACGCGAGATGCGCGGCACGAACTCCATGCACAGGCTGGTCAGCCCGCGCTGGGCAAGCGTCTGGATCAATTGCGGATTCTGATACGGCGTCATCAGGGCAACGATGACCGCACCCTCACGGAAGTCGTTGATCTGGGACTCGCTGGGCGTGCGCACGCAGAGGATGAGGTCCGCCGCGGCACGTGCCGCCGGGATGTCCTGCTCGGCGACGATGGCGACTCCGGCCTGCTCGGCATAGGCGGCATCATCGAAGTGCGCATGGCGCCC
Source organism: Cobetia sp. PS-4MA (assembly GCF_057670765.1). Taxonomy (NCBI): domain Bacteria; kingdom Pseudomonadati; phylum Pseudomonadota; class Gammaproteobacteria; order Oceanospirillales; family Halomonadaceae; genus Cobetia; species Cobetia sp. PS-4MA. Next base: position 1,149,286 of record NZ_CM173107.1, on the reverse strand, counting down.
GGCGCCGCTCTCCACGTGCACGATGGCGTCGCCGGAGTCAGCGATGGCGCTGTCCAGATGACGCGCCAGCTTGCCGGCCGTCACCGGGTCCAGCGCGACACGACATTCTCCGCGCGCCAGGGTGGGGTCTGCGCTGCCCTGCTGTCCGTCTGCGGCCTGCGAGACAGTATCGGGCGCACGCATTTCACGCACGACAAGAATATTCAGCATCGCGCACCTCGTTTCACATCCATGTTCATGCCAGAGGCTGCCAGCCTTGAAAGGTTCATGGCGTCGTTCCTGTTGAGCGCTGATTCGCGTCATCCCTGCCTGCCCGATGCGCTTTCAGCGACGTTATTGTCTGTCACAGGTGAGGCGTGCCGGAATCGCAAGCCGCGGGTCACGCACGGCCAAGAGGCCTGACATCCCCTGTGACACGATGAGTGTCCAGTATCAGTCTTTTCTCGTCGGTGTATCAGGGTCAAGCGCTGCATTGCAAAAAAGGCAATAAAATCAATCATAAAGCTAACGTTATGCGCGACATAACAGTGAGCTTATGCCTGAACGACACTCCACATCTCGCCAAGCGACTGATTTCCAATGAGTTTGTGAATCAGGCCCTTCCAAGAATAGCTCAGCTTTGTGTTATGCATCGCATAATCTCGAGCTTATGGCTGTTACCGACATTGCCACGGAAAAGGGATGCCGCCGAAGCAGCCTCCCCTCGTGATGGTGCCGACGTGAGTACCAGTGCGTGATCCCGGCATTGCGCCCAGCGGATGCTCGGCCAGCGCTTGCACTGTCAGAAAGCGGTCCAGCCCTCTCGCCAGGCGCGGCTCAGGAAGAGCAGCTCATGCAGATCGGCGCGGCATTCGCCGCCGGCGGGCGTGTCCAGTCATCGGCGAGTTCCGCCTCGACACCCTGCGCCTGACCGAGTGCCTGCGCCGCCTCGAGACTGCCTTCTTCAAGACGATGGAACGGAGCACTCAGGCGCTCACGGAACGCTTCGAGCGTCGTGTCATCGCCCTGCTCGACCCGCGCGATCACTTCCAGCAACAGATGCGTGCGCGGCACGTAGAGCGGGTTCACACCCAGCATGGCGAGGCGCCGCTGGCGCTCATCATCGGCGGAGAGCCCGATGGCCATGACACGTGTCTGATAGCGTGCAAGCCAGGCCGAGGCTTCATCGCGCGCCTGTGCCGAGTTGCCGTGCGGCCCACGCTCGCCCGCTAGGCGCACGACCAGCGCTTCCGGCGCGGCCTGCGTGACATCCCAATGGCTGAGCAGACGATAGGCGTGGGTGTGATCCACCTTGCCGGCCGCCAGCAGCTCACGCCATTGCTGCACCAGTGTCATGTCCTCATCCCGGGAATCCTGCAGCCCGAGACGCGCGCGCATCAGGCGAGCATATTCGCGCTGCAACTCGCCTTCATAGGCGCCCAGCGCGGCGGAGAGCGCTTCCACATCGATCAGCGGCGACAGCGCAATCCCGAGGCGCTCCAGATTCCAGAGCCCGATGCCCGGCTGCTGGGCAAACCCATAGCGCCCGGCCTGGTCGGTATGGTTGGGAATCAGATTCTCTTCGTAGCCATCGAGGAAGGCATAGGGGCCATAATCGAAGGTCAGTCCCAGCAGCGACATGTTGTCGGTGTTCATCACGGCATGCACGAAGCCATACGCCTGCCAGGCCGCGATCAGCTTCGCGGTGCGAGTGATCACTGTCTCGAACATCAAAAGCGCGGCGGCGATGCGCGTCTCATCCGCCAGCGGCGCGCTGGGCGCTTCACCTGCGCGCGATGCCCCTTTCTCCGTGTCGGGCAGACACTCAGGGAAGTGCTCCCGCAGGGCGTGGTCGATCAACGTCTTGAGGTCGGCGTGACGGCCGGAGTGCGCCAGCCACTCGAAATGTCCGAAGCGCAGATGACTCTCGCAGACCCGCAGCACGGTGGCACCGGGCTCGAGCGTCTCGCGCTGGACCTGCTCGGCATTCACCGCCAATGCCAGCGCGCGACTGGTCGGGATGCCCAGCGCCGCCATGTACTCACTGGCCAGATACTCGCGCACGCTGGAGCGCACCACCGCCTGCCCATCACCGAAGCGGGAATATGGCGTACGCCCGGCTCCCTTGAGATGCAGGTCGAAGACGCTGCCGTTCTCGGTCTGAAGCTCACCGAGCAGCATGCCGCGCCCATCGCCCAGCTGCGGGTTGTAATGACCGAACTGGTGCCCGGTGTACTTCTGGGCCAGCGCGTCCATGCCCGGCAGCAGGCGCTCCCCTGCCATCAGCAGGCGAAGTGACTCGCGATCCTCCCGGCTTGACGCCATTTCCGCCACCAGCGAGTCCAGGCCCAGCAGGCGGGCGCAGTCAGGACTCACATCGGCCAGGCGAGTGCCTTGACGTGGCTGCGGCGCAACACGACTGAAGAAGTGCTCCGGCAGACGGGCGTAGCGGTTGTTGAAGCTCAATGACATCAGATCTGGCACGTTATCTCCGACAGCCGGGCTGTCTTCGCTGGATTCATTCATCGGAAAGCGGGTCGCGCGGCCGCGGGGGCGTGACGGCGCCATCCGGGGATTCACGGGAGCCACGCTCCTCGTCACGGCCAGTCCCTGGGGCTGTCGCGGGAGGCGTTTCAGGGGTCAACAGGCTACGCAGCCCCCCTGGCGGACGCCCCGGCGGCAACTGGCTGGCCATGTCATACAGCTTGCGCGCCGTGCTGTCCCTGTGCGCCTGACGCTCCAGCGCCTGGAGGCCGTCGTCGTGACGAGGCCGGGTCTGCACGTCGGGGGCCAGCTCGGCACCGGTCTGTCGGTGCTCGGCGACGGCCCGAGTCGGTCGCACTGGTTCGTCGACGGCCTGATGAGCCCGCTTGAGCATCAGACGCTTGCGGGGCGTCAAGGCCAGCTCGGCCAGCCGCGCACGCCCCCACCAGGGGTGAGGGGCACGGCTGCCATGGGCAGCCCCCGCCGCCTGCCCCCCCGCGGCCGGACGCCACATCGCCAGCATCTCGGCGGATAGTTCCTGGATCAGAGGGAAGCGCTCACTCTCGGCCTGCGCCTGCCACCAGTGGCTCAGCCGTTCGTTGAGCACCAGCAGCTGTCGTGCCCGCGTGGCTGCGGTGTAGGTCAGATTGGTGACCAGCACCTGATTGGCAAGCTGCTGTCGTTCACCGGGCAACATCAGGTCATCCGCCAGCACGACGCAATCGAACTCCAGGCCCTTGGCGCGGAAGACGGTCCCGAGCATGACGCAAGGCAGCGTGACGGTCTGGTCGGCCAGGATGGCGGCCTGCAGATCACCATCCTGCCTGCGCAGCTCACCGATCCATTGGTCCAGCGGCGCCTGCGCGTACCAGGAGGCCAGCTCGTGCAGGCTGCGCGCCTGATGATCATCGAGACGCGCGAGAGCCCCCAGCACCTGTGCCGGGGTCTGGCCAAGCCGCGTCAGTGTTGGCGGCAACTGACGCCACCATTGCTGCTGCTCGTGCCTGTCGCCCTGCTCCGCCAGCTGGTGGCAGCGCCACAGGCGCCAGTGGTCCAGCAGACCCGCCAGTGGATAGCCTTCGATGCCGTCCAGCCATGCCACCGCGATGCCACGCTGATGCAGTGCCAGCGCTTCACCCAGCGCCGCGATGGGCCCGGCACTGATCACGGCATGTCGCGCGCCGGCGGTCAGCAAGGCCTCACGCACACCCGGTGCCGCCAGACGCGTGGCAGGCCCGAGACCGCTCATGGCCTGCTCACGCGAGGTCGGGGAACAGGCCGCCAGACGCGTTCCCAGCGCGGCCAGTGACGGCCCGAATCGCCAGGCCCCCGGCAGGGAGTAGACGGTGGCATCGCCAAGCAGCGGCGAATCCAGCGAGCTCAGTCCCTCGGCCTGGCGTGCCAGACTCTGGTGTGGGTCGCCGATCAGCAGCAGATCACAGCGCTGACGTCTCAGCATGGCCAGCAGCGCCGGCGTGGCGTCCTGGGCCTCATCCAGCATGACCAGATCGGCATCGAGCGACTGACCATGCTGGGACCACAGCTTGAGCAAGGCATTGAAGGACAGCGCCTGCTGATGGTCCGCCGGGTCCAGCAGGCACTCCCACACCAGTCGCATGCTCTCGACCAGCTGGCGCAGCTCATTGGCGCTCAAGCGGTCGGCGCAGCCCTCCGGCAGATGCTCCGGCATGGGCACGGCATCACTCAGCGTGAAGAAGGTATTGAGTCCCTGGGCGATCAGGCTGCGCGACTGACTGGACAGGCTGCCCAGCCAGTTGAGGCTCTGGGGCGACAGTCTGCGCGTGATGTCCGGCTGCCGCTTGAGCTTGTCGCCGTACTCTTCCTGCAGCGCCTGACGCGCCAGCTGGTGCAACGACAGGGACTGGACATTGGCCGGCAGCTGGCTGGCCGTACGTCCCGCGACCGCCGGGTTGAGTGAGGTATAGATGAGGATCTCATCGGCATAGGTCCGCGCCAGCTCCACCATCAGGACGGTCTTGCCGCTGCCGGCACAGGCTCGCACCACCACGCAATCGCTGTTCTCGGCACTGGTGGCCGGCGTGCGATCGCGCAGTCGCGAGGGAAAGGGGTGGGCGAGAATCCGCCGTTGATCATTGCTCAGATGCATCGGGGCATGATCCCTTCTGTCAGACCGTGGGACAAGCGATTCACGCAGGACGATATCCAGCACCAGGGCTCACGACAAGACACCATTGGCCGCCAGGCGCTCACGCACGGTACGGATCAGGCCGCGATTCCAGCGCAACAGCTCATTGAGCGTCGCGAAGTAGGCCTCGCCCCGGGTCGAATAGGCGCCCAGCATCGGGATGAGATCCTCGGCGCGCACCCGTTCACCGGCATTGCGCAGGCGGGCCCGCAGCTGGCGCATCCTGGCATAACGCGGGTTGGCATTGAGGTTCTGGTAATAGGCCGCCAGCCCCGCCTCCAGGCTCTCGAAGCGCTGATATTCACGCCCCGCCCGGCCGGTACCGCAGCCGGAGGTGAAGCAGCGCATGCCGAACAGATTGTTGGCGTTGCGGGCGTGACCGGACGTCCCCCAGCCGGACTCCTCGATGGCCTGCACCATCACCAAGTCCAGTGGCAGGGTATCGATGCTCGCCAGCAGGTCGTCCCAGGGAATGCCGATGTCCGCGGCGCTGACGCTGCAGCGCTGCTGCGCCTGCTCGCACAGGGCATTCAATCGCTCCTGCTCACGCTCGCTGTAGTCTCTGCCGGCCTCGCCTGCTCGCCGACGCATCGCCTGCAGCCAGTCACGCTGCTCCGAAAGACGCTGATTCTGGGCCACCACCAGCGGGATCATCAGCTCGAAGAAGGCGACCTTGCGTGGATTGCCGGCAGCAAGGACACGCAGGTCCGGCATCTGATGGGTGGTGTCCCTGACCAGCAGCTCGTCATCCAGGCGTGCCGCCTCGGCGACCGAGCACACGGCCATCACCACCATCAAAAGGCAGAGGCCGGATCGACGTTGCATGCGTGACCTGGCAAAACGGCGCAGGAGTCGCTCACCGGCGGCCAGCAGGCCACGAGCCATCGCGAGATGCTGCAGGGACTGACGGCGGTTCGGGAGTCGGCAGGAAAGCAGGTAGGTCATGCGCGGCGCTCATGTGATGAGACATGTGATGAGAATGGACACATCCAAGACGCATAATCACTGGCAGCGTATCTCATGAGGCTGCATGAAACCCCAAAAATGCCGTCTGGAGAAGCCCATCTCATCGCCAGCGACACGAAAGACTGACAGGCACGGTTGCTGAAATACACGATGCCTGAAACGCACGATGCCCCCGCAGCCGGGGCTGCGGGGGCATCACGTCAAGCATGGCCGGTCACGAATGACCTGTCACGAATGACCTGTCACGACGGGCACTCGAGCCTCCACGTGACGTGTTCGGTCAGTCGTCTCAGGCGCTGAGCATGCCGTTCAGGCGACGCACGTAGGCGGCCGGGTCTTCCAGCGCGCCACCTTCGGCGATGATGGCCTGATCGAGCAGCACGTGAGCGAGGTCGGTGAAGTAGTCGCCTTCGCCGCCTTCCAGACGCGAGACCAGGGCGTGCTCCGGGTTCAGCTCGAGAATCGGCTTCACTTCCGGCAGCGGCTGGCCAGCGGCTTCCATCATCTTGCGCATCTGGTAGCCCATCTCGTGCTCCGGCAGCACCACGCAGGCCGGGGAATCAGTCAGGCGGTGCGTGATACGCACTTCCTGAACGCTATCAGACAGCGCTTCCTTGACACGCTTGACCAGATCTTCCTTGGCCTTGGCAGTCTCTTCCTGGGCCTTCTTCTCTTCCTCGTTCTCGACATCGCCGAGATCGAGATCGCCCTTGGCGACGTCGGCGAAGGACTTGCCGTCGAACTCGGTGAGGTGGCTCATCAGCCACTCATCGATACGGTCGGTCAGCAGCAGAACCTCGATGCCCTTCTTGCGGAAGATCTCGAGATGCGGGCTGGACTTGGCGGCGTTGAAGCTGTCGGCGACAAGATAGTAGATCTTGCTCTGACCTTCCTTCATGCGCTCGACGTACTGGGCCAGCGACTGATCCTGAGTGGCGCTGTCGGTATGCGTGGTGGAGAAGCGCAGCAGCTCGGCGACCTTCTCGCGGTTGGCGTAGTCTTCCGCCGGGCCTTCCTTGAGCACGGAGCCGAACTGGTTCCAGAAGGTCTGGTACTGCTCGGGGTCCTTGGCCAGCTTCTTGAGCATGTCCAGGCCACGCTTGGTCAGCGCGGACTTGAGCTTGTCGACCTGCGGGTCCTGCTGCAGCAGCTCACGCGAGACGTTCAAGGACAGATCATTGGTGTCCAGCACGCCCTTGATGAAGCGCAGGTACAGCGGCAGGAACTGTTCGGCGTCGTCCATGATGAAGACGCGCTGCACGTAGAGCTTCAGGCCACGCGCGGCATCACGCTGGTAGAGGTCGAACGGCGCACGACCCGGCACGAACAGCAGGCTGGTGTACTCGAGCTTGCCCTCGACCTTGTTGTGGCTCCAGCTGAGCGGGTCGGAGAAGTCGTGAGAGACGTGCTTGTAGAAGTTCTTGTACTCCTCGTCACTGACCTCGGACTTGGAGCGCACCCACAGCGCAGTGGCGGAGTTGGCGGTTTCCCAGTGGATCTGCTCGTTGCCTTCCTCGTCCTTCTCGACACGCTGCATGCGCACCGGCAGTTCGATGTGATCGGAATACTTGGTGACCAGGTTGCGCAGGCGATGTTCATCGGCGAACTCGAGGGCATCGTCCTTGAGGTGCAGCACGATCTCGGTACCGCGCTCGGCGCGCTCGATGTCCGCCACGCTGAACTCGCCCTCGCCACGGGACTTCCACTCGACACCCTGGTCGGCATCGAGGTCGGCGCGACGGGTGCGCACGGTGATCTCGTCGGCGACGATGAAGCCGGAATAGAAGCCGACACCGAACTGACCGATCAGACGCGAATCCTTCTGCTGGTCACCTGACAGGTTCTTCATGAACTCGGCGGTACCGGAGCGCGCGATGGTGCCCAGATTGGCCACCACGTCATCGCGGCTCATGCCGATGCCGTTGTCACGCAGGGTGATGGTCTTCGCGTCGGCATCGTGCTCGATCTCGATGCGCAGCTCGCTGTCGTTGCCGTAGAGGGCATCGTTGTCCAGCGCCTGGTAGCGCAACTTGTCGCAGGCATCCGCGGCATTGGAGACCAGCTCGCGCAGGAAGATCTCGCGGTTGGAGTACAGCGAGTGGATCATGAGGTGAAGCAGCTGCTTCACTTCTGTCTGGAAGCCATGCGTTTCGGTGTGGGTGGCGGTGGTCATCGTGAAGGACCCCTCTATGTCTGTGCCTGATGTGGAAACCGGCGGCAACCTGCGTCACCGCTGCAAGGTGGTGGCGAAGGCTCGCCCGTCATTCTCGGGGACGGGTCGAGTCACGCTCTCGTGGACCAGATATGGGGCAAGGATGAACGATTTCAAGGCACTAGAGGCAGCATATTGCGCTCGGCGTCGCGCTGATTCCTTCAGCAGGTTCCGTCAGGCCAGGCGTGAGACGACAGGGCACCCGCGCGGGGTGCCCTGAGGTGTCGCTGACGAAGGTGGCTGAGGATCAGGCCTCTTCTTCTCTTGCCAGAGGTTCCAGCACGAAATGCATGCGCGCACTGGCGACCGGCCGTTGACTGGATTGCTGCCAGGCACTGACGCGCACGTTGGCCATGCGCCGCCCCTCGCGCAGCACCTCACAATCGATGCGCGTGACACTGTCACCCCGCGCCGTGGCCAGATAATCGATGGAGAAATCGATCAACTTGGGCAGACGCGCCTGACGCCCTCCACAGCCATTCAAGCGCAGCACCTCGAGCGTGGCGGCCGTCTCCATCGCGGCCGCCAGCACGCCTCCATGCACGGCGGGCAACATGGGGTTGCCGACGTTCTCGGGCATGGCGGCCATCGCATAGCGAAGCGGGGTGGTCGGCAGCGGGTCATCCTCTGCCAACGAGGAGGGCGCCAGGGAGCACAGGCCCAGTCCGATGGCTCTGGCGTAGGGCAGGCTTGCCAGCAGGTCTGCAAGATCCCCTCGGGTACGCTGGCCTTCGACGAAACGCCGGGCATGCTGCAGCCCGTCCCCCGGACGGCTGACGACCGGCTGCGACACGGCAGGGAGCGCCTCGTCGTCAGCGGTCTTCTGCGGGTCATCGATGACAGAGCCGGCCGCCCCGGCCGATGGGTGTCCCTGCGCGGCGGCCATCAGCGCCTCGCCAAACCCTGGAGGCGTATTGCGCGCCCCCAGGCGAACGAAGTTGCCGATGGCGCGACACAGAAGCTTGCCCGGCTGCTGCCAGATCTGCGCTTCGGTGAAGACCATCGACTCGGTGACACGCAGGACGCGTGCCTCGCCGATCAACGCCATGCCTTCCACCCCGGGACGATAATGATCGAGACGCAGATCCAGCGTCGGGCAGACTTCCGGACGCTCAAGGCCCGTCAGGACGGCACTGCCGCACAGGGTGTCGGCGAACATGGTCAGCACGCCGCCGTGCACCAGGTGGCGGTGCGGATCGCCGATCAAGGCCGGTTGCCACGGCAGCTGCATGCGAATGGCCGGCGCGGCGACCTCCTCGACACTGACCTGCAATCTCGCGGTATGCGGAATGAAGCTCACGAACCCCGTCAGCGCCCTCACCCAGCTGGCGTCATCCAGCCCTCCTCCCGCCGCCGGCACGTCAGCGCGATTGACGGCCAGCCCCAGCAGACTGTGCGGTCCGTCTTCCGTCGCCTCCGACGCCGTCACCGTCACATCCATAGCGGCATCGCGATCAGCGCGAGGGAGACCAGATAGCCGACGCCCCACAGCAGGGAGCGCAAGAGCGCGATATTCGCCAGATAGCAGCCCCAGTACCCCAGACGCGCCAGCACGAAGATCACCGCCAGAGTGGTGGCGATCGGCGCGCCGGGTGCGACGATGACACTCACCAGCACCCCGGCGGCAAACAGCGGGAACGCCTCGTTGCTGTTCTGATGCGCGGCGAGCGCACGCGCCCCGAAGCCCGTGAGTTCGCGCTGCTGCGCGCGGGGGTCATGGTTGTCATAGCGTCCGGTACGTTGCTGGGCCCAGGCGACGGGCGCCTTGGTCAGCACCAGCATCAGCGCCGCGAACAGCAGGCAGGCATAGATCAGCATGCAGGATTTCCTCGAGACTCGTCATGAAAGGCATCGTCCGCCAGGGCGCGTGTGCATGTCACCGGCACGACGCGGTTCAAACTGGTGTTTGATGATCCCTCACGAGCATGACAGGTGATCCTCATCGCCGCCATGCGGCCAATGGGCAGTGCCCTGCCACCGCATGACCCGCCAGCGCCGTCAGGGCGCCGAGGGATCGGAAGGCTCGGAGTCGGGGGCCTCGCCACGCCACAGGCGATAGTCGGCCAGCGCATCATCGAGCTTGCCGAGCAACCAGGTCACGATCACCAGATCATCCAGAATCCCCAGCCCCACCAGCATGTCGGGGATCAGGTCCAGTGGCGAGACCAGATAGAGCAACGCACCTGCGGCCAGTCCCAGCGCCTTCCACGGCACCGGGCGATAACGTCCACTGATCACGTCACGGCACAGCGGAACGAGTGTACGCAATGCCGCTCCGGCCTTGCCCAATACGTGTCGGCGACCAAACAGGCGGGTCAACCACATTGCCTTGCCCATGGGAACACTCCTCGTACATTGCCTGTATCGCAGGTATTGCATGTATTGTGACTGTCAGCATCCATCGACACTGTCATTCCTCGTCATCGGCTGCCACGATAGCCCTCAATGGGTGCTATCTCTGCAACCCCTGATACACGACATCGGGGCACTGGGGCGTCTACGCAAGATGCGGGCGACGCCTCAGCCCTCTTCACCTCGTTCATCGCAGGAGTCTCCAGGTGACACTAGGCAAGTTCGTTTCCCCACCGGGCCGCGGCGCCCGCGCCATGCGCCGCTTCACATCGTTGCGCCATTTGACAAGCCTGGGTCTGCTGCTGGGCCTCAGCCTGCCGCTGCAAGCGGCCACTCCCAGTGATCAGAGCTTCCGCGCTGCGCTGGAGGATGCCCGAGCCAAGCGCTTCCAGGATATCCAGCAGGTCGCCGTCAATGGCCATGTGCTGGAAGGCTATATCGAATATCACCAGCTCAAGGCACGCCTGCCCTACGCAACGCCGGCGGAAGTCCTGTCCTTCATGGAGCGTCACGCCGATTCCCCCTTGGCGGAGTGGATGCGCGGCCAGGCCATCTCGGCCTACGGACGCACCGGACGCCATGACGCTCTGCTCGAGGTCAGCGATGGCGTGCCGGCCGGCGCCAGCCGTCAGTGCCATTACTACACGGCACAGCTGAGCAATGATTTCGCCAGCGCCTCGCAAGGCGGCCTGAAACTCTGGCATGTCTCGGGCTCGCAGGATTCCGCCTGTGACCCGCTGTTCTCGACGCTGCGCGAACGTGGCGTGATCGATGATCAGGCCGTCTGGGAACGCATGATGCTCGCCTGGGCCGCCGGTCAGGGCAGCATGGTCAGCTACCTGGAACGCCAGCTGTCGGGCAACTGGCAGCAGGCCATCGCCGCACGTGAGCAGCTGGACGGCAACTTTGCCGCCATTACCCGGATTCCGACCGATCTGGGTCACGGTGGGCATGCCTTTGCCGCGCTCAGTGTCGCTGCCATGCATGGCTTCGTGCGCGCGGATACCGAGGCAGCCCTGGAGGCCTGGCGCAAGGTCAGCCCGCACATGCCGCTGAGCGATGAGCAGCGTCATGAGGTCGAGCGTGATCTGGCCTGGTATTCCCTGGTGCGTGACATTCCCAACAACCAGGGCTGGGTGGATGAGCGCCTGGCCATGCTCGATGATGAGGAGCTGTTCGACCTGCGCATGCGCAATGCCATTCGCGATGGCGCCTGGGGCGAGGTACGCGAATGGGTCCTCAAGATGCCGGAACGCTTCAGTGGCGAAGCCCGTTATCAGTACTGGCTGGGCCGTGCGGATGACAGCCTGGGACGCCGGGATGAGGCACGTGCCGCCTGGGCACGCGCCAGTGGCGAACGCAACTTCTATGGTTTCCTCGCCTCGGACCGGATCGGCAAGGCCTATTCGCTCAATCGCGATGACCAGACCTTCGATGATGCGCAACTGGCAGAGATTGCCCGCACCCCGGCCGTCAGGCGTGTCAGGGCGCTGATGGAGATCGATGAGATCGGTCTGGCGCGTTCGGAATGGTTCAATGCCGTGAGCCAGGCCGATGACGCCGGCGCGCGTCGCCTGGCGGCTTACGCCCTCAAGCAGCAGTGGTATGACCTGACCGTGTTCGCGACCATTCGCGGCAAGCTGTGGGATGGCCTGTCCTGGCGCTTCCCGCCCGCCTGGCAGCAGGACTTCCAGCGCTATGGGGCCAACGCCGGCGTGGACCCCTGGATGCTGATGGCACTGGCGCGTCGCGAGAGTGCCTTCAATCCTACCGCCACCTCGCCTGTGGGTGCCCGTGGGCTGATGCAGCTGATGCCGGGCACGGCGGCCAAGGTCAGTCGTGACCTGGGGCTTGCCACGCCCAGCCATGCCGCGCTCGGTGACCCGGACACCAACATCCGCCTCGGCAGCACCTATATCCGCGAGATGCTGGACCGCTACTCCGGCAATCGCCTTGCGGCAGCGGCGGCCTACAACGCAGGCCCGGGCCGCGTGGATCGCTGGCTGGCCGATACCCCGCGCGAATATGACCGCTTCGTCGAGCGCATTCCCTTCAAGGAAACCCGTGAGTACGTCAAGGCAGTACTGGCGTATCGCGTCATCTTCGAGTCGCTGGCCAAGGGCACGAGCGACGGCGTCAGAGTGGTCAGTGAGCGCGAGGTCAATCAGCCCTACACCACCGCGCTGGTGGACCGCCGCTGAAGAGAATCATGCCGAACGTCCAGCGCACGCGCTGACAGACCAATCGTGACGTCACACACGACAACGCCAGCCTCAGGGCTGGCGTTGTCGTCGTGCGTCTCCGCTACGGCTCAATCATCGCGTCGGGCATGGATTCCCGATAGCGGTGGCGTCTGGCCGTCGCCCTGTCGGGGAGCTTCCTCATGCTGGGGAGCGTAGCGATTCAGCGCCTCGGCATAGCTCAGCGGACGCCCATCACCGCTGTCGCGCTGACTGCCCTTCCAGTTCTCGTCCTTGCGGGCGAGAGAGGGATTCGCGGGAAATGTCGAGGGCGAGGTCTCATGGGGTATCTGGCGAGCCCCATCCGAGTGACGAGCCGAATGGCTGACGCGAGGGCGGCACCACAGGCGCCAGGCCAGTATCAGCCCCCCTGCCCAGCTGACGCTCCCCAGCAGCCCGTAGGCGATCATGCTCCAGACATTGCCGGGACGATGGCCCGCATTGATGATGATCACCCGCGACAGGTCGATGTCCGGCCAGCGTTCACTCAACAGGGCGCGCTCGTCTCCGGGGAGGTCGGTCTCGGCATGCAGCACGGTACCGAACAGGCCATCCGGGAACTCGATGAGCGGCGGGACGTTCTTCAGGCTCTGGACGGAATCGGTACGCACCAGCACGCCCATGCGCTCGATGCGCGGCCACTCGTCCGAGGGAATGCCATCGATGCCACCGAAGGCGCGTGACAATCCTGCCAGCTCCAGCAGATAGGGGTTCATGTCCGAGATCACCGGGTAATAGAGCGTCTCGATTCGCTGCCCACCTTCGGCAGCCGCATCCAGACGAAAGGTCTCGGCATGTTCGCGATAGACCGCCCAGTGATCGCGTAGCGACACGAACTGATTGACCGGTAGATTGCCCTGTTCGACGGCTTCCAGGTTCAAGGTCTCAGGCCGGGACGTGACACGGCCCACCCAGCGTCCCTCTTCGAAGGCAAACAGCCAGGCCGCCAGCCCCACGAGCAGCAAGACGACGATACCCGCCCCGGCCAGCCGGCGACGCAAGGTGTAGGAAGGACTCATTGGTTAGCATTCCCTGCTTCTGCCAGCCTGACGTGCGGCCGGTCTTGATGTAATGACGACACGAACCATCGTGATCTTCACGACAGCATACCTCATCCACTCACGCGGCCTTTCCACACTCGGCCGGCCACGCGACAGCGGTGAGCGTCCGGACTCAAGGGCCCTTGAGTCGCGAGGACAGACGCTCACTTTCACGACAGTAGCGCTGACGCAGACGCAGCACCTCAAGTGAGTTGCTCGACAGCGCATCCAGCACATAACGATTGCAGGCGCGTTCTGCACGTTTCTGGGCAGCTTCCAGCGCCTTGCGCGCCTCACGCTGGGCAGGTGTCATCCCGGCATAGGGGTCGCGCAGGGGCTTGTAGGTGGCGGCCGCCTTGCAATACATGGTGCGAGTGTCGAGATGGGCAGCACGCCCCCTCTGCTGCAGGGCGTGACAGGTCTCGACGAACAGACGGCTGGCCATGCGTGAGCAATCACGTTGCTCCGCCGCGCTGCCGGTCTTGCTCAGCCGAGCACACACCGACTCCTCCTGGATACGCCACAACTGATGACGGAAGTCGACGGTGTAGCCGTGATAGAGCACCTGTACCTGCTGGACACGCGAATCGTAGACATCGCTGATATCACGAGACTCAAGATGGGTCACGATCTTGAGGAAGGAGGCAAGGGTCAGCGTAGCAGGATCCATGTGGCGTGAGGGATAAGGCGTTCATCCCCGGCTTCTCCGTCGCAGTGAGTGCTCTCGTGCCCGCAAAGGGCCGCGTGCAGATGTCAGACGCCGCCGTCAGCGGCTCAGGGCCAGGCGCGCGCCGAGTGCCACCATCACGGTGCCGGTGATGCCTTCCATCCAGCTGGCGACACGTGGTCGAGCCAGCCAGCGCCCGGCACCGCCCACCATCACCGCCACACCGATCTGCCACAGGTTGGCGATCACGAAGTGGACACCTGCCAACCACAGCGACTTGAGAATGGCCGGGTCGGTCGGTGCGATGAACTGCGGCAGGAACGCCATGTAGAAGACGACGGTCTTGGGGTTGAGCACGTTGGAGAGGAAGCCTTCGCGCAACGGTTGCCAGAGAGAGACTCGCTGACGCGCGACATCGGCCTGGATATCCAGCCCGCGAGTGCGGCGCGCGCTGAGCAGACTCTTGATCCCCAGCCATACGAGATAGGCAGCACCGACCAGCTTGAGTGCCGAGAAGGCCCAGGCGGATTGCAGAAGAATCAGCGAGATCCCCGCCGACGACACCAGGGCATGCACGAAGAGTCCGGCACAGATGGCAACACTGGTGAGCACCCCGTCGCGCAGGCCGCCACGCAGGGTGTTGCGAATCACCAGCAGGGTGTCCACTCCGGGGGTCACGGTGAGCAGCGTGATGGCCACCACGAATGACCAGAACGCGGTATCGAACTGAATGAAGTCAAACATGCCGCATATCCTTGTGACGGACTTCTCCACGCCCTGCGGCATGAACGGATGTCCAGTCTAAGCGAGGGATGCGAGCCTGAAAAGTCATCGCTGACAACCTTCAGACCGCCAGCCCATCCTCATCGCTCAACTGCCGCCCTCGCCCCCACCTCGGCGTGACCCCTTCCACTGAGACTCACTCATGCCTTCGAGGGAGCCGCCCCTGGCGCCGAGGCGCCGCAGAGGCAGTACCTTCAACCGACCAGCCACAATCCCGCCACCACATCGGCAAGCAGCACCGCCAATGCCAGCAGAATGACGACGCCATCCTCACCGATCAGCCCCAGCCCGAGCAGCAACAGCGTCGCGGCGGGCAGTGCCGAGGCAAACGGCACCAGCTCCAGCGGCACCATGGTGGCCGCCAGCAGAATGGCCAGTGCAGCGATCAGACGATAGGCGATGCCACGTGTCATGAAACCGAGCCGCGGCTTGAGCAATCGGTCGATGCGCCGTGTCCAGGGACGCGCTCGCTGCACGCCATGAGTGAGGCGCTCATGCTCGAAACTGAAGCTGGCCAGCCGTCTGGGCAACCAGGGAGTGCGATGGCCCAGCAACAGCTGGAAGGCGATCAGCCCGATGAACAGCGCACAGGTGGTCGGCACGCCCGGAATGGCCCCGGTCGGCAGCAGAACCAGCAGCGCCGGCAACACCAGCAAGGGGCCGAAGCCGCGTGAATTGAAATGTTCCAGTATGGCACCCAGCGAGATGTCGCCTTCTATCTCGCGGTCCAGCTCTTCCAGCAATGCGGTGAGACCGCTGTCCTTGGCGTGTTCGCTCATTAGATATCCGTGGTGAGACGTGACAGGGAAGAAAGAGCAGACACATGGCAATACCGATGTCGGTCAGTCCTGCTGTCGGCAAGCGGATCGCCTGCCATCAGCCGACCAGACGTTCACCGAGCATGCCGATCATGAATCCCAGCGTGGCCCCCAGCGGTGGAGACCAGTGATGCACCACTCGCGCCTGGGGGGCGATGTCCTGAAAGATCAGATACAGGATGCCTCCCGCCGCGAAGGCCATCAGCCCGCCCAGCAGCCGGGGGGCATCCGCCAACCACAGATGGCCGGAGAAGGCCGCCAGCGGACCGAGCAATGACAGCAGCAGGAAGGCGCCCAGTCCCTGTCGCGCGGTGAGGCCAGCGCCTTCCAGCTCCCGATAGGCATTGAAACCTTCTGGCAGGTTCTGCACGGCGATGAACAGCGCCATCAGCATGGCCGCCGCAGGTGAGGCGGATGCCAGGGCCCCGAGAGCGATCGCCTCGGGGATGAAGTCCATCAACATCGCCAGCAGCTGTCCCCTGGCGTCGCCGCTGCGGGCCAGCCAGCGATCCAGCTGCATGAAGACGAGCGCCCCGAGCAGAAACAGCCCGAGCAGAGGCAGGACGGACAGGGATTCCATGGCGCGAGGCACCAACACCAACGCGACCGCTGCCAGCAGGATGCCTCCCCCCAGCGCCGTGATGCCAGCCAACCAGCTGCGCTTGACGTGGGTTTCGTGGCTACGCTCCAGTTGCGCGATCACCCCACCCAGCGGGATGCACAACCCGGCCGCCCAGGCCATCGCCAACATTTCCCAGGGGAGGTCTGCCATCATGCTGCCGGGCGGCCACCAGGGGCCGGACGTTCACCCAGCACGCGCATCAGCAGGCTGGTACCGAGCCCCCAGGCACCATTGAGAATCAGCCCGCCGATGATCATCATCGGCACCACGGCGATGCCCTTGAGCGGGAAGACGACCAGCATGGCCACTGCCGTCGGACCGACGGCACCGAATGCCAGACTGATCAGCCAGTGGCTCATGCCGGTGCTGCGGCGTACCAGCGCCCATAGCGGCAGTCCCCATAGCCCGCCCCAGAAGGCCAGCGAGAGCACTGACGGAACGCCCAGCGGCCTGGCAGGGGTCATGTTGTAGGGCGCCTTGGGCAGGATATCGGCCAGATAGAAGAGCCCGAACAGCCCCTGATGGAAGATCAGGGTCGCCAGAAAAGCCGCCACGAAAGCCTTGAGCCAGATCATGTGAACATCCTTGTGATTGAGGCCGCCTGCACTGAAGGTCGGCGGCGTCCGGACAGTCCCGGAGCTACCTCCCGGGACCGATGCGGCACTGACGCTTGCCGAAGGTGGATCAGCGGGCCTGTTCCTGGGAGATCTGCTCGTTGAGCGTCCAGAAATCATAGAGCACGCCGATGAAGAACAGCCCACCGGTACACAGATAGATCAGCCCGGTCAGCCACTTGCCCATGTACATGCGGTGGACGCCGAATACGCCCAGGAAGGTGAGCAGAATCCAGCTCAGCGAGTAGTTGATTGGCCCTTCACGAAAGCGGAAATCCGCCTCGCGGTCCATGGCGGGAATCAGGAACAGGTCGATCAGCCAGCCGATCCCCAGCAGGCCGAAGGTGAACAGCCAGATGGTGCCGGTGACCGGTTTGCCATAGTAGAAACGATGGGCGCCGAGGAAACCGAAGATCCACAGCAGATAGCCCATGGTCTTGGAGTGCGTGTCCTGTACGACGGGCGATGCGGTCATCTGTAAAGCCTTAGCCGTGAAACGGCAGATCATGATTGCGAATACAGTCAATGCGGTCTTGGCGGGCGGGAATCAAGCCTCTCGTGCCCGCAAGCCCTGTCCTGACGCGACAACGCCACCCACGCAGCCGCGCGGGTGGCGTTGAAGACTGTCGTGTCGTCACCGAAGCCTAGATCACGCCCAGTTCGCGCAGACGTTCCTTGAGATAGGAATCCGCGGTGTGCTTGTCAGACAGCACCACTTGTGGACGCGGATGCAGGAAAAGCGGCAGGGACAGACGCGACTGACTGCACCCTTCCCCCGTCGGATTGATCACGCGATGCGTGGTGGACGGGAAATAGCCGCCACTGGCTTCCTGGAGCATGTCGCCGACATTGATGACCAGCTGACCCGGATCACAGGGCACGTCCATCCATTCACCATCGACATCCATCACCTGCAGCCCCGGCTCATTGGCGGCAGGCAGCACGGTCAGCAGGTTGATGTCCTCATGGGCAGCGGCACGCACGGCACCCGGCTCTTCCGAACCGGTCATCGGCGGATAGTGCAGGACGCGCAAGAGCGTCTGCCCACTGTCCTTGATCATGTTGGAGAGCGGCTCACGATAGAGCTCGGCCACTTCAGCGGGCGAATGCGCTTCCACCCAGCTCAAGAGCTCCGCGGCGAAGGCTTCTGCCTGACGGTAGTACTCCATGGCATTCTCGCGCAGGCTGTCCGGAATCTTTCCCCACGGATAGATGTGGTAGTACTCCTTGAGGTCCCGCGCCGTATGCCCCTTGGCGGTCTCGGAGACATCCGCCGGGAAGAGACCATCCTGGGTCTTCGGGTCGTAGCGCCACTCCAGCTTGTCGGCACTCGCGAAGAATTCCGCCCATTCAGCGTAGATCTTCTCGACCAATTCATGAGAAATCGGATGATTGCGAATCACGCCGAAGCCTGTCGTGCGCAGGGATTCGACAAATTTTTCGGCAGCATCGGCCGAGCGGTAATCTACGTTCTGGACCTTCATGGCATTTCCATCTATGTTGGCTCTGTGTACGCATCCTACTTGAGCAGGCAGACGTCGCCAATACGTCGACTGACTATTCGGTCAAGATGCGAACATGTGCAGTTTCTACTGCAGGCGTAGGTCAAGCAGGAAAGGATGTCGTCGCAGGACGTAACGCGTCTCTCTGGTGGAATTCCCCCTAGCCGCACCAACGCAATCCGGTCTGATGGGCAGACCACCAACATCATCACGTAAGCAAGGAAAGAATCATGGCAACTGGCACAGTCAAGTGGTTTAACGACACCAAAGGTTTCGGCTTCATTTCTCCGGACGACGGCGGCGACGACCTGTTCGCGCACTTCTCTGAAATTCAGGCAGAAGGCTTCAAGTCCCTGCAGGACGGCCAGAAGGTTTCCTTCGACGTCACCCAGGGCAAGAAAGGCCTTCAGGCCGCAAACATCAAGCCGGTCTGATCATCTGATCACTCCGGTCAGTCCACCCTCATCGGTGGCCTGATGATGGCAAGACACAGAAACGCCCGCCTATTGGCGGGCGTTTCTGTGTCCGCTGCCTCCGCCAGAGCGATGGCTCTACATCGCTTCAGGACGGCATGAGAGCAAGACGCACAACGCCGCAGCACGGGGCCGCGGCGTTGCAGGCAGGACATTCACTCACGTGAGTGATGGCATTGCCTCAAACGATCACTGCTGAGCGTCATCAACGGATTCGTTGGCCGCCTTCTGAGCTTCATTGATCTCGGCGTTGGCTTCTGCCGCAGCGTCATCACCCTGCTGTTCAGCGGAGTTGGTCAGTTCAGCAGCCTGCTCCTTGGTGGAGTCGTAGGCGTTCTTGGCAGCATCGGCGGTGGCGTCAGCGGCATCGTTCACACCCTGCTTGGCGGACTCGTAAGTCTCGCTGGCGGCGTTCTTGGTCGCATCGAGGGCATCATCGCTCTCGGCGGCAGCTTCGTCACCCATGGCGTCAGCGGACTGCGCTGCGTCATCGGCCATGTTGTCAGCCTTGTCAGCCGCGTCGTCCATTTCAGCAGCAGCTTCATCTGCAGCCTGGTCCATCTCGGCAGCAGCGGCTTCAGCAGCCTGATCGGCACTCTGCTCAGCCTGCTCTGCGCTTTGCTCTGCAGACGTCTCGGCTTGCTGGGCGGCCTTGTCAGTATCGCCATTGTCACAACCGGCGATGGCCAGGGACAGGCCAGCGGCCAGTGCGGGAATCATCCATTGCTTGAGCTTCATCGTCTTCTCCTTGATAGGTGGGGAGTCATCAGCCCCTTGTTTCCTGCGCAAAGCATTGCAACAAAGGTCGAGTATTCATGCAAGCGAAAGCGTGTTCAAACGCTTGGATGACTTCAACATGGTGCTCGCTTGGCAGCTTTTCAAGCAAATCGCCCTTTCAGTAGCATGAAAATGTTAACGAACACCATTTCTTTTCTCTGACGACTCTCTGATCACTCTCCGATATCTTCGTTCCATACTTCCGGCTGTTCGCGGATGAATGTCTCCATCAGCTCCCGACAACGCGCATTGTCCACGACGTCCACCTTGACGCCTTGAGCGCGCAGATGGTCTTCCGCGCCCATGAAGGTCCTGTTCTCACCCACGACGACATGGGGAATCCCGTAGAGCTGGATGGCGCCACTGCACATCGGGCACGGTGACAAGGTAGTGTAGAGCACGCACTCGCGATAGACCTTCGCCGGCAGACGTCCGGCATTCTCCAGCGCATCCATCTCACCGTGCAGTACCGTGCTGCCCTTCTGCTGACGCTGGTTGTGGCCACGCCCGATGATCTTGCCATCGTGGACCAGTACCGAGCCGATCGGTACGCCACCTGCGGCATGGCCCTTCTCGGCCTCCTCGATGGCCGCTTGCAGGAAACCTTCGTGATCCTGAGTCTGCGCTGACATGGTCTTGCTCCTGAATATTCAGTAAGGGGGTTCAGTCATGAAACATCGGCGATGACGACATGGGGAGGCCACCCTGCAGGCACGCCCCTGTGAGCGAACCTGGCGTGAACGGCGAGCATCACCCGAGTCCCGCTTCCCCTGTCATCATCTGACGGGCTCGTCTCAGCCCTTCATTGCCGGCATTGGTGGGCTCACCGACTTCATTGGCAAGCTCGCGGAAGCTGCCCATCGCACCGAGCAGCGCCGAGGCTTCATAGGGGATGAAGACTCGATCACCGTCACGGGCCATGTCCGGCAGCATCTGCAGGTATTTCTGTCCCAGCATGTAGCCCACCACCAGCTGCGGATCTTCCGCCCCGATGGCATCACGCAGCTGGTAGATGGCCTGGCGCTCACCTTCGGCACGCAGGATGGAGGCCTGCTTGTCGCCCTCGGCGCGCAACACCGCGGACTGCTTCTCACCTTCCGCCGTGGCGATGGCCGCCTCGCGCTGACCATTGGCCTCGGTGACGGTGGCACGACGCCGGCGCTCGGCCGCCATCTGCAGACGCATCGCATCCTCGACTTCATCGGGCATGCTGATGTCCTGGATCTCGACTCGGGTGACCTTGACGCCCCACTTGTCACCGACCTCATCCATGGTGACCTGCAAGGCATCATTCACTTCCTTGCGACTCTCGAACAGCTTGTCGAGCTCCATTCGTCCGATCTCGGAACGCAGGCTGGTCTTGGCGAGCACCTCGATGGCCTGGGTGAAGTTCTCCACTTCATAGACCGCACGCTTGGGGTCGACGATCTGGAAATAGAGGGCGCCATTGACGGTCACCGTCACGTTGTCCGTCGTCACCACGCTTTGTCCCGGAAAGTCCATCACCGTCTCACGACGGTCGATGCGCGTCTCCTCGACCACCAGCGGCAGGTTGTCGCCCTTGATCTGGCGATAGCGGCGAATGGTAATCGAGCGCGGCTTGTCGATGAAAGGCACGACCAGATTGATACCGGATTCCAGAGTACGGCTGTAGCTGCCGAGCCGTTCTATCACGACGGCTTCGGACTGCTGGACGATCATCAATCCCTTGGCCAGCAGAATGACGACAAGCGCCACGATGAAGAGAATGATGATGAGACCCGGACTGATGATCATGTTGCTCAACTCCCTTGAACTGGGCAGCTTCCTGCCGCCCGAATGAATGGTGATATCACCACTTGCCCGACCGCCAGGACGGCGAGGCGGACCTTGAGACAGATTACTCGACGCGCTCCACGCAGAGCGTGATGCCATCGACGCTGAGGATCCTGACCGTGTCCCCCGCTGCCGGCTTCGTCTCCCCCTCCCAGCGTAGCGGATACTCATTGCCTGACACGCGCACGGCAAGTTTGCCGCCGTTGCCGATGATCACCTTGGCCAGCTGCCCGGTCTCCGCGCCACTGCCCAGGGTACCGTAGGGCGTCTTGGGCAACAGATAGGGATGGATCTTGCGGACGAACAACGGCACGACCACCAGCGCCGTGATCGCGACGCTGATCAGCTGGACGTTGAGCCCCGCCCCGAGAACGGATGCCAGAGCGCCACTCAGCGCACTGACCCCCAACGCCAGCAGCACGAATTGCGCCCCCAGCAACTCAAGCCCCGCCAGAATCAACCCGAGAATGACCCAGAGATGCCACGCTGCCACACCTGTCATGCCATCGTTCTCCCAAGCGTTTCTCTCGTCCATTGCGGCCAAGAGACTGAAGAAATCTCGTGCTGAAAATGCCACGAGCGCAGCCCGAGTAAACCTCAGACTGCGCTCGTGTACCAGACTGGCATCGATGATGAGAGGAGCGCTAGCGCTTCGCCTGCAACAGCTCGGTATCCGCCGGCACCACCAGTTGCAGAGCCTGTGGCGCGATACTGAACTCGCTGTCCTCGATCAGATGACTCTCGCCGTCCAGATTGACCGGCAGCGGCTCCCCCCGATAGCGCAGCGTATCGGTACGCACATAACGCACGAAATGACCGTTCTCAGGCAGGGATTCCAACTCTTCCACCACCTCACCGATGCGCGCGATGGGGAAATCACGAATCACCAGCACATCGAAACCGGCATCATCGAGCAAGGCCCGTGGCGCCAGCTCCTGCCCGCCACCGGCCTGCCGACCATTGCCGATGGCCAGCACGAACAGCGCAAGCTCTTCCTCGACCCCATCGAGCGTGAGACGTCCTCGATAGGGACGGAAATCCCACGCCTTGAGCACGCCCATCAGCGAATAGGCCCCACCCCCGAACAGCTTCTTGAGTCCGGCCGGGGTCGAGCGGGTCACCTCCGCTCCGAAACCGGCCGAAGCGACATTGAGGAAGTAGGCATCATCGAGCTGCACCAGATCCACCGCTCGTGATTGCCCTTCACAGGCCAGTGCCAGAGCCTCGGAGATACCGGGCGGTATCCCGAGCGAGGTCGCCAGGTCATTGGCCGTCCCCAGCGGAAGAATGGCCAGTTCCGGACGTTGAGCCCGTGGATGCGTCATCAGCGCATTGGCCAGCAGGTTGAGCGTGCCATCCCCGCCCCCGGCAATCAGGCGTGTGACGCCTTCCGCGATCGCTTCATCCACCAACCTCGCGACATCCTGTGCTTCGAAGGTCAGACGTATCTCCAACCCCTGGGTGCGCTCACGCTGGGCGAACAAGGCATCACGCAGCTCAGGCTGCTGTGCCTTCTCACCGTTGAGTATCACGCGCACACGCGCCGCTGATTCCATGTGGTGTCTCCTTGGCGACATGCGGATCGAGCGACAAGCATACTCCCGTCAGGCCTCAGGAATGAACCACCCACGCGAGCCCACATCGGTTAGCTGCCCTGAGGTGTCTCATCGACGCCAAGCCCCGGCTGACGGCGCGCGCCCAGCAACAGCAAGGGAAGAATCATCACCACGCTGATCAGGAGCAATCCCTGTTGCGGCGCCAGCGGGGTACTGAGCAGCGCGGTGGCCACGATGGCCGAGCCCCCCAGCTGAATGCTGCCCAACAGCGCCGCCGCCGTACCGGCACGCTCACCGAAGGCTTCCAGCGCCAGACTGGAAGCGGCGCCTAGGGCCAGCGAGAAACCGACTGACAGCACTCCCACCGGCACCATGAAGGCTGCCGCCGACAACGGCAGCCAGGCCATGGCAGCCCCTTGCATCAGCCCGGAGACCAGGATGATCGCCAGTCCCAGCCGAACCGTCGGCTGGCGTCCCAGCCGGGTGATCACGCGCGGTGCGAAGAAGAACGTCAGGATATTGATCACGGCGTTGCCCCCAAACATCGCGCTGAAGGCAAGCTCGGAATGGCCGAGCGTTTCCACCAGCAACTCGGAAGAGGAGGAGACATACAGCAGGATCGCACTCATCGCCGACATGGCCACCAGCGCCTGATACAGGAAGCGCCAGCTGGTCAGCACCGGACGATACCGCGCCCAATTGTAGAGCGGACGCTCCACCACCGTGTTGGCGGGGCGCGTCTCGGCGAACAGCCGCCAGGCGGCTGACCCGACGCATAGCGCGAAGAACCCCATGAACAGGAAGTTGGAACGCCACCCGAACTGCACCGCCAGCAGGCCGCCCAGAACCGGCGCCAACGCCGGAATGATGCACAACGCGCCGTTGAGGTAGCTGTACATCCTGGCACCCTGCTCCGGCGTATAGCAGTCACGCACCGCCGCGAAGGCCACCGTGACGGTGGCACAGGCACCCAGCCCCTGCAGGATGCGCCCGACATACAACATGCCGATGTCCTGGGCCAGCGTCGCGACCACGGCACCTGCCAGGTAGACCAGCGCGCCGCCCAGCAAGGCGGGACGACGACCATAGAGGTCCGTCAGCGGCCCGACCAGAATCTGGCCGACCCCCACCGCACCGAGAAACAGGGTCACCGTCATCTGCATCACGTCGGTGGGCTGCGCAAACTCGCGCGCCATCGCCGGCAGCGATGGGAGATAGATATCGATCGCCAGCGGCGAGAACATCACGCAGCCGACCAATAGCAGCAGCAGTTGTCGGGCACTCGGCAGGGGCCGTGCGGTAGCGGAGGAAGACGCGGACATGGAGTCTCTCATGGAGTCGGAAGGCAGCTCAACGGCGAGTGGCGAGCGAGTCGGAAGCTGCAGAGACTAGCGCCTGTGACTTATGCTGCAAAATGATATTATTTCAGCCCTGATATTCCACTGGCGAAATTCATGACCTCGACTTCCCGCCATGCTCCCTCCAATGCTGGCATCCGGTCACCCGGCCTCCTCAATCCGCGCCTGGACCTCAATCTCCTGCAGGTATTGCAGGTGCTTCTGGAAGAATGCAGCGTCACGCGGGCCGCGGGCCGTCTGCACCTTTCCCAGTCGGCCGTCAGCAAGAGCCTGGCTCGCCTGAGAGCGATGTTCGATGACCCCCTCTTCATTCGAGAGCGTCATGGCCTGCGGCCCACGCCACGTGCGCTCGGGCTCAGGGGTGAGCTTGCCGAGCTGCTCTCGCGTCTCGAGCATCTCAGCGCACCGCCGACCTTCACGCCCGCCACCAGTCGCCGACGCTTCCAGCTGGCCGTACTGGAGAGCGCCTGGGCGACGCTGATGCCCTCCTGTACCCGCGCCCTCACCCAGGCCCTCCCGCTCGGCAGTCTCGAGATCAGTCGCTGGCAGGCCGACTGTCTCAATCTGATGGAAAGAGGCCTGCTGGATATCGGCCTCGGGGCACACGACCATCCGACCGACACGCCAAGCGAGCCCCCGGCGCTACCGAGAGGCTTCCACTCGCACACCCTGTGGCGCGATGATCACGTGATGTTGCTGCGCGACGGCCATCCACTGCTCGAGCGTTCGGTGCCGCTGACTCTCGAGGAGTTCGCCACGCTCGATCATGTCCAGGCCACCTGCGAGGGCCGCTCTCGCTGGTCGCTGGATGAGCGGCTCGAACGGCATGGTGCTCCGCGTCGCATCAAGGTACTGGTGCCGGACTTCCGGGATGCCTTGAGCATCGTCGCGCACAGTGAGCTCATCTTCTGCGCACCCAGAAGCTTCGCCCAGGCCAGCCGCCAGCAACACGGACTGGTCATTCGCGAACTGCCGCTGAAACTGCCGGCCCTGAGTTATCGCCTCATCTGGCATGCCAGCCACGAGCAGGACCCGGGCCATCGCTGGCTGCGTCAATCGCTGATGACCCACATTCGCAACGCCCATGGGGCAGACGCAGCCGCCGACGAACACTAGAATGGCCGCACACTCTGCAACCCACCGCTTTTGCGAGCGCTGACCGAGGGTGCTGATCGAGAGCCCTGATCGAGAGCACTGATCGCAAGCGCAGTGCAAGCGTCGTCCAGCCCTCCACCAGGGCTTGGCCCGACGCGCAAGCACTCACCTCATATCACCATCCGCCTGTACACGAGGTATTTCCATGCGCCCCATCATCCGCCTGTTCTTCCGCACTCTGCGACTGGTACTGGCCCCCTTCATGCTGATCAGCGAAAAGCTGACCCGTGGCAGCGCGCTCGAGCGTAGCCCCGCCCAGCAGGCCGAGGTGGACGCCGAGACCGCCAGGCTGGCGCTGTATCAATTCTCGACCTGCCCGTTCTGCATCAAGGTGCGCAAACGCATGCATCAGCTGAACCTGAACATCGAGCAGCGCGACACCCAGCACAACGCCACTCACCGCCAGGCCCTCGAACAGGGTGGCGGTCGCGTCAAGGTGCCGTGCCTGCTGATCACCCATGACGATGGCCACGAGGAATGGATGTACGAATCCGACACCATCAATGCCTATCTGCAGGAACGCTTCAGTCGCGCCGCCTGAGACTCTCGCAAGCCTCGAGTCCGCCCGAGGTGCGCCTTGGCAAACAAAACGACGCCGCTCTCATGAGCGGCGTCGTTGCGTCAGCGGGACAGTCATCAGCATGCCGTTCAGGCCAGCGTCTGACACATTCCCGTCCGCTTAGCCCGGTGAGCCTGGCTCATCCGATCCATCGCCCACACCATCGCCAATGTCAGCATGACGGCCCCCAGGGTGTGCGCCAGCGCCAGATCCAGTGGCAGCCACCACAGCACATTGGCGATCCCCAGCCCAGCCTGCAGGCCCCAGGCTGCCAGCGCCCAGCCCCAGGGGTTGAGCGTCCCCGTGGTCATGAAGCGCCTATCGCCCGCCAGCCTCGCCAGCGGGCGTGCCAGTGAAGAGGAAGGTCGCGATGGAATGACGGCCTCGGGATGCCCGGATTGCACATGACGCCGCTGGCGCCAGTAGAGCATCAGCAGCACTGCGCCCAGCAACACCGCTCCACCGCGATGCGCCAGATGGATGGCGGTACGCGCCTCCCCATGCAGCTGTCCGTGCAGATAGCTCGGGCCGACATCCTGAGACAGATGGAAGCCCTCTCCCCAATCCATCGCCGGCCATAGCGAGCCATTGCAGGTGGGGAAACCCTCGCAGGCGAGTCCGGCATAATTGCTCGAGGTCCAGCCTCCCAATGCCAGCTGTCCAAGCAACAGTGCCGCTGCCAGCGTGGCCAGCCACGGCTGACGCAAGACACGATGCCCGTGATCGTCCGCCGCCTTGGGCAGCGTTGCTCTCGCGTCACGCGCCGCCAGTCGTCGCGTCAGTGACAACCACAGCAACAGCAGCAGACTCGCCACGCCCAGGCCGCCCAACAGATGCAACGTCACCACCTGTGGCCAGAGCTTCAGCGTGACGGTAAAGGCGCCGAAGGCACCTTGTATCAGCAATGCCGCCAGCAACAGCCAGCACCCTGCCAGCGGGAAACAGGTAGCCATGTCCAGCGCCCGATGACGCATGCCTGCCGCCGACCGGGCGAGCCGCAGACGGCGCTCACGCCGCCGGACACGCCAGCCCAGCACGAGCAATGCCAGTGACGCCAGGCCGAGCAGGCTCGCCGCATAGCGGTGAATCATCTCTGCCCATGCCTTGTAGCCCTCCAGCGGGTGGTGAGGACTATGCAAGCTTGCCGTGTGCGCATCCGGCACCACCAGGGCGCCATAACAGCCAGGCCAATCGGGGCATCCCAGGCCGGCATCCACCAGGCGCGTCCAGGCCCCGAGGCCGATCACGAGAATGACCAGTCCCAGCATGCCGGCGACCAGATGCCGAGCCATCCGCCACACACGCAGGAGGTCTGTCTGACTGACTGCCTGCCGGGTCATCGAGTCATCAGCAGCGGTCAGCGGTGTGATTCCCGGCACACTCCCAGGCAAAGGATGCCCTGTCAGCGAAGTGGCAGAGGCTGAGGGACGCAGGAACGGTGGCGGGGGTATCAGCGCGGCACCGCGCTGACGGGCGCGCGCGCTGACACGGGGACGCAGAGGGTAGCGCGGGTGCGAGACAAGGCGAGACATGGCGTATCTCCCTGCTGGAGAGAGCTAGGGGCGAGCGAGTGATCGACGCATCACACGCTCAGCTCAGCGCGGCGCAGCCGGATTGCGCTTGAGCAATCGGCGCACATCCTTCATGACGGCCTGCGGTGTGATCTCGGGGCCATATGCCACCACGACTCGCCCCTGTGGGTCGATCAAGCGCAACGGCTGTGGCGAGGCCCCGGCACCATTCGCCGAGGGCCAATGGCCCAGCGCACGCTGCTCCCCCGGTACTTGGGGATGCTGAAAGGACTGCTCGGCCACCACCAGACGCCCCAGCCGCGGCGCCTCCTTGCCAAGGGCGCGGTGCAGACGCCACCAACGTTCGGCCTGCGCCGTGGCCAGCTCCGACCGACTCGGCTCCGGCCAGCTGAGCCAGAAGCGCTGCTCATCCGCGCCCTGAGCGGCTCTGGGCGGCATGCCACTGTCATCCCCGGACTGTCGCGGGGCTGATGCACTCACGAGATACTCCAGTGACCAGTCCTGCAGCGGCATCACGTCCGGCAGCAAGGCGCCGTTCGCCACCCGCCCTTCGGGTATCCCCACCTGCACACTCAGCATGGCCCACGCCAATGGCAACGGGGCAGACAGCAGCCCCAGCAATGCCACGAGTTTCAGACGCTGTCGCATCACGTGTGTCATACCACCTCCTCCAGAGCAAGACGTCCCTTGACTCGCTAGACCTGGCGCTGACGCAGCGCGGCCTGTCGTTGGCGGCGCGCGCCCACGATCATCACCACCGCCGCACCGAGACTGAGCCCTAGCCACTGCAGGGCATAGGCATAATGGCGCTCAGGCGTCATGTTGCTCGGCTGCCACCAGGGCAAGAACCTTCCCGCACCGCCGGTCTGATGCACGATGCCGGCAAACGCCGGAGCGCCAAGCACCTTCCAGGCACTCAGATCCACCTGCTGCAACCGCTGCCCCTCCCGGTTGGGGCCGAACAGTGGCCCACCGCTGGTCCCCTGGCCGTTCAACCACTGCCAGCGACCCCTGATCACCAGAGAGCCTTCAGGGGTGGTGAACTCCGGGTCCGCACGTGGCGCTGGCGATGCCACGAAGCCCCGCTCCACCAGCCACCAGCGGCCATCCCCGGACCTGAAAGGCGTGAGCACCGCCACGCCATGGCGCTTGTCCAACGTCCGGTTATCCAGCAACAGGCTGTGCTCCGCGAGCCACTCGCCCTGCAGCTCGATCAGGCTGGCACTCGCTGGCGGTGCCGTCGGCATCACCAGTTCCGGCGCACTGGCCGTATCTTCCAGATGCTGGGCTCGCGCCTGGCCTCGCATCACCTGCCAGCTGCACAGACACAGGCCCAGCACGATCAGGCATCCCCAGAACAGCCACCAGCCACGCCCGACACATCGCTCCTGCGGCGCCTCCGGTGACGCCAGCGCTGTCATCGCCGACTTGCGCTTGTCTGCCGGATGGGCTCGACTGTCAGATACGGGGCGAGCGAGAGCCTTGCCCTCGCCTAGCAACGTCTGCGCCCCGGGAGGTGACATGCTGCTCAAATCGCTGATCGCGCTGGTCTTCGTCGGCATGCTGGCAAGTCTCATCGCCGGAGCCGGCTTTCTGTTGCACGACGGCAGCCGCAGTCGGCGCCTGCTGACGTCTCTCAAGTGGCGAGTGGGCCTGGCGGTCTGTCTGGTGATTCTGCTGGTCATGGGCTTCTCCACCGGAATGCTGAACTGACTCGCGCTCGACGCTCTTCGGCCTGCCTCAGAACACGTAGACGAACAGAAACAGGCCGATCCACACCGCATCGACGAAGTGCCAATACCAGGCTGCCGCCTCGAAGGCGAAATGGCGCTCGCGGGAAAAATGACCGCGAATCACCCGAACCAGCATCACGATCAGGATCACGGTGCCGATGGTGACATGCAGGCCATGAAAGCCGGTCAGCAGGAAGAAGGTACCGCCATAGACACCGGCTTGAAGCGTCAGCCCCAGGTGATGCCAGGCCTCGTAATATTCGAGCCCCTGCAACAGCAGGAAGCACACCCCAAGCGCCACGGTACCCGCCAGCCAGTTGCGCGCCGTGCGGCGATATCCCATCTTCAGCGCCTCATGGGCCACCGTCAGGGTGACACTGGAACTGACCAGCAGCAGCGTATTGGCCAGCGGCAACTGCCAGGGGGACAGCACCTCCTTCGGTCCGGCAATGCTGGCATCCGGCGGATTCATCAAGGGCCAGCTGGCCGTGAAATCAGGCCACAACAGCGCCGTCACGCCCTTGGCACCCTCACCATCCAGCCATGGCAACGCGAAAGTTCGTACGTAGAACAACGCGCCGAAGAAGGCAGCGAAGAACATCAGTTCAGAGAAGATGAACCACGCCATGCCCCAACGAAACGAGCGGTCCATCTGATCGTCGTAAAGGCCGCCCATCGACTCGCGAACGACATCGCGAAACCATCCTGCCATCACCAGCACCACGGCCAGCATGCCGATGCCTGACAACCAGGCGGCGCTGCCATGCACCATCCAGATTCCCGTGCCGATCATCATCCCACCCACGGCCAGCACACCGAGGATGGGCCAGGCACTGTGTGCCGGAACGTAATAGCTGCCACCGCTCATCGTTCACCTCCTGCAGAGTTCTCTGCCAGGTCGCCCGCCGGCATCGACGGCATCGTGACCGGGTAAAGGGTATAGGCCAGCGTCAGGTCGCGAATGCCCTCGGGGAGATCCGGGTCCACCTGGAAGACCAGCGGCAACTCGCGCCGCTCTCCCGCCGCCAGCGTCTGTTCCTGAAAGCAGAAACACATGATCTTGCGCAGATGCAGCGAGCCCTCGGCAGGACTGACGCTGGGGACCGCACGACCACGCACCGGATGATCGGCGTGATTGGTGAACACGAAGCGCGCGCGGTACTGGCCGCCGGGATGAATGCGGAACTGCTCATCCAGCGCCTCGAGTGTCCAGGGCAGACCCTGTCCCTGCTGGGTGATGAAGCGCACCGAGACCCAACGGCTTTCGTCGATCTCCATGGCCACCGCAGCCCTGGCCTGACTGGCGGCCTTGCCATTGAGGCCCGTGAGATTGCAGAAGACGTCATAGAGCGGCACCAGCGCGAAGGCGAAGCCCAGCATCCCGACCAGCGCCAGCAGCGTGCGCCGCACGGTACGTGCCACCGCCTGTTGCTGTGCTGCGTGATCGCGTGAGGACATGTCACTCTCCTGGCCACTGGCTATCGCTCAGCGGATGATCTGACCATCGCGGGTCTGCGGCGGTATCTCGAAGGTATGCAGCGGTGCCGGGCTTGGCACGCTCCACTCAAGATCCACCGCCCCTTCCCAGGCCTTGGCTGGCGCCCTGACACCGCCGCGCGCGCACTTGATGATCACGACCAGGAACAGCAGCTGCGAGATACCGAACAGGAAGGCCCCGATACTGGACAGCATGTTGAAGTCGGCGAATTGCAGCGCGTAATCCGGAATGCGCCGTGGCATGCCGGCCAGCCCCGAGAAGTGCATCGGGAAGAAGGTGAGATTGACGCCGATGACCGACATCCAGAAATGCCATTTCGAGAGCCCCTCGTGGGGATAGAAGCCGGTCCACTTGGGTAGCCAGTAATAGGCCCCGGCGAGAATCGCGAACAACGCGCCGGGCACCAGCACGTAATGGAAATGGGCCACCACGAAATAGGTGTCGTGATACTGGAAATCCGCTGGCGCGATGGCCAGCATCAACCCCGAGAAGCCGCCGATGGTGAACTGGACGATGAAGGCGATGGCAAACAGCATCGGGGGCTCGAAGCTTAAGGAGCCACGGAACATGGTGGCGATCCAGTTGAAGACCTTCACGCCGGTCGGCACCGCGATCAGCATCGTCGTGTACATGAAGAACAGTTCCGCCACCAATGGCAGGCCGACGGCGAACATGTGATGCGCCCAGACCAGGAAGGACATGATGGCGATGGAGCCGGTGGCGTAGACCATCGAGGCGTAGCCGAACAATCGCTTGCGCGAGAAGGTCGGCACGATGGCGGACACGATCCCGAAGGCCGGCAGGATCATGATGTAGACCTCGGGATGGCCGAAGAACCAGAACAGATGCTGGAACAGCACCGGGTCTCCCCCGCCTGCGGCATTGAAGTAGCTGGTGCCGAAGTTGATGTCGAACAGCATCATGGTGATGGCACCCGCCAGCACCGGCATCACCGCGATCAGCAGGAAAGCGGTGATCAGCCAGGTCCAGACGAACAGCGGCATGTCCATCAGGCGCATGCCCGGCGCACGCAGATTGAGGATGGTGGCGATGATGTTGATGGCGCCGAGAATCGAGCTGATGCCGGCGATGTGTAGCGAGAAGATGAAGAAGCTGGTCGAGGGCGGCGCATAGGTGGTGGAAAGCGGTGCGTAGAAGGTCCAGCCGAAGTTGGGCCCCCCGCCCTCCATCAACAGGGTGGAAAGCAGCAGCAGGAAGGCGACCGGCAACAGCCAGAAGCTGAAGTTGTTGAGACGCGGAAGCGCCATGTCAGGGGCGCCGATCTGCAGCGGAATCATCCAGTTGGCCAGTCCCGTGAAGGCCGGCATGATGGCACCGAACACCATGATCAGCCCATGCATGGTGGTCATCTGGTTGAAGAACTCCGGCTGCACCATCTGCAGGCCGGGCTGAAAGAGCTCGGTACGGATCACCAGTGCCATGATGCCGCCGATGAACAGCATGCTCAGCGAGAAGATCAGATAGAGCGTGCCGATATCCTTGTGGTTGGTGGTCAATAGCCAGCGCAGCATGCCGCGCGGCGCGGTGCCATGGCCTCCTCCCGCATGGGAGCCGCCTGCGGAATAGCCGCCGGCGGTCCCCTCGCTCTCGCTGGCCTGAAGTACCGCCTTGCGTGGCTGTTCACTGGCCATGACACGCCTCCTGAATGCGTCGCTTGCACGCTATTGAGACAGCTGTTCCTTGATGACGGCTGGCTGTACCAGCTCGCCGGTATCGTTGCCCCAGGCATTGCGCTCATAGGTGATGACAGCCGCCAGCTCGACCGGACTGAGCACATCGGCGAAGGCCGCCATGGGCGTGCCTGCCTTGCCGTTCACCACGATATCGATGTGCGCCTGCATGTCCTGCGTGACGATGGCACTCCCCACCAATGAGGGGAATGCCGGGGGCATGCCCTGGCCGTCCGGCTGGTGACAGGCGGAGCAGATGGTGGCGTAGGTCTTCTCGCCCTTCTCCATCAACTCCTCGAGACTCCAGTCGCGTCCGGCATCATTGCGTGACGCTTCGGCCTCGGCCTTGCGTGCGATCAGCCACTCGTCGAATTCGGCCTCCGGCAGCGCCTCGACCACCACCGGCATGAAACCGTGGTCCTTGCCGCACAGCTCGGTGCATTGGCCGCGATAGGTGCCGGGTGTCTCGATGCGGGTCCAGGCCTCGTTGATGAAGCCGGGGATGGCGTCCTTCTTGACGCCGAAGTCCGGCACCCACCAGGAGTGGATGACATCGGAGGACGTCGTCAGGAAGCGCACCTTGCGATTGATGGGCAGCACCAGCGGATTGTCGACTTCCAGCAGGTAATGCTCGCCCTTGGCGGCGGTGTTGTTGATCTGCTCGCGCGGGGTCGCGAGACTTGAGGTGAAGGCGACATCCTCGCCCAGATACTCATATTGCCAGCGCCATTGGTGCCCGGTGATCTTCACGTCAAGCGCCGATTCGGAGGCGTCGTACATGTCCTTGAGGGTGGCGGTGGCGGGAACTGCCATCACCACCAGGATCAGCAACGGGATGGCGGTCCATAGAATCTCGATGCGGGTGTTCTCGTGGAAGCTGGCCGCGACCGCACCACGCGACTTGCGATGCTTGACCATCGCGTACCCCATCACACCGAACACCACGATCCCGATGACCACACAGATCCAGAAGATGATCATGTGCAGGGAGTGGATCTCGCGACTGACGGCCGTGACGCCGACCGGCATGTTGTATTCGACTCCCCATGCCGCGGGAACGAGCCCCATCAGTGACACCGCCGTCATCGGGCGCCACAAGCGCCGCCACCGGAGTGCGGTGACACGGGAAAGGCATTCCGCGATCCACGACATCGGCGCCTCCTTGTCATTGTTATCGAGAGCCTCATCCGGATGACGGCAATGAGCGACTCCCTGTGCTCCGACTTGCTTGGAGTATAGAAGAGCTGGGCGGAACACAAGGTCGCGTGGATCAACCCACTGATACTCCTTGGTCGCAAGGCGAGGAAGTGCAACAGCGGCTACGCGGTTCCACCAGACAAGCGCCGGCAGGGCCCCGGGCGACTTCCGCGATGTCTCCACGCACCGCGCGCATTCCACCTGCTTGCCTGCGCTTGCAGACAGGGTCCACGTCGGGTCAGCCCGGGGCGACCAATGGCGAAGTTATATGCGCAAATATAGATGTTAGCGTCACGCCGATGACACGCCATGCACTGCCGTCGCCCCACTCACACGCCTACTGGAACGCCCCATGAACGCCATCTGGCTCGCCCTGTTCGGCTGTCTCGCCTTTGCCATCGGTTATCGCTTCTACTCGCGCTTTCTGGCGGAACGCATCTTCCGTCTCGACCCCGATTACGTGACTCCTGCCCATGCACTGCGCGATGACACCGACTACCTGCCGACCAATCGCTGGATACTCTGGGGCCACCACTTCACCTCGGTCGCCGGTGCAGCGCCCATCGTCGGGCCGGCGATCGCCGTCTACTGGGGCTGGCTGCCGGCGGTGCTGTGGGTCGTGCTGGGCAGCCTGTTTGCCGCAGGAGTCCATGACTTCGGCACCTTGACGCTATCGGCGCGTCACCGAGGCCAGTCCATCGGCACGCTGGCGGACAAGCTGATCGGCAAGCGCGCCAAGCTGTTGTTCCTGTTCATCATCCTGATTCTGGTGCTGATGCTGAACGCGGTGTTCGCCTGGGTAATCGCCAACCTGTTCATCAACTTCCCGGCCAGCGTGCTGTCAGTGCTCATCCAGATTCCGCTGGCGGTCTGGATCGGCCATCGTGTCTATCGGCGTGGCGGCAAGATGCTGTTGCCCTCGATACTGGCGCTGCTGGTGATGTATGCCGCTGCCCTGCTGGCCGGCCAGTACGAATTCTTGCAGATTGATCTGGCCGGCACCTTCACCGCCATGGCAGGCGGCGAGGATGGCACCTTGCTGTTCGGCCTCTCACCGATCTCCAGTGCCTTCCTGGTGTGGATCGTCGTGCTGATGGCCTATGTCTACATCGCCTCGGTGCTGCCGGTGTGGAAGCTGCTGCAACCGCGCGACACCATCAATTCCCATCAGCTGGTGGTCGGGCTGGTGCTGCTGTATCTGGGGCTCGCCGTGGGCGGCCCACATCTCACGGCGCCGGCCTACAACACCGAAGCCGAGATGTCCTTCTATCCGCTGCTGTTCATCACCATCGCCTGCGGCGCGATCTCGGGCTTCCATGGACTGGTCGCCTCGGGGACCACCTCCAAGCAGCTTGCCCATGAGCCGGATGCACGCATGATCGGCTACACCGGCGCACTGGGCGAAGGCATGCTGGCGCTGATTTCCATCATCGCGGTAGCGACCCTCTTCGGGACCCAGGCCGATTTCACCGCCACCTATTCAAGCTTCGCCGCCGCCGGTGCCAACGGGCTCTCCAGCTTCGTGGAGGGTGCAGGACAGCTGATCTCGCACCTTGGCCTGCCGGCCAGCATCGGCAGTACCCTGGTGGCGGTCATCGTGGTGAGTTTCGCGGCCACCACACTGGATTCCGCGGTACGTCTGATGCGCTACATCATCGCGGAGCTGGGCAGCGAGTACGGCATGCCGGCACTCAGCCACAAGCACGTCGCGACCAGCATCGCGGTCATCTCCAGCGCCGCGCTGGTCATCCTGCCGCAGGGGCCCAAGGGCTTCGGTTCCGGCGGCTATCTGCTGTGGCCGCTGTTCGGGACCAGCAACCAGCTGCTGGCAGGGATCTCGCTGATGCTGATCTCGGTCTGGCTCAAGCGTCAGGGACGCCCGGTGATCTACACCCTGGCTCCGATGGTCTTCCTGATGATCATGACCCTGTGGGCGATGGTGCAGCAGGTAGTCCTGGACTGGTCCGGCATGGGCAGCAACGACCCGCAATGGCTGCTGTTCACCTTCGGCAGCCTGATCATGGTATTCGCGCTGTGGATTCTGCTGGAGGCCAGCCGCAGCCTGAAAGCCCCCGCCCAGGTGAGCGCCCATGAGAGCTGATGACGACTCCCGCATGGCGCGCTCGCCACGACACCCCGGACTGACGAGGCGCCTGCTGACAGGTGCCGCAGGGCTGCGGGATGGCTGGGAGGCCATGCTGCGCGTCAATCAGCAACGTGACCTGGCGCAGCTCGCCCGCGAGGAGGAAGACATCTTCATGATGATGAGCTTCGCCGAGCTGATGGGTATCCCCAATCCGGCACCCGCCGTCTCACTGGAAATGCTGCCGCTGATGCTGGAGCGCATGCACGACTGGCACCTGCGCCAGGGGCTTGAGCATTCACCGCTGGAAGGGATCAAATGCTGCTGAACTGGCTCAGGCGGCGTCGCCGACAGGATGGGACCCGACGCACGCATGCAGCCGAAGGCCGCTCCGACCCCGGCAGGGTGCGTGATACCCAAGAGGAAGGCGCCGCCCCCCGCCCCGAGATCTGGTTCTTCGGTGGCAAGGGCGGTGTCGGCAAGACCAGCTGCGCGGCGGCGCAGGCATTGGCGCTGGCAGAGAAAGGCGAGCCGACACTGCTGGTGTCGACGGACCCGGCGCACAATCTGGGCGATCTGTTCGAAGATCTGGGAGGCAGACCGCGCGCCATCGCGGCGTGCCTGGATGTGATGGAGCTGGACCCCGAACAGGAGTGCGAGCGCTATCTCGAGGAGGTACGCCAACGCATCGCGCCACTGGTCAGCGGAGAGCGCAGCGCCACGGTGATGCGCCAGCTGGCACTCGCACGCCATGCACCGGGCACCAGTGAAGCGGCGCTCTTCGATGCGCTGGTCGAGATCATCCTTACCCCGCCGGCCCCACTGGCACCGGACAGCTCATCGTATCGACACATCCTGTTCGATACGGCTCCCAGCGGGCATACCATCCGACTGCTGAGCTTGCCGGAGGTGCTGGGCGGCTGGCTGGAAGGCATGCTGGGCCAGCGCCGGCGAGCCGTCGCGGAGCGCAGCCTGTGGCTGGACAGCCAGCAGACAGCCACCGCCAGCGAGACCGGATCTTCTGCCCCCGAAGACCCGATCAGCGAAGCGCTGGAGCAACGTCGTACCCGCTACAAAGCGCTGCGTCGGTGCCTGACGGATGCCAGCCGGGCGCGCGTCATCCTGGTCAGTACGCCAGAGAAGCTGCCCTGTCTGGAGACGCTCCGTACGCGCGAGGCACTGGAAAGCCATGGGCTCTGCGTCGGCGGCCTGATCATCAACCAATGCCTGCCGGATGCCCCGTCAGAGGTGTCGGGCGCAAGCTCGCCCTCCTCCGGGGAAGCACAGGCCGACTGGATCACGAGCTGGCGTGAGCAGCAGTTCCAGTGGGCGGCCAGACTGGAGAACGCCTTCGCTGATCGCCCCTGCCTGCGCCTGTCACGTCAGTCACGCCTGCCGGAAGACAGGGAGAGCCTCGGTCCCCTGATCACGGCACTCTCGTCGTTCCGCCCGTGGTCTCACAACTCCTCATCGACACCTTCCTGGCACTGCCTCCCTGAATGAGATGCTCGATCACCGCGCCACGCCCTTCGGGCAAAATTTCTTCCCGGTGCGCAGTGATTCAGCATTCATACACCTCTATCTGCTAACTTATGCACCATTGACGCATAGGATGGGCTGTCACCGCCTCATGTCTCACGAAGCTAGAGTGGGGCAATGCATGAGAACGATCCACATGATGGCAAGAGAAAGGTATTGCCAGGATCATGCAAGCCTGAACATAAGGTGCTGATCACCTGGCAACAATCTGTTGCAGCACGATGCGCAATAACTGCACAAAACAACCATACAGCCGCCTCGCCATTCCGATAGAATAGCTGGCTAAATATTTTTCTCATCATGACACCATTGCCTTGGCGTGCCGCACCCGCGGCGGGCCAGGGTGTGACGATTGAAACGCACCTCAGCCCCTGAACTTCGTAAAGGACGCTCCATGGCCCCGACTTCCCTCCGTCTACCCCGCCTGCAGAGACAACCCTTGGCCGTCAATGCCCGCCGCCTTGGCTTGCTTCCGGCAAGCCTGCTGCTGATCGGTGCCCTGTTGGCCGGTTGTAGCGGCGACAAGGAAGAGGCTGCCCAAGGCCCCTCCGCAGGTGCAAGCCAGGCCGCTCAGGTCGATGTCATTACCGTCACCACGCAGGATGTGCCTATCACCACCGAGCTGCCGGGCCGCACGCGCGCCTATCAGATCGCTGAAGTACGTCCGCAGGTGGGAGGCATCATCGAATCGCGTGACTTCACCGAAGGCAGTGACGTCAAGGAGGGGCAGGCGCTTTATCACATTGATTCACGCACCTATCGCGCCGATGTCGAGAGCGCCAAGGCGAGTCTGGCGCGTGCCGAGGCGAGCCTCAACACCTCCAGCCTCAAGGCCAAGCGCTTCAAGAACCTCGTGGCACGCAAGATGGTCAGCCAACAGGATTATGATGATGCCGTGGCGACCGTCGGCGAGGATCGCGCCGATGTCGCCTCTGCCAAGGCTGCCCTAACCAGCGCCCAGATCAATCTGGATTACAGCGTGGTGAAGGCCCCCATCAGCGGTCGTATCGGCAAGTCGAGCGTCACCAAGGGCGCATTGGTCACGGCAAGCCAGGACACCAGCCTGGCAACGGTCCAGCGGCTCGACCCCATCTATGTTGACGTGACCCAGTCCGCTACCGAAGTTCTGCGCCTCAAGCGTGAATTGGCCGAGAATCGCGATGCCGCCGCAGCACCGGCTCAAGCATCGGTGGAACTGGTAATGGAAGATGGCAGCGTATACGGCACTCAGGGCAAGTTGCAGTTTGCGGATATCACCGTCGATGAAGGTACCGGCATGGTCACGCTGCGCGCTCTGTTCCCCAACGAGGACGAGCTGTTGTTGCCCGGCATGTTCGTGCGTGCCCGCCTGACGGAGACGGTGGCCAGGGATGCCATTCTGGTTCCGCAGAAAGCCGTGAGTCGTGACAGCAAAGGCAATGCGAGCGTGATGACGGTCAATGCTGACAACAAGGTCGAAGCCAAGCAGGTAGTGATCGGTCAGGCCATCGACAATCAGTGGCTGGTGACCAATGGCCTCGACAACAATGACAAGGTCATTGTCAGCGGACTGCAGAAGATCAAGCCGGGTGCCACGGTCGAGATCGCTGCCAACGAGACGAGCACTGACCAGAATGGCTCGGCTCAGTCCGAGACTGCGGTCAGCGACTCCTCGGAAAGTGAACCGGCCGGGACTGGCAATCGCCAGTAAGCCTGCCGCCTCTTTTCGCGCCACTGTCGCCAGTCACTGAGCTATGCGTATCACGCCTGACTGGCGGCACGTCCCGAACGACGTTCCAGGAGCCTCAAACGTCATGGTCAGATTCTTCATCGATCGCCCTATCTTCGCCTGGGTGCTCGCCATCATCGTGATGCTGGGGGGTATCTTCAGTATCCTCAAGCTGCCGATCGAGCAATATCCCTCGCTGGCCCCGACCAGCATTACCATTCAGGCCACCTACTCCGGCGCTTCAGCCCAGACGGTAGAAGATACGGTGACTCAGGTCATCGAGCAGCAGATGAACGGCATCGACAATCTGCTGTACATGAGTTCGAGTTCAGACTCCCAGGGCAATGCCAGCATCGAGCTGAGCTTTGACACTGGCACCGATCCCGACATCGCTCAGGTGCAGGTGCAGAACAAGCTGCAGCTGGCTACCCCGCGCCTGCCGCAATCCGTCCAGAACCAGGGTGTCTCGGTCACCAAATCGTCCGGTAGCTTTCTGATGGTGGCAGCTTTCGTCTCTGACGATGGCAGCATGACCAAACAGCAATTGACCGACTATGTCGCCTCCGATATTCAGGACGAGGTAGCTCGCGTTCAGGGCGTGGGCGAAACTCAACTGTTCGGCGCACCGGGGGCCATGCGCGTCTGGCTTGACCCGCAGAAGCTCAACAACTTCAAGCTGACCACCAGCGATGTCACCACGGCCATCAGCACGCAGAACAACCAGATCGCCTCGGGCCAGCTTGGCAACCTGCCGGCAGTGAAGGGTCAGCAGCTCAACGCTACCATCGTGGCTCAGACACTCTTCGAGACACCGGAACAGTTCGGCAACATTCTGCTCAAGACACAGGAAGATGGCTCTCAGGTCTATCTGCGCGATGTCGGCCGTGTCGAGAAAGGGGCGGAAAGCTACAGCACCGTCAGCCGCTACAATGGCAAGCCTGCTGCAGGGCTGGGCATCAAGCTCGCCTCGGGTGCCAACGCACTGGACACCGTACAAGCCGTCAAGGATCGTCTCGGTGAGCTGTCCGACTACTTCCCCCCGGGCATGAGCTTCAAGGTACCTTACGACACCTCGCCCTTCGTCAAGATTTCCATTGAAGAAGTGGTGATGACGCTGCTGGAAGCCGTGGCGCTGGTCTTCCTGGTAATGCTTCTGTTCCTGCAGAACTTCCGTGCCACGCTTATCCCCACCATCGCCGTCCCGGTCGTTCTGCTGGGCACCTTCGGGGTGCTGGAAGTGATGGGCTTCTCCATCAATACCCTGACGATGTTCGCCATGGTGTTGGCGATCGGGCTGCTGGTCGACGATGCGATCGTGGTGGTGGAGAACGTCGAGCGCGTGATGCATGAGGAAAAGCTCTCGCCGCTCGAGGCGACGCGCAAGTCAATGGGACAGATCACCGGCGCTCTGGTCGGCATCGGTCTCGTGCTGTCTTCCGTGTTCATCCCGATGGCCTTCTTCCCCGGCACCACAGGGGCAATCTTCCGTCAATTCTCGGTGACCATCGTCTCGGCCATGACGTTGTCCGTGCTGGTGGCGTTGATCCTGACACCGGCCCTGTGCGCCACGTTGCTGAAGCCGACCAAGGAGAAGACCACCGGCTTCTTCGGGCTGTTCAACCGGGTCTTCGACCGCTCCAACGCGCGCTACCAGAAAGGCGTCAGTGGCATGCTCAAGCGCACTGGCCGTTCCATGCTGGTCTACGCCTTGATCGTGGTCGGCTGCGGGGTACTGTTCACTCGCATCTCCACGGGCT
Source organism: Cobetia sp. PS-4MA (assembly GCF_057670765.1). Lineage (NCBI taxonomy): Bacteria > Pseudomonadati > Pseudomonadota > Gammaproteobacteria > Oceanospirillales > Halomonadaceae > Cobetia > Cobetia sp. PS-4MA. Next base: position 1,108,409 of record NZ_CM173107.1, on the reverse strand, counting down.
TCCTGCCCGATGAAGACCAGGGCTATCTGTTCAATCAGGTCATCCTGCCGGTGGGCTCCACTCAGGAACAGACGCTCGAGACGCTGGAAAAGGTCGAGCATCACTTCCTCGTCGACCAGGAAGATGCCGTTCAGGAAATGTTCGACGTCGCCGGCTTCAGTTTCGCCGGCCAAGGCCAGAACATGGGCCTGGCGTTCATCAACCTCAAACCCTGGGATGAACGTACTCGTGACTCCTTCAGCGTGGTCGGACAAGCTCAGAACTACTTCAACACCTTGAAGGAAGCCGTGGTCTTCGCCATCAACCCGCCACCGATCATGGAACTGGGCAACGCCAGCGGTTTCGACATGATGCTGGTGGACCGAGGGGGTATCGGCCATGAAGCGCTGACCAATGCACGCAATCAACTGCTGGGAATGGCAGCTCAGAATCCAGCCGTGACCGGCCTGCGTCCCAATGGTCTGGAGGACAGCCCGCAGTTCACGCTCAACATCGACGAGCTCAAGGCGACAGCGATGGGTGTCTCGTTGTCAGAGGTCTACTCGACTCTCTCCACGGCGTGGGGCTCGAGCTATGTCAATGACTTCCTCGACAACGGCCGCACCAAGAAGGTCTACGTGCAGGCAGAAGCCAGCGCACGCATGCAGCCGGAAGATCTCAAGAAGTGGTACGTCCGCAACACCTCTGGTGAGATGGTGCCACTGAACGCCTTCATCCACGGTGAGTGGACCTATGGGTCTCCGCAGCTGGAACGCTACAATGGCGTCTCCTCGATGGAACTGTTGGGTCAGGCGGCACCGGGTTACTCCACCGGTCAGGCCATGCAGGCCATGGAAGACATGGTCGGCCAGCTCGATAATGGCGTCGCGCTGGAATGGACGGGCATTTCACTGCAGGAATCCCAGAGTGGCGGCATGGCTCCTTATCTGTATGCCATCTCGCTGGTCTTCGTCTTCCTGTGTCTGGCCGCGCTCTACGAGAGCTGGAGCATTCCGTTCTCCGTCATGCTGGTCGTCCCGCTGGGGGTCCTCGGCGCCCTGCTCGCCACCTGGCTGCGTGGCCTGGATAATGACGTCTACTTCCAGGTCGGCCTGGTGACCACCATCGGGCTCTCGGCGAAGAATGCGATCCTGATCGTCGAATTCGCCAAGGACCTCGAGGTCCAGGGCCGCTCACTGATCGACGCCACCATGGAAGCGGTACGCATGCGTCTGCGCCCGATCCTGATGACCTCCATGGCCTTCACCCTGGGGGCCGTGCCACTGGCCATCTCGACCGGTGCCGGTGCGGCCAGCCGTCATGCCATCGGCAACGGCGTGATCGGCGGGATGATCTCGGCCACGGTACTGGCGATCTTCCTGGTGCCGGTCTGCTATGTGGTGGTTCGCCGCGTGTTCGGGGAGCCGAAAGAGCTCAAGCGGGCCCATGAAGCCGCAAGCCAGGAAGACGATCTTGTCTGAGCATTGATCGCACGCTTCCTCATTGCCGTCACCTCGCGTGATGGCCCTGCACGCCGCCTTCTCCGGGCGGCGTGTCGGTTCATGCGTCCGGTGGATCGATGACGGCACGGGTGCCCGTGATGTCTCGTGAGCGATGCTTCGCATTGGCGGGCATTGAGTGCGAGGCGAGTTTTGCGGCATCATGCAGGTATCGAACAGTGTTTGCCTGCCGCCGGGGCAGGCGCCAGTCACCCGGACTTCGCCCTCGTCATTCTCGCCACTCGCCTTCATCCGGCATGGCGCCAACGCGCCCCTTCATTCAGGAGAGACATGCCTCGTCCTCTAGCTGCCTTGCGTCGTCTTGCGCGCCATACCCTGGAAAGACGTGACCCGCCGACACTGTTCGCGCCTGTCACGCGCAGCGTCTCACGGCGGCGACTTCGCGCATGCGAATGCTGTGACCTGGTCGTGGCCCTTCCGGCGCTCAAGACCGGCGAGCGGGCGCGCTGCCCACGCTGTGATCATCTCTTCGCCCAACGCCACGCCCATTCCGTCCAGCGCACCCTGGCACTGGCGACGGCGTGCCTGGTGATGCTGGGGCTGACGCTGCCCTTCGAGTTCATCGCCTTTGCCACCCGCGGCATCTCCGCCAGCCTCAGTCTGGTGGACACGCCAGCGGCGCTGACGGCAGAGTCGTATCCGTCGCTGGCGGTGCTGCTGATTCTGACCATCGTGCTGCTGCCGGCGCTCTACCTGATCGGGGTGATCTACACCCACACGGCCATCGGCCTGAAGGTGGCGTTGCCCGGCATTCGCGGCATTGCCAGAACGCTCAGCCATCTGCGCCCCTGGATGATGGCCGATGTCTTCCTTGTGGGCGTGATGGTGAGTCTGGTCAAGATCGCCGGCATGGCCGATATCAGCTTCGGCCCGTCGTTCTGGGCCTTCTGTGCCTTCGCCCTGCTGATGACCAAGACCCTGGCCAGCATCGACGGTGATCGCATGTGGTTCGCTCTGGCGGGCGAGCCGCCGGCCCCGGAGACAGCCAGACCGGGGCTGGGGGCCGCGCTGCAGGGGCTGGGCAGCTGTCACAGCTGCGGGTTGATCAATGAATGCACGCAGGACCAGCACGTCAACTGCCGGCGCTGCGGCGACCCGGTCCATCAGCGCAAGACACATAGTCTGCAACGCACCTGGGCGTGGTTGATCGCGGCGCTGATACTGTATCTGCCGGCCAACCTCTTCCCGATCATGAGTACCGTGAGTCTGGGCGAGAGCGACCCGCAGACCATCGCCGGCGGTATCGTGGTGCTGTGGTCCCACGGAGACTGGCCCATCGCGATGGTCATCTTCATTGCCAGCATCCTGGTGCCGGCCTCCAAGATGATCGCCATCGCCTGGCTGTGTCTCAGTGCGCAACGCCCGCAGGTCCAGCATGCCCGCGCGCGCGTCACGCTCTATCGCATCACCGAGTACATCGGCCGCTGGTCGATGGTCGACGTCTTCGTGGTGGCGCTGCTGGCGGCATTGATCCAGCTGGGCGCCCTGATGTCAGTGCACCCGGGGCCGGCAGCGCTGTCCTTTGCCAGCGTGGTGGTGCTCACGATGCTGTCCGCCCAGAGCTTTGATCCACGTCTTGTCTGGGATACGCCACAGGAGGCGCGAGTCGCGACCAGCGGCCTTCTCCAGGCAAGCAAGGAACGTGAGGTCTCCCCCGCTTCCTCCCCTATCGATTCACCGTCACAGGATGACCTATGAGTGATGACTCTCGTGCGCGTCGTGAAAGCCGACGCCGTCTTTCGCCGATCTGGATCGTCCCGATCGTGGCATTGCTGATCGGTGCCTGGATGGTGTGGCACAACATCGCCAGCCGTGGCCCGCAGATCACCATCGAGATGGAGACGGCAGAAGGCATCGAGGCCGGCAAGACACTGATCAAGACCCGTAACGTCGAGGTCGGCAAGGTCGAATCCGTACGCCTGTCGGACAACCTCGACAAGACCATCGTCACGGCACGCATGTCCAAGGACAGCGAGCGCATGCTCAATGAGGACACGCGTCTGTGGGTGGTCAAGCCGCGTATCGGACGCGAAGGCATCAGCGGTCTGAATACCGTACTGTCAGGCGCCTACATCCAGCTGCAGCCCGGCGACAGTCGCGAGGAAGCCGACCACTTCGTGGCGCTGGAGCAACCTCCGGTCACGACCCAGGACGCCAAGGGGCTGCGCATCGACCTGACCAGCAATGATGGCAGCGTGCTGTCCGATGGCGACCCCGTGACCTACGAGGGCTTCGTCGTGGGGCGCGTGGAATCCAGCGAGTTCCGCCCCAGCGAGAAGGAAATGCATTACACCCTGTACATCGACTCGCCCTACAACGAGCTGGTGACCTCGACCACGCGCTTCTGGTCCACCAGCGGTGTCAGCCTGCGCCTGGACTCCCAGGGGCTTCAGGTGGACGTGGGGTCACTGGAAAGCGTGCTGAGCGGCGGGGTCGCCTTCGGCATTCCCGAGGACCTGCCGCGTGGCCGCCCTGTGGTGGAGAACACCTCCTTCACCCTGTATTCCGATCAGGAAGAGGCCCGTGAAGGCAGCTTCCATCAGGCCATCGACTACGTGATCATGGTCGACGACACCGTGCGCGGCCTGTCGCGTGGCGCACCGGTAGAATTCCGCGGCGTGCGACTGGGCACGGTGGTCAGCGTGCCCTACCGCCTGACCCATCAGCGGGTACGCACGCTCTCCAGCTTCGAGATTCCCGTGCTGATTCGCATCGAACCGGAACGCCTCGAGGGTCAGGTCGATGATGAAGGCGTCAAGCAGTGGGAGAAGCGACTGGAGCGACTGTTCAAGCGTGGTCTGCGCGCGACGCTCAAGTCCGGCAACCTGCTGACCGGTGCCTTGTTCGTCGACCTGGACTTCTATGACAATCCACCGCCGTACAAGACCGATACCTTCGATGACATCGAGGTCATGCCCAGCGTGTCAGGCGGCCTCGCGCAGATGGAAGCCAAGCTCAATGCGCTGCTCGACAAGCTCAATGGCCTGGACATCGAGCCGGTACTGGGCAGTCTCAACAAGACCCTGTCAGCCTCCGAGAGCCTGGTGAAGCGTCTCGACAAGACCGCCGGCCATGTCGATGCCCTGCTGGGTTCCGATGAGGTACAGAAGCTGCCGAGCGACATCAGCACCAGCCTCGACAACCTCAATCGCACCCTGGATGGCCTGACACCGGAGTCTTCTGCCTATCGCAAGCTGGAGGGAGACCTCGAGCGCCTGGACCGCGTGCTCAAGAAGGCCGAGCCGCTGCTCGACACGCTGGAGAAGAATCCCTCAAGCCTGATCTTCGACAAACCGACGACCCGTGATCCGATTCCGAGGGCCCAATGATGACAACAGCCATGAGTCTCTCGACCCGCACGGCAGCCATGCCGCAAGCGTGCAGCGCGTCTGCCTCACCGCGCACTTCAACGTCGCACAAGGGCCGCTTCGGCGGCCTGATGGCAGGTTTGTTGATGCTCGGCACACTGGCGGGTTGCACGACCGCCGCCACTGGTGGCGCTTACCTGCTGCCACAGACGACACAGACCGCTGCCCAGCGCAGCGTTGCCGCCGATGCACCCCTGCTGGAAGTGATGCCGGTGCAACTGGCCAGCTATCTGGAAGGCGGCAGTCTGGTCTATCAGACGGACGACATCACCCTGGTACAGGCCAGCCAGAACCTGTGGGCCGATGACCTGCAGGACATGCTGACCCGCCAGCTGCTGAACCAGCTGAAAGCCAGCCCCGCCCAGCCGCTGAGCCAGTACCGTATCGCGGATACCAGCCTGAGCGGATTGAAGGGTGCCCGCCTGAGCGTCAGCCTGGATCGCTTCATCGGTCGCCATGATGGCCAGTCCGTCATCACCGGTCGCTGGCGCCTGCGCGGCGTGGATGGCAGCGTGCTGGAGGAAGGCGACATCCAGACGCTGACTCCACTGACGGATGACGGCTATCCGGCACTGGTCAACAGCCTGGGCGAAGGCTGGCGTGTGACCGGCGAGCAGTTGGCACGTGAGATCGCCAAGGCATTGCCGGCCACGGCAGGTGCCAGCTGACGGTCTGACAGGCTGACAGAACGGGGCACGGTATGATGCCCAGAAACCAGAAGACCCCCGACGGATTCCGTCGGGGGTCTTCTGGTCTGGCGACTATTGCGCAGAGCGATCGAGGGAAACGTTTGAGAGAACTCATCGAGCCGCGCCTGTCGACGCTCTTCGTCTACGCCTGACCGCTCGGCTATCTGGCCTCAGCCCTGCTGTGGCAGTACCAGCTCACCGTCACGAATCTCGAAGCGCTCCACGTCCGGCTTGTCTTCAAGACGCACGGTGCGAGTCTCGTCGCCCATGTCGACCTTGACGTCATAACCCACCACCTTGTCGCTGGCATCCTGCACTGTCTCGCAGCGCTGCTCGGTCGTGGTGTAGGTATCGCCCTTCTTCATCTGTCCCTGGATCTGGTTGCCGGCATAGCCCCCCCCCACGGCTCCAGCGGCGGTCAATACCTTCTTGCCGTTGCCACCGCCGAATTGATTGCCCACCACGCCTCCGACGATCGCACCGACGGCCGTGCCGACGACATTGTGGGTATCCTTGCTGGGCGCCTGATGGGTCACGGTCTCGTTGTGGCATACCTGACGCGGGGTGGTCACGGTTTCCGTCACCGCATCCACCGCCACGATATCGGCGTATTCAGGGCCTGAGTTGCTGGCCGTATAGCTGCCGATCGCCACTCCACCACCAATGCCCAGTGCAGCAACGATCGCGCCAATCAGGATGGACTTGTTCATGCGTGTTCTCCTCACCGAATAGTGTTGCAGCCTGGCTCGTCGGCCAGTCAGCCATGCCCCTGGATAACACTTGAGGGGCGTGCCGCTGCGTTCGGAGAGTAATCTAACACTGTTCGATAAACTCGGTAATGTGGCAACTTCACCACCCGGCTGTCTCAAGAAAGCAACAACCAGCCCGATAACGGCGCATCGACGCTAGAAGATGCCGCTATTATGCAGATATTCTAAACAACTGAATATCCGGACCCGATTCGAATGACGCAAGCGGCCAGGCATGCTCAGCCCCCTTCCAGCAGGGATTCAGGTCGTCAGTCCCGCTGCGTCGCGGTGATGGAGACAGCTTCGTCATTGCAGAACTGGACACGAACATCTCCCCACCAGCTGAGCAGGCGGCATGACTGATTGTCGGCGATGGTCTCGCTGACATCACTGGGCTTGCCCAGCAAGGACACCGCCTGAGACTCACTCATGCCTTCCACCAGATAGCCATCATCGATGGCCGAGCGAATCCGGTATTGGCGCTGACTCTCCTGACGGGCCGCCAGAGTCCGCTGCTTTTCGCGCTCGAGACGCTCCGCGGTGGCGTCTTCCTCCAGATCTGCCGGCCCGCCTTGCGCAGCGGGTACCACCGTCAGGGAGTCATCCAGCGCCACCGGCGCATCCCCTTGATGACAGGGCTGCTGCTGCCAGGTGGGGACACCGTCGAGCATGCAGCGATAGATGCTGTTGCCGGCCTTGGCAGCCGTTGGCAGGGCCGGCGCCACAGCTGGCGCGGCGGCACTGGCCTGGCCGGCATTCACATCACCGTCCTGCGTCGTTGTAGGAGCCGCCAGTGTCATCTCTGCCGTCAACAAGGCTGCGGTCATGAACAGGCACTGCCAGAGACGCCCCGCGCGTCCACCACTCGTATCGATCATCAATCTCAATCTCCGGAATACGCAGAAAGGGTCTTGCCACCGGGCTGCCCGGGCACGGCCATGGAAGTGGCGCGACCGTCATCGGGAGCGGTGCGATTCAAGGACGTTTGTAGCCATAGCATCCAGTCCCAGCGACATGGGAGCTACCTTCGCCGTGAGTGTCCTGCTGTCGCGTCTCGCGCTGGGAGCCCTCCACACAGAGACGCATCTCTGACGAGGATGACGCAGGACTCGGCATCGGGGCGGTGGCTTGTGCTGTCGCCGGGATATCGGCCGCGTCGGTCTGGCTGCGGGGTTCATCCAGCATGTCCCAGGCCGTCACCACCCGATTGCGACCGGTACGCTTGGCGCGATACATCGCCTGGTCCGCACGACGGATCAGCTCCGGCAGCAAGGACTCGGCTGCCGTGGCCGGCCCTCCCTGGGCCACGCCGATACTGACCGTGACCCGCAGCAGCTTGCCATTGTTCAATACGAAGGCGCGTCCGTTGATGGACTGCAGCAGCCGGTCGGCCGCGTGTCGCAACCCTTGGCGATCATTGCTGGGGCACAATGCCACGAACTCCTCGCCCCCCTGGCGACAGAGCAGATCACTGCCGCGCAGGTGATGACTCAGACGGCGTGTCAGCTCCACCAGCACATCGTCACCGCTGGCGTGCCCATGCGTGTCATTGATCGTCTTGAAGTGATCCACGTCGATCATCAACACCCCCAGCCCGTCCTCCTGAAGCATGCGTGCGCCCTCCTCCCTGAGCGCAAGCCGCGAGAGGGCCCCCGTCAGCTGATCATGGCGCAATTCCCGCAGATAGCGCTTCTCGCGCCGCTCGGATTCCCACCCCATCTCGATGGCCACCAGGCCGATGAAGGTGACACAGATCACGAGATTGACGATGCTGGCCGTGGCCATGAACTCATAGGAGCCGATGTAGACAGGCCCCGGCAGGGATTGGGCGATCAGATAGAAGATCAGCAGGCCGCCACTGGTCAGGAGACGCGTGATCCGCGCCATCGGCGCGATGCAGATGAAGAAGATCGACAGGATGTGGTAGTACTCGAATCCCGCACCCACGCCGAACTGGTGCTCCCACCATGACGCCTTGAGCGATACCGGCACGACCAGCAGCAGCAACGCGGTCTGCAGGTGTCCCCTGCGATGCAGGATGATGGAAGCCACGGTGAGCAAGGTCCCGACCACCTGGGCGACGACGGGCTGCGGGTAGGGCTGCATGCTGAGCAGGGCGAAATAGCCGATGTGGCAACCCAGCGCACTGATGTAGCACCACATGAACAATTGATAGAGCCCGGCATGCCGCTCAGCCAGCCCTCCTGGAGCCGGCCAACGCCACTTCACCCCAGCCAGACCGGTCCTCTCCCCGGCCCGACGGCGATCAGGTTTCGCCATGATTCCTTCCTCTTTGAACTGACACCTTCCATGTGTCCCGTGTGAGAATCTCATACCGTCTGAATGCTCCCAGTCTACCTCACGTTCGAGTGTGAAACGTGATGGCGACAGTCCATGCGCGTCATTCAAGGCATGCAGGAAAGGGGGCATAACGTGACATAACGTCGCCGTTTGACGCGGGAAAGGCATATGGACGTGCCAAGTCTTCGTTGTTGGCGTTTGCGCCAGGGGCCACATCTCGTAGAAGATTTCAGGCAAGAGTGTGAGTGAGGTGCCATCACCTGCAAATGGCAGCCTGATACTCCTGCATGACAGCCAGCCTGATCACGTCTCGCCGACAGGCGCCGCAATCCGATGCCGCCCACCTCAAATGCCATCCCTCTTCCGCACGATGTCCATCCCCCTCGACATGACCTGGCCGCGCATCGAATGCGGCCCATTATCCGGTGAGGCTGCATGGCGCATCAACCACGGTGGATGCCACGGGGCCGCGCAATGCTCGACGCTCATGCGCGGCGACGCTTGCCTTGGCAGCGCCCTTCGGATTAGGGATGATGAGGGCCATCAGTGATACGCCTGACTGCCGGGCCGGAGCAGCACGACCACAAGGTCCTGCCTCCCGCCACCATCCTTGCCCGTTTCCCCCGCCAGGGGGCAACGGCCTTCATGCAACAAGAGAGTATTCAATGGACGCGACCACTCTGACGCGCGATTTCCACCTGTGGCAGCGTTTCTCCAAGCAGGATCGTCTCGAGCGCGAACACCGTGCTGCCCGTCGCAAGATTGCCGAAGCCGGCACCATGGCGACCCGCATGATTCAGGCCTACCAGAGCATGGCGGCCAAGGGTGCCTCGGAAAACGCCTGCTACCGCACGATCTACAAGCACAAGGATGCCCAGGGGGATGTCCTGGTGCGCGAAGGTTGGCTGAAAGTCCGCCGTATCGTCGCCGAAGGCGGCACTACCCGTCTGCGTGGCACGCTGATCACCACCTTCAGTCTGGCAGATGGCGAGCGGGAGCCTGCCGATGCCGAGGTGGAGAAGCTGACGCTGGAGGTCTATGACGAGATCGTGGCTGGGACTCGCATGAAGCTCGCCTGCAAGGTCGATCGCTGCGATGGTGAGGGTCAGACGGACTTCATCACCTTCCTGGACTCGGTGCGCGGCGACTTGAAAGAGTGGCTGTGATGCCGTGAGCATGCTGGCATCAGGGCTCTGACATGAGGGCTTGGCATAAGGGCTTCGACATGAGGGCTCTGAAACGGAGCCAGCGGCGCATTGTTGCCAATCCGGAACAACAGCTGGGCCTGCTGACACGGTGATGAGCTCACTGCCCTCTGCATGAACAAGGCACGACGTGATTCCTGATCCGGGAGGACGCCGTGCCTTGTCACATCCGGCTGTCATTCAGCGCAGGATCTTTCACACCCCCGCCCCATCAGGCTTTCTCGCCAGTCACTTCGCCTCTGCCCCATCCTGCCGGTCTGCTGCCAGACAGGCGTCTTTCCGCGCGCCAGTCACACGCCCGCCTCTCGAGCGGGGCCTTGCATCAGTGGTTGCGACAACAGCAACAAGCCGTTACTCCCGGTGCAGGAAACTCCCTTGATCAGCGTGACTCTCATCTTGCAGACGCTCATCGTTCATCAAGTATCGGAGTCATTCCATGAATGCCATCGCCCCATCTGCCTATCACACCCTCGAAGTGAAACCGCTTGAACAGGTCACCACCTCACGCCTGCCTCTCCAGCCTCTGGGCGACATCAACATGGACAGCCCCGCCAGCGAACTGCTGACCGATTTCTCGGTGACCGCGGGTCGCAGCATCCAGGGAAGCGCCTCCATCGGTCAGGCGCTGGCGACCATGAAACAGGCAGGCGTGCGTCTTCTGCTGGTGCATGATCACGACGGCACCTTCACCGGCGTCGTCACCTCCCGCGAGCTGCAGGGCGGGCGCGTGGTGATGCGGGCCATGACACGCTTCGATGTGCAGCGTGATGAAGTCACCGTCGACATGGTGCAGGTGCCACGCGCCGAGCTGCACGGCATTGCCCTGTCAGTGCTCAAGCGCGCCAGGGTGGGCGATCTGGTCGAGACCCTGCGTCAGAGCGGAGAATCCCACCTGCTGGTCACGGAAGAGGACAGCGATGGCCACCCCTGCATCCGTGGTTTGATCGCGGCATCTCGTGTCGGGCAGGCCCTCGGGCTCCACCTTGAGCATCCCCCGGAAGCCCGCAGCTTTGCCGACATCTGCCGGGCGGTACTTGGCAAGTACGAATGACATGAGCACTTGGCACCAGACGCCTCAGCCCTTGTCATCAAAGACGCCCATGAATCCAGCGACAGGTTGCATAGATCACTGCGCCAGGGCGCTGGATTCAGGAAATCCTCGACAGGACGGCGTATGATATAGTCGACAGATATCGCTTCAACGCCATCCAACCCGTCTGGCGACCCGCCACTGAAAAGAGGCCAGAAGCTGCCAGAGAGGATTCCCGCCATGCCCTTGAGCTCATTGCGTAATCAACTGTTCAAGCAACGCCACGTCGAGGTGCTTGTCATCAAGCAGATCGACGGCGAACTGTTGCACGTCTGTGGCGTGGGTGTCCTGGAAGGGTCTGGCAGCGTCAACCACAAGCGACGTGAACTGTCCCGCGACAACCACGCCTTCCCGGTGCGCATGCATGAAGGCAACCAGGTCCTTCACCCCCAGGACTTCAATCGTCTGGTGTTGCTGGAAGAGGTACAGCTTCACCCTCGAGGCTGCCGTCCCAGGGAAGCCGTATCGCTGGAGGTGGAGGGCCACCGCTACCGCGTCGCCCATACCCCGATGCGCTGCTGGCACTTCAAGGGCCTGTTGAAGATCGAGCGTACCCAGCAGGGCCTGCTGCTGAGTACCGAGGACATGTCCCTGATTCGTGCCAAGGCGCTGCGTCGTCCCGCTGCCTCGTCGACCAGCAGCGTCTCGCCTGATCGCACGTCGCCGCTTTCCTCATGGCGCAACGGTGACACCAGGTCACGTACCGGGCAGCAAGGGCAGGGAACTGGCACCACGCCACGCAAGACACCGCTTGAGCTCTACCCCGGGGCTCGCGAGCTGGAGCTCGAGCCGAAATACTGAGCCCCTCTCTGCAACCCGCCTTATCTCGCAAGACGCCCAGCCCCTGCTGGGCGTCTTGCGTCGTGGATGCCAGATCGTGAATGGCAGGTCGTTCATTGCAAGGCGTGCCTTGTATCATGGGTATTGCATATTGGTCGGAACCCGCAAGACAGTGCCGGAGGATGACGGTATTCTCGCAGAACTGTCCAAGCGTTCAGGAGGTTCACTGCCCCTGTCCGCCCGCGTATTCATGACTCTCCTTCACTTCAGGATAGGCCTGCCTCATGCGCCGAATGTCCGTCCCGCTGTTTCTGCTCATCCTGATACTGGTCGCCCTCAATCTACGACCGGCGCTGTCCTCGCTGGCTCCCCTGCTGGATCGCATCACGCAGGACCTTGGCCTGAGCACACTGGCCGCCGGCCTGCTGACGACTCTGCCGGTGATATGCCTGGGACTGTTCGCGCCACTGGCACCACGCCTGGCGGGGCGACTGGGGGCGGAGCGTACCTTGAGCCTGGCGCTTGTCACCCTGGGAATCGCCTTGTGGCTGCGTGCCAGCGACCTGACCCTCCTTCTCTATCTGGGGACCTTGCTGTGCGGCGGCAGTATCGGTATCGCGGGCACCCTGTTGCCCGCCATCGTCAAGCGCGAACATCCCGAGCGCGCTGACCTGTTCACCGGTGTCTACACCATGGCGCTATGCCTTGGCGCCGCCCTTGCCGCAGGGCTCAGTGTGCCGCTGGCCAACTGGCTGGACAGCTGGCAGGCCTCTTTGAGCTGCTGGGCATTGCTGGTGGTGATCGCCCTACCGGTCTGGCGTCTGAGCATGCCGCACCCCTGGCCTCGGCGCCTGCCGGCCGGCCAACATGACGCGCCACGCCTGTGGCACCTGCCACTGGCACGACAGATCACCTTCTTCATGGGCTGCCAGTCATCACTGGCGTATATCGTCTTCGGCTGGCTTCCGTTTCTGTTGCAACAACGTGGCTTGAGCGATGTCGAGGCCGGCTGGCTGATGGCCGCCTCGGTGATGGCCCAGGTACTCACTGCCCTGCTGGCGCCGGTGATCGGGCGCATGGGACGGGATCAGCGTCCCGCCATCCTGCTGCTGCTTGCCTGTTCGGCGGTCGGCTTGCTCGGCCTGATGGTCGGCCCGCTGTCACTGCGCTGGCTGTTCGCCGTACTGCTGGGCTTTGGTCAAGGAGGCAGCTTCTCGATGGCGCTGACCTTGCTGGTACTGCGCAGCAACGACGCTCGCCTGGCCGGGGCGCTGTCGGGAATGGCGCAAGGCACCGGCTACATGCTGGCGGCGCTCGGCCCGCTGGCGGTGGGCATACTGCTTGAATTCACCAATGACCTTGACGTGATCGCCTCGCTGTTCGCGCTGATTCTCATCGCCGCCGCAGCGCTGGGTCTCAAGGTCGGGAGACGTCAGCGCATCTGTCTGCGCGATGATGGAAGCCCTGAGGTCATCGACGGCTGAGTCCTCTGCTGCGCATTCTTCATCTCTTCCCTGCCCCGCCGTTTTGCCCAAGCGGTTGCTCGCTCTGGCGTGATGTTCGAGCGTGCGCCCGGCGGGGCCTGTTGACGCGAGCGTCCCGCTCCGGCATTCACACGCTGACGTGCTGATGTCTGCCTGATATCGACCAGACCTGTCATGCACCTCCAAGTGATAGATTCTATCGATTCAACAATTACGATTAATTTATATATTCCGAATGTCTCATTTGGATTATTCCTGCCTGACCCTACCCTCTGAACTCGCGTAGTAAAACAACGTACTTCACGGTACCTACTTCGCGGCACGTACTTCACAACAACAAGCTCACACTCAGAGGTGAAAGCCCATGTCCTGCCCCCGCAACAGACTGTCCTCCTCAGGCTCGGGAGATATCACATGTTGTCATTGATCGGCGTCGCCATCATCGTGGTCGGTCTGGCACTGCGCTTGAACGCTCTGCTGGTGGTCCTGGTGGCAGGCTTTGCCTCGGGACTCGTGGCCGGCATGACACCCACCGAGATCCTCGGCGCCCTCGGCCAGGCCTTTACCGACAACCGCGCCGTGTCACTCTTCATCATCACCCTGCCGGTCATTGGCCTGCTGGAGCGCAATGGCCTGCGTGACCAGGCCGAGCATCTCGTGCAGAAGCTGCGTGCCGCCAGTGCCGGCCGCATCACCCTGAGCTACCTGCTGCTGCGCAAGGTGACCAACGCCTTCGGGCTGCAGCTGGGTGGGCACCCGGCGATGATCCGTCCGCTGGTCGCGCCGATGTCGGTCGGTGCCGCCGAGCGCGACCTCTCCGAGGAAGCCGTGGCCTCCCCCCGCTTCAAGACCCTGAGCCAGCGCATCCGGGTACTCAATGCCGTCAGCGAGAACTTCGGCAACTTCTTCAGTCAGCTGATCTTTGTCGCCTCGGGCGGCTTGCTGCTGATCAAGAGCGTGCTGGACAAGAGCGGCACCAACGTCAGTCTCGCGGACATGGCGCTCTATGCCATTCCTACCGCACTCGTCTCGCTAGTCGTGGTCTTCATCCTGTGTCGCCGGCTGGACAAGCGCATCCAGCAGGAGCATCGACTGCTGCGCGAGGAGTATCCCGCCTCCCCTTTGCAGGCAACCCCCGCGTCAGCCCCTGACAGCTACACCACTCCCGTGACGGAGAGCCACTCATGAGCGGTATCGATGCCCTTTACCTGATCACCGGCTTCGCCGTCATGGTGTTTGCCCTTCTGACCCTGACCGACCGCGACCATCCGCGTCGCCTTGGCACCAGCGCCTTCTGGATGATCTTCGGGATCAGCCTGGCCTTCGGCCAGTGGCTGCCCAATGTCGTGGTCGGCCTCGCCATGCTCGCCATGGCACTGCTGGCCGCCACCGGTCAGCTCGGCTTCGGCAACTACGGACAGCTCAGCGATGAAGCCCGCCAGCAGCGCCGCCAACGCCTGGGGTCTCGGCTGTTCATTCCGGCACTGGTGATTCCCATCGGCACCTTCCTCTACACCCTCACCACCGGGCAGAGCGCACTGGTCGGACTGGGGCTTGCGACCGTGCTGGCGTTTGCCGTTGCCCTGCTGCTGCTGCGTGAGCGCCCCGGCACCGGCATGCAGGAAGGTCGTCGCCTGGCGGATGCCATCGGCTGGGCCGCCATCCTGCCGCAGTTCCTGGCCGCGCTCGGTCTGCTGTTCGATCAGGCCGGTGTCGGCCAGACCATCGCGGGGCTGGTCTCAAGCGTGGTTCCCGATACCAGTCTCATCGCCTGCGTGATCGCCTACTGTGTCGGCATGGCCGTGTTCACCATGCTGATGGGCAACGGCTTCGCCGCCTTCGCCGTCATCACCTCCGGGATCGGCTATCCGCTGGTCATCGCCCTGCATGGTGGCAATCCCGCCATCGTCGGCGTGCTGGGGATGCTGTCGGGCTATTGCGGCACGCTGATGACGCCCATGGCCGCCAATTTCAACATCGTGCCGGCGGCGCTGCTGGAGCTGGATGATCGCTATCACATCATCCGCGCCCAGATCATCCCGGCGCTGGTGATGCTGATGGCCAACATCAGCCTGATGCTGCTGCTGGCCTTCTGATTCGTTCTCATGCTTACCCGCGCATCGATCACCGCCAGCAGTGGCCTGCGGTGATCGATGCCAGTCAAGGAGTCTCCCATGTCCCGTCTGCTTCTCTGTGGTTTCGAGCCCTTCGGCAACGACAGCGTCAATCCGGCACTCAAGATCATCGAGCAGCTGGAGGGTCAGACCCTGGCCCTGCCGAATGGCTCATCGGACAGTGTCGAGATACGCACCTGCCGCGTGCCGGTGACGCGCTACGCCGCGATCGAGAGCGTGGTGGAGGCCATCGAGCGTCACGCCCCCGATACCGTGATCATGCTGGGCCAGGCGAGTGGTCGCAGCGCCATCACACCGGAGCGCGTCGCCATCAATCTGGATGACTACCGCATCAAGGACAATGGCGGACACCAGCCGGTGGATGAACCCATCGAGGTCGCAGGGCCCGATGCCTGCTTCACCACCCTGCCCATCAAGGCGATGGTCAATGATCTTCAGGCAGCGGGTCTGCCGGCCAGCGTCTCCTATACCGCCGGCACCTTCGTCTGCAACCACCTGTTCTACGGCGTGCAACGCCATCTGGCACACAGTCCGATCCGCTCCGGCTTCGTGCATATTCCGGCGCTCCCCGAGCAGAGCCTCGATGGCCGACTGCCGACCATGAGCCTGGAGAGCCTGCTGGAAGGCGTGCGCGTCCTCTGCATCAGCGCCATGACCCATCAGCAGGATGTGCGCATCGGCGGTGGCAACATCAGCTAGCCCTTCCGCCACCACCGCACTCGCTGCTGACCTGGCCATCCCCTTGGCAGCACGTCTCACCCGCCAGCCGGCATGCGTTACAATGCCGGCTTTCCCATTTCTGGCAGGTGGATACGATGACTCCCGAGACACACATCCTGGTGCTGTATACCGGCGGTACGCTGGGCATGGTCGAAAGCGAGCAGGGCCTGGTGCCGGCCGGAGACTTCGATGCGCGTCTGCGAGCAGCGCTGGAGGATCTGCCGCCCAGCCGTCGTGGCCGTCTGCCCGCCTTCACCCTGCGCGAATTCCCGCAACTGATCGACTCCTCCTCGGCGACGCCCGCTGACTGGCAGCAGATCGCGGGCGAGATCGCCGATGCCTATGACAGTTTCGATGGCTTCGTGGTGCTGCAGGGCACCGACACCCTCGCCTGGACGGCGTCAAGCCTCGCCTTCCAGCTCAAGGGCACCGCCCGCCCGGTGATCGTCAGTGGTGCCCAGCTGCCATTGGAGGCCGACGGCAGCGATGCTCTTGCCAATGTCGAACTGGCCCTCACCGCCGCCGCCCAACCGACCCTCAATGAGGTGGTGGTCGCCTTCGGCGGTCAGCTGCTGCGCGGCGTGTGCACCCGCAAGTGGTATACCCAGGATCACCGCGGCTTCACCACTCCCAATGCCCCCCTGCTGGGCGAGTGGGTCGATGACCGCGTGGTGGTCTATCCGGGCCGCCTGATGGATGACCAGGGGCCGGCCTTCGAATTGCCGGATTACGCCTGCCTCGGCCAGGATGCCATCATCCGCCTGCCGCTCTACCCCGGCATCAGCGCCGAGAGCGTACGAGTGCAGTTGCTGCGCAGCGAAGTGAAGGGCGCGGTGCTGGAATTGTGGGGCAGCGGCAATCTGCCGGCGGACGCCGAGCTTCTGGGCGTGCTGGCCGATGCGCGCGGCGAAGGCAAGCTGCTGGCCGGCATCAGCCAGTGTCCGCATGGCCCGGTCAGCATCGGCCACTATGCGGCAGGCGCGGGCCTTGCCACCATCGGGGTACTGTCCGGTGATGACATGACACTGGAGGCCGCCTTCACCAAGCTGCTGCACCTGGTCGCGCTCAATCAGGATGAGGACTGGCAGCGGGAACGCTTCCTGATGCCATGGGTAGGAGAGCGCGCCAGCGGCCTGCTGTAATCAGATACCGCCGTTAGCTTCATGACAACGAAAAGCCCCGACAGGCATGCCTGTCGGGGCTTTTTCATGCAGTGACTCAAGACTGGCCGACGCGATATCGTCAGCCGCCGCCTCAGCCGGTGTTGCGCAGACCGGCCGAGATACCGGCCATGGTCACCATCAGGGCGCGCGACAGCTCGGCGGAGATGGCGCCATCGGCGTCCCGGTTGCGCTGCAGAAGCTCGGCCTGCAGGCCATGCAGCGGGTCGATGTAGGGGTTGCGCACATCGATGGCCTGACGGATCAACGGCATGTGCTCCAGCAGCGTCTGTTGATCGCGGATCTCCAGCACCACCTTCTCCAGACGCTCGAGACGATCACGCAGCGACTGCCCCAGCTCCTTGAGCGCCGGCTCATCCACCAGACGTTGCTCGTAGTAGGCCGCCGTCGAGAGATCCGCCTTGGACAGCAGCATCTCCAGCATGTCGACATAGGTGGAGAAGAACGGCCAGTCGTTCATCATCTCGCGCAGGATTTCCAGCCCACCCTCTTCCTCGAGCCGATTGGCGAAGGCTTCGCCACTGCCAAGCCACGCCGGCAGCATCAGACGAATCTGGGTCCAGGCGAAGATCCACGGGATTGCCCGCAATGTCTCGACACCGCCATCCTGACGACGCTTGGCCGGGCGTGACCCCAGCGGCAGGCGCGCCAGTGCCGTCTCCGGCGTGACCGAGCGGAAGTAAGGCACGAAGTTCGGGTCCTCGCGCACCACCCCCACATAGGCCTTGTGCGCGACGTCCGCGAGACGATTCATCTCGTCGCGCCATTCCTGACGCGGGGCGGGCGGCGGCAGCAGGCTGGCCTCGAGCACCGCACAGACATAGATCTCCATCGAGCGGCTGGCGATGTCCGGCAGGCCGAACTTGAAGCGGATCATCTCGCCCTGCTCGGTCACGCGCAGGGAACCGGTCACCGAGCCCGGCGGCTGCGAGAGGATCGCCGCATGTGCCGGACCGCCCCCGCGACCCACCGTGCCGCCACGACCATGGAACAGTGTCAGTTCGACGCCGTGCCGCTTGGTGACATCCACCAGCGTCTCCTGGGCACGATACTGTGCCCAGGCCGCCGCCAGCTGGCCGGCATCCTTGGCGGAGTCGGAATAGCCGATCATCACTTCCTGACGATTGCCGGCGTGCTTGCGATAGATCGGCATGCCCAGCAGCGTGTCGATGACCGGGCCGGAGCGATCCAGGTCGTCCAGGGTCTCGAACAGCGGCGCGATGGGCAGGCGCACGTCACCGCCCACCTCCTTCATCAGCAGCGCCACCGCCAGTACATCGGAGGCTTGGCCCGCCATCGAGATGATGTAGGTGCCCAGCGCCTCACGGTGTTCACGCGCGATGACCTTGAAGGTATCCAGCACTTCGCGGGTATCGGTGGAGCACTCCCAATGACGCGGGATCAAGGGGCGCTGACCGCCCAGCTCCCTGGCGAGGAATTCACAGCGCTTCTGCTCATCCCACTCGAAGTAGCTGCCCATGCCCAGCGACTGGGTCAGCTCGTCGAGCACCTGGGCGTGGCGCGTACTTTCCTGACGGATGTCGAGCTTGGTGAGAGTCACGCCGAAACAGGCCACGCGGCGCAGCGTGTCGAGCAAGGCGCCATTGGCGATGGTGTCCAGTCCCACGTCACACAGCGAGCGGTAGCAGGCCAGCAGCGGTGCATAGAGCTGCTCACGCGTCTCGATGATGTCGAGCCCCTCGTGACGCTTGCCGTCCAGGCCAGCCTTGGCCCAGTCACGGGTGCTTTCCATGCGCAGGATCAGACGCCGCAGGATCTCGCGGTAAGGTTCCGCCACGTCGCCGGCCTCGGCACGCAGCGCCGCGGAGCACTTCCACATGGAGAGCTCGGACTTGAGCTGCTCGAGATCCCGCAGGTAGAGATCCGCCGCCATCCAGCGACCCAGCAGCAGCACGGTGCGGGTGACCCGCGCGGTGACATTCGGGTTGCCATCGCGGTCGCCCCCCATCCAGGAGGCGAAGCGCAGGGGCGCGGCGTCCAGCGGCAGACGCTCGCCGGCCGCCTCCAGCGTCATCTCGTCCAGCTGACGATGGAAGTCAGGCACCGCCTGCCACAGCGAATTCTCGATGGTGGCAAAGCCCCACTTGGCCTCGTCCACCGGGGTCGGGCGCTCGTGACGGATCTCGTCGGTATGCCAGGCCTGGCTGATCAGCTCAGAGAGGCGTGCACGCGCGAGCGTCGCCTGTTCCGGGCGATCACAGGCACCTTCCATCTGGGTCAGGCAGCCTTCGATGGCATCGTACTTCTGGATCAGGGTACGGCGGATGACTTCCGTCGGGTGGGCCGTCAGCACCAGCTCGACGCGCATCGCCGACAGCTCCTCGACGATCTTCTGGGCACTGAAGCCACGCTCACGGATACGCGTGATCAGCTCGCCCAGATCCGGCTGACTGCCGGGACGATAATCCTCGACACGCTTGAAGCGGCCGCGGTAGTGCTGCTCGGCGATGTTGGAAAGATTCAGAAACTGATTGAAGGCGCGGGTGACCGGCAGCAGATCGCTGTCGGGAAGGTCGCGCAGGTAATCGATCAACTCGCGGCGGGCCGCAAGGTCGCCTTGCTGGCCTTTCTTGGCCAGGGCGCGGATGCGTTCGATACGCTCGACGAAGTCATCGCCGAGGTCGGCCGCGATGGTCTGGCCGAGGTTGTCCCCGAGAATGCGCACATTGTCGCGCAACGATTCATGCAGGTCGTGACTCATGCAACCCTCCTTGGGAGTGACGGTGCCGCCGCGGGAATCATCCCCTGTCATCAGGGGCATTCAGTTGACAGATCCATGACGGGCTCGCGGCCCGTCGCAAGCCGTGCGCCATCTGACACGGAGACTGGCACAGAGATCTGACGCATGCCCCAAACGAAAGGCCCGCGGCGCAGCAGACCGGAAAGCAGGACAAGGCACTTGCCCTGATCGCTTACCATCAGCATACGACCGCGGGCCTTGGCTCCACAATCCGACTATCGCGTAAACTTACTACATTTTCTTTCTGCCGCCCGACGACGGCATCACATCACCTGACAAGCGGAGTCACCGCACGCGCGTTCGACGAGCCATCCTCGAGGCTCTCGGACTGACTGGCCGCCCGCTCCCGGCGCTTGGCCTCATCCCAGTGCGCATCCATCTCGGCGAGACTGGCCTCCTTCAGCGAACGCCCCTCTGCCGCAATCGCGGCTTCCACATGACGGAACCGGGACGCGAAACGGGCATTGGTCGCCCGCAGCTGCTGCTCCGGGTCCGCCTTGAGCGTCCGCGCCAGATTGACCACCGCGAACAGCAGATCCCCCACCTCCTCACGCGCATGGGCCTCATCGCCCTCGGCCAGCGCTTCCTCGACCTCGCCGAGTTCCTCGCGGATCTTGTCCAGCACGCCACTCGTATCCGGCCAGTCAAAGCCCGAACGTGAGGCCTTCTTCGTGAGCTTGGCCGCCCGCGTCAGCGCCGGCAGGCCCAGCGGCACGCCATCCAGCACGCTGACGTCAGCGGCCTGGCTGGCAGATGGCTCGCCGGACTCCTGCTGCTTGAGGGTCTCCCACTGGGCATTGAGCGACCCTGCGTCCACCTCATGCGTGGCGATGCCCTCACGGCGCGAAGCCAGGGTGCCATCCGGGAAGACATGCGGATGGCGGCGCAGCATCTTCTCGGTGAGCACATGAATGACGTCATGGAAGTCGAAACGCTGCTGCTCGCTGGCGATCTGGGCGTAGAACACGCCCTGGAAGAGCAGGTCGCCCAGCTCCGCCGGCAGCTCGTCGAGCACCTCGGCATCTGCCGCGGCCCGCTCGATCACGTCGACGACTTCATAGGCCTCCTCCAGGGTGTGCGGCACCAGGCTCGCGTAGTCCTGCTTCAGATCCCACGGACAGCCGTACTGCGGGTCACGCAGCACGGCCATCAGAGTCAGCAGGTCCTCAAGGCCATGGCGTCCGGGGGGAGTTGCGGCACTCATGACTTGTTGCCACCAACCCGCAGGCGCTTGACGTCGATGATGTTGGGCAGCTGCTGGATACGTGCGAACACGCGTCCCAGCACATCGAGGTTCTCGACCTCCAACGTGATCCTGAGCGTGGCGATGTTGTCGAGCTGGTCGGTGCGCGTATTGACTGACAGCACATTGACCTTGTCGCCACTGAGCACATTGGTGACATCGCGCAGGAGCCCCGAGCGGTCCCAGGCCTGGATCTCGATATCCACCGGATACTGGCTGCGTGACCGCTGGCCCCAGTCGACATCGACGATGCGCCGCGGCTCGTCCGAGCGCAGCTGGATCAGGTTCGGGCAGTCCTGACGATGCACCGTCACGCCACGCCCCTGGGTGATGAAGCCGGCGATCTGATCCCCCGGCACCGGATGGCAGCAGTTGGCCATGGTGGTCTTCAGGTTGCCGACCCCCAGCACCATGACGGCGTCCGGCTTCTCCTTGCCCTGCGGCTTGCGCTGACGCAGCAGGCGCTCGAGCTGCTCCTGATCATCGGTGTCGCCGAACAGCTGCTGCGCCTGATGCAGCACCTGGCCGACCCGCAGGTCCCCCGCGCCGATGGCGGCGTACATGTCATCACGCGTCGGATAGTTGACGGCGTTGGCCAGCTTGTCGCGATCAAGGTTCTCCAGCGCCAGACGCGAGAATTCCTTCTCGAGCAGCGCCTTGCCCTCGTCGACGTTCTGATCCCGCGCCTGGAGCTTGAACCAGGTCTGGATCTTGGCGCGAGCGCGCGAGGTGCGCACATAGCCCAGGTTGGGGTTGAGCCAGTCACGACTCGGCCCGCCCTTGGTGGCCGTCAGGATCTCGACCTGCTGGCCGGTCTTGAGCTTGTAGGTCAGCGGCACGATACGGCCGTCAACCTTGGCACCACGACAGCGATGCCCCACCTCGGTGTGCACGCGATAGGCGAAGTCAATGGGCGTGGCGATCTTGGGCAGGTCGATGACGTGCCCTTCCGGCGTGAAGACATAGATACGGTCAGGCGCCACGTCGGAACTCAGGCCCTGACGGATGGACTCCTGTCCTCCGCTCTCGCCGACCTCGTCCTGCCATTCGAGCACCTGACGCAACCAGGCGATCTTGTCCTCGTAGCTGCGACTCTTGTGGCCGACGTCGTGGCCCTTGTAACGCCAGTGGGCACACACGCCCAGCTCCGCCTCCTCGTGCATGTCGAAGGTGCGGATCTGGATCTCGATGACCTTGTTGCTGGGCCCGACCACTGCGGTGTGCAGCGACTGATAGCCATTCTTCTTCGGGTTGGCGATGTAGTCATCGAACTCGTGAGGCACGTGGTGCCAGCGCGAGTGGACGATGCCCAATGCCGTATAGCAGTCACTGACGGTGCCGACGAGAATCCGCACCGCACGCACGTCATACACCTGCGAGAAGGCGATGCGCTTGATCTTCATCTTCCGCCAGATGGAGTAGATGTGCTTGGCGCGGCCGGCGACATCGAAGTGCTTGATGCCCTGATCGCGCATCAGACTGCGCATCTCGACCAGCAGGTCGGCGATGTAATGCTCGCGCTCCAGACGCTTCTCGGCCAGCTGCTTGGCGATGTTCTTGTACTCGGTCTCCTCGCGGTAGCGGAAGGACAGATCCTCCAGCTCCCACTTGAGCTGACCGATGCCAAGACGATGAGCCAGCGGACCATAGATGTCGAAGACCTCATTGGCGACCCGCATGCGCTTCTCACGCGGCGCATCCTTGACGTGACGCAGGGCGACGGTGCGCTCGGCGATCTTGATCAGCGCGATGCGCACGTCATCGATCATCGACACCAGCATCTTGCGCAGGTTGTCCTGTTGATCGTGCTGCGCCATGCCATGACTGGGCGCCTGCAACTGACTGATGGCGGCCATGTTGAGCACGCCCTCGATCAGGCGTGCCACCTCGGCACCGAAGTGCTTGTCGATGGCCTCAAGCCCCAGGTGCCCCTCACGCACTGCGCGATAGAGCACTGCCGCCACCAGCGCAGGCTGGTCAAGCTTCAGCTCCGAGAGGATATCCGCCATCTCGAGACTGAAGCGGAAACTGACCAGCGGCTCACGCCAGGGCTTGTCGCCACGCGCATCCGCCTCACGCGCCACCTTCAATGCGACTTCACAGGCTCGCACCATGACCTCGGCATTCACCGACGGGACTTCCTCGCGCAGTCGCGCGACCCACACCGGGATGTCCACACCACCGCTATCGGTCAGCGGCTGATCTTCGCGCACCTTGACCATGACCCTATGTCCTTGAATATCTTGCCATCTTGATGACAGCGCCCGGGGGCGCCGTCTCAGTCTTCCATCCGCTCCAGCAGCAGCATCGATTCCAGATGTGCCGTGTGAACGAACATGTCCGCCATCAGCGCACGCGTGACACGATAGCCGGCGTCGGTGAGCATCTTCACGTCACGCATCAACGTGGTCGGGTCACAGGCGATGTACAGCACCCGTGCGGGTGCATGGGAGACCTTCCCGGCATGCAGGTGACGTGCCAGCTCATCGCATAGAGGCTGAGCGCCATCGCGCGGCGGGTCCAGTACCAGAAGGTCGATACCCTCGAGTGATGGCAGCGCACGACTGAGGTCGGCGCGTCGAGCGCTCACCTGGGGCAGCGCGTTGTGCTCGGCATTGGCGATCAGCTGATCCACCATGCCCTGGCTGCCTTCGATGCCGGTTACCTTCGCGGCCCCCGCTGCCGCCACGGCCAGCGTGAGATTGCCGACTCCGGCGTAGAGGTCCATGACCGCAAGGCCACTGACGTCGCCCAGCCAGTCCAGCGCCGTATCCACCAGGCGCTGATTGAGCGCGGCATTGACCTGCACGAAGTCACCCGGCGAGAAGGCGAGACGCAGTGTCCGCTCGCCGACGCGCACGGAGTAGGCGGCGTCCGGCATGCCGGCCAGCCATTCCAGCACCACCGGATCACGCCCGACTCGCCAGCCGACCACCAGCCCATGCTGTTCGGCAAAGGCCTGCCAGCGCTCGGCATCACGCGGCACGGCCTTGAGCTGTCGTATCACCAGGATGACCTGGTCATCCGCGGCCGTCAGCTCCAGATGGCCCAGACGCTTGGGCGCTTCCAGCGTATTGATCAGCTCGCGCAGCGGCGTGATCAGTCGATCCAGCGCCGGCACCAGCACGCTGCAGCTCTGGATATCCACCAGCTGATTGCTGCCACGGCCGCGGAAGCCCAGCTGGATCTCGCCGCTGTCCGTGACGCGCACCCCGAGGCGTGCACGCCGACGATAACGATGCTCGTCCTCGCCCAGTGGCTGGATATCCGCCAGCGCCACGCCATTGCGCTGTGCATGCTCACTGAGCACCTGCACCTTGTGGGTGCGCTGGGCCGGCAATGCCAGGTGCTGGAGATCACAACCACCACAGGTGCCGAAGTGTGCACACGGCGGCGTCACGCGACTCTCGGCAGCATTGTCCCGCGAGCGCACATGCGCTTCGTTGAAGCGCTTGTGGGTACGGTGGATGGCCAGCGTGACCCGCTCACCGGGCAAGGCCTGGTCGATGAACTGGGTCTTGCCGTTCTCGTCATGCGCGACGCCTCGCCCATCATGCGCCAGACGTTCCACCGTCAGCCATTGGCTGTCGGCATCACTGACGTTGCGCGTCTCGCGACTGGCCACTTCCTTCTCACGACGCGTCGGCTTGCGCGCTGGGCGTTTCTGTCCGAGCAGTGCCATCAGAGGTCATCTCCGTGGGTGTAGAGGCCGGTCGACAGATAGCGGTCGCCACGGTCACAGACGATGAATACGATCACCGCGTTCTCGACCTGCTCCGCCACCGTGAGCGCCCCTGCCAGGGCGCCGCCGGAGGACACGCCCGCCAGAATGCCTTCCTCACGCGCCAGACGGCGCATGCAGACTTCGGCGTCCCGCTGAGCGATATCCAGAGTGCGGTCGATGCGCGAGGCATCGAAGATGCGCGGCAGATAGGCCTCGGGCCAACGACGGATGCCGGCGATGCTGGCGCCGTCCGCTGGTTGCAGTCCCACGATCTCGATGGCGGGATTCTGCTCCTTGAGATAGCGCGAGGTGCCCATGATGGTGCCGGTCGTGCCCATGGAGGAGACGAAATGCGTGATGCGTCCCTGAGTCTGTTGCCAGAGCTCCGGTCCGGTGGTGCGGTAGTGCGCCAGGGGATTGTCCTGATTGGCGAACTGATCAAGGGCCTTGCCCTCGCCACGCGCGATCATCCCATCGGCGATGTCCCGCGCGTGCTCCATGTTGTCTGCCTCGATCAGCGTCGCGCCATACGCGCCCATGGCCTGCTTGCGCTCGCTGGAGGCAGTGGAGGGCATCACCAGCACCATGCGGTAGCCCTTGATGGCCGCGACCATCGCCAGCGCGATGCCGGTGTTGCCGGAGGTGGCTTCCACCAGGGTGTCACCGGGCTGGATCTCGCCACGGGCCTCGGCTTCATTGAACATCGAAAGCGCCGGACGATCCTTCACGGAACCCGCGGGATTGTGGCCTTCCAGCTTGGCCAGCAAGACGTTGTTGCGACCGGCGGTGATACGCGTCAGGCGTACCAACGGCGTATTGCCGACGACATCGGCAAGACTGGGGAATTCAGTCGCGGCAAGATCCGCGGGGTCACTGACATGAGACATGAGGGGCAGACTCCAAGGACGCGCCCGGATACTCCGATGCTGACCGTCAGGAGGCAGCATCGAGACCTGAGACAATCGGGGCCACGTCGGGGGTGTAGAAGATGTGCGCAGTATATCGCTCCCGCCACCTCCCTGTCAGGGCGCGAACCATCGCATCACTGCAGTCTGGAAGGTATGCTTGAGCCTGGCTTTCGCACGCCGCTCGCCGCTGGCGGCTGTGCGGGCCTTGCACGCAGGCCCTCGGACACGTCACCTCCGGAAGGTGCGGCGCTGCAACCCTGTTTTCCTCTTCCTGCGGCATCCGAGTCTCTGGCTCGCTGCCCCGTCGCGATGGACTGCCATGCTGCTTAGAACCCGCTTTCAGCTCGCGTTGCTTCTGCTGCCGCTTGCCACGAGCCTGCTGTTCAGCCTCTATGTGGTGGATCGTGAGATCAGTCGTGAACGCACCGCCATGATGCAGCGTCTGCAGGCCAGTGTGCAGGCGATCATGCCCGGGCTTGCCAATGCCGCCCTGGAAGCCGACGACCAGCGTCTGCATGAACTGGCACAGATGCTCATCGATCAACGCGACGTGCGAGGGTTGACGCTGCGCACCCCCGAGGGTGGCACCCTGCTTCACATGGGGCCGAGCCAACGTCCACAGACAAGCTCGCTGCTGGAAAGCGACGCCTACCCGCAAGCCCCCGACGCGCTGGTGCTGGTGACACCGGTGATCGACCCATGGCGGGAGGCACGACGCGGAGACCGCATCTCCTGGCTGATTCTCGAGGCCTCCGATACCCGTATCGTGCTGCACCGCTATCAGCTGCTGGTCGGCTATGGGCTGGCCAATCTGGTCTTCGGACTGGCACTGCTGCTGTTCGCCTACCATGCCTCACGTCGCATGCTGCAGCCCTTCCATGACCTTGGCGAAGCCATGACCCGCCTCGCGCGCGGCGAGACTCACCAGCGTCTGCCGGTGCAGGGGAATGACGACATGAGCGAGCTGGCCGAGCACTACAATCTCAGCGTCGAGCAGCTCAAGCGCGCGCGGGAAGACATGCAGGACCAGATCGACCAGACGACGCGTGACCTGCACGAGTCGATGGAAACCGTCGAGATCAAGAACATCGAACTGGACATGGCCCGCCGCAAGGCGCTGGAAGCCAACCGCATCAAGTCGGAATTCCTCGCCAACATGAGCCATGAGATCCGCACGCCGCTCAATGGCATCATCGGCTTCAGCAACCTGCTGGGGCGCAGTGACCTGGACAACCGCCAGCGCGACTGGCTGGGCCACATGCAGAACGCCTCCTCCTCGCTGATGTCATTGATCAATGACATCCTGGACTTCTCCAAGATCGAGGCCGGCAAGCTCGAGCTCGAGAAGGTCCAGATGGACATCGAGCCGCTCATCGAGGAAGTGCTGGCGATGCACGCCCCGGAGGCGCATCGCAAGCATCTGCACCTGCTGGGGCTGGTCTACGATGACGTGCCACAACGCTTCGAGGGTGACCCGCTGCGCATCAAGCAGGTAGTCACCAATCTGGTGGCCAATGCGGTCAAGTTCACCGAGCAGGGCGAAGTGATCGTCCGCGTGATGGTGGATGACCTTTCCGGCAGCAGTACCCGCCTGAAGATTGCCGTGGCCGATACCGGCATCGGCATGGACAGTGCGCAACGCAACCGCCTGTTCCAGGCCTTCTCCCAGGGTGACCCGTCCCGCGCCCGCCAGTTCGGCGGCACCGGCCTGGGCCTGATGATCTCGAAGCGCCTGGTGGAACAGATGGGTGGCGAGATCCAGGTCGAAAGCCTGCCCGGACATGGCTCCACCTTCCTGTTCAGCGTGCCGGTGGCCGTCAGCAGCATCGAGGAGCGCCCGCGCGAGATCGTCTTCGATCATCAGCGCATCTGTCTCATCGAGCCTCACCCGGCCACGCGCCGCGCCCTGAGCTACCTGCTCTCGCGCTGGTCGCTGGACCTCGTCGGCATCGAGGAGCAGCCTGATCTCGTGGTAGTCGCCCTGGAAAGCCGTGACCTGAAGCGGCTGGAGGAATGGAGTCAGCGCCTCAAGCATCTGCCGTGTCGCGTGCTGTGTCTGCTGAATGCGCCACTGCCGGCCAATATCGAGGACCTGCAGCAATACGGGATCGACGAACTGCTCAGCAAGCCGGTCACACGCCTGCAGATGCGCCACAAGCTGGCCAACCTGCTGCATTCACCGCGGCGCGACACACCACGCCTCCAGGAGCTGCCGGCCTTCACGCCGCTGGAGGATGGCACCACGGCCGGGCGGCTGACGCCTGATCTTTCCGCTCCGCTCCCGGAGCGCTCGCCGGCATCGCCGCGGCCCCCCGAGGCGTCGCCTGCCTCCCCCATGCCTGACGGGCTGCCTCAGGCTGCCACGCCTGCGGAGACGCCGAACATGACGCGCAAGTGCGTGATGGTCGTCGATGACAACCCCTCCAATCGCCTGCTGGCCGAGGAACTGCTCACCGACATGGGTCTGGATACCCTGGCCGCACAGAGTGGCGAGGAAGCGTTGGCCCTGGCCCAGCAGCAGCCGGTGGATGCGGTACTGATGGATATCCAGATGCCGGGCATGAACGGCCTGGAAGCCACCAAGGCACTGCGCCATCAACAGCGCATGCGCCATGAGCACCTTCCCGTCATCGCGTTGACCGCGCACGCCCTGGCACA
Organism: Cobetia sp. PS-4MA; assembly: GCF_057670765.1. Classification (NCBI taxonomy): domain Bacteria; kingdom Pseudomonadati; phylum Pseudomonadota; class Gammaproteobacteria; order Oceanospirillales; family Halomonadaceae; genus Cobetia; species Cobetia sp. PS-4MA. Next base: position 1,079,914 of record NZ_CM173107.1, on the reverse strand, counting down.
CGAGCGCCGGGAGCTGCTGGCCGAGGGCATGGATGACTACCTCATCAAGCCGGTCGACGAGCACCTGCTGGCCAACATGCTGAGCCGTCATCTTGGCATCACGCTCAGCGTGCCGAAGACCCCGCCACACGACACGGCCCCCGCCTTCTCCCCCCTCTCCAGTGCCACTGACGCGGGCAGTATCGAGCGTGGCAAGCGCCCCGAGGGTACACCTCCCATGCCCGCCGCGTTCGAGGGACTGAGCGAGCAGGATGGCGAACTGCCCATCGTCGACATGGCACTGGGCATCGAGATGGCCGGCGGGCGCAAGGCGCTGGCCCTGGAGATGCTGGGGCTGCTGATCAAGAGTCTGCCGGAGAGTGAGGTCACCATCCGCAGGGCCTGGGCGGTACAGGATGGCGAGGCCATGCTCGATGGGGTGCACTATCTGAATGGTGCCTGCCGCTACTGTGGCGTGCCGCGCCTGGCACTGCTGGTCGAGGCGCTGGAGACACGCCTGCGCGTCAGTGGTCTGGATCAGCTGGAGGACGATGTCGCCGCGCTGTTCGATGCCATCGCAAGCCTTGCCCAGTGGGCACAGAGCGAGGAAGCCACCTCGCTCCTGGCAGAGTCGCGCCCCGACGCCTCGGACCGCGAGCGCTGAGCGAGAGCGCTGGTCGAGGGCACTGATGACGGCATCCGCTCTTCGCCACCCCTTTTTCTCTTGCCTTTTCCGCCCCCTCCTCACCATCCCACTGCCGACAACGACAACGCCACCCTGGCCGCAAGGCGAGGGTGGCGTTGTCATGTCCAGCACTTGTCAGCGGTCAGCGGTCAGCGGATGCTCAGCGCTCCAGCACCACGAAGGCGATGGCCTGATCACGCTCATCACTGATCGACAGATGCAGATGACGAATCCCGGCACGTGCAGTCAGCGCTTCCGCCTCATCTGACAGCACGAAGGACGGCTTGCCCAACGCATCGTTCACCACCTGGATCTGGGTGAAACGCATGCCCTGGCGCAGCCCGGTCCCCAGCGCCTTGACGAAGGCTTCCTTGGCCGCGAATCGCTTGGCCAGAAAAGCCGCCGGCTGGGGGTGATCCGCGAAGCGTGCCAGCTCCTGCGCTCCGAGCAGACGCCGAGCGAAGCGCTCTCCGTGACGTGCCATGCCGGCCTCGAAACGCTCGATTCGCGCGATGTCCGTGCCTATCCCGACGATCATCCGCAGCAGCCTGACCCTTGCACGTGCTCATGATCCTCATCGTGCTCATGGTCATGGTCGTGCGCATCCAGCGCTGCCATCAGCCCCGCTTCCTGGCCTGCGATGCACAGGCGCTTCATCTCGATGACGGCCTCCTTGAGGCCAACGAACATGGCGCGCGCGATGATCGCATGGCCGATGTTCAGCTCGTTCAGCCCCGAGATGCCCGCGATGGCCTCGACGTTGTGATAGTTGAGACCATGCCCGGCATTGACGATCAGGCCCAGCTCGTTGGCGAGCTCGGCTGCAGCCGCGATGCGCTCGAATTCGACACGCGCCGCTTCACCGCAGGCATCCGCGTAGGCACCGGTGTGAAGCTCGACGACTGGCGCCCCGGTCTCGAAGGCGGCACGAATCTGCTCAGGCTCCGGGTCGATGAACAGCGAGACTTCACAGCCCGCCGTCGCGAGACGCTCACAGGCCGCGCGAATGCGTTCCAGATCTCCGGCGACATCCAGACCACCCTCGGTGGTCAGTTCCTCGCGCTTCTCCGGCACCAGGCAGACATTGGCCGGACGCACTTCCTCGGCCAGCGCCAGCATCTCGTCACTGACGGCCATCTCGAGATTCATGCGCGTATTGAGCACCTCGGCCAGAAGACGCACGTCGCGCTCCTGGATATGGCGACGGTCTTCACGCAGGTGCACGGTGATGCCATCGGCGCCGGCTTCCTCCGCGACCAGCGCGGCCTGGACCGGGTCCGGATAACGGGTGCCACGCGCCTGGCGCAGAGTGGCGATGTGGTCAATATTGACCCCGAGCAGGATACGCAGCGGGTGCATGATCAGCTCCTAGCGATGGAGATGGAAAATAGGCATGGCAACAGGTGCCATGACGAAGACAGCTTGCATGACGACAGGATACGATCTGCAGGCAAGGCCCGCATCAACCTGTCTGACGACTTTCACGTCGCCGGGCGGTCAGCTGACGCATCAGTTCACGCGAGCGCAGCGGACGCTCTCCCAGCAATGGCGCCAAGGCGCGCCGCGCCAGCCATAGACTCTCTCGCGACAGGCCGGCGTGCCCCCAGTCCTCACTGGCCAGCAGCTTCAAGGCACGCCCCTCGATACCTGCTGCCCCCTCGGGTTGGGCGCGAAAACGCCGCTCGCTGGCGACATAGTCGTAGCGCACGTCGGGCATCAGAGGGGCATCCTCCAGCGTACGAAACTGCGGCAATTGCTCAAGGGCTTCCAGCAGGGTGTATTCCAGTCGCCTGAGCGCCGGGGCGCGACGAGCAGGCAGCGCCACGTCATCCAGGGTCAGCGAATAGAGCGCGAACAGCTCCGGTACCGGCATTTCCACCGGCAAGGTGCGCGTCAATAGCTCATTGGCATAGAAGCCACACAGAAGCCCTTCCCCCGCCAGCAGACTGGCGCTGCCGCCGGTCTCCATCAGGTTGAGCGTCTTGAGATCGCTTTCCCCGCGCCAGGTGACGTGCAGGGGAGTGAACGGCTGCAGTCGCGCCCGCGACTTGCTGCCCGGACGCTGGACACCGCGTGCCACCGCGCGCACCCGACCATGCTCGAGGGTCAACAACTCGATGATGGCACTGGTTTCACGATACGGCTTGCGATGCAGCAGGAAGGCCGGTTGCGGCGTCATCGGACAGACTCACGACAAAGAGGGCTTGCGGACAGGGAAGATGGCATCCGGCAGAGGCGAACGCCGAGCATCAGGCGATGCTCGACTGATGAGGGCACCCGTGGCGCGGCAGTCGTCTTGCCTGCCGCACCACGGGTGCGGGGAGCATCAGTCCTTGTCGTGGGTGTAACCCAGGCTTTTCAGGGCGCGCTCGTCATCCGACCAGCCACGCTTGACCTTGACCCACAGGTTCAGCATCACCTTGGCATCGAAGGCACGCTCCATCTCGAGACGCGCTTCGCGACCGATGTTCTTGATGCGCTCGCCATTCTCGCCGATCAGGATCTTCTTCTGGCCCTGACGCTCGACCATCATCAGCGCGCTGATGTGCAGCGTGCCGCGCTGATCGGTCTTGAATTCCTCGATCTCGACGGTCATCTGGTACGGCAGTTCGTCACCCAGCTGACGCATCACCTTCTCGCGCACCAGCTCGGAGGCCAGGAAACGTGAGCTCTTGTTGGTGATCTGATCATCCGCGAACATGTGCTCGCCGTGCGGCAGACGCCCCATCACGTTCTCGAGCAGCAGGTCGATGTTGGTGCCATTCTTGGCCGACATCGGGATGATGGCCGCGAAGTCACGACGCTCCTGCAGACTCTGGAGCCAGGGGGCCAGAGTGGTCTTGTCCTTCAGCCAGTCGATCTTGTTGACGACGAGAATCACCGGCGCCTTCACGTGGGCCAGCTTCTCGAGCACGATCTGGTCTTCTTCCATCCAGCGGGTGCGGTCGACGATGAACACCACGGCGTCCACATCGCGCAGCGCCTGGGTGGCGGTCTGGTTCATGAAGCGGTTGATCGCCTTGTTGCGATCGCGCTGCATGATGTGGATCCCCGGGGTATCGACGAAGACGCACTGGGTGCCGTCCTCGGTGTGGATGCCCATCACCTGGTGACGCGTGGTCTGCGGACGACGCGAGGTGATCGAGACCTTCTGGCCCAGGATGTGGTTCATCAGCGTCGACTTGCCGACATTGGGGCGCCCGACGATGGCGACGAAGCCACAGCGGGTATCCGGCAGCGGCTGATCGCTGACACCGGCGGCCGCCAGCATGCCCTCGAGGGCATCGGCGTTGCCGGTGTGCGTCTCGGTAGAGGCATCAGGGGCGTCGCCGCTCGGGGTGACATTGTCTTCTGGGGTATGGCTCATGAGCGGCCTCCGCGGGCAGGTTCGAGCAGTTGCAGCGCGAACTCGGCCGCCTGCTGTTCAGCATGGCGACGGCTGGAGCCGACGCCTGTGGTCTTGGTGTCGATCATCTCGACATGGCAATCGACGCTGAAGGTCTGCGAATGCGCTTCGCCTTCGACGCTGGTCACCTCATAGCGCGGCAGGGCCGCCTGACGCGATTGCAGGAATTCCTGCAGACGTGTCTTGGGATCTTTCTGGGTGTCCTGAAGGTTCAACGCCTCAAGACGGCTGTCGTACCAGCGCAGCACGTGTGCACGCACGACCTGCATGCCAGCATCCAGATAGATGGCACCGATCACGGCTTCCACGGCATCGGCCAGGATGGATTCGCGACGATGACCGCCGCTCTTCATCTCGCCGGAGCCCAGGCGCAGGTTCTCGCCCAGCTTGAACTCACGGGCAAGCTCCGCCAAGGTCTGGCCCTTGACCAGACGCGCACGCAGGCGTGACAGCTGGCCCTCACGGGCCTGGGGGAAGCGCAGGAACAGCGCTTCGGCGATCACGAAGTTGACGATGGAATCGCCAAGAAACTCGAGCCGCTCATTGTTCTGGCCACCATAGCTTCGATGGGTCAATGCCAGTTCCAACAGACTGGCATCCTCGAAGGTGTGGCCGATACGCTTTACAAAGGCATTCAGCGGGCTACTCACAGGTCTCCCTACTCTCTTTTTGTCGCTGACGCCCGCAGGCGTCCTGTCGAATGGTGCATCAGTCTTGACGGCTGATGCCTGTCGTCATCGACATGCTTCGCGATGCCCGAAGCCTACACGGCTTGAGGAGTTGCCGATCGCCACCATCCCAATCCGATATTCGTCAGCCGCGCTGCCCGCAGGCTCGTGGCCTCGGGTCCGACATGATGAACAGCAGGTTGACATGGCAGGCACGACGCATCGTCCCATGTCGAAAGATCCGTCCTTGCGGTACTGGCACGCCGCCGGGCGGCGCTGCCAGACACGACCGGGCCGCCTCTCGGCGGCCCGGTCAATGCACTGATCAATGAATCAGGCGTACCGAGGAAAAGTCCGGGAATCCGTCCTTCCAGTGCATCCACACCGCGACCGCCTTGCCGACGATGTTCTCTTCCGGCACGAAGCCCCAGTAGCGGCTGTCGTTGGAATGGTCGCGGTTGTCACCCATCACGAAGTACTGGCCTTCAGGCACCCGGATCTCGCGCATCTGCGGGCCGGGGTCCTGAGGGTTATTGTAGATTTGATGGGCGTGTTTCCCCAGTGTCTCATCCAGCAGACTCTCGCCGGGCTGCTCACTGACATTGCGCGCATTGAGCGTCTTGCTGACCGCCTGGCCATTCACGTAGAGCTGCTTGCCCTCATAGCGGATGGTGTCACCGGGCAGACCGACGACGCGCTTGATGAAGTTGGTGGACGGGTCCTCCGGGAAACGGAACACCATCACGTCACCACGCTCGGGCTCGCCGACCTCCAGCACCTTGGTGTCGACCACCGGCAGGCGCAGGCCATAGTCATACTTGTTGACCAGGATGAAGTCGCCGATCTTGAGCGTCGGCAGCATCGAGCCGGAGGGAATCTGGAACGGCTCATAGGCGAATGAGCGCACCACCAGCACCAGCAACAGTACCGGAAAGAACGACTTGGCATAGTCCACCAGCCACGGGTCCCGCGTCAGCTTCTCACGCGTATCACTGTCCAACTCCCCTTCGACGGATGCCTCGGCCTTGGCCAGACGCGCCTTGCGCGCACCGCGCAGGGCAATCAGATCTATCAGCCACACCACGCCGGCTACCGCTACGGCAATCACCAATACTAGCGAGAAATCCATCGTCATCCCTGTCTGCCCTGGGTCTTGGGGCAGGCCGCCAGCCGGCGGCCTGCATCAGTCGTTCATCTTGAGCACGGCAAGGAAGGCGTCCTGGGGAATTTCCACCCGGCCGACCTGCTTCATGCGCTTCTTGCCCGCTTTCTGCTTCTCGAGCAGCTTCTTCTTGCGGCTGACGTCGCCGCCGTAGCACTTGGCGGTCACGTTCTTGCGCAGCGCCTTCACGGTGGAGCGTGCCACGACCTGACCTCCGACGGCCGCCTGGATCGCCACGTCGAACATCTGACGCGGGATCAGTTCCTTCATCTTCTCGACCAGCAGTCGGCCACGGCCGTGAGCATGGTCGCGGTGGATGATGGCCGCCAGCGCATCGACGCGATCGCCATTGATCAGCACGTCCAGACGTACCAGCTTGGCCGCCTCGAAACGCTCGAAGCTGTAATCCAGAGAGGCATAGCCCTTGGAGATGGACTTGAGGCGATCGAAGAAGTCCATCACGACCTCGGCCATCGGCAGCTCGTAGACCAGCTGGATCTGGCTGCCCAGGAACTGCATGTCGAGCTGGACGCCGCGACGATTGACGCACTCGGTGATGACGTTGCCGACGTATTCCTGTGGCACGAGGATGGTGGCACGGCAGATCGGCTCACGCAGTTCATCGACGTTGGCCATGTCCGGAAGCTTCGAGGGGTTGGACACCGGCAGCACGTCGCCGTTGTCCATCAGCACCTCGTAGATCACCGTCGGCGCAGTCGTCAGCAGGTCGAGATTGTACTCGCGCTCCAGACGCTCCTGGATGATCTCCATGTGCAGGGTGCCCAGGAAGCCGACGCGGAAGCCGAAGCCCAGTGCGTCGGAGTTCTCCGGCTCGTAATCCAGCGAGGCATCGTTGAGCGCCAGTTTCTGCAGCGCGTCACGGAAGTCCTCGTAGTCATCGGAGCTGATCGGGAACATGCCGGCGTAGACCTGCGGCTTGACCTTCTGGAAGCCCGGCAGACGCTCGACCTTGTCGGCCGTCTTGGTGTGCACGATGGTGTCACCCACCGGCGCGCCCATGATGTCCTTGATGCCGGCGACGATGAAGCCCACCTCGCCGGCACGCAGCACACCGGTTTCCTTGCGCTTGGGCGTGAAGATACCGATCGCGCCGGTTTCCCAGTCGCGGCCGGTGGACTTCAGGCGGATCTTCTCACCCTTCTTCAGGGTGCCGTCGAAGATACGTACCAGCGAGACGACGCCGAGGTAGTTGTCGAACCAGGAGTCGATGATCAACGCCTGCAGCGGCGCTTCCGGATCGCCCTTGGGCGGCGGAATGTCACGCACCAGACGCTCGAGCAGCGCTTCCATGCCCATGCCGGACTTGGCCGACACCTGACAGGCATCCGTCGCGTCCAGACCGATGATCTCCTCGATCTCCTGGGAGACCTTCTCCGGGTCCGCCTGCGGCAGATCCATCTTGTTGAGGACCGGCAGCACCTCGAGGCCCTGCTCGATGGCGGTGTAGCAGTTGGCCACCGACTGGGCTTCGACGCCCTGACCGGCATCCACCACCAGCAGCGCCCCTTCACAGGCATACAGCGAGCGCGAGACTTCATAGGAGAAGTCGACGTGGCCCGGGGTATCGATGAAGTTCAGCTGATAGGTATTGCCATCATCGGCGTGGTAGTCGAGGGTCACCGACTGGGCCTTGATGGTGATGCCGCGCTCACGCTCGATGTCCATCGAGTCAAGCACCTGCTCCTTGAGCTCACGGTCACTCAAGCCTTCGCACAGCTGAATGATGCGGTCAGCCAGCGTGGACTTGCCGTGGTCGATGTGGGCGATGATTGAGAAGTTGCGGATATGCTTCAAGGACGGCGGCGTTACGCGTTCGGTCATGGATCACTGCTCTGTATTTGTGCCCGTCTCCGTGAAATCACACGGCCAACACGGGAGACGACGGAAATCGAATTGCACGCATTGTACAGTCCGACTTGAGGCGATGATAGAAGGCGTTACCTTTTGCACCTCTCTCACCCAGCCGTTCGAACGGCAGCCACAAGGCAATCCTCATGCTTGCGAGCCCCGCGAGAAGGGGCTCGCCCCTGAATGCAGACGGGGCGCACAGTCGCCCGTGCGCCCCGTCGTCACTCGCCTCCCTTGCTGGCGTCCGCGTCATTCATCGCGCATGCGCAGAGCGATGTACAGCGGGCGACCGTTGCGCACCAGGCGCAGCGAGACCGGGCGATCCGCCGGCAGCTTGGCCACCACGTCACGCAGCGACTGCACGCTGGTCAACGGCTGCTGATTGAGCTCGACCAGCACATCGCCGGCAGTGATGCCCGCCTCTGCCGCCACGCCCTGTGGGTCGACCTCCAGCACCTTGACGCCATTGTCGAGGTTCATTTCCGCCAGCGCCGCCTTGCCAAGCTCGGTCACGGCAATGCCCAGGCCTTGCTTGTCATTGCTGGCAGCGGCAATCTCGTCCTGATCGCTGCCCGGCCAGTGCCCTACCTTGGCCTGCAGGGTCTGACGCTTGCCATCTCGCAGGATGGAAAGCTTGAGCGAATCCCCCGGCGAGCTGGCACCGACCATGCGCGGCAGGTTGGCGGAGGTTTCCACCTCATCGCCATCGACCGCCATGATGATGTCGCCCGCCTTGAGGCCGGACGCTGCGGCCGGGCCATCCGGGTCAAGATCGGCGATCAGCGCGCCACGCGCCCGGTCCAGCCCGAAGGATTCGGCCAGATCCTTGGACACCGGCTGGATGACGACCCCCAGCCAGCCACGATCGACGCGACCATCGGTCTTGAGCTTGTCGGCCACATCCATCGCCACATTGATGGGAATCGCGAAGCTCACCCCCATGAAGCCACCGGAGCGGGTGTAGATCTGGGAGTTGATTCCGACCACGTCTCCCTCGAGATCAAACAGCGGCCCCCCGGAGTTGCCCGGGTTGATCGCGACATCCGTCTGGATGAAGGGCACATAGGCATCCGAGGGCAGCGTGCGATCGATGGCACTGACGATCCCCGCCGTGACGGAGTGATCGAAGCCGAACGGCGAGCCGATGGCCGCTACCCACTGACCGACTTCCAGGGCGTCACTGTCGCCCATCGGCAGAGTGGGCAGATCATCCGCCTTGACCTTGAGCAGCGCGATATCGGTCTTCTTGTCCTCGCCGACCACCTGAGCCTTCAGCTCTCGACGGTCATTCAGGCGCACCATCACCTCGTCGGCACCATCCACGACGTGGGCGTTGGTCATGATGTAGCCATCGTCGGAGATGATGAAGCCGGAACCGAGGCTGGAGCGCTTCTCGATCCCCCCACGCCCCTGACCGGGGAACTGATCACCGAAGAAGTGCTTGAAGAACTCCGGCATCTCCTGGCCATCCGGGCCACGGAACACCGGCCCCGAGGTACGTTTGATCTCGGTGGTGGTCGCGATGTTGACCACGGCAGGCGCCGAATCCTTGACCAGCTGGGTAAAATCGGGAAGTTCACGCGCCTGGGCCATCTGGGCACCCATCAGGGCAGCCATGGCCAACGCGGGCGCCATCAGGCGAGAAAGCGATTTCATCGATGCGACTCCTGGTACGTCCTGTCACTTGTTATGAGGCACGCTGTCACTTGCCATCCAGCATGCTGACGCCGCAGGCGACGTCCCATTCATTGACGCCAAGACGGCGTTGAAGTTCAGCGAATGATACCGCGCTCGACGCAACCTCAGGTCGCATGAAAGCGACAGACGACATGCAGCAGGCATTCTCGGGGACGGGCGAGGGTCGACCACTGCCGCTCACGCGCGCGAGCAGCTGTCAGCCGAGCACAAGAGCCCCGTCAGACGGCCTTGATGGCCAGCGAGTCCACTCCCAGGCGACGCAGCAGGCGGGGACGATACAGCGCCTGCTGCTCAGGACGCGCGGCATGCCAGCGCACCACGCCCAGCCCCGCCGCCAGCGAGAGCGCAAAGCCCAGCGGCACCACCAGAGCCCCTGCGCCTGCCAGCTGCTCGGCTACGATACCGCCGAGCATGCCACTCATCAGCGGCAGGCCATACAGCAGTCCGGCACTGCGCAGGAAGGCGGATTCGTCGATACCGATCACGACCCGTTCGCCGACCATCGGCCACGCCTCGCCAAGCGGCACATGAATCAGCACGCGGTGTGCCTTGCGGCGCGAGAACTGGCTCAACAGCCCGCTCCCGCAACTGCTGCGAGCCTTGCAGGCTCCGCAGGTGGAGCGGCGCTGGGTCTCGACCCACACCCCTTCCCTGCCATGACCGGTGACCTGCCCTTCTTCCTGCATCATCTTGCCGACTCCTGAAATCTCGCCACCTGCCGGCAGCACATATGGGTAGAATAACGCCTTTCAGGGGGACGCTTCACCTCACCCCGCCGCCATTGCCCCTCATCCCGGTCGACCGAGATGACACCCATGTCCGCACAGGAACTCTCATGAGCGAAGCACCGCCACCCTCCACCTCGCGTCTCGACCCCCTGCACGGGGTCACCCTCAAGGCGTTGCTGACCTGGCTGGTCGACCATTACGGATTCGAGACGCTGGGCGAACTGATCCCCATCAATTGCTTCCTGAGTGACCCCAGCATCAACTCCAGCCTCAAGTTCCTGCGACGCACGCCCTGGGCACGCGCCAAGGTCGAGGCGCTCTACATCCAGACGGCAGATCGCTATCTACATGACTGAGGCGGAGAGTGGCCACACCGCCAGGTGACGGCGCTGACCGGACGCGACCAGGATATGCAGACGCAAAAAGAGGGGCAGCCAATGGCTGCCCCTCTTTTTGCGTCGACCCTTGCTGCTTTCACCTACCCTGGCAACGACGCCATCGCAGGCCAGTCATCCAGCGAAGGTTACTGGGCGACATCCTGCAGACTGATCCATTCGCTGCGCTCCGGCACGGGGCCGCGCTCGGACGACTTGCTCAGGTACGCTTCAAGCAGTCGACGCTGGGCAAGATCCGCCGCCGCGACGTTGCTGGACGACATGCCGGATTCATAACCGCCATTCTGCGGGGCCATGAACATGGGACGCGACGGAGAAGCCGTCACGCCGACCTGCATCAGGCCGCCTGCAGCACTCGGTTGTGCCCACTGGGAAGCCTCGGCATTCACGGACGGCTGGCTGACCTGATGCACCGCGCCACCCTGCAGGCCTGAAGCCCCACTGGCCAGCTCCGCGCCTGAGCCGTTGAGGCTCGGCACGCCGGTGTCAGTGCCGTTGAAGACCTGCACACCGGTGATCACCATCACCGCGACACCCGCCGCGATCGCGGCAGAGCCTGCGAAGGAGAAGAGGCTGCGGCGCTCGGCCACGGGTTCGGCAACCGGCGCTTCACGGGAGATCATCTCGACCTCGGCACTCACGGCCGCCGAGATATCCATGGTGAAGCTGCTCTCGCGCTCGCGGTGCATGACGCTGCGCGCAAGATGATAGCGACGCCAGGTGTCTGCCGCCTCAGGCGATTCGTCGAGCCCCTTGAGGACACGTCGCAGATCCAGCTCGTCACCCTCCGCATCCATCAGCGCGGACAGCGACTCCTTCACGGATTCGGTGGTCTTAAGATTCATGCGTAAATACCCTCACACTCGACAGGCCATCACGGGGCACAACCTGCATTTCAGACAACGAATGGCGTCATGACACGACTGGCTCGCTGCATGACTCTTGGCGGCCCGACTGAACGAACCGGCAATCTGCACACTATGATCACGCGCGCGCCAGTTCGTTCCGCGATTCATTCAGAAAACATTCACTTTTCATGCACTATCTGAACAAGCCATTGTTTTTGATGAATTTTCTCGGCAGACAAGGATGTAGACCATCGGAGACAGATACTTGCCTGTCGGGTCCTGCTCGACCGCCAGACGCCATCTTCAACAGTGCCCCTCTCAGTCAGCTACCGCCCCAGCTGCAGCAGGACTGAGCAGCCCCTGGATGGCCTTGTCCACCGATTCGCGAGCACGGAAGATGCGTGAGCGAACGGTCCCCACCGGGCACTGCATCACCTCGGCGATATCCTCATAGGACAGACCGTCGAACTCGCGCAGAGTGATGGCAGTGCGCAGGTCTTCCGGCAATTTCTCGATGGCATCGAACACCACCTTCTCCAGCTCGTCACGCGCCATGGCCGCTTCCGGTGTTTCGACATCCGCCAGACGCCCGGACTGATCCAGCACCTCGGCATCCCCGATGTCCAGATCCGTCCCCGGGGGACGCCGCCCCCGCGAGACCAGATGATTCTTGGCGGTATTGATGGCGATGCGATACATCCAGGTATAGAAGGCGCTCTCCGCCCGGAAATTGGGCAAGGCGCGATAGGCCTTGATGAAAGCTTCCTGGGCGACATCCTGGACTTCGGCATGATCATGCACATAACGGCTGATCAGGCCGAGAATCTTGTGTTGATACTTGTTGACCAGCAGATCGAAGGCGCGGTTATCCCCTTTCTGGGCGCGCTCGACCAGCTGCTGATCTGTCTCATTGACACTCATTCACTCGCTCCCTCCGCGGGAGTGGAGGCACCGCTAGAGACGACTCGCAAAGACGTCCCCGGGGCATCAGTACCTGATGGAAATTGCGACTCGCGCATATGGAATCCGGCCCCTTTGACATTCATGCTCATGGATGCGTCGCGCAATTCGAACAGCACACTGGCTACCTTGCACCCGTTCGGGCGACCAAAATCAACGCACAGTGTTCCTGTTTATCATTTGCACGGCAAGACACGTGGTGGCCAAAGCCACAGGTTTTCCATGCCCACGCCTGAGATGACCGTGTTTGGCGACGCTGACTCGCTCAAGTGTAACGATTACTTTACGACTGACTCATGACCAGGCATGACACTCGCTCCTGATCCCTCCATTTACCTTGACAGGTGATTTATATTGCGCCAAAGCCGCTGACAAGCGTCAAAGCAGCAGATACCATGGAGCCATTCACGACTCCACTCACGGCAGAGGGACAGCCTCTGCCAGGATCTGCGCTCACGATTGCGGACCGAACAACGCTCAGGACACCGTCATGTCAGAACAGCACGTCAACAACCTCAACGTCCTGTCCCAGGATGTACTGATCACTCCGCAGGCGCTCAAGCAGGACATCCCGCTGACCGACAAGGCCGAGCAGACCGTCATCGAAGGCCGTCGTACCATCCAGCGCATTCTGGACGGCGAAGATCCGCGCCTGCTGGTGGTGGTCGGCCCCTGCTCCATCCATGACCTGGACGCCGCCCGCGACTATGCTCGCCGCCTGAAGGTGCTCGCGGAAGAGGTCAAGGACAGCCTCTACATCGTGATGCGCGTCTACTTCGAGAAGCCGCGCACCACGGTCGGCTGGAAGGGATTGATCAACGACCCGCACCTCAACGATTCCTTCGAGATCGAGGAAGGCCTGCACATCGCCCGCGGCCTGCTGGTCGAACTGGCCGAGATGGGCCTGCCGCTGGCCACCGAAGCGCTGGACCCGATCTCCCCGCAGTACCTGCAGGACTGCATCAGCTGGTCCGCCATCGGCGCGCGCACCACCGAATCCCAGACTCACCGTGAGATGGCGTCTGGCCTCTCATGCCCGGTCGGCTTCAAGAACGGCACCGACGGCTCGCTGGATGTCGCCGTCAACGCCCTGCAGTCCGTCTCCCACGGCCACAACTTCCTGGGCATCAATCAGGCCGGTCAGGTCGCGATCATCCGCACCCGCGGCAACGCCTACGGCCACGTCGTGCTGCGGGGTGGCAACGGCAAGCCGAACTATGACAGCGTCAGTGTCGCCCTGGCCGAGCAGGAACTGGCCAAGGCCGGCGTCACCGCCAACCTGATGGTCGACTGCTCCCACGCCAACTCCAACAAGGACCCGGGCCTGCAGCCGCTGGTGCTGGAAAACGTCACTCAGCAGATTCTCGAGGGCAACCGCTCCATCATGGGCCTGATGGTCGAGTCGCACATCAACTGGGGCGCCCAGAAGATCAATGCCGACCGCAGCAAGATGGAATATGGCGTTTCCATCACCGATGCCTGCATCGACTGGGCGACCACCGAAGAGACCTTCAAGACCATGGACACCAAGCTCAAGGACGCCCTGCGCGCCCGCCTCGAGCAGTCCGCCGAAGCCTGATACGCACCGAACAGGCAGACAGAAAAAGCCCCGCCGATCGGCGGGGCTTTTTTGTGGCCACTCAGTACTTGCGAATCAGTACTTGCGAATCAGTACTTGCGAATCAGCACTTGCAGATCAGGGCTTGCGGCTCAGTTCTGACGTACGCCGTCAATCTCGCGCACGAAGGGCGGCAATGCCTCGATCAGCTGCTGACCGTAACGCTTGGTCAGGATGCGCCGATCCAGAATCGTGATGCGCCCCTCATCGGCCTCCTTGCGGATCAGGCGTCCGCAGGCCTGCACCAGCTTGATGGACACATCGGGCACCGCGATGCGCATGAACGGATTGCCGCCTCGCGACTCGATCCACTCTGCAAGCGTCGCACCGACCGGGTCATCCGGCACCGCGAACGGCAGCCGCGTGATCACCACATGGGTCAGGTACTTGCCGGGCAGATCGATCCCCTCGGCGAAGCTCGCCAGGCCGAAGATGATGCTGCCGCGACCACCATCCACCGCCTTGCGGTGCTGACTGAGCAGCTCGTGCTTGGGCAGGCGACTCTGGGCCAGCACCCGCTTGCGGGTCTCGTTGTCCAGCGCCTTGTTGACCGCCGCCAGCTGCTTGCGCGAACTGAACAGCACCAGCACCGCCTCGCGCACATCCAGCGCATTGACGAAATCGACGATCGCCTGCTCATGCGGGCCGGGCGGCGACGGTTCTACCGCCTCGCGCGGGATGGCCAGCACCGCCTTGCCATAATCGAACGGGCTGGGCAGTCGCTGATAGCGATAGCGATTGGCCAGACCAGCGCGCTCCTGCAGGCGCTCGAAGCGGTTGAGCGCCGTCAGGGTCGCGGACGTCAGTACCGCGCCGAAACAGGTCCCCCACAGGTGGCGCGCCAGAGTCTCCGCCGCCGAGACGGGGCTGGCCGAGACGGTCATCTCCGGTTCGCCATTGAAGCGCTCGAAGGTCAGCCAGCGCGCATGCGGCGGGCCATCCGCGGGGTCGCTCAGCCCGATGGCCTCCCACAGCGCATGGGCTTCCAGCGCACGCCCATGCAGCAGGGCCACCAGCGGCAACCAGTCCTCGGCATTCTCCTTGGGCAGGCCTGTTGCCTTCTCCGGGTCCAGACTCTCGCGCAGGATATCGGCGATCTGCTCCAGCGCCCGTGACAGCTCCGCGAAGCCCTTGAGCAGATTGTGCCCCAACTCCTTGAGCGCCTCCGGTGCCTGGCCGCGCTCGAAACGATGATTGGTGGCATCATCGCCCGCCCCCTCCGGCAGGTCAGCCAGCTGGTGGCCCAACCCGAACACCTCGCCCAACCGCGGCTCGATGTCGGCCAGCAACTCCGGCATGCGCGCCAGCAGGCGCCCGATGGTCGGCTGACTGCCCAGCGCCGCGTTCAGCTCGGTGAGCGACTTCTTGAGATTGCCCAGCCAGCGCAGCGTCTGATTGATCGGCGTGCGGTGGTGGAAGTGGTCCAGCGCCTTGTCCGGCAGGTGATGCGCCTCATCGAAGACGTAGATGCAGTCACTGGGCGAGGGCAGCACCAGCCCGCCGCCCAGCGAGAGATCCGCCAGCACCAGATCATGGTTGGCGACGATGATGTCGGCCTGCTCCAGCTGACGGCGGGCACGGAAGAAGGCGCACGCCGAGAAGTGGCTGCAGCGGCGATTGGTGCACTGGCGGTGATCCGTGGTCAGCCGCGCCCAGTCGCGATCCTCGACCTGCAGCGGCCAGCTGTCGCGGTCCCCTGCCCACTCGCCGCTGGCATAGTCCTCGGCCATCTTGCCGGCCAGCTCCACGAAGCTGCCACCATCGCTGGCGATCATGTCGCGCTCGAACAGCGCCATGGTCGGGTTGTCCTCGACGCCTTCCAGCGCCTGATCCAGCTTCTGCACGCACAGATAGCGCCGCCGCCCCTTGGCCAGCGCATAGTCGAAGGTCAGCCCCGAATGCTTCTTGAGCGCCGGCAGGTCCTGATGCATGACCTGCTCCTGCAACGCGATGGTCGCGGTGGAGACCACCAGCCGCTTGCCGCGCGCCTTGGCCACCGGCAGCGCGGAGAGCAGGTAGGCGAGCGTCTTGCCGGTACCGGTACCGGCCTCCAGCACGCAGACGTGCTCGTTGCCGAGGCGATACCCTTCCGGATTCTGCTCGATGTTGCCCAGGGTGCGTGCAATCTCGGCGATCATCAGCCGCTGTCCATAGCGCGGCGTCAGCTCAAGCCCCTCAAGCAGCTTGCGATAGGCGGTCTGGATCTCGCCCTTGAGACTGTCTTCCAGCATTGCGTGTCTCTCCTTGTGCCGAGCTGACCGCCGTGCGGCGCCCTAGCGCAAGACGGCGAACAGCCTGAGCTGTTCGCCGTCCATCACTTGCTGTCTTCTGACTGCGCTGCCGAGCCATGCCCTGATGAGTGGCATCGGTCATCCAGGCCAGACAGTCAGCATGAGCGGGGTATCACCCCCGCGTCACAGCATGCCCTGTGGCGGTTGCTCGCGGGGCAGCGTTTCCTGGATGTACTCCTCGATCCCCGGCAGGGAGAACACATCCTCCTCGCCGATGAAGCTGATCAGGCTCACGTCACTGAAGCTGGCACGATGCACGTAATCTTCCGGCACCTCCGGCAGCGTGAAGTTGATGGCATGGGTGGCATCTTCCAGCGGCAGACCCCGCCCGGCCACGTCACTGACCACCAGCACCTTGAGCTTGCCGTTGCGGAAGGCTTCCTGCGCCTCGAGACGTGCCGTCTGGGTCTCGGCACCCGACATCAGCGCCACCTCGATGCCTGCCTCACGCAGAGCGGCATCGATGCGACGCACCAGCGCACGGGTATTGCCGAATACCACCACGCGCTCCAGCGCGTCCTGCTCGACGAGCTTGACCAGCAGACGCAGCTTGTCGTCGTCGCTGACGGTATAGGCCTGCACGCCCGCGTTGTCCGCCGGGATGGCGGCCGCGGCTTCATGCTCCACCGCCACCTGAGCGGCCTCATGCGTCCACTGCTCTGCCAGGCCCAGCACGTCGGAGGACAGCTCGGCGGAGAACAGCAGTGTCTGGCGCTCCTCGGCACGCGGCGTGGCGCGGATGATGCGCTTGACGTCCGGGATGAAGCCCATCGACAGCATGCGGTCGGCCTCGTCGACCACCAGCACTTCGGTCTCGGAGAGATCGACATCGCGCTTGGTATGGAAGTCCAGCAGGCGGCCCGGCGTGGCGACCAGCAGGTCGACCTTGCGCTCGAGACGCTCACGCTGCTTCTGGTAGTCCATCCCGCCGACCACGCAGGCCACGGAGATGCGCGCGAATTCGGAGAATGCCTTGGCATCCTTCTCGATCTGCAGCGCCAGCTCACGGGTCGGCGCGATGATCACGGCACGCGGGGCTCCCGGCTTCTGACCTTCCGGCGCCTTCTCTTCCAGGAAGTAGGCCAGCGTGGCGATCAGGAAGGCAGCCGTCTTGCCGCTGCCGGTCTGGGCGCGCCCGACCACGTCACCGCCCAGCAGCGCCTTCTCGAAGGTCTGGGTCTGGATCGGGGTGCAGTATTCGAAACCGGCCTTCTGGATGGCACGCATCAACGGCAGCGGCAGATCGAAATCGTGGAAGCGCCACTGACCGGCGACCGGCGCGACCTGGAACTGATCAAGGTTCCACTTGGACTGGGAGCGACGCGGCTTGCGGCGGCGACGCTTGGGCTTTCTGGGCTTCTGGTTCGGGTCCTGCGGCTCTTGCTGAGTCTGCTCAGCGGCTGGCTGGGTCTGATCCGTCTCGCTCATGTAATCCGTTCTTTTCAAGGGTTCATATGCGACAGGCGCGGGCCGCTCTCGGAATCTCGCCACGACAGGCCACACCCGGATGGTTCGTCATGCCCAGTGGTCTCACCTGGTTCGCCTGACCCGCTTGTGACAAGCGGTCGTCTCGGGCTGCATGCGCCTTTGCCGGATTGGGAGTCATCCCGTGCCTGTCTGCTCCCCTTCGGGGGTATGCGTCTCCAGGGCCACGCAGGCCCCGGGTGCAGACATGCACGAATGCTCTCACCTGTTCTGAACGGATTCACGCATCCGGATCTCCCCTGCCCGAATGTTCGGCAGGGGCTGGAGCGGACGTCGGCCATGAGGGTCAGCTCACCTGGCATCGGTCATGTCATCGCCGCGCACAGGGAACCGACAGGCTCATGGGTCGCCACAAGGGCGGCCAGTACTGCGTGTCGGTGGAATGGTTGTCTTCTGTCATCTTCTTTGGGCCCGGCGAGGACACGCTGAACGCTTCCTGCCGGAGCGACCGGGCGGTACGTTGCAGGCCAGGTCAACGAGGCTGGCGGGTCCTGAGAGCCGTTCCCCCGGCACGGCATTCAAGCAACGTGCCGCGAAGGCAGGGTACTTGAGACATGCGTGTGGAGGGTGAGGCTTCGGATCCTGCGGCCAGTCGCGAGTCGCGCCTGCGGGTAACAACGATGATGCCGGATCATTGTACCAGCACGTGACCATCTTCGCGCCCCTGCGTGGCATCGTGATGACCCCGCCCGGGCATGGGGAAACCTCCCATCATCGTCTGCGTCCTGCAGGCGTCAGGGGAGCGGCGTGTGACATGGCGCATGGCACCTGCCCCGTGCAGGCTGGTAGAATGCCCGCCAACTGATGCGATTGCCCGCACGCCACGCCCTGACTTGCGCGTGTGCCCGAGGCTGGCGACTGCTGACACCGAACAGGAAAACCCGAAGATGACACGCAGAAAGAAGAGCCGCTCCATCGCCGACAAGGTGCAGATTCGCACCGGCCGCCGCAAGGACTTCAAGAAGTGGCGCGCCGAGAATCCGGATCAGGTACATTCCGGACCTCGCTATGTGGCCAAGAAGAAGGATCAGCGCAAGAGCCAGGCAGCCGCCAAGCTGGAACGCATGAACGCCGCCCCGCTGCTGCCGCTGCATCCGGACGCCCCTGCCGAGCAGGACGACAAGGGCGGGAATGATGAGGGAGGCAAGGCGTGATGCGACTGGTGTCCTTCAACATCAATGGCATCCGTGCGCGTCCGCATCAGCTGGAAGCGCTGATCGAGGCGCATCAGCCGGACGTCATCGGCCTGCAGGAAACCAAGGTGCAGGACAGCGAGTTTCCCCACGCGCACATCGAGGCACTGGGATATCACGTGGTCTGGCACGGCCAGAAGGGCCACTACGGCGTCGCGATGCTGACCCGCCAGGTGCCGAAGAAGGTGCATTACGGCATGCCCGATGACAGCGAAGATGCCCAGAAGCGCATGATCGGCGTCGAGATCGACGGCCCGAACGGCGAACCGCTGATCGTCTACAACGGCTACTTCCCCCAGGGCGAGAATGTCGAGCACCCGGTGAAGTTTCCCTACAAGACGCGCTTCTATCAGCAGCTGTTCCGCCTGCTGGAAGAGGACCACACCCCCGATCAGCACGTGGTGGTGATGGGCGATTACAACATCTCGGCCACCGACCGCGACATCGGCATCGGCGAGCCCAACCGCAAGCGCTGGCTGCGCGAAGGCAAGACCAGCTTCCAGCCCATCGAGCGCGAGTGGATGGAGCGTCTCTACGCCTGGGGCCTGACCGACAGCTTCCGTCACGTGCACCCGGAAGTCGATGACCAGTTCAGCTGGTTCGACTATCGCTCGCGTGGCTTCGAGCGCGAGCCCAGACGCGGCCTGCGCATCGACCTGATCATGACCAGCCCGGGCCTGACCCCGCTGATCAAGGATTCCGGTGTCGATTACGTGCTGCGTGGCATGGAAAAGCCATCGGACCACGCGCCCGTCTGGACCGATATCGGCTGATACGCTGAGCAACGCCAGCGCGAACACGATCGCCAGATACGCAAACGCCGCCTTCCCCGTCTCAGGACGATCAGGAAAGGCGGCGTTTTCGTTGCACTGACGGTCAGACAGCCAGGAATCGCGGGGGTGGGCGCCTCAGCGCTGCGCGAGTGACTTCAGCCAGTCATCGGCCCCTTCGGCGCCGCGTGCCTGCGCCTTCTTGAAGGCCTCACGCGCGGGGTCCAGCTGGTCAAGCTGACGGGCGACCACACCGCTGAGCAACCAGTGACGCGCGGAATCATCCCCACGCTCACCGGCACTGGCCAGGGCACCGCTCGCGATATCCCAGCGCCCCCAGTCATAGGCCAGTTCCGCCAGCTGCCGAGCATCCTCGACACGGCCACTCTGCTCGGAAACCGTCGCCCACGCCGTCAGCGAGTGCTCGATGTCGCGCGCCGAGGTCCAGGCCTCTGCCAGCTGACGACGCAGTACCGGCGTGTCTACCAGCAACGGCTGCCCCTTGGGAGTTGCCGACGTCGAAAGTCCCGCCTCGATCAACTCCGCGGCCCGCGCCGGCGCGCCGGCGGCCAGTTGCAGATCGATGCGCTGCTGATAGGCCTCGCGCCCACTGACGATTCCCGCCGCCCAGGCGGCTTCCCAGGTACTCGCCGCACGCCGCTGCTGATTGAGACGCTGATAGAGCGCCACGGCGCGCTGCCAGTCCTGCGCATCCCGCGATTCGCCAAGTCCCTGCTCGACCAGTGCCACCGCCGCAGCATGGCGTCCCGTCTGCTGATAGACGCTGACGGCAAGTTTCAGGCGATCGCCTTCAGGCGCACTCGCTCTGCTGGCCCGCTCCAGCCAGTCCTCGGCCCGCGACCACTGGCCACGGTTGGCTTCCAGGCTGACGGCCAGCCACAGATCATCGGCACTCGCCGAGCCACCATGCAGGTACTCCGCCAGACGTGCGGTACCGGCTTCCTGCTCTCCCGCCCGCAATCTCAGCATGGCTTCGCGCCGCAGCCACTTGCGCGCCTGACTGGCATCGACGCCCGGCAACCGGCGCGCTTCGCCATAGAGACGCGCCGCCTGGGCCTGATCCCCTTGTCTTGCCCGCGCACTGGCGGCCAACGACAGATACAGCGCACGCACCTCGCCACGTTGCTGACGGGCTTCCCGCTCGGCACGCTCGCCGACCTCGTCGTAATCCCCCTCCTCCAACCGTGACTGGAGCGTGCGCAGCTGCCCCGCGACCTCCGCCGACACGCGCATGGCCCCATTAGCGGTGGCGACGCCCCCGACCTCCATCATCAGCATCAGACAGGTGGAGACCAGGGTCACGCGCGTCAGGCGACGCCCGCCGCGACGAATCGCCGTCATCAGACGAGCGCCGAGACCTTCAGGCGTCGCTGACTCGGCAGGCGCCTGTCGCGTGGACTGCACGCGCGGTGAGCGCTTGGCGGAATGCTTGTCTTGGTTCGACATCGTACGGATATCCTTTGCTCCACGACTCAAGTACGTCTCAGGCGTCATGCCTGCCATCTGCTTGCAACACCAGCTCTCTTCTACACCAGATTCGCGGCGAAGACATGAATGACAGGTACCGCTTTGCATGCGCCCGGGTTGCCTCAACGCAACTGGAACTCAAGCCGTTGACGCGCCTGACGCGCTGTCTGGGCCGCCGGGAACTCCCAGCGCGCGATGGCCTTCATCGCGGCGCGATCAAAGACACCGGAAGGCTCTGCACGCACCACCCTCAGCGAACTGCCATCGACATTGCCATCCGGACGAATCACGAAGGCCACCTCGACGAAGCCCTCGATGCCACGCCGGCGTGCACGACTGGGGTACTCAGGCGCCGTGCGCAGCGTCGGGCGGGGCGAGCCCCCTTGCGCCGCGGGTGCCGGGGTCGACTTGGCCTCCGATCGAGAAGCACTGGCGGTGGCCTGGGCACTGGACTGGGCTGACGCCTGGGAGGCGGGTGCCGGGGCCGGCTTCGGCGTTGGCTTGGGTTTCGGATCCGGTTTCGGCTCCGGTTTCGGCTCCGGTGTCGGTCTCGGCGGACGCTTCACCTCCAGTGGCGGCAGGCTGTCATCCAGCGTCAGCTCCGGCGTTGGCGGCAGTGGTGTCTTGACCTCAGGGATCGCCACCGAGCTTGTCACCTCTGGTGACGGCATCGGTGCCGCTTTAGGCGGCGGCGGTGGCTCGGCCGGTGGTGTCGGCAAGGCCTCTGCCGGCGCCGCTTCAGAGGCGGGAGCCTCCTCAGGCGCCTGAACGGTCGAGACCGACAGCGGCTCAGGCGCCGGCGCATCGTTCACCGGCGGCGCCACCAGCAGCGCCAGGGCATAGAACAGGGCCAGCGCCAGCAGGGCTCCGCCCAGCAATCCGATCAGTCGATTGGCATACAGACGTCGCGTCATGTCATTCGCCTTTCGATGCCGCGACCGCGATGTCCTGCACTCCCGCACTGCGCAGCGCATCCATCGTCTCCACCAGCAGCCCGGTCCGCGATTGACGGTCCGCCTGGATCACCACCGGTTGGCCATCGGCCAGCTCCGCTACCGCGTCCCCGACACGGTGGGC
Source organism: Cobetia sp. PS-4MA (assembly GCF_057670765.1). NCBI lineage: Bacteria > Pseudomonadati > Pseudomonadota > Gammaproteobacteria > Oceanospirillales > Halomonadaceae > Cobetia > Cobetia sp. PS-4MA. Next base: position 1,057,594 of record NZ_CM173107.1, on the reverse strand, counting down.
ATCCACCGGCTTGCCATCGACCCACACCGCGCCCTCGGCGGTGATCGCCACCATCACGGCGGCATCCGGACGCGCCGTGGCATGCGAGGCCTCGGGACGCTGGATCTCGACCCCCGACTCCTTGACGAAGCTGGTGGTGACGATGAAGAAGATCAGCATGATGAAGACGACATCCAGCATTGGCGTCAGGTTGATCTCGCCGCTGTCTTCCGCGGCTTCCATGCGACGTCTACGCATGCGGTGTCTCGCTTGTATCAGAGGAATCGGAGTCAGACGCGGTGGACATGCCGCCAGGTACCTTGCCCTTGCGGGCATCATCCACGGCGCGCGCCAGGCGGTCGTGCAGGCGTTGGTCTTCACGACGCACGACACGCTCGAAACGGGTCACGAACAACAGTCCCACCACCGCCACTGCCATGCCGGCCAAGGTCGGCAAGGTGGCACGCGCCACGCCATCGGCCATCGCTCGCGCCTGGCCGGTACCGGCGATCGCCAGGGAATCGAAGACGTGGATCATGCCGGTCACGGTACCCAAAAGGCCCGCCAGCGGGCAGGTCATCACCAGCAGCTTGAGCCACGGCAACGGCGCGCGCAGGCGCGACAGCAGCTCGCGGGTCAGTACCTCGCGGTGAGTGAGCGCCGACCAGCTGTGGTGCTCGCTGCGCGCCACCCAGTCGTGGATCAACTGGCGGCGTGCCGGCCGATGCACCAGCCGCCAGTAAAGGCCGCGCTCCAGCGCCAGACCGAACAGCAGCATGGCGATCAGGCAGATCACCACGATCAGAGGCCCGCCGCTATCCACCAGCCGCATGACCGGTGCCAGCGCACCGGGCAACAGGGAAGAAGAGGCCAGCGACTCAGGCATGCTCGGTTTCCCGCGTGCGGGCATTGGCCGTCGCCGCGGCGGCGGGCGCACGTCGCTCGAGGTGATCCGCCAGACGCGCACTGGCACGCCCTTCCAGGCGCCCCATCAGCCCCTTCGACAGGCTCGACAGACCGGTCTGCGCGAACAGCAGCGGCACGGCGGTGATCAGACCCAGCACGGTGGTCACCAATGCCTGGGAGATGCCGCCGGCCATCAATTTCGGATCGCCGGTACCGAAGACGGTGATCGACTGGAAGGTGCCGATCATGCCGGTCACGGTGCCCAGCAGGCCCAGCAGCGGCGCGATGGCCGCCAGCAGCTTGACCAGTGCCTGACCACGTTCCAGCTTCGGTTGCTCGGCGAGCAGCGCCTCATCGAGACGCGCTTCCAGCGCTTCCGGCTCATGATCATGACGCATGCCTTCAAAGCGGGTCAGCACGCGGCCCAGCGGGTTGTCATCCTTGAGCTGGGTCAGATCCGCTTCCTGACGCTTGACCGCGCGCCGCGTGGCCGTCAGGCGCACCAGCTGGATCAGCGCGATGATCAGCCCCAGCACGCCAAGCCCGACGATCACGTAACCGACCGCCCCGCCCTGCTTGAGTCGCTCGGTCAGCCCCGGCGCACGTGACAGGGCGCGGGTGACATCACCCCCGGTGGGATCGAAATCGAGTCGATCGGTATCGCCGGCATTGAACGCCGCCAGCTGATCACGCATGGTCGCCGGTGTCTTGCCGGCAAGGCCGAGACTTTCCAGTGCGCTTGCACCATCCACGGCCTTGTCATCGGACAACGGTGAGAGCAGCAGGTCGCCACTGAAGGCCATCTGCTCGCCGACACGCACGATCTCACGTGGCTTGATGCTGCCATCGGCACCGGCCAGCGGTGCCTTGAAACGCAGCGCACGGCCACTTTCGCGGGCGATGCTGCCGATGTCGGCCGTCAGGGCCGCGAGTCGCTCACGACCGGGCACTTCATCCCGCGGACCAAGGTCCGGCAGTCGGGCCTGCCCACCAGCCAGCAACCAGTTGCCGGCCACCCCTTCACGGACTTCCCGCGCATGCTTGCGCGCCACCGTGAAGACCTGGCCGAGATCCCCCTGCTGCGCCTGGCGCTCATCATCCAGGCCGCTGAGGGTCGCCTGCTGCTGCTTCGCTTCGGCTTCAAGGGTCTCGCGCTTCTCGCGCAGGCTGTCACGTTGCGCCTCGGCCTTGGCCACGGCCGCCTTGAGCGCTTCACTGTCCGACAGCAACGTCTCCAGGCGTGTCTGATCGCGACCTTCCGCCTGTCTGGCCGCCTGCTCGAACTGCTCGACGCTCAGTGCCTGTGCCGCGGAGCCTGTCACGGCATGTGCCGGCAGCGCGCCCATGCCGAGCACGCCCAGCAGGCTCACGCCGAGCCACCCGCGCTTGAGCGCGCCAGACATCGACAGTGGCGGGAATGTCTTGTGCATCATGGACATCAGCTGGACTCCTGCGCGGACGGGGTAGACGAAGCGGCATTGGAGACAGCCTGACGAGAGGCGTCGAGCTCCACGTTTTCCACCGGGACGGACAGCGGCAAGGTGAGCAGTGACGGGGCCTGCTGGTCACGCGCCATGCTGATTCCCTGGCGCAGCTCGCTCAGCGCACTGTCATCCAGTACCTGCCAGCTGTCATTCTGCGTCTTCCATGCCCCGCCGTGCTGGCCATCCAGCGTCAGGTAATAAAGCCCCACGCGGCCGACACGCAGATATTGCACCTCGGTGTCCTCCGCACCGATCAGCCCTGCACGCCAGGTATCCAGGCCCTGGCCGTAGCTCAGCTCCTGCTGCCAGGCATTGAGCAGCTGATCGAGGCGCTCGTCATTGGTGAGACTGGCGTTGGACAGGTTGTCGCGCAGCCGTGCGACACGCGCCAGACGCTCTTCCTTCAGGAAGGGCAGGTCCTGCTCGATGAACGCTTCCAGCTCATTGACCTGCTCACGCAGCAGGCCCGGCAAGGACTCGCGGGTGGCCTCGAGATTCTCGAGCGCCGTGCGCTGACGCTCGATTCGCGCGGCACGGTCGGCATTGAGCGGGGTCAGTTCCGCGGTATAGCTTTCCAGACGCGCCGCTTCCTGACGCGCCTCGCGCAGCCTCACCAGCAATTCGCGGGTCTCGTCGTCAGCCGCGTCGATGCGCGACTGCAACTCCCCCTGAGTCTGCTGATGACTCGCCGCACTGTCACGCAGCGTCTGTGCATGAACCGGCAGACTCGTGGCACACAGAGGCACCATCAGCGCCAGCGCGGGCAGCATGCCGCCAAACGCGCGCGCCCTCGGGAAAGAGAAAGAAGTGGAACGCCGCACGGACATCTCCTGAAGAACAAGACTGGGTTGCATCCTCGGTCACTGGCCAAGCTGCCAGAAAGTCGCGAGTGGAAATGCAAATCACTGGCAGGGACGGTATTACAAACAAGAACAATTATCAATTGATCTCGATCCGCACTCGCCTCCATCTCTGCAATGCCGCGTTGCAGGCTTTCCCCTCGCGTGCCGACGCTCACGCAGAGCCTGTCAGATGTCATGCCCACGGGGTGCCATCCAGGCAAACGCCATGACGTGACGATGTCTGATCCGGGCACAAAAAAAACGCGACCCGCCGAAGCGGGTCGCGTTTTCTGCTCATCTCCGGTCCGGGTGTCCGGCGCCGGATGAGAGGTCAGCGCACTGTCTTACAGCTTGCCTTCCAGCTCCGGCAGCACCTCGAACAGGTCACCGACCAGACCGTAGTCCGCGACCTGGAAGATCGGCGCCTCATCATCCTTGTTGATCGCGACGATGACCTTGGAGTCCTTCATGCCCGCCAGGTGCTGGATCGCACCGGAGATGCCGACGGCAATGTACAGGTCCGGGGCAACGATCTTGCCGGTCTGGCCGACCTGCATGTCATTGGGCACGAAACCGGCATCCACGGCGGCACGTGAGGCACCGATGGCGGCGCCCAGCTTGTCGGCGATGCCGTCGAGCAGTGCGAAGTTCTCACCGTTGCCCATGCCGCGGCCACCGGAGATCACCACCTTGGCAGCACCCAGCTCCGGACGCTCGCTCTCGGCCAGCGTCTCGTTGACGAAGCTGGAGACACCGGCATCCTCGACGACATCCACCGCCTCGATGGCCGCCTGGCCGTCAGCCGCCACCGGGTCGAAGCCGGTGGCACGCACGGTGATCACCTTCAGGACGTCGTCACTCTTGACGGTCGCGATGGCGTTGCCGGCATAGATCGGACGCAGGAAGGTATCGGCACTCTCGACCGCGATGATCTCGGAAATCTGTGCGACGTCCTTCAGCGCTGCCACGCGCGGCATGAAATTCTTGGCCGTGGTGGAAGCACCGGACAGCACATGGCTGTAGTCGTCCGCCAGCGCCACGACCAGTGCCGAGACATTCTCCGCCAGCTGATGGGCGTAGACCGCGTTGTCCGCCACGCGCACACGCTTGACGCCGGCAAGCTTCGCGGCCTGCTCGGCAACGCTCCCGACACCTTCCCCCGCGACGAGAACATCGATATCGCCACCGATGGCGCTGGCAGCCGCTACCACACTGGCAGTGGTACCTGTCAGCTGGCCATCGTGATGATCGGCAATGACGAGAATGCTCATGAGATCACCTTTGCTTCATTCTTGAGTTTGTCCACCAGCTCATCGACGGAGCCGACCTTGACGCCACCCTGGCGCTCGGCCGGCGGCGTCACCTTGACCAGCGTGACCTTCGAGGCCGTGGAGACACCCAGCTCTTCCGGCGTCTTGACGTCCAGCGGCTTCTTCTTGGCCTTCATGATGTCCGGAAGCTTGGCGTAGCGCGGCTCGTTGAGGCGCAGGTCCGTGGTGACCACCGCCGGCAGGCTGAGCTTGACGGTCTGCAGACCCCCGTCGATCTCACGAGTGACGTTGACGCTCTCGCCATCGACTACCACCTCGGAGGCGAAGGTGCCCTGCCCCATGCCGGTGAGCGCCGCCAGCATCTGGCCGGTCTGGTTGTTGTCGGCATCGATGGACTGCTTGCCGAGAATCACCAGGCCAGGCTGCTCTTCCTCGACCACCTTGGCCAGCAGCTTGGCCACTGCCAGAGAGTCGACGGCGTCATCGGTCATCACCTGCACGGCGCGATCAGCCCCCAGCGCCAGCGCGGTACGCAGCTGTTCCTGGGCGGCCTTCGGCCCGATGGTCACGGCCACGACCTCGGTCGCCACGCCTTTTTCCTTCAGGCGTACCGCTTCTTCCACGGCAATCTCGCAGAAGGGGTTCATGGCCATCTTGACGTTGGTCAGATCCACGTCAGACTGATCCGCCTTGACGCGAATCTTGACGTTGTAATCGATGACGCGTTTCACCGCGACGAGTACTTTCATGGTGTCCTCGCTGATCTCTCATGGAGCGAGAGGCTGCTCGAGGCGCCCCCGCTCGATTCATGCAAGCGTTTGATAGGTGAATATCATCCAAAATAGGTCGTGCTGACAAGCACCGCGTCACGGCACCCCATCCCACGACCCGAAGGCATGCTGCCTGCTGCTGGCGAACGCTGCTCGCCGGCCGTTGACAACCGGCCCTGATGGCAACGGATCATCATTCTCATGGGGGCATCTTGCGCAGAATTGGGGGTCGGGGTCAAACCGGAAAGCCACCATCCGGGTGCCCGGACATGAAACCCGTCAGGCGATATCCTGCAACACGCCGTGTGGCTATTACGTCAGACCCAAGCATAATAAACAAACGGTCGTTTTAAATGCTACTGTTGCGGCATGCTATGCGGCTGCCTTGCGCATGACAGCTCGCCACGACGGGATGGGAGCCATATCCTTCACTGTCGACACGACGAGCACAGCATCGTTTTTTGCTTTGGCGAGCCACCGCCCTGACGCGCGCCGCCGAAGATCAATAGCCCTGCGATCAGCAACGACTGATCGTGATACGCCCACCCCGCCGGATCCGCGGGGCCTGATACAGGGCATCAAGATTGAGGAGACGGGTCATGGAACGCGAATTCATGGATTTCGACGTCGTCATCGTCGGTGCCGGGCCTTCCGGCCTGTCGGCGGCCTGTCGACTGATGCAGCAGGCCAATGAGGCGGAGCACGAACTGACGGTCTGCGTGGTCGAGAAAGGCTCTGAAGTCGGCGCCCATATCCTGTCAGGCGCAGTGCTGGAGCCACGCGCACTCACCGAACTCTTCCCCGACTGGGCCGAGCGCGGCGCGCCGCTCAATACCGCCGTGACCCGTGATGAAGTCGTGCTGCTCAAGGATGACCAGAAGGCACAGGTCATCCCCAATGCACTGGTTCCCAAGACCATGCACAACGATGGCAACTACATCATCAGCGCCGGCAACCTGACCCGCTGGCTGGGCGAGCAGGCCGAGGAACTGGGCGTCGAGATCTTCCCGGGCTTCGCCGCTCAGGAAGTGCTGCACGGAGAAGATGGCACGGTGCGCGGCATCGTGGTCGGCGACATGGGCGTGGCCGCCGATGGCAGTGAAAAGGATGGCCACATGCCGGGCATGGAACTGCGCGGCAAGTACACCCTGTTCGCCGAGGGCTGCCGCGGGCATCTGGGCAAGCAGCTGATCTCGCGCTTCTCTCTCGACAAGGACGCCGATGCCCAGCATTACGGCATCGGCCTCAAGGAGCTGTGGGATGTCCCGGCCGAGCAGCATCAGCCGGGGCTGGTAGTCCACGGCAGTGGCTGGCCGCTCAAGGGCAACGCCGAAGGTGGCTTCTTCCTCTATCACACCGATGACCAGCAGGTGGTGGTCGGGCTGATCGTCGATCTCGCCTACGACAATCCGTGGCTGTCGCCCTTCGATGAATTCCAGCGCATGAAGCAGCACCCGACCCTGGCTCGGCACCTCGAAGGCGGCAAGCGGGTCTCCTACGGTGCACGCGCCATCGCCAAGGGTGGCCTCAACTGCCTGCCGAAGATGAGCTTCCCGGGTGGCCTGCTGATCGGCTGTGATGCCGGTACGCTCAACTTCGCCAAGATCAAGGGCCTGCACACCGCGATGAAGTCCGGCATGCTGGCGGCGGAGAGCGTGTTCGCCGCCATCAAGAGCGGCGATGAAGGTGGCGAGGACCTCGTCGACTTCGGCAAGCGCTTCCAGGACAGCTGGGCCCATGAGGAGCTGGATGCCTCGCGCAGCTTCGGCCCGGCGATGCACAAGTACGGCACCTTCCTCGGTGGCGCCTACAACTTCCTCGACCAGCTGATGGGCGGCCGACTGCCGACCCTGCATGACACCACCCCGGACTACGCGCGCATGCGCCCGGCGGATGAATGCACGAAGATCGAGTATCCCAAGCCGGACGGCAAGCTGTCCTTCGACAAGCTGTCCTCGGTGTTTCTCTCCAACACCAATCACGAGGAAGACCAGCCGTGTCACCTGCGTCTGGCAGACCCGGCGCTACCGGTGCGTGACAACCTGCCGCGCTTCGCTGAGCCGGCCCAGCGCTACTGCCCCGCCGGGGTCTACGAGATCATCGAGGAAGCCGGTGAGCCGCAGTTCCAGATCAACTTCCAGAACTGCGTGCACTGCAAGACCTGTGACATCAAGGACCCGGCGCAGAACATCACCTGGGTCGCCCCGGAAGGTGGCGGTGGCCCCAACTATCCGAACATGTGACCCATCGCTGCCCGCCAGCTGACAACGCCGCCGTGGCCCTGCCGCGGCGGCGTTGTCATTTCTGGCCTCCCGTACGGAGCTGCTCCGTGGACCGCTGCGCGGTCCGCTTCAGCAGGGAGATGTCGCGCTCTCACGAGGGCGCTTCTTGTGTTATTCCAAAACAGTCTCAAATACTTCATTGATATAACTTTCCATGGATAGCACATTAGCCATCCTTGATTTCACTCACTCCAACGGGGTCAGACGGCGCAGCACCCGAGCGTCGACTCGCCTCTTCCTGACTTCCCTTGCTTCGGAGCCACCATGTCCGTCACTCGTCAGATACTGCTCGCCCTGGGGCTGGGTATCCTCAGCGGCCTTGCCCTGAACGCCGGAGCAGGTGCCTTGCCCGAGGGCAGTGTCGCCTGGCTCGACGCCAACCTGCTGACGCCGGTAGGCCAGATCTTCCTGCGTCTGCTGCAGTTCGTGGTGGTACCGATGGTCTTCGGTGCCCTCATCCTCAGCCTGACCAGTCGCGAAGGCGGTGCTGACGTGGGCCGCCATGCCGGGCGTCTGCTGGGCAGCTACGTGATCACCAGCGCCGTGGCGCTGACGCTGGGCATGCTGGTCGCTCATTGGCTCAGCCCGGGCAGCGGTGCCGAGAGCCTGGTGGACTCGGCGCCTGAAGGCCGCAACGCCGACAGCATCGCCCAATGGCTGGTGGGCCTGGTGCCCAACAACCCCTTCACGGCGCTGGGTGGCGGCGGCCTGCTGCAGGTCATCTTCGCAGCCGCCTTGATCGGGCTGGCGATGCGTGCCCTGCCGGAAGAAAGCGCGCCGCTGCATCGCGTGATCGAAAGCGGCTACACCGTCAGCCTCAAGGTACTGTCCTTCGTGCTCAAGCTGGCCCCGCTTGGTGTCTTCGCGCTGATCACCTCGGTGATCGCCACCCAGGGGCTGGATCTGCTGATGCGGCTGGGCATGTACGTGATCGGTCTGATCATCGCGCTGGCCTTGATGGCACTGCTCTATCTGGTGCTGCTGGCCGTGACCGGTGCCCGCCCGCTGGCCTTCATGCGCCACTTCGGCCAGAGCCTGGGCTTCGCCTTCGGTACCGCCAGTTCCGGTGCCACCCTGCCGCTGGCGCTGGGCAATGCGCGCGACTACGGCATGCAGGAATCTCTGGCCAGTTTCGCGCTGCCCTTCGGTACCGCGCTCAAGCGTGATGGCGCCGCCGTGCTGCAGGGCTTCAATGCGTTGTTCGTCGCGCAGCTGTTCGGTATCGACGTCACGACGTCACTGGTGATCACCGTCTTCACCACCGGTCTGCTGGTCAGCTTTTCCACGGCGGGCGTGCCGGGTGCCGGGCTGGTCGCGATGACCACCGTGCTGGGCGCGGCGGGTCTGCCGCTGGAGGGCGTGGCCGTGGTCGCCGGCGTCGACCGCTTCACCGACGGCCTGCGCACCGCCCTCAACGTGATGGGCAACTGCGCCAACGCTGCCCTGCTGGAGCGCTTCGAGTCGCGCAAGCCTGCCGCGGAGCCCAAGACGCCAGCCTGAGCGCGCACGGAAAGCGCGCCCCACAAACGACAACGCCCGCCAGAGGTTTCTCTGGCGGGCGTTGTCGTTTCGGCAATATCCGTGTCGGGCTTGCCTGAATGCTACCCTTCGCTGGCCTCGCCGGTGGCGACCGGGCGTTCGGCGTCACTGATCCAGTCACTCCAGGAGCCGGCGTACAGACGCGGCAGCGGCAGTCCCGCGATCGCGAAGGCCAGGATATTCTGACAGGCGCTGATGCCGGAACCGCAATAGGCGATCACGGCGCTGTCATCCGGCAATGTCCGGCGCAGCTCGCGCATCAGGCTCATGCGGTCCTTGAAGCGACCATTGGCCTCGAGATTGCCGGGGGTCGGGCGACACAGGGCGCCGGGGATATGGCCGGCCACCGGGTCGACCGGCTCCTGCTCACCGCGAAAGCGCGCTTCACCACGGGCATCCAGCAGCACCGCCTGACTGTCCACCTCCTCGGCAGTGACCAGCAGGCTGTCGTCAAAGCTCGGCTGCCAGTCACTGGGCTCGGAGGTCACTGGCTGGGAGGGAGCGCGCTTGAGCTCGCCCATGGCCTGATTCCAGGCCTGGATGCCGCCATCCAGAACACGCACATCCGGATGCCCGGCCCAGGTCAGCATCCACCACAGGCGCGCCGCCGCCATCTGGCCGCCCATGTCGTCATAGACCACCACCTGTTGCTCGGGCGTGATGCCGAGACGGCGAAACAGCTCGGCTGTCGCCTGGTGCGACGGCAGTGGATGACGACCGCCCACGCCCTCCTCGCGCACGGGCGCGGAGAGATCACGTTCCATATCGACATGGATGGCCCCTGGCAGGTGCCCTTCACGCCACATCCGCTCGCCCGCCTCGCCATCCTCGAGGCGAGCGCGGCAATCCAGTACCACGGGGGACTTGAGCCCTGCCATCGCCAGCTGGGTCACCAGCTGACTGGCGTCGATCAAGGGTGCCTGCCGCTGGACCGGGGCCAGCAACGATGAGGTGGAGACGGAGGCTGCCGCCAGTGCGGCAGGATCGGGATACTGGGCCATGGGAACTCCTTTCCAGCGGACGGTGACGCCATGAGGGCATGATGGCCCTCACGTCGATGATTGGCAATCGCGCACCTTGCCACCCTGGGCGTCTGGTCTTACAGAGCGGACAGTGGCGCACGCGAGGCGATCAGGCGTCGCTTGCTGCCATCGGCAAAGCGCACTTCGACCAGCGGATTGGTGTCATTGCCGGACACCTCTTCGATCACGCCCTCGCCAAAGGTGTCATGAGCGACACGCTGCCCCACCTCCCAGCCACCGACGCTTTGCAGCACGCCAGACACCTCGCTGCGAGGCGAGGATGACGTGCGGGAATGACGGCCCCCGGAACGAGGCTGACGCCGGCTGGATGCGGCGTCAGCGGTCTTGCCTACGCCACCGGGCTTGCTCTGTTGCTCGGGCCTGGGCGAGGCCTCAAGCGTCGGCGGCGTGATGCCATGACGTACCAACGGCAGGCGTGCCAGATAGGCCTCGCCAAGGGCTGGCGCGCTCACGCGCAGGGTCTCGGTATTTTCAGAGGACGCCTCGCCAGGGGCCGCCTCGCGACTGGGTGCGTCGCCCTCACCGGCCTGCTGGCGAGCGAGCTTGGCACGCTTGCCCGCACCGTGAATCCAGTCACCGAGGCGGGAGCAGTCCTCTACACACAGTTCCGCCAGGAAGCGACTCGGCGCATGGGTCCCGCCATCCCGCCACAGATGCAGCTGTTCGCGAGCACGGGTCACGCCGACATAGCACAGACGTCGCTCTTCCTCGAGGCGCTCCGGCGACAGCGGGTTGTCGCGCGAGTAGGCCGGGAAGTCCTCTTCGTTCATGCCCCAGAGGCCTACCAGCGGCCATTCCAGCCCCTTGGCGCCATGGACCGTGGTGATCAGCACGCCATCGGCGGCATCCTCGACCGGATTGCGCAGCAGGTTGACGAAGGCCTCGGGGTCGTTGGCAAGCTCCCCCGCCTGCTCGATCAGCACGTCCAGCAGACGCACGTCCTCCTCGCCCTTGTCCCGTCGGGCCGCGGCCCGTCTCAGCACCTTGTCGGCTTCCAGCTCATCGACCACGTGCCGCAGCAGCCGCGCGGGAGCCCAGTCGCCCAGCGAAGGGAGATCACACAACAGCTTCCAGCGCTTGTGCAGGTTGCGGCGCTGCAGCGGCTTGAGCCCTTCGAGAATCGGGTCTTCCTTGCGCGGCCAGCGCTGGCTGTCGGCCAGTTGCTGACACAGACGCTCGAGGCGCTCGCGCGCGACGAAGGCGGTGGGCTGGGTGAACAGCAACATCAGATGTGCCGGGTCGCGCAGCCGCGTGGCGTCACGCGCAAGCTCCAGATAGCCTGCCAGCGCCTGCACCAGTGGCAGGCGGAACACGAAGCGATCGCCCTGCCCGAGACGGAAGGGAATCCCGGCCTTCAGCAACTGCAGCTGCACCGGCACCGACAGCGCCCAGCTGCGCACCAGCACGGCGGCCTCGGCACCGCTGCGCCCGGCGTCCCGCCAGGCGGTCAGCGCCGCGACCAGACTGGCGGCCCCCTGCCCTTCGAACAACCGCGTCGGCGGTGTGCCGGGTGCAGCCAGACACAGCTGATCCGGTCGGCGCGCATTGGCGGCGATCGCGTGATTGGCCGCCAATGCCAGACGATGACCATGGCGAAAGGTGTAACTGAGCGGGAAGTCCAGCGGGGACGGGAAACTTTCGGCGAAACGCGTCAGCATGTAATCAGGGCGGGCGCCACGCCACTCATAGATGCACTGGTTGGCGTCACCTACCGCCATGACTTCTGCCACGGTGCTGGATGATTCGCCGGTGACTGCCGGCGAGGAAGCCTCAGTGGACGGCGCACCGGCCAGCAGCGCCAGCATGCGCTGCTGCGCCTCATTGATGTCCTGATACTCATCGATGATGACGTGCTGCAGATGCCCCTGGATGCGCGCACGGGTCTCCGGCTCCTTCTCCAGCTGACGCAGCGGCCGGTAGAGCAGATCGGCATAGGTCATCTGGCCATGCTGCTCGAGCAGCTGCTCAAGCTGGGCGAAGGACTCGACGAAGTGACCGGTGTGCTCACCAAGGTTCATGCGCTCATACAGCAGCGTCGGTTCGCACATCTCGGCCTTGACCAGATCACAGAACTGGGCAAGCGCTTCGAGACGCTCACCTTCCAGTGCCGCCTCACGATCGGCGCGGTCGGCATCGCCCAGGGCACGCTGGGCGGCCTGCTTGAGCAGCCGCTCCAACGCCCAGTCCTGCTGGATCAGCTCGCGCGGCGCCAGACTCCCCCAGCGCACCAGGGTAGTGGTCAGGCGATGACCGATGGAGTGGAAGGTGCGGACATCCGGCAGCCGCGTGCCCGGTGGCGCCGACTGCGCCAGCTTGGCGACGAAGTCCTCGCGCGCCGAGCGGTTGAACATCAGCACCAGAATCCGCTGCGCCGGAATGCCTTCCGCCAGCAGACTCAGCACTCGCGCCACCAGCGTGGTGGTCTTGCCAGACCCTGCCACCGCCGCGACCCGTGCGTGTCGTCCGCGATGTGCCACCACGGCACGCTGCTGATCCGTCAGCCGTTGCGTCAGCTGGCCGACGGCGTGCGCGAGCGGCGAGACCGGTTCCGCACCGCCGGTGGCGACATCATCTGGCGTGACACCGATGGTCTCGACAGGGGTATCAGGCGCGACTGGCGGGAGAGTAGAAGACATGAAGACCTGCAATGGCTGACGAGGGACGGCAAGGATGCCATGCGTCGTTGATGAATACGGTTCAGGCGGCGCTGCCGCGGGCGATACCGGGTGGCTCAGGTGTCGAGGTCACGGGCACTCAGTACGCCGAGCATCTGCCAGTGGCCGTCGCTCATGAAGCCCAGTGCCTGATCGCCATTGTCCAGCTCGCGCATCTCGGCCTCTTCCAGCAGACGATAGTAGAGATTGCGATGCAGACGAGCGGCGAGTCCGAAGCGCACCGGCGCTTCCGGCAACCACAGGCCATCCGGTGTCTCGCTGAGCGTCAGACGGGTATCCCCTTCCAGTCGCACGATATCACCCTGGTCGGTGACCAGCTGCCAGATGTCCGGCTGAGGCTGAGGCTCAGCCTCTCCGAGTGCTGCCTGTCCAGGCTGTGTCTGACCAGGCGGTGTCTGACCAGGTTTAGACTCGACACGAGAGCAATCCACCGCCAGGAAGGGGCGATCCTCGACCTGGATGGTGACCTTCTCCGCCGGCGTGACCAGGCAGTAGCTGCCATCGGGTTCGCGCCGCATGACCCGCGACAGCATGTGCACCAGCCGTGCACGACCGATCGGCGTGCCTTCATGCACCCAGCGACCATCGGCGCGGATGACGAGATCCATCTCGCCGCAGTGCTCCGGGTGCCAGGTCTCCACCGGTGGCAGTGGCCCATCCTTGCCGGCCCTGTCGCCCAATCGAGTGAGAATGGCGGCTGGATTCATGACATTTCCTCCCTGCCTGGCGTGTCACGCTGCCCGTGGGCGCTCATCCGTCGATGAGCATGCCGCTGCTGGCCAGCGCTTCGCGAACGTTGTCCGGGGCTTCCGGCGCGGCGGCGCGGAACAGACGATAGAAGTTGGCGGTGGTCTGCATCGCCAGCTCATCGACGGTGATGCCGCGCTCGGCAGCGATACATTCGGCGACCTCGACCACGTTGCCCGGCACGTTGGAGGTGCCGCGGTACGGCACCGGCGCCAGGTAGGGGCTGTCGGTCTCGATCAACAGGCGATCCAGCGGGATGGCGCGCGCCAGCTCGCGGACATGCTCGGCATTGCGGAAGGTGACGATCCCGGAGATGGACACCATGAAACCGTGGCCCACCGCGACACGTGCCATGTCCAGATCTTCCGTGAAGCAGTGCAGCACGCCACCCACGGCGGGATCGGTATGCTCCTTGATCAGCGCCAGGGTGTCCTCGCGGGCTTCACGGGTGTGGATGATGACCGGCAGCTCCAGCTCGCGCGCGGCAATCAGATGACGCGTGAAGCGCTCGTATTGCAGTTCACGGCTGACGCTCTCGTAGTGATAATCGAGGCCGGTCTCGCCGATGGCCACCGCACCGAAGCGCTCGGCACACTTCTTGATGTCCTCGACCGAGGGCTCCGGGTCTACCTGATGCAACGGATGCACACCGGCGGAAATCACCACATCGTCATGCTGTCGGGCGATGGCCGAAATCTCGGGCACATCGTCCAGCGTGACCGCGATGGCGAGGAATTGATGCACGTGACGGGCGCGTGCGGCGTCCAGCACGGCGTCAAGGCTGCCGCCATGTTCTTCAAGCTTGAGGCGATCAAGGTGGCAATGCGAATCGACAAACATCCGGAAACTCTCAGACTGGGGGCCACGCGAGGCATGGCGAAAATATGAACGACCGACACGCCAGCATGGCGGCGCCGGTCGGGGTGACAGGCAGAGCGGGGTCAGCTCATAGCGTATAGGTGGCGTGGCCCTTGCCCAGCATGCCGGCCAGATGGTTCTCGATATGATCACGCACCTGGCGGTCCTCTTCACTGAAGTGGATGCCGATGCCTGCGGTACGGCGACCGCCGACACCCGAGGGGGAGATCCAGACCACGCGACCGGTGACCGGAATGCGCTCGGATTCTTCCGGCAATGTCAGCAACAGGTAGACCTCCTGCCCCATGGTGTAGCGCTCGGTGGTCGGCACGAAGATACCGCCTCGCACGAGAGTCGACATGTAGGCGGCCAGCAATGTCTTCTGGTCGCGAATCGTCAGCGACAGTGCCTTCTGGCCTTGCTGTGGAGCGGTGTGCATCCTTCACCTCCGGCCGGTGATCCGGCGAATTCAGTCTCGTGGCTCGGCGTCTGCTCTTCTCACGGCGACGCCGAGCAGCGTGAATCTCATGGCGCCTGTCCTGCGGTTCGCGCGGCGCCTGCTGTCAGTCTAGCCCGCGGGGCACGTTGAGCGCTGCCTCCTGCTCACGGGCATCACGAACGCAGCAGCGCTGCCCAACGCACCAGCCAGGACTCCAGCACCAGCTGCGGGTTAGGGTTGCCCCCCGCCGCCAGCAGACGGCGCTGCTCACGGGCAAAGTCCAGCAGCTTGAACCAGTCACGGGTGCGGCCATTCTTGACCGCCTGACGCAGCAAGGGCTCAAGACTCGGGTCATGCAGCTGCGCGGTATTGCCAGACAAGCCCATGCGAATCAGATCTTCCAGCCAGGCAATACCGTACCACAGCACCTGCGACAGCGGTTGGCGCTCCAGACGCCAGGCTTCCGCCACCGGCTCTCCCCCGCGCACCAGCGCGTCGAACAGTTCACGCAATGCCTGCCTGAGCTGGCGCTGGTCCGCCTCGCCCAGACGCACCGCCAGCTGCGGCAGGCCTCCTGCCATGCGCAGCAACGATTGGGCATCTTCGCCCAGCTGCTCGCTCAACCACGGCAGACTGTCTTCAGCCGACGGAATCACCAGGGGCCACTGCTGGCAGCGGGAGCGAATGGTCGGCAGCACGCGCGATGGCATGTCACTGAGCAGGATGAACAGGGTGTTGGCGCCGGGCTCCTCGAGACTCTTGAGCAGCGCGTTGGCCGAGGCGATGTTCATCGATTCCGCCGGCTGCAGGCGAATGACACGATAGCCGCCCTGCTGGGCCGTCTGGGCGACGAACCGATTGACGTCGCGGATCGGGTCGATACGGATCATCTTGCCGACGTCCTGAGGTGACACCGCCATCAGGTCAGGATGATGCCCTGCCGCCAGCATGTGGCAACCATGGCAGTCACCGCAGGCGGCAGCACCGGGTTTGCCCTGTGCGGTGCGACACAGCACACGGGCGATCATCGCATCCGCGAGTTCCTGCTTGCCAAGCCCCGAAGGTCCGCTGAGCATCACCGCGTGCGGCAGGCGACCGCTGTCATGCACGGCGGTGAAGTGCTGCCACAGCGAGTGCTGCCACGGCAGCGGCGAGAAACTCGAGAGTGTCACCCCGTCATCACTGGATCGCGTTGCACTCATGCGGTCTCTCCTGCCTGCCAGGCGGCGATGCGGGCCGACAGCACGCCGGCGATCTCGGCCTGTACCTCTGCCAGTGACTGATCGGCATTGATGGTGGCAAAGCGCTCGGGGTCTGCATCGCGCCGCTGGTGATAGCCGACTCGCACCGCTTCGAAGAACTGCTCGGCTTCCTGCTCGATGCGATCCGCGCCTTCGCCGGTCTCGGCGCGCCGTGCGGCCAGACGCCCTCGTGCGGCCTCGACCGGCATGTCCAGCAGCAACGTCAGATCCGGCTGCAGCCCTTTCTGCACCAGGACTTCCAGTGTGGTGATGTCGGCCAGCGGCAAGCCACGCCCGCCGCCCTGATAGGCGAAGGTGGCATCGGTGAAGCGATCACACACCACCCAGGCACCACGTTCCAGCGCCGGACGAATGGTCGCGGCCAGGTGCTGGGCACGCGCGGCGAACATCAGCAGCAGCTCGGCATCATCGCTCAAGGCCTCCGCGGGGGCCGGGTCCAGCAACAACCGGCGTATGGCTTCCGCCCGCTCACTGCCTCCGGGTTCCCGCGTGCGCACCACCTCGATGCCGTGCGCCTCGAGTTCGGCGACCACGAAGGCGACATTGGTGCTCTTGCCGACACCTTCTCCTCCTTCCAGGGTGATGAAACGCCCCGTCGATGGGCTCACCTCGAGGGGGGGGGGGTGGAGAGAAGACGTCGTGCTTGCGGCGCTCGGACGTGAAGACATGAGGTTTCCTGATTCAGACGGCAGATGACTCGCGACGAAGGCCCACGCGGCATGGCGATGATCACCGGACCACGCGGACATTTCGCCTCATTCACGGCGTATTACCGGTTGAGAATATAGCGGCGCACGGCGTTGTTGTGCTCTCGCAGAGTGCGCGAGAAGTGGTGCTTGCCCTCGCCCTTGGCGACGAAGTAGTAGGTGTCGCCTGGCTTGGGGTGTACCGCGGCTTCCAGGGCGGCACGCCCCGGCATCGCGATGGGTGTCGGCGGCAGGCCGGTGATCACGTAGGTATTCCAGGGGGTCGGCTTGCGCAGATCGGCACGCGACAGCGAGCCATCATAATCCTCGCCCAGACCGTAGATCACGGTCGGGTCGGTCTGCAGGCGCATGCCACGCTCCATGCGACGCTTGAACACGCCGGCGATCTCGCCACGCTCTTCCGGGGCACCGGTCTCGCGCTCGATCAGCGAGGCCAGAATCAGGGCCTCGTACGCGGTGGTGATCGGCAGGTCGTCATCACGCCCGGCCCACACGTCCTCAAGCGTCTTGCTCATGCGCGCGTAGGCCTGCTTGTAGAGCGACAGATCGCTCACGCCCTTGTGATAGCGGTAGGTGTCCGGGAAGAAGCGCCCTTCCGGCTTCTCGCCTTCTGCCCCTACGGCCGCCATCAGTTCCTCATCGCTCATGTCGCGAGTCGTGTGCTCAAGCTTGGGTGAGGCGTCCATGGCGGTACGCATCTGGGCGAAGGTCCAGCCTTCCGGCACGGTCAGGGTATAGCTGACGACGTCATCGCTGGACAGCAGTGCCACCAGCTCACGCCCGTTGAGGCCCGGAGTGAGACGGAATTCACCGGCGCGCAGACCATTGACGGCATCAGGCTCCAGACGTGCCCATACCTTGTACGGCCAGCTGGCCTCGATGATGCCTCGGGATTCCAGCTCGCTCACCACCTTGGAGAGACTGGCACCGCGCGGGACCTCGAACAGCTGTTCCTGCTCGATCGCCAGTGGTGACAGCAACTGTGCCTGCCAGTAACGAAAACCCACCATACCCGCAGCCACGGCCACGACGACCAGCATCAGAAGGATCTTGAATACACGCATAATCGGATTTCCAGTCTTCATGGCGAAGAAGGTGTCTGCTCGGGAACGCCCCCGCAGCCTGGACGCCTTCCATCAATACGCGGGCTCGCCCAGCAAGCGCGCGACAATGTCGTTCAGTGACGCAAGCGCCGGATGCCCCTCATCACTCCATTGGGCCAGAGGCGCTCCCGACGCCGCCAGCAAGGTGCGCAGCGGCCAGACGCCCTGCACGGAATTCATCACCACCACCACCTCGGCCGCCCTCAGTGATGACAGTCCTTCGCGCACTCGCATGACGGGGAGCTCGGCCTCTAGCGCCACCAGCAAGGTGCCCTCGACACCGGCGCGATCCAGGCATGGCGTGAACCATTGCCCGTCGCGATACCAGGCGAGGTTCATGCTGGTGGCCTCGACGAGCTCATCGCTTGCCGTCAGCAACAGCCCCTCCCGGATGGCGGGGTCTGTCCACTCACGGCGTGCCAGCACATTCTCGAGCCGGTTGAGATGCTTGAGTCCCGCCAGCGCCGGCTGCTCCGCCACGCGCAATTCGCACACGCGCGCCGTGATGCCCTGACGGGCCTCACGATTGACCACAAAGGGCATTGCGCGTGCCCGCAGACGAGGTTCGGGTGACTCGGGTGCCTTGTAGCCACGACCACCGGACCCGCCGGTGACGACCAGCTTGAGCACCTCGAGCCCCTCGCCCCGACAGACGTCCAGACACGCATCGAGCGCCTGCGACGAGGGCACGGGCAAGCCAAGTCGCCGGCAACCACGGATCAGTCGCGCCAGGTGCCGTGACCATAGCTGCGGCTGGCCATCGCGCACCAGAATCGTCTCGAACACGCCCTCACCATAGGCAAGGCCGCGATCCTCCATGGGCAGGTCCGCCGCAAGCGAGTCGTGAAGCATCTCCTGCGTGGTACCGGTATGGTCAGCCGTCATCGATGCAACACTCCTTCGCGACATGCATGGCACACAAGGTGTCAGCAAGACATCGTGATCCGGTCATCACCGCCAGGCAACGCCCCACAGACAGACGCGCCCCCGGATGGGAGCGCGTCAGAGGGGAGATCACGACAGCGTGCGACCTCAGTCCTTGAGCTTGCCGAACACCAACGAGCCGTTGGTGCCACCGAAGCCGAAGGAGTTGGACAGGGTGTACTCGATCTTCATGTCGCGTGCGACATTGGGAACGTAATCGAGATTGCAGCCCTCGGCCGGATTGTCGAGGTTGATGGTCGGCGGGGCGACCTGATCACGCATCGCCAGCACGCAGAACACGGCCTCGACGGCACCGGCGGCACCCAGCAGGTGACCGATCATCGACTTGGTGGAACTGACGGCCACATTGCGCGCCGCGTCGCCCAGCACGGATTCGACGGCCAGGCTCTCGGCCTTGTCGCCGGCATTGGTGGACGTGCCGTGAGCATTGATGTAATCGATCTCGCTCGGGTCCAGCTTGGCATCCCGAATGGCGTTGCGCATCGAGGCGGCCGCGCCACGGCCGTCTTCAGGCGGCGCCGTCATGTGATGCGCATCATCGGACATGCCGAAACCGAGCACCTCGGCGTAGATGGTCGCACCACGTGCCTTGGCGTGCTCATACTCTTCCAGCACCACGACACCGGCACCGTCGGACAGCACGAAGCCATCACGATCACGGTCCCATGGGCGGCTGGCCGCCTGAGGGTCGTCGTTGCGGGTCGAGAGCGCGCGCGCCGCGGAGAAGCCGCCCAGACCCAGCGGTGTGGTCGCCATCTCGGCACCACCGGCCACCATCACGTCAGCATCGCCGTAGGCGATGGTACGAGCGCTGTAACCGATGTTGTGCGTTCCGGTGGTACAGGCGGTGGTGATCGCGATGTTGGGACCACGATAACCGAACTGGATCGCCAGATTGCCGGAGATCATGTTGATGATGGAGCCCGGCACGAAGAACGGCGAGATGCGACGCGCACCGCCTTTCTCCAGCGCCTTGTGATTGTGCTCGATCATCGGCAGACCACCGATACCGGAACCGATGGCAACACCGATGCGATCGGCATTGTCTTCCGTGCACTCGATACCGGAATCGGTGATGGCCTGATGGGCCGCCGCGATACCGTACTGGATGAAGAGGTCCATCTTGCGGGCCTCTTTCGGGTTCAGATACTGACCCACATCGAAATTCTTGATGGAACCGCCAAAACGGGTATTGAAACCGCTGACATCGAAATGCTCGATGGGTGCGATGCCACTCTTGCCCGCCTTGATGTTGCTCCAGCTTTCCTCGACGGTATTCCCTACCGGGGTCACCAGGCCTAGACCTGTCACCACTACCCTTCTGCGAGGCATCGTGTCTCCTCCAAAACTATCGACTTGGCACGCCTGGGCCAGCTGCACCTGGGCGGTAATTGAGCGCATTATACAGAAACCTTGCCAGTGATGGGCAGTCGGTTTTCCTGCGGTTTTCCAGACGCTGTCCTGCGCACAGGCAACGGGGGTGACACCGCCATGTCACCTGCGATCAACACTGCCGACCACACGCCCTGCTCCCGCCTCTTTTCGCCCACAAAGACAGGGCTCTGGCACAGGAAGGTCGCGCGAGACATCCCGCGACAGGCTCACGCTCCTGCGCAGACCTCGCCCTTGCCTCGGACGTCGCCCGCCCCTGGCACCGCCAAATTCTCGCATCTCCCGCCGACAGAGAAGTCTGCCGTCCTTGCTTGCCGCTCTGCCGAGAAAGGCACGGCCGACCAGCGCTCAAGAGTGACGAATGGCAGAAACGACAAGAGCCGCACTGAAGACAGTGCGGCTCTTGAACGTACAGACGATTGCATCACGACCCTGAGCCACGAAGGGCCCGCTGGTCGCTTCAATCCACCTTACTGGTGGTTGACGATGTAATCGATAGCTTCCTGCACGGTGGTGATCTTCTCTGCTTCTTCGTCAGGAATTTCAGTATCGAATTCCTCTTCCAGAGCCATCACCAGCTCAACGGTGTCCAGGGAGTCGGCGCCCAGGTCTTCAGTGAAAGAGGAAGAGTTCTGGATGTCTTCTTCTTTGGCGTTCAGGCGCTCGGCCACAACCTTCTTGACGCGTTCTTCAATGGTGCTCATTTAACAATCACTCCTAGTGGTACGGAATCCGCAGCTCGAAAAAGCTGGGCGTAGTTTATAGGCCACCCCAAAAGGACGCAACCACGTCCCCGCGCGGGGCTTAGCGCATGTTCATGCCGCCGTTTACCTGCAACGTCTCACCGGTAATGTAGCCTGCTGCATCACTGGTCAGGAAGCCGACTGCCGCAGCAATCTCTTCCGGCTGGCCAAGGCGCGCCAGCGGGATGTTGCCGAGCAGCGCTTCGTGCTGCGCTTCCGGCAATGCTTCGGTCATGTCAGTGGCGATGAAGCCCGGCGCCACTGAATTGACGGTAATGTTGCGCGACGCGACTTCACGCGCCAGCGAGCGGGCAAAGCCTTCCATGCCTGCCTTGGCGGCAGCATAGTTGACCTGACCGAGGTTGCCCATGGTCGCGACCACGGACGAGATGTTGACGATGCGACCGAAGCGCGCCTTGGTCATGCCGCGCAGGCAGCTCTTGCTGACACGGAAGACCGACTTGAGGTTGGTGTCGAGCACCGCATCCCAATCGTCTTCCTTGAGGCGCATCAGCAGGTTGTCACGGGTGATGCCGGCGTTGTTGACCAGGATGGTCGGTGCGCCGAAGCGCTCGCCGATTTCCTTGAGCACGGCGTCGACGCTGGCCTGGTCGGTGACGTTGAGCAGCATGCCCGCGCCTTCGATACCGTGCGCCTCGAGGTCAGCGCCGATGGCGGCCGCCCCTTTTTCGCTTGTGGCCGTGCCGATCACGATACGGCCCTGACGGCCGAGTTCACGGGAGATGGCTTGGCCGATGCCACGACTGGCACCGGTTACCAGTGCGATTCTGCGTTCGCTCGTCATCTTGAGTCCTGAGTTGGCTGATCCAAGTCACATGACTGGCCGCGCGGGCCAATCACGAGCTTACTGATTCTGTTCGGCAGCGGTCTCACGGGCAAGTTCCAGCGCCGCTTCCAGGCTGTCCGGGTCGTTCACGGCCAGGCCACGGGCCTGACGCTGGATACGCTTGCCGAGACCGGTCAACACCTTGCCCGGACCGCATTCGATGAAGGTCCGCGCGCCGCTGTCGAACATGGCATTGACGCAATCCGTCCAGCGCACCGGCTGATAGAGCTGCTCGATCAGACGCTGACGCAGTGTCTCGACATCCTCATGGGTTTTGGCATCGACATTCTGGATGACGGTGTAGCGCGGCGCACGGAAGTCGATGTCGTTCATCGCCTCGGCCAGCTTGTCAGCCGCCGGACGCATCAGATCACAATGCGAAGGCACGGAGACCGGCAGCGGCATGGCACGCTTGGCACCCGCCTCCTGACACGCCGCGATGGCACGCTCGACGGCAGCCGTGCCGCCCGCGATGACCACCTGACCCGGCGCATTGTAGTTGACTGCCGCGACCACTTCACCCTGCGCCGCACTGGCACAGGCAGCTTCGACCTGAGCATTCTCGAGACCGAGAATGGCCGCCATCGCGCCCTGCCCCTGAGGCACGGCAGTCTGCATGGCTTCGCCGCGCAGATTGACCAGCTTGACGCCTTCGGCAAAGCCGATCACGCCGGCGCAGACCATCGCGCTGTATTCGCCCAGGGAGTGACCGGCCATGCGCGCCGGACGCGGACCTTCCAGCTCCTGCCAGACGCGCCAGATGGCAACGCTGGCCGTCAGAAGCGCAGGCTGGGTCAACTCGGTACGATTGAGCTCCTCTGCCGGGCCTTCCTGCGTCAGATGCCAGAGATCGCGCCCCAGCGCGTCAGAGGCTTCTTCGAAGGTAGTGCGGACGACGCTGTAGCGCTCCGCCAGCTCCCGCAGCATGCCGACCTGCTGGGAGCCCTGTCCCGGGAAGATGAGGGCCAGGGAATCTGTCATTGCTGTCACCATTTCCATCTGTTCAGGTGGGACTGACACGGGTAAGGAAACCCGATTTCCACTGGCCCGCCAGTGCGCTGCGCCGTGCCGCTCCCATCCGGAACCATTCACCAACGCCACACACTCCTGCCAGGGGAAAGCCTGCTTCTCCCTTCACTGCATTGTACTCACCAGCGACACACTTGCTGCCTGCTGCCACCCTCTCACTCGCCATCCCTCGCGAGAACTGGCCTTCACACCTGCCGGACATCCCGGACATCAGGCGGCGCCTTCGCGTCAGACCCGATGCCACATCGGTCGGGCGCAGGCATTGTCGCACCGAGTGAGACCAAGCTCGACCCCCGCCGACCAAGAATCCGACCAATTTACGCAATTAACCCGGCAGGCTGCCCTTGAGAGCATGCGCAAGACGCTCCGGCAAGCCTCGGCGCGCCTCACTCGCCGCGCGCGAGACAGCATAGGCGAATCCCTCCGCGGCCGCCCCGCCATGACTCTTGACGACCACGCCGGCCACGCCCAGCAGACTGGCACCGTTGTAGCGCACCGGATCCAGCTGACGAGACAGGCGCGTCAATGCCGGACGTGCCAACCAGGCCATGAGGCGCGTACGCCAATCCGCCGCCAATGTCGCCCCCAGCTGTGCCGACAGCATCTGGGCCAGCCCTTCACTGCTCTTGAGCACGACATTGCCGACGAAACCGTCGCAGACCACGACGTCTACCTCTCCTGCGAAGAGGTCGCCCCCTTCAACGAAGCCGAGGTAATCGAAATTCGCACCGCTGCCAGCCAGCAAGGCATGCGCTTCCTGCACCTGCGCCGTCCCCTTGCCGGACTCGACACCGACATTGAGCAGCCCCACGCGCGGGTTGGTGACACCTTCCACCAGCTGGCACCGCACGGCACCCATGCGAGCAAATGCCAGCAGATGCTGCGGCGCGACCGCCACATTGGCGCCAAGATCCAGCAGACTGCAGGACCGCTCTCCCTGCGTGGGTACCGCCGCACAGATGGCTGGCCGCTCCACTCCCTCGACCGTACCCACGTCCCGCATGGCCAACGCCATCAAGGCGCCGGTATTGCCCGCACTGACGCAGGCGTCGGCCTGCCCGCTCGCCACCAGGTCGAGCGCACGGGACATGCTGCTGGGCTCGCGACTGCGCACGACACGCGAGGGGCGAGCATCAGACGCGACAATGCCGTCGACAGCGAGTGTCTGAAGGCGATCACGAACACGGGAGAGTGAAGCAGGGAGGGAATCAAGCTCGGCATCCAGAAGATGCCCTGGACCCACCAGCGTGGCGCTGAGTCGTGGGTCACGCAACAGTGCACTGGCAGTGCCCCGTAACGTAGCGCGGGGACCGAAGTCCCCGCCCATCGTATCGATGGCGATACGCACGGCGTTACGCCGTGCGCTGCATCAATGCTTTAGGCATCGACGACTTTACGGCCACGGTAGAAACCGTCGGCAGACACGTGGTGACGCAGGTGAACTGTACCGGTTTCCTTGTCCTGGGACAGGGTCGGTGCAGTCAGGGCGTCGTGGCTGCGACGCATGCCACGCTTGGAACGGGTTTTGCGGTTCTGCTGAACTGCCATGGGAATTACTCCAATCTTGTCGACAAATTGAGTTCAGTGCTTGTCCTTCAGGGTGCCAAGCACACTGAATGGATTCACAGCGGGTGCGTCCGAGGCCTCGGGTTCCACACCGCTGGCCAGCTGGTCGCGAGAGACGGCACAATCGGCCTCCTCGTGGTAGACCACCTGCGGCAGGACAAGGAGCACTTCATCCTCGATCACTGACAGGAGATCCAGCTGTTCGTTTTCCACCACTACCGGCTCGTACTCACCGGGCAGCTGCGATGCCAGTGCGTCATTGGTGACCAGTCCCAACAGGAATTCGCTGGAAAGCGGTTCCGGCTCGGTAGGTCCCAGGCAGCGCTGGCACAGCAGACTTGCCTCGAAGGCGATGCTGCCCTCGATGAAGCTGCGACGCTGAGTATCGATGTCAAAGGCCAACGTGATGCTCACGTCACCCTCCTGCGCACCGATCGCTTCAACTACACGGGGCATGTCCGCCAGAGGAATCACGCCTTCAAGGCGTTTTCCCGCTGACGCCAGCCGGTAGGGCTCGACCTTGGTCGGCAGTCTTGTGGTCAACATAGGCGCGCCATAATAGGGATTCCCCCTCCCGGTGTCAAAATGCATGAGCAACTTGTTCATTCTGCCAGCCCACTGCATGGCGGCCTTTCCGCGCCACCCGGCCCGAGCATGAGCGCAGATGAGGTCAGGCGGATCCTTCAGCGCGCGATTGTACGCCTGTGTCGCTTCAATGCCGAGAGGATTTGCGGCATCCTCCAATCTCAAGCATATCAACGAGTTGTCGTGAGAAAGCATGGCGGCGATGCATCACACGGAGAATCACGCGCGCGCCGGCCCCTCTCGACCTCCTGCCCTCTCATGCTCCGCCCCCTTCGCGCCCCGAACGCCTGCACGAATCGAGAGCCCAAAAAGAGAACAACGCCATGACACGACTGGTACTGGCTTCCAGCTCCCGCTGGCGCCGAGCCTTGCTTGATCGACTCGGACTCCCCTACACATGGGGGGCGCCTGACATCGATGAAACCCCTCGTCCCACGGAATCTCCCGAGGCACTGGTCCATCGCCTGTCCCTGGGCAAGGCCAACGCCCTGGCGGAGGCCTATTCACACCACTTGATCATCGGCAGCGACCAGGTGGCCGTCTTCGAGGGCGAGATCCTCGGCAAGCCACAGGACCTGGCCGCCGCCCGCGCTCAGCTGACACGCTTCTCGGGACGCCGAGTCCGCTTCGTCACCGGCCTGGCGCTGTTGGATACACACAGCGCGCGACACTGGGTCTGCCATGAAAGCTACGACGTGGTGTTTCGCACGCTGAGCGAGCAGGAGATCACGCGTTACGTCGAGCGCGAATGCCCGCTGGACTCGGCCGGCAGCTTTCGCATGGAGGGGTTGGGCATCACGCTCTTCGAGCGTCTCGAGGGACGTGATCCCAACACCCTGATCGGCCTGCCGCTGATTCGCCTGTGCGAACTGTTGCGTGAGGCAGGCCTGGATCCACTGCTGGAGGACTAGGGCAGGCGATAGCTGACCGGCGAGACATTGGCGTCAAGCCCCAACGCGCTGGCCATCACACCGGCAAAGCGCCGCGTGAAGCGCTCGAAGGGATCCTGACGCGGCGTGTAATCATGCACGCCACCCTGCGGTGCCAGCTCGGCGGCCAGCTCCTCAAGCGTTGCGGTGCGATCCACAAGCCCGAGCGCGCGAGCCTGCTCGCCGGTCCAGATCAGCCCGGAGAACAGCGCCGGATCGTCCTTGAGCCGCTCACCGCGCCCGGCCTTGACCGCCGCGATGAACTGCTGGTGAGTCGTGGCCAGCACGTTCTGCCAGAAGTCGCGCTGCTCAGGCGAGATCTCGGAGAAGGGATCGAGAAACGCCTTGTTGTCACCTGCCGTGAACACACGTCGCTCGATTCCCAGCTCTTCCATCGGCCCCTTCAGCCCGAAGCTCGAGGAGATCACCCCGATGGACCCGACCAGACTCGACGGTGCCGCGAGAATCTCGCCGGCGCCAGCTGCCATGTAATAGGCGCCACTCGCCCCGAGATCCTCGATCACGGCGATCACCGGCTTGCCACCCTGCTCCCGCATGCGCATCAACTCGTCATAGACGCGCTGGGACTGCACGGGACTGCCGCCGGGGGAATTGATATCCAGCACCACCGCCACGGAGGCCGGCGACTCATTGGCCGCTCGCAGACCCTTGATGATGCGCTCGGCATTGGCTTCGCCATCCGCCTCGATCACGCCCTTGACGCGCACGACACCGAGGTGCCGTTCACCGGGCAAGGCTGCCGGCTGGCTGCCGAGCGTGAAGAGGGTCACGGATGTCGCGATCGAGGCAATGAACAACAACGCGAACAGGAAGCGAAAGAACAGCTTCCAGCGCCTGGAGCGCCGTTGCTCGGTGACCACGCCCTGCACCCAGCGGTCCATCATCTCGAGCTGCACGGTACGCTCACGCGCCTGCCAGTCCACCTCGCTGCCGGAGGTGGCAGCGCTGTCAGCGCCCTGTCCGCTCGCGCCCGCTTCACCCTCGCCCTTACCACCTGGCCCTTCACGCCAGGGATCCTGCGGCCTGTCACTCATCGCTTGCTGCTCCTGTCATGGGTAGGACACCGTCATCATCTGACCGCGCCAAGCCACTCCATCAATTCATCGAAGTGCGAGACGATGCGCTGTGGGGCACAGGCCTCGAGTCGCGGCACGCTGTGCACGCCATAGGTGACACCGACACTGTGCATGCCCAGCGCACGCGCCATCTCGAGATCATATTCGGTATCGCCGACCATCAGCGCCTCATGCGCCTCAACGTTCAACTCGGCCAGCAGCTCTTCGAGCATCAGTGGATGCGGCTTGGACAGCGTCATGTCCGCGGTACGCGAGGCGTGGAACCAGTCACCGCAGTCATGGGCCTGGAACATCCGATCCAGCCCGCGACGACTCTTGCCCGTCGCGACGGCCAGCAGCTGCTCCGGGTGAGCTCGCAGACGTTCGATGCCATTTTCCACGCCCGGAAAGAAATCCAGTGGCGTGGTATCGACTGCCACGAAATGCTGCTTGTAGGCCTCGACCAGTGCCTCGCACTGGGCAGCCGAAGCTCCGGGGAACAGCCGCGCCATGGCCTCCGGCAATCCGAGACCGATGATGTCGCGCGCGGCATGCGCCGGAAGCTCTCCCATGCCGACCGCCAGCGAGGCCGCCTGCAGGCAATCGACGATGCGTGCCTCGGAGTCCATCAAGGTACCGTCCCAATCGAAGATGACCAGACGATAGCGAGGTGAAGGCAGTACCGCAGAGGCGTCAGTCATGACGGGCTCCCAATTCTCGAGCATTGGCAAGGACGCGCTTCATGCGCTTGTCCAGCGGCGCACGGACCGTCACGGTCCGCCCGTCGGTGGGGTCCGGGAAGCTGAGCTGAGCGGCATGCAGGAACAGGCGCTCCAGCCCGACCTTCTTCGCCAGCGCACTGCCGCGCTCGGTCCCGTACTTGGTATCGCCGAGCAGCGGGTGACCGGCATGCACGGAGTGCACACGAATCTGGTGGGTACGCCCGGTGATCGGCTCGGCCTCGACCAGCGTCATGCTGGGATAGGCTTCGCGCACCGCATAACGGGTACTGGCCGTCTTGCCGGCCTCGTCGACGCGCACGCGACGCTCCCCGTTGCCGCCGTCGTAACGCTCAAGCGGTGCATTGACGTAATCACGCCGCGAGTCCCAGCGCCCTTCCACCAGCGCCAGATACAGCTTGGTCATCTTGTGGGCCTTGAGGTCCGCATTGAGCTGCAGCAACGCCGCACGCGTCTTGGCCAGCAGGATGCAGCCGGAGGTATCACGATCCAGACGATGCACCAGCTCCAGAAACGGCAGTTCATCACGAATCTGACGCATGGCCTCGATCAGCCCGATCTTGACGCCGCTCCCGCCGTGCACGGCGAGACCGGACGGCTTGTTGATGACCATGAAATCATCGGTCTCGCGCACGATGCAGCCCGCCAGCACCTCACGCAGATTGCCACTGACTTCCTGCACCGCGGCTTCCGGCGACAGGCGCAGTGGCGGTACGCGCACCAGGTCTCCCGCCTGCAGGCGATAGTCGACCTTGATGCGCTTCTTGTTCACCCGAACCTCACCCTTGCGCACGATGCGATAGATCAAGGCCTTGGGTGCCCCCTTGAGACGTGTACGCAGGAAATTGTCGATGCGCTGCCCGGCCAGTTCCGGGGCAACCTCGATCCACTGGACTGATTGGCCCTCGGCCATGTCTCGCTCCTTTCCGGCCTCGCCTTCGCGCGGCCTGTTCATCATGTTGCCGTACGCCGGGGCGCACTCAGACTGGCCATTCTACGGTGTCATGCGACCAATGGGGAATCATCCCGCCATCGGAGGGCTCTGGCTGCGCCGCTCAAGGCCGCGAAACCCGGGACGAATGGCGGGCTTTCGGGCGAAGCATTTGATATGCCTGCCGAATTGCTGGCCCATACCTTTACTGGTATATTCGGGCCCAGTGAGATGGGCCTTCTCTATATGCCTGATCACTCGCGTCACGACCCCGCCGAGACGGCGAGGTAGACGGTTCTGCATGCGGCGTGAAACCCCATGCAGACCACGTGAACAGGGCCAGCCGGCCCACGACGAAACAATGCGCACCGACGTCAGCACCGTGCAGAGTCTTCACGCACCCTGTTGTCACCTGGACTGTCGGCCGCGTGCTGTCCTGCGCAACGGGTCTGCCGATTGCAGATCACGAATGCCGCCTCACGGACAGTCGTCCAATGCCGCTGGCTGGCCAGCATCATGACGAAAGACATCGATAACGTCCGCGCCAGAGATGGCGAGGTAACGCTATCAGCGGGCGCGGGACGTGTTACCCCGCGCGCCGCAGCGCGACCGGCCGTGACGCCACCTCCCCGCGAGACACGTCACTGCCCTCGAGCGCAGCAACACGATGCAATGCCCAGCCTTCTGGTGGGCCAATGACACACTACCGCCCGGGCATGATGCCCGGGCAATCATTCGATATCCGTGCCGAAGGCCGGCGTCGATGAATCGGCGAATGCCAGGTGTTAGGGAAGAGACCGCAGGGCCGGAGGAGTCAACGTTCCCCGCAACACGTCCTGCCTCTTTCCAGTACTCAACATGATCATGCCGCATGTGGCACGTCACGAGACGTGCCTGCATGCGAAAGACGCATCCCACGACATGCGCTGAGCACAACACGAAGCTGAAAACGGTTCCTCGTCGCCGACGCAAATGCGGCTGCCCTTCGGCACGCCCAGTCTAGCGAGACGACATGAAACGGATGCTCATCAACGCGACCCAGCCGGAAGAGCTGCGCGTCGCACTGGTCGACGGACAACGCCTTTACGATCTCGACATCGAGTCTGGTGCCCGCGAGCAGAAGAAAGCCAACATCTACCGCGGCAAGATCACCCGCATCGAGCCCAGCCTGGAAGCCTGCTTCGTCGATTTCGGCGCCGATCGCCACGGCTTCCTGCCGCTCAAGGAAATCTCCCGCGAGTACTTCAGCAAGGACCCGGGCCAAGGCCGCCCCAACATCAAGGAAGTGCTCAAGGAAGGCCAGGAAGTCATCGTCCAGGTCGACAAGGAAGAGCGTGGCAACAAGGGCGCCGCCCTGACCACCTTCATCAGCCTGGCCGGCCGCTTCCTCGTGCTGATGCCCAACAACCCGCGTGCCGGTGGCATCTCCCGCCGCATCGAGGGGGAAGAGCGCGCCCAGCTGAAAGAGGCGATGAACAGCCTCACCCTGCCGGACAAGATGGGCGTCATCGTACGCACCGCCGGTATCGGCAAGAGCGCAGAAGAGCTCCAATGGGACCTCGACTATCTGGCTCAGGTCTGGGATGCCGTCACCAAGGCTGCCGCCAGCCGCCCTGCTCCCTTCCTGATCTATCGTGAATCCAACGTCATCATCCGTGCCATGCGCGACTATCTGCGCAATGACATCGGTGAGGTGCTGATCGATTCCGGCGACGTCCAGGAAGAAGCGCTGTCCTTCGTCCGTCAGGTCATGCCGAGCTATCAGCAGAAGATCAAGCTCTACGAAGACGACGTCCCGCTGTTCTCGCGCTTCCAGATCGAATCCCAGATCGAGACCGCCTATCAGCGCGAAGTGAAGCTGCCTTCCGGTGGCGCCATCGTCATCGACCACACCGAAGCTCTCGTCTCCATCGACATCAACTCCGCGCGCGCCACGCGTGGCAGCGATATCGAGGAAACCGCGCTGCAGACCAACCTGGAAGCGGCGGACGAGATCGCGCGCCAGCTGCGTCTGCGTGACATCGGCGGCCTGGTGGTGATCGATTTCATCGACATGACCCCGGCGCGCAATCAGCGTGAAGTCGAGAATCGCGTGCGAGACGCGCTCAAGATCGACCGCGCTCGCGTGCAGATCGGTCGCATCTCACGCTTCGGTCTGATGGAAATGTCGCGCCAGCGTCTGCGTCCGTCACTGGGCGAGACCAGCGGCGTGGTCTGCCCGCGCTGTGACGGCCAGGGCACCATCCGTGACGTGCGCTCCATGGCACTCTCCATCATGCGCCTGATCGAGGAAGAGGCCATGAAGGAGCGCAGCTCGCAGATCCGCGCCATCCTGCCGGTGCCGGTCGCGACCTACCTGCTCAACGAGAAGCGCGCCACACTGTTCGACATCGAGCGTCGTCAGGGCGTCAATGTCGTGCTGCTGCCGAACCCGGAACTCGACACGCCGCACTACGAAGTCGTGCGTCTGCGTGATGACCATGTCGATGAAGACGGTGCCGACAAGTCCAGCTTCGAGCTGTCCGTCGAGACCGAAGTCGGCAAGGAGCCGGATCCGAACTTCGACAAGCCACCGGCACGCACCGAAGCGGCGGTCAAGAGTGTGTCCCACACGACACCAGCCCCCGCCTCCGCACCGGAAGTCAGCAAGCCTGCCGAGCCCGCCGAGACTGACGAGAACACCTCCGCTTCCGGCAACGGCAACGGCAACGGCAACGGCAACGGCAATGCCAAGAACGGCAACCGTCGTCGCAATGGCAATGGCAGCAATAACCGCAGCCGCAACGACAATCGTAACGACAATCGCAACGACAGCCAGAGCGAGACTCGCAACGACAGTCGTCAGGGATCGCGCAGCGACACTCGTAACGACGGCCGCAATGCCAATCGCAACGACAATCGTCAGACCTCTCGCAATGACGGGCGCAATGCGGTGAGCAAATCCGAGGCCACGGCGGCCCCGGCCACCCAGGCACCGGCAGCAGCCCCTTCCGGCGGCGGTCTGCTGGCACGTCTGGCCAAGGGCTTCAGCCGCCTGCTGGGCAGCGACGACAGCGCCAGCGCGACGCCGGCCAAGTCCAGCGAAGCCCGCAAGGCACTGGAAAAGGCACGCGAGCGTCGCGAAAGCGTCAGCGAAGCCTCAACCGACGGCAATGCACGCAAGGATGGCCGCAATGCCAACCGCGGCAACGCACGCAACGACAATCGTCGCCGCAACGCCGAGAGCGATTCACGCCAGCAGGACTCGCGCCAGCAGGACTCGCGCGGCAACGACAACGATGGTCGCAACGACAACCAGAGCGACAACCGCTCCGAGGGTCGCAGCAACAACAAGCGTCGTCAGCGCAATGACCGTGGCAATCGTCGCAAGTCCAGCGAGTCGCGTCAGGACAACGCTCAGGACATCGTGACCAACGACAGCAAGCCGCAGGCAGAAGCGACGGAGAAGACATCCGACGCACAGACGCCTGCCAAGGCGCCGTCCGGCAATGATGCCAAGAGCGATGCCAAGCAGAACGATGCCAAGCAGAACGATGCCAAGCAGAACGATGCTGCCAAGCAGGACAATGCTGCCAAGCGTGATGACAAGCCGGCGCGCCGTGAGAAGCCTTCCAAGGCGGACAAGGCAGAGCAGGTCAACAGCCATCATGCTCGCGAGTCCATCAAGGCGGCAGAACAGGCCCAGCAGAGCGAGCAGCAGGCAGACGATGTCCAGCAGCCGACGCGCAACAATCCGCGCGCTCGTAGCCGCAGCCATGCACTCAATCCCGATGCCGTCGCTCAGCAGCAGTCCCTGAAGGCCATGGCACTGGCCGGCCCGCAGGCGCAGAGCGCTCAGCCAGCCGACGCCGTGCTCGATGACGTCGCCTCGACCGCAGCACCGCAGCAACCGGTTCCCGCCGTTGCCGAGGAAGGTGCCGAAGGCGTGAAGGTCGCGCCTGAGACGGTCGAGAGCAGTGAACCGCAAGCGCAAGCTGGCGTCGCTGACAGCGACGGCGACAAGGCAGCGCCTGCCGACACCAGTGCCGACGTCAGCGCCAAGGTGGAGACGGACGTGACGCCGGCCGTGGCTGTGACCGCTGACGACGCCACGCCTGATGAGCAGCCGTCGGTCGCCGAGACGCCAGAGGCGCCGGAAATCAGTGCGCCCAGCACGCAAGCCCTGCAACAGGACGTGACGACACGGCATGACTCTGCCGAGGTCAACGACTCCAGCACCGCGCCTGCCACGCCCCATCAGGCTCAGCGCACTGAACAGCACGCCACCCAGCGTACTGAGCAGCATGCACCGCAGCAGGCCAGCGCTCATCAAGCGCAGGCCGAGACGCTGAGCGCAACGACCAAGACCGATGCCGACACCTCTGAAACCGTGTCCGATGCCGAGGCCGATGTGACAGCAACGGACGTCAAGGCGGATGACAGCGCGGTACAGGAGCACGTCGCGGTGGAGACCGCACCGGAAGCGGCCGTCGATAGCCAGGCGCTGAAGGACAGCGTGATGCCGCAGGAGACGGCGTCCGTGGCCGAGACCGAAGCTTGCGTGGAAGCAGACACCCCCCATCGCACTGAGCACGCCAGCGACGCTGCGCCGACTGCGACAGCAGAAGACGCCAGCGAAGCGGCGACGCAGCCAGAGGCGACAGCTCAGGTAGAAGCGACTCCTGAGACTGCACCTGCCGAGCAAGATGCAGGACAGTCTGAAGCCGCCAAGCCGGAAGTGCAGCAGCCACAGACCCAATCTGCCGCGACCCCGCTGGCGTCGACTCAGGCCGATGCACAGCCTGATGCGTCTCAGGCAGAGGCTGCGCCAGCAGAGCCCGCTCTGGAAGATGTCGAGGCGACCGCCTCCGTGCAGACGGAAACGCCAGCACAGGATGACGACATCGCCGCGGCAGACGCTCAGGCACCTGCGAGCGATGACAAGCAAGATGAGGCAGCCGGGACCGCCAACGCTTCACGTCGCCGCCGTGGTGCTCGCGCCTACAATGACCCGCGCGAAGTTCGTCGTCGTGAGCGTGAGGCCGCCGAGAAAGCGGCCGCCGATGCTCAGGCGACAGAGGGTCAGGCAGAAGTCAGCTCGCAGGACAACGACGACAGCACGTCACGTTGAGCCCTGCCCCCTGCCTCACCGGCTTCATCGGTGCAGGCAGGGGATTGACCCGCCACGAAAAAGCCCCGCAGATCACTCTGCGGGGCTTTTTCGTGGCGGAATACCTTCGACAAACCGACCAACCGTCAGGAAGGCGTCGCGGCCATCTCTCCCAGTACGCGCGGTTCCTGCTCCAGCCAGACCCCGAAGCGCGCATGAACGCTCTCACGCACCTCCTGTGCCAGCGCCAGCAGCTCCGAGACCTGCCCGCCCCCAAAGTGAACCAGCACCAGCGCCTGGCGATCATGCACGCCGACATGACCCCGACGTGCCCCCTTGAGGCCACATTGGTCGATCAGCCAGCCAGCCGCCAGTTTCACGCTGCCATCGGCCTGCGGGTAGTGCGGCAAGGTCGGATGATGCGCCAACAGCTCGCGAGCCTCGTCGGCGGCAAGCTGAGGGTTCTTGAAGAAGCTTCCCGCATTGCCGAGCACCGCAGGGTCCGGCAGCTTTTCACTGCGCGTGGCAATCACGGCATTGGCTACGCTCAATGGCGTGATGGCCTCCCCTTGCGGTGTGGCGGCACTAACGCGCTGAGCGAGGTCCCCATAGGCGAGTTGCGGTGTCGCTTCACGAGTCACCACGAACTCCAGGCGAGTGATCAGGACGCGATGCTCAAGCGCCCCCTTGAAGAGACTGTCACGGTAGCCGAAGGCGCACTCCTCGCGACTCAGCCAGCGCGTGCTGCCATCCTCCAGCGACATGACTTCCAGTCGCAGCAGATGGTCGGCCAGCTCGACACCATAGGCACCGATGTTCTGGATCGGGGCTGCGCCACAGCAGCCGGGAATCAAGGCCAGATTCTCGTAGCCCCACCAGCCAGCTGTCGCCAGCTCCATCACCAGGGCGTGCCAGCGCTTGCCCGCCTCGACACTCACGGTGGCGGTTCTGCCATCCGCTGCCGGCGTGATCGTCATGGCCTCGAAGGCCGGGCGCATCACATGGGCATCCAGCCAGGGCAGCAACACCAGATTGCTGCCCCCACCGATCACCACCAGACGCTCATCGGCCGCACGCGAGTCCAGAATCTGGCGACGCGCCTCGGCCACGCTGCGTGGCTCACTGAAGGTACGTGCGGTGGCGGCAAAGCCCAGGGTATTGCAGGCCGTCAGTGATGCTCTCGTCGATGTCTTGTCGGACGCCATCATGAAGGGGCCCGCGTGACAGGTGGCAGGGCATCGATCAATGCCTCACAGGCAATGTCGATCAGGTCCAGCACCTGCTCGAAGGCCTCAGGCCCCCCGGTATAGGGGTCCGGCACTTCGCGACTGCCTCGCGCCGGAGCCGGCAGCGGCAGCAGGTCCAGCAGACGGCCAAGCAGTGCCGGACTGTCCTGGGGTGCCAGACGCCGCGCGTCACTCAGGTTGGCATCATCCATCACCAGGATCAGATCGACGTCATAAAAGTCCTGCACGCACAGCTGGCGGGCGCGCAGGCCACTGATGTCGTACCCACGCTCAGCCGCATGCGCGATGGCACGTGAATCCGGCGGAGCGCCCACATGCCAGTCACTGGTACCACAGCTGTCGACCTCGATGAGCTCATCCAGCCCATGGCGTGCCAGCGCGGCACGCAGTACGCCTTCCGCGCTGGGGGAGCGACAGATATTGCCCAGACAGACCATCAGAATTCGTCTGACCGGCGGTCTCCGCGCCGCTATCCGCTCAAGCAACTCACTCATCACCGGCCTCTTGCGTCAGCCAGTCACGCACGCGCTCGAGATCTTCCTGGGTATCCACACCGGCAGGATGGGAGGTGCAGGCGATGGCGACCTGAATCGCATGACCATGATGCAGTGCGCGCAATTGCTCGAGCTGCTCGAGCTGCTCCAGCGGTGCCGGCAGCCAATCGACATATTCACTCAGAAAGCTGGCGCGATAGGCGTAGAGACCGATATGGCGCAACCAGGAGTCGGTGGCCAGCACGGTCGGCGGCGTGGTGAAGTGCTCCCGATCCCACGGCAGCGGTGCGCGCGAGAAGTACAGCGCGCGACCACGCAGATCACGCACCACCTTGACCACATTGGGATTGAACAGGCTATCGACACTGGTGATGGGCTCGGCCAGGGTCGCGATGGAAGCCCCCTCGTCTTCCTCGAGACGCAAGGTGACCTGATCGATCAGCGCGGCAGGCAACAGCGGCTCATCTCCCTGCACGTTGACGACCAGCGTCTCGGGAGCCAGTGCCAGCCGCTCGACCACTTCCGCGAGACGATCGGTGCCACTGGGGTGATCGGCACGAGTCATCACGACCTCGGCACCGAAGCCCTCACAGACGGAGCGGATACGCTCATCGTCCGTGGCGATCACCACACGGCTCGCCTGACTGGCACAGGCATTGCGCCAGACATGCTCGATCATCGGCCGAGCATGGATGTCCGCCAACGGCTTGCCTGGCAGGCGCGAGGAGTTGAAGCGCGCCGGAATCACCACCACGGCGCCACGACCTGTCACATCACTGCTGTGCGCCACATCGCTCATCAGCCGCGACTCCCCTTGAGCTTCTCGTCGGCATCCATCACGCGCGCTTCTTCTTCCAGCATGACGGGGATGCCGTCACGCACGGGATAGGCCAGCCCATCATAGAAGCACTTGAGCTCGGCATTCGCCGCATCATAGGTCAGCTTGGCCTGACAAAGCGGGCAGACCAGCAGCGCGAGCAATTCCTTGTCCATCGAGACATCTCCGGGATAACAGCTAATAAGAAAGAAACAATCGGTCAGTCGCTCACAGCGCCTCGAGGCGGTTGGCGAGCCAATCCACCAGCGCCTGATCCGGACGCGCCTCGACATCCAGTGCCCAGCAACGCTCGTTGGCGAAGCGGCGACACTTCACGGCATCCTTGGCCGTCATCACCACCGGCAGGTTGTCGGAAAAGCGCAGGTCCGTCGGCGTGAAGCGATGATGGTCCGCCAGGGGATGGGGCTGATGCTCCACCCCCAGGTTGGTCAAGGTACGGAAGAAACGCTGGGGATTGCCGATACCGGCCAGTGCATGCACCGAGCCACTGAATGGCTGATGAGTGGCGGGATAACGCACATCATCGATCAGATGGCGCCAATGGACCGGCGTCAGCGCCATGCAATGCGATTCCACCGGCAGGCGGGTGCAGTCGATCACCCCATTGGAGATCACGGCATCGACACTCGCCAGCCGTGACAGCGGCTCCCGCAGGGGACCCGCCGGCAGGCACCGCTGATTGCCGAAGGCGCGCTCGCCATCCACCACCACCAGCTCGATGTCGCGCCCCAGCGCATGGTGCTGCAAGCCGTCATCGGAGAGCAGGATGTCGCACCCCGCCGCGATCAGACGACGCGCGGCACTGGGACGGTCCGGGTCCACCGCCACCGGCAGGCCGGTCTGCTGAGCCAGCATCACCGGCTCATCACCGGCATGCTGCGGGTCCGTATCGGCCTGGACATACAGCGGGTAACGCGGCGCGTGGCCACCATAGCCCCGTGAGATGATGCCCGGGCGCCAGCCCTGCTCGCTCAACCAACGGCCGAGCCAAGCCACCAGCGGCGACTTGCCGGTTCCACCGACGGTGATGTTGCCGATCACGATCACCGGCACCGGCGCCTTCCAGACCTCACGCTTGCCAGTGAGATAGGCCTCACGCCGGCGTGCCACCACCCCTTTATAGACATGCTCCAGCGGACGTAACAGATGGAGCCAGGCGGCGCCCCGATACCAGGCGTCTACCAGTCGTTCACTCATGCGTCAGCCGTCTCCCGGAACTGGATGCGATGCAGGGCGGCGTAGGCCCCTTCCTGAGCGATCAACGCTTCATGCGTACCGTCTTCGATGATCTCGCCGTCATCCATCACCAGGATGCGATCCGCCTTCTCGATGGTGGACAGCCTGTGCGCGATGACGAAGGTGGTACGTCCCTGACAGACTTCCTCCAGCGCCCGCTGGATATAGCGTTCCGACTCGGTGTCCAGCGCCGAGGTGGCCTCGTCCAGCACCAGAATCGGCGAATCCTTGTAGATGGCACGCGCAATGGCGATGCGCTGACGCTGCCCTCCCGAGAGCATGATGCCGTTGTCACCGACGATGGTGTCATAGCCCTGACTCATGCGTTCGATGAACTCGTGGGCATAGGCGGCGCGCGCCGCCTCCTCGACCCGCTGGACATCCGCTTCCCCGGTGCCGTAGGCGATATTGGCGGTGAGGTTGGCATTGAACAGCGTCACGTTCTGGGAGACCAGCGCGATCTGCTGGCGCATCGGGCGCAGCTTGTAGTCCTCGATGGCCACGTCGTCGATCAGGATGCGGCCCGTGGTAGGCGAGTAGAACCGTGGCAGCAGGCTCATCAGCGTCGACTTGCCGGAACCGGAGCGCCCGACGATGGCCACCATCTGCCCGGCCTCCACTTCCAGATCGATGCCCTTGAGCACATCCGGCTGATTGTCGGCGTAGCGGAAGTGGACGTTGTCGAAGCGCACCCGACCCGCCAGGCGACCGTCCGGAACCACGTTACCGTTGTCGGGCTCCGCGGGCATGTCGAGCAGCCCGAACAGCTCCTCGGATGCCGCCATGCCCTTCTGGATCTCGCCGTTGACCTCGGTCAGCTGACGCACCGGCTTGGCCATCATCGAGGCCGCGGTGATGAAGCCGACGAATTCACCCGCCGACATGCCAGCCATCAATTCCGGCGCCATCGCCAGCCACACCAGGGTCGCCAGTGCCACGGCGATCAACAGCTGGATCACCGGCGTGGCGGTGGCCTTGGTCAACGCCTCCTTCATCTTCTGCTCGCGGTTGTACTCACTGACCGCAGCGAAGCGCGCCTTCTCGTAATCTTCCGCACCGTGGGTGCGGA
The DNA here is from genome assembly GCF_057670765.1 of Cobetia sp. PS-4MA. Taxonomy (NCBI): domain Bacteria; kingdom Pseudomonadati; phylum Pseudomonadota; class Gammaproteobacteria; order Oceanospirillales; family Halomonadaceae; genus Cobetia; species Cobetia sp. PS-4MA. The sequence continues at coordinate 1,018,931 of NZ_CM173107.1, read as the reverse complement.
CCACCCGATGCCCGGACAGCGCCTCGGATGCCACATGGGTGACCTCCCCCATCGAGCCCTGGATACGCTTGGAGAGCTTGCGGAAGCGCTTGCTGGCATAGCTGACCACCCAGCCGATCAGCGGCGTGACCGCGATGAATACCAGCGTGAGTTTCCAGTTGGTCCAGAACAGATAGCTCAGCAGACCCAGCACGAAGAAGCCTTCGCGCATGATGATGGTCAATGCCTTGGTGGCGGCGCCTGTGATCTGCTCCACGTGATAGGTCACGCGGGTGATCAGGTGACCGGTGGAGTTCTCGTCGAAGTAACGTCCCGGCAGATGCAGCATGTGGTTGAACACGGTGGTACGCAGGGTATGCACCACATTGCGTGCCACGTCGCTCATGCAGTAGGTCCCCAGGAAGGTCCCCACACCGCGTATCGCGAACATGCCGATCACGAACAACGGCAGGAACAATCTGAACTGGGCGTCAGGATTCTGAATGCCATCGATCAGGCGCTTCATCATCTCGGCCAGCGCCGTGCTCGAGGCACCATAGATGACGTAACCCAGCACGGCAGCCAGGAACATCTTCCAGTACGGACGGACATAGCCGAGCAGGCGGCGGTAATGAATCCAGGTGGAGTCGCGACTCACGGGGTCTCCATAGACTTGAGCGGCGCCCTCATGGGGCATCCGGTGGTGATGTATCGGTCCCGGTGCGCGTACTGATGCGCACTCGGGTAATGCCCACTTCGGCGGCAGCGTCCAACGCTTTCACCACCTTCGCATGTGGCGTACGGCCATCGGCTTCGAGAATCAACCCGAAGCGATCAGCCTGGTCCTTGTGTCGTGCAAGCGCAGCCCTCAATGCTGACTCGGTGAGCGAGGTGTCACCGAGCGTGAAATCTCCCTTGGCGCCAATGGTCATGATCAGCGGCGCCTGCTCCACGGCGCTGGCCTGACTGGATTGCGGCAGAATCAGGTCCAGGGCGCGTCGACTGTCAAACGTGGTCGAGACCATGAAGAAGATCAGCAGCAGAAAGACCACGTCGATCAGCGGCGTGAGATTGACCTCGACCGATTCACGCTGGCGGCGAGGAAACCTCATGACGGCCTCCCGGGCCCCACGCCTCGATCAGCGAGCGTGTCGGAGCCCGACAGCGGATCATCCTCGTCCCGACGCATGTAGGCCGGCAGGTCTTCCGGCAGACTCTCCCTCGGCGCTGGCCCGTTGCGCTGGCCCGCGCGACGATCGAAGCCGTCATGACTCTCGGCCAGCCCCAGCTCCCCCTGATGGTGCGAGATGTATTCCACCACCTGCCCCGCCTGCTCTTCCATGGTCACGGTGATGTCTTCCACGCGACGCTGGAAATAGCGATGGAACATCAGCGCCGGAATCGCGACCGTCAGACCCGCCGCCGTGGTGACAAGCGCCTGGGAAATCCCGCCGGCCAGCTCCTGGGCACGCTCGGCGGACCCGGCGTCCACGATCACGGCGAAGACATCGATCATGCCGACCACCGTGCCCAGAAGGCCCAGCAGCGGGGTGATGGCCGCGATGGTCCCCAGGGGGCTCAGGAAGCGCTCCATGTCGTGGATCACCGCAACGGCCGATTCCTGAATGCGCGCACGCACCTGTTCATTGCCCAGGCGCGCATTGCGAAGCCCTGCCGCCAGCACCCCCCCAAGGGGCGAATGACTCTCCAACCAGTAGACATTGACCTGTCCCTGACTGATCAGTTCACACACCTGCTGTCCCAGACCGCGCGGCGCGATACGGCGCGTGCGCAACGTCCACAGACGTTCGAGGATGATGGCCAGTGCCACGACCGAACATCCCAGGATCGGGAGCATCAGCAGCCCCCCTGCGTACAAGGCTTCCAACATGTGACCTCTCCCTTGGTCTTGATGGTGCACCGTCAACGGCGCCGATCATTGTTGTCGTCATCAGGCCTGCGCGACCGCGTCCCTGGCACGCTGACAGGCAGACATTCGCCATGCCCCTGATCAATCAACGGATTTTACCCCAAGGCACTGCGTATCGATACCGGCAGCACCCCGCGCGGGAATGAGGCGCTCCGCGTCAGGGGACCACTCCCAGCGCAGCGCTCCCTCCAGGCCACTGTGCCAGACACATTGCGCATGCCGCATCAGGCGTTCGACCACCTCGCCATGCGGATGACCATGCGGGTTGTAGCGTCCGGCACTGATGATCGCGTGGCGCGGTGCCAGACGCGCGAGCCAGGATTCCCCACTGCTGCTGCGACTGCCATGGTGCGCGACGACCAGCAATGGCAGCGGGCTTCCCGCCAGCCGACGCGAGAGCAGCTCCACCAGCTGGCGCTCCTCCTGCACCCCGATATCGCCACTCAGCAACGCCAGCGGACGCTCACCCCACGCGATCAGAACCACACAGGAGTGGGCATTGTCACGCCGCACCTTCCACCCGGGCGGCGGCCACAGCATCTCCAGTTTCACGGGGCGGTCGGCGAGATGGCCGAGCGTGATGCGCCGCCCTGCCTCACAGGACGCGGTCGGCACGTCCTTCAGCCAGCCCACCTGACGGTCAAGACGGCCTCTCTGTCCCTCAGGCACCCACAACTGCGCGATCTGCTCCGCTCGCAGCGCCGCCAGTCCGCCTGCATGATCGCCATCACCATGACTGATGATGACGCCCCAGGGCGCCTCGGCAGCCGTCAGCAGCTCCCCCATGCGCGGCGGCCCGAAGGCAGCACCGGGGCCGAGATCATAGAGCCAATGACGAGGAAGATCCTCCATCGTCTCAGGTGACAGCACGCGCCCCGCTACCCTGAGCGATATCGCCAGCCCCTGTCCGACGTCATGGACGGTCACGACCAACGGGGCCGCTCGCGAATCGGCAAGCCATTCGCTGTCGCGCCCTATGCGTCCTTCGCCGGCGTGGGCGCTGGACGACCATGGCGCAGGCGGCCACAGCAGCAAGGCAAGCCCCGTCCCCCACAGCATCGCCAGGGCGGTGCACAGCCCTCTGACACGGCGCTCCAACCCCGGCACTCCACTTGCCAGCCACAGGCCGCCCAGTACCATCATCGCCATCGCTGCTGCCATGTCAGCGGACAGGGTGTCCGTCGCTGTCCGTGCGGGCCAGAGGCCATGACGCTGCGTGACGGCCCCGAGCCACGCCATGCCATGATCCACTCGCTCGGCGAGCCACTGCCACAGCGCCCCGCTCATTCCCGCCCCTTCCGACAGCCTCAAGCCCATCGCGTCCAGCAGGGAGTCGATGCCAGCCAGCCCCCAGCCCAGCATCCCCAACGGCACGACCAGGAGGGTCGCGAGCGGGGCAATGACGAGATTCATCGGCATGGCAAGCCATGACAGCTGACCACGCCCGACCAGCAGAGCGACCCCCATCACCAGCGTCAACACCCATTGACTGCGCAGCGTGGCGCGACACCAGCCCAGCGCACCGCGGGGGCGCTCACACCCCTGCCAGGCCAGCAGCAGCGCTGCCACGGCAAGGAACGAATACCAGGTGCCGGGTCGCCACAAGGCCAGCGGATCAAGGCCGATCACCAGCGACAACGCCAGCATCCATATCTGCCAGACGCCCAGGCCGCTGCGCCCGCTGGCCATCCACAACCCAACACTTGTCATCAGCGCCGCTCGCAGCGCCGGCGGCGCCAGCCCTGCCAGTATCGCGAAACTCCAGGCCGCCAGACACGCCAGCCACCAGGGAGCGACGCTGAAACGCCAGTCGGCAGGACGAAGACGGCGCAGGACGCCAAAGCTCACCACCAGCACCAGGCTTGCCATCAGCCCGACATGCAGCCCTGACACCACGGCGAGGTGCGTCAACCCGGAGGCATTCAAGGACTCCCAGTCATCGCGAGTCAGCGCCGAGGCACGCCCCAGCGTCAGCGCCGCCAGCCAGCGGCAGGGCGAATGCGCCCATTGGATGTCATCGCTCCGCCCTCCACAGTCCTGCCAGAGCCGCTGCTCGGCCGCCAGGCGCAACGCTGCCACCCCGCGGGGTGGTGCCAGTCGCTGTGCTTGGGCGGGGTCTCGCACGTACCCCGTCGCCACGATCCCCTCGCGCCACCACCAGCTGACCCGATCAAAACTCTGCAGCGCGTCCGGGTTGCTGGCAGCATGCGGCGGCACCAGTCTGGCGATCAGCCGCCACCGCTCCCCTGCTTGCCAGGGAACGAGAAGAGGCGAAGCTGATGATTCAGAGGCGGCACGCCGCGGCCAGTAGCGCCGCAATTGCACCCGCTGGCCCTCGAGACGGCGACAGGCCAGCTCACGCCCGGCGCTCGTCATGCCGGATGCGTTCATCCTGGGGGGCTTGAGCGCCTCGCCCTGCTCACCGCCTGCTTCGCCATCAGCGCCCGAGGCTCGACAGGCTTCCACCCTGAAGACCAGACGCACCGACTCCCCCGGGGCCGGGAGCGAACGGCTGGCCTGCTCTATGCGCCCCTCCAGCCAGATATCCTCGCGCGCCAGTGCTTCGGCAAGCATGAGTGGCTGATGCGCCAGCCCGAGCAACAGCCCACCCCACAGAGCAATCCCCAGCCGCAAAACTGCCGGGCGTCGCGCGAAGGCGAGCATCACCAGCAGGCTTAGCACAAGGGATGGCAGCAACAGGCTGTCTGCCATCCCGCTCAAGACATCCCCTGCGCTTTCGGGTGCGCCATCCGGCATGCGTCCCTGCCAATCGGCCGCCCACTCCCCCTGTCGCGACAGCCACACCCCGGCCACCAGACCGGCGAGCCACTGGATCAGAGCCCCCGGTGTCAGCCAGGACCCGCGAAACCGCGTGGCGTCGCTCGCGCCCACGGGCAGCTTTTCAGACGAATCGTTCAAGGAGGCAGATATCGCTCTTCATCAGGCATGACGGGGGCTGGCCTGCGTTCAGCATCATTTCAAGCACACAGGATTGCACGATGCGGGCCGCTTAACTGAGCTCACAGCATGGCAGTCCCGGGGACATGTATGGATAATGGCCGGCGTTGAATGCCAAATGGCCAAGCCATGCCTCGTCGTCTACTCAAGCGGTTCATGCCGGAACCGGATGCCCTCAGGCGCAAGAAATCCCTGCGCTTCATGCATCACCTGATCGCCGACCCCGCGTTGTGGGCGTTGTCGCGTCGAACCGTTGCCAATGCGTGCATGGTGGGCTTCTTCTGTGCCTTGCTGCCGATCCCCTTCCAGATGGTGGTGGCCGCCTTCGGCGCCTGGGCGTTGCGCTGCAACCTTGCGCTCTCGGTAGGTCTGGTGTGGATCACCAACCCGTTGACCATGCCCGTGGTCTACTACGCGACCTATCGCGTGGGCGCCTGGATGCTCGATACGCCTGCCCGGGTGATGCCGGACCAGGTCTCCGCGGCCTGGTTCGCCAACCAGCTGGAAGATATCCTGCCGGCACTTGCGCTGGGCTCGCTGGTCAGCGCGGTGGTGGTCGCCCTGCTCGCCAACGTGCTGGTCCGGCTGCTGTGGCGTTATCAGGTCGTGCGCAGCTGGCGCAGTCGCCGCAAGGCGCGTCTGGCCGCCAGGCGTTGCACCAAGGCGCAGCGGTCCGACCAGAACGCTGCCCCGGATACCGACAAGTCCTGAAGGCTGACGACGCCGCCCATGAAAAAGCCCCGCCATCTCTCGATGGCGGGGCTTTTGGCTTTCTGGCATGGCGTGAGGCAGACATCCGCCACTCAGCGGTGAAGCTCAGTCCTCGTGCAGCTTGCCGCCATCCAGGCGCAGCACACGGTGCTGGTGCGCGGCCAGCCCATTGTCGTGGGTCACGATGATGAAGGCGGCCTGCGCTTCCCGAGCGATGTCGTCCATCAGCTCCAGAATGCGCGCCGCCGTGGTCTGATCCAGGTTGCCGGTCGGTTCATCCATCAGCACCAGGCTCGGGTCCGTCACCAGCGCACGCGCGATGGCGACGCGCTGACGTTCTCCCCCGGACAGCTCGCCCGGCTTGTGATCGGCGCGCGGCGCCATGCCGACACGCTCCAGCAGCTTGCGCGCCTTGACGGCGGCCTCGGCACGCTTGTGGCCCCGGATGATCAACGGCATCGCCACATTCTCTTCGGCGCTGAATTCCGCCAGCAGATGATGGAACTGATAGACGAAGCCGATGTGCTGATTGCGGAAGCTGCCCAGCGCCGACTCACTGAGTTCGGACAGGCGCTGGCCGGCCACCTTCACGATGCCCTGACTGGGATGATCCAGCCCGCCGAGCAGATTGAGCAGCGTGGTCTTGCCGGAGCCGGAGCTGCCGACGACGGCGACCCGTTCGCCGGCGTGCACACGCAGCTCCAGTTCGTCCAGAACCTGCACCTTCTGCGGGCCTTCGTCGTAGCTGCGACTCAGGCGCTCACAGATCAACATCGGCTTGCCGTGAGCCAAGTCAGTCGCACGGGTGTCAGAAGCCAGGGTCGGCATGGCGGAGTCTCCAGCAGCAGAGCGGGATGATGCATCGGTCGATGTCGGTAGATCATTCATAGCGCAGCACCTCGGCCGGCTGGATGCGGGAAGCGCGCCAGGCCGGATAGAGTGTCGACAGGAAGCTCAGCACCAGCGCGGAGCCGATGATGACGCCCATGTCGGACAGCTCGAGACGAGACGGCAGATAGCTGATGAAGTAGACGTTGGGATCCAGGAACTGGATACCGAAGGTCGACTGCACCCAGGCGATGATGTCGGAGACGCTCAATGCCAATGCCACCCCGGCGATGGCGCCGATGATGATCCCCATCACGCCGATGGTCAGCCCCTGGACGATGAAGATGCCCATGATGCTGCCGGGCTTGGCCCCGAGGGTGCGCAGGATGGCGATGTCGGCGTGCTTGTCGGTCACCATCATCACCAGCGTCGAGACGATGTTGAAGGCTGCCACGGCGACGATCACCATCAGTAGCAGGCCGATCATGTTCTTCTCCATCTGGATGGCGGCGAACAGGTTGCCGTGGGTACGCTTCCAGTCCATGCCTCGATACTGCGGCCCCAGCTGGCTGATGATGTCACGGGTGACGGCATCGGCACTGAACAGGTCATCGAGTTTCAGGCGTACGCCCTGCACCTCGCCTTCCTTGAAGCGTGCCAGCTTGGCCATGTCCGAGATGTCGGTGTAGGCGAGACTGGCATCCACGTCCGCGCCGACCTTGAAGATGCCGGTCACCGTGAAGCGCTTGAGGCGCGGGAAGATGCCCCCGGGCGTGATGGAGGCCTCGGGCACCAGCAGCGTGACGCGATCCCCGACGCCGACCCCGAGATTGCGTGCCAGCAGCTCCCCCATCACGATGCCCCAGCTGCCCGGCGTGAGGTCTGCCAGACTTCCTTGCACCATGTGCTCACTGATGATCGAGACCTGGTCCTCCGCGGACGGATCGATACCGGTGACCAGCGCGCCCTTGTTGCGACCATTGGTGGTGAACATGCCCTGCTGCTCGATGTAGGGAGCGGCACCGACGACATGCGGCTTCTCGCGCAACATGCCGGCGAGCGTCTCCCAGTCGGTGACGCTGTCGCGCGCCTCGACCCGCACATGCGGCACCATGCCCAGTACGCGGGTACGCAATTCGTGGTCGAAGCCGTTCATGACGGACAGCACCAGAATCAGCACGGCCACGCCCAACGACAGGCCGAGCATCGAGGTCAGGGAAATGAAGGAAATGAAATGGTTACGGCGCTTGGCGCGGGTATAGCGCAGGCCGATCAGAAAGGGTAGGCGATCCAGCAGCATCGAAGTCGATTCCTTGGGTCAGGGTCGCGGGCCATGATACGCATTCCGCAGGCTCGGCGCATGGGGCCACAATCGCGCCCAGTTTGCCAGCCCTCGCATGAGAACAGCATGAACCGCCAGTCTCGAGTGTCTGGGCATATGACGCACGCAGGGGCTAGCGTCGACGCATGGCTCTGCTATCATCGCGCGCCAAGTCCGCGGTATCGCGGCATTACCGTCACTTCTTCATCAGGGAGATGCCCATGGCCACCCGTCTGCTTGCCGAATGGCACCCGCAGGATGCCATCCAGCTCAGCTGGCCCAGCCCCCACAGCGACTGGAACGAGATGCTCGAGAGCATCGAAGCCACCTGCGAGGCCATGGTGATCGCCATCAGCCGGTATCAGCACGTGCTGATCAGCGTCAGTGACGAGGCCACCCACGAGCGCCTCACGTCACGCTTCGCCGGTTTCGGCGTGCCGGCCGAGCGTCTGCATCTGCATGTGGCGCCGCTGGATGACACCTGGACGCGTGACCACGGCCCCATCACCGTCGAACGTGATGGCCAGCCGGTACTGCTCGACTACACCTTCACCGGCTGGGGCGGCAAGTTCGAAGCCGCCCGTGACAACGCCCTGACCCGAGCGCTGGCCGCTCAAGGGGTCTATGCAAGCCCGGTGGAAAGTCGCGATTTCATTCTGGAAGGCGGCGGCATCGAGACGGATGGCCTGGGGACGCTGTTGACCACCGAGGCCTGCCTGCTCAACGACAATCGCAATGCCGGGCTGAGCCGCGAGCAGGTCGAGGCACAGCTCACGGCTGATTTCGGTGTCTCACGCATCCTGTGGCTGGCCAATGGCCATCTGGAAGGCGATGACACCGACAGTCATGTCGACACCCTGGCGCGCTTCTGCGACCCGCGTACCATCGCCTACGTGCGTTGCGATGATCGCGACGACCCGCACTACCCGGCGCTCAAGGCGATGGAAGCCGAGCTGGAAGGCATGCTGGATGCCAATGGCGATCCGTACTTCCTGGTACCGCTGCCATGGCCAGAGGCCTGCTTCGATCCCGAAGACGGCCATCGCCTGCCGGCGACCTATGCCAACTTCCTGATCATCAACGGCGCGGTGCTGGTACCGACCTATGCCGATCGTCACGACATGATCGCGCTCAAGGCCCTGGCGGGCGCCTTCCCGGGACGTGACATCATCCCGGTCGACTGCCGCGCCGTGATTCGCCAGCATGGCAGTCTGCACTGCATGACCATGCAACTGCCCAAGGGCACCCTGGCCACCTCGAACCTCACTCAAGGAGCACTGTGATGACCACTTCCCGCCGTACACTCAAGGTCGGTGTCGTCCAGCAGCAGGGCTGGCCCGACAAGGATACGAGCCTGGCGGCCAGCGAGGCGGCCATCCGCCGCCTGGCAGCCGGCGGTGCTGAGCTGGTGATGCTGCAGGAGCTGCATGCCAGCCACTATTTCTGCCAGACGGAAGACACCGCGATCTTCGATCTCGCCGAACCCCTCGAAGGCCCGACCACCCAGCGCCTGGCCGGTCTGGCCGCTGAACTCGGTCTGGTCATCGTCGGCTCCATCTTCGAGCGCCGCGCCGCGGGCGTATATCACAATACCGCCGTGGTGCTCGACAAGGCCGATGGCCTGGTCGGCACCTTCCGCAAGATGCACATCCCGGATGATCCCGGCTTCTACGAGAAGTTCTACTTCACGCCGGGTGATGCGCCCAGCGCACAGTCGCCGCGCCGCGGTTTCGAGCCCATCGATACCTCGGTGGGCCGCCTGGGCGTGCAGGTCTGCTGGGATCAGTGGTACCCGGAAGGCGCGCGACTGATGGCACTGGCCGGTGCCGAGATGCTGCTCTATCCCACCGCCATCGGCTGGGACCCGCGCGATGATGAAGCCGAGCAGACGCGCCAGAAGGATGCCTGGACGCTGATCCAGCGCAGCCACGGCGTCGCCAATGGCGTGCCGGTGATCGTCGCCAATCGAGTCGGCCATGAAGCGGACCCGACGCCAGCCAGCGAAGGCATCCAGTTCTGGGGGGGCAGCTTCGTGTGCGGACCCCAGGGCGAGCTGCTGGCGCATGGCGGCACCGAGCCCGAGGAGTTGCTGGTCGAGGTGGATCTGGCGCGTGGCGAGGACGTGCGCCGCATCTGGCCCTATCTGCGTGACCGCCGCATCGATGCCTATGGGGATCTCACCGAACGCTATCGCGACCGCTAGACGCAAGGTCGCGATCAGCTCCTGAGGAAGCCGCGTGTTTCTTGACGACGCTTCCCGCCCGGGAGATGCCAGCCATGCCACGAGGCGCCCTGCGGGGCGCCTCGTGTCGTATCCGCACGCTTGTCTTTCCCGCCAGGCTGCGCTAAACAGGATAACGCGATAAAAAGAGTGTATCCCTCAAGCGCCAACCAGGACGCGGACCATGCCCGAATATCAGCTGATGGCCAGAATAGAGGCGGCCTTCGATGAACAGATCAGCGCAGCCGAACAGGTCATCACTGCCGTCGCGGAGGAGAATTCGCCGCTGTGGCGGCTGGATGGCGGCCATGCCGATCTCGATTGGCTACGGCTCGCGCTGCAGGATGTGTGGTATCAGGATGGGCAAGATGGGCGTGTCACCCGCCCCTATCTGGGCGTGGTGGCGGCAGGCCCGCAGGTGATCCAGGCGGTCGGCGCCCTCAATCTGGCCAAGGAGCATCTGGCGGGACTGTTTGCCGAACTGCGTGAGGCGTATCCCGATCAACTCGCGGAGCTCAAGGCCATCCTGCCCTTCCGCCACCCCGGCCTCAACCAGCACCTGAAGGGCGATGGCCTCGCTCGTCTGCATCTGAAGCAATGCTGGCGGCGCGTACCGGTCGCGGAAGCAGCGGTGGCGCGAGTGCGTTTCGCCTGGTACAGCTCCGGACGCTCCATTCAGCGCGTCAGTGTGCCGGAGTGCGAGGCGATGCTGATGAAACTGGATACCGAGGCCGATCACGTGCGCCTGCAGCTCAGACTGCTGGCGGGCCTGCCCTCTGACGAGATACTGGCACGCATCCAGCCTCAGGCGCCGCTGATGCGCGCCAATCTCTTCTATCGTGAGCCGGTCTTGCGCGAGGATGGCGAGCTGCGCACTCGCCGCGCGATGAACGTCTCGCTACCGCTGTTCCTGCCCCACGATGACCTACGCCTGCCGGCGCTCAACCAACCCTCACCGACTCCGCCCGCACAGCGCACACGCGCCAGACGCGGAGATGTGCGCATCGAGGACACGCCCTTTCTCAAGAGCCTGCGCGTGCATCGCTATCGCTGATCTCTAGAGCCGGAGAGCCAGTGAGACAGAGAGACTGTGAAGTCGCCTGCTAGAGATCCAGCCCTGATTCCGGCAGGCGCTTGAGGTGCATGCGGCGCGCCAGGCGGATCAACGGCTTGAGCGTCAGCTGCAGCGAGCCGATCACGAACAGCCAGATCCCCAGCGTCATCCACTCATCCCAGAAGAAGCACACGCTGCCGATGGTGAACAACAGACCCAGCACCAGCTCGTTGATGATGCTGGCCAGCTCGTAACGGCGGTGGATGACCAGCTCCTCATGCCCCAGCCTCAGGGTCAGGTCCGTGGTCGGATCATCCTGCAGCGCCCTGCGTGAATGATTGCTTGTCTGCCGAGTGTCGCTTGTCTGCGAGCTGTTTTCCTGCGTGCCGCTTTCCCCGCAATCATGCTGCTGCATGCGTCATTGCCCTCAAGGTTCGTCAATGGAAAGGTCCCTGCGAGAGCCCCGGATACGACAAGGCCTCGACACCAGAGATGTCGAGGCCTTGTGAACCGCTTTCAAGCGCAGCGTAATCAGAACAGACGATTGAGTCCATTCATGGCAGCGACCCGATAGGCTTCCGCCATGGTCGGGTAGTTGAAGGTGGTATTGACGAAGTACTTGAGCGTATTCGCCTCACCTTGCTGCTGCATGATGGCCTGGCCGATGTGCACGATCTCGGATGCCTGATCACCGAAGCAGTGGATGCCGAGGATTTCCAGCGTGTCGCGATGGAACAGGATCTTGAGCATGCCGACGGTGTCGCCGGTGATCTGGGCGCGTGCGGTGTCCTTGAAGAAGGCCTGCCCCACTTCGTAGGGAATGCGCGCTTCGGTCAGTTCGCTCTCGCCACGCCCCACCGAGCTGATCTCGGGGATGGTGTAGATGCCGGTCGGCACCTCATTGACGAACTTGAACTCCTCGCCCAGCAGATTGGCCGAGGCGAAGCGACCCTGATCATAGGCAGCAGAGGCCAGGCTCGGCCAGCCGATGACATCGCCCACGGCATAGACGTGGTCCAGCTCGGTGCGGTACTGATCATCGACCGTCAGCTGACCACGGCCATTGGCCTGCAGACCGATGTTCTCGAGGCCGAGGCTGTCGGTGTTGCCGGTGCGCCCATTGGCCCACAGGAAGGCGTCCGCACGCAGCTTCTTGCCGGACTTGAGGTGCACGACCACACCGGACTCATCGCCCTCGATGCGCTCGTATTCCTCATTGTGGCGCACCAGCACGCCGTTGTTGCGCAGGTGGTAGGACAGCGCGTCGGAAATCTCGTTGTCCAGGAATGACAACAGACGATCACGGGTATCGATCAGGTCCACCTTGACGCCCAGCCCCGAGAAGATGGAAGCGTACTCGGACCCGATGACACCGGCACCGTAGATGATCAACGTGCGCGGCGTGTGCGACAGACCCAGGATGGTATCGGAGCAATAGATACGCGGGTGGCGGAAATTGACGTCTGCCGGGCGGTAGGGGCGCGACCCGGTGGCGATCACGACCTTCTCCGCGTGCAGCTCCTCGGTCCCTTCATGGGCATCACGCACCAGCACGGTGTGCTCGTCCTTGAAGCGCGCGGTACCGAAGAACACGTCGATGCGGTTGCGAGCATAGAAGCGCGTGCGCATCTCGACCTGCTGCTCGATGGTACGACGCGAACGTTCCAGCACCTTGGGGAAGGAGAACCAGCGCGGCTCACCGATGTCGCGGAACATGCGATTGGTGTTGAACTCGATGATCTGCTTGACCGCGTGACGCAGGGCCTTGGAGGGGATGGTGCCCTTGTGGGTGCAGTTGCCGCCCACGGAGGACTGGGCCTCGATCACGGCCACTCGCTTGCCATGCTTGGCCGCATTGACCGCCGCGCTCTCCCCTGCCGGACCGGTACCGATCACGACCACATCGTAGTTGTAGACTGCCATGAGACTCGCTTTGCTCCTTGGTTGTTCGTAGGCCGGCCCTGACACGCCACACTCTGCTCAGGGAGAGAATGGCATGCCAGGGCCGGCGGCTGGCCTTGCGGCCGGCGGGCTCTGAGTCATCAGAGCAGAAATCAACGACGCGGGGCTTCGTAGGCCAGATCACTGGCCGGCTTGCCGCCGCTCTCGGCCATCAGACGCTGGCGCTCCTGCTCCTTCTCGCACTCGTCATCCTTGCCGCCACAGATATCACAGCCATCCTTGAGCCCGAGGTTGTTGAGGCCGCCGCAGGAGCCGGCGATCGGCTTGCGCCCCATCAACACCCCGACAGCCATCGCGCCGATCAACAGCAGCATGGCGGCGAACACCAGTAACCAGATAGTCATGTCATTTCTCCCGGGGCATGGCCCCATGTTGGCCCACTGTGACCGACCCGACTCGACCGCCACATCGGTACCCGCCCTGACGGGAGGGTGCCGATGCATCGTGAGTGGCAGGCCCGGTCAGGGGCGTGTCACGACAGGTGGCAGCGGATCACGTCCTCCCCGTCTGCCTGACGGCAGACAGGCTCAGACGCTGGATTCCCCTGCGGGCTTCGTCTCGCCTGTCGCCGGCGCGTCCTTCAGATAGGGCGCGAATGCCGGACTCCAGGACTGCTTGAAGCCATCATCCGTTTTGACAATGAAATAGGCGGCAATGTTCTCGCGTCTTGCGATGGCCATTGCCTTCTCGGCGCCAAGCACGTTGAGTGCCGTGGCCCAGGCGTCCGCACTCGCACAATCTGGCGTGATGACCGTCACCGATGCCAGGGAGTGCTGAATGGGACGACCGGTACGCGGATCGATCGTGTGTGAGTAACGTACGCCGTCCTGCTCGAAATAGTTGCGGTAGTCACCGGAAGTCGCCACGGCAGCATTGCCGGGGTCGATGATCCGCTGCACGGAACGCTCGAAGGACTTCGGCGCTTCGATGGCGATACGCCACGGCTTGTGGCCGGGCTTCTCACCCTTGACGCGGATCTCGCCACCGACCTCGACCAGATAGTTCTCGATGCCATTGGCCTCGAGCACATCGGCGACTCGATCCACCCCATAGCCCTTGGCGATCCCCGACAGGTCGGCATACACCGGCTTGCGCTTGATCACCGTATTGCCATCGAGCTCCAGCGCCAGATGATCGACCTTCTCGAGCGCCTGCGCGATCTGTGCATCACTCGGTGCCTTGTCGAGACGCTCATCCGGGCCAAAGCCCCACAGATTGACGGCCGGACCGACGGTGATGTCAAAGGCACCCTCGGAGCGCCTGCCGATATCCTGCGATTCGGCCAGCACCTGCGCCAGGCCATCCGACAGCGTGATCGGCGTATCCAGCGGTGCCTGATTGAGCTTCGAGAGCTCCGAGGTGTCCTTGTAGGTCGACATCTGCCAGTCGACCTTGTCCAGCGCCTCGACGCTCGCCTGCTTGAGTGACGCCACCTCATCGACATCCAGATCCCCTGCCACCGTGACATGGAATCCGGTGCCGAAGATGGGACCGGCGAAGCGATGCAACTCAGGGTTGCTGGAATTTTCACAGCCTGCAACCAGCAGGGCCAGCCCCATGAGGGCCGGCCCTGCCAGTCGTCTTGCGACGCGTGACATCATCGATCAACCACCGAAGTCATCGAGCAGGATGTTCTCCGGCTCCACACCCATGTCGGTCAGCATCTTGACGACGGCGGCGTTCATCATGGGCGGCCCGCACATGTAGTACTCGCAGTCCTCAGGGGCCGGGTGGTCCTTGAGGTAGTTTTCGTACAGGACATTATGGATGAAGCCCGTCGGGCCTTCCCAGTTGTCCTCAGGCTGCGGATCAGACAGCGCCAGGTGCCACTCGAAGTTCTCGTTCTCTTCGGCCAGCTGGTCGTATTCCTCGTTGTAGAACGACTCGCGCATGGAGCGCGCACCGTACCAGAACGACATCTTGCGCTTGGAATTCAGACGCTTGAGCTGATCGAAGATATGGCTGCGCATCGGCGCCATGCCGGCACCGCCACCGATGAAGACCATCTCGGCGTCGGTATCCTTGGCGAAGAACTCACCGAACGGCCCCATCACGGTCACCTTGTCACCCGGCTTCAGCGAGAAGACATAGGTGGACATCAGCCCCGGCGGATGCTGGGAATTCGGCGGCGGAGTGGCGATACGGATGTTGAACTTCAGGATGCCGTACTCTTCCGGATAGTTCGCCATGGAGTAGGCGCGGATGACCGGCTCTTCGTTCTTGTGCTGAACGTTGAACAGACCGAACTTCTCCCAGTCACCACGATACTCTTCTTCGATATCGAAGTCGGAGAACTTGATGTCGTAGGCCGGCGCTTCCAGCTGCACGTAACCGCCGGCGCGGAAGTTGACTTCCTCGCCTTCCGGCAGCTGCAGGTTTAGCTCCTTGATGAAGGTCGCGACGTTCGGGTTGGCGGTCACGGTGGTTTCCCACTTCTTCACACCGAAGATCTCTTCCGGCACTTCGATCTTCATGTCCTGCTTGACCGGGACCTGGCATGACAGGCGCCAGCCTTCCTTCTTCTCACCCATGGTGAAGTGGGATTCCTCGGTGGGCAGGATGGAGCCGCCGCCCTCCTCGATCCGACACTTGCACTGGGCACAGGAACCACCGCCACCACAGGCGGAGGACAGGAAGATGCCATTGGCCGCCAGGGTCTGCAGCAGCTTGCCGCCGGCCTGGGTGGTCAGGGTGTTGGCGGGGTCGCCATTGATCTCGATCTGGACGTCACCGCTCGAGACCAGCTTGCTGCGTGCCGCGAGAATCACGAGCACCAGGCCGATCACGACCACAGTGAACATGACGACGCCGAGCACGATGATGGAGGTATCTACCATTTCGATTTCCTTATGCTCGGTTGCGTTACAGCTGGACGCCGGAGAAGGACATGAAGCCCAGCGACATCAGGCCAACGGTAATGAAGGTAATGCCGAGACCCTGCAGGCCAGCCGGCACGTCAGAGTACTTGAGCTTCTCGCGGATACCGGCCAGTGCGGCGATCGCCAGTGCCCAGCCGAAGCCGGCACCCACGCCATAGATCACGGACTCGCCGAAGCTGTAGTCACGCTGCACCATGAACAGGGCCGCACCGAGAATCGCGCAGTTGACCGTGATCAGCGGCAGGAACACGCCCAGCGCGTTGTAGAGCGCCGGCACGAACTTGTCGAGGAACATCTCGAGGATCTGGACGATCGCCGCGATGACGCCGATGTAGGACAGGTAACCCAGGAAGGACAGGTCGATGCTTTCCGCACCTTCCAGACCGGTCCAGGTCAGCGCGCCTTCACGCAGCAGATAGTTCAGGATCAGGTTGTTGACCGGGACGGTCACCGCCAGCACGACGATGACGGCCACGCCCAGACCGATCGCGGACTGGATCTTCTTGGACACCGCCAGGAAGGTGCACATGCCCAGGAAGAAGGCCAGCGCCATGTTCTCGACGAACACGGCCTTGATGAACAGGCTCAGGTAGTGTTCGAACATGTTACACGGCCTCCTTGATCTTGGTGTTGGCGGTAATCTTGTACTCCGCCTTCTCGACCTGCTCCGGATAGACGCTGCGCAGCACCCAGATGAACAGACCGATGACGAAGAACGCGGACGGCGGCAGCAGCATCAGACCATTCGGGATGTACCAGCCACCGTCGTTGACGGTCTGCAGGATGGTCACGCCGAACAGGGAGCCGGAACCGAACAGCTCACGCACGAAGCCGACCACCAGCAGGATCACGGTGTAGCCGAGACCGTTGCCGATACCGTCGATGAAGCTCATCGCCGGGCCATTCTGCATGGCGTAGGCTTCCGCGCGGCCCATCACGATGCAGTTGGTGATGATCAGACCGACGAAGACCGACAGCTGCTTGGAGGTCTCGAAGGCGAAGGCCTTGAGCGACTGATCGACCACGATGACCAGCGAGGCGATGATCGTCATCTGCACGATGATGCGGATGGACGACGGGATGTGATTGCGGATCAACGAGATGAACAGACTGGAGAACGCCGTCACCAGTGACACCGCGATCCCCATGATCAGGGCGGTGTTCATCGAGTTGGTCACCGCCAGCGCGGAGCAGATACCGAGGATCTGCAGCGCGATGGGGTTGTTCTTGAAGATCGGCGTCGTCAGGACACCTTTAGGAGTTTCGGCTGCCATCATTACGCTCCTTTGACGTCGCGGAACTGGGTCAGGTACTTGGCGAAGCCATTCTCACCCATCCAGAACTGCAGCAGGTTGGTCACGCCGTTGCTGGTGAGGGTAGCACCTGACAGGGCATCAACCTGGTACTTGGCATCCGGAGATGACGGATTGACACCGCCCTTCTTCAGGTGCACTTCCGGGTCCATGCTGTCTTCGGGATAGATCTTCTTGCCATCCCACTGGGCCTTCCACTTCGGGTTGTCGACTTCGCCGCCCAGCCCCGGAGTTTCCCCCTGCTGATAGAAGGACAGACCCACCACGGTGTTGCCGTCACCCTTGAGTGCCAGGTAGCCGTACATCATCGACCACAGGCCGTTGCCACGCACCGGGACGATGATCTCGTCCGGCTGCTCGACATCACCGACCAGATAGACCACCGAGTACTGCTCACGACGCTTGATGCCCGGCAGATCCTCATCACCGGACAGGGTACGTGAGGTGGCCGGGTCCTTGGACATCTTGGCCTGGTCGTACTTTTCCGGATCGATGTCGTCGACGTACTCACCGCTGTTCAGGTCGACGACCTTGGCGGTGACCTTGTCACGGAACTGCTGGCCGACATCCTCGCCCGGCTGCAGCAGCTCGGCGACCGCGAGGATGTTGCTCTTGCGGTCCAGCTCGGCATTGGTCATCTGCATCGGACGCAGCACGACCGCTGCGGTGGATACCACCACCGAGCAGACGATGCACAGCCCGAGCGCGACGCCGAGGGTCTTCTTGATGGAATTGTTGCTGGCCATGTCAGGCGGTCTCCTCGTTCGCGATGCCGGCAGCCTCGCGCTTGACGCGGCGCTTGATGTTGGCCTGCACGACGAAGTGGTCGATCAGCGGGGCGAACAGGTTGGCGAACAGGATCGCCAGCATGATGCCCTCCGGGAAGGCCGGGTTGGCGACACGGATCAACACGGTCATCACGCCGATCAGTGCACCGAAGATCAGCTTGCCCTTGTCGGTCATGGAAGCCGAGACCGGATCGGTGGCCATGAAGACCATGCCGAAGGCGAAGCCGCCGATGACCAGATGCCAGTACCACGGCATCGCGAACATGGCATTGGTGTCACTGCCGATGGCGTTGAACAGCGCCGAGGTCGCGACCATGCCCAGCAACACGCCCAGCATGATTCGCCAGGAGGCGATGCGCGTCCACAGCAGTACCGCCGCGCCGAGGAAGATGGCCAGCGTCGATACCTCACCCAACGAGCCCGGAATGAAGCCCAGGAAGGCATCGGTCCAGCTCATCTGCTGCATCAGGGCGCTCATGCCGTCCTGTGCCGCGGTGGACAGTGCGGTCGCACCGGTATAGCCGTCAGCCGGCACCCACACCGCGTCACCGGAAATGCTGGCCGGATAGGCGAAGTACAGGAAGGCACGACCGGACAGCGCCGGGTTGAGGAAGTTCTTGCCGGTACCGCCGAAGACTTCCTTGCCGATCACCACACCGAAGGTGATGCCGAGCGCGACCTGCCACAGCGGGATGGTGGCCGGCAGCGTCAGCGCGAAGAGCACGGAGGTGACGAAGAAGCCTTCGTTGACCTCGTGACCGCGACGCATCGCGAACAGCACTTCCCAGAAGCCGCCGACCGCGAAGGTCACCAGATAGATGGGCAGGAAGTAGGTGGCCCCCAGGATGAAGTTGGCCCACACGCTGCCCGCATCATGGCTGCCCGCCAGCATCATGACGATGGCTTCACGCCAGCCGCCCAATGCACTGTAACCGCCAGCGATGGCCTCGTTGGCCTGCAGACCGGCGTTGTACATGCCGAAGAACATGGCCGGGAAGGTACACATCCAGACCGTGATCATGATGCGCTTCAGGTCGATACCATCACGCACGTGCGCGGTGGTACGCGTGACACTCGCCGGCGCATAGAAAATCGTGTCCACGGCTTCGTAGAGCGCGTAGAACTTCTCGTACTTGCCACCCTTGTGGAAGTGCGGCTCCAGGTTATCCAGAGTCTGTCGAATACCCATCATCAGACCTCTTTCTCGATCGTGGTGAGGTTGTCACGCAGGATGGGACCGTACTCGTACTTGCCCGGGCACACATAGGTGCACAGTGCGAGGTCCTCTTCATCAAGCTCCAGGCAGCCAAGCTGCATGCCGGTCTCGATATCACCCACGATCAGCGAGCGCAGCAGCTGCGTCGGCAGAATGTCCAGCGGCATGACCTTCTCGTACGCCCCCACCGGCACCATGGCACGCTCGGAGCCATTGGTGGAGGTGTTGGGACGATAGTCACGCAGACCGGTCAGCTTCGACAGGTAGATACCCAGCACCGAGTGACGATTGGCACCGGTGGACAGCCAGCCCATGAAGGCACGCTTGTTGCCTTCTTCCAGCAGACTCACCTGAGTGTGATAGCGGCTGACGAAACGCAGCGCCCCTTCACAGGTCAGACCGGAGAACACGGAACCGGAGATCACACGGGTATCTTCCGGCTGCTCGACTTCCCCCTTGAGCAGTTCTTCAGTGCTCGCGCCCAGACGGGTACGCAGCAGGCGGGGCTTGGTGGCACGCGGGCCACCGACGGCGATGACACGCGTGGTGTCCAGACGCCCTTCCGCCAGCAGGGTACCGATGGCGACGACATCCTGATAACCGACATGCCAGACATGACGCTTCAGGCTGACCGGTGCGAGATGATGGATGTGCGTACCCGGCAGACCTGCCGGGTGCGGGCCCTTGAAGGACTCGCTGACCACGCCGGCCACATCGCCGCCCGGGATATCCGCGCCCGGTGCCTGGCACAGGAACACCTTGCCTTCGGTCAGACGCGTCAATGCGACGAGACCCTGACGGAACGCAACTTCCTGCCCCTTGAGCACCACGGCCGGATCTGCGGCCAGCGGGTGGGTATCGATGGCGGTGACGAAGATGGCTGCCGGGGTGGCATCCAGTGCCGGCACACGCGAGAACGGGCGGGTACGGAATGCCGTCCACAGACCGGAGTCGACCAGCTGGTCGACCACGACCTGACGCTCGAGACCGGCCAGCGCCGCCTCGCCATGCGCGGTGAATTCCACCGCTTCGCCCTGCGCATCGGTCTCGATGACCACGGACAGAAGCTTGCGCTTCTCGCCACGGTTGATCTCGACCACGGTCCCGGCAGCAGGCGCGGTGTAACGGACGCCCGGGGTCTTCTTGTCGGTGAACAGGAGTTGCCCCAGTTTCACCTTGTCCCCTTCACGGACTTCCATCGTCGGCTTCATGCCGACGTAGTCAACACCCAGGATCGCTACGCGACGAACGGGCTGCGCATCCTCGATACGCTGCTCCGGCGCCCCGGCGATGGGGAGATCCAGGCCACGTTTGACTTCGATCATAGACTCGCCCAATTGTCGGATCTGATGTTGTTCAGGAAAGATCACGCATCAATGACACGCCTCGAGGCCGACATACGGCCAGGCAACCTCGCGAGATTCGCGTTTCAGTTGATGTGAATGCTTTTCTTATCAGACGGTTGGAGGTGTAGCCCAGAGATTGGACCGGCCCAAAAAAATCCGCCTCATTATAAAGATGCGAGCCCCGAAAGACCATACGACACTAAAGTGGTGAGGGCATTCAACACGCCAACGCCCCTGCCATCGAGGACGGCAGGGGCGTTGTATTGACAGGCATTTTTTCCTCACCGTGCGTGAATCACGCCATGGCGCGACCCATTGCCTCAGCGAGTGGGGAAATAGCTGAAACGCACGTTGGACATGTGCTGCAGGATACGCACGACCTGGCAGCTGTACCCGAACTCGTTGTCATACCACACATACACGACGGCCTGCTTGTCGGTGACGATGGTCGCCTGGCCATCGACGATGCCGGAATGGCGGTTGCCGACGAAGTCGGAAGAGACCACTTCACAGGAATCGACGTAGTCGATCTGCTTCTGCAGTGAAGAGTGCAGAGAGGCCGTGCGCAGAAAGTCATTCATGCGCTCGGCGTCGCTTGCGGTGTCCAGCGTCAGATTGAGAATCGCCATCGAGACGTTGGGCGTCGGCACACGGATCGCGTTGCCGGTCAGCTTGCCGGAAAGCTCCGGCAGCGCCTTGGCGACGGCCTTGGCGGCACCGGTCTCGGTCAGCACCATGTTGAGTGCCGCCGCGCGACCGCGACGGTCCCCGCTGTGGAAGTTGTCGATCAGGTTCTGGTCGTTGGTATAGGAGTGGACCGTCTCCACATGCCCCTGACTGACGCCGTATTCGTCGTGCAGCACCTTCAGCACCGGCACGATGGCATTGGTAGTACAGGAGGCCGCGGAGATGATGCGGTCATCATCGCTGATGTCGGTGTGGTTGACGCCATAGACGATGTTCTTCAGATCGCCCTTGCCCGGAGCGGTGAGCAGCACCTTGGCCACGCCCTTGCACTCGAGATGCTGCCCCAGGCCGGCCTCGTCGCGCCACTTGCCGGTATTGTCGACCACGATGGCATTGTCGATGCCGTGCGCGGTGTAATCGATCTCGGACGGCGAGTTCGCGTAGATGATCTTGATGTAGTTGCCATTGACGATCAGCGCCGAATTCTCCTGATCGACCGTGATGCTGCCCTCGAAGGGGCCATGCACGGAATCACGACGCAGGAGGCTGGCCCGCTTTTCCAGGTCATCCTTGCTGCCACGCACCACGATGGCGCGAAGACGCAGCAGATTACCGCCACCGGCCTTCTCGATCATGATGCGCGCCAGCAGGCGGCCGATGCGCCCGAAGCCATACAGGACGACGTCCTTCGGGTCGCCACCCATGCCGCCTTCGACGTAGCCACCGACGATATCGGTCAGTTCACGCTTGAGGAAGGCGGTGATGTCCGTCTCGTCGGAGCGCTTGAAGGCCACCGCCAGCTTGCCGATATCGACATGGGCCGGCCCGAGATTCAGCTCGATCATGGCACGCACCAGCGGGAAGGTGTCCTCGACGGACAGCTCCACCCCTTCCGCCTTGCGCACCCAACGGTGGTTCTTGAGGATACGCACCATGGAGCGGTTGATCAGCGAACGCCCATAGATGGAGGGCACGACATTGAAGCGACGATAGAGGTCACCCAGCAGCGGGATCATCTGTTCGGCGAGGGCTTCATTGTCTTGCCACTGCTTGAAACAGGCTTCGAGATTCTCTTTGCTCACGGAGGAATTCCTCTGACTGGCGAACGATAGGCGAACGCGGCAAGCGAGCTTGCAGCGTCGGACAAGGCCAGCTGAGTATGCGTAACGGGGGGCGGGGTCACAATGAAAGGATGGTCGCACGGAGGGTAGTAGTGCTACAGAATCAACGATTTGACTACAAGAGCCCTTCCTGAAGCACCGTCCGCATCCCGTGGAGGATCGCCGGACAAGCTCTTGCGAGATTCCGGGCCTCGCCACCGATGAAAAGGCCACGCCTCGCCCCCATGACAGGGAATGACTTGCTATCATCAGGCGCAGGGCATTGACGACACCGCCTCGGCAGCCCCGTCACGGCAAGGGGTTGGATCTGCGACCATCAGAGCGGGCCGTCAGAACGCCCCCTCCATGCTGGCTGCCACGAGTAGCGCCCTGCGCCGACCATTGCGCCTTCATCACCATCGCTCGCGCCGCCGCGGGCTTTCACCGTTTGGCGTGACTGGCGAGGAGCACCCCTCCCGCCGGTGAATCTTCCCGTGCGCCCAAGCCCAGGACACAAGACACCAGAGCCCATGTTCGAGACTCCGCTGACGCCCCCGTTGCCACGCTCTCCCCGTGAGACCACCTACTGGACGCTGCAGGATGGCAGCGCTGCCGCCCTGGCGCTGGCGCGCCTGGCGGACGCCGATGAAGCGCCACTGATGGTGATCACGCCGGACACCGCCAGCGCCCAGCGTCTGGAGGCGGACCTGCACTTCTATACCCGCCACCCGGAGCGCCTGCTGCCATTCCCTGACTGGGAGACACTGCCCTACGACAGTTTCTCGCCCCACCAGGACATCGTCTCGGAGCGCCTGCGCACGCTGCGCACCCTGCAGGCCAGCCGCCGCGCCATCGTGCCGGTACCGGTCAACACCCTGATGCAGCGCCTGGCGCCGGCGGATTACATCGCCGGCCAGGTCTTCAGTCTCGCCAGGGGAGACACTCTCGACCGCGAGAATTTCCGCTCACGCCTCTCACGTGCCGGATACCGTGCGGTGGAGACCGTCTACGAGCCCGGAGAGTATGCGTTGCGCGGCGCGCTGATCGACCTGTTCCCGATGGGCAGTGAGCAACCGCTGCGAATCGATCTGTTCGATGACGAGATCGACACCCTGCGCGCCTTCGACCCCGACACCCAGCGCAGCGGCGACAAGGTCGAGGCGATCGAGATCCTGCCCGCCCACGAATATCCTCTGACGCGCAGCGCCATCGCCTGTTTCCGCGAGGGCTTCGAGACACTGTTCGATGTCGACCCCCGCCAGTGCATCCTCTACAACGATGCCATCAAGGGCATTCCCTCACCGGGGCTCGAGCAGTATCTGCCGCTGTTCTTCGAGGAGACCGCGACGCTGTTCGATCACATGGGCGACAACCTGCGGATCGCCATGCTGCCGGGAGCTCGCGAAGCGGCCGAACATCATTGGGACGCCATCACCACGCGCTACGCCAATCTCAGCGTGGACCCCACGCGCCCGCTGCTGCCGCCGCATCGCGCCTTCGTGCCGGTCAACGAACTGTTCGCGTTGATCAAGCAGCACGAGCGCATCGAACTGCTGCGCGAGCCCAATGCGCACACCATCGAATTCGGCCAGCAGGCGCTGCCCAGCCTCGCCATCGATGCACGCAGCGCCGACCCCACCCAGGCGCTGGCGAGCTTCCTCAAGCAGCGACTCAACGGCCAGAGCGCACAGCGCATCCTGTTCGTCGCCGAGACCCAGGGTCGCCGGGAAGTCGTCGAGGAGCAGCTCGCTCCGCTGCTGCGCAGCTTCGGGCTACGCAGCCTGGAGGACTTCGCGAGCTTCCAGCACTTCGTCGACAGTCCCGCCGCGGTCGGCCTGACCGTCGGGGGCCTGACGCGTGGTGCCTGGGTAGCGGGTGAGCAGGCCTCCCAGGCGCCCTCCCCCGAGCGCGAAGACGCCGCCAAGGGGCTGGTCATCGTCACCGAGACCGAGCTCTATGGCGAGGTAGTCCGCCAGAGCCGTCGTCAGGCGCGTGCCACCGATGACAACGAACTGGCGGTGCGTCATCTCTCGGAGCTGCGCGAAGGCGCACCGGTGGTACACCACACCCACGGGGTCGGTCGCTACCTGGGACTCGAGACCATCGATGCCGGCGGCCAGGAAGCCGAGTTCCTCGCCCTTGAATACGCCGACGGCGCCAAGCTCTATGTGCCGGTGGACAGCCTGCATCTGATCTCACGCTATTCCGGCGCCAGCGATGAACTGGCACCGCTGCACAAGCTGGGGTCCGAGCAGTGGGAGAAGGCCAAGCGCAAGGCGGCCGAGAAGATTCGCGACACCGCCGCCGAGCTGCTGGATGTCTATGCACGGCGCGAAGCGCGTGTCGGCCATGCCTGCGACTTCCCCGCCGAGGACTACGCCCGTTTCGCGGCCAGCTTCCCCTTCGAGGAGACACCGGACCAGGCGCAGACTATCGGCGCGGTGATCCAGGACATGTGCTCTCCTCAGCCGATGGATCGCGTGGTGTGCGGCGATGTCGGCTTCGGCAAGACCGAGGTCGCGATGCGCGCCGCCTTCCTGGCCGTCAACTCCGGCCGTCAGGTGGTGGTGCTGGTGCCCACCACCCTGCTGGCCCAGCAGCATTACGACAACTTCCGCGATCGCTTCGCCGACACCGCGGTGGAGATCGCCCTGCTGTCGCGCTTCACCAGCGGCAAGGGCCAGGAAGCGTCACTGGAGCGCATCCGCAAGGGTCAGGCGGATATCGTGATCGGCACCCACAAGCTGCTCTCCAAGTCGCTGGAATTGCCCAACATGGGACTGCTGGTCATCGATGAGGAGCACCGCTTCGGGGTCTCCCAGAAGGAGCGACTCAAGAGCCTGCGTGCCGAAGTGGACATCCTGACCCTGACCGCCACGCCGATTCCGCGCACGCTCAACATGGCGATGAGCGGCATTCGCGACCTGTCCATCATCGCCACACCACCGGCGCGCCGCCTGTCGGTGAAGACCTTCGTCCAACAGCGCAACGACGGCGTGATCAAGGAAGCCATCCTGCGTGAGCTGCTGCGCGGCGGACAGGTCTACGTGCTGCACAATGAGGTCAAGACCATCGAGGAAAGCGCGGCACGCATCGCGGAACTGGTGCCGGAGGCCATCGTCGGTGTCGCCCACGGGCAGCTGCCGGAGCGTAGCCTGGAGCGGCGCATGTCGGACTTCTACCACAAGCGCTTCAACGTGCTGGTCTGCTCGACCATCATCGAGACCGGCATCGACGTCCCGAGCGCCAACACTATCATCATCGAACGCGCCGACAAGTTCGGCCTCGCGCAGCTGCACCAGCTGCGTGGGCGCGTCGGGCGCTCGCATCACCAGGCCTATGCCTACCTGCTGACCCCGCACCCCAAGGCCATGACCCGCGATGCGGTCAAGCGTCTGGAGGCAATCAGCGAATCGCATGACCTGGGGGCCGGCTTCACCCTGGCCTCCCATGACATGGAGATCCGTGGCGCGGGCGAGCTGTTGGGTGATGAGCAGTCCGGCCAGATGGAAACCATCGGCTACTCGCTGTACATGGAGATGCTGGATCGCGCCGTGAAGGCCATCAAGGCCGGCAAGACGCCCAACATCGAATCGCCGCTGGATGAGGGCGTGGAAGTCGGACTCAATCTGCCGGCGCTGATTCCGGGTGACTACCTCCACGATGTCCAGCAGCGCCTGATGATGTACAAGCGCATCAGCAACGCCGAGAACGCCAGCGATCTCCGGGAATTGCAGGTCGAGATGATCGACCGCTTCGGCCTGTTGCCGGAGCCGGTCAAGACGCTGTTCCGCCAGACCCGGCTGCGCCAGCGCGCCCAGGCACTGGGCATCGTCAAGCTGGAAGCCGGTGCCGCACGCGGCCGCATCATCTTCGGCGCCCAGACGCCTGTCGATCCCTTGACGCTGGTGACACTCATCCAGCGCCAGCCCGATGTCTACAGGCTGGAAGGTGCCGACACGCTGCGCTTCACCACCGAGATGGAAGACGCCGAGGCGCGCTTCAGCTTCTGCGAATCCTTGCTCGAGCTGCTCAACGCCAAGACCCAGGCGGCCTGACGCACCCACTCACCTCTGTGCACGTGAAAATGCGCGGAACATGAAAACGGCCTGCATCGCTGATGCAGGCCGTTTTTCTGGCAGTCAGACCGCCTCACCTCCCAGGGACAAGCGCCTCACGCATGGCGTGCCAGCAGCGCCGCCAGCAAGCGCTGCACCTGCGGCATGCCTGCCTCGATCACCGATTCCGTTCCGGCCCTCGTCGGCTCCTCCTCCCCGACCCCGGCCGCGTGACTGATCACCAGGCACAGGCTGGCGTACTCCATCTCGAGTTCCCGGGCCAGCACGGCCTCGGGCATCCCCGTCATGCCCACCAACGTATTGCCATCGCGCGCCATCAGACGAATCTCGGCCGCGGTTTCCAGTCTCGGCCCCTGCACCACGCCCAGCACTCCGCCTGCCTGGATCGTCAGTCCCGCGTCAGAGGCCGCCGAATGCAGCTCCTCGCGCCAGACACGGTGATACGGCCAGGCGAATGCCACATGCTGGAACGGCTTGAAACGGCCATCGAAGAACGAGCCTTCGCGCCCCGTCGTGTAATCGATCAACTGATCCGGGACCACCAGCGTGCCCGGCGTCAGCGTCGGGTCGATACCTGACACGCAGTTGACGCCAACGACGTGAGTCGCCCCGGCCTGCTTGAGCGCCCACAGGTTGGCGCGATAATTGATTCGATGCGGCGGCATCTTGTGGGGTTGACCATGCCGCGCCAGAAACAGGATCGACCTGCCGCCGAGCCGCCCCTGCACCACCCCGCAGGACGCCGCCCCCAAGGGAGTTTCCTGACCACCCCGCTTGAGCACCTCCAGACCCGGCCAATGGCCGAACCCGGTCCCCCCGATGACTGCCAGCATCCCCTGTCTCCTCGCCACCCATGTGCAGGAATCTCTCAAGGGCCGAACGCTTCGCCCCTGAGCGAACGCTACTCCGAGCCAACCGACAACGACAAGCACAATCGTCACGCTCTGCACCAAGAGACGAGAAAAGGCCCCGAAACGACACCACCCGCCGCGGTGGCCCGGGCGGGTGGTGATCACATGCAGGCGTGGCTGCGATGGTGAGACAGGACGGCAGCGCGACGAAACCGCCTCGTCTTCAGGAACGTTACAGCCCCTTGGGCGCGTAGATGCCCGGCGCGTTGCGCCAGTAGCCCTTGTAATCCATGCCGAAACCGAACAGGAAGCGGTCCTCGACATCCAGACCACAGAAGTCGGCCTTGAAACCCGGATAGGCCTTGCGATCGTGCTTCTTGTCCACCAGCACACAGCTGGACACGCTGCGCGCACCCGCTTCACGGCAGTACTCGATGATGGCCGCCAGGGTGCCACCCTCATCGAGGATGTCATCGACGATGACCACGTCACGACCGGCCATCGGCAGTTCCGGATTGACGCGCCAGAACAGCTCGCCGCCGCGCATGGCACCGCGGTAACGCGTCGCGTGCAGATAATCGACTTCCAGCGGGAACTTGAGTCGGGTCAACAGCTGACCTGCGGTAATCAGGCCGCCATTCATCACGCAGTAGAAGATCGGCATGCGATCACCAAGGCTGCGGGTCAACTCCCCGGCCATGCGATCAAGTGCGACCTCCAGCTCTGCCTGGGGAATCAGGCAGTCGGCGTTGTCCATCACGTCTCGCATTTCGGCATGCAGGGCGCTCAGGGAGTCAGGCGTCGGAGTCAGCATCGGGAGTTTCCTGGGTATCACTGGCCTCATCTCCACGTCGGGCGGACGTGGCAGAGGATGTAGCAGCGGAGGATGAAGCAGAACGGCGGGACCCGCTCTGCGCAGCGTGTGACGGCGAGGCTTCAGCGGCCTTGCCGTCCTGTTCGTCTTGCGGTCGGCGCGAGGACGACTCGCGATCAGCATTCGTGTCGCCTTGAGGAGCAGCGCCCTCGAGGGACAGCACGTCAGCGAAGTGCAGGCGCTGCCCCGGCAGGGCCACGCGTGCATCGTGCTCACGGATGATGTCATGGATGCGCAGCAGCACATCCTGCTTGATGGCGTGATACTTCACCCAGTCGGTGGTGCGCGTGAAGACGTACACGAAGAAGTCCAGCGAGTGTTCACCGTAGCTGTTGAAGTTCACGATCTGGGTCCGCGTCTGGTCGATCTCGTCATGCCCTTCCACCATCTCGCGGACCGCGGTGATGATGTCACCGACCCGGGTGGCATCTTCGTAACGCAAGCCGATGGTCTCGAAGATGCGCCGGTTGTACATCCGTGACGGATTCTCCACCGCGATGCTGGTGAAGATGGCGTTGGGGATGTAGAGCGGACGCATGTCGAAGGTGCGGATGCGCGTCAGCCGCCAGCCGATGTCCTCGACGGTGCCCTCGATCTCGCGGTCCGGCGAGCGAATCCAGTCACCGACCTTGAACGGGCGGTCGAGATGGATCATCAGGGCACCGAAGAAGTTGGCCAGCAGATCACGCGCGGCGAAGCCCACCGCGATACCGCCGACCCCACCGAAGGCCATCACGCCGGACAGTGACACACCGAGATTCTGCAGGATGGCCAGACCCACCAGCACGATCACGACGGCACGCAGCAGTTTGCTGATCGCCGAGGCCGTGGTGGCATCCATCGCGTTGACGTTGGTGCCGGGCGGTGGCGTGGTACGCAGCGACTCGAAGCGCTTGATCATGCGAATCAACGCCCAGGCCAGCGCCAGCAGGGTGATGATCTGGCGCACCGTGCCCAGATAGGCCTCCAGGCTGCCGGGCGCGAACTGATGGGCAAGAATATCCAGCGCGACCAGCGACCCCATGCTGTAGAGCCACAGAGACAGCGGATGGCGCAGCCCGTGCAGCAGCGCGTCATCCCACAGGTTGCGACTCTTCTCGGCATGCACGGCCAGGCGACTGAGCAGAATGCGCTCGCTCAGATGCAGCACGATCACGGCCACCAGCACCAGGGCGAGGTTGATCCCCCAGAGTGGCAGACCGAAGGTCTGCTCCACCCAGTTGCGCAGCGGCTCGACCCAGTGATTGATCATCTCTTCGGCAGGCGCCGCCAGCTTGTCGGCAGCCGCCTCGGTGGCGGATTTCTCAGCCATGTGGAGTCCTTGGGTGACGTCTGGAGGAAAAGCCCCTCAAGGCTGGCTCATTCAGCCAAGCCCGTTGGCATGGCCACCTGCTCGAGCGGCTGACTGGCCGCCAGCGCCTCGAGACGTGCATGGGTACGCCGCCAGCGAGACAGCCCCGCAAGGCCCTCGAGCGTGGGGCGGGCGCGCCCGTAGCGCAGACGCGCCTGACGCTTGCCGGCATTGCGCTGCTCATCCCCATCGAGGCTGTCGAGCACGGCACGTGCGGCGGCGGGATCATTGCACACCAGCGCCATGTCGCAGCCGGCATCCAGTGCCAGACGAGCGCGCACTTCCGGCTCGCCCTCGGCCACGGCAGCCGCCATGCCCAGGTCATCGGAGAAGATGGCGCCCTTGAAACCGAACTCCTCACGCAGCAGCCCCAGCCAGCTTGGCGAGAAGCCGGCGGGGCGCGCATCGAAGTCGGGATAGATGACATGAGCCGGCATCACGCCACCCAGGCGATCCGCCAGCGCCGCGAAGGGCTTGAGATCATGCTCGCGCAGCTCGCGGAAGGGGCGGGGGTCGATCACGCGCTCGCGGTGGGTATCCGCCGCGATGCCACCATGGCCGGGATAATGCTTGCCGACCGCTGCCATGCCAGCTTCGCGCAGGCCCTCGATGAAGGCGGTACTGACGGCAATCACGTCCTCGGGAGTCGTCCCGAAACTGCGGTCTCCGATGATGGTGGAACCCGCGACATCGATATCCAATACCGGCGCGAAGGTGATGTCGCAGCCAATGGCGGCCATCTCCATGCCCAGCAACCAGCCGGCGTCACGGGCAAACCCGAGCCCTGACGACTGGGCATCATCACCGCAGCCGTCACAGTCACGTCCCAGGCAGCAATGTGCCAGGGCGCGCATCGGCGGCAGGCGGGTCACGCCTTCGCGCAGCCGTTGCACCCGTCCGCCTTCCTGATCGATGGCGATCAACAGATGTGGATTGACGCGGCGGATCTCACCGCACAGCGCCAGCACCTGCTCGGGAGAAGCACAGTTGCGCGCAAACAGGATGACGCCGCCGACGGCGGGGCGTGCCAGTAGTTCACGTTCGTCAGACGTGAGGGTATGCCCCTCGACGTCGAGCATTACGGAGCCCAATGGCTGTGTCATGACATCCTTCCTGTCCATGGCCTGCTGGCCGTGTCATGCGCTGCAAGGCATGGCACGCACGGCAGGGTTTCATGTCGTTACGGGGCTCGGCAGCCTGGAAAACAAGCCTCAGGACAGGCGGCCGGCGCGAGGAAAGGCGCAATTCTAGCCGACTGAGCGCGACTCGAACAGTCGCGAGCACCAGCCGCCAGGCAACGCAGCGTCAGGCATGCAACAGCACTGGCGTTCCGGCGGGCGCATGCTGGTAAAGGCACAGCAGATCCTCATCGCGCAGACGAATGCACCCATGGGAGGCCGGGGTGCCCATCGGCTCGCTGGTCGGCGTGCCATGGAAGTAGATGTAGCGCCGCAGGCTGTCGACGCGCTGTCCTGCCGCGTTGCGGCCACGGTTGATGCCGGGTTCACGACCGCTGAGCCACAGGATACGCGTCAGGATCCAGTCGCGTTCGGGGTGCTCGGCGGCCAGTCGAGGCGTGAACACCTCTCCCGTGAAGCGCCGTCCACGATAGACGGCACCACGTGGATTGCCCTCCCCGATCGCGGCGCGAACCACATGCCAGCCGGTCGGCGTGCAACCGCTGCCATCGAGCTCGCCGATACCGTTGAGGCCGCTGGAGATCACACAGGCATGCACCAGCGTGTCAGGGTCAGCCGCGGGGGGCGGCGCATCACGACTGCCACTGGGCGCGTCATTGCGTATCTCAAGACGCTGGCGGGTGAGATCCACCGCCACCCAGCAAGCCATCAGCTGGCCGCCTGGGTGACCGCTTCACCATCTCCGAGCGAGGCCGGCAGCGGAGCCGCCATCGCCGCCACCACCACCGGACGCATGTGCTGGATCAGCTCGCGCACACTGGTGTGATGGCCGTATTCGGCCTCTTCGATATCGCGCAGTGCGTCCAGTCCCGAGAAGGTGAAGATCACGCTGCCGAGCATGAAGTGCAGACGCCAGAAGCGCTCGTTGTCTGGCAGGTCCGGCGTCGCAAGCTTCAGGAGCTCGGCGAAGCGGCTGAAGACCGTGCCGTAATGCTCGCGGATGTAGCGACGCATGTGACCCTGCCCCTGGGTATAGGCAAGCCCGAGCAGGCGCATGAAGGTACGCAGGCTGTTGCGCTCGGCCGGCACCTCCAGCACCGTGCGCGCCATCACTTCCAGCAGCGTTTCCAGCGGCACCTGACGACCGGCATGCTGCTGCTCGACACTGTCGAGTGCCGCATGGAAACGCTCGCTGAAGGGGTCGAGATAGCGGGCGAACACTGCCTGGATCAATGACTTCTTTGAGCCGAAGTGATAATTGACCGCCGCCAGGTTGACCTTGGCCTTGCTGGTGATATTGCGCAGCGAGGTTTCGGCGAAGCCTCGCTCGGCGAACAGGACCTCGGCGGTATCGAGGATACGGGTAACGGTATCGGTCTGGGCCATGGGCGGATGCCTTGTCAGGTGATCAGTCACGAGGGGGCACGGGAGTCCTTGTCCCCCCGGACAACGGCAAGGCCGTGGCCCGGGGGGCGACTCTTCTCATGCAGGTCAATCAAACGACATGTCGGTCTTCACGCACCGCGTGTCAGGCAGCGACTCCGAGGCGGAGGCTGCCACGAGCCGTGTCCCGAGCACAGGACACACAGGGCCTGTGTACCGGTAGCCGGATGCGCCCGACGAACATTCGTTTGAAACAAGATAATTCTAGCTGTCCATGCCATGACTGGCAATTGCTGGTTGTTTCAAACACTCGACAGCCAAGACCGGCAGGACGCGCATTCACGCGGGACATTCGGGGACGGGATGGTCATGGGGCGTCCCGGACACCCGCTGTCTCGCGTCAGCATGTCGATGTCGACGAAGATGCCGGCAACGTTGCTGCCAAAGCACCCACGATGCCTTGCATGACCGCCATGACTGGATACAATGACAGTTGTATGGATGCACACCCCGTGCCGTCAGCTCAGATGCCGCCCAGGCCAAAGGCAATGCCCATGACTCAGCCGCTTACTCCGCGCCAGCAGGATGTCTTCGATTTCATCATCAAGACCATCAAGTCCTCAGGCTATCCGCCAACGCGTGCCGAAATCGCCCAGGCACTGGGCTTTCGCTCACCGAATGCCGCGGAAGAGCATCTGCGTGCCCTGAAGCGCAAGGGAGCCATCGAGATGGTGCCGGGCACCTCGCGGGGCATCCGCGTGCCGTCTCTGGCCGAGGCGGAAGAGGATAGCGAGCAGGGCCTGCCGGTCATCGGGGAAGTGGCCGCTGGCAGCCCTATCCTGGCCAGCCAGCATATCGATCGCCATTGCCCGCTGCCCAGTGACTACTTCTCGCCTGCCGCCGACTATCTGCTGCGCGTACGCGGGGTCTCGATGAAGGATGTCGGCATTCTGGAAGGTGACCTGCTGGCCGTGCACCGCACGAGCAGCGTGCGTGACGGACAGATCGTGGTGGCGCGTCTGGGGGATGAAGTGACGGTGAAGCGCTTCCGTCGCGATGGCCATTACGTATGGCTGGAAGCCGAGAACGAGGACTTCGCTCCCATCAAGGTGGATCTGCGCACGGACAGCCTGGAAATCGAGGGCCTCGGCGTGGGCGTGATCCGCGATGGCGGCCTGCACTGATCTCATGGCTCGCAGGCAGTCTGTCCTCACAGCGCTGACGCGCAGATGACGACTGTCGCCATCAGGGCATCCACGAAAAAACCCGCCGATTGGCGGGTTTTTTCGTGACAGGCAGACATGCGGGAAGTGCTCAGTGCACCATGCCTTCCGACTGCTCGTCTTCATCATCCTCGCCATCCCACAGGCGGGTGCGGGTGATGGCGTGATCGATCATCTCACGCGCGACCTCGAAGCGATTGTCACGCAGCAGATCGGCAGCTTCATCGGAGATGCGGATACTGAGAAGTGGCTCACCTTCACTCTCGGCGGCACGCAGGATCACTTCCCCATCTTCCATTTGCACGATTTCAAGTACGGCGGGATCGGACACGTCATTCCTCCTGCACGGCATCCTGAGGATACCGGCGTCGTTGTGATCGTCAGCTTGACGGCGGGCAGGCCCTGCGACTTGCAGTCACTGGCGACAATGCAGAAAAAAGTACGACCACAGCCAGAGCCATGGTCGTACCGGAGAATGCAGGGCTTGCCACAATGCCGCCAGTCTAGCACCCGTCATGCCAGGGCGTCACCTGAATGACAGGTGCGTGACATGCCAGCGCTTTCTGGTCAGGCAAGGCGCGACGCTACCACTCCACATTCGACTCGCGAAGGTGTGACAGCAACGCCTTCATGGCGCTGACTGCCGTGGCGAGACGCTCTGCCAGAGGCGCATTGGCCGCCGTGGCGATGATGAGACCATCGCCACGCGCCTGGCCTTCCTCACGCCGGGCAGCACCGCCCTCTTCATGCAAACGCGTGATATCGGCCACCAGCTGGCTCAACCAACTGTCCGGCTGCGCCTGCAGGCTTCGCAACTGCTCGATTTCCGCCACGGGAGTCGGCGGTGTGGCCAGCCGCTCGCGCCAGCTGCCCTCAGGCCAGCGTGCCGACGCCGCGCACTCCTCGATCAACGAGGCCAATGCCAGCTCCATCAACGCCAGCGCCCCTTCCTCACCGGCCATGCGCAGTGCGACGGCATGCTCATCACGCGTCGCGACGGCCGCCTGCTCCAGCAGCAACTCGGCCTGATACAGCAGTTGATTGGTGCGGCCACGCTGGCTCATCAGCTCTTGGCTCCCTTGCGCTTGTCCTCGACGACCCAACGGCCGTTGTCGAAGGTCGCCTTCCACCCCGTCGCCTTGCCATCTTCGTCCGTCATCACGAACTGCTCCTTGGCCTTGCGCGAGAAACGAATCTGCGTCGGGCGGCCATCGGGGTCTTTCTCCGGCGCCTTGAGGATGAAGTGATACTTCTCCGGCAGCTCGTCGGCATGCGCCTTGAGCTCGCTGACCAGCGGCGGACGCGTCTCGCGATTCTTGGGGAACTGACTGGCGGCAAGGAACAGGCCACTGGCGCCATCACGCAGCACGTAGTGATCCTCGACCTTCACGCAGGCAAGTTCCGGCATGGGGATCGGGTCCATCTTCGGCGGCGCGACCTCCCCGGACTTGAGCAGCTTGCGGGTGTTCTTGCAATCCTCGTTGGTGCAGCCGAAGTACTTGCCGAAACGCCCGGTCTTGAGCTGCATGTCGGCACCGCACTTGTCGCACTCGATCACCGGCCCATCGTAGCCCTTGATGCGGAACTGACCCTGCTCGACTTCATGTCCCACGCAGTCCGGGCTGTTGCCGCAGACGTGCAGCTTGCGCTGCTCGTCGATCAGATAGCTGTCCATGGCCGTGGCGCAGATCGGACAACGGCGCTTGGCACGCAGTGCATCGGTCTCGGCATTCTCATCCGCGTCAGCGGCGACCGCCTCATCCCCCGGCAACAGGTCGATGGTGGTCTTGCAGCGCTCCTTGGGCGGAAGGTTGTAACCGGAGCACCCCAGGAAGACGCCGGTGGAGGCGGTACGGATCTGCATCTCGCGACCACAGGTCGGGCAGGCGATATCGGTCGGCACCGGCTGATTCGGGCGCATGCCCTCTTCTGACTGGGCGTGATCCAGCTCGGCCTTGAACTCGGCGTAGAAGGCATCCAGCAGTTCACGCCAGTTGCGCTGACCGTTGGCCACCTCATCGAGGTAGTCTTCCATGCGCGCGGTGAAGCCGAAGTCCATCAAGTCCTTGAAGGATTCACTGAGACGATCAGTGACGATGTCACCCAGCTTCTCGGCGTAGAAACGCCGATTTTCCAGCGCCACGTAACCACGATCCTGAATGGTCGAGATGATGGCCGCATAGGTCGAAGGACGGCCGATGCCGCGCTTCTCCAGCTCCTTGACCAGACTGGCTTCGGTGTAACGCGCCGTCGGCTTGGTGAAGTGCTGCTGCGGGTCCAGCTCGACCAGCTCCAGCACCTCGCCGATGGCCAGGTCCGGCAGTGACTGATCCTCTTCCTTCTTGCCCGCCGGCTTCATCACGCGGGTATAACCGTCAAACTTGAGCACCCGGCCCTTGGCGCGCAGCTCGTAGCCATCGACCTCGATGGTCAGGGTCGAGGACAGATACTCTGCCGGCACCATCTGGCAGGCGACGAACTGACGCCAGATCAGCTCATACAGACGCTCCGCGTCACGCTCCATGCCGGTGAGGTCCGTCGCGCGACGCGCCACCTCGGAGGGACGGATCGCTTCGTGAGCTTCCTGGGCACCTTCCTTGCTGGAGTAGACGTTGGCGGCCTGCGGCAGATAGTTGTCGCCGAATTCCTCAGCGATGAAGTCCCGCGCGGTGGCCACCGCGTCCGCCGACAGATTGGTCGAGTCGGTACGCATGTAAGTGATGTAACCGGCCTCGTAGAGGCGCTGCGCCATCATCATGGTCTTCTTGACCGAGAAGCCGAGACGACTGCTGGCCGCCTGCTGCAGGGTCGAGGTGATGAAGGGGGCATTCGGCTTGGAACGGGTCGGCTTGTCTTCGCGATTGGAAATCGCGAGCCGAGCGGTACGCAGCGCCGCGATGCGATCCAGCGTTTCCTTCTCGCTGGTCGGACGGAAGGCCTTGCCATCCTGACGCGCCAGCTCGAAACGGATCGCCTCGCCGCTGGTCGCGGCAAGCTCTGCGTGCACATCCCAGAATTCTTCCGGAATGAAGGCACGGATCTCACGCTCACGCTCGACGATCAAGCGCACGGCAACCGACTGCACTCGCCCGGCCGACAGCCCACGAGCCACCTTGGCCCACAGCAGCGGCGAGACCATGAAACCGACGACACGATCCAGATAGCGACGCGCCTGCTGAGCATGCACGCGGTCCATCTTCAGATCGCCCGGCTCATCGAAGGCCGCCGTGATTGCCTTCTTGGTGATCTCGTTGAACACCACGCGCTTGTAGCGGGTATCGTCGCCACCGATGGTCTCGCGCAGGTGCCAGGCAATCGCCTCACCTTCGCGGTCCAGATCCGTCGCGAGATAGATGGTGTCGGCCTTCTCGGCCAGGCGCGTCAGCTCGGAGACGACCTTTTCCTTGCCGGGCAGGATCTCGTAATGCGCCTCCCAGCCGTTCTCCGGGTCTACCCCCATGCGACGGATAAGCTGCGTCTTGGCCTTCTTTTCCTTGTGAGCCGCCTTGGCTTCCGGCGACATCTTGCGCGTCTCGGCTGCCTGACGGGCACGCTCCTTGGGATCGGTGGCCTGCTTGCCGCTACCGCTGGTCGGCAGATCGCGGATATGCCCGACACTCGACTTCACCACGAAGTCGTTGCCGAGATACTTGTTGATGGTCTTGGCCTTGGCAGGCGACTCGACGATCACCAGTGACTTGCCCATGGTTGCTCGCATCTCCTGGCCGGCGCTGACTGCACCGGCGAATGACTCGTAGCGCTGGGTTTTATCCCAGCCTAAAAATGCGCCTACCCTACCCCAGCATTTCAGCGCTGACCAGCAATGTTGCCAGCACCACGCCATGTGGGTGGTGGCAGCGGACATCACACACCACCCCGAATCTCGAGAATCGACGCCCGAGGCATGACGCGGTCATCGACTGGCACCCGGACCTGCCAGACCCGCCAAATGCATGTGTCGCCATGACGACAGGCAAGCCATGACTATATATAAGTGGCCTTTTCACGATTCGTCACATCAGTGTGGCATTACTGACACAGGCAGTGGCAGGCCTGCGGGTCAACGTAGATGCCGTCTTCCCAGCCTGGGTCTCTCGGATCACGCCGTGTCTGGCTGGCCACCAGCCTGACGCCAGCGCTTGTGAAGACGCAAGTCATGTCGCTACCATCGCCGCCATGGCAGCCGAATCACTCACGCGCTACCACACCAATCAACCACGACACTCGACAGGCTCCCTTTACGTCGTCAATGTAGTAAAATGACAACACAAACCGCCTGACCCCTCACGCAAGTGTTCAAGGAGTATGTTCTCATGCCGCACGCGTTCAACGGCCCGATCCGCCGCACCAAGATTGTCGCCACACTCGGTCCGGCCAGTGACAAGCCGGGCGTCCTCGACGCGATGATCCGTGCCGGAGTGGATGTGGTTCGCCTCAACTTCTCTCACGGCAGCCCCGAAGACCACCGCATGCGTGCCGAGGCCGTCCGTGCCGCCGCCGCCGCCCAGGGCCGCAGCGTCGCCGTGCTGGGTGATCTGCAGGGTCCGAAGATCCGCATCGCCCGCTTCAAGGACACCGCTGTCCAGCTTCAGGAAGGCCAACCGTTCATCCTGGACATCGGCCTGGGCCGCGATGAAGGTACCGTCGAGCGTGTCGGCTGCGACTATCAGCAGCTGGCCGATGACGTGGTCGCCGGCGACGTTCTGCTGCTTGATGACGGTCGCGTGGTGCTCGAGGTCAACGAACTCAAGGGCAACGAGATCCACACCACCGTCAAGGTGGGTGGCAAGCTGTCCAACAACAAGGGCATCAACAAGCAAGGCGGTGGCCTGTCCGCCGAGGCGCTGACCGAGAAGGACAAGGCAGACCTCAAGACCGCCATCGACATCGGCGTGGACTATCTGGCCGTCTCCTTCCCGCGCAGTGGCGCCGACATGCAGCTGGCACGTGAGCTGCTGGGCGAGGAAGGTCGTGACATCGGCCTGATCGCCAAGGTCGAGCGCGCCGAAGCCGTCGCCGATGATGCCGTGCTCGACGGCATCATCCTCGCCAGTGAAGGCGTGATGGTGGCGCGTGGCGATCTGGGCGTGGAGATCGGCGACGCACAGCTGATCGGCGTGCAGAAGCGCATGATCCGCCGTGCCCGCAGCCTCAACCGCGTGGTCATCACCGCGACCCAGATGATGGAGTCGATGATCAGCGCCCCGCTGCCGACCCGCGCCGAAGTCTTCGACGTCGCCAATGCCGTGCTCGACGGCACCGACGCCGTGATGCTGTCGGCCGAGACCGCGGCAGGCGATTTCCCGGTCGAGACCATCGAGACCATGGATCGTGTCTGCCTGGGTGCCGAGCGTGAACGTGCCGCCCAGGAATCCCAGCACCGCATCCACGAAGGCTTCAGCAAGACAGACGAGACCATCGCACTGTCGGCCATGTACGCGGCCAACCACCTGACGGGTGTCGTGGCCATCGTCTGCATGACCGAATCCGGCTATACCCCGCTGATCGCCTCGCGCATCCGCTCGGGTCTGCCGATCGTCGGTCTCGCCCAGGACCAGAAGACCCAGCGCCGCATGGCCCTCTATCGTGGCGTGGTGTCCCTGCCCTTCGATTCCAGCGAGCTGCCGGCGCAGGAGATCAACCGTCGCGCCATCGCCGAGCTGGAAGCGCGCGGCATCGCCAACCGTGGTGATCTGGTGATTCTGACTCGCGGCGATCAGATGAATGCCCACGGTGGCACCAACACCATGAAGATCGTCACTGTCGGTGGCACCATCGACTGAGCGACCGGCATCGACGGATCGACACCGGCAGCGTTATCACTGGCGGGGCTGACCCCCCGCCTTCAGGAGATCAAGCGGCATGAGCGAGCAACGACCCAAGCGCCAGGCACGACGCACCCTGGCAGAACGCAAGCGGATTGCGCTGGTGGCTCACGATGGCAAGAAGGATGAGATGCTGGCCTGGGCCATGCGCTGGCGCGATGAGCTGTCACGCCACCAGCTGCTGGGCACCGGCACCACGGCCCGACGCATCAGCAAGGAGCTCGGAATTGAGGTCGAAGGCCTGATGAGCGGACCGCTGGGCGGTGATCAGCAGATCGGTGCGCGCATCGCCGAAGGCAATCTCGACCTGCTCATCTTCCTGTGGGACCCGTTCGCTCCGATGCCGCACGACCCTGACGTCAAGGCGCTGCTGCGCCTGGCGACACTGTGGAATGTGCCGGTGGCCAACAATGTCGCGAGTGCCGACTTCATGTTCCACTCATCACTGATGTCGGAGTCGGTCGAGATCGCGGTCCCCGATGCCAATGACTGGGTCAGCACCCGCGCCTGACACTGGCACATTGCCGATACACGTAAACGCCCGCCCCTCATTTGAGTGGGCGGGCGTTTACGTATGGACCCATGTCAGCGTGATCCACACCGTCATTGGCTTTATGCAGGACAGCGAATATCCGCAAAAATGTCGTAATCAAACTACATTTCGGACCTTTACCTGACTGGCTAGCTGGCTGACGGCAACATACCCCTTCCTCCAGGCGTCTGATGCCTCACGCCTGAATCCTGAGCTGGCTGGCGATGATCGCCCCGCGTGAGGCCATGCAATAGAGCCCGATGTGATGGGCGTCTCGCTGCGGGTGGATGGCGGGCGCAGGCAATCCAAGGGCAGCCACGCTTTCCGCACTCAGATCATAGGTGGCGCAGGCAGGCTCCAGCACCACGATGTCGCTCACCTCGCCCAGCAGACCATGATTGCGTGCAGAGAGAAGCGTCAGCACCAGGTCCATCACGCAGATATCCGTGCAGATTCCCGCCACTACCAGCGTCTTCAGTCGCTGCCGGCCAACCCACTCCTGCAGCGCATTGACACCGCTTGCCGGGTCGATCGCGCCAATATATCCATTGATGCAATCCTTGCGTACCAGAGTGGCATGCGGATCGCTCTCCAGCCACGCAAGCTCGGCCACCAGCTCATCCTCACCACTGCCCTGCTCACAGTGAGCGGGATAGGGCGGCTCCGGGACGCCGGGTGAGTGGGAGTCAATGAAGGCCAGCAGTGGACGGCCATGCGTCGAGAAACAGCGCGCCACGTCGTTACTGAGCGCCACCATGCGGGTGACCTGGGCATTGTCGGCCTGCGGGGCCAGAGCGCCTCCTTGCACCTGACAGAAGCCGTTGATCTCATCGACCAGAATCAGTCCGGCACTCGGCAGCGAACATTCGTAAGGGGCAGGCCGTACCGGCAGGCGCGCATCCAGCGCAAGGGGGGAGTCGAGAGGCGCGGGGGATGCAGGAAACGACAACGGCGAGCTGTCGGGGCTGCTGGCCGAGGTAGCATCGGCCTTTGACGCTCTCGTGTCAGTCTCTGAGGAAGCAATGGAGTGAGGCATCGTGTCGTACCCGAGGCAAGGAAAGCCTTCAGAGTATCAGCAGGTCACCGGACATGGCAGCGACGCACGGGCGATGGCTGCCATGTCGAAGGATACTCAGCTCGGATCAGACTCGCCTGCCACACAATCTGGCGAAGCTGAGGGCGCGTCGTCCAGATATCCCTGGCCACGCACGCTGCTGGTATCGCGCTTCAACACCGCAAACTGGGCGACACGCCCGGGGTCGTCCTCGATCCGCTCGGCAAGGCACACCAGACC
Organism: Cobetia sp. PS-4MA; assembly: GCF_057670765.1. NCBI lineage: Bacteria > Pseudomonadati > Pseudomonadota > Gammaproteobacteria > Oceanospirillales > Halomonadaceae > Cobetia > Cobetia sp. PS-4MA. The sequence goes on along the minus strand of NZ_CM173107.1, from coordinate 978,087 downwards.
CGGCCTGCGTGCGAGAGACGGTGGCGCGATCGCCAGGGTATCGTGGCGCCCCTCGGCCATGTCCAGCGCATCCGCCATGTGCAGGCATTCGATGCGTGCGACACCGGGGAGATTGTGCTCAAGCCACTCACTGCACTCCTCGAACAGAGCCTCGCGCGCCACGATGCGCTGGACCTTCGAGGGACAGAGGTCCGGTGGCCCCAGCAGGCTGAGGCTGATGGCACGGAAAAGCCGACGCTCCACCCGAATGCCCGGCCAGCAGGCCAACGCCTCGTGGGTGGCCGTCACCGGTCGCTGATGCCCTCTTGACCAGGGGACGACGGCAGCCTCCACCTCTCCTCTCACCAGAGCGTTGACCACCTCGTCGATGCCCGCATAGGCACTCAAGGTGGCATTCGAGGCATACATCTTGGCGGCGCATTCGCGTGAGTACCCCCCGAGCCGTCCCGGGTAGCCGACCCGCAGCACATGAGCCGATGCGCGCGTTGTCGATACATTTTCCTGAGCTTCGCTTACCGTCACCTTCATCCCTGCCCCTCATGACAACGACTGATGAACATCCGACTTGCCATCAGCATAGCCGTAAATGGCGCACTCAGGCGAAACCACCATTGGCACCGATGACCTGCCCGGTGACCCAGGCGGATTCCTCACCGGCCAACCAGGCCACGACGGCCGCGATATCCGTGGCATCCGCGATACGCCCCAGCGCTGCCATGCCCTTGAGGCGCTCGATGGTCTCCTCGCTCTTGCCATGCCGGAACAGCCCGGTATCCGTCGGGCCCGGCGCCACGGCATTGACGGTAATCCCGCGTGCGCCGACTTCCTTGGCCAGCACGCGAGTGAGCTGGTCCACCGCGGCCTTGGACGCCGCATAGGGACCATAGGTGGCGAACATCTGGCGCGTCACGGAGGTGGAGATATTGATCACGCGGCCCCCATCACGCAGCTTGCGCGAGGCCTCGCGCATCATGTTGAAGCTGCCGGTGAGGTTGGCCTGCATCAGACTGGAAAAGTCCTCATCCGTGAACTCGGCCAGCGGCTTGTAGAGGCTCATCCCGGCATTGTTGACCAGAATATCCACTCCGCCATAGTGCTCAGTGGCCACCGTGAACAGCTGACTGGCCATCTTGCTGTCGCCGACATCGCCCTGGACGGCAAGCGCCTGCCCGCCAGCTGCCTCTATCTCGGCCACCACCTGATTCGCCCCATCGACATCACTGCGGTAATTGACCACCACCCGGGCGCCGTCCGCCGCCAGACGCTGAGCGATGCCTGCGCCGATGCCGCGCGAGGCTCCGGTCACCACCGCCACCTTGCCGCTCAACCGCTGTGCATTCTCCGACATGGCTGTCTCCCCTTTCGTCATGGGCCATCGATTTCAAGGTCCCTCAATCTCAAGGTCCCTCAATCTCGAACCTTGAGCGTCTCAGTCAGACCTCATCATTGCAGCAACCGGATGCCACTGACACCCCTGCAACGCGGGGTTTCGTATCAACGAAAGAACCGCCACCCCGGGCATGCCGGTGGTGGCGGTTCTGTTACAGCGGTGGCCTGCTTTACGATGCCCCTCATGGCACGAACACTGCCTCCGGGGCACCCACTTTCGGCTATCACGCAGAAAGCCATCAAGCCGCACAGCCAGACTCAGACGTCGCCGTTGGCCTGACGTTCGAAGGTATCGGCACGCAGAATCTCGATCCAATAGCCGTCGGGATCCTTGATGAAGGCCAAACCTTTCATCTTGCCATCATCGGGGCGCTTGACGAACTCGACACCCAGCGATTCGAAGCGCTCGCTGGCGGCGTAGACATCCGGCACGCTGACCCCGATGTGGCCGAAGCCCTGAGGCTGGGCGTTGCCGTCATGATAGGCGAAGCCCGGGTCGTCCTCGGTCCCCCAGTTGTGCGTCAGCTCCAGCATCGCCTCACGCCCGAAGGTGTAGGTGGTGCGCTTGAGATCATCACTCGGCACGTCGCTGGCCTGGTCGTCGTCCAGATAGGCGAGGAAATAGAGGCTGAACTGCATTTCCGGGAAGTCGAGCTTGCGCACCAAGCGCATGCCGAGCACACGGGTATAGAAGTCCAGACTACGCGTCGGATCCTTGATGCGCAGCATGGTCTGGTTGAAGACATAGCCTCGGGTAGCCGGATCAATCTGCTCACTCAGGCCGGGAACCTGCTCGAAATGTGTTGCCATGATGGTCCTTCCACAGGAAAGGACGGCAGGACATCCACGATGCCCGGCCGTCCCTGGTGATCGAATAACTGTCAGATGGAGTCGGCGGACGGTTTTTGCAACCTCGCCGGCCGCGGCATCACTCGATTTCGATCAGTACTTCCCCCGGCGTGACGCGATCGCCGCGAGCCACGTGGATGGCCTTGACGGTACCGTCGACGCGCGCCGTGATCTCGGTCTCCATCTTCATCGCCTCGCTGATCAGCACCGACTGGCCTGCCGTGACGCTGTCACCCACCGCCACCAGCACCTCGACGATATTGCCCGGCATCGCCGTGGTGACGTGCCCCGGCGCAGACGCACTCGCGCGCCCGCCGCTCTGGCCACCTGCCACGTAATCGTCCTTGGCTTCGAACACCACCTCTTCCGGCATGCCATCCAGAGTCAGATAGACGTGACGCTTGCTGCCCTTGGCACCGCCGACGCCGGTGATCTGCACCGCATAGGACTCGCCGTGGACATCGATGACGAATTCGGTCGGCACGCCGGAAGACACCGGACGCTCCGCCTCGCCCTGGGGGATGATTTCCGGCGTGAGGGTGCCGGCGCGGCGCTCGCTGAGAAAGTCACGCCCCAGCTCCGGGAACATGGCGAAGGTCAAGACATCCTCAGGGGACTCGGCCAGCTCGCCCAACTCCTCGGTGAGACGCGCCATTTCCGGGCTCAGCAGGTCTGCCGGACGCCCGACCTCCACCGGTGCGTTGCCGATGGCACGCGAGCGAACCTCTTCGTTGACCGGTGCCGGCGCCTGGCCATAGCCGCCCTGCAGATAGCGCTTCACTTCATTGGTGATGCTCTTGTAGCGCTCACCGGTCAGCACGTTGAGCACCGCCTGGGTACCGACGATCTGTGAGGTCGGGGTGACCAGCGGCGGATAGCCCAGATCGGCACGCACACGCGGAATCTCGGCGAACACCTCACGAATGCGCTCCAGCGCATTCTGCTCCTTCAACTGACTGGCCAGGTTGGACATCATGCCGCCGGGAATCTGGCTGATCTGGACCGAGACATCCTCACGGGTGAATTCGCTCTCGAAGGCCGAATACTTGCGGCGCACCTCACTGAAGTAGTCGCCGATCTCACGCAGCGACTCCAGTTCCAGTCCGGTATCCCAGCGAGTGTCACGCAGCGAGGCGACGAAGGATTCGGTGGCCGGGTGGCTGGTGCCACCGGCGAAGGCCGAGATGCAGGTATCGATGTGGCGGCAGCCCGCCTCGACGGCCTTGATCTGACACTGCGGTGCCAGACCTGCCGTGGCATGGCTGTGCAGGTGGATCGGCACTTCGACTGCCTCGACCAGCGCACTGACCAGGTCAAAGGTGGCATACGGCGTCAGCAGCCCGGCCATGTCCTTGATCGCGATGGAATCGGCGCCCATCTCGACCAGCTTGCGCGCCTGCTCGACATACATCTCCAGCGTATGCACCGGGCTCACGGTGTAGCAGATGGTGCCCTGGGCGTGCTTGCCGGCCTTCTTGACTGCGCGCATGGCGGTTTCCATGTTGCGCAGGTCATTCAGGGCATCGAACACGCGGAAGATATCGATGCCGCCGGCCGCGGCACGCTCGACGAAGGCCTCCACCACGTCATCGGCATAATGACGATAGCCGAGCAGGTTCTGACCGCGCAGCAGCATCTGCAGCGGCGTGTTGGGCATGGCTTCCTTGAGCGACTTCAGACGCGCCCAGGGGTCTTCCTTCAGAAAGCGCACACAGGCATCGAAGGTCGCACCGCCCCAGACCTCGAGGCTGTAGAAGCCGGCCTGATCGAGACGTGCCGCGATGGGCAGCATGTCCTCGGTGCGCATGCGCGTGGCGATCAATGACTGGTGGCCATCACGCAGGACGACTTCGGTGACCTTGACGGCATCAGCCGCAGAGTCGCTCGCGGCATGGGGAGTGGAGGTAGCAGCAGTCATGTCAGGTGTCCTTGTCATTGTTGGTTGAGGAGTCGGGGGAAGGACTCGAACGGCATGTCAGGGGTGGACTCAGAGACCGGCGTGCGCCGCGATCGCCGCCGCGATCGCCAGTGCCGTCTGTTCCGGCAGGCGCTTGACCGAGTACTGGGTCAGCTCCGGATGCGCCGCCACGAAACCGGTATCGAAGCGCGCGTTGCGGAAGTCCGGATGCTTGAGGATTTCCTGATAGTAAGGCGCGGTGGTCTTGACCCCCTGCAGGCGCATGTCATTGAGGGCGCGTGACCCGCGATTGATGACCTCTTCCCATGTCAGCCCCCACACGATGAGCTTCAGGCACATGGAATCGAAATACGGCGGGATGGTGTAGCCGGTATAGATCGCGGTATCGGTTCGCACGCCAGGCCCGCCGGGGGCGTAGTAACGCGTGATGCGCCCGAAGCTGGGCAGGAAGTCGTTCTTGGGGTCCTCGGCATTGATGCGGAACTGGATGGCATAGCCGTGATGGCGGATGTCTTCCTGACGGAAGGCCAGCTTGTGGCCCCAGGCGATGCGGATCTGCTCGCGCACGATGTCCACGCCGGTGATCGCCTCGCTGATGGTGTGCTCCACCTGGACGCGGGTGTTCATCTCCATGAAGTAGATCTCGTTGCCCTTGACCAGGAACTCCACGGTACCGGCATTGCGATAGCCCACGGCCCGCGCGGCGCGCACCGCCATCTCTCCGACGTAGGAGCGCTGCTCCGGCGTCAGCTGAGGGCTGGGGGCAATCTCGATCAGCTTCTGGTTGCGGCGCTGGATGGAGCAGTCACGCTCGAACAGATGGATCACGTTGTCGTGACTGTCGGCCAGAATCTGGACTTCGATGTGATGCGGGTCGACCACGCAGCGCTCCAGGAAGACATCCGCACTGCCGAAGGCCTTGGTAGCCTCCGAGATCACGCGACCCCAGGCCTGCTTGAGCTGCTGGGCATCATCACAACGCCGGATACCCCGCCCCCCACCACCTGAGGTAGCCTTGAGCATCACCGGATACCCCACCTGTTCCGCCACGCTCAAGGCTTCCTCGACATCGGCCAGATTGCCCTTCGAGCCCGGCGTGACCGGCACGCCAGCCGCCTTCATGGCGGCGCGGGCTTCGGTCTTGTCTCCCATGCGCGCGATGACATCACTGGACGGGCCCACGAAGGCAATGCCCGCCGCTTCGCAGATTCTCGCGAACTCAGCATTCTCGGAAAGGAAACCATAGCCCGGATGAATGGCATCACAGCCTGTCTCGCGGGCCAGATCCACCAGGCGACGGGGGTCCAGGTAGCCGGCCAGCGGGTCTTCGCCGATGAAATGCGCTTCATCGGCACGCTTGACGTGAAGCGAGAAACGATCGGCTTCGGTGTAGACCGCGACAGAGCGGATGTCCATCTCGGCACAGGCGCGTACAATGCGCACTGCGATTTCCCCTCGGTTGGCGATCAGCAACTTGCGGAACATGGTGACTCTCCCTGACGGAACGCGGTGATCTTGTTGTTGACGGCTTGCGTCTGACTCTCCTGCAACCCTGAAGGCTTGCGAGGGCAGTCATGTTCTCAGGCTTTCCACGCTACCCAGCGAGAGACCAATAGAAAAGTTGATATTTTTTTGCCAATCTATAAGTAAAACCTTATGACTGGGTGTGTCATGTCGCGTCCAAATCTGCTAAACCGATTAACTTTCAGACAGTTACAGGTATTTCAGGCTGTCCATCGCCAGCAGTCCTACTCGCGTGCGGCTGAGCAACTCGGACTGACACAGCCCGCCGTCAGTGCCCAGATTCGCCAATTGGAGCAGGCGCTCGAGCAATCGCTGTTCAAATATGCCGGCAAGACGCTGCATATCCTGCCGGCGGCGGATGCGCTGGCAAGCTCGGTACAGTCGATCTTCGGGGAAGTCTCGAGCCTGCAGATGGAGCTGTCGGAAATCGCCGGCACCATCCGTGGCGAGCTGAATCTGGCGGCCGTGTCCACGGCCCAGTATGTGGTGCCTCACATTCTGGCGCGCTTTCGTGCCCGCTACCCGGAAGTCTCGGTGCGCCTGCGCGTCTGCAATCGCGGCCAGGCACTGGAACGCCTCGCCGAGCGACGCGATGACCTGGTGATCATGGGCATGGTGCCCGATGACGCCAACCTGGCCTTCATGCCGATCCTGGACAACGAGCTGATCCCCATCGTCTGGCCCGGCCACCCGCTGCTGGACGTCAAGGGCGTCACGCTGGAGGATCTCGCCCAGTACTACATGCTGATGCGCGAGCCCGGCTCCGGCACGCGTACCGCCTTCGAGGAATTCGCCGCCCGCGAGCGCGTCTCGCTGCGCCATACGCTGGAGCTGGGCTCCAACGAGGCCATCAAGCAGGGCGTGATGGCGCATCTGGGCGTGGCGATCCTGCCGCGGCTGGCCGTCCAGCTGGAGCTGGCCTCCGGCCTGCTGGCCTCGCCGTCCCTGCCGGGCTTCCCGCTCAGACGCTCCTGGTGCACGGTCTATCCCAAGGATCGCTACCCCACGCCGGTCACCGAGCTGTTCCTGCGTTTCGTGCGCGAGCTGCTGCCGGAGCTCAACGCACACTTCAGCGCGCCGATGGAGCCGATTCCCGGGCACAGCGTCGCCTGCCTGCCGCTGGCCACGGAGCAGTGACGCTCCACCACACGCCCCTGTGCTCATGAACCAAAAAAACCGCCGCGGAGATGATCTCCGCGGCGGTTTTTTTTCGGGCCAGTCCGGCTTATTTCACTTCCACACCATGCGCCTGCTTGTCGGCGTGATAGGAAGAGCGCACCAGCGGACCGGAGGCGACATGCGAGAAGCCCATCTCGCGCGCCTTCTGACCGAGCCAGTCGAAGGTATCCGGGTGGACCCAACGATCGATCGGCAGGTGGCTGCGTGACGGCTGCATGTACTGCCCGAGGGTCAGCATGTCGACGCCGTGATTGCGCAGGTCCTGCATGACCTCGAGCACCTGCTCGTCAGTCTCGCCCACCCCCAGCATCAGACCGGATTTGGTCTTCACTTCCGGGCGACGCTCCTTGTAGCCCTTGAGCAGATCCAGCGACCACTGATAGTCGGCGCCCGGACGCACGCGGCGGTACAGGCTCGGCACGGTCTCCAGATTGTGGTTGAAGACATCCGGCGGTGTCTGCTCGAGCACGTCCAGCGCGACCTGCATGCGGCCACGGAAGTCCGGTACCAGCACTTCGATCTCGGTACCTTCACACTTCTCGCGGATCTCGCGGATGCACTCGGCAATGTGGTTGGAGCCACCGTCACGCAGGTCATCACGGTCAACGGAGGTCACGACGACGTAATTCAGGCGCATCTCGGCGATGGCTTCGGCCAGCTCGCGCGGCTCGTCGGCATTCAGCGCATTGGGACGACCGTGGGCCACGTCACAGAACGGGCAGCGACGGGTACAGATATCGCCCATGATCATGAAGGTCGCGGTGCCGCCGCTGAAGCACTCGCCCAGGTTCGGGCAGGAGGCTTCTTCACACACCGTGTGCAGGCCGTGCTTGCGCAGAGTCTGCTTGATGCGGCTCACCTCAGGGGAGGCAGGCATGCGCACGCGCAGCCAGTCCGGCTTCTTCGGCAAGGTCTCGGTGGGAATCACCTTGACCGGAATGCGAGCGACCTTCTCGGCGCCACGCAGCTTCACGCCACGCTCCTTGCGAGCAGGAGCAGCGGAGGGAGCGGGCTTCGGGGTAGCGGTGGTCTCGGTCATCAGTTCTGTCCTGCTGTTCGAGAAATGTCAGCCAGTGCCGCGGGCAGCCCGCTCACCGGAGTCAGGGTCACGTCCCCCAGGCTTGCGCCCAGACAACGCACCAGGCGGTCACGCTCAGCGGCAAGATCCACTGGCACGCGCGTCAGGTCGCGTAGCTGGGTCATCGCCATGCCGGCATAGCCGCAGGGATTGATGCGCCCGAAAGGCGCTAGGTCCATGTCCAGATTGATCGCCACGCCATGGAAACTGCATCCACGTCGGATGCGCAACCCCAGCGAGGCAATCTTGGCCTCTTCCATCGAGCGGCGCGGATCATCCATGCGCTGCGCCGATTTCTTCACGTAGACCCCCGGGGCATCGGGGCGTGGATACGCCTCGATGCCGTGCTCGGCCAACGCCGCCACCACCGTCTCTTCCAGCGCAGTGACCAGCTGACGGACACCGATGCCGCCACGCTTGACGTTGAGCAACGGGTAGAGCACCAGCTGGCCGGGGCCGTGATAGGTCACCTGGCCACCCCGGTCGGTCTGCACCACCGGGATGTCACCCGGCATCAGCAGATGTTCCGGCTTGCCAGCCTGTCCCTGGGTAAAGACGGGGGCGTGCTCCACTACCCACAGCTCATCCGGGGCCTCCGGCGAGCGGGTATCGGTGAAGTCACGCATCGCCGACCACACTTCCTCATACGGCAGCACGCCGAGGTGGTGGACGTGAATCGTGTTCATGCATGCGCTCCTGTGCTCATGGCGCAAGCCAGTGAAGTCGCTCGTCTCACGCGAACGTCACAATACCATGTGGATGCGACCGGTGGCCTTGAGGTCGCGGTGCAAGGCATCCAGCTGGTCGGTTCCGGTGGCTCGGATCACCACGCGGATGCTGCGATAGTTGCCGTTCTTGCTGTCCTGCCAGGTGATGGCCGTGGCGTCGAAGCCGGGCGCATGCACTTCCAGGACATTGCAGACCACTTCGACGAGATCTTCGGCGGCATTGCCGACGATCTTGAGGGAGAAATCGCAGGGGAATTCGATCTTGGGGGGTGTCTTCTCACCCGCTTTTGGCGTGTTGGCCATGGGAAAGCCCTTCCAGTGATTCTATTTCCGACCATTCTACTCAACAAAGGGCGATCCGTCAGCCGGATCGCCCTTCGTGAAAGACGCATCCCCGAGTTTCAGGGGCGCGTGGCGGGCACCGTCGCATCACCTTGCTCGCTGGCCAGGGCGGACGGCACCAGCCTCAGTTGAACAGGCCGTGGAAGAACAGCATCAGGGCGTCCCACAGACGCTTGAAGAGACCGCCCTGCTCGACTGATTCCAGGGCGACCAGCGGCTCTTCCGCCAGCACCTTGTCCTCGAGCTTGATCTGCAGGGTGCCGTACTGCTCGCCGACCTGCACCGGTGCCTTGATGGTGTCCTTCAGATCAAGACGGGCAGTCAGCTTGTCGGCCTGGCCACTCGGCAGGGTCAGATAGACTTCCTTGGCCATGCCAAGACGCACCTGATCCTTCTCGCCGCCCCAGACACGGGCCTGATTGAGCACGGCACCCTTGTCATAGAGCTTCTTGCTCTCGAAGTAGCGGAAGCCGTAGGTCAGGAGCTTCTGGGATTCCTGGGCACGCGCCTCTTCGGAGCTGGTGCCCATCACCACGCTGATCAGACGCGTGTCTTCCTTCTTGGCAGACGCCACCAGGCAGTAACCCGCTTCATCGGTATGACCGGTCTTCAGGCCGTCGACGTCCTTGTCACGCCACAGCAGCTTGTTGCGATTGGGCTGCTTGATGCCATTCCAGGTGAAGTACTTCTGGGAATAGATCTGATAGTGATCCGGATAGTCGCGGATGATGTGGCGCGCCAGAATCGCGAGATCATGTGCCGTGGAGTAGTGCTCCGCGTGCGGCAGACCGGTGGCGTTCATGTAATGGGTATTGTTCATGCCCAGACGCTTGGCGTGCTGGTTCATCAGGTCGGCGAAGGAGCCCTCGCTGCCGCCGATGTGCTCGGCAAGCGCGACGCTGGCGTCGTTGCCTGACTGGATGATCACGCCATGCAGCAGATCATCGACCGAGACACTGGTGCCCTCGCGGATGAACATGCGCGAGCCGCCGGTCTTCCAGGCGTTGACGCTGATACGCACGTTCTCGTCCGGCGTCAGCTTGCCGTCATCGATTTCATTCTCGACCAGATAGGCCGTCATCATCTTGGTCAGACTTGCCGGCGGCAGACGCTTGTCGGCATTGTGCTCGACCAGGATGCGACCGGAATTGGCATCCATCAGAATCCAGGAGGACGCGGCCAGTTGCGGCGCCGCCGGAATCAGGGTGTCGGCCTCGATGGCCCGGGCCGGCGTGGAGGTGACGCTGGTCAGCAGCGCGATACCGCTGGCCGCCATCAGCCCGGCAAGACGGCGCCGCAATGGAAGAAGTCTGGCTTTCAGGGACATGTTGAAATCTCTTTGACACTCATGCGTTAGCCGGGGCACAAGCCCCGGCCATGTTGCACCCTCGTGGGATGCATGATGGATGCGCCAGATCACCGCCGCTAGCGCGGTGCCTGTACGCTGAAGGCGCCGGAGAAGCCGGCATCGGCGATCGCGGACTTGAGCGACTCGATACGCACGCTTTCTTCAAGCGGGCCCACCTGCACCTTGTAAAGATTGCCACTGCCCAGCACTCGGACCGGGCGATCAAGCGCCGCGCTGACGCGCTTGCTGATGCGGTCTGCCGTTTGCAGGTCACTGACCGCCGCCACCTGCAGGAAGCTGGCATCAGCGCCGCTGGCCGTGGCGTCGGTCGCGCGCGCCGCAGAGGCTACCACGGGCTTGGCGGCAACGCTCGTGCTGGACGTCTTCGCCGCCACGGAATCGCCGGTTGCGCCCATTTCCTCAAGCCCTGCGATGCCCTGCTCGCGACGCACCGCCTGACTACGGGCCAGCAGGCGCTCGGACTCGGCCGTGCCCTGGGTCGGGCTCGGCCCCGGCCGCCAGGTGCTGGCATCCAGCGTCTCGACGCGCACATGACCGGTACCATGGCCAAGCATGTCGAGACGCCACGCCGCACTGTAGGACAGGTCAATCAGGCGATCATCATGGAAGGGCCCACGATCGTTGACCTTGACGATGACCTGCTTGCCGTTGTCCAGATTGGTGATTCGCGCGTAGGTCGGCAGCGGCAGCGACTTGTGGGCCGCCGTCATGGTGTACATGTCATAGATCTCGCCGCTGGCGGTGGCGTAGCCATGGAACTTCTTGCCATACCAGGAGGCGGTACCTTCCGCCACGTAGCCGCGCGGGTCATCCATCACATGATAGGTCTTGCCCCACACTTCATACTCGCTGCGGTTGCCGCTGCGCGTATAGGGCTCGGGCTTCGGCACGGCATCCGGCACCGCGGAGACGTCCGGCGCGTCGTCGGGATAGGCATCCGAATCCATCTCGTAACGCCCATTCTTGCCCGCCTTCTTGCCCGTGCTCGGCGAAGCACCGTCGCTGACCGTGGTGCCACCACTGCTGGCACAACCGGCCAGCAGGGCAAGCGCCAACGTCAACGGCAGCGCGCGTGACCAGCTCATCCGGCACCCCCATCCTCGAGACGGCGCTTGATCGCCTGGGACAGCTCATTCACGGCCATCGCATACAGATGGCTGTGGTTGTAGCGAGTGATGACGTAGAAGTTGTCATAGCCCACGGCGTAGCGATACCCCTGCTTGAGGTCCAGCGCCAGCGGGATGATCTGGGTATTGCCTGCCACGCCACCCGCGACCTCGACCCCTGCCGCCTCAAGTGCCGAGACGCTCATGTAGGGCTTCTTGGTCTTGTTGAAGGTGACGGAAGACGGCGGCGTACCGGGGCCATCGGCTGCGCTGACGACCGGTGCACCGGCCTTCCAGCCGTGACGGGCGAAATAGTTGCCGACACTGCCGATGGCATCGACGGGGTTGTGCCACAGGTCCCGCACGCCATCGCCATCGAAATCGACGGCATAGGCCTGATAGCTGGTGGGGATGAACTGCGGGTAGCCCATCGCACCGGCATAGGATCCCTTGATGGAGAGCGGGTCGATGCCCTGCTCCAACGTCAGCTGCAGGAAGGCGGACAGCTCACCACGGAAGAACTTGCCACGACGCGGATGATCGAAGGCCAGTGTGGAAAGTGAGTCGATCACGCGGTGGGTGCCGGTGTGCTTGCCGAAGAAGGTCTCGACGCCAATGATGGCGGCGATGACTTCCGGCGGCACGCCATATTCGGCCTGGGCGCGATCGAAGGTCTCGCGATGCTCGGCGATGAACTTCACGCCGGCCTCGATGCGAGATTCCTTCATGAAGATGGCGCGGTACTGGTCCCAGCGCAGGTGCCCTTCCGCCGGGCGCGACATGGCATCCAGCACTTTCTGGCTGTAATCGGCCTGATTCATCAGCTCGGTCACGCGAGCGCGATCCAGCCCCTTGGCCACCAGCTCATCCACCAGCTTGGCCGTCTCCGGGTGAGTTGCGGGAGCAAAGCCATCCGGCGCCGCCATGGCCGCCCCTGACATGCCCAGCAACGGCGCGATCATCAGGGCTGCGCCCCAGTGCTTCAGACGCCGCCCACGTGCGTTAATCACCGTCATCGACTCTCTCCTTGCCTGTCTGCGGGCGTCGGCCCGCGAATGTCCTTGCCATCCGGTAGCTGCAAAGGCCGCGTCAACGCGACAGCAGGCGCCGGTGGGTATGAATGCTCATGAGAATACCGAAGCCCGCCAGCAAGGTCACGCTGGAGGTCCCACCATAACTGACCAGCGGCAGTGGAACGCCCACCACCGGGAGAATGCCTGACACCATGCCGATGTTGACGAACACATAGACGAAGAAGGTCAGGATGATGGCTCCCCCTGTCAGGCGCGCGAAGCTGTCCTGACCATGGTTGGCCATCACCAGCCCGCGCAGCACGATCAACACGTAGAGGGCGAGGAAGAAACTCATGCCCAGAAGCCCCAGTTCCTCCCCGATCACCGCGACGATGAAGTCGGTATGCCGCTCAGGCAGAAATTCCAGCTGCGATTGGGTCCCCAGGGTATAGCCCTTGCCCAGCAAGCCTCCGGAGCCGATGGCGGTCTTGGACTGGATGATGTTCCAGCCGGCTCCCAGCGGGTCGGACTCCGGATTCAGGAAGGTCAGCACACGCCGGCGTTGATAGTCATGCATCACCATCCACAGAAGCGGCAGCGCCGAGGCGATCAACGCCCCGAAGAAGGCGATCAGTTTCCAGGAGAGTCCCGCCAGCAGGATGACGAAGACCCCGGCCGCCGCGACCAGCAGCGAGGTTCCCAGGTCCGGCTGCCGGGCGATCAGCAGCACCGGCGTGACGATGATCACCCCACAGATGACCAGATCGCGCCAGCGTGGCGGCAGCGGCCGCTGCCCCAGCCAGCAGGCGACCATCATCGGCATCGCCAGCTTCATGAGCTCCGACGGCTGGAAGCGCACGACGCCGGGAATCACCAGCCAGCGCTGGGCCCCCATCCCGACATCCCCCAGTACCTCCACCGCCACCAGCATCAGGAAACCGCCGCCATAGGCGACAGGTGCCCAGCGATACAGCGTGCTCGGAGAGAGCTGCGCAAGGCCGATCATGACCCCCAGCGCCAACGCCTGACGTGACGCCTGGCGCAGCGTGAAATCGATATCCTGACCGCTGGCGCTGTAGAGCACGATCAGACCGCACCCCAGCACGATCAGCAGCAACAGCAGCAACCAGGGGTCCAGATGGATCCGCTCCCACAGACTGGTGCGACGCCGGCGATTGAGCTCGCCTCCCACGCTGCGCATCGAGCGCTGATAATCAGTCGGCATCATTGACTCCTGCAGGGGTTTCGCTCTGCTCGGCCTGCGCCGCCGTCTCTTCCAGGGCCGCCGCCAGCGTCAGGGCGGCATCACGGGCGACAGGATCAATGCGCGGCAACAACCAGTAATCCGTGATGGCACGTGCCATGGGGCCGGCCACCGAGCTTCCGCCCTGACCGTTCTCCACCACCACGGACACGGCGATCTCGGGATTCTCGACCGGCGCGAACGCCGCAAACAGGGCATGGTCGCGCAGACGTTCCGCCAGCTCGTGACCGTTGTACTTCTGGTCCTGCCCCAGGGTGAAGACCTGCGCCGTACCGGACTTGCCGGCCATGCGATACTTGAGCCCGGGACCGACGTACTTGCGCGCCGTGCCCTCGCGGCCATTGACCACGTCCTCAAGCGCGCCGATGACCTCGTCCCACCAGGCCGGATTCTCCACCACCACGTCAGGCTTCTCTTCGCTGCGCGGCAACAGCACCGTCTCATCGCCGATGCGCTTGGCCAGATGAGGCGTCACATGCCGGCCACGATTGGCCAGCACCGCCTCAGCGGAGGCGAGCTGCAGGGGCGTCGTCAACCAGTAGCCCTGGCCGATCCCGATGGAGATGGTCTCGCCGGGATACCAGGGCTTGTCGTAGCGATTGCGCTTCCATTCCTTGGACGGCATCAACCCCGGCAAGGCACCCTGCACGTCCAGCGCGGTCTGCTCACCGAACCCGAACTTGTGCATGTACTCGCTGATGCGATCGATGCCCAGTCGATAGGCGACATTGTAGAAGTAGGTGTCATTGGAGACGGCGATACCGCGCCGCATGTTGACCCGTCCATGCCCCCAGCGCAGCCAGTTGCGATACTTGTGGCTGTCATTGGGCAGCTGGAAATACCCCGGGTCGAAGAAGGTGGTCTGCGGCGTGATGACGCCATTGTCCAGCCCCGCCAGCGACATGAAGGGCTTGACCGTCGAGGCAGGCGGATACTGTCCCCGTATCGCCCGATTGAACAGCGGCAGGTCGATGTCGGACTGCAACGCACGGTAACTCTTGACGCTGATGCCGGTGACGAACTCGTTGGAATCAAAGCCCGGCACCGAGGCCATGGCGAGGATCTCGCCGCTTTCCGGCTCGATGGCCACGATCGCCCCACGGCGCCCCTTGAGCAGTCGATAGGCCAGATCCTGCAGGCCACGGTCGATGGTCAGCGTCAAGTCCTTGCCGGGCTGCGGGTCGATACGCGACAGCTCACGCAGCACGCGGCCGCGCGCATTGGTTTCCACCTTGCGCAGCCCGGCCTGACCATGCAGCGCCTCTTCATAGAAGCGCTCGATCCCGGTCTTGCCGATGAAGTGCGTTCCCGAATAGTTGCCCTTGTCGAGGGTCTTGAGCTCCGCCTGATTGATGCGCCCGACATAGCCCAGCGTATGCGAGAGCGGCTTGGCATCCGGGTAGTAACGCAGCAGCTGGGCCTCGACCTCGACACCCGGCAGGCGATAGCGATTGACCGCCAGACGCGCGATCTGCTCCTGGCTCAGCTCACTCATCAACAGGGCTGGCTGATAGGGGCGCTGTCGCTGACGCGAGCGTTCCTTGAAGTCTTCGATTTCATCAGGGGGGAGATCGAGAATCTCGACCAGACGCTCAAGCGTCGTCTCCAGATCACCGGCGCGTTCGCGCACGATGGTCAGGTTGTAATTGGGGCGATTCTCGGCAAGCAGACGACCGTTGCGGTCATAGATCAGGCCGCGCGTCGGCGGCAGGGGTTCGACACGCACACGGTTCTTGTCCGAGCGCGTGGTATAGATATCGTGTTCCACGACCTGAAGAAAGACCAGCCGTGCCAGCAGGCAACCGGCCAGCACCAGCACCAGGCCGGCGGCCACGATACTGCGAAGGCGAAAGATCCGCACTTCCTGTTGGGGATTCTTGATCGTCGCCCGGCGTTGGCGCATGGCGGGTCTCGCAACTCGTGTCTTGTCGCAAGCGGCAGGCGCTTAACGGTGATAAGGATGCCCGACCAGCAGTGTCCAGGCGCGGTAGAGCTGCTCCGCCAATACGATGCGCACCAGCGGGTGCGGCAGGGTCAGCGCGGAGAGCGACCAGCGCTGATCCGCGCGGGCCAGCAGGCGTGGATCGAGCCCGTCAGGACCGCCGATCAGGATGGCCACATCGCGACCGCCCAGGCGCCAGTCATCGGCGTGCTGAGCCAGCTGCTCCGTGCTCCACGACTTCCCTAGGACATCAAGGGCGACAACATGTTCATTTCCCTTGAGTTTTTCGAGCATCCGATCACCTTCACTGGCCATGGCACGGGCAATGTCCGCGTTCTTGCCACGGTTTCCGGGCGCCAGTTCGATGAATTCGAGGGAAAAGTCTCTTGGCATGCGCTTGAGATATTCCCGGCTACCCTTCTCCACCCAGTCAGGCATCTTCTGCCCGACCGCCAGTACTCGGATCTTCATGTCCTGTCCCGTGTCGTCAGTGGCCAACGGGCATGCCCGCTGACCCTCTCCTTCCGTCCAACCACCACGGGCCCGCCCTGTCAGCATGCTGCCCGCAACCGGCGCCGGTAGCACCGCCGTGCCGCATCACTCCGCCTCTTGAGGCAGGCAACAGCGGAATCAGCTGCGCTGTTCGAACTCTTCGCTCGTCTCGCGGGGCAGATCGCTCCACAGGCGCTCGAGGTCATACAGGGCACGGGTTTCGGCCAGCATGACGTGGACGACGACATCGCCCAGATCCAGCAACACCCAGTCGGAACCGTTGTCGCCTTCGCAACCCAGCGGCTTGACGCCGGCTTCTTTCACCGTGACCTGCACATTGTTGGCCAGAGCGGCGATATGACGGCTGGAAGTCCCCGTCGCGATCACCATGACATCGGTGACGCTGGTCAGCTTGGAGACATCGATCTCGCTGATTTCCTGGGCCTTGAGGTCGTCAAGGGCGTCGATCACCAGGTTTTTAAGAGCTTCGGTCTGCATGATTCCTCGGAAGTTTGTTCGGCAGGGGGCGCATTCTACCCGTTGGTGATGCGCTCGCCTATGGGCATCGTCAATCTACGCGTCACGAACCCTCACACACAGGGCGGGCAGTAAAGCGACCGGGCCTCGATATGGCGGATGACCGTCTCGGGCAGCAGGTAGCGCACGCTATCCCCCAGCGCAAGCCGCTCGCGTACGAAGGTCGCGCTGATCGCCATGCGGGTCGGCAATGACAACCGCAGCAACAGGCCGCCGGGACGCGCCATCAGCTCGGCCACCGTCTGCACTTCCCGCCCCTCGATCAAGGCCTTCAACGCCTCTGGCAGAGGAGCATCATGATCAGGGCGTTCGATCACCACGACATGGGCATCATCGAACAATCGCTCGGCGGCATGCCATTCGCCAAGCTTGAGAAAGGCATCATGGCCGATGGCCATCACCAGCCGCGCCTGAGGACCATATTCGCCGCGCAGGCTCGCCAGGGTGTCGGCACTGTAGGACGGCCCATCCCGGAAAAGCTCGCGGGCGTCCGCCTTGAGCCCCGGCTCACCGGCAATCGCGGCCTCCAGCATGGCCAGACGCTCCTCGCTGCTCACCCCGGGTGCGGCACGATGTGGCGGCTGATGGCAGGGAATCATCAACACATGATCCAGGCCCAGCGCCTCACGCAGTTCGATGGCGCTGCGAAGGTGCCCGTGGTGTACCGGGTCGAAGGTGCCCCCGAGCATCGCCACCCGGGGGACCGGCCCGAGACAGCCCTCGAAGCCGGGCTGTGGCTTCTCGTCAGGCAGAGTGTCGCAGGCCTCCCCACCCGGCTGTGCAGCGGGTTCGCGCTGCGCGGCGTCGCCGTCGACATTCAGCGGGCGCTGGCTATCGTCCAGCGCCCGTGGCGATGCGCTGACCGAGGAAGGGTCTGGAGATCTCACTGACGAATCTGCCCATCGCCGAACACGACATACTTGCGTGTGGTGAGCCCTTCCAGCCCCACGGGCCCGCGAGCGTGCAGCTTGTCGGTGGAAATGCCGATCTCGGCACCCAATCCGTATTCGGAGCCATCGGCAAAGCGGGTGGAGGCATTGACCATCACGGAGCTGGAATCCACTTCGGCCATGAACCGACGCGCCAGCGCATAGTTGTCGGTGATGATGGCTTCG
Source organism: Cobetia sp. PS-4MA (assembly GCF_057670765.1). NCBI lineage: Bacteria > Pseudomonadati > Pseudomonadota > Gammaproteobacteria > Oceanospirillales > Halomonadaceae > Cobetia > Cobetia sp. PS-4MA. The sequence continues at coordinate 960,242 of NZ_CM173107.1, read as the reverse complement.
GTATGCCCGGAGCTGTGACGCTCGATATGCGCCATCGCCGCTTCCACGCCCTCGACGACCCGAATCGCCAGAATCGGTGCCAGATACTCGGTATCCCAGTCCTGATCCGTGGCGGCCACGGCCTCGGACAGGATGTCACAGGTGCGTTCACAGCCACGAATCTCGACCTCATGGACCGCCAGACGCTCGGCGATGCGCGGCAGCACCTCGGCCGCGACAGCCGCATCCACAAGCAGGGTCTCCATGGTGTTGCAGGTACCGTAACGGTGTGTCTTGGCGTTCTCGGCGATGCTCACCGCCATGTCGAGATCTGCCGTGGCGTCGATATAGACGTGGCAGATACCGTCGAGATGCTTGATGACCGGCACGCGCGCCTCATTGGTGATGCGCTCGACCAGACTCTTGCCCCCACGCGGGATGATGACATCGACGTACTCGGACATCGCGATCAGACGGCCCACCGCGGCACGGTCCGTGGTGGCCACCACCTGCACCGCCGTCGCCGGCAGCCCGGCCGCCACCAGCGCCTCGCGGATGATCTCACCCAGCGCACGGTTGCTGGACGCCGCTTCTGAACCACCACGCAGGATGCAGGCATTGCCGGACTTGAGGCACAGGCTGGCGGCCTCGATGGTGACGTTGGGCCGTGATTCGAAGATGATGCCGATCACGCCCAGTGGCACACGCATGTGACCGACCTGGATGCCGCTGGGACGATATTTCAGGCCATCGATCTCACCGACCGGGTCCGGCAGGGCCGCGACCTGCTCGAGCCCCTCGATCATGGCGTCGATACGCGCCGGCGTGAGGGCGAGGCGGTCGACCATCGCTTCCGACAGGCCATTGTCTCGCGCTCGCGTCAGGTCATCGGCGTTGGCGGCGGTCAGTGACTCGCGGCGCTCGTCGATCAGTCGTGCCATGATCTGCAGCGCCCGGTTCTTGAGGCCGCTGTCGACACGACGCATCACCACGCTCGCTGCGCGGGCATCGCCGCCCAGACCGTTCATGTAAGCCACGACGTCCGTGGTGTCGTGCTTGCCCAGCTCGCTCATGTGCCTTGTCTCATTCGTAGAAAGATGTAGGAAAGTGCCTTCCGCCCGCTCTGGCGCCTGTAGATCAGCCGAGGGAGGGGCGAAGCGAAAGCGCCGGATCACCTCGACACTTCGGAAAATCATGGTTTGGGGTATGCTGGCCCGTATCAGCGCCTGGCAGAGCCGGGACAGGCAGGCGGCATCACGCTCGCACATCCTGTCATGGCATGGCTCAATGCGCTGCGCCCCATCCGACCGGGGAGTCTGGTCGGATTCATGTCATCCACGGGAAAGGTGCCAATATAAGTCACCATGGAGATCAAGTTCAAAGTCCGGGTCAGTCAGTTCATCTGTCTGCTCGGCTCTGTGCTGTTGCTGCTGGAAGCGGCGCGCCAGATCAGCCTCGCCCTGACCATCACTGGACTGCTGCTGGCCATCGGCGGCACCTTGCTGCTGGTGGTCTCCCTGGCGCACGAACTCTTCACGCTGGGCTGGTTCCGGACCACGGCCATGCTCAGCGTGGCGGTGATCATGGCGCTGCTGGTGCTGCTGGCACCCGAGCAGCACATGATGTGGCTATGGGGGTTTGCCGTGCTGCTGCTCTATCCGCGCCCCGCGTGGCTGGCGCCGGCCTGCGCCATCATCGGGCTGATCACCACCTGGCTGGCACTCACGCCGCTGGGCAGTGACTGGCTGAGCCTTGGCATCGGCATCACGGCCACCTTGATGGCGCTGGGCGCCATCGCCGGGCAGCGTCAGCAGGAGGTCTGGCGTCAGCTGGAACGGCGCGGTCGCCGTGACGCGAATCGTGCCATCTGGTCACAATACCAGCTGCTCCGGGATCTGCCGCGGGAAATTTCCCGGGCAGATCGTGAAGGCATCCACATCGAGCTGATCCTGCTGGAGCCAGCCACGCCCACCCGCCTCACGCGTCGCCGTCTGCTGAATACGCTGGACAGCGCGGCGCTGCCCCATGAGACACGCTATCAGCTTGACGACGGCTGCCTGGCGTTGCTGTTGGTGGCACGCAGCGAACACGCCGCCAACCTGCGGCGTCGGCAGCTCATGGAGCATCTCGCCATGCCAGTGCGGGCGCGGGTCCAGCCGCTGAACGATACCGAGGCCGACCATCTCGACCTGCAGGCGGCGAGCGCCAACCTCAGCGAGGAGCGCGAGCCGATCACTCACCTGCCCGCACTCCCCTCCCGAAAGGCGGCACTCGCCGACACCCCCCAGGCGGAGGCTGAAGACTGATGTCCTCGTCAACGACGGCCACGCGCGCCAGAGAGCGCCGCCGGCTGGCCAATCGCAAGACCCTGATCATGCTGCTGGCGACCCTGGTGCTGGCCACCTACGCGCTCTGGCGTTATCTGGTCGGGGACTACTCCCACATCCTGACACCGGTGCTGGCCACCTTGCTGATGGGGATCGCGACCGCTCTGCACCTCCTGGATGAAGAGCAGCCGCTTCCCGCCTATCTGGCGCTGATCGGCGGTTATCTGATGCTGGCGCTGGAGGCTCCCAGCGCGCACATCGGAATGTCGCTGTGGCTGGGATTGCCGAGCATCCTGACGCTGCTGCTGCTGCCATTGGCGCCGGCGATGCTCTTGAACGTGGTACTGGCCCCGCTGTGGCTATGGCTGCTGGGTCAGCCGGATGACAACTTCGGCGAGGTACTGCGCTATGTCTGCCTGCTGCTGGTCGCCAGCCAGCCCTTCGTGATCAACAACCTGCAGTCAGGTGTCATGCGCATGACCGCCAGCGAGGAAGTCGAGTGCAATGCCTACAATGCGCGCACCGGCCAGCAGCGGCTGACCAGCGAGGCCGCACGCGCCAGTGCGCTGGAGCAGCCGTTGAGCATCCTGGTCATCTACCTGCCGCAGCTGGAGATGCTCGGTGAGCAATTCGGGGAAGACCGCCGTATCGAGTGTCTCTCCTCGGCCTGCGATGTCATGCAGGGCATCTCGCGTCAGGGCGATCTGCTGTGTCGCAGTGACAAGGCCACGTTCTGGCTAATGCTCCCCAATACCGGCGAGGCCGGCGCCCTGATCATGCGTGAACGCCTGACGGCCGCCCTGGCGGCGACGACACAGCCCGAGACCGGCTCGATCATCGCTCACGCTCGTCTCGTCAACTACAAGGCGGGCGACACGGTACAGAAACTCGAACAACGCCTGCTGGCCGCCCAACTCACCCTGATGGACCTCAATGAATGAGCAACACCCTTGCCACACTGACTCACTGGCTGGACCCCGCTTCCCTGATGGCCACGCTGAGCGAGCACCCCGTGGCGCTGATTGTCATCATCGGCTTCATCTCCCTGCTCGAATCCCTCGCCATCGTCGGCCTGCTGGTCCCCGGTGTGGTCATGCTGACGGCCGGCGCCTCGCTGGCGGGGCATCTTGAGCTTTCCCTGCCACTGGTGCTGCTTTCCGGTGCGCTGGGGGCCGTGATCGGCGATGGCGTGAGCTTCTGGCTCGGCGTCCATCATCGGGATCAGTTACCGCAGCGCTGGCCCTTCTCGCGCCACCCCGAATGGATCGAACACGGTCAGCGCTTCTTCCATCGCCACGGCAGCTGGTCGATCGCCTTCGGGCGTTTCGTCGGCCCGGTACGCCCGATCATCCCGCTGGTCGCGGGCATGCTGGACATGCCGGCCTCGCGCTTCTTCATGGTCAATGGTCTCTCGGCACTGGCGTGGTCTCCCGCCTATCTGCTGCCGGGCTACCTGCTGGGCCAGACCTGGCAATCGCTGTTCACGCTGCCACCGGGCGCCAACGGCCTGCTGATCGGCCTGGCCAGCGGCCTGATCGCCTGCGCCTTTGCCTTCTCATTTCTGCGCCGCCAGCTGGGCCGCGAAGGCCGCCTCTATCACTGGCTGGCGCGCCGCATGCGTCGCTCGGCATCCGGCCGTCGCCTGTGGTGGCAGCTGCGCCACCCCGACCCGGAAGGCGAGTTCCCGCTGGCCTCGATGGCACTGCTGGTCTTTGCCGTCATCAGCGTGCCCGCGATGAGTCTGGCGGCACTCGCTCACCCCGGGCCCTGGCAGATCGACATCGTTGCGGCCTCGCTCGCCGACAGACTCCACACCCTGCTGCCCGAGAACCTTCTGCACCAGGCCAGCCTGTGGCTGTCGCAGCTCGGCGATGGCACGGGGCTCGCGGCACTCGTGGCGCCCTGGCTCGTGTGGCTGGCACTCACGCGCCGCCATGCGATATGGATCCATCTGAGCGCCGCCTGGGTCGGCATCGCCTGCGCCAATACCGTGCTCAAGTATCTGATCCAGCGCCCCCGTCCGGACACTCCCGCCTTTCTCGAGGGCTCGATGTCGTTCCCCAGTGCCCACACGGCCGGTGCCGTCGCGGTATTCGGCCTGGCAGCCGCCTTCATCGCCGAACGGCAACCCTCTCCACGCCGACGCTGGATCTACTGGAGCGCCATCATCGCCTGTAGCGTGATCGGGCTGTCTCGCATCTTCCTCGGCGTGCACTATCTGAGCGATATCCTGGGCGGCGCCTGTCTGGGACTGCTGGCGTGTGCTCTGGTGCGCATCAGCTACCCTGCCTTCGTCCAGCAACCCTGCCCCTCGCCGGCCGCCCCCGTGGTGTGGTTGAGCCTGGCGAGTCTGGGTCTGCTGACGGCGCGCCTGCTGTGGCTGCCGCTCTAGCCCGTCATTCACGATCGACCCTCAAGGTGATCGCTGCACGTCATCACCACCGCCACCTTCGCCTTCTGCCCAAGAGGATACCCATGCCCGGTCCTGCCGCTCCCCCTGCCAACCAGCCCCAGGCGCTCATGTCGATTCATCTCGGCATCGCGCTGCTCGGCGGCACGGCGCTGTTCTCGAAGGGCCTGCCACTCTCGGCGCTCGACATCACCACTTGGCGCAGCCTGCTGGCCGGCCTGTTCCTTCTGTGGATTGCACGGCTGAAGTGGCAGGTCTCGCTGCGCCTGAGCGGCCGCGACTGGGCGCTGATGGGCGTGGCCGCGGCGCTGATGGCCGCTCACTGGGTCAGCTACTTCCACGCGATGCAGGTCTCGTCCGTGGCCACCGGCATGCTGGCACTGTTCACCTATCCCATCTTCATCGTGCTGCTGGAACCCTGGGTGGAGGGCACGCGCCTGAAAGCCGGGGATCTGGCGGCAGCGGGGCTGGTGTGCATCGGCGTCTGGCTACTGGTTCCCGGCGGCGACAGCAGCGCGCAGGGCGATAGCCTGGCGGGAGTGTTGTGGGGCGTGTTCTCGGGCCTGCTGTTCGCGGCGCGCAATCTGCTGGTGCGCTACCGTCTCAGCCATCTCAACCCGGTGCTGTCGATGAGCCTGCAGGCGCTGGGCGTGGTGGTGCTGACATTGCCGTTCGCCTCCGGCGAGATCATGGACGCAAGCCCGGGAACAGGCATCGCCATGCTGGTACTGGCCGTCGTGTTCACGGCCACCCCCCATGCCCTGATGACCTTCGCCCTGGGTGGCCTCAGGGCCAAGACCGTCGGAATGATCGGCTGTCTGCAGCCGGTGTATGGGGTGCTGCTTGCCTGGTTGATTCTCGGCGAGGCCCCCACCTGGATGACGCTGGTGGGCGGCAGTTTCATCGTGGCGGCGGCAGCACTGGAGACCCTGCGACGCAATTGACTCGCACACCACCGTTGAGACAGCTGCCGGCGTTGCGCCAGCCGCCCCGGTTGATCCCGTCGTCGCGGTTGCTTCAGCCGGCGAACACACGAAGGCCCGCCATTGGCGGGCCTTCGTGTGTTCGGGGTGTGTCGGTCAGCGCCTTGGCATGCCGAGGTCAGCCGGTGGCGAGCCAGATACCCACCCCGACCATCAGGGTCCCCGCGACCCGGTTCATGAGCCGCACGCGCGAACCACGACCGAGCCAGCGCGCCAGTCCACTGCCGCCACCGGCATACAGCATCAGACAGCTGAATTCGAGCGTGAGAATGATACCCACCAGCGCCACCAGCTGTGGCGTCATCGGCAGGCTCGCGTCCAGAAACGGTGGCAGCAGCGCGATGAAGAACGCCCAGCCCTTGGGATTGGCGATGGCGGTGACGAAGCCCTGTGCCGCCAATGTCCGCCGCGAGGCTCGTGGTGCAGCACTGGCCTCGCCCACGGCCCCCAGTGCCAGGCGCCCCCGCGAGCGCCACATCTGGATGCCGAGCCACACCAGATAGGCGCCCCCGGCCAGCTTGAAGGCCGAGAACACCAGCGGATAGCGCAGCATGATGGTCGCGACCCCGATCACGGCCGAGACCGCCACCAGCCCGACCCCCAGCAGCTCGCCCACCATCATCCACAGGGTGCGGCGCACCCCTTGCGTCATCCCCAGGGTCATGGCCAGCGTCATGCACATGCCCGGTGTCAGCGACACCAGAAAGAAGGTCGGCACGAACACCGACAACAATGACCAATTCAGCATTCCCTGCTCTCCCTGCACAATCCGATGATCAAGATGGCGACACTAGTCACCACTGACATGCCCTTCGCCCCAGCGCGGCATCAGCGCATGCGCGATTCCCAGCTGATTGAGAATGCGCGCGACGATGAAGTCGATCATGTCATCGAGTGTCTGCGGGCGGTGATAGAAGCCGGGGGCGGCGGGCAGGATGACGGCCCCCATGCGCGTCAGGCTCAGCATGTGTTCGAGATGGATCGCCGAGAACGGCGTCTCGCGCGGCACCAGGATCAGCGTGCGACGCTCCTTGAGGGCGACGTCGGCGGCGCGTTCGATCAGATTGTTGCTGGCGCCGGTCGCGATGGACGAGAGCGAGCCGGTGGAACATGGACATACCACCATGGCACTCGGCGCGCCGGAGCCGGACGCCACGGGCGCCATCCAGTCCTCGCGGCCGAAGCAGCGAATCTGACCGGGCCTGGCGGCGTAGCGCTGGGTGAGCACCTCGGTGAGGCGAGCCGGACGCGCCGGCAGTTCTTCATCGGTCTCGGTGGCGATCACCATGTGGGCGGCCTTGGAGACCATCACCATCACCTCATGACCCGCCGCGACCAGGCATTCGATCAGCCGCAGGCCGTACTGGGCACCCGAGGCCCCGGTCAGCGCGACGGTGACCGCTGACTTGAACTCCCCTTCGGGGGCTTTCGCTTGCTGGCTCATGCCTCACCTTCCCGTGCTGCCAGTGCACTCAACAGACGTTCGTGGATACCGCCGAAGCCGCCATTGGACATCACCACCACCCAGTCGCCGGCGCGGGAGTCATTGGCGATCTTGGCGATCAGGGCGTCGAGGTCCTGCTCGACATCGGCTTCAACGCCGAGGGCACGACACTCGCAGACCGTCTCGTCCAGTGACCAGCCCAGTGTCGGGCCCGCGAACCAGCTGACCCGATCCGCTGCGGTGACCGCTGCCGGCAGGCGCGCCTTCATGGTGCCAAGCTTCATGGTGTTGGAACGCGGCTCGATCACTGCCCACAGACGACCGCCCTGCCCTTCGGCCGCCACGCCCGGCGCCAGGCCCTCAAGCGTGGTGGCGATGGCGGTCGGGTGGTGCGCGAAGTCATCGATGACCTTGACGCCCGCTACCTCACCGCGCAGCTCCTGCCGGCGTCTGGGCGGCGCGAAGCGAGCGAGCGCCTGCAGCGCCGCCTCGACACTCACGCCGCACTCGACGGCAGCGGCCACCGCGGCACAGGCATTGGCTACGTTGTGGCGTCCGCGCATCGCCCACTGGCACTCGACGAAGCGGTCCGCCTCGCCGGACACGGCGGCCGGCGCCGCCAGCGCGAAGTGGCTGCCATCGGCACTGATCAGACGATAGCGCCAGTCGCCACCGGCGTTCTCGATACCGCTCTCATCGCCGAAGCGCGTCACCGGCGTCCAGCAGCCTTGATCCAGCACGCGTTCCAGCGCCTCGGCACCGGCGACGGCGTCCGCCGCGACCACCAGCTTGCCGCCGGCCGGCACGGTGCGCACCAGATGGTGGAACTGACGTTCGATGGCGGCGAGATCCGGGAAGATGTCGGCGTGGTCGAACTCGAGATTGTTGAGCACGGCGATGCGCGGTCGGTAATGCACGAACTTGGAGCGCTTGTCGAAGAAGGCCGTGTCGTACTCATCGGCCTCGACCACGAAGGGCGCCTGCGGGTCGCCGATACGCGCGGAATCCCCCAGCTGCGGCGGCACGCCACCGATCAGGTAGCCCGGCGCGAGACCCGCACATTCGAGAATCCAGGCGGTCATGGTCGCGGTGGTGGTCTTGCCGTGGGTGCCGGCGATGGCGATCACCGGACGACCGGTCAACACCTCGTCACACAGCCATTGCGGGCCGGAGGTATAGGCCAGCCCGCGCTCGAGCAGCGCCTCGACTTCAGGATTGCCGCGCGAGACGGCATTGCCGACCACCGTGAGCTCTGGCGCGGGCTCGAGATTGTCGGCGGCATACCCTTCCATCAGGGTGATACCGGCCTCGGCCAGCTGTGTGCTCATGGGCGGATAGACATTGGCATCGCTGCCGGTGACGCGATGGCCGCGCGCACGCGCAAGCAGTGCCAGAGAGCCCATGAAGGTACCGCAAATACCGATGACGTGAAGGTGCATCTGTTTCTCCAATCCGGAAGCCCGAGCAGCCTAGCATGCCCGCCAGGCGGCGAGTAGCACGGGCGTGTCGGGGCAGAACGACAGACACGTGGCATCCGGGCGTCGTGCAGGGGTCATGTCTTTCGGATATGATGCGGCGGGTAAGCGCCAGCCCGTTCAAGACCATGACAAGGAAGCAGAGACGAGAAGCCCATGCCCCAGCACAATGCCTTCTACGCCCAGTCCGGTGGCGTTACCGCCGTCATTAATGCCAGCGCCTGTGGCGTGATCGAAGCCGTGCGTGAACACGGCGACCAGATCGGCAAGCTCTACGCCGGTCACAACGGCATCATCGGCGCCCTGACCGAAGATCTGATCGATGTCAGCCAGGAAAGCGACGAGAACATCGCCGCCTTGCGCCACACCCCGGGCGGTGCCTTCGGCTCCTGCCGTTACAAGCTCAAGAGCATCGAGGATCACCGTACCCAGTACGAGCGTCTGATCGAGGTGTTCAAGGCCCACGATATCCGCTACTTCTTCTACAACGGTGGCGGCGACAGCGCCGATACCTGCCTGAAGGTCTCCCAGCTGGCCGAGACCATGGGCTACCCGATCCAGGCCATCCACGTGCCCAAGACCGTGGACAACGACCTGCCGATCACCGACAACTCGCCGGGCTTCGGCAGCGTGGCCAAGTACATCGCCACCTCCACCCGCGAGGCCGGCCTCGACATCGCCTCCATGTGCGCCACTTCCACCAAGGTGTTCATCCTTGAGGTCATGGGACGTCACGCTGGCTGGATCGCCGCCGCCGGTGCCCTGGCTGGCGAAGATGCCACCCAGCCGCCGCACATCGTGGTCTTCCCGGAAGTCGCCTTCCACCGCAAGGACTTCATGGCGCGTGTCGACCAGTGCGTCAAGGACCACGGCTACTGCGTGGTGGTGGTCTCCGAAGGTGCCCGCTACGAAGACGGCACCTTCCTGGCCGATGCCGGCAACACCGATGCCTTCGGCCACCGTCAGCTGGGCGGCGTGGCGCCGACCCTGGCCGGTATGGTCAAGCAGGACCTCGGCTACAAGTATCACTGGGCCGTGGCCGATTATCTGCAGCGCGCGGCACGCCACATCGCCTCGAAGACCGACGTCGAGCAGGCGTACGCCACGGGTCGTGCTGCCGTGGAAATGGCCCTGGCCGGCAAGAACGCCGTGATGCCGGCGATCCGTCGCCTCGGCGATGGCGCTGACTACGCCTGGGACATCATCGAGGCACCGCTGGAGCAGATCGCCAACCATGAGAAGTTCATGCCGCTAGAGTTCATCAGCGAAGACGGCTTCTACATCACTGACGCCTGCCGCCAGTACCTGTCACCGCTGATCCAGGGCGAGGACTTCCCGCCCTTCGTCAATGGTCTGCCGGCGGTCGCCCGCCTCACGCTGGCCAAGGTCGAGAAGAAGCTCACGCCGTTCTCGATCTGATCGATCGCGCTGCCCGTTTTCCCGGGCAGCGCTGTGCCACCGCCGTTGCGGCACCCATGAGAAAGCCCCGCACAGATCACTGTGCGGGGCTTTCTCGTTCATGACGCGAGGCTGCTCTCGACAACCGCACGCCACCGACACACGCAGGGCTATTTGAGCAACCAGGACAGCACCAGCAGCAACAGCAGGATGCCGGCGACGCCCTGCCAGAAATTGGCTGGTTCGCGCATGGCCTCGGATGGCGTGATGGCCTTGCCGGGGTCCTGCTGTGGCAGGCGCAGTGCATAGAGCAGCTCCGACAGACGTCGGAAGCGCAAGGTGCGCTGAGGGTCCAGCGCACGCCTCAGGGCATCGTCCAGCATCTGGGGAACCTGCGGATTGCGCATGCGTGCCGGCTGATACTCCAGCAGCTCGAGGTCCGTCTGGGTGCGCAGCTGATCCATCGACTGAGCGTAGGGCTGCATGCCGGTCAGCAGCCAGTAGATCACCGACGCCAGCCCGTACTGATCGCTGCGGCGACTGACCTCGGCCCCCAGCGCATATTCCGGCGCACTGTGCTCGGTCAGCCCGACCTGGCGCACCAGGGGACCGGCACTCTCGTGCCCATCCCCTTCGCGCAGATGACAGGCCCCGAAGTCCACCAGCACTACCTTGCCGTGACGGTCGATCATCACGTTGTCGGGGTGGATCAACTGATGCAGCACTTCACGCCGATTGAGTGCGTGGACCGCCTTGCCCAGCTGGCGAGCGATATCCAGGCGCTGCTCGAGATTGGCCTGGGGATGCTGGCGCGCCCAGTCGGTCAGCGTCTGCGCCTCCAGATGCTCGAGCAGATAGTAGAGGTGATCCCGCGGGCGCGAGGGTTCCACCACCTTGACGACGAAGGGCGAGTTGACGCGATCCACCACCCACTGCTGGAGCAGGAAGTGCTCGAGATAGGCGTTCTTGAGCGAGAGCTCCGGACTCGGCGCCTTCATCACCATCACGCGCCGGCTCTTGAGATCCCGGACCTTGTAGACGCGCACCCGCGCACTGCGTGACATCACCTCCAGCACTTCCAGCCCATCGATGCGATCCCCCGGCTCCAGCTCGCGCGGCACCGGCAGATCCCCATAGATGCGCCCCGGCGTGTCCTCGCTGGCACTGGCCAGGCGATCGATACGCACCAGCTGGAAGCAGAACTGATCCGCGGTATAGCCACGTTCGTCGGCACGGTCCGCCGCGGCATGCGCGAGACGCTCGCTGGCGGCGTCCAGATCCGAGACATCATCACGAATCAGTGACACGAAGTCCGAGGGCAGCAAGGTGCCGCGCACCGCCTGGGTGGTCAGCAGGAAGATGTCGCCCTGCTTGAGCGGCAATTCGATGTAATCGATGTCGAGACTGACATCCATGCCCAGAGCCCGTGAGGGATAGCGATAACCGCCCAGGTCCGTGACATGATCACGCGAGATCTGTTCGAACTCGCCACCACGCAGACGGAACACCACGGTATCGCCGGCATGGAACAGATGCGCCGACTGGCCACGGAAGATGACCGCGGAAATCGAGGTGACGTAACTGCCGCCACGCACGAAGCGACTCTGGCTGTAGCACCAGCTGTTCAGCGCTCGCAGCACACGAGTCGCGGAATACTTGACACTCCAGTTGTCGGGCGTGGCGAAGTAGTCGGCCAGAAAGCCACGCACGGCCAGATCGCCCGCCTGCTTGGCGATGGCGTTCTTGCTGGTGGTATCCGCGATCAACGCACAGCCGCCCTTGGTCGCCAGCGGGCCACGCTCGACAGGAATTTCCAGCGACATCGAGCTGCGGTGGCGCTTGCGGTCCGGTGCCACGAAGGCCTGACCATAACTGAGTGAAAGCTCTGCATCCGCCAAGGCGGTCTCCTTGCATGTCTGTCCTGCGGTGACGACCCTGCTGGTGCATGCCGGCCACGACAGGCCTCGTCACAGTGTCTGCACGGCACCGCGAGTCGCGCGGCGATCCTTGAACAACGGGCACACCATCGGCCAGAGTGTCGATGGATGGCCTCCACATGGGCTCGCGCGCTGCCAAGTGTTACCCGAGTCAGCCTGCAGTGCCACCACTCGTTGGTGCAACGCAAGGCGATCGAGCGTGGCATAATGGCAAAACGGTCTGCCAGTTCGTATAATTCAGCGGAATTTTGACCCGCAGGCCTTCAACCCGCAAACCCAAGGACTCGACAATGAGTTTCGACAAGATCCCCGCTGGCAAGGAATTGCCGAACGACGTCTACGTAGCGATCGAGATTCCGGCCAATCACGCGCCGATCAAGTACGAGATCGACAAGGACATCGATGCACTCATGGTGGATCGTTTCATGGCCACTCCGATGTTCTACCCGGCCAACTACGGTTACATCCCGAACACCCTGGCTGACGATGGCGATGCCCTCGACGCGCTGGTCGTGACTCCGTATCCGGTCGCGCCGGGCAGTGTCATCCGTGCGCGTCCGGTCGGCGTGCTCAACATGAGCGACGAAGCTGGCGAAGACGCCAAGCTGGTCTGCGTACCGCACCAGAAGCTGACCTCCCTGTACGACGACGTCCAGGAAGTCACTGATCTGCCGGAACTGCTGCGTCAGCAGATCGCGCACTTCTTCGAGAACTACAAGGATCTCGAGAAGGGCAAGTGGGTCAAGATCGATTCCTGGGACGGCGCTGATGCCGCGCGTGCCGCGATCGAGAAGGCAGCAGCTGCCTACCAGAAGGACTGATCCTTCCCGTGACGGTCGCCAACTGACCCTCATTTGCTGACCGCTCATGAAAAAGCCCCCGTCATTGACGGGGGCTTTTCGTTTTCTGGGCTCAGCCCGATCCAGCTCAGGCTGACGAGACTAGCGGGACATGACCTCAGTCAGGGTCCGCCAGCCTCGCTGTCAGACTTCAGCCCTTCTCAAGCAGGCTGCGCAGGTCACTGATCGCGGAATTTGCGCGTGCGATGTAGTTGGCCATGACCAGCGAGTGATTGGCGAAGAAGCCGAAGCCGGAACCGTTGAGGATCACCGGGCTGCCGATATCGGTCTGGGTCGACTCCAGCTCACGGATGATCTGGTCGATGGAGGTCAGGGCATTCTTGTCTTCCAGAACGCCCTGGAAGTCATGACGCACCGCCTTGAGCAGGTGGATCAACGCCCAGGAGGTGCCGCGCGCCTGATAGAAGACATCGTCGATCTCGAGCCACGGCGTCTTGATCTCTTCTTCCGTCTGGGTGCTCTTGGCCGAGGTCGCGTTCTTGTCACCGGCCAGACTCAGATTGAGCTGAGACTTGCCGACGCTCGCGGACAGTCGCTGTGACAGGGAACCGAGACGATTCTCGACATCCGACAGCCAGGCCACCAGATTGTCGGCGCGCGCATAGAACTGGCCGTTGTTCTGGGTGTCATCGCTCAGACGCTTGAGGTAGTCCCCCAGCTGGCGGTTGGCATCGGCATATTCATGCTCGGCTTCCGGCAGCATCCAGGCATTGGCGTCGATGAACAGCAGCGATTCCGCCTTGCCCAGCGCCTTGTCATCACTGGACTGGGACTGTGAACGACTGAATTCCTTGCGCAGCTCGCGCGTCATGTCGCGCACCTGCACCAGCACGCCATATTCCCAGTTGGGCATGTTGTCCAGCCACAGCCCCGGGGGTGCCACGTCATTCTTCAGATAGCCGCCGGGCTTGTGCAGCAGGGTATCGTTGAGTTTCATCAGGGTCGCGACAGTCGCCGTGCCCGTCGGCAGCACCTCGAAGGCCGGTGCCGGCTGCTCGCCATCGACACTGGCAACGGGTGCCGCCAGCCCATGTACGCGGGCCAGTTCGGTGCGCGTGGCCTGGTCGACATTGAATTCGTCCGGCTCGCTGCTCCAGTAGATCCCAAGACCAACGCAGACCAGCAGGTAAATGACGAACAGCCCGACCAGTGGTTTCCAGATCCAGCCATACTGAGGTGTTTCCAGCACGTCGCGACCCGCGCCACGCTTGCTGCCTTTACCGAATAGGGCCATGCGTTCTTCCTTGTATGAAGCCTTGTAAAAAGCCGTGTGAAAAAAGACGAGTCAGAAGACCGTGAACCGGTGTCGATACCCGCGTTGCCTCCAGCGCCGGTACTCATGACGTACGTCCTATCCTATCATGCGTCCCTGCGTGTGCCAGTCGCGCTCATCGCGACGTCAGAACCGGGGGAGATCATCGCTACATGGTGGCGCATTCATCCTGGTGCAAGTCGCGACCCGTGATCATCGTGGGCATCATTGCCGGCCCTCTTCCCGTGACGAACACCTCAAGCGAGCTGATCGCGCAGAGGGCACAGGCACTCGCAAGATCGGCTTCTTCTCCCGGCACTGCAAAAGGATGCCTTCGTGCTTCGTCCGTTTCCCGCAAATGACGCGATCTCCCGCCAGATTCGCGCCAGTCTCGCCCTCGCCCGACCGATGCGCCCCGGGGTGCTGCTGGTCATTGTGCTGCTCCTCAGCCTGACCACTTTCGCCCTGCCAGCCCATGCCGGGCTGTTCGGCAGCAGTCCGGCCGCCTCCTCCAGCAGCGAATCGTCTACCGGGCTGTTCACGAGTCAGGCATCCAGCAGCGACTTCCTGCCGGTCAGCGAGGCCTTCACGCCCCGCGCATGGCGTGAAGGCGACACCCTCTATGTCGGCTTCACCAGTGCCGAGGGCTATTACCTCTATCGCCATCAATTCGACTTCGCGACCTCCCGTGACGACCTCCGGCTCGGTGCCGCGGACCTGCCCCCCGGCGAATTCAAGCAGGACCCCTATCTGGGCGACGTGCACGTCTTCCATGACCCACTGGTCATTCGCCTGCCTCTGACAGCCGCAGACCGTCAGAATGCCCCGGACGAGGCGTCATCGATCAGTGGTCCGGTACCGATATCCATCACCTTCCAGGGGTGTGCCGACGCCGGCCTCTGCTACCCCCCCGAGACCGTCACGCTCGAGGCCGGTGAGCAGAGTGCGCCCGATGCCTTTGCCCACCTGATGCCTGATGCCGCCACCCTGGAAAGCGGCGCTGCCGACGACACTGGCGCACATCGTGCCGGCGAGCCCACCGCTATCCCGGGGACGGATGGCAGCTTTCGAGCATTGTTCACGGATGCCGGCCTCGTCACCTTGCTCGGGCTGTTCTTCCTGGCAGGCCTCGGGCTGACCTTCACGCCCTGCGTGCTGCCGATGATCCCGATTCTCAGCTCGATCATCGTCGGCCAGCGCCCCAGCCGCCCGCGCGCCTTGCTGCTGTCGTCAAGCTACGCCCTGGGCATGGCGTTCACCTACGCCGCGGCCGGCACGCTGATGGGTCTGTTCGGCGCCGGCCTCAACCTGCAGGCCCAACTGCAATCTCCCGTCGTGCTGATTCCCTTTGCCGCCCTGTTCGTGCTGTTCGCGCTGGCCATGTTCGACGCCTTCAATCTACGCCTGCCCGGCCGCCTGCATTCGCGCCTCGACACGCTGCAGGGGCGCCTGATGAATGCCGGCCCGGGGGGATTGGCGCTGGCAGGCGCGTTATCGGTACTCGTGGTATCGCCCTGCGTCTCGGCACCTCTGGCCGGTGCGCTGGTCTATCTCTCCGCCAGTGGCGATGCCACCAGCGGCGGGTTGGCGCTGTTCGCGCTCGGGCTCGGCATGGGGGTGCCGCTGGTACTGGTCGGCACCTTCGGCGCCAGTCTCCTGCCCAGGGCCGGCGGCTGGATGGAAGGCATCAAGCAGGCCTTCGGCATTCTGCTGCTGGGCGTGGCGCTGTGGCTGGTAGAGCGCTTGCTGCCGGCCTCGCTGGCGGTGCTGGGCTGGGCGGCATTGGCCATCGGCACCGGGGTGGCGCTCGGCGCGATCAGCTCCTCAAACCACGGCTGGGCCCGCGCCCGTCAGGCACTGGGGCTGCTGGCACTCGGCTGGGGGATGATCAGCCTGCTGGGCGTGGCCGGCGGCGCAAGCGATCCGCTACGCCCATTGGCCCCCTTCACCGGAGGCGGAACTGCCTCGGGACAGGCAACCGAGCAGACGCTGGACTTCACCACCGTCACTGACATGGCTGCCCTCAAGCGCGAGCTGGCACTGGCTGACCGTCGCGGGCAGCCGGTCTTCGTCGATTACTACGCTGACTGGTGCATCTCCTGCAAGGTGATGGAGCGCGAGGTCTTTCCGCGCGTCGCGAGTCAGCTGCGACAGTTTCATCTGATTCGCGCCGATGTCACCCAGACGGATGCCACCACCCGTGAGCTGCTGTCATCGTTCGGCCTCTTCGGACCGCCCAGCCTGCTGTTCTTCGCAGGACAACAGGAAATGACCGAAGCGCGGATTCAGGGAGAGGTCGATGCCGAGCAGCTGGGCGAGCATCTCGACAAGGTGCTGCGTCACCATCGCACTGCCGCGGGTGCATGATCTGTCGGGAGTCAGCCATGCCGGACACCGGTAGATGACGTCGCGATGTTGACGGGATGGCAGCGCGGGAGAGTCGGCGTGGCAATCAGGATAAAAGCGGCAGGAAATCCGGTTCGGTGCCAAACTGGACAGCGTTCGAGAATTTCGGCAGAATCCGCGTCACTGCGACAACAGTCTAGGCTCAATAGGTAAACGTCGCGGATAGTGACGGTATCTTTGCATTTTCACCCAGGGTTAACAGCTCAGCGAGTCACGCACTTGCTTCCGCTGACAAGAGGACTTTCATGGCGCGCATCCTGGTACTCAACGGCCCCAACCTCAATCTGCTGGGCACCCGCGAGCCCGAGGTGTACGGCACGACCACCCTGGAAGATATCCGCTCACGTCTGGAGACACGGGCCAGCCAGGCTGGCCACCAGCTGGACTGGCTGCAATCGAATGCCGAGCATGTACTGGTAGATCGCGTCCATGCGGCCCGTGAGGATGGCACCGCCATCATCCTGATCAATCCCGCGGCCTTTACCCATACCAGCGTAGCGCTGCGCGATGCCCTGCTGGGGATCGCACTGCCCTTCATCGAGCTGCACCTGTCCAATACCCATGCCCGCGAGGCGTTCCGCCATCATTCCTATCTTTCCGATGTGGCACGCGGCGTGATCATGGGGTTTGGCGCTCGAAGTTACGACATGGCGCTTGATGCCGCCCTTGCCGATCTTGCCTAGCAGGAACGTCCCGGCGCGGCCTTCAGGCACGGCAGGCCTCATAGCTGCCTGAGACAAGGATTGACCGGCCCATCGGTCGGGACAGCCAATATCGCTGTCACCCGCAACCAGTGACGTCTCGGTTGCACACCCCATTTCCAGCCACCTTTATATCGGGATGAATTTCATGGATATCCGCAAGGTCAAGAAGCTGATCGAGCTGCTCGAAGAGTCCAACATCAGCGAAATCGAGATCCAGGAAGGCGAAGAGTCCGTTCGCATCAGCCGCCATCCGCAGGGCTTCGCCCAGCAGCCGATGATGCAGGCCCCGATGATGATGCAGCAGCAACCGATGCAGCAGCAGGCCGCACCGGCAGCCGGCAGCGTCGAGGCACCGGCAGCCGCCGCTCCGGCAGCGCCGCAGGGCCACACCATCAATTCGCCGATGGTCGGCTCCTTCTATCGCTCTCCGGCACCGGGCTCCAAGGCCTTCATCGAAGTCGGCCAGAGCGTCAAGAAAGGTGATACCGTCTGCATCGTCGAAGCCATGAAGATGATGAACCAGATCGAAGCCGACAAGGATGGTGTGGTGGAAGCCATTCTGATCGAAGACGGCGAGCCGGTTGAATTCGACCAGCCCATGATCGTCATTTCCTGATCCCAACGGACACGTCACCATGCTCGACAAGGTACTGATTGCCAACCGCGGCGAGATTGCACTTCGCATCCTTCGCGCCTGCAAGGAACTGGGCATCAAGACGGTAGCGGTGCACTCCAAGGCCGACCGCGATCTGATGCACGTCCGCCTGGCCGACGAAGCTGTCTGCATCGGCCCGGCCTCCTCTGCCAAATCCTATCTGCACATCCCGGCGCTGATCGCAGCCGCCGAGGTGACGGACGCCGACGCCATCCACCCGGGCTACGGCTTCCTGTCGGAAAATGCCAACTTCGCCGAACAGGTCGAACGTTCCGGCTTCGCCTTCATCGGCCCGCGCGCTGACACCATCCGCATGATGGGTGACAAGGTCGCGGCCATCGAAGCGATGAAGCTGGCCGGCGTCCCGACCGTACCGGGCTCCGATGGTCCGGTGCCACAGGATGAAGACGAGATGTTCGCCATCGCCGAGCGCATCGGCTACCCGGTGATCATCAAGGCCGCCGCTGGCGGTGGTGGTCGCGGCATGCGCGTGGTGCACTCCAAGGCCAGCCTGCTGTCCTCGGTGAGCATCACCCAGGGTGAAGCCGCCGCGGCCTTCGGCGACGGCACGGTGTACATGGAGAAATTCCTCCAGAACCCGCGTCACGTCGAAGTCCAGGTGCTGGCCGATGGCCAGGGCAACGCCATTCACCTGTATGACCGCGACTGCTCCCTGCAGCGTCGTCACCAGAAGGTACTGGAAGAAGCGCCGGCACCGCAGCTGGATGAGGAAGCCCGTGCCAAGGTCCTCAAGTCGTGCACCGATGCCTGCATCGAGATCGGCTATCGTGGCGCCGGCACCTTCGAATTCCTGTACGAGAACGGCGGGTTCTACTTCATCGAGATGAACACCCGCGTTCAGGTCGAGCACCCGGTGACCGAGATGGTCACGGGCGTCGACATCGTCAAGGAGCAGCTGCGCATCGCCTCCGGCCTGCCGCTCTCCATCAAGCAGGAAGACGTCAAGCTGCGTGGCCACGCCTTCGAATGCCGCATCAATGCCGAAGACTCGCGCACCTTCATGCCGTCTCCGGGCAAGGTCGAGCTCTATCACGCGCCGGGCGGTCTGGGCGTGCGCATGGACTCGCACCTGTACTCCGGCTACACCGTGCCGCCGCACTACGACTCCCTGATCGGCAAGCTGATCACCTGGGGCGAGAGCCGCGAGATCGCATTGACGCGCATGCGCAATGCCCTCGACGAGCTGCTGGTGGAAGGCATCAAGACCAACACTGACCTGCAGAAGGATCTGGTGCGTGATGCCGGCTTCCAGGAAGGTGGCGTCAACATCCATTATCTGGAGAAGAAGCTGGGCCTGTAATCTGCCCTGCTTGAGACTGGCAGCATCGGTCGACACATGACAGAAGGGTGGCCTCGGCCGCCCTTCTGTCGTTTGCGCAGGGGCCCTTGAGTGCGCTCAGGGTCATGCCGGCATCCGAGCGCCCCTGCCCCCACTGCCGCTTCGTCTATTCTCTTCACTCCCTACCTATTCGACAGGAGCCACCATGTCCTGGCTGCAACTCAAGGCGCGTATCGCCCCCGACCACGCCGAGATTCTCGAGCATCTGCTGATGGAAGAAGGTGCCTGCGCCATCACCCTGCAGGACGCCGAGGATCAGCCACTGTTCGAGCCGGACCTCGGCAGCACGCCGCTGTGGAGCGAGACAGTGCTTACCGGCCTGTGGGATGGCACCGAAGGCATCGAGACCATGCGCGAGCGGGTCAAGGCCGGCTGGGCGGCACTGATTCCCGATGAGCCCTGCCCGGAGATCGAGGTCGAGATTCTCGAGGACCGCGACTGGACACGTGAGTGGATGGACGGCTTCGAGCCGCTCAAGATGGGCCAGCGGCTGTGGATCGTGCCCAGCTGGCATGACGCGCCGGAACAGGACACCGTCAACCTGATGCTCGACCCGGGCCTGGCCTTCGGCACCGGCACTCACCCGACCACCGCCCTGTGCCTGGAATGGCTCGATGGCCTGGCCGTGGAGGGCAAGCTCGCCCGGCACAGCGTGCTCGACTTCGGCTGCGGCTCCGGCATCCTGGCCATCGCCGCACTCAAGCTCGGCGCGGTGGATGCCATGGGCACCGATATCGATCCCCAGGCCCTGCAGGCCTCCCGCGACAACGCCCAGCGCAACGAGGTCAGCGACAGGCTGACACTGTGCTACCCGGACCGCCTGCCGGACGCGGGCTACCAGATCGTGGTCGCCAACATCCTGGCCGGCCCGCTGGTCGAGCTGGCCCCGCAGATCGCGGGCAGTGTGGCCCCGGGTGGCCTCCTGGCGCTCTCCGGCATTCTCGCGCCCCAGGCGGGAGACGTGCTCGAGGCCTATCGTGAGGCCGGCCTGATCATGGAAGAGCCCACCGAGCGCGATGGCTGGGTGCGCCTCAACGGCCAGCGCCCGCTCGAGGGCTGAGCCACGCGATACCATGAGTGCCGCAGCGCAGGGAATCCACGGCGCAAAGGAAGACCTCCGGAACGCGCCACGGATGAAATAGCCCTTCAAACCCTGCGGCGCTCTAGGTATCATGACGCCCCCGTGATGCCTGCATCGCGCGCCACCCCACTGCATGACACGAGCCCCATGACCGAGACATCCCTTCACGCCGAGCTCCCGCGCATCGGTGTGCACCAGTTGCCCAATCGCGTGATTCTGGCCCCGATGGCCGGCGTCACCGATCGCCCGTTCCGACAGCAATGTCGTGAGCTGGGCGCGGGGCTCGTGGTCTCGGAGATGGTGACCAGTGACAAGCGCCTGTGGAACACCGTCAAGTCGCGCACGCGCATGAATCATGCCGGTGAACCCGGCCCGCGTGCCGTGCAGATCGCCGGGGGCGATGCCGCGATGCTGGCCGAGGCCGCCGCGCTGAATGCCGAGATGGGTGCCGAGATCATCGACATCAACATGGGCTGCCCGGCCAAGAAGGTCTGCAACAAGGCCGCCGGCTCTGCCCTGATGCGCGATGAGCGTCTGGTCGGCGAGATTCTCGAGGCCGTGGTGCGTGCCGTGAAGGTGCCGGTCACGCTGAAGATGCGCACCGGCTGGTGCGAGGAAACACGCAACGCCATCACCATCGCGCGCATGGCCGAGAGTGCCGGCATCCAGGCGCTCTCCGTGCATGGTCGCACCCGTCAGCAGAAATATACCGGTGAGGCCGAATACGACACCATCGCTGCGGTGAAGGCGGCAGTCTCGATCCCGGTCTTCGCCAATGGCGATATCGACAGCGGCGAGAAAGCGCGACATGTGCTTGACTATACGGGCGCCGATGCCGTGATGGTCGGCCGTGCGGCCCAGGGCAACCCCTGGATCTTCCGCGAGATCAATCACTATCTGGCCACTGGCCAGGTAGCTTCCGGCCCGAGCGATGCGGAGCGTGCCCAGGTGATGCGCACCCATCTCGAGGCCCTGTACGAATTCTACGGTGACTACATGGGCGTGCGCATCGCGCGCAAGCATGTGGGCTGGTACCTGGCGACCCGCGAGGATGGCAGTGAGTTGAAGCGCAGCTTCAATCCTCTCGAGGAGCCCGATGAACAGCGCCAGTTCCTGACCCGCCTGTTCGGCGAGCCGGAAGGCATCGCCCGCACCGAGACGCAAGGAAGTCACGCAGCATGACCAGCAGGCACCCTCTATCCCCTGACGACGCAAGCCAGGCCACGCTGATGACGCCCGTTCGGCACCATCAGACCCTGCGCGAAGCCGTCGAGCATTCCATGGCGCGCTACTTCGCCCACCTGGATGGCGAGCAGGTCACCGACCTGCATGCCATGGTGATGGCCGAGGTCGAGGCGCCGCTGCTGGAAGCGGTGATGGCCCACGCCCAGGGCAACCAGACCCGCGCCGCCGATATGCTGGGCCTCAATCGAGGCACGCTGCGCAAGAAGCTCAAGCAGTTTGATCTGATCTGACCCCGCCGGGGCATCCTCACAGGTGCCCCGGCGTCTTTTTGTTGATCCACGAGTGGAGCATCATGCAAGCCAAGCCCCAAGCCATCCGTCGCGCCCTCCTGAGCGTTTCCGACAAGACCGGCATCGTCGAATTCGCCCGTGCCCTCGACGCCCGTGGCGTCGCCCTGCTGTCTACCGGCGGCACCTTCCGTCTGCTCAAGGACAACGGCCTGGCCGTGACCGAAGTCTCCGAGCACACCGGCTTCCCGGAAATGATGGATGGCCGGGTCAAGACCCTGCATCCCAAGATCCACGGCGGTATTCTCGGTCGACGCGGTCAGGATGATGCGGTGATGGCCGAGCACGGCATCGACCCCATCGACATGGTCATCGTCAACCTGTATCCGTTCGCCGCCACCGTGGCCAACCCGGATTGCTCGCTGGAAGACGCCATCGAGAACATCGATATCGGCGGCCCGACCATGGTGCGTTCCTGCGCCAAGAACCACGCGCACACCACCATCGTCGTCAACGCGGCCGACTACGACCGCGTGATCGCCGAGATGGATGCCAATGACAACGCCGTCAGCGACGAGGCGCGCTTCGACCTGGCCGTGGCAGCCTTCGAGCACACCGCCGCCTACGACGGCGCCATCGCCAACTGGCTGGGTCAGCGGGTCGAGGGTGGCAGTGAAGGTCTGCCGCGTCAGTACAACGTCAGCCTGAGCAAGAAGCAGGACATGCGTTACGGCGAGAACCCGCATCAGCAAGCGGCCTTCTACGTCGAGGACGGTGCCACCGAGGCCAGCGTCGCCACGGCCGTGCAGGTCCAGGGCAAGGCGTTGTCCTACAACAACGTCGCCGATACCGATGCCGCCTTCGAGTGCGTCAAGGCCTTCGACGAGACCGCCTGTGTCATCGTCAAGCACGCCAACCCGTGTGGCGTCGCCATCGGCGAGTCTGCCCTGGCCGCCTACGAGCGCGCCTATCAGACCGACCCGACCAGCGCCTTCGGCGGCATCATCGCCTTCAACGTGCCGCTGGACGCCGAGACCGCGCAGGCCATCGTCTCGCGCCAGTTCGTCGAGGTGATCATCGCCCCGGGAATCAGCGACGAAGCCGCTGCCATCGTCGCCACCAAGGCCAACGTGCGTCTGCTCGACGTCGCGGGGGCCTGGGCGGCCGAGCGTACCGGCGGTCACGACTTCAAGCGCGTCACCGGCGGTCTGCTGGTGCAGGACCGCGATCAGGGCATGGTCGGCCGTGATGAACTCAAGGTCGTCACCGAGCGCGCGCCGAGCGAGCAGGAACTCAACGACCTGACCTTCGCCTGGAAAGTGGCCAAGTTCGTCAAGTCCAACGCCATCATCTACATCAAGGATGGCCAGACCATCGGTGTGGGCGCCGGTCAGATGAGCCGCGTCTATTCGGCCAAGATCGCCGGCATCAAGGCCGCCGATGAAGGGCTCAAAGTGCCGGGCTCCGTGATGGCCTCCGATGCCTTCTTCCCGTTCCGTGACGGCATCGACGCCGCGGCGGCGGCCGGTATCACGGCCGTCATCCAGCCGGGTGGCTCCATGCGTGATCAGGAAGTCATCGATGCGGCCAACGAAGCCGGCATCGCCATGGTCTTCACCGGCATGCGTCACTTCCGTCACTGATCGACGGCTCTGACACATGATGTGTGAGCCTCTCTGACGCTCACGAAAAAGCCCCCGCCAGCGAATCGCTGACGGGGGCTTTTCGTATGCCGGGGCATCAACGCCTGCCCCTATTCGACAGGCAGTCTGACCAGGCGCAGGAAGTTGTCACGGGCGACATTGTGCGCCGTCTGTGGCGACAGGGCATCGAGGAATGGCGTGTAACTTGCCAGGATATCGCCCACCGAGCCGAAGCGCCCGACCACGTCGCTGCCAAGCACGAAGCGCTGTGGGAAGCGCTCGACCAGCTTGACCCAGCGCGGGCGCGGCTGGCCCTTGTCATCCAGCAGATACGGCTCCAGCACTGACCAGGACAGGTCGATATTCAGGTTGGGATAGGTTTCCAGCATGCGCTCGATCTCGCCGTGCAGCCATGTCATGCGCCCCAGGCGACGATTGAGCTCGGCACTGGTACCCGCATGTGCCCAGATGAAGGTCGTGTCCGGATTGTCGCGCACCGCACTCTCGAATTCCTCGAGATACAGCCCCTCATGCCCCTCACGCTTGCTGGTGACATTGGAATGCACCATCACCGGCAGGCCCTTCTCCGCCGCCAGCGCATAGACCTTTCTCAAGGCGGGATGATTGGCTCGTGGCGTCTCGCCCTCGGTCAGGCGCGTCAGGTCATCATGACGCGTGAAGACCTCGCCGATGCCTTTCCAGAAGCCGGGATAGATCGCCATCAACTGGCGAATCTCATCGGCAGCATTCAGATCAGTGGGGTTGAAGCCGGTGATGAACGGCGAGAAACGCGCCTGGACCGGCTCGGGAGCGCGAGTCAACGCCTCGGCCAGAATGTAATCGGTACCGGAGTACCAGTAGACCGGCCCATCATCACCCATGTAGTAACGCGGCTTCTTGGGCGCGTCCTGCTGCCATTTCTTGGCGACACCGATGCCCGTGATCAGGGCATGATCTACCTGCGCCTCATCCATGGCATCCAGCAAGGCCCCCAAGCCATCGCCCTGCTGGAAGAAGTCGACGAAGTGCAGGTGGGCGTCGCTGTAGTGATAATCGCGTGTCTCATCGGCAGCCACGGGCTCGGCGACAGCCATGCTGCCGGCAAGCCCCAACAGCAACGCCAGCGTCCCCTGGAGGAGAGGACGCTGGCGCAGACAGGACAGGCGAGAGAAACGGACGGGGCGAAAGGCAAGCTTCAGCATGGGTGGCTCCGAGGAAAGATCGCTCGATTCTGCGGTGCCCACCCTTGCCGACGCAAGTGTCCTCAGCTCGCCAATACCGCACCATTCATGCCGGAGGGGCGGCTGGCCTGTTGTTCAGCTGCCTGCTGACGACGGGCAGTCACACGATTCCAGACCTTCTCGTGGAAGAAGAAGGCGACGGTGTTGACCGCAGGCTCGACGATGGCGACCAGACCGCCGACCACGATGTCACCGGTCAGCAGGTAGGTGACACCGAAGGCGATGGAGAAGTGCATGCTGGCAAAGGTCAATGTCTTGATCATGTTGGCTGCCCTCCGGGCGGTCTGTGCTCAGCGAGACGCTGAACCCCAGCGCGTCGCGTGTCTCTTGGTGGGCAACCTGTTGTTGCCTCGATGTAATGAATGATAGTGAGTCTCATCTGCAACTTGAAATCACTTTGCCCTACCCCGCTGATAAGGGCTGGCTATCAAGCGCTCGGATCACCACGCGCCACAGCCCACAGGATTGGGTAGAATGCGCAGCCGTACCATGCGATTGCATTCCCATCCACTCTGTCTCCTCAAGGTCGCCATGACGCCGCCACTCGACTCTGATGCCCTCCAGACGCTGCTTGAACGCCTGTCCAATGATGCCAGCCGCTGCTTCAACGAGGGCAAGGTCGCGGATTACATCCCGGCCCTGGCGCAGGTGGACCCGGATCAGTTCGGGATTGCCGTCTGTCATGTCGATGGCCGCGTCCAGTATGCCGGGGATGCACACACGCGCTTCTCGATCCAGTCGATCTCCAAGGTCCACGCACTGGTACTGGCGATGCAGCGTCTGGAAAGCGACGAGATCTGGTCACGCGTGGGACGTGAACCCTCTGGCCAGGCGTTCAATTCGATCATGCAGCTGGAGGTCGAGAACGGCATTCCACGCAACCCGTTCATCAATGCCGGGGCACTGCTGATCACGGACCTGCTGGTCTCGCGCATCGTCTCGATCCAGAACACGCTGCGTGAACAACTCAGACGCCTGTCCGGCAGCCCCGACATCGGCTTCGACGAGAAGGTGGCGCGCTCCGAGATGGACCACAAGGCACGCAATGCCTCGCTCGCCTACCTGATGCAGGCCTATGGCAACGTGCACTCCGATGTGGATGACCTGCTGGACACCTACTTCCACAGCTGTTCGGTATCGATGAACTGCGTGGAGCTGGCCCGCAGCTTCGCCTTCCTGGCCAATCGTGGCGTCAATCCGCTGGATGGCAAGGAAGTGGTCTCGCCCTTGGAGACACGTCAGCTCAATGCGCTATTGCTGACCTGTGGGCTCTATGACGCGGCGGGAGACTTCGCCTGGCGCGTGGGCCTGCCGGGCAAGAGTGGTGTCGGCGGCGGCATCATCGCCATCCTGCCGGGACAGATGAGCATCTGTGTGTGGTCGCCGCGCCTGGACGGCTATGGCAACTCGATTGCCGGCCGGCATGCATTGGAAGGATTGGTGGCGGGAATGGGGCTGTCACCGCTGGGCTGAAGAGCGAGGAGTGAGGAGTGAGGGCTGAGAAGGGAGAACTGAGAAGTGCAGGCTGACAATACTGAGCTGGGAACCGGCCATAAAAAAGGGCAAGTCGCGTCCGCCACGCCACTCGCCCTGTCTTCAATCCTTGAAGACTATCACCACAGGTCCCGCTCTTTGACTGTAGCGTAAATAAGCATATCCACAAGTAAGAGAATGCCGACAAAGCACACCTGTCTTTGTCCCTGATCTGCGGTAAAAGACGGCGGCATACCGCTTTGGTCTGACACGCGCAGCGCGATCAATGCCCGAGACACCTCACCTCTACGACCAATGACGCATGGGCCTCTTGTCGCGAGATTGCTCCCTCTCGCGCATGACGCTCTCTCAGCAGCAGCGAAAATTCCATAGATTGCAGACACGCTTGGCAGCAACAGGCCGGATGACTGAATGACATGAAAAAGCCCGCCCGGTGTCCCGGGCGGGCTTTTTGGCATCTGATGACGTGTCCGGTCATTGCCTTGAGCGCTGGCCATCCATCAACGATGCCACGTTCAAGGATGAAGGGCTCAAGCAGGGATCAACGTCGCAGATCCGATGACGAACGGATCAGCCAAGTGAGAGACACAGATACTTGGTTTCCATGTACTCCTCGAGGCCATACTTGGAGCCCTCACGGCCCAGCCCCGATGCCTTGGTGCCGCCGAAGGGCGCGGCGGCGTTGGAGATCAGTCCGGTGTTGATACCGACCATGCCGTAATCCAGACCTTCCGACACGCGCCAGACACGCTTGAGATCCGTGCTGTAGAAATAGCTGGCCAGCCCAAACTCGGTATCGTTGGCCATCTCGATGGCCTCTTCCTCGCTCTCGAAGGGGAAGATGGCTGCCAGCGGCCCGAAGGTTTCCTCACGGGCCACCTTCATCTCCGGCGTCACCTGCGAGATCAACGTCGGGGTGAAGAAACTGCCACCCAGCGGATGCGGATGACCGCCCAGCAGCAGCTCGGCCCCCTTGTCGAGAGCATCCTGCACGTGATCCGTGACCTTCTCGACGGCGTCACCATCAATCAGTGGGCCGACCTTGACGCCCTCTTCCATGCCGTTGCCCACGGTCAACTCGGCATTCATCGCCGCTGCCAGCTTCTCGCTGAAGGCATTGACCACGCTGGACTGCACCAGGAAACGATTGGTGCAGACGCAGGTCTGGCCGGCGTTGCGGAACTTGGCTGCCATCGCGCCTTCCACCGCCGCATCGAGATCGGCGTCTTCGAACACCAGGAAGGGCGCATTGCCGCCAAGCTCGAGCGAGATCTTCTGGATATGCTGTGAGGCATTGGCCATCAGTCCGCGGCCAACTTCGGTGGAGCCGGTGAAGGTGACCTTGCGCACGAGACGCGAATCGGTCATCGCCTTGGCGATATCCCTGGCAGAGCCCGGCACCACGTTGAAGACACCACGCGGCACACCAGCGCGCTCCGCCAGCACCGCCAGCGCCAGCGCCGAGAAGGGAGTCTGACTGGCAGGCTTGACCACGATGGGGCAGCCCGCCGCCAATGCGGCACCCGCCTTGCGGGTGATCATCGATGACGGGAAGTTCCACGGCGTGATCGCCCCCACGACACCGACGGGTTGCTTGAGCACCATGATGCGCTGATCACGCTTGGCTGCCGGAATGGTGTCACCGTAGACTCGCTGTCCTTCCTCGGCGAACCAGCGCAGGAAGCTGGCGGCATACTGGATCTCACCGGCAGATTCGGCGAGTGGCTTGCCCTGCTCCAGGGTCATGATCTGCGCCAGGTCATCCTTGTGCTCCTGCATCAGGGCGTACCACTTCATCAGGATGTCGGCACGTTCCAGCGCGGGGGTTTCCTTCCAGTCAGCGAAGGCATTCTGGGCCGCCTCGATGGCACGCTCGGTTTCCGCATAGCCCAGGCGAGGCACTCGGCCGATGATCTCGCCGGTGGCCGGATTGTCGACCTCTATCTGCTCACCGGAATCCGCGGCGACCCAACCACCATCGATATAGGCAAAGGGGCGAAAGAGACTGGTATCGTTGAGATGTTCCATGAAGACTCCAGAGGCATGCAGGTGGATCGAGGCGGCGTTGAGCGCTAGCCGAGACTATTCAAGACTAGCCTAATAGAACCTAGATGCGGGTTCAGTGCCAGAACCACAACCCTGCCAGCACCAGCCCTGCCATGGCCAGCCCCGTGATCACACGCCCCATGGGCCACTCGCGTCGGCCGGATGGCTGCTTGCCGGCCTCGACAGACGACGGCGGTACCTCACCGAGCTCGCACTCCGGCGGCATCGACACGACACGCCGCGCCTTCTGCTGCTTGACCCGCGCATTGAACACCTGGCTCGCACGCCCGTCACGCACCTCGAAATCCACCGCCAGTCCCGGCCCCGGGAGACCGCGGCCGCGCCAACCGACAAGATCGAACACGTACTCGGCGCCCCTGTCATCCGTGATGACACCCTCCTGGGTGGCATCATCGAACCGAGTGATCTCTCCGATCATGCTGCCCCTCCTGACATCCCGTCTCTCCTGACTGTCTAGCGTCCGACACTTGCCGTCTGGATATGGTCTTCCCGGCTGTCCGACAGGGTGATGGACACCGAATCGGAGAAGCGCAGCGCATGCGGCTTGTCGATCTCGACCTGAGCCGTCAGCACCTGCTCATGCTGCATCACGATATCCAGCACTTCCCGCGTCATGCGCTCGAGCAATGCGAAACGCCCATCCTCGACATGCGCGATCAGCTGCTTGGTGATGGTGCGATAGTTGAGGGCTTCGCTGATGTGGTTGAACTGTACCGCACGCGCGGCGCGGTAACGGATCACCACATTGATCACGACGTCCTGACGATTCTGGATCTCGTCATCGTTGATCCCGATATAGGTGCGCAGACGCAGGTTCTTGATGCGAATGGTGGCAAGATCATGATCGAGATGTTCATCGTGCAAGGCATGCATCGGCATCGACGGGGACTCCTGAACAAGAGATGTCAGACAAACGACTCACAGACGACGACGCCGCCTCGAGAGGCGGCGTCGTGGCTATCGGATCAGCTGATCAGGGTCAGGAATTCCTGACGGGTCGGCTGATTCTCGCGGAAGGCCCCCAGCATCACGGAGGTCTTCATGCTGGAATTCTGCTTTTCCACGCCACGCATCATCATGCACATGTGGCGCGCCTCGACCACCACCGCCACACCCCGTGCGCCGGTCACCTGCTGGACCGCCTCAGCGATCTGCTTGGTGAGGTTTTCCTGGATCTGCATGCGGCGCGAGTACATGTCGGTGATGCGCGCGAACTTGGACAGCCCCAGCACCTTGCCCGCCGGCAGATAGGCGATATGGCACTTGCCGATGAACGGCAGCATGTGATGCTCGCACATCGAGTAAAGCTCGATGTCCTTGACCAGTACCATCTCGTCGGTGTCCGAGGTGAAGACGGCGCCGTTGACGATCTCCTCCAGCGACTGATGATAGCCATGGGTCAGGAACTGCATGGCCTTGGCAGCACGCATGGGCGTGTCCTGCAGGCCCTCGCGCTGCGGATCCTCACCCAATGCAGTGATGATCTGGCGGTAATGGTTGGCAATCTCTTCGGTCATCCGTCTGCCTATGGTATCGGTCAGGGGCGCGCATGAGCGCACGCATAGCAGGGGTAAAGCACATAACTTATACAATATCTTAACGTTGAATTGATCTTGTACAAGTTAGTGTTCAATGTCAGCGCAGATTCTACCTCAGGCCTGCCTCCAACGCAGGCCTGATCACGTCTTTCCCGCAAGGCCGCAACGACGACGCCCTCAACGCAAGGCGTCGAGGGCGTCGGGTCATGGGACTCAAGAATGGCCCACCGGTCTCCGGCGCGGGCGGCTCACGCCAGCCAGCGAGGAGCATCAAGCACGACTCGCTGCTGCTCAAGACTGCGGATGTGGTCATCCCAGTACCCCAGGCTCGCGACATGCGAGAAGGCCTGCGGGAAGGCGGGATCCGTCCAGCGCCGTACCACCCAGGCACTGTGACGCACCATGCGCAGCGTACGCAGTGTCTCGATCCACTTCAGCTCCCCGCGATTGAAGTCGCAGTGCTGCTCATATCCTTCCAGCACCTCGGACAACTGCATGTGGAGCTCGGGGTCACTCTCTCCCGTCAACAGCATCCACAGATCCTGAATGGCAGGCGCATTGAGACAATCATCGAAATCCACCAGCGCGAAGCTGTCATCCCGCCCCAGCATGTTGCCGATATGGCAGTCACCATGCGCACGCAGCAAGCCACTCTGCGGCCAGCTCTGCTCCGCCACCAGGGGGCGCAACGCCTCGATGACACGCTGATAGCTTTCACTCTGACGCTCACTCAGCCAGTCGGAGGCCAGCACGCTGTCACGACTTTCCTCGAGGATGCGCAGTGGCGTGAGCGTTTCACGCTCCTGGAAGAGGCCTTGACGTCCGACGGCGTGCACGCGACCGATCAGCTCTCCCAGATGGTAGAGGTGCTCGGGAGATTCGAGTTCGGGAGCCCGCCCGACCACATGGGGAAACAGCGCGAAGTCGAAGCCTTCGTGATGATGCAGGGTCTCCCCCCTGGCATCCGCCCAGGCGGGCGCACCGGGAACGCCCTCGGCTTCCAGCTCGGCCAGAAAGGCGTGTTCCTCGAGGATCTGGGCGCGGCTCCAGCGATCCGGACGATAGAACTTGGCGACCCAGCGCCGCCGGTCATCATCGGCCAGGTGATAGACCCGATTCTCATAACTGTTGAGCGCGAAGGGCTCGCCGGGCAACCAGAAACCAAGCGACTCGACGGCGGCCACGACACGATCCGGCGCAAGCGCATCAAAGGGATGTGAACGCTTGTCCAGTTCGCCTTCCCGGGATGACGCAGCCTCCCAGGTGTTGCCGTTGGCGCGCTCATCAAGCTCGCGCGAGGTGCCGGATGATTGCGAATCAGCAGGTGTAACAGGATCAATAGGCATGGCAATTCCTCGGGCATGGACCAGCAAACGGCTGCCGGACCTTGCATGCTATGAGATTAGACCCTCACACCGCCAGTCCCGCAGGCCATAGACCAATAGCATCATGGCGAACCAGGCGGCGTACGCGCCAGCACACAGGCGACGACCTCTCGAGCCCCCGCCCGCTGACAGGCCTGCGCCAGGCTGTCGAGGGTCGCGCCACTGGTCATGACATCATCGATCAACAGCACGCTTTCCGGCAGAGGAGCGCTGATGTCATAACGTCCGCGTTGCGCCTTCAGACGTCCGCGCCGCCCCCGCAGACGCTGATCCTCATCGGCCGCATGTCCCGAGCGAATCCGCACCACGTCACCGCGTTGTCGTTCACGCACCCGCAGACCACGCGTCAGCTCCACCAGCACCTCATGCCCCCGCGTTCGTCGCCGTCGCGAATCCCCCGGCACCAGGATGACCCATGCCTCGGGACGTGCTGCCAGCCACTCCCGGCAGAACGGGGCCAGCTCTCGCGTCATCAATTGGCGCAGCAGGAGCCCGGCACGCCTCTGATGCTGGTCCTTGTAACGCTGGAAGAGACCCGCGATCAGCCCCTCATAGCGCAATGGAGCGTACACGTGCTGATAGGCCGGTGGCGTCCGCAGACACCGTGCACAGGCCACCTGACTCAATGCCTCGGAGGCCACCGGCTCGGCACAGCACGGGCAGGCATGACGATTGCGCACGATCCGCTCTTCACAGGCCTCGCACCAGTCGCCATGGCGACCCCTCGGGCGCCTGCCATGCTCATGCCCTCGTTGCTGCTGCAGGCAGAAGGCACAGGGGCGTGACACACGCCTCCTGTCAACCAGCAGACCTTCCAGCGTTGACAGCACTCGCGAAAACTCTATCATTTCAGTCAACCCTCATTCATGAATCGCGTTGACTGACCGACAGCCGTCGCTCGCGGGACTGGATGGCGGCGTGCGCCTGACCCGAAGACACTGGCGATCGTCCGGCGCTGACTGCCACCTGACGCGTCTCACTGCCTGCCTGAAGAAGGATCTCACTCCCATGACCGTAGAAGCCCCGAGCGTGACCACGCAAACCTCGCACGACGAACGGACCAACGCAGATGGCGAGGTACGTCACGACTGGCGCGTCGAGGAAATCGAAGCGTTGTTCGCCCTGCCCTTCAATGACCTGCTGTTCCGGGCCCAGCAGATCCACCGCCAGCACTTCGATCCGAATGCCGTCCAGGTCTCGACCCTGCTGTCGATCAAGACCGGCGCCTGCCCGGAGGACTGCAAGTACTGCCCGCAGTCAGGCCACTACAACACTGGCCTGGGTAAGGAAAAGCTGATGGAGATCCAGAAAGTGGTCGAGCAGGCCCGCGCCGCCAAGGATGCCGGTGCCAGCCGTTTCTGCATGGGCGCCGCCTGGAAGAGCCCGCGGGAGCGCGATCTCGAGGTGGTCACCGAGATGGTGCGTCAGGTGAAATCACTCGGACTGGAAACCTGCATGACGCTGGGAATGGTCGATACCGATCAGGCCAGAAAGCTCGCGGATGCCGGCCTCGACTACTACAACCACAATCTGGACACCTCACCGGAGTACTACGGCGAGATCATCACCACGCGCAGCTACAGCGAGCGCCTGGACACCCTGGCCAGCGTGCGCGAAGCCGGCATGAAGGTATGCTCCGGCGGCATTCTCGGCATGGGGGAAACCACCACGGATCGTGCCGGCCTGCTGCGCCAGCTGGCCAATCTGCAACCACAGCCGGAATCGGTGCCGATCAACATGCTGGTCAAGGTGGCGGGCACACCGCTGGAAAATGTCGAGGATCTCGACCCCATCGAGTTCATCCGCGCCATCGCCGTGGCGCGCATTATGATGCCGAAGAGTCACGTGCGCCTGTCCGCCGGTCGCGAGCAGATGGACGATTCCACCCAGGCGCTGGCCTTCCTCGCCGGCGCCAACTCCATCTTCTATGGCGAGCGTCTGCTGACCACCGGCAATCCGCAGGCCAACCGTGACCGCGAGCTGTTCGAGCGCCTCGGCCTGCACCCGGAAACCCGCCAGGAAGTCGCCAGTGACGATGTGCGGGAAGCGGCGCTCAAAGCGGCCATGGAAGAACAGGCGCGCGCCAACGTCGAAGGCAGCCTGTTCTACGATGCCACCCGTGAGGCGACGCCCGCCAGCGATGAAGGCCACGTCCGTGAACGCAAGCCCTGCGGTCTGGTGGTCTGATCTCACGTGGCCACCGACATGCCCACCCGCTCACGCTCACGCACGCGCTCCAGTACCGGCGCAAGCTTCGCCCACCTGGACGATCTGCTCGCCAGACGCGAGCAGGTCGGGCGCTATCGCCGGCGCCTGACACTGGACTCCCCACAGGGGCCCCACGTCAGCCTCGCCGGGCAGGCAGCAGGTGAAGAGGCACGTCCGCTGCTCAACTTCACCGCCAATGATTATCTAGGACTGGCCAATCACCCCACGCTGATCGAGGCCGGTTGTCGTGCAGCCCGGGAATTCGGTGTCGGCAGCGGCAGTGCCCATCTGGTCAATGGTCACCAGGCGCTTCATCACCGACTGGAAGCCCG
Source organism: Cobetia sp. PS-4MA (assembly GCF_057670765.1). Lineage (NCBI taxonomy): Bacteria > Pseudomonadati > Pseudomonadota > Gammaproteobacteria > Oceanospirillales > Halomonadaceae > Cobetia > Cobetia sp. PS-4MA. Next base: position 926,591 of record NZ_CM173107.1, on the reverse strand, counting down.
TCTGGCCAAACTGACCGGACGCCCGCGTGCGCTGTTGTTCTCCACCGGCTTCATGGCCAATCTCGGCGTGATCGATGCGCTCGCGAGCGCCTCGCGCGAGGCCGGGCGCACTCTCGAGATCTTTCATGACCGTCTCAACCACGCCAGCCTCCTCGATGGCGCGCGGCTGGCATCCTCCGGCAACTCAACCGTGCGCTCGCGCCGCTTCCATCATCGCGACCTCGAGGATCTCGAGCGCCAGCTGGCACGCTCACAGGCCGACGACAGGCTGGTGATCAGCGATGGCGTGTTCAGCATGGATGGCGACTGTGCCGATATCACGGGCCTCGCTCGGGCATGTGCTCGCCATGGCGCCTGGCTGATGATCGACGATGCGCATGGGGTGGGCGTGCTGGGCGAGCACGGCGAAGGACTGGTCGGACGGGACACTCCGCTGGCCGAAGTGCCGGTATTGGTGGGCACGCTGGGCAAGGCCCTGGGCAGCGCTGGCGCCTTCGTCGCCGGCAGCGAGGCATTGATCGAAAGCCTGATCCAGCTGGCCCGCCCGTATATCTACACCACGGCGCAACCCCCGCACGTCGCTGCCGCCACCCTGGCAGCGCTGGATATCGTCGAGCAGGAACCACAGCGACGCGAGCACCTGGCGGCGCGCGTACGACAGTTTCGCGAGGGGTGTGCAGCTCTGCTGGCAGGCAGTGGTCTGGCGCTCGGCCTGCCCCCGGTGACGGCAGGCACCCCCTCACCCCTCACTGACCCGATGACACCGATCCAGCCACTGATACTCGGTAGCGAAACTCGTGCCCTTGCCTGGAGCGCAGCACTGCGCGAGCGCGGCATTCTGGTATCTGCCATTCGGCCCCCGACGGTCCCTGCCGGCAGTTCACGCCTGCGCTTCACCTTCAGTGCCGCGCACAGCGAGAACGATGTCGAGACTCTGCTGGCCGCTCTCAAGGAGGTGCTGGAATCGAGCACTACCAGACCCACCACGGGGGCCGAGACATGACGCGACTGACACGTCTGGTGCTGTTCAACGGCTGGGGTATCGATGCCCGCATCTGGCAACCCTTGAAGACGCGACTGGCCGAGCGACAGCAAGCTGCCGAACGAGAGCGGACTGTCGGACCCGCGACACGCCCGATCGAGATCGTGACGGCAGACTGGCCCCTTGCGGCGCCTGACGATCCCGAAGCAGCTCCTTCGCACCTCGGCGGAGCGGACACGCTGTGGCTGGGCTGGTCATTGGGTGCGCTACGCGCCGAGGCACTCGCGACTGCGCTGCCGATGGACCAACGGCCCGCGGCACTCATCGCGTTGGCCATGGGGCCGGCGTTCATCACGCCGGATCACGCGACTCCCGAGACGACTCTTGCTCATCGCAGGCCCCCGGCGCCCCTTCCGGCACTGCCCAGCATCACGCTCACCACCTTCCAGACAGCCTTTGCCCGCTCTCCGCTCGCCAGCTGGCAGCATTTCCTGCGCTGGCAGGCCAGTGGCGAGCCTGACCCGCGCGACTGCCTGCGGCAGTTGCGTGAATTGATCGGCACTCGCCCTGAAAGCTCTGTCGATGCACTCTCGGCAGGGCTCGAGGAGCTGGCCACGCGGCGAATGTCACTGACACGAGCAGGTCAGAATCTCGAATTCTGGCTGGGCCGGGATGATCCATTGCTGGCACCGGGACTTGCCGAGGCACTGCGTGATCACGGCCATCAGGTGGTGGAATATTGCGGCGGACATTGTCTGCCACTGAGTCGCCATGATGACCTGGCCGATGCCCTGCTGACTCGCATGGGCCATGTCGTCGTTGCAAGGGAAGAAGGCTGAGATGCAGATGGTGACCCTGCCCCACGCGACGTCGCGCCAGCGTATCGCTCAGGCCTTCGATCGCGGCGCGAGCGAATACCTCACCCTGGCACGCGCCCAGCATGTCATGGCCAGCCGATTGTTCGAGACCTTGCCGACTACGCTTCCGGATGCTGCGGTGGTGCTGGATCTGGGGTGCGGCCCCGGCCAGTGGACACGCGAGCTGGCGTGCCATTACCCCACCGCACGTTGCCTGGGGCTGGATCTGTCGATGGCCATGCTCAGAGAGGCCTCGAGATCCCCCGACACGCCGCCTCGGCACATGACACCAGGCAACGCGCAACCTCCTATCCACTGGTTGCGCGGCGATGCCGAGCGCCTGCCAGTGGCCGACAACAGTCTGGACCTGGTGTTCTCGAGCCTGGCAGTGCAATGGTGCCCCACCCCCCGCCACTGGCTGGGGGAGCTTGCGCGTGCACTGAAGCCGGGTGGCAGGGCGCACATCAATACGCTCGGACCAGGCACATTGGCAGAGATCCGCCATGCCTGGCAGCGACAGGATGACTCGGTCCGACACTTTCCCTCCCGAGAGCAGCTGATCGACTGGGCACGGCGCACTGGCCTCAAGGTGCATTGCCAGACACATCGTCATGTCTTCCATTATCCTGACGTCTCGGCCGTCATGCGCTCCATCAAGGGAATAGGCGCCCAGACAGCGAGCGGGTATCGCCTGACACGTGCGGATCTGGCCCAGGCGACCGCCCGACACGAGGCGCTTCGCACATCGCAAGGATTGCCTGTAAGCTATCAAGTCATTGAACTTGTCATGGAAAAATCAGTCACAGACTGATAGACATCAACGCGAACACTTTGCAGAAAGATAACGAAATGCCATCAGCGCACTTGAGCAATAACAGCCAGCCTTCCGCCTGCCATGCCATCCCCCACGGCATCGCGGCCTTCGTGACCGGCACCGACACGGAAATCGGCAAGACCTTCATCGCAAGCGCCTTGCTGGCTCGTGCCCGCATGCGGGGCCTGAGCACTCTCGGGCTCAAGCCCGTGGCGTCAGATTGTTTCGAGAGTCACGACGGGCTGGTCAATGCCGATGCCCTGTCGCTGCAGGCACAGTGCGAGCCGCCCGCGGATTACGAGAGCATCAATCCCTGGCGATTCGCTCCGGCCATCGCGCCGCATATCGCTGCACGCCAGGCAGGTGTGAGTCTCGAAGTGGCCAGGATCTCTCGACACATTCGTCACCAGCGCGAGACGGCCCCGCGTGACCTGACCTTGATCGAGGGAGCAGGCGGCTGGCGCGTTCCGCTCAATGACGAGGAAGATTTCTCGGATCTGGCCATCGCCTTGGGGCTACCGGTGATCCTGGTGGTAGGCCTGAGACTCGGGTGCATCAATCATGCACGTTTGACCCTGGAAGCCATCGAGCGCGATGGGCTTGAGGTGGCAGGCTATGTCATCAACCATCTGGAAGCCGACATGGAAGTCAGTGAAGACAACATGGCGACGTTGTCGCGCACGCTGAAAGCGCCCTGTCTCGGCGTGGTGCCTTGGGTGCGTGATGATGACCTCACTGACAGCCGCCATGCGGCAGAACGCGCCGCGAGCTATCTGCAATTGCCCTGCGGACTCGAGTCACGCAGCCAACATGGCCACCATGACTGACAAGCCGTCGCTGTGGCCTCCCTCAAGGGATAATTGGCCACAAGCGATTGACTTGAAAGGCATCGCAGGTAAAATGCACGCCAGCTTCTCGCGGAAGTGGTGGAATTGGTAGACACGCCAGATTTAGGTTCTGGTGCCGCAAGGTGTGGGGGTTCGAGTCCCCCCTTCCGCACCATCAGCACATCCTGCTGATGCCCTCTCGAAGCATCCTCTCTGTCTTTACTGATCTATCCCCTGCTCCATCAGTCCGCTGTCCACATGATGCGACTTGCTGTGTGATGCGACTTGCTGTGTGATGCGACCTTTCATGGGATACGACTTTCCATGTGCTTCTCACGCGTATCGCGATCTCTCGTAGTGGCTTGCCGCACGCTGCATTCCCATGGCGTCGGGCTTGTGTACTCCGTCATTTCCCCTTGCCGTTCTCGCTAGCCGTTTCCCCCTGGCTTCTCCCTCTGTCGTCACACTCCAGTCGTTTCCCTGTCGGATTCAGCGCCCCCTTTCAGCGCCCCCTTTCAGCGTCCAACCGCTTGCATCGAGGAAACGACATCCTCTCTGTTCTTGTCTGGCTCAACGAGGCCTCAGCCTGTCCTGCAGCGTCGCCAGCGTCAGGCGCGCATCGTCCAGAAGTGCCTGTTGCTCATGACGATCATGATGCGCCTCACCGGCCGCTGCCAGTTGCAGATTCAGATACTCGACACCGCTGGTGAAGCGATAGAACGCCTTGTGCGAGGCCACGGCACGGAATGCCTCGAGCTGATCTCCGGGCACCTCAAGCGGTCTGCCGGCGATGACCTCGGGCTCAGCCTCGCGAAGTGTCGCAAGCAGTGGCCTCACGGCAGCATTCCACTCGTGACGACGCGGTAGATGGCGTGCAAGCAAGAATCCGACGAGGCCGCCAAGCACTATCCCACCAAGGCCCCACAGCAGTTCACTTGTCATGTTGGTGTCTCGGTGCATCCATCAGTGATCCAGCATCCTGGTAATAAAGCATGAGTCCTTCTGATACTAACGCGCTAGTGCGCACGGAGTGTAGCGCCTTGACGGAATCCTCCATTCCCGACATCCGTCATGGGACCTTCGTCCTACAAGATCGGCCTGCTGCAGCGGACGATCACGCCATCAGCGCCAGGCGTTCAGGGACCGGCTCAGCGAGCCTGCCCGCGACTCACTGCGCCCGCCCTCCCCACAGAATCAGCGCACTGCCCAGCAGGCAGACCAGCGAGCCGAGCAGATCCCAGCGACCCGGCACCTGTTGCTCCACCAGCCAGAGCCAGAGCAGCGAGGTGACGATATATACCCCACCATAGATGGCAAAGGCTCGCCCCGCCTGATCGACATCCACCAGCGACAGCAGCCAGGCAAACGCACCGAGGCTCATCATGCCCGGGATCAGCCACAAAGGGCTGCGATCCAGTTTCCACCACGCCCAGAAGGCGAAACAGCCGGCAATTTCCGCCAGTGCCGCCAAGGGATAGATCCATACGATTGCCATGACGATATCCTTGCAGGGAAAGATGACAGCGCCTCATCACCTGTCGTGATCAGACGACTCCCCTGTACGAGAAAAAGCGAATAGGATTGACCTGCGGCTGACAGGAACCTCGGGGCCACCCGGACGCCAACCGCTTCCCACGAAAACAATGCCAGGATTGGCGACGTCTTGCGGCGCAGCATAGCGCGACGCGACGTGATGACAAGGAACCTGCAGATGACTCGGCCACGTCTGATCATCAACCGTCTGGATGCGGATCGCATTCAGCGCCTGATCGATAGCCAGCAGCATGATGACGAGCTGGCAACCCGCCTGGAAAGCCGCCTGATTCAGGCGGAGATCGTGCCACCGGATGACTTCCCGAACAATCACGTCAGCATGCGCAGTCATCTGCGCCTCACCGGCTCTCGCTCTGGCCATCATGAACTGATGCTGCGTTATCCAGACCCCGCAAGCGAGGAGTGCATTCCGTTCGCCTTCGGCTCCACCGCGCCTTCCCTTCAGCCGGCCATAGCCCCGCTATGCATCATGTCCCCCCTGGGGATCGCCCTGCTGGGACTGGCTGTCGGCGAGCAGATCACCCTGCCCTGCGAGGATGGCCTGAGCGACATCATCCGTGTCGATGCCATCCTGCATCAGCCAGAGGCCTGTGGTCAGTTCCACCTCTGAATTCGCCGCCAGCGCTGTCGCCTTCTCGCCCGCGCTGGCGCGGCAGACCCCAGACCGGCCAGGCTGACAGCCGCCCTGTGCCCTGCCGGCCGACACGATACGCTATGATGAAAGTCAGCAGGGTTGCCGGACCTTGCTGCATCACGCCAATGCTCTCTGACCTCCCCACGCCACCTATCCCGCTGCGCACGCGCCAGCCGGGCACTCATCATGTCTGTCAGGAGATCTTCACATGGGCATCTCATCGCACTCGCACATGGGTCTTGGCGCTCAGGCGCGCCTCAAGGAATCGCTGGCCCACTACTCGGCCAGCCATCGGCACCCCGACAATATTCGTCTGCATCTCATCTGTGTACCGCTCATCTTCACCGCGACGCTGATCCTTGTCTGGCGGCTGCTGGGGGGCCAGGGGATGTCCAGCGAACCCGGCGCGGGACTGTGGATGCTGCCCGGCGGCCTGCTGACCCTCGCTGCGCTCGGGTTCTATGCCCGACTCTCGTGGCGCGCATCGCTGGTGATGCTGGTCTGGAGCCTGATCAGTCTTGCCGCGATGTTCGCGATGCTTGGCCTACGCTGGCCAGTGGTCCCGTTGATGGTGGCAATCTTCCTGCTTGCCTGGGTCGGTCAGATCATCGGCCACCGTCTCGAGGGGCGAAAACCCGCATTTCTCGATGACCTGCGCCAGCTTCTCATAGGCCCGCTGTTCGTACTTGTCGAACTGTTTCCCGACCTGCGTGACTGGCTTCTCGCATCCAAATCCTCCTCTGACGACGCCTGAGTCCGCCCTCTGCCATGCAAAGGTCTGCAATGCAAAGGCCTGAAACGCAAACGCCTGAAAGCAACGCCCAGCGATCCGGAAGGATCGCTGGGCGTTTGCGTTTCAGAGTGTCACGAATGAGCCGTAGTCCGAATCATCGCATGGCCCGCCGTACCGGCACGGCTCACTGCGCCGGATCGAAATCCTCGAGACGGAAGGCCATCAGCGGTGCAGCACCTGCCGCGATCTGGGCTTCCAGCGCGACGGCGCGCGGCAAGACCCGCTGGACGAAGTAGTTGCCCATGGCCAGCTTGCGACGGTAGAAATCCTCCCCGCTGGCACCCGATGTCGCCAATCCCTGTACCGCGGCACGCGCCATGCGCAACCACAGATAGCTGTAGACACACAGCCCGGCCAGGTCGAGGAAATCGCAGGCCGCCGCCCCCAACTCCTCGGGATTGTCATCCGCGCGGGCCAGCAACTGCTCGGCGACACGCTCCAGACGCGCCAGTTCCTGCTGGCAGGCCTTGGCGAACGGCCGGGTCCGCTCGTCGTCATCCTGTCCCTCAAGCTCGGCCCTGACCTGCTCGGCAAAGCGTGCCACGTACGCCCCGCGATTGCGGTAGAGCTTGCGTCCGACCAGATCCATCGCCTGGATCCCATTGGTGCCTTCGTAGATCATCGCGATGCGGGCATCGCGCACGTACTGCTCGGCACCCCACTCCACACAATAACCATTGCCGCCATAGAGCTGTTGCGCCATGACGGTGGCATCGAAGCCACGATCCGTCAGCAGCGCCTTGGCGATCGGCGTCAGGAATTGCACCAGTGCATCCGCATCAGCCTTCACCGCTTCATCGGCGTGATACTTGACGCGATCCAGCTGCTGACCGACGAAGACGGCAAAGGCCCGCCCGGACTCATTCCAGACACGGGTTTCCAGCGCCATGCGGCGAACATCAGGGTGAACCAGAATCGGATCAGCCGGCTTGTCTGGTGCCTGTGCGCCCGTCGGTGCGCGGCTCTGCAGACGTTCAGCAGCGAAATCCATCGCACTCTGATAGGCCACTTCCCCCAGTCCCAGCCCTTGCAGGCCGATGGAGAGGCGCTCGTAGTTCATCATGGTGAACATCGCCGCCAGCCCCTGGTGCGGCTCGCCGATCAACACCCCTTCGGCACCATCGAAGTTCATCACGCAGGTCGCGCTGCCCTTGATGCCCATCTTGTGCTCGATGGACCCACAGCTGACCGCATTCGATGCCGCGGGCTGTCCCTCGGCATCGAGCAGTTGCCTGGAGACCAGAAACAGCGAGATGCCGCGGGTGCCGGAAGGCGCATCCGGCAGCTTGGCCAGCACCAGATGCACGATGTTGTCGACCATGTCGTGCTCGCCACCGGTGATCCAGATCTTGGTGCCGGTAATGCGATAACGTGGCAGCCCCAGCAGTGGGTCATCACCCTCGAGGGGCTCGGCACGAGTGCGGATCATGCCCAGGTCCGTCCCGCAGTGAGGCTCGGTCAGACACATGGTGCCCAGCCAGTCGCCGGCATACATGCGCGGCAGAAAGACCCGCTTGACGGATTCAGGGGCATGACTGTCCATCGCCAGACAGGCCCCGGCATTCAGTGCCGGGTAGAGCGCGAAGCTGGTATTGGTGGCGTAGAGCATTTCCTCGAAGGCCACGGTGAGCATCTTTGGCATTCCCTGACCGCCGTATTCAGGGTTGCCACCCAACCCCATCCAGCCACCCTCGGCGAGCACCCGATAGGCTTCCTTGAAGCCCTTGGGCGTGGTGACACGCCCCTCTTCGAAGCGCGCGCCCTCGGCATCACCACTCAGGTTCAGCGGCAGCAGCTCTGCCTGGGTCACGCGCGCGCCTTCCTCGAGTATCGCCTCGGCCAGTTCCGCATTCACCTCGGAAGTGGCCTCCATGGTCGCCCATTCCTGCTCGGCCGCGAATACCTCGTTGAGCACGAAACGTGCATCCTTGAGCGGTGCCTGATACTTGGCCATGTGACTCTCCTTGCAGGTCTCTTCCGACGACGTCTTGCAACGGCGTGGTTCGTGATGGCGTGCTGTCGGCCGCGAGCCTTCCGTCGTGACACTGCGCCGCTGGAGCGCTGACAGGGTCCGACCCGCGATTCAAACGATTGCTTGAAACAATAGGCGCAATCGCTGTCTGCGTCATCTCGACCTTGGCCCAAGGCGTACCGCGCGACGCTCGCTGCGAGCCACGAGACCTCATGACGCAAGACGCCGCCCCGGCAGGAACCGGGGCGGCGTCTTGAGTACTTGATTACTTGAATGCTCGAAGCCTCACCTCTCTCAGGCAGTGTTCACCTGGGCCAGCGGCGTCGGGTGCTTGCCATCTTCCCAGCCAAGGCTGCTGTCGGCCGTCGGCGAGAACCACTTGAGGGAATCATGCAGGCTGACGACATCCCCGACGATGATCAACGTCGGCGGCTTGAGCCCCTGCCCCGCCACCTGTGCCGGCATCTCCGCCAGAGTCGCCACATGCACGCGCTGACGCGCGGTAGTGCCCTGCTCCACCAGAGCGATCGGCGTGCTGGCCGCCAGACCATGGTGGATCAGCTGCTCGCAGATCAGCGCCAGACTGCCCAGCCCCATGTAGAACACCAGGGTCTGGGCGGGGCGTGCCAGCGCCTCCCAGTCCAGGTCACAGCTGCCATCCTTGAGGTGCCCGGTGACGAAACGCACCGACTGGGCATGATCGCGGTGGGTCAGCGGAATCCCGGCGTAGGCGGCGCAACCGGAGGCCGCGGTGATACCTGGCACCACCTCGAAACTGATCGCGGCATCCGCCAGCGTCTCGAGTTCCTCACCACCACGCCCGAAGATGAAGGCATCGCCTCCCTTGAGGCGCACGACGCGATGGCCAGCGCGCGCATAGTCCACCAGTGCCTGATTGATGCCTTCCTGGGGCACGCTGTGGTCACTGCGCGCCTTGCCGACATACAGCCGGCGGGCTTCAGGCCTGGCCAGTGCCAGAATCTCGTGACTCACCAGCCGGTCATGGATGATCACGTCGGCCTGCTGCAGATGACGCAATGCCTTGAGGGTCAGAAGCTCCGGGTCGCCGGGGCCGGCGCTGACCAGCGCCACCTGACCATGCGTGCCGGTGAAGCGATCCTCCTCCTTCACCGGCAACACCGCCTCGCCCGCGACCAGCCGGGGCGGAAGACGCACGCTGGAGTCCGCCGGATGACGCGGCGCAAACACCATGACATGCTGCTCACGCGCGTGGCGCAGGATACCGCGGTCCCGGCCCTCGCTGCCCGTGACGACCAGCCACAGCTGGCCGGGTGCAGGCACCGGCAACAGCGTATCGGCCACTTCCCAACCCTCTTGACCGCACAGTCTCTCCAGCGCCGGCATTCGGGCATCGCCGTAGACACACAGATCCGCCCCCAGGCCGGCAAAGCGCTCGGCCAGCGCCAGCGCCTCCTGGCCACCGCCGATCAGGCACAGCTGGAGTCGTGAAGGATCACAAGAGAGATTGAGAAATTCCATGGGCATATCCACAAACGGGGCGAGGCTGGGTAGCAGCCTTCGATGAACGGCATTTTAGAGCATAAGAAACACTCTCTAAAATAACCAATAAGCATAACGACCCCGAAGGCACGTTGTAGCAGAGCCGCAGACGAAAAACCCCCGCTTCCGGCAGGAAGCGGGGGTTCGGGGCGCGAGCGGAGCTGCGCGGCGGGCCTCAGACGTTGAGGGTGTCCACACCGCCCATGTAGCTGCGCAGCGCCTGCGGCACGCTGATGGAACCATCCGCATTCTGATGGTTCTCGAGCACCGCGACCAGACAACGTCCCACCGCCAGGCCGGAGCCATTCAGTGTGTGTACCAGCTGCGGCTTCTTCTGTCCTTCGACACGGGCGCGTGCCTGCATGCGACGTGCCTGGAAGTCTTCGCAGTTGGAGATGGAGGAAATCTCGCGATAGGTATTCTGGCTCGGCAGCCAGACTTCCAGGTCATAGGTCTTGGCCGCCGCGAAGCCCATGTCGCCGGTGCACAGCGTCACGGCACGGTACGGCAGCTCCAGCGCCTGCAGGATGGCCTCGGCATGGCCGCGCATCTCTTCCAGCGCGTCATAGCTCTTGTCCGCCTCGACCACCTGCACCATCTCGACCTTGTCGAACTGGTGCTGGCGAATCATGCCGCGGGTATCGCGACCATAGGCACCCGCCTCGCTGCGGAAGCACGGCGTATGCGCGGTGAACTTGAGCGGCAGATCGCTGGCGTCGAGAATCTCGTCGCGCACCATGTTGGTCAGCGGCACTTCGGCGGTCGGGATCAGGAAGAATTCGCGATCGTCATTGAGCTTGAACAGGTCTTCCTCGAACTTGGGCAGCTGGCTGGTGCCCATCAAGGAATCACGGTTGACGATGTAGGGCACGTAGAACTCTTCGTAACCGTGCTCGAGGGTCTGCTTGTCGAGCATGAACTGCACCAGCGCACGATGCAGGCGTGCGATGGAGCCGTGCATGATGGCAAAGCGTGAACCGGTGATCTTGGCGGCGAGCTCGAAGTTGAGCTGCCCCTTGAGTTCCCCGAGGTCAACGTGATCACGCACCTCGAAATCGAACTCACGCGGGGTGCCCCAGCGATGCAGCTCGACATTGTCATTCTCGTCGGCGCCTTCCGGCACGTCCGCGTTGGGCAGGTTCGGGATGCTGGCGGCCATGGCCTCCGCCTTGCTCTGCAGCTCGGAGAGCTCTTTCTTGGCGGCGTCGAGGCGCTCGCCCAGATCACTGACTTCCGCCAGCAGCGGTGCGATATCTTCACCGCGAGCCTTGGCATTGCCGATGGACTTGGAGCGAGTGTTGCGCTCGTTCTGCAGCGATTCGGTCTCGATCTGCAGATCACGGCGACGCGCTTCCAGGGCGGCGAAGGCCTCGGTATCCAGCTGATAGCCACGACGTGCGAGGCGCTCGGCGGTCGCGTCAAGATCGGCGCGCAGAAGTTTCGGGTCCAGCATGTGGGAAGGCTCTCTCGTCAGTTCACTCAGGCCGCATCGCGGCACGGTAAGGTCATGCGCACTAGTCTACCTCAGCCACGCCCCGCTTCGCAGCCGCCGCAATGCCGAGGCAGCCACCCGGGGGCAGGCCGTCGCTCACAGCAGGGCGCGGGCGAGCTTCATGCCGAGCGCCACCATGCCCAGACAGGCCACCACGCTCACCGCGACGTAGATCAGCCCTGCCAGCATGCGGCCGCTGATCATCAGATTGAGCGCTTCGAGGGCGAAGGTGGAAAAGGTGGTGAAGGCGCCGGTGAAGCCGGCCACCATGATCGCCTGCCAGACAGGCGCAAGCTTGAGCTCCTGGGTCACCCAGATGAACAGGAAGCCCATCAGGCAGCTGCCGAGGAGATTGACCCCGAGCGTCCCCCAGGGGAACCCTCGACCCGCCGTTCCCGTGATCCAGCCACTGACCAGATAACGTCCAAGAGCGCCGATGGCGCCGCCCGCTGCTACTGCCAACCAGGTTCCCATGTCTCGCATCTGCCTCATGTCATGAGCCGCCAACGGCTCGTCCAGCTGTCGAAATACAAAACCATGCCTCAGGTACGCAGCCGCACCTGAGGCATGTCATTGACTGCCAGTGTAAGAAAATCGCGGAACGCGGGGAACTCGGGTCACGGGAAAGACGGGTTCAGCAAAGCATGACTCGCCGCCCGTGATGACCGACGGACATGGAATCAGTTCAGCTCGCTTCTCAGCCCATCCAGCACTTGCTGCCACCGATGGTGGGCACCGTCCTTGCCGCCCAGTTGCTCAAGCCCGCGTGCCGTCCAGGTGCCGGGCGTGCCGATGCGCGAGGCAAGCTCGCCCGGCGGGGTATCGGGGTGGGCTTCCATCAGGGCAAGGGCATCACGCATCTGGGTCATCAACAACTGGCGGGCCTGCGGCCCGGTGATGCCGGGGACAGTCTGGAACCAGTCAAGCAGCGCCTGCTGCTGGGCCAGCTGCCAGGCATTCACGCAGACTGCCAGCATGCTGGCCTCGAAGGCGGCCTCTTCCTCGAAGGCAATCACCTGCCGGACTGCCGGACTGAGCAGGTCCCGCGTGAGGGGGTCTTCCGGATAGAGCGTGAGCGCGCTCTGCCCCTCGGACACCGCCAGCCCCGTCATCACGCGCACCACCCTGGCCGGCGCGAACCAGCGCTGCAGGTTGGCGAGTGAGACACCGGCCGCCATCACCATCAGATGATGGTCCTTGCTCAGAGCGCGGCTTTCACGCAGTTCCATGGCCAGCGCTTCCAGCTGCTGCGGTCGGACCCCGACCAGCACGCAGAGGCTGGCTTCGCACACCGCGACGTTGCTGGCGTGGCGGACGGCACCGAAACGCCAGCCCAGGCGGTGGCTGCGAACATCATTGCGCGGCGAGAGGTGGAACTCCAGATCATGCCGCGAGCGCCCATCGCGCAGGCAGCCTCGCGCCAGCGCGACCAGAAGAGACTCCGCCAGTTCTCCCACGCCCAGCACCCCCAATCGCGTAGGAGGCTGACGGGATTCGCGATGGCAGGTGGAGGTCGAGGGATAGGATGACGATGCCATGGAACGGCTCCTGCTGAGAGAAAGGAAACGAGCAAACCACAAGGGTGTCGGTCGATGGTGCCTCTGCCGATATCCTGCATCGGTAGCTCCTTCACGGCAGAGGATGCGGCAAGGGGGATTGCCTCGAGAAGCTCCCGCATGAAGGGGCGTGCCACAACGAGACGTGGCGGGAACTTCCCGGCGATCTAGCCCCTTTCTAGCGTAGTCAGTCCTGACTCGGATGACCGGATTATCCTGACGGAACAGCGCAGGATGCCCCTTGAGGCTGGGGCCACGCCTTCAGCTCAGGTAAGCTTAGGCACATCGGCCCACGTGGCCTGCCTGACGCGACTCACTGCCCGAGCGAGATCATGACCGAACGCCTGCTGGATACGCCTGCCCCCGTCGATGCCCTCTACCTGGACTTCCTGGCCGCCCTGCGCGATGCAGGCTTTGCCGGTGACATCAGTCCGGACTACGCCAACCGTACCGTGTTGTCGACTGACAACTCACTGTATCAGGTACTGCCTCAGGCCGTGGTCTATCCACGTCATGCCGAGGACATCCAGTGCATCGCGCGGCTGTCCAACGACCCCCGCTTCGCGGCGGTCACCCTGGCACCACGTGGCGGCGGTACCGGCACCAATGGCCAGTCACTCAATGATGGTGTGCTGGTGGATGTGTCGCGCCACATGAACCGCATTCTCGAGATCGATGTCGAGAAGCGTCGCGTACGGGTCGAGGCCGGGGTGGTGAAGGATCAGCTCAATGCCGCGCTCAAGCCGCATGGTCTGTTCTTCGCCCCGGAACTCTCGACCTCCAATCGTGCCACCATCGGCGGCATGATCAATACCGATGCGTCCGGCCAGGGGAGCTGTGAATACGGCAAGACTCGTGACCACGTGATCAAGCTCGACAGCGTGCTGCTGGATGGCACGCGACTGGCGAGCCATGCCATCGACGATGCCGAGCTCGAGGCACTGTGTGCGCGTGAGGATCGCGTCGGTGAGATCTACCGCACCGCGCGCGCCATCGCCGATGAGCGTGCCGAGGAAATCGCCGACATCTTCCCGCCGCTCAATCGCTGCCTGACCGGCTACGACCTCGCCCACCTGCGCGAGGCCGATGGGCGCTTCAACCTCAACAGTCTGCTATGCGGCGCCGAGGGCACGCTGGGCTTCGTGGTCGAGGCCGAGTTGAATGCCCTGCCCATCGCGCCCTGCTCGACGCTGATCAACCTGCGCTACGCGAGCTTCATGGACGCGCTGCGCGACGCCAAGACGCTGATGGCGGTCGAGGGCAACCGTCCGACTTCCATCGAGACGGTGGATGACACCGTGCTCAACCTGGCCATGCAGGATTTCGTGTGGGACAGCGTCGAGGAATTCTTCCCGGCCAGTGCCGAAGGCACCCCGGCCATCGGCGGCATCAACCTGATTGAATTCAATGCCGACAGCGAAGCGGCACTGGACGCCAAGGTGGCCGCCTTCAGCGAGCATCTGGCCAGTGACACCAGCGTCGAGCGCCTCGGCTTCACCGAGGCGCGTGGGCGTGCGCAGATCAGTCGCGTCTATGGCATGCGCAAGCGCTCGGTGGGCTTGCTGGGCAATGTCGAGGGGGAAGCCCGTCCGCTGCCCTTCGTCGAGGACACGGCCGTTCCGCCGGAGCATCTGGCGGACTACATCGCCGAATTCCGCGCCGCTCTCGATGCCCGCGGCCTGCGTTATGGCATGTTCGGGCATGTCGATGCCGGCGTGCTGCACGTACGCCCGGCACTCGACATGAAGGACCCCGCCCAGCAGGCGATGATTCGCGAGATCTCCGACGAGGTCGCCGCCCTCACCCACAAGTACGGTGGCCTGCTGTGGGGCGAACACGGCAAGGGCGTGCGCTCGGAATATGCCCCCCGCTTCTTCGGCAGCCTCTATGGGGCGCTGCAGGACGTGAAGGCGGCCTTCGATCCACGCAATCAGCTCAACCCGGGCAAGATCACCTCGCCCCGCCTGTCAGTGACGCTGGTCGACGACGCTGGCGCCAGCGAAGGTGAGAGCGACAAGCGTGATCACGCTGACAGCGCCGTCGAGGCCTTCGACCCCCGCTTGATGCGCATCGATGACGTGACCATGCGCGGCGATCTCGATCGTCAGATCGATGAGCGCGTGTGGCAGGAATACGCCAGCGCCGTCTACTGCAACGGCAACGGTGCCTGCTACAACTACGACCCCAACGACGCCATGTGCCCGTCCTGGAAGGCGACGCGTCAGCGCATCCATTCGCCCAAGGGACGCGCCAGCCTGATGCGTGAATGGCTGCGCCTGGAAGGCAATGCCGGACGGGACGTGATCGCCGAGGCGCAGGCCGCCCGGACGCCGGGCCTCAAGGGGGCCGGCCTGTGGCTGGCGCGTCTGCCGGCGCGTATCGGCGCTTCGCTGAAGGCACGTCGTGGTGGACAGACGCAGACTGGCGCTCAGGAGGCCGGCTTCGATCAGCAGGTCTATCAGGCGATGGCCGGCTGTCTGGCGTGCAAGTCCTGCGCGGGCCAGTGTCCGATCAAGGTCAACGTGCCGGATTTCCGCAGCCGCTTCCTCGAGGTCTATCACCATCGCTATCAGCGTCCGCTGCGCGATTACCTGATCGGCAGCCTCGAGTTCGTGCTGCCGTGGGCCGAGCGCGTCACGCCGCTCTACAACGGCCTGCTGTCCAATCGGCTGGTCAGTCGTCTGCTGGAAGGCCCGATCGGCATGGTCGATGCCCCACGCCTGTCGCGCGCCAGTCTGCGCAGACAGCTCAAGAGCTGGGGCGTCTCGGAGGCGACCCCGACCCAGCTCGGCCGCCTGACCGAGTCCCAGAAGGCCAGAAGCGTGATCCTGGTGCAGGACGCCTTCACCAGCCACTTCGAGGCCCAGCTGGTGATGGACATCATCGAGCTGCTGTCACGACTCGACATTCGGGTGTTCGTCGCGCCCTTCGCCCCCAATGGCAAGCCGCTGCAGGTACAGGGCTTCACCGGCGCCTTCCAGCGCACCGCGCGCGCCCAGGCCAAGCGTCTCAAGGCGATCGCCGATTTCGGCGTGCCGCTGGTCGGCATCGACCCGGCGATGACCCTGACCTATCGTCAGGAGTATGTGAAGACCCTCGGCCCGGACGCCGTGCCGGATGTCCTGCTGCTTCAGGAGTGGCTGATCAGCCTGCGCAAGCTGCTGCCGGTGGGTGTCACCAAGACGGTGCTGGGCAAGATGGACCCGGGCCTGACACTCCTGAGCCACTGTACCGAGAGCACCAATGCGCCGGGGTCCGCCAAGGCCTGGCAGCAGGTATATGCCGCCTTTGGTCTCAGCCTCGAGACACTCTCCACCGGCTGCTGCGGCATGTCCGGCACCTATGGTCACGAAGCGCGCAATCTCGAGACCTCACGTGCCATCTATGAGCTGTCGTGGAAGGCGGTGGTCGAGGACGAGGCCAATCAGGGCAAGCTGGTGGCCAGTGGTTATTCCTGTCGCAGCCAGAGCAAACGCTTCTCCGAACGTCAGCTGCCGCATCCCCTCCAGGCGCTGCTGCCACTGGTGCGTCGCGCGCAGTGACAGCCAGGGGGCCCAGTGGCCGTGCAGGAGGAATGACATGAGGGGAGCGCGATAAGGCAACGCGACGTTGCATACCACGGAATCAATCGCTAGTCTGCGCCCTTCCGGCCAGCCGTGATGTTGGCATCTGGCCGAGACAAGACGATTCGATGAGCGGTGACCGCGTCAGTGGCACCGCTCATTTTCGCTGACTCCAAGGAAGCTTCCCGATGACGGAACCCGCACTGGCCCTGACCCTGATCGGTCTGATGGCTCTCGGCTGTCAATGGCTGGCCTGGCGCATGCGTCTGCCCGCCATCCTGCCGCTGCTGATCGTTGGCATCCTTGCCGGCCCCGTCACGGGCTGGCTCAAGCCGGATGAACTGCTGGGAGACCTGCTGTTCCCGCTGGTCTCGCTGGCAGTGGCGGTGATCCTGTTCGAGGGCAGTCTGACGCTGGACTTCAAGGACCTGCGGGGACACGGGCACATCGTCAGACGACTGGTGACCACCGGGGTGGTGATCACCGGCGTGATCGGCACCGTGGCGGCGCATTATCTGCTCGACATGCGCTGGGAGATGGCCGCCGTGCTCGGGGCACTGCTGGTGGTGACAGGCCCGACCGTGGTGATGCCATTGCTGCAGACCCTGCGCGCGCGCGGCAACCTGACCCAGATCCTGCGCTGGGAAGGCATCATGATCGACCCGGTGGGCGCGCTGCTGGCGGTACTTGTCTATGAGTACGTCGCACTGGGCATGACCGGCAATGCGGTGTCACATACCCTGGTGCTGTTCGCCCAGACGGTGGGCCTCGGCCTTGGCATGGGCGCGCTGGGCGGCTGGTGCTGGGGGCTGGTGCTGCGCCACTTCTGGCTGCCCCAGAAGCTGCACAACTTCGGCACCCTGATGGTGATGCTGGGACTCTTCGCCATCTCCAATACCCTGTTCCACGAATCCGGACTCCTGACCGTGACCGTCATGGGGGTATGGCTGGCCAACATGCGCGGCGTGCCTACCCAGCAGATCATCGAGTTCAAGGAGACGCTCACCGTCCTGTTGATCTCCGGGCTGTTTCTACTGCTGGCGGGGCGCCTGACCGTCGAGCAGCTTTCGCTGCTGTCCTGGCCGGCGTGGGTCTTCCTGGCCGTGTTGATGTGGGTCGCGCGCCCGCTGACTGTCTGGCTGTGCACCCTGGGCAGCGAATTGACGCTGCGCGAGAAGGCGCTGCTGGCCTGGCTGTCTCCTCGCGGTATCGTCGCGGCCGCCGTGGCCTCGCTGTTCGCGCTCAAGCTCGAATCCCAGGGCATCGAAGGCGCCGAGATGCTGGTCCCGATGACCTTCCTGGTCATCATCGGCACGGTGGTGATCCAGAGCTTGCTGTCACGCCCCATCGTCAAGGTACTGGGTGTCGGTGAGCCACCGCCCTCGGGCTTCCTGATTCTCGGGGCCAACTCGGTGTCGCGCCTGGTCGCCCGCGAGCTGGTGGATGCCGGCTTCTCGGTACGCCTGACCGATACCAACTGGGACGCGGTACAGGAAGCCCGCATGGCAGGCCTGCCGGTCTATTACGGCAACCCGCTGTCCGAGCATGCCTCACAGCATCTCGAGTTAACGGGCATCGGCCATCTCATGCCCCTGTCGCCCTATCGCGAGCTCAACAGCCTCGCGGCGCTGCATTTCGAGCACATCCTCGGCCACGGCCGGGTCTTCCGGCTCGCCGAGGACAATGGCAAGAATGCCAAGCGCCAGCAGGACCAGGCGCTCGGCCACCTGCCGCTGTTGTTCGATGGCCAGGTCACCTACGCCAAGCTGGCCAGCCTGCTGTCACAGGGGGCGGAGTTCCGGCGTGCCCGCATCAGCGAGAACTTCAGTCTCGAGGACTATCGCCGGATTCATGATGACCGCCTGCTGACCCTGTTCTGCATCAGCAGCCAGGGCCGGATTCGCATCGCCAATTCCGCCGTCGCACTGGAACCCAAGGCCGGTGAGACGCTGATCAGCCTGATCTATGCCGACTCGCCTGAGCTGACCCGACCGGCACAATCGAAGGTGGACAAGGCCGAATCGAGCAAGTCATCCCAGGCCGCAGAAGGGGCAGGCTCTGACGCGAGTTCCTCCACCCGCTCCACCGCGAATCCCGGCACCGCCACGGGCTCCGGCCCCCTACCCGCCAGCCGTCTCCCCGGTGGCCGAGCCTGATGACGGCTTGAATGCATCTCGAAAACGGCATGCGCGCAGACAGCACGGCGCCCGGAGATGATGCCAGCCCCCTGACCACGAGGCCCGCTTCCGGCGGGCCTCGTGGCGAATGGCGCACAGCCGCGAAGCGGGATTCACAAAAAATGCCTAAAACGTTAGTGGCAGACTCCGACAGCCGCCCAAAATGCTGGTAGAGTACGCGCCAGTTTTGGCAGCCCTGTCCGGCAGCCAGCGCTATTGCCTTGTCCTCAACGTAACACCTACGCATTCAGGAGCTGCTTGATGCAGATCGTCATGGGCCTGGTGGGCGTCTTAGCCCTCCTGGGGATCGCCTTCCTATTATCTGAAAACCGACGCGCCATCAGCTTGCGCACCGTACTGGGGGCCTTTGCCATCCAGGCATTGCTGGGGGCATTCGTACTCTACGTTCCCGCCGGCAAGAGCATGCTGCTCGGTCTCAGCGAAGGGGTTCAGGCCGTCATGTCCAGCGCCAACGTGGGCATGGACTTCCTGTTCGGTGGCCTGGTCAGCGACAAGATGTTCGAAGTCTTCGGTGGTGGTGGTTTCGTGTTCGCTCTGCGCGTACTGCCGATCATCGTGTTCTTCTCGTCATTGATCGCGGTGCTCTACCACCTGCGCGTGATGAACGTCGTGATCAGCGTGCTGGGTGGCGGCCTGTCGAAGATTCTCGGCACCAGTCGTCCCGAATCGCTGTCCGCCGCGGCCAACATCTTCGTCGGCCAGACCGAAGCACCGCTGGTCGTGCGTCCGTTCATCGCCGGCATGACCCGCTCGGAACTGTTCGCGGTGATGACCGGTGGCCTGGCCTCCGTGGCCGGTTCCGTGCTGGTGGGCTATGCCTCGCTGGGCATTGACCTCAAGTACCTGCTGGCAGCGTCCTTCATGGCAGCCCCGGGTGGCCTGCTGATGGCCAAGATGCTGATCCCGGAGACCGAATCCAAGACCCAGAGTGTCGAGGAAGCCCTGGGCAAGGACATCGATCGCCCGACCAACGTCATCGATGCTGCCGCGTCCGGCGCAGCATCCGGCGTGCAGCTGGCCATCAATGTCGGCGGCATGCTGCTGGCCTTCATCGCCTTGATCGCGCTGGGCAACATCATCATCGGCTGGGTCAGTGGATTGTTCGGCTATCAGGACATCACGCTGCAGCTGCTGCTGGGCTACGCCTTCGCGCCGGTCGCCTGGGTCATCGGCGTGCCGTGGCATGAAGCCATCCAGGCCGGCAGCTTCATCGGTCAGAAGCTGGTGCTCAACGAGTTCGTCGCCTTCGCCGACCTCGCCAGCCATCAGATCAAGCTGTCCGAGCATTCCGAAGCGATCATCATCTTCGCGCTGTGTGGCTTCGCCAATCTGTCCTCCGTGGCCATCCTGATGGGCGGCCTGGGACTGATGGCACCGAACCGCCGCAGTGACATCGCGCAGATGGGCATGAAGGCGATTCTCGCCGGCACGCTCTCCAACCTGATGTCAGCCAGTCTTGCCGGACTGTTCCTGTCGCTGTGACGCTCATCGCAAGCCTCGCATGCGAGTGAGACACGCCGTCAGGTGACCTCTCGACAACGCCCGCCCAGTGCGGGCGTTGTCGTATCCAGCCCGCGTCACGAGCCAGCGAACGCCAGACCGGCAGACGACGGGGCCTGCCGATTGACTCCCTGTCGCCCTCCCCAGACAATAGCTCGGGTAGAAGCCTGGGTGCTCGGGAATCGGGTGAAAGCCCCGTACTGCCCCCGCAACGGTGATCGCAACGCTCATGCCGGTCGAGATGACCAGCCACTGCCTCCGGGACGTCCTCGTGACGACCCTCAAGGGAAGGAGGTGGGAAGGCGCATGAGGGGGTGAGACGTTCCAACAGGACGTCCGCCAGGCGTCAGTCCGGAGACCGGCCCTCGCTTCCACACTGGTTGATGCGGAGGGCCTCACCAGTGGCAAATTCGTCGGGATGTCCTTTTTCAAAGGGGCACGCCGCGACGATGTGCATCCACGCACCCTGTCACGCCTGTCCTCCTCATTGCGTCTGACGCTTGAGGATCATTCATGAATACTTACAAGACCCGTGGTCGCGCGCACGCGCAGGCCAAGTACACCCTCGTGGGCAGTCTGCTGCTGCTGACACCTCCTGCCCTGGCGGCACAGAAGACCACCGCCCCTTCATCGGATAGCCTGGAGACCGTTCAGGTCACCGCCAATCGCATCCCCCAGCTGCAGAATGATGTGCTGGCCAGCACCGACGTCATCACGCGTGGCGAGATCGAACGCCTGCAGGCCAGCTCGCTGGTGGACCTTCTGCAGTCGCGCAATGGCATCGAAGTCGCGCGCAGCGGTCCGATGGGGAGCCAGACCAGCCTGTTCATGCGCGGCACCGAGTCCGACCACACCTTGATCCTGGTCAACGGCCAGCGCATCGCCAACAGCGCCGATGGCCTGGCGCACTTCGAATTTCTGCCGCTGTCTGCCATCGAACGTGTCGAGATCGTGCGGGGGCCGCGCGCCAGCGTCTACGGCGCCGATGCCATCGGCGGCGTGATCAACCTGATCACGCGTGGCGGCAGCGAAGTCGGCCAGCACGCGGAAGTCACGCTGCGCGCCGGCAGCGACGGCACCTTCCGCCAGAACGCCCAGTTCAGCTCGGTGGAAGATGACACGCGTCTCTCCGCCAATCTCCATCATGATGAAAGCGATGGTTTCTCCGCCCGCGATACCGGCAGTGAAGATGATGGCTACGAGGCCACGGGCGCCGAACTGCGCCTTGGGCACGACTTCGGCCAGCGAGCCACGCTGTCTCTCGGCGTCGCCAAGACCGACACCGACTACGATTACGACGATTGCTACGACAGCAGCTTCAGTGCCTCTGAAGACTGCAGCGGAGAAGGTAGCCAGCTGGTACTGGATGCCAGCCTGCTGACCCACCTGAACCCGAACTGGGACATGACGGTCAGCGTGGCGCGTACGCGCGACGAGTACGAGAACACTGAAGCCGGCAGCGATGCCGGGCGTGTCGCCAGTGCCCGCAACGAGATCGGCCTGCGCCACGACTTCTACACCGACCTCGGCACGCTCAGCCTGGGGGTGGATCACCGCGAGGAAAGTCTGGACGCCGATGGCCCCTACTTCACCGCCGACGGCTATGAAGTGGACAGCCGCTATGCCACGGGGGTCTATGGCAGCTGGCAGCTCCAGCAACAACGCCATCACGTCACCACCAGCCTGCGGTATGACGATGACAATCGTTATGGTCATCAGATGACCGGTGGCTCCAGCTATGCCTATGACCTGACTCAGACACAGCAGCTCGGCGCCAGCTACTCGAGCGCCTTCAAGGCCCCCAACCTGATCGATCTCTACAGCCCTTACGGCTCAGGCAACCCGGATCTGGATGCCGAGACCTCCACCACGGCCGAACTCTTCTGGCGTCTGCAGGAGCAGCGGTGGCATGTGGGCGTCAATGCCTTCCAGACGGATATCGACAATCTGATCAGCTACGAAGGCGCCGACTTCACGCCAATCAATATCGACCGCTCACGCATCCGTGGCATCGAGCTGAGCAGTGGCTGGAAAGGTGACGCGCTCAGCGTCAATCTCGCCATGACCTGGCAGGACCCGGAAGACCGCGAGACAGGAGAGCAGCTGAAACGTCGGGCCAAGCGCTTTGCGCGCCTGGATGCCGATTACGCCCTCGCCGACTGGAGCTTCGGAGCAACGCTGCGTGGCAGTGCCAGCCGCAGCGATACCGATGCCGATACCTACACGGATACTCGCACCGCCGGCTATGGCGTCTTCGACCTGCGCACCAGCTGGCAGGTGATGCAGAACGTCAAGCTGAGCGCCAAGCTGGAGAACGTCTTCGATCGTGATTATCAGCTGGTCAACGGCTACAACACCCAGGGGCGTTACGTCGAAGGCGGCGTGACCTTCTATTTCTGAGCACCTATGACTGACGACGGGCCACACTCCTCACTGCGCCGCCCCGAGAGCGGCGCAGTGACAATGACTGACGGAGCACACGCATGACGGACCGCAATACCCGCCACAAGACGGCAATGGAAAAGCTCAAGTCACATGTCGACGACAAGGTGGCACAGGCCAATGAGGAGCGCGGCCAGCTGCTGGTCTTCACCGGCAACGGCAAGGGCAAGACGACCGCTGCATGGGGCACCATCACCCGGGCACTCGGCTATGGCTACAAGGTCGGTGTCATCCAGTTCATCAAGGGACTGTGGGAGTGCGGGGAGCGTGAGCGCCTTGCAGAGGATGCCAATCTGGAAGTCCACGCCATG
This sequence comes from Cobetia sp. PS-4MA, assembly GCF_057670765.1. NCBI lineage: Bacteria > Pseudomonadati > Pseudomonadota > Gammaproteobacteria > Oceanospirillales > Halomonadaceae > Cobetia > Cobetia sp. PS-4MA. The sequence goes on along the minus strand of NZ_CM173107.1, from coordinate 903,575 downwards.
ACCACCGGCTTCACCTGGGACACCCAGAATCGTGACGCCGATACCGCGGCCTGTCAGGCGGTGTGGCAGGAAGCGAAGCGCCTGATGCGCGATGAAAGCGTCTATCTGGTCGTGCTTGATGAACTGACCTACATGGTCAAGTTCGGCTACCTGCCATTGGAAGAGGTGATGACGGCGCTGGAAGGTCGCCCCGAGGAGCAGACCGTCATCATCACCGGACGCAATGCCAACGGCGAGATCGTTGCCTGTGCCGATACCGTCACCGAGATGACCGAGATACGTCACGGCTTCAATCATGGCCTCAAGGCGCGCCGCGGCATCGACTTCTGAGCAGCTCGACCCACGTCACCGCGCTGCGCGCTGCACCGAGATGGCATGGCAGATCTGCGCCATCGCCTCGACGCTGCGCGGCCCCGGACGGCTGACCGGGTCCGGATCCAGTCCGACAAGCGCCACCGAGGCCAGCGGGCCACCCCTGGCTCGCCAGGCTGCCTTCCAACGCTCACGGGGGGCGCCTGCGGCCACCGGATGCAGAATCAGCCGAGGCCCTGCCAGCCACAGCGCTTCACGGCGTATCTGAGGCACCACGGTGGGGGCGTCAGACAACAACGGCTCTCCCCCGCAGCGGCGAATCAATTCATTGACCAGATGCCCTCCTGCCAGAGTCGTCATCGGGCTCTCGCCCAGCTGGAAGAAGACCGGCAAGGGCGCGTCGCCCTCCATGCCATCGCGTGCCTCCAGATGACTGATGCGCTTCTCGATACGCGCCACGTAGGCCTCTGCCTCGGGCCGGGTGCCCATCAACACCCCCAGGCGCTCGATATTGGAGAGTACCTGCGCCAATGTCCTGGGCTCGCTGAGGAAGGTCGTCAGCCCCAGCGCCGCCAGGCGCGCCTGCATTTCCGCGGACAGCCCGCTGCCCCACGCCACGATCAGCGCGGGTCTGGCCGCCAGCACCGCCTCCAGATTCGGCCCTTGATAGCTCGCGACACGCGGCAGCGTCTTGACCTGTGGCGGGTAATCACTGCCCTGGCTGACGGCGACCAGATGTGCAAGCCCTCCCGCCGCCGCGACCAGCTCCGCGGCATGGGGCGCCAGGGTGACCACACGATGAGCGGGCCGGGAAAGCGTCACCGTCTCGCCACCATCATCCACGACGGAAAGACTCGCCGCCCAGGCGAGCGACGGCATTGCGGTGAGCAGCAACGCTGACAGTCCCCCGAGGAGCGCGCGTCGCCCCTGAGATAGCGTGACGGTATTGATGGTATCGCTCCTGTATGACCGCGACGTCCCTGACGCCATGAGATGCCTGATCGAGGCACACGATCGCTTCAGCGCGTCTCGTGCGAAGTGCTATCGTGATCCACGCGATGTCGGACGTTCACGCCATCATTCTGTGTCAATATCGACATATGAAAATATCACCATATGACAATATCGCCATGTGCCAAAAAGGAGTTTCCATGCCCCGCATCCTGCCATCCGTAACTGCCGACGCGAGTTCAGGCGTCCAGCATTCCTTCTTGCGGCTAGGGCTGGTGCTGGCACTGAGTGCCGTCAGCGCCGTGAGTACGGCACAGGCTGACCAGACACCTGCACCGGCGCTTGTCCATGTCAGTGCCAGTGCCAGCATCGAAGCCGCGCCGGACAAGGCCAGCATCGAGGCGCGTCTCTGGGAGAAGACACCGGCCAGCAAGGTGGACGACAAGGCACCGGACAGTCAGAAGCAGGGAGAAGCCGCGCGCCAGGCCCGCCAGACACTGGAAGGCCGCATGAGCACGCTGATCCAGGCACTGGAAAGCGCCGGTATCGAGAGTCGCCTGATCAAGGCGGGCAGCCTGACCCTGCGACCGGAGCGCTATTACGAGCGCACGGCCAATGATCAGAACCCGCAGCAATGGCAGCGTACCCATCTCGAGCGCCCGATCAGCATTTCGCTGAAGGATCTGGACCAGGTGCCGGAGGTGATCGACCTGCTGTTGGGAGCGGGGGTGAATCAGTTGGCGGGCGTGCAATATCAGCTCAGTGATCGTGCAGCACTCGAGGACAAGGTACTGCAGCAAGCCCTGACCAAGGCACGCCACAAGGCCGAACTGATGGCCGAGACGCTGGGAGCGACACTGGGTGATGTGCAGTCGATCAATGAATCTTCCCAGAGCCCTCGCCCGCCGATGATGACCATGCGCGCCGACATGGCAGAAGCCAAGAGTGGTGGCAACGAGTATCGTCCCGGCGAGCTGTCACTGGAAAGTGATGTGCAGGTCAGCTGGGGACTGACATCAGCCGACTGAGCGTCGACACCCCGAACGCCACTCTCAAGACGCCAGCCGCTTGTCCAGAGCCGCTGGCGTCCACGCGTGACGGAAGCTCGGCCTATCTCGAGAGTGACGCCCCGCGATTCACATCCCCTCGGGCGCTGACTTACGCCCGGCCACCAAGCTCCGTCTCGATGGCGGCAAGCGCTGCCATGGGATTCTCGGCCTGAGTGACCGGACGCCCGATCACCAGGTGGGTGCTACCAGCCGCCATTGCCTCGCCCGGCGTCATGGTGCGTCGCTGATCACCGGCCTGGGCAAAGCTCGGGCGGATACCGGGCGTCACCTTGAGGAAGTCCGGCCCACACAGCGCCTTGAGACTGGGTGTCTCGCGCGCCGAGCACACCACACCGTGCATGCCGCTTTGCTGGGCAAGGCTCGCCAGACGCTCGACCTGGGCCAGTGGCGTGACATCCAGACCGATACCCGCAAGATCACTCTGCTCCATGCTGGTCAGCACGGTCACGGCAATCAGGCGCGTCTCGAGCTGGCGCGTGGCCAGTGCACTGGCGGCGGCTTCCATCATGCGCGCGCCACCACCGGCGTGCACGTTGGTCATCCAGACACCGTGCTCGGCAGCCGCCAGCACGGCCTGCGCGGTGGTATTGGGAATATCGTGGAACTTGAGATCCAGAAAGACCTCGAAGCCGCGCTGATGCAGCGCCTTGAGGATGTCCGGCCCCACTCGCGTGAACAGCTCCTTGCCCACCTTGACGCGGCAGCGCGTCGGATCCAGCTGGTCCGCCATGGCCAGTGCGGCGGCCATATCCGGGTAATCGAGGGCGATGATCAGGGGGGAAGTCGTGGCAGGCATCCGGGCTCCGGGCAATGAGACTAGGCGCGATGACAGGGGGTCATGGGCTCGGGGCAACATTATAGCGCCCACCAACGCACCTGTAAGCTCAGAGAAAGCCGAATCGAATCAGCTCGCTATTCGCGCTAGCACTTTCGCGCGTTGAGCGCTGAAGCGCCCCCAGGGATGAGGAATCGTTTAATTCTTAATGACTACAAAACTCATCCTTCAGCCACAGTGATTCACGTGCTGGGCACAGGGCATCACGGCCTGACCGGACGCCCCGACAATCATCATGAAACAAGGAAAAGCTCATGAAAACTCTGATGGGATCACTCGTCGTCGCAGGCCTGATGGCTTTCACCCCTCTGACGCAGGCTGCCGAGATGAACATCAACACCGCCACCCCTGAGCAACTGACTCAGCTCAAGGGCATCGGTGACAAGAAGGCACAGGCCATCGTCGCCTGGCGCAAGGCCAACGGCCCCTTCACCAGCATCGATCAGCTGGCTGAGGTCAAGGGCATCAGTGCCAACACGCTCGAACGCATGGAGACCACACTGACGCTCGACAAGACCGGCAACAGCGCCATAACGACGGGTCAGCCGGTCAGCGACAAGGTCGCACCGACGGTCAAGACATCCGGTGAGGCGACGCCCAGGGAGATCACCAGCAACCAGAGCTGACCAAGACGGCCGAGGTCAGGTCTCGACTCCCGCCACCCTGCAGGTGGTGAGAATCCACCGGCGAAAGACCAGCCTGGCCAGCGGCAGGGGAGTTCCGACAAAAGCAGCGCCGCAGACTTCCTGCGGCGCTGCTTCATCGTCGGGGTCAACACGACGGTGTCCGAGAAGCACGGCTTACATGAGGCGTTGCTTTCCTGCCACGAAAAAAAGCCGACCCGAAGGCCGGCCAGCGGGGTTTCCCCCTCCCCTGACGGTGAATCGGGCACCTGCATGCCCGATTCTGGCAGTGAAGCCATCCCTGGCTTTCCCCTTCCCCAAGGGGCTTCCTCAAGCGCCTGCCTCTGCCGGCAACCGACGCCTTGCAACTCCTCCCTGACCAGACGGTGGCCTGCGCCGCTTTCCGACACCTCGAAGAGTATCTCCCCCGAAGCATGATGCCCCATGCGGCATCCTCGTACGCCGCCCGTCTCGACATGAGCACTCTATCGCGATCATCGGCAGGCGAAGATGACATGCGTCAATTTCGAGAGCCTGGGTGGCATCACGCCGCTGCCTTCATGATCCACGTCAATTCATGGGCACTCCGCTCCCATGAATCAGTCCCGGAATGACACGCAGCAGACCCGAAACGCAGCAGACCCGAAACGAAGAAGGCGCCTTCGATCATCATCGAAAGCGCCTTCCTGATCAGCGACAGGGAGACCCCTGAAGCGGCATGCGGCATCAGTGCGACTTCATCGACGCACCTTCTTGTCTTCCACTTCGGTATGGCTCACCTCAAGCCCCAGCGGATGGCCTGCTGCCAACTCGGCCCGAGTGGCATCGCGGACCTCCAGTACCTCGACATCCCAGCTGAGCGCCTGGCCTGCCAACGGGTGATTGGCATCGACCTTGACCTGCTGATCACCGACTTCCAGTACGGTCACCGAGCGCTGCCCTTCGGGAGTTCGCGCCTGGAAGCGCATGCCCGGTGCAAGCTCCCCCGGGCCGAAGGCATCACGCCCGAAGTACTGGACCAGCCCCTCATCCCGCTCACCGAAGCCTTCCGCCGGTGTCAGGTTGACGACCTTGCGGTCGCCGACATCACAGCCCTCAAGCGCGCTCTCGAGCGCTGCCAGAATATTGTCATGGCCATGCAGGTAATCCATCGGCTCACGCTCAAGGGAGCTATCCAGCACAGTGCCATCAGCGGTGCGCAGGGTGTAATGCAGGCTGACGACCTGCTGGGAAGTAATCGCCATGGGAACCACTCCAGAAGAAAGGTGCAATACGGTCTCGCGGATCAAGTCGGATGAGACAGGACGACAGCTCAGCTTTCGCTGCGCCGCAGCTGACGACTGGAAAGCTCGACACGCTGTTGCTGATTGATCAGATTGAGCAGCACGATGACGCGCTCATCGCCCTTCGCGCTCTCGAAGACGCCACTGAGCGAACTCAAGGGACCATCGATGATCTCGACCTGCTCGCCGGCCCGGAAATAGACATTTTCCGGCGGTTGTTCCTGGCGTAGCTCGCCGCTGGCGATCAGGGCTTCCACCAGAGGCGTCGGCACCGCCGTCGGCGTGTTGCCGAAGCTGACCAGCTTGAGCACGCCACGGGTCGAGCGAATCGGACGCCAGTTGTCATCCATCTGATCGAGGCGTATGAACAGGTAATAGGGGAAGAGCGGCTCTTCGACCCAACGCAGCTTGCCGCCGCGCTTCTTTTCCACCTCCAGTAGAGGGTGGAAGACGTGAAATCCCTGATTGGTGAGGTTCTCCGCCGCACGGAAGGATTCCCCGCCCTTGCACTGGATCAGATACCAATGCGCCTTGGCAGCTTCTCGGGCTTCACTCATGATGACCTCTCATTGCCTGCCTGCCCCACTCATGCGTGTCTCGACCTGCATCATGCCTGTCGGCTGACCGGCAGGACAATGCATGGCTCTTGCCCTCAGGCAGTGCGACAATCCGGCCATGAATGACGCAAGCGGCAGATAGCCGCTCACCGTGCGTGTGACACGCGCGGCCACACCCTCTGCATGGACAGGCAAGGCTTTGACTTCAAAGGATTTACGCTTACTCGTTGGCCGTCATGGTATCACGTTCCTGATGGGCTTCGCCTCCGGGCTGCCACTGCTGCTGACCGGTAGCGTGCTGCAGGCCTGGATGACGGATGCCGGTGTCTCGCTTGACGCCGTGGGCCTGCTCGCGCTGGTCGGCCTGCCCTATACCCTCAAGTTTCTGTGGGCGCCATTGCTGGACCGCATCATGCCGCCGGTGCTCGGCCGGCGCCGTGGCTGGTTGATGATCGCCCAGCTGGCCCTGACCGCTCTCATCGCGCTGCTGGCCCTGCAGGACCCGCACATGTCGCCGCTGACCATGGGGGCCATCGCCCTGGCGGTCAGCTTCTTCAGCGCCACCCAGGACATCGTGATCGATGCCTATAGGCGCGAGCATCTGCCAGACAACGAGCTGGGGCTGGGCTCCAGCTTCTATGTCTATGGCTACCGCATCGGCATGTTGATGGCCTCAGCCGGTGGTCTGGTGCTGGCCGACATGATCGGCTTCCGCGTGACCTACCTGATCATGGCCGCGACCCTGGGCGCCTGCATGCTGGTGACCCTGCTGGCACCGGAGCCCGAGGCTCAGGCCGCGCCGCGCGCCCATCATCTGCATGAGATCCTGTGGGACCCCATCCGCCACTTCATGAAGCGCGATGGTGCCATCTGGCTGCTGCTGTTCATCCTGCTCTACAAGCTGGGCGATTCCGTGGCCGGCAATCTGACCACGCCCTTCTACAAGGACATCGGCTTCAGCAACTCCCAGATCGGCGCGACCGTGAAGCTGTTCGGCCTGTGGCCGTTGCTGGCCGGCACCTTCTTCGGCGGCCTGATGATCATGCGCATCGGCATCTATCGGGCGCTCTGGTGGTTCGGCATCCTGCAGATGGTGTCGACTGCCGGCTTCGTCTGGCTGCATCACGTCGGTGATTCGCTGGCGTGGCTCGCGGCTGTGGTCGCCTTCGAGAATCTGGCAGCCGGCATGGGCAGCGCCGCCTTCATCGCCTTCATGGGCGCGCTGACCGACAAGCGCTTCACCGCCGGCCAGTACGCGATGCTCTCATCGATCATGGGCCTGCCGCGCGTGGTGATTGCCGCGCCCTCCGGCTATCTGGCCGATGCGGCCGGCTGGGACAGCTTCTTCTGGATCTGCACGCTGGCCGCCATACCGGGCTTGTTGCTGTTGCTGCGCTTCCGCCACTGGGGCGCGATGCTGGCCACGCCACACAAGTCACCCGCCATGTCGGGCGAGTGACAACGTCGCGCAGGCAACCTGGAAAGCCCGAAAACAGCAGGAGAGCCCGAAAACAGCAGGTAGCACCACGAAACCCAGCAAGAAAGAATGAGGCAAGTCAGTCGGCGTCGTTGACACTGTAACAGCAGGTAAACGATGCTTATGCGGCATAGTGCATAAAGATAACAAGCTGCACCGCAGGCCCAGCTGGCGCCAGGCGGTGACATCAAGCACAGGGAGCCCGTCATGCCCATCACCACCCGGATTCACGAAGGCATCATGATCACGCCGCCTGCCCAGCTGACAGGCGAGCTCGCGCGCTATTTCCGCCAGGAGATGCTGGCGATGATTCCTGAGCACACCGGCACGCTGGCGGTGGACCTCAGCCATGTCGAGGCCATCGATGCCGATGGGCTCTCGGTACTGGTCAGTCTGCATGATGCGCTGTCCCCGGCGGCGCTGGTGGTGGTCGAACCCTCGCCGGTCATGCAGGCAGAGCTGGAGCGCGTGCGCCTGTTCGAGCTCTTCGATATCTACTATCAGCGCGACCCGCTGCTGGAGTCGAGCGGTGACACACGGACAGGGCCTTCTCGTGAGGTAGCCTGATGAAACGCGACCTGGCTCGGCCCACCTCCCTTGTCTGCTCTCTTCGATGCCTGCTGGGCGTCGCGATCACGGCCGCCCTGATGAGCGGCTGTACGCCGATCATGCTGGACGACACTCCCGCCGAAGATCACTGGCAACAGGCGACCCACTGGCCGCTGGAGCTGCCTGCTCCTCATGCCGATGATCGCTTCATGCAGCTGCCCGCAGGCGATGACCAGCGGCTGGCAGCGGGCGATCGACTGAGCGTCAGGGTTGCCGGCAGCGAACTCTTCGATGGCAGCTATGAGGTAGATCATGACGGACGCCTGCGCCTGCCGTGGCTCTCACCGGTCGAGGCCTCCAACAAGACCATCGACGCCCTGGCGGATGAGATCACCCGGCGTCTGGTGCAGGAAGAGCTGATTCGCCCGGGGCTGGCGCATGTCAGCATCCGGCTCGAGGAATGGGCGCCGTTGGCCGTTGCGGTATCCGGCGCGGTGTTCTTCCCGGGCGAGGCGGTCATCAATACCCGTCTGCCGGAAGAGCGCATGGTGCGCCGTGACTTCGCCGGCGGCGATGCCAGTCAACAGCGCCGTCTGTCGGCGGCCTTGACCACGGCCGGCGGTATCCGCCCCGATGCGGACCTGAGCCATATCGAGCTGATTCGCGACGGCCAGACACAGATTCTCGACATGCGCGGCCTGATCGACGGCGAGTATGCCGCCAATCCCTGGCTGCGTGTTGGGGACCGGATCCACGTACCCTCCAGCGGTGCCTTCCAGGCCGCGCTGATGCGCCCCTCGCCGCTCACCGCGCCGGGCATCGTCATCTATGCCTCCAACCTGACCACCCCTGCCAACAACAACAACGTCAGCAATTACACGGTGTTGCGCTCGCAGGTGCCCTACGGCGTACGCATGCTGCAGGGCGTGATCAATGCCAACTGCGTCGGCGGCATCCAGGCGACCTCCGGGTCACGCCGCGCGGTGCTGATCAGTACCAACCCGATGACGCATCAGCCGGTCGTGGTCGATCGCGGTATCGATGCCCTGTTGGCCAATCCGGCGGATGTGGGCGTCAATCCCTATCTGATGCCCGAAGATGTGGTCGGCTGCTATGACTCCGGCGTCACCAATATCCGGGATATCGCCAGAACGCTGACTGACCTGCTGACGCCGGCCACTCTGCTATAACGTTTCGCCCGCCCGTTGCCGCGATGCGGCGATTCACTCCCACGTGACAAGGATGTGCATGACAGAGTCCCGCGCCTCGGATACGCCGAAAGCTACAGCGAAGCCCTCACTGGGACGCCGGATACTCGGCGTCCTGCTGGGCTGGGCGGCGCGCGGCTCCAGCATGCGCCCGCGCACCCGCCGCGCGGCCTACCTGTTGCTGGCGACCGCCATCCTGAGTGTCATCTGGGGGTTGACCATCGCCTTCATCGCCGTGGCACCTGTCACCTACACCACCAGCTGGACGATGATTCTGCCGGGCACCGGCTCCGGCCTGTCGGTGAACTTCGAGAGCATCGGCCAGGCCAGCACCAGTGCCAATTCGTCCTATTCGAGTTCCTCGCTGGACCCCAAGGTCAACTACCGCGCCATCGCCGAGAGCCCTGCCGTGCTGGAACGTGCCGCCAGCACGGTCGACATGCATCCTGACGATTACGGCAAGCCGAAGATAAAGTTGACCGACCAGACCGCCCTGATCGCCTTCCAGACCAGCGCACCGAGCGCCAAGGCCGCGCTTGAACGCGCCAATGCGCACATCGATGCCTTCAATGAGGTGATCGAACAGCTGCGCAACGATGAACAGGCGCGACGCGAAGCCGTCATCCGTCGCTCGCTCGAGACCTACGATCGCACGCTCAAGGACACCCAGCGCAAGCTGCTGGACTTCCAGTCCACGTCAGGCCTGGTCTCCATGGAGCAATTCAAGGAGCTGACACTGAGTGTCGAGGAGTTCAAGGACACCCTCGAGATGCGGGATGGCGAGCTGTCGGCGCTGAATGCCCGCCTCGCCACCCTGTCCAGCCGACTGGGGCTCGATGCCAGTCAGGCGGGGGGCGTGATCGCACTGCAGCGTGATGCTCGCTACCAGGCGCTGCTGACGCAGGCAGCGGAGCAGGCGGCCAGTCTCGATGAAGCGCGCGGCAAGTGGGGCGAGCGCAACCCGGAAGTCATCAATCTGGCCGCGGGGCTCGCTTCACTGGAACGCTCGCTGGCCTCACGCATGCGGGAGTTGCTGCCCCGCCAGACCTCACGCAACCAGAATGCGCTGCGGGCCGCCGCCGGCCATGCCAACCAGGACAGTCTGGTCGGTGAGCTGATCACCCTGGACACCCAGCGGCGCGGCGTGATCAGCGAGCTCGAGACCGGACGCGCCAATCTGGCAGCTCGCCAGCAACGACTGGACAACAGTGTCGCCAAGGCAGCCCAGCTGCAGGACCTGCTGCGCGAGCAACAGGTCGCCACGGCGGTCTACACCACGGCACTGGCCAAGATCGACATCGGCCAGATCGACCCCTTCGCCAGCTACCCGATGCTGCAGATCCTCGACCCGCCACCACTGCCCGAGAAGGCTGACTCGCTGGGCATCAAGCTGGCCATCGTCGGTGCGCTGGCCGCGAGCGTCTTCAGCATCATCGGCCTGATCCTCCTGTGGATCAGAAAACCCTACCTGCTGCGCTTGCAGCAAAGCGTGTGAGCCGCCGATGTTTTCCCTGAAGGCCGGGCCAGAGGCGGATGTCCGCCCCGAGACCCCGGAAGAGCGCATCATCTGGTTCTCGATCACCGCGACCTACCTGTTCTACCTGATCGGTGGACTCTACGTACTGGCCCCGGTGCTGGCCTGGTCTCTGGTGATGCGCGCCGCCTGGCTGCACCTCAAGGGCCGTCAACGCTTTCCGCGCCTCCCCTGGCCACTGTGGGTATGGATCATCGGCATGCTGGTGATGGAATTCTCGCTGCTGGCCGGCCATCTGATCGAGAATCTGGGCACCGGCAAGCTGATCAAGTCCTCCATCGGCTGGGCCAAGGGCTGGGCGCTGCTGGCGGTCTTCCCGATCATCGGCTGCCTGGCGATCCGCCCGGCGGTGATCATCCGCGCGGCCATGCACGTCTGCCTGCATACCATGCTGTTGCTGCCGGTGTTCGTCGGCGCCTGGCTGGCAGGGCTGCCCCAGGTGCCCTTCGTCTCGCCACTGCAGGCCATCGGGGGGCCGGGACCGGAATTCTTCGCCGTTTCCCTCTACGAGATCGACCCCGGCAGCGGCATGCCACGCTGGCGACTCTTTACCCCCTGGGCACCGGCGGTGGGCTTCGTCGCCAGCATCTACTTCGCCTGCGCCCTGCTGGAAAAGCACCCCATCTGGAAGGCGATCGGCATCGGTGGCAGCGTGCTGATGATCCTGATGTCCGGCTCGCGCATGGCGCTGGTGTCGCTGGTATTGATCAGCGCCGGGATGTTCCTGCTCAAGCGCCTGCACAAGCCGTGGCTGTGGTTCAGCTTCTCCGGCGTGAGCTTGATCGGCGGCTTTCTCGGCGCGCCGATTCTGGAAGCCATCGACAACTTCATCGCCGCCTTCAAGGGCTCACGGGCGGACTCGACCCGCGTGCGCGCCGCGCTCGGGCGCATCGCGGTGGATCGCTGGCGCAACGAGGCACCGTGGTTCGGTCACGGCATCGTCGAGCGCGGCCCGCACCTGGTGGAGTACATGCCGATAGGCTCGCACCACAGCTGGTATGGACTGCTGTTCGTCAAGGGCATCTTCGGTCTGTTCGCGCTGTTGATTCCGATGCTGGTCAGCCTGCTGCATCTGCTGCGCTTCGTGGTCGGCCGGCCTGTCGTGCAGCTGGGACTGATCATGGTCGGGCTGCTGTTCGTCTACTCCTTCGGCGAGAACCTGGAGATCCTAGCCTATCTGATCTGGCCGGGACTGATCCTGATCGGCAAGGCACACCAGCTGGCGAGCCTGCCCGCCAGTGAGGGGCATATCCACAACAGGGGGCCGGTGGATGTGGAGGCATCTCATCCCGAGCCCGATGCCCACCCCGCCAGCGCAGGCAACGGTGATGCAGCGAAATGACCCGATAGTGGAACAGGACTGCGTCAGATCACGCCAATTCATCAGTACATTGCGCTAGAGTGGCTACACCAGCCGTTCAAAAGCATGACTGACAAGACCAGATGCCTTCAAAGGGCACCACAAGCCAGGGAGCCAGGCGATGGGTGTGATCACGCGACTCAAGACACGCCTGTCAGGTGGCGGAGACGGTGGCAACGGCCGCCTGATCCGCAATCTGGCCTGGATGGGCATGTCGCAAGGGGTGCACCGCATCGCGCGATTGGGCGCGACCCTGGTGGCGGCGCGCATGGTCGCGCCGGAGTCCTTCGGTATCGCCGCCATCGTGCTCACCGCACACGAGATCATGCACGCCATCTCCAATGCCGCCGTGGTACCCGCCCTGGTGCAGGCCGGTCGCGAGGGATATGAACGCCTGTGCCGCGATGCCTACTGGTTTAATTGGGTGGTGTGCCTTGGCCTGATGGCGCTGCAGATGGCACTGGCCCCGCTGCTGGCCTACCTCTATGACGCTCCCGATCTGACCCTGCCGTTGATGGCGCTGGCGCTGATCTTCCCGATGCTGCCCCCCGCCGCCATCAACGCGGCGCGCATCCTGCGCAGCAACCGCCTGCACATCACGGCCCGCATCGAGATGGGCCAGAGCATCGGCGAGGCACTCGGCGTGATGCTGCTGGCCGCCATGGGAGCCGGGTTCTGGGCGCTGATCCTGCCCAAACTGATCGTGACGCCCATCTGGACATTGAGCTACCGCTGGTGCGAGTCATGGCGCATCGATGAGCGCCCCTCCACGCTGTGGTCGCGTCCGCTGATGCGCTTCGCGCGCCCGATGATGGGCGTCGAGGTGGTCTCGGTGCTACGTCAGCAGATGGATTACCTGCTGGTCGGCGCCCTGTTCGCCATGGACGTGCTCGGGGTCTACTTCTTCGCCTTCAATGCCGGACTCGGTATCAGCCTTGGCCTCCTGCGCGCCTACTCCACCGCCATCTTCCCGCAGCTGTGTGGCGACATGACCTCGCGTGAGCGACTGGCGCGCATGCACCACGGCATGCGCCTGTTCGCGCTGGTCGCGGTGCCCGCCATCATCGCCCAGAGCCTGCTGGCGCCCTGGTACGTGCCGATCCTGTTCGGGGAGGCCTGGGTCGAGCGTGGTGCCCTGCCGATCCTGATCCTGATCTGCCTCTCGGCCCTGCCGCGCATTCTGCTCGACAGCTGCGGCCAGCTGCTGCGCGCCCAGGGCATGCCCGGGGCAGACCTCAAACTGCAGATCTTCATGACGCTGATGCTCGGCGCCGGCATGTTCGCTGGCGTGCCCTTCGGCATCAACGGCGTCGCGGCCGGCATTCTGGTCGGCATCAGCCTGGCCGCCCTGCCCGGCTATCTGTGGACACGCCGACTGATCCTCGCTCAGGACGGCTTGATGACACATACATCGACCCAGCCACCAGACTCGCCAGACACACTTCACGCAGCATCCACCGCATCGCTTTCCCCAGACAGGGACGTCCAGGAGGCCAGACCATGACCCCGACCTTTTCGGTCATCATGCCGATCTACAACGTCGAACGTTTCGTCACGGCCGCCATCGACAGCGTGCTGGCGCAGGAGGATGGCGATCTTGAACTGCTCATCATCGATGACTGCTCCCCCGATGGCAGCCGGGCGATCTGCGAAGCCTATGACGACCCGCGCATCACACTGATCTCTCATCCGGTCAATCGCGGTCTGGCCGGGGCCCGCAATACCGGCGTGCGCGCCGCACAGGGCCGTTATCTGGCCTTCCTCGACTCCGATGACATCTGGGAGCCCGCGAAACTTGCGCGCCACCGCGAGCACCTCGAGGCACGCCCCGAGGTAGGCCTGTCCTTCTCGCGCTCGGCCTTCATCGATGCCGACGGCGCACCGCTGGACTACTACCAGATGCCGAGCCTGACCGACATCACGCCGGGGCTGCTGTTCTGTCGCAACCCGGTGGGCAACGGCTCAGCGCCAGTCATCCGCGGCGAGATTCTCGAGGCCATCGCCTTCGACTGCGAGGTCAAGGGAGGTGGCGTGCTGCCCTGCTACTTCGATGAAAGCCTGCGTCAGAGCGAAGACATCGAGTGCTGGACACGCATCGCCCTCAAGACCGGTACCACGGTGGAAGGCATTCCCGAGCCGCTGACCCGCTACCGCCTCAATGAAGGCGGGCTTTCCGCACAGCTGGAGCGCCAGTACCAGAGCTGGCTGGCGATCGTCGAGCTGACACGCGCCTATGCGCCCGACTTCATCGAACAATGGTATCCCCGCGCCCAGGCCTACCAGCTGCGCTATCTGGCACGCCAGGCGATTCGACTGCGTGACGGCAAGGCCGCCTGGGATTATGTCCGCCGCGCCATCAAGGCCTGGCCAGGCATCTGGAAGGCCGAATTCGGCCGCACTGCGGCCACGGCAGGCGCCGCACTGATGCTGCGCGTGATGCCCGAGCGCCTTTATCTGCGCTGTGAAGGGCTCGCCCAAGGCATCATCGGCAAGGCCCAGAAGAAGAAAATCGACAATGATCCACGCCCACGGTCCGTCACGCCAGAACGCCAGCAGGACGCTCACGAAGCGGAGTCGCCATGATGAGTCAATCCATCGATCAGACGCTTTTCACCACTGAGCACGTCAGGACACTGCCTCACGTCAAGGTGCTGGGCGTGCCCTTCGTCAACACCAGTCTCGAGACCTGTCTGCGCCTGCTCAAGAGCTGGATCAGCGACCCGCAGCCGCGCACGGTCAATTTCGTCAATGCGCACTGCCTGAACGTGGCACAGCATGATCGGTATTACCTGCAGGTACTGCATGACAGCGACCTGCTGCTGCCGGATGGCAGTGGCGTGAAGCTGGCCTGCCGCATGCTCGACCAGGAGCTGGAAGCCAACCTCAATGGCACCGACCTGCTGCCGCATCTGTGCGACATGCTGGTCGAGGATGGCAAGCGGCTGTTTTTGCTCGGGGCCGCGCCAGGCGTCGCCGAGCGGATGGCGGAGAAACTCAAGGAGCGCTGGCCAGATCTGGAGATCAGTGGCGTGCACCATGGTTTCATCGGGCCGGAAATCATCGAGGACGTTCTGGCACAGATCAATCAGGGCACTGACCTGCTGCTGGTGGCGATGGGCGTGCCCGCTCAGGAAAAATGGATCGCTGCACACCGAGAGCGCCTCCAGGTGCCAGTGGTGATGGGCGTCGGCGGTCTGTTCGACTTCTATTCCCAACGCATTCCGCGTGCGCCAGGTGTCGTGCGCAAGCTTGGCATGGAGTGGGCCTGGCGTCTGCTGATGGAGCCACGCCGCATGTTCAAGCGCTATGTGCTTGGCAATCCGAGCTTCCTGCTGAGCGTGCGCAAGTATGGCGAGGAGGCCATCCCCGGCCGAGGCCTGTGGATGAAGTCACGCTCCAACTGGCGACATTTTCGATGGCGAGTGAGCAACTGGCTGACCCCACGCGCACGCCGCACGATGGACATCGTCGGCGCCAGCGGTGTGCTGCTGGTGCTGTCACCGTTGCTGCTGGGCACTCTGCTGGCCATTCGCCTGGAATCCCCCGGGGCCATCCTGTTCGGACAGGAGCGCATCGGTCGGCATGGCAAGCCTTTCAAGCTGTGGAAGTTCCGCTCGATGTATATCGACGCGGAAGAGCGCCTGCGTGAACTGCAGGCCGCCAACGAGAGTGAGGGCGGTGTGCTGTTCAAGATGAAGCAGGACCCGCGGATCACGCGGGTGGGACGCGTGATCCGCAAGCTGTCCATCGATGAACTGCCGCAACTGTGGAACGTGCTGCGCGGCGAGATGGCGCTGGTGGGGCCGCGCCCCGCGCTCGCTCGCGAGGTGGCGTTGTATGAGGCTCGCGCCCGCATGCGCCTGGATGCCACCCCGGGGCTGACCGGCCTGTGGCAGGTGTCCGGACGCTCCGATCTGTCCTTCGAGCAACAGATTCATCTGGATCTCTTCTACCTGCACCGTCAGGGCATCAAGGAGGACATCAAGCTGCTGTTGCGCACGATTCCTGCCGTCCTGACCAGTCGCGGAGCCTATTGATGCGTGATACCCACCTCGCCACGCGCCCTGCAGCGCGTCACTCTCACGATGCATGCCAAGGAGGTCTGCGATGCATGTGATCCTGTTGGCAGACCGCCTCGGTCAGGAGATCGCGCCGATTGACCGCCGTTATTCTCCGGCCCTGCTGCCGATTGCCGGCCGCAGCGTGCTGGAACGCAATCTCGATCTGCTGGTCGGGCGCGGCGTGACGCATATCAGTCTGATCATCGCCCGTGACCCCGAATGGTTCCGGGCACGACTCGCCGATGGCTCACGCTGGGGGATCGAGCTCGACATCCTGCCGATGCCCGGGGAGCGCGACCCGCGCGAGCAGCTCAAGCGCCTCGGGGCCATGGCGGCCCTGCCCGCCCCGGTACTGCGCGCCGATGTACTGCTGATGCCGGAGTGGTTCATGCCCGACAGTCTGGACATCAGTGAGCTGGCCATGACGCTTGAGGCACCGCTTTGCCTGCCATCCTCTCTCAAGGACCCGGCCCTTGGCCGACTGCATTGGCGTGACGTGCGCGACAACTCCCGGCTGGGGCCAGCCCTGCTGGGCTCGCTGTCGCATTACCACGCCCTGGTGATGCAGGCTCTGGCGACCGACGACACACGCCTGTCACCCCATGGGGAGCGCGGTGTGCTGCCCGGCGAGCAGGACCTGCACCACGTCTATTATGCCGCCGGCGCGACGCGCCTGGATGAATCGCGCCTCAGCGGAGGCTTTGCCGGCATCACCACCCATGTGGAGCCCGGCGTGCTGCTGCAGGGACGCTGCTGTGTCGAGCAGGGCAGCTATGTGGAAGAAGGCGCCATGCTCGAGGACTGCGTCATCCTGCCCTTCACCCGTGTGCATGGTGGTCAACAGATGACCGCCGGCATCCTGTTTGAAGGGGAGGCACTCGATGAGCGCGCGCCCCACTGGTTCAAGGACCGACGCCAGGCGGGAGCAGCCTCTCAGCGTGGCGTGGCCTATCGCAACCCGGCACGCCCTCAATGGCAGGAACGTCTCCTGGCCGGCTTGATCAGCGTGGCGGTCCGACCTCTGGGAGCGCGCCACAAGGCTCTCGTGCATCGTCTGCGCCAGGTACAGAACGGTCACATGCGCTTGCTGGGCATACTGCCGGAACATGCCCCGCCCCCACTGGACCGAGTCGGCGTCAGCAGCGCCGGGGCTCTCCAGCCTCCTGACTGGCGTGCCACGCCGGACGCCTTCGCCGCGACGCTGGAGGCCATTCAGGTCGGGCAGACCCCGGGCCTGCGCGCAGCCTTGCGGGAAGCCTGGCGGCTGCGCCAGCAAGGCAAGCAGCAGTGATCGTCCCCCTACATGCTTCTCCCTGAGCCCGCCTCACGATACGAGGCGAGGCACAAAAAAACCCCGCAGTGCCTAAGCACTGCGGGGTTTTTCCTTCGGGCCTCGTCATACGGGACCTTGGCACACGAGGCCTTGTCATGTGAGCGCTTGCGATCACTCGCCAGGCAGCATGAGCGCCCCTTGACACCGGCTCAGCGGTGCTTGGCCAACCAGGCAAGTGCGCCTTCGCTGCGCTTCCACTGATCGCGCATCAGGGTGCGATACTGCCAGGCCTCGCCTCGCGTGCCGGGCTCCGGCGCTTCCACCGCCAGACTCACCGGCCGCGGGTGCTCCGCCACCAGCAGGCTGATCAGATGGGAGTTGGCCTCGCGCACGATCACCAGTGCCTCTTCGGCATCCGCCTGACGTCCCAGACGATAGAGTGCCAGCACATGCCCCATCAGAATGCCCAGCAACGGCATTTCATCCTCGAGGGCACGGCGTGAGATATCGTGCTCCGCCAGGGTGACGGCCTCATCATCGCGGCCTTCGCGCAGCAGCTGATCCAGCACCAGCTCGCGCAGACCGAGACTGTCTTCCTCGTCCAGCTTGAGCAGGCGCTCCGCCAGCTGACGTGAGCGCTCGCGCTCACCGCGCTCCATGCCGATCACCAGTCCCAGGCCACAACGCAGCAACTGGGCGTTGTCACCATCCTCCCAGCGCAGCAGGCCGCCGGCCTGTTCGATCTGGTCGAGCCAGCGCTCGAAACGACGCGCCAACGGCACGAAGAAGGTGTCCGACATCCACGGCAGACTGCCGAAACGACTGGCCAGCGCCAGGATCAATCCCTGACAGACCGCAGGAACATCCAGCCATTCGGGACTGGCACACAGCTGTTGCAGCCACTCGTTGGGGTCCTGGGTTTCCCACGGGTCGACATCCAGCGCCAGCGCTGCCTCTTCCTCGATCCGCGCCGGGAATACCGCTTCCCAGAGTCCCAGTGTCACCGCCTGCTCGGCATTCTGACGAAACAGCAGACTGCCGTCGTCCTGAGTCTCCAGCGCCAGACGCGACGGGTGCTCGATCACCTCGAACAACGCCTGCAGCGAGGCCAGTGAATCCGAGAGTGACTCGTCGGAATTGACCATCTGCTCGGCGAGCGTCGCACGCGGGTTCTCGGCCAGATCAGCCAGGAACTCCAGCTGCCCCGGTTCGATATCCTTCTGCTTGGAGAGACGCCGCCACCAGAAGCGTGCACGTTCCTGCGCCTCTTCCGGCTGCCCTTCATGCAGCAGCAGCATGGCTTCGATGTAGGCCAGCGTCGGCGAGTCCGGCAGGGTCTGCTGCGCGCGGACGAAGGCGGCTCGCGCCGAGCCGAGGTCATCACTGTCCAGATGCAGCAGGCACTGATGCTCCAGTGCCACGCCGCGCAGGAAGGCGGGACCACGCTCCAGCACCTCATCCAGCAACAGAGCCTTCTTGCGAGTGAAGCCGCGCTCCTGATAGAGATCCAGCAGCAGCTCGAAGCCAGGCTCGGCCTGCTCCGGAAGGCGCGACCAGTCACTGGTGTCAAACAACGCTTCCATGATCTGCTGGGCACGCCCGCGGCTACCGGCCTCGGCACTGATCAGTCCCGCCTCCAGCAGCGCCTGAGCCGGCGCGAGCCGCGAAGCCAATGCGGCCTTGAGCTGCTCGCCCTTGAACTCGCGCAGCGACAGCATCCACATCAGGTGCTCCGGTATCGGCGGCAACTGGACCTTGTCACAGCACTGCTTGTACTTGCGGCCGGAATCGCACCAGCAGGGCTCGTTGCGACCGGGCGGTGCCAGCGGCTCGCAGGCGAAATCGAGGCGTACCAGCGGCGTCTGGCTCCACAGCACCGGTGCCAGTGCTACCGCCAGCGCCTCATCACCACCGCTGTAATTCACCCCCTCCGAATGCGCCCACTGCATGAAGGCAGGAAAAGATTCATCAGAGCGGATGGCATCAAGTGCCCCACTGGCGTAACTCAAGAGCCGTTCGACCCACTCGGCAAGCATGGCATCTCCCTAGAAAAAACGTTTCACGGCCCCGCGGACATGGCGCCCGACGGGGCCTGCGAAGCAGGAGGCGGAGTCTATCACGATGATGCCTCACGCCTCATCGTTCACTCCCCCAGTCGGGAGACACAGCGATGACCGGCCGCCTTGAGCTGCTCGGACAGGCAGGCGATGTGCGCCGGACCGACCTCGCAGCAGCCGCCGACGATACGCAGTCCCCGCTGCACCCAGCCCAGCGCATGGGCCGCATACTGCTCGGGCCCGAGATCCTCGCGCGCCTTGAGGTCCTTGACGGTACCGCCGGGCTTGAGCGCCGCGATCGACGTGAAGCCGTTGGCATAGGCGCCCGCCGGCAGCGAACTGCCAAGCAGCGTGTCAAGGCTACCCTGTATGGCCTCCGGCGCACTGCAGTTGATCAGAATGGCATCCACGCCGAGCGCTTCCAGCATGGCGACGGTGTCCGCCAGCGGCTCACCGCTGCGCAGGGTCGCATTCAGATCGTCCTTCACGGTCAACGAGACCCACACCGGCAGGCCACTTTCCAGCGCTGCAGTGGCAGCGGCCTGTGCCTCGTCATGCGAGGACAGCGCTTCGCAGAGCAGCACATCGACCAAGGGCGCCTGCAGCGCCACCAGGGTGCGATAACTGGCCAGCGATTCTTCCTGATCCGGTGCGACATCGGGCCGGTAGGTCGCGACCAGAGGCGGCAGACAACCGGCCACGCGGATATCCGTCTCGCCACTCAGGGCGATGGCATCCCGCGCCGCCTTGCCAGCGGCCGCATGCACGGCGCCGATGGTCTCGCCGACTCCCGCCAGCGTCAGGCGTTGGGGCGTGGCCGTATAGGTATTGAGCGTGATGACCCGGGAGCCGGCACGAATGAAATCCAGATGCAGATCACGCACCAGCTCGGGCTGATCCAGCATGACCTGGGAGGACCACAGCGGTGTCGGCTCACGACCGCTGCGACGCACCAGCTCCTGCCCCATGCCGCCGTCCAGCAGCACGACATCCCCGGCGCGCGCCCCTTCCCCTGCTGGCGCCCCCGTTACTGCGACTTGTTCCACACGACCTCCTGAGCGATTCGATGTCTCTGCAGCATCTGAACTGATGAACTGGCGGCCTACGCCTGGCTGTCAGCCGCGGCGAAATTCTAGCATGGTCAGGCGCGTGACGGCGTGCCGCTCACTGGAGCGAAATGGGTCGCCAGTGCTACTGTTAGCAGCGCCTTTCGCCAGCGATCCCTTGCGCTGCCCCTGCCTGCCCCGCAAGCCCATGCCGCGTCTCGCGGACGTGCCCCATTGATTGAAGGAAGTCTGTCTTGTTGCTGCCGAGTCTCTTTCGTCCCCGCGCCAACCCAGCCAATGATGCACCCCAGGTGCGTCTTGAGCGTGAAGGCCGGGACGAGATTCGCCGCATCACCCAGGCCGTCGAGCGCGTGCCATGGTCAGTGAGCCTGATGCAGATCCTGTGGACGGCCGGCCCGGTGACGCTGATCGGTGCCTGGGGGGGCTATCTGCTCGGGTATGGAAAGGAACCCACCTTCGAGAACTACATCTTCTTCATCTCCTACACCGTCATCACCGGTGTCGCGGGGATCGTGGCCAACATCGCCCACAACCTGACCAGTTCTCGCCGCTATGACCGCACCGAGGCCAAGATCGAGCGCGTCATCGATACCGTGCCTGAGCTGATCCTCGCCACGCGCAACCTGATCGTCGAGAGCCTGGAAGGTGATGCCCGTCGCCGCGAAGCCGCTGCCATGCTGCTGCGCAAGCAGGATCTCGCACCGGAAGGCGTGGAACTGGCGGCGCTGGAGCTGCTGGATGATCGTGACGCCGCCCGCATCATCAGTCAGATCGACGTCTATCGTCGCATCGGTCTGCACGCCCGTATCCGCGACATGAACACCCTGAACCGCGAATGGCTCGAGCCCCAGTTCAATGAGCTGGCGGAGCTGGCGCCCGAGGCCATCGGCCTGCTGCGTGAGCGCTTCGAGGGCCGAGCGCCGGATCTGCACAAGGGCGTGCCTCGTGACGAGAACTTCATCGAGCGTGTGCTGGCCGCCATCGAGCAGGACAACGACCTGCTGATGACGATGCAGGACGTGGAGGAGATGCTGATCCTGGCCTTCGAGTTGATCAGCGGACGCAAGATCCCGCTGCTGACCTTCGAATATCGTGGACGCTGGAAGCTGGCTCGCACGCTGGACAATCTCGAGCACGCCCGCTCCCGCTACCGCATCCGCCAGGCGACGGGGCTTTCACGTCTCAAGGCCCTGACGGTCTATCTGGCGGAGCAGTCCGGCACTCTGGTGGAAGATGCCGCTTCCGGGCTCAGGGCCGAGGTACTGCTGGAGCGCTCCACCCAGGCCATGGACGCGCTCGCCGAGCAGGTGACGCACCTGGCGATCGCCGTCAACGAGGGTGACCGTGAACACCGCAGCGCCCTGCGGACGCGCGCCGACATCCTCACCAACGCCATTCGCCTCTACAAGACGGTCACCAGTGCCTATGAGCAGGTCGGTCGCAGCCACGCCGTCTTCCTCAAGATGTCCAAGCGCTGGGAGAATATCTCCTCGCAGATGTCCGACGATGCCACCCGCCTGCGTGTCGGGCCGGGGCGGCGCGGTCTGCGCATCCAGGAAAAGACCATCGCGCTGGATGACGAAGCCAAGGCGGAGGTCTGCAAGCACCTGGCGGATCACCTCAGCAAGAGTCACATCAAGCGCGTCGACAGCGAGATCGCCTCTCAGGCCCGCGAGACGATCCTGCGCGTCGGCGTCGACAAGGCAAAGGCCATGGCGATCGAGATCGCTCTGGCGCTCGAACCGCACATCCACCTCTCACGCCCGGCCGTCCAGCGCGCCATCAATGGCTCGAATGCCGCCTACTTCGGCCAGCTGGAGCCCAACCAGTCCGCCGCCGCCAAGGCGGCACTCGGCAGTGCCATGGTGCGCGAGATCGACGACGACCTGTCACGTACCGCCGAATCGCTGGCCATCGCGCTGGTGCGTCACTATCGCGTTGAACTGGAACCGCTGGCGATCGACTTCCTGCGCGACACCTTCGGGGCGCGGGAGGCGACGCTCAACATGCTCAGCAACTACCAGCCGGCGGATCACCACCCGATCAGCTACCTCTCCAACCGCCCGCCGCTGATCCAGACCGCCAACCGCGACTGGTATCGTGCGCTCGTTCAGGCACGCCGTGCCCTCGACGACGATTGATCCCCGCGCCGTGCCAGCGGCATACTGTATGGATCACCATGCAACGTGCCACTGACCGCCAGGATGACCGATGCGCCTGATCATCGCCGAAAAGCCCAGCCTCGCCCGCGCCATCGCCGAGGCCCTGCCCGGGCGCAGCAGCAAGCGCGACGGCTATATCGATGCCGGAGACACTCGCGTCACCTGGTGTATCGGCCACCTGCTCGAACAGGCGCCGCCGGACGACTATGACGAGCGCTTCAAGCGCTGGTCACTGGATCACCTGCCGATCATTCCAGCACAGTGGAAACTCAAGCCACGCAGTCAGGCACGCGGCCAGCTCAAGACCATTCGAGAACAGCTCAAGCTGGCAGACGAGGTGATACATGCCGGCGACCCGGATCGCGAAGGCCAGTTGCTGGTGCAGGAAGTGCTCGAGCACATGCGCTGGCGTGGGCCGGTCAAACGCCTGTTGATCAGCGACATGAACCGCCCCGCCGTCACGCGTGCCCTCAACAAGCTGGATGACAATCAGCGCTGGCAACCCCTGTACGAAGCCGCGCTGGCCCGCCAGCGCGCCGACTGGCTGTATGGCATGAATCTGACACGCGCCTGGACATTGACGGGCCGTCAGGCCGGCCATGATGGCGTGTTGTCGGTGGGGCGCGTGCAGACACCGCTGCTGGGGCTGGTGGTGCGTCGCGACGAGGAGATCGAAGCCTTCGAGCCGCGTGCCTTCTTCCCGTTGTGGATCGAGGCCGGCGTGGCGACCGGCAGCTTCAAGGCCTGGTGGCATGCCCCCAGTTCCCCGTGGCTGCAACGACTCGCGGCCAAGGGCACTCGACTGCCACTGGATGACAAGGGCCGCCTGCTGGACAGCCGCCCCGCCGAGCGCCTCGCCCGCCATCTGGCAACACTGAAGACCCCGGGCGATGGTCACGTCGAGAGCGTCGAGGCCAGCGACAAGTCCCAGCCCGCGCCGCTGCCCTACTCGCTCTCGGCGCTTCAGGTCGATGCCGCTCGCCGCTATCGCCTGCCTGCCCAGAAGGTGCTCGACACCTGCCAGGCCCTCTACGAGCGACATCAGCTGATCACCTACCCGCGCTCCGATTGCCGCTACCTGCCTCGCGAGCATCATGCCGGCATGGCCAATCTGATGATCAGTGCCTGCAGTGGCGATGAAGAGCTTGAGCGTTTCAGTGGCGGCGCGGATTTCAGCCTGCGCTCACGGGCCTTCAATGACGCCAAGGTCAGCGCCCACCATGCCCTGGCACCGACAGGGCGCGAGCCGGACTACGCACGCCTGTCGCGTGACGAAGCCAACCTCTACCGCATGATCACCCGCAACGTGCTGGCCCAGTTCTATCCGGCCTACCGCTATCGTGAGGTCAAGGTCGAGCTGCGTTTCGCCAAGGAGCCCTTCCGCGCCAGTGGCCGCAGCGTCATCGACGAAGGCTGGAAGGTGCTGTTCCAGCGCGCGGCACAGGCATCCGACGACAAGGCCCCGGCAGACGACAAGGCCCCGCTTCCTCTGCCCGCCTTGCAGGAAGGCGAGCCGGCCTGCGTGCTCGACTGCGGTATCGAGGAGAAGGAGACCCGCCCGCCGGAGCCCTTCAATGATGCCAGTCTCATACAGGCGATGATGAACATCGCCCGCTACGTGGAAGATGACGCGGTACGCCGGACGCTACGTGATGTGGATGGCCTGGGCACCGAGGCGACACGTGCGGGCATGCTGGAGACACTGATCAATCGCGGCTACCTGGTGCGCGATGGCCAGGCCATGCGCTCCACTCGTATCGGTCGCGCCCTGATCCATGCGCTGCCGGACGCCGTCTCCCGCCCCGAACGTACCGCCCTGTGGGAACAGCGCCTGAGCATGATTCACGAGCAGGGCGATCCGGCAGCGCCATTTCTGAGCGAGCTGGTCGATGACCTGCGTGCCCTGCTGGCTGATAGCTCGGCCAGCCGCCTGAGCGCTGCACTGGCCAGTGTGGGTGGCGCGACACCGCGCAAGAATTCCGGGGCACGCAAGGGCAATGGTGCGCGGCGCAAGAGCGGAACCTCTCGACGCAGCAAGACCGGCACGAGCAAGACCAGTACGAGCAAGACCGGCACAAGTAAGGAAGCCGGCTCCGGCAGCACCCGACGCTCGAGCGGCACTCGCAAGCCGGCCGGCTCCCGCCGCAAATCCCCCAGCCAATGAGCCACTTCGCCTCTGTGCCCGCTCACCCATGATGAGAAATCACGCATGACGACTTCCACGCCGGCTGACGACAATCACACACTCTCGACGGCTTTCGATTCACTTTCCCAGCGTCCTGCCGCTGCAGGCGATTGGCTGTGGATCGTCGGCCCCGGGGCCATCGGTCGATTGCTGGCGGCCACGCTCGCTCATGCCCGCCTGCGCGAAATGGCAACGCAGGGAAGGAGCACATTGCCAAACCTTCTGTTGGTGGGTCGCCGGGCATCCGACAGCGAGATGGTGACGATCGATACGACCTCACCAGAAGGCCAATCTGTTAGCTCAGAGATAACTTATACCTCGATTGACCAGCTGAGAACCTTGCCATATCCACCACCTGCCGCGATCTGGCTGGCCACCAAGTCACATGCCATCGAGTCCGCCTGGGCACACGTCGCGCCGCTGATAGACTCACGGACACCAGTTACCTGTTGGCAAAACGGGCTGAGCGCACAACCCTGGCTGGCGGAGCAACATCCCCAACTGCTGTGCGCCAGTACGACCGAGGGTGCCTGGATTCCAGAATCGACCACACCTGCCACGCACACCCTCCCAGAACGCCTGGCCGTGCAACACGCCGGCCATGGCCAGACCTGGCTGGGCGCCTGGTCATCGCAGGCCGACCCGGCCTCCTCCTCCTCTGCCATGGCGGCCGCAGAAAGGCAGGTTGCCTGGCTGCAGGCGGCTGGCCGTGAGTGTCATGTCAGTGCCGACATCGGCACTCGCCTATGGCACAAGCTGGCGATCAATGCCGCCATCAATCCACTCGTGGCACGCTTTCGGATTCGCAATGGACAGCTGCGTGATCGTCCCTTTTCCCTGATGGTGCGCCAGGCCGTCGACGAGATCACTCGGGTGCTGGAAGCCGAGGGTATCGCCCCGCCACCGAATGGCTGGCAGACCCTGGTCGACCAGGTCATCCGTGCCACGGCGAACAACCGTGCCTCGATGCTTCAGGATGTGCTGGCAGGTCGCACCACGGAAGTGGAGGCCATCCTTGGCCCGTTGCGACACGCAGCTCTCCATCACGGGCTGTCACTGACCGATGACCTGCCTTTGCTCGAGCAACTCCACACTCACCTGAGCAGTCAACAACCCTGAGCGGTTAAGCGCTGGATCCACAGCCCCTCCTTAGCCATAGCCTCAGACCTGTGACTGCTGACCCGCCTCGACATCATTCTCTGGCATTTGGCCAAAAAAAGACCCGCCTCGCGAGAGACGGGTCACAAGCAACAGCCAAGCTGTCGAGAGAGAGCAGCAATGTTCGGTCTTGCGCGTCAGGCCACCGATTGCCGTATGGCAACCCGCTGACCTGGCGAAAATCAGTGGTGGAAACGCTCGGACGCTTCGCGCGCCAGCTCACGAATGCCATCCCAGTCGCCTGCATCGATCAATTTCTGCGGCGCCACCCAGCTACCACCGACACACATCACGTTCTTGAGTGCCAGATAGTCACCGGCATTGTTGAGCGTGATGCCGCCGGTCGGGCAGAAGCGTGCTTCGCTGATCGGGCCACCGAAGGACTTGATGGCATTCACGCCACCCGCGGCCTCGGCCGGGAAGAACTTGAAGCGGCGGTAGCCGTACTGCCAGCCGGTCATCAATTCGGACACGGTCGCGACGCCCGGCAGCATCGGCACACTGCTGGTCACGCCATACTGATAGAGCGCTTCGGTGGTACCCGGCGTGACGACGAAATCGACGCCCAGCTCTTCCACCTTGCGATACTGTTCCGGCGTGAGCACGGTGCCGGCACCGATGCTGGCATTGGGCAGCGCTTCACGCATGCGGCGAATCGCCTCGAGAGCGCAGTCAGTCCGCAGGGTGACCTCGAGAACGGTCAAGCCGCCTTCATAGAGCGCCTTGCCCAGCGGCACGGCGTCCTCGATGCGCTCGACGGCGATCACCGGCAGCACGGAGGCCTTCTGGCAGATGCTGTCGATCTCGGTCGTGCGCGTCGAGGGAAGTTGTTTTTCGAAGCTCATGGCGTTCTCCTTGCGCCGCAGCGCTGATGTTGTCTAGTACGCCACGGCGCTGATGTGGTTGATAGCGCCGTGGCCGATAGGATCAGGGGGCCCAGTACAGCGCCAGGGGCGCGGACAGGAAGGCGCGGATCGGCAACTCGCTGACGGCCTCGACATCGCCCAGTGCACGTGACAGCACGGCCTGCTTGTCGGTGCCGGTCAGATGCAGCACGGTACGGCGCGTCTGGCGCAAGCGCTCGAGGCTCAGGGTGATGCGCGCCTGCGGGACGCTGGGGGCACGCATCGGCACACAGCAATCACGGCTGGTCAGCGCTTCCTGCAGGCGATCCCCATCCGGGAACAGCGAAGCCGTGTGACCATCGCCCCCCATGCCGAGAATCACCGCGGAGGCCGGCCAGGAGAGTGCCGCGATGCGAGCACTCACTTCCTCGCAACCCGCCTCTGGCTCTGCTTCGGCGTTGGTCAGCGGATGGAAGGTCGCGGCAGCGGCTGCGCCCTTCAACAGATGCTCACGTACGAAGCGGGCATTGCTGTCGTCGGCGTCTTCACTCACCCAACGCTCATCCGCGAGGGTGATGTCCACACGCGACCAGTCCAGCGGCTTGTCACGCAATGCGGCGAACAACGGCTTGGGCGTCGAGCCCCCGGAGACCACCAGCAGTGCGCGAGCCTCAGGCGCCGCCAGGTCAGCGGTCAGTGCTGCCGCGAGATACTCGGCCAGCGACTCGGCAGTCTGCTGGCGCGGGTCCTGGGTGGTGCTCTGTGTCATGTCGACAGCCATCTCAATACTCCTCATACCAGCTGCGACCATCACGCGTGATCATCGCGATGGAGGAGACCGGCCCCCAGGAGCCCGCCGGGTAACGACGCGGCGTGGCAGCGCGCGATTCCCAGCCATCGATGAGGGTATCGACCCAGCGCCAGGCGTGTTCGATCTCGTCACGACGCACGAACAGATACTGTTGGCCCTTGATGACCTCGAGCAGCAGACGTTCGTAAGCTTCCGGAATCCGGCGCTTGGGGAAGGCGCTGTTGAAGTCGAGATCCAGCGGACCCGGACGCAGGCGCATGCCCTTGTCGAGGCCGGAGTCCTTGGTCAGCACCTGCAGCGAGATGCCTTCGGAGGGCTGGAGACGAATGATCAGCTTGTTGGCCGCCAGCGAACGCTGGTCCGGATCGAAGATGTAGTGCGGCTGCTGACGGAAGTGGATCACGATCTGTGACAGCTTCTCGGGCATGCGCTTGCCGGTACGCAGGTAGAACGGCACGCCTGCCCAGCGCCAGTTGGACACTTCGGTCTTGAAAGCCACGAAGGTCTCGGTGGAGGACTCGGTATTGGCGCCCTCTTCTTCCAGATACCCCGGCACGTGCTGACCATCGACGGCACCCGCGATGTACTGACCACGTACCAGATCAGTGTTCAGACGCTCACCGGTGATCGGGCGCAAGGCCTTGAGCACCTTGACCTTTTCATCGCGAATGGCATCGGCGTCCAGATTGGACGGCGGGTCCATCGCGATCAGGCACAGCAGCTGCAGCAGGTGATTCTGCACCATGTCACGCAGCTGACCCGCCTGATCGAAGTAGCCCCAGCGTCCCTCGATACCGACCTTCTCAGCCACGGTGATCTCGACGTGGGAGATGTGGTTCTGGTTCCACTGATTGCCGAACATCGGGTTGGCGAAGCGCAGTGCAATCAGGTTCTGAACGGTTTCCTTGCCCAGATAGTGATCGATGCGATAGATCTGCGACTCGTGGAATACCGCGCCGATGGCATCGTTGATGACACCGGAGCTTTCCAGGTCGGAGCCGATCGGCTTCTCAACCACGACACGCGAGTTCTCATCCAGACAACCGGCGGCCTGCAGGTTGTTGCTGATGTCACCATAGATGCGTGACGGCACGGAGAGATAGATCATCAGCGGGCGCGGCGAAGGCTTGCCCTTGGCGTCAACCCGCCAGTCGGCGATGGCCGAGTAACCTTCCACCGTGCTGAAATCCAGCGCGGCGTAGCTGATACGGGCGAGGAAGCGCTCGATGGCAGCCTTCTCGAAATGCTCCGGCTTGACGCGCTCCTTGAGCGAGGCCTGCACGGTTTCCTTGAAGGATTCGAGGCTGACGTCCTGACGCGCCAGGCCGATCAGGCGAGTCGCCTTGTCGAGCAGACCATCGCGATCAAGGTGATAGAGGGCTGGATACAGCTTGCGCTTGGCGAGGTCGCCCAAGGCGCCGAACAGGGCAATATCCACGCCCGGAATGGTGTCGGAACTCATGCAGCCGATTTCTCCCGTCGAAACTGCCCTGCATGCCTGGCTGGCCGATACGGTGGTGCCCTCCCTGAATCTCCGATGGCGCGACGCGAGGGGCGCAGCACGCAGGATTTCAAGAGGCATGTGGGACACCGGGACGGCTGTGGCGATACATGGCTGGTTATATTAACAACAAATGTAGCGATAACGTCGCGCTCTCTCAAGACAAATCGCCCAACAAGTAGGTAAACTTACCTAAAAGTGGTAGCCAGCGGACGTTTCACTGAGCTTGGAGCATCGTCCGAGGCAAAGGGATGCTTGGCCTGCCAGACGAGTGAGGCTAGGATGCCCAGATTACGTAGTTATTTCACTACACAATGGCAAGGTAATCGGCGAATGGCAGTACACGACCTCATCAACCGCATCCGCGAACGTCTCGACGACCTCAATCGTTCAGAGCGCAAGGTCGCTGACGTCATTCTGACAGATCCGTCGGCCGCCACGGGAATGAGCATCGCGGCACTCGCTCAGGCCTCGCTGGTCAGCGAGCCGACCGTCAACCGTTTCTGTCGCAATTTCGACGCCAAGGGCTTCCCGGACTTCAAGATCAAGCTGGCCCAGAGTCTGGCCGGTGGCACGCCCTATGTCTCGCGCAGCGTCGAGCAGAATGATGACGCCGAATCCTATGGCGACAAGATACTTGGCGCCACGGTTGCCGCTCTCGATGATGCGCGCCGCGCCCTTGATGCCAAGCGCATCGAACGTGCGGTGGATTATCTGAGCCAGGCCAAGCAGATCTGCTTCTTCGGCCTGGGGGCTTCCGGGCCGGTGGCGGCAGATGCCCAGCACAAGTTCTTCCGTTTCAATCTGCCCGTGATGGCCTATGAAGACGTGCTGATGCAGCGCATGGTCGCGGCCGCCTGCCATACCGGTGACGTGATCGTGATCATCTCCTATACCGGCCGCACGCGGGAACTGGTCGATATCGCCAGGCTGGCGCGCGGCAACGGTGCCGCCGTGCTCGGCATCACCGCGCCGGACTCTCCGCTGGCGCGCGAGTGTACCGAGGTGCTGGAAGTCATGGCACCGGAGGACACCGACATCTACATGCCGATGACTTCGCGCATGATCCATCTGGCTCTGATCGATGTGCTGGCGACCGGCGTGACGCTCAGGCGTGGCGTGGACTTCCAGCATCACCTCAAGAAGATCAAGGATAGCCTCAAGGACACCCGTTTTCCGCCGGAATCCTGACGGTTCAAGCAGCGGTGGACTTGCACCGATGCCGCCAAGGCACAACAATACGCGCCATGAACCTGCATGCGGCCGCTGGCTGCATGATCTCCCATGTCGTGAATGCCGAGGAAGCCCTCATGCGCTGGTTGGCCACTGCTGCTCTGACCCTGTTCTCTGCCCTGCCTTTCAGCATCAGTCTGGCGCAAGCCGAGACCTTCAAGTTCACTGCCATTCCCGATGAAGATGAGTCGCGTCTGGTGGAGCGCTTCGACAAGGTCGCCGACTACCTGGAAGAGAAGCTCGGGGTGGATGTCGAGTACGTGCCGGTCAAGTCCTACAGCGCCGCGGTCAGTGCCTTCCGCAATGATCAGATCCAGATGGCATGGTTCGGCGGCCTCACCGGTGTCCAGGCCCGCCAGCTGGTGCCGGGCTCCCAGGCGATCGCCCAGGGTGTGGAAGATGCCGCCTTCCGCAGCTATTTCATCGCACGACGTGATCTCAAGCTGGCCGGCGATGCACAGACGCCGCTGGAGACGCTGCCCGAATCCGTGGAAGGCCACTCCTTCACCTTCGGTGCCAAGACCTCCACTTCCGGGCGCCTGATGCCGGAATACTATCTGCGCGAACAGTTCGATGACGCCCCCGAGAAGGTCTTCTCGCGCGTCGGCTTCTCCGGTGATCACTCACGCACCATCGCGCTGGTTGCCGCCGGCACCTACGACGTGGGCGCCGTGAACTACGCCGTGTGGGAAGCCGCCGTCAAGGATGGCAAGGTCGATCCCGCCAAGGTCCAGGTACTGTGGGAAACTCCGGCCTACCCCGACTATCAGTGGACAGTGCGCGGCGATGCCGACAGCCACTACGGTGCGGACTTCACGCAGCACCTCACTCAGGCGCTGCTGGACATGAAGGATCCGGACCTGCTGGAAAGCTTCCCGCGCTCCGGCTTCATCCCGGCCAGCAATGATGACTACGCCCCGATCAAGACGGTTGGCGAGCAACTCGGTCTGCTGCGCTGAGTCATGACCCAGGCAACACCCTCTCCCCTGCTGCACCTATCACGACACCACCTCGGCCATGGCGCCGAGGTGGTGTTGCGCGATCTGGACGTTCATCTCGAGCATGGCGAGCGCGTCGCTCTGCTTGGCGCCAGCGGTGCGGGCAAGTCCACGCTGCTGGAAGCCTTGCGCAGCGCCCTGCACGAGCAGGGTACGCCTGCAGCCTGGTGCCCTCAGCGTCAAGGACTGGTGCCTCAGCTCTCCGTGTATCACAACATCTTCATGGGCAGGCTGGATCAGCAATCGTCGCTGACCAACCTGCTCAATCTGCTGCGCCCCAGGCCCGCTCATTGGCAGGCAGTCGCCGCCGTATGTGAACCTCTGGGCATCGCCGGCCTGATGGAGCGATCGGTCGAGGCGTTATCCGGTGGACAGCGTCAGCGGGTGGCCATCGCCAGGGCACTTTATCAGGGACATGATCTGTTTCTCGGGGACGAGCCTGTGGCGAGCGTGGACCCGCATCAGGCCAGCCAGCTGATCCACTGGATTCACTCTCGCCATGCCACCAGCGTGGTAGCGCTTCACCAGAAGGAGTTGGCACTCACTCACTTCACTCGTGTCATCGGTCTGGGCAAGGATGAGAACGGCAACGGCAAGGTGCTGCTCGACGCCAATACCGACGACCTGAAGCCGCAAGACCTCGACTGCCTCTACCCTGCCGCCAGCAGTGAGCCACTTGATGTCGACTGAACCCGGCCTCGCGCTCTCTAGACTGCGCAAGCCGCCACGCTGGTGGCAGGCGCGCAGTGAAGGCTCACACCTGCTGCGGCTCGGTATCGGCCTGCTGGCTGCCATGCTGATACTGGCACCCTTCGGTGATCTCTCCATTACCTCACGGGAGCCATGGCAGGAACTTGGCCGCATGCTGAATGGCCTGGTGATGCCGGCCCCCAGTGCACTGGAATCACCAGTGCATGCCTTGATCCTGACGGTGGCGTTCGCCTTATGGGGGACGCTGCTGGGGGCGCTGCTGGGACTGCCCCTTGCGCTGCTCTACTCCCGCTCACGAGCATTGCGCGCTGTCTGCGCCAGTCTGCGGGCCGTGCATGAGCTGTTCTGGGCACTGCTGCTGCTGCAGGTATTCGGCCTGTCCGCCATCACGGCGCTGGCCGCGATCACCATCCCCTACGCGGCAACCTTCGCCAAGGTCTACGCCGAGATACTGGAACAGGTTCCCCAGGCACCGCGCCGCGCTCTGCCTGCCACCACATCACGCCTGATGTGCTTCGTTTATGCAGAACTCCCACTCGCATGGTCGCGATTGGCGAGCTACACCCGTTACCGTTTCGAGTGCGCGCTACGCGCCAGCGTCCTGCTGGGCTTCGTCGGCTTGCCGACGTTGGGCTTCTATCTGGAAAGTGCTTTCCGCGAAGGTCGCTACCATGAAGCCGGCGCCCTGCTGTGGATCTTCTACCTGCTGATCGCGACGCTGCCATGGTGGGGACATCGTCGCCTGCTGCCCCTTCTGGGAGTCGCCAGTCTCTGGTGGCTGGGGCCATGGCCGGACGTGAATCCGACACTGCTGTGGCGCTTCCTCAGCCACGACATCTGGCCAGCGCCGCTGGTCAATGCCAGCGTCGATTCACTGATCTCCGGCCAGCTACTTGCTGATCTGCTGGATTGGGCGAGCCATCTGCCCCACCTGCTGTCCGCGCTGGGCAACACCCTGCTGCTCGGTCTGCTGGGCACCGCAGGCAGCCTGCTGATCGCCATGCTGCTGTGGCCATTGGCCAGCCGACATGTGGGCAATCGCGCCTCCCGACAGGCCACTCAAGGGCTGATGATCTTCCTGCGCACCACCCCTGAGCTGATGCTGGCCTTCATTCTGCTGCTGCTGCTGGGCCCCTCGCTCCTGCCTGCCTGGCTGGCATTGTCCCTGCACAATGGCGCCATCATCGCCTTTCTGTGTGCACGACATGCCAACCAGATCCAGCTGCCGCCCGGCAAGCCCCGCGGACGACTGGAAAGCTGGCTGTATGAGATCAACCCGAGAGTCGCGCCCGGCATGTTCGCACTGCTCTTCTATCGCGCCGAGACCATCATTCGCGAGACGGCGATTCTCGGCATGCTCGGCGTGGCAACGCTGGGCTTCCACATCGATTCGAGCTTCGAGTATCTGATGTTCGACCAGGCCTTTGCATTGCTGCTGCTGACCGCAATACTCAATATCTTCGTGGACAGCGTCGCGCGCCGTCTGCGTCCGACGCATGAAATCGCCGAAGACAGCTGCGTTCGCTGACCTCACTCCTTGCTGACCTGCATTCGATTCATGTGCAAGCAGTCACTTCCCTCACACCCGGCCTGCCGCGAGCTTCCCATGACGACATCCGCTCAGACGAAGACAGATTCTGCCGCACAGGCCAGACGTGAGGCGCAGCGCATCACCCTGATCGGCGCGGCGCTGGATGGGGTGGTGGGCATCGCCAAGCTGATCGTCGGCAAGCTGGTCGGCTCTCAAGCCTTGATGGCCGATGGCATCCATTCACTGTCAGACCTGGTGACGGATGCCTTAGTGTTGGTGGCCACTCACTTCGGCCGTCAGGCACCGGATCGCTCGCACCCCTGGGGGCATGAACGCATCGAGACGCTGGGCACGCTGGTGCTTGGCAGCTTGCTCATCGCCGTGGCGGGTGCAATCGGCTGGGAAGGCGTGCTGCGCAGCTGGGAGCTGATATTCGGCACGCTGAGCATTCCGCTGCCAGGTGCCCTGGGCATCGGCGTCGCGGTGATTTCCTTGATCGCCAAGGAAGCCATCTTTCGTGCAACGCTCAAGGTGGCTCGCAAACAGAAGTCCAGACTGCTGGAAGCCAATGCCTGGCACTCACGCAGCGATGCGCTCTCGACCGTCGCCGTGCTGGTGGGCTTGATCGGCACTCAGCTCGGAGCGGGCTGGATGGATGGAATAGCTGCCATCATCGTCGCGGTGATGGTCGGCAAGATCGGCGTATCGCTGGCGTGGGAAGCCTCGCGGGAATTGATCGACACCGCTCTACCACGCGAACAACAACGCGCCATGAGTGAATGCCTGCTGTCATTGCCGGAAGTGCGTGGCGCACATGATCTTCGCAGTCGCACGCTCGCCGGTCGTATCGTGCTGGAAGTCCACCTGCTGGTCGCGCCACGCATCAGCGTCTCCGAAGGTCATGCCATCGGCCATCACGCCGTGGCACGCCTCAAGTCAGAATTCCCCCAGCTCAGCGATGTGCTCTACCACATTGACCCCGAAGACGATTCACATATCGGCCAGGCGGGCACGACACATCCCACGCTCATGCAGCCACTGCCGCTGCGCAGCGAGATCATCACTGCACTTGATGCCTGCTGGCAGTCACACCCTGTATGGCAAGAACGCAGCGGGCTGATGCTTCACTATGTCAATCATGTCACCACACCCCCCTCTGCTCCCTTGAGTGCTCCACATGTCGATGTCCAATTGGAGGTTGCCGAACAGGCATTCACTTCGCTCAGCGAATGTAACCTGGCACCTTCCTCACGCAACACGACAGTCGATGGACTGCAACGCCTGGCGAAGGACATCCGCTGGCTGGGAACGGTAAGACTCAGCATCATTTCGCGCGCCCAAGAGGCCGAAACGTGAGTTACACTTTGCGATACACAGCAGTCTGCCCAGCGGTGCAGTGCCTCATCGAACCCACTGGTGACGATGATGTTCGTCACCTTGCCCATCTTCAGTGATCATACAAACACCCAAGGAGCACGCCATGAGCAACGCATCCGGCGAAATGCACAAGACACGCATCATCAATGAACTAAAAGGTTTCATTCGCAAGCTGCTGCAAGACCCGAAGATTCTCGAGCAGTCACTGGTGGTGGCGCGAGCGCGCCTCAAGGAAGGGGCAGAACAAGGAAAAAACGAGCAAGCGGTGCTGGCCATCATCGCCAACGAGATTTCTGACACTACCAGCATCCATATCCCGGAAGATCCCACAGAGCATTCCGATGCAGACAAACTGTTCCTGGAGCTGCTTAAGGATGTAGTGGAGGAAGAAGAAGCGCTTTATTGAGCACAATAAAAAACCGCCCTAAAGGGCGGTTTTTTATTAAACAGATTCATTAACCACCTGTTGCAGTAACGGTACCACCGGTAGGACAACCCTTAGGAGCATAATCAGAGTCAACGTCGGTAGCGCAAGTCCAGCCACCATCAGCAGAACGCTGCAATTCGATGGTGTCACCTTGAATTGAAGGATTGCTGTTGGTAAATTCGAACTGAAGATACGCAGACCCATCATCCTCTTGGTTAACAGTCACAGTACCCAAATTACCTGCCGCATTAGGGGCAATACCAATGTAACCCGCATCAGAAGAGGTGGTAGATATTTCTAAACCGCGCAAAATTACATCTTCCGCAGCAGTTTGAGCACCACGAAGCGTAGCTAAACCAGATGCGGCTTCAGAACGAGCGACATAATCTTGATAACGCGGTATCGCGATGGCCGCCAGAATACCGATAATCGCCACAACGATCATCAGCTCAATCAGTGTAAAACCAGCTTGTTGCTTGCGTGTCATGGTATGACTCCCTTGCCTTTGCGTAGTGAGATCAGGTCGTACGTCCTGAAACCCCGGTTACTGTCCCTGAACATCAAACTGTTACTTAGGGTGACATGCCGTGTCGAGCGTTGCGACTCTGTATCAGCATCCCACCATTGTTAGCATAACATTTTGATATCACGGGGTATCGACCGGACGGGACGATTGATACCACAGCCACAGTTCAGGTGCCATTGCCATGTCGCAAGTCGCTTTCAAGGCGGCGCTGACGGCTGCTTGTGAGTTACAATAGATTACACTCAGTCACATTGCAAGCAACACCATGAAATTCTTTCTGCCCACCAAACCAACGCAGCTCAACGCTCACTGCAACTGCCTGACTACATCAGACTTCCCCTCCTTGATGGCAGTCTGATGACAAGACGGCGTTCAAGGGCCAGTTTTGATCTCTCCTTTTTACCCTCCCTCTTTTGCCCTGCAAGTCAGCCTCTCAAGACACGCCATCAGTGGATCTTCTCCTGGCCACCGCTCGAACATCGCCGAGTCCGACTGAGGCACTGACGGCTGCCTCCAAGCCTCTAGCTCGGGAGTGGGCTGGTAAAGTGAGGGTGCCGGCATATCTGCCAAGTGCCAATCAGGCTACACTGGAGACAACATCAGCACTCTCGCAACTCACCACGCTGGCAAGAGATTGCAACAATATTGTGGGCTGTCAGGTATCGCGGCGCTCATCGACACGAGCCGCAGGACAGACTTCCAGATTCGCCACAGGACATTTCCATGCCCCAGACTGATCAGACGTTGAAGGGATTTGCCGCTCGCCTGGTGGAATCAGGCTTGCTGGAGCCTCAGGCTGCCTTGCTGGCTGAGCAGGAGGCCAATGAGGCTGGCGAGAGTCTGCTGCTGCATATCATTACTCATGGCCTGGCTCCGGCACGTGAGGCCACCTCGGTGGCGGCATGGGAATACGGGCTGCCCTATGTGGATCTCGATGCAATACGTATCGATTCCCTCCCGAGCATTGATGAGCTGCCAGAGAAGGTACTGCGCAAACTGGGGGTACTGCCACTCTATCGACGTGAACATCGTTTGACCGTCGGTGTACCCTCCCCATCGACACTGACTCACCTTGATGAATTGCAGTTTGCCACCGGCCTGTCGATTGAGAGCGTGCTGGTCGCAGCTGATCAGCTGACGCCGGCATTGGAGCAGTACTTGGAAGCCGGTGAAGAAAGCGCCATGGATATGCTTGGCGGTGAAGGTGAAGCCCTCGATGGCTTGGAGTTCGAGGGCGAGGAGGATAACAATAACGATCTTGCCATCACGGCCAACAGCGACGATGCGCCGGTGGTGCGCTTCGTTCACAAGGTACTGCTGGATGCCATCAAGCGTGGCGCCTCGGATATCCACTTCGAACCCTACGAATCCACCTATCGCATTCGTTTTCGTATCGATGGCATGCTGATCGAGAATACTCGCCCGCCCTTCAACATGCGCAACCGTATCTCGGCGCGCTTGAAGGTGATGTCGCGCATGGATATCTCCGAGCGGCGTCTGCCTCAGGATGGCGCCATCAAACTGCGACTTTCCAAGTCACGCTCCATCGATTTTCGTGTCAACACCTTGCCAACCGTTTACGGGGAGAAGTTGGTACTGCGTATCTTGGACCCCAGTTCCGCCAAGATGGGGATCGAGGCGCTGGGCTTCGAGCCCGAACAGCGTGCCATGTTCGAGAAGACACTTGCCGAGCCTCAGGGCATGATTCTGGTCACCGGCCCTACCGGTAGCGGCAAGACCGTCACCCTTTATACCGGCTTGAACATCCTCAACACGCCTGAGCGCAATATCTCGACCGCGGAAGACCCGGTCGAGCTCAAGGTGGAGGGTGTCAATCAGGTCAACGTATTGCCCAAGATTGGACTCGACTTCGCTTCGGCACTGCGTGCCTTCCTGCGCCAGGATCCCGACGTGGTGATGGTCGGGGAGATACGGGACAAGGAAACCGCGGAAATCGCCGTCAAGGCCGCGCAGACAGGCCACCTGGTGCTCTCGACCCTGCATACCAATTCTGCCCCTGAAACGTTGACGCGCCTCAGCAACATGGGGATCGCGCCCTTCAACATCGCAAGCTCGGTTTCCTTGATCATCGCGCAACGTCTAGCGCGGCGTCTGTGTCCCCACTGTCGTCAACCTGCCGAGATCCCCCAGGAAGCCATGGCCTCGATGGGCTTCAGCGCAGAAAATGGCTTCAGTGCGGAAGATCTGGAAAATGCCACCATCTATCGTCCGACGGGTTGCAGCCAATGCACGTTAGGGTACAAGGGACGCGTCGGCATCTATGAAGTGATGCCCATCTCTGATGAGATGAGCCGCTTGATCATGCGGGAAGGGACCGCGATAGAACTGGCAGACCAGGCGCGCAAGGAAGGGTTGTCGGATCTGCGCCGCAGCGGCCTGCGCAAGGTCATGGCGGGCATGACCTCGCTGGAAGAAGTCAACCGTATCACCAAGGATTGATGACAATACGCTGGAGCGTTGACAGCACCGATGTGAACAATCTACACCAGCGCTGACTTTTGCTCAGTCATCAGGCACATTGAACATGGATTACCTCCCACCGCGATGAGCAGGTCACTCATGCACTGCTGCCAACAGTGTAAATCGCAGCAAAGGGAAGGAGCAGCCACTGGCATGCTCACAAGCAACATGAGTCTCGCGAGTCAAGACGGGGACTCTCATTCATCAGGGAATGACAACCGACATGGCGACGATCAAAACTGCCAAGAAAGACAAGAAAAAGGCGGGCATAGAAACCTGGCAATGGACAGGCAAGAATTCGCGTGGTGAAAAGGTCAAGGGCGAATTGATGTCCGCCAATGTCGATCAGGTGAAGAATACGCTGGCTAGCCAGGGCATCGTCGTCAAGCGTTTGCGCAAGAAATCCGCCCTGTTCGGTGGCAGCAAGAGAGTCAGCGGCAAGGATGTCACCATGTTTGCTCGACAGATGGCGACGATGATTCGCGCCGGCGTCCCCGTCCTGCAAGCCTTCGGTATTGTCGCCGAGAGCATGAAAAGCCCTGGCATGCGCCACCTGGTGGAAGATCTGATGAACCAGGTCGGCGCGGGCGCCAGCTTCTCGGAAGCGCTGCGCAAGCACCCACAACATTTCGATAATCTATTTACCAACCTGGTCGCCGCAGGTGAGCAGGCCGGTGCCCTCGACAAGATGCTTGATCGCGTCGCGACCTATAAAGAGAAGATCGATTCACTGATAGCTCGAGTAAAAAAAGCACTCTATTATCCTGCAGCTGTTATTTGTGTCGGCTTTGGCGTCACAGCTATATTGTTGATCAAGGTCGTGCCCCAGTTCGAGACACTTTTCAAAGGGTTTGGAGCAGAACTACCAGCATTCACACAATTAACCCTCACACTTTCAGAATTTGTGCAATCTTATTGGTATGTGATTTTGGGTGCATTTATTGCAATCGCCATATTCATATCACAAGGCATGAAGCGCTCAGATAGGTTTGCTTACGGTATGCATCGCTTCATGCTGAAAGTACCGGTGCTAGGCGACATCCTTGATAAGTCGGCGGTGGCACGCTACTCACGCACTCTCGCCACCACCTTTCAGGCTGGCGTACCCTTGATAGAATCTCTTGATACTGCTGCCGGCGCGACGGGCAGCAAGGTCTATGAGCGCGCCATCGCTCAGATCAAGGAGGATGTCTCCACGGGTCAGCAGCTCAACTTCGCCATGCGTAACACGCAACTGTTTCCCACACTGGCAGTTCAGATGGTGGCTATCGGGGAAGAGTCAGGTGCCTTGGATGCCATGCTCAACAAGGTGGCCGACTTCTATGAAGAGGACGTCGACAACAAGGTCGATGCCCTTACTTCATTGCTAGAACCCTTGATCATCGTGGTGCTGGGCACCTTGGTCGGCGGACTAGTAATTTCTATGTATCTGCCAATATTTGAGATGGGCAACGCTATCTGATACTGCACGGCCAGTTGCTTCATCATGACAGGCGGCCGCGACACCCGAAGGGGCGCGGCCGCCTCATTTCCAGTCCAGCTCTTCTGACAAGGATGTTCCGTGGATTCTCTCACCTCCCTCTCCCCCGCTCTTCAGGCCTGCCTCGCGGGGATTTTCGGCCTGTTGATCGGCAGTTTTCTGAATGTAGTGATCACACGCCTGCCGGTGATGATGATGCGTCAGTGGCGTGCAGAAGCACGTGAAGCGCTGGAACTGGAGCCGGAAGCGTCGCCACGTTTCAATCTGTTGGTGCCTGCCTCACGCTGCCCTGGCTGCGACACCCCAATCAAATGGCATGACAATCTCCCTGTCATCGGCTGGCTGAAACGCCGCGGCCGCTGCGCGAGCTGCAATACCCGTATCAGTGCACAGTATCCACTGGTGGAGCTCGCCGGTGGCGCGCTCGGCGCTTCCATCGCGTTGATCTACGGCCTGGAAGCACAGAGCCTGTGGATCTTCGGCGCCTGTCTGACGCTGCTGGTGTTGTCCGTGATCGATTTCCGCACCCAGCTGTTGCCTGATGCCATCACGCTACCGTTGCTGTGGGCCGGTCTCGCCTACCAACTGCTTTTCCAGCCATTGATGCTGCCCAGTGCCGTGATTGGTGCCATGGCCGGCTATCTGGTGCTGTGGAGCTTCTACTGGCTGTTCAAGCTGGTGACTGGCAAGGAAGGCATGGGCTATGGCGATTTCAAGCTGTTGGCGGCACTGGGCGCCTGGCTGGGCTGGCAGTGGTTGCCACTGCTGTTGATCCTCTCTGCGGGACTCGGCGCAGTACTCGGCATCCTGTTGCAACTGCTGGTACCGCGCCTGCGGGGAGCCCCCATGCCATTCGGCCCTTATCTGGCCGTGGCAGGCTGGATCGCGCTGTTGTTCGGCACCCCGCTGATGAGCCTCTACCTCAGCGTGATAGGTGCCTGATGACGACTGCGCTCAATCAAGGCCCCATCATCGGGTTGACGGGCGGTATCGGAAGCGGAAAATCCAGTGTGGCACGGATGTTCGGAGAGCTCGGCATCCAGTGGGTGGACGCCGATGATGTCGCGCGCGAGATCGTGCGTCCCGGCGAAACCGCACTGGCCGAGATCATCGCCCACTTCGGCGAGTCGATCGTCACGGCGCAGGGCGAGCTTGATCGCGCCGCGCTGCGCGAGCGGATCTTTGCTGCCCCCGAGGAGCGTCAATGGCTGGAGCGCTGCACCCATCCGCGTATCCGGGAGCGCATCGTGCAACACCTGGCGGCCATGACCAGCCCCTACCGTCTACTGGTCTCTCCCCTGCTGTTCGAGTCCGGCCAGGACAGCCTCGTCTCACGCACCCTGGTGGTGGATGTCAGCCAGGATGTTCAGCTGGCGCGCACGCTGAGCCGCGATGGCGTCAGCGAAGCGCAGGTACGCGCCATCCTCGCGGCCCAGCTGCCGCGCGAGACACGACTGGCCAAAGCCGACGATGTCATCGACAATAACGGCAATCAGGCGAGCTTGCGTGAGCAGGTCGCGGCCTTGGATGTCCGCTATCGCTCGCTGGCCGCCTCCAATGCATCATTTCAGGAGCTTCCCGATGTCTGACTCCGCGTCCTCACAGCCCCACAAGGCGCCCTTGTCCGTTGCCTGCCCGCAATGTCGAACCCCCGTGGCCTGGAGCGCCGCCAGCGAATTCCGCCCCTTCTGCAGCAAGCGCTGCCAGCTACTGGACCTCGGCGCCTGGGCTGATGAGTCCCACAGCATCGCCGGCGAGCCGGCCATGGACGAGACCAGCATCGACGAGATGGTGGCACGCATGGAGCGCGACATGAATCAGCAGTAGCGCTCGAGAGAGCCCTGCTGGTTCAGACTGGCTCAAGCTCGACGCTCAAGATGCTCGCCAAAAAAAGACCCTCGAGGCTGGCCTCGAGGGTCTTTTTCATTCAGGCAACTGCCATCAACGCGCGATCGTCACTTCCAAAAGTCACGAATCGACGCAATCCCCTGGGCGCCGACGGCGCGCGCATGGTCACTGTCGTAGCGCGACATGCCCCCAAGGGCATAGACCGGCATGCAGGCCTGCTCGACCAGCTCCTGGAAGTCATGCCACCCCAGTGGTGCACGCTCAGGATGGGAAGGCGTGACACGCAGCGGTGAAAGGCTGACGAAATCACAGGTCACCCGTCCCGCCTGATCCAGCTGTGCCTGGTCATGCGTCGAGGCGGACAACCACTTGTTGGCCGCGATCGGACGCTCGCCCTTCTCTGCCAGCTCCGCCAGACGCACGCTGGTCAGGTGGATACCGTCCGCATCGACCTTGTCGAGCATGGAAGGCTCGGCATTGAGCAACAGACGCGCACCACGTGCATGACAGATCGCCAGCGCCTTCTCGGCCCGTGCAATGTACGCCGCCTCATCGAGTTCCTTGGCACGCAGCTGTACCAGGCGCACGCCATCTTCATCCAATGCACGGATCAAGCGTGTCTCGAAGATTCCCTCATCAGCCTCTTCCGGCGTGATCAGATACTCGCGTGGCAGCGAGACCGCGCGCAGAATCGGCAGATTCGCAGCCGGGAAGGCGTATTTGTAAAGGTCCTCGATCTCGACCCAACGCACTGCCTGCCCTTCGCGGCCAAAGGGCTCGCCATTGAACTGACGCGTTTCCCACACATCCAGCAGGATATGCTTGTCCGGGTATTCGTGATGAATGCGGATCAGCGGCTGAGCACGCGTGATCTCGACCCCCAGCTCTTCGCACAGCTCACGCTTGAGCGCTTCCAGACCGGTTTCGTAGGGCGCCAGCTTGCCACCCGGAAACTCCCATAAGCCGCCCTGATCCACCGTCGAGGGACGGCGTGCAATCAGGACCTGGCCCTGTTCGTTTAAGATGGCGGCAGCCGCCACGTGAACCCTTCGCTTCGGCATGATGCCTGTACCTTTGACTCGCGTTGTACATCCGACTCCACCCTGATGAGGCGAAGCCTGCGGGAGATGTTGCATTACCGTTTCAGCGTAAGCCTCTGCCCTCAGGCATCAGCTACGATAATCGGCATTGATCGAGACGTAATCGTGGGACAGATCCGATGTCCAGATACGCGCCTTCTGCTGGCCACGCCCCAGGCGGATACCGATCACCAGCTCTTCCTCGGCCATGGCAGCACTGCCGGCAGCCTCGGTATAGCTGGCGGCTCGTCCGCCCTGCTCGACGATGCTCACGCCGTTGAGCGTGATCGCAACGCCGTCAACCTCAAGATTTTCCAACGGCGCCCGTCCGACGGCCGCCAGAATTCGTCCCCAGTTGGCATCACTGGCGTAGAGAGCCGTCTTGACCAGTGGCGAGTGAGCCACGGTGAAGCCGACCGCACGCGCCTCTTCCACGGAGCGCGCTTCCTCCACCTCGAGGGTGACGAACTTGGTCGCCCCTTCACCATCACGGATGATGGCCTGCGCCAGCTCGAGCATGACGTCGGCCAGCGCAGCCTCGAAGGCGACCAGATCCTCACCCTCGACCCGAGCGGCCCTGGCCGTGACAGCCAGCATGCACGCATCATTGGTCG
Source organism: Cobetia sp. PS-4MA (assembly GCF_057670765.1). NCBI lineage: Bacteria > Pseudomonadati > Pseudomonadota > Gammaproteobacteria > Oceanospirillales > Halomonadaceae > Cobetia > Cobetia sp. PS-4MA. The sequence goes on along the minus strand of NZ_CM173107.1, from coordinate 860,391 downwards.
AGGTATCGGAATCCACCGTGATGCTGTTGAAGCTTCTGACCACGACCCGGCGCAGCATCTCATCCAGCGCAGACTGATCGATGGCGAGATCCGCGTCAGTGGCCACGAAGCCCAGCATGGTCGCCATGTTGGGGCAGATCATGCCAGAGCCCTTGGAAACCCCGGCAATGGTGACACACTCGCCATTGGCCAGCGTCACGCTACGCCAGCTGCCCTTGGGCCGAGTATCGGTGGTCATGATGCCGTGTGCCGCGTCGGACCAATTCCCCTTGCCCAATGCCGCGAAGGCCGTCGGCAGTGCGCCGGTCAGACGATCCATCGGCAAGGGCTCACCGATCACGCCGGTTGAGAACGGCAGAACGGCCTGTGCATCACAACCCGCGACATCGGCCAGGAACTCACAGGTAGCAAGCGCGTCTGTCATGCCCTGCTCACCTGTCCCCGCGTTGGCGTTGCCGGTGTTGATCACCAGATAGCGCGGCCCATCGATCTCGGCCTTGAGATGTCGACGCGCGACATGCACCGGTGCCGCACAGAAGGCATTGCGCGTGAAGGTTCCCGCGAGACGCGATCCTGCATCGAGCGCCATGATCACCAGATCACGTCGCCCCGGCTTCTTGATACCGGCTTCAGCAACCCCGATCTGCAGGCCGGAAATTTCCGGCATGTCTGCGGGGAAAGTGGAAGGCCCTACCGCCATCGTTCACGTCTCCAGTCGCGTTGTCCTGTCACTACACGGCATCGCGGGACAGACGGTGCTGCTCCGCGATGCATTCGATACTCAGTACTGAAAAGCTATGCTCAACGCTGAAAATCTCAGCTCAGCTTGCCATGGCACTGCTTGTACTTCTTGCCGGAACCGCAGGGGCACGGATCATTGCGGCCAACCTTGGGGACATCACGGCGCATCGGCTCATTGTCGCCCTGCGCCTGCGGTGCCGCACCGTACTGCGCCTCGACGATCTCCTCGGCAGCCTGAACGCTCTCATCGCTGACGGTGTCATCTTCCACGCGACGCGTCTCGGCACTGGCCTGCTCGCGCTCGAGATTGGCACGCCGCTCCTCTTCCAGCGTGTCGACCTCTTCCTGACGACGTACCTGGACGTGACTCAGAATGCGCACCACGTCAGCCTTGATGTTGACCAGCAATGACTGGAACTGTTCGAACGCCTCGCGCTTGTATTCCTGCTTGGGATTCTTCTGAGCGTAGCCACGCAGGTGGATACCGCGCCGCAGGTTGTCCATCGCCTGCAGATGCTCTTTCCAACGCGTATCGAGCACCTGCAGCATGACCTGCTTCTCGAAGCGGCGCATCAGCTCGGGACCGACAGCCTCTACCTTACCGGCATAGAGTTCCTCGTGTGCCGTCTGCAGTCGTTCGCGCAGAGTCTCTTCATGGAAGTGCTCATCCTCTTCCGCCCATTGCACGAGCGGCAGGTCGAGGTTGAAGTCCGTCTTGAGGTCATTCTCGAGCCCCGGAAGATCCCACTGCTCCGGCAGGCTCTGCGGCGGCACGCGCATGGAAATGGCGTCGTCCAGCACTTCACGGCGGATGCCGGCGATGTTCTCGGCGATCTCGTCGGCTTCCAGAATGTCGTTGCGCTGCTCGTAGATCACGCTGCGCTGATCGTTGGCGACATCATCGTACTCAAGCAGCTGCTTGCGCACGTCGAAGTTGCGACCCTCGACCTTCTTCTGCGCGCGCTCGACGGCATTGGAGACCATCTTGTGCTCGATCGCTTCGCCCTTCTCGAGCCCCAGCGCGCCCATGAGGCGCTGCACGCGATCGGAGCCGAACAGGCGCATCAGGCTGTCTTCCAGCGACAGGAAGAAGCGCGTGGAGCCCGGGTCACCCTGGCGACCGGCACGACCGCGCAGCTGGTTGTCGATACGACGCGATTCGTGACGCTCGGAGCCGATCACGTGCAGACCGCCCGCCGCCAGCACGGCTTCGTGACGCTCCTGCCAGCCATGCTTGATCTCGTTGATCTGCTCTTCGGTCGGCGCTTCCAGCTCGGCAAGCTCAGCTTCCCAGTTGCCGCCCAGCATGATATCGGTACCACGACCCGCCATGTTGGTCGCGATGGTCACCGCGCCCGGACGACCCGCCTGGGCGATGATGGCAGCCTCACTGACGTGTTGCTTGGCATTCAGGACGTGATGCTTCACGCCAGCCTTGTGCATCATCTGGGACAGCAGTTCTGACGTCTCGACTGACGCCGTACCGACCAGCACCGGACGGCCTTCGGCGACCTTCTCGCGGGCATCCTCGATGATGGCGTTGAACTTCTCTTCCGCGGTCAGATAGACCAGATCATTCATGTCCTTACGCGCGATGGGCTTGTTGGTGGGGATCACCATCACGTCGAGGTTGTAGATCTGACGGAATTCGAAGGCCTCGGTATCGGCGGTACCGGTCATGCCGGCCAGCTTCTCGTAGAGACGGAAGTAGTTCTGGAAGGTGGTCGAGGCCAGCGTCTGGCTTTCCTTCTGGATCGCCACGCCTTCCTTGGCCTCGACGGCCTGATGCAGGCCCTCGGACCAACGACGACCTACCATGGTGCGGCCGGTATGCTCGTCGACGATCACCACCTCGCCGTTGTGGACGATGTAGTCGACGTCCCGCACGAACAGATTCTGGGCACGCAGCGCGGAGTGCACATGATGCAGCAGACTCAGGTTCTGGGCGGCGTAAAGAGAGTCTTCCTCGCCGAGCAATTCCTGGGCACGCAGCAGTGACTCGACCTTCTGATGGCCCTGCTCGGTCAGCTCGACCTGCTTCTGCTTCTCATCGAGAGTGAAATCGCCACTCTCCGGATCTTCTTCGTCGGTGCATTGCACGAGCTCACGCGCCATGCGATCGATGATCTTGTAGAGGTCGGTATTCTCCTCCACCGGACCGGAAATGATCAGCGGCGTGCGCGCCTCATCGATCAGGATGGAGTCGACCTCATCGATGATGGCGTAGTGCAGCTTGCGCTGGACCTTGTCTTCCAGCGCGAATGCCATGTTGTCGCGCAGGTAATCGAAACCATATTCGTTGTTGGTGCCGTAGGTGATGTCGGCCTGGTAGGCGGCACGCTTGTCCTCGTTGTTCTGGCCGGAGAAGATGACGCCCACGCTCAGCCCGAGGAATTCATACAGCGGACGCATCCAGTTGGCATCACGCGTGGCCAGGTAATCATTGACCGTCACCACGTGAACGCCTTCACCAGCCAGGGCATTCAGGTAAACGGCGAGTGTCCCCACCAGCGTCTTGCCTTCGCCTGTCTTCATCTCGGCGATGCGCCCTTCATGCAGCGCGATGCCGCCTACCATCTGGGTATCGAAGTGACGCATGCCCATGATGCGCTTGCTGGCCTCACGCACGGTGGCGAAGGCCTCCGGCAACAGCTTGTCGAGGTTCTCGCCTTGCGCAAGGCGCTCACGGAATTCAGCCGTCTTGCCCGTCAGCGCCTCATCCGACAGTGATTCAAGACTTTCCTCGAGGGCATTGACGGCATTGACCCGCTTGCGCAGTCGCTTCACCTCACGGTCGTTCTTGGAGCCCACTACCTTGGTCAGAAATTTACCCAGCATCATCTATCCCTGTCCGTGCCCGGTGGGCACGCCTTCTAGAATCTTGAGATATACGCGTGCGCTTCACGCGCCAGAAGCATCCCGCAGATGGCAACTGGCAAACGGCACACGCGAAAAGGAAACGACATCACCATCACCGGCGCCGAGGGCCAGGTGACGGGCAGACTCTCTCAGGACACCAGAGGTGGTGCGCGCGGGGACATGGCATTCGCCAATCCGCGCAGCAGTACGCGAGCACAGGAGACAAAGCGTCGTTGACGCGAAAGATTGGGACTTCTCTGAGCACCGGGACGGATGAGTCGGCGCAGTGAACGCAGGCTCTGGCGGCGGCTCTCGGCGCGAATCACGCCCGGCGCCAGCAATTGGATGCTGGCCAGGGTCAGATTGACGCGCTCGACCTGCGCAGCGCTCAAGCCTGCGGGGAACAGACAGCTGATCAGCAGGCCGGCCAGCAGCCAGCGCGGTGCCGTGCGCACCGACCAGCGACGCGCGCTGCCGCTACCGGAAGCCGGCAACGGTCTCGAGCGTGCTATGGCGTCGTCATGGCTCATGCTGTTGCCGGACTCCTGCTCATGATAGATTGCCGGAAACCACTGAACCGGCATGCAAGCCCATGAGTATAAAGGCTAAGCGTTTCCGCGCCCAGCCCGCGGCGCGCCTCTTGAACGGCAAGGGCCAGCTTGGCAACGTCATGCGCCAGGCGCGAATGCTGGAGCAGGCCCAGTGGCATCTGCGTGAGGCCCTGCCCAAGGACATGCAGGAGCAGGTCTTCGTCGGGGGCTATCACGAAGGAACCCTGACACTGATCACCAATCGTGCCTCCTGGCTGACCTGGCTACGTTATGAGCAGCGCAGGCTGATCAGCGTCCTGCGCGAGATCCCCGAGCTTGCCGCACTCACGCGCCTCAACTTCAAGGTCCGCCCCGTTCGTCCTGTCTTCGTACCGGCTCAACAGCCCAGGCATCTCCCTGCTGCGGCAGCGGAGCATCTGTTGGACTGTGCCTCCCACACCCGGGATGAACACCTGCGCCGCTCGCTTGAGCGTCTGGCAGCACATGCTGATGATCTGCAGGACCCCCCGTCTGGCGACGATTGATGGTGGTGCGACATCCCTCTCTCTTGCGGGCGACCGTCGCGCCGGCGCTATTTCATGAAGACAAACAAGCGCGCCGCCCATGAGGGCGGCGCGCTTGTGATCGTTTCCATGCTTCGGCTGGCAAGGACCGAAGTCTGACATCAGGCTGGACGGGCTAGGTCACAGTCAACTTTCTTCAGGTCGTGCTTGTCACCATCTCGTGATCAGACGGCAAGTGCCGGTGAGGCGTAGGAAATCGGCATCGCTTCGGCATTGTCGAAGGTCACGATCTCGTAGCTGTCTGCATTCTCGAGCAGGGCACGGCACAGCAGGTTGTTCAGGCCGTGGCCTGACTTGTAGCCACGGAATTCCCCGATCAGGCTGTGGCCCAGCTGATACAGGTCGCCGATGGCATCCAGCACCTTGTGCTTGACGAACTCATCGTCATAACGCAGACCTTCGTCGTTGAGGATGCGGTAATCATCCACCACGATGGCGTTGTCGAGGCTGCCGCCCAGCGCGAGGTTCTGGGAGCGCAGGAATTCAAGATCACGCATGAAACCGAAAGTACGAGCGCGAGACACTTCCTTGACGAAGGAGGTCGTGGAGAAGTCGACCGTGGTGGTCTGCTTCTGCTGCTCGAACACCGGGTGATCGAAGTCGATGGTGAAGGACACCTTGAAGCCGTTGTGCGGCAGGAAGGTCGCGACCTTGTCGCCATCACGCACTTCGATCTCGCGCTTGATGCGGATGAACTTCTTGAGCGCGGACTGCTCCTGGATACCCGCGGACTGGATAAGGAAGACGAACGGACCGGCGCTGCCGTCCATGATCGGCACTTCCTGCGCGGAGAGCTCGACGAAGCAGTTGTCGATCCCGAGACCGGCGAAGGCGGACATCAGGTGCTCGACAGTCATCACCTTGTCCTGACCGTTGGAAACGGCAGTACACATGGTGGTGTCACGCACGCCCGTGGCATCGGCACGGATGTGTGCATGCGGCTCGAGGTCGGTACGCACGAAGACGATACCCGTATTGACCGGAGCCGGGCGCAGGGTCAGATAGACCTTGTCACCGGAGTGCAGACCAACGCCTGTTGCGCGGATCGTATTCTGAAGCGTTTTTTGTCGAATCATAGGAGATAGCCAGTCAGCCTGAATTTGGAAACAGTGTTCATGATAACAGCAAAGCAGGTATTCAACAAATTGTCACCTACCGCTGATAGGGAAATTCAACATTGCCACGGGGGCACCATTCAACCCTTCAAGACGCTGACTGGAGCCATGTTGACTATGAACGCGCAAACCCAAAACAGTTCTCACTCTCAGCGACATCAATCGATAATCAATGTGCAAGAACTGCCAGGTTCCTCCCTCTCTTACGCAGGCAACCGCCGTGGCGGATGCCTGCCTTTCCTCTTCAGCCTGACTGTCATGCCGTCCATCTGAATCGCCTGCAATGCCTTTCGCGCCTCCCAGAACGACTTCACCCACCCGGGTCGCCCCGGGTGGGTGAAGAAAGGCAAAGCGCCTCTATCTGACCGCGCTGTCACCAGAAGATGTCATGGACACCCTGTCGACGTGCGCTTACCTCTCAATCCGCCTGACGGCGCAGGAAGGCCGGAATGTCGAGATAGTCATCCATGTCGCGATTCTTGCGCGGTTCTGGCTTCTTGGCTGCGGCCTGCTGCTGCTCTTCCTTGGCCTGACGGGTGACCGTCGGCGTCTGGAGGCTGCGATAATCAGCCGGCTTCTCCACCGTGCGCTTGGCCGGTGCGGTTTCACGCGCAGCCGGCTTCTCGACACGGCCATCGAGACCCGCCGCCACGACGGTGACACGCAGCTCGTCGCTCATGTCCATGTCGATGGAGGTACCCACCACGATGGTCGCGTCCGGAGAAGCGAACTCCTGCACGGTGGCACCGACATCGTTGAACTCACCGATGGAGAGATCCGGGCCTGCCGTGATGTTGACCAGGATGCCGCGCGCGCCGTGAAGATCGATATCCTCAAGCAGCGGGCTGCGAATGGCCTTCTCGGCCGCCTCGCGAGCGCGGTTCTCACCGACGGCATCACCGGTTCCCATCATGGCCATGCCCATCTCGGACATGACGGTGCGCACGTCGGCAAAGTCGACGTTGATGATGCCCGGGCTGGTGATCAGCTCAGCGATGCCCTGGACAGCGCCCAGCAGTACATCGTTGGCCGCACTGAAGGCACTCAGCAGGCTGGCGCTCTTGCCGAGGACCGAGAGCAGCTTCTCGTTGGGGATGGTGATCAGGGAATCGACATGCTCGGACAACTCCTTCATGCCCTGCTCGGCCGCCTTCTGACGACGCGGCCCCTCGAACGGGAAGGGACGCGTCACGACCGCGACCGTCAGGATGCCCAGCTCCTTGGCTACCTGTGCCACGACAGGAGCGCCCCCGGTACCGGTACCACCCCCCATGCCTGCGGTGATGAAGACCATGTCGGCGCCTTGCAGCAGCTCGACGATACGCTCGCGATCTTCCATCGCCGCCTGACGACCCACTTCCGGGTTGGCGCCAGCGCCGAGACCCTTGGTGATCTCGCTGCCGAGCTGAAGGACTGTCTTGGCGGCCACGCGCTTGAGCGCTTGAGCATCGGTATTGGCGCAGATGAATTCGACGCCTTCGATATTGCTCTCGACCATGTGATTGACGGCGTTACCACCGCCGCCACCAACACCGATCACCTTGATGACCGCGCTGCTGGAGGGTGCGTTATCTACCAGTTCGAACATATGCCCTGTCTCCTGGATCACAGTCTTTCTGTAATCCCTGTCAGAAATTTCCCTTGAACCAGCCCTTGATCCGCTCCAGCGTGGAGGTGTCGTGCTCATGGCCGTGAACGCGTCGTGCGGCAGATTCCTCCCTGCGCACCGCGACCGCAGTCGAGGATGGCGTATGCCGCTCCTGTTTCATCCCGTAATGTAGCAAACCCACACCCGTGGAATAAATCGGATTACGGACCACATCTGCCAGTCCACGCACATTCTGCGGGCAGGCAATGCGAACCGGCATGTGGAAGATCTCCTCCGCCAGTTCCACCACACCTTCCATGCGTGATGTACCGCCCGTCAGTACCACACCCGCTGCCACGAGATCTTCATAACCACTGCGACGCAGCTCATCGCGGACCAGGGTGAAGAGTTCCTCATACCTGGGCTCGACCACTTCCGCCAACGCCTGGCGGGACAGATCACGGGCCGGTCGATCACCGACACTGGGCACCTTGATCGTCTCGTCGCTGGACGCCAGCTGTGTCAGAGCACAGGCATACTTGACCTTTATTTCTTCAGCGTACTGGGTCGGCGTACGGAGTGCCATCGCGATATCATTCGTTACCTGATCTCCCGCGATGGGAATCACGGCCGTATGACGAATGGCACCTTCGGTGAACACCGCGATGTCGGTCGTCCCGCCACCGATATCCACCATGCAGACTCCCAGCTCGCGCTCATCCTCGGTCAATACCGCATGACTCGAGGCGAGCTGTTCGAGAATGATATCGTCGACTTCAAGACCACAACGACGAACGCATTTCTCGATATTCTGTACGGCATTCAACGCCGCCGTGACCAGATGCACCCGCGCTTCAAGGCGCACACCGGACATCCCGAGCGGTTCACGAATACCTTCCTGACGATCAATGGCATATTCCTGCGGCAGCACATGTAGAATCCGCTGCCCCTCGGAGATTGCCCGTGCACGCGCCGAATCGATGACTCGTTCGATATCGGACGGTGTCACTTCACGATCCTTGATCGCGACCACACCATCGGAGTTCATCGAGCTGATATGACTGCCGGCAATCCCCACGTATACCGAGTGGATATCGCAGCCCGCCATCAATTCAGCTTCCTCCACCGCGCGCTGGATCGATTGCACGGTCGACTCGATATTGATGACGACACCCTTCTTCATGCCGCGTGAAGGATGTGAACCGATACCCGCAATTTCGATGCCACCATCGTCGGTCGGTTGCCCCACGATCGCGACCACCTTGGAGGTTCCGATGTCCAGCCCGACCACCATATCCTGTGATTTGGAATGTCCTGCCATAGGTCGGGCCAGCTCCTTGATTCTGGTTCGTCATGAAAAAAATAGCGCGATCGGCGGCGGCAAGAATGCCAGAAACCACCCAGTCAGGTTAACGCTCCGTTTAACCCGAAGATGAATTTGCCTTCATAGTATAGAAGTCACCACTAACGGCACACCAGCCTGAAAATACCAGGAGGCGCAAATCCCCGCTAGAATAGGCGGGATTGTCCCGAAATGAAACTGGAGATAACTCCATTTCACTAATATCAGCGCCTCAAGACCTTCGTTCTGAAGTGTCGCCGATTCTCCCTCAACCGTTGCTTTCTTCCAGTGCTGTCGTCTCGCCATGCCACGCCACGGCTACGCCGTTGGGATAGCGGAGGTCAATGTAGCGAATCTGCGACGCCTGACCACCCAATTGACGCTGCCAGGCTGCCATGAAGCGAGCCAGACGGGCCTCCCTGTCATTGCGACCCAGCATGACCCAGACGCTGTCATTGACCTGAAAACGCCAGGCGCCACGTGGCTCGAGACGCAACTGGGAGACATTGAGCCCCAGACCGCCCAACTGGCTCTGCAGCGCGTCCAGCTCGGCCAGCACCTCGGAACCGCTACCCTTGGGGCCTGCCAGATTCGGCAGATTTCCCAGCTGGGTGACAGGGGCTGCCTTGAAGGCCTCGCCTCTCACGTTGATCAACTCACCGTCATTCCAGTAGGCCACCGGCTGCTGCTCGAACAGCTCGAATTCGAGTGTATCCGGCCAGCGACGCGAAATGCTCACCTCACTCAGCCAGTCGATCGCCAGAGCGCGACGCCGAACTTCCCCCAGCGGGACAGAGAGCCAGCTTTGTCCGCGAATCAACGGCGCGATATGGCGCTGGAGATAGGCGGCGCTCACGTGTTCGAAGTCACCCTTGATGGTGACTCGCTCGATGGGGCGGTCCAGCCAGGTCCACAATGCCTGGCCACCCGCCACCATCAGTGCCGCTCCCAGCACCAGGCCGAACAGTGCACCTGCAGAGCTACGCGCCGCCATGGGTCAGTGTTCGCTCTGTGGGCAGGCGGACGCGGCGACGTCATGACGCTCGGTCAGCGTCGTGTCGAGAATCCGCAGTACCAGCGCCGTGAAATCCAGCCCCACATGCGCGGCTGCCTGTGGCACGAGGCTGTGATCGGTCATGCCCGGCGAGGTGTTGACTTCCAGCAGCCAGAAGGCGCCGTCCGCATCTTCCATCACATCGACACGACCCCAGCCCTCGCAGCCCAGCACGTTGAATGCCTTGAGCGAGAGAGTCGCCAGTTCGGCTTCGCGCGCAGCCTCCAGACCGCAGGGCAGCAGGTAGCGAGTGGTATCGGTCAGGTACTTGGCATCGTAATCGTAGAAACCGCTGTCCGCTTCGATGCGAATGGCCGGCAACACCTCGCCGTCCAGCACCGAGACCGTATATTCCGGCCCCTTGATGAACTGCTCGGCCATGACGACACCATCGAAACGACAGGCATCCTGCCAGGCGGCCTTGAGAGCGCCAGCCTCCTCGACGATATGGATGCCCAGCGTCGAGCCTTCGTGCACCGGCTTGACCACTACCGGCGTACCGAGCGTCTCGAGCACATTCTGCCAGTCAGTGTCCGCCGCCAGCCGACAGGAGCGTGGCGTCGGCAAGCCTTCGACATCCCAGAGCTTCTTGGTGCGCAGCTTGTCCATCCCCAGCGCGGAGGCCAGCACGCCACTCCCCGTATAGGGGATGCCCAGAAGCTCAAGCGCCCCCTGCAGAGTGCCATCCTCGCCACCACGTCCATGCATGGCGATGAAGACGCGGTCTGCGCGCAGCGCCTCCAGACCGGCCAGGCCATGGGCCATGTCGTACCCCTGCACATCGAGGCCGGCCCCTTCCAGGGCCGCGAGCACCGCCGCACCACTCTTCAGCGATACCTCACGCTCGGCACTCACGCCACCGAACAGCACCACGACGCGACCATAGCGTGTCGCCATTTCCGGCTTCACCGCGGTCATAGCGCCACCTCGGAAAGCTTGAGATCCGCACCGGCCAGTGACAGGGCGATGCCACCGACATCACCCGCCCCCTGGGTGATCAGAATATCGCCCGGGCGCAGCACATTGTTGAGCAGACTCGGCAACGCACGCTTGTGCTCGACGAACAGCGGATCCACCTGCCCACGCTGACGGATCGAGCCGGCCAGAGAGCGGCCGTCGGCCCCCGGAATCATCGCCTCTCCTGCGCTGTAGACATCCAGCAGCAGCAGGGTGTCGACCTCGGACAGCACTCGCACGAAATCCTCGTAGAGATCATGGGTGCGCGAGTAACGGTGAGGCTGATAGGCCATCACCAACCGACGCTCCGGCCAGCCGGCACGCACGGCACGGATCACCATTTCCACTTCTCGCGGGTGATGGCCATAGTCATCGACCAGCATCACGCTCTGCTCGCCATTGGGTGCCGCAAATTCACCATGCACCTGGAAGCGACGCCCCACACCGGCGAAGCTGGCCAGCGCACGCGCTATCGCGTCATCGCTCACGCCGACATCGGTGGCGATCGCGATGGCCGCCAGAGCGTTGAGCGCGTTGTGCTCACCCGGCATGGCCAGCGTGATCTCCAGTGGCGCATGCCCCTCCGGACGCAGCGCAGTGAAGCTCAGCTGACCGCCGCCCTGGCGGAAGTCGCTGATGCGATAATCGGCATCCTCGCTGAAGCCATAGGTCACGAACTGGCGCTGCACGCGCGGCAGCAGCTCGCGGACATTGGCGTCATCGAGACACAGCACCGCCAGGCCGTAGAACGGCAGGTTGTGCAGGAACTCGATGAAGGTGTCCTTGAGGCGATTGAAGTCACCCTCATAGGTCGCCATGTGGTCGGCATCGATGTTGGTGACCACCGAGATCAGCGGCTGCAGGTGCAGGAAGGAGGCGTCGGACTCATCCGCCTCGGCCACGAGGTATTCCCCTTCCCCCAGGCGTGCATTCGTGCCGGCGCTGGTCAACTTGCCACCGATGACGAAGGTCGGGTCCATGCCGCCCTCCGCGAGCAGCGTAGCCGTCAGGCTGGTCGTGGTGGTCTTGCCATGCGTGCCGGCAATGGCGATCCCCTGACGGAATCGCATCAGCTCCGCCAGCATCTCGGCACGACGTACCACCGGCACCCGATGGTCACGCGCCCAGGCCACTTCCGGGTTGCTGGTATCCACTGCCGTCGAGACCACCACCACATCGCTGCCTTCCGCGTTGACAGCCGCATGACCGATCGCCACGCGCACACCACAATCCCGCAGGTGCGCCGTCACGGTGGACTCCTTGAGGTCACTGCCGCTGACCTCATACCCCATGTTGCTCAGTACTTCAGCGATACCACACATACCCACGCCGCCGATGCCGACGAAGTGGATGCGACGGATGCGGCGCATGCCGACACCACGATCAGAATTCCTAGCGTTCAAGGCGAGTCTCCATGCAGCCTGCCAGCATGGTCGCTACCGCGTCGAGTTCCGCACTTTCGCGGGCGCGAGCGGCCATGCCAGTGAGTATCTTGGGATCCAGCAATTCCCCCAGCGTCTCGGCGAGACGCTGGGCATTCAGCGTATTCTGGGGAATCAGACGCGCCGCGTCGGCCGTGACCATCACCGCCGCATTGACGGTCTGGTGATCATCCACGGCATGCGGGAACGGCACGAAGATGGCGGGTCGTCCGGCGGCGGCAAGCTCAGCGACCGTCAAGGCACCCGAGCGACACACCACCAGATCCGCCCAGGCATAGGCCTCGGCCATGTCGGTGATGAACTCGCTGACCTCGGCCGTGACACTGGCGGTCTGATAGGCGGCAACGGTCGCCTCCTGCTTGTCACGCCCGGCCTGATGGCGCACCAGGGGGCGCGAAGACTCCGGCAACAGTGCCAGCGCCGGCGCCAGCTGCTCGTTGAGTGCCTGGGCGCCCAGCGAGCCCCCCATCACCAGCAGGTGAAGCGGTCGCGCGCGCATGGCCTGCTCCCGGGAAGCGCCCTCGGTGTCTGCCGTCTGACCGACGGCGGCGATCTCGTCGCGCACCGGATTGCCCACCACCTGCGCAGCGATGGCAGCAGGGAAGGCACCGGGAAAGGCGGCGTAGACCCGCGTTGCCATCCGAGCCAGCACCTTGTTGGTCAGTCCGGCGATGGCATTCTGCTCATGGATCACTAGCGGAATGCCCTCCAGGCGTGCTGCCAGTCCGCCAGGACCGCTGGCAAAGCCTCCCAGCCCGACGACCAGCACCGGCTTGAGTTCACGGATGATGCGTCGCGCCTGCAGAACGGCGCGGGTCAGGCGGAACGGGATCGCCGCATAGCCGGCAAGCCCCTTGCCACGCAGTCCAGCCACTTCCACTCGATGCAGCGGATACCCCGCCTCCGGAACCAGTCGGTTCTCGATGCCACGCGGACTGCCCAGCCAGTGGATTTCATGACCCTGGCTGGCGAGAGCACGCGCCAGCGACAACGCCGGTATCACATGCCCCCCCGTCCCTCCTGCCATCATCAGCACGATGCCGGCAGAGGGCGTGTCAGCAGGGGCGTCAGAGGTCTCGGGGCGCGAGGCATCAGCCGCAGGCACTGCAGAAGAAGATGACGTCATGCCTTGGCTCCTTGCGTGGTCTCGGGCGACTTGCCGGTCTTGCGCCGCGCGGGACTCTTGCCGCGCGTCAGCAGACGAACTTCCGTATCGATTCGCATCAGAATGGCGATCTGTATGCAGCTGACGATCAAGCTGGAGCCCCCATAGCTCATCAGCGGCAGCGTCAGCCCCTTCGTCGGCAGCAATCCACTGGCGACCCCGATGTTGATGAAGGCCTGGGCCCCCAGCACGAGGGCGATACCGTAGCCGAGGTAGGCGCTGAACGGCAAGCCGGCAAGCTCGGCACGTCGGGCGATCTTGAAGGCCCGATAGATCAGGAGCGCGAACAGCCCGACGACCGCCGTGGCACCGATCAATCCCAGTTCCTCGGCCAGTACCGCGAACACGAAATCGGTATGCGCTTCGGGCAGATAGAAGAGTTTCTGCACGCTGTTGCCCAGCCCCATGCCGCTCAGGTGTCCTCGCCCGAAGGCGATCAGGGCCTGGGTCAGCTGATAGCCGCTGTCGTACATGTTCGCCCACGGGTCGGTATAGGTGGTCAGGCGCTCCCAGCGATAGGGTTCGGCGATCGCCAGCGACCAACCGCCGCCGATGGCCGCTGCCAGCAGGACGATGAAGCCCCACCAGGCGACCCCCGCCAGCAGCAGCATGCCCATCACCGCACCGCCCATCACCACGATGGACCCGAAGTCAGGCTCCAGTGCCAGCAAGAGAATCATCAGCATCAAGGGCATGCAGGGCAGCACGAGACCATTGACGACACTGGCGCGCACCTTGTCGAGACGCCGATCCAGATACCCCGCCAGCCACATCATCAGGCACAACTTGGCGACCTCGGAGGCCTGCACCCCGCCGATCACCGGCAAGGGAATCCAGCGCTTGGCGCCGTTGATCTCACGCCCGACCACCAGCACGACCACCAACAACACGAACCCCAGCATCAGCATCGCGAAACTGCGTTGCTGCCAGGCCGACATCGGTATGCGCAGCGTGCAATAGGCCGCCACCAGCCCGATCAGAATGAAGATGCCGTGACGCATGCTGTAGTAGAAGGCGTTGCCGTCAAAGCGCTCGCTGGAGATCTCGCTGGAAGCCGAGGTAACCATCACCCAGCCGATACACAGAATCGCCAATGCCGCGAAGACCAGCCAGCCATCCACTGGCTGCTGCTCGGTACTCATCGCCTGACGCACTCGACTGGCCTTGTCACCCATCCGCTTCGCCCTCGTTGCCCGCGTCCATCACATGCTCCGACACCCAGTCACGAAACGCATCGCCGCGCACCATGTAATTGGGGAACTGATCGAGACTGGCGCAGGCAGGTGACAGCAGCACGCAATCTCCCGGCCGAGCGACTCGCTGAGCATGGGCCATGCCTTCCGCCAGCGTCGCGACCCGGCTGACGCGAAGGCTATCCTCCAGCGCCAGCGACAGGCGTTCTGCATCCTGTCCGAAAAGCACCGCCTCACGCGCGAAGCGTGCCAGCGGCGCGGCCAACGGCGTGAAGTCCGCGCCCTTGCCCTGGCCACCGGCCAGCAGAATCAGCTTGCCATCGAGTGTCGGACCGAGACCGGCGATCGCCGCCAGCGTCGCGCCGACGTTGGTGCCTTTGGAATCGTTGATCCAGCGCACGCCTGCCACGTCAGCGATCAGCTCGCCCCGGTGCGGCAGCCCCGCGAAGTGCTCGAGCTCGGCCACCATGGCCTCCTGCGCGAGACCGATCGCCGTGCCCATCGCCAGCGCCGCCAGCGCGTTGGCCTGATTGTGACGCCCGGCCAGACGCACCTGCGCGGCAGGCATCACGCCATGCAGGCCTTCGGATGCCACGTGACACAGCATGAGCGTGCCGTCCTGCTCCACCAGACGCCATTCAGCCCCTTCACTCAACTCCTCGCTGTCATCACCAGAGTCGCCCTCATTCAGGCGTACGCTGAAGCTTGCGCGCGCCACTGCATCCTCCTCGGCCGGCCAGCTCCAGGCATCGTCGGCATTGATGACCGCCAGGCCCGCCCCGCGGAAGATGGCACGCTTGGCGGCCTGATAGCCGCGCATGCCGTCATGGCGATCGAGATGGTCTTCGGAGAGATTCAGGAAGCAGGCGACATCTGCCTTGAGCTCGGGCGTGGTCTCGAGCTGAAAGGATGACAGTTCCAGCACATACAGTTCGGCATCGGGCTGCTCGCGCAGCAGCGTCAGCGCGGCGGTGCCCAGATTGCCACCGACCGCCACGTCACGGCCTGCCCGCTCGGCCATCCTCGCCACCAGCGTGGTGACAGTGGACTTGGCGTTTGAACCGGTGATGGCGATCAGCGTCGGCCGCCTGCCCTGCGCATCCCGGGCCTGGCGTTCATCGAGTGCCCGCACGAACAGCGCGATCTCGCCGATCAGGCGCTCGCGTACCGGGTCAAATACGGCCTGACGCGGGTCGATGCCCGGACTGAGCACCACCTCACCAAAGCGTGACAGATCCAGCGCTTCCAGCGGCCCGAGATGGACCTCGGCCTGCGGTGCATGCTCGCGCAGATTCTCGAGCCCCGGCGGTGCACTGCGGGTATCGGCGACGGCAAAATCGATGCCACGATCACTCAGATGGCGAGCGATCGCCTGTCCGGAGACACCAAGACCGACCACCAGGGTCGGTCCTTCGGCAGGCACCGGCGAGGCCGGTGCGTGGGAGGTGACAGAGAGGGTCATCGCGAAAGCGTCCTCAGCGAACCTTGAGTGTGGCCAGGCCAAGCAGCACCAGCACGACGGTGATGATCCAGAAGCGCACGATGACGCGCGGCTCCGGCCAGCCCTTGAGTTCGAAGTGGTGATGCAGCGGCGCCATGCGGAAGATGCGTCGTCCGGTCAGCTTGTAGGAGCCGACCTGCAGGATGACCGAGACGGTCTCCATCACGAAGACGCCCCCCATGATGAACAGCACGATTTCCTGACGCACGATGACCGCGACCACGCCCAGTGCCGCACCGAGAGCCAAGGCGCCCACATCGCCCATGAAGACCTGGGCGGGATAGGTGTTGAACCACAGAAAGCCCAGGCCGGCGCCCGCGATGGTGGCACAGAACACCGCCAGCTCGCCGGAACCGGCGATGAACGGAATGTGCAGATACTCCGCGAACTTCAGGTTGCCCGAGGCGTAGGCGAAGATCGCAAGCCCCATGGCCACCAGCACGGTCGGCATGATCGCCAGCCCATCGAGGCCATCGGTCAGATTGACGGCATTGGAGCTGCCGACGATCACGAAATAGGTCAGCACCATGTAGAAGATGCCCAGCGGGATGACGACATCCTTGAAGAACGGCACCAGCAGTGCTGTCTCGGCAGGCGTGGAAGCCGTCAGGTACAGCACCACGGCCGCCCCGATGCCCACCACCGACTGCCAGAAATACTTCCAGCGCGCCGGCAGGCCACGGGGATTCTTCTCCACCACCTTGCGGTAGTCATCCACCCAGCCGACCGCACCGAAGCCCAATGTGACCGCCAGCACCACCCAGACATACAGATTGGTCAGGTCGCCCCACAGCAGGGTCGAGACGGCCATCGACAGCAGGATCATCACGCCGCCCATGGTCGGCGTACCGGCCTTGGACAGGTGGGACTGAGGGCCATCATCACGCACGGCCTGGCCGATCTGGCCATCCACCAGCTTGCGGATGACCCAGGGGCCGAGCCATAGGCACAGCAACAAGGCCGTCAGCGTGGCCAGCACCACACGCAGGGTCAGATAATTGAAAACCGTAAAGGCGCCATTGAATTGGGCCAGAAACTCAGCAAGCAGCAGCAGCATGACTCACATTCACCTTGATGCGTCGACCTTGAGCGCGGCAACGACATGTTCCATGCCTGCGCTACGAGACCCCTTGACCAGAACACTGGCCCCGGTGGGTAGATGGGTACGGGCGTAAGCTTCAAGCTCCGCCCGCTCCTTGAAATGCATGCCACCTGCGCCGAAGGCCTCGGCAGTCGCTCTGGCCTTTTCACCACAGGTGGCAACGAAATCGATACCGAGCTTGCGGGCGTAGGCGCCCACCTCGGCGTGCAGCCGCTCGGCGTCCTCGCCCAGCTCGCCCATGGCGCCCATCAGGCACCAGCGCGGAGCAGGAAGGCTCGCCAACAGCTCCAGCGCGGCCAGCATGGCCCCAGGGTTGGCGTTGTAGCTGTCATCGAGCAGACGAGCCCCATTGTGTCCTTCCACGACCCCCAGGCGACCCGGAACGCTCTCGGCGCTCTCGAGCCCCTCGATGACCAGCTGGCTGTCCACGCCCAGCGCCAGACAGGCAGCGGCTGCCGCCAACGCATTGGCGACATTGTGCCGTCCCAGCAGGGCAAGCTGGACCCGCCCCAGCGAGTGGCCGTCAAACGTCAGTTCGAAAGCATAACGCCCGAGCTCATCCGCGCCTAGCTTGCGTGCCTGCAGGCGTGCCGAACTCTCCGCCAGGTCCGCGACGCTGAAGTCGATGATATCCACCGCCTGCCCCGTCACTGCCAGCGCCTGCCAGAGCGTGAAATAGACATCATCACGATTGAGTACCGCCACCGGACGGCGCCCCCCCAGCGGACTGAGTCCGGCAAGAATCTCGCCCTTGGCCTGGGCGATCTGCCCCATGCCACCGAATTCCCCGACGTGAGCACCGGTGACATTGGTGATGACCGCCACCTGTGGCCGTGCCAGCGCGGTGGTCCAGGCGATCTCACCGAGATGATTGGCGCCCAGCTCGACGACGCCATGCTGATGCGCATCGTTCAGGCGCAGCAGCGTCATCGGCAGACCATAGTCATTGTTGAGGTTGCCCTGTGTGGCAAGGCTCTCGGCGTCGAAGCGCGCGGCATCACGCACCAGGATGGCATGCACCAGTCCCTTGACGCTGGTCTTGCCGCTGTTGCCGGTCACGGCGATCAACGGCCGCCCCCAGGCTCGCCGACGTGCCGCCGCCAGCAGACCGAAGGCGAGCCGCGTGTCAGGCACCACGATCTGCGGCAACGGGTCATCCACCGGATGCTCGACCAGCGCCGCGATCGCGCCATTGTCACGAGCCTGAGCCAGGAAGTCATGGGCATCGAAACGCTCGCCCTTCAGCGCCACGAAAAGCGGCGCCCGCTGGCTGGACAGCTTGCGGGTATCCGTCTCGATGGCCCCCAACGACCGGCCGACCAGCGCCGAAGGCAGCCGAGCCGAGAGCAGCTGAGCCACCTCATCGAAGCACTCCAGGCCAGGAGACTGCACTGACGCACTCATGCGTCGCTCTCCAGACCTTCCTGAGTGGAGAGCGCACGACGCTCGAGCGCCGCCACCGCATGTGCGACATCCGAGAACGGCAGACGCTCGCCCGCCACTTCCTGGTAATCCTCGTGGCCCTTGCCGGCGATGAGAATCACGTCATGTTCGCCTGCATCACGGATGACCTGGGCAATGGCCTCGGCGCGCCCGGCGATTTCCCGGGCGCGCTCCCGGGCCTGGATGCCATCCATCATCTGCTGACGAATGACAGCGGCCTCTTCACTGCGCGGGTTGTCATCGGTAATGACGACGCGATCGGCGCCCTGCTCGGCGGCCGTCGCCATCAGCGGGCGCTTGCCGGTGTCGCGATCACCGCCACAGCCGAGCACGCACCACAGGCGCGCATCATCACGCGCCGGCAGATGGGCACGCAGTGCCGTCAGCGCGGTCTCGACCGCCTCCGGGGTGTGGGCATAGTCCACCACCACCACGGGCGCGCCCTCGCGGGTCAGGCGCTGCATGCGTCCCGGCACCGGCGTCAGTCGCGGTGCCGCCGCGAACAGGTCCGCCAGCGAATGGCCGAGACCATGCAGGATCAGCATCGCCAGCAGGGCATTGTCGAGGTTGAAGCGCCCCATCAGATTGAGGCCGAGCTCACGCTCACCGTCAGGTGTCGCGATCACGGCCACCTGCCCCAGCGGCTCGGGGAAGACGTCCAGCACGCGCAGGGTGGCCACCTCGTCACGCCCCATCGCCAACACGCGCACACCGCGCTGCATGCCGGCCAGCATCAGACGCGCCAGCGCATCATCGGCATTGAGCACCGCAAGCTTGAGTTCCGGTCGCTTGAAGAGCTTGGCCTTGGCCGCGGCATATGCCGCCATGCTGCCGTGGTAATCCAGATGATCACGCGACAGATTGGTATAGCCCGCCACCGTGAAGCGGCAGCCGTTGACACGGTCCTGGTCCAGCGCATGGGAAGAGACTTCCATCGCGACCAGTTCCGCACCGGCCATGCTCAGGCCCTTGAGCGCCGCCTGGACGGCGAGTGCATCCGGCGTGGTGCGCTCGCCGGCGACCAGCGCGCCAGGGCGGCCGATCCCCAGCGTGCCGATCATGCCGGAGGGGATGCCGAGCGCCTCGGCAAACTCGGCAATGTAATGGGTCACGGAGGACTTGCCGTTGGTGCCGGTCACGCCGACCAGGGTCAGTGACTCCGGCACGCCAAAGGCCTGTCGTCCCAGCTCGCCGAGCTGCGCGCCGAGCCCCTCGAGCCAGACGACACGCTCGTCTGCGTGAGACTCAGGCGAGACTTCCCCCTCGGAAGACTGCTGTGCCACTACCAGCGCCGCGCCCTTCTCGAGGGCGGAGGCAATGTAATCGCGACCATCGCTGCCGATACCGGGTACCGCGATGAACAGCGACCCCGGCGTCACGTGGCGACTGTCGATCGTCAGATGCCAGTCGTCTTGCGCCATCACGAGTGCGGTCAGGCGACTATCGCTGAACACGCCGGGCCACAGCGCCATGAGCGCGCCAAGCAGCTCGCTGGCTGTCGCCAGTGGCCGTGCCAGAAATTCGCCCAGCGGCTCTGCCGAGGCCTGCTCGGCCAGATCTTGCGATGAAGTCATGCTGGAAGACCTTCCTTGTTGCTGAAGCTGGGACGTATTCGCTACACGAAAGAAATGGATGTCACGCGCCGCGCCCGGCATGCATGGCGGCAGATGTCACCGCTCACTCGCCGACGGCGCTGTCAGGTGGCACATCCAGAAGACGCAGCGCCTTGCCGACCACGCGACCGAACACCGGAGCCGCGACTAGGCCCCCGTAGTATTCCTCGCCCTTGGGATTCTCGATCATCACCACGGTCACGATGCGCGGGTCGGACACCGGCGCAATGCCGGCGAACAAGGAGCGATAGGCCGTCTTCTGATAGCCACCGGAGGTCACCTTACGCACCGTACCCGTCTTGCCCGCGATACGGTAGCCCTCGACCACGGCACGCTTGGCGGGACCATTGGGCTGGACGATCTTCTCCATCATCCCGAGCAGGGCATGGGAATTCTCGGGCGAGATGATCTGATCCCCCACCGGCGGGGTATTCACCTTGAGCAGCGACGGCGCCAGCCGGCGACCATCATTGGCCAGCGCGGTGTAGGCGCTGGCCAGCTGCAAGGCCGAGACACTGATCCCGTACCCGTAGGACATGGAGGCCCGCTTGCTGCGCGACCAGTTGGTCGGGGCCGGCAGAACTCCTGTCGTCTCGCCCGGGAAGCCGGTGCCCGGTGCCTGCCCCAGACCCAGCTCATAATAGCGATTCCATACCGCGTCATCCTCGAGGCTCAGCGCCATGCGGCTCATGCCAATGTTGGAGGAGTGATAGAGAATACCGGCCATGTCGAGCTTGCCGTAATTGCGGAAATCGCGAATCGTGAAGCGGTCGACCCGCATGTAACCCGGCGTGGTGTCGATCACCGAGTCCGGCTGATACTTGCCGGAGGCCAGACCTGCACTCATCGCCAGAGGCTTCATGACCGAGCCCGGCTCGAAGGCATCGGTGATCGCACGGTTGCGCAGACCGGCAGGGTCAAGCCCCGCACGATTGTTGGGGTTGTAGGACTTCTGATTGACCATCGCCAGCACTTCTCCCGTGCGCGCGTCCATCATCACCAGGGTGCCACCGTCGGCACGGTGCTCGGCCACGGCGGCCTTCAGCTCACGGTAGGCCATGTACTGAAGACGCAGGTCGATGGAGAGGGTCAAATCACCACCAGGCTTGGCTTCGCTGATCAGGTGCAGGTCACGCACCAGGCGCCCCTTGCGGTCCTTGAGCACGCGACGCTTGCCCGGCGTACCGGAGAGGTAGGAATTGTAGGCAAGCTCAAGCCCCTCCTGGCCCTTGTCATCGACATTGGTCACGCCGACCAGCTGTGCGGAGACCTCGCCCGAGGGGTAGTAACGCTTGTATTCCTGCTTGTGGTGGACACCCGGAACATCCAGGTCGATGGCGGGTTGCGCCTGAGGAGGGGTCATCTGACGCTTGATGTACATGAAGCCCTTGCCGGCATCACGATATTGGCGCACACGGCGGATCAGGTCGTCAGGCTGCTGGCCGAGCGCGCGTGCCAGCAGTGACAGGCGCACCGGATCATCCGGCACCAGACGCGGGTCCGCCCACAGCGTGATGACCGGCGTCGAGATGGCCAGCGGCTCGCCACTGCGATCGGTGATCATGCCACGGTGCGCGTTGATACTGTCGACGCGCAGAGTGCGCGCATCCCCTTGATCCTGAAGGAACTGCTGATCGAAGAGCTGCAGATAGCCGATACGCCCCACCAGGGCCAGGAGCCCTGCGAACACGATACCCAGCATGATGCGATAGCGGGCGGACCCCATGGGCCCACGCGCACTCTTGCGTGCCCCGGCGGCGGCAGAACCAGCCGTCTTGCCGCGACTGGCCGCGCCGGGTGGCGCAGTGCGTGCGCCGCGGGAGCGAGGGGCCTTGGGGTCCGAGGAAGGAGGTCGACGTGTGGCCATCAGCGAATGACCTCGACATCATGGACATCCGGTACGCGCATCTCGAGACGCTCGGTACTGATGCTCTCGATACGCGCAGGGGCGGACCAGGCACTTTCCTCAAGCAGCAGGCGCCCCCAGCGAGCACGCGCATCATCACGCGCCGCCTCGAGCTTCTGGAGTTGCGCGTATTGGCCGCGCGAGAGATGGGAGCTTACGACGACAGCAGCGGCGGATCCCAGCAGGCAGATCATCAGCACCACGAAGCACAGATGACGCCAACGCATCTGGAACCTGATCGGCCAGTTCCCTCTCCAGCTGCCCTGCTGCTTGCGTCCCGCCATGCTGACTCCCTTATCACTCTGAACGCGGTGATCTGCACCACGATTTATCCCTGCGGGACGACCCGTCGATCCATGCATGCAACACCCGATGGCTGACGGCTTGCCCTGTTCATCGCCGCAACATGCCGGCCACTCATCACTCGTGATGACCAGCGGTACCATCAGGCGACGACCGACGCATTATGTCAGCTTGTGGCGTTGGTCGTTAAGCGTTGCGAGGCACCGACACACATGTCGCACAACGCTACGTCCCCTTGCGAGCGCGCCTGCCAAAAGGCAGGCGCTGGGATGACCACGATACACGCCACGAACCGGGCGTTATTTCAGCTTCTCGGCGATGCGCATCACGGCGCTGCGTGAGCGTACGTTCGCCTGCACCTCGCTTTCGGAGGCCTTCTGAGCCTTGCCGACCAGCTTGAGGCGCTTGTTGAGCTGATCTTCGCGAATGGGCATGCCACGCGGCGCCTGATCGCCACGCGCCTTGTCGCGCATGAAGCGTTTGACGATACGGTCTTCCAGCGAATGGAAGCTGATCACCACCAGCCTTCCCCCCGGTTTCAGGGCTTCCAGGCCAGCATCCAGGGCGCGGGTCAACTCATCCAGCTCGCCGTTGACATGGATGCGGATCGCCTGGAAGACACGCGTCGCCGGGTGCTTGTGCTTCTCCCAGTTGGGATGCGCGTCCTTGATCAGGCTGGCGAAGTCACCGGTCCGCGTGATGGGACGCTCGGCGCGATGCTCGACCACCGCACGTGCAAGACGCTTGGCATAGCGCTCCTCACCGTAGGTCTTGAAGACCCACGCCATGTCCTCGGCACTGGCACGTGACAACCACTCAGCGGCACTCTCGCCACTGGTGGGGTCCATGCGCATGTCCAGCGGACCATCATTCATGAAGCTGAAGCCACGCTCGGCATCGTCCAGCTGCGGCGAGGACACGCCGATATCCAGCAAAATGCCATCGAGCTGACCATGCACGCCTTCCCGCTCGGCATATTCGCCCAGGCGGGCAAATTCACCGGCGTGAATGGAAAAACGGGAATCCTCGATAGTGGCGGCTTCCGCCAATGCCTGGGGGTCGCGATCACAGGCGATCAGACGTCCACCGTCATCGAGACGCGACAGGATCAGGCGTGAGTGACCGCCGCGCCCGAAAGTACCGTCGAAATAGACACCGGAGACGTCCTGAATCAGCCCATCCACCGCGCCATCGAGCATGACACTGACATGCGCGAAGCGATCCGCAGCTTCGGATTCGGCGGCTGACATGGCAGCGGCTGATTCGGGAACGGAGGGAGCGCTGGGCTTGGACATGACGAAATTCGGGACCTTGGCACGCGTTGCGGGCAGTAAAGGCGGACGCCAGTCGTCTGGCGGTAGACCGCAGGAAAGCAGAGACATTCGCATGATTATCGATGGCACAATCGACAACCGGCGCCGGTCACGACTTCATGTCCGCCGCCATTGCAAATGGCCAGCCACGGAGCACGGAGCGGACGGCGCCGGTCATGCGGTGTCACATGTCAGCCCTGAACTGCGCGTTTCGCATCACAGGGCTGACATCTTCAATATTAGGCGGGAGACGGCCGATAAGCCGGGTCTTGTCGTGGACAGTCATTCATCTAGGCCCTGAATCACTTCAGGGCTCAAGCAACCAACCCGCCCCCACTGCGGGCAGCAGCATAGGGGGCCTATTTGGTCTTGCTCCAGGTGGGGTTTACCTCGCCGCGAACTGTTACCAGACGCGCGGTGCGCTCTTACCGCACCCTTTCACCCTTACCGGTCAGCCGAAGCTGACGTAGGCGGTCTTCTCTCTGCTGCACTTGCCGTCGGCTCACGCCGCCCAGACGTTATCTGGCACCTTGCCCTATGGAGCCCGGACTTTCCTCCCCCAGCTCACGCTGGCGGCGACTGTCTGGCCATCTCCCAAGCGCGCAAGACTATCAGTGTCACATCGTTTCCACAAGCTGGCGCTGCAGTGCACCTGGCCCGGAGGAACGCCGAAAAGCCAGATATGCCAAGCACTTGGAAAACACCTCTCGCTTACGCTTCTCGTGGTTCCGCCGCATCCTTCAGGGCTTGTGCCTTGGCATACCAGACCTTCTTGCGCCCGCCGACCAGACGAGTGGCGATCGCCGCCATCTGCTTGACGCCGACCCCCTCTTCCCACAGCACCTTGAGAAGCGCATCACCCTCGACGCTGGCAGCCTCGTCGCCCTCACGTGCCGGAGCCCCTTCGATCATGACCACGAATTCACCGCGCGTCTGATCGCCATCCGCCTCCATCATCGCCAGCAGCTCAGCAGCCGTCCCGTCCAGGAAGGTCTCGAAGGTCTTGGTCAGCTCACGTGCCAACACGACTCGGCGCGCCCCGAGAACGTCGTGGATATCCTTCAACAACGCCTGGATACGGTGAGGCGACTCATAAAGCACATGCGTCGCGCCATCCTCACGCAGTGCCGTGAGGCGCGCCTGACGTGGTCCACCCTTGTGAGCGAGAAACCCCTCGAAGGTGAAGCGATCCGTCGGCAGGCCAGCAGCGCTGAGCGCGGTAATCAACGCGCAGGGGCCGGGAAGCGGGACTACCTTGAAGCCGCGCTCCCGCAGCGCCCGCACCACGATGAAGCCGGGATCGGAGATCAGCGGCGTCCCGGCGTCGGAGACCAGCGCGACACGCCGCCCCGCCTCCAGGGCCTGGCACAGCTGATCGACCCGCCCGCGCTCATTGTGGTCATGCAGTGACATCATGGGGACTTCCAGCCCCAGATGGCGCAGCAGACGGGCACTGTGGCGGGTGTCCTCAGCCGCGATCAGATCCACTTCGCCCAGCACCCGCGCGGCACGTGGGCTGAGGTCATCGAGGTTACCAATCGGCGTGGCGACCACGTACAATACGCCTTCAGAAGACTCAGACATTCAATGCTTCGACTCGTTGAACTCAGTGGTAGATATGGACGTCAGAGACAGCCGAGTGGCCTGACCACCTGCGGCAGACATGCCCGCACGAGCAGCCACTCCGAGACCCGTCTCATTCGTCATTGCAGTATTCATCCGTCATTACAGCAGCGGCGACGCGGGCCACGGCCTCCTCGCCCATCAGCCAAGGGACCGTCGTACATGGGCCAGACATGGAATCGTGCGCCTGACAACGTGCTGCGCACTGCGTCAACCATTCGGCACAAGAGCTTGCGCCTCCCACGCACCAGCCTGCGCGGACTGGCCGGCATGGCCATCGCGGCACTGCTGCTGGCCGGGTGTGCCGGGCAGTCCTCCCGTCCCAGCGGACCGGGGGCGGACGCGCTGCTGGCTCAAGCGGAGCAACAACAGGGCCAACAGGCCGCCGGCACCCGACTGCAGGCCGCCGATATCCTAGCACGCAGCGGCGACAACGCGCAGGCGATCACCATCACCTCGGACATCGACCCCGCGAGTCTGGAACCCCAGCAACGCGTGCAATGGGCCCTGTTGCTGTCGCGCATCGCCCTCGAGCAGCAGGATGGCTGGAACACGATACTCGCCACGTCCGTGCTGGAAGACGACATCACGATGTCCAGCGACGATCAGCGCACGCTGCGCAAGCGTCGCGGCCTGGCGCTCGGCATGGTCGGCGAACCTCTGGCCAGTGCCCAGACGCTGATTGCCCTGCAGGCGGACACTGATGACCTCAGCATCAATGACACCCTGTGGGAACAGCTCACGCGCCTGTCTCCCAGCCAGCTTGGCGAGCTGGCCAGCGCCAACGCCATTGCCAGCGGCTGGACGGACCTGCTGCGTCTGCAGCGGCGCTTCGGCGGCAACATCGACCAGATGTTTTCCGCCATCAACGACTGGGCGGATGCCAATCCGCAGCATCCGGCCGCACGCCAGATGCCGCAGGGCATCCTCGATCTGCGCGAGCTCTCCGGCCAGGAGGTCCGCAAGATCGCGGTCTTCCTTCCGCAGTCCGGCCCATTAAAGCGTATCGCGCAGGCAATTCGTGAGGGCATCGAGGCACGCCATCGCAGCGCCATCGACAATGCCGAAGCCACGCCGCAGCTGAGCTTCTTCGATACCTCAAGCGCCGATCTCAAGACATTGTATGCCCGCGCGACCATGGAGGGAGCTCAGGTCGTGCTAGGCCCGCTGGACAAGCAGCTGGTCAGCCAGCTCGAGACCCAGAGCAGCCTGCCGCTGCCAACCCTGGCCCTCAATTACGGCACCCATGAGCGCAATCAGGCCGACAATCTCTTCCAGTACGGCCTGTCCGCCGAAGACGAAGCGCGCCAGGTCGCACTGCGCGCCTCACTTGACGGTCATCGTGGTGCCGCAGCCATGATTCCCGACAATGCCTGGGGTCAGCGCGTCTACAGCGCCTTCCGTGATCGCTTCGAGCAGGAAGGTGGCGACATCGTTTCCATCGAGCGCTACAACCCCAAGGGCCCGGTCAGTGAAGCGGTCAAGGATCTGCTTTCCGTCTCCAGCCAGGATCAGGCGCGCATGAAATCCGCCAAGAAATCCGGCAGCAAGTATGGCCGCGCCCACTCCGGCAACATCGACATGATCTTCCTGCTGGCGCTGCCAAGCTACGCTCGTCAGGTGCCGCCGATGCTGGACTTCTACTACGCGGGCAACCTGCCGATCTACGGCACCTCACACCTTTATGAAGGCTCCCCCCAGCCCGCTCAGGATGGCGACCTCAATGGCGTCAATTTCGTCGACATCCCCTGGGAAGTGCCGCAGGCCTCCTCCGGCGGCAAGGCCACTCTGCCGGAAGCCGATACCTATCGCGCCCTGTCGGATGCCTCTCCGCGCATGCTCAAGCTCAATGCCATGGGCGTCGATGCCTATCGCCTGGCACAGCGCGTTCCGCTGATGCTGGCCGGTGCCGGCGGGGAACTCTTCGGAGCGACCGGCAGTCTATTCCCGCGTCATGATGGACGCATCGAACGCACGCTGCCGTGGGCGGAGTTCAGAGGCGGCGTACCACGCCCGCCGCTGAAAGGCGCCAGCAGCCGCACCGTCGAAGCCTACACGCCCTGACATGGCGCGCCCTGGAACGGCCGGGCAGGAGCCACCACAGCGTCGCGCGAGAGCGCGCGGTGCCGTGATCGAAGCCGAGGTCGAGAAATGGCTGTCAGCCAGAGGTCTCGTGCCTGTCACGCGCAATTCGCATGCCAAGGGCGGCGAGATCGACTTGATCATGCGTGATGGTGACACCCTGGTGTTCATCGAAGTGCGTTACCGCGCCAGCTCCCGGTTCGGCAGCGCACTGGAAAGCGTGACCGCCACCAAGCAACGCCGGCTGATCAAGGCCGCGCGTTTTTATCTGGCCCATCACGGGCTATCATGTTCCTGCCGCTTCGACGTGGTCGGCGTGGAGGGTCCTCCCCCTCTCGCCATTCACTGGATACGCCACGCATTCGAAGCGTTCTGAAGCCAACGACCAAGAGCCATCATGGATTTCCAATCTCGTATTCTCGGCCACTTCAACGCCAGCATCGACACCAAGACATACGCCAGTGAAGTGCTGCCGCCCTTCATCGAAGCGGCGAGTCAGATGATGGTCCAGAGCCTGGTCAATGACGGCAAGATTCTGGCCTGCGGCAACGGCGGCAGCGCCGGTGACAGCCAGCACTTCTCGTCAGAGCTGCTCAATCGCTTCGAGCGTGAACGCCCGAGCCTGCCGGCCATCGCCCTGACCACCGACACCTCGACGTTGACGTCCATCGCCAACGATTACAGCTACAACGAGGTGTTCTCCAAGCAGATTCGCGCCCTGGGCCAGCCCGGCGACATCCTGCTGGCCATTTCCACCAGCGGCAACTCCGCCAACGTGGTACAGGCCATCCAGGCGGCCCATGACCGCGACATGCGCGTGGTGGCACTGACCGGTCGTGACGGTGGCGACATGGCTTCCCTGCTGGGCAGCGAAGATTGCGAGATCCGCGTACCGGCGACCTCCACCGCGCGCATTCAAGAAGTCCATCTGCTGGCCATTCATTGCCTGTGTGATCTGATCGATCACCAGCTGTTCGGCAGCAACGAATAACGCCTTGCGACACACGGCGCTCACCAGGAGATTACGGCATGACGCCAAAGTACCTGCTTTCCCTCATGGCCACCGCCGGCTTTCTATCCCTTGCGGGCTGTACCACCGTGGCCGACCTGACTCACAGTGGTCCCATTGACGAGGACTACGGTGATCGCACTCTGGGCGCTCAAGTGGAAGACGAGAGCATCGAGACCAAGATCGAAGTCAATCTCGGCAAGATCGATGCGCGCTTCAATGACGCCCATGTCAACGTGAATGCCTACAACGGCATGGTCCTGCTGACCGGGCAAGTGCCCAGCGATGAGCTCAAGCAACGCGCCGCGGAAGTCGCCAAGGATGTCCGTCGCGTACGCCAGGTACACAACGCCCTGGAAGTCAGCGCCAATGCGCCTACCAGCCAGCGCGTCCAGGACACCTGGCTGACCACCCGCGTCAAGGCGACTCTCGCGGCCGATGCCAACATCGATTCCGGGCGCATCATGGTGCTGACCGAGAATGCCAGCGTCTACCTGATGGGCATCGTGACCCGTTCGGAGGCCGACCAGATCGTCAGCAAGGTCTCGGAAGTCGGTGGCATCCAGCGTATCGCCAAGGTCTTCGAGTATCTTGATTGACGTAGACCGCACTCCCTGACGTATGGGTGAAAACGACGACGCCCCACAGGCCTGGCCTGTGGGGCGTCGTCGTTACCAGCCCAAGAGGACTGAAGAGGAGTGTCCGCTTACTTGATGACTCGCAGCGACGGACGCCCCTTGCGGGGAGGCTTCGGCTGATCATCGCCGCCATCCTCATCGGAAGAGGAGATGCTGCCGCCCTCCTGCTCCTCGGCACTCGCGACCTCATCGGCCGCCGCATCACCCCGTGACGCCTCCTCACCCTGCTCATCATCAGCAGCGCTGCTGGCACCACCGACACTGGCCAGAGTCGGACGTGAAGGTGCCTGAGCCTCCTCACCGGAGGTCGCCTCATCCGAGTCTGCCTCACCGAAGGCCAGGTCATCCGCACCCGGCATGACAGGCTCATGCCCGAACACCATGCCAACGCCATTCTCGCGAGAGTACAGCGCCACCAGCGCCGGTGTCGGCACGCTGACGTGCATCGGCTGACCACCGAAACGGGCATTGAAGCTGACACCCTCATTGGCGATGAGCAGATCACGCACGGCACCCGGCGCGATGTTCAGCACGATCTGGCCATTTTGCACGTGTTGACGCGGCACCTGAACGCCATCCTGCTCGGCATCCACCACGATGTACGGCGTATTGTCGTTATCCAGCAGCCACTCGTAGAGCGCACGTGCCAGATAAGGGCGACTGGAAAGCATGAGAGAACCTCTTGAACTGCAATGGATGTCACGATGACCGACGTCCTGCGACGCCGAGCTACAGCTTGCGGGCACTGACACCACGTGACGGTCGAGACACCTGACCTCGGCCCCTCCCCGCCTCATGATCCGAGCCCGGAACCCACCCCGGGGTGGGTTCCAGCGACTCAAGCACCCCTTTCGGGATTGCTCAAGCGAATCAGATACGCATCTCGCGCTCTGCCTCGGAGAGAGACGCCTTGAAGGCATCACGATCGAACAGACGCTCCATGTAGTTCAGCAGCGGCTTGACCTGCTTCTCCGGCAGCTCGATGTTCAATGTCGGCAGACGCCACAGAATCGGGGCGATGCACGTGTCGACCAGAGAGAACTCGTCGCTCATGAAGAACGGCATGTCATCGAAGATCGGCGCGATTCCGATCAGGCTCTCGCGCAATTCCTTGCGCGCCTTGTCGGCTTCCTTCTTGGTGCCGTTCTGGATGGTTTCCATCATCGGCACCCACTCGCGCTCGATGCGGTGCATCCACAGACGGCTCTGGGCGCGCGCCACCGGATACACCGGCAACAGCGGCGGATGCGGGAAGCGCTCGTCCAGGTACTCCATCATCACCTTGGACTCGTAGAGGACCAGGTCACGGTCCAGCAACGTCGGCACACTGTTGTACGGGTTCAGATCAGCCAGCTCGGCCGGACGGTTGTCATCATCTACATCAATGACATCGACTGCTACACCCTTCTCGGCCAGCACGATCCGTACACGGTGGCTGAAGTGGTCGTCACCACCGGAGTAGAAGGTCATCGATGAACGCTTGGCCACAACACCCATGAAACTGTCCTCGCATCTGTTCGAGCCATGCCCGCGTCAGCTTTTGGCCTGACGAACGGGAATAAGTTTCCTCTGGGCGCCTCATCAACTGCGTGACGCGCCCAGAGGGTCAACCTTGCGTCACCCGCAAGCGACGCAAGCGGGCGCACGACCGATCAGCCGTGCGCCCGTCACTGCCTGCACGCCATTATCAATGAGCGCCACTCCGGGAGCCATCAATGAATGTCGCGCCAGTATTCCTTCTTGAGAAGATATGCCAGCAGAGTAAAGATCAGGATGAATATTAACACCTTGGGGGCCATGCTCTCAGCCTTGAGTCGCGATGGTTCGCCCACATAGGCCAGAAAGTTGGTCAGATCCCACACGGCCTGGTCGAATTCCTCTGCTGTCATGCTGCCCGGCGAGGTGATCTCCAGCACGTCGCAGGAGTCATAGTGCCCCGTTGCCGGGTTCAGCTCCGCGCCCGGAGGCACCAGGTCGCTCTGGGCGCAGACCTTTTCCTGAACGCCCTGCAATGTCTCCAGCACATTGGGCATCGCCACCAGCGGATAGACAGCATTGTTGACACCCCAGGGGCGCTCGGGATCGCGATAGAAGCTCTTCAGGTAGGAGTAGATCCAGTCCGTCCCGCGCAGACGCGCCTCGAGAGACAGATCCGGTGGCGGCGTACCGAACCAGCTCGCGGCGTCCTCAGCCTTCATCCCGATGCGCATGGTGTCATTGATCTTGAGTTCTGGCGAGAAAATCAGATATCGCTCGACCAGATCCTCGGGCATCTCCAGGTCCTCTGCGGCACGCGAATAGCGCTGATACTGCAGGCTGTGACAGCCGAGGCAATAATTGGTGTAGAGCTGCATGCCGCGCTGCAACGAGGGCTTGTCATGCAGATCCGGCTGCATCGACTCACGCACTGCCTCGCCCCCTGCCGCGCTGACAGCTCCCGCCCCCAGCAGGCCGGCCACCACCACGCCTGCAGCCAGTACATGCTTCAGCCAGTCCCTTGACCCACCCTTTTGCCCGCTCATCGGCCTGTCACCCTGTCCGGCACCGCTCGCGTCTTCTCGAATCGCGTATACAGCGGCATCAGTATGAAGAAGGCGAAGTACGCCACCGTCGCGATCTGCGCGATGATCGTGCGCTCGAACGTCGGCGGCATCACGCCAAGCACCCCCAAGGTCACGAAGCTGACCACGAACACGAGTATCGCGATACGCGACAGCCAGCCCTTGTAACGGATGGAGCGCACAGGAGAACGATCAAGCCATGGCAACACGAACAGGATGGCGATCGCCAACCCCATCACCACCACGCCCCAGAACTTGGCATCGACCCCGAACAAGGGATAGTTCACGGCCCGCAACATCGCGTAGAACGGCGTAAAGTACCAGACAGGGGCAATATGCTCAGGTGTCTTCAACGAGTTGGCCGGTTCGAAATTGGGCGTCTCGAGGAAGTAGCCGCCCCCTTCCGGGAAGTAGAAGATCACGGCACAGAACACGAACAGGAACACACCGACACCCACCAGATCCTTCACCGTGTAGTAGGGATGGAACGGAATGCCATCCAACGGCTGACCCGCCTCATCCTTCCTGTCCTTGATCTCGATGCCATCCGGATTGTTCGACCCCACCTCATGCAGCGCCACCAGATGCAGCACCACCAGCCCGACGATGACCAGTGGCAAGGCGATCACATGCAGGGCAAAGAAGCGATTCAAGGTAATGCCGGACACCAGATAGTCGCCACGGATCATCTGCGCCAGATCCGCTCCGATGACCGGGATCGCCGTGAACAGCGAGATGATCACCTGCGCCCCCCAGTAGGACATCTGCCCCCAGGGCAGCAGATACCCCATGAAGGCCTCGGCCATCAGCGCCAGATAGATGCACATGCCGAAGATCCACACCAGCTCACGCGGCGCTCGGTAGGAGCCATAGATCAGCCCCCGGAACATGTGCAGATAGATGACGACGAAGAATGCGGACGCCCCCGTGGAATGCATGTAACGGATCAGCCAGCCATATTCCACATCGCGCATGATGTATTCGATCGAGGCAAAGGCCCCTTCGGCGGTCGGGGTATAGCTCATGGTCAACCAGATACCGGTAATGATCTGATTGACCAGCACCAGCAGCGCCAGCGAGCCGAAGAAATAGAAGAAATTGAAGTTTCTGGGCGCGTAGTAGCCTGTCAGATGGTCCTGCAGCATCTGGGTGGCCGGAAAACGATCATCGATCCAGCGCATGATGCCTCGCGACGCCTTGGCACGTTCTGGATTCCCCATCACACAGCCTCCTCATCGACGCCGATCACCAGCACCTGCTCGCTTTCATAATGATGCGGCGGCACCTCGAGATTCGAGGGCGCCGGCACTCCGGTGAACACGCGACCCGCGAGATCGAATTTCGAGCCATGACAGGCACACAGATAGCCACCCGGCCAGTCAGCGCCAAGATCCGCGGCACCCATCTCGGGTCGATAACCCGGCGAGCAGCCCAGATGGGTGCAGATTCCCACCAGTACCACGTACTCGGGCTTGATGGAGCGCAGGACAGCATCCACATAGGCTGGCTGCTGGGGACGGCGTGATTCGGGGTCCTGCAACTCGGCGTGCGGGATGGCCCGGATGTCATCAATCATCTCGGGGGTGCGACGCACCACCCATACCGGCTTGCCGCGCCACTCGATGGTCATCTGCTGACCCGGTGCCAGGCGCGAGATATCCGCCGTGACAGGTGCACCTGCCGCTCTTGCCCGTGCGCTCGGCTGCCAGGAAGCCAGAAAGGGCGTCGCGATGCCAACGGCGCCTATCGCCCCCACGACACTGGTCGCACTGACGAGGAAGCGGCGCCGCCCTCGATTCACACCTCGATTAGCCATATTGTTATTGTCTCCCGAACACCACCGCATGCTGCCAGACCATTCCCTTGCCGGGCACTTGACGCTTGACTGTATTAAAGGGCAAGAACCCACCGCTCACAACTCAAGAAAATCACTTTACCAGAAGCGGCTTTCTTCAATTGCGCTCGCACCACGCGCTTGACGCCCCTATCAAGATCGCAAAAAAAACGCCCAGCACCCTTTCGGGTACTGGACGTTCTTGTGGTCGACGCCTGTTCTCTTAACGCTTGGAGAACTGCGGACGACGACGGGCCTTGCGCAGGCCGACTTTCTTACGCTCGACTTCACGAGCATCACGAGTGACGTAGCCGGCGGCACGCAGTGCCGGACGGAAGTCCTCGTTGTAAGCCATCAGGGCACGAGTGATGCCGTGACGGATGGCGCCAGCTTGAGCGGAACCACCACCACCGGCGACAGTGACGTAGACGTCGAACTGTTCGGTGGTTTCGGTCAGCTCGAGCGGCTGGCGAACAACCATGCGACCTGTCACACGACCGAAGTAGTCGTTCAGGTCACGCTGGTTGACGGTGATTTTGCCGGTGCCCGGCTTCAGGAAGACGCGCGCGGTAGAAGTCTTGCGGCGCCCGGTACCGTAGTGCTGCTGTGTCATGGCGATGCTTCCCTCAGATGTTCAGTTCTTGCGGCTGCTGCGCAGCGTGCGGATGCTCGGCGCCAGCATAGACTTTCAGCTTGGACTGCATGGCACGACCCAGCGGGCCCTTCGGCAGCATGCCCTTCACCGCCAGCTCGATCACGCGCTCAGGCTTGTGCTCGATCATCTGGTTGAAGTTCATGGAGCGCAGGCCGCCCGGGTAACCGGTGTGACGGTAGTAGGTCTTGGCTTCTGCCTTGCGACCAGTCACAGCGACTTTCTCGGCGTTGATGACGACGATGTAGTCGCCAGTGTCAACGTGCGGAGTGTACTCGGCTTTATGCTTGCCGCGCAGGCGACGAGCAATTTCGGTAGCCATACGGCCCAGCGTCTTGCCGGCTGCGTCGACGACGAACCAGTCACGCTGGACGGACTGCGGCTTGGCAGTAAACGTCTTCATGGATGAATCACCTATAGTCGGGTCTTGCACTTGAGTGCGCGACCAATCCCTATTTTTCTTGGTTGTCCGACGCCTGGCAGTCAGTGGCAGGCCGCTTGCGCGGTCACCGCCGACTCGACTCCAGACTGCCCACGCCCATCAAGGGTGATTGACCCAGGACGACTCGTGGACCGGACAACAATTCGAGCGAGCGCGCATTGTACATGCCAGACGCCCGCACCACAAAGGCTATTTCGTCTTCCGACATCGCCTCATGGCTTGTGAGGCAGCGCCAGGTATTCACGCGACTGCATTTCCTGCAGGCGTGACAGGGTGCGCTCGAATTCGAAGTCGAGGTTGCCGCCGGTGTAGAGCTGCTCGACCGGTGTCTCGGCACTCATCAGCAGCTTGACGCCACGGTCATAGAACTCATCGACCATATTGATGAAGCGGCGCACCTGATCATCGCTGTCACGCCCCATCTGCGGCACCTCCGACACCAGCACGGTGTGGAACTCGCGCGCAAGCTCGATGTAGTCATTCTGGCTGCGCGGGCCATCGCACAGCTCATCGAAATGGAACCACACCACATCCTCGTGGCGACGCAAGGCATGCAGCACGCGGTGATTGATGCTCAAGCCTTCATCGGCATGACCTTCGGCTCCGGCAATGGAGCGGAACTCACGCGCCAGTCTGGCACCGCTCTCGTCACCCAGCGGACTGTGGAACAGCTCGGCATGCTCCAGAGCGCGCAGGCGATAATCAATACCCGAATCCACATTGACCACGGTGCAATGGCGCTTGACCAGGTCGATAGCCGGCAGGAAGCGCGCACGCTGCAGGCCATCCTTGTAGAGATCATCCGGCACGATGTTGGAGGTCGCGACCAGTACCACGCCCTGCTTGAACAGCTCCTCGAACAGGGTGGCGAGAATCATGGCATCGGTGATGTCCTTGACGAAGAATTCGTCAAAGCAGATCACGCGCGCTTCCACGGCAAACTTGGCCGCCACCAGCGTCAGCGGGTTCTTCTCGCCCTTGTAATGGCCAAGCTCGTTGTGGACGCGCTGCATGAAGCGGTGGAAGTGCGTCCGCATCTTGTCCGCGAAGGGCAGACTCTCGTAGAAGGTATCGACGAGATAGGTCTTGCCGCGCCCCACGCCACCCCAGAAATACAGCCCCATGATGTCCGGGGTCCTGTCGACGGCGGCCGGCCGCGACGGCTTGCCGAACAATCGACGCACCTTGGAGCCAAGCCCGCCATTGCCCGTGACATCTTCGACCTTGTCAGGCGTCTGGCGCGGAGTACGCACCAGATCGTCATAAAGGCGCTGCAGGTGACGAACGGCATCTTCCTGGGCGGCATCGTAGGCAAAGTCATCACGCTTGAGGTCTGCCTGGTACTTCTCGAGGGGCGTAGGTGCTGGCATGGAGAAACCCGGTGCAGGCCAGATTCAGCACTGGGCTGCATCTGGCGCGAAGTGAAACGAGGTCACGCCTGCGCCAGCATGGCTGACAATCAGGCAAGAACGAAATTGCGCGGCATTATACGCCCTGAGTGCAACTTTACCCACCACACCCGACGGGAAGTCCTGCTTCCCAGGCCCTTCAGTGCCATGACGCGCCTCGATGGCGAATGGCGCCCTTGCTTCGGGGCGACCAAGGTCTCTCTCATGACGAATTGACGTGACGCGCCAACCCATCGATATAATGGAGTGCGTACGCTTTTGAAATACAGGCACTCTTTGCCTCATGGCCAGCGTCGCTGGACACACTGCAAGAGTCTGGACATTGGCAGCACATCATCGTGATGGCCTGCCCCGGCGGTGAAGATCACCGCAGTCGTGACACAAGGAGAGCGACGTGAACGAGAGCAATATTGACTGGATCCTGGCCATCGCCTGTTTTCTGGCTGGCATCGGTATCGGCGCCTTGTGCTACCACCTCCTGAATGCCAACGTGGCCCGCAATCAGAAGACCCGCCAGAAGCTGGCGGAGCGTGAGCTGGAACTGACCCAGTTCCGTGACGCCCTGAATGATCATTTCTCCAAGGCCAGTGATCTGACGGATCAGATCCAACGTGCCGGCAACGAGCTGCGCCAGCACCTGGCCAGCGGTGCCTCTTCACTGTGCGATGACAGCCAGCTCAAGCGCCGCCTGCTGGATACTGACACCACGCTTGAAGAAGACATGGGCGAGAAGGTCGACCTGCCACGTGACTATGCCGACAATCGCGGCACGCTGTCAGAGGATTTCGGTCTCAAGCCACAACCCGCGGAAGGCGAAGCGCAGAGCGCCAACCCGCCGCGCATCTGAGCAACCTCCTTCTGCCGTGAGTTCCCTCACGGCCATTGGACACGACAACGGCCACCTTCCAGGGGTGGCCGTTGTCGTTGGCAAGGATCACTCAGGCCGTCACAGGGCGACCATGAGCTGACTCAAGCAGGGTTGTCGATATCCACGAAGCGATGCTCGACGCCATGCTCGGCCGCCAGCCACTCGCCCAGCGCCCGAACCCCATCGCGCTCGGTCGCATGATGCCCTGCCGCCAGGTAGGTCACCCCCTCTTCGCGCGCACTGTGCGTGGTCCGCTCCGAGATCTCACCGGACAGGAAGGCATCGACTCCCGCCTCGATGGCCAGACCGATATAGTCCTGCGCCCCTCCCGTGCACCAGGCAATGCGCTTGATCGGCCGATCATGCCCGGCGATCACGAGCACCTCTCGCCCCAGACGACGACTGAACTCGACCCCCAACGCGGCACTATCCAGCTCACCGCCTGCCGCAAGCTCATCTGCGAGACGCCCGACATGCACCAGTCCACGCCCGGGGACGCCATCCAGGCATCCTTCACTGACCAACCCCAGGCGCTCGGCCAGCTGGACATTGTTGCCCAGCGTCGGATGGGCATCCAGCGGCAGGTGATAAGCCGCCAGATTGATGTCGTTCGCCAGCAGTGTCTTGAGACGACGGCGCTTCATGCCCGTGATCCGAGCGGGTTCGTTCTTCCAGAAATAGCCGTGATGCACCAGCACCATATCCGCCTGCCATACCACGGCTTCATCCAGCAGCGCCTGATTGGCGGTAACGCCCGTCAGCACTCTGCGGACCTCGCGCCGCCCCTCGACCTGAAGTCCATTGACGGTGTAATCCTTGAAGGCCTGCGCCTCCAGACAGCCATCCAGCGCCTCGACCAGCACGTCACGATCAGCCATTGAGCCTCCAGCAGTCAGATTCATCGAGTGTTACACTGGCTGCCATTGTAACGGCGCAGCCTCACCATGTAAGCGCATGGCAGCTTCGCCGGGTACCGAGACATGGGTGACACGTCTTGAGCACGTCATCAATCTTCCTCTTCACCCTCCGCCTGCCAGCAGCAACCCTGCGGATGGCGACCGCCCCACGGCGGTTGCCCTCTGGAAAGCTGACGGCCCGGCAGGACCACGGATCATTCACCAGGACTCCTGATGCCTCAGACGCGACGCCCCCTTCGCAGTTCATTGCTCCCCCTTCTCTGGCCAGTGGTCACCGGAGTATTGCTTGCCATCGTGGTGCTGGATCGCTTCCCTGAACTTGGACATTCCGAGCCGGCGCCCGAGGTTGGCCAACAGGGCGGCCAACAGGGCGGCGCGATCGTCTCTCGAGATCAGCAGGTGTTGCCATCTCCCGCCTTGACCCTCTCCGCCGAGCAGCGCGAGGAATCCGCCAATCCGGTACTGCGCGAGGCGCCACCACTGCAGCGCAACAGCGGGCCGGCCAGCTACCAGACCGCCGTGGACGCCGCCGCCCCCGCCGTCGTCAACATCTACTCTTCGCGCAAGATCGAGGACGACAGCAAGCACCCGCTGATGTCCGACCCCTTCTTCAACCAGTTCTATGGAGAAAATGCCTTGCGCAGCCAGCGCATGCTGTCGAGCCTGGGCTCCGGCGTCATTCTCTCGAGCGACGGCTATATCCTGACCAACAACCATGTCATTCAAGGCGCGGATCAGATACAGGTCGCCCTGCGTGATGGCCGCGAGACACTGGCCAAGGTGGTCGGGGTCGACCCCGAATCCGATCTCGCGGCGCTGAAGATCGATCTTGAAGATCTGCCGACGGTGGCGATCGCCGACTCGACTCAGGTCCACGTCGGGGATGTCTCGCTGGCCATCGGCAACCCCTTCGGAGTCGGTCAGACCGTCACCATGGGCATCATCTCGGCCACCGGACGCAACCATCTTGGCCTGAATGCCTACGAGGACTTCATACAGACCGATGCCGCGATCAATCCCGGCAACTCCGGTGGAGCGTTGATCAATACCGATGGCTCACTGGTCGGCATCAATACTGCCATCTACTCCCGCTCCGGTGGCTCGCAGGGCATCGGTTTCGCCATCCCCGCCAACCTGGCACGTGACATCCTCGAATCACTGGTCGATCACGGCCGGGTGATTCGCGGCTGGCTGGGCCTGGAAGTGCAGGAGCTGACGCCGTCGCTGGCGCACTCCTTCGGCTTGAGCGCTCCGCAAGGCGTGGTGGTCGCCGCCGTGCTGCGTGATGGCCCCGCGGCGCAGGCCGGCCTGCGTCCCGGTGACATCCTGACGGCAGTCGCCGGCAAGCGCCTGATCGATGCACGCCTTGCCATGGCCGACATCGCCGCGGTCAAGCCGGGCGACACCCTGCAACTCAATCTGTTGCGGGATGGCAAGCCCATGGAGGTCAGCGTCAAGGTCGGTGAGCGGCCGATTCCCGATAGCACGCCCTCTCCTGCCGCCGCAGCTCCGGGCGTCTCATCCCCCGGCTGACAATGGCCGCCGGACTGGCCAACGGCTTTCACGCAAGAACCAGAGCCAGAACCAGAAAAGCCCGCCACGGAAACCGTGGCGGGCTTTTTCATGCTCATGAACTACACCATGCTCATGAACTACGCTCACTCGATGATGCGATTCTCGGCACTACGGGCGTGAGCGGTCAGCGACTCACCC
Organism: Cobetia sp. PS-4MA; assembly: GCF_057670765.1. NCBI lineage: Bacteria > Pseudomonadati > Pseudomonadota > Gammaproteobacteria > Oceanospirillales > Halomonadaceae > Cobetia > Cobetia sp. PS-4MA. Next base: position 820,892 of record NZ_CM173107.1, on the reverse strand, counting down.
CGCGCCAGCACCGATGCGGTACGCCCGAGGATGGAGGCACCTTCGGCCGAGCACTGGATCAACGAGGAGCGCTTCTGGAAGTCATAGACCCCCAGCGGCGAGGAGAAGCGCGCGGTACCGGACGTCGGCAGCACGTGATTCGGGCCGGCACAGTAATCGCCCAGTGCCTCGGAGGTGTGGGAGCCCATGAAGATGGCGCCCGCATGGCGGACACCTTCGACCCACGCTTCCGGATCCGCCACCGACAGCTCCAGGTGCTCCGGCGCGATACGGTTGGTCAGTTCCAGCGCCTGCTCCGGCCCGCTGACGCGAATCAGGGCGCCACGCTCGCGCAGCGAGGTCTTGATGATCTCGGCACGCTCCATGGTCGGCGCGAGACGTTCGATTGACGCCTCGACCGCAGCGAGGTGCTCATCATCCCAGCTGATCAGGATCGCCTGGGCATCCTCGTCATGCTCGGCCTGCGAGAACAGGTCCATCGCCAGCCAGTCCGGATCGGTCACGCCATCGCTGACCACCAGAATCTCGGACGGTCCGGCGATCATGTCGATGCCGACCTGACCGAACACCGCCCGCTTGGCAGTGGCCACATAGATGTTGCCGGGACCGACGATCTTGTCGACGCGCGGCACCGTCTCGGTGCCATAGGCCAGTGCCGCGACGGCCTGGGCGCCGCCGATGGTGAAGACCCTATCGATACCCGCCAGGTGAGCCGCGGCCAGCACCAGTTCATTGACCACGCCATCGGGGGTCGGCACGACCATGATGATCTCGCGCACACCGGCGACATGCGCGGGGATCGCGTTCATCAGCACGGAAGAGGGATAGGCGGCCTTGCCTCCCGGGACATAGATGCCAGCGCGATCCAGCGGCGTGACCTTCTGCCCCAGCAAGCTGCCATGCTCATCCTTGAAGGACCAGCTTTCCGGCTTCTGATGCTCGTGATAGACGCGCACACGCTCCGCCGCGACCGCCAGCGCCTCGCGCTGATCCGCCGGCAGATCGGCGTAGGCCTTTGCCAGACGTTCGGCGTCGATCACCAGCTCCGACATGCTGGAGACACTCAGACGGTCGAAGCGATTGGAAAACTCCACCAGCGCGGCATCGCCTTCCTGCTTGACGCGCGAAAGGATGTCGGTGACACGATGCTGTACCTCGGCATCGGACACCCCCTCCCAGGCCAGCAATGCATCCAGGCGGGCAGTGAAATCGGTATCGCGGCTATCGAGCCGGTTGATCAGGGTATCCATGCGAACCTCTTGTCATGTCATTGGCAGTGAGGGCTGAGCCGGACGGGCGCTGCTGCCAGATCGTCTCTGCGATCTTGAGTGATGTCGTTGCTGACGAGTCCCGCCGTGTGACACGAGGCCGGGACCTGGTCATTCATGCGTCGCGACGTGCTTCCACCGCCTGACGCAGGCGGTCGATCAACGGCTTGAGGCGATCATGCTTCATGGTCATGGCAGCCTTGTTGACCACCAGACGCGTGCTGATGTCGGTGATCAGCTCACGCGGCTCCATGCCATTGGCACGCAGGGTATTGCCGGTATCGACGATATCGACGATCTCATCGGCCAGATTCATCAACGGGGCCAGCTCCATCGCGCCATACAGCTTGATGACTTCGGCCTGGATGCCCTGCTCCGCGTAGTAGCGACGCGCGACATCGACGAACTTGGTGGCGACGCGACGTCGCGCGCCCTGCTGCTGCTGACCGACGACCCCGGCCGTCATCAGACGGCAGGCCGCGATCTCCAGATCCAGGGGCTCATAGAGACCTTCGGCGCCATGCTCGAGCAGCACGTCCTTGCCGGCGATGCCAAGATCAGCCGCTCCCAGCTGCACATAGGTCGGCACATCGGTGGCGCGAATGATGACCAGCTTGACGTCAGGCAGATTGGTATCGAAGAGCAGCTTGCGACTCTTGTCCAGATCTTCCAGCGGTTCGATGCCGGCATCCGCCAGCAGCGGCAGGGTTTCCTTGAGGATACGCCCCTTGGAAAGGGCGACGACCAGTTGCTTGCTCATGGGGTATTCGCCCGTGCTTGTGCGTAAGAATTCAGCAGACGCTGCCGACCTGCGATGGCCGGCAGCGCATGGAGGCAGGACTCGGCTCAACCGGCGGAGCGGCGGATGATCACGCCCAGCCCTGAGAGCTTCTCCTCGATGCATTCATAACCACGATCGATGTGGTAGATGCGGTCCACCATGGTTTCGCCATCGGCGACGATGGCCGCGATCACCAGCGAGGCCGAGGCACGCAGGTCCGTGGCCATCACCGGAGCGCCCGACAGGCGCTCGGTACCGGTCACCACCGCCGTGTTGCCTTCCAGGGCGATGTGCGCGCCCATGCGGTTGAGCTCCTGCACGTGCATGAAGCGGTTCTCGAAGATGGTCTCGATCACGGTACCGGTGCCTTCGGCCACGGCATTCAGCGCCACGAACTGGGCCTGCATGTCCGTGGGGAATGCCGGATACGGCGCCGTACGGATATTGACCGCCTTCGGACGCTTGCCCTGCATGTCCAGCTCGATCCAGTCATCCCCCGTGGTGATGGTGGCACCGGCTTCTTCCAGCTTGGCAAGCACCGCATCGAGGGTATCGGCGCGCGTGCGGGTGACGCGCACCTTGCCACGCGAGGCCGCTGCCGCGACCAGGAAGGTACCGGTCTCGATGCGATCAGGCATCACGGAGTATTCGCAACCGTGCAGCCTCTCGACCCCTTCGATGACGATGGTATCGGTGCCGTGGCCGGTGATCCTGGCGCCCATGGCGATCAGGCATTCGGCCAGATCGACGACTTCCGGCTCGCGTGCCGCGTTCTCGAGCACGGTGCGCCCATCGGCCAGGGTCGCGGCCATCAGCAGATTCTCGGTACCCGTGACGGTTACCACGTCAAAGACGATGCGAGCGCCCTTGAGGCGGCCACCCGGCGCCTTGGCACGGATGTAACCGTTCTCGACCGAGATCTCCGCGCCCATAGCTTCCAGGCCACGGATGTGCAGATCCACCGGGCGCGAGCCGATGGCGCAACCGCCCGGCAACGAGACTTCGGCACTGCCGAAGTGAGCCAGCAGCGGGCCCAGCACCAAGATCGAGGCGCGCATCTTCTTGACCAGCTCGTAGGGCGCATGACAGTGCTCGACCTTGGAGCCGTCCAGCTGCACGGTCATGTTGTCGCCCATCACCGGCTCGACTCCCATGCGCCCGAGCAGTTCCAGGCTGGTGGTGATGTCTTGCAGGTGCGGCAGATTGCTGATGGTCACGGGACCTTCGGACAGCAGTGTCGCTGCCAGGATGGGCAGGGCCGAATTCTTGGCACCACTGGCCCAGACTTCCCCGTTGACCGGCCCGTTGCCGGTGATAATCAGCTTGTCCATGAAATGTTCCGATCAGCTCTGGGCGTTGCCGACGGCAGCATCGTACTGCGCCGGGGTATAGGTACGAATGCTGATGGCGTGAAGCGCGCCAGAGCGAATCTCGTCATTGAGTGCGGCGTAGACCAACTGCTGGGCCTTGACGCGACTGAGGTCAGCGAAGACCTCGCCCACGGCGACGACCTGGAAGTTGCATCCTTCACCCTGGATATGAAAATCGACGTTCTCGATTCGAGCCTCGAGCAGGGCCTTGACATCATTCGGTTGCATGACGGGCGATGACTCCTTCGCGGTACATGTCCGGGCCAGGCACATTACGCTGCGCTTCGACCTGGGAGATATGACCGCACATGGTAATCAAAAGCGCGCGGGAACGCGATTGGCGGCAGCCTCCTGCCTCCCACGTTCCCGCGCGCAGTGGTGGTGATCGAGCGGCTGGGCAGCCTGGCCGGAGCACGATCAGACAGCATCGACCTCAGGGCGAGGCGCCGAATCCGACGCCTGATCCGTGACCTCCAGTCCCGGCAACAGGACATCGAGGCCAGAGACGGAGGCCAGACGCTTGAGCGCAGGCGATAGACGCAGATGCGTGACATGCCCCGAATGGCGCGCCAGATGACGCTGCCACTCCAGCAGGACACTCAACGTGGCGGTGCTTGCGCCACCGACGCCACAGAGATCGATCTCGATACCCTCTGCATGCTGCCCGAGCCACTTGCAGCCCACTTCAGCGAGCTCGGAGGCGTGATCGAAATCCGGCTGACCACTCAGCGTCAGGCAGCCATCGCCGGCGCTCAGGGTCACGTCATCATCATCGAAGAGTGTTTTCATGGTCATATCGCCAGTGGTCAGGCTCAGCTGTCGCTGTCGCCCGCGCTCTCCCCGCTGTCCTTTTCCAGGTCGACATCCGGCTGCCAGCCCTTGATGACGGCATCGATATCACGGCCATTGTCACGCATGGCCTGGTCGAACTGATTGCGGAAGGTCAGGCCCAGATTGACGCCATTGACGATCACGTTGACCACTTTCCACTCGTCATTGCGCAGACGCATGGAATAGGCCACCGGGTACACCTTGCCCTTGGTGTCGATCACGTCCATGTAGACGGTGTCCTGATCTTCATATCGACGCTCGCCTTCACTGTCCTTCACTTCGAGCTTGGCGTAGTCAAAGCTCACCAGGCCCTTCGCGTAGGTACCGATCAGGGTGTCATGGAAGACCTTGGAGAATTCGGTACGCTGTTCCGGAGAGGCACCCTTGAAGTACTTGCCCATCACGCTTGCCGCGATGTAGCGGTAATCCACGACCGGCTCGAGGGAGTTGTCGACCAGCGCTTCCAGCTCGTCGACGTGATCCTTGTAATAGCTTTCGCGGCTGTCGATCTTGGTGGTCAGGCCTTCGACGGTATCACGCAGCAGCACGTCCGGCTCCTGGGAAGCGGCAGAGGCCAGCGGGCTCATCGCCATCATGGCAGACAGGCTCAATACGCTCAGTGGACGAATCAGCTGCTTGAGGATATGGGTCATCGGATTTGCTCCTTGAAAATGTGCATCGCGCCAACGGCGAGTCAGGCCTGCGTCAGCTCTTCGAGAAATTGGAGACGAACTGCTGAATCAACTCTTCCAGTACCAGTGCCGACTGGGTATCCCGGATGGTGTCGCCATCCTCCAACGTTTCCGGATCCCCCCCGGTGGTCAGGCCGACATATTGCTCGCCCAGCAGACCGGAGGTCAGGATGGCAGCCGTGGTGTCCTTGCTCAACTTGCCCTTGAGGCTGCTGTCCAGCTTCATCGTGACACGGGCGTCAAACCACTTGGGATCCAGCTCGATCTTCTCGACACTGCCGATCGCCACGCCCGCCATGGTCACCTTGGACCGCGGCTTGAGGCTTCCTATCCCTGAAAAGTTGGCATTGAGCACGAAGGTGTCATCCGCCTGCTGGAAGGTGACGCCACTGACGCGCAGCCCGAGGAACACCATGCCCAGAAAACCGGCAAGTACGAACAGGCCCACGCCGAACTCGACCATGCGGGTACGTTTCATCCAATATCTCCAAACATGACGGCTGTGAGGACGAAATCGAGTCCCAGCACCGCCAGCGATGAATAAACCACAGTACGTGTGGTCGCGCGTGAAATGCCTTCCGAGGTCGGGATCAGGTCATAGCCCTGGAAGACAGCGATCCAGCTCACCACCAGCCCGAAGACCAGTGACTTGACGACGCCGTTCATGACATCCCCGACGAAGTCGACATTCGATTGCATGCTGCTCCAGTAGGCCCCTTCGTAGATGCCGAGCCAATCGACACCCACGAGCTTGCCACCCAGAATCCCCACGACGCTGAAGCCGATAGTCAACAGCGGCAGGGACACGAAACCGGCCCACAGCCGCGGAGCGACGATCCGCTTGAGGGGATCCACGCCGATCATTTCCATGCTGGTGAGCTGCTCGGTCGCCTTCATCAGGCCGATCTCGGCCGTCAGGGCAGAGCCGGCGCGCCCGGCGAACAGCAGCGCCGCCACGACCGGGGCCAGCTCGCGCAGCAGCGACAGCGACACCATCTGGCCAAGCGCCTCCTCAGCACCGAACCCGACCAGAATGGTATAGCCCTGCAGGGCCAGCACCATGCCGATGAACAACCCCGACACCAGCACGATCGCCAGTGACAGCACGCCGACGAAGTGCATCTGACGCACCCAGAGGGAGAACCCTTCACGGGATGGCAGGCCGACGCCCGCCTGCGCCAGCAGCATGCCGGCGCGGCCGATGGCAGAGATCACCTCGATGGTGCTGCGCCCCAGCGAGGTGATGGCCCCCAGCGGGCCACGATTCAGACCGCTCATGCTGATTGCCCTCTCTGTGAAGTGCCACTGGCCGCTTCTCTGCCATCGAGAATGTCGCCGGCGAAATCCGGCGCGGGATAGTGGAACGGCACCGGTCCATCCGGCTTGCCGTGGATGAACTGGGCCACGCGCGGGTCCGCCTCGGCGTTCAGGGCTTGTGGCGTGCCCTGCGCCATGACCTTGCCATCGGCGATCACATAGACGTAATCGGCGATGGTCAGCGTCTCCTTGATATCGTGAGAGACCACCACCGCCGTCATGCCCAGCGCATCGTTGAGGCGACGGATCAGATTGACCAGCACGCCCATCGAGATGGGGTCCTGACCGGCGAAGGGCTCGTCGTACATGATCAGGTCCGGATCCAGTGCGATGGCGCGTGCCAGCGCGACACGCCGCGTCATGCCACCGGAGAGCTCGGCGGGCATCAGTTCACGCGCCCCGCGCAGCCCGACGGACTCGAGCTTGATCAGCACGATGTCGCGGATCATCGCCTCGGGGAGATTGGTATGGACTCGCAACGGGAAGGCCACGTTCTCGAACACGCTGAGATCCGAGAACAGCGCACCACTCTGGAACAGCATGCCCATGCGACGACGCATGCGGAACAGTTCGCGCCGCGACAGGGCATGCACATGGTGACCGGCGATATCCACACGCCCGGCGGACGGGGTCAACTGCCCCCCGATCAGCTTGAGCAGCGTCGTCTTGCCGGTACCGGAGGGCCCCATGATGGCGGTGATCTTGCCACGCGGAATCTTCAGGTCTATCCCGGAGAAGATCTCGCGCTCTCCACGGGTGAAGCGCAGGCCTTCGACACGAATCAATGCGTCGTCGAGGTCGATGTCAGCGGAGCCACGGCGAGAGGATGGCGATGCATCAGCGCCGGCCGCAGCGGTCGCTGTAGCAGCCTGACCGGGTAATTCAGTCATAGAAGCATCCGCTGTGAGGGAGTCACGACACTGGCCATGGGCAATCCGTCGCCTGGCACTGTGCCGCGAGTCCGAATCTTGGAGTTCATGGATCACGTCATTCGGGAATCAAGTTAGTTAGCGAACATCGTATCCGAACCCGCCCCCTCACTACCAGTCCGTTGCAGGGTCCATCGCATCCCTCAGATGCGATCCCTTGCCTTGCAATGCCTTGGGGGGATGCGTTTAATGGCGCGGTCACTGGCGACAAGCCGCTGCCCTGCCTCCTGCCCCGAGAGTTCCGATGCTATATCCCATCCTCGCTGTCATCCTTGGCCTGATAGGTCTTGTCTGGAGCGCCGATCGCTTCGTCGAAGGCGCCGCCGCTACCGCATGGCGAGCTGGCATGAGCAAGCTGCTCATCGGGATGACCATCGTCTCCATCGGCACTTCGGCGCCGGAGATCGTGGTCTCGATCATGGCCTCGCTTGACGGCACCCCCGACATCGCCACCGGCAATGCTCTGGGGTCCAACATCGCCAACATCGGTCTGGTGCTGGGCGTCACGGCGCTCATCGCTCCCATCCCGGTGCATTTCGGCCTGGTGCGCCGTGAACTGCCGCTGCTGCTGGCCGCGACGGCACTGGGGGGCTACGCCCTCTCCAACAGCGGGCTCGAGCGTCTGGATGGCATCCTGCTGCTGGCACTGCTGGTGTTCACGCTTGTCTGGCTGTTCAAGGTCGACTCGCCGAGTGACGCCGAGAGTCAGGATGACGTCCCCGAGATGAGCGCCGGACGCGCCATCTTCTGGCTGCTCTTCGGTCTGGCGGTGTTGATCGCCAGCTCACGCGCGCTGGTATGGGGCGCGACCGATATCGCCCAGGCACTCGGCGTCCCCGAACTGATCATCGGCCTGACCGTCATCGCCATCGGCACCAGCCTGCCGGAGCTCGCGGCCAGCGTGGCCAGCGCACTCAAGCGCCATCACGACATCGCCATCGGCAACGTCATCGGCTCCAACCTCTTCAACATCCTGGCCGTCCTGCCGGTACCGGGCCTGCTGGCACCGGGGCCGGTGGATGGCAGCGCCATCAGTCGCGACTACCCGGTGATGCTCGGCCTGACCCTGATGCTGGCCGCCCTGCTCATCTGGCAGCGTCGCGGCCGCATCGGCCGTGGTCCGGGGCTGGTGCTGCTGGCCTGCTACCTCGGCTACACGGCTTGGCTTGCCATCAGCCTGACTCGCTGACGCCTGTGGGCGGACAGGCCGGAACGATTAGGCCATCCGCCCCGTGTCAGCATCACGCCCGAGCCGTTGCAGCGCGTGAGTGACGCCTCTCTCACGTACCTTGAGTCCTGGCCACACACAGGCAACAATCTGAACATGACCAAGTCCTCCAGAATCCAGCCCGCCACCTCCGACATGTCTTCCACTGCCGATGATTCGCCCTCCAGCGGCCGCGATCACGCCGCCATGCAGGCGGATTTCCGCGCCAGCGCCCGACGCACCTTCGCGATCGAGGGCGCCGCCATCGCGGCACTGGAGCACCAGCTGGATGCAGAGTTCGATCGTGCCTGCCAGCTGATGATGGCGACCAAGGGCCGGGTGATCGTCACCGGCATGGGGAAATCCGGCCATATCGCCAGCAAGATCGCGGCGACTCTGGCCAGCACCGGCACGCCGGCGTTCTTCGTGCATCCCGGCGAAGCCAGCCATGGGGATCTCGGCATGATCACCTCGTCGGACACGGTGCTGGCACTGTCCAATTCCGGTGAAACCGCCGAAGTCACCGCCCTGCTGCCACTGCTCAAGCGCATGGGGACGCCGCTGGTCTCGATGACCGGCAAGCCCGGCTCGACGCTCGCGCGTGATGCAGACGCACACCTGGACACCAGCGTCGCCCAGGAGGCCTGTCCGCTGAACCTGGCACCGACGGCCTCCACGACCGCCGCACTGGTGATGGGGGATGCGCTGGCCGTGGCACTGCTGGAAGCCCGCGGCTTCACCGCCGAGGAGTTCGCACTCTCTCATCCCGGTGGCAGCCTTGGGCGGCGACTGCTGCTGCGCGTCCAGGACGTCATGCATCAAGGCGATGCCCTGCCACGCGTGGCGCTGGGCAGCCCGCTGCGCGATGCGCTGCTCGAGATCACCCGCCAGGGCATGGGGTTCACCTGCGTGATCGACGAGGACGAGCATCTGGTCGGCGTCTATACCGACGGGGATCTGCGCCGCACCCTGGATCAGCACGGCGATCTGCGTGCGCTCAAGGTCGATGACGTCATGACGCGCGGTGGCAAGACCATCCGCTCCAGCATGCTGGCCGCCGAAGCGGTGCGCATCATGGAAGAAAACCGCATCAGCGTTCTGGTAGTCTGTGACGAGGATGAGCACCCGATCGGCGCCATCCACATGCACGGCCTGCTGGCCAGCGGCGTGATCTGAACTCCCCCGCGGGATTGCTGTCTCTGCACGACAGTCCCATGAGTCTGGCGAGGGCAGCACGCAGCCGTTGGCGGTCGTCGCCTACAGGAATGCGTCACGCATGCACGGAATGCGAGGAGAAAGACCATGAATGACATCACTTCCCTGGCGGAGGACTACCCCCAGGACATCATCGACCGCTCACGTCGCGTGCGCCTGCTGGCGCTGGATGTGGACGGCGTGCTGACGGACAACCGGCTGCACTACGATGCCAATGGCGTGGAAACCAAGAGCTTCCATGTCCAGGATGGCCACGGCCTCAAGCTGATCCTGCGCAGCGGTATCCGGGTCGCCTTGATCACGGGTCGCAGCTCGCCGATGGTGGAACGTCGCGCCAAGGAGCTGGGTATCCAGGACGTCATTCAGGGCCGCGAGGACAAGCTGGTCGCGCTGACCAACCTGTGTCGCGAGCACGATATCGCGCTGGATGACGTGGCCTACTGCGGAGATGACCTGCCGGATCGCGAAGCCATTCGTCGCGTCGGTCTGGGGGTCAGCGTTCCCAACGCCATGCCCTATGTGATGAGTGAAGCCAATTGGGTGACCACGCGTCAGGGCGGTGATGGTGCCGTGCGCGAGATCTGTGATCTGCTGCTCAAGGCACAGGGCCACTGGGCCTCGGTGCTGGATACCTATCTGCAGGAGTCGCGCGCCTGATGCCACGTCTGCCCCGTCCCTCTCCGCGCCTGTGGCTGATGCTGCTGCTCCTGCTGGTCGGCGGCGTCATGGCCCTGATCGAGCAGCGCAACAGTCTGGAGTCGACAGTGGATGTCGACGCCAGCAGTGATGAGCCGGATTACTATCTCGAGGGGGCTGACATGACGCGCTTCGATGCGCGGGGAGTGTCGATCCAGTCGATGACCTCCCCGCACATCGAACACACGCCAGGCGATGACGTGACGCGTGCGCAGGCACCGAAGATCCGGACCAACGACAGCGAAGACCGTCGCTGGTACGCCACGGGTGACAGTGGCGTGTTGAGCGCCGGCGGCGACACCTTCACCCTCGAGGGCAATGCCAGACTGCGCCAGCCTTCGGACGCCTGGACACTGGACACCGACGTGCTGCATTACAGTCGTGAGCAGAACCGTGCCTGGAGTGACGTGCCGGTGGTGATCACCCAGAATGGTCAACGCGTCGAGAGTGACCGCTTCAGCGCTGACCTCTCTCAGGATTCCGCCCAGCTGGAAGGCCGCGTCCGCAGCACCCTGCAACCCGGCAAGGGCAAGAGCGATGCCGCCCGGGAAGCCGAGACTCTCGACACCGGCAATGACACCACCCGTGACGATGATGGCCGCGTCTCCAGCACCTTCGATGCCGCGCCGGCCCAGGATCAGTGAGCGCGCCCCTGCATGCGCCGAATCCTCTCCCCCCGATTTCCGCTTCACGATGGCCTGAGTGATCGTGAAGCCTTACCAGTTCTGCCAAGGAGCACTCCATGACTTCAACGACTCTCACGCCCTTGACGGTCTGGCGCCAGACACTCAGACCCGGTGTCATGGCCCTTGGCCTGGCACTTGGCATGACGACGCTTTCCCCGACCGCACTAGCGCTGGACAGCGATGCCAACCAGCCGATCAACATTGCCGCCGACTCACTGTCACTGGATGACAAGGCCGGCACGGCCACCTATACCGGTCGCGTGGAAATGCGCCAGGGCAGCATGAAGCTGGATGCCGCGCGCGTGGACATCAGTCGCGCCGACAGCGGCGAGATCTCCCTCGTCAAGGCCACCGGCCAGCGCGCCTACATGGAGCAGAAACCCGATACCGACGAGCGACTGGTCAAGGGCTGGGCGAATACCATTCGCTACCACGCGCTGGAGCGCCGGGTGGAACTGGTCGGCGATGCCCGTCTGGAGAAAGGCGACGATACCTTCGAAGGTGGCTACGTGGAATACTTCCTGGACAAGCGCCAGGTCAATGCCAGCAATGGCACCGATGCCTCATCCTCCGAGGGGTCACGCGTCCACATGACCCTGACGCCACGTGGCGCCAATGCCAGCAAGGATCAATGAGCATGACTGCTGCCAGCCCACGTACCCTCAGCGCTCGTCATCTGGCCAAGGCCTACAAGGGTCGCAAGGTCGTCAAGGACATCTCGCTGGAAATCCGCCAGGGTGACATCGTAGGCCTGCTGGGCCCCAACGGGGCCGGCAAGACGACCTCGTTCTACATGATCGTCGGCCTCGTGCGCTCGGATGCCGGTAGCGTGACCATCGATGACCACGACCTGTCCGGCGCCGCCATGCATCAGCGGGCTCGCGCCGGCATCGGCTATCTGCCCCAGGAAGCCTCGATCTTCCGCAAGCTCTCGGTGTCCGACAACATCATGGCGATCCTCGAGACGCGCAAGGACCTGGATCGCAACGGACGCAAGGCACGCCTGGAGGAGCTGCTCAACGAGTTCAGCATCACGCATATTCGTGACAGTGCCGGCATGAGCCTTTCCGGCGGGGAGCGCCGCCGCGTGGAGATCGCTCGCGCACTGGCCACCGAGCCGGACTTCGTGCTGCTCGATGAGCCGTTTGCCGGCGTGGACCCCATCTCGGTGGGCGAGATCAAGAGCATCGTGCGCCAGCTGCGTGACCGCGGCATCGGGGTGCTCATCACCGACCACAACGTGCGCGAGACACTCGACATCTGCGATACCGCCTACATCGTGGGCGATGGCCAGATCATCGCGCATGGCGACGCCGACACCATCCTCGCCAACCAGCAGGTGCGTGATGTCTACCTGGGCCATGAGTTCAAGCTCTAGCCCGAGAGTGCCGTCAGCCTGACGAGAGCCGTCCGACCTCTTCTGCTCTCACCAGCACCCTCCAGCACCCGCCACTTCCTGCTTCACTGTCGGGGCCTCGTTCCCCGCCCCCTCACGCAAGCGCCTCGACAGGCGCTTGCGTGATCTCCCCGTGAACCCTCCTGCTCTGCCACACCTCACTCGAATGCATGACGTCCATACCACCTTGGTGGCAACATGGCATGCAAGTTGCTTGAATATTCTCGACTGCCCCTTGTCAGTGCCCCGACCCACGGTATAGCGTAGATGCACGTTCCTTTGCCGTGAATGACAGACCCCATGAAACCCACCTTGCAGCTTCGACTCGGCACTTCCCTGACCATGACCCCGCAACTTCAGCAAGCGATCCAGCTGCTGCAGTTGTCGACGCTGGACCTGCGTCAGGAGATACAGCAGGCGCTTGAGTCAAACCCCATGCTGGAGCTTGACGAGGAATACGAGTCGCTGGATGTCGCGGAGACACAGGACAAGAGCGAGATCTCCACCTCCGAGACCAACAGCGAGATTCCTGAAGAATACCCTCTCGACAGTGACTGGTCGGACCTCTACCAGGATCACGCAGGCAGCCTGACCAGTTCCGGCAGCGGAAGCTCGAGCGAGGACGGGCCGGACTTCGATCGCAACACCAGTGTCGAAAGCCTGCAGGACCATCTGCGCTGGCAGCTGGCGATGACGGACCTCGATGCGCGTGAACGCCAGATGGCGGAGAGTCTGATCGATGCGGTGGATGGGGCCGGCTACCTGAGCATGAGCCTGGACGAACTGGTCGATGGCCTGCGAGGTCAGGGACTGCCCGGCCTCAAGGCGTCGGAACTCGAGCAGGTCCTGCTGCGCCTTCAGCAGTTCGATCCCACCGGTGTGTTCGCTCGAGACCTGCGCGAATGCCTGCTGCTTCAGCTGGCCCTGCTGCCGGACGATCTGCCATTGCTGGCCCAGGCCCGCCGTCTGGTGCGGCAATTCCTCGAGGCACTGGGCAATGACGATCGCAAGCTGCTCAAGCGTCGCCTGAGCCTGGATGATGATGAGCTGGATCACGTCATTCGTCTGGTACGGGCGCTCGACCCGCGCCCGGCGTCCGCCTGGGGCGAGCCTGCCAGTGATTACGTCATCCCGGACCTGCTGGTCCGTCATACGCGTCACGGCTGGCAGGTCGAGCTCAACCCGGAAGCGCTGCCCAAGCTGCGTATCCAGCCGGAATATGCCGCCCTCATCAAGCGGGCCGACAAGTCCGCGGACAACACCTTCCTCAAGGACAATCTTCAGGAAGCCCGCTGGCTGATGAAGAGCCTGTCCTCACGCAATGACACCCTGCTCAAGGTGGGCCGCGAGATCATGGCGCGCCAGATCGACTTCCTCGAGCAGGGGGAAGAAGGCATGAAGCCGCTGATCCTCGCCAACATCGCGGAAGTGGTCGAGATGCACGAATCCACCATCTCGCGGGTGACCACCCAGAAATATATCCACACCCCGAGAGGCGTGTTCGAACTCAAGTTCTTCTTCTCGAGTCAGGTGGGTGGCAGTGGCAACGGTGACGCGCATTCCAGCACCGCGATCCGCGCGCGCATTCGCAAGCTGATCTCGGAAGAACCGGCGCGCAAGCCATTGTCCGACTCACGCCTGGTGGATCTGCTGGCCAGTGATGGCATCGAGGTAGCGCGCCGGACGGTCGCCAAGTATCGCGAGGCCATGGGCATCCCCTCCTCCAGCGAGCGCAAGCGCTTGGCGTGAGTCTCGACAACGGATACCCGCAAGCCAGCGGGCTCCACACGTCGGAGCGCTGAAGCTCGCCCCCTTGCACCTGCCATCCTGGCATCATCTGCCAATCGGTCGTCTGAATACCGGTTGGCAATGCCTGTCCTTGCGACTGCGTGAGTGACTTCACGCCCCCAATTGCCTATTTTTCCAGCCACTTTTCTCCAGAGTGCTTTCTTTTTCCCTCACATCCCACGGACAGATAGCCAGGGGTCGCCACCGACTCCTGCCACACGAACGTCGACGTAAATGCTGACATTGGCCACAAACGGCCGGTTTCTCGAGCCCCATTCCGTCCGTGATGCGAGGCGATGCTCATGAAGAACCTGCTGATATCCCTCGCTGGGTTGAAGACAAGCCTTGCCCCACGATGCAGCGCAGCGTTGATCTTTGTTCAAAGCTTGGGCATTGTCGGGGTAGACGCTCGGTACACCGGCACCGCCGCTCTCGCCAGCAGATGATCGCCACGAGACCATGGCCGGAGTCAGAAAGTGGCCGCGCGTTCAATCAGGGTTTGCTCGCAGTCAAAAAGGGTTACAATTCAAAGGCAACCCGCTGGATAAAGGAGCGTGTCCATGCAAGTGAATATCACCGGGCATCATGTGGAACTCACCGATCCTCTCCGCGATTATGTCAACGAGAAGCTCGCTCGCCTCGAACGGCATTACGACAACATCACCAATGTTCAGGTGACACTGTCGATCGAGAAGGAACGCCAACAGGCTGCCTGCACCCTGCACGCCGCTGGCGCCGACCTCCATGCCCTGGCAGAAGACCCCAACATGTACGCTGCCATCGACGCGCTCGCCGACAAGCTGGACCGCCAGCTGGTCAAACACAAGGAAAAGTCCCAGGCTCGCTCTCAGGGCACCGGGACCCGTTGACCTTCTGCCATGACACTTGATCAGATCCTTCCCCCCGAGCGCACGCTCTACGGCGTCCCCGGGGGGAGCAAGAAGCGGGTGCTGGAATTCTTCAGCACCTTCATTGCTCAGAACATTCCCAGCCTGGACAGCCAGGAAGTCTTCTCGCGCCTGATCGGGCGCGAGAGACTGGGTTCGACGGGTATCGGCCACGGCGTGGCCGTGCCACATGCACGCAGTCCACACTGCAAGACCCCCATCGCGGCGTTCATGAAGCTCGGTGACCCCATCGACTTTGACGCCATCGATGGCGAACCCATCGATCTGCTGTTCGTGCTGCTGGTCCCCGAGGAGGCAGATGACACCCATCTCACTCTGCTCGGCCAGGTGGCGGAACTGCTCAACTCGCCCACCAACCGGGCAGCATTGCGCCAGGCAGACAGTCAGCGAGCATTGTTCGATGCCCTGACCTCGGCCATCGCCGAATTGCCGGCGCGCTGAACCTGCAAGCCCGGACTCGCTCCGGGCTTGTCGCTGACTGGCCTCAGGCACCCTCCGCTTTCACCTCATGCTGACCTCGCCCTGGGAGAGCACTCCATGAAGATCGTGATCATCAGTGGTCGCTCCGGTTCCGGCAAATCGATTGCCCTCCAGGCGCTGGAAGACATTGGCTACTATGCCATCGACAATCTGCCCGGCATGCTGCTGGCACCATTGGTCGAGCAGCTGGAAAAGGACAGCCCCACCCGCCGGCGCATCGCGGTCTCCATTGACGCGCGCAACCTCCCCGATGCCCTGAGTCGCTTCCCCGAACTGCTCGACAGCGTTCGTCAGAGCGGCATGGATGTGCAGGTCGTCTACCTGACCACGGACTCCCGTGTCCTGCTCGAACGCTATTCCGCGACCCGCCGCCGTCATCCGCTGACCCGCGACAATGACCGCACGCTGGCCGAGGCCATCGAGATCGAGCAGCAGACACTGGCCCCGATTCGTCAGAAGGCGGATCTGGTCATCGACTCGACCAACCTCAGCGTGCATGACCTGCGCTCGCGCATCACCGAACAGGTCGCACAGCACAGCTCTCGTCATCTGACACTCACCTTCGAGTCCTTCGGCTTCAAGCATGGCGTGCCGACCGATGCCGACATGGTGTTCGATGCCCGCTGCCTGCCCAACCCCTACTGGGACATCAATCTGCGCAGCGATACCGGTCGTGATGACAGCGTGGCGGAATTCCTGCAGCGCTACCCGGACGTCAAGGCAATGCAGGATGACATCGCCGGCTGGCTGGAACGCTGGCTGCCCGCCTATCAGGCCAGCAATCGCAGCTACCTGACCGTTTCGGTGGGCTGTACCGGCGGCCAGCATCGCAGCGTCTATCTCTGCGAGCAGCTGGCCGAACATTTCGCCAAGCAGCTTCCTGAGGTGCGTCTACGCCACCGGGAACTGGGGATCCATACGGCCCTGGCGATCAGCGATACCCGTCAGGAGTCACACGATGCCCAGTCGTGAACTGGTTCTGACCAACAAGCGCGGGCTGCATGCTCGCGCTGCCACCAAGCTGGTCAACTGCTGTGCGCCCTTCGAGGCCACGGTCATGGTCAGTCACGGTGAGCGACGCGCCAACGCGGCCAACGTCATGGCGCTGCTGATGCTGGCAGCCCCGTGTGGCACGGCGCTGATCATCGATGTCGAGGGCGAACAGGCAGATGAGGCCCTGTCTGCGATCGAGTCCCTGTTCGAGGCGCGCTTCGAAGAGGAAGAATGACGCCGCCGCACGCCGTCTGACATCCCCCGCCCGCCGGCTTTCTGACACTTTTTCCGCGCTGATTGCCCTATCGATAAGAAACAGTGTTTTCTTTTGTCGACGCGCCCCCCTGCGCCAATGGTAGAATCAACGCTGTCCTTCATGTCGACAGGGGAAGCCGACAGATGAGCAAGACGTCACGCAAACTCAAGCCAAGACTTGATCGCCTGTCACAGGCACTGGAAAGTGGCGAGCTGGATCAGGCAAGGCGCATGCTGAATCGCGGCCTGGCACCGGTGGACGTGGCCCACTTGCTGGAATCCTCCCCCCCCAAGGAGCGCAACCTGCTCTGGGAGCTGGTCGACGCCGAACTTCAGGGCGATGTGCTCCAATACCTTGGCGAGGATATCCAGAGCGACTTCCTCAAGGACATGGATGCCGAGGACGTCCTGGCCGCCACCGAGAATCTGGAACCGGATGATGTCGCCGACATCCTCCAGCGGCTTCCGAATGCCGTGATTCTCGAAGTCCTCGACTCCATGGAGGCCCAGGAACGCCAGCGGGTCGAGACGGTGCTGTCCTACCCCGAGGACACTGCCGGCGGCTTGATGAACACGGACACCATCACCATCCGTCCAGACATCACCCTGGATGTCGTGTTGCGTTACATCCGCCGTCACGAGCGACTCCCCGATTCCACCGACACCCTGCTGGTCGTCTCGCGCCGCGATGAATTCATCGGCGCCCTGCCCATCAACCGCCTGCTGGTCTCTGACCCCGGCGTCACGGTGCGCGAGGTGATGGATACCGACAGCGTGGTGATTCCGGCATTGATGCCGGAGAGCGAGGTCGCCTCGCTGTTCGAGAAGCATGACCTGATCTCGGCGCCTGTCGTCGGCGGTGATGGCAATCTGCTCGGGCGCATCACCATCGATGACGTGGTCGACGTCATCCGCGGCGATGCCGAGCACCAGGTCATGTCGATGGCGGGGATGGACGAGGATGAAGATACCTTCTCCCCGGTGATGCGCACCTCCTGGCGTCGCGCCATCTGGCTTGGCATCAACCTGCTGACCGCCTTCATGGCGTCCGCCGTGATCGGGATGTTCGAGGGCACCATCCAGAAGATCACCGCGCTGGCGGTACTGATGCCCATCGTCGCCAGCATGGGCGGCATTGCCGGCTCACAGGCACTGACGGTACTGATTCGCGGCATCGCACTGGGACACGTCAAGAGTGGCAACGTGCGCTGGCTTCTCAAGCGCGAAATCATCGTCGCGGGACTCAATGGCCTGCTATGGGCGGTGGTGGTCGCCGGGATCGCCATCGTCTGGTTCGGTGATGTCCAGCTGGGGGCCATCATCGGTGCCGCCATCATGATCAATCTGTTGATCGCGGCCGTGACCGGGACATTGCTGCCGATACTGCTCAAGAAGCTCAATATCGACCCGGCCCTCTCCGGCAGCGTGATCCTGACCACCGTGACCGACGTGATCGGCTTCATGGCCTTCCTGGGCCTGGCGACCTGGCTCTATCTGTAATACGCCTGATGGATTCCAGTGACTGCTCCAGAAAACAACACGGCCGCTCCCAAGGGAGCGGCCGTGTTGTTTTCTGGACTCTCGCGCAGAGACAGAAGTGTCAGCGATCAGCCTTCCACCTCATCGTCTTCACCTTCGGACATGCCGGCAACGGTCATGCCATCGATCAGCCAGCTGCCAGAGTGGATGCTGCCCCGGGTATCGACATCATCACCGACCGCCAGCAGATTGGCGGCCATGTCACGAAGATTGCCGGCGATCGTGAACTCCTCGACCGCGTGCTGGATCTCGCCATTCTCGACCCAGAAGCCCGAAGCGCCACGTGAGTAGTCACCGGTCACGCCGTTGACGCCCTGCCCCATCAGCTCGGTCACCAGCACGCCGGTGCCCATCTGCTTGAGCATCTCGTCACGGGAGGTCAGTGGCGCGGTGATGCGCACGTTGCGCGCGCCGCCCGCGTTGCCGGTGGTCTGCATGCCCAGGCGACGAGCACTGTAGGCGCTCAGCATGTAACTCTGCACCTTGCCGTCGGCAAAGTAGACATTGTCACGCGTGGCGACACCGTCGTTGTCGAAGGCGGCACTCGACATGCCACCCACCTCACGCGGCTTCTCGCCGAGGGTGAACCAGTCAGGGAACAGCGGCTGACCCAGGCTGTCGCACAGGAAGCTGGACTCACGATACAGCGAACCACCCGCGATGGCGGACAGATAGTGCCCTACCAGGCCTGCCGACATCTGCGGGTCGAACATGACCGGCATGCGCCCCGTCGCCACCTTGCGCGCGTTGAGGCGTGCCAGCGTGCGGCGTGCAGCCTCACGCCCCACATCCTCCGGGGAGCGCAGGTCGGCCGGGTTGCGCACGCTGGTGTAGTCATAGTCACGCTGCATGCCCTGTTCATCCCTGGCGATCAACATGCAGGACATCGAGTGTCGGCTGCCGCACTGACTGGCCAGGAAACCGTGGCTGTTGCCGTAGACCTGCACACCTTCCCCACTGGAGAAGCTGGCACCTTCGGATTGCGCGATGCCTTCCACTTCCAGTCCGGCACGCTCACACGCCAGCGCCAGATCCGTCGCGTCATCGACGCTGATCGCCCAGGGGTGATGCGCCTGAAGGTCCGGGAAATCGGTGGCCATCAGTTCGGCCGGCGCCAATCCGGCAAAGCTGTCCTCGCCGGTGTAATGAGCGATGGAGACCGCTTTCTCGACCGCGGCACGAATCGAGTCGCTACCGGCGTCGGAAGAGGTCGCGCTGCCCTTGCGATTGCCCAGATACACGGTCACGCCGATCCCCTGATCACGCGACAGTTCGACGGTTTCGACTTCTCCGTCACGCACCGAGATGCTGACGCCCTGATCGACGCTGGCGCCCACCTCACAGGCATCGGCTCCCAGACTGCGGGCCAGCTCGAGCGCTTCGCTGACGCGGCGCTCCAGCAGTTGTTGCTGAGCAACGGCATCAAAGGCCTGGCTCATGTTGTTCTCCTTCTGAGGAGACGGGGCGCTGGCAGTGCTATACTGCCGCAAATTTCCCCGACTCGTTGGAATTGGCATGCGTAAAGAAAGACCTGAGGAGCTCGTCGAGCGTCCCAGCAAATCCCAGATGAAGCGTGAAATGATCGAGCTTCAGGCCCTCGGCAAGAAGATCATCGACATGCCGGCCGGTCAGCGCGCCAAGTTCCCGCTCTCCGATGACATGCTGGCCGCCATCGATGAGTGCGGACGCATTCGCAGTCATGAAGGCCTGCGCCGTCACATGCAGTACGTCGGCAAGCTGATGCGCAAGGAAGACCTCGAGGCCATCAACGCCGTCTTCCAGAGCATGGAGCAGCAGAGCATCCGTCGGGATGCCTCCTTCCAGCGCCTGGAGCGCTGGCGCGATCGCCTGATCGAGGACGACGAAGCCTTCGTGATCTTCGTCGAGGACTACCCGGAGGTGGACCGCCAGGCACTGCGTCAGCTGATCCGCAATTCACGCGCCGAGCGTGATGCCGGCAAGCAGCCCAACAGCGCCAAGAAGCTCTTCAGGCTGCTGCGTGCCGAGCTCGATCTGTAATTCTGACACCTCACGCTTCATCGACGCCGCCGCGGCCCTGCCACGGCGGCGTCGTCATATCGCTTCTCTGCTGATCAAGCGCACCGGTTCATGACTGGGTGCCACCGACCGTCAGCTCATCGAGCTTCAGCGTCGGCTGGCCGACTCCGACCGGCACCGACTGACCGTCCTTGCCACAGACCCCGACCCCGGTATCCAGCTCGAGATCATTGCCGATCATCGAGACGCGACCCATGGCTTCCGGGCCGTTGCCGATCAGGGTCGCGCCCTTGACCGGTGTGGTCACCTTGCCGTCCTCGATCAGATAGGCTTCGCTTGCGGAGAACACGAAGCGCCCGGAGGTGATGTCCACCTGGCCACCGCCGAAGCTGACCGCATAGAGGCCGCGCTTGACGCTCTTGATGATCTCCTGCGGGTCACGATCCCCACCCAGCATGTAGGTGTTGGTCATGCGGGGCATCGGCAGGTGCGCAAAGGACTCGCGACGCGCATTGCCCGTCGGCGCCATGCCCATCAGGCGGGCATTCAGCTTGTCCTGCATGTAACCGGTGAGGATGCCATCCTCGATCAGCGGCGTGTACTGACCCGGCGTGCCTTCATCGTCCACCGACAACGAGCCACGGCGGTCTGCCAGCGTCGCATCGTCGACCACGGTGACGCCGCGCGCCGCGACCTGTTCGCCCATGCGTCCCGCGAAGGCGGAGCTGCCCTTGCGGTTGAAATCCCCTTCCAGACCATGACCGACCGCTTCGTGCAGCAGCACACCCGGCCAGCCATTGCCCAGCACCACCGGCATCTGCCCGGCGGGCGCATCGACGGCCTCGAGATTGACCAGTGCCTGACGCACGGCTTCCCGCGCGTAGCGCTCGGCGACGTTGTCGTCACGCAGACGGGTCAGCGGGAAGCGCCCGCCGCCACCGGCACTGCCACGCTCACGACGGCCATTGCGCACCGCGATCACGCTGATGTTGAAGCGCACCAGCGGACGCAGGTCCGCGGCCAGGGTGCCATCACTGGCACGCACCATCACCACCTCGTAAAGCGCCGACAGAGAGGCCGAGACCTGACTGATGGAAGGGTCAAGGCCGCGGGCGATGCGGTCCGCTTCCTTGAGCAACGCGACCTTGTCCTCGGCACTCAGGCCATTGAGCGGGTCGATGCCGGAATAGAAGGACGGTGCCTCGGTGATGATCGAACGGGCGACCGTGCCATTGCTGCCACTGCGTGAGATGCCGGCGGCAGTGCGACCGGTGTCGGCAAGCGCGGCGGCATCGATCTGATTGGAATAGGCGAAGCCTGTCTTCTCTCCCGCCAGTGAGCGCACGCCGACGCCACCATCGATGTTGTAGCTGGCGTCCTTGACGACACCATCTTCCAGCACCCAGCTCTCCTGCCAGATACGCTGGAAGTAGAGGTCGGCATAGTCGGTACCCGGACCCATGGCATGTGCCAGGCCGGCATCCAGATCATCCAGGCTGAGTCCGCCCGGGGTCAGCAACAGGGCCGCGGCATCGTCGAGCACGCGACCGGAACTCGCATTTTGCGTCATTCGGCACTTTCCAGAGTAATGTTCGGGTCGCCCCAGGGGCCTGATACCCGATAGTGAATTTGCGTCACCTTGTCGATGAAGCGACCGAAGATCTTGTCGGCCACGAACAGCGCACCGCCCACGGCGGGGGCGCCTGCCAGCACGGCGGCCAACGGCAGGTTCTGACTGACCGGCACCGTGATGGCCATGTGTTGATCAAGGGTACCGCGAAGCAGGTCAACCTGCCCGTTGAGCGTCACGGTGGTGGACGGCGCCTCGATACGCAAGGGGCCATCGCTTTCCAGACGCCCCGCAAAGAGAGTCGCGGCGCCCCGCACCTTGTCGAAGGCCGTGCCCTTGTCGGTCACATCCGAGAAATCCAGCGACAGACGACGCAGCAGATTGTCGACGTTGACCAATCCCAATAGCCGCGCGGACGCCGAGCCGAGATTCAGGAAACGTCCGTCGTCCAGCTTGACCTCGAGCCGCCCGTTGGAGCGCGACAGCGCAAAGTCCTGCGGCGCCCCCGGCCAGGCCAGCTTGGCCTCGGCGCGTGCGCGCTCGGCCTCGATGCCGCGTGGCTGGGACAACCGCTCCAGCAGCCCGCCCAGATCGCTGCCATCCGCGGAAAGACGAGCGCGCGTCAGACTGTTGGCACCGGCATCCTCCCAGGTGATGTTGCCCTGGGCCGTCATGTCGCCCACGGTAATGGCGAGGGGGGACACCACCAGCCGCTGTTGATCCGACTGCCACTCTGCACTGATGGGCCCCAGCTGCTGCTCGCGCCAGATGAGACGTGCCAGGCGCAGGCTGCCTGCCGGCAGCTCGGCCAGCGCCGCTGGGTAGGGAGTCGGCTCGACCCCGGTGGCCACGGCCTCGGTGAAGTTGCTTGGCGCAGGCTCGGGGGTTTCCCGGGTCTGTGGCGGCCACAGCGCGTCGAGATCAAGATGATCGAGATCCAGAATCAACGGCCGCGCGGCCCCGGACTGCCAGACGAGCACCCCACTGGCGAGCCTGCCCTCCAGAGTGGCCGCCAGCCCCAGCGCTTGCTGTTGAGAGCTCTGACGAGGCGCTACCTCAAGCGTCATCGGGCCGGTACACCGATCCTGGATCATCAGACAATCGGTGGCAACGCGCAGCCGCGACAGCTCGCTGAGTGCATCGCCACCGCTGCCACTGGCTCCATCATCGCCACTCGCGCCGGATAGCGCCCCGCCCCATGATGACCAGAGCTCAGGTGCCAGCGTCGGCGTCCGCCAGGCGATATCCCACCCCGTACGGGACGGCCATTGCGGGTCGCTCGGCCAACGTTCCAGCCACAGCTGGCCGGTCATCGGCACCTTGCTGCCATCATCACGCGTATTGCCGCCTTGCCAGCGAGCGCGTGCACGATTGGCGAGCACGACATCGCCACCGCCCTCGGCGAGCCCGACCTCCACCGACAATGCCGCGGTTTCATCACGCGCCTTGCCGAAGGGGGCCGGCAGATTGATGGCCGCGCCCTTGAGATCACTCGACAGCTGCAGGCTGGCTCCCTCCTCGGGCAGCATCAGACGCGCCTGATAATCGAACGTGCCGCCCAGCGCACGCGGGCTATCTCCCTGATTCAGTGCGGCACGGCTATCCTGCGCCGCATCACCGAGCAGCGTCTCGGGAGCCCCCAGCCAGCTCAGCACCGGTGCCAGCGGCGCCTGGCCACTGAAGGTCACCGCCCCCTTGCTGGCCGAATCCGCCTGACCGATATTGAGTGCCGCCTTGACCGCGCCACCGAACAGCTGCCCTGACAGGTCGCCGGTCAATTGCTCGCGCTGTCCTTCAGGACGCGTGGGGTCATGCACGAATGCCAGCGGGCCGCGAATGCCGGCGATCTCGATGCCCGGCCCGGGGAAGGCCAGGCTTGCCGCCTGCCTCTCACCGACCTTGCCCGTCACCTCCACCCGCGCCTGCTCGGCATCTTCAAGCGGTACGCGAATCTTCATGGCCGCCGCCACGGAGCCCTTGCCCTGCCACTCGGCCAGCAGCTCCGCGGTGTCCTCGAGCGGTGCATGCGATAGCAGATCGAACAGCGCCTCGACACTGCCCGTGACATCCCCCTGGATATCCAGGGTGTCATCGTGCATGTCGACCTTGGCCTGATCCACCGACAGACGCTGCGCGCTACCCAGCGCGACCGGCCGTGAGTACGCCGACTCGACACTGGCCGTGAGATCATTGTCATGCAGTTCGAGATTGCCCTTCACGCCGTCAAGCGCGGGCCAGCCCTCGACATAGCCGAGCCGCCCGTTCTCGATGGCAAGCTCGAGATCCATCGCGTCCCCAGGGCCGTAGCCATTCTCGCCATTGTCCTCATCCCAGACCTGCTCCAGATGCAGAGAACCCTCTGGCACGACACCTGCCACATCACGCGTCAGCCATTCACGCAGGGAGGGGTCCAGTACCTTGAGCGGCAACCAGTCCGCCAGCGGGATGCTGCGAGCATCCACATCCTGCATGTCCAGATCCAGCTGGAAGCGGTCCGCATCATCCGTGGGAATCTGCAACCCGAAGCGTCCCGTCACCCTGGCGCCATGACGCGAGATATCCAGACCACGCCCGCTGATCTGGCTGCCGGCATCATCCACCTGCCAGTCCACCACCCCCTGCGCGGACTCCAGTGACCAGCTGTCACCGAAGACTTCCGGGAAATGGAATCGCATGCCGGGGGCTCCCTGGAAGGTGACACTGCCCTGCATGCCCCCTTCATCACGACTCCGCGCCGTGACCCACGCCGCCAGCGGCCCGAGCCCCGGAGCGCCCTCCCAGGGTTCCACCTCGGTATCCGTCAGGCCAAGCGCCAGCGTCATGCTCAGCGGGGCTTCAAGGCCGATATTGGCCAGTGACAGGGACAGTCCGGTGGCGGTGCCACGCGGATCGAGTGACTCAAGTATCTCGCCCAGCTCGCCCAGCTCCAACACATTGCGCCAGCGCGCCACCCGCGCCAGATCGAAGCGGCCGGTCACAAGCGAGACACTGCCATCGGCAAGATCCCCCGACAGGGAGATACGCTCAGGGAGGCTGGCAAGCGCGGCCTGCAATCGAGCAGGCGGCTCCTGTGAAGCGGAATCTGAATCCGATGGAGAATCCGAGCGCTGGGCCACCTGTGCCTCACCGTCACTCACGACGGCGTCATCGAGCTGCGAGGCTCCCACCGAGAGCTGATTGAGCCACGCCTGCCAGCGATCCCCGCCCGACAGATCCCGCAGCCACTGTCCCCGCGCATGGATGTCCTTGAGGGCCAGCATGGCGCCATCGTGATCCAGCGTCAGGCGATTGAGATCGAGACGCAGGCGAGCATCTTCCAGCCGTGCCTCTCGCCAGCGCGCCCACAGCGTGGCGTTGCCATCAGCGTCACGCAGCATCAGGCTGTCGCGCTCACCGATCAGGCGCCCGACACTGGCCAGTGCACCGGCATCCAGCTCCACCTGCAGCTGCGCGGAATAATCGGCGAGCCCCGCGTCGCCGGGCAGTACTTCCAGCACGGCACTCACGCCGGCCTGGGGCGACTCCCCTACGCGCAGCTGCCCCTCCAGATGAGCGCGTTCACCATCACCGGCCAGCAACAATTCGGCCGCGTTCAGATTGAGCGTATCGTTGCGTCCATGCAGCACGAGACGCACATCCTCGAGCCTCACGCGCTGACGCGCCAGCAGTGCCAGGCCCTGCTCGAGCTGTTCCAGGCTCATCTGCCCCTTGGGCTCGAGGGCTTCAGGCGGGCGCGGCGGCCCCGGCCAGCCCCAGCTGCCATCGTCATGCTGATAGAGGTGAACGATGACGCCAGTGGCGGTCGCACGGTCAAACACGGGCGCCAGATGGCGCAGGGAGGACAGCACATCAAGCCGCGATTCGAGATGCTCCACGCTCAACAGCGGGGCCGCCTCCATCTCGTCGGGCCGAAAGAGGTTCAGACCGGAAAGCTTGATGGCCGGGTCGAGATAGTCCATTCGCCCGTCAAGCGATGACATCCCGACATTGGAGTGGGTCTGGGTGGCGATGAAGTCGCTGATCGCGTCACGGCGAGATTCCAGCGTCGTCAGCCACCAGCGCAGGCCACCGATCACGATCGCCAGCACCGCCAGCAGCACCGCCAGCGCCATCAAGAGCCTTCGCCCCCAGCGCCGCCGCCGTGAAGGCGAAGGGACGGGAGACGAGGCTTGATGAGATGACGGAGCATCACCGACCGTGGCGGCCGACTCCGTCGGTCCATCCGCCGCTGTCAGCTTGTCTGACTCAGCGGGTGGCACTTGCGGCTCATCCGAGGAAGAGGTCACACGCGGATCTCCGAGCAAACATGATGACACGCTACCTCACGCCTACGCAGGAGGGAGGCACCCGACCTCGAGGGCCATGCATCGCCCTGCTGTGTCAGCAGGGGGAACGAGTGTATCAATGCACCGATGGCGAGACTCCATCGGCGGGAACACAGATGGCGGGCACCTTACATGAGAACGATGTCATATTGCTCCTGAGTATAATGCGCCTCGACCTGGAAACGGATGGTCTTGCCGATGAAACTCTCGAGGTCCGCCACCGAGGCCGACTCTTCATCCAGCAGACGGTCCACCACGTTCTGGGAGGCCAGCACCATGTAGGTATCCGGACTGTAGGCACGCTCTTCGCGCATGATCTCACGGAAGATCTCGTAGCAGACCGTCTCCGGCGTCTTGAGGGTGCCGCGCCCCTGGCAGGTCGGACAGGCTTCGCACAGCACCTGCTCCAGACTCTCGCGGGTACGCTTGCGGGTCAGCTGCACCAGCCCCAGTTCGGTCACGCCGGTCATCTTGTTCTTGGCGTGGTCCCGCTCCAGCGACTTCTCGAGCACTCTGAGCACCTGACGCTGATGCTCGGCCTCTTCCATGTCGATGAAGTCGATGATGATGATGCCACCCAGGTTGCGCAGACGCAGCTGGCGGGCTATCGCCGTGGCCGCCTCGAGATTGGTCTTGAAGATGGTCTCTTCAAGATTGCGATGCCCGACGAAGCCACCGGTATTGACGTCGATGGTGGTCATCGCCTCGGTCTGGTCGATCACCAGATAGCCGCCGCTCTTGAGCTGGACCTTGCGCCCCATCGCCTTGTGAAGCTCATCCTCGACGCTGAACAGATCGAAGATCGGCCGCTCGCCGGGGTAATATTCGATGCGCCCTTCCATGTCCGGCATGAATTCGCTGGAGAACTCCTTCAAGCGCAGATAGTTCTCGCGGGAATCGATGCGCACACGCTCGATCTCGTCTCGCATCACGTCACGCAGGGTACGCATGAACAGTGGCAGATCGTCATAGATCACGCTGGGCACGGCGGCAGTCAGACGCCGCTCGCTGACCTTGCGCCACAGCCGCAGCAGGAAATGCATGTCCTGCTTGAGCTCCGCCTCGCTGATGCCCTCGGCGGCCGTGCGCAAGATGAAGCCCCCCGGAGCGTCCGGGTCGAGCTCGGTCAGGCAGCGCTCGGTCATCTCCTTGAGCCGCTCACGCTCGACATCGCTCTCGATACGCTGCGACACCCCGGTGTGGGGAGAGTCGGGCATGTAAACCAGATAGCGGGACGGTACCGACAGATGTGTGGTCAGACGCGCGCCCTTGGTGCCGATGGGGTCCTTGGTGACCTGCACCACCAGCGGCTGACCTTCGCTGAGCAGCTCGCGGATCGACAGCTGCTCATCATGCGGGGTATGCGCGGGCATCACCTCCTGCGCATGGATGAAGGCGGCACGTTCGAGACCGATGTCCACGAATGCCGCCTGCATGCCGGGCAACACGCGCACCACCTTGCCGCGATAGATATTGCCGACGATACCGCGCCGACCGCTGCGTTCGATGAACGCTTCCTGCAGAACACCGTTCTCGACGACCGCAACGCGGGTCTCCATCGGTGTCAGGTTGATCAATACCTCGCCACTCATAGCGCAAGTCCTTGTAAAGTCGTTGCTTGCGATTATGACATAGCAAGGCAGCCCCCGGCTGTGGTCTATCGACTAACGATGTCACCGGCGGCTGATTTTCCACAATCCCCTCGGCGGCCCCCTGCCCGCCCGCCCACCGTCACGACTGCCAGCAGGCAATGCCCCTGGCCATGAGCAAGCGGGACGTCTCGTGCAATGGCAGCCCGACCACCGCGCTGTAACTGCCTTCAAGATGGCTGACGAAGATGGCGCCCAGCCCCTGGATCGCGTAGCCGCCGGCCTTGTCCGCGGGTTCTCCCGTGGCCCAGTACCGCGCGGCCTCCTCACGATGGATGGCGCGAAATGTCACGCGGCTCTCGACCAGCTCGCTCTCGCAGCACAGGGATGGTGACGGCTCGTTCGAGGCGGACGCCTGCTGACGATGGCAGAGCGTCACCGCGCTCAGGACCTGATGACGACGACCGGAAAGCGCCATCAGCATCTCGCGGGCATCCGCTTCATCGCGAGGCTTGCCCAGAATCCGGCCATCCAGCGCCAGGGCGGTATCGGCTCCGAGCACCACCGCCTCAGCCTCCCCCTTGTCCAATCGCCTGAATCCGGCCTGTGCCTTCTCACGCGCCATGCGCATGACGTAGTGCTCCGGCGACTCATCGGGACGAGGTGTTTCATCGATGTCGACCGGGGCCACCTCACACTTGACACCGATACTGGCCAGCAGCTCACGCCGACGCGGCGAGCCGGACGCCAGGACGAGACGTGGCGGACGTCCGGGAATCTCGGGCGCTACGGGGGTTGCGACACTGGACGACGACACTGACATGTCTCCCTCCTGGGCGGGTTTCTTGATCATGAGACAGCAGAAAGCCGCCCGAAGGGGCGGCTCTCATGCGTACGACATGCTACAGGCTCACGCCGTCAGTCGACGACGCAGCATCTGCAGCAGGGTGTAGAGCCAGGGCCACAGCGCACCACCGATCACCGCCGACAGCAGGAAGGACAGGCTCACTGGCCCGGCACCGAAGATGCTGCGCAACCACTGGTCCACCAGCTGCGCGATGCCCAGCACCACGATCACCAGCAAGGCCTGCTGCAGCAGTGAGTAAGCGCGGATGCGCTGGTAGAGCAACACGCCCATGAAGGCGGTCAGCGAGAGCACCAGCGCATTGTGCCCCAGCGGTGCCCCCTGCAGGACATCCAGCGCCAGGCCGAACAGGAAGCCATGGAAGACACCGACACTCTGCGGCGAGACGATGCACCAGTAGACCAGCATCAGACCGAGCCACTGTGGACGCCAGATCAACCACACATCCGGCAATGGCATGACCTGAAGACACAGGGCCAGCAGCAACGAGAACCAGCACAGCAAGGTGGTCTGGGGACGAAAGGCCATCAGTTGTTCTCCCCTGGCGCATTGGCGCTCTGCTGCGCCTCGGCATCCGCCGCGTCCTCCTCATCCGCGTCCGAAGCGGGCGCGGCGAGGTTGTCCTTGGGCAGCTCGTCAAGACTGTCATCCACGTAGAGGCTCTCCACGTCGACGGCGGGTGGCATCTGGATCAGGAAGTTGCGCGAACGCTCAAGCTGGGCAATGGGTTCGGCACTGACGCGAGCGAAGGGCTTGCCGGGGTCATGATAGACCTCGGTGACACGTGCCACCGGCAGGCCGCGCGGAAAGCGCAGCGCGAGCCCGGAGGTCACCAGCAGGTCCCCGACACGGATATCCGCGGTATCCGGCACGTGCAGCACATCCACCTGATCGATCTTGCCGCTGCCCTGGGCAATGAAGCGCAGGCCATTGCGATTGACCTCCACCGGCACGGCATGACTGGCATCACTGATCATCAGCACGCGACTGTTGTAGGCCGACGTGGAGATGACCTGACCGACCAGCCCGTAGGCATCCAGAACCGGCAGGCCGATGCGCACGCCATCCTGCTCACCGCGATCCACCACCATGCGATGGGAGAACGGATCAGCATCAAGCGTCAGCAACTGGGACGTGATGTAGGGGATATCGCTGCGCTGACCGGCATTGAGCAATTCGCGCAGACGGGAATTCTCGGCAGACAGGCTCGCCATGCGTTGCACACGGCTGGACAGATTGAGCAGCTGCTCACGCAGTGCCCGGTTTTCATCGGCGAGCTTCTGCTGGTCGGCAAACACCAGTGCGCCCCAGCTGAGGCCCTCTGTAGGCAGACTGACCACCCATTGCACAGGGGAAACCAGTGTCGCCATGCTGGCACGCACGTCGACCATCCAGCTGAAGCGATCTTCGGCAAACATCAGCGCGAAGGACAGCACCGCACACAACAGCATGCGATAGCCGGGCACGGGGCCACGCGTGAACAGGGGTTTGATAGCACTTCCTCCGACAGGCCGGGACCAGCCGTACAGCACACAGCATGCCCGGCCCCGGACGAGGTCAATCGCTCGACAGCAGCTCGAAGGTGTGCTGATCGATCATTTCCAGCGCCTTGCCACCGCCACGCGCCACGCAGGTCAGCGGGTCTTCGGCGATGATCACCGGCAGGCCCGTCTCTTCCGCGATCAACTTGTCGATGTCACGCAGCAGCGCACCACCGCCGGTCAGCACCAGACCGCGCTCGGCGATGTCGGATGCCAGCTCCGGTGGAGACTGCTCGAGCGCGCTCTTGACCACCGAGACGATGGCCGCCAGCGGCTCCTGCAGCGCATCGAGAATCTCGTGGGAGTTGAGCGTGAAGGAGCGTGGAATGCCTTCGGCCAGATTGCGACCGCGCACGTCGATCTCGCGCAGCTCGCCGCCCGGGTAGGCACAACCGATCTCTTCCTTGATGCGCTCGGCCGTCGCTTCACCGATCAGGCTGCCATAATGGCGACGCACGTAGGAGGTGATGGCTTCGTCGAAGCGGTCGCCGCCGATGCGTACCGACTCGGAGTAGACCACGCCGTTGAGCGAGATGATGGCGATCTCGGTAGTACCACCACCGATGTCGACCACCATGGAGCCCATGGCTTCCTCGACGGGAAGACCAGCACCGATCGCGGCCGCCATGGGCTCCTCGATCAGGTAGACCTCACGCGCACCGGCCCCTTCGGCCGATTCCTTGATGGCGCGGCGTTCGACCTGGGTCGACATGCACGGCACGCACACCAGAACGCGAGGACTGGGCGTCAGGAAGGTGCTCTGATGCACCTTGCGGATGAAATGCTGGAGCATCTGTTCGGTGACGGTGAAGTCGGCGATGACGCCGTCCTTCATCGGGCGGATGGCCGTGATATTGCCGGGGGTACGCCCCAGCATGCGCTTGGCATCGGCACCGACAGCCGCGACGCTGCGGGCATTCCCGGATTGGCGAATGGCAACGACGGAGGGCTCGTCGAGCACGATACCGCGACCGCGCACATAAATGAGCGTGTTGGCGGTACCCAGATCGATCGACAGATCGCTCGAGAACAGCCCACGTAAACGTTTAAACATGGAAGTTGATCACCTAGTCCAGACCGGAACCCTGTGCAGACGCGAACGGTACCATTGCCACCCCATGGCGGCAAGCTGACACGCCTGCCAGCGCGCCGCAGATGTGGTACATTTCACGCCGAATCACACTGTGACAGCGCAACGGGCGAGCAGTTGCCTCACCGCTGGCCAACGCCAGGTCACCGAGCAGACTGCACTCGCCGTTACCTCAAGCCTCACGAAGCCAAGACAGGGAAACTTCCATGGCCCTTGAACATTCAGATGTGCTGCGTGCCGCTCACCTCGCACGCCTGGGTCTTGCCTCGCAGGATGCCGAAGCCTATGTCGCGGATCTTGATCGGATTCTCGCCATGGTCGACCAGCTGCAACAGGTCGACACCGACGGCGTCGCTCCCCTGGCGCACCCGCTGGAAGCCACGCAACGCCTACGTGCCGACGAAGTCACCGAGTCAAATCAGCGCGAGCGTTTTCAGCAGGTGGCTCCGGCCACAGAACAGGGGCTGTATCTGGTACCGCGCGTCGTCGAGTGATCACGCCTGGCCGATCCCTCACGTGAGGTGAGAGACCGCCAGACCTGATACCACGCCACGCGGCACGCCCCGTCCGCCCCCGGAATTTCCGCGTGCGATGCCCTTTGCATCGTGTGCACAGATGGAATCGAACATGTCATCGTCCATTGCACTACATGACAAGACGCTCAGTGAGCTGGCGCAAGGCCTCGAGGCCGGCGAGTACACCAGTCGCGAGCTGACGGAAGCCTTCCTGGCCCGTATCGAACGCCTCGACGGCGAGCTCAACAGCTACATCACCCTGTGCCGTGAAGAGGCGCTGCGCGAGGCCGATGCCGCGGACGCCAGGCGTGCCGCCGGCAATGCCGCACCGCTGACCGGCGTGCCGATGGCCATCAAGGACATCTTCTGCACCGAGGGTGTGCGCACCAGCTGCGGCTCGAAGATGCTCGACAACTTCATCTCCCCCTACGACGCCACCGTGATCGAGAAGCTCAAGGCGGAAGGCGTGGTGATGCTGGGCAAGACCAACCTCGATGAGTTCGCGATGGGCTCCTCGAACGAGAACAGTTACTACGGTCCGGTCAAGAACCCGTGGGACCTGTCCGCCGTCCCGGGTGGCAGCTCCGGCGGCAGCGCCGCTGCCGTCGCCGCAGGCCTCGCCCCGGCGGCACTGGGCACCGATACCGGTGGCTCCATCCGCCAGCCGGCCGCCTTCTGTGGCATCACCGGCCTCAAGCCGACCTACGGCCGCGTCTCCCGCTACGGCATGATCGCCTATGCCTCCAGTCTCGATCAGGGTGGCCCGATGGCACGCTCCGCCGAGGACTGCGCGCGCCTGATGAACGTGATCGCCGGCGCCGACCCGCGTGACTCCACCAGCGTGGTACGTGGCGTGCCGGACTACGTCGAAGGCCTGGACTATGACCTCAAGGGCCTGAAGATCGGCCTGCCGAAGGAATATTTCGGCGACGGCCTGTCAGCGGAGGTCGAAGCCTCCGTGCGTGCCGCGATCAAGGTCTTCGAGGATGCCGGTGCCAGCGTGCAGGAAATCTCCCTGCCGCATACCCACCTGGCCATCCCGACCTACTACGTGATCGCACCGGCCGAGGCCTCCTCCAACCTGTCGCGTTACGACGGCGTGCGTTTCGGCCACCGCTGCGCAGACCCGCAGGACCTGGAAGACCTCTACAAGCGCACCCGTGAAGAAGGCTTCGGCGACGAGGTGAAGCGCCGCATCCTGATCGGCACGCACACCCTGTCCGAAGGCTTCTTCGATGCCTACTACATCAAGGCCCAGAAGGTGCGTCGCCTGATCCGCCAGGACTTCCTCGATGCCTTCGACCAGGTCGATGTGCTGATGGGGCCGGCGGCACCGACCCCGGCGTTCGATCTCGGCGCGCACAAGGACCCGCTGTCCATGTACCTGCAGGATCTCTACACCATCGCCATCAACCTGGCGGGCATTCCGGGCATCAGCGTGCCGGCCGGTCTGGCTGGCAAGCGCCCGGTGGGTCTGCAGATTCTCGGCCCGCACTTCGGTGAGCAGACCCTGCTGGGCGTCGCGCACCAGTTCCAGCAAATCACCGACTGGCACCGCCAGCGCCCGGAATTCGGACAGGAGCAAGCCTGATGCAATGGGAAGTCGTAATCGGGCTTGAGGTTCACGCTCAGCTCGCCACCCAGTCAAAGATATTCTCCGGCTCGTCCACCACCTACGGTGCCGAGCCCAACACCCAGGCCAGCGCCGTCGATCTCGGCCTGCCGGGCACCCTGCCGGTGCTCAACGAGCAGGCCGTGGCCATGGCCGTGCGCTTCGGCCTCGCCGTCAATGCCGCCGTGGCCGGCCGTTCGGTGTTCGAGCGCAAGAACTATTTCTACCCGGATCTGCCCAAGGGCTACCAGACCAGCCAGATGGATCAGCCCATCGTCGGGCCGGGTGAACTCGAGATCCTGCTCGAGGATGGCACGCGCAAGTCGATCCGCATCCACCATGCCCACCTCGAGGAAGACGCCGGCAAGTCGCTGCACGAAGACTTCCAGGGCATGACCGGCATCGACCTGAACCGTGCCGGCACACCGCTGCTGGAAATCGTCTCCGAGCCGGACATGCGCTCCGCCAAGGAAGCGGTGGCCTACGTCAAGGCGATCCACGCCATCGTGACGTACCTCGGCATCTCCGATGGCAACATGGCCGAAGGTTCCCTGCGTTGCGACGTCAACGTCTCGGTGCGCCCCAAGGGGCAGGAAGCCTTCGGCACCCGCGCGGAGATCAAGAACGTCAACTCCTTCCGCTTCATCGAGCGCGCCATCCACTTCGAGGTGGAGCGTCAGATCGAGCTGATCGAGGACGGCGGCAAGGTCGTGCAGGAAACCCGCTTGTATGATCCGGATGCCGACGAGACGCGCAGCATGCGCACCAAGGAAGAAGCCAACGACTACCGCTACTTCCCGTGCCCGGACCTGCTGCCGGTGGAAGTCGACGACGCCTACATCGAACACCTGCGCCAGACTCTGCCGGAGCTGCCGGCCGAGAAGCGCGTACGCTTCGAGGGCGAACTGGGGCTGTCCGCCTATGATGCCAGCGTGCTGTCCGCCAGCCGTGAGATGGCCGACTTCTTCGAGGAAGTGAAGGATGTCTGCGGCGACGCCAAGCAAGCCGCCAACTGGGTGCAGGGCGAACTGGCCGGGCGTCTCAACAAGGAAAATCTCGACATCACCGTGAGCCCGGTCTCGGCAGCCCAGCTGGGGGGCCTGATCAAGCGTATCGTCGATGAGACCATCAACGGCAAGGCCGCCAAGCAGGTGTTCGCCGCGCTGTGGGATGGCGAAGGCGAGAGCGCCGACGAGATCATCGAGTCACGTGGCCTCAAGCAGGTCACGGACACCGGTGCCATCGAGGCAGTGGTCGACCAGGTGATCGCCGACAATCCGGCTCAGGTGACCCAGTATCAGGAAGCCGAACCGGACAAGCGTGGCAAGATGATCGGCTTCTTCGTCGGTCAGGTGATGAAGGCCTCACGCGGCACCGCCAACCCGCAACAGGTCAACAAGGTGCTCAAGGAAAAGCTGGACAGCCTCAGCTGATCCTGCGCCTCTGAGTCATCCTGTCGCTGCATGCAACGGCCAGTCACGGGCATCCCGAGGCTGGCCGTTGTCGCTCAAGGACTCAAGGCATTTCCAGTCAATCGTCGCTTCGCGAAGGAAGTTCTGATGGCAGATGATGTCGGTGCGCGCCTGCGGGCGCTGCGTACGCTGCGGGGCATCTCGCAACGCGAGCTGGCCAAGCGCTGTGGGGTGACCCATTCGAGCCTGTCACTGATCGAACAGGGCAAGGTCAGCCCCTCGGTCAGCTCACTGTCCAAGATTCTCGCCGCCATTCCCATGAGCATCGGTGATTTCTTCACCATGGAACTCGAGAACACCGCCAAGGTGTTCTATGGCGAAGAGGAGCTGACGAACGTGGGCAGCGGAGAGGTGGTCTTCAAACTGGTCGGGGCCAAGCGTCAGGATCGCAATCTGTCGTTCATGATCGAGACCTACCCGCCTGTCAGTGACACCGGCCGCGAGATGATCACCCATCAGGGAGAGGAAGCCGGGGTGGTCATCGCAGGCGAGATCGAGATCACCATCGGCAGCGACACCCGGGTATTGAAAGCCGGTGAAGCCTACTACTTCGATACCAATGTGCCGCATCGCTTTCGCAACATCGGCGAAGTCGAGTGCCGTCTGGTCAGCTGTGCGACGCCGGCACGCATGTTCTAGACCTTGCGGCAAACACTTGCGGCAGATGACAACAGAAAAGAGGCCACGCGATCGCGTGGCCTCTTTTCGTGCTGCACGGTGTTTCCGCCAACGCGTGACAGCCCGGTTCGGCCCGGTTTCAGTTCAGCTCAGCGCGATCCAGACACTCTTGAGCTGGGTGTATTCCGCCAGCGAGTGATGGGACTTGTCGCGGCCGTTGCCGGACTGTTTCACGCCGCCGAAGGGCATGCTCTGATCGCCCCCCGCCCAGTTGTTGACGAAGACCTGGCCGGATTCGAGACGATGGGTCATGCGCATGATGCGGCCGATGTCCTGGCTCCAGAGCCCCGCCGCCAGTCCGAAATCACTGTCATTGGCCAGCGCCAGCGCCTCCTCTTCGGTCTCGAAACCGAAGACCGACAGCACCGGCCCGAAGATTTCCTCACGGCCGATCACCATCTCGGGCGTGACGCCATCGAAGACCACCGGACGGATGAACAGCCCCGGCCCGGCAACGTCTTCGCCGCCGGCACGCAGCACCGCCCCCTCCTCGATCCCCTTGCGGATGTAGCCCATCACGCGCTCATGCTGGGTGCTGTCGACCATCGCCCCCATGAAGCTTGTCGGGTCCAGCGGGTCGCCCGGCTGCATGCGCTCGGCAGCCGCCACCACCTTGGCGACGAAGGCGTCGCGGATCGAGTTTTCCACCAGCAGGCGAGAACCGGCGATGCAGACCTCCCCCTGGTTGTAGAAGATGGCGGCAGCGGCACTCTCCGCCACGCGATCCAGATCCGCGCAATCGGCAAACACGATGTTGGGGCTCTTGCCACCGCACTCCAGGAAGACACGCTTCAGGTTCGACTGTCCGGCATACTGCATCAGCTGCTTGCCGACGGCGGTGGAACCGGTGAAGGCCAGACACTCGACGTCCATCGACAGGGCCAGCGCACGCCCGACGGTATGCCCGAAGCCCGGCAACACCTGGAAGACGCCACTCGGGATGCCTGCCTCACGTGCGAGTGCCGCCAGACGCAGCGCTGACAGTGGTGACTTCTCCGACGGCTTGAGGATGACACTGTTGCCCGCGGCCAGCGCCGGCGCGATCTTCCAGGCCGTCATCATCAGCGGGAAGTTCCACGGCACGATGGAGGCCACCACCCCCAGCGGCTCGCGCAGCACCAGCCCCAGCACCTGCTCGCCGGTCGGCGCGACCTCGCCGTACAGCTTGTCGATGGACTCGGCCTGATGGCGGATCGAGCCGATCGCTCCCGCCACATCATCCAGCGCGCTGGTGATCGGCTTGCCCATGTCGAGGGTATCCAGCAGCGCCAGCTCATCCTGGTGTGCCTCCATCAGGTCCGCCAGCCTGAGCAGCACGCCCTTGCGCTCGACAGGCGCCATGCGCGACCAGACACCTCTCTTGAAGGCGGCGCGGGCATGCCGGACGGCGATCTCGGCATCGGCGCCGTCACAGCTGGCCACCTTCGCCAATCGTTTCCCAGTGGCCGGATTGAGGCACTCGAAGGTCTCGCCGCTGACCGCCGGCACGAAGTCATCATTGATGAAGGCATTGCCTTGCAGTTGCGGCGTCATACGGGCGGCGAGCGCCTGCCAATCGGTCAATGTCCGGGGACGGCTCATGATCAGGATTCCGAAGTCAGGTAAGAGGGGGCAGGTCACACGAGAACGCAGGAGAGGCAGCCAGCGCCGTGTCATCCTGCAGCGTCTGCAGGCGCGCGGGACGCGGCTTCGTCGTCATCTTCACGACGGCTGACGAGGTGTCTCCTGAACGGATGATGCTTGCCTGGACCTGTCCCGACAGGCCGCGGCAAATCCTTCCAGAATCGCCTGATACAGCGGATGCTGACGTGGCTTCCATTCGGGATGCCATTGCACCGCCAGCGTGAAGGCTCCCGCTGCGATGATCGAGATCGCCTCCACCAGACCATCCGGAGCGACCGCTTCGACACGCAGCCCTTCGCCCAGCCGCGCGATCCCCTGCTGATGCACGGAATTGACCCGCGCCTCAGGCGCGGCGTACAACTCGGCCAGCCGTCCGCCCGGCAGGATGCTGATGCCGTGGGAGGGGGCGAACTGCACGTCGAGATCGCCCTCGGGCTCACGATGATCCCTCAAGCCGGGCACGTTCTGCACCGCCTGATGCAAGCTGCCACCGAAGGCGACGTTCAGCTCCTGAAAGCCGCGACAGATACCCAGCAACGGCAGTTGCAACTCAAGCGCCAGCGGTACCCAGGCCATGGCTGACGCATCTCGTGCCGTGTCTTCATAGGTATTCTCCGGCGCGATGGCCTCGCCATACCGCGCCGGATGCACGTTGGAATAGCTGCCCGTCAGCAGCAACCCATCCAGTCGCGCCAGCAGCGCTCTGGCCGAGTCAGCCATGACGTCTTCCCATACCGGGAT
Organism: Cobetia sp. PS-4MA; assembly: GCF_057670765.1. Taxonomy (NCBI): domain Bacteria; kingdom Pseudomonadati; phylum Pseudomonadota; class Gammaproteobacteria; order Oceanospirillales; family Halomonadaceae; genus Cobetia; species Cobetia sp. PS-4MA. The sequence continues at coordinate 782,922 of NZ_CM173107.1, read as the reverse complement.
CACCAGTGGCTCCAGCCCGAATTCGCGCAGGGCACTGACGTACTTGTCAGTCACCATGTGCGCCGGATGGCCTTCAATCGTGCGACGGCAGGCGATCACACCCACCAGAGGGCGAGACGTCATGGGTTCTCCTTCAGGGGCCGCTCATGCACCCCGGTCATTTGGTATGTTTTATTCAACATCGATTGAACTGACATCCTTGCCACTCAGGCACGAAGGCAATCTCAAGCAAGGGGAAACCACGGGACAAAGATCGAAAGAAAGCGCCTCAGCTGATGATACTGCCTCGAGGGTACAGCGGGTAAGCGCTGTGAATTATTTGACAACACGGGATGGCGTGGCGATATATGATGTGCCACCACCCGCTCACAGGACCCCCCATGAACAGCCTTCACGTCGATGAGGCCAGAGAGTTTCTGGACCGCCATCCGGAAATCGAGAGCATCGACCTGCTGATCAGTGATATCAGCGGCATCCAGCGCGGCAAGCGTATCCCGCGCGAGAATCTGGAAAAGGCCTACGAGCAGGGCATCAACCTGCCAGGCTCCGTCTTCGCGATCGATATCGCCGGCAACACCATCGAAGAGACCGGTCTGGGCCTGGAGACCGGGGATGGGGATCAGGTCTGCCGCCCGATCCCCGGCACCTTGATGCCAGCCCCCTGGCTGCGCGGCGGCAAGCAAGGCCAGCTGTTGATGAACATGCGCGATGACAGGGACGGTCCCTTCTTCGCGGACCCCCGCAATCAGCTGCAGAAACAGGTCGATATTCTGGCTGGGATGGGGCTGACCGCCGTCGTCGCGCTGGAACTGGAGTTCTATCTCGTGGATCGTGAGCGCGATGACCTGGGCATGGTGCAGCCGCCCTGCTCTCCGCTCACGGGTGAGCGCGCCACGGAAAGCCAGCTCTACTCCATCGGAGAGCTGGATGAATATGCCGACTTTCTGGAAGAGATCCAGGATGCCGCACGCATCCAACAGCTGCCGCTGGATACCGCGCTCAAGGAGTGCGCCCCGGGTCAGTTCGAGATCAACCTGATTCATCTCGACGACGTCATGAAGGCCTGTGACAGCGCCGTCCTGCTCAAACGCCTGATCAAGGGTGTCGCCCTGCGTCATGGCTTCGACGCGACCTTCATGGCCAAGCCGTACGGTGATGAAGCCGGCAATGGCATGCATGCGCACCTGAGCCTGGTGGACCGCGATGGACACAATGTCTTCGCAGACCCCGGCGAGAATCCTCTGGGCACCGAGACCCTGCGTCACGCCATCGGCGGCCTGCTGGAACTCATGCCCGCCTCCATGGCGCTGTTTGCCCCCAACCTGAATTCCTACCGCCGTTTCCAGCAGGGCCTGTACGTACCGATGGCACCCACCTGGGGATTCGACAACCGCTCGGTCGCCATCCGCATTCCCTCCGGCCCCAATGAGGCGCGTCGGCTGGAGCATCGGGTCGCCGGGGCTGACGTCAATCCCTACCTGCTGCTGGCGACGCTGCTGGCCTCCATCATCCATGGCATCACCCATCGGATCTCCCCGGGTGAGCCGGTGACCGGCAATGCCTATGATCAGTTCGAGCCCAGCCTGACCAACAGCTGGCCCGAGGCCCTGACGCTGCTGGAGGAAAGCGCTCCCCTCACGGCCGCTTTCAGCGAGCGCTTCCTGAATGTCTTCATTGCCGGTCGCCGGGCGGAGCGCGAGGCCGCGATGCAGATCATCAGCCGTCTGGAATACGACTGGTACCTGCGCAGCATCTGAGGCGCCTCACCCCGGACACGCTTGCCCAGTGGGCATTCCGGCCGGAGCGCGCCCACTGGCCCTGACCTCCCGCTTCGAGTGCGTCAGAGGCCGAGCCTGTCGCGTGTCTGGTAGTACCAGGCTCCTACGGCTGACAGCGGCACTCGCAACAGTCGTCCCCCGGGGAACGGCAGATGCGGCAGGTTCGCGAAGGCATCGAAGCGACCCTCACGCCCCCTCATCGCCTCGCTGATCAGTCGTCCGGCGAGGTGACTGCAGGTCACGCCATGCCCGGAATACCCCTGGGCGTAATAGACATTGTCATTGAGCACGCCGAACTGCGGCAGTCGATTGAGCGTCATCAGGAAGGTTCCGCTCCAGGCATAGTCGATCCTGACGCTGGCCAGCTGCGGGAAGACCTTGAGCAGCTTGGGCCGAATCAGGGCCTCGATATCGGCGGGGTCTTCACCGCCGTAGTTGACACCGCCCCCGAAGAGAAGACGGTTGTCGCGAGTCAGGCGGTAGTAATCCAGCAGATAGTTGCAGTCCTCCACCGCCATGCCATTGGGCAGCAGCCCGCGCGCCACGTCATCCGCCAACGGCTCGGTGGCGATGATCTGCGTGCCGCAGGGCATCGACTTGCCCTCGAGCTCCGGCAGCACACCGTGAAGATAGGCATTGCCCGCCATCACCACACGCTCGGCCCGGATGGCGCCAGCGGCCGTCCTGAGCACGACCGGACTGCCATGCTCGAGACTCACCAACGGGCTATGTTCGAAGATCACCCCGCCGAGGGACTCGAAGGCCGCGGCCTCGCCCAGCACCAGATTGAGCGGATGGAGATGGCCGCCGGAGTGGTCGACCAGGGCGCCCGTATACCCTTCGGCGCTCACTTCACGCTGGTAGGCATCCCCTTCCAGCAATTCGAGACTGGTATTGCCATAGCGCTCCCAGAGGGCCTTGTGCTCCTTGAGTCCCTTGAGCTGACGCGCGTTGCAGGCGGCAAAGAGGTTGCCGTCGCGCAGATCACAGTCGATGGCATAGTCAGCGATGCGATCCCGAATGATGCGATTGCCCTCAAAGGCCATGTCGCCCAATGCCTGCGCCGTCCGTGCGCCGAAGCGCGCCTCGATCACGTCCATGTCGCGACTGTAACTGTTGACGATCTGCCCGCCATTGCGACCCGAGGCCCCATACCCCACGCAGGCGGCCTCCAGCACCATCACCTTGAGCCCCTGCTCGGCCAGGTGCAGTGCCGCCGAGATTCCCGTGAAGCCAGCGCCGACCACGCAGACATCGCAGCTGACCTCACCGGACAACGGCGGGCGCTCGGGGGCGGCATTGGCGGAAGCGGCATACCAGGAGGCGGCAGGCTCCAGGGGGGTAGTGGCACTCATGACAGCATCCTTGTGGTAGACCAGATCAACCTGCGAACAAGACATCTTGCAGATACACACCATGAGCGCCGGACTGACGCGTCATGCCCCTCACTGACGACAACCCTTCTTCCGCCCGCCTCTTCCCCTGAACCTCGGGAGGCCACGACGGATGTCGTGGCCTCCCGGTATCCGTCGGCGTACCGCAGGGGGTCTAGACACGCAGCAGCAGGTGCTCACGCTCCCAGGAGCTGATGACCTGGAAGTATTCCCCATGCTCGGCACGCTTGACGGCCAGATAACTCTTCACGAAGCGCTCGCCGAGGATGTTGGCCAACGGCGTACAGGCATGCAGAGCATCGAGTGCCGGGCCGATATCGTCCGGCAGGGTATTGCCGCCCTCCCAGGCCGAGCCGACCACCGGAGGGCGCGGCTCGATCCGCTCCATCATTCCCAGATAACCACACGCCAGCGAAGCGGCCATCACCAGATAGGGATTGGCATCGGCGCCCGCCAGACGATTCTCGACCCGCGTACCTGCCGCGTCCGACACCGGCACCCGCAGGCCCACGGTGCGGTTGTCCAGGCCCCACTCGACATTGATGGGTGCGGAGCCGCTGGTGTCATTGCGCATCAGACGCCGATAGGAATTGACGTTGGGGGCGAAGAACGGCATCGCGGCGGGCAGATAGGTCTGCAGGCCCCCGATGAAGTGACGGAACAGCGTGCTCGGCTGACCCGACGCATCGGCAAACAGGTTATTGCCTGACTCGACATCCACCAGGCTCTGGTGAATATGCATCGAACTGCCCGGCTGATAGGCCATCGGCTTGGCCATGAAGGTCCCGTACATGCCATGTCGCAGCGCCGTCTCCCGCAGGGTGCGCTTGAACATCACCACCTGGTCGGCGAGAGAAAGAGCATCCCCATGCTCGAAATTGACCTCCATCTGCCCCGCTCCCTCTTCATGGATCAGGGTGTCGAGATCCAGCCCCATCGCCTCGCAGTAGTCATACATCTCCTCGAACAGCGGATCGAATTCATTGACCGCATCGATGGAGAAGGACTGACGGCTGCTCTCCTGCCGACCGCTGCGGCCGATGGGCGGTTCCAGCGGATAATCGGAGTCGGTGTTGGTCTTGACCAGATAGAACTCGGCCTCCGGCGCCACCACCGGCTGCCAGCCCTGTTCGGCATACAATGCCAGTATCCGTTTGAGCACATAGCGTGGCGACAGCTCAACCGGCTCACCATTCAGGTAATAGCAATCGTGGATGACCTGTGCGGTGGGGTCTTCCGCCCACGGCACCAGATAGAGCGCGTTCACGTCCGGAATCAGCTGCATGTCCTGTTCGGCCGGATTCCAGAAGCGGCTGTCTTCATCATCCGGATAGCCTCCCGTGACGGTCTGGATGAACAGCGAATCCGGCAGGCGTGGCCGCCCGCCATTGAGGTACTTGCGCGCAGGCATGATCTTGCCCTTGAGAATGCCGGTCAGATCCGTGACCAGACATTCCACCTCGGTGATACCGTGAGCGGCGAACCATTCCTGCAGGATCGCGTCATCATCTTCATGACCCGGCTGCTCGTGACCCACGTGATTGACACTCATAACACCTTCCTTGAACACCGCAGGCAGCGCCTGCGGTCAATGACGAGATGCCCGCGATCGACGAGACGCCGACTCAACGGGCCTGCACTTCCGACCATAACTGCTGGAAGATCTGCAACTGCTCACCGGAGAGACTCGGCGAGAAATGCAGACGCGCCATGTCATCCTCAGAGGGCTGGATCGGTGGCTGGGTCAGCACCTCATCCAGATACGGCCTGGCGGCGGCATTGGGGCTGGCGTAGTAGTTGTAGTTGGACAACTGCGCACCGACCTTGGCGTCCAGAAGGAAGTTGATGAAGGCGTGTGCCAGCTCAGGATGCGGCGCCTTGGCGGGAATCATCATCGAATCGACCCACTTCTCGGCACCTTCATCCGGAATCATGTACTTGATATCGGCGAAGGACTCCGGATTCTCGGCCAGATAGAACAGATAGTCGCCGTTGTAGGACAGCGCACCATGCGTGACCTTGCGTGCCAGCTGTTGCAGGGCCGGCGTGCCATCGGAGAAGCCGCTGAAGTTGTCGCGATGCTTGGTCTCGATCAGCAATCTGGCCGCCTCACGCCAGGCATCCATGCCGGTACAGTCATAGCCATGACCGAGATAGGCACAGGCCGCCCCCATGCTGACCTGGCCATCGCCCATCAGGCTGAACGGATATGAGGCATTGACGGCGGGATCAAACAGCAGTGACCAGCTCTTGGGGGCATCCTTGAACGTGCTGGCGTTGTAGACCAGCCCGGTGACTCCCCACTGATACGGGACGGTGTAGTTGGCTCCCGGGTCAAAGCTCGGGTCCTTGAACTGCGCATCGACATTGGCCAGGTTGGGCACTTTCGCCTTGTCGATCTTCTGGACCAGGCCGGTGTTGATCAGGCGCGGCACGTAGTAATTGGACGGCACGATGATGTCGTATTGGGACACCCCGCCGGCATTCAGCTTGGCCAGCATTTCCGGCAGGGAGTTGTAATAATTCTCGACCACCTCGACATCGAAGGCCTCTTCAAAGGCGGTGATGATCTCCGGGTCCATGTACTGGGTCCAGTTGAAGAGATACAGCTTCCTGTCTTCAGCCTGGGCGGCGCCTGCCAGCAGCAGACTGCCGATGGCGACCGCGAGACGCAGCGTGTGAGTTGTCATTGTGATGCTCCGTTCAGTCGATGAGAAAGGTGGTGAATGCCCGCCCCCGATACCGGCATGCCTGCCTGGTCAGGGGCGGGGTACGACGAGTGACCCTCCAGCGAAATCATGAAGCGCTGCGCCGGCGTGCCAGCGCAAGACTCACGATCGCCGCCAGGGCGACCACCGCCATCATCAGGGTGGCGATGGCATTGATCTCCGGTGTCACACCCTTGCGTATCGCGCTCCAGATGTAGATGGGCAAGGTGGCGCTCTCCGGACCTGACGTGAAGAAGCTGATCACGAAGTCATCCAGCGACAGCGTGAAGGACAGCAGGAAGCCCGAGATCAACGCCGGCTTCAGGGTCGGCAACATGAAGAACTGCACGCGCTGGCGCGGCGTGGCATAGAGGTCCTTGGCCGCCTCGAACAATGTCGGATCCAGACCGACGAAGCGTGAATAGACGATCAGCGCCACGAAGGGAATCTGGAAGGTGACATGCGCGATGATCATGGTGCCCAGCCCCGGTGACAGCAGCCCCGTCAGCGCGTGGAGCTCGACGAAGAAGGTCATTTCCGAGATCCCGAACACGATGTCCGGCAACACGATGGGCAGATAGATCAACACGATCAGCCACCCCAGCTTGCGGTGACGATGGCGATACATGCCATAGCCGATCAGCGTGCCGATCATCAGCGCCAGCAGTGACGAGACCACCGCCAGCAGCAGCGAATTGCCCAGCGCCGACAGAATCGCGTCATTGCCCAGCAGGCGCCGATACCAGCGCAGTGACACGCCGGTGAAGCTGGCGGCACTGTTGGAGGCATTGAAGGAGAACAGCATCACCACGATCAGCGGCAGATACAGAAAACCGAGCGTCAGCCACCAGAAGCCCCGCAATCCCTTGTGAAGTCCGCCGCGCGTCATATCACCACCTCTTCACCGCCACCCAGGCGCCTGCCGATGCGACGCATGGCATAGAGTCCGATGAAGGTCGCGATCAACATCAGGATCGCCCCCGCCGCCCCCAGTGGCCAGTTGGCACTGCCGGAGAACTGATTGGCGACCAGATTGCCCAGCATCATGCCCTTGCCACCGCCGAGCAGTTCCGGAATCACGTACATGCCGAACGCCGGGATCGCCACCAGCACCACCCCCGCCAGCAGCCCCGGCAACGTCTGGGGGAATACCGCATGCCAGAAAGCCTTGAGCGGCGAGGCGTAGAGATCCTGCGCCGCTTCCACCAGCGAGAGATTGAGCTTCTCGAAAGCGGCATACAGCGGCAGCACCATGAAGGGCAGGAAGTTGTAGACCAGCCCCAGCGTGACCGCGAAATTGGACGGATAGAGCCCCATGTTGGGCGCGATCATGCCCATGGCCTCGGCCAGCTCCGCCAACGGCGTGCCCGGCGCCAGCAGGTTCATCCAGCCGAAGGTGCGGATGACCTGATTGGTCCAGGACGGCACGACTACCGCCAGCAGCATGATCGGCCGCCAGCGCTGGTCTGCCTGCGAGATGTGATAGGCGATCGGATACGCCACCAGCACCACCAGCACGGTGGAAAGCACGGTCTGCCACAGCGAACGCCCCAGCGTCATGAGATTGCCCGGGCTCCAGCCGAGAAAGCCCTGACCCGCCAGCTGCGTAAACGAGGTCAGCGACAAGGGCATCTCCGGCAAGCCATAGGGGCCATTGCTCATGAAGGCCACGCTCATCAGATAGAGACTGGGCAGCACCAGGAAGATGATGATCCACAGCGCGCCGGGGGCGACCGTCAACAGCAGGTGGCGTGACTCGGCCACCACCGCGCGACTGCGTGCCGTGGGCAAGCTCCCGTGATAGGCCATCGTCATGCCTCCAGCGTGATCAGGTCTTGCGCGGCCACCACCACATCGACGTGGTCTCCCACGTCCGGCAACTGGCCGCCCCGATTGTTGACCACCACCTGCAAGGTGACACCCGCCACCTCCACGCGATATTCGGCATGGCTACCGCGGTACAGTCGCTCCTGTACTCGGCCCGGCAGATGATTTTCCAGCACGTCGTAGCGTTCGAATTCGCTGGCGGGACGCCGCCGCAGATCCAGCGTCTCGGGGCGCAGCAGCAGCAACCCGCCGCTGCCCGGTGCCTGCGCCGTCAGCATGCCCAGCGGCGTGGTCAGCCGGACGGCGTCATCGCGGCTGTCATCGCGAGCCGTGATCTCGAACAGATTGGCATGCCCCATGAAACGCGCCACGAAGGCATTGACCGGGCATTCATAGATCTCGCGCGGCGTCCCCACCTGCTGGATACTGCCGCTGTCGAGCACCGCGATGCGGTCCGACATCACCATCGCTTCCTGCTGATCATGGGTGACGAACACGAAGGTCATGCCAAGGCGCTTCTGCAGACGCAGCAGCTCGATCTGGATCTGACTGCGCAGCCCGGCATCCAGCGCCGACAGCGGTTCATCCAGCAGCAGCACATCCGGCTCGCAGACCAGCGCCCGCGCCAGCGCGATACGTTGGCGCTGACCACCTGAGAGCTGGTCGACCCGGCGATCGACCAGACTCCCCAGCTTGATGAACTCGGCCATCTCGGCGACCTTTGCCTCGCGCTCGCCACTCGGCATGCCCTGCATGCGCAGACCGAAGGCGAGGTTGTCACGCACGCTGAGATGCGGGAACAACGCATAGGACTGGAAGACCGTATTGACGCTGCGCTGATGCGGCGGCACATCGGTGACATCGCGCCCGCCGATCACCACCTGCCCCTCATCCAATGCTTCCAGCCCCGCCAGAATGCGCAGAAGCGTCGTCTTGCCACACCCGGAAGGCCCCAATAGCGTGAAGAACTCGCCGGGCTGAATGGCGAGATCCACACCATCAAGCGCCGCCACCTCGTTGCCGAAGCGCTTGTGCAGTCCCTTGAGCTGAATGGATGACGCGGCACGGCACTGGAACCGGGGCTGGCCAGCCTCCGACGACTCTCTCGTGTCTCGCTCAGGCGCCATACCCTCGTTGCTGTCCACTGCGCTCATCGCGCCTCCCTTGCGATTACTCACCAGTCGTGTCCCGCTCATGGGCTGTCGGGATGATCAACGATGTCAAATGTGCAGCACCTTCATCATGGCTTCGGCCTAGAGCCGATCACGCAGCGTGTAGAAGCTGGTCGCCAGGACCAGCAGAGGAGTTCGCAACCAGTGTCCACCCGGGAAGGCGCGGTGGGGCATGGCGGCAAAGACATCGAAACGTTCCGCCTGGCCGGCAATCGTCTCGGCGATCAATTTGCCCGCCAGCCCTGCAAGCGACATGCCATGCCCCGAGTACCCCTGGGCGTAATAGACATTCGGGGCAAGACGCCCGAAGTCCGGTGCCCGATTCATGGTGATGGCCACGTCACCGCCCCAGCGGTAATCGATCCCCACCCCGTCAAGCGCCGGAAACAGACGGCGAATCTTGCCGTCCATGCGCGTCTTGAGGTGGCGCGGCTCTCGTCCGGTATAGCTCACCTCCCCCCCGTAGAGCAGGCGCCTGTCAGCAGAGAGACGGTAGTAGTCGAGCACGAAGTTGGCATCGGAAAGGGCATCATTGCCCGGCAACACCTGCGCGACCTGTGCTTCGCTGAGCGGTTCGGTGGCCACGATATAATTGGCGACGCGCATGATGCGCTCATCCAGCCGCGGGACCAGGCCATCGAGATAGGCGTTGGTCGCCACCACCACGAACTCGGCACTCACGCTGCCCTGCGCGGTATGCACACGCGCACGCCCTGCCTGCCCACCGGAGCCATTGGCGACGATGCCACTGCCACTTCGGCCATGCTCGAGCTTGAGCACAGGACTCTGTTCACAGATCGTAACGCCTGCCCGCTGGGCAGCACGCGCAAGCCCGAGGGTGTAATTCAGCGGATGCAGATGGCCACCCTCTCCATCATGCAGCGCCCCGGGATAGGCATCGGTAACGACTCGCGCTCGCAGGGCATCCCCCTGCAACCACTGCAATGCATGGTAGTCATGATCGCGTGCCATGCGCGCCTGAAATTCCTGCAATTCGCGCACATGTCGCGGCTTGACGGCAGCATGCAGATAGCCGCGGGTATAATCACAGGGGATCCGGTGCTTCTCGATCAGTGCGGTGGTGAGACGAACCGACTCGCGACTCATCTCCCAGATGGCATGCGCCTGCTCACGGCCGAGAGCCTTCTCGACCGTGGCGATGTCGGTGCCAAGTCCCGGCAGGATCTGGCCGCCACTGCGTCCCGAAGCCCCGAAGCCGATGCCGCGCGCCTCCAGCAGGATGACCGAATAGCCACGCTCAGCGAGATGCAGAGCCGCTGAGCAGCCGGTGATACCGCCGCCGATCACGCAGACATCAGCGCGCCGTTCCCCGGCCAACGGTGGACAGGGTGCAAGCGTCACACGCTGACTGGCCCGGTAGTAGGAGCGGATGTCATCACGCCCACGCTGCGCTTCCTGGCGGTCTCGCCGCGGCTCGTCTGTCGCGCCTGATCTGCAGCCGACCATGCCCCTCCTTACCCGCTACTGTTGAGTTTATTCACCGACCTGGGAAATATTTGCGTTATTTACCACACGTCATCGGCAAATACTGCATATTGATTGCCCCGCGAGGTATAAATTTTCAACACGCACTGTTTTACACCCCTTTTGACGCCCCACAATGGCGCACGCCCCCTGAGGTCATCAACGTCAGACTTCCGAGACCAGAAAAGCAAAAACCCCGCAGCCTGAGAGGCTGCGGGGCTTGGTGACAGACCCTCCACGCATTGGCGTGAAGGGTGCTCGGAGAGTGATCCACTCATGTCATGTCGAGCGACGACATACCGGACAGGCGGGGTCACGCTTGAGCCCCATGCGTCGCCACTCACCGGTCAGGCCATCGAAGGTGGCGAGCCCTCGATGCACATGCCCGGCACCACTGATCAGCTTGAGCGCTTCCAGCGCCTGGAAGGCCCCGATGATGCCGACCAACGGCGCGATGACCCCGCTCTCGGCACAGGTCAGCTCTTCATCGCCCTGCTCTTCCGGCGAATACAGGCAGCCGTAACACGGCGCATCTGCCTCACGGCGATCAAACACCGCCAGCTGACCGGAGAAACGAATCGCGGCACCTGACACCAGCGGCGTGCCTGCCGCCACGCAGGCGGCGTTGATCGGGAAGCGCGAACTGAAACGGTCAGTACAATCGAGCACCACGTCCGCGGCGGCAACCTGCTCGGCCAGCGCCTCGCCCTGAAGGCGTTCGGACAGGGCGATCACCTCGGTGTCGGGATTGATCGCCGACACCGAGCTGGCGAGCGAGCGCGCCTTGGGCTGGTCGATGTCCGCCTCTCCGTGGGCGATCTGACGTTGCAGATTGGAGAGCTCGACATGGTCATCATCGGCCAGCACCAGCGTGCCGATACCGGCTGCCGCCAGATAGAGCGCCGCCGGGCACCCCAGACCGCCAGCCCCGATCACCAGCACCCGCGCGGCCAGCAATCGTTGCTGACCCGCGATATCGACCTGAGGGAGCAATATCTGACGCGAATAGCGCAGCAGTTGCGAATCTTGCATGGAAGGTGAGCCGTCTGTCTGTGAATGAAGTGAGTGCTTTGGCCGGCCGCCGGGACTGAGCTCTAAACCCTGAGCCCTGCCGCTGGCATCAGGGGCTCGTCACTTGGCGTCGAGATCCTCGATGTCCGGCACATGCAGCGAGAACTGCTCCTTGACCTCTTCCATCACCACATAGCTCTTGGATTCCTTGACCCCGGGCAGTGTCAGCACCACATCCCCGAGCAACTGCCGATAGGCGGACATTTCCGGAATCCGGCACTTGAGGATGTAATCGAACTGCCCCGAGACCAGATGACACTCCTGGATCTGCGGCAGCTTGGAGACGGCACGGCGGAATTCATCGAAGACGGAGGGTGACTGGGTCTCGAGGCTGATCTCGACGAAGACCAGCAGATTGGCCTTGAGCGCCTTGGGGTCCAGCACGGCCTTGTAGCCGCGGATGATGCCGGCACGCTCGAGGCGTTTGACTCGCTCCAGACAGGGAGTGGTGGAGAGTCCCACCTCGGAGGCGAGGTCGACATAGGAAATGCGCGCATTTTCTTGCAGGCAGCGCAGGATCTTGAGGTCAATGCGGTCCAGAGAACGTGATTTCGCTTTCATTATAATAGTTTTCCCAGCAGGGTGACTTGCAGCAGGATCATCCTTACTCCTGTCTTTCGTGCAGTCAGGCAACCCGAGAACGCGGGGGTAATCAGGCGACCTTTCCAGTCATGCATCGCTTATTACTACCATACCCGCCCGACAGGAGATACGCCCGCACAGGCAGGCCTGCGACGAGGATTCCACGCAGGCTCCACTGAAAGCAGGGGTTTCCTCTGGCAAGTCCGGGCCGGCCTGCATTCCCGCCCGCCGGGGAGGCGTCAGCCAATGCGCCCCAGCGTGATGCGCTCTCGCCCACCGAGGTCTTCCAGCGTTTCCACTTCCAGAAAACCACCGGCGCGCAGCGCCTCGCGCACTTCCTTGCCCTGGGCCAGGCCATGCTCGAGCATCAGATGACCGCCCGCGGCCAGATGGCGGGGCGCGGCCTCGATCAGATGCAGGAAGTCTGCCAGCCCCTGCTGGCGCGCCACCAGTGCCGAGCGCGGCTCGAAACGCACGTCACCCAGTGCCAGGTGCGGGTCATCATCGGCCAGGTAAGGCGGATTGGCGGTCACCAGCGCAAAGCCGGTCTCGGGAACGGCGGAGAACCAGTCACTGCGCCGGAATTCGACGTTGGGAATCGCGAGATGCTCGGCATTGTCACGCGCAAGCTGCACGGCCTCCTCGATGAGGTCCACCCCCAGCACCTGCCACTGCGGACGATGACGAGCGAAGGCCAGCGCGATGGCGCCGGTGCCGGTGCCGAGATCCAGCAGCGTGCCTTCGGGCGCCTCGGCCAGCTCCAGCGCGCACTCCACCATCACTTCGGTATCCGGGCGCGGAATCAAGGTGGCAGGAGAGCAGCGCAGCATCAGGCCATAGAACTCACGGCGGCCAAGCAGGTGGGCGACGGGGTGTCCTTCGGCTCGGCGTGCCAGCAGCGCCTCGAAGCGAGCTACGCCCTCGGCGCCCGCTTCCGTCTCGAGATCGCGATCCCCCCAGGTATAGAACCAGGTGCGATCGCGCCCCATCACCTCTCCCAGCAGCAGCTCGGCATCCAGACGCGGAGATTCGCTGCCCGACTCACTCAGACGGGCAGCCGCGGCTGCCAACGTGACATCGATTCTCACCTCATTGCTCCTGCAGTGCCGTCAGCTGGTCTGCCTGATATTCGACGACCAGCGGCTCGATCACCTCGTCCAGCTGACCGGCGATCACTTCATTGAGCTTGTAGAGCGTCAGATTGATACGGTGATCGGTCAGACGCCCCTGGGGGAAGTTGTAGGTGCGGATGCGCTCGGAGCGATCACCGGAGCCCACCAGCTTGCGACGGGCATCGGAAGTCGCCTGTGCCTGGCTGTCCACCGCGGCCTGCTTGAGTCGCGCTGCCAGCAACGACATGGCGCGCGCACGGTTCTTGTGCTGACTGCGCTCGTCCTGGCACTCCACGACCACACCGGTGGGCAGGTGGGTGATGCGAATCGCCGAATCGGTGGTGTTGACGTGCTGCCCCCCGGCCCCGGAACTGCGGTAGGTATCCACTCGCAGGTCGGCCGGATTGATGTCGATGTCCCCGACCTCATCGGCCTCAGGCATCACCGCCACGGTACAGGCGGACGTATGGATGCGGCCCTGGGATTCCGTGGCAGGCACGCGCTGCACGCGGTGCGCACCGGATTCGAACTTGAGGCGCGAGTAGACCCCCTCGCCCTTGACGCGGGCGATGACTTCCTTGAAGCCACCATGCTCACCGTGGCTTGCGCTGACGGTCTCGACCTTCCAGCCCTTGAGCTCGGCGTAGCGGGAATACATCTTGAACAGGTCCCCCGCGAACAGCGCCGCCTCATCACCGCCGGTGCCGGCACGCACTTCGAGGAAGACGTTGGCCCCATCATCCGGGTCCCGCGGGATCAACAGCTGGGTGATTTCTGCCTCCAGCACGTCAAGCGCTGCATCGCTCTCGCGGACTTCCTCACGTGCCATCTCGCGCATCTCGGCGTCGCTGTCATCGCACATGCCGAGGGCGGCCTCGCGATCTTCCTTCAAGGCGCGATGGCGCTGCCATGCCTCGATCAATGGCTCAAGCTCGGCATACTCCCGCGACAGGTCACGGAAGCGGGCCTGATCCCCGATCACTTCAGGCTCCGACAGCAAGGCGGAGATCTCCTCGAAGCGGTCATGGAAGGTGTCGAGCTTGGTGATGAGGCTGTCTTTCATGAAGGGTCCTGTGATGAATCAACCGGCGCGAGCAGCAGCTCCTGCGCCGTCTGAAGAATATCCTGTCGATCGTCGCCTGACGCCTGACGCAGCGCCAGGGTCGGGTGATGCATGAAGCGGTTGGCCAACTGACGGGCCAGTTGCGCCACGACTTCCTGCGGGTCACGGCCCTGATCAAGCTCGGCCAGCGCCTGTGCCTCGCACTCTGCACGCAGTTGCTCGCCGTGGCTACGATAACGCTTGATGACTTCTCCGCCACTGCGCACACGCTTGCGGTGCTGCCAGGCACTGACACCCTGCCGGATCAGCTCTTCGGCCTGGGCAGCCGCCAGCTGGCGATGACGACGGTTCTCCTCGATGACTTCCTGCAGATCATCCACGGTATAAAGGAAGACATCATCGAGATCCCCGACCTGCGGTTCGATATCGCGCGGCACGGCGATATCGACCATGAAGACCGGCTTGTAACGGCGTTTCTTGAGCGCACGCTCCACCATGCCCTTGCCGAGGATCGGCAGCTGAGCGGCGGTGGAGGCTATCACGATATCGGCATTCTCGAGGGCATGCGGAATGCCTTCCAAGCCGATGGCGGTCCCGCCCAGCTCATCAGCCAGCGACTGGGCGCGCGACACGGTACGGTTGGCGATGCACAGGTTGGCGATGCCCGCTTCCTTGAGGTGGCGCGCCACCAGCTCGATGGTGTCTCCCGCCCCGATGAGCAGTGCATTGGCTCGCGAGAAGTCATCGAAGATATGGCTCGCCATGCTGACCGCGGCATAGGCCACCGAGACGGGGTTCTCACCGATTCCCGTCTCGGTACGCACCTGCTTGGCGACCTGGAAGATATGCTGGAAGAGCTGCTCCAGTTCCCCCCCGAGACCGACGGTACCGCGGGCGAACTGATAGGCATCCTTGAGCTGACCGAGAATCTGCGGCTCGCCCAGCACCATGGAGTCCAGGCCGACCGCCACGCGAATCAGGTGGCGGACCGCCTCCTCACCGAGATGTTGATAGCTGCAGCGCTCAAGCTCTTCAGCCGGCAGGCCATGGTATCGGCTCAACCATGCGAGAACCGAGCGCGCACCGTCCTCGGTCACACAGTAGAGTTCCGTGCGATTGCAGGTCGAGAGCACCGCCGCCTCGGAAACTTCCGGCAGACGCTTCAGCTCGGCCAGCGCAGCCTCGAGCTGTGTCGGCGTGAAGGCAACGCGCTCGCGGACATCGACGGCGGCGGTGCGATGATTGATGCCAAGGGCAAGAAGGGTCATGGAGTCAGTCAGTCGTCAGGGTCTGGCCGGCAGGGCTCGCATCGAGGACAGGCGGCTGTCGCTTGGAAAACCTCCGCAATGAAGGGGCCGGCACCTGGCCACCTGCTTGCAGATCTCGTTTGTCAAAGCGGCTGAAATCGTAAAATTAGCGTGCTCATTCTATCACAGCGCCTACATCACGCGAGCCTGCAGGGCGCGGCCAGCGATGAGGAATTTCCATGGGCTTGGCAGTCTGATGCTATCACCTCCCGTCCGCCATGTTGATTCAGGAAAACGCCGAGCGAACAGGCGCTGCCCTTGCCTCCATGACAGGCACCGCCGATGCTATCCCCGTCCGCCTTCAGCCGTTATGCTGGAGCGATCAACATCCCCAGGGTGTGCTGCTGAGGCCGAGCGCAGGTCGGGCCGGAATTTCCAGCAGGCACACGCTGCCAGGCCACCTTTTACGGGTTTCATGACGGCGTGGGCGCGACTCCGGCCGGAACGTGCCGACTGGCCGAGATCCTTCCACCGCTGACTGCGAGGTTGCATGCACGTATCGACTGCCGCTGAACACTCCCCTCGCGGGGCGGCCCACGCGAGCCCTTCCGAGCGCCTGACGGGCACGGCACGGCTGGCTGACAGCCGCTGGACACGCTGCCTGCTGGCCAGTGTGCTGCTGGGTCTGGCCGGCTGCCAGTCGCCGGCCACGCAGGCTCCCTTCGCCTCTCAGCCGGACCCGCTGGATACCGCCCCATCCATCACCAGTGGCCTGGATGCCAACAGCCTCAATCAGCTGCTGGGCGCGGAGCTTGCCGGCCAGCGTGGCGACTACCCCAGCGCCGCCGATGGGTATCTGGCCGCCAGCCGCCGCTTCGATGATCCGGAACTGGCCCGGCGCGCCGTGCTGGCCGCTCGCTACGCCGACAATCCTGCCCTGCTGGAGCGTGCCGCCCAGCGCTGGCAACAACTGGATGATTCCGCGACCGAGCCGGGCATCATCCGCGCCCGCCTGGCCGTGGAGCGCGGCGACTGGATGACGGCACTCGAGCAGCGTCTCGCGGTAGAGACCGCCGGCGGTACCGGCAACGTGACCACCTTGGCGGAGCAGTCCATCGATGCCGGCGCGGATCTGGAATCACTGCTGTCACGGCTGCTGGAGCATGTCGCGCAATATCCCGCGCAACCGGGCCCGCGAATTGCCGCCGCGCTCTATGAAGCGGCGCTTGGAAATGAGTCCGACGCTCGCAGGCGCCTGATGGCGATGGAAGGCGAGTTCCCCGAACTGGCCGAAGTGTGGCTGGCTCGCAGCGAGATAGAGCGCGACGCAGGCCGCCTGAGCGCCTCACGTCAGGCGGCCGAGCGTGGCCTGGCCATCGCCCCGAATGACAGTCGCTTGATCCTGAGCGCCGCCCAGACCGAGCTTGCCGGTGGTGACATCGAGGCCGCGCGCCTGCGCATTGATGACCTTGTCAGCCGCCATGCCAACGCACCGCGCCTGCGTCTGGCACTGGCCAGCCTCTATCTGGACGCCGACTCTCCCGAGGACGCTCGTCGTCTGCTGCTGCCGTTGCTTGATGACACGCCGGTCCCGGATGCCGCCTATGCCCTGCTCGGGCTGGCGGCAGAGGCCAGCGGTGAGATCGACAACGCCATCCTCTATTACCGACAGGTACCGGATGGGGAGCGCTACGTCTCAAGTCGCGCGCGCGCCGCGCAGCTGCTGGTGGAGCATGATCGCAGCGAGGAGGCACGCCAGTTCCTTGCCGTCGAGCGCCTGCGTCATCCGCGTCACGCCATGACATTGCTCAGCTTCGAGATCGACCTGCTGGATGCCCAGGAACACTACGCCGCCGCCGACGAGCTGCTCGACGGCAGCATCAAGGCTCGCCAGAAGACACTCACCAGGGCACGCAGCGAAGGTGACGGCGAAAGCGCTGCCGTGACGGAGAACGAACTGGCCAGCCTGCTGTTCCTGCGCGGCATTCGTCGTCTCGATGACGGGCGTCTCGAGGAGATGGAGCAGGACCTGCGTCAGGTCATTGCACTGGAGCCCGAGAATGCCAGCGCCTACAACGCTCTGGGCTACACCCTGCTGGTAGAGGATGCGGACCGCCGCGCCGAAGCGCTCGAACTGGTTCAGCGCGCCCATGCGCTGAAGCCGAATGACCCTGCCATCCTCGACAGCCTCGGCTGGGGGTATTTCCTCACCGGGGATGCCGCCCAGGCATTGCCCCCGCTGGAAGCGGCCTGGGCCCAGCAACAGGATGCCGAGATAGGCGCACACCTCATCGAGGTGCTGTGGTCACTCGAGCAGCAGGATGAAGCACGCAGTCTGGCCATCGAGCTCAGTGAGCGTTTCGAGGAGGCCAGCGAGCTGGAAGCCCTGTTCCAGCGCATCCCGGCTCTGCGGCCGGTCGTGGATGCGCCCTGACAGGACAGCCCGGCACTTTCTGTCCATCGGCGAGTCCATTATTCTGACTCGCCGATGGCGCCATCGGTTGCCCATCGACTCTCATTCCGCCATCCGGAAGGCTTTCGCGTCATGACCTCCTCATCTTTCCCCCTATCGTCACTCTCCTCTCCCCGGACACGCCACCTTACCCTCGCCATATTGCGCCGTCTGGTGGGGCCAGTCCTGCTGGCCATGACATTGGGCCTGAGCGGCTGTGCCAGTCAGATGGCCAGCGACAACGCCGGTGACCTGACCCGCAATGAAGGTGACTGGCAGCAGCAGAGCGACAGGATCGATTCGCTCACGCACTGGCAACTGGCAGGCAAGGTCGGCATTCGCACGCCGGAGGAAGGTCACAGCGCCAATCTTGACTGGCAGCAGGAGGGCGATGACTACCACATGCTGATCACCGGCCCACTGGGTGCTGGCCGCACGACCCTGGTGCGTGATGCCGAGGGCGTGCGCCTCTCCTCGTCCGACGGCGACTTCCAGGCACCGGACGCCGAAAGCCTGATGCTCTCGCAGCTGGGCTGGTCCTTGCCGCTGGGGGCCCTGGATGACTGGGTCCGCGGAGTGGCAGCCAAGGGCGAGCACGACCTGAAGAGTGACGCCCTCGGCTTCCCCGATACCCTTTATCAGGATGGCTGGGAGGTGGACTATCAGGATTGGACCCGCGCCGAAGGACTGTGGCTGCCGCGCAAGATGAAACTCTACTACGGCGATCTGACCGCCACCCTGATCGTCAATCAGTGGCAGGCACTCTAAGCGTGCCCCCGACGCTCTCTTCTTTCTCCACGGCCAGCATTCCGGCCAGCTCATCCATGACGGACACGATGACCGCGACACTTTCTCTGCCGGCACCGGCCAAGCTCAACCGCATGCTGCATATCACCGGTCAGCGCGCCGATGGCTATCATGAACTGCAGACACTGTTCCAGTTTCTGGATCACGGTGACCGACTGGACTTCACGCTGCGTGATGACGCTGCCATTCACCTCGCCCCGGCCATCGAAGGCGTGCCCGCGGAGTCCAACCTGATCATGCGTGCCGCTCGCCTGCTGAGAGAAGCGGCCGTCGCACGCGGCCAGGTCGCGAGCTCGAATGACTTGCCCGGTGTCGATATCCGGCTGAAGAAGGTGCTGCCGATGGGCGGTGGCCTGGGCGGTGGCAGCAGTGATGCGGCCACCACGCTGCTGGCGCTGGACCACCTCTGGAAACTTGAGCTCGACCTGGACACCCTGGCCGAGCTCGGACTGGCTCTGGGGGCCGATGTACCGGTCTTCGTTCGCGGCTTTTCGGCCTGGGCCGAAGGCATCGGTGAGCGACTGGAACCTGCCCCGCTGGACACCCCGTGGTTCGTGGTGATCCACCCGGGCATCGAGGTCGCGACCCCCGCCGTGTTTGGCCACCCGCAATTGACACGTTCCAGTCCCGCGATTAGTATGGCGCGCGCACTGCAGGGGGGCCGCAACGACTGCGAAGTCGTGGTGCGCACTTTGTACCCGGCAGTCGCCGACGCCCTGGACTGGCTGGACCAGTTCGGCACCGCCAGACTGACGGGCACCGGCGCCTGTGTGTTCTGTGCGTTCGATGACGCACGACAGGCCAGCAAGGTGCTGGGCCGACTCGACTCCGAGCGCCCGACGTGGCACGCCTTCATGGCACGTGGTTGCAATCTCTCCCCTCTTCATGCCGCTCTGGCTTCGGCCTGAGCACAGCAACTGGTTGAAGTGAACGTTGCTGGGGTATCGCCAAGTGGTAAGGCACCGGTTTCTGGTACCGACATTCCCAGGTTCGAATCCTGGTACCCCAGCCAATCCTGGCCGTTCCCGGTCAACCCGGAATTCTCCACTCCCGAGATCCCACAAGACTCCAAAGGTGGCTGCGCGTGTCAAAACTGATGGTATTCGCGGGGAATGCCAATCCCGCTCTCGCCCGCAAGGTAGCTGAAGCCCTCGATACCCGCCTGGGCCACGCAACCGTCGGTCAGTTCAGCGATGGCGAGATTGCGGTAGAAATCAACGAAAACGTCCGCGGCAAGGACGTCTTCATCATGCAGTCCACCTGCGCACCGACCAACGACAACCTGATGGAGCTGATCCTGATGGTGGATGCGTTGCGTCGTGCGTCAGCGGCGCGCATCACGGCGGTCGTGCCGTACTTCGGCTATGCCCGTCAGGATCGCCGCGTGCGCTCCGCTCGCGTGCCGATCTCGGCAAAGGTGGTCGCGGACATGATGGTCAAGGCTGGCGTGAATCGCGTCATGACCATGGACCTGCATGCCGACCAGATCCAGGGCTTCTTCGATGTGCCGGTGGACAACGTCTACGGCTCACCGATCCTGCTCGATGACATCGAACGTCAGAACTATGACAACCTGATCGTCGTCTCCCCGGATGTGGGCGGCGTGGTACGTGCCCGTGCCATCGCCAAGCAGCTCAACTGCGAGCTGGCCATCATCGACAAGCGTCGTCCCCAGGCCAACCAGGCCCAGGTGATGAACATCATCGGTGATATCAAGGACCGCACCTGCGTGCTGGTCGATGACATGATCGACACCGCCGGCACCCTGTGCAAGGCGGGCGAGGCACTCAAGGATCATGGCGCCAACCGCGTCGTGGCCTATGCGTCCCACGCGATCCTGTCCGGCCCGGCGGTCGACAACATCACCAACTCCGTCCTCGACGAAGTGGTGGTGGCCGACACCATCCCGCTGTCCGACACCGCACGTCGTTCCGGCAAGATCCGCCAGCTGACAGTCGCTGGCCTGATCGCCGAGGCGATCCGTCGCGTCAGCAATGAAGAATCCGTCAGCGCCATGTTCCACTGAGTCCTGTCGGCGGGCCCTGCTCGCCGCTGCTCGGGGAAGAGGCACTGACACCGGCAGATGATCCGTCATCTGCCGACAAGCGGCCGGCCCGGAAATCTCCGGGCCGGCCTCATGGATCCGGTAGCGCTCTGGTCGCGGGGGCTGCCGGATTCTCATTAGACCCTTGAGGTATCTGCAAAATGAAACTGTTCAAACTGAATGCTGAAGTTCGTGAAGACCTGGGGAAAGGTGCGAGCCGCCGCCTGCGTCGTACGAACGACTTCGTGCCGGGAATCGTCTACGGCGCCGACAAGGCCCCGACTCCGGTCATGGTCGACAAGCCGAGCCTGTACAAGGCGGTTGACGATGAGGCGTTCTACTCCTCCATCATCACCCTGAATGTTGCTGGCAAGGCCGAGAAAGTCGTCATCCGTGACCTGCAGCGTCACCCGTTCAAGCCGCTGCTGACTCACATCGACTTCCTGCGCATCGACCCGACCCACAAACTGACCATGAACGTGCCGCTGCACATCACTGGTCAGGAAGCCTGTGTCGGCGTCAAGGATCAGGACGGCGTCCTGCACATCCTGGCAACTGACGTCGAAATCAGCTGCCTGCCGGAAGCCCTGCCGGAATACCTGGAGCTGGACGTGTCCAAGCTGGAAGTTGGCCACACCCTGCACCTGTCCGACATCGCTCTGCCGGAAGGCGCCGAGTCCGTTGCCCTGTCTCACGGTGCCGATCACGACACCGCTGTGGTCAACGTCACTCGTCCGAACATCTCTGCTGACGCAGAAGATACTGCTGAAGGCGAAGAAGCCGCTGCAGAATAACGCAGCCTTCTGATCAGGGAGCCAGACACGCATGTCACGAGTGAAAGCGATCATCGGCCTCGGTAATCCGGGGAGCGAATACGAAGACACCCGTCACAACGCCGGCGTCTGGCTCCTTGACGCTCTTGCGCGCCACGGTCACACCACGTTGCGTCCGGAACGCAAGTTCCATGGCCAGTACGCGAAGATCATCTTCGCCGGTCAGGATCTGCATCTGCTGTTCCCATCGACGTTCATGAATCGCAGCGGTCAGGCCGTGGCCGCATTGTGCAACTTCTACAAGCTCGCCCCGGATGAACTGCTCGTCGCCCACGACGAACTGGACATCGACCCCGGCACCGCCCGCTACAAGCAGGGTGGCGGCCACGGGGGGCACAACGGGCTTCGCGACATCATCAGCGCACTGGGCAACGACAAGTCGTTCCATCGTGCCCGCATCGGCATCGGCCACCCCGGCAATGCCAAGCTGGTGACCAACTTCGTGCTCGGGCGTCCCGGCAAGGCTGAACGCCTGGCCATCGATGACGCCATCGACGAAGTGGTCATGACCCTCCCGGATGCCCTCAGCGGCGAATGGGCACGGGCCATGAATCGCCTGCACTCCTTCAAGCACTGAACCTCTGCATCACCCGGCATCACTCCTCTCCGAATTTCGGTGATTCGCTCAGCGCATCACCTCGCTTGCGTGCGCGCGTCTCGCCACGCGATCAGCAGCAAAAGGCATCATTTGTCGCGCGACATGCGCCCAATGGATGACCTCGGCGGCATGAGGCCTTACACTTCCCGCCTGACTTCACACCGTGCCTGTCCCCTCGTCTCCTCGCATGGCCCGTGCCCTCGCACTCCGGGCCTGCCGGTCGAGACGGTCATCAGTGCCACGCCCCATTCGACACGTCACACCAGGATCTAGCGCCATGGGTTTCAATTGCGGCATCGTCGGCCTGCCGAACGTCGGCAAGTCCACTCTCTTCAATGCACTGACCAAGTCGGGCATTGACGCCGAGAACTTCCCCTTCTGCACCATCGAGCCGAATACCGGTATCGTGCCGATGCCTGACCCTCGCCTGAATGCGCTGGCCGAGATCGTCAAGCCGGAGAAGGTGATTCCGACCACCATGGAATTCGTCGACATCGCAGGTCTGGTCGCCGGCGCATCCAAGGGCGAAGGCCTGGGCAACAAGTTCCTGGCCAACATCCGCGAGACCGATGCCATTGCCCACGTGGTGCGCTGCTTCGAGGATGACAACGTCATCCACGTCGCCAACCACGTTGACCCGGCCGCCGATATCGAGACCATCAACATCGAGCTGGCCCTGGCCGACCTCGACAGCGTCGAGCGCAGCATCCAGCGCCTGGCCCGTGTCGCCAAGGGCGGCGACAAGGAAGCCATCGCCACCAAGGCGGTGCTGGAGCGTATCCAGCCGCACCTGGCCGAAGGCCAGCCGCTGCGCAGCTTCGGTCTCAGCGATGACGACCTCAAGATCCTGCGTGGCTTCGGCTTCCTGACCCTCAAGCCGACCATGTACATCGCCAACGTCAGCGAGGAAGGCTTCGAGAACAACCCCTACCTCGACATCGTGCGCGACATCGCCGCCAATGAAGGTGCCAGCGTGGTGCCGGTGTGCAACAAGATCGAAGCCGAGATCGCCGAGCTGGAGGAAGAGGAGCGCGAGATGTTCCTCGACGAGCTGGGCATGGAAGAGCCGGGCCTGGATCGCGTGATCCGCGCCGGTTATGAACTGCTGGGCCTGCAGACCTACTTCACCGCTGGCGTGAAGGAAGTGCGTGCCTGGACCGTCAAGATCGGCGCTACCGCTCCGGAAGGCGCTGGCGTCATCCACACCGACTTCCAGAAGGGCTTCATCCGCGCCGAAGTCATCTCCTATGACGACTTCATCGCCTACAAGGGCGAGCAAGGCGCCAAGGATGCCGGCAAGTGGCGCCTGGAAGGCAAGGACTACATCCTCAAGGATGGCGACGTGGTGCACTACCGCTTCAATGTCTGAGGCCTCGGGCGCAGTCAGTACCTGGTGAGCCAGCCTGAAAGCGCCTGATGCTGCAGGGAACGCCCCTGATCTCCCACGAGGTCAGGGGCGTTCTGCATCATGGGTCATGCCCCATCATCAAGAGCACAGCCCTGCAGCCATTGTGCCGCCAGCGTCGCCAACTGGTCCGCCAGTGACTGCGCCAGACGCCCCCTCCCCGCCTCTCGACGCCACACGGCACTCAGCATCAGCTCGCCGGCCTGAGGCAATGTCCGCGCGTCCAGGCCACGCTCCCGACAGGCGGTATGCGCCGTCAAGGCATCGACCACGGCCAGCTCCTCCCCTGCCTGCACCAGTGCCGCTGCCAGCGGATAGGTCTGTACGCGCGTCACGATGCGAGGAGATGACGGTGCTTTCGAGATGCCTGATTCAGACGGTGACGGCACCTCGCTCGCCAGCAGGCCATCGAGACGTCGCGCCAGCGGATCATGCGCCCCCAGCGCGATCAGACGCTGACCGGCAAGCTCCGCCACCGTCATCGGTGCCTGCTGACACTCCTGTGCCCAGTACCCTGCTGGCGCCAATACCTTCAGGGGCATGCGGGCCAGCGCGCGAGTCATCAGTGCCGGATGCGTCGGCGCACTCAAGGTGAAGGCGATATCGACTTCATGCAGCAGCAGGGCATCGATGATCTCGCGGGTGTGCTGGGTGGCCAGCTCGCAATTGACTCGAGCATGTCGCCGGCGCCATTGCCCCAGCGCCTGCGGCAACAGCTGCTGGGCGATCGCCGGCGTCGCCACCACCTTGAGAGACTGCGCCTCACCTGAACGCAGGCCTTCTACCAGCCGCTTGACGTCATCCAGCTGCCCCAGCATCCCCTGGCTTGCCGCCTCCAGCTTGCGCGCCTCCTCCGTGGGCACCAGCTGTCCGGCGCTACGGGTGAACAGCGCGATCCCCCACTGCCGCTCCACCTGCTGCAACGCCTTGCTCGCGGCCGGCTGGGAAACATGCAACAGCCGAGCGGCGCCGGTCACGCTGCCGGCCTGCAATACCGCATGAAAGACCTCCAGATCCCTGAGCCGCATGCAAGATCTCCACATTCTGTCGTGTTGCCTCAACGTCCAGCCGACAGCCTACCCCATAACCGAGGGTTATGACGTGGCGAGGATCTTTCATTCGCCGCTCGGCCCCGGGACAGGCATGCTCATCTGCCTCCCCCATACCGTCAGGAGCCTGCCATGCAACGTCATGTGACCATCATCGGAGGCGGCGTGATCGGCCTGAGCAGCGCTCATGCACTGGTCCGAGCGGGACACTGCGTGACCCTGATCGATGCCCATGCCGAGGTCGCCCGCGAGACCAGCCATGCCAACGGCGGCCAGTTGAGCTACCGCTACGTGGCGCCACTGGCCGATAGCGGCGTGCCCCTCCAGGCCATCAAGTGGTTGCTGGCAGGCAATGAGGCACCGCTGAAACTGCGCCCGAACCTGGACCCCGCACAATGGCGCTGGATGACGCAGTTTCTGGCGGCCTGCAATCAGCGCACGCATCGAGCAAGCGCAGCGCAGATGCTCGCCCTGGCACTGCACAGCCAACAGGTCATGACTCAGTGGCGAGTTCAGGATGCACTCGAGGAGTTCGCCTGGCAGCAACGCGGCAAGCTGGTGATCTATCGCGATTCCGCAGCGCTCGACAGGGCCGCCGCCGCACGCGTCGCACCTCAGGACCAACAGGTGCTCGATGCACGTCAATGCATCGCACTGGAGCCCTCACTTATCCACCAGCAGCCTCATCTGTCGGGCGGAATCTTCAGCGCCTCGGACGAGACGGCGGATTGCCATGCCTTCTGTCAGGCGCTGGAGCGCAAGCTGCAGGCCTCTGGTCGCTATACACGCCTCGCCAGCACCCGCGTTGCTCCATTGAGCGCGCACGACGGACGCATCGCGCACCTCGAACTCACCCGCGCCGATGGCCGCCGCGAACGCCACGCCGTCGATACGCTGATCATCGCGGCCGGCAATCACGCCACCGAACTGGTCCGCCCGCTGGGCATCCGCCTGCCTCTGCAACCGCTCAAGGGCTACAGCCTCACGCTGCCACTGCCAGCTGACACCCCAAAGACAGCGGCCCCGCGCATCAGCGTGACGGATGCCGCGCGCAAGGTGGTCTACGCCGATCTGGACACGCGCAAGTCCCGCCAGCTGCGCGTCGCGGCCATGGTGGATATCGGCCGCCGCGAATCTGACAGCTTTCATCCTGCGCTGGACGAGAAGCGCATTGCCGCCCTGCGTCAGCTGGCCAGTGAGACCTTCCCCGACGCCGGCGATTTCTCGCAAGCCACTCCGTGGGCCGGGTTGCGCCCCAGCACGCCGAAGGGCCCTCCGATCCTGGGACGCCCCCAGCAAGCGGGCAGACCGGACAACCTGTGGCTGAACGTCGGACATGGCAGCCTGGGCTTCACGCTGGCCTGCGCCAGTGGCGACCTCATCGCACGCGCCATCTCGCAAGAGAGCCTTCCCGGCACGCTCCTCGATACCCTCCCCGGCCACCTCGCAGAGCAGCTCAGCTGCTAGCCTGATGAATTCCCTGCCACTTTTTCAGGCTGATGCGTTGACAACATCACGGACAATCCGTAATATTCGCCTCCGTTGGACGGCTACATAGCTCAGCTGGTTAGAGCACATCACTCATAATGATGGGGTCCCCTGTTCAAATCAGGGTGTAGCCACCAACCAAGATTCGAAAGGCCTGACTGCTTGCAGTCAGGCCTTTTTTGTTGCGTCGGATTCACATTCCCTCGCATCGCCTGCGCTCATGCTCGTGACTCCCGCCGACAATCGACACCGGAACCGAAACCGGAGCCGAAACCGAAACCGGAACCGGAACCGGAACCGAAAGAGGCAGCCCGCAGGCCGCCTCTTTCAATGTTTCAATTTTTCAATGTTTCACCGTGCTTGTCAGTTCAACTCTGCTCAGTCCAGACGCTCGCGATTGCAGAATGCCACCAGCACCTTGATCAGCATCGCCACATCGGCACTGCCGGACGTCTCACGAATCGAGTGCATGCCCCACTGCGGCAGCCCGACATCCAAGGTCGGTACCCCCACTTCACTGGCGGTGATCGGCCCGATGGTGCTGCCGCAACCCATGTCGGCACGGCTGACGAACGTCTGAACCGGCACCTCCTGCTCACGGCACAGCTCACGGAACAGACCCGCCGTGGTGCTGTTGGTGGCATAACGCTGATTGGCGTTGACCTTGATCACCGGCCCCGCATTCAGTTTCGGGCCATGACCCGCATCATGCTTGTCCGGGAAGTTGGGGTGGACGGCATGCGCATTGTCACAGGAGATCATCAAGGAGCGCTGCACGAGGCACTGATAACCTTCTTCGTTGTCCAAGCCCACATAGTGATTGATGCGCTTGAGCACATCCGCCAGGAAAGGCCCCTGGGCACCGCAGGCGCTGGCACTGCCGACTTCCTCGTGATCCGTGGCGACGAACAGCGCGCCCTGGCTGCCATCGGCCCCCAGCAACGCTTCCAGGCCGACGAAGCAGGACAGCAGATTGTCCAGGCGTGCACTGGCGACCAGCTCGCCCTTGAGCCCGGCCTGGGCCGCCGGCTGCAGATCATGCAGCCCGAGTTCGAAGTCGATGACCTCCGCGACACGCACGCCGTGCTGCTCTTCCAGAAGCTCGATCAACAGCGCATGGAAGGCCTCAGCCGGAGTGCCAGCCTCCTCGCCCAGCTGCATGACCACGGCGGACATCTGCGTCTGGGCATTGATGGCGCGCCCATTGTTGACGTCACGATCCAGGTGAATCGCCAGGCTCGGAACACAGGCCACCGGCCGCATCACCGTCAGCAGCAGACTCTCGCGACGGCCATCCTGGTGACGCACCTGAACACGGCCTGCAAGCCCGAGATCGCGATCGAACCAGGTATTCAGCAGCACGCCACCGTAGGTTTCGATTCCCAGGGTCAGCCAGCCCTGACTGAGCTGGGCTGGATTGGGCTTCAGGCGCAGGCAAGGAGAATCCGTGTGCGCGCCGATCATCCGTATTGCCTCGAGCTGCGTATTACCCCGAGGAAGCTGAAAGGCGATCAGCGAGGAATCATTGCGCGTCACGAAAGCCCGTTCACCGGGCGACAACTTCCAGCTTTCGGTCTCCTCGAGTCGGCGATAGCCTTCGCGCTCCAGGCGAGCCGCCATGGTCGCCGTGGCATGCCAGGGCGTCGGAGAGACATTCAGGAATTCAAGCAGTGCTGGAACGCGGGAATCCGCAATCGCGTAAGTCATGATAGCGTCAAGTCCTCGAAGATGAATGCAAGGCACTGTATAAGAAGAAACATGATGGATAGAGCGAAACGACTCCTCCCTTGCGGTGGTGATCGACCCGCCAGCTCTCGTCAGCCGCGCAGGTCCCGCAGGACCGATCACGCCAGGCAGCGCTGACACGCCATACCGCAAGCCCCGCCGATCAACGACAGGCAACTGTCGCGGACGCGGGAGGCTGCTACAATGCCCGCTCGACCTCTCCGCGGAGAGGTCGCTCAGGGAGCAGAGTGTACATGAATCGGGAGTGCTTCATTGATGAGCCTGTTTGCAAACGTCCGGCGCACGGCATGCCTTGCCTTGTGTCTCGCCATGGCCGGCCCCGCCAGCGCCGCGGTCACCCCTACTGACGCCGATGCACAGGCTGCTCGCGAAGTTGCCGAATCATTGCGTTACGGGCATTACGAAGATGTCACGCTGGATGACCAATGGGCTACCCAGGCATTCACGCAATATCTCAAGACACTCGACCCCCAGAAAGCCTATCTGCTGGACTCGGATATCACCGAGTTCAGTGATCTTCGCCACGCCTTCGATGACGCCATGCTCGACGGTGATCTCGAGCGCCTCTATGCCCTGCATGCCCGCTACCAGCAGCGCCTCACCTCACGCCTCGAATGGCTGGTGAAGACGCTGGACGGCAAGCCGAGCTTCGATTTCACCCGCGATGATCGACTCGCACTCGATCGTGCGGAAAGCCCCTGGGCCGACAGCGAGCAGGAGCTTGATGAGCTGTGGCGCAAGCGACTCAAGAACGCCTGGCTGTCGATGTCGCTGTCCGACAAGAGCGACGAGGACATCGCCAAGACGCTCAGCGAGCGCTATGCCAACCAGCTCAAGCGCATCGAGCAGACCAACGACGAAGACATCCTGACCCTGATCATGCACGCCGTCACCGGCAGCATCGATCCGCACAGCGAATACTTCTCCCCACGCCAGGGCGAATCCTTCGACATCCAGATGAAGCTGTCACTCGATGGCATCGGCGCCCTGCTTCAATCCGAAGGCGAGTACGTCAAGGTCTCAAGCCTGGTACCGGGCGGCCCGGCCGAGAAGGACGGGGAGCTCAAGCCGGCGGACCGCATCGTGGCCGTTGGTCAGGGGGATGGCGAATGGACCAACGTGGTCGGCATGCGCCTTGACGATGTCGTGGACCTGATCCGTGGCCCCAAGGGCTCCGTCGTGCGCCTTGAAGTCATCCCGGCCCAGTCCCTGGATGTCACCAAGACACGGGAAGTGGACATCACCCGCGACACCGTCAAGCTGGAAGACCAGGCTGCCAACGCCAAGGTCGTCGACGTCAAGCGCAATGATGGCGTGCACAGGATCGGCGTGATTCACGTCCCTGCCTTCTATGTCGACTTCGATGCCTGGCAGGCCGGCGAAGATGACTATCGCAGCACCACACGTGACGTGGCGCGCCTCATCGATGAGCTGAAGGCCAAGCAGGTGGAAGGCATCATTCTGGATCTGCGCAACAATGGCGGCGGCGCCCTGCAGGAGGCCAATTCGATGATCGGCCTGTTCATCGACCGCGGCCCCACCGTGCAGGTACGTGATGCCCGCGGACGCATCAGCCTGTATGGCGATACCGATGCCGGCACCCACTACGATGGTCCGCTGGCCGTCCTGGTCAACCGCCTTTCGGCCTCGGCCTCCGAGATCTTTGCCGGCGCCATCCAGGATTATGGCCGCGGCCCGGTCATCGGCAGCCAGACCTTCGGCAAGGGCACCGTGCAGACGATCTCCTCGCTGACACAAGGTGAAATCAAGCTGACCCGCGCCAAGTTCTATCGCATCTCAGGTGACTCCACCCAGAACAAGGGCGTCAAGCCGGACATCGCCTTCCCCAGCATCATCGACCCGAAGGAAATCGGCGAATCGAGCCTCGACTACGCCCTGCCATGGGACCAGGTTCGCCCGGTGAAGTATCGTCGCTATGGGGAACCGGCTCGCTACCTGGCAGCCCTGCGTGCCCGCCACGAGAGCCGTGTCGAACAGGAGCCCAACTTCGTCTACCTGCAGAGCGAAGTCGCGCTGTCAAAGGCACTGCGCGCCCAGCAGACCAGCATCAGCCTCAATCGTGAGCAGCGCAAGCGCGAGATGGATGCCCAGGAAGCCGAGCAACTGGCACTGGAAAACAAGCGCCGCCGAGCACTGGGCATGGAGCCGCTGTCGAGCTTCGCCGAACTTGATGCCGCCAGCGATCACATCGCATCGGCAGAAAGTGACCTGCAGCAGGAGATCGAGACGCAGGACAGCACCGACGAGCCAGCCGAGGATCCCATCGATCAGGCTCAGCTCCAGGAAAGCGCCGAGATCCTGCTCGATTACGCCCATCTCAATGGCGATCGCTGAACTCTCTCGTCGTCGCTGACGCGCCGGCACATCGCGGTTGCAAGGCCCCTGCCCTCATGTCAGATCCGAGTGCAGGGGCTTTTTCATGCCTGATGCAGGCGTCACCGACACGCACCGGCGAATCGACAGCACCGGCGCTCGGCACGCGAGGGCAAGCTGAAACGAATAGCAGAGAGATCGACCAGCAAGGAAGCGGGCGGACACAGGAAAGCAGGCAGACACAGAAAAGCGGCAGCGAAGACTGCAGGAGTGAGACATCATCAGCGCAGAATCACGTCATTCTGACGAGAGGCAGGCGGGATCTCGAACGATCGACTGGCAAGAGGGGGAGATACGGGATGTGATATTGGCTCCTCGAACAGGACTCGAACCTGTGACCCAATGATTAACAGTCATTTGCTCTACCAACTGAGCTATCGAGGAACAACGAAATATCGATCGATATCAGGGCGATATCGAAGCTGACGATGAGATGCTCATCTACCAGCGTCATTTCCGGCATTGGCAGGAAGCCTGGGATTGGCTCCTCGAACAGGACTCGAACCTGTGACCCAATGATTAACAGTCATTTGCTCTACCAACTGAGCTATCGAGGAACGACCGGAAATCCATCTGTCAGCGACATCATCATGGATGCTGTCAGACTGACATTTCAAGCATGCTGCGTGTGCTATTGGCTCCTCGAACAGGACTCGAACCTGTGACCCAATGATTAACAGTCATTTGCTCTACCAACTGAGCTATCGAGGAACAACCTTGAACACGCGACGAATTATACGGAAATACTCAATGGCGTCAACCACCTTCGGGCATTCAACCTGCCGCAGAACTCGCTCGATTCCTTCTGCCGAATCCACCTCCGAAAGCGCACATGGCGACATCCAGATGTGACAAGGCCCGCACGGATGCAGGCCTTGGAATCACTGGTGGCTACACCCTGATTTGAACAGGGGACCCCATCATTATGAGTGATGTGCTCTAACCAGCTGAGCTATGTAGCCACACGACGAGGCGTATATTGCAGGTCAGGCTGCTGAATTGCAAGCACTTTTTTTGCAATTGCCCGTCAAAGTGAGTCAGCGGGATGCTCAGATGCCCAGCGAGGCCTTGACGGCAGGCAGGCCAGGTTCTCCCTGGGTGGTCTCGACACCTTCAAGCCATGCCTCCAGCACGCTGGGGTTCTGCTTGAGCCAGTCTGCTGCTGCCTCGTCCGGATCGGCACCCTCATCCATGATCTCGCCCATGATCTGATTTTCCATCTCCAGGCTGAACTCGAGATTGGCCAGCAGCGCACCGACATTGGAACACGCCTCACTATATCCCGCGCGGGTATTGGTGTAGACCGTCGCTCCGCCCAGGTTCGGCCCGAAGTAGTCATCCGCGCCTTCCAGATATCCCATCTCGAAGCGAGTGTTCATGGGGTGCGGCTCCCAGCCGAGGAAGACGACCCACGCCTTGGCCGCGATCTTCGACTTCACTTCCGCCAGCATGCCGGCTTCGGAAGAATCGATCATCTCGAAGGCGCCCAGACCGAAGGCATCGTCATCGATCATGTCGGCGATGATCATGTTGCCATCATTGCCTGCCTCGATGCCGTAGATGCGCCCATCGAACTTCTCGAGGTTGTCGGCAAGATCCGCCACCGAGGTCACGCCGGCATCCAGCACGTACTGGGGCACCGCCAGGGTGTACTTGGCCCCTTGCAGATTCGCACGCGGTCGCTCTACCTGCCCCTTGTCGATATAGGGGTCACTGATGGAAGCCATCGACGGCATCCAGTTCCCCAGGAAGACATCGAAGTCATCGTTCTTCATGCCGGCATAGGCGATCGGCACGGAGATCGTGTCGGAGGTCGTCTCGTACCCCAAACCTTCCAGGACACTGCGCGTCAGCGCCGTGGTGGCAGTGATGTCCGTCCATCCCACCTCAGCGAAGCGCACCGTACTGCACTCCTCTGATACCTCGGCGTGCGCCTGGGGTGCCAGCAGCATCCCCATGGCCAGTCCCAGCGGCAATGCGGCAAAACCTGATGATGATTTCATGCTTGTCCCTTCTCTTTGTTATATGAGCAGTACATGTCCGTCAGTCACACGTGTCATTGATCCCCACCCGGCCCGGCGACAAGTGACAGCCCGCGGGAGGCGCCACTCATGACACGCTCTCATCACGACAAGCTCACATGCTGTCGTTGAGAAGCTGCCTGTCTCTGACGAGCTGCCGGGCCAGACGTACGAGGCACCTCGTGAGCACCTTCACAGCCCTTGCTAGGACGCCTTGTGCCCTCTGGCGTTCTCTATAGTTCTACCAAGCCTGGCTTTCAATAACCACGAATTATGCAACTTGACGCATCACCTTTCTGTCTCTACACTTTTTATTAATTGAACGTTCAATAAAACTCGAGTCACGACAAGATCGAGCCGAATCCCGATTGAACGCCGGATTCAGCAATGCGGTGACAACCGCGTATCCTTGGCGTCTACCAGTACCAAGATTACGCGAGTTTCACCGATACGCCACCTGACGGGAGAGCAAGCTGATGCCGAAAGTGGGAATGGAGCCCATTCGTCGCCGCCAATTGATTCTGGCCACCATGCAAGCCATCGATGAGGCAGGACTGGCCGACGCCACCGTTGCACGGATCGCACGGCATGCGGGCGTCTCCGCCGGCATCATCAGTCACTACTTCGGCGGCAAGGATGGCCTGATGGAGGCCACGATGCGCCAGATCCTCACCGACCTGCGCAGAGCCGTCAGTGAGCGACGCGCCGAGATCGCCTCGAACGACGTCCGTAGTCACCTGCATGCCGTGATCGATGGCAACTTCGATCGCAGCCAGGTCAGTCAGAGCGTCTCCAAGACCTGGCTGGCCTTCTGGGCCTCCAGCATGCATCGCACACCGCTGGAGCGCCTGCAGAAGGTCAATGACCGTCGTCTGGTCTCCAATCTGTCGGCCATCTTCCGTCGCGTGATGCCGCTGGTGGAGGCACGCGATGCGGCGGCAGGGCTCGCCGCCTTGATCGACGGCCTGTGGTTGCGTGGCGCGCTGGACCCCGAGGGACTGGACGTCGAGCGAGCCCGGCGTCTGGCCTATGAATATGTGGAATACCAGCTGGCGCAACACGCCGCTGACGTCTCCACGCCAGCAGCAGATGCACAAGCGTCTGACATGACGCACCCGGTGCCTGCCGAGCATGCCTGAGCGCAACAGCCTCTCCCGCTCGGACGCTTGAACCCACCGGTACTCTACGACTCTCCCCCTTTTCTGATCCCTGACAGGAGCGCAAGCATGGCCAACAGCAACGCAAGCTTCCCGACCCAGACCCTGTACATCAATGGTCGTCGCGTTGACGCGACCTCTGGCGAAACCTTCGAGACCGTCAACCCGGCCACCGGCGACGTCATCGCCCAGGTACAGCAGGCCAGCGGCGCGGACGTGGATGCCGCCGTCGAAAGCGCCCTGCAGGGCCAGAAGGTGTGGGCCGCGATGAGCGGCATGGAGCGTTCGCGCATCCTGCGTCGCGCCGTCGACCTTCTGCGCGAGCGCAATGACGAGCTGGCACTGCTCGAGACATTGGACACCGGCAAGCCGCTGTCCGAGACCGAAGTGGTCGACATCGTCACCGGTGCCGATGCACTGGAATACTATGCAGGCCTCGCGCCGGCCATCGAAGGCACCCAGGTGCCGCTGCGCCAGGAAGCCTTCGTCTACACCCGCAAGGAACCGCTGGGTGTCATCGGTGCCATCGGTGCCTGGAACTACCCGATCCAGATCGCCTGCTGGAAGTCTGCCCCGGCACTCGCCGCCGGCAACGCCATGGTCTTCAAGCCCAGCGAAGTCACGCCGCTGAGCGCACTGAAGCTTGCCGAGATCTTCACCGAAGCCGGCCTGCCGGACGGCGTGTTCAACGTCGTGCAGGGCGATGCCCGCGTCGGCGTGATGCTCACAGAGCACCCGGATATCGCCAAGATCTCCTTCACCGGCGAAGCCGGCACCGGCAAGAAGGTCATGTCCGCGTCCGCCTCTTCCAGCCTCAAGGAAGTCACCATGGAGCTGGGCGGCAAGTCCCCGCTGCTGGTGTTTGCGGATTCCGACCTCGACCGTGCTGCCGACGGCGCCATGATGGCCAACTTCTACAGCTCCGGTCAGGTGTGCACCAACGGCACCCGCGTCTTCGTCGAAGCCAGCGTCAAGGACGCCTTCGAGGCCAAGATCGTCGAGCGCGTCGCACGTATCAAGGCCGGTGACCCGCAGGATCACGCCACCACCTTCGGTCCGCTGGTCAGCTTCGAGCACCTGGAAAAGGTCGTCTCCTACCTGGAGATCGCCAAGCAGGACGGCGCACGTCTGCTGGTTGGCGGCGAGCGCATGAGCGAAGGCGACTTCGCCAAGGGCGCCTGGGTCGCGCCGACCGTCTACACCGACTGCAGCGATGACATGCGCATCGTGCAGGAAGAGATCTTCGGTCCGGTGATGTCCATCCTGTCCTTCGACAGCGAAGAGGAAGTCATCCGCCGCGCCAACGACACCACCTATGGCCTGGCGGCTGGCCTGTTCACCGAGAGCCTGAACCGCGCGCACCGCGTGATCCACCAGCTCGAAGCCGGTATCTGCTGGGTCAACACCTGGGGCGAGTCCCCGTCCGAGATGCCGGTCGGCGGCTACAAGCAGTCAGGCATCGGTCGCGAGAATGGTGTCGAGACGCTGTCCCACTACACTCAGACCAAGTCCGTGCTGATCGAGATGGGGCCGTTCGAGTCCGCCTTCTGAGCCACCAGAGGCCATGAGGCCTGAATCGACGACAGCAGCATCGTCTGGCGCAGGATGCGGGATCAGGACACTTGATCCACTGATCCGCTGCAGTGAGTTGATGCACTGAAGATAGCGCCAGATGCCCCACCCGCCGGCATGACGACCCCTCGTCGTGCCGGCCAGCACGCCACGCCACTCATGACTTCGGCGCTGGCAGTGCACGAATCCCGACGAGTCGCTGACAGTGATGGCATACCACTTGCCATGCGCTGCCCCGACGGCTCCTCACAGACACATCACCGTATCCATCCGCCCGGCAGTGGCCACCCCTCGTCGTCGACGGGGCGTCCTGCGCCCGCATGTGGCATCTGATACGAAAGGAGATTTCATGAGCCAATTCGAGCGTGAATACGACTACGTCATCATCGGTGCCGGCAGCGCCGGCAACGTGCTGGCCACTCGCCTCAGTGAAGACGCTGACGTCAGTGTCCTGCTGCTGGAAGCGGGCGGCCGTGACCACCGCTTCGATTTCCGTACCCAGATGCCTGCCGCACTGGCGTATCCCCTGCAGGGCCAGCGCTACAACTGGGACTTCAAGACCGACCCCGAGCCGCACATGAACAATCGCCGCATGGAATGTGGCCGCGGCAAGGGGCTGGGAGGCTCCTCGTTGATCAATGGCATGTGCTACATCCGTGGCAATGCGCTGGATTACGACAACTGGGCCAAGGATCCCATCCTGGCTGACTGGAACTATCGTGAGTGCCTGCCCTACTTCCGCAAGTGCGAGACGCGCGATATCGGCCCGAACGACTACCACGGCGGCGATGGGCCGGTCTCGGTCACGACTCCCAAGGAAGGCAACAACGAGCTCTATCACGCCTTCATCGCGGCAGGCATCGAGGCGGGCTATCCGGCCACCGAAGACGTCAACGGCTATCAGCAGGAAGGCTTCGGCCCGATGGATCGCTTCGTGACCAAGGAAGGCCGTCGCGCCTCCACCGCCCGCGGCTATCTGGATACCGCCAAGAAGCGCGCCAACGTGACCATCGAGACGCGTGCCACCACCGATGTCATCCTGTTCGAGGGCAAGACAGCGGTCGGCGTGAAATATGAGCGCAAGGGGCAGGACCACCGCGTACGTGCACGCAAGGAAGTGCTGCTGTGTGCCGGCGCCATCGCCTCGCCGCAGATCCTTCAGCGCTCCGGCGTAGGCAACCGTGAGCACCTCGAGCCGCTGGGCGTGAAGATGGTGCACCACCTGCCGGGTGTGGGGGAGAACCTGCAGGATCACCTCGAGCTCTACATCCAGTACGAGTGCACCAAGCCGATCTCGCTCTACCCGTCCCTCAAGTGGTACAACCAGCCGCCCATCGGCCTGGAGTGGATGCTCAAGGGGACCGGTGTGGGTGCCAGCAACCAGTTCGAGGCTGCCGGCTTCATTCGCAGCGATGCCAACGAGGCCTGGCCGAACCTGCAGTATCACTTCCTGCCGATCGCGATCAGCTACAACGGCAAGAGTGCGGTGCAGGGCCACGGCTTCCAGGCACATGTCGGTTCCATGCGCTCCCAGAGCAAGGGCCGTGTCCGACTGACCTCACTGGACCCCAAGGCCGCGCCCTCGATCTTCTTCAACTACATGGCCGAGGAGCGTGACTGGGAAGAGTTCCGCGCCGCCATTCGCCTGACTCGCGAGATCATCGCTCAGCCGGCACTGGACGATTACCGTGGCCGCGAACTGGCGCCGGGCGCTGATGTCCAGACGGACGAGCAGCTCGACGAATACGTACGCAATCATGCCGAGACGGCCTACCACCCGTGCGGCAGCTGTCGCATGGGCAGTGACGAGACCTCCGTGGTCGATGGCGCCGGTCGCGTGCATGGTCTCGACAACCTGCGCGTCGTGGACGCCTCGCTGTTCCCGGTCATCCCCACCGGCAACCTGAACGCACCGACGATCATGCTGGCGGAGAAGATGGCCGACAAGATTCGGGGCCGTGCTCCGCTGCCACCGTCCGACGCCGACTACTTCGTGGTCGAGCCGGGCACACCGGCCAAGCAGCCCGCCAAGCGCCAGATCGATTCCGCGCCGATCAACGGCTGATCCCGCGCGATCAACGTAAGCCTCCGTTATGCTGACGGCAGGCATGGAAGCACCATCGATCGTTCGAGGCCCCG
Organism: Cobetia sp. PS-4MA; assembly: GCF_057670765.1. Lineage (NCBI taxonomy): Bacteria > Pseudomonadati > Pseudomonadota > Gammaproteobacteria > Oceanospirillales > Halomonadaceae > Cobetia > Cobetia sp. PS-4MA. Next base: position 745,778 of record NZ_CM173107.1, on the reverse strand, counting down.
CACTGCGGGGCCTTTTTTATGTCTGGCATGTCTCGATTCCAGACCATCACTTCCGTCGTGGCAGCCCACCTCCCCGTTTCTCCCCGCCCGCATCGCATCATCCCGCCCGCATCGCTTCATCCCGCCCGCACCGCCTCATCCCGTCTCATGGCATCAGCAGCTCCGATGACGTCCCGACCGGGGCCAGTGCCTCTCCCTGTATCCAAGGCCCCTTTCGCTGCCCATACGCCTTGCACAGCCACCATTGCTTTCCCCGCGACGCCCCTTCCATCGCTTCACCTTTCATACCTTCGACCTTGGGTGGACTGGCGGAGTGAGTCGAGTTGGGATAGGCTGACAATAATTCAAACAACTGTTCTAAACGCATGGCTGCTATGCTGAAGAGGAAGGCCATTCGCTAGAGCTCCTGCAACGCAACCTGGAGATCCTGCCATGACGCAGCTCATCCTCATCCTCGTCGCCCTTGCCGGTCTACTGACCGTCATGGCACGTGAATCCGGTGCACTGGCCGCCATCGGCGTGCTGGTGGTCACCGGCCTCATCGGCCTGGGCATCGACGCCCCGGTGCTTGGTGTTCTGCTGTTGATCAGCGCGGCACTGGTCGCCGTCTGCGGCCTGCCGGCGCTGCGCACCAAGTGGCTCAGCCCGCGGCTGTTCGCGATGTTCAAGAAGGTGTCGCCCAAGGTCTCGGCGACCGAGAAGGTAGCCCTGGAAGCCGGTACCGTGTTCTGGGACGCCGAATTGTTCTCCGGCAAGCCGCAATGGGACACCCTGACCGCACAGCGCAATGAGGGCATCTCCAGCGAGGAGCAGGCCTTCATCGATACGCAGTGCTCCATCGCCTGTGGCATGACCAACAGCTGGGAAATCGCCCGCGAGCGTGCGGATCTTCCCGAGGAACTGTGGGAATTTCTCAAGCGCGAGAAGTTCTTCGGCATGATCATTCCCAAGCAGTACGGCGGCCTCGGCTTCTCGGCCAAGGCGCAGTCACTGGTACTGCAGAAGCTGGCGGTCAACGAGACGCTGATGGTCACCGTCGGCGTGCCCAACTCCCTCGGCCCGGGTGAGCTGCTGCTCAAGTACGGCAGCGAGGAACAGAAGGATTATTACCTGCCGCGCCTGGCGGATGGCCGCGAGATCCCCTGCTTCGGCCTGACCGGCCCGCGTGCCGGCAGTGACGCGACCTCCATTCCGGACACCGGTATCGTGTGTCGCGGCATGCATGACGGCGAGGAAGTCGTCGGTATCCGCCTCAACTTCGAGAAGCGCTGGATCACCCTGGCGCCGGTCGCCACCGTGGTCGGCCTGGCCTTCCGCATGTTCGACCCCGAGCACCTGCTGGGGGACGTGGAAGACATCGGCATCACCTGCGCCCTGATTCCGCGTGATACCGACGGCATGGACATCGGCCGTCGCCATCACCCGATCGGCGCGCCGTTCATGAATGGTCCGATCTTCGGCAAGGACGTCTTCATCCCGCTCAGCTACCTGATCGGTGGCGAGCAGATGGCCGGCCAGGGCTGGAAGATGCTGGTCGAGTGTCTGTCGGTGGGCCGCTGCATCACCCTGCCGTCCGGCTCCGCGGGCATCTCTCGCTACGCACTGGGCTGGAGCGCCGGTTTCGCGCGCATTCGCCGCCAGTTCAACCTGCCGGTGGCCGAGATGGAAGGCGTGCAGGAGCCGCTGGCTCGCATGGCCGCGATGAACTACATCAGCCAGGCCGCCGTACTGCATACCGCCAACATGATCGACAACGGCCACAAGCCGGCCGTGCCCTCCGCCATCCTCAAGAGTCAGCTGACCGAGATGGCCCGCACGCTGCTGACCGATGGCATGGATATCCACGGCGGACGCGGCGTGACGCTCGGCCCGCGCAACTACATCGGCGTGGCATATGCCGGCACCCCGGTCTCGATCACGGTGGAAGGCGCCAACATCATGACCCGCAACCTGATGATCTTCGGTCAGGGGGCCATCCGCTGCCATCCGTACGTGCTGGAAGAGCTGGCCGCCAAGGATGCCGATGACCTGAACGCCTTCGACAAGGCCTTCTTCCGCCATGCAGGCCTCATCTTCGGCAACGCGGCCCGCGCCTTCAGCCAGAGCTTCGGCATCGGCGGCAAGACCACCGGCTTCGACGCCGTTGCCACGCCCTATGCCAACCACATCAATCGCTTCAGCGCCGCCTTCTCGCTGTCCGCCGATGCGGCCATGGCCAGCCTCGGCTCCAGCCTCAAGGCACGCGAGATGCTGTCGGCTCGTCTGGGTGACGTGCTCTCCAACCTCTACCTGGCGTCCCTGACGCTCAAGCAGTGGCACGAATCGGACGCCTGTGAGCACGAGGAAGCGCTGTTCCACTACAGCATGCAATGGTTGCTGCATCGCACCGAGAAGGCACTCGACGAACTGCTCGCCAACCTGCCCAACCGTGCCCTGGCCACGACATTGCGCGTCGTCACGCTGCCGCGTGGTCGTCAGTTCGCCATGCCCAGGGACAGCCTGACCCGCGAGATCGCACGTGCCGTCTCCACCGACAGTGCACTGCGTACCAAGCTGACCGACAACACCTGGGACGCTCAGGACGAAGGCCAGAAGGACAATGCCCTCGCCCGCTACAACGCGCTGCTCAAGGATTACCCGCGTGCGGAGCCGATCTACAAGACGCTGGCCAAGGCCTATCACAAGGGCGAGATCCCGGCCGACGCCCTGTCACCGGAAGCGCGCATCGAAGCGGCGGTCGAGGCCGGTATCCTGTCCGCTGAGGATGGCGACTTCATGCGCGTCTTCGAAACCGAGGTACTCGACATGCTGACCGTCGACCACTTCGATTTCGATGCCTTCGTGCGCAAGCCGATGGCAAGCGACGGCACAGCCTCCAACCCACAGCAGGACGCCGCCTGATCACCGGCCGACGCCCGCGTGATCGATGCAAGACCTGATTGCTGATCGCAGAACCACAAAGGCCCCGCTCAGTGAGCGGGGCCTTTTTATTGGCAGGAGGCGCCATGCTTCGCGTCATCTCGATCTCAGATATGACGCGCGAAGTGCTCGAGATCACGCACGAAGGCGTTCTTGTAGGTCTCGAAGTCCTTCGGGCGCGCCTTGAAGGTGCGCTTGATGCGCTCGCGATCCAGACGCAGCGGCTCGTCCAGCGCCGCGAGAGTGCCGACACGCGCCGCCGGATTCATGCCGACCAGCTCACGCGGGCGATCGCCTTCGGCCTCCAGCCAGTCGTTGATCCCGGCGCGACGCAGCACGCTGACCAGCGAGCCGTCGGTGAGACGCACCTGCAGACGACCATGATCCGCCAGCTGTGACACCAGCGCGATGCCGTGGTCATGGCCACGATGGACCGGCGGCGTCGCCCACAGGGCAAGATTCAGCCCGCGCGCATTCTCGTCGAGCACCAACAGGGCGGCGGAGTGGATGCGCTCGGCATCGTCCACCAGCGCGAACAGGCGAGCGGTCTCGTTCTCGAACCAGACACCTCGGACACCGGCATAGCTCACCAGCGCATCCAGCCCCCCCTCGCGGCCATGCACTTCGGCACACAGCATCGCCAGACACGCATCGCGCCGGGCACCGGCACTCACTTCCACCACTTTCATCGCATTCTCCGCCACAGGCATTTTCAGCGCGCAAGACTAGCACACTCGCCGGATGATCGCCTGATCCACCGCGCCCCGTGCAGGGCCGACGGTGGTTACCCGCACATGAACATCCAACCGTCATAAAGTTGTAAGGAAAGCCTTCTAGAGTCGTCTACGCTTTTCGGACGATCATCATAAGAACAAAAAGATGTTCGCTTGATCGTTCGCCATCGATCGACAGCAGTCAGCCTGCGCGACTCCCACAAGGCTGACCAGGGACCCTCTCAGGAGCTCGACCATGCGCCGCCCTACCCATCACGCAATGCTCAACACCCGTGGCACCCGTCATCTTGCCAGCCTCGCGCTGGCAGTCGGTTTCGCGACCGCTTCCGCCAGTGCCTTGGCCGCCACCGAAGTCGAGTGGTGGCACGCCATGGGGGGCGGACTTGGCAAGAAGGTCGACGAGATCGCGGCCGACTTCAATGCAAGTCAGGATGAATTCGTCGTCAAGCCGGTCTTCAAGGGCAACTACTCCGAGACCATGACGTCCGCCATTGCCGCCTTCCGGGCCGGCAAGGGCCCGGACATCGTGCAGATCTTCGAGGTCGGCACCGCCACCATGATGAGCGCCAAGGGTGCCATCATGCCGGTCCATCAGCTGATGGCGGACTATGCACCGTCAGAAGGCGCGAGTTTCGATCCGAAGGCCTACCTGTCTTCCGTCACCGGCTACTACACCGACACCGAAGGCAAGATGCTGTCAATGCCGTTCAACTCCTCCACCCCGGTCACCTATTACAACAAGGACATGCTGGCCAAGGCCGGTGTCGAATCCGTGCCGGCCACCTGGCAGGAGCTGGGTGATGCCCTCAAGAAGGTCGTCGATTCCGGCGCGGGCAGCTGTGGCCTGACGACCACCTGGCCGTCCTGGGTGATGCTGGAGAACTTCTCGGCACGCAATGACGTGCCCTTCGCCAGTAAGGCCAATGGCTTCGCCGGCACCGATACCCGCCTTGAATTCAACAAGACCGCCGTGGTCGACCACATCCAGCGCCTCGACGACTGGCAGGCCGACAAGCGCTTCGTGTTCGGCGGTCGCTTCGATGACGCGGCGCCGAAGTTCTACTCCGGTGAGTGCGCGATGATGATGGGCTCCTCCGCCAGCTATGCCGGCGTCAAGGAAAGCGCCAAGGGCTTCGAGTTCGGCGTGGCACCGCTGCCCTACGACAGCGACGCGATCGAGACGCCGCAGAACTCCATCATCGGCGGCGCGTCACTGTGGGTGCTGTCCGGCCACAGCGATGAGGAATACCAGGGCGTCGCCAAGTTCTTCCAGTACCTCTCCAGGCCCGAAGTCCAGGCCGACTGGCACCAGTTCACCGGCTACCTGCCGATCACCACCGCCGCGGCAGAGCTGACACGTGAGCAGGGCTTCTACGCCGAGAATCCGGGCACTGACGTCGCCATCACCCAGATGACCTCCGTGACCCCGACCGAGAACTCCAAGGGCCTGCGTCTGGGCAACATGGTGCAGATACGTGACGTGATCAACGAAGAGCTCGAGAAGATCTTCGCTGGCAAGGAAAGCGTGCAGGACGGTCTCGATCAGGCTGTCGAGCGCGGCAACAAGCTGCTGGAGAAGTTCGAGCGCGCCAACGGCTGAACACCGCCACACCATGGTGGGCCGCTTGGGCGGCCCACCATGCCTGGATGCCAGAGAGCGGAAAGCGCACCCGATACCGGTGCCCTTTCCCTTCTCTCCCGGCTTGATGGCGCATGGTTGGCCGAATCCGCGCCGACCATGCGCACACGACTGACGTGATCAGTCCCTCTTCCTTGCGAGACCTCTGCTGCATGGCCCATTTCAATCGACATCCCTTCACGCCGTGGATCCTGCTGGCCCCCCAGCTGATCATCGTCGGCGTGTTTTTCTTCTGGCCGGCCCTCCAGGCCATCGAACAGGCTTTCTATATCGAGGATGCCTTCGGGCTTTCACGTGAATTTGCCGGACTTGCCAACTTCCTCGCGGTCCTCGGCGAAGCCGAATATCTGGAGACCCTGTGGACGACGGTCTACTTCTCGTTTGCCGTCGCCTTCGGCGCCATGGCACTCGCCCTTGGGCTGGCCGTGCTGGCAGACCGCGTGCTGCGTGGCGCCAGCACCTACAAGACCTTCCTCATCTGGCCCTATGCCGTCGCGCCTGCCGTGGCCGGCGTCCTGTGGCTGTTCCTGTTCGACCCGACGCTCGGCATCCTGCCGGAACTGCTGTCCGCCATCGGCATCGACTGGAATCACAACCTCAACGGCAACCAGGCCATGCTGCTGGTGGTACTGGCCTCGATCTGGAAACAGATGAGCTACAACTTCGTGTTCTTCCTCGCAGGTCTCCAGGCGATCCCCAAGAGCCTGCTGGAAGCGGCCGCCATGGATCGCGCCGGCCCCTGGCGACGTTTCTGGACCATCACCTTCCCGCTGCTCTCCCCGACCAGTTTCTTTCTGCTGGTGATGAACGTGGTCTACGCCTTCTTCGAGACCTTCGGCACCATCGATGCCACCACCTCGGGTGGTCCGGGCGGCTCGACGCGCACCCTGGTCTACAAGGTGTATGAAGACGGTTTCGTCGGTCAGGATCTGGGGTCGAGTGCCGCCCAGTCGGTGTTGTTGATGGTCATCGTCGGTGTGCTGACGCTGATCCAGTTCAAGTATGTCGAGAAGAAGGTGCAGTACTGATGCGCTACAACCGTCCCGGGCTTGATATCGCAAGCCATGCGCTCTTGATCGTCGGCTGCGCGCTGTTCTTCCTGCCGGTGTGGATCGCCTTCAGCGCCAGCACCCACGAGATGGGCGACCTCTACTCCAACGTCGCCCCCGTCTGGATAGGCGAGGCAGGATTCGACAACTACCGCCACCTGCTGGAAGACCCCGTCAGCAGTCTCGGCGCCGACGTGATGACCTTGCTGTTCAATTCGATGCTGATGGCACTGGGCATCGCCATCGGTAAGATCATCATCTCGGTACTGGCGGCCTATGCGATCGTGTTCTTCGAGTTCCGCTTCCGCAAGCTGTGCTTCTGGCTGATCTTCATCACCCTGATGTTGCCGGTGGAGGTGCGCATTCTGCCGACCTTCAAGGTGGTGGCCGACCTCAACATGCTGGACAGCTATGCAGGCCTGATCCTGCCGCTGATCGCCAGCGCCACCGCGACCTTCCTGCTGCGCCAGTTCTATCTGACCATCCCGGCGGAACTGGTCGAGGCGGCACGCATCGATGGCGCCGGGCCGTGGCGCTTCCTCAAGGACATCCTGCTGCCGCTGTCGAAGACCAACATCGCGGCACTGTTCGTGATCATGTTCATCTACGGCTGGAATCAGTACCTGTGGCCGCTGCTGATCACCACGGATGCCGACTACCTGACCATCGTCGTCAGCCTCAAGCGCATGCTGACCACCGGCGACGGCCTGGTGCCGTGGCAGGACGTCACCGCCACCACGCTGCTGGCCATGGGGCCGCCGGTGCTGGTGATCCTGTTCATGCAGCGCTACTTCATCAAGGGGCTGGTGGACAGCGAGAAGTGACCTCCTCTCGCCCCGGCACCTCGTGATTCGCGCCCCTTTTACCTGACGCCTTGCGCCCGGCCACCTGATTCCGTTCCGCCGTGATGGGCCGCTCTCACGCCTGTCACGGCACCGCTTTGGATATTCATCTCATGGCAACACTGACACTCAAGCAGCTCAAGAAGCAGTACCCCAATGGCTACCAGGCCCTGCACGGCATCGACCTGGAGTTCGGTGAGGGCGAGCTGATCGTCATCGTCGGCCCTTCCGGGTGCGGCAAGTCCACCCTGCTGCGCACCCTGGCGGGGCTCGAGGATATCTCCGAAGGCGATCTGGAGATCAACGGCAAGCGCGTCAATGACCTGGAGCCCGCCGAGCGCGATATCGCGATGGTGTTCCAGAACTATGCGCTCTACCCGCACATGAGCGTGTTCGACAACATGGCCTACGGCCTCAGGAACCGTCGCACGCCCAAGGACGAGATCCAGCGTCGCGTCAGCGAGGCCGCCGAACTGCTGGGTCTGACCGAACTGCTCGATCGTCGTCCCAAGCAGCTCTCCGGCGGTCAGCGTCAGCGTGTCGCCATGGGGCGCGCCATCGTGCGCAAGCCGCAGGTATTCCTGTTCGATGAGCCACTCTCGAATCTCGATGCCAAGCTGCGCGTGCAGATGCGCCTCGAGATCCGCCGCCTGCAGAAGCGCCTCAAGGTCACCTCCGTCTATGTCACCCATGACCAGACCGAGGCCATGACCCTGGCAGACCGCCTGGTGGTGATGAATGGCGGCCACGTCGAACAGTTCGGCACGCCGATGGCGCTCTATGACCGACCCGCCAGCCAGTTCGTCGCCGGCTTCATCGGCTCGCCAGCCATGAACTTCCTGAGCGCCACCCGCACGGAGGCAGGCCTCTCGCTGCCCTGCGGCGCGCGCCTGGCATTGCGACCGGCGGCCAGGGACCTCGAGGCGACTCCCATGGACGTCGCACTGACGTTGGGCATCCGCCCGGAACATCTCGAGGTTCTGCAGCCGGACAGCCCGCTGCCACCGGGTGCCGCGGAGCTTGTGGCCCGCATCGAGCTGGTCGAGCCACTGGGCGCGGACACCCTGGCGTACTGCCGACTGGACGGCCAGGCGGAGCCGCTGGTGGTGAGACTGGACGGCGAGCATGCCGTCGCCGAGGAGCAATGCCTGCGCCTGGCCATTCCGCCTGCACGCGCGCATCTGTTCGGTGCGGATGGCAAGCGCCTGACAACTCACGAGTGATGGAGCACCTGGCCTGCGCACGAGCCGCCACAGCGAAACCTGGAGCGGAACCTGTCGCGAAAGGCACATGCACACAAAAGTGATTGCCCCCGTAGCGTCATCATCGGATGGTAACAAGGACACGCCGGGTGCTCGTCCTGACGCGTCGAGCCTGACACCATCCACCAACGAGGTTCATCGATGTCATCATCTTTCTCCCACGGCACATCGCTTGCATTGCCAATGGCCATCGCTCACCGCGGGTTGTCCGCCTATGCGCCGGAAAACACGCTCAGCGCCATCCGCGCCGCCCATGAGGCCGGCCACCAATGGGTGGAGCTGGATGTCCAGCTGCTCAAGGATGGCACTCCTGTCATCTGGCACGATGCCAGCGTCAATCGTTGCTCCGATGGGCGTGGGCGGCTGAGAAACCTGGATCTGGCAGCGGCCCGGGCGCTGGATGTAGGCAGCTGGTTCAGTGCCCGCTTTGCCGGGGAACGCATGGCGACACTCGAGGAAGCCCTGGCATTGATCGCCTCGCTGGGCATGGGGCTCAATCTCGAGCTCAAGCTGAGTCCGGGGCACGACACTCGAGCACTGGTCGAGAAAGTCGTGCCCCTGGCGGTCGAGGCGCTGCCCGTCGGGCGGCTGATTCTCTCGTCATTCGACCCGCAAGCCCTGCGCATGAGCCGGGAACGTGACGGCAAGGTGCTGATCGGGCTGCTCTACGACGCCATTCCCGACGACTGGGAGGCATTGGCCGAGGACGTGCAGGCAGTCACCGTACATGCGGACTGGCGTGCACTGACACGTGTCGCGGCAAGTCGCGTCACGGCCACCCAGCGCAAGCTGCTCTGCTACACGCCCAACGATGCCGCGGCCTTCTCCCCTCGCTGGGCCTGGGGGGTCAGTGCCGTCATCAGCGATGACCCCGGTATCTTCTCCGAGCAGGACCTTGCGCAATCTCCCTGTACCGAACGCACCTTGTCGTGAGATCGCCATGAGCCAGTCACTGGAGACATTGAGCCCGCGCCAGCTGCGCATTCTCGAGCGCCTGGTGCGGGACGGCCAGTTGAGCGTCGAGCCGCTGGCCGTGGACTTCGAGGTCACACCGCAGACCATACGCCGCGATCTCGGCGTGCTGTGTGATCTCGGACTGGCGCGACGACGTCATGGCGGCATCGAACGTCCGCTGGGTGGACACAATCTGGGCCACACCCAGCGCAGCATGCTGGCGAGACCGGCCAAGCAGGCCATGGCGGCCCAGGTCGTCGCCGAGATACCCGATGGCGCCTCGCTGGCACTGGGAATCGGCACCAGCGTGGTGGCTGTCGCCGAGGCACTGATCGCCCGGCGCGGCCTGCGCGTGATCACCAACAACCTGCAGGTGGCACAAGCGCTTTCCAGCCACCCGGATGTCAGCGTGCAGCTTGCCGAGGGCCAGCTTCGCTCTCGGGATCTCGATGTGGTCGGCAGCGCCACCGTGGCCTTCTTCACCCGACATCAGGTGGACATCGCCGTGCTGGGATGTGGCGGGCTGGATGCCGAGGGGCTGCTGGATTTCGACCCTGAAGAGGCCGCCGTCAGCCGCGCCCTGCTCAGGCATGCCAGACGCCGCATCCTGGTCACCGATGCCAGCAAGTGGGGGCGGGCCGCCATGTGCCGGATAGGCCCGCTCACCGATATCGATCTGCTGATCACCGACAGCCCCCCACACGCCAGCGAGCACCAGATGGCGTTGACCGAGGCGGAGGCTCACTCACTGCAGGTGATGTACCGCCAATGAATCATTCAGCTCCCGCCCCTGTGGCCCACCGCTCACGAGGATGATCGGAATCACCATGCAAGCCTTCGCTCACTGCCCAGCCACCACCCTGTCCGGCATTCGCTACCTGCTGACCGACATCGATGACACCCTCACCCGGGAAGGGCGACTCGATGCCTCGACATTGGCGGCACTCGAGCGTCTGGAAGCAGCCGGCATCAAGGTCATTCCGGTCACGGGCGGCTGTGCCGGCTGGTGCGATCATATCGCCAGGGCCTGGCCAGTGGCCGCCGTGATCGGGGAGAACGGCGCCTTCGCCTTTCAGCGCCAGGGGCAGCGGATACTCACGACCTGGTGGGAGGACGAAGCACGTCTGCGCGCGCGTCAACGCCATGTGATGACGGTGGCGCGCCAGCTGCTGCTCAACCACCCCCAGGCCGCACTGGCCCAGGACCAGCCCTTCCGCTACGCGGATGTCGCGGTGGACCACTGTCAGGCCGTCAGCCCGCTGTCGCAGGCACAGATCCACGCCATCATCGCCGGCTTCACGGCCGCCGGCATTCAGGCGCGTGCCAGCTCCATCCATATCAATGCCTGGCAGGGTGACTTCGACAAGGCACGCATGGCCGTGCGTGTCCTGACCGAGACCTTCGGACTGGACCGCATGCAACTGGAACAGGAGGTGATGTACGTCGGCGATGCCCCCAATGACGCGCCGATGTTCGCTACCTTCCGGCATACCGTGGGCGTCGCCAATATCCTCAAGCATCGTGCAGCGCTGGGCTGGGAGCCCGCCTGGCTGACCCGCCACGGTCATGGCGCCGGGGTCGAGGAAATCGCCGATGCCCTGCTCGGGTCACATGCGGCCATCGACAGCGGACACTGAGACTGCCGAGCGGCTGCACTTGTCGTACTGAGCCTGCCAGACCGAGCCCTTCGAGCTGAGCCCGTCGAACTGAGCTCACCAAGCTTGACCTGACGACATGAAAAAGCCCGCCTCGGCATTCCGAGACGGGCTTTTGTTATCTTAAAGATAACAATATCAACAAAGAACAGACTATCTACTGTGGAAAGAACAGCCCACGCAAGCCTTCACCCGGGTCTTCGAAGCGCATGAAGGCCTCGCCCACCAGGAAGCCGTGGACACCACGGTCACGCATCTTCGCCACATCCTCACGGGTATGGATACCTGATTCGGTCACGACGCGCACTCCCGATGGCATGTCGGTCAACAGGTCCAGCGTCGTCTCCAGTGAGGTCTCGAAGCTACGCAGATCACGGTTGTTGATTCCGACCAGCTCGATCCCCAGCGCCAGCGCACGCTTGAGCTCCTCGCCATCATGCACCTCGACCAGCACATCCATGCCCAGCTCTCGCGCCTGATCATGCAGAGCACTCAGGCGTGCATCGTCCAGTGCCGCGACGATCAGCAGAATGCAGTCGGCACCGATGGCACGCGCCTCGAGCACCTGATAGGGATGAATGATGAAGTCCTTGCGGATCACCGGGATCGAGACGGCGTCGCGCGCCTCGATCATGAAGTCCTCATGCCCCTGGAAGAAGTCGGCATCGGTCAGCACCGACAGGCAGGCAGCGCCGGCCTGCTCATATGCCACGGCGATCTCGGCCGGCGCGAAGTCTTCACGGATCACGCCCTTGGAGGGAGAGGCCTTCTTCACCTCGGCGATGATGGCCGGCTCACCGCGATCGATACGAGATGTCAGCGCCTTGATGAAACCACGCGGCGCGCTCTGCTTCTCGATCAGCGTCTGAAGATCCGCCTCGCCCACCGCCGCACTGCGCTCGGCGATCTCCTCTTCCTTGCGCGCCAGAATTCTGGCCAGGATGGTCGGCAGCGCCTTGTCAGTCGTCTGTTGCTCGGTACTCATCAGCGGGTCGCTCCTTCATCATTGACCTGGGCGTAGACACGGGTGAAATCGGCAAGCTCCTTCATCTTCTCGAAGGGCAGCTTGCTGGCCTGCACGTCCTCGGCAATATTGACGCCTTCCTTGAGACTGTCCGCGATACCGGCCACGTACAGGGCCGCACCGGCATTGAGCGCCACGATATCGCTGGCCGGCCCCTCGTCTCCGCGCAGCGCCTGCTGCACCAGCTTCAAGCTGTCGGCAGACGTCGCGACTGCCAGCGAATCCAGCGACTGGCGCGCGATACCAAAGTCTTCCGGCGCGATGCGGTATTCGCGGATCTCGCCATCCTTGAGCTCATTGACCAGGGTCGGCGCCGCCAGCGAGATCTCGTCCAGACCGTCATCGCTGTGCACCACCAGCACATGCTCGGCCCCGAGACGCTTGAGCACCTCGGCCATCAGCGGCACCAGCGCGGGGTCATACACGCCGAGCACCTGACGGGTAGCGCCAGCCGGATTGGTCAGCGGACCCAGGATGTTGAACATGGTGCGCACCCCCATCTCGCGACGCGGTCCGATCACGTGCTTCATGGCAGCATGATGATTGGGCGCGAACATGAAGCCGACCCCGATATCATCGATGCAGCGCGCGACCTGTTCGGCATTCAGCGCCAGATGGATGCCGGCCGATTCGAGCAGATCCGCACTGCCGGACGACGAGGAGACACTGCGGTTGCCATGCTTGGCCACATGCCCACCGGCGGCGGCCACCACGAAGCTGGCCGCAGTGGAGACATTGAACAGATTGGCCCCATCTCCGCCGGTACCCACGATGTCCACCGCATCGGTGGCGCGCACCGTGACTCGCGTCATCAATTCACGCATCACCTGCGCGGCAGCGGCCAGCTCATCGACCGTCTCGCCTTTCATCGACAGGGCCATCAACAGTGCCCCTATCTGCGCCTGGGTTGCCTCGCCGGTCATGATGGCCGTCATGACCGCATGAGTGTCGTCGTAGCTCAGGTGCTGGCGGCGCATCACGGCGCCAATCGCCTCACGCATCTGCATGTTGTGTCTCCGCAGACGCCAGCCTCGGCGGCTGACGCATGAAAATGAAATATGACTCTTGCGATCTGCATCCGCTCAAGCGGCTTTCTCGACCTCGCCGCGACGCAGGAAGTTAGCCAGAAGCTCATGACCCTGCAATGTGAGGATCGACTCGGGGTGGAACTGCACACCCTCGACATCCAGCTCGCGGTGACGCAGTCCCATGATCAGCTGCGGGGTGACATCGTCGTCTCCCGTCCAGCTGGTGACGACAAGACACTCAGGCAGGCTGTCGCGCTCGACGACCAGCGAGTGATAACGCGTGACTTCCAGCGGCTCGGCCAACGCGGCGAAGACGCCACTGTTGTCGTGATGGACGGCGGAGGTCTTGCCATGCATCACCTGAGGGGCACGCACCACCTTGCCACCGTAGACCTGACCGATGGCCTGATGGCCGAGACAGACCCCCAGGATCGGCAGCTTGCCGGCAAAGTGACGGATGACGTCCAGGGTAATCCCGGCCTCATTGGGCGTGCACGGCCCCGGCCCCAGCACCAGATGCGTGGCACCGAGCGCCTCGATCTGCTCGAGCGTGATGGCGTCATTGCGCACGGTCAGCACTTCGGCCCCAAGCTCGCTCAGATACTGGACGATGTTGTAGGTGAAGCTGTCAAAGTTGTCGATCATCAGCACGCGTGGCGCGCTGGCGTCCTGCGAAGTGAATGCCTGCATGGTCAGTGTCCATTCTCGGGAGCGGATCCGTGCCGTGATTCACCGGCCTGCCCGCCCTCCTTTGGTGTCGTTCCCGCCGTCCAGCAACAAAAATGCCGCCCTGGTCGGCGGCATTCTTCTGGTCGTACGTCCTCGAACTTCAGACATGCGAAAGCCGCCCCGTTGTCAGGAGCGCCACCACTGCTGGTTGAGGTCGTGCGGGTTACGTAGCGTCATGGGTCAATAGTGCGTTGAGCCGTTGGGAGTGTCAATCACATGCGACATTGCAGGGAGCGGCCCCGCAAGGCCGCCGGGCCACTCCCTGGCGTGCATGGCGCGGCAATCAGTCCAGGTTGTCCAGGCCACGCTCCGCCATCGCCACGGCACGGAACAGTGCGCGCCCCTTGTTGAGGGTCTCGTCCCACTCGGACTGCGGGACGGAATCCGCGACTACCCCGGCACCGGCCTGGACGTGAAGCACCTGATCCTTGAGCACGGCGGTACGGATCGCGATCGCGGTATCCATGTTGCCGTGCCAGGAGAGATAGCCCACCGCACCCGAGTAGATGCCACGCTTGACCGGCTCCAGCTCGTCGATGATCTCCATGGCGCGAATCTTCGGCGCGCCGGACAGCGTGCCCGCCGGGAAGGTGGCACGCAGCACGTCCATCGGCCCCAGCCCTTCCTTCAGCTTGCCGGTGACGTTGGAGACGATGTGCATGACGTGGGAGTAGCGTTCCACCACCATCTGGTCCGTCACCTTGACGCTACCGGTCTGACTGATGCGCCCGGCATCGTTGCGGCCCAGGTCGATCAGCATCAGATGCTCGGCGATTTCCTTGGGGTCCGAGAGCAGATCCTTCTCGAGCGCCAGATCCTCCTCTTCGTTGGCACCGCGTACGCGCGTCCCGGCAATGGGACGCACCGCGACTTCGCCATCCTCGAGACGCGAGAGAATCTCGGGCGACGAACCGATGACGTGATGGTCATCCAGATTGAAGAAGAACATGTACGGCGAGGGATTCAGACTGCGCAGCGCACGATAGAGATCCAACGGCGCGGCACGGTAGGGAATCGACATGCGCTGGGACGGCACGCACTGCATGACATCACCGGCCAGCACGTATTCCTTGATCTTCTCGACCGCGCCCTTGAAGCCTTCCTCGGTGAAGCCGGAAGTGAAATCGGTCTCCTGGACCGGATCACCGCCGGTGCCGGGGCTGACGGTATTCAGCGTGGCGCTGCGCAGCTGGATCTCGAGGCGCTCGAGACGCTCACAGGCTGCCTCGAAGGCATTGGGTGTCTCGGGGTCGGCATGGGTCAGCAACGTCAGGCGGCCAGAGAGATTGTCGAAGATCACCAGCTCGTCGGCCACCATCAACAGGATATCCGGCACGCCCAGCGGGTCCGGCTTCTCGACGCCCCGCAGGCGCGGTTCGATGTAGCGCACGGTGTCATAGCCGAAGTAGCCGACCAGCCCGCCATTGAAGCGCGGTGCGCCCTCGATGACCGGCACCCGGAAGCGCGTCTGGAACTGCTCGATCCACTCGAGCGGATCTTCCACCTCGGTCATGCCGGTCTGCTCGCCATTGACCAGATGCGCCACGACCTGACCACGCACCTCGATGCGCTCACGGCACGGCAAGCCGATGATCGAATAGCGCCCCCACTTCTCGCCGCCCTGCACGGACTCCAGCAGGAAGGTCCACGGCATGTCAGCCAGCTTGAGATAGGTGGACAGCGGTGTGTCGAGGTCCGCCAGCACGTCACGAGTAACGGGAATGCGGTTGTAGCCTGCCTCGGCCAGTTCAGCGAAGTGTTGTGGGGTCATCATGACCTGCAGTTCCTTCCACGGAGGGGGCGTTGCCGGTACGCGACCGGCTTGTCTGGCGTCAGTCTATCATCGCGTGCCGGTGGCGGCAGCGCTGTCTGGCAGGCTCAGCCTGCGACGACCAGCTCGGCCAGGGACTCGACGATGTGATCCGGATGACTGCGCGCGATCGGCTCACCGTGGTTGTAGCCGTAGGGCACCGCCAGCGTCCGGAAACCGGCGGCGCGACCTGCCGCGATATCGTGACGTGAATCCCCGACCATCAACGCCTCCCGCGGCGCGACCCCCAGGCGCTCGGCCGCGAACAGCAACGGCGCGGGGTCCGGCTTGCGCGTCGGCAGACTGTCGCCGCCCAACGCCAGCGCGAAGTGTTCCGCCAGCGAGAAATGCGAGAGCAGCGGTTCGATGAAGGTTTCCGGCTTGTTGGTGATCAGCACCACGACCACACCGGCCTGATGCAACCCCTCCAGACAGTCACGCGCACCAGGATATAGCCGTGTACGCGAGCTGGGGTCCGCGGCGTAATGCGCCAGGAAGCACTGATGCGCGCGCTCGACCCGCGTCAGATCATCCGTCGCCAGACCATGCGCCTCAAGCGCTCGCTCCACCAGCACCCGCGCGCCATTGCCGACGAAGTCGCGCACGCGGTCTTCCCCGAGTGCCGACAAGCCTTCATCGACCAGCATCCTGTCGATCGCGTTGGCAAGATCCGGCACCGAGTCGATCAAGGTGCCATCCAGATCGAAGGCCACCATCTTGATGCCCCGCAATGCCGGATGCGCCAGCCCGTGATCGAGGCTCTGTACCTGCTCGGGTCGGGGCCCGAGAGCGTCCCCGCCACGCGCGGTATCGCAGGGCGTGGAAGTGGAATGAGACGCGGTCTGGACAGACGCCTCGTCGGAAGTCTGCATTACCGTCTTTTCGCTCACCTGGCCTCCTGAGATCACTCGCTGAATCCGGCTGTCACGGGACGAGAATCGTCCGCCATTCATCCACGCAACGCATGGTTTCATCTGTTTTGTTGGAAAAATCCGTAAAAAAATTACATTCCTTCACCCTGCCACTATTAGCACGCCAGCGGTCACGTTACCATAGCGCCATTCAGTCGACCGTCCCTCCGGGTGTGGCGCCAGTGACAACGAAAAAACGCGCAACCCGACGCTCCGGCGACAGCCAGTTTCTGCTTGTCCTTTTCGATCTTGTCACTCTCAGGAGCTCTCCATGGCTATTCCCCGCATCGTGGTTGTCGGCGGTGGCGCCGGCGGTCTGGAACTTGTCACCAAGCTTGGCCACAAGCTGGGTCGCAAGAAGAAAGCCGAAATCATCCTCATCGATCGCAATTCCACGCATATCTGGAAGCCTCTGCTGCACGAAGTGGCCACCGGCGTGCTGGATTCCGGTCTTGATGAGGTGTCCTACCAGGGCCACTCCAAGGCCCACGGCTACAAGTTCCAACGCGGGACTCTCGAAAGCCTGGAGCGCGAAGAGAAGCAGCTGACACTGGCGGCCATCCACGATGCCAACGGCACCGTACTGCTGCCCTCGCGCACCCTGAGCTATGACTATCTGGTGCTGTCGCTGGGCAGCGTGTCCAACGACTTCGGTACCCAGGGCGTCGCCGAGCACTGTCACTTCCTGGACAGCCCGCAGCAGGCCGAGAAGTTCCGTCGCGACATGCTCGACACCTTCCTGCGCTTCAGCGCCAATGGCGACAAGTGTGAGCGCCAGCAGCTCAACGTCGCCATCATCGGCGCCGGCGCGACCGGGGTCGAACTGTCCGCCGAGCTGTTCGATGCCTCAAAGATGCTGCACAGCTATGGCTTCTCCTCGCTGGAGGATCGTCAGGTCAAGGTGCATCTGATCGAGGCCGCTCCCCGCATCCTGCCGGCCCTGCCGGAGCGCATCGGCAAGCCGGTCGCCAAGGAGCTGACCCGGCTCGGTGTGGACATCCACACTGACACCCGCGTGACCTGTGCCGACGAACGCGGCATCACCACGGCCGATGGCACCCTGATCGAGGCGGATCTGAGCGTATGGGCCGCCGGTATCCGGGCGCCGTCCTTCCTGTCGGAGCTGGGCCTGTCCACCGAGCGCAACCACCAGGTCAAGGTCCACCAGACCATGCAGAGCATCGACGATGACGCCATCTTCGCGCTCGGCGATTGCGCCAGCTGCCCGCAGCCGGATGACAAGCGCGTGCCGCCACGCGCCCAGGCCGCTCACCAGCAGGCCAGTCTGATGGTCAAGAATCTGCGTGCGGCAATGGACAACAAGCCGCTGAAGGAATTCGTGTTCAAGGACCATGGCTCGCTGATCTCGCTGGCGCACTTCGATGCCGTCGGCTCGCTGATGCGCGGCGCCTCCGCGCGCTCGTTGTTCATCGAAGGCCGCCTGGCCAAGTTCTTCTACGCCTCGCTGTATCGCATGCACCAGATGGCGATCCACGGCGTGATCAAGACCGGCATGACCGTCATCGTGGATGGCCTGAATCGCTACCTGCGTCCGAAGATGAAGCTGCACTGATCACCCGCTCAGAACGAAAAACGCCCCCGACGGTCTCCGTCGGGGGCGTTTTTCGTTCAGGCACTTGTGCGTTCAGGCACTTACCCGAGCAGGCTCTCCAGCGTCAGTTCGCCGGCAATCAGGCGCCGCTTGGCGGAGACACTCAGCTGCTTGACGCGGTACTCGAGCTTGAGTGCCCGCGAGCGATCCCCGACCGCCTGTTGATAACACAACGTCAAGGGCCCCTTGCCACGCAGGGCACGCGCGCCCCGCTTGCCGCCGGCATGCTCGCTCAGGCGACGCGTCACATCGGTACTGATGCCGGTATAGAGGCGCCCCTGGGCCGTCTCGAGGACATACAGCCACCACTCGGATGACGTCTCGCCCGTCTGCGCCGCCGCGTCCGCGACACGCGGTTCTCCCGGCACAGTCGCTTCCGGCATGGCCGGATCAGCCACGCACGCTGGCAAGCTCGGCACGCAGTTTCGCCAGCACGCTGTCATAGCGGTTGGCATCGCTGTCGCTGCGCGCATTGAAGATGGCGGAACCCGCGACGAAGGTGTCAGCACCGGCACGCGCGATCTCGGCGATGTTGTCGACCTTCACGCCACCATCGATCTCGAGACGGATGTTGTAGCCGGAGGCATCGATGCGCCGGCGCGCTTCACGCAGCTTGTCCAGCGTTCCGGGGATGAAGGACTGCCCGCCGAAGCCCGGATTGACGCTCATCAGAAGGATCATGTCGACCTTGTCCATCACGTAATCGAGATAGGACAGCGGCGTGGCCGGATTGAAGACCAGGCCGGACTTGCAGCCCGCGTCACGGATCAGTTGCAGCGAGCGATCGACGTGATCGGAGGCTTCCGGATGGAAGGTGATGAAGCTGGCGCCTGCCTCGGCGAAGTCGCCGATCATGCGATCCACCGGGGTGACCATCAGGTGCGCATCGATCTCTGCCGTGATGCCATAGTCACGCAGCGCCTTGCACACCATCGGACCGATGGTGAGGTTGGGCACGTAATGATTGTCCATCACGTCGAAGTGCACGATATCCGCACCGGACGCCAGCACATCCTCGACTTCCTGCCCCAGGCGGGCGAAGTCGGCAGACAGGATCGACGGGGCAATCTTGAAATCATTCGGCAGTAGATCAGACATGTCATCAGGCGCCATCAGCAAGTGGAAGGGGCATTTTACGTCACCCTCTCACAAAAGACAGGCACTGTGTGAAGCGTCATGCCGTTCCGGCACCAGCGCTTGCGTTCCCCTCTGCGCGACGGACGCCGTCATCATCGAGGTTGAAATTGGTGCATTAGCATCTGATAGTAAAACGGTTCGTCTGGGTAGCCACTCCCGATGCGACTCACGACAGCACGTGGCGCGCGCGTCACCGACGCCATGCAGCGACTCCAATAACGATAAAGGGACTACCACTCATGTTCGACACCCCTTGTGCAGCACGCAAGCGTCTGAAGACCTTCGCCGCGGCGGCACTACTGCCTCTGGCAGGTCTACTGCCCACCGCGATGCCGGCCGCCTTCGCGGACAGCAGCGCGATTCTGGAAGGCGAGCGTTTCCATCCGGTGGAAGGCAAGCATGGCATGGTCGCCACCAGCCATTACCTGGCCTCACAGGTCGCACGTGATGTCCTGGCGGAAGGCGGCAATGCCGTCGATGCCGCCGTGGTGGCCGGCTTCGCGCTGGCCGTGACCCAACCCCGCTCCGGCAACATCGGGGGCGGCGGTTTCATGCTGGTGTCCGATGAGAAGACCGGCAAGGTGGTCGCCATCGATTACCGTGAGAAAGCTCCGGCTGCGGCCAGCGAGACGATGTTCCAGGACGAGAATGGCGAAGCCGTGGCCGAGTGGTCTCGCTTCACGCATCGCGCTGCGGGCGTGCCCGGCACCGTGGCCGGTCTTGCCAAGGCACTGGAGGACTACGGCACCCTGACGCTCGAGCAGGCACTGGCTCCGGCCATCAAGCTGGCGGAAGACGGTTTCGTCATCCCGACCCGCTTCGCCAAGGGGCTGAGCGATGCCAAGGACCGCCTCGCCAAGTGGGACAGCACCGCCAAGGTGTTCTACAAGGCAGACGGCAGCAATTACGAGGCGGGTGAGCTGTTCAAGCAGCCGGAGCTGGCCGCGACGCTCAAGCGTATCGCCGCCAATGGGGCACGGGAGTTCTATGAAGGTGAGACGGCCAGGCTGATCGTCGCCGAGATGGATCGCCATGACGGCATCATGACGATGGATGACCTGAAGGCCTACGAGCCGGAAATCCGTGAGCCGGTCCATGGCACCTATCGTGGCTACGACATCTTCTCGATGAGCCCGCCCTCCTCCGGCGGGGCGCACATCGTCCAGATTCTCAACATGCTCGAGGGTGACGACATCCAGGCGATGGGCTTCAATTCCGCCGCCACCATCCACGTGATGGCCGAGGCGATGCGCCGTGCCTACGCCGATCGCTCCGAGTATCTGGGCGACACCGACTTCGTCGATGTGCCGCTGGCCGGCATCACCTCCAAGGACTACGCCAAGGAGCTGCGCGGCCAGTTCGACATGAACCAGGCCACGCCGTCCAGCGAGATCAAGCCCGGCAAGCCGCAGCCCTATGAATCCAACCAGACCACCCACTTCTCGATCGCCGATGGCAATGGCCTGGCCGTCTCCAATACCTACACCATCAACTTCAGCTATGGCTCCGGCATCGTGGTGGATGGCGCAGGTTTCCTGCTCAACAACGAGATGGATGACTTCTCCGCCAAGCCGGGCGTGCCCAATGCCTATGGCCTGATCGGTGGCGTCGCCAACAAGATCGAGCCGGGCAAGCGCATGCTGTCCTCCATGAGCCCGACCATCGTGATGAAGGATGGCAAGAACTTCCTCGTCACCGGCAGCCCCGGCGGCTCGCGCATCATCACCACCACGCTTCAGGTGCTGATGAACGTGATCGACCACGGCATGAACATCCAGTCGGCGGTCAGCGCTCCGCGCATCCACCACCAGTGGCTGCCGGATGAGATCCGCATCGAGGCGGGCATCAGTCAGGACACCATCCGCCTGCTCGAGGCGATGGGCCACAAGGTCGTCACCAAGGACGCCATGGGGGCCATCCAGTCCGTGATGATCCAGGACGGCACCTTCTATGGCGGTGCCGACCCGCGCCGCTCCACCTCCTCGACCATGGGGCTTTGAGCGAGGCCACTCGCGCTGCGTCTGACGCTCTGAGCGATGCGTCATCTGCCTGACTGGTCAGGACCTGCGATACGGGCGACACTCCACGGTGTCGCCCGTTTTCATGTCGCTCGCGCTCAACCAGGTGCTCTCTTGTCCTCCTCAAAGTCTCTTTCCTCGGCCGATGCCCGTTGGCGGCAACTGGCCAGCCGTTACCCCGTCGCCCTCATCGCGCTGGCTCAGCTGTTCGGCACCAGCCTGTGGTTCACGCCCAATGCCGTGCTGACGCCAATGCTGGCGAGCTGGAACTTTGCCGGCGAGAGCGCTGGCGCTCTGGGGCAACTGACCTCCTCGGTACAGGGCGGCTTCATCGTCGGCACCCTGACCCTGGGGCTGGCGGGACTGGCAGACCGCTTCGCGGCACGCCACCTGTTCATGGCTTCGTGCCTGCTGGGGGCGCTGACCAACCTGGCGCTCATCCTCGCGCCGGGGCTGTTGAGTGCCTCGGCGCTGCGCGTGCTGACCGGCCTGGCGCTGGCCGGCATCTATCCCATCGGGCTCAAGCTGATGGTACAGACGGCCCCGGACCGCGCCGGAGCTGCACTGGCCTGGCTGGTCGGCATGCTGGTGCTGGGCACCTCGCTGCCACATGGCCTGGCTGCCCTGCAACTCAGTGGCAGCTTCTCGCTTCCCTGGGGGGCGGCGATCGGCATGGCCTCGCTGCTGGCCGTGGCCGGGGCCGGACTGGTGGCCTTGCTGCCCGCTGTCGTCCCGCCCGCACCAGCGCCTGCCTCGACGCAGACATCCTTGCTTGCCCGCGCGACACGAGGGCTGGCCGCCTGGCGTCATCCCGGTTTCGTGCGCGGCGCGCTGGGCTACTTCGGCCACATGTGGGAGCTCTATACGCTGTGGGCATTGGTGCCGCTATTGCTGACGACCATGGCCAGACTCAACGGCCTCTCGCTCTCGGCCACGCAACTGGCGCTGCACAGCTTCATGGTGATCGCGGTGGGCGGGCCCGGTTGCGTGGTCGGAGGCTGGCTGTCGCGCACCCGCGGGAGTCTGTGGGTCGCGCGCCTGGGATTGGCGGGCTCGGTGATTCTCACCCTGCTGTTCGTCAGTGCCATGCAACTCGAGGCCGGCTATGGCCTGCTGCTGGGTCTGCTGGCGCTCTGGAGCCTGATGGCCGTGATCGATTCCCCGCAATTCTCCGCGCTGGCGGCCGGCGGCACACCCGTCGAGCTGCAGGCCAGTGCGCTGGCCTTGATGAATGCCATCGGTTTCAGCCTGTCACTGGTCTCGATCGCCCTGCTGACCCCGCTGATCGCCGCACAGGGCAGCCTGTTGCTGCTGAGCATTCTGCCCGGCCCCTTGCTGGGGCTGCTGGCATTGACGCGCCGGGTGCCGCCCGGCCAGTGAGCGTCGCCGAACGGGAACAGCCATGAGCCAGAATTTCCACTACTCACCCGGCGCGATCTGACCCTATACTCGCGCCCATCAATCCGGGAGCCTGCCATTCAGCTGGCTCTCGTGATCCTTCCACTGTTGACCGGCCACCGGCCCGGGAGCCCGAACGATGATGCGACACCTGCGTATTACCTGCATGAGCGTGGCCTTGATGGCCACGACCTCGCTACTCAGCGCCTGCGGCACCAGCCCGCAACGCCTGTACGTCAACCCGCAGGTTGGCGAGATGGGGGTGGTCGGCCATGGCCAGCAGGTGGTGGTGGAAGTGCGCGACGAGCGACCCTCTGAGCGCATCGGCACCCGTGATGGTGCCACCAACGCCTCCAGCTATCTGGTGGTCCCGACCGGCGATCTGACGCCCAAGCTGGAGGCACAGGCCATCAGCGCCCTGCGCCGCATGGGCTTCGTGCCGGTGACCGCCGAGCAGGCCAATGCCGGTGCCACCGAACTGACCCTCTCGCTGACCGAGCTGGCCTATGGCGTGAAGCGCGGCGGTCTGCTCACCGACACCGCGGCACTCAACGGAGTGATCCAGGCGGTCGCGGTCTCCGGCAAGCAGCGCTACACCGGCAGCTATACCGCCACGCGTGATCAGGGCTACGCCCTCAAGCCCAGCCAGGAGAAGAATACCGAACTGGTCTCTCTGGTGATCGGGGATGCCCTGACACGCGCCTTCCAGGACACCACCCTGATCCGCCAGCTGGACCAGTAAGTCCACTCGGGAGACGCGTCCAGCAGCCCCGCACCACCTGCTCGTCCAACGAAAACGCCACCGCCGCCCAATGGGCGGCGGTGGCGTTTCACGAGATGAGGCAGACCCGCCAGGTATCGCGGCGAGGTGGATCAGTCAATCACTCTCTGGGCCCCTTGCGCACCAGCGCCCAGACCGTCTCGCGCAGCCCACGATCATCCGGCGCACGGCGCTCCAGCACCTCCAGCGTGAAATTGGCGCCCAACAGCCGCCGGATCTCCGCCTCCGAGACATGAAACGGCGGCCCTTGTTCACGCTCCGTGTCACGCTCGAGACTGATCAACAGGCCGCGAGCGCCGGGCGGCAACAGCTGAGCCAGATGGAAGGCATAACGCTGACGAGTCGCCCCGGGCAGTGCAATCAGCGCCGCACGGTCATAGAAGGCATCGAGATGATCGACATGATCGATGTGGAAGTGGAAGAAGTCTCCGCACCACAGCTCGACCGGCCCCTGACGGAAGCATTCGAAGTGATCCAGTCGATAGCGCGAGACATCCCCGACTCCCTCGGCCACGAAGGCCTCACAGGCCTGACGCGCAAGCTCGATCCCCAGCACCGGATGCCCCTGAGCCGCCAGCCAGCGCATGTCCAGACTCTTGCCACACAGCGGCACCAGCACCTTGGCCTGGGGCGCGACGTCGAGACGCGGCCACCAGCGCTCCAGCGCCGGATGGGGCGCCGGCAGATGAAACCCGATCCAGCCTTCGGCCCAACGCGCAAGCCAGGGGTCACTGGCCGGGGCATTGCCTGACATCAACGCTGACACGGGGTCATCTGCTGACATGGGAGAGCCCTCCTGGAATCTGGAGATGCCCGAGTGCGGCGACACTCGGGCGAGTGGAGACCTTCACGAATTACAGGAAACCGTGACGCTTCTTCTTGCGGCGCGGCAGGTGCGGCACGATCAGGCCGACCAGCAGTCCGGCACCGGCCACACCACCGCCATACATGAAGTAACGCATCAGCAGGTCCTGCTTCTGGGTGTCCAGCAGCGCCTGCATCTTGCGCATCTTGCTGCGGGCCTGCTCAAGCTCCGCGGACTGGCTGTTGCTGGAGGCTTCCAGCTCCTCGATGCGCGCCTGACGCGTCTCGAGGCCAGCCTTCATGTCCGAGACCCGGGTTTCCCACTCGTCATTGATGCCATCGAGCCTGGCCGTAAGCTCCTTGACCTTGCTGCTGAGGGCCGGCACACGCGCATTGACGCTGCGCGTGTCCTGAAGGTCGGCGGAAGGCAGCCAGACCACGTCACCGCTGGCGGTGCGGATCTTGCTGTAGTCATTCTGGACGTCGAGCAGCTCGACCGGCTGCCCGGCCTCCACCGTGCCCACGATACGGTAACCATCGGTGGGGCCGCTGCGCACGAAGGTGGTGAGATTGTCAGAGACCCAACGCTCGCTCGCGGCATTGGCCAGCGGTGCAGACAGTCCCAGCATCAGGCTGCCGGTGACGCCAAGCCCAAGCAAGGCACGGCGCAATGAGCGCAGGCTCACGCTGCCGAGTGAACGAAGGGAAAAGGTGCTGAGAGTGAGTGATCGCATCATGTCGCGTTCTTCATGGGTGTCTGAGGGCGGTGGTCGCCGCTGACGAGCAGGCATCGGAATCGAGGCTTCCGAACGCATCTGCCGAACACCGTCGACCGCTTGTCGGCATGCCGTGACATGCCTTGATCTGCCCATGCGCTGTCTGACAGGTTGCGTGACGCGAGGCTTCCTGCCTGACATCACTATACCGCTGGGACGTAGTAGATATTTCGCTGTCATCAGACATCCACACTTTCTGTGGATAAGTCTTGGGACAACGTGACGATGGAAGGTCCGCGCACGGCGAAATGCCTGCCTCGCCAACAAATCGTTTATTTTTTGACCAGCACCAGTGCCGCCACTGTCGGCATGAAAACCTCAATAAATCAAGCTATTGACAGCTGCCTGTTTGCCCTGCAACACGGGCTTGAGACGGATATCACACGCGGACGTCGCCAATCTGCCCGTGAGGATACCACAGCCACCCTCAGCCTGAAGCCATGCGTGCAAGCCTCTCGCCACTCCCGTCCCGCCCCCGACATTTCCATGAGAAACCCCAGAGCTTGCAGGGGCCGCCACGGTCTGAGGGCTGGCCGCATGCCCGCCAGACTCCTATACTATGCCGTCCTGATTTCGGCTCAGGCACGCAGTGAGCATCACGTCTCAAGGCTGCCACGCCCTCGATTCCCGCCAGGCTCAGGCCTCGGGGCTCATTCATCACAAGTCGCGCCCCTTCTCCTGACCACTTCTCAAGCCCTCCGCCACCCAAGGTGTCGAGAGCCGGGAGTGAACGAAGGTTCGGCGCGCAGCTCAGAGCGTTCACACAAGGCAATGGCGAAGAAACTCTTCATCAAGACCCACGGCTGCCAGATGAACGAGTATGACTCCGCGCGCATGGCGGATCTGCTCGGCGAATCGCACCAGATGGAAGTCACCAGCGACGAATCCGAGGCAGACGTCATCCTGCTCAACACCTGCTCCATCCGCGAGAAGGCGCAGGAGAAGGTGTTCCATCAGCTGGGGCGCTGGAAGAAGCTCAAGGAGAAGAATCCGGACCTGGTGATCGGTGTCGGCGGCTGCGTGGCCAGTCAGGAAGGCGACAACCTGCGCAAGCGCGCGCCACATGTGGACATGGTCTTCGGCCCGCAGACCCTGCACCGCGTGCCGAAGATGCTCAATACGCGTCGCGAGAGCCTCAAGCAGATCTCCGTGGTCGACGTGACCTTCCCGGAGATCGAGAAGTTCGACAACCTGCCCGCGCCCAAGAGCGACGGCGCCAGCGCCTTCGTCTCGGTGATGGAAGGCTGCTCCAAGTACTGCACCTTCTGCGTGGTGCCCTACACCCGTGGTGAGGAAGTCTCACGTCCCTTCGAGAAGGTGATGGATGAAGTCATCCATCTGGCCGACCAGGGTGTGCGCGAGATCAATCTGCTGGGCCAGAACGTCAATGCCTACGCCGGCCTCAACCTGCTGGGCGAGGAGATCGACCTGGCCGAGCTGATCAGCTGCGTGGCGCAGGTCGAGGGGATCGACCGCATCCGCTTCACCACCTCGCATCCGCTGGAGTTCAAGGACTCGCTGATCGAGGCCTTCGGCGAGATCCCCGAGCTGGTCAGCCACCTGCACCTGCCGGTGCAGTCAGGCTCCAACCGCATTCTGGCGGCGATGAAGCGTGGCCACGAGCGTGATCTCTACATCGACAAGCTCGAGCGCATCCGTGCGCTGCGTCCGGACATCAGCTTCTCTTCCGACTTCATCGTCGGCTTCCCGGGCGAGACGGATCAGGACTTCATGGACACCATGGACCTGATCGGCCAGATCGGCTTCGATCACTCCTTCAGCTTCATCTACTCGGCACGCCCCGGCACCCCGGCGGCCAGCCTCGAGGATGATACGCCCGAGGAGGTGAAGAAGGAGCGCCTGATGATCCTGCAGGAGCGCATCAATCAGCAGGCGATGCAGATCGGGCGCAAGATGGTCGGCACCACCCAGCGCATTCTGGTCTCCGGGTTCTCGCCGCGCGATCCGGGCCTGCTGTCCGGGCGTACCGAGAACAATCGCGTGGTCAACTTCCGCGCCGCCAACCCGACCGAGCTGATCGGCTACCTGGTGGATGTCGAGATCACGGAGGCCTATCCCAATTCGCTGCGTGGCGAGCTCGCCTCTCCCTATCGCTATTGATCACTCGTCGCCCCAGGGATTGACGAGGCGCCATCAGCCCCCACTATCAAGCGGATAGCCACGTTGGCCGTACAGGACAATTGCCCTGTACGGCCATCGCGCATTAAGCTCTTCTCAACGACGTGGCAGCCGGGTTTCACTCAGGTGAATTCCTTGCCCACCGCGACTCACGCATTCACCTGCATCAGGACATTCGACGCCTTGAGCCACCAGCCCCAGCAAGCCAATCGCATTCTCAACATGACGCTCGAGCCGGCAGACCCACAGCGTCTGGCCAGCCTGACCGGTCAGCGCGACGAGCACCTCAAGCTGATCGAATCCCGACTCGGTGTCACCCTGCGCAACCGCGGCAACGACTTCCAGATCGCCGGCCCCTCGGCTGCCGTCAAGGCCGCAGCCAACGTGCTGGAGCACCTCTATCGCGAGACCGGTGCCGGGGAAGTCGATGCCGAGACCGTCCATCTCTTCCTGCAGGAATCCGGTGTCGAGGCACTGGTGGAAGCCGCGGAAGACCAGGACGTCAGCTACGGCGACGTGGTGATTCGTACTCCCAAGGTGCTGGTCCGCCCGCGCGGCTTCAACCAGCAGGGTTACGTCACCGAGATGCGCAACCACGACATCAACTTCGGTATCGGCCCGGCCGGTACCGGCAAGACCTATCTGGCCGTCGCCGCTGCGGTGGAAGCGCTCAACAATCAGGAAGTGCGCCGCATCCTGCTGGTGCGTCCTGCGGTCGAGGCCGGCGAGAAGCTCGGCTTCCTGCCCGGCGATCTGGCCCAGAAGATCGACCCCTACCTGCGCCCGCTCTATGACGCCCTCTACGAGATGCTCGGCTTCGAGCACGTCAACAAGATGATCGAGCGCCAGATCATCGAGATCGCCCCGCTGGCCTACATGCGTGGCCGGACGCTCAACAATGCCTACATCATTCTCGATGAGTCCCAGAACACCACGCGCGAACAGATGAAGATGTTCCTGACGCGCATCGGTTTCGGCTCCACCGCCGTCATCACCGGGGATGTCTCGCAGGTCGACCTGCCGCGTGGTACCCAGTCGGGCCTTGCGCACGTGCTGGAAGTGCTCAAGGACACCCCGGGGATCAGCATTACCCGCTTCCTCGCCAAGGACGTGGTGCGTCACCCGCTGGTGCAGCGCATCGTCGAGGCCTACGACAGCTTCGAGGCCGAGGAAGAGAAGCAGGAAGGCGAGCGTCGCGAGAAGCGCCAGGCCGAGCGCGAAGCGCGCATGGCGGCACTCAATGCCCAGGGCAGCACGCCGCCCTTCGAGAACAGCTCGTCCAGTGACAGGCCCTCCGGCAATGGGGGTGCTCAGTGAGCCAGGCACCTGCCGTGGTCGTGGACCTGCAACTCGCTGTCACCGAGAGCGAGATCGATGGCCAGCCGTTGCCGGCGAGCCATCAGCTCGAGGCCTGGGTGGCCGCGGCGCTGGCAGGGGCCATGGCCGATGACGCCCTGCAGAGTGACGGCGAGGCGGATGACACCCCCTACGAGCTGACCGTGCGCCTGGTGGAAGAGGAAGAAAGCCGCGGGCTCAACCGCGACTATCGCGGCAAGGATTCCTCCACCAATGTGCTGTCCTTCCCGCATGAGCCACTGGATCTCGACGACTTCGCCCTGCCGGCCGAACTGGCGGAGCGTTTCGCCGAGGAAGCTCCGGGATTCGATGACGGTGAAGACGCCGGCCTCGACGGCCAGCCTCAGGGCGACGCCGCTGACGACGATGTCATGCTGGAGTCAGGTGGCGTGGGGGATGCTGAGGCGCCGCAGACCCCGGAACTGATGACGGCTGAGGATGAGGCCGCGGATGAGGCGGACGACGCCTCGCGCTTTCTCGGCGACCTCGTCATCAGCGTACACGTCGTGGCGCGGGAAGCGGCCGCTCAGGGCAAGTCCCTCGAGGACCATTTTGCCCATATGCTCGTGCATGGCACCTTGCACTTGCTAGGTTATGACCATATCGAGGACGATGACGCCGAGCATATGGAAGCCCTCGAGCGTGACGTGCTGGCAGGGCTGGGCATTGCCGACCCCTACCGGGAAGAGAATCAATGATGCCGATGCCCTTTCGCATCGGCAGCACCCGCCGTCGGGTGATGCCTGGTTCGTCCAGGCGTCACCCGGCAGCCCCGATACCCCCACGACGATGGGGTATCGCCACCGAGGAAAAGAGAAACTAACGCATGAGCGAAGACCGATCGGGAAGCCATTCGAAATCCTGGCTCGATAAGCTGTTCGGCGCCTTCTCAAGCGACACCGACGAACCCAGCTCCCGCAGTGAGCTGCTTCAGTTCCTGACCGAGGTAGGCCCACGCCTCAATCTCGATCAGGACGCGATTGCCATCATCGAGGGCGCGCTGGAAATCAGTGACCAGCAAGTCCGCGAGGTGATGATCCCCCGCTCCCAGATGCAGGCCATCCAGGTCGATCAGCGTCCTGAGGAGTACCTGCCGCTGATCCTCGAATCGGCGCATTCCCGCTATCCCGTCATCGACGAGAACCTCGACGAGGTGCTCGGCATCCTGCTGGCCAAGGACCTGCTGCCGCTGATCCTGCAGAACGATAGCGAGCGCAAGCGCTTCGATCTACGCGAAGCCATCCGTCCGGCCATGTTCATCCCGGAGTCCAAGCGCCTCAACAGCTTGCTCAAGGAATTCCGCGAGACCCGCAATCACATGGCGGTGGTCATCGATGAATACGGCGGCACCGCGGGCCTGATCACCATCGAGGACATTCTCGAGCAGATCGTCGGCGACATCGAGGATGAGCACGACACCGATGAGGATGAGGATATCCGTGAGCTGGGCGACGGCCAGTTCGCCGTCAGCGCCCTGACCACCATCGAGGACTTCAACGAGCACTTCGCCACCGACTTCCCGGATGAAGAGTTCGATACCATCGGCGGTCTGATGATCCAGCGCTTCGGTCACATGCCACGTCGCCAGGAGTCGACCGACTTCGCCGGCTGGCGCTTCACCGTGCTCAATGCCGACAACCGTCGCATTCGCCAGGTGCAGGTCTGCCGCCTGGAAGATGCCACCGGTGATGCCCCGCCCTCCGCTGAGCATCGCGCGCACATCAGTGGTGAGTGACGCATGGCGCTGATGCCAGGCTGAATCGATAGAGGACAATGCCAGACATGCCCGACGGTGTGTCTGGCATTTTACAAGGAGAGCGGCATGTCCGAATCACCTCACCCGGCGGCCTTCAGGGGCACGTCGTCGTTGAGCAATGCGCTGGGCCACCTGCTGGCTCTGATCGCCGGTGTCTTGATCACCCTGAGTTTCGCCCCCTTCGAGCAATGGTGGCTGGGCCCGGTGGGTGCGGGGCTGCTCTACGGCGCCCTGCGCATGCCGAGCGGTGGCTTCCTGCGCGCCTGGTGGTATGGCGTCGGTCTGTTCGGCAGTGGCGCCAGCTGGGTCTATGTCTCGATCCATGACTACGGCTATACCGGCATGCCGCTGGCCGTGCTGCTGACGATGCTGTTCGTCGCCACCATGGCGCTGTTCCCGATGCTGTGGATGGGGCTGTGGCAACGCTTCTGCTCACGCCAGCTGGACGTGCTGTCGTTCGCTGCCGTCTTCGTCATCAGTGAGCTGTTTCGCACCTGGGCCTTCACCGGCTTCCCGTGGCTGCTGCTGGGCAACAGTGCGGTGGGGTCGCCGCTGGCCAATTGGGTGCCGATACTCGGGGTCTACGGCGTCTCGCTGATCATCGCGCTGTCCGGTGCGTTGCTGTGGAACCTGGCACTCAGGCGGCGCTGGCTGACCCTCGTGCCATTGGTGGTGCTGTGGGGGTCGGGTCTGCTGCTGCCGACCAGCTGGACGCATCCCGGCGGAGAGCCGGCACGCGTCGCGCTGCTGCAGGGCAACCTGCCGCAGCTGATCAAGTGGAGCGCCGAGGGCCAGCGACGCGCGGCCAATACCTATGCCGCGATGACCCGGGCCGTGCAGGACGATGCCGACCTGATCGTGTGGCCGGAAACCGCACTGCCGATGCTGCGCGATCAGGCCGAACCCTTCCTGGAACGCATCCAGGCGACGCTGCCTCCCAAGACCGGGCTGATCACCGGCATCGTCGAGCGCGACGCCGACAACCGCTTCTACAACAGCGTGATTCCCATCGATGACCCTTCGGCCCAGTACCGCAAGGAACATCTGGTGCCCTTCGGAGAATATGTGCCGCTGGAGAGCTGGTTGCGTGGCATCATCGGCTTCTTAGACCTGCCGATGTCGAGCATGCAATCAGGCGACAGTCAGCAGGAACCGCTGTTCGTGAGCGGGCTGCGTATCGGGGTCGCCATCTGCTACGAGATCGTCTATCCGGAGCTGGTTCGCCAGCGGGCGCTGAGCTCGACCGTGCTGCTGACCGTGTCCAATGACACCTGGTTCGGTCACTCCATCGGGCCACTCCAGCACCTGCAGATGGCACAGATTCGCGCACTGGAAAACGGACGTTTCCTGCTGCGCGCGACCAGCAACGGGGTGACGGCGATCATCTCGCCACAGGGGGAGATCATTGCCCGCGCCCCGCAGTTCGAGGAAGCGACCGTCACCGGCGACATCCGCCTGCAGCTGGGCATGACGCCCTGGATGCGCTTCGGACTGCTGCCGATATGGATTCTGGTGGGCCTGCTGCTGGCACCGAGCCTGATACTGGGCATCGGTGAACGTCTGGCGGCACGCCGTGGCATGAAGGCGTCCAGCTGATACGCTGCTCCCCCTATCCGCTGCCGGGAGATGCCCGGCAGCGCCTCTGAACAAGCGAGACCATCATGGGCTTCACCGAGTTTCTCGGCATCATCAAGGACCTGATACTGCCACCCGGCGGCCCGCTACTGCTGCTGATCCTGACCATGCTGATCCTCAAGCGCTGGCCGACTCTGGCGCGGGCGCTGATGGCACTGGCCATTCTGGGCATGTGGCTCCTGGCGTCACCGGTCGTCTCCACACGCCTGATGGCCGGGCTTGAGCGCATTCAGCCCAGTGCACCGGCGGAATGGATTCAGGCTCAGGCGGTGGTCGTGCTGTCCGGTGGCCGTTACTACAATGCGCCGGAGCTGCAGGGACGGGACCGGATCAACGGCGAGACGCTCAGCCGGCTGGACGAAGGCGTGCGGGTCGCGCGCAACGCCGAGCTGCCGATCTTGCTGACCGGCGGCAAGGTCTCGTCATCGGACGATGGCACCCTGGCGGAACTGATGCAGCGCTCGCTGATCGATGAATTCGATTACCCGGCGCGCTGGCTTGAGAACCGCAGCGAGAATACCCAGCAGAATGCGCGCTACACTCGCGAGATGCTCAAGGAAGACGACATCAACAAGATCGTGCTGGTCACCAGTGCCTGGCACATGCCGCGCGCGATGCGCAACTTCCAGAATCAGGGCTTCCGCACCATCATTCCGGCCCCGGTGGGATACACCACCGTCTCCGGGCTGGGAATCGATGCCTGGATTCCCAACAGCTCCGCGCTGACCCAGTCACGCTGGGCACTGCACGAGTGGATCGGCTGGCTGGTGGGTCGCTAGACGCATCGAGGCCACCGACCAGAGACACGACGGGCTGCCCATGGGCAGCCCGTCGTGTCTCTGGTCATCAATGCCACCCTGCCACGCTCACGCTCTCAGGTGACCTCCTGCATCCAGCTGGCCTGCCTGAGCCAGGGCCCCAGCTGGCGACGCTGGAAAGCCGGGTCCCGCGTCCATTCATCGCATCCGACATGGGCATTGCCCGCGGGAAGCTCACCCAGCACATCATCGGGAAACGCCAGGCTGGCGCGCGAGTTCACCTTCAGCGAATAACAGCGGTCATGGCTCATGAGGCTGGTACGCAGATAGCGCCAGACGCGCTCCTTGAGAAACCATTGATCGATGTTCGGGGTTTCCACCTGCCGGGGACTCCAGTCCGCCAGCATCCCCTCCATCGAGGGCAGCACCCCGGCGACACCTCCCCAGAGTCCCGCCAGCACGAGATCGGTATGCGTCCACCAATCGCGCATCACATGGAAGAAGCGCCCGGAAGTCAGCCACATCTGCACGGCTCGTACCTCGCGAAGACTGATGACACTGTCGCAGTCCCGCACCAGGAAATAGCCAACGCCGGGATCATCCGCGACCGCAAATCGCCAGCACAGCCGCTGTCTGAGTGAGTCGGTATTCGGGCGCTCCACCAGCTCGGCGTCCAGCTGCCGGGCGATGTCCAGAAAATCCTCTGGCACACTGTCGTCGTGATACAGCCGCACCTGCCAGCCCGGGTAGAGCACCGGTGCCAGCAACAGGTTATGCAACATGCCATTCAGATAACGCGGCCCCTGGCCCCAGAGACCATAGGACAGCACTCGCCGCTTGCCGGCTGCCACCGCCGATGGGGCTCTGGAGGGCAATGCCCAGTCCTTGGCAAGCGGCTGGTCTCCGTACGCGACATCCTTGAGCTCCAATGCGCGACTGCCGAAGCCACGTGCCTGAGCATGGCGCCCCAGGCGTGCACAGCAGGAGGCCAATGCATCGAACAGTACCGGATTGCGGCTTCCTCCATCGACCAGCCTCTGCCCAGCGGCGATGGCCCCTGACGCATCACCCGCCCGCGACAGGCATACCACCCGATTGAGGGAGATTTCTTCATCCTCGGGGCATTCATCACAACCCTGGCCGAGTATCTGACCGGCAGCGCGATAATCCCCCAGCAGGAACAGGTAGTAGGACACCTGCTTGAAGAGGCCCGCGGCACGCGGGCGAGCCTGTTGATTGAAATGCGCGATCATGCACTGGACGGCTCGGGCGCGATGCCCGGCCGTCCACTCCTGATGCGCTGGCAGGAACCAGTCGTGCGGTGTCGCCATCAGTCCCGGGGGTCCGCATCGGTTGATGGCGCGGGCTGCGGCGCCCCGCGTGCGAAGAAACGGTGCCCACAGGCATGGCAGGGCTCCAGTACGCTGGGGCGCGTCAAGGTCGTGATGGCCTCGCAATGCACGCAGTGCAGCAGCCCCGGCGCGATGACTTCTCCACTGGTGTAGTCGGCGCGAGCGGCCTCGAGGTCTTCCTCGAAGTGCGCGCGGTCCACCACGGTGCGATCCGCGATGGACATCAGCGCGGAACTGACGCTGCGCGACAGCACGTCGAGATCAATCCCCAGCCAGCTGGCGACCCCTTCGCCACCGGCCGCCAGGTGGCGACGGAATTCCTGCATGTCCCGCTCGACCCAGGCACGCAGCAGCGCCAGCTCGTCACGGGTGAACTCCTCGACCTCGGCCTCGAACTTCACCGCTTCATCCAGCTCGGCCTTGAGCCCTTCCCAGGACAACTCGCCGCTGCTGTCTTCCAGACGCGTCAGGATTCGCCCATAGGCATCGCCGAGACGTCCTTCCCCTTCGCCCTGCGGCTGGCGGGAGGGCATCGGGGTATCTTCAAAGCCGCTGTCATGCGAGGACGTGGTGGCACTGGCGGGATCGTGCGGATCACGGGGTTCACGTGGTTGGCTCATGGACTCTCCTTGTATCATCAGCGTCTCCCGGTCTGCGGGAGGCATGGGGCGCTCTCTCAAGCATGGTGGTGTTGGCGTTGCTTCACAAGCCACACCCACTCGTGGCCGCCTGCAGGACGTGACGCAGGTCAGGATATCGCGTCACCCTGTCAAGACCGGTCTCACGGCGGGCCATGGCAGTCGCCTCCCCTACCTGAGGCCTGGCGTCTGGGGTAGACTTGACCCCATCGCTGACAGTGGCGGCCTTGCCAAGCGGACCGCCCATCTCTTCACGCCCTGCCTGCCCGCTTGGACAGGTACAGGCCAACGCCAAGGTAGCAACGGACCCGATGGACTCACAGGATACGTCTCAACAGTACGCTCCCGACCAGATCGAACAGGCTGCCCAGCAGTACTGGGAGAAAAATCAGTGCTTCAAGGCGGTGGAAGATGCCAACCGCGAGAAGTTCTACTGCCTGTCGATGTTCCCCTACCCCAGCGGCAAGCTGCACATGGGGCACGTGCGTAACTACACCATCGGTGACGTGATCTCGCGCTTCCAGCGCATGCAGGGCAAGAACGTGATGCAGCCGATGGGCTGGGATGCCTTCGGTCTGCCGGCGGAAAATGCCGCGATGAAGAACAACGTCGCGCCGGGCAAGTGGACCCACGAGAACATCGCCTACATGCGCGATCAGCTCAAGGCGCTGGGCTTCGCCTACGACTGGAGCCGTGAGTTCGCGACCTGTGATCTCGAATACTACCGCTGGGAACAATGGTTCTTCGCCAAGCTGGTCGAGAAGGGAGTCGTCTACAAGAAGAGCTCCATCGTCAACTGGGACCCGGCGGACCAGACCGTGCTCGCCAATGAGCAGGTCATCGACGGCCGTGGCTGGCGCTCCGGCGCGCTGATCGAGCGCAAGGAAATCCCGCAGTGGTTCCTGCGCATCACCGACTATGCCGAAGAGCTGCTGGCCGACCTCGACAAGGTCGAGTGGCCGGAACAGGTCAAGACCATGCAGCGCAACTGGATCGGCAAGTCGCGGGGTGTCGAGCTCAGCTTCGGCCTCGATGCCAAGGCAAGCCAGGTGCAGGAATCCCTGACCGTCTTCACCACGCGTCCGGATACCCTGATGGGCGTGACCTACGTCGGTGTCGCCGCCGCTCACCCGCTGGCCAAGGCCGCGGCGGAGCACAATGCCGAGCTTGCCGAGTTCAACGCCGAATGCGCGCGTGGCGGCACCAGCGAAGCCGACATGGCGACCATGGAAAAACGCGGCATGGATACGGGCTTCAAGGCCATCCATCCGCTGACGGGCCGTGAAGTGCCGGTCTACGTCGCCAACTTCGTGCTGATGGAATACGGCACCGGTGCCGTGATGGCCGTGCCGGCCCACGACGAGCGCGACCACGAATTCGCCACCAAGTACGGCCTGCCCATCGAAGCCGTGATCGCCGATGCCGACGGCAACGCGCCTGACGTCAGCGACGCCGCCTTCACCGAGCACGGCGTGCTGATCAACTCCGGCGACTTCAATGGGCTCGACTTCGAGAGCGCCTTCGATGCCATCGCCGCACGTCTGGTCGAGCAGGGCCGTGGTGAGGTCAAGACCAACTTCCGCCTGCGCGACTGGGGCGTCTCGCGTCAGCGCTACTGGGGCGCGCCGATTCCGGTCAAGAATGGTCCGAATGGCGAATCCATCCCGCTGACCGACGACGAGCTGCCGGTCGAGCTGCCACTGGAAGTCGAATTCGACGCCTCCGGCGGTTCGCCGATCAAGAAGATGCCGTCCTTCAGTGACCTGGGCGATGGCTGGCAGCGCGAGACCGACACCTTCGACACCTTCATGGAGTCCTCCTGGTACTACGCGCGCTTCTGCTGCGCGGACAATGCCGAGGCCATGCTGGACGAGCGCGCCAACTACTGGCTGCCGGTCGACTACTACATCGGCGGCATCGAGCACGCCATCCTGCACCTGCTCTACTCGCGCTTCTTCCACAAGCTGATGCGGGACTTCGGCCTGGTCGACAGCGATGAGCCGTTCAAGCAGCTGCTGACCCAGGGCATGGTGGTCGCGGATACCTACTACCGCATCAACGAGAAAGGCGGCCGCGACTGGTTCAACCCGCTGGACGTGGACGTCGAGACCGACGACAAGGGCCGTGCCATCAAGGCCGTGCTGAAGTCCGATGGCCTGCCGGTGGAGATCGGTGGCACCGAGAAGATGTCCAAGTCCAAGAACAACGGCGTGGACCCGCAGTCGATGATCGACCGCTTCGGCGCCGACACCGTACGTCTGTTCATGATGTTTGCCGCACCGCCCGAGCAGTCGCTGGAGTGGTCCGATTCCGGTGTCGAGGGCGCGCATCGCTTCGTCAAGCGCGTCTGGCGTCTGGTTCATGAGCACGTCGCTGCCGGCACCCCGGCCGCGTTGGACGTGGCAGGCCTGAACGATGACCAGAAGGCGCTGCGTCGCAAGACGCACGAGACCATCGCCAAGTGCAGCGATGACATCGGCCGCCGTACCACCTTCAACACCGCCATCGCGGCCGTGATGGAGCTGGTCAACGCCATCAGCCGCTTCGAGGACGCCTCCGAGCAGGGCCTGGCCGTCAGCCGTGAAGCCGTCGAGGCCTGCGTGCTGTTGCTGTCACCGATCATCCCGCATGCCAGCCACTCGCTGTGGGCGACACTGGGCCACGAGGAAGCCGTGATCGACGCCAGCTGGCCGGTCGCGGACAGGGATGCGATGAAGAAGGACAGCATCGAGCTGGTCGTGCAGGTCAACGGCAAGCTGCGGGCGCGTCTGTCCTTCGCCGCCGATGCCGACCGTGATGCCATCGAGGCTGCTGCCCTGGCAGATGCCAACGTCACCAAGCACACCGATGGCAAGACGGTGCGCAAGGTCATCGTGGTACCGGGCAAGCTGGTCAACATCGTCGCCAACTGAGGCGATACCGGGGCACGCCCCGCACCCGGCGCCTGAGCGCGTCGGGCTCCTGCCAGCCATCCACATCCTCTTGCGGATGGCTGGCAGCCAAATTTCGTGCGCGGCATGGCTTGCGGGAATCTCCGGAGCATGCAGCGCTCTCGCAGGACATTCATGACACTCGTTCATGACAGGAGGTCACGGTGACGCAGGCGAATTCCAACAGTGCATCAGTGGACGCATCACGCAGCCCCGGCGAGACCGCAGCGTCAGCTGCCCCGCGCCGGTCGGCTCCTCGCCGCCTGATGGCGGCCATTGGCGTCGGCGTCGCGCTGACGTTGAGCGGCTGTGGCTTCCAGCTGCGCGATTACGACGCCACGCCGATGGCCATCACTGAACTCGATGTCCAGGCACCGAACACCGATACCCACGACGCGCTGCGCGAATCGCTCAAGCAGGCCGACATCCGCCTGAGCGATGATGCACCACTGCGCCTGAATCTGGGCAAGCTGAATGAAGACGTCCATCAGATCACCTTTGGTGATGCAGGCAGCATCAAGCGCGAGCTGACCTATCGTGTCGTCTACTCGCTGCAACGCAAGTCGGACGGTGCCTACCTGGCCAACCAGCAGGAGCTGGAAGCCAGCAGCGACTACTACACCAACGACGACAACCTGCTCAACACCGATGACGTGCGTGAACGTGCCGGTGAGCAGAATGATCGTGAGCTGAGTCGTCAGCTGATGGACCGCCTGCGCGCCATCACCCCCTGAACTCTCTGACCTGGCGAGACGCTCACCAGTAGACCGCACCACCATCACGGCTCCGCGCTATCGGGCAACCGACCACCGCGGAGCCGTGTGCGTCTGCCGCCATCCAGCGTCACCGCCCTCTCCCGTGCAGGATCGAAGGACATTCATGAAGGTCTATCCCGACAAGCTGGAAGAGCAACTCAACAAGCGCCTGTCTCCGGTCTATATCGTGGCGGGCGACGAGCCTCTGATCCATCAGGAAAGCTGCGACGCCATCCGGCGCGCGGCGCGTGCGGCCGGCGTCGAGGAGCGGGAAGTCCTTCACGTCGAGAACGGTTTCCAGTGGGGCCGTCTGACCGAATCCGCCGCCAGCATGTCACTGTTCGCCTCGCGCAAGCTGATCGAGCTGCGGCTGGGCACCCAGAGCGCCGGCCAGGAAGGCAGCAAGGTGCTCAAGGCCTATGCCGAGCGCATCGAGAAGGATGGCGACATCCTGCTGATCACCGCCGCACGCCTCGACCGCAAGGTGCAGCAGACGGCGTGGTTCAAGGCGCTCGAGAAGGTGGGAGTGTTCATCGCGGTCTGGCCGGTGGATCATTCCCGCCTCGGATTCTGGATTCGTGATCGCGCCCGCCTGCATGGCCTGGAACTGAATCAGGACGCCGCCCGGCTGCTGGCCGAGCGCATCGAGGGCAATCTGCTGGCCGCGGATCAGGAGCTGCAGAAGCTGGCGCTGCTGCACCCGCCGGGCGCACGCCTGGATGGCAATGCCATCGCCCAGGGGGTCGAGGACAATGCCCGCTATGATGTCTTCACGCTGGCGGATGCCTGCCTGAAGGGCGAGATCGAGCGCAGCGGGCGTATCGTGCTGGGTCTGCGGGGAGAAGGGGTCGAGCCGCCGGTGATCCTGTGGGCCTTGACGCGCGAGCTGCGCACCCTGCTCTCGCTGCGTCAGCACCTCGATCAAGGCCAGAGCTTCGAACATGCCTGCAAGGCGCAGAAACCGATGATCTTCGACAAGCGGCGTCCCTTCTATCAACAGGCGCTCAATCGTCTGCCCCACAAGCGTCTGCACAAGCTGCTGCTGTTCTCGCAGCGACTCGACATGGCGATCAAGGGTGGAATGACGCTGCCTATCTGGGACGGGATGGTGGATCTCGCCCTGACGCTCGCCGGTGGACGCGGCCCGCTGGCCGAACTGCCTCACGCCTACAAGGTGGGGTGATCCTGGCACGGTCCGACGTGCCTCTGACACGAGGGAGATCCCATGCAGATGACACCCCCGTTGCTTGGCGAAGGCGTCAGTGTCGAGACCCTGCGTCGATGGCTCGCCGAAGGCAACACGCTGACCGTGGAGATCCAGACGCTGGATCAGGGGCTGTATCTGGTGCGCCTGCATCATGCCGACGGCATCAGTCGTCTGGTCGATGAAGATGGCCAGTCCCTGCGCTTCACCGGCACGCAGTGGGTCAGTCGCCTGTTGCTGCCGCTGGGGCTGACGCATGGCGTGCAGACCTGGGCGGAAGTTCAGGATGAGATGATCGGCCTACCCACGACTCCGGTCGACAATGCCAGCCTGCTGGCCCATGGCACGCGTGTGGCGTTCAAGACGCTGTAGCCATGCCAGGAAGCCCCCGCCAGTTCACTGACGGGGGCTTCTGTCATTGCGGCACGCCCCTGAGACTCAGGTGGGCGTTCGATCCGCGCTCAGTGCGCCTCCTCGACCTTCGACTTCACGAAGGCGGGATACCCATAGAGCTTGCGTGGATTGTCGCGGAAGATCTTCTCGCGCATCTCGCGCTCCGGCAGCCAGCGCTGCATCAATTCCGCCAGCGTGTCCTCCTCCGGCATCTCGACCCCGATATGCGGATGCGGCCAGTCACTGCCCCACACCACGCGTTCGGGATTGGCGGCGACCAGTGCCCGCGCCAGTGCCGTGACATCGGAATACGGCAGGCGTCCCCGGGTGGTGAGTCGATATGGCGCCGACAGCTTGGCCCAGGTACGTCCCTGCTTGAGCATCCGACACAGCGCGGTGAAACCGGGACATTCCGGCCCCCGTGAAGCCGCAAGGTGGCCCATGTGGTCGATCACCACCGGCACCGGCAGACTGCCGAGCCGTGCCTCCATGTCACGGAAGGTCGAGACATCGATCAGGCATTCCAGATGCCAGTCGAAGCGGGCCAGACGGTCCGCCAGCAGCACGACATCACGCCAGCGCAGCCCGCCGGAGAAGATCAGATTGAGGCGCACCCCGCAGACGCCCAGCCTGGAGAGCCGCTCAAGCTCTGCATCACTGATCTCGGGCGAGACCACGGCGATGCCGCGATAATCCAGCCCGCGCTCACGACAGTTCTCGAGGCTGTCGCACAGCAGGCGATTGTCATAGCCATAGACACTTGGCTGGATCAGGACGCCATGACGGGCGCCAAGCGCGTGGTGCATTTCCAGCGCGTCCTTGAGCCCGAATTCGGCAGGGTTGTAGGTCCTGTCTTCCGCCAGCGGATAACGCACCGGATCGCCGAACACATGAAGATGGCAATCAATGCTGCCCGGAGGCAGCCGGAACGTCAGGGGATGCGGCAGGGGGCGTGGCGGTGCTGCACACGGCAGATCCTGCTCGACATGGTTCCAATCCATCGATGCGACTCCCTCACGTAACCTCGATCATCAAGCCCGGGGCGACGTCACGCTTAATCGCCCACTGCCACGATACTGCGCCGCCCTTCTCGTTTCCAGACAAAAGCCTGCCGACGAAAAAGCGGCATGTCCGAAGACATGCCGCTTGAGGTATCAGCGAGGCCTGATCGCTGACGAAAGGCGCTGACCGAAGCCGCTGACGTTCAGTCGAGTCGCTCGAACACGGTCGCGACGCCCTGGCCCATGCCGATGCACATGGTCGCCAGACCCAGGCGCGTGTTCTGCTGCTTCATGACGTTGAGCAAGGTGGTGCAGATACGCGAGCCGGAACAGCCCAGCGGGTGCCCCAGCGCGATGGCGCCGCCGTTGAGGTTGACCGCCGTGTCGGCGCGTTCCAGCAGGCCGAGGTCCTTGAGCACGGGAATCGACTGCGCCGCGAAGGCCTCATTGAGCTCGACGGTCTGGATATCGTCGATGGTCAGCCCCGCTGCCTTGAGTGCCTGCTTGGAGGCCGGTACCGGGCCGTAGCCCATGATGGAGGCATCGCACCCGGCCACACCGGTGGACAGTACGCGGGCGATGGGCTTGAGACCCAGCGCTTCGGCGCGCTCGGCGCTCATCACCGCCATGCCCGAGGCACCCACGGACAGCGCGGAAGAGGTGCCCGCCGTCACGGTGCCGCCCTTGGGATCGAACACCGGCTTGAGGTTGCCCATCGATTCCATGCTGGCATCGCCCCGGATGACCTCATCACGGGTCACCATCACGCGGCGCCCCTCGGCATCATGGCCCTCGACGCCGATGATCTCGTCATCGAAACGACCTTCATCGGCGGCCGCCTGGGCACGCTGGTGAGAGCGCACGCCGAACTCATCCTGCTGCTCACGACTCACGCCGTGCATCTTGCCGAGCAGTTCTGCGGTCAGGCCCATCATCATCGCGGCCTTGGCCGCGTGCTTGCTGGCCGCCGGGTTGACGTCGACCCCATGCGCCATCGGCACGTGCTCCATGTGCTCGACACCCCCGATGATGTAGAAGTCGCCCATGCCGGCCTTGATGTTGGCGGTGGCGATATGCAGCGCGCTCATCGAGGAGCCACACAGACGGTTGACCGTCTGCGCCGGCACGCTGCGCGGGATGCCGGTCATGATGGCGGCATTGCGCGCGATGTTCATGGCCTGTTCCAGGGTCTGGTTGACGCAGCCCCAGATGACGTCATCGACCTCTGCCGGCACCAGACCGGGATTGCGATCGAACAGCGCCTGCATCACCGCGGCGGACAGGTTCTCGGCGCGCACGTGGCGGAAGGCCCCATTCTTGGCCTTGGCCATGGCAGTGCGCACGCCATCGACGATTACCACATCTCTCGGATTCAGATTCATTGTCTGGCTCCCTCATGGCCCTCGCTGTCGCGAGAGCCGAAAATTCTGGTCGGATAGTGCTGGCCCCACTTGGGTGTGCTCAGCAATCAAAGGCTCAGGCGTAGAAGGCGTCGCCGCGCTTGGCGCGCTCACGCAGTGCCTCGGTCGGGCGATACAGCGGCCCCAGCTCATCGGCCAGGCTGTCGGCCAGCGCGACGAACTCGGCCACGCCCATGGCATCGACGTAGCGCAGTGCGCCACCACGGAACGGCGGAAAACCGATGCCGTAGATCAAGGCCATGTCCGCCTCGGCCGGCGTACCGACGATGTCATCTT
Source organism: Cobetia sp. PS-4MA (assembly GCF_057670765.1). Classification (NCBI taxonomy): domain Bacteria; kingdom Pseudomonadati; phylum Pseudomonadota; class Gammaproteobacteria; order Oceanospirillales; family Halomonadaceae; genus Cobetia; species Cobetia sp. PS-4MA. The sequence goes on along the minus strand of NZ_CM173107.1, from coordinate 703,082 downwards.
CCAGACACCGGATGGTTTCCATGCACAGCGGCACCATCATGCGCGCGATGATGTCATCATCGGAGAATTCGCGCGTCTCGCTGACCACTTCACTGACCAGTGCCTGCGCCGCTTCATCAGGCAGCTTCTTCGGCTTGCCCTTGCGGTCTTCCTCATAGCGATAGAAGCCCAGGTCATTCTTCTGACCCAGTCGCTTGTTGTCGTACATCACCTGAATGGCGGTCTTGCCCTCACGCGCCATGCGATCCGGGAAGCCTTCGGCCATCACCGCATTGGCGTGGACCGCAGTGTCCATGCCGACCACATCCAGCAGGTAGGCCGGGCCCATCGGCCAGCCGAACTTCTCCATCACCTTGTCGACGCGCTGATAGTCGGCGCCCTTCTCGACCAGCAGGCTGAAGCCACCGAAGTAGGGGAACAGCACGCGGTTGACCAGGAACCCCGGGCAGTCGTTGACGACGATCGGTGTCTTGCCCATCTGACGGGCGTAGGCGACGGTCGCGGCGATCGCCGCGTCGCTGGATTTCTCGCCACGGATGACTTCCACCAGCGGCATGCGATGCACCGGGTTGAAGAAGTGCATGCCGCAGAAGTTCTCGGGACGCTTGAGTGATTCCGCCAGACGCGTGATGGAAATGGTCGAGGTGTTGGACGTCAGGATGGTGGTATCCGCCACGTTGTCCTCGAGCTCGGCCAGCACCGACGCCTTGACCTTGGGGTTCTCGACCACGGCCTCGACGACCAGATCCACGTTGCCGAAATCGCCATAGGACAGCGTCGGGCGAATGTTGGACAGCCCCTGCGCCATCTTCTCGGTGGTCAGCTTGCCCCGCTCGACGCCCTTGCCGAACAGCTTGCGCGCTTCCTTCAGGCCAAGCTCGATGGCCTCGCCATTGATGTCCTTCATCAGGATCGGTGTGCCCTTGCTGGCGCTCTGATAGGCGATGCCACCGCCCATGATGCCGGCACCCAGTACGGCAGCCTGCTGGATCTTGCTCGCCTGCTTCTCGTATCCCTTGGCTTTCTTCTTGACCACCTGATCGTTCATGAACAGGCCGACCAGATTGAAGGCCACGTCGGTCAGCGCCATCCGAGCGAAGGTCTTGGCCTCGATGGCCTGGGCACGCTCACGCGATTCGCCCGCGCCCTTCTGGATGACCTTGATGGCCTCCACCGGCGCCGGATAGTGCGGGCCGGCCTTGCCTGCCACGAAGCCCTTGGCGGTCTCGAAGGCCATCATCTGCTCGATGGCATTGAGCTTGAGCGGCGAGGTCTTCTCGAGACGCCGTGCCATGTAGTCCAGCTCACCCGCATTGGCGCGCGCCAGAATGTCGAGTGCCGCCGCGTCCAGCTCGGCCACCGGCAGCACGGCATCGACGGCGCCGACTGCCAGGGCCTTGTCGGCGCGATTCTCGGTGCCACCACAGATCCATTCGATGGCGTTGTCCGCCCCGATCAGGCGCGGCAGACGTACGCAGCCCGCCCAGCCCGGAATGATGCCGAGCTTGGTCTCCGGCAGGCCGATCTTCGCGCTGTCCGCCATGACGCGGAAGTCGGTGGTCAGGGTGATCTCGCAGCCGCCGCCCAGCGCCAGCCCATTGATGGCGGTGACGGTGGGGAACGGCAGGTCCTCGATGGCATTGAAGATGCCATGGACGGTCATGTTCATGTCGATGAGGAAGGCTTCATCCTTCTCGAACATCTGATGGAACTCGGTGATATCGGCACCGACCACGAACGCTTCCTTGGCGGAGCGGATGACCAGCCCCTTCAGGTCGGCCGTCGCCTTGATGGCCTCCACCGCCTCCCCCAGCTCCTTGAGTACGTAGCTGGCCAGCTTGTTGACCGATTCGCCTTCGAGGTCGAGCGTCAACAGGGCGATGGCGTCCTGATTGGCCTCGACGGATAGCGTTTTGCCTGAATAGATCATCCACGGATCTCCACAAGAGAAAGGGGTGAAGGGGCTGTCAGGCGCAGGATGGTCTCTGCCATGGGTGCGCTGGCAACCGGCCTCGCCGGACTCGAAGCTTCCAGAGGCGCCGCAGGAGAGTCATCTCTCGCCACAGCGCTTCATACAAGCGTTTGAATACAGCCAGCTTGGGCCAGAGACGGGCAAAGATCAAGCCTGCGGACATTAGCGAAAGGTCGGGGGTCCGGGGCTGTCTCCATGCCGGTTCCTGTCTCTTGCGCCTGACTTCGACAGCGGGTGTGGGCAAAGATCGACGCTACACCCGGAAAGGCAGTCGCGTTACTCTTGGCGCTTTCCCGACACGCAGGCTGGCAGCGGCATATCCTTGCCCTCCAGCAGGCTCTCAAAGGCCACACCGATATCATGCTTTCATGAGCAGCACTCTCACCGCCCTGTATCTGCGCCTGACCGGCATCGTCGAACGCACCAAGCGCTGGCACTGGCTATGGCCTCCCATCGGCTTCGCTGCGGGCATCTGCAGTTTCTTCCTCGTCAATCGTCAGCAATGGCTGGGTGGCATGCTGGCGCTGGGCATGATGCTGGCCTGGTTGATCCTGATCGCCGAAGGCCTGTGGAGCCGTCTGCGCCGTCATCGCGGCCAGAATGCCCTGCCCCGCAAGCTGGCCACCTTCGTGGCGCAGCTGATCCAGCAGGAGACCCTGTGCTTCACGTTGCCGTTCTTTCTGGCGACGACCGACTGGGCCAGTGGCCAGGCAGGCTTCACCTTGCTGCTGTGCGGCGCGACTCTGCTGTCGATACTCGACCCCTTCTACTACCGACTGGCCGAGCGCCATCGCTGGCTGTACTTCGGCTTCCACGCCCTGTGCGTATTCGTCGTGGTACTGGTCACCCTGCCCCTGCTGCTGGAACTGACCACCGGCGAGAGTCTGTTGGCTGCCTGTGCCGCGATGAGCCTGTTCGCGCTGCCCAGTGTCGCCAACCTGCGGATTGCCCGCGGGCTGGTCGGTGGCCTGGCGATGATCGGCATCAGCGTGATGCTGGGGGTGGGCGCATGGGGGGCACGCGCCTGGATTCCGCCTGCCACGCTCTGGATCAACGCCAGCAGCCTCTCGCCGGACTTCGACACCGCGGCGCGGACACCGCGGGGCGAGATGCATCTGACCCCAGCACAACTTTCCGCCAGAGGCCTCTACGCCTACACGGCCATTCGCGCCCCGCGCGGGTTGTCAGAGAAGGTCTATCACGTCTGGCGACATGACGGAGAAGTGGTGGATCGCATCGCCTTGAACATCAACGGCGGTCGCAAGGAAGGTTATCGGGCATGGACACACAAGACGGCCTTCCCCAAGGGCAGCGAGGGGGAATGGGAAATCGATGTCGAGACCATGAACGGGCAGCGCATCGGCAGCCTGCGCTTCCTCGTCAGTGATGATCCGCAGGTAGCCACCTTCGCGGACAGCAGCCTGGCACGGCCGGCGGGCATCCCCGGCTGGCGGATCACCAACCTGATTCCGGGCCTGTGACGCTTCGCGACGTGAGTGACCCTGAAGCGTGAACCCTCGGTTACTCGACCTTGGGCGTAAAATTCGTTCGCAGGCTTGTAATTATCCAGGCTGCCTAGCATGCTGAGGACAAGGGCGGCACCGAGGGGTGCCAGGATAAAAGCCCACTCATCCTTTGCACTCTGTGGACGACATACCCATGCATGAAGATATCGGGCTAAAGCTTTCCCGCCTGCCGCGCCTATGGCGCGCCATCCTGGACCAGCGACTGTCCCCGCTTGGGCTGACACAAACCCGCTGGATGACGCTGGTACACCTGTGGCGACTCGGAGACGGCCAGCCACAATGTGATCTGGCACGCTCCATCGGCATCGAGGCACCGTCTCTGGTACGCACGCTGGATCAGCTCAGCGAACAGGGGCTGGTGGAACGCCGCGCCTGTGAGGAAGACCGCCGCACCAAGCGCATCTTCCTGACACACAAGGCACTGCCGCTGATCGAGAAGATCGATGCCATCGCCGAGCAGACCCGTATCGAGATGCTCGAGGGGCTCACGCCGGAGCAGGTCGACCAATTTTGCGAATGCCTGCGCGTCATGGAACGCAATGGCCTGGAAATCTCCGAGAAGGTGCCGGAAAGCGCCTGAGCGAGCGTGTCCGGATACGCCAGCGGGAAAGGAAAAAGCCCCCATCGAGTGACTCGACGGGGGCTTTTTTGCAAGACGTTCAAGGCAAGCTCAGGTCACGCGCCGGCCCTGTTCGCGGCCGAGGGCAGCCCGAGATATCACGCTCACCCGCCCGGCATTCTGGGCTCTGTCCCCACCAACGGACGGCGGCGATGGGCAATGGGGGCCTTGGCGATCAACAGGGCATGCAGTGCCTCGAACTCCCGGCGCCACGCCTCGCAGTCTTCCAGTGCCAGGCTCTCCCCCCACCACAGCGTCAAGCCGGACAGTGAGGACTCCAGCATCAGGGCATCCTCCGGCAATGCCCGCGTGAGATGTTCCAGAGCGGCCGCGAAGTCGGGGTCCTCCGCCAGGCGACTCTCTTCACGCCAACGATATCCGGGCACGGCCTCACGCAGTGCATCGCTGGCCCACTCGTCGTGGACGAGGATGAAGGGGGTGACATCGCGCTCGGTGGGCCAGGGACGACGATAGCCGACGATCCCCTTGGGGGCATCCGAAAGCGGTGCGGCCTTCAGGTCAACCCGCATGCCGTCCGCGATCACGGCCTTGCGCACCAGTGACGTGCGTGTCTCACGCTTGCTGGGGCGTAACCATGTCAGCGGCGACAACATCGCCAGCACCACGAAAATGATGATCAGAGCTGTCGTCATGAAATGTCCTGCCAGGAAGTGTCAGTAAGAAATTCGCGTCATCATCGAACGACTGCGGAAAACGCCGCCGTGCGGACAACCAGAAACGTGCCCAGAGCCCGAGCCATCCAACCGCGTACGGGGGTTGCGCCTGGCGCACTGGCAATACGTTGATGCAAGTCATTGTCTTCCGGGGGGCGGCAAGCCTAGCATGGAAGCAGGTGCACGACGCCACTCGAATGGCCCACCTCTACGGGAGGAATTCAGGATGAGCAACGAATACAAGCATGTACTGGTCGCTGTCGATCTGACCAAGGATTCCCACCTGGTACTGGAACGCGCACTGCCCATCGCCAAGCGCAATGGTGCCAAGGTGTCCATCATGCATACCCTCGAGCCACTGGGCTTTGCCTATGGCGGGGACATCCCGATGGATCTGACCAGCATTCAGGATCAGCTGGATTCCCATGCCCGTGAGCGACTGGGGGACATCGCCACGCCACACGGTATCGCGCCTGAAGATCAGCATGTCGTGGTCGGCATGCCGGACAGCGAGATTCATCGCTTTGCCGCAGAACATGACGTGGATCTGATCGTGGTCGGCTCACATGGTCGCCATGGCTTCGCCCTGCTGCTGGGCTCCACTTCCACTGGTGTCCTGCATGGTGCCCAGTGTGATGTGCTGGCCGTCCGGGTGGGGGCAGATGACAGCGAAGAATGACGCCGGCGGTCAGTGAGCCGAGATGACACGAGGGCAGCCAATGGCTGCCCTCGTGTCATTTCGCACCCGGGGAGACGAGAAAAGAGACTCAGCCTTCCTGCATGGCCTCAAGCTCCATCCAGCGTTCCATCGTCTCTTCCAGCACCTGCTGCTTGTGGCTGAGCTTCTCCAGCGTATTCTTCACCGCCTTGGCATCCCCTGTGTAGAACTCCGGCGCCGCGATCTCGGCTTCCAGCGTCGCGATCTCCGCTTCCAGCGTCTCGATGGTCGCCGGAATCAGATCCAGCTCGCGCTGGAACTTGTAGGGCAGCTTGACCTTCTTGGGGGCCTGCTGCGCCTGGGCGGCCTCACGCTTGCGACGCTCATCCTCGGCCTGCGCCTCACGACGGTGCTTTTCCTCGCGCTCACGCTCGACTTCCCACGGTGCCGGCGGCAGATGCCCGCCCTGACGTATCCAATCGCTGTAGCCCCCGACATACGGCTTGACGATCCCGTCGCCCTCAAAGGCCAGGATATTGGTGACCACGTTGTCCATGAAGGCACGGTCGTGGGAGACCAGCAGCACGGTACCGTCGAAGTCGAGCAGCAGCTCCTCGAGCAGCTCCAGCGTCTCGACATCCAGGTCGTTGGTCGGCTCATCCAGCACCAGCACGTTGGCCGGCATGGTGAACAGACGCGCCAGCAGCAGGCGATTGGACTCGCCCCCTGACAGCGAACGCACCGGCTGACGCGCGCGGTCCGGCGTGAACAGGAAGTTCTGCAGGTAGCTCATCACGTGCATGTCACGCCCGCCGACCGTGACACGGTCGCTGCCGCGCGCCACGTTGTCGTAGACGGTGGCTTCCATGTCCAGGCCCTTGCGCAGCTGATCGAAGTAGGCGATCTGCAGCTTGGTGCCTTCGATGCGCTTGCCTTCACTGGCCTCGAGCTGACCCAGCAGGATATGCAGCAGCGTCGTCTTGCCCGCGCCGTTGCGCCCCAGCAGGCCGACCTTGTCGCCGCGCTGGATCTCGACGCTCAGGTCACGGATGACCCACTTGTCCTGCGCCTCGTCGTAGCGATAGCTGACATTTTCCAGTTCCACGACGCGCTTGCCGCTGCGCTCGGCAGAATCGACGGCGATACGCGCACGGCCCTGCACCTCACGACGCTGTCCACGCTCATCACGCATCTTCTCCAGCGCGCGCACGCGACCTTCGTTACGGGTGCGGCGCGCCTTGATGCCCTGGCGGATCCAGGTCTCTTCCTGGGCCAGTTTCTTGTCGAATTCGGCGTTTTCCTTGGCCTCGACATCCATCTCGTGCTGCTTCTGGGCCTGATAGGCCGCGTAATCGCCCGGATAACGGCCGAGGCGGCCACGGTCCAGCTCCAGAATCTGGGTCGCCAGGCGCTTGAGGAAGGCCCTGTCGTGGGTGATGAACAGCACGGCGCCGGAGAAGGCCGCGACCTGCTCTTCCAGCCAGGCGATGGTATCGAGATCCAGATGGTTGGTCGGCTCATCGAGCAGCAGCAGGTCCGGGTCGGATACCAGCGCACGCGCCAGCGCGACACGCCGACGCCAGCCACCGGAGAGATCTTCCATCATGGTGTCTTCCGGCAGGCCCAGGCGGGTCAGCACGGTATCGATACGCTGCTGGAACTGCCAGCCATCGACGCTTTCCAGCGCGACCTGCACGTGCTCGAGACGCTTGAGGTCCGGCTCCGGATCACTGATCAGGTGATGGTATTCCGCCAGCAGCGCACCTGCCTGCGGCAGGCCTTCGGCAACGATATCGAAGATCGTGCGACCTTCCGCCGCCGGCAGGTCCTGAGAGAGCACGCCGATCTTGAGGCCCGGCGCCTTCCACAGCTCACCGGCATCGGCCTGGAACTCGCCGGTGATCAGCTTGAGCAGGGTCGACTTGCCGGTACCATTGCGGCCGACGAGCGCCAGGCGCTCGCCGCGCTCGACGACAAGATCCGCCCCATTGAGCAGAACGTGATGGCCATAGGCCAGCTGTAAGTTTTCCAGTCGTAACAATGCCATGTGCAGCAGCAACTCGTGACGGGTCCGGAGCCGGGAAGGCCGCGGAGGAAGTGGGAGTCAGGCGGACAGGCCGCCGCCAGCGACGCGCGCCGGAGAATGACGCCATTCTACCCGAGGCGCAGCGTACAGGCGATGGAAGACACCGCAAGGGCTGAAAGACATCGGCGGCTTGGGTAGAATGGCCGACCACTTGAAAGCACGTCGTGCGCCTGGCATTGCCAACGAGCCGATCGCCCGGTGCCGGACTCTCGAGTGCCAGGCCAGCAGACGACCTGGTACGCCTTTCACTGCCGTGTTCCTTCTCCCTCCCCCGTGACTCAAGGGTGTTCGATGTCCGCGCTTCCTCCCCATGCTGATCCCTCAGCGCTGCCCTGCTATGACCCGGAGCAACTGAGCGAGACCTCGCTTGCCGACCTGTGCGCCGACCTGTCCCTCGATGATAGCGAGCGCCATACGGCCCTGACACGGCTGGCGCCGGCGCTGCGCTTCGCAAGCCCGACGCCGCTGATCGACATCGGCGTCAACCTGACCCATGAAAGCTATGCTCAGGACATCGAGGGCACCTTGCTGCGAGCTCGCGCGGCGGGCGTCAGCCAGCAGATCCTGACCGGCACCAGCCTGGACGGCTCGCGTGAGGCTCAGGCGCTGGCGGCGCGCTATCGTGGCCTTTCTGCCACCGCCGGTGTGCATCCGCATGATGCCAGCCAGTGGAACGATGGTGTCGAGCGCGGTATCCGGGAGCTGCTGGCCCAGCCGGAAGTGGTCGCGGTGGGCGAATGCGGCCTGGATTTCAATCGCAACTTTTCCACGCCCGCCGAGCAGGCTCGCGCCTTCGAGGCCCAGCTGACCCTTGCCGCCGAGACAGGATTGCCACTGTTTCTGCATGAACGTGACGCCGGCCGACAGATGCTCGAGATGCTCAAGCATTGGCGGGACGACATCAGCCACGCGGTCGTGCACTGCTTCACCGGCGAGCGTGAGACACTATATGGCTATCTGGATCTCGACCTGCATATCGGGCTGACCGGCTGGCTGTGCGATGAACGCCGCGGCGAGCACCTGCGCAGCCTGTGTCGCGAGATTCCGCTGGAACGCCTGATGCTGGAAACCGACTGCCCCTATCTGGTGCCACGCAATCTGCCCGCCAAGCTCAAGGGACGCCGCCACGAACCCTCGCTGCTGGTCTGGATTCTGGCCGAGGTCGCTGCCCTGCGCGGCATGGAGATGGAAGCGCTGGCGCAGGCCACCACGGCGACTGCCACCCGCTTCTTCCGCCTGCCCGCGGCCTGACACGGCACGCCTTCCCTTGCACGCCCTTCTTTGCACGCTTCCCTGCTCTGGACACGACAATGCACGAATACGAACCTGAAACAGGCGACTTCCCCGCCTTCATCGCCGTCGAGACAGGCGAGGACTCAAGCCTGCCCCTGGCCATCGCTTGGGCCCTGCCCGATGGGCAGATGAAGCATGTCCTGATTCAGCCTGACGATGAATGGCTGGATGGGGAAATGCTGGAACTGGGCGACTACAGCCTGGATGACCTGAGAAGCTTCGGCGTCAGCCCTCTCGACGTGCTCAAGGAGCTGGAGCAGGACTACTACCAGACCACGCTCTATACCACCGGCGTCATGGATGACGAACAGGCGCTGGCGCGTCTGTTCGATGCCTACAACATGGATCCCTTCATCGAGTTTGCTCCTGCCGAGGGCCTCTATCCGGAACTATCCCCCGGCGACTGGGCACGCGAACGCAACAACATGCTGTTCGAGCAGGGGCTGCAGCCCTTCCGACCGGACAACGAGGTGATGGTGATGCTGGCCATCCACACCCGCCTGCGCGGTGACGGTGTGCGTGGCGATGAAGACATCCAGGGCACAGGCCCGGACTATGAGATCGACTGGGAAGAAGACGTCTGATTTCCTTCCGCCATCTCTGAAACGCAGAACGCCCCGACAACCGGTAGTTGTCGGGGCGTTCTGGTTCACGACTTCAGTCTGTCCCGCAAGGCTCAGCCGTTGGAGCGGCCACCACCGCCATTGCCACCGCTGGAGCGATTGCGGCCACCACGCGAACGACGACGCGGACGCTCTTCACTGGACGGTGCCTCCGGCGCGCGATTGCCGTTCACTTCCGGGCGCGGCGCGACGCGGTTGCCATCCACCTCACGCGGTGCGGGAGCACGATTGCCGCGATTGTCGTCGTCGTGATTGGCACCGCCACCTTGCGGGCGCTGGCCGCCAGTGCGCTGGCCGTCAGAGCGCTGACCGCCATTGCCACGGCCCTCACCAGCAGGCTTGCCACCAGTGCGCTGACCATCCGAACGAGCGCCGCCAGTGCGCTGACCGCCCGAACGAGCGCCGCCAGTGCGCTGGCCGTCAGAGCGCTGACCGCCATTGCCACGGCCTTCACCGGCAGGCTTGCCACCAGTGCGCTGACCATCCGAACGAGCGCCGCCAGTGCGTTGGCCGCCATTACGCTGGCCGTCAGAGCGCTGACCGCCATTGCCACGACCTTCACCGGCAGGCTTGCCGCCAGGGCGCTGGCCGCCAGTGCGCTGGCCGCCACGCGGCTGACGCGGCTCACGTTCCGGCTCGACGTCGACTTCCGGCACGAAACCTTCCACTTCGACACGCTTGAGCTTGCCCTTGAGCAGACGTTCGATACCGCCGAGCTCCTTGCGCTCATCGCTGGAAACCAGCGAGATGGCACGCCCGCTGGCACCGGCGCGACCGGTACGTCCGATCCGGTGAACGTAGTCTTCCGGGACATTGGGCAGTTCGTAGTTCACGACCTGCGGCAGCTGCTCGATATCCAGGCCACGTGCCGCGATATCGGTGGCAACCAGCACGCGCACTTCGCCGTTCTTGAAACCGGCCAATGCCTTGGTACGGGCATTCTGGCTCTTGTTGCCATGAATCGCCGCGGCGCTGATGCCGGACTTCTCGAGCTTGGTCGCCAGACGGTTGGCCCCATGCTTGGTACGCGTGAAGACCAGCACCTGATGCCAGTTTTCCTTGAGGATCAGATGCTTGAGCAGCGAAGGCTTGTGGCTCTTCTCCACGGTATGGATATGCTGCTCGACCTTCTCGGCCGTGGTGTTGCGCGGGCTGGCTTCCACGGCGACCGGATCATTGAGCAGCTTGTTGGCCATGCCGCGAATCTCGTCCGAGAAGGTCGCGGAGAACAGCAGCGTCTGCCGCTTGGTCGGCAGCAGCTTGAGCAGGCGGCGAATGTCGTGGATGAAGCCCATGTCCAGCATGCGGTCCGCTTCGTCCAGCACCAGCGTCTCGAGATCCGAGAAATCGATGGCCTTCTGGGAGTGCAGGTCCAGCAGGCGACCCGGTGTGGCGGTCAGGATCTCGACGCCGGAAGACAGGCGGCTGATCTGCGGATTGATCTTCACGCCACCGAACACCACGGCATTGCGCAGCTTCAGGTGACGGGAGTAGGCAGTGACGTTTTCGTCGATCTGCGCGGCCAGTTCACGCGTCGGCGTGACGATCAGGGCCTTGATCTTGCGGGCGCCTGCAGGGGCGCCGTTTGAGAGGCGCTCGACCAGCGGCAAGGCGAAACCGGCAGTCTTGCCGGTACCGGTGCGCGCGGCAGCCATCACGTCACGACCTTCCAGCACGGCAGGAATCGCACCCGCCTGCACCGGGGACGGCGTGGAATAGCCCATCTCGGCAATCGCTTTCAGTACAGGAGCGGACAGCCCCAGGGCGGCAAAAGCCGGGATGGAGTTGGCAGTAGTCTCAGTCATCAATATCTCTTCGGCTGACCGGCCACGTGCTGGTCGATCATTAAGGAATGGCGCCTGGCCGGGCACGTGCCGGGAGAGAGAGCGAGGCGTATCAGGCACAGTGAAGAAGGCGTTGGTCTGGGTGACCTCGGCGGACTGCTGCCAGTCGCTCGCGTCAGGCGATGACCCAGTCTATCACCTTCCGCCGGCGACTGCAGAAGCACGCGCCCGGTGGTGGCACCTGATGACTCAATGCCAGTGCAGCGGATAGCGACGATGACGCGCCAGGTTATTGATCAATACCGCCAGCACCAGCATGGCCAGGCACCCCAGACCGACGGGAAGCAAGGCATACCAGTAGCCGAGCGCATGCAGGGGTTCACCGCCGATCACCGCGATCAAGGCCGTGGCGCCGCCCGGCGGATGCAGGGTATGCGTCAGCTGCATCACCAGCAGTGCCACCGAGACTGCCATGGCGGCTGCCAGCCAGCCGTCGCCCAGCCAGTGATAGCAGGCCACGCCGACCAGCGCCGACAACAGGTTGCCGCCCAGTACGTTGCGCGGCTGCGCCAGCGGACTATGCGGCGCACCGTAGAGCAGTACCGAGGTCGCCCCGAAGGAGCCGACCAGCAGCAAGGTGCTGACCGCCAGATAATGTGATGACATCCAGCCGATCAACGCCATGCCGAGAAAGGCCCCCAGCCAGGACCACAGGGCATCGGCAACATGCGGCTTGCCACGCTTGAGCGGGCCTCCGCGCATCTTGGTCAGATAAGGCTTGATCATCGTGCGAATCGTCTCCGGGTGTCCTTGCGTCATCGAGCGCTGCACCCTAGGCGATCTCAAGGGCAGGGACAACTACCGTATGGCAATAAGCTGATGCCCGCTCGGCACCGGTCACTCCCGTCACGCACGCCGGCTCTCGTCTCTCTTGCTCTTGATCTTGCTCGTTCACGCTTCGCTGCGTGAGGCGACGATGGTGCGCGAGATCACGATCACCGGCAGGATACCGACCAGCACGATCACCAGTGCCGGCAGCGCCGCCTGCTCGAGCATTTCATCGGAGGCGTACTGATAGACATGAGTGGCGAGCGTATCGAAGTTGAAGGGGCGCAGCAGCAAGGTGGCCGGCAGCTCCTTCATGGCATCCACGAACACCACCAGCGCCGCGGTCAGAAGCCCCGGACGAATCAGCGGCAGATGCACACGACGCAAGGTCGAGAAGGTGTTCTCGCCCAGCGAGCGTGCCGCCATGTCCATCGAGGGCGTGACCTTGTCGAGGCTCGACTCGATGGAGCCCGCAGCAATCGCCAAGAAGCGCACCACATAGGCGATGATGATCGCGCCCATCGTCCCCGTCAGCAGCAATCCGCTGGAGATGCCGAAATTGGCCCGCAGGAAGCTGTCCAGTGCATTGTCGAAGCCGGATAGCGGTACCAGAACGCCCAACCCCAGCACGGCCCCCGGCATGGCGTAGCCCAGACTCGAAAGCTTGAGTGCCTGCTGTACGCTGGCGGTGCGATCCAGCCGCTTGGCATAGGCCAGCAGCACCCCGATGATCAGGGTCAGTACCGCAGCGCTCACCGCCAGTATCAGGCTGTTCACGGCATATCCCGCGAAGTCCGGTGTCCAGGATTCCTCGAAATACAGGATGGCGTGCCGCGTGAGCAAGCCCACCGGCAGCAGGAAACCGAAGAACAGCGGCAGGAAACAGGCCAGTGACGCCACTGATGCCCGCCATCCCGTCAGGGTCGGACGTTGATAGCGACGGTAGCGATCGCCCTTGCCGAACTGGCGCTGACGACGCCGAGCATGCCGCTCGAGCCAGATCAGCGTGACCACGAAGATCATCAGGCACAGCGCGATCTGCGCCGCACCGCGCAGGCTGCCCATGTTGAGCCAGACATTGAAGATGCCGGCGGTCAGCGAGCGTACCGCGAAGTAGTCCACTGTTCCGAAGTCGTTGAGCGCCTCCATCATCGCCAGTGCAAGGCCGACGGCAATCGCCGGTCGGGCGCTGGGCAGCGCCACGCGCCAGAAGCTTTGCCACCCGTTGCAGCCCAGCGTTCGGCTGGCATCGCGCAGTGAAGGCGACTGATCGAGAAATGCCGAGCGTGCCAGCATGAAGACATAGGGAAACAGCACCAGGGACAGCATCAGGATGGCGCCCCCCAGGCTGCGGATCTCCGGGAAGTAGTAATCCTGGGGCGAATCCCAGCCAAACAGGGCACGCAGCGCGCCCTGGAAGGGGCCGGCATACTCAAAGACGTCGGTATAGATATAGGCGATGACGTTGGCGGGAATCGCGAACGGCAACAGCAGCGACCACTCGAAGGTGCGTCGCAGCGGAAACTGATACATGGTGGTCAACCAGGCCGAGACGACCCCCATGCTGCCACTGAGGACCGCCACTCCCGCCACCAGCGCCAGACTGGTCATGACGTAATCGGGAAGCACGGTGGAGACGAGATGCGGCCAGATGCCCTCCCCTGCCTGATCACTGCCATCGTCACCGAAGACAGCCAGCCAGACGACGGCCAGCACCGGCATGACCACCAGTGCGGCCACGCCCCAGGCGCTGACGAACCAGCCCATGTGGGTTCCGAGACGCCGCTGACGACGCCGGATGGCCGCTGCATCGTAGTGCGCCATTTCCTGGGCGGCCGGCGATCGCCCGGTGCCGCTCATGGCGGCCACCGCCTCTCCTTCAAAGCTCGCACCTTGCTCAGCCAACAGCCGCTTGCCCTGGGTCATCTGACGTCCTCGTTATCCCGCAACTGCAATTGCGTCTATTTTACATGCTTTGCGCAAACGAAGAGGGGCTGTCGCATCGCGACAGCCCCTCTTCGTTCATGACAGCTCGCTCGGTAGCCTCTGGCTCCGGCGAGTGCCCTTACTGGTTGAAGCCGACTTCATTGACCATCTGCGCGGCGCGCTTGCGAAGCTTGGCGACTTCGGTCAGCGGCAGGTCATCCTGCTTGAACTCGCCCCATGAGGTCAGCAGCTCGGAGCTCTCGGCTTCCGGGTTGGCCGGATACTCGAAGTTGACCTCGGCATACATGTGCTGGGCGGTCTTCTCGGTGAGGAAGCGCATCAGCTTGAGGGCATTCTCTTCGTGCGGCGCATACTTGGTCATCGCCATGCCGGAGATGTTCATGTGCGTGCCGACGCCGTTCTGATCCGGGAACTCGATACGTGCCTTCTCGGCCCACGGGCGCTGCTCGTCATTGTCGAGCATCTTGCCGTAGTAATAGCTGTTGCCGATGGCCACATCACAGACGTTGTCGCGGATCGCCTTGATCTGATCACGATCGCCACCCTGAGGCTTGCGCGCCAGATTGGCCTTGAAGCCTTCCAGCCACTCACGCGTGGCCTCTTCACCGTTGTGCGCGATGCGTGAGGCGATCAGCGCGACGTTGTAGGGGTGATCACCGGCGCGTGAGCAGACGCGCCCCTTCAGGCTCGGATCCGCCAGGTCGTCATAGCTTGCCACCTGACCGGCCTCGAGACGCTCGACACTGGTGTAGAGCACCCGTGCGCGCGTGGTGATGCCGAACCACTGATTGTCGGGGCCGTGGTACTGCTCGGGCAGATTGGCCTCGATGACCTCATCATTGACGCTCTTGACCAGCTCCTCGTCGACCAGCTCCTGCAGACGTCCCACATCCACGGTCAGCAGCACGTCAGCCGGGGTGTTGCGCCCTTCCCGCTTGAGACGCTCGGCCAGGCCCTGCTTGGCGAAGACCACATTGACCTTGACGCCGGTCTCCTCGGTGAACTCCTTGAGGAACGGCTCGATCAGATAGGCCTGACGATAGGAATAGACGTTGACCTCTTCCTGGGCTTGAGCCGGCAGCGCCGTGGCGGCGGTAACGCCAGCCAGTGCGCCCAGCAGCAGCTTGCGGACGGAGGATGCAGAAATCGTGGTGGAAGCTGTCATCGAATACCCCTGTTCGAAGGTCCCCGCTTCTGGCCTGCTGGTGCAGGGGAAGCAGAATGATCGTAGCAATGCGAATCATTCTAATCACAAAGGGTTTCCGATCGCAACGCTCGTGCAACGCTGACTTGCAGTTTTCGCAATCCGTGCTAGCAGTTCATGCCTGAAAACCCGGCGATTCCATGGCGGGATATCTCGAGGCGCGCGGAACAGACAATGTCCTGCGCCGGCATGGCGGGCGCATCAGGCCACGCGGCCATCCTCCCTGACGGCAGGCAATAGCGTCATCGCCTCCTGGATGGCTTGCTTGTGTGAAAGCTTGCGCTGCCAGACAGCGTGCAGCGCATGTCGGAAGGCATTGGCGCGTGCTGGCAGGCCGCACCTTTCGTATTCAGCGGCCCGCTCGTCGACACGCTGTGCGAAGGCATCGCGATCCACCTCAAGCTCCAGATTATCGACGCTGACATGAAACGGCTTGGCGACTGCACGGTGGAACAATTGCTCCAGCGCCTGCGGGGCTACCTCGACACTTTCAAAGGCCTTCTGCTGGTGTGCATCACGTCCGTCCGGTGCATACCAGTAACCGTAATCCTCCTTGAGGCGTCGCTCAGGGCCCGCGATGCACCAGTGACTGACTTCGTGCAGAGCGCTGGAGAAGAAGCCGCGCGCCAGATAGAGACGATGAAAGCCGAGCTCATCGCCTGGAGAGTCGCCGCTGGCGACCCCATCCTGCACCTCATCCGTCGTCATGCCGGCGGGCAGATAGAGAGGTTCGTGGGGGGCGCGCCGCAACAAGGTGTTGTAAGACGTGGCAAACAGTCCATCGAAGAGGGAAGTCAACGCCGTCAGCTCAGGGTCCATCGACTCTTGATCCGTCAGGGCCTGCCCCCCCGCCAGGGCATGATCAGGCATGGCATCGCCGTCTGCGCTGCACGCCTCATGACGTGATGACAGGGTGCGAGGCACGCGGGAAAGTTCTGAAGAAAGCAACACAGGCAAGTCTCGACGATCGTGTGAATCAGCAGCGATATCAGTACCCGGAGATAGGGACGGTACTGCATGACGATGTCGAGCATTGTACGTGGCTCGTTCGTATCACGTCATTCCACCTGACAGGTGAGTACCAAGCGCTGATAATTCACTCTCTTGCGCCCCGCAGGCAGGCCTTATCTGCTAGGATGGCGCGCCAAGCAAGAATGATTCTCGATTACCAGCAGGAGCCTGCCGTGCCCCCCGCCGAACCCTCCCATTCATCCGCCTCCACGCCTGCAGCCTCTTCTCAGGCGCCATTCGCCAGCCGGGTACGCGCCGAAACCTCACGTCTGGTCACGCTGGCACTGCCAATCTGCGGTGCTCAGCTGGCTCAGGCAGGCATGAGCGCCGTGGATGTCCTGATGACCGGTCGCTCCAGCGCGACGGACCTGGCAGCCGTCTCGGTGGGGTCCAGCCTCTGGGTGCCTCTGCTGCTGTTGATGGCTGGCACCTTGATGGGGCTGACACCCGTCGTGGCACAGCTGATGGGGGGTAACCGCAGCGGTGAGGTACGTGACAACGTTCACCAGTCACTGTGGATCTCATTGGTGCTCGGCAGTCTGTCAGGATTGGCACTGTGGTTCCTGGCGGCGCCAATCTTCACGCTGATGGAGGTGCCCGGCGCGGTGGCAGAACAGGCCACGCTTTATCTGATGGCCATTGCCTGGGGCATGCCGGGCGCCGCCTTCTATCAAGTGCTACGCGCGTATTCCGATGGCATGAATCATACTCGTCCGGCGCTGATCATCAGCTTGATCGGCCTGTTGTCGAACATTCCGCTCAACTACCTGCTGATCTATGGCTCTGCAGGCGTGGATGACTTGCTGGGGATCACGCTACCGGGACTGCTAGGCGATATCCCGGCCATGGGCGCTGCAGGCTGCGGTATCGCGACAGGGCTTGCCATGTGGATCATGTGTCTGAGCATGTTTCTCTACACCCGTCGCAGCAGCGCCTACCAGGCAGTCGCTCTCTGGTGCCAACCCAGCGCGCCTCAGCTCAAGAAGATCTCGGAACTGCTCAAGGTCGGTCTGCCGATCGGCATCGCCATCTTCTTCGAGGTCACGCTGTTCACCGTCATCGCGCTGTTCGTGGCAAGCTTCGGTGAGATCAAGGTGGCAGCCCACCAGGTCGCGCTCAACTTCACCTCATTGCTGTTCATGCTCCCTCTGTCACTGGCCATGGCACTCACCGTACGAGTGGGGCATACCATCGGCCGTGGTGACATGAACGAGGCGCGCTTCGTGGCGTGGAATGGCGTGGCCTTCTCACTGGTGGTCGCTCTGATCAATGACCTGGTGATCTGGGTACTGGCAGAGCCTGCCGTGGCGCTCTACACCAGCAACCTCAAGGTGCAGGCGCTGGCGCTTTCCCTGATCACGCTGGCGATGCTCTATCAGGTCTCCGACTCCTTGCAGGTTGCCATGGCGGGGGCTCTGCGCGGCTTCAAGGACACTCGCATCATCATGTTGATCACCATGTTCGCCTACTGGATCATCGGTCTTGGTGGCGGACATCTGCTGGGGGTGGGCAGTGAGCAGTTCCCCGTCTGGCCCTGGGCTGTCGAGAGCATGGGTGTCTATGGCTACTGGATTGGCATGGTGGCCGGCCTGACCGTGGCGGCTCTGCTGCTTGGCTGGCGTCTGTGGGTCATTGCGCGCCGCGCCATTCAGGAGGGCAGCCTGCCCGGCTGAGCGAAGCCCCCTGCCAACGCTGGCCGCGAGCTCGTGATACCGACGGCGGCCAGTGTTCCATCCCTTTTCCCACCCGCTCAAGCACTCGCCTCAGACGCCCCGCCACCGGCCTTTTGCCCGGTCGCGGGGCGTTTGCGTTTAATCCTTCATCTGCGCATGGACGGTCATTTCGTCCAAGGAGGGGTTACCGTCAGGGCTCAGGCTGTGCTAATGGTTATTCAAGGCAGTGCATTCATATGCAGTGCGCCATCTTGCAAGCGGCGGCTGTTTGCACACCCGCACACGCCGAGGACGATCGACAAGCTGCTGAGGAGGGTTCGTCATGGGCGTACCAGTTTCTTCCCCCCGCTCCGCCAAGGTCATCGACCTGAATGTCATGCGTGACAGGATGCGTGCACGACGTCGTATTCTCCGGCTTGCGCCGGAACACGATGGGTTGGAAATGCTCTATCAGCTCGAAAGCGACCCGGAGAGCTACTACAGCCTTCCCGTGTTGGCCTGGGGTCTGCGCGAGGATGGTGAAGTGGTCGGCCTGGTGCCATGGATGGAGGGGCTGATGCCCTGCCATGAGCTGGAAGATCCGCAGCAGGGCCAC
This sequence comes from Cobetia sp. PS-4MA, assembly GCF_057670765.1. Taxonomy (NCBI): domain Bacteria; kingdom Pseudomonadati; phylum Pseudomonadota; class Gammaproteobacteria; order Oceanospirillales; family Halomonadaceae; genus Cobetia; species Cobetia sp. PS-4MA. Next base: position 684,589 of record NZ_CM173107.1, on the reverse strand, counting down.
TTCGTCGGCTACCGAGACCCGGAAACCGACGAGGTCTTCATGCTGGCTCCGGACCACAAGGTCTATGAGCTCGAGCATGCCGCGGCCTATTACGACTATGAGGTGTCGGAGAAGACCACCTTGCTGCAGCAGCTACCGGATACGCTCGGGACTCATGCCCTGTGCATGACCAATGGCGAGTCTGCGTGGCAGCTCAAGCAGGTGTTCGGCTGGCGTCTATACAGCGATGGCAACATCGAGGCACTGCTGGTCGATGAGACACGCGTCACCCAGACACCGGTGCTGGCTGGAGATGACTGCCTCTACCCCGGTCGCAGTCGTCATGACGTGGTCTATTTCTTCCAGCGCGCCGTCGCCAACCAGATTCGTGAGCAGGACCCGGCCACCCTGGAAGCTCTCGCGCTGATGATGACCGGCGAGAGTGATCAGGTCAGTGTGGAAGTGCACGACCGCGAAGCCTGAGACGACTGGCGTCAACTGATGCGAATGTCATAAAGGAAGTGATCCGGCGTTTCGTCACTGCGCTCCAGTGTGTGCCCAAGAAATGCACAGAACTTGGGCACATCACGTGTCGTCGCCGGATCGGTCGCCACGACACGCAGCAGGTCTCCGCTCGCGAGCTCACGCACCTTGTTGTGCAGCATCATGATGGGTTCGGGGCAATACAGACCGCTGGTATCCAGCTCTGCATCGGCAACGGGCAAGGGGGTATCGGTCATCAATGACTCCTGAGGTCCTGCCACTGACAAGGCAGAATGTATGAAGACGGGAGGCGGGCATGATCAAGGTAATGATCGAACGGCATATCATGCCGGGACTCGAACAGGATTACGAGCAGGCCTCACGCGAGGTCGTGCGTGAAGCCATGCATGCACAGGGCTTCATCTCGGGCGAGAATCTGGTGGAAAGCGGACGTCCCGGCCACCGAATATTGATCACTTCATGGCGAGACGCAAGAGCCTGGCAGGAGTGGTCGAGCAGTCACGCGCGCGAACGCATGATGGCGCGTCTGGGGCCGATGCTTTCTCAACCGGAACGCATCGTGTTGCTTGAACACACCTGACCTGCGAGAGATTCAAGCCTCGCGAGCGCAGCACCCCTCAGCGAGGCTCCGTCCATCGGTCTGACAGCACCGCACAGACAAGCCCCCACGGACCGCTCGGTCCGTGGGGGCTTGTGGTTGCACCAGAGAACCCGGTGGCTCAGTGCGTGATACGCACATGCACGGTGACTTCTTCGCGGTCATGGTACAGGTGACGACACCGGATCTCGGCACCGACATTGGAACGCTCAAGGCTGGCCGCCAGATAATCGAGACAGCGGGAGACTTCCTTCCAGCGCTGCTTCATCGGCAGCTTGAGATTGAAGACCGCCTCATTGCACCAGCGCTTCTTCAGCCAGCGCTCGACCATCTCCGTCACGCGGATGGGCTTGTCGACGATGTCACAGACCAGCCAGTCCAGTCGCAGCGGTGGCTCCCAGGTAAAACCATCTTCCTTGAGATGCTCTACCTGTCCTGTCGCCATCAGATCCTTGTTCATGGGGCCATTGTCGATGGCGAACACGAACATGCCCTTCTCGACCAGCTGGAAGGTCCAGCCACCCGGCGCTGCCCCAAGATCCGCTGCCTGCATGCCAACCGCGATGCGACGCTCCCACTGGTCGCGCGGCACGAACTCATGCCAGGCCTCTTCCAGCTTGAGTGTGGAGCGACTGGGGGCACGGCTCGGCGAACGCAGATGACGGATGCCGTTGGCATATTCGCTGCGGTTGCCAGGAAAGCTCATGCCCAGCTGCACTTCGTCACCATCCGTCCAGAAGACGTGCAGCGCCCGTCCACCGGCCTTGCGACGCAGTGCACCACGCTTCTTGAGCGCAGACTCCAACGGGCGGCCGACAGCCTTGCCAAGGCCCGACAGCGCCTTGCCATCATTGGTGTCCGGCATCTCGTGGCGGATCTCCTCGAAGCTCCAGCCAGCGTCGACCACCTGCTGCAGAATCGGCGAGACGCGATTTTCCCGCGACATGCCGACCAATGGCTCCAATGCCACCAGTGTCTGGCGAGCGAAGACCAACGCCTGAAGCGGCATGTCACGATGCAGGCTATTGGCGGGCTCATCACCTGTCACCACATAACGCACGAAGCCACTGTCGCGTGCCGCAATCGGATAACCCGGGGCGCCCAGATAAGCGGCCTTTTCACAGACTTCTGCGGCCAGGTCGGCCTCGAAGCCCGGGCGGCAATACAGCAACAGTTCTTGAGGTTGCATCATCATCTCCATAACGGAAGGCTGGGGAGTCTACCGCCTCGCTCCTGTCCACGACAAGCATGGCGACAATGACTGACTCAGCGAGGAAGCCGCTACTCAGGCCCACCGGGCCTGCCAGCTGACGGGTACCGGCTTTCCGGTTTTTGACCCGCAAAGAGAACCGCCCCTGCAGCTGGGCTGCAGGGGCGGTTCAGTATAAGTGCCTGACGATGACCTACTCTCACATGGAGAAACTCCACACTACCATCGGCGCTAAGCGGTTTCACTTCCGAGTTCGGCATGGGATCGGGTGGTTCACGCTCGCTATGGTCGTCAGGCGAAACGGTGGCATCTTGCGATGCCTGAGTCTCGAGGCTTGTGGCCTCGCGACTCGCAATATGAATCATGCTGACCGATATGTCGTCGATCCTGTCGCAATCCCGGCGTTTGCCGAAGCAAACCCCTTGGGTGTTATATGGTCAAGCCTCACGGGCAATTAGTACTGGTTAGCTCAACACATTGCTGTGCTTCCACACCCAGCCTATCAACCTTGTAGTCTTCAAGGGCCCTTCAGGAGGCGCAAGGCCTCAGGGAAGTCTCATCTTGAAGGGGGCTTCCCGCTTAGATGCTTTCAGCGGTTATCCCGTCCGAACGTAGCTACCGGGCAATGCCATTGGCATGACAACCCGAACACCAGAGGTTCGTCCACTCCGGTCCTCTCGTACTAGGAGCAGCTCTTCTCAAACTTCCGACGCCCACGGCAGATAGGGACCGAACTGTCTCACGACGTTCTAAACCCAGCTCGCGTACCACTTTAAATGGCGAACAGCCATACCCTTGGGACCGACTTCAGCCCCAGGATGTGATGAGCCGACATCGAGGTGCCAAACACCGCCGTCGATGTGAACTCTTGGGCGGTATCAGCCTGTTATCCCCGGAGTACCTTTTATCCGTTGAGCGATGGCCCTTCCATACAGAACCACCGGATCACTAGAACCTACTTTCGTACCTGCTCGACGTGTCTGTCTCGCAGTCAAGCACCCTTATGCTCTTGCACTCAATGCACGATTTCCAACCGTGCTGAGGGTACCTTCGTGCTCCTCCGTTACTCTTTAGGAGGAGACCGCCCCAGTCAAACTACCCACCATACACTGTCCTCGATCCGGATAACGGACCTGAGTTAGAACGCCAATGATGTCAGGCTGGTATTTCAAGGTTGGCTCCACCGCATCTGGCGACGCGGTTTCAAAGCCTCCCAGCTATCCTACACAGACAACATCAGCATCCAGTGTAAAGCTATAGTAAAGGTTCACGGGGTCTTTCCGTCTAGCCGCGGGTACACAGCATCTTCACTGCGATTTCAATTTCACTGAGTCTCGGGTGGAGACAGCGTGGCCATCATTACGCCATTCGTGCAGGTCGGAACTTACCCGACAAGGAATTTCGCTACCTTAGGACCGTTATAGTTACGGCCGCCGTTTACCGGGGCTTCGATCAAGAGCTTCGGACGAATCCTAACCCCATCAATTAACCTTCCGGCACCGGGCAGGCGTCACACCCTATACGTCCGCTTGCGCGTTTGCAGAGTGCTGTGTTTTTAATAAACAGTTGCAGCCACCTGGTATCTTCGACCGGTAAGAGCTTACGGAGCAAGTCCTTCACTCGAACCGGTGCACCTTCTCCCGAAGTTACGGTGCCATTTTGCCTAGTTCCTTCACCCGAGTTCTCTCAAGCGCCTTGGTATTCTCTACCTGACCACCTGTGTCGGTTTGGGGTACGGTCGCATGTGATCTGAAGCTTAGAGGCTTTTCCTGGAAGCGTGGCATCGATGACTTCCTGACCGTAGTCAGTTCGTCTCGCATCTCGACCTCAGAGGAACCGGATTTGCCTGATTCCTCGGCCTACATGCTTTCACCAGGACAACCAACGCCTGGCTCACCTAGCCTTCTTCGTCCCCCCATCGCAACCACATCCGGTACGGGAATATTAACCCGTTTCCCATCGACTACGCGTTTCCGCCTCGCCTTAGGGGCCGACTCACTCTGCTCCGATTAACGTAGAACAGAAAACCTTGGTCTTCCGGCGGGGGAGTTTTTCACTCCCCTTATCGTTACTCATGTCAGCATTCGCACTCGTGATACCTCCAGCAGACTTCTCAATCCACCTTCATTGGCTTACACGACGCTCCTCTACCGCTCATCCATAAGGATGAACCCGTAGCTTCGGTACCTGATTTAGCCCCGTTATATCTTCCGCGCAGGCCGACTCGACTAGTGAGCTATTACGCTTTCTTTAAAGGATGGCTGCTTCTAAGCCAACCTCCTAGCTGTCTGAGCCTTCCCACATCGTTTCCCACTTAATCAGGATTTTGGGACCTTAGCTGACGGTCTGGGTTGTTTCCCTTTTCACAACGGACGTTAGCACCCGCTGTGTGTCTCCCACGCTGCACTCACTGGTATTCGGAGTTTGCCTCGGGTTGGTAAGTCGGGATGACCCCCTAGCCGAAACAGTGCTCTACCCCCAGCGGTGATACGTGAGGCGCTACCTAAATAGCTTTCGAGGAGAACCAGCTATCTCCGGGCTTGATTAGCCTTTCACTCCGATCCACAGCTCATCCCAGCATTTTTCAACATACTTGGGTTCGGGCCTCCAATTGATGTTACTCAATCTTCACCCTGGCCATGGATAGATCGCCCGGTTTCGGGTCTATACCCTGCGACTGGTCGCCCAGTTAAGACTCGCTTTCGCTACGCCTCCCCTATACGGTTAAGCTCGCCACAGAATATAAGTCGCTGACCCATTATACAAAAGGTACGCGGTCACACCACGAAGGTGCTCCCACTGCTTGTACGCATACGGTTTCAGGATCTATTTCACTCCCCTCGCCGGGGTTCTTTTCGCCTTTCCCTCACGGTACTGGTTCACTATCGGTCAGCCAGGAGTATTTAGCCTTGGAGGATGGTCCCCCCATGTTCAGTCAAGGTTTCTCGTGCCCCGACCTACTCGATTTCACGATACTCAGACTTCGACTACGGGACTATCACCCTGTATCGTCAAGCTTCCCAGCTTGTTCGTCTGTCAGTTGTATCGCTTAAGGGCTGGTCCCCGTTCGCTCGCCGCTACTTGGGGAATCTCGGTTGATTTCTTTTCCTCCGGGTACTTAGATGTTTCAGTTCCCCGGGTTTGCCTCTATAGGTTATGTATTGGCCTATAGATACTCACCTGATGGTGAGTGGGTTTCCCCATTCGGAAATCGTTGGGTCGCAGGGTATTTGCCACCTCGCCAACGCTTATCGCAGGCTATCACGTCCTTCATCGCCTCTGGCTGCCAAGGCATCCACCGTATGCGCTTAATCGCTTGACCATATAACCCCAAGGGGTCTGTCAAGGATTACGAATCTGTCGGACCTCTCCGACATATCGTTTGATGGAGATGTGCTTGGCGCACATTCCATCGTCAGCATGATTCACATTGTTAAAGAGCGGCTGTTCAGAGAACAGTGAGAAGCGCGCTCTGTCGAGCACGCTTGCCACTGCCGGCTAAGCCAGCAATAAGATCAGGTAATTCGTTGTGAGCACTTGCCGCGAGCAGTAGACAGTGTCGATAAGGAGGTGATCCAGCCCCAGGTTCCCCTAGGGCTACCTTGTTACGACTTCACCCCAGTCATGAACCACACCGTGGTGATCGCCCTCCCGAAGGTTAGGCTAACCACTTCTGGTGCAGTCCACTCCCATGGTGTGACGGGCGGTGTGTACAAGGCCCGGGAACGTATTCACCGTGGCATTCTGATCCACGATTACTAGCGATTCCGACTTCATGGAGTCGAGTTGCAGACTCCAATCCGGACTGAGGCAAGCTTTATGGGATTGGCTCCACGTCGCCGTATTGCAACCCTTTGTACTTGCCATTGTAGCACGTGTGTAGCCCTACCCGTAAGGGCCATGATGACTTGACGTCGTCCCCACCTTCCTCCGGTTTGTCACCGGCAGTCTCCTTAGAGTTCCCGACATTACTCGCTGGCAAATAAGGATAGGGGTTGCGCTCGTTACGGGACTTAACCCAACATTTCACAACACGAGCTGACGACAGCCATGCAGCACCTGTCTCAGAGTTCCCGAAGGCACCAATCCATCTCTGGAAAGTCCTCTGGATGTCAAGGGTAGGTAAGGTTCTTCGCGTTGCATCGAATTAAACCACATGCTCCACCGCTTGTGCGGGCCCCCGTCAATTCATTTGAGTTTTAACCTTGCGGCCGTACTCCCCAGGCGGTCAACTTATTGCGTTAGCTGCGCCACTAAGTCCTCAAGGGACCCAACGGCTAGTTGACATCGTTTACGGCGTGGACTACCAGGGTATCTAATCCTGTTTGCTACCCACGCTTTCGCACCTCAGTGTCAGTGTCAGTCCAGAAGGCCGCCTTCGCCACTGGTATTCCTCCCGATCTCTACGCATTTCACCGCTACACCGGGAATTCTACCTTCCTCTCCTGCACTCTAGCCAAGCAGTTCCAGATGCCGTTCCCAGGTTGAGCCCGGGGCTTTCACACCTGGCTGACTTAGCCACCTACGCGCGCTTTACGCCCAGTAATTCCGATTAACGCTTGCACCCTCCGTATTACCGCGGCTGCTGGCACGGAGTTAGCCGGTGCTTCTTCTGCGAGTGATGTCTTTCCTCGGGAGTATTAATCCCGAAGCGTTCTTCCTCGCTGAAAGTGCTTTACAACCCGAAGGCCTTCTTCACACACGCGGCATGGCTGGATCAGGCTTTCGCCCATTGTCCAATATTCCCCACTGCTGCCTCCCGTAGGAGTCTGGGCCGTGTCTCAGTCCCAGTGTGGCTGATCATCCTCTCAGACCAGCTACGGATCGTCGCCTTGGTGAGCCGTTACCTCACCAACAAGCTAATCCGACATGGGCTCATCCGATAGCGCAAGGTCCGAAGATCCCCTGCTTTCTCCCGTAGGACGTATGCGGTATTAGCCTGAGTTTCCCCAGGTTGTCCCCCACTATCGGGCAGATTCCCATGCATTACTCACCCGTCCGCCGCTCGACGCCTTCTAGCAAGCTAGAATCGTTTCCGCTCGACTTGCATGTGTTAAGCCTGCCGCCAGCGTTCAATCTGAGCCATGATCAAACTCTTCAGTTGAAAGCTTGATAGTCTGTTAAGCAGACCAAACTTGGTTCAGAGTCAAACTTCTCGTGAGAGGCTTGCTCCGATATTTGGTGACCTTGTCACCACTCATCGGCAAGCGCTCACACGAATTACCTGATCAAATTTTTAAAGAGCGTCGCTGTTAAGCGAGGAGGCATATTCTATCCGGAACGCTTGAGAAGTCAAGCACTTGATGATGAGTCAATCGACTGCCTCTAAGCATCATCCAGCGGTGAGGAGCATTGCTCGATCACCTGTTCCGTAAGGAGTGCGGCGTATTCTAGCGAATCGCCCGGGATTGTCAATCGATGATTTGGAAGCGGACTTCAAAAACATCAAACAAAACAATCACCTGCAAACCTCTTTCACCGCTGGTAACGCCATGCGTCCCCGGCAGCGGATGCGTACTTTACGCACGATCCGGGCTGAGCACAAGGGCTTTTTCAAGAGATTGTCATCACGCTGTCACGGACGTGGCCACTCAAGGCGTCATCCTTCCGCCGGCCGGGATACCGGCTGCGCCCGCCATCCGCCACGAGACTGCGACTGCATCTCGAGAGCGGCTTCCAGGCGTGCTTCCGGCAGCTGCATGACGCGCGCCAAGAGTGTCAGCAAGGCCAACTCTTCATCGGCCAGTGTCTGATCGGCATGCACTACCTGAGCAAGCGCCGCGAACCAGCGTTGCTTGTCCATGGGGCGCAGGTGCGCCAGCTGCGTGAGATGACGGCAGCGCAGCGCAGGGTTATCCCCACCCGGCTGCGACTGCGGATACTCCAGCGCCAGACCAAGTTCCGCACTGGCGTCCAGGAAGATGTCCTTGCGCAGTGCTTCATCGTCGATGAGTCCAACCATCAGCACGAGCCAGTGCTGACAGGCCGGCTGGCATTGCTGCAGGGCCAGCGAGTCGCTCTTGCGATCAATCCGCGGGTCCAGTGATTCCAGCAGCAGCTGCCATAGACACCAGACGAACATGTCCTGCGGAGGTGTCTGCGCCTTGAGCATGCGATGCGCGCGCTCATCCGCTTCCCGCCAGCGCGGTATCAACCGGTTGAGCAAGGGGATCCACTCGACCCGCGGCAAGGACTCGAGCCTGCGCCGTGCCTCACGCGCCCGCTTGCCGTCCAGCCAGTCATGCTGACGCTCAAGCTCGGTGAGCCAGACACCACGCGTGGTCAGCTCCAAGGGGGCGATCATCGCCACCACCAGCTGCGGACAGAGAAACCTCGACAGCGTCAGGCTCTCGAGTTCTCCTCGTGAGCGCGAGAGCTCCCCCATGACCGCCGCGCCGGCGATACCCGCCATGACCCCGCCAAGCACGTCTGCCCCGATGGGGCCCTGCTGCTCGAAGGTATGCACCGGCTGCTGGCGCGCACTCAGATACTGCCGGTCCCAGCGAGGTTCCAAGCGCTTGATGCGTTCATCCAGCGGAGGATGCGAGTCGAACCAGCCTGTCAGCCATGGCGGGCGCGCTTCGACGAAGAAGAGATGGTTGTAGGTCATGGCGCGCGGATGCTGGATACGCCCCTGCCAACCCATGCCACCGATACGCTTGAGGGCCGAGGCGATGCCATCCGGGAAGCGGGTCAGGCGCACCGCACTGGCATCGGCGAGATATTCGCGTGAGCGAGCGACCCCGCGCTGCAATAGTCGCCCTCCCAGCCCGCCGAGACTGCCGAGCAACCACAGCGCCACACCCACCAGCATCAGCTGTGGCATGCCGCCTTTCCTGTCGGAACCGGAGGAGCGCGCCCTGCCCAACACGAAGCCGATGCGTCCTGCCCCCATCAGGAAGCGCCCCGCCTCGGAGAGAAACACCAGGCCGTGGACTGCACTCGCCAGACGCAGGTTGAGACGAATATCGCCATTGGCGATATGGGCGAACTCGTGAGCGACCACGCCCTGCAGCTCGTTGCGATCCAGCTGCTCCAACGCCCCGCGACTCAGCGCGATCACCGCATCCTGTGGCCGATAGCCCGCCGCGAAAGCATTGATCATCGCCTCATGCGGCAGCAGGAACAGCTGCGGCGTGGGCAGGTTGGCGGCGATCGCCATCTCTTCCACCACATTCAGTGCCCGCCGCTCGCTCGAGTCCTGCGTCTCGACATCCACCAGCTTGCCACCTAGGCGTGCCGCCACCATCGCACCGCCCTGCTGCAGACGCCGCAGCTCACGCGCCGCGACCAGTGCATTGCACAGGAAGATGATGCTCGCCACCGGCCAGACATATTCAAACGTCGTGGTAGCCGGGCGCCCCAGGAAACTGCTGATCGCGACATGCACCACGGCGCCGGCGGCAAGAGACACCACCAGCGACATGGCCGTGAAGGCCAGCAGCAATAGCCGCGTTCGACGACGCGCGCTGTCCTGCTCGTGATAGAAATTCATTCGCGCTCGCCATCTATCCAGTCAGGATCACAGCTCAAGACCGCTGCGAGAGGAGCATCCGTCGGTCGGCTCATGAGAAGCTGACATCGGGGGCCTGACGAATCTTCACGCTGTCATCGAAGGCCAGCAGGCCTGCATCACTGCGATGACCGAAGGTCGGTGCGAACATCACCTGCGGGAAGCTCTGGCGATAGACGTTGTAGTCGGTGACGGCATCGTTGTAGGCCTGACGCGCGAAGGCGACGCGGTTCTCGGTGGCGGTCAGCTCTTCCATCAGGTCGCTCATGGTCTGGTCGGCCTTGAGCTCCGGATAGGCCTCGACTACCACATCCAGCTTGCCCAGACTCGCCGCCAGTCCCTGCTCGGCGCCGGCCAGACTGGCCAGCTTGTCCATGCTGCCGGGGTGCGCCGCTGCGGCATTCAAGGCGGCCATTGCCTTGTTGCGGGCATTGATCACTTCTTCCAGGGTGCCACGCTCATGGCTCAGATAGCCCTTGGCCGTCTCGACCAGATTGGGAATCAGGTCGTAGCGCCGCTTGAGCTGTACCTCTATCTGCGCGAAGGCATTCTCGAAGCGCGCCTTCAGACTGACCAGCTTGTTGTAGATCGAGATCACGTAGATGACGATCAGCGCGATTCCGCCCAGCAGCAGAAATGTTTTCATGAATGCGTCCCCTTGTAATGAAGCCTCTGCAATGAAGACTCGGCAGGCGTTGCCCCGCTCTTCGGCGAGTCTTTGCAAGCGCCCCAGTCGATCGTCCTGTGCAATCCGCTTCCAGTTTACCCATACCGGATGACGGCACCAGTCAATTGGATGACTGATTGCCAACGGGACATCATGCGGCTGGCAGTCTCACGGCACCCAATGCGCCATGAACTCGTGCACGGGCAGTGCGTCGAGTCGTTCGCGATCGGCCAGCAACGCCATCAGGGTGTCGCAACGCGAGGGCGGGAAGCAGGTGGCCAGATTGGCCCGACACTTGTCCTTGAGCGGAACGAGCGACGCTTCACGCCGCCGGCGATGTCCCAGCGGGTATTCCACCGTCACCTGCTCGGTGGCACTGCCATCGCAAAAGACCACCCGCAGGGCATTGGCGATCGAGCGCTTGTCGGCTTCCAGATACTCGCGGGTGAAGCGCGCCTCTTCCTTGACGACCATCCTGTCACGCAGCCGGTCGATCTCCGGGTGAGCGGCATGGAAGCCATCTTCATAGTGATCCGCGTTCAACTCCCCGAAGATCAGCGGCACCGCGACCATGTATTGCAGGCAGTGATCGCGGTCCGCCGCATTGGCGAGCGCGCCCTGCTTGGAGATGATGCGGATCGCCGATTCGTGGGTGGTGATCTCGATGCGCTCGATCTCCTCGAGCCGGCCGCGCACCTCGGGATGGAGCTGGATGGCGGCCTCTGCGGCGGTCTGGGCATGGAATTCGGCCGGAAAGGAGACCTTGAAGAGCACGTTCTCCATCACATGGCTGCCCAGAGGATGCGCCAGCGTCAGACGTCGCTCGCCTTCAGGCTTGAGGGCGAGATCGCGGTTGCCATGACTGAAGGAGACATCATTGAAGCCCCACTGCGGCGCGCTGAGGGCGCCGGGGACGCCCATCTCGCCACGCAGGGCGATGTCCGCCAGCCGCACGCCGCGTGAGGTGGCGTCTCCCGCCGCCCAGCTCTTGCGCGAGCCCGCGTTGGGCGCATGCCGATAGGTGCGCAGGCTCTGGCCATCGACGAAGGCGTGCGACAGCGCCGACAGCAACTGCTCGCGATTCGCCCCCATCAAGCGCGCCGTCACCGCGGTGGTCGCCACCTTGACCAGCATGACATGGTCGAGACCGACGCGGTTGAAGCTGTTGTCCAGCGCCAGCACACCCTGGATCTCGTGCGCCATCACCATGCTCTCCAGCACATCGCGCATCACCAGGGGCGGCTTGCCCAGCGCAACACGCTGGCGCGAGAGATGGTCCGCCACCGCCAGAATGCCGCCAAGATTGTCCGAGGGATGCCCCCACTCCGCCGCCAGCCAGGTGTCGTTGTAATCCAGCCAGCGGATGGTGCAGCCGATATCCCATGCCGCCTTGACGGGATCGAGACTGAAGGCAGTGCCAGGCACCCGCGCACCATGCGGCACCACGGTCTCGGCCACCAGCGGCCCGAGATGCTTGGTGCATTCCGGGAAGCGCAGCGCCAGGATGCCGCAACCGAGGGTATCCATCAGACACAGACGAGCGGTGTCCATCGCCTCTGCCGAGGGACCTGATCGTTCGTGCTTGCCGGCCCGCTCATCCACATCCGCATCCACATTCGAATCCGCATTAGCGACAAGGAGATCGTCGCAATACCCCAGCACATAGTCGGCAATCTGCTGCAGCTCCGGGTCATAGTCCGGGCGCTGGTTGGCGCTGGCCTGATTGGTACTGGCCTGATTGGTACTGACCTGAGTGGCGCTGAGGCAGCTTTCGCTCTTCTGATCAGAGGATGGCGTGCTCATACATGACCTCCTGTCGTGGATCGTCTTTGCCCGCATGCGACTCCCGTCACACCTGTACTTCCCCCCACTACCTGCACACATACCACAGAGACGCGAAAGCCGGCCCTCTGCACATGCATGCCAGGCCGGCTTTCATCGAGATGCCGCAGGAGGGATATCAAGAGGGATATATTGACAGTAGACCATCGCCTGCCAATGCCGGCGCTAGCGCATCAAGGTCTCCGCCGGCACCCGCACCCAGCCTTCCATCAGGATACGCGCGCTGCGACTCATCACGGCTTCACTGACGGTCCACTCGCCCTCGCCTTGCTGGCCATCACTGACCTGGCCTGCCTCTGTCTGCCGATGGGCACTCGCGCCGACCCTGAGCGTGCCGGAGGGGTGTCCGAAGCACACCGAGTCACGCGCCGCGCCAGCCTGCCCGGCCCCAGACTCAGCCTCGGCTCCGCCACCGGCGGCAAGATTGACCAGCGTGCCGGGTACCGCAGCCGCCGCGGCAATGGCGACAGCCGCGGTGCCCATCATGGCGTGGTGCAGCTTGCCCATCGACACGGCGCGAATCAGCACATCGATCTCGCCTGCCTTGATCTCGCGACCGCTGGAGACGACGTGATCCACCGGCGGCGCCACGAAGGCGACCTTGGGGGTGTGTTGCCGCGTGGCCGCCTCAGCGAGATCATTGATCAGTCCCATGCGCAGTGCGCCGTGGGCGCGCAATGTCTCGAGGCGCGCAAGCGCCTCGCCGTCCGAGTTGATCGCCTCCTGCAGCTCGGTGCCCTGATAGCCGAGGTCGCGGGCATTGACGAAGATGGTCGGGATGCCGGCGTTGATCAGGGTCGCCTGGATCTGCCCGCCAGCGGCCACCGATTCCGGCACCTCCAGCGCATCGACCACATTGCCGGTGGGGAACATGCTGCCCTCACCCGCGGCGGGATCGCGGAAGGCGACCGCCACTTCGGCGGCCGGGAAGGTCACGCCATCCAGGGCGAAGTCGCCGGTTTCCTGGACGCGCCCCTCGCACATCGGCACGCGCGCGATGATGGTCTTGGCGATGTTGGCCTGCCAGATGCGCACCTCGGCGATGCCGTCACGCGGCAGGCGCTCGGCCGGCACCAAGCCCTTCTCGATGGCGAAGGGCCCGACCGCCGCCGAGAGGTTGCCGCAGTTGCCGCTCCAGTCGACGAAGGGCGAGTCGATGGAGACCTGGCCGAACAGGTAGTCGACGTCATGATCTGGCTGTTCGCTGCGACTGATGATCACCGTCTTGCTGGTGCTGGAGGTCGCGCCCCCCATGCCGTCGATCTGCTTGGCGTAGGGGTCGGGGCTGCCGATCACGCGCAGCAACAGGGCGTCACGCATCGGGCCCGGCACCTGCGCCGCTTCCGGCAGTTCATCGCGCAGGAAGAACACGCCCTTGCTGGTGCCGCCACGCAGATAGGTGGCGGGAATCCTGAGCTGTGCCTGCTGGCTCATGCCGATACCTCCGCCGCCGTCTCGCCTGGTGCCTGTGAGCTGAGGAAGTCTTCAGCGAAGCGTTGCAGCACACCGCCAGCGGAGTAGATGGAGACCTCTTCACGGGTATCGAGGCGACAGGTGACCGGTACATGTTCGACCTGCCCTGCCTTGTCACCCGCAGTTCGCTCGATCACCAGCGTGAGCTGGGCACCTGGTGCTGGCTCGCCTTCGACGGCGTAGATCTCGCTGCCATCCAGCGCCAGTGTCTTGCGCGTGGTACCGGCGGCGAACTGCAGCGGCATCACGCCCATCCCCACCAGGTTGGTACGGTGGATGCGCTCGAAGCCTTCCGCGACGATGGCTTCGACCCCCGCCAGCCGCACGCCCTTGGCCGCCCAGTCACGTGACGAGCCCTGGCCGTAATCCGCGCCGGCGACGATGATCAGCGGTTGCTTGCGCTGCATGTAGGTCTCGATGGCCTCCCACATGCGCACCACCTTGCCTTCCGGCTCCAGACGCGTGAGCGAGCCCTGCTTGACCTCGCGCTTGCCGCCTGCCCCTTCCACCACCGCCATCTCATTGATCAGCTTGGGATTGGCGAAGGTGGCCCGCTGTGCAGTGAGGTGGTCCCCACGGTGGGTGGCGTAGGAATTGAAGTCCTCCTCCGGCAGGCCCATCGCGGCCAGATACTCGCCCGCCGCACTGCTGGCCATGATGGCATTGGAGGGCGACAGGTGATCGGTGGTGATGTTGTCCCCCAGCACCGCCAGTGCCCGCATGCCGGTGAGCGTCGGCGCGCTGGCCAGGCCGCCTTCCCAGTACGGCGGACGACGGATGTAGGTGCTCATCTCGCGCCAGTCATACAGGGGACTGGTGGAGGCATCGCGGTCGTCTCTGGCCTCGAACATCGGGATATAGACCTGACGGAAGTGGTCCGGCTTGACGCTGGAGCCGACGATGGCGTCGATCTCCTCGTCGCTCGGCCACAGGTCCTTGAGTATGATCGGCGAGCCGTCCGGCGCATGCCCCAGCACGTCCTTCTCGATATCGAAGCGGATGGTGCCGGCGATGGCGTAGGCGACCACCAGCGGCGGCGAGGCCAGGAAGGCCTGCTTGGCGTAGGGGTGGATACGGCCATCGAAGTTGCGATTGCCGGACAGCACCGCGGTGGAATAGAGATCGCGCTCGATGATTTCCTGCTGGATCGCCGGGTCCAGGGCACCGCTCATGCCGTTGCAGGTGGTGCAGGCGAAGCCGACGATGCCGAAGCCGAGCTGCTCGAGTTCCGGCAGCAGTTCCGCTTCTTCCAGATACAGCTGCACCGCCTTGGAGCCCGGCGCCAGCGAGGTCTTGACCCACGGCTTGCGCGTCAGTCCCAGCGCATTGGCGCGCCGAGCCAGCAGGCCTGCGGCGATGACGTTGCGCGGATTCGAAGTGTTGGTGCAGCTGGTGATGGCGGCGATGATCACCGCGCCATCCGGCATCAGGTCACGCCCGTCCTCGTCCTGCTCATGCTCGACCACGCCGGAGATGCCGCGCGCGGCCAGCTCGCTGGTCGGCACGCGACTGTGCGGATTGGAGGGCCCCGCCAGGGTGCGCACCACCGAGGACAGATCGAAGGTCAGCTCGCGCTCATATTCCACCGCGCCCTCGATATGGCCGGTCTCATCTGCCCACAGGCCAGTCTCGCGTGCGTAACGCTCGACCAGCGCGATGTTCTCCGGCTCGCGGCCGGTCAGGGTCAGGTAATCCAGCGTCTGCTGGTCGATGTAGAACATCGCCGCCGTGGCGCCGTACTCCGGCGTCATGTTGGAGATGGTGGCGCGATCACCCAGCGTCAGGCTGGCCGCGCCTTCGCCGAAGAATTCCAGATAGGAGGAGACGACCTTCTCGGCGCGCAGGAATTCGGTCAACGCCAGCACGATATCGGTGGCGGTGATGCCCGGCTGCGGGCACCCGGTGAGGCGCACGCCGATAATGTCGGGCAGGCGCATGTAGGAGGCACGCCCCAGCATCACGCTCTCGGCCTCCAGCCCACCGACGCCGACGGCGATCACGCCCAGCGCATCGACATGTGGCGTGTGGCTGTCGGTGCCCACCAGGGTATCCGGGAAGGCGACCTGATGGCCCTTTTCATCGGCGCGCGACTCGATCACCGGCGACATCCGCTCCAGATTGATCTGGTGCATGATGCCGTTGCCCGGCGGGATCACGTCGATGTTCTCGAAGGCCTGACGGGTCCAGTCGATGAAGTGGAAGCGGTCCTCGTTGCGACGCTCCTCGATGGCGCGGTTCTTGGCGAAGGCGTCCTTGTCGAAGCCGGCGTGCTCCACCGCCAGCGAGTGGTCGACGATCAACTGGGTCGGCACCACCGGATTGACCTTGGCCGGGTCTCCGCCGCGCTCGGCGATGGCATCACGCAGGCCGGCCAGATCCACCAGCGCGGTCTGACCGAGGATGTCATGACACACGACGCGCGCGGGGTACCACGGGAAATCGAGATCACGCCGACGCTCGATCAATTGCACGAGGCTGTCACGCAGCTGATCCGGCGGGCAGCGGCGCACCAGGTTCTCGGCCAGTACGCGTGAGGTATAGGGCAGACCGGCGTAGGCGCCGGGGGCGATGTCTTCCACGGCGGCACGCGCATCGAAGTAGTCGACCGGGGTACCCGGTGACGCCGTGCCAGGCAGGGGTTTGCGATACTCGGTATTCATGGGCATCCGGACTCATCAGGCGATCAGGAAAACGATCGGCCAGCACGCTGACTGGCCGAGGAAAGGGTCAGTCGCGCTGCTCGATGGGCAGCCAATCGCAGTGCTCCGGGCCAGTGTAATCGGCGCTCGGGCGGATGATGCGATTGTTGGCGCGTTGCTCGAAGACATGTGCCGCCCAGCCGGTCAGGCGTGAACAGACGAAGATCGGCGTGAACAGCTTGGTGGGAATGCCCATGAAGTGATAGGCGCTGGCGTGGAAGAAGTCGGCGTTGCAGAACAGCTTCTTCTCGCGCCACATCACGGCTTCGACGCGCTCGGAGACGGCGTAGAGCTGCGTATCGCCCACATCGTCCGCCAGCTTGCGAGACCACTCCTTGATGATGGCATTGCGCGGGTCACGCTCACGGTAGATGGCGTGGCCGAAGCCCATGATCTTCTCGCGGCGTTCCAGCATGCCGAGAATCTCGCGCTCGGCCTCCTCCGGTGAGCGCCAGTGCTCGATCATCGCCATCGCCGCCTCGTTGGCACCGCCATGCAGCGGTCCGCGCAGCGAGCCGATGGCTGCCGTCACGCAGGAGTGCAGGTCGGAGAGCGTCGAGGCGCAGACACGCGCGGTGAAGGTCGAGGCATTGAATTCGTGCTCGGCATAGAGGATCAGCGAGGTATTCATCACCGCAGCATGCAACTCGCTGGGGGCTTCGCCATGCAATAGGTGCAGGAAGTGCGCGCCGATGGAGTCGTCATCGGTCTCGGTGTCGATGCGCACGCCATCATGGCTGAAGCGATACCAGTAATTGATGATCGACGGGAACACGGCCAGCATGCGGTCGGCCTGATCGGACTGCTCCTCGAAGCTCTCTTCGGTCTCCAGATTGCCGAGCATCGAACACCCGGTACGCATCACGTCCATCGGGTGAGCGCTGGCCGGAATCTGCTCAAGCACCGCCTTCAAGGCGTCCGGCAGACCCCGCAACCCCTTGAGGCGCGCAATGTAGGCATCCAGCTCCGCCTGATTGGGCAACTTGCCCTTGAGAAGCAGATAGGCAACTTCCTCGAAGGCTGCGTGACTGGCGAGGTCTTCCAGGTCGTAACCGCGATAGCGCAGACCGGAACCGGACTTGCCGACGGTGCACAGCGCCGTCTCACCGGCACTCTGGCCGCGTAGACCACTGGGGGCGCTGGTGCTCGAAGTAGCGGTGCTCGGGTTGGCGATGGTATCTGACATGGCGTGATCTCCTTGGCAGTGACGTCATTGAGTTGTTCTTTTTCTTGTAGGGCATAAAGCGTCAAGCCCCTCGCCGGCCAGGCGTCTGCCAGCGAGGGAGAAACGGTCGGGCCGAAAGTGCCGGCCCGTGAAGCCGATGACCTCCAGAGGCAAGACATGGCGTCCGTCTCGAGCGTCTGGCATCAATCCTTGCGGCTTTCGGCCTCGAACAGGGTGTCCAGCTTCTGCTCGAAGGTGTGATAATCGAGGAAGTCGTAGAGCTCCATGCGGGTCTGCATGTCGTCGACGACATCCTTCTGATCACCCTTGTCGTGGATGTTCTGGTAGACCTTGAGGGCGGCGGCGTTCATGGCGCGGAAGGCAGACAGCGGATAGAGCACCATCCGGCAGCCGACATCGCCCAGCTCGCGCTGGTTGAACAGCGGCGTGGCGCCGAATTCGGTGATGTTGGCCAGGATCGGCGCGTCGACGCCCTCACAGAAGGCACGGTAGTCCTCGAGGGTATGCACCGCCTCGGCGAAGATGGCGTCGGCACCGGCTTCGACACAGGCGTTGGCACGTGCGACGGCGGCTTCGAGCCCTTCCTTCTGGAAGGCATCGGTGCGCGCGATCAGATAGAAGCTGTCATCACGACGCGCATCGGCAGCGGCCTTGATGCGATCGACCATCTCCTGGCTGGAGACGATGGCCTTGTTGGGACGGTGTCCACAACGCTTCTGGGCGACCTGGTCCTCCAGGTGCACGGCAGCCACGCCGGCACGCTCCATCTCCTGAATGGTGCGCGCGATGTTGAAGGCGCCACCCCAGCCGGTATCGATGTCCACCAGCAGCGGAAGCTCGCTGGCGGCGGTGATGCGACGCGCATCTTCCAGCACGTCATTCATGCTAGTCATGCCCAGATCCGGCAGACCGTAGGAGGCATTGGCCACGCCACCACCGGACAGGTAGATCGCCTGATGCCCGACGCGCTCGGCCATGATGGCGGTGTAGGCATTGATGGTGCCGACGATGGGCAGCGGACGATTGGCCTCCAGCGCCGCGCGGAAGCGGGCACCGGGGCTTGGCAGGGCGGTGGAACTCAGATGGCGTGACATGACATCTCCCGGGCTGGGCCCATGACGGGGTTGGAATTGTTCGGTCGGTTCAAGTCGTGAGCGGTGCGTCAGCTCACTCTTCGCCCTGCTCCTGCTTGAGCGTGGCGGCATAGCGGCGGGCGACGTTCTCCCGCGAGGCGCTGACATGGCGGCGCATCAGCAACTCCGCCAGTTCCTCATCGCCGGACTCGATGGCATCGACGATGCGATGATGCTCGACGAAGGCCTTCTGCGGGCGTGATCCACTGGCGCTGAACTGGGTGCGGTACATGCGCACAAGGTAATAGAGGTCATCACAGAGAATCGTCATCAGCATGTGGTTGTGGCTGCCGAGCACGATCTGATAGTGGAAATCGAGGTCGCCTTCCTTCTGGAAGTAGGCGGTACCGGTCTTGAGGTCCGACTGCTGTTCGTGGGTCTTGAGCACGCTGCGCAGCCGCGCGACCTCTTCCGGTGTCATGTGGCGTGCGGCCAGACGGGCGGCCATGCTTTCCAGTGCCTCACGCACATCGAACAGCTCCAGCAGCTCGGTCATCGAGAGCTTGACCACCCGCGCCCCGACGTGGGGCACGCGCTCGATCAGACGATGGACCTCGAGGCGGCGCATGGCCTCGCGCAGCGGTCCGCGCGAGATCCCGTAGGCCTGCGCCAGGCCGGGCTCGGTGATCTTGCTGCCCGGTGCCAGCTCGCCACGCACGATGGCGTCCTGCAATTGGTGGAAGACACGCTCGGCCAGGGTACGCACCTCGGGGGTCGCTGCCGTCGCGGAAGCGGTGTGACCTGCCTGCTCGGCAGTCGCGCCGCGCGCAAGGCTTCGAGCGGTGGTGGCATTGTGAAAGGCATCGGTGGTCATGGCGGTCAGGCAATCCGGCTGGCAAGGGACAGAGGCAAGGCAATGGCGGCGAGGGACTTTCAGCACCATTGTCGACAATCATTCACTGAATGCCAGACTAGCCAGCGCGCCTGTGTGGGTCAAGATGCAATCCGCCAAATCCTCTACACCTTTGGCGTTAGACACGGCTACCCTGCTGGAAAAACTGCTGTCAGAACAAGGTTGAACTGCCCTGAACCTCGCCATGCAAGCCAACCCGCCAGCACCGTCGGGCGGCACGGCAAGGCACGATGAACGGCACGAAAAACGCCCCGCCAGCGCAAGCTGACGGGGCGTTCGACTCTCGGGGACTCGCCCTTTCATCGGCAGGCTTGTCGACAATCCTTCAGATTTAGCCGAAGCTGAGCTCCGCGCCGATACGGCGGGGTTTCTGGAAGGGCAGCGAATGATCGGTGCCGGGGATTTCCAGCGATTGCCAGCCTGGATGACGTTCGGCCAGCAGCGCATGATAGTCACGCAGGGTCGTGGGGCTCTTGCCACCGACCATGCTGCGTACCTCGCCGCCTGCCGCCAGCACGTCAGCCAGCAGGGCCTCGCGGTCAATCTCGCGCACGGCATGCGTGACACAGTCCAGGGCATTGGCGAAGCCCAGATGACGATGCGCCAGGCGCGCCACCATCATGCGCTCGGCACGCGGGTTGCGCGTGCGATGCGGGGAAATGAGGTCGAGGAACGCGGTGATCCCCGCCTCGGGGCTTGCCGCCTCGCGCATCGCATGCGCCGCCTCGGCGTAGCCATCGCGCACCTGGATCATGGTGGCGTGGCATTCGCGCTCCAGCAGCGCCGGTTCCAGCAGGCTGATGTCGCCGACCTTCACCTCCGGGCGCTCGGCGCGCAGACGTTGGACGAGACGCATGGCGACCAGCCCGCCAAAGCTGTAGCCGATCAGGTCGAAATGCGTGATGCGCTGCGTCTCGATCAAGGCCATCACATCCTCGACCACCTGCTCGAGGGTGAAGGGAGGTTCACCACCATCGGGTGACACCGTCTGCCCCATGCCGCGCAGGTCAGGAATGATCAGCTCGTCATGGGCCGTGAGATGCCCGACCAGCGGCGCCCAGGTCAGCGTGCCGGCCACACCCGCGCCGTGCAGCATCAGCAAGCGACGCCCACCATTTGATTCACGACGCGTCAGACGCTGCCAGAAGATGTTCTGGTCAGGACGTGACAGCAGATGTTGGCCATGTTCGAACTCGGGATGCATGCAGGGCTCCGGTAGGGTGCCAGGGGCTGGGCAAGCGACTGGGCAAGAGGACTGGGCGAACGTCAGCACACGCGTCGGGGCAGTCGTCGATGACGGCGCAGGGCGTTCAGAGGCAGGCACCTTAATCAGCGCACGGGAGAACGGCAAGCCAACAAGGACAGCCCATCATCGGAATCCGCACGCATGGGCGGACAAAACGCGTCTGGATGCCTAGAATGCCCTGTCCGCCAACGGAAGCTGTCATGACCATCTCGCTCGAAATCACTGCCCTGCCCTACGCCCTCGCCGCCGAGGACGAGGCCTCCACACTGTCGCGCTTCGCACGCCTGCGTACGCGCCCCGACGCCGTGCTGCTCGACAGCGGCCAGCCTTCACTGGCCGGCGGTCGCTTCGACATCATCAGCAGCGACCCGCTGGCCGTGCTGGAGCAAGGCGCGCATGGCGGCAAGCTCACCGGCCCGCTGCCGGAGTCGATGCGTGACCTGAGCCAGTTCAGTGAAGCACTGGAGCGCCTCGCGCGGCTGCCGGTGATCGAGGCCCAGCGCCAGCTGTTGACCCTGCTGCCGCAGACGCTGGCGGGCGAAGAGCTCGCCCAGCATGACCTGAGCGCCGAGGACCTGCCGTTCATCGCCGGCCTGCTGGGCTACTGGAGCTATGACTTCGGGCGCGCACTCGAGACGTTGCCCGCCACGGCCGAGGACGACATCGCCCTGCCCTGGTCGCGGCTCGGTCTCTACGACTGGGCATTGATCAGTGATCATCAGCGTCAGCAGAGCTGGTTGATCGCCTCGCCTCAACGGCGCAGGCAGGTGCTTGAGTGGCTGGAGCAACCGGCGCCGAGCCGCGCCGACTTCGCCCTCGACACCCCCTTCGCGCCGCTGCTGGATCGCGCGGGCTACGGCGAACGCTTCCGTCAGGTGATGGAGTATCTGCACGCTGGTGACTGCTACCAGATCAACCTGACCCAGCGCTTTTCCGCCGACTGCAGTGGTGACAGCTGGGATGCCTACCTGCGCCTGCGTCAGGCCACGCCGACGCCCTATGCGGGTTATCTGAGCTGGCAGGACGCCAAGGGCGAGGAGATGGCGATCGTCTCCGTCTCGCCGGAGCGCTTCGTCGAGGTCAATCACCGCGCGGTCGAGACCAAGCCGATCAAGGGCACCCGCGCACGTGGCGCGACACCGGAAGAGGACGCCCGACTGGCCGCCGAGCTGCTGGCCAGTCCCAAGGACCGCGCCGAGAACGTGATGATCGTCGACCTGCTGCGCAATGATCTGGGGCGTGTCTCCGCGCCCGGCAGCGTCAAGGTGCCATCGCTGTGCGCGTTGGAGAGCTACGCCAACGTGCACCATTCCGTCAGCACCATCACCAGCACGTTGGAGGAAGGGCGCGATGCGCTGGATCTGCTCGGCGCCGCCTTCCCCGGTGGCTCCATCACCGGCGCGCCCAAGATTCGCGCCATGCAGATCATCGAGGAGCTGGAGCCGGTTCGCCGCAGCGCCTATTGCGGCAGCCTTGGCTACCTGGACATCCGCGGGCACATGGATACCTCCATCGCAATCCGCACGGCGGTGATCGCCGAGGGCCAGGTGCACCTGTGGGGCGGCGGCGGCCTGGTCGCCGATTCCGAGGAAGAGGCCGAATACCGCGAAAGCCTGGCCAAGATCCAGCGCCTGATGGAAGCGCTCGGCTGACAGGCGGCGTTATAAGCCGTCATGAGCGCCATAACTCGATGGCATATAACGATCGAACGAATTCGTATTGGGGAAGCAGTGCCCGCCTTTGATAGGGTAGGCGCATTCCTGCACGTCTCCTTGAGCGCTACCCGCCTCTGCTGATGGCCTTTCCTGGCCATTGATCAGCCCTGCGCCCCGCTCCATCGGACGTGCCCTCGTTCTGGAGACTCCTCATGTCCGATACCTTCGATCTCGCCCGCATCAATGCCGAATTCGGCAACGACCCCGAAGCCCTGACTCGCTGGGCCCTGTCGCTGGACAAGCACGCCATCTGCACCACCAACTTCCGCCCCTTCGAGGCGGTGATCCTGCACATGGTGACGCGCTTCCGTCCTGACATCCCCATCGTGTGGATGGACAACGGCTACAACACCGATGCCACCTATCGTTTCGCCGATGAGGTGACGCGCAAGCTGAATCTGAATCGCATCATCTATCTGCCGCAGCGTACCCGCGCGCACCGTGAAGCCGTCGATGGCCTCACGCCGCATATCGATGACCCGCGCCACGAGGCCTTCACCCGTGAAGTGAAGCTCGAGCCCTTCGAGCGTGCCCTGCGTGAGCTGAACCCCGAGATGTGGTTCACCGCCGTGCGCGCCAGTGACACCGCCTTCCGTGCCGGCATGCAGCCGGTCTCGCTGAACGGCGATGGCCTGATTAAGGTCGCACCGGTGCTCCACTGGTCCTCCAAGCAGATGCACGAGTATCTGGTCGCCCACGACCTGCCCAACGAGTTCGACTACGTCGACCCGACCAAGGCGGAAGACAACCGTGAGTGTGGCCTGCACCTGGCGCACTGATACTGTCGGCCACACGCAAAACGCCCGCCTCTCAGGAGGCGGGCGTTTTCATTTGCGCAATGACAGATCAGGTGAGCGGCACTCAGCCCACCGGCACTCAGCGCACCGGCAGCTCGATATCGTGGAAGATCTCGTGCTCATGACGCGGACCGGCGGCCAGTGCCGCCTCGACACGATCGCGTGTCAGATGCGGCGCGAAGCGTTCGACGAATTCGAACATGTAGCTGCGCATGAAGGTGCCGCGACGAATGCCGATCTTGGTCGTCGAGCTGTCGAAGAGATGCGTCGCATCCAGCGCCACCAGGTCCTCGTCCGCCACCTCGTCCACCGCCATGTGCGCGACGATGCCGATGCCCATGCCCAGGCGCACATAGGTCTTGATGACATCGGCATCCGAGGCGGTCAGCACGACATTGGGCGCCAGGCCATGTGACTTGAAGGCATCATCCAGCTGACTGCGCCCGGTGAAGCCATAGGTGTAGGTGACCAGCGCATAGCTGGCCAGTGTCTCGAGGGTCAGCTCCTCGCCATTGGCCAGCGGATGATCCTTCGGCACCAGCACGCAGCGATTCCAGCGGTAGCACGGCAGCAGGATGAGGTCGTTGAACAGCTCCAGCGACTCGGTGCAGATGGCGAAATCGGCCTGCCCCTCACTGACCATGTTGGCGATCTGCTTCGGGGTGCCCTGCTGCATGTGCAACGCGACATCCGGGTACTTGCGCGTGAAATCGGCGATCACCGGCGGCAGGGCATAGCGTGCCTGGGTGTGGGTGGTGGCGATCGCCAGACTGCCACGGCGATCATCGCTGTGTTCCTGCGCGACATGCTTGATGTTCTCCACCGTGCGCAGCACCTGGCTTGCCAGCTCGACGATCGACTCACCCGCCGGCGTCACGCGCGTCAGATGCTTGCCACTGCGCGCGAAGATCTCGACGCCCAGCTCATCCTCCAGCAGACGAATCTGCTTGGAGATCCCCGGCTGTGAGGTATAGAGGCTCTGAGCGGTCGCTGACACGTTCAGATTGTGTCGGGTCACTTCCCAGATGTAACGCAACTGCTGGAGTTTCATGCGACTTCACTCTCCTGAGAAGCCCCGTCGACGCGGGAGAGCGCGACAGTGGCCCGGACATGGCCGTTCACCCTGCTAAGATGATCGGGCGATAAAATCATGAACAATGATTCCTTTCGGGAATATACAGTCAAGAGTAGATTGACGGCAGTAACCTGACAAGGGGTAGACAAGGGATGGATGTCACACAGCTGCTGCTATACGTACTGGCAGGCGCCGGAGTGGGCTTTGCGGTCGGTGTCACCGGCGTGGGCGGTGGCTCACTGATGACACCGCTGCTATTGATGTTCGGCTTTCCGCCGCATGTCGCGGTCGGTACCGATCTGCTTTACGCCGCCATCACCAAGGCCGGCGGTGCCTTCGCGCACCATCGCCAGGGGCATGTGGACTGGACCATCACCCGTCGCCTGGCCCTGGGCTCCATCCCCGCCGCGCTGGTGACCATCGGCGTGCTGCATGCCTTCTTCACGGACCCCACCGCCTACGCAGGCCTGATCAAGGGCATGCTGGGCGTGATGTTGATCCTCACCGCCGGCGTGCTGCTGTTCAAGAAACGCCTGTTGGGCCTGATCAGTCCGGAAAGCTTCATCGTGCGGCATGCGGCACCGCTGACCGTGCTGTCCGGCATCGTGCTGGGCGTTTGCGTCACCCTGTCCTCCGTCGGCGCCGGTGCCTTCGGGGCGGCCGTGCTGATCATGCTGTTCCCGCTTCTGAGTACCGCACGCATCGTCGGCACCGATATCGCCCACGCCGTGCCACTGACACTGGTCGCAGGCCTGGGGCATCTATGGCTGGGCAATGTCGATTTCCTGCTGCTCGGCGCATTGCTGGTCGGCTCCCTGCCTGCCATCAGCCTTGGCGCACGCCTGACGCGCCACATGCCCGGCAGCCTGTTGCAGGGGCTGCTCACCACCCTGCTGCTGGGGCTTGGCATCCGCTACGCCTTCTTCTGACCCCGCCCTTCCTTTGCTGCTGCACGCGTAATCCAGACCAATGTCGCAGCAGGCAATCGTGATTGCCTGCTGCGTGGCTATTCCCTCCAACCAATAAAACAGCTATAAAAATACCAACGATCATAACCCCGTGCTATTGAGTCGATGGACAATGCCCATTTGTCAGTGATGGAAAGTGGCGCTACCATCGGACGCAGCCTGCATGTCCGGCAATGCCGCAGACAGCGAAACGAATCCCCTGGAGAAACAAGATGTCCAATCACGTCGATGTCACCGGCGCCAACTTCGAACAGGAAGTTCTCAACGCTGAAGCCCCGGTACTGCTGAAGTTCTGGGCGCCCTGGTGTGGCCCGTGCAAGATGATGGCGCCGGTCGTCGAGGAAGTCGCCAACGAGAAGGGCGAAGGCCTGAAGATCGTCAACGTCAATGTCGATGACGCACCGGAAATCGCCGCCGAGCAAGGCGTGCGTGGCGTGCCGACCGTGATCCTGTTCAAGTCCGGCGCCAAGGTCGCCTCGCTGGTCGGTGCCCAGTCCAAGGGACAACTGAGCCAGTTCATCGAGCAGAACCTCTAAACCGGTCCGCTCGAAGGTGGCTGCCCCGGCAGTCACCAGGCACGAGATGAACACCAGAAGGCCCCGTCACGCTCAACGTGACGGGGCCTTCTGCATTCCCTTCTGCATTCAGAGGGGCGCGGGCTCATCGAGCCCGCGAAGACACGCCTTGCCGACGCGCTATTCCTCCGCCATGCGTCGGCGACGTCGAATGCGTCTGGCGGAGGGTCCCAGCAGGCGTGCCGCCCAGCGCGTGCCCGGGTGCGAGTCGAAGGCGATCTTGAGCGTCATGGTGATCGGCACCGACAACAGCATCCCCACCGGGCCGAACACCCAGCCCCACACCACCAGTGACAGGAAGGCGGCCAGTGTCGACAGCCCCAGCGTCCGCCCCATCACGCGCGGCTCGATCATGTTGCCGAGAATGAAATTGATCGCCAGGTAGCAGCCGCCCAGCATCAACGCCTTGACCGCCCCACCCTCCGGCATCACCAGCGTCAGCAATACTGCCGGCACCGCGGCCAGCGCCGACCCGATGTTGGGAATGTAGTTGAGGCAGAAGGCCAGCGTGGCCCACAGGAAGGCGAACTCCACATCCAGTGCCAGACAGCTGATGCCGACCAGCGCACCGGTCACCAGACTGATCAACGTCTTGACCGCCAGATAACGTCGCAGCGTCAACGAGAACAGCGTAAAGCGGCGCAGGCTGACATGCGGGCTGCGCAGGGTGGTGATCAGCTTGTCACGCAGCGACAGGGCTTCGTACAACAGGAAGGTGGCCGTCAGCACGATGATGACACTGGAAGACAGCAGACCGCCCAGCCCGGTGAGCAGGTTGGGCACCCATTGCGTCAGCGATGCCGGATCCACCAGCTCACTGAAGCGCGCCGGCGCGATGGAGACGCCGTGGCCTGCCAGCCATTCCAGCATGCTCTGATACTGCTCCCGCAGACTTTCCTCCAGCTTGGGCATCTCATCGCTGAACAGGGTGAAGCGTGAGACCAGCAAGGCCGCCAGCGAGGAAAACAGGATGCAGACCGTCAGGATGACGATGGGCACCCCGAAACGCTGGCCGATGCCGTGTCGGGCCAGCCAGCGCACCGGCGCATCGCAGACCGCCGCGACAAACACCGCCATCAGCAGGGGGACCACCAGGTCTGCCGCCATCTTGAGGCCACCGATGATCACCACCAGCGCGGCCATGCCGACCAGCAGCGGATGGATCTCCAGCGCCTTGCGGACCTTGGGGACATGGCGAGAACGCCCGGAAAGCTCCAGCGCTTCCTGCTGACGCTCGTCTCGCGGCACCTGCATGCGTGCCACGGCCTCCTCGGCGGAAGTGCCTTCGCTGACACCGCTAGGCTCACCCACCATCATGTCATGCGCGTCGTCGCCGCCCTCACTGCTCGGCACTTCGGGCCTCGATGAGGCCTGCTCAGAGCGGGAGGACCGCCCTGACTCCTGCGCGGCCTCTTCAGGGGTATCGTTAGCCTGCATCCTGCGCCACCTATCCTGTCAGTTACTGCAAATTGAGTCCCGCATGTCATCTCCCGCGCACTGGGCGGGACAGGCTGTCACTGCGACTATCTTGGGCGTCTGACCGTCACAAGCCAAGCGCGGGACACAAAGAGAAGAGAATGTTCTGCAGACCGGCGCGACCCCGTGCAGGAATGACCCGCCACAAAAAAGGGGAGACCGAAGTCTCCCCGAGAAATCCGAGTCAGAGCGCACTGACTGGAGGCACATGATTGCCTGACAAACAGACCGAATTCAGCGTGTGGACGTGAGATCAGATCTCGAACCCGCTGCCGAAGCCCTCCACCGCAGGTGCCATCAGCGTCTCGCCGCCGGCACGAATCATCGCGGCATGCCCCTGGGTACGCGGCAGGATGCGCTGGAAGTAGAAGCGTGCGGTATCCAGCTTGGCCTGGTAGAAGGTCGCGTCTCCCGTGCCAGATGCCAGCGCTGCCCTGGCGGTCTCACCGGCACGCGCCCACAGGTAGCCCAGCGTGACGTAACCGGCATACATCAGATAATCGACACTGGCAGCACCGACCGCCTCGCGGTCCTGCATCGCCCCCATGCCGACCGCCATGGTCAGCTCACCCCATTCGCGGTTGAGCTCCGCAAGTGGCGAGGCAAATTCGCTGCCTTCGCTGGCCTGACAGAACTTGTGGATCTCCTTGGTGAAGACCTTGAGCGACTCGCCCTGGCTCATCAGGATCTTGCGTCCCAGCAGGTCCAGCGCCTGGATACCGGTGGTGCCTTCATAGAGCAGCGTGATGCGGGCATCGCGCACGAACTGCTCCATGCCCCACTCCTGGATGAAGCCGTGGCCACCGAACACCTGCACCCCATGGTTGGTCGCCTCGAAGCCGGTCTCGGTCAGGAAGGCCTTGACGATGGGCGTCAGCAGGCCCAACAGCGTGTCGGCACGAGTCTTTTCTGCGCTGTCCGGCGCATTCTCGACAAGATCATTGAGCTGGGCGGCGTACATCACCAGCATGCGTCCGCCCTCGGCGATGGCCTTCTGGGTCAGCAGCATGCGCCGTACGTCCGGGTGCACGATGATCGGGTCGGCTGCCTTCTCCGGTGCCTTGGTCCCCGAGAGAGCTCGCATCTGCAGACGGTCTCGTGCATAGCTCAGCGCATTCTGGAAGCTGGCCTCGGCCAGCGCCACGCCCTGGATACCCACGCCAAGCCGCGCGGCATTCATCATGGTGAACATGCAGGCCAGCCCCTTGTGCGGCGGGCCGACCAAGAAACCTGTGGCGGAGTCGAAGTTCATCACGCAGGTCGCGTTGCCGTGAATGCCCATCTTGTGCTCGATGGAGCCACAGCTGACACCGTTGCGCTCTCCGGCCTCGCCACTGGCATCCGGCAGGAACTTCGGCACCACGAACAGCGAGATGCCGCGTGAGCCTTCCGGCGCGTCCGGCAACTTGGCCAGCACCAGATGCACGATGTTCTCCGAGAGATCGTGTTCGCCGGCGGAGATGAAGATCTTGGTACCGCTGATGGCGTACCCCTTGCTGCCATCGGCGTCATCCAGTGGCACGGCGCGGGTCTTGATCAGCCCCAGATCCGTGCCACAGTGCGGTTCGGTCAGGCACATGGTGCCGGTCCAGCGGCCTTCGACCAGCTTGGTCAGATAGGTCTGCTTGAGCACCTCGCTGCCATGGTGCTCAAGGGCGTTCATCGCGCCATGTGACAACCCCGGATACATGCCCCACGAGAGGTTGGCGGAGGCGACCATTTCCGAGAGCACCATCGCCAGAGACGGCGGCAGGCCCTGGCCACCATGCTCCGGTGAGGCTGCCAGACTCGGCCAACCGCCCTCGACATACTGCTGATAGGCGGCCTTGAAGCCACGCGGCGCCTTCACCTCTCCCCCCTCGAAGGTACAGCCCTCGAGATCGCCCGACTGGTTGAGCGGCGTCAGCACCTCGTTGGCAAAGCGTGCCCCTTCCTCGAGAATCGCGCTGACGATGTCATCACTGGCATCTTCGCCACCCGGCAGGCGGGCGTAATGCGCGGGGTAGTCGAGCAGCTCATTCATCACGAAGCGAATATCGCGCAAGGGCGCCTGATAGTCGGGCATGCTGTACTCCTTGTGCCGTCGCGACGCGGCGGCGATGACCTGACACAGCCACTTCCGAGCATCTGAAAGCGGGAAATGGTGGCTATGCACATGAATGGGGCCGTGGCAGCGGGATCCTTTCGCGGGATCGACCCGACCACTATCAAACATTCGTTTGAAATTAGCGCCACCCCGATCGTCAGTCAAGCGATCGTTTGATCGTGGCCGTGAGACATTGGTGGCACGCGGACACAAAAAAGCCCGACCACTCATGTGGTCGAGCAATATCTCCCCCAGAGATTCCTTGCTTTCAGGTCGTCGTGCGTGATCGCGAGACGGCAGGCTCAGGCCATGCGGATGCTGCCGTCGAGACGGATCACTTCCCCATTGAGCATGCCGTTGGTGATGATGTGTTCGGCCAGGCGAGCGAATTCATCGGGCCGCCCCAGGCGCTTGGGAAACGGAACGGCCTCGCACAGCGCCTCGCGAGCAGGCTCTGGAATGCCTGCCATCATCGGTGTCTCGAACACGCCAGGGGCAATCGCCATCACGCGAATGCCGTGACGCGCCAGTTCGCGTGCCATCGGCAGGGTCATGCCTGCCACCCCGGCCTTGGAAGCACTGTAGGCACATTGCCCTATCTGGCCATCGAAGGCCGCGACCGAAGCGGTGTTGAGAATGATGCCGCGCTCTCCGTCTTCCCCCTCGGCCACATTGCGCGCCATGCGGGCCGCCACGAGACGCGCCACGTTGAAGGTACCGCTCAGATTGATGGCCAGGGTCTTCTCGAACCCTTCCAGCGGCGCCGGTTCCCCCTCGCGATCCACCAGCTTGGCGACGCTCACCACGCCCGCGCAGTGGATCACGCCATGAAGGGCTCCGAAGCTCTGCTCGGCGACATCCAGCGCCGCGCTCACGCTCTCGGAATCGGTGATATCGCAATGGCAGAAGCGTGCCGACGCACCGAGTGCCGCGGCATGCTCGCGTGCGGCCTCGGAGATGTCAGCCAGTACGACGCGTCCACCGGCGGCCACCAGACGGTCCGCTGTGGCAGCCCCCAGGCCGGAGGCGGCACCCGTGATCAGGAAGCAGTGCTCGGCAATCTTCATGCATGACTCTCCAGATGGCACCCGGCGCATCCGCTGCCGGGTCGTTCAATAACGATCATCCTGCGACAGCCCGCAAGGGGCGTAGCGGCAGCTGCGGGTCTTACTCCTCGCGAGCTTCGGCGCGCAGCAGGAATCGCTGGATCTTGCCCGAGGGTGTCTTGGGCAGGTGGTCCACGAAGCTGATCTCGCGGGGATAGCTGTGGCCTGATAGCCGCTGGCGTACTTCGCTGCGTATTGCCTCGGCGAGGGCTTCATCCCCGACATGTCCGTCGCGCAGCACCACGTAGGCCTTGATGATCTCGCCGCGCAGGTCATCCGGCTTGCCGACCGCCGCGGATTCCGCGACGGCGGGATGGGCAAGGATGGCGTTCTCGACATCCGCCGGGCCGACCCGATAACCCGAGGTGGTGATGATGTCGTCGTCACGGCCGGCGAAGGTGAAGCGACCATCAGGCTCCGCGACGACCACATCCCCGGTCAGGTAATAGCCTTCGACACAGGGCTGTTTCTCCTGCCAGGTATAGCCGGAGAAGAAATAGGCAGGGGAATTGGCGATATCCACCGCCAGCACGCCCGGTTCACCGGGCGCAAGCTCCCGATATTCGGCGTCCAGCACGGCCAGGCGATAGCCGGGCAAGGGGAAGCCGACGCTGCCGATGACCACCTCATGCGCCAGAGCATGATGATTGCAGCAGACCATGCCGACTTCGGTCTGACCGTAGTGATCCATCACCGTGCAGCCAAGCTCACGGGCGACCCAGCCCACCACCTCGGTATTGAGCGGCTCGCCGGCCGAGCTCGCCACGCGCAGCGTCAGGCGCTCGAAGGCCCCCTCCCCGAGCCCGGAGGCCTTGAGCATCCGATAGGCCGTGGGCGCCGCCGCGAAGTTGTCGATGGCGTGGCGCTGCAGGAAGTCCAGCCCGCCCTGCGCGCTGAAGGGAGCTTGCATGAAGTAGGTGGTGGCACCCAGCAACAGAGGTGCCGTGATCCCGTAGTAAAGCCCGTAGGCCCAGCCGGGGTCGGCCATGTTCCAGAAGCGCTCGCCGGGGCGCAGATCCACTGCCAGCCGCTGATAGAGCCAGAAGGCCGGCAGCGCATTCAGTGCCACCGCCACCCCCTTGGGCTTGCCGACCGTGCCGGAGGTGAACATCTGCAGGAAGGGTGCATCACTCGGCAATTGTACGGGCGGTTGCGCCAGGGGCTCGCTTTGCATCAGGGCCTGCCAGTCCAGATCCCCCTCATCCAGTGCCTCCCCCTCCCCGCGCACGCAGATGATCGGTGGATGGCTCGCAAGCGCCCTGAACTTGGCACGCTGACCGGACTCGGTGATCACGACACTGGTCTCGGCGCGCGACAGACGGTAGGCGAGCGCATCCGTTCCGAAGGCCGTGAACAGCGGCTGATAGATGGCGCCCAATCGCCAGGTGGCGGCCAGCGCGATCAGAAGCTCAGGCGTACGCGACAGCATGCAGGCCACGCGCTCGCCGGGTCCGACGCCCTGCGCAGCCAGCGCCGTGGCCATGCGAGCACTCTCGAGATCCAGTTCGGCGTAGCTGAGCGTGCGTACCTTGCCATGCTCATCCTCGTGGACCAGAGCGATGCGCTCGCCCTGCCCGGCGCGCAGGTGCCGACCGATGCAGGCGTCAAAGGCATTGCCCATGTGCCCTTGCCCGGAGGACGTCAGGAGTTCATCGCGCAACGCGTCGATGTCGAAATGTTCCAGATACTCGCTCAGCGTCTGGCTGGCAGCGGGTTGCATGGCGGATGAATTCGCAGGTTCGTCAGATGTTGCGGCAGATGTAGCGACATATGCAGCAGAGGCGGCGCGTGACGTGCGGTTTGTTGTTGTATCGCTTGGCGTCATGGCGTGACTGGCTCCTGAGTGGCGCTCCGGGGCGGATCGAGATGGCTGGGCGTCAGTCCATCTACAGTTAACGTAAACGTCAAGTTAGCGACAAGCCTGTCGTGCGGCAAGCATTGTGGCGCTCGACTGGCCGAAAGTTGCAGACGCCGTGTAACGGACGCCGTGTAGCAGACGCTCGCTCAGGGAAGACGACACAGGCTGTCGACCAGCGCCTCGGCCAGCTCATCCGGGGAACGCTCACCCTCGGGACGGTACCAGCGTACGCTCCAGTTGAGCGCCCCCAGCATGAACTGGCGCAGAAGCAGAGCATCTCCCTTGAGCAGTCCCGCGGCGACGGCCGCCTCGATGGCGTCGCGCCACAGGGCTTCATACTCGTCACGCAGATGCACGAGATGCTCCCGCGAGGCTTGCTCGAGGCGACGCCATTCGTAGAGCGCCACGACATGCGCATTGCGGTCCGTCAGCAGGGTTTCCAGATGCGCCCGCGCCAATGCCAGCAAGCGCTCTCGCGCCTGCTGATGCCGTGATGCGGGGGCTGAGCCGGCTTCCAGCCGCGCGAGATGCTCACGCGCGATGGCCAGTGCGCTGAACATGCCCTCCTCGATCACCGCGCACAGGATTTCCTGCTTGTCAGCGAAGTGATGGAACAGGCTGCCGGACTTGATGCCCATTTCCTGGGCCAACATGCGAACGGTGGTGCGATCGAAGCCCTCCTCCACGAACAGACGGGCGGCGATGCGTACCAGCTCCTTGCGACGGGGTGAGGCGGTGGCTACATTCATCGTATAACTAGCGCTTGCTTGGTTTATGGGATTGAATGGATCAAAGCACAGCCACGCAGTGATCACAACGCCGAACGCCACAGGTGATCTTCCAATAACAAGACACTGGAGACCGTCATGACGACCGCTTCCCGCACCACGCCAAGCCCCACCACCGCCGCTGACGACATCGTGATCCTGTCCGGGGCGCGCACGCCGATGGGCGGATTGCAGGGCTCGCTTTCCAGCCTCAGCGCACCGCAGCTCGCCGCCGTGGCCATCAAGGCTGCCATCGAACGCTCAGGCCTGACACCCGCCGATATCGATGAGGGCATCTTCGGCTGCGTACTGCCGGCAGGCGTCAAGCAAGGCCCGGCACGTCAGGCCATGCGCCAGGCCGGAGTCCCGGACAACATCGGCGCGACCACCATCAACAAGCTGTGCGGTTCCGGCATGAAAGCCACCATGCTCGCGCACGACCTGATCCGTGCCGGCACCAACCGCATCATGCTGGCGGGTGGCATGGAATCGATGTCCAATGCCCCACACCTGCTCACCCAGGCACGCGGCGGCTATCGCCTCGGGCATGGAGAACTGAAGGACCACATGTTCTTCGATGGCCTGGAAGACGCCGAGACCGGCAAGCTGATGGGCGTGTTCGCCCAGGAAGTGGCCGATGCGCGTGGCTATGATCGCCAGCGCATGGATGACTTCGCCATCGAATCACTCAAGCGCGCCATGGCCGCCACCGAGGCCGGCGACATCGCCCCGGAAATCGCGCCGGTGACGGTCAAGAGCCGCAAGGGCGAGAGTCTCGTCGAGCAGGATGAACAACCCTTCCAGGCCAACCTCGACAAGATTCCCACGCTGCGTCCGGTATTTGCCAAGGACGGCACCATCACTGCCGCCAATGCCAGCTCCATCTCTGACGGTGCCTCGGCCCTGGTGCTGACCCGACGTGATGAGGCCGAGCGTCGTGGCCTGGCCGTCAAGGCCCGT
Organism: Cobetia sp. PS-4MA; assembly: GCF_057670765.1. NCBI lineage: Bacteria > Pseudomonadati > Pseudomonadota > Gammaproteobacteria > Oceanospirillales > Halomonadaceae > Cobetia > Cobetia sp. PS-4MA. The sequence continues at coordinate 650,303 of NZ_CM173107.1, read as the reverse complement.
ATCCTCGGTCACAGCACCCACTCCCAGCACCCCAGCGAATTCACGCTGGCCCCCATCGGGGCCATCGATTCGCTGATGAAGCGACTGGAGTGGACCACCGAGGATGTCGATCTGTTCGAGATCAACGAGGCCTTCACCGTGGTGACACTGCTGGCGATGGATGCCCACGACATCCCGCACGACAAGGTCAATGTCTTCGGGGGTGCCTGCGCCCAGGGTCACCCGGTGGGCTCCACCGGATCACGCATCATCGTCACCCTGATCAATGCGCTGGAACGCCGCGGCAAGAAGCGCGGCATCGCGGCACTGTGCATCGGCGGCGGTGAGGCCACCGCGATCGCCGTCGAGCTGGAAGGCTGAGCCGGGAACGGGGGCTGAGCCGACCTCGCGTTCCAGCACGTCTGACATGACAAGCGCCAGACACGACAGAAGGCCCGGATCCATGATCCGGGCCTTCTGCCATCTTCGGGAACCATTCGCGCCGAGATGGCGCCAGTCCTCAGCCGTAGCGACCGGTGATGTAGTCCTCGGCCTTCTTGGTGTGCGGATTGGAGAACATCGTCTTGGTGTCGTTGTACTCGATCAGCTCGCCCATGTGGAAGAAGGCGGTGTAATCGGCGACACGCGCCGCCTGCTGCATGTTGTGGGTCACGGTCACGATGGAGAACTGGGTCTTCAGCTTGTCCATCAGGTCTTCGATGGTCGCGGTGGAAATCGGGTCCAGCGCCGAGGTCGGCTCATCCATCAGGATGACGTCCGGCTTGACCGCGATCGCACGCGCGATGCACAGGCGCTGCTGCTGACCACCGGACAGCGAGGTACCCGGCTGATCCAGAATGTCCTTCACCTCTTCCCACAGGCCGGCATCACGCAGCGCGCTCTCGACCAGATCGTCCTTGTCGGCACGACGGCTGACCAGGTCGTGCATGGTCGGCGCATAGGCGATGTTGTCATAGATGGACTTGGGGAACGGGTTCGGCTTCTGGAACACCATGCCGACACGGCGACGCAGTGCCACTTCATCCATGTTGCGGGCATTGACGTTACGCCCGTCCATCTCGACCAGACCCTCGATGCGCACGCTGCGGATCAGGTCATTCATGCGATTCAGGCAGCGCAGGAAGGTCGACTTGCCGCACCCGGACGGCCCGATCAACGCGGTGACATTCTTCTGGAAGATGTCGATGTTGATGTTCTTCAGCGCCTGCTTCTCGCCGTACCACAGGTTGAGGTCTTCCACACGGATGGCCAGCTCATGATTGGCCTCTTCGTTGGTCACGATCGGTGTGCCGGGGCGTGCCATGGCGACAGGCTTGGCGGGGGTGGCGACGGTGCTGTTCATGTCTCGTATTCCTTGTTCAGTCGTGGGTCTGGTCATGTCGTGCGTCCCGCCTCGGCGGGACGTGATCCACCGACCTACCAGCGACGCTCGAATTTCTTGCGCAGCATGACGGCTGCGGCGTTGAGGAAGATCAGCACTGACAGCAGCACCAGGATGCCCGCCGCAGTCCGCTCGACGTAGGCCTGTTCCGGCTCACCTGCCCAGGTGAAGATCTGGGCCGGCAGCACGGTGGCCGCCTGGGTGATGGAGGTCGGTGCATCCGGAATGAAGGCCACCATGCCGACGATGATCAAGGGAGCGGTTTCCCCCATCGCCTGCGCCAGACCGATGATGGAACCCGTCAGGATACCCGGCAATGACAGCGGCAGAACGTGATCCCGCACGACCTGCCAGCGCGAGCAGCCAACGCCGAAGGCTGCCTGACGAATGGTGTCCGGCACGCTGCGCAACGCGGAGCGGGTGGTGATAATGATCACCGGCAGCGTCATCAGCCCCAGCGTCAGACCACCGACCAGCGGGGACGAGCGCGGCATGCCGAAGAAGTTGATGAAGATCGCCAGGCCCAGCAGACCGAACAGGATCGACGGCACCGCCGCCAGATTGTTGATGTTGATCTCGATCGCCTGGGTGAGGCGATTGTCCGGCGCGAACTCCTCCAGGTAGACCGCGGTCAGCACGCCGACCGGGAAGGCGAAGGCCAGAGTGACCAGCAACGTCAGGATCGTGCCCATCGCCGCCGACCAGATACCGGCATATTCCGGCATCTTGGAATCACCGGTGGTGAAGAAGTTGATGTTGAACTTGAGCTCGGCCGTGCCGTTCTCGACCATGCGATCCAGTACGGCGATCTGCTTGGGCTTGAGATGCGCCTTGTGGCCCTTGAGGTACTGATCCACCCGGTCGTCCGCGATCACCCAGGTCTCGAGGGTCTGGCCCAGCAGCTCCGGGTTGGCCTTCATCTCGCGTGGCAGCTGACGCAGCCAGCCGCGGCTGACCAGCTCACGCACATCCTCTTCCACCGCCGCGAGCGGAATCTCGCGTGACTGCTCGCTGTAGGTGACCGGTACCTTGAGCTCCGCCTGCTGGAAGGCCGGATAGCCGCGCATCAGCATGTCGCCGATGAACACCACCAGGAAGGTTGCCGCCAGGGCCAGCGCCGCCATGGACATGTACTTCAGGCGCTGAGTGCGGCGATGACGGCCCTTGAGCTGGGCCGAGATATCGTCGAAGGAATGGCTCATGTCTTGTCTCGGCCTCACAGATTGTTGGCGCTGTACTTCTCACGGAAGCGGCGGATGAGAACCACCGAGACCATGTTCAGCAGCAAGGTGACGACGAACAGCACCAGACCCAGCGCGAAGGCGGACAATGTCTCGGCACTCGCGAATTCCTGGTCTCCCGTCAGCGCGGCAACGATACGCACCGTCACGGTGGTCATGTCTTCCAGCGGGTTGGCGGTCAGATTCGGACGCATGCCCGCCGCCATCACCACGATCATCGTCTCGCCCAGCGCACGCGACATGGCCAGCAGTGACGCCGAGATGATGCCCGGCAGCGCGGCCGGCAGGATGACATTGCGGATGGTCTCGCCCTGGGTCATGCCCAGCGCCAGAGACCCCTGACGCATGGTGTCCGGCACGGAGGTGATGACGTCATCCGACAGTGAGGAGATGAAGGGAATGATCATGATGCCCATGACCAGTCCCGGCGCCAGAGCATTGTTGTAGGACGCCTCGATACCCAGCGGCGAGAAGATGTCGACGATCAGCGGTGCCACGGTGATGGCGGCGAAGAAGCCATAGACGACGGTCGGGATACCGGCGAGCACTTCCAGCACAGGCTTGGCCACGGTACGCACGCGCTCCGGGGCGAATTCCGACATGTAGACCGCTGCCAGCAGGCCGATGGGAATGGCCACCAGCATGGCGATCAGGGTGATCATGAAGGTACCGGCGAACAGCGGAACCGCCCCGAAGTTGGCGGTGCTCTCGACGCCCTCGCCACGGCCGGCTGCCAGCTGGAAGCTGTTGCCCGGGTCCCAGGTGGTGCCGGTGATGAAGGTCCAGAAGCTTTCCATCTGGAAGAAGCGGATGGCTTCGAAGATGATGGAAGCCAGAATGCCGAACGTCGTGACGATGGAGATCATCGCCGCCCCGATCAGCACATAACGAATCAATGTCTCGATCGCATTGCGCGCGTGAAAATCAGGCTTCACCAGCGCCAGACCGATGAGCATGCCGACACCTGCGACGACGAGGCTGGCAGCCAGCAGCTCGGCGCCCTCGATGGATACCCCGGCCGTGGCGATCGCCAGTACGGCGGCCAGTCCGACCAGCAGTGCCGGGCCGGCACAGGAGATGGCGGTGAACCAACCGTATTGATCCGGCTGGGCGTACATCTCTGCCCCGCTGGCACGCACCTTCTGCGCCTTGCCTCGGCCGACGAAGAAGGCAATCAGGCCAGACAGCGCCACGATGCCAATGAAGAAGAGAAAGATCTGCTGAGTCTGCATCTTTCGAGTCCCGGAGTCGCGTTATCCGCAAAGTGAAGGCAACTTGCCTGTCCGATATCCCTGCGGACCGTCATGCAAACGGGCCGGCTGCCAATGGCAACCGGCCGCGTCGTGGGTCAGCTGCGTCAGTTACTTCTTGAGGTCAGCCAGGGTCAGCTTGGTGCGGTTCTTCACCTGCTCACGCAGGGCTTCACGCTCATCCTTGGGCAAGGGAATCAGGCCGATGCCCTTCAGGTAGCCCAGCTCACCGATCATCTTCTCGCTCATGAACAGGTCGTTGTAGGCCTGCTGCGCCGGCACGTCATCCTTGTGCTGGTTCTTCACGTAGTAGAACAGCGAGCGGGACACCGGGTACTCACCGGAGGAGATGGCATCGGCTTCCGGCAGGACGCCATCGATGGAGGCACCGACGACCTTGTCGGCGTTCTCTTCCAGGAAGGAGTAGCCGAAGATACCGAAGGCATCGGTGTTCTCGACCAGTTTCTGGATGATCAGGTTGTCGTTCTCACCCGCCGCGATGTAGTGGCCGTCCTGACGGATGTTGGTGTAACCCTCACCGCCGTAGCCTTCCATCTCTTCGGTGGAGACTTCCATCACCAGCTCTTCGAAGGCATCACGCGTACCGGACGTGGAAGGCGGACCATAGACGGTGATCTTGCGATCCGGCAGGGAGGAGTCGATCTCGGACCACTTGGTGTAGGGGTTGTCGACCAGCTTGCCATCGACCGGCACCTGAGCGGCGACCGCCAGGGTGATCTGCTCACGCGTCAGGTTGATGTCGCCATCACCGACCGCCTGAGCGAAGGCGATGCCATCGAAGCCGATCATCGCTTCGGTGATGTCGGTCACGCCATTCTCTTCACAGCGCTCGAACTCGGACGTCTTCATGCGGCGGGAAGCGTTGGTGATGTCCGGCGTGCTGTCCCCGACCCCTTCACAGAACAGCTTCATGCCGCCACCGGAACCGGTGGACTCGATGACCGGCGTCGGGAAGTCGCTGGTGGCACCCAGCTCTTCCGCCACATAGCTGGAGAACGGATAGACCGTGGAAGAGCCGACGATGCGCAGCTGTTCACGGGCTTCTGCTGCACCGACGGATGCGGCGAGAACAGCGACTGCGAGACCTGACTTGAGGAACGCCTTCATGCCTGAAACTCCTTGCGAAAAGAATGAGCCTTGAGGTTGGCTTCTTGTCTACGAGGAGCACTTTGCCAAGCATTCATGACAACCGTGTGACAGTCATCGCGAGTCGCCGTGTGATCAATGACCCTCAGTCCGAGGGGGCGGCATGACGCGCCAGGGCGCGACGCCCCGCCAGCACGCGCAGCAGGATATTGCTGACCAGCGCCGTGCCCAGCATGCCGAGGATCATCGGCCACAGGCTGTCCATCGCCAGCCCTGCGATCAGCATGCCGATCAAGGCACCACTGGCGAATTGCAGGCTGCCGATCAGGGCATTGGCGGTGGCGCTGATACGGGGGAAGTACTCGAGCGCGGAAGAAATCGCATTGGGAGCGACCATGCCGTTGGCCCCGACGAAGAGCATCAGCAAGGGTGCCATCAGCGCCAGATGATCCAGCCCCAGCGCCAATGCCAGCACCAGCAGACAGGCCGCGAGCAGCTGGATACCGATCCCGATGCGCAGCAGCCGTGGAGGCGACATGCGTGACAGCAGGCGCACGTTGAGGCGATTGGCGGTGAACATGAACAGGATGTTGGCCCCGAACAGCGCCGGGTACCAGGAGGCGGTGACACCGAAGTGCTCCATGTAGACATACGGGGAGGCGGTGATGAAGGCGAACATGCCACCGAAGCCCATCGCCTGGGTAATGGCATAGCCCATCGCCGGGCCATGGCGCATCACGCTGACATAATCGCGAGCGACCTGCGCGATGCTGGCCGGAGGCTCATCCACTTCGCGATGGCGGCGTGTCTCCGGCAGCCGGAAAGGCAGCACGACCAGCAGGAAGGCGGCATAGGCGGCCAGGAAGGCGAAGATCAGCCACCAGCCCGCCAAGCCCAGCAGCAGACTGCCGATCGCCGGGGCGATCAGCGGTGCCAGCATCATGATCACCGCGACGGTCGAGAGCACCTTGGCCGCCTCGCGCCCGCTGAAGCAGTCACGCACGATCGCCGAGGAATTCACCACCGAGGCCCCGCCGCCCAGCGCCTGCACGAATCGCAACGCATAGAGGCCTTCGAGACTGTCGACCTGGGTGATCGCCAGACTCGCCAGCAGGAAGACGAAGATCCCGGAGAGCAACACCGGCTTGCGGCCGATGCGGTCCGACAGCGGCCCGAAGATCAACTGCCCCAGCGAGAAGCCGAGCAGGAAGATCGACAGCGACAGCTCCGTATGATGGACGCTGGTGTCGAGCGCTTCCGCCATGGCCGGCAATGCCGGCAGATAGGCATCGATGGCCAAGGGGGCCAGTGCGGTGTTGGCAGCGACCAGCAAGGCCAGCTGACGGGTTTGACGCTTGTCCACATCCCCTCCCGAGAGTTTCACGATAACGGCGCGATCATGCGCCTGCTGAAGAATCCTTCACGATGCGGCACGTCATGGACCCAGGTGCCGGCATCGGCCCGCTCACCGGCCCCCTCACCTTCCTTGGGTCCCCGACACCTCGGTGCCAGCCTGTCGCAGGCATGAGCGGACACATCTGCCGGTAGACCGCGACAGTGGGCGCGCCGCCATACAATTGATACAGTTGAGGTAACGAACGTGAAGAAGTTGTCACATCCATGTGATCATGTTCACACCGACAGCGACGACATCCCCGCGGTACGGCCGATGGAGTATCATCGTCGAGGCTCTGGCCATGTCGTTCCCGCTTCGTAGCCCAGACCTTCACGTCTTCCCTTTTCATGAAGGTCGTCATCGGACGACCCGCGCTCAGTACAGGAAACTCTTGCATGGCACAGGACAAGCTCTCCCAACTCAAGGACATGACCACCGTTGTCGCCGACACCGGTGACCTCGAGGCGATTCGTCGCTTCGCGCCCACAGATGCTACCACCAACCCGTCGCTGATCCTGCAGGCCGCCCAGGACCCGTCGCGTCGCGAGCGCCTGACCGAGGTCGCGCGCAAGGCCACCGACATCGACGATGCCGTGGACGCCGTGGCCGTGGATATCGGCACCGAGATCGCCGGTCTGGTACCGGGCTATGTCTCCACCGAAGTCAGCGCCCGCCTGTCCTTCGATGCCGACGAGACCATCCGTCGCGCGCATCGCATCATCGAGCGCTACGCCGCCAATGGCGTCGGTCAGGAGCGCATCCTGATCAAGACCGCCTCCACCTGGGAAGGCATTCGCGCCGCCGAGAAGCTCGAGCGTGAAGGCATCCGTACCAACCTGACGCTGCTGTTCAGCTTCGCCCAGGCCCAGGCCTGCGCCGATGCCGGCGTGACGCTGATCTCGCCCTTCGTCGGCCGTATCCTCGACTGGCACAAGGCCAACCAGCCGGATGCCGATTTCAGCGGCGACAACGACCCGGGCGTGAAGTCCGTCAAGGCCATCTACGAGCACTACAAGGGTCACGGCTACAAGACCATCGTGATGGGCGCCAGCTTCCGCAACACCGGGGAAATCGAAGCCCTGGCCGGTTGCGACCGCCTGACCATCTCTCCGGCGCTGCTGGGTGAGCTGGCCGAAAGCACGGGCCCGCTGGCGCGTCGCCTGCAGACCGCCGATGCCGAGCGCAACGTGCCGGAAGTGCTGACCGAGTCCAACTTCCGCTGGGACATGAACGAAGATGCCATGGCCACCGAGAAGCTGGGCGAAGGCATCCGCAAGTTCATGGCGGATCAGCGCAAGCTCGAGTCACTGCTGGCCGAACTGCGCAGCCACTGAGCATGACGTCGAGAACACGCCCTTGTCGAGCAAGGGCGTGTTTCTGGCGCAGCAACGAAGAGCGCCTGCCGTGAATCACGGCAGGCGCTCTTGCGTTCAGGCGATACCCCGCATCGTCAATGCGGCTGGCGCTGCTCCTCGCTCTCCAGAAGCTCGATCAAGGGCTGGAACTGCAGGCGATTGTGGCCATTGAGACACATCAACAGACGATGCGCCTCGAGAATACGGCCGCGCAGTGCCTGCTCCTGACTCGCCGAGGCCTCTGCCCCACCCTCGACCGGCACCTCCGCCGTGGCGTCATCACAGCCCGAGCTGTCCAGCTCGGCCTGCTCCGCCTCCGCCAGCTGACTGGCATCCACGACACTGGCCACCTCATCGAACCCCATGACCTTGAGCATGGTCATCACATCAGGGTGAGCCGCTACCACCTGGGCCGGCAGGATCAGACGATCCCGCACGGCCAGTGCCAGCTTGGCCAGAAAGCCCAGTGCAGTGGAGTCAATGTTGGTGGCTTCGCGCAGATCGATGATCACGCTTTCCAGACCATCGACCGCTGCCACGCGTTGAACCTGCTGGTCCAGCGTGGCACACAGTGTCAGGCGTACGTCACCCGACAGCTTGAGCACGAACAGGCCGTCATCGAACACGGCCTGGATACGTCCTTCATCCATCATGGAATCCTGTCAGCGTCATCAGGGTAAGGTCATCCGGCAGCTCACCATCCAGTGCCAGACCGCGGCGCAATCCCTGCACATCCTCACTGCTCAGTATCCGTTGATGCAGTGCTTGAGTTCGTTCCTCCAGCGCCTCGCCCGGCAGGCACTCCAGCACACCATCACTGGCCAGCCACAGGCGGAAACGCGCGGGAAGCGCCACACGATACGCCGGATAGCGGGTGCCTGGGAAGAGGCCTACCGGGCGCCCGCTGCCTTCCAGTACCTGAATCCCACCCTCCGGAGTCACCAGGACCGGCATCGGCAGCTGGGCCCCCAGGGTGTAATGCAGTGTGGCCGCTTCACGGTCAATCACGCCGCACAGCACGGTCGCGTGCTTGCCGATGCCACTGTCCAGCAGCTCACGGTTGAGCAACGCCAGCCATTCAGGACCGAAGGTTTCCGGCGTATGTTCCTCCCAGTGGCGAATCGCACGCGCGAACAATAGCTTGAGCAGCACCGTCACGAAGGCCGAAGACGCCCCATGCCCGGAGACATCGGCGAAATAGAACAGACTGAAACGCTCATCGATCGCCTGATACTCGAGAAAATCTCCCGACAGATACAACGAGGGCGACAGGCAGTAGTCATAGCGGATGCCATTGATTCTCTGCCCACTTTCCGGCAACAAGCGTTGCTGGATCTGCCCACCGGCCAGCTGGTCCTGACGCAGCATCGCCAGATGCGTCTCGAGATGCTCATTGAGCTCCTCGAGGCGCGCCCGGGCCTTGGCGTGTTCATGCGCGAGCTGGTGATGCTCCGCCGCCCGCTTGAGCAGACTGCGCAACACCGAGCCATGCTCACGCGGGGCGATCAGATAATCCACCAGCCCCGCCTCCACCGCGGGCAACAGGCATTCATCGCCGCGACTCTCGGCCACGACCACCGTGGGCAGGCACTCGGCGAGACGCGCCCACTCCTGACTGGCCACGGCCTCGACATGCGCCACCACCACCGCGACCCCACTGGGCAGCGTTGCAATGCTGTCACAGGCCGCCACTGCACAACGCTCATCTGTCAACAGCGTCGCCAGCGCATCACGCCGCGAACCGACCAGATCGATCAGACCGATCAACAGACGCTTGCCTTGCTCATCCGCCATGCCAACCTCTCATGCCCGTCCCGTGCCGCAATCCACTGCCAGACCCTGGCGCCTCGCCATCGCACTATCCGCGTGCCTCGACGTGCCGCCAGGACACTCGGCAGCCCTTACTGGCTGTCATCTTCCGGTGCAAAGGCACCATCGAGATCCGCATCATCGAAACTGTCGCTGGCGAAGGGATCATCCCCGAGCTTGCCATCGTTGATCTCGAAGTTGCGACGCTGCAGATAGGCATCGCGGATGAAGCTGTAGCGATCTCCCTGAATCAACTTCTCCTGCTCGAGCAGACCGGCACGGGTATCGACGAGATCCAGTGCTTTCAGGCCATAGCGCACCTTGTCTTCCTCGAGGTAGTTGATCGGATCATTGAAGTAATCCACCGGCATGCCGGCAGTGTCACGCAGCGTGCTCGGACCGAACAGCGGCAACATGAGGTAAGGCCCCTGGCCGGCGCCCCACACGGCAAGTGTCTGACCGAAATCTTCCTCGTCGACCGTCCAGCCAAGCTCGCTGGCCGGATCGAACAGCCCGCCGATACCGACAGTGGAATTGAGCAGCAGGCGCCCCGTGGAAATCCCGGCATTCGCCCACTTCCACTGCAGCACCGAGTTGAACATGGTGCGCACTTCCCCGAGGTTGGAGAAGAAGTTGCCCACGCCATCCTGAACCAGCTCCGGCGTCACGTAATCGTAGCCCTGAGCCACCGGCTTGAGCGCATAGCGATCCAGGGTGTCATTGAAGGTGTAGACGTTGCGGTTGAAGCCCTCCCACGGGTCCTGGGGATTCGGCTCGCTGTCACCTGTACTGGCACAACCGGCCAGCAGAGACATGGCCAGCAGTGCCGGCAGGGAAGTCTTGATCATGTGCATCGCATCACCTGTAAGTCTGTTGGAATCCTGCAGCGGTCCTTGCCACATCCATGGCTGTCAGGTCCGGTCTTCTTTATACGTTCCGCTCACGCCAGGAGCCAGTGCGCCATCCGCTCAAGCACGCCATCAGCGCGTATCATCCACAACGTTTCAGCAGCACGCTTCCCGCACTGTAGCCGGCCCCGAAGGAGCAAAGCACACCCAGGCTGCCAGCGGGCAGATCCGCATGATGCAGATGGAAGGCGATCACCGACCCCGCCGAGCTGGTATTGGCATAGCGGTCGAGAATGATCGGCGCTTCCTCGCTCGACGGATCACGCCCCAGCACGCGACGAGCGATCATGTCGTTCATGTGGCGATTGGCCTGGTGCAGCCACATGCGATCAAGACCACCGCCATCGGCCTCGAGCTCGCCCAGATGCGTGGTGATCAGCTCGGCCACCATCGGGCAGACTTCGCGGAAGACGCGCCGACCTTCCTGGATGAACAGCTTGTCATCGGCCTGTTCACGGTGCGTGGCACTGTCCAGCGTCGTGGCAGATGCCACATTATCCTCAAGCACCGCAGTGCGATTGAGGAAGCCGAAATTGTTGCGTATCGCGTTGGAGAAACGGGTCACCAGTCGCGTACCGAGCACCTCGAAGCCATCGGTGCGCGTGGCGACATCCGCCGCTTCCAGCACCACGGCCGTGCAGGCATCGCCGAAGATGAAGTGACTGTCGCGATCACGGAAATTCAGATGCGCACTGCAGATCTCGGGATTGACCATCAACACCCGCTGCGCGCTGCCACTGCGGATGGCGTTGGCCGCGGTCTCGATCCCGAAGGTGGCGGAGCTGCACGCCACGTTCATGTCAAAGGCATAGCCACCGGCCTCGAGCACCGCCTGCAGCTCCACCGCCACGGCCGGATAGGGGCGCTCGAGATTGGAGCAGGCCACGATGACCAGATCAAGTTCCTCGGCCTTCACGCCCGCCGCGGCCAGCGCCTCACGCGCGGCCGCCACGCCCATCTCGCACTGCACAGAGGGTTGATCATTGTCGCGCGCGGGCAGCCGCGGGCGCATGCGCTCAGGGTCGAGAATACCCTCGGCATCCAGCACGTAGCGGCTGTGGATACCCGAGGCCTTGACGATGAATTCAGCGCTGGACTCGGTACGCGGCTCGCGCTCGCCCCGAGCGATGGCCTCGGCATTGGCGGCGTTGTCCGCCGCCACCCAGGCATTGAAGGAGGCGACCAGCGCCTCGTTGCTGACGGCATGTTCCGGCGTGTAGAGGCCGGTGCCGGTGATCAGCACGCGGTGATTGCCAGTGGCGTCCAGCTGGCGCTCCGCCGTGGTGGCGCGAGGGTCGGCAGCGTGCTGATTGTCGTTGTTGGGCATGCATCCACTCCTGACAGTGGCCTCTCGTCGGAGACCACCGATTGATCGGGTGACGTCGCGGCTGACATCCCATGCGGCGGATGCCGAGCCTCCAGGTCCGCGCCGGCAGCGAGACAGCGTCACCCCCTTGTCTTCAGTGTACGCTGTCTCGCGCCAGGCGGACGCCTGAACCTGGCATCCGTCCCGTGATAACAGCCGTCTCTTAAACAGCTTTCTCTGTATGCAGCTTGAGCCATACGCGAGCATCACGCCTCCACGCAGCAGTCACGCAAGCGGATGGCGGCTCGACTCAGCGCCGCGCCATCAATTCCTGCCAGCGCTTCTCCAGCCGCTTGGGGGAGACGGTCTCCAGCGTGCCGAGCTGCTGGGCGAACAATGAGACGCGCAGCTCCTGCAGCCACCAGCCGAACTCCTCCAGCTCCGCATCGGGCAGGCCCTGCTCGCGGGCCTTGCTCAGGCGGGCATCAAGGCGTGTCTCGAAGCTCTTGACCGCCTCCATGTCACGTTGATCACGCATGCGCTCACGCGGGGCCTTGTCGAGACGGATCAGCATCGCCTCCACATAGCGTGGCAGCTGATGCAGCCAGGCACCCGCCTCCTGGAGGAAGCCCGGGTGCACCAGGCGGGCCTGCTGGGCCTTGAGGTCTGCCACCACCAGCGCCATCGAGAAGTCGATCTTGCCCTTGAGGCGCTTGGAAAGCTCAAGATGCTGCGTGAGCGCGGCCTCCAACGGCTTGATCAGTGCTTCGGCGTGGGGCACCAGCTCGGCCCGCTTGTCATCCAGACGCGCCTGCAACTCACCGCGCGAACGCGGCAGCGGCTCGACGGCCATCACCTGCTCGAAGACGCTGTAGAGGAAGTCATCCGCCAGCTGGCGACGCGTGCCGACCTTGGCGAACAGCAGCGCGCAGCGCTCCAGTGCCTTGAACTCCCGGTCCAGATAGCGCACCTGGTCCGGCAGGCGCGCCATCGCCAGACGCGTGATGCCATCACGATGCGCGGCGGCGGCCTTGGCCGGATGATCGAACAGCTCCACGCTCAGCTGCTGCTCGCTTGAGGCGGCAGCATTCGCGGGCGAGTGACTTGACGGTGCACTGTTTCTGCCGGTCTTGCGTGCCAGCTTGCGTTCCTTGGCACTCATGCCGCCCTCGGCGGGCACCGACGGCTTCACCACCAGCGCCGGATAGGCCTCGACCCGAATGCCTGCCTGGGTGGTGCTGTGGGAGGTCGCGATCGGCGCCTCCGGCAGGTCTTCCAGCACTTCACTGTCGGCATCGCGGCTGCGACTGGCCATGGCGCGTGCCGCGGCGGCCGCCGAGTCCTTGAAACGCGCCTCGAGCACTTCAAGATCACGCCCCTCCCCCAGCACCTTGCCGTCCTGATCGACGATGCGCAGGTTCATGTTCAGGTGCGGCTCCAGCGTCTCCGGCGCCCAGGCATCCGACGGCAGGCGCAGGCCAGTCTTGACGCGCATGAACTCGGCCAGCGCGTCGGTCAGCGGCACGTCGTCCGGGGTCAACGCCTCAAGCGCGGCATCGACCCAGTTGGGAATCGGCACCACCTGCTTGCGATACTGCTTGGGCAGCGATTTCATCAGGCCGATGGCCTTGTCCCGCAGCAGCCCCGGCACCAGCCACTCGATGCGATAGCGCGGCAGCTGGGAGAGCATCGCCGCCGGGACCGTCATGGTCACGCCGTCATCCACCGCGCCGGGCGCGAAGTGATAGCTCAGCGGGTAGGCGACGCCATTGTGATGCAGCTGCTCGGGATAGCGTGCAGCGGTGACTTCCTCGGCATCGCGCGCCATCAGGTCATCGAGATCCAGATGCAGGACATTCGGATTGTCGCGCTCGGCATCCTTGCGCCACTTGTCGAAGCCGCGCCCGTTGTAGATGCCTTCCGGAATCCGCTCGGCATAGAAGGCGAACAGCGTCTCCTCATCGACGAGAATGTCACGCCGGCGCGCACGATCCTCAAGCTCCCCGACTTCCTCCATCAGGCCACGATTGTGGGCGAAGAATGGCGCGCGGGTCTGGAATTCACCCTCGACCAGCGCCCGGCGGATGAACAGCTCGCGGGATTCCTGTGGCGCCAGCGGGCCGTAATGCACCTTGCGCGCGGTGACGATGGGCAGGCCGAACAGCGTGACCTGCTCACTGGCGACCACCTGGGCACGCTTCATCTCCCAGTGCGGCTCGCTGTAGCTGCGCTTGACCAGATGCTCGGCCAGCGGCTCGACCCACTCGGGCTTGATCGCCGCGACCTGTCGCGCGTAGAGCCTGGTGGTCTCGACCATCTCGGCCGCCATCACCCACTTGGGCGACTTCTTGGCCACACCGGAGCCCGGATGCACGAAGAAGCGTCGGTTGCGCGCCCCGAGATACTCGCGATTTTCCTGCTTGAGGCCGAGATTGGAGAGCAGCCCGGTCAACAGCGCACGATGCAGGGCTTCATGATCAATGGCCACCGACGGACGACGGCCCTGGCCCGGAGACGCCAGTACTCGCGCGGTGACCTCGGCCTGTGCCTCGGCGTCACGCGCATGCTGGCTGCTGGTCATCTCCAGCCCGAGATCCCGCGTCAGCTGCTTGAGCTGACGGAAGGTGTCATGCCACTCGCGCAGACGCAGATAGTTGAGGAAGCGCGCCTTGCACCAGCGACGCAGCGGGTTGGCCCCCAAGGCGTCACGCGCCAGCTCGAAGCCTTCCCACAGATTCAGCCAGCTGACGAAATCGGAGCTGTCATCGTCCCACTCGTGGTGAATCTGATCCGCCTGCTGGCGCTTGTCGGCGGGACGCTCGCGCGGGTCCTGGATCGACAGTGCACTGACGATGATCAGCACTTCACGCAGACAGCCGCGCGAGGCGCCTTCCAGCACCATGCGCGCCAGACGCGGGTCGATTGGCAGACGTGCCAGGGTGCGACCATCACGGCTCAGACGGTTGTGCTCATCCACCGCGCCCAGTTCGCGCAGCAGGCGGAAACCATCGGTGACGAAGCGCGAATCCGGCGCATCGACGAAGGGAAACTTCTCGATGTCGCCCAGCTTGAGCGACAGCATCGACAGAATGACCGAGGCCAGATTGGTGCGCTGAATTTCCGGCTCGGTGTATTCCGGGCGCGCGAGGAAATCCTCCTCGCTGTAGAGACGGATGCACAGGCCTTCGGCGATACGCCCGCAGCGGCCCTTGCGCTGATTGGCGCTGGCCTGACTGATCGGTTCCACCGGCAGTCGCTGGATCTTGGAGCGATAGCTGTAACGACTGATGCGCACCAGCCCCGGGTCGATCACGTAGCGGATGCCCGGCACGGTCAGCGAGGTCTCGGCGACATTGGTGGCCAGCACGATGCGACGGCCACGATGCGGCTGGAAGACGCGATTCTGCTCTTCGTTCGAGAGCCGCGCGTACAGCGGCAGCACCTCGGTATCGCGCAGCTGGGCGCGACGCAGAGTATCCGCGGTGGCGCGGATCTCGCGCTCGCCGGGCAGGAAGATCAGCACGTCACGCGGGCCCTGCATCCAGCCCTTCTCGCGTTCGATCAGCGACAGCTCCTCCACCGCGCGCAGGATACCTTCCTGCAGGCTGAGGTCTTCCTCATCCTCGGCATCGCGCACCAGCGGCAGGTACTGGGTCTCGACCGGGAAGTTGCGCCCGCTGACCGAGACGATGGGCGCCGGCGTGCCATCCTGGGCCGCGAAGTGCTGACTGAAGCGCTCCACGTCGATGGTCGCCGAGGTGATGATGATCTTGAGGTCCGGACGGCGCGCGGTGAGGCGCTTGAGATAGCCGAGCAGGAAGTCGATGTTCAGACTGCGCTCGTGGGCCTCATCGATGATGATCGCCTCGTAGCGGCTCAGGTCCGGATCATGCTGGGTTTCCGCCAGCAGGATACCGTCGGTCATCAGCTTGATCAGCGTCGAGGGGCCGGTGGTGTCGTTGAAGCGCACCTGATAGCCGACCGTCTCGCCGAGGGTCGTCTCGAGCTCCTCGGCCAGACGCGCCGCCACCGAGCGTGCCGCCAGACGGCGTGGCTGGGTGTGGCCGATCAGACCATTGCGCCCCAGCCCCATCTCCAGACACAGCTTGGGCAGCTGGGTGGTCTTGCCCGAGCCGGTCTCACCGGCGACCACCACGATCTGATGCTCGGCGAGCGCGGCGAGGATGTCCTCGCGACGTTCCACCACCGGCAGTTCCGGCGGATAGTTGAGTGCGGCCGGTGTCTGCCAGCGCGCCAGCGCCGTCTCGCGCGCGGCACGCTGGGCGATGCTCGCCTCGAGGCGGCTCTCGATATCGTTGATGGCACGATCGACCGGCTTGCCTTCCTTGAGACGCCGACGCAGGCCAGCCAGGCGCTTGCCCAGCTCGCGCTGATCACGGCTCAGGGCGCGTTCGAGGCGAGCCGCAAGGGCTTCAAGACGCGCATGTTCGGACGGTGCGGTAGCGGTGTCGCTCAAGGACTGCCTCTTCTCAACCAGCGACCACACGCCACGCGCGCAGCCGGATACTCTCGGGAACTCAGCCTCTCGCCCGACTGCACAGGGCAGCGAGCCACGAGACCTGAATGACGAAACGGCCCGCCAACGAGTGACGGGCCGTCCATTGTAGCCCCGCGCGTAGCCACGCCCAACCTTGGTGGCCGCCCGCTCATGCCGGCGGCCCGTCTCAACGCCGGGATTCAGGTCTCGCGCACCGGGGTATTGCCTCCATCGTCGTCGCTGTCACGCAGTTCACGGCGCAGCACCTTGCCCACGTTGGTCTTGGGCAGCTCATCGCGGAATTCGACGAAACGCGGCACCTTGTAGCCGGTCAGCTGCTCCTTGCACCAGCTGCGCAGGCTGTCGCGGTCGAGATCCGGGTTGCTGGACACGACGAACAGCTTGATCGCTTCACCGCTCTGCTCGTCCGGCACGCCGACCGCCGCGGCCTCGACGATATCCGGATGCCCGCTGACCACGTCCTCGATCTCGTTGGGGAACACATTGAAGCCGGAGACGATGATCATGTCCTTCTTGCGATCGACGATGCGCACGAAGCCATCCGGCTGGATGACCGCGATATCGCCGGTGCGGATGAAGCCCTCGTCATCCACCGCCTCACGCGTGGCGTCATCACGCTGCCAATAGCCCTTCATCACCTGGGGACCGCGCACGCACAGCTCACCCGGCGCGTCACGCCCCAGCGTCACGCCCTCGGCATCCACCACCTTGAGTTCGGTGCCGGGCACCGGCTTGCCGATGGTCCCCAGCTGCAGCTCACGCGGGGGGTTGAAGCTGACGATGGGCGAAGTCTCGGTCATGCCGTAGCCCTCGGCGATCGGGCAGCCGGTGACGGCTTCCCAGCGTTCAGCCGCGCTGCGCGTCAGGGCCATGCCGCCGGAGATGGTCAGCTTGAGGCTCGAGAAGTCCAGCGCCTTGAAATCATCGCGCTGGCACAGCGCCGAGAACAGCGTATTGAGGCCGACGAAGGCGGTGAACGGTGTCCTGGCCAGCGTCTTGATGAAGCCATCGATGTCACGGGGATTGGTGATCAGCACGCTGTGGTTGCCGCTCTCCATGCTGTAGAGGCAATTCACCGTGAAGGTATAGATGTGATAGACCGGCAGCGGCGCGATCAGCACCTCCTGGCCTTCATTGAGCACATCACTGATCACACCGCGCGCCTGCAGCATGTTGGCCACCAGATTGCGGTGGGTCAGCATGGTGCCCTTGGCGACCCCGGTGGTCCCGCCGGTGTACTGGAGTGCCGCGATGTCGTCGGCCTCTCGCGTGACACGCGTGTGCGAGAGCCCCGCGCCGCGCTTGAGCACGCTGCGTAGCGAGTGGGCGTCGGGCAGATGATACTTCGGCACCATCTTCTTGACGTAGCGTACGGCCAGGTTGATCAACGGGCGCTTGGGGAAATCATGCAGGTCACCGATCTCGGTGATGATGACCTCCTCGATGGACGTGCGCTTGAGCACCTTCTCGAGCTTGTCCGCCATGTTGGCCAGAATCACGATGGCGCGTGCGCCGGAGTCATGGAACTGGTGCTGCATCTCACGCTCGGTGTAGAGCGGGTTGGTGTTGACCACCACCAGACCGGCGCGCAGCGCCCCGAACACGGCCACCGGAAACTGCAGCAGGTTCGGCAGCTGGATGGCGATACGATCCCCGGGTTCAAGGCCGGTCTCATGCTCAAGCCAGGCGGCGAAGTCGCGCGACAGGCGATCCACATCGGCGTAGCTCAGCGTCTTGTCCATGCAGCTGAAGGCCGGACGCTCGGCATAATTGGCGCAGCTGGCCTCGAAGACCTCCAGAATCGAGGGGTACTCCTCGAGACCGGACAACGGCTCACCGCTGAGAATCAGGGAATCGGCGGCCTCTGCCGAGCCTGACTGGTGCGGATCATGGGCTGCCGCAGGGGCGGCAGGATTGGCATCACGCATGGCACTTGGCTCCATGGCATCGTTCGTCTGGTGCATTCCCCGAGAGGCGGTGGAGACCGCTGGCGGCTGCTTGACGACAGCCCTCGCGAGTGATCGCAACACTTGTTGTTATCGGGACGTGGTGTCCGCAGCTGGACGGACACGCAGGAAATGACGGGGGATGCCGAGATGGCACTCCACCCCACCCTCTCATGCTGTCAGGCTACCTTAACCAGCCGCCTCGAGATTGTAAAACGATCGATTGAAACCATCGTTCACATTGCGGGAATCGACTGCTGTCGGCCATGACGGCATGCATCACATGGGGCCCTGACGACGCTGACATGTCGTTATGCTCTCAAGGCCTTTGAATCGCGACGCGCTACCTCTTACTCTGAAGCCCATCCACACAGAACGCCAGTGGCAGCCGCATGCCCGGCGTCTGTTTCTCGTCACTCATGTCACTGTTCATCGATCAGAGAGATTTCCCCATGGCAAAGATCTACCAGGACAACTCACAGGCCATCGGCAATACACCGCTGGTCAAGATCAACCGCCTCAGCCGCCACCCGCGCCTGTACGCCAAGGTGGAAGCCCGCAACCCGGCCTTCTCCGTCAAATGCCGGATCGGTGCCAGCATGGTGTGGGATGCGGAAGCGCGCGGTGAGCTCAAGCCGGGCATGGAGATCGTCGAGCCGACCTCCGGCAATACCGGTATCGCGCTGGCCTTCGTCGGTGCGGCGCGTGGCTACCCCGTCACCCTGACCATGCCGTCCTCCATGAGCATGGAGCGCCGCAAGGTGCTGAAGTCACTGGGTGCCAATCTGGTGCTGACCGACCCCGCCAAGGGCATGCAGGGCGCCATCGACAAGGCCTGCGAACTCAAGAAGGCCGAGCCGGAGCGCTACTTCCTGCCGCAGCAGTTCTCCAATCCGGCCAACCCGCGCATCCATGAGGAAACCACCGGCCCTGAGCTCTGGGATGCGCTGGACGGCGACATGGACGTGCTGGTCGCGGGGGTCGGCACCGGCGGTACCATCAGCGGTATCGCACGCTACTTCAAGACGGTGCGTGGCCAGACGCTGGAAGCCGTGGCGGTAGAGCCGGCGGAATCGGCCATCATTGCCCAGCGCCTCAAGGGCGAGCCCATCACCCCGGCACCGCACAAGATCCAGGGGATCGGTGCCAACTTCATCCCCGATAACCTGGATCTGACGCTGATCGACCGCGTCGAGTCGGTGGTCAGCGAAGACGCCATGGCCATGGCACGTCGCATCATGCAGGAAGAAGGCATCATGTGCGGCATCTCCTGTGGTGCGGCGATGACCGCGGCACTGCGCCTGGCCGAAGACCCGGCCTACGCCGACAAGTCCATCGTCGTCATCCTGCCGGACAGTGGCGAACGCTACCTGTCCTCGCCGATGTTCGCCGGCATGTTCGATGATGTCGAAGGCTGAATCTGATGCCTGCCGCTGACCGCAAACGTCAGTGAAGACCGGGAAGCCAGACACACGAAGGGCCGCGATTGCGGCCCTTCGTGTGTCTGGCGATCGAACGACTTTTCTAGCGCTCAGGCATCAGCAACTCAGGTCCGAGGCCAGCCAGTCCGGCTTGCGACGCGCGGTGGCGGTGCGATCGACCGCCCCGCTCTCGGCCTGCCCCTGCTCTTCCTGACTCAGCGGCAACTCACCGCCAAGACTGGCGACCAGCTCACCTTCCCGAAACACGACCAGCTGCCCGGGCAGCAGCCGCTGCCATTGCTCGTTGTCGGTCAGCGGGTCGGTGGCGATCACCGACACCACATCCGCATCGGTGGTGTGCTGCTGGAAGTCGACGCTCATCTCGAAATCGGTGAGGCTCGCCTGCCCGAAGGGCGCTCGGCGCGTGATGTGCGCAAGCTTGGTGGAGCAGTAGGCGTAGAGATGCACGCCATCGGAGAGCAGCAGATTGAAGACCCCCAGCGCGCGCAGGCGCTCGCACTGGGCATGCAGGTGACGCCACAGGTCCTCACAGCGAGAGGGCGGTTCCGGGAAGGCACGGCGGATCTCGCCGAGCAGGAAACAGGCAGCGTGCTCGCTGTCCGTGCTGCCCACGGGGCGATAGTACGGCAAGGGAAGCGTCTGCCAGTCCGCCAGCTGCCCATTGTGGGCATAGCACCACTGGCGCCCCCATAGCTCCCGCGTGAACGGGTGGGTATTGGCCAACGTCACCTGGCCGACATTGGCCTGGCGGATATGACTGATCACCATCTGTGACTTGATGGGATAGTCGAGAATCATCCGCGCGATGGGCGAATCCACTGAAGGGTGCGGGTCACGGAATTCGCGATAGCCACCCTCTTCATAGAAGGCGATACCCCAGCCATCGCGGTGCGGGCCGGTGCCACCCCCGCGTTGCAGAAAGCCCGCGAAGCTGAAGCAGATATCGGTCGGAACATTGGCACTCATGCCAAGCAGCTCACACATGGGGTTCCTCCCGTCGGGTCGGTTTGCGTGTCATGCGGCGCACCAGCAGGATCAGCATCAGCAGGCCGAATGCGCCGGCCACGGCATAGGCGATCATGCGGCTCCGGACAGAGCCGGCTTCCTGGCGCGCGAAGTCGGAAGCGCCCTCGAACCACTGGCCGATCAACGCCGGTACCTTGTCGATGGGCAGACGGCCCTTCATCAACAGGGCGTTGAGGTCTTCCGGCGCATCTTCCCCGGCCTGATCCAGCCCCTCGATCTCACCGAAGCGCTCCCCCTCGATGGGTGTGCGATCCAGATTGGCCGCCCGACGCGCCGCGTCCGCATTGAGGGTATAGGGCACGAGGTCCAGCACCGGCGGAGCTCCGTCGAGCGCGAGACGCGCGCTGATCTGCACATCCGCCTGGACATCCGAGTCCAGGGGCGGCAGGTCGATGCGCCATTGCCGCTCGCCATCCTCCGCCACGCTCAGGGCCTCCCCATGCAGCGTCGCGACCAGGCGCGTGTTGGCGGTATTGAGCAGCGGATGACGCGCACTGACTTCCAGCGCGTCAGGCGACTTGCCGGTACGCGGGTCAGCGCCGACGGGCTCGACCAGCAGCGGGTCCACCACGCTGGTACGCTGACTGAGCTGGCGCGCGAAGGAGGCATTGTCGCGATAGCCCATCACGGTCAGGGTCAGGCGGGCGCCACCGAGCTGGTCGGGGGCCGGCATGTCGACATGGAAGTCGGCGCCGTCACGCTCAAGGCCTCGCTGCTGCGCGGTGGTGACATCCTCCGCCGCGCCTTCTCCCTCCTGCACGTCCTGCTCCGGCACCAGACGTGCATTGCCATCCAGCGTCGCCAGGAAGTCCTCATCATTGACGGCGCGCGCGCCATCGACCAGCGATGCGGTCAGCGAGTAGTCGAAACCACGATAGAGCGTGGCAGGCAGGGGCCGTGATACCAATGCCAGTTCCGAGACGATCGTGATGCGGCTATCGGCCCCCACCTCACCCTCGAGCTGCCACTTGCCGGTCTGGGGATCCGTCACGGTGATCAGGTCATAACGCGGCTGGTGCTCCCAGCGCACCCCTTCCGGCAGTGACGCCTGGTCGGCGAGACGGTAACGCTGCCCCTGCGGCGAAATCAGCACCGGCGAGCGATCATCGGGGCCGTGGAAGACCAGGGCGGTGAATTCCTGCACGCTGTCATCGATCACGAAGTGCTTGTCGTTCAGCGGTACCTGCTCACCGGGCACGATGCGATCCAGCGCCGCGAGGAAGGCACGCAACAGGTCTTCCGGGCTCTCGGCGACCGTCGCCAGGCCGCCGGTACCGTCCGCGATCTGCTGAAGCAGATCCACATCGGCATTGCGCGACAGCGCCACCGTATGCACCGTGATGTCGTGGGCGGCAAGCTGCGGCGTCAGCTCATCCGTGATGCGCTGACGCGAGGCGCTGTCCGCGGCGGCCTTGCGGGTGCTCGGCTCACGCAGGTCGACCATGCCATCGGAGAGCAGGATGATCTGACGCGGTGCATCACCACCCACGCCGGCATCATTTCCCTGAGCAGCGGCGCGCAGGCCCGCCTCCAGATCCGTGTACTGCTCGTAGTCGTCGAGACGGCTTTCGAGTCCGCGGGCAGACCGCTTCCAGCCGGCATCCACCGCCCCCAGCGCCAGCAGTGACTGCACCTGCTCACCGAAGCCCCATACCCCGGCATGCGAGCGCTCCGGCAACAGCGTCACCAGCAGATCCAGCGCACTGGCGCGCAGATTGGCCGGGTCGTTGTGCTTCATGCTGCCCGAGACATCGATGGCCATGCGCAGATCCGGTGTCTTGCCCGGCGCTGTCGCCTCGCTAGGCGACACTTCGCTGGGTGACACCTCGCTGGGCGACACCTCGCTGGGCGACATCTCTGCGCCTTCCTGTCTCCCGCTCGCTGAAGCCGCGACC
The DNA here is from genome assembly GCF_057670765.1 of Cobetia sp. PS-4MA. Taxonomy (NCBI): domain Bacteria; kingdom Pseudomonadati; phylum Pseudomonadota; class Gammaproteobacteria; order Oceanospirillales; family Halomonadaceae; genus Cobetia; species Cobetia sp. PS-4MA. Next base: position 627,722 of record NZ_CM173107.1, on the reverse strand, counting down.
TTGGGGGCAGAGGCTGCCTCTTCGGCCCATGCCGCGGTGGCCCCCAGCCCTGAGAAAGCGCTCAGCAGCGAGATGGTCAGACCGGCCAGCCCCCGGCGCCACGCGCGGGGATCTGACGGGCGCCGGCGGGCGCGCCGAACGACGGGACGAGCGAGAGACGACGAGACATTCACATCACGAGCCATTGCAGATCCTTGTTCCACCCATGGGCAAGCCCGGGCAGCGTTGATCAGAGAGAAGGTTCCTGACGATCCCGCGCGGCGCGCGAGCGTGTGGCGCCACCGGCGGACGTGTCACGACGCTCGGCACGCAGGCCCTCCCCGTGCAGGTCGTCGTTCTCTTCTTCGTCGGCACTTGACGCGCGACGCTGACGCGAGCGGGCCATTTCACGCCGACGCTGCTCACGGCCACGTCCCAGCCACCAGATGCCGAGACCGGCCGCGACGCCCGCTCCGATGCCCAGTACCAGCATGGCGAAGGCCGAGGCCATGCCGCTGCCATCCTTCTGGATCAGGCTCACCGCGAAGGCCACGATGGCTGGCGCCGTACCACCATAGGAATCTTCCGGCACGCTGGCCGTCACGTGGAAACCGGTCGGCACCGCGATCATGCCGGCCACCGCTCCCACCACGATCCAGCGTATGAAGCGCGGCAAGGCGCGAACCGCCAGATAACCGGTCACCAAGACCACTGCCGCCAGGCCAAGATAGATCAGCCACATCTGCGGCAGAGAATCCGAAATCAACATGCCCTTCACTCCTGTCAGAACTTCCTGGCGAGACCTGTGTCAGGTCTTCGATATAAGGCCAGCCATCACATCCTCCCCACTCAGGGGGCCGCTCACCGCATGACGTCAGGCGCGGCTCATCGCCAACCAGGGACGCGACATGCCGCTCGCGGCAAGGGCTTGCGAACGCTGTGGGACAGGCTCAATGTTACACTCCAAGCCCGCCCGACACACTCGGGCACACGACATTCAAGAGGTAGCCATGTCCGACAGCCCCGTCCAGCGTCATTATCGTGCCGAAGACCCCCACTGGCACTGGCTTGAAGCGCGCGACACACCAGAGGTAAAGGCCTTTCTCGAGGCCGCCAATGCCGAGAGCGATACCTGGTTCACGCCACTCGAGTCACTGACTGACGCCCTCTACACCGGACATCTGGCCCGTCGCGAACTCGCCGTTTCCAGTCTGCCGGAAGCCCTCGACCATCACGTCTACTGGAGCGAGACCGCCGCTGACGCGGAGTATCCCGTCTGGTGGCGCCATCCGCTGGAGGCGGACCCCACGGATCGCTCGCGCCATGAATGTCTGCTGGACCTGCAGGCCCTGTCGCGCCATCACGATTTCGTCGAACTGGGCGACATGGCCATTTCGCCCGATGAGCAACGACTGGCATGGACTCTGGACACCAGCGGCGACGAGGTGTTCAGCCTGCGGCTTGCAACACTGAGCGCGGCTGACCGCGACGCGCGCACGTCAGTGCGTGGCGAGGCCCGGCCTGCAGGGCAGGACGATGAATGTCTGCTGGAGGATATCGGGCCGGACCTGGTGTGGGCCGAGGACGGTCAGCACCTGCTGTTCACGCGCTATGACAGCACCCAGCGCCCCTTCGAGATCTGGTGTCTGGACATCGAGAGCCGTGCCGAGACGCTGCTCTACCGTGAGGAAGACAGCGAATTCTGGGTCGGCATGGGCAAGACCCGCTCACGGGACTGGCTGGTACTGGAAACCGCGTCCAAGGACACCAGTGAATCCTGGCTGCTGCCGGCAGCGGCACCACTGGGCGAGATGACGCTGGTGCGCGCACGCGAGACCGGCGTCGAATATGGCATCGATCACCGCCCTGGCCACTTCTATGTGCTGCACAACAAGGAGGCGCCGCATTTCCAGCTGGATATCGCCACCGAGCATGCCCCCGGCGACTGGCAGCCGCTGATCACCACTCGCGACGACGTGACGCTGGAAGGCGTGGAGGCGTTTTCCTGGGGCCTGATGGTCGATGAACGCGATCACCGTCAGGCCCAGGCCTGGCTGCGCGTGATCGAATTCGAGGGCACGGCGCCTACGCAAACGATCTGCCGCGACGAACGCCTGGCGATGCCGGAGCAACCGCTGAGCCAGGGGCTGGGCGACTGCCCGCACTTCGACGCTCGCCGCCTGCGCATCCGTGAAGAAAGCTTCACCACGCCGCCGAGCTGGATCGAGCTGGATCTTGACACGGGTGAGCGCACCTTGCTCAAGCGCCAGACCGTGCATGGCAATCTCGCGCCAGAGCAGTTGATCAGCCGTCGTCTGTGGGCCACCTCCGACGATGGCGAGCAGGTGCCCGTCTCGGTGGTGATGCGCCGTGACCTGTGTGATGGCGAGGGTCGCCCCCACGCCCCGCTGCCGGTACTGCTCTATGGCTATGGTGCCTACGGCGAGACACTGGACCCCTGGTTCTCCATCGCGCGGCTGGAGCTTCTCAGCCGTGGCGTCGCCTTTGCCGTCGCCCACGTACGCGGCGGTGGGGATCGTGGCGAGCCCTGGTATCTGGCCGGCAAGCTGGAGCACAAGGAAAACAGCTTCAATGACTTCCTCGCCGCACGGGATGCGCTGGTCGAGCAAGGCGTCGGGGCCTCGGAGCGCATTGCCGCCTACGGTGCCAGCGCCGGTGGTCTGCTGGTCGGGGCCAGCCTCAACAAGCGTCCCGAGGCCTTCTGCGCCGCGGTGCTCGATGTGCCCTTCGTGGACGTGCTGCGCACCATGGAAAATCCGGAGCTGCCGCTGACCACCGCGGAATACACCGAATGGGGCAACCCGCACGAGAGCGAGGCGCGGCGTCGCATCCGCGCCTATTCCCCGCTGGACAACCTGAGCGCCGCACCCTACCCGCCGCTGTTCCTGCAGGGCAGCTGGCACGATACCCGCGTGCCCTATTGGGAACCGGCCAAGCTGTATGCCCGCCTGCGCCAGATGGACTGCACGCCGCATCCGGTGCTGCTGCGCACCGACATGAGTTCCGGTCATGGCGGTGCCTCGGGACGCTTCAAGGCCTGGCGTGACAACGCCCGGCAGGATGCCTTCCTGCTGTGGGCACTGGGCGTGTGCGAGAAAGCAGGCAGCGAAACGGCCGCCCGCAGCAACGGCTGACGCTCGCACGGCGCTCTGCGACTCGCCTACGACAAGGCCCCCGCCGGGTAACCGGCGGGGGCCTTGAGGTTTTCGTCAGTTCAAAGGGTCATGACTGACCTGACGAAGGGTGCAACATGACTGACTCAGCGCGGATCGAGTCTGGCCAGCTTGGTCGCGACACGCTCGCCGTAGTCGGCATCCGCCTGGCGGAAGTGCGCGATCATCTTGTCCTGCACGACGTGGCTGACACCCACCATGGTGCCGGCGATGACGTCCGTGATGCGCGACTTCTGACCTTCATCGAACAGGCGGTAGAGATTGCCGGCCTGGCTGTAGTTATCCTCATCGCTGTTGTCGTGATAGCCCATCCAGGCGTTCTGCTCCAGCGGCATCGGCGGCTCGGCAACAGTGGCGTCCGGCACCGGGGCGCCGTGATCGGCACGCTCGTTGGGGTAGAAGTTGGTGCGCGAGTACTGGCCACCTTCCTTCGTCTCTCCCGGCACGCCCTGGCCGACCTGGCCGCCCAGCGGACCGCCACCGTGACCGGTGACCGGGCACATGCCCGCCATCACGCCATCACGCTGGTAGTGGTTGACCGGGCAGACCGGACGGTTGACCGGCAGCTGCTCGGCGTTGGCACCGACACGGTAGCGGTGTGCATCGGCGTAGGCCCACAGACGTGCCTGCAGCACGCGGTCCGGGGAGGCGCCGATACCCGGCACGAAGTTGGACGGTGAGAAGACGGACTGCTCGACCTCCGCGAAGTAGTTCTCCGGGTTGCGATTGAGTTCCATCTTGCCGACTTCCATCAGCGGGAAGTCACCGTGCGGCCACACCTTGGTCAGATCGAAGGGGTTGATGTGGTAGTCGCGCGCCTGCTGCTCAGTCATCACCTGGAGGTTGACGGTCCAGCTCGGACGCTCGCCACGCTCGAGGCGGGTGAACATGTCGTGCTGGTGGAAATCCGGTGCGACCTGTGCCGCTTCGTCATCGGTCAGTGTCTCGTGGCCCTGGTCGGTCTTGAAGTGCCACTTGACCCAGACACGCTCGCCCTTGTCGTTCCACAGGCTCAGCGTATGCGAGCTGTAGCCGTTCATGGTGGTCAACGACTTCGGGATACCGCGGTCGGACATCAGGATGGTGACCTGATGCAGCGCCTGCGGATGGTTGGCCCAGAACTCCCAGCGGTTCTGCCAGTCGACCATGTTGGTGCGCGGGTCTTTCTTCTGGGTGTGGATGAAGTCAGGGAACTTGGATGGCTCGCGGATGAAGAACACCGGCGTGTTGTTGCCGACCATGTCCCAGTTGCCTTCCTCGGTGTAGAACTTCAGGGAGAAGCCGCGCACGTCACGAGTGTTGTCGCCGCTGTCCTGACCACCGGCCACGGTGGAGAAACGTGCCAGCATCGGGGTCTGCTTGCCGACGCCCTGCAGGAAGCGGGCAATGGTCAGGTCAGACAGGTCACGGGTCAGGGTGAAGGTGCCATAGGCTGCGACGCCGCGGGCGTGGACGACACGCTCCGGAATGCGCTCACGGTTGAAGTGCGCCAGCTTCTCGAAAAGACGCCAGTTGTCGAAGGTCAGGGAGCCATTCGGGCCCGCTGTCTGGCTGATGTCATCGTGAGGCACCGGGGCGCCGTTACCAGTGGTATAGCGTGGAGTCTGGGACATGTTGACGTTCTCCTGTCAGGTAGAAAAAAGCGCTATCAAACTCGACTGGCAAGGCCAGATGCTGCTGATGTCACATTTTCATGCGCTGCTTGATGTGAAAGCCTGCAGCCCATTGTCGAATCGGGTCGGGGCCGATGCCTGCCCGGCATGTGCTGGCTTGTGGCCCCTTGATGCCTGCTTACCTTACGCACCTGGTGCTTCTAGCGATAATCAATTACCAGCATGCCTTCGATAATCAGCCCCTATCACCGAGCCTATCAGCCACTCTCAGCGGCGTGAACCGCAGGACGGTACTCAACCCAACGGCATCACCAACCCTGTTTACACCTTTCACCGCCACCCCATCTTCACGCCCACAAATGACCGCATCATGACCATGAAAAAGCCCCCTGACCTTCAAAGGTCAGGGGGCTTGGTGGCTCACATCATGCCTTTTGGGACGTCAGCGCCTCATGCTGGCATCTGATTGGCACGCGCATCACGCGACCACACACGGTGAGCCAACAGGGCATCACGCAGTGGCAGGCTGGCGGCGAGCACATCATCCACCAGGATGACGCCCTCCTCGACCGGCACGCGCGCGGCGGCCAGCAATTCCTTGCCTTCACTGATCGCCACGATGGGCTTGAGGTGCTTGTAAGCCTCCTGCACGTAGTAGAGACCGAGCCCTGATGCGGCCAGCGCCTTGACGCTGCCCTCGCCACCGGCCACGACCACGCCATCCACCGCCACGGACGGCAGACCATTGAGCATCGCGTCCGGCGCCAGCATGCTGCCATCGCTGGCCTTGATCGGTGCCATGCTCGGCGCGATCAGCAGCCCTTCGGCGCCTTCATCGCTGAGCTGCTTCTGGATGGAGCGCACATCTTCCATCGTCACGCCATCGGCCGCCAGAATCGCCACCTTGCGGGTCGCGATGCTGTCGGGCATGCGCGCCATCAGGCTCAGCGCCGGGTCGCTCTCGACCTGACTGGTGCCCAGCTCCCCTTTCGGCGCCGGCTGGGTGGTGGGCGCCTCGATACCGTGGTTCTCACCGACACGACGCGCCAGCTCCAGATCGATGTTGGGCAGGATCTCGGTGATCACCCGCTCACGGATCCACGGGCGTTCGACCTTGGAGAGCTCGAAGGTGTAGGCCGCGATGATGTGCTCCTTCTCCACCTCGGTCTGGCTGTTCCAGAACAGGGTGGCCTGGGAGTAGTGATCCCCGAAGGAGGCACTGCGCGCACGCACCTTGTGCGCCTCGATGCGCTCATGATGTGGCTCGTAGCCGCCATGTTCATCCGCAGGCGGCGTCTCGGAGGGCCAGCCACCATCGATGGAGTTCGGCTCGTAGGACGCCTGCCCGGTGTTGATGGTCTGACGATGCTGGGCATCGCGCTGGTTGTTGTGGAACGGACACACCGGCTGATTGATGGGGATCTCGTGGAAGTTGGGTCCACCAAGACGCAGCATCTGGGTATCCAGATAGGAGAACAGACGCCCCTGCAGCAGCGGGTCATTGGAGAAGTCGATACCCGGCACGATGTTGGCCGGATTGAAGGCCACCTGCTCGGTCTCGGCGAAGTAGTTGTCCGGATTGCGATCCAGCACCATCTTGCCGATCGGCACCACCGGCACCAGCGATTCGGGGATCAGCTTGGTCGGGTCGAGGATGTCGAAATCGAAGCTGTGTTCATCCTTCTCTTCCACCACCTGGATGCCCAGTTCCCACTCCAGCGGCGCACCGTTCTTGATGTCATCCCACATCATGCGGCGATTGAAGTCCGGGTCACGTCCCCACAGCTTCTGGGCTTCATCCCAGATCAGCGAGCAGGTACCCGCCACCGGCTTCCAGTGGAACTTGACGAAGCGCGACACGCCTTCACGGTCGATCAGACGGAAGGTATGCACGCCGAAGCCTTCCATGTTGCGGTAATGGCGCGGGAAGGCACGATCCGACATGGTCCACAGCACGGTGTGGGTGGTTTCCGGCATCAGCGACACGAAATCCCAGAAGGTGTCGTGAGCCGACTGCCCCTGGGGAATCTCGTTGTGCGGCTCCGGTTTCACCGCGTGCACGAAGTCCGGAAACTTCATGGCATCCTGGATGAAGAACACCGGGATGTCGTTGCCGACCAGATCCCAGTTGCCTTCATCGGTATAGAACTTGGTCGCGAAGCCGCGCACGTCACGGACGGTGTCATTGGAGCCGCGCGAGCCCTGTACGGTGGAAAAACGCACGAACACCGGTGTCTTCTTCGACGGATCACGGAACACGCCGGCCTTGGAGTACCTGGCGGCATTGTCGTACGCCTGAAAATACCCGTGCGCGGCCGCGCCACGCGCGTGGACGATACGCTCCGGAATACGCTCGTTGTCGAAGTGGTTCATCTTCTCGCGGAAGATGAAATCTTCCATCAGGGTCGGACCGCGTTCCCCCGCCTTCAGCGAGTTGTGGTTGTCCGCGATGCGCAATCCCTGGTTGGTACGCAGGTCATGCCCCTCGGCATCCGCGCGATAGGTCTCCAGCGCCTCGTCCTTGGCCTTGCCATCCCCGGCATTGGGCTGGGTGTCATGTGGCCCGTTGCGATTGGGATGGGTATAGGGGTTCTCCGCGTCTGCCGAGCGGTTCTGGCCCTCGTGGTACGGGCACTTGGCGCTGTCGGCATTTGACTGGGGGGAGGATGCTGAATCGTGCTCATTGCTCGCCATGCTCAAACGCTCCTGTTTTCGCTAGATCTGCAACGCGCCATCCGGGATGGCGTCGAAGTTGATTCGGCCTTGCGGTGTCCTGTCAGGCTGCCTTGTCACGGTCACGAGGACCGTCTGGCTGTCAGGGGCAACCGATGACAGGCGACTTCCATGCGGCGGATGTCTCGAATGAATCCCTTAGGACACCCACGTGGGACTTGATGCACCTGCGACCTGAACTGCTGTGGAACGCCTGACGATGTTCGCCGGCGCCGCATCGTCAGGCCTTGGACTTGACCTTCGAGACGATCCACAGCAATACCACCGCCCCCACGATCGAGACGACCAGCGAGCCGATGATGCCGGTGGAGGCCAGCCCCAGCAGCTTGAAGATGACGCTGCCCAGCAGGCCACCGACCACACCGACGACGATGTTGCCGAGAATGCCGAAGCTGCCGCCACGCATGATGTTGCCTGCGATCCAGCCAGCCAGACCACCGATGATCAATCCAAGAATGATACCCATCTGCTGTCTCCTTTCTTGCGGATGAAGTGGCGCTGTGCGCCCGATGAACATGTCTTGGAGACGATCTCGCGAAATTAAAAGGGTCAGATTTCCCGATTGTCAGAACGAGGAGCCGGGCTGGCGAAGAAATGCCTCCTCCTGTGGCGTGGAAACACGGCCGAGAATCGCGTTGCGGTGCGGGTAACGGCCGAATCTACGCACGATGTCCGCATGCCGTCGCTCGAAGCGCAGCGTGTCCTCGAGCCCTTGGCGTGCAAACAGCGCTTCAGCGTGTTCATGGACACGCAACGACTCGCTGTGCATCCACGGCATGATGACGAAGGGTTGCCAGGCCAGCGGGAGGCGTTCGAGATCCCCCAGCGCCACGGCCTGCTGGGAGAGCGCGAGTGCCAGGCTGTCGCCACTGAAGGCGCGCGGGGTATCGCGATGGATATTGCGCGCGAACTGGTCCAGCACCAGGATTTCCGCCAGCCGACCACCGGGAGTGGTGCGCCACTCCCACAGTTCACAGACCAGTGCCTGCTCGAGCAGCTCCGCGAATCGTTCGCGCAGCTGAGCATCGAGGGCCTCGCTCTTGCGAAACCAGTCCTTGGGCGTCAGTCGAGTGAACCAATGTTCGAGCACCGGCCGTGCCTGGGGATGGCTATCCGCGATCAGCCTGTCGGCATCCGATGGCGCGGGGGTGGACGATGAAGGTGTCGGGTTGGAGGGGCGTGAGGGACTCATGAAAGGTGTCCTGATCCGGGAGTGGCATGAAGTGACAGCAAGTCGCAAAGGGAAGAGGTAAACAGAGAAAGAGAGCGAGAAAGAGAGAGCGGCCACAAGGCAAAGAGAATCCGCAACACAGCAACACAGCAACACCGCAAGGGGGCTCTGACGGCCGGACGTCGCGCTGCCGGTTCACGGGACTGCATGGCGATCATGGTTCTGACACCTGATCGTCATCTTGAGCATGGAAAGTAGCCTCTCCCGTGAGCCCTGTCAGCCACCGCGGCACCTTTGCCGCCGCTGCCATCCTGATGCCAGACCGTAACAAGGAAGCCCTTCATGTCCCGCCGTCTGTCTGATCTGCTACCTTCCCGCTCCTCGCGCACGACACCTGCCTCGCCCACCTCGCAGGACGACGCGAACGCGAACCCCGGTGACTCGCATGCCGCACGCGCCGGCGCACCTTCGCGAATGGACCGCCGACGCCTGCTGAGCCGTGGCCTTCAGGGTGCCGGCGTGGGCCTGCTGGCAAGCTCAGGCCTGCTGGGCGCCCCGGCCATCGTGATGGCGGAAGGACGTCGTCCACGCCTGCCGTCAGGGGTGATGAGCGGCGACGTGACCGCCAGCCGCGCCATGCTGTGGAGTCAGACCGACAAGCCGGCCCGCATGCTGATCGAGCTGGCCGACAACATCGAGATGCGTGGCGCCTTCCAGATGCGCGGTCCCGTGGCCTTGCCGGCCGACGGCCTGACCAGCAAGCTGGATCTGACCCGCATCAACACCCGCGCCAATGCCAGCGGTGAAGTCTTCTACCGGGTACGCTATGCGGCACTGGATGACCACCGCGCCATCAGTGAGGCGACCAGCGGGCGTCTGGTATTGCCGCCCGGCGTTCAGACACCACGTGCGCTGCGTTTTGTGTGGTCCGGTGACACCGTCGGCCAGGGCTGGGGGATCAACCCGGATTTCGGTGGCCTGCGCCTCTACGAGACGATGCGTCAGGTCAAGCCGGACTTCTTCCTGCATTCCGGCGACACCATCTACGCCGATGGCCCGCTCGAGGAGAGCGTCACTCAGCACGATGGCAGCCTGTGGCGCAATATCGTCACGCCGGCCAAGTCCAAGGTCGCCGAGACCCTGGACGAGTATCGTGGTCAGTACGCCTACAACCTGATGGATGACAACCTGCGTCGCTTCAATGCCGAGGTGCCGATGTTCGCCCAGTGGGATGACCACGAGACCACCAACAACTGGTATCCGGGCGAGATTCTCGAGGACGATCGCTACACCGAGAAGAATCTCGACGTGCTGTCCGCCAATGCGCGTCGTGCCTTCCTCGAGAACATGCCGCTGCGGACCGGTCCAGCCGCGCCGGAACGCATCCACCGCAACTTCAGCTTCGGCCCGGGGCTCGAGATGTTCATGCTCGACATGCGCAGCTTCCGCGGCCCCAATTCCGCCAATCGCCAGTCCGGGCGTGGCCCCGAGACCGACTTCCTGGGGCGCGATCAGCTGGCATGGCTCAAGCAGTCGCTCAAGGCCAGCACCGCCACCTGGAAGATCATCGCCTCCGACATGCCCATCGGCCTGCTGGTGCGTGACGGCGACAATTTCGAGAACGGTGCCAATGGCGATGGTGAGGCGCTGGGACGCGAACAGGAAGTCGCGGAGCTGCTGAAGTTCGTGCGCGATCACGACATCCAGAACCTGGTGTGGCTGACGGCGGATGTCCATTACACCGCCGCGCACCACTACTCGCCCGAGCGCGCCGTCTTCAAGGAGTTCACGCCGTTCTGGGAATTCGTCAGCGGGCCGATCCATGCCGGTACCTACGGCCCTGGCGAGCTGGACAATACCTTCGGGCCAAGACTGGAATTCGTGAAGGCACCGCCGGAAGGCCGTGCCAACATGTCGCCCAGCGAAGGGTTCCAGTTCTTCGGTCAGGTGGATCTCGATCCCGAAAGCGAAGCACTGACCGTCACGCTCAAGGATATCCACGGCGCCTCGCTCTATCAGAAGGTGCTGATGCCTGAGTCGCGAATGGGCTGATCTTGCCGCGACACACGCGGTTCACGCCCTACCCCGAATGCCCCGTGCACGACAGGATCCCGAGGGCGGATTCTCGAGTGCACGGGGCATTCGCCTGTCTGGGCCGCCTGTCGGGTGCCGCCTTCCCCAGAGCCACTCGAGAAGATCGCTGCGCCGGAAGAGGACATCCGGCCACGCTGCTATGTCTGCACGCTTCAGACAATTGGGGAAAAATGTCAGACAAATTGTCAATGGAGAGGTGAGCGCATTTCTCTGACACTGATCGGCACGCTGGTTGTCGATCACTGACCGCCTGCCTCGAGGTACCGCGCGCCAACGGTGAGGCAGGCCAATCGGGTGATGGCAACTGAGCAGGCAGGCCTCCGAGCCCTGTTGTTCAACAAGGATAACGCCATGAATGCCCTCACCCTGAGCTCCTTCGTGTTCTTCACGGGGCTGGTCGCCGTGATCACCTGGTGGCTGACCCGTCGTGACGACCATCGCCATTCCACCGGCTACTTTCTTGCCGGCCGCAGTCTGACCTTCCCGATCATCGCAGGCTCCCTGCTGATGACCAATCTCTCCACCGAGCAGATGGTGGGCCTGAACGGGGCCGCCTTCACCGATGGCCTCTCCGTGATGGCCTGGGAGGTGGTGGCCGTGGTCTCGCTGGTCGCGATGGCCATGTTCTTTCTGCCACGCTTCCTCAAGAGCGGCATCACTACCCTGCCGGAGCTGCTGGCACTGCGTTTCGATCGCACCACCCAGCTGCTGGCCAACCTGATTTTCATGCTGGCCTACGCCATCATCCTGCTGCCCAGCATTCTCTATTCCGGCGCCCTCGGCCTGATGGGCGTGCTGGATTTGCATGCCCTGACCGGCATCGATTCCCAGATGGTGCTGTTGACCGGCACCGTGATCGCCGTCGGCATCGCAGGGGCCATCTATGCCCTCTTCGGCGGTCTGCGCTCCATCGCCATCTCCGACACCCTGAACGGTATCGGGCTGCTGATCGGCGGCATGATCATCGTCTACTACGGGCTGGATCGGATCAGTGATGGCAACGGCATTCTCGCCGGGTGGGAAACACTCAAGGAGACCCACCCGGAGAAGCTCAATTCGCTGGGCGGTGATGACCAGTCAGTACCGGTCTCGACCCTGTTCACCGGGGTGCTGCTGCTCAACATGTTCTACTGGTGTACCAACCAGCAGATCATCCAGCGTACCTTCGCCGCCAAGACATTGGCCGAAGGCCAGAAGGGGGTGCTGCTGACCGGCGCGCTCAAGCTGCTGGGCCCGCTGTACCTGGTACTGCCGGGCATCATCGCCTTCCAGCTCTACGCCGGTGATGGCATCAAGGCTGACGCCGCCTACGGTCGCCTGGTCTTCGATGTATTGCCTGCCCCGCTGACCGGCTTCTTCGCCGCGGCGATGGTCGGCGCGATCCTGTCGTCCTTCAACTCGGCGCTCAACTCCACCGCCACGCTGTTCAGTCTCGATGTCTACAAGGCACGCCTCAAGCCGGATGCCAGCGATGAAGAGGTGGTCAAGGCGTCCAAATGGGCGGGCTGGATCATGGCAGCCGCCGCGATGACCATCGCGCCGCTGCTGGCGACTCAGGAAAGCCTGTTCGTCTATATCCAGAAGGTGAACTCCATCTATTACATCCCGCTGCTGGCGGTGATCGTGGTCGGACTTCTCTCCAGGCGCGTGCCGGCCATCGCCGCCAATCTGGCGCTGGTGCTGGGCTGTGCGGTCATCGGCCTGTTCTACTTCGTGCCGGTGCTTTCCGAGCTGGTCGACAAGGTGCACAACTTCCACTTCATCGCCATCGTGCTGGTGCTGTTGATCGCCCTGATGCTGGTGATCGGCAAGCTGGCACCGCGTGCCGAGCCCTGGATCCAGCAGGATGTCGGTGCCATCGACATGACGCCCTGGGCTGGCACGCGCATCGCCAGCATCATTCTTCTCATACTGGTGATGATCATCTATCTGGCCTTCGCCGGCTGAGCACTGCATGACCTGACGGTGTCCCCCTGGCCGCCTGCGCCCCGTTCTCCTCGCCGAGACGGGGCGCTTGCGTTGCGCGGCGCGGCGGGTCTCGCGTCACGGGTCTTACAAGGCGGGGCTCACAAGGCGGCCTTACAAGGCGGGCCTGACACACGTTTCCCCTGCCCGCCATCACGCCGACAGGGGCGAGCCAAGCCCCGAAACCAACGTATGTTCTACAAATGGCGGATAGCAGGAACTCGGGAGATACCTACACTGTCGCCAGACTTGCCGCGAATGTTACCGGTGAGTCTCGTCACGGACGATGACACAGCTCGCTGTGTGCATTGCATCGATACTGCTGGACTGATCGCCGAATCGCCGCGCGGACCGAGTGCCCGTGAGCCAGACGTCGCGCCAGCCAGCATCAAGGAACCCTCCTCCCATGCACGCCCTTACCCTTGTTTCTTTCGTGTTCTTTACCGGCCTGGTCGCCGCCTTGACCTGGTGGTGGACACATCGCGATGACACCTCGCATTCCACCGGCTATTTCCTCGCCGGACGTAGTCTGACTTTCCCGCTGATCGCGGGCTCACTGCTGATGACCAACCTGTCCACCGAACAGATGGTCGGTCTGAATGGCGCCGCCTTCACCGATGGTCTGTCGGTGATGGCCTGGGAGGTCATGGCGGTGCTGGCGATGGTGGTGATGGCGTTGTTCTTCCTGCCACGCTTCCTCAAGAGCGGCATCACCACCCTGCCAGAACTGCTGGCGCTGCGTTACGGGCGCAGCACCGAACTGATCACCAACCTCATCTTCCTGTTCGCCTACGCGGTGATCCTGCTGCCGATCATCCTCTACTCCGGTGCCATCGGCCTGCAGGGCATGCTGGATCTGCCCTCTCTTACCGGCATCAGCTCACCCAATGCACTGCTGTGGATGACCATCTGGGTGGTCGGCATCATCGGCGCCATCTATGCGCTGTTCGGTGGCATGCGCTCCATCGCCATCTCCGACACCCTGAACGGCGTGGGACTGTTGATCGGCGGCATGCTGATCGTCTGGTTCGGTCTCGATGCCGTGAGCGACGGCCAGGGCGTGATGGCTGGCTGGGACACGCTGACCGCCGCCAATCCCGAGAAATTCAATTCCATGGGCAGTGAAGACCAGTCGGTGCCCTTCTCGACACTGTTCACCGGCGTGATGATCATCAACTTCTTCTACTGGTGTACCAACCAGCAGATCATCCAGCGCACCTTCGCCGCCAAGACCCTCGCAGAGGGCCAGAAAGGCGTGCTGCTGACCGGCGCGCTCAAGCTGCTGGGCCCGCTGTATCTGGTGATTCCCGGCATCATCGCCTATCACCTCTACGCCTCTTCCGGCGTCAAGGCCGACAGCGCCTACGGCCAGCTGGTGTTCGACGTGCTGCCCGCACCGCTGACCGGCTTCTTCGCCGCCGCGATGGTCGGGGCGATCCTGTCATCCTTCAACTCGGCGCTGAACGCCACCACCACGCTGTTCTCCACCGGCATCTACAAGGCGCACCTGCGCCGTGATGCCAGCGACGAGGAAGTGGTCAAGGTCTCCAAGGGCTTCGGCTGGGTGCTGGCGATCGCTTCCATGACTCTCGCGCCGCTGCTGGCCGGTCAGGAAAGCTTGTTCGGTTACCTGCAGAAGATGAATGCCATCTACTTCATCCCGATCTTCGCCGTGGTACTGATGGGCCTGCTGACGCGTCGCGTGCCGACCATCGCCGCCAACCTGGCGCTGTTGATCGGCTGCAGCGTGATCGGCGTGGTCTACTTCGTGCCGGCCTTCTCCGGCGTGCTGGACGTGATCCACGAGTTCCACTTCGTCGGCCTGGTGTTCGTGCTGCTGATCGCGATGATGCTGATCATCGGCAAGCTGGCACCGCGTGACGAGCCGTGGATCCAGCAGGATGTCGGCGCCATCGACATGACCCCCTGGAAAGGTGCCAAGGTCTGTGCGCTGCTGCTGGTCGTGCTGGTGATCGCCATCTATCTGGCCTTCATCTGACTCGCGCCGTTTGCTGACTCGCCCCGCGAGCAGCACATCCGCCATGACACGAATGCCCCGCCCTGTCTCCCCGGACAGCCGGGGCATTCGTGCATTTGTGCATTTGCTGCACCGCTTTCAGGCATGCTGGACGAGTCGCTCATCACCGAGGTCTCCCATGTCCCGCTGTCGCCTGCGTAGCCGTCTTCCGCGCCTCAAGGTGCTGTCACTGTCGATCTCCCTGCTCGCCTCACTGATGTCGGTGCCTGTCAGCCACGCCGCCGAGCGCTGGCAGCGCGCCGATGTGCTGACGGACAGCTTTCTGGAGGTGGCGCTCAAGCGTGAATACCAGCCCGGCAGCAGCGCCTCGCTCACCCGCTGGCAGGTGCCGATCACGGTCTGGCTCGATTCGCAGTTGGGTGACGCCCGCCTGCAACGCCAATTGAGCCAGGTCCAGTTTCGTCATCTCTCCGCCATCACCGGCCAGCCGCTGAGTTTCGTGTCCTCCGCCAGAGAGGCCAACCTGCGCATCGCCTTCATCGCCCGGGACCACATGACTCACGAGGCCGCCGCCTACGTCGGCAAGCAGCAGGCCAGCACACCGGGCATGCGCAAGGCACTGCGGGAAGGCGTGTGCCTGACACTGTTCAAGACTGGGGCCAATCAGGCCATCGCCAGTGGGCTGATCCTGATTCCGGTCGACTACGCCCGCCAGAAGGGACGTCTGGTGGATTGCATCATCGAGGAAACTGCCCAGCTGATGGGATTGCCCAATGATTCGGACGCGGTGTTCCCCTCCATCTTCAGCGACGTCACGGTGGATCATTGGCTGAGTCCGCTGGATTACGTGCTGCTCAAGATGCTCTATGCCCCTGAGCTCTCCCCCGGCATGTCAGCCGATGAGGTCCGCGCCGCGCTGCCTGCGGTCATCCAGCGACTTGCCGAGCAGGGCGAGCTGTCACACGCTGTCCGTCGGGTGCGCAAGGGTAGCCTGCGGGAATGGGCGGGAGAGTAGGCATGCAAGTCATCACGCGCTCCGCCCCGGACTCCTCGATGCCTGACGGAGGATTGGAACGCCTGAGCGGAGCACAGGCATAATCAGGACAGGCGCACCAGGCGCCGCAATCCGTCGGAGCTGCGTCATCATGTCATCCTCATCCTCCACTGCCGGTCGGGCCCGCCTGCCGCTGGCCGTCACGCTGTTGTCGCTGTGCCAGGCCTTGCTGGTCAGCGGCAACATCCTGTTGATCGCGGTCTCGCCGCTGATCGGTGCCCAGCTTGCCTCGAGCAGCTGGTCGACCGCGCCGGTCGCGACCCAATGGCTGGGCCTGATGTGCGCCACCATCCCTGCCTCGCTGATCACCGCACGCCTCGGACGACGCCGCGGCTTCGTGCTCGGCAATCTGTGCGGGCTGGCAGGCGCGGGGCTGGCCGTGCTGGCGCTGCACCTGCAGCATTTCGGGCTGTTCCTGTTCTCCACCTGGCTGGTGGGCATCGGGATCGGCTTCGGCCAGCTGTATCGCTTCGCCGCCATGGAAGCCGCGCCCCCGGAGCAGCGGGAGCGCGCCATCGGGCTGGTGATGGGTGGCGGCGTGCTGGCAGCCTTCTTCGGCCCCTGGCTTGCCCGCACCAGTCATGCACTGGCCGACACGCCCTTCCTGGGCAGCTTTCTCGGGCTGGGAGCGCTGTATCTGGTGGCGTTGCTACTGTTGGCCTTCATTCGGCTGCCCAGCGAAGGCAGCGCCCAGTCGGACGGCGATGATGAACCCGAACCCGCGCGCCCGTTGGGCGTGATCCTGCGCCAACCGACCTTCCTGCTGGCCGTGCTCAGCGCGATGGTCGGCTATGGGGTGATGAACCTGGCGATGACGGCCACGCCACTGGCGATGGCGCATGCCGGACACGGATTCGATCACGTCGCCACCACCATCCAATGGCACGTGGTGGCGATGTTCCTGCCCTCCTTCTTCACCGGACGCCTGACCGCACGTTTCGGCACCGGCACCATGATCATCACCGGCTGCGCCTTCCTGCTGGCGAGCCTTGGCACCGCGCAGCTGCTGGCCGCCGGCTATCTGACCGGCACCCAGGGCTTCTTCCTCGGCCTCATCCTGCTCGGCATCGGCTGGAACTTCACCTTCCTGCCCGCCACCACGCTGCTGACCCGCTGCCATCGCCCCAACGAGAAGGCCCGCACCCAGGCCGCCAACGAGTTCCTCGTCTTCACCACAGGCGCGGTGACGGCACTGCTGGCCGGGCCACTGGTCAGCACGCTGGGCTGGGCGTTGCTCAACCTGCTGCTGATCCCCGCCTGCCTGCTGCCCGTGGCACTGCTGGCATGGCGACAGCTTGCCTTGCGTACCGATCGCCCGCAGATACAGCACTGACGGCGAGCATCACGGCGCACGACGTCGGCCATTGGCCATTGCCGGATTCGCGTTCACCATCACCTGCCGATCTGCCGTCACGTCGTGTCGCCGCCTCGCCCCCACCGACAGGGAATGCCTGATGTTCAACACCATGACCCGCAACGCTCGCCAGCTTGCCCGCGAGGTGGGCCGCGAAGCCCATGACCTGCTGGAGCGCGGCCTCGATCGGCAGCTGCGGCTCGCCGTCACCGGTCTGTCCGGTGCCGGCAAGACGGCCTTTCTCGTCTCGCTGATCGAGCAGCTGCGCCACGCAGGACTCGGCGCGCGTCTGGAGCTGTTGCCTGCCGCCCGCGATGGCCGTCTGCTCGGGGCAGAGCGTGTCAGTCAGCCGGATCTTTCCATCCCGCGCTTTCCGCTGGAAGCCGGCTTGCGCTCGCTTTCCGGCCAGCATTCGCCCCATGGCCCCGAATGGCCGACGCCGACCCGCAGCATCAGCGAGCTGCGTCTCAAGATCGGCTTTCGCCCCACCTCACGCGCCGCGCGCATGCTCGACAGCCAGCGCGCCACCCTGACACTGGACCTGATCGATTATCCCGGCGAATGGCTGCTGGACCTGCCGATGCTGGAGCAGGACTTCACCGCCTGGAGCAGCGAATGCGAGACGCAGCTGGCCGATGGGCGCGGCGACTGGGCGCATGACTGGATGGGCGCCATCGCGGGCCTGACGCCGGACAGCGAAGTGGATGAAGACCGCCTCGCCGAGATCGCGAGCCTGTATACCGACTATCTGCACGCCGCACGCCGCAAGGGGGGCTTCGTCGACCTGACACCGGGCCGCTTCCTGCTGCCCGGCGAGCTGGATGAAGCGCCGGTGCTGCAGTTCTTCCCGCTGCCGGGGCTCGGCGACTGGACAGCCGACGCCTTGGCCGCCTTGCCGGAAACCAGCCTATACCGCACCCTGGCGCGGCGCTTCGATCACTACCGCCGCCGCGTGGTACGTCCCTTCTATCACGACCACTTCCGGCGCTTTGACCGCCAGATCGTGCTGATCGACGTGCTGGGCGCGCTGAACGCCGGCCCGGCTCCGTTCCGCGATCTGAGCCGCGCGCTGGACAAGCTGTTCGACAGCTTCGCCTATGGCCGCCGTCACCTGCTGGCGCGCCTGATGGACCGCCGCATCGACCGCCTGGCCATCGCCGCCACCAAGGCCGACCACGTCACCCCCGAGCAGCATGGCGCGATGCGCGACCTGCTCGAGCAGCTACTGGCGGGCCCGCTCAAACGCCTGCGCTATCGCGACGTGCCGCTCAAGGCCTTCACCATCGCCGCCATCCGCGCCAGCGAGGCGCGCGAGGTGGTCGAGAACGGTCAGCGTCATCCGGCGCTGGCGGGACACCTGCTCGGCGAGCACGAAGGGTCGAGCGACTCAGGCACGCAGGGTGCTGGCCGCGAGTCCGTGCTGCTGTTCCCGGGCGAGGTGCCCTCACGGTTGCCCGACCCGAATTTCTGGGCCGAAAGCCGCTTCGACTTCCCCCACTTCGCGCCGCCGCAGGTCGACGGCAAGGCACCACCTCACATTCGCATGGACGCCGTGCTCGACTGGCTGCTGGGAGACCACCTGAAATGACTACCGAATCCCGCCACCCGCGCCCGGGCAAACGCTTCACGAGTCCCGATCCTGCCGGCTCGGCGCAGGCCGATGCCACCTCGACGGCTTACGCCGAGCGCCCCACCGAGAGCGCGGCAGAGGCTCTGCGCGGCGCGCGCCACTTCTCGCCGGAGATGGAAAGCCAGCCACTGGCCGCGGCCGAACCAGCACCCGCCACACCGGGACTCGATGCAACGCTGAGCGCCAGGCCACGCCATCGTGGCCTCAAATGGCTGCTGCTCGGCACCCTGACACTCGGTGGTGTCGAGGCCGGCCATGCGCTGTATCAGGCGGCCATGGGCGGTGACCTGATCGCCGGGGCCTGGGGCCTGCTGGGGCTTGGTGCCATCGGGCTCGGCGCCCGCGCGCTGGGCAAGGAGCTCTTCCGACTGCGTCATCTGCGCAAGCACGTCGCGCTGCGTGCCGAGCTGGAAGAACATCAGCAGGATGATTTTGGCCAGGAGAGCTTTGGTCAAGGAGGCTTTGGCCAGAAAAGCTTTGGCCAGCGCGGTGATGCGCCGTCCACGCCTGACGAGGGCTCGAACAAGGCAGGCGGCAAGGCCGACAGCCAGCAGGAAGACCTGCTTGAGCAGCTGCGCCGTCAGATGAAGCTGGGCGAGGATGATGCCGGCGTGCGCGCCTGGCGCGCTGCCTGCGAAGCGCATCACTCCCCGTCGGAGCGCCGCGAGCTGTTCGCCTTCCATGTGCTGGGGCCGCGGGACCGTGAGGCGCGGCGTCTGATCTCGCGCATGAGCGGCGAGACGGCGGTGATGGTGGCGGTCTCGCCATTGACCTGGGTCGACATGAGCCTGGTGGCCTGGCGCGGACTGCGCATGATGGAGCGCCTGTCGCGCCTCTACGGACTGGAGCTGGGCTACGCCAGCCGTCTGCGCCTGTTTAAGGAGGTGCTGGCGTCGATGGCCTTCGCCGGCGCCAGTGAACTGGCCGCCGAGGCCAGCATGGATCTGCTGTCGATGAATCTGGCCGGCCGCCTCTCCACCAAGGCCGGACAGGGGCTGGGCAGTGGCCTGATGAACGCACGCCTGGGCCTGCGTGCCATGCGCCTGCTGCGCCCCATCCCCTTCCATACCGAGGAGGTACCGCGCATCGGCGAGCTGCGCGCGGAGCTGTTCTCGCGCATGCGCAAGGCCGACAAGGGCGAGGACGACGCCAACGCCTGAGCGCATCGCGGCCTGATCCTTGTCACTCTCTTGAAAGCAGAACGCGCGCCCCGAGTCATCGGGGCGCGCGTTTTCGTGAGTCATCTCACCGCCAACAGCCTCAGCCTTCGCTGGCGATCCCCGCTTCCAGCCATTTCATCACGCGCAGTGCCTCGTCGGCGGGCGTCGGGTTGGCACTGCCGGAACGGATGCAGTCGCGCAGCCGCGCATACCAGGCCGGGTAGTCGCCATCGCGGCCCTGGTGGATACCGGCGACCAGAACCTGCTCCCCATCGCCGGCCTCCCTTGCCGTCTCCAGCACCGTGAGCATGCCCGGGCGCGGGTCGCGCCCCCATTGCTGCGCGAGCCGCTCGGCCTCGTCACGGGCCGGGAAGCTGCCGGCCTTGAGACATGCCTCCTGAGGATCGAGACCGAACGTCACGTAACTGCCGCGCGTGCCGTGGACGGCGAAACGTGCCGTCGGTGCGGCCGCCAAGGCACTGGCGTGCAGCTCGACCACCAGCGAGGGATAGATGGCATGTGAGGCATAGCTCAATACGGCATGGAAGAAATCATCGGTGACGGCTCCCTCGCGCTGGGTGCGACGTGTCAGCTGGATACTGGCAGGCTCGCCGAACAGACACAGCGCCTGATCCAGCAGGTGTGGCCCGAGGTCGTACCACAGGCCGCTGCCGGGCAGGGCCTGCTCACGCCAGCGGTCCGGCACGCTGGGGCGGAAGCGGTCGAAATGGGACTCCATGTGGGCGATGCGCCCCAGGGTACCGCCCTCGATCAGCTCGACCAGCGTCAGAAAATCGGCATCGAAGCGACGATTGTGGAACACCGCCAGCACCCGCTCTGCCTGCTCCGCCTCTCGGGCCAGCGCCTCACCCTCGGCCAGCGTGACGGTGAAGGGCTTGTCGACCACCACATGCTTGCCGGCCGCCAGCGCCGCACTCGCCAGGGGGTAGTGGGTCTCGTTGGGCGTGGCGATGATGACGAGATCGATGTCCTGACGCGCCAGCAGTGCCTCGGGAGTGGCTTCCACCTCGAGCTCGGGACGTTCGGCCTTGACCACCTCGGGACGCGAGGTCGAGAGCGCGACCAGCGCCAGGCCTTGCGTCGCCTCGATCAGTGGCGCATGGAAGGTACGTACCGCCATGCCATAACCGATCAGGCCGACGCGAATGGCGTTGCCTTGTGTCTGGGAGGGCGCGGCATCGGAATTCATCGTGGCGCTCATCGGACGTCCTTGTCTTTCATGCTGTCGTGGAGACCGAGAGCCGTGGGCTCTCGGGTGTTGTAGCGCCATCCTAGCAGGCTGCACGTCACGGCATAGCCCCGGCATGCGCCTTTAATACCGTAGTATTTATAAGCTAAGACTCATGTAGGTGTGTCGGCGCTCACATCAGTCATGCGCGGCTTGCGAGTGCCGGCCTCGCGTGCGTGTGATCGGCTCTGTCCACTCCCCCCATCACATCTCTCATGGCCTGACCTCCTGTCAGGCTCCCGACGGCAGGACCACTTGAAGTTCACTCCGGCCGACCGCAGGAAAGACGGTATCCCGCCGAGTCATCGCTTGAGGATCGCTCTCTCGAGATGATGGCTCGGCCTGCTGCATTCGTTCCCCCGAACAAGGAGTCGCCAACATGCGCAAGACGCTCATCATCGGTGCCAATGGCAAGATCGGTCGTCAACTCTGCGAGAAGGCCCAGGCCGCCGGCGAACCCATCGTCGCCATGATCCGCTCAACGGACCAGCAGGGCTGGTTCCATGAACGCGGCATTCCGACCGTCATGGGAGACCTGGAAGGCGAGATGCGCCAGGCGTTCTATGGCTGTGACCAGGCAGTGTTCGTCGCGGGGTCCGGCCCGCATACCGGCCCTGACAAGACATTGACCATCGACCTGCACGGTGCCATGCGCACTGCGGAACTGGCCGCGGAATTCGGCCTCTCG
Organism: Cobetia sp. PS-4MA; assembly: GCF_057670765.1. NCBI lineage: Bacteria > Pseudomonadati > Pseudomonadota > Gammaproteobacteria > Oceanospirillales > Halomonadaceae > Cobetia > Cobetia sp. PS-4MA. The sequence continues at coordinate 605,860 of NZ_CM173107.1, read as the reverse complement.
CGGGTGATCCAGGTCAGCTCGATCCGCTCCGAGACCCCGCTGGCAGGCCCGGCGGCCATGCGCCCCTACTTCGCGGCCAAGAAGGCGGCGGATCTCTGCCTGGCCGAGAGCGGACTGCGCCACGTCATCGTCAAACCGGGCCGCCTCACCGAGGAAGCCGGCAACGGCAAGCTGACCCAAGACGCGGAGAAGTCCGACGAGATGCAGGTCTCACGCGCCAACGTGGCGGAATTCCTGCTGGGCGTGATGCAGGCGCGCGAGATCGGAGGTCGCCATCGCAAGGCACCGGTCTTCACGCTGTTCGATGGTGATCAATCGGTCTCCAGCCTGCTGCAGGACGCTGCTGCCACGGTCTGAAGCCGCATCTGGCGCAAGCGACGCACCGCCACCGGCGGCGTCATCGCCACTCGTTCGGCCAGCTGCCGACGCCCGCACGCAGCCCGTGCGGGCGTCGGAGTCTCTGGCCGCTTTCCCCCCATGCGTCATGTCCGTATAGTGAGCCACTGACCCCGCCAACAGAACTTCCGAAATGCTGCAGAACAATTCGCTGCTGGCGCAGCTGAAAGATCAAATCCGCCAGGAAATTCCCCGTGTCACGGGGGTGATCAAAGGCACCGACAAGGGCTTCGGCTTCCTCGAGTGCGAGGATGGCGAGTCGTATTTCGTGCCGCCGCCCGCCATGAAGCAGGTGCTGCACGGTGATACCGTCGAAGCGACCGTCAAGGTCGAAGGCGAGAAGAAATCCGTACAGCCGGAAGTGCTGATCGAGACGGGTGTCGACCGCTTCGTCGCTCGTGTCGGCAAGCGTGACGGTCGCCTCAACGTGATGCCGGATCACCCGTCCATCAACACGCGCATGAAAGCGCGCGTGAAGCGTGGCATCAATGAGGAAAGCCTCAATGATGGCGACTGGGTCGTGGCTCGTCTGCTGCGTCACCCGATGCGCAAGGATGACCGCAGCTTCTTCGCCCAGATCGAGGAAGTCATCGCCGAGGTGGACAACCCGCGCGTGCCGTGGCGTGTCACCCTGGCGCGTCACGCGCTGGAACAGGCCTCTCCGGAGGGCGGCAACGACTGGCCGCTGCTGGAGGAAGGTCTGACCCGCGAAGACATGACTCATGTGCCCTTCTTCACCATCGATGGTGAGAAGACTCGCGACATGGATGACGCCCTGCACATCGTCGAGCGCCCGGAAGGCGGCTGGACCCTGAGCATCGCCATCGCTGACCCGACCGCCTATGTGCCGGAAGGCAGCCGCGTGGACGAAGAGGCGCGCACGCGCTCCTTCACCGTCTACCTGCCGAGCCAGAACGTCACCATGCTGCCGGAAATCCTGGCCGATGACCTGTGCTCGCTGAAGGAAGGTGAAGACCGTCCGACGCTGATGTGCATCGTCGACATCGACACCGACGGCGTGATCGGTGAGCCGAAGTTCTTCGCGGCCACCATGCGCTCGCATCACCGCCTGACCTACGACAACGTCTCTGACTGGATCGAAGGCCAGGAAGGCAGCTGGAAGCCGGAAACCGAGGAGCTGGCCGAAGGCCTGCGTCAGCTGGAAGCCTTCACTCAGGCGCGTATCGCCTGGCGTGCACGCAACTCCCAGATCTTCCGCGAGCGTCCGGACTTCGAATTCGAGCTGGATGAGGAAGGCAACGTGCTCAACGTGCGTGCCGACCATCGCCGCATCAGCAATCGCATGATCGAAGAATCCATGATCACCGCGAACCTGAGCTGCGCCCGTCTGCTCTCCAAGCACATCGGTCACGGCATCTTCAACGTGCACCAGGGCTTTGCACCGGAGAAGTACGACGACACCATCGAATTCCTGGCCACCCAGGAGATCACCGCGACGCCGGAACAGCTGGGCAGCCTGGAAGGCTATCGCCTGCTGCGCCAGGAGCTGGACAGCCGCGAGGATACCTGGCTGGACGTGCGCATGCGTCGCTTCCAGGGCTACACCGTGATGTCTGCCCAGCCGGGCCCGCATTTCGGTCTGGGTCTCGAGGCCTATGCCACCTGGACTTCACCGATCCGCAAGTACGGCGACATGGTCAACCATCGCCTGATCAAGCGCGTGATTCTGGGTCAGGATGCTCCGGCCGAAGCCACCGAGCAGCTGACCGAACACCTCAGTGAACGTCGTCGTCTCAACCGCATGGCTGAGCGCGACGTCAAGGACTGGCTCTACGTGCGTTACCTGACCAAGGCCGCCGAAGAGCAGCAGGTCTTCACTGGCGAGATCATCGACATCCGCCGCGGTGGCATGCGTGTGCGCCTGGAAGAGAATGGCGCCAGCGTCTTCATTCCGGCACCGCTGATCCACACTGATCGCAAGAAGGTCGCGATCGATGACAAGGAAGGCCGTGTGCGCATCGAAGACGAGCTGCGTTACTCATTGGGCGACATCATCAAGGTCTCCTTGACCGAAGCCCGTGAAGAACGTCGTTCACTGGTGGGTCGTCCGGCCGAATAAGCCGCGACCTGCTCACCGCCGTCTGACAGGATGGCGGTACCCCACGCCCCGGAGCGCTCTGCGCCCGGGGCGTTTTCGTCGCTGCAACGTAACGTATTCAAAGCGTGATCGCATCGTGATAAATTGTAATTTTGTGAAACAGAAAATCACGTTACACTCATTTCATCGAGACACGAGGCATCCACACTCCTCGCGCCAACGTTGATTGAGTCAAGTACCGAGTCAGTCATTGCCATCTGTCCATGCTGCCACTTGCCGTGAGAGGACCTCCCATGAAATTCCATCGCTCGCCTGCTGCCTCACAGCGTCATGCTGCAGAACACGCCGCCATCGTGCGCCAGCCGGCCATGGTCCTGGCACGTGTTACCGATCAGCCGTCAGATGGCCACTCGCGTGACGCGGTCACGCCACAGCGACAGCGTGAGATCCAGCAGGAGGCGATGGAGCATGTGGCCATGCTGCTGGAGCGGGACCGCCGCCGGACACGCAATCGCCTGCTGCTCGCAGCCGGCATGCTGCTGAGCCTCGTGTTGCTCGCCAGTCAACGTCCCGCCGAGCCCGAAGCCGCCTTCTCCCAAGAGCTGGGCCAGACGATGTCCTCCCTGTCCGCTCAATCATTCTCATGAGTCCTGAGGCACTCCCAGGCGTAGTCCGCGTCTGAGAAGGCCTCGGGAATCCATCCGCGTATCCCCTGAATTCCTGTAGTGCACGCAACTTTCCCATCCGGCTGCCCGGGTGGGATTTTTTTTGCCATGGCATGGCCAGGTGTCCCGTCGCTTCTCCCTTTTTCACTCTCTCCCTTTTTCACTATCTCCCTTGATCACTTTCTTCCAGTATCACGTCCTTCCCGCATCAGTCCCCTGAGTCCCCTACCCGCATCACTCCCCTGAATCACTCCCCCCGCATCACGTTCTGTCTGCACCGCGGCTCACCAACGCCGCAACCGTGTTGTGTCCGCGAACGCATTCGCTGCTGGAGTGCCAGCATGACGCCTCCTCGGCTGGCATCGCACAAAATCCTCCGACCGCTGTCACATGGGTCACGCCATCCGTGGCGTAGGGTTGGCGTGTCACTCTTGAGTGCAGGGGGTAGCCAGCGACCGGAAAGCAGAGCCAGTTGCGCAACATGACTTCCGCGTTCCCAAAAGCCTACTTGAAGCCCACCCCTCTCCCCCCCAGATCAATAGCAGACTCAGACTGGGCACAAGAATTGACCTTTCGGCGCTGTCTGCCAGAAAACACAACGGAATCAAATAGATGCTCCACGTTGCAGACATGACGATGTTTCATGCGCCGTCCAGCGGCGGCGTGAGAACCTATCTGGAAGCCAAGCGACGACGCCTACGAAGCCGACCAGGCATTCGTCACAGCCTGCTGGTTCCCGGAGAGTCCTCCAGTGTCAGCGATGACCTCTATCACGTCCCGGCACCCCCGATACCCTTCGGCAATGGCTACCGCTTCCCGCTGAGGCGTGGAGGCTGGGTCAGCACCCTGCTGGCACTGCAGCCGGACGTGATCGAGGCGGGTGACCCCTACGTCACCGCCTGGGCGGCATTGGATGCAGGCCGCAAGCTGGATGTCCCGGTGATCGGCTTCTATCACTCGGATCTGCCACGTCTGATCACCAACCGTCTCGGCGAGTGGTCGGGGGCCAATGTCGATCGCTATGTGCAGCGCCTCTATCGCCATTTCGATCGCGTGCTGGCACCCAGTGACGTGATGGCGAGGCGACTGGATCGACTCGGGGTACGCAATGTCCACATCCAGCCACTGGGCGTCGATCTGAACACCTTCCACCCCGATTGCCGGGATCAGGACCTGCGACGTGAACTTGGCCTGGCGGATCACGTGCGACTGCTGGCCTTCGCCGGCCGCGGTTCACGCGAGAAGAATCTCGACGAGCTGCTGGAAGTCGCCCGTCTGCTTGGCCCGAATTACCATCTGCTGTTGATCGGCTCCGGGATGCCTCGCCACCTGCCGGACAATGTCAGTGTCACCGGCCATTTCTGCAGCAGCGCGGAGGTGGCACGACTGGTCGCCTCCGTCGATGTGCTGTTGCATGCCGGCACACAGGAGACCTTCGGTCTGGTCGTGCTGGAAGCCATGGCCTGCGGCACGCCAGTGGTGGCCGCTCGCGCCGGTGCGCTGGCGGAAAATGTTCCGCTGGGCTGTGGCCAACTGTGTGATCCTCATGCACCGCATGCCATGGCGCGTGCCGTTCAGGACATCTTCGCCAATGACCCGGCGGCCCTGGGTCGCCAGGCGCGTCGTCATGTGGAGAAGCACCACGACTGGGACCGCGTGGTGGATGGACTGCTCGATCACTATCGCGCCGTCACCGGCACTCAGCTGCAACCGATACTGGAAGAGGTGACACATGGGTGAGTCTCCAGCCGCCAGAAAGCATTTCCTGCTGGTCCTCCACGACATCGCTCCCGAGACCTGGCAGGACTATCGCGACTTCGTCAATCAGATGGATGAGCTGTGTCAGGAGCGACTTGGCCATCCCTGCCCGATCACCTGGCTGGTGGTGCCGGACTTCCACCATCGCAACCCTCTCGAGAGTGCTCCCGAATTCATTGCCCTGCTGGAGGCCCGCAGACAGCAGGGCGATGAACTGGCGCTGCATGGTTTTCATCATTGCGATGATGCGCCGCCGCCCCGCACGCCACGCGATTACGTGATGCGCCGCGTACTGACCTGGGAAGGCGAGTTCTACCCCCTCGATGAGAGCGAAGCCAGACGGCGTCTTCAGGAAGGCGCTGCCCTGTTCAAGCGGCTCGGCTGGCCGCTGTCGGGCTTCGTGGCACCGGCCTGGTTGATGAGTGACGGCACACGGCGCGCCCTGCAGGCATTGGACTTCCAATACACCAGCGACCCTCAGCACCTCTATCGCCTGCCGGACTTCACCCCCATCGATGCTCCGGGACTGGTGTGGAGCGCGCGCTCCGCGCCGCGGCGCGCCATGTCCCGCTGGGTCACGGAACGCAAGATGGCGCGTGAGCGTGACGCCGATGTCCTGCGCCTCGGACTGCATCCGGTCGACATGCGCCACACGGGCTCGCGAGACTACTGGGCACGACTTGTCACACGGTTGCTGGATGATGGCTACCTGCCGATGACCAAGATCGATTGGCTGACACACAAGGGGCTGCTCACCGCCGATCGACGGAATGCCGACAGTGCTGCCTGAGTTCCCGCAGCATGCCCTGGGCACCATGCCCTGCCACCCATCGCCTGAACACGAGAATCCACCATGAATCGCGCCCTGTGGATGCTGGGAGCCGGCCTGGTGCTGGTCATCGCCGTGCCGCTGGTGCTGGGCGGCAGTGGGCTGGGGAGCCAGCTGCGCCAGTTCCCCCTCGAGACCTTCGCGCTGATGCTGGGCATGATCGTGATGTGCTGGAACCTGAATGCCGGACGCCTGCGCCTGCTGCTGGCCGGGCGTGGCGGCCACCTCGGACAGCGGCGTGCACTGGGCATGGTGATGGCCACCGAGTTCGCCATCAGCGCCACGCCGGGTGGCAGTGGCGGCCCGTTCACTCTCATGGGGCTGCTGGCACGTCAGGGGGTACGCCCGGCACACGCCTCGGCGGTGTTTGCCGTCGACCAGATGACCGACATGCTGTTCTTTCTCTCGGCGCTCGCCAGCATCGGGCTCTACGCACTGTCGCATACCATCGATCTACGCCTGGGCTGGATGCTGGCCGTGCCGGCGCTGCTGCTGATCATCGGCTTCGGCCTGCTGGCGGCGCTCGGCAAGCATCATCGACGATTGATCAAGGCCAGTGGCCGCCTGCTGCGCTGGCTCAAGGTACGCCATCGTTCGCGCCTCAGACTGGCGCGTGCCTTGATCCATTTCCGCCATGCACTGATCGAGACGCTCGCCCTGCCTCGCCTGACGTTGAGCCTGATCTTTCTGCTGTGCTGCGCCCATTGGCTCTTGCGCTATTCCATCCTCTATCTGGCCGTCGCGGGACTTGGGCGCGACATCGACTGGAGCTGGACCTTCATCGTGCAGATGCTCTCGCTCGCCGCCGGGCAACTGACGCTGCTGCCCGGTGGTGCAGGCGGTGCCGAACTCTCGTCCACGGCACTGCTGGGACCTGTCATCGGCGCCTCCACCGCCGCTGCCGCCGTCGTCATCTGGCGCGCCGTCACCTTCTATTTCTACCTGATCGCCGGTGCCCCGGTGTTCTTCGTGATGGCGGGACGCGGCATGCTGGCCCGCCTGCTCAATCGTCGCTCGCCCTCGGCCTGACCCCCAGCGACCCACCTCTGCCGGACAGCTCCAGCGCATCATCATTCATTTCCATTGCTCATCGCCATTTGGATAAGTGTTTGTTATGGTAATGATTCGATGTTGAACGTCCATACAATAACCACATCCAAGGTGATCCTACATGTCCGGCTCCCCTCATTTCCTGACTCACCGCTCACTCACGCGTCTTGGCGTGATGGGCGCATTGCTTGTGACCACGGCCTCCACTGCCCTCGCCGATGACGCGACGCTGCGCAGCATCGACCCCGGCCATGGCACCGACAAGGTCGTCGTGGCTCACCGTGGTGCCTCGGGCTACCTGCCCGAGCACACGCTGGCCGCCAAGTCGATGGCCTATGCCCAGGGTGCCGACTTCCTTGAGCAGGACGTGGTGATGAGCAAGGATGATCAGCTGGTGGTGCTGCATGATCGCTTTCTGGATCGCGTGACCAATGTCGCCGATGTCTTCCCGGACCGCGCTCGTGAGGATGGCCGCTACTATGCCATCGACTTCACCCTGGATGAGCTGCGCAAGCTGGCCTTCAGCGAGGGCTTCACCGTCAAGGATGGCGAGCGTGTCACGGATTACCCCGAGCGCTTCCCGCTGGGCAAGTCCCACTTCGGTCTGCATACGCTGAGCGAGGAGATCGAGATGATTCAGGGCCTGAATCACTCCACGGGCCGTGATGTCGGCCTGTATGTCGAGATCAAGGCCCCCTGGTTCCATCAGTCCGAGGGCAAGGAAATCTCCAGAGCCGTCCTCGAGACGCTCAAGCAGTACGGCTATGTGGACCATGACGACAATGCCATCGTGCAGGTCTTTGATCCCAATGGACTCGAACGCATCCACGACACGCTGCAGCCCGAGCTGGGCATGGACCTGCGACTGGTGCAGCTGATGGGCGAGACCAGCTGGGACATGACCTTCCAGCCGGGCTCGGATGGCAAGCTCGAGCCCTACAGCTATGACTGGATGTACCAGGATGGGGCCATGCAGCGGATTGCCGGCTATGCCGATGGCATCGGCCCGTGGAAGCCGATGGTGATCGAGGACAGCTCGACCCGGGACGACATCAAGGTCACGCCGCTGGTCAAGGAAGCGCATGCGGCAGGCCTGATCGTGATGCCCTATACCTTCCGGCTTGATGAGGGTCGCATCCCTGACTGGGCCAGCGATTATGATGACATGCTGCGCGTGTTCTTCGTCGACGCCGATGTCGATGGCGTCTTCACGGACTACCCGGACCGCGCGGTACAGTGGCTCAAGCACAACGGCGAAGCCCTGTAGGACTCACGCCAGGACGGCTTGCAGAAAAGCGAGCGGTGACACATGAAAAAGCCGGACTCCTCAGGGAGTCCGGCTTTTTTCGTCCTGCGCAATGTCAGAAACGGATGTCAGTGTCTGATATCAGTGCTCGTGTCAGTGTCGTCCAGACTGGGAGGATCAGCGCTGAAACATGGCGTCTTCACGTCTCATTGCCCCGCTGCCTCGGCCGCCAGGCCCTTGAGCAGCCCACCGATCTTGTCCAGCGGCAGCTTGCAGTCATCCAGATCATGACGATTGGCCAGATACTGCGGATCATTCCACTCGATCACGCTGCCCCCTTCCACGGCACGGATCAGCATCTTCTGCGGGAGATCCAGCGCAGCCGAACCATTGCACTGCATCAACAGGGTGCCGACCTTGGGGTTGCCGAAGATGACGGTATGCGTGGCAGGAAGCTCCATCCCCACCTTCTCGGCACCCGCCTCATGCTCGATGACGCTGAACAGCGTCAGCCCCTTGGCCTCGAGCGCCTTCTCCAGACGCGCCTGGACGGTGGCGACATCCTCACGACTGGTCACGGACTCGATGCCCTTGGCAGGCACCTGCATGCTCGCCGAGGCTTCAGGAGCGGACGCTGCCGCCGCGCCGGAATCTGCACTGGCCATCAGCGGAATGCCGGTAACCAACGGCAGAGACAGCAGCGCCAGCAGGCGGGCGGAACGCGTGACAGCGGGGAAGGTCTTGAGCATGGAACATCCTCATCAGTGAGTCGTGTTTCGCCGTGGGGCATCTGCACGTGTCGCTTGGTCAGGTGCCAATGAACCTCATCAGATTAGCAATTGCTTGATCCAAACGCACCTGCCGTCTGGGGTGGCGAAGGCGATGCGATGCGCATTTTCATGAGATATCGCTCCCGACAATGACTCCCTCACCGAATGACAGACATGAAAAAAGGGCAGACCCGGTGGGTCTGCCCTTTCGGTGACATGCGCTCAGCGTTGCCGCCGAGCGCTGTCAGGAGATCACAGGCTTACCAGCCAGTGACTTCCTTGATGGCATCGCCGATCTCTGCGAGTGAACGCACAGTCTTGACGCCAGCTTCTTCCAGAGCCGCGAACTTCTCGTCAGCAGTACCCTTGCCGCCGGAGATGATGGCGCCTGCATGGCCCATGCGCTTGCCCGGAGGCGCAGTCACACCAGCGATGTAGGAGACGACCGGCTTGGTGACGTTCGCCTTGATGTAGGCAGCCGCTTCTTCTTCAGCGGAACCGCCGATCTCGCCGATCATGACGATGGCTTCGGTCTTCGGGTCCTTCTCGAACAGCTCGAGGATGTCGATGAAGTTGGAACCCGGGATCGGGTCGCCACCGATACCGACACAGCTGGACTGACCGAAACCGTGGTCAGTGGTCTGCTTGACGGCTTCATAGGTCAGGGTGCCTGAACGAGACACGATACCGACCTTGCCCGGCTGGTGGATGTGACCCGGCATGATGCCGATCTTGCACTCACCCGGAGTGATGACACCCGGGCAGTTCGGACCGATCAGACGCGCGCCCAGCTCGTCGCACTTGACCTTGACTTCCAGCATGTCGAGAGTCGGCACGCCTTCGGTGATGCAGACGATCAGCTTGATGCCTGCATTGGCCGCTTCAAGGATGGAATCCTTGCAGAACGGTGCCGGCACGTAGATGACGGACGCTTCAGCGCCAGTCTCGGCAACGGCTTCCGCGACGGTGTTGAACACCGGCAGGCCCAGGTGAGTCTGACCACCCTTGCCCGGCGTCACGCCACCGACCATCTTGGTGCCGTAGGCGATGGCTTGTTCAGAGTGGAAGGTACCCTGGCCGCCAGTGAAGCCCTGGCAGATCACCTTGGTGTTCTTGTCGATCAAAATGCTCATTACTTGCCCTCCGCAGCTTTGACAACCTGCTGCGCCGCGTCAGTCAGGCTGGTAGCAGCGATGATGTTCAGACCGCTTTCGGCCAGCTTCTTGGCGCCGAGTTCGGCGTTGTTGCCTTCCAGACGCACCACGACCGGCACGTTGACACCGACCTGCTCGACGGCACCGATGATGCCTTCGGCGATCATGTCGCAACGCACGATGCCGCCGAAGATGTTCACCAGAACAGCCTTGACGTTGTCGTCGGACAGGATGATCTTGAACGCTTCTGCAACGCGTTCCTTGGTAGCACCGCCACCCACGTCGAGGAAGTTGGCCGGCTTGCCGCCAGACAGGTTGACGATGTCCATGGTGCCCATCGCCAGGCCTGCGCCGTTGACCATGCAGCCGATGTTGCCGTCGAGGGCAACGTAGTTCAGTTCGAACTTGGCAGCATGCGCTTCACGCTCGTCTTCCTGAGACGGATCGTGCATCGCCTGCAGGTCCGGGTGACGGTAGACGGCGTTGGCATCGATGTTGATCTTGCCGTCGAGGCAGTGGAGGTTGCCTTCGTCGGTGATGACCAGCGGGTTGATTTCCAGCAGCGCGAAATCCTTGTCGGCGAACATCTTCGCCAGACCCAGGAAGATCTTGGTGAACTGCTTGATCTGGGTCGGGTTCAGACCCAGCTTGAAGGCCAGTTCACGCGCCTGGTACGGCTGAGCGCCGACCAGCGGATCGATCTCGGCTTTCAGGATCTTTTCCGGTGTCTCTTCGGCAACCTTCTCGATTTCCACGCCGCCTTCGGTGGAAGCCATGAAGACGATGCGACGAGTGGTACGGTCGACGACGGCACCCAGGTACAGTTCTTCGGCGATGTCGGTGCAGTTCTCGACGAGAATCTTGGTGACCGGCTGACCATTCGCGTCAGTCTGGTAGGTCACCAGGTTCTTGCCCAGCCACTGGGAAGCGAAGTCGGAAGCGGCTTGTGCGCTCTCGACCAGCTTGACGCCGCCGGCCTTGCCGCGGCCACCTGCGTGGACCTGTGCCTTGACGACCCACTTGTCGCCGCCAATCTTCTTGCACGCTTCAGCAGCGTCTTCCGGGGTGTCAACGGCGAAGCCCTTGGACACCGGCAGGCCATAGTCGGCAAACAGTTGTTTTGCCTGATACTCGTGAAGGTTCATCGTGTCATGCCATTGGTTGCATTAGACTCGAACGGCAGTCGCGAGATGCGGCTGCCACCGTTCGCCCCGGCCTGGCCGGGGCGACGCGCCTCTTGTTCGGAAGGACGCTTACTTGCGCTTCTTGCGGTTTGCGATGTGAATCGCATGCCCGTCAACGGCCAGCGCGGCTTCGTGTACGGCTTCCGACAGTGTCGGGTGAGCCGTGCAGATCAGCGCGAGGTCTTCGGCGCTGGCGCCGAACTCGAGGGCCGTCACGCCTTGAGCGATCAGCTCACCGGCATGCTGGCCGATGATGTGAACACCCAGGACGCGATCAGTCTCAGCGTCGGCAATGATCTTGGCCAGACCTTCAGTGGCATTGTTGGCCATGGCACGACCGCTTGCCGCGAACGGGAAGCTGCCGGTCTTGACTTCAATGCCTTCGGCCTTGGCCTGCTGCTCGGTCTTGCCGACCCAAGCAACTTCCGGGAAGGTGTAGATGATGCTCGGGATGGCGTCGTAGTTCATCTCGGCCTTGTGGCCGGCGATGATGTCGGCAACCATCACGCCCTCTTCGGAGGCCTTGTGGGCCAGCATCGGGCCACGTACCACGTCACCGATGGCGTAGACACCCGGCACGCTGGTCGCGCACTGGTCATCGACGTGGATGAAGCCGCGCTCGTCCAGATTGATGCCGACATCGCTGTCGAGCAAGCTCTGGGTGTACGGACGACGGCCGACCGCGACGATGACCTTGTCGAAGGTCTGTTCCTGCTCGCCGTTGGCGTCGGTGTACTTGACGACGACTTCACTGTCCTTGATGTCGGAACCGGTCACACGGGCGCCGAGCTTGATGTCCAGACCCTGCTTCTTGAGCAGCTTCTGGGCTTCCTTGGCGACAGCGGCATCGACCATCGGCAGGAAGCTGTCGACCGCTTCCAGCACGGTGACTTCAGAACCGCAACGGCTCCACACGCTACCCAGCTCGAGACCGATGACACCGGCACCGATGACGCCCAGACGCTTCGGCGTCTCGGTGAATTCGAGGGCGCCGGTGGAATCGACGATCAGACCTTCGGTCAGCGGCGTCGGCGGAATCTCGACCGGCACGGAACCGGACGCGATGACGATGTTCTCGGCGTCGTAGGTCGCCTTCTCGCCGTCGTGACCGGTGACTTCGACCTGCTTGTTGGGCAGCACCTTGCCGGTACCTTCCAGGGCGGTCACGCCATTGGCCTTGAACAGACCGGAAATGCCGCCGGTCAGGTTCTTCACGATCTGCGCCTTGCGCTCGATCATCTTGGCCACGTCGATCTCGACGCCATCGGCCTTGATGCCCAGCTCGGCGAACTCGTCACGTGCCTCGACGAACTTGTGAGAGGTTTCCAGCAGCGCCTTGGACGGGATGCAGCCGACGTTCAGGCAGGTGCCGCCGTGGACGGTCTTGCCTTCCTTGTTGACCCACTTCTCGACGCAGGCAGTCTTCAGACCCAGCTGAGCCGCGCGGATGGCAGCCACATAGCCACCGGGGCCCGCGCCAATGACGATTACATCAAATTTATCGGCCATGTCTCTTCCTGTTGGTGCAGTTCGATTCGGATTGGCATCCCGATGGGCAACCTGTCACCCATCGGGGCCGCACACGCCCGGGGAAGCCCCGGGCGTGAGGCGTTGCAGTCTCAGACGTCGAGCAGGAAACGAGCCGGATCTTCCAGCAGGTCCTTGATGGCGACGAGGAACTGGACTGCATCCTTGCCGTCGATCATGCGGTGGTCGTAGGACAGCGCCAGATACATCATCGGACGGATGACGACCTGACCGTTCACGGCCATCGGGCGCTCCTGGATCTTGTGCATGCCCAGGATGGCGGTCTGCGGCGGATTCAGGATCGGCGTGGACATCAGGGAACCGAAGATGCCGCCGTTGGTGATGGTGAAGGTGCCGCCCTGCATCTCATCGATGCCCAGCTTGCCGGCGCGCGCGCGCTGACCGAAGTCGACGATGGTCTTTTCGACATCGGCAAGCTTCATGCTGTCGGTATCACGCAGGACCGGCACGACCAGACCACGATCGGACGACACGGCAACGCCGATGTCCTGGTAACCGTGGTAGACGATGTCGGTGCCGTCGATGGAGGCATTGACGTCCGGGAAGCGCTTGAGCGCTTCGGTGGCCGCCTTGACGAAGAAGCCCATGAAGCCGAGCTTGGTGTCGTGCACCTTCTGGAAGGTGTCCTTGTACTGCTTGCGCAGCTCCATCACCGCACTCATGTCCACTTCGTTGTACGTGGTGAGCATGGCGGCGGTCTGCTGGGCATTGACCAGGCGCTTGGCGATGGTCTGACGCATGCGGCTCATCGGCACGCGCTTCTCGGGACGCTCGCCCTCGAAGGCCGGAGCGGCCTTCGGTGCAGCGGCCTTCGGTGCGGCAGCAGGCTTGGCAGCGGACTTGGCTGCGGTGCCTTCCTTGACGGCCTTGGCCACGTCTTCCTTCAGCACGCGACCGCCCTTGCCGGTACCGACCAGCTTGCTGACGTCCAGATCGTGCTCGGCAACCATCTTGCGAGCGGCCGGCGCGAGAATCTTGTCACCGACCTTCTCGTCCTGACCTTCGTCGGACTTGCTGTCGCTTTCCTCAGCGGCCGGAGCAGCGGCACCGGAAGCACCAGCGCTGAACAGTGCCAGCACGGCTTCGGTCTCGCAGGTCTCGCCTTCCTGAACCTTGATCTCGCTCAGGGCGCCATCTGCCGGAGCCACGACTTCCAGCACGACCTTGTCAGTCTCGATCTCGACGATCAGCTCATCGCGCTCACAGGCGTCACCGACCTTCTTGTGCCAGGTGGCAACAGTGCCTTCCGCGACGGATTCCGGGAAGCTCGGCGCCTTGACTTCCAGCGTCTCGCCTTCGCCACCGGCGGCCGGCTTGCTCTCGGCCTTGGCGTCGTCCTTGCCTTCAGCGGGCGCCTGCTTCTTCTCGTCGGAAGATGCGGCGTCTGCGTCACCGATGGTACCCAGTACCTGCTCGGACTCGCAGGTCTCGCCTTCCTGGACCTTGATCTCGCCCAGGGTGCCGTTCTGCGGTGCCACCACTTCCAGCACCACCTTGTCAGTCTCGATCTCGACGATCAGCTCGTCGCGCTCGACGCTGTCACCGGGCTGCTTGTGCCAGGTCGCCACTGTGCCTTCGGCGACGGATTCCGGAAAAGACGGCGCTTTGATATCGATAGCCATTGGAGTTCCTTAACTCGATTCTCTCTCGGTGCCCTTGCGGGTCGCGGGCCTTTACTTGTTGAAGGCGTCGTCGACCAGCTGGCGCTGCTGTTCGTTATGAACGGACATGTAGCCCGCGGCAGGCGCCGCAGAGGCCGGGCGTCCGGCGAAGGCCAGGCTCATGCCGAGGCCCTGACGATGCTGATCAGCGACCTGACGCATGTGGTGCTGACTCTGATACCAGGCACCCTGGTTGAGCGGCTCTTCCTGGCACCACATCACCTGCTCGAGATTCTCGTAGTCGGCGATGGCGGCCTGGAGCTCTTCCTTCGGGAAGGGATAGAGCTGCTCGACACGGATGATGGCAACGTCTTCACGGCCCTGCTCGGCGCGATAGCCTGCCAGGTCGTAATAGACCTTGCCGGCACACAGCACGACGCGCTTGACCTTGGAAGCTTCAAGATTGCCCTTGTCGGCCAGCACCATCTCGAAGCGGCCATCGGCCAGCTCGTCGAGGGTGGAAGTCGCTTCCTTGTGACGCAGCAGTGACTTGGGCGACAACACGACCAGCGGCTTGCGCAGCGAGCGGATGACCTGACGACGCAGCAGATGATAGATCTGCGCCGGCGTGGTCGGCATGCACACCTGCATGTTGTGCTCGGCACACAGCTGGAGATAGCGCTCGAGGCGCGCGGAGCTGTGCTCCGGCCCCTGACCTTCGTAACCGTGCGGCAGCAGCATGGTCAGACCGCACAGGCGGCCCCACTTGCTCTCGCCGGAGGAGATGAACTGGTCCATCACCACTTGGGCACCGTTGGCGAAGTCACCGAACTGGGCTTCCCACACCACCAATGCCGTCGGCATGGTCGTGGCGTAGCCGTATTCAAAGGCCAGCACCGCTTCCTCGGAGAGGTAGGAGTCATGGATGGTGAAGGTCGCCTGACCATCCTTGATGTGCTGCAGCGGCACGTAGGTATTGCCATCATTCTGGTTGTGCACCACCGCGTGACGGTGGGAGAAGGTGCCACGACCCACGTCCTGGCCAGTGATGCGTACCGGATGGTCGGCATCCACCAGGGTGGCGTAGGCCAGCGTCTCGGCGAAGCCCCAGTTCAGCGGCATGCCGCCGGCGGCCATCTTGCGACGGTCTTCGTAGATCTTGTTGACCTGACGCTGGACCGAGACGCCGTCCGGCACTTCGCACATCTTGTTGGCGAGCGCCTGCAGCTGCTTCATGTCCATCGAGGTATCGGCATCGCCGGTCCACTCGTGGCCCAGGTACGGCGTCCAATCGACGAACAGACCGGTATTCGGCTGCTTCACGAGGGCATTGGCGACGTGATTGCCAGCATCGAGATCCGCGCGGTACTGATCCACCAGCTGCCGGGTCTCTTCCTCGCTGAGCACGCCTTCCTCGACCAGACGCTGCGCATACTTCTCGCGAGCGGTCTTCTGGGACTTGATCTTGGCGTACATCAGCGGCTGGGTGCCGGACGGCTCGTCCGCCTCGTTGTGACCGCGCTTGCGGTAGCACACGAGGTCGATCACCACGTCACGCTTGAACTGCTGGCGATAGTCGATGGCGACCTGGGCGGCGTGCAGCACGGCGTCCGGGTCGTCACCATTGACGTGGATGATCGGCGCCTGAACCATCTTGGCGATGTCGGTGCAGTATTCGGTGGAACGCGCGTCATCGGCACGCGAGGTGGTGAAGCCCACCTGGTTGTTGATGACGACGTGAACGGTACCCCCCGTCTTGTAGGCACGGGTCTGCGACATCTGGAAGGTTTCCATCACCACGCCCTGACCGGCGAATGCCGCGTCACCGTGGATGGAAATCGGCAGTACGCTGTCACCCTCGGCGTCTTCACGACGATCCTGACGGGCACGCACCGAGCCCTCGACCACCGGAGAGACGATCTCCAGGTGCGACGGGTTGAACGCCAGTGCCAGGTGGACTTCGCCGCCCGGTGTCATGACATTCGAGCTGAAGCCCTGGTGGTACTTCACGTCACCGGAACCCTTGGCGATCTGCTTCTTGCCGTCGAATTCCTCGATCAGCTCGGACGGGCTCTTGCCCAGCAGATTGACCAGCAGGTTGAGGCGGCCACGGTGAGCCATGCCGATCACGACTTCCTTGGTACCGTACTTGCCACTGCGCTGGATCAGCTCATCCATCATCGGAATGAAGGATTCGCCGCCTTCCAGACCAAAGCGCTTGGTCCCCGGGTACTTGCTGGCGAGGTAGCTCTCGAGACCTTCAGCGGCGGTCAGACGTTCCAGCACGTGATGGCGGACATCGCGTGAGAAGTTCGGCTTGGAACGCACGGACTCGAAACGCTGCTGCAGCCAGCGCTTCTCTTCCGTATTGACGATGTGCATGAACTCGGCGCCGATGCTGCGGCAGTAGGTCTGCTCCAGCGCGGCGTGAATTTCCTTCAGCGGTGCAACGTCCTTGCCGAGGAACAGCGAGCCGGTCTGGAACTCGACGTCCATGTCAGCGGAGGACAGCTGGTGGAAGGAAAGCTCAAGATCAGGAATCGGTGCCGGCTTGCGCAGACCGAGGGGATCGATGTCCGCCTTCTGGTGGCCACGGAAGCGATAGGCGTTGATCAGCTGAAGAACACGAACCTGCTTCTTGTTCTCGCTGCTCTCGCCCGCCGAGACAGCCACCGAGCGGCGACTGTTGCGACCCATCTCGTAGAACTGCTCACGGATCGGGGTCAGCGGAACATCCTGGGAGGGGCTGCCGTCATGACGCGGCAGAGTATCAAAGTAGTTGCGCCACTCGTCGGGAACCTCGTTCGGGTCGACAAGATAACGCTCGTAGAGATCTTCTACGTAGTGGACATTCCCGCCGCTCATATGGGAAGTGCGCCACATCAACTCCATTGTGCCTTCTTGCATCTCTCGGTCACCCTGACTGATGGGGTGGGGTAGGCGCCGGACAAGCGCTGTCGGCGTCACTCGATTATGCCCTGTATGGCGAAACCATGGAGGCCTTCACCATCTGAGTCTTCTTTTATCGTCAAAAGCCGGTGCACAAGGCACCGGCTCCAGCAAGCTGTGCGCTGCGACAAGGTGTGACACCCTGCCGCAGCTGACGTGCAATCATAACAAGCTAGCGCTCGGCTTTTAAGTGGCGTTTGCCAGCAAAAGCTCACGAATCTTGCCGATGGCACGTGTCGGGTTCAGACCTTTCGGGCAAACCGCGACACAATTCATGATTCCGCGACAGCGGAATACGGAGAACGGGTCGTCCAGTTCGCTCAGACGCTCCTTGGTGGCCGTGTCACGCGAGTCGGCCAGGAAGCGATAGGCCTGCAGCAGACCACTCGGACCGACGAACTTGTCCGGGTTCCACCAGAAGGACGGGCAGGCCGTCGAGCAGCAGGCACACAGGATGCATTCATAGAGACCGTCGAGCTTGTCGCGGTCTTCCGGCGACTGCAGACGCTCGATGGCCGGGGCCGGCGTGTCGTTGAGCAGGTACGGCTGGATGCGCTCGTACTGCTTGTAGAACAGGCTCATGTCGACGACCAGGTCACGCACGACCGGCAGGCCCGGCAACGGACGCAGCACCAGCTTGTTGTCCTTGACGACTTCGGACAGCGCGGTGACACAGGTCAGGCCGTTCTTGCCGTTCATGTTCATGCCGTCGGAACCGCAGACACCTTCGCGGCAGCTGCGACGATAGGCCAGCGAGCTGTCCTGTTCCTTGAGCATTTCCATCACGTTCAACACCATCAGGTCACGGCCCTGGGTGTCGACCTGAAACTCCTGCATGTACGGCGCAGTATCGGTTTCAGGGTTGTAGCGGTATATGGATACCTGAAGCATGGTTTCCCCTCCGGGCAAACGGGTCAGGTGCGTGCGATGCCCTGCACGCACCTGGATCACGGCGAACTCAAGCGAGCGTGAACTCGAGCGAGTGCGAACTGGTGCTTGTCAGACTCAGTAGGTACGAATCTTCGGCTCGAAACGCTCGACGGTCTTCGGCGCGAAGTTCACGTCACGCTTGCCGACACGCTTCTCGTTCGGGAAGAACAGAGAGTGCTTGAGCCAGTTCTCGTCATCACGATCCGGGAAGTCGTAACGGGAGTGGGCACCACGGCTTTCCTTGCGGGTCAGGGCCGCAATGGCGGTGGCTTCCGCCACTTCCATCAGGTTGTCCAGCTCAAGGGCTTCGATACGCGCGGTATTGAAGACCTGGGACTTGTCAGCCAGCCCCGCCTTGGCGATACGCTCACGCAGCTCGGACAGCTGCTTGACGCCTTCTTCCATCTTGTCTTCCTGACGGAAGACGCCGAAGGAGTTCTGCATGATCTGCTGCAGTTCGCGCTTGAGTTCCGGCACGGACTCGCCGCTTTCAGACTCGTTCCAGCGATTCAGACGCACCAGGGCAGAATCGATGTCGCTCTGGGTCGGCTCGAGGTACTCGATGCCTTCGTTGAGCGCGCTCTCGATGTACTTGCCTGCCGCGCGGCCGAAGACAACCAGATCCAGCAGCGAGTTGCCGCCCAGACGGTTGGCACCGTGAACGGAGACGCAGGCCACTTCACCCACGGCATAGAGGCCGTTGACGATGCGGTCGGTGCCGTCTTCGTTCTGCGCGATGGCCTGACCGTGCACGTTGGTGGCGATACCGCCCATCATGTAGTGACAGGTCGGCACGACCGGGATCGGCGCGTTGGTCGGATCGACGTGCGCGAAGGTCTTGGACAGCTCGGAGATACCCGGCAGGCGCTTGTTGAGCACTTCCTCACCGAGGTGATCCAGCTTCAGGAAGACGTGATCGCCATTCTCGCCACAACCACGACCTTCGAGGATCTCCATGACCATGGAGCGCGCGACGACGTCACGGCCCGCGAGGTCCTTGGCATTCGGCGCGTAACGCTCCATGAAGCGCTCGCCGTCCTTGTTGACCAGGTAGCCACCTTCACCACGGCAGCCTTCCGTGACCAGCACGCCCGCACCGTGGATACCGGTCGGGTGGAACTGCCACATTTCCATGTCCTGGACCGGCAGGCCGGCACGCAGTGCCATGCCGATACCGTCACCGGTGTTGATCAGGGCATTGGTGGTGGAGGCGTAGATACGGCCCGCACCACCGGTGGCCAGAACGGTGGCCTTGGACTTGACGACGACGGTCTCGCCAGTCTCGATGCACAGGGCAATCACGCCGACGATGTCGCCGTTGGCATTCTTGACCAGATCGATGGCGTACCACTCGTCGAGGAAGACGGTGCCGTTTTTCAGGTTGGCCTGATACAGCGTATGCAGCAGCGCGTGGCCGGTACGGTCAGCCGCGGCGCACGTACGTGCTGCCTGGCCACCCTTGCCGAAGTCCTTGGACTGGCCACCGAACGGACGCTGATAGATGCGGCCATTGTCGAAGCGAGAGAACGGCAGACCCATGTGCTCCAGCTCGAAGACCGCCTTCGGGCCTTCGGTACACATGTATTCAGCCGCGTCCTGGTCAGCGATGTAATCACCGCCCTTGACGGTGTCATACATGTGCCAGCGCCAATCGTCGTTCGGATCAGCAGAGGCGATGGCACAGGTGATACCGCCCTGGGCAGAGACAGTGTGCGAGCGGGTCGGGAAGACCTTGGACAGCACGGCAGTCTTCTTGCCGGACTGGGACAGTTCGAGACCGGCACGCAGGCCAGCGCCGCCGCCGCCGATGATGATCGCGTCGAATGTCAGGCTACGCATGGTGGACATGTATCAGGCTCCCCACAGGACTTGAACGCCCCAGACCAAGAAGATGAACAACGCAAGGATGACGAAGACCTGGAAACCGAAGCGCAGCGCGGTCGGCTTCATGTAATCGGTCGCCACGGTCCACAGACCGATCCAGGCGTGTGCGGCAATCGCGATGAATGCCATCAGAGAGAAGATGCGCATTGCCGTGTTCTCGAACAGACCACTCCAGGTGGCGTAATCGAGGTTCGGGTGCAGCAGGAGATAGCCGACCATGAACACGGAATAGGCTGCCAGAACCACGGCAGACACACGCTGCAGCACCCAGTCAGACAGACCACTGCGACTGAAATTGGTGATGTTGTTTACCATACCCAGACTCCCGCCAGGACCACGAGAACGGCACTGATCACGACAGTGACCTGCGCCTTGCGATTCGCACTTTCAAGTTCGACACCAATATCCATGTCCATCAGCAGGTGCTTGATACCTGCCACGAAATGGAAACCGAGGGCTGACAGCAGGCCCCAGGCCACGATCTTGGCAAGGAAATTGGTTGCCAGGGTGTCACGCACTGCCTCGAACCCTTCCGGGGAGGACAGCGAGGCATCGAGTGCCCACAACGCGAACACCAGGCCCACGAACAGAATCACGCCGGTAATACGGTGAGTGATTGAAGTAAGGGCAGGGAGAGGGAATTTGATCGTCGTCAGATCGAGATTTACGGGTCGTTTGCTATTCACGGCTCTTACACACTCTCTTGGCCCAACACGGACGCAAGCCCGCAGGGGCGGTGGTTTGAGGAAGGGTCTCGGGCGCAGGCCATCCACGGTACCGAGCCGAATTTCCCGCCAGTCGCGCGACGGAGGATTATAGGGGTTGGCCATTGGCATGACAAATGACACGACGTCGCATAGCCGCAACCACGAATTGCACAAAATGCGGCGATCAGGACGCAACCTGAAGGGCATGGAACGACAAACGTCGGGAAACTGACGCACAGCGCAGCATCGCACGTCTCTACGCCGAGTGGCGAATTGACAATCTTTGGCGGGCTTCTATAGTGGGCGGGATTGATGCAAGCCCGGCATGGCAAGCAAGTCAAAGAGTTACGCGAATAATGAGGAGGTCGGCATGACTGACAAGAAAGCGACACTGACGGTAGACGGTATCGACAAGACCATCGAATTTCCGGTCTATTCCGGCACGCTCGGCCAGGACGTCATCGATGTCCGCGGCCTGACCGCCGAAGGCATGTTCACCTACGACCCGGGCTTCGTCTCCACCGCCGCCTGCGAATCTTCCATCACCTTCATCGATGGCCAGAAAGGCGTCCTGCTGCATCGCGGCTACCCCATCGACCAGCTGGCCAAGAGCTCCAACTATATAGAGCTGTGCTACCTGCTGCTGTTCGGAGAGCTGCCGAACAAGGAAGAGTACGACAAGTTCGCGCAACTGATCGGCAACCACACCATGGTGCACGAGCAGATCGTCAACTTCTTCAAGGGCTTCCGTCGTGATGCCCACCCGATGGCGATCCTGTGTGGCGTCGTCGGTGGCCTGGCCGCCTTCTACCACGACAACCTGAACATCAACAACGAGAAGGAACGCTACGTCAGTGCGGTGCGCCTGATCGCCAAGATGCCGACCCTTGCGGCCATGTGCCACAAGTACAACATCGGCCAGCCGTTCATGTACCCGCGCAATGACCTCTCCTACGGCGAGAACTTCCTGTACATGATGTTCGGCAATCCGTGTGAGGAGTACAAGATCAACCCGGTGTTCGCCAAGGCGATGGACACCATCTTCATGCTCCACGCCGACCACGAGCAGAATGCCTCGACCTCCACCGTGCGTCTGGCAGGCTCCACCGGTGCCAATCCGTTCGCCTGCATCAGCGCCGGCATCGCGGCACTCTGGGGCCCGGCACACGGCGGCGCCAACGAGGCCGTGCTCAACATGCTCGATGAGATCGGTGAGGATTCCGAGGAGAACATCCAACGCTTCATCGACAAGGCCAAGGACAAGGATGACCCGTTCAAGCTGATGGGCTTCGGTCACCGCGTCTATCGCAACTTCGATCCGCGCGCCAAGGTCATGAAGGAGACCTGTGACGAGGTGCTGGAGCAGCTGGGCATGGCCGACGATCCGCAACTCAAGATCGCCAAGCGTCTGGAGCAGATCGCACTGGAAGACGAGTACTTCATCGAGCGCAAGCTGTACCCGAATGTCGACTTCTACTCCGGCATCATCCTCAAGGCGATCGGCATCCCGACCAACATGTTCACGGTCATCTTCGCCATGTCACGCACCATCGGCTGGATCTCCCACTGGAACGAGATGATCGCCGGCGGCCATCGTATCGGCCGCCCGCGCCAGCTCTACACCGGCCACCCGCAGCGCGACTACCCGGCCAAGTAAGCCACGTCGCACCCCGGCAGCCGACCGAAACCGCCTCTCAGGAGGCGGTTTTTTCGTTTCTGACGCCCCTGCCCTGCTCGCCTGCCTCACGCCCCTGTCACCCCTCCTGCACAAGCCATCAGTCATATACAGTCCCTCGCCCCACGCCAGACGTGCTAGCGTAATGTCACGCGGTACCGACACCGCCGTCATGCCCAGCAAGTCCGCCTTTCGCTGATAGATGGCCAGGAGCCCTTCGCATGTCAGAGACACACGCAACGCCACGCATTGCCGCCTTCATCGGACTCGGCGTCATGGGTCACCCCATGGCCGGCCACTTGACACGCGCAGGATGGGAAGTGCGCGTCTACAACCGGACCCGCTCGCGCGCCGAACAGTGGTGCGAGGAGTACGGCGGCACCCATCACGCCACGCCGCGAGAAGCCGCGGAAGGCGCCGAGATCGTGCTGATGTGCGTCGGCAATGATGATGACGTGCGCAGCGTCACCTACGGCGCCGATGGCGTACTGGCCGGACTGTCGGAGGGAGGGCTGCTGGTGGATCACACCACGGCCAGCGCTGATCTGGCGCGAGAGCTGTCCGTGGCGGCGCGCGAGCATTCGGTCGGCTTCGTGGACGCCCCCGTGTCTGGCGGCCAGCAGGGGGCCATCAATGGCGCGCTGACCATCATGTGCGGCGGTGACCCGCAAGATTACGAGCGCGCAGCACCGGTACTGGCGCATTACGGGCGCATGGTGAAGCGTATCGGGGAGACCGGCGCCGGCCAGACCACCAAGATGGTCAACCAGATCTGCATCGCCGGACTGGTTCAGGCGCTCTCCGAGGGACTGCACTTCGCCGAGCAGGCGGGACTGGATCGTGAGGCGGTGATCGAGGTGATCTCCAAGGGTGCAGCGGGCTCGTGGCAGATGGAGAACCGACACGCCACCATGATCCGCGATGAGTACGAGCACGGCTTCGCCGTCGACTGGATGCGCAAGGACCTCGACATCTGTCTGGCGGAGGCACGCCGCATCGAGGCAAGCCTGCCGGTGACGGCGCTGGTCGATCAGTTCTATGCCGACGTCCAGAGCATGGGGGGCGGCCGCTGGGACACCTCCTCGCTGCTCAAGCGCCTGGCCAGATGAGGCGAGCCCTCCCCTCTCGAAGCGGCCTCGCCCGCGTCATCGCGCAGCGAATCGGGCACTGAACGAATGACGTCCTGCTAGCCGTGCAAGCCGCCCGATGAAAAGCGCCGATTCCAGCGTCAGCGAGACGTTGGAATCGGCGCTTTCTTGATGCCGCATTGCAACAACCCTGTCACCGTCACGCTGCGCTGCCTTTTTCCACACTATCTGTGGATAACCTCGTTGATAACCCTTAGACAAGCGCTTCCAACCTGCATGACAGCGGGCTTACCAACAGATTGCACAATTTTTAACCAGCTTATAAGCCATTGATATAAAAGAAAATTTTGGCATGCAAGAGCAAGCGCAGACCGGATGGCCGCACTTCGAGGGGGAGTATGAGGAAAGTTCACGTCCTGGCCGCGCAGTGGACAACACAACAGCGATGTCAAGGGCGACTTGGGGATAACATGCGTTTCGGGCGACACACCGGCTGTGCATAAGCCGAAATCAGAGACAAAAAAAACACACCCCGCAAGGTGTGCTTTTTGTTGACTTCCCGAGGCCATCACAGGCGACTCGAGATGTCAGAAGAGTGGCGTCCCATAGGGGGTTCGAACCCCTGTTACCGCCGTGAAAGGGCGGTGTCCTGGACCACTAGACGAATGGGACGCAGTCGCTTGAGAAACTTGGTGGAGCCTAGCGGGATCGAACCGCTGACCTCAACACTGCCAGTGTTGCGCTCTCCCAGCTGAGCTAAGGCCCCGTCTCTCAAGAACGAGGCGTATATTACTGACCCGCCTCGTAGTCGTCAACTTCTTTTTCACACAATTCCGTCGCGCGCCTCATCAGGGCCACCAGGGCAGTCCGACAGCGCCTTGAGAAGGCTCAGCGCCCTGCTGCAGCGCATACCCCCATGACACACGTTCGCCATGGGGGCCCTTCAGGTATCACTGACACCCTTACAGCTCGCGATATTCCTTCTCGAAGCGCTTGGCAGCCTTTTTGGAGACGCCACCCAGCACTGCCACGGCATGACGCAGACGTGCACGGGTCATGTCGGAACCGAGAATGACCATCGCATCCATCACCGAGGTGGAGGTCGCCGAGCCAGTCACCGCCACGAATACCGGCGCCAGGAAGTCCTTCATCTTGAGTTCGAAGTGCTCGGACAGCAGCTTCACTTCCGCCAGCAGGTGCTCCTTGTCCCAGGTGCTCACGGCCTCGAGCTTCCAGGTCAGGAACTGCATCTGACGCACCAGATCTTCGCCCTGAAGCTTGGCCTTGGCGAAGTCGTCCGGCGTGATGGCCGGCAGTCCGGAGAAGAAGTGCCCCGCCAGCGGAATCGCCTCGGACAGCGTCTCGATGCGCGGCTTCACTTCCGGCAGGATCTGCTTGACGTAGGACTCGTTGAAGGCCCATTGACGCAGCTCGCTCAGCAGCTCGTCCTCGGACAGGTCACGGATGTAGAGACCGTTCAGCCAGCTGAGCTTCTCGACATCGAACACCGGGCCGCCAAGGGAGACGCGCTGGATGTCGAAGTGCTCCTGCATCTCGCTCAGCGTGAACTTCTCGCGCTCGTCCGGCATGGACCAGCCGAGACGCCCGAGATAGTTGATCACGGCTGCCGGCAGATAGCCCATGCGGCGGTAATACAGGATGGACGTCGGGTTCTTGCGCTTGGACAGCTTGGTCTTGTCCGGATTGCGCAGCAGCGGCATGTGGCAAAGCTCCGGCATCTGCCAGCCGAAGTACTCATACAGCAGCTGATGCTTGGGCGCCGAGTTGATCCACTCCTCACCGCGCATCACGTGGGTGATCTCCATCAGGTGATCATCCACCACGTTGGCCAGATGGTAGGTCGGCATGCCATCGGACTTGAGCAGGATCTGCGCATCGACCTGGGCCCAGTCGACCTCGATCTCGCCGCGCAGCATGTCCTTGACCACACAGGTACCGCTTTCCGGTACGTTCATGCGGATGACGAAGGGCGCACCCGCCGCTTCACGACGTGCCACTTCCTCGGCCGGCAGGGCGAGATCGGACGGCTTGAGCGCCATGTGCAGACCTTCGGCCTTGCGGGAGTCGCGCAGCTCATCCAGCTCCTCGCTGGTGCGGAAGCACTTGAAGGCGTGGCCGGCATCGATCAGTTGCTGGCAATGCGCGGCATAGATGTCGCCACGCTCGCTCTGGCGATACGGACCATGGGGGCCGCCGACATCCGGACCTTCCGACCATTCGATGCCCAGCCAGCGCAGCGAGTCGAGAATCATCTGCTCGGACTCACCGGTGGAGCGGGTCTGATCGGTATCCTCGATACGCAGAATGAACTCGCCACCGTGCTGACGAGCGAAGCACTGGTTGAACAGGGCGATATAGGCAGTGCCGACGTGGGGATCACCAGTCGGCGACGGTGCGATACGCGTACGAACGGTCATGTGGAGTCCAGTATTTCAGGGGGAGTGTCAAGAAGGGTGTCGAAAAGCGTCTCGAGATGACGGCCGGGCGCGAGGCGCGACAAGATCTCGAACCAGCCTGGCAAGTGGTGCCCGGCCAACACGCTTCAATTCGGCAGCCTGTACTGGGGGCATATTATACGCAAGGTGAAGATGTGCGACAGTGCGTCACCGTGTGCCAACGCCTCCACGGCGGTAAGCTGACGCCCGATGATCGTCCGCCGTGACGCCTGGTGCCCGCGCCTTCTCACCATCCCCTCTGCCACCACCGGCAGGAGCCAGCATGTCCCGAACCACCGCCTCGTCTGATGTTGCCTCCCCCCTTCACGCCGATGCCTCGTCGCCTGAGTTCGTGCCGCGCCGCTGGCTGGAGACCCTGGCTCGAGCTGGCGGCCACTGGCCGAACATCGCCATCGGCTGCGCCCTGCTCTCGACCCTGGTGCTGCTGGCACAGGCGTGGAGCATCGCGCGCCTCGCCCAGGGCGTGGCGATCGAGCGCGAGTCGCTCATGACACTGTGGCCGGCCATCGCGGTACTCGCCGCCAGCCTCTCGCTGCGAGGCGCGCTTGGCGGGCTGCGCAGCTACGCTGGCACCCGTGCCAGTCAGCAGATTCGTCGCCGCCTGCGAGAGCGTCTATTGCAGCGCTTCGCCGAACTCGGCCCGCTGTGGGTGCATCGCCAGCACCGCGCCAGTCTCGCCAACCGTGTCTGGGACCAGGTCGAGTCGCTGCATGGCTATTACGCCGATTTTCGCCCCCAGACTCGCCTGGCCGGGCTCATCCCGTTGCTGCTGCTGGCGGTCGTCTTTCCGCTCAACTGGGCGGCGGGCCTGATTCTGGCGATCACCGCCCCGCTGGTGCCCATCTTCATGATTCTGGTCGGGATCGCGGCGCGCAAGCGCTCCCGCGAGCAATTCCAGGAGATGGACCGCATGGGACGCCACTTCATGGACCTGCTCACCGGCCTGAAGACGCTCAAGCTGTTCGGCAGCGCCAGACGCGGCGCCCAGGTCGAGGCCGTCAGTCACGCCTTTCGCAAGCGCACCATGCGCGTGCTGCGCCTCGCCTTCCTGTCCTCCACGGTGCTGGAATTCTTTACCGCCGTGTCCATCGCGCTGCTGGCGGTCTATCTCGGCTTTCACTTCCTCGGTCATTTGCAGTTCGGCACCTGGGACGAGGCACCGCTGACGCTGCAGACCGCCCTGTTCATTCTGGTGCTGGCGCCCGAGTTCTATCAGCCGCTGCGCGAGCTGGGCGTGCACTATCACGCCAAGGCCGAGGCCGAAGCGGCCGCGCTCGACCTGGCGCCGATCGTCGGTGCCACCCCCTTCTCCCGTCAGCAGACGGCTGACGACGTGAACACCGCGCCGCCTCGCAGCGCGACCCGCCCCATCACCTTCAGCGCCCTGAGATTGCAGGACGTGAGCGTGCGCCATGCCGGCCAGCTCCCGGACACGCCCCCCGCGCTGGGCCCGCTGTCACTGCAGATCGCCGCCGGTGAACGAATCGCCATCACCGGCTCTTCGGGGGCAGGCAAGTCGACACTGCTCAACCTGCTGCTGGGCTTCGTCGAGGTCGCCGACGGCATGCTGTCTCTGAATGGACATCCCTTGACCCAGGGTCTCCCGGCCGGCACGGCCACCTGGGTGGGCCAGGAAACGGTGGTCCTGTCCGGCACGCTGGCCGACAACCTGCGACTGGCAAAGCCTCAGGCCAGCGACGACGAACTCGAGGCCGCGCTGGCCAAGGCCGACCTGTCCACATGGCACGCCAGCCTGCCCCGCGGACTCGCGACACCGCTTGGCGAGGGCGGTCAGCCACTGTCCGGTGGGCAGGCACGCCGCCTGTCGCTGGCACGCGCCTTCCTGCATGATGCGCCGCTGGTGCTGCTGGACGAACCCACCGCCAGTCTGGATGCCGAGAGCGAGGCGCGCGTGATCCGGGCACTGCAACGCCTCGGCGAAGGCCGCACTCTGCTGCTGCTCACGCATCGTCCCGAACTGCTGCCACTCTGCCAGCGGCTGATCCGTCTCGAAGGCGGCCGCCTGGTGGAAGATCGACACCTGCAGGCCTCCAGCCCGCGAGGTGATGCATGATACCCCCTGACGTCCCCCCGACCGCCCGGCCACCATCGCTTGGCGAACTGAGTCCCTATCTGGCGTTGATGCGTGAGCACCGGGGCTGGCTGGGTGTCGGCGCCCTGCTGGCGCTGATCACCCTGCTGGCAGCCACCGGGCTGCTGGCGCTGTCGGGATGGTTTCTTTCCGCGACTGCCGTAGCCGGCGTGAGCGTCGCGGCCACCCAGGCCTTCAACTTCTTCACTCCCGCAGCTGGCGTGCGCGGACTGGCACTGGCGCGCACCGCCGGACGCTATGGCGAGCGCGTCACCACCCACGAAGGCACGCTGCGCCTGCTGGCCAGCCTGCGTCGTCGTCTGTTCGACGCCATCGAACCCCTCTCCCCCGCCGCTCTGCAGCGTGCCGGGCAGGGCGAGCTGATGACGCGTCTGGGCGCGGATGTCGATGCTCTCGACAGCCTCTATGTGCGCGTGCTGATTCCGTCACTGGTGGCGGTGTGTGCCATCCTCGCCGCCGGTACGCTGATCGGCGTCTTCGCGCCGACATTGGCGCTGATCACCGTGCTGGGGCTGGCGCTGACCGGGGGGCTGGTGCCGTGGCTGGCATGGCATCTTGGCAGCCGCGATGCCATGCGCCATCAGGCCTCCGCCAGTCACCTGCGTGCCCGTCTGCTGGAGCGACTGCAGGGCCTGGGCGAGCTGGTCATCTACGGACGCTGGCAGGCAGAACTTGCCAGCCTGGCGGAGCAACAGGCCGAGCGTGATCGCATCGAGCGCTCCCAGGCGCGTCGTCAGGCGCTAGCCACCTGGCTGAGCCATACCCTGCTGGGGCTGACGCTGGCAGGGGTCGCCCTGCTCGGCGTCATGCAGATGGCGCCCCAGACGCAGACGGCTGTCGGTGACGTGACCGCCCATGCCGGCGAGCTGCTCGACGGCCGCCTGCTGGCGCTGTTTCTGCTGGCGATCCTCGGTGCCTTCGAAGCCCTCGCCCCCCTGCCGCTGGCCTGGCAGGGGCTGGGCCGCTGCCTGTCGGCGGCCGCGCGCCTCAACCAGGTACAGGCCGATACCCCGGCGCCACAGTTTCCGGAGGACTCCGCCGCCGCCACGCCTGTCGGGCATGAACTGGTGATCCATGACCTGAATGTCGCGCATGGCGACACTCAGGTGCTCGAGCAGCTGTCGCTGAGCCTGGCAGCGGGCGAGCATCTGGCCTTGCTTGGCCCCTCCGGCAGCGGCAAGAGCACCCTGCTGGAAGTGCTCAGCCGCTTCCATGCCCCGAATTCCGGCAGCATTCATCTGGGCGGTGTGGCGCTTGAGTCTCTCGACGAGGCCACACTGCGCGCAAGCTTCGCCGTCTGTCCGCAGGACACGCATCTGTTCTGCGCAAGCTACGCTGACAATCTGCGCCTGGCCGCGCCTGAGGCCAGTGATGCGACACTCATCCACATGCTGGAAAGCCTGGGGCTTGGCGAGTGGCTGGCCCGACAGCCGCAGGGGTTGGCTGGCTTCCCGGATGAGGGGGGCCGTTCGCTGTCCGGAGGCCAGCTGCGTCGCTTCGGCGTGGCACGGGCGCTGCTCTCGCCCGCCCCGATCGTGCTGCTCGACGAGCCCTGTGAAGGTCTGGATCGCGAGAGTGCCGAGCGGGTGATCAGCGCGATTCTCACGGCCTGCCGGGGACGCAGCCTGATCATGATCACCCATCAGCCGCTGGGGCTTGAGCGCTTTGCGCGTCTGGCACTGCTGGAAGAAGGGAGACTCAAGGAAGATGCCACGCCGACCACACTGCAGGCCGACTCGCGGCTGGCACGCCTGATGGCGCGCACCACGAATCAAACCTGACTTGAACGCTTTCGCGGGAGGGACGATGACGGAATCCACACTCAAGGATCAACCACTGGCCGCTGACACCTTTGCACGCCTCCCACAGGGCTTCACCGCTCTGGTGACGGGTGCAGGGGGCGGTATCGGACGCGCGATGCTCGAAGAGCTGCTCGCCCACGAACGCTGCGGCCGGGTGCTGGCGGTCAGCCGTGACGTCTCGCGTCTGCCGGCACATCCCGCACTTGCCTCACTGCAGGCTGACCTGACCACCGACGAGGGCATGGCGCGGCTGGCAGACTGGCTCCGCGAGCAACTGGATGACACGGGGCAGGAGGAGAACAAGGAGAAGCACGAGGAGAACGAGCCCAGGCCAGGTCAACCACCGGCACTGATCCTCAACACCATGGGGCTGCTGCATGAGGAAGCCTTTGAGCAGCACGCGGCACTGTGGCCCGAGAAACGTCTCGAGGATCTCGACATGGCCGCGCTGACGCGCCTGCATCAGGTCAATGCCTTCGTCCCGGCCCTGTTGCTGGGGATGCTCGCGCCACGCCTACGCCGGCGCACGCCGCTGATCTTCGCCTCGCTCTCGGCGCGGGTCGGCTCGATCAGCGACAACCGCAGTGGCGGCTGGTATGCCTACCGTGCCAGCAAGGCCAGTCACAACATGCTGCTGAAGACCGCCGCCATCGAGATCGCGCGCCGCAATCCCGAGGCTGTGTTGGTCGCGCTGCATCCGGGCACCACCGATACCGGGCTTTCGGCCCCCTTTCAGGCGCGGGTCCCCGAGCACAAGCTGTTCACGCCAGGCTACGTGGCGCGTCGCCTGCTGCGGGTGGCGGGTGAGCTGTCGCCAGAGGACAGCGGCGGCTTCCGTGACTGGGCCGGCGAGCCGATCGACTGGTGACGGAAGCTGCGGGGGCGAGAGAGGCTGCGGGGGCGATCAGAGCTGCAGGTGCTCCTGAAACCATTCGGTGATGAAGTCCAGATAGGCACGCGTCTTGTCGGGCAGGTACTTGCGCGAGCGAAACAGCACCACCATCGAGCCGTGCTCATTC
The DNA here is from genome assembly GCF_057670765.1 of Cobetia sp. PS-4MA. Lineage (NCBI taxonomy): Bacteria > Pseudomonadati > Pseudomonadota > Gammaproteobacteria > Oceanospirillales > Halomonadaceae > Cobetia > Cobetia sp. PS-4MA. The sequence continues at coordinate 574,956 of NZ_CM173107.1, read as the reverse complement.
CAGTAGGGCTGCAGCAACGGCACCAGCTCACCGCTTTCCACTGCTGCACGCGCGGAAAAGGTCGGCAGATAGGCGAGACCGAAACCGGCCTTGGCCGCCTCCACCACACCGAGCAGATTGTTGATCACCAGCCGCGACTCCGGCTCCACATCGAAGGGCTGCCCGTTGAGCGTGAAGCGCCAGTGAGCGCCCAGATCGTAATTGCCGTAGAAGATGGTATCGAAGGCGCGGATGTCCTGCGGCTGCACCGGCGGGGCATTGACGCGCGCCAGATAATCCGGTGCCGCATACAGGCCATAGACCACCTTGCACAGTGGCCGCGAGACCATCGAGGAATCCGGCAACGGCCCCATGCGAATCGCCAGATCCACCGACTCATCGATGGGCTCGAAGCGCTGATCCTCCAGCAGGATCTCGACGCTGACATCCGGATAACGGCGCATGAAGGCGGTGGTCGGGGCGGCCAGATACATGAAGCCGAACGACACCTGCGCCGAGACCTTGAGCTGGCCCATCGGCTGGGAGGTGACGGACTGCACCCGCGCCTCGGCGGATTCCAGCTCCTCGCGGATGCGCAGCCCGTGCTCGTAATAGATGCGCCCCGCCTCGGTGAGGTGCAGCTTGCGGGTCGAGCGATTGATCAGACTCACCCCCAGCTGCTCCTCCAGTGCCGCCACGCGCTTGGACGCCAGCGACTTGGAAATTCCCAGGCGTCTCGCGGCGGCCGTGAAGCTCGCCGCTCGTACCACCTCGACGAAGACCCGCAGGGCATCAAGCGTCGCCATTCCATACTCCAGAGTTGATTCAGCTCCAGACGCCCATTGACGAGCGTCCTGCGTGACCACGCGAACATGTTTCCATATTGGAAACCCTAGTTTTCGATTGTACGCGCTTATTCTCCAAAGCGCGTCGCCCTATACTGGGCACCTCGAACATGCGGGAGCAGACGCGTCGCGGCATCGACCGTCTGCTTCCGGACTAGACCGTGAAGCGTCTGGCCTGCGTGGCGCAGTCAGGCGATTCAGGTTCGCGCTCAGGTAGTTGCACTGCTCATCCCACCGGGTCCCGGTGACTGGTCTGCATGGCGACACCCGCACGCGCGGTTTCGCCGTCGGCCCATCCCGGGCCTCGGTGGCGATCTTCAGTGTAGTAATGCAAGCTATTTGCGCGCTTGGCCGTCTCACGACGCCAGGCGCTTTTTTTTGCCTTTGATCAGCGACTTACAACCATTTCTTCCACTTGAAGAACAAGTAGGTCGAGAGAGCCGATGCCCCCATCAGGCACAGCGCGAAGGGATAGCCCCAGTCCTTGTCCAGCTCCGGCATCCAGTGGAAGTTCATGCCGTAGATGCTGGCGATCAGGGTCGGCGGCATGAACACCACTGCCGCGACCGAGAAGATCTTGATGATGCGGCTCTGGTCGAGGTTGGTGAAACCGATCGAGGCATCCAGCAGGAAGTTGACCTTCTCGAAGATGAAGGTGGTGTGCGGATTGAGCGAATCCACATCGCGCAGCATGTCGCGAATTTCCTGACGCCGAGCCTTGTGATGCGGCTCGGCGGGCAGATGGCGCGTCAGCTGACGCAACAGCCGCTGACTGTCCAGCAGGGCCTGGCGCACCTTGTCGTTGTAGCGCTCCTGCAGCAGGATGCCATGCAGGGTGTCCTCCAGCGATTCAGGATGCACCGCCTGCTTGCCCAGCACCTCCAGCGCGCGATAGATGTCCTCGATCTCATCGGCCAGGTAATCGACCTTCATCGCCAGCAATGCCAGCAGCACGTCCCAGCCATCCTGGGGACTCAGGCGCTGGCGACGCAGATGATTGCGGAACAGCCGCAACAGCCCGATCTCCTCGTGACGCATGCTGATCAGCTGCCGCCCGTGCAGATGGAAGGCGACGTTGGCGGTCTGCGGTTCGCGCCCCCTGCGATGGGGAAACAGCGAGACGACATGGATGCCATCGCCGGCCAGATAGAATCGCGAGGACGACTCGATCTCCTCGAGCTCCTCGATCTGCGGCAGCTCCACGCTGAACTGCTCGCTCACCCAGCGCTGCTCGGCCTCATCGGGCTGGCAGAGGTCGATCCACAGCACATCGCCACGCACCAGTACCGGAGGTGCCAGCTCATCACTGGCCAGCCGCTCGGCATGCAGGGCGCTGGCCTGCTCATGGCTGTCGGCGAGCTGCGGCGCCTCGCCGTCGGACATGTCGGGCAGCACGATCTGCTCGCCACGCAGGCGCCCGTCTTCATGAAGGCGATAGAGGGTAATCATGCACGGTCCCGTGTGAATGACCTGAAGGAAGGGCCATTCTAGACGAGATACCGGGAGTGCGGGGCCTGACAGAGGCAGGAGAAAGGCGCGACAGACGCTGACAGCCGTGACACCGCCAAGAAAAAGGGCGACTCGAAGAGTCGCCCGAAGACCGTGACTAGCTTGATGAGGAGAAACCTGAACAGGGGCCTGACTCCGCTGTTCTGGCCATCGCGTTCCATGGCGGGAAGCGATGACCCAAGATTATGCCCTGACAGATCGTCCGTCAATACCAATGAGAATTATTTTCATTAACCATTGAGACAGCGTTTATCTCACCATCACGGCTGGCCTCCATCGATGAGCTGACGTATCATGCCGCCAGAATATCAAGGTCGTGACTGGCCTGATGAGACGCCCGCCTCGGACCTGACATCCACACTCTGGCGGGCACGAAGCACCGCTCGACTCGCAAGCCTTCCTCCCTGTCATTGGCAGAGGGAAAGCGAATGACTCGAGAAGCGCTTCCGGACGCCTCCCTCGTGCAAGCGAAGGAGGCGTCTTTTTTTGCGCATGAAAAAAGCGGCTCACCCGTGAGGGGAGCCGCTGGCAAGGACCGTAAAACGTCTGATGAGAAGCCTCCCGGAAAGGGGCCTGACTCCACTGACCGGGGCACCGCTGCCCATGGCGGGGAAGCGATGGCCCCAGATTAGGTCGCGAGCACGCGTCCGTCAACACTAATGAGAAATATTTTCATTAAGATTGAGTGACGGCGCGCTTCACCCCTCTCGCAGGTCATGCATCATCCGTTCTGCGGCTTCAGCCTTGCTTGTGCCATTCAAACTTCTTGAACGGCTCGTCGATCGGCGTCTCGGCCAGGTGATTGGTGTAGTTGCTCATCACCTTCTGGGACAGGCCAAGAACCACTTCCAGCACGTTGCGCTTGGTGTAGCCGGCATCGAGGAAGGTCTGCACGGTAGCGTCATCGACGAAACCACGCTCACGCACCACGGCCAGCGTGAAGGTGCGCAGGGCTTCCAGGCGCTCGGTCGGCAGCGGCGTCTCGTTGCGCAGCGCCTCGGTGATGGCGTCATCCACCTTCATCGCCTTGGCGATACCGGTGTGTGCCGGCACGCAATAGTGACAGTTGTGCTCGACATTGATGGTCTGCCACACCACGGTGGTCTCTTCATCATTGAAGCTGCTGTCGAGGAACAGCTGGTGCAGTACCTGATAGCCTTCCAGCAGGCCCGGCGCCTCTGCCATCACGGCGTGCAGACCCGGCACCATGCCGAAGGCCTTGACGGACTTGTCGAGCAGCGGCTTGCTGTCCTGCGGGGCGGTATCGGCAGTGTGCAGCGTGAAATCGGTCATGATGACTCCTTCAATATGATGGACGAGATGAGCGCAATGGCAGGGCTGGGGAGGCGTCGTGAACGTCGTCGCTACCCATGATGATGAGCAATTGCTCAAAAAAAGACCTGCTCATGCGCTTCACTACGTTGTCGTGGGACACACTAGCTGGATTTGAGCGATCATTCAAGTTAAAATTGAGTACTCACTCAATACCTTGCTCCTCGGGATCAGCCTCCCCTCCACACTGTGTGGAGTCAGGCGTCACTCGCGAGCCCCATCGTCAGGACAGCCATGCCACGCGCGACCTTGCACAACCGCCAGGACTCCCTCGACCGGGCGCTGAATCTCTTCTGGCAGAAGGGCTTTCATGCCACTTCGCTGAAGGACATCGAGCGCGCGCTCGACATGCGTCCCGGCAGCATCTACGCCACCTTCGGCAGCAAGGATGGCCTCTTCCAGGAAGCGCTGGAGTGCTACTCCGCGCGCAGCCTGCGCGAGATGGAAAGTCTGATGGCCAGCCACGACTCGCCCTTGACCGCCCTCGCCGCCTACATCCGCAAGCTCGGCGGACTGCGTGACAGCGAAGTCCCGTCACGCGCCTGCATGCTGGCCAAGAGCCTGCTGGAACTCGGTGAGCGCGAACAGGCCGCCCGCGACAAGGTCGAGACACTGCTCGCCGGCATGGAAGCCCGCTTCCGCCAGGCCTTCGCGGACGCCCGCGACGCCGGTGAACTCCTCGACCCCGAGCGCCCCGCTCACCAGCCAGAACGCCTCGGTCGCCGCCTCCAGGCCGAAGTCATGGGCCTGCGCGCCTACGCCCAGCGTGAAGGCGAAAGCGACGCCGTCCGCCAGCTCGCCGAAGACATCGCCCAGGATATCGAGGCGCTGAAACTACATTGATCACGTACCGGACACCAAATAAAAGAGAGATGGCAATCGCTATCTCTCTTAACCTAGAGACTCCTCTATAACTGCAGCCACTTCGTTAAACACATCACCATCTCTCTTTTTTAAATTTGTAACAAATGCTTGAATACATTGAGAAACACTGAGCCCTAAGTTTTTAGACAATTCATTAAACTCATTATGCTTGCCAGCTTGCAAACCGTATTCAATATATTCAAAAAGCTGCAACTCATCAACTTCAAGATCTTCAGAAAGACTATTCAAAAAAGGCTTATTAGCTTCTAAAAGCCAGACCTCTGGCCAAGTTTCTCCTGGTAGGTAAGAAATTCTTTTTTTCATCCAATCATCAAATTCTGGACTAGCATTCTCTACTATTTTTCGCGCGTACTTTAAATTATCAGACTCTAACTTACGTTGATCACCATCGTACACGACCATTAAAGAGCTATTTTTATTTCTTAGAAAAGCACTTGACAATTGACTGCTAAGTGCAGTGGCCGATCCTATGACAACGATATTAACCCTTTGTCTAATACTAGTAGGAAGCGCCAAAGACAAAATTTCCTGAGCTACTCCATCCTCTACCAATACATCCATTTCCTTTAATTCTCTCGCCCCCATTTTTGACATAGCATAATCTGGAGATAAGCCGTCGATAATAGACGTAACTCCATTGTTTAGCTCGACAAACTTTCTAGCATCTGCAGGTATACTTGAAAATATCTCTTTAGAGTGGGTAGTGCATATGACCTGAACCTTTCTTTTAGAGCAAATCTTTTTCAATTCATTCATCAACTTTCTTTGAGCATCTATATGGAGACCAAGTTCAATTTCATCCACAACCACTAACGCGCCTTCTTGGCATGAGTACAAAACTCGGAATATTTCAAATAAAGCATTTTCACCTGCCCCCATATTTAGTCCAGAATATTTTATATCTCCACACTGAACAATAGGCAAGCTATATTTAGAATGCTCCAAGTACCTTAAACTATCATAAGTCTTTCCAACAATACGACCTACTGCACTAGATACATCGTCCTCCCATCCGTGTGGGTCAGCATCTAAAAAAGATTTAGAATAAGATCTAGATTGACTCCTTTCACTATGAGGGACGATTCTATCGATACCTAAAAAAACCACATTTGAATTTACTCTAGCTGCATAGTTATTCCACTTGCCGCCTTTACTCTTCCAGCGTTTTTGATAACCCAACCCTTCACCTTGAGGAAAGGCGTCGGTCTTCTTCCATCTGTTATGTGCAATTTTATAATAAATTTCAATGCCTTCAGGCGGCAGCTCTTCAGTATGCTGAACAAAAAAGTCTGAAAATGTATAGTAAGTTGTTCTACGCATTTTCAATCTAAATGCATTTTTATTACTATTATGAAATGCACAGCAAGCCAAAGCCAACATTGTTGACTTTCCTGCTCCATTTCTACCAGCTATTGCCAATATCGGATAATCAATAGGCATTAGAAATCTAGTAAGGCCTCTTAAACTACCTTTTCGTAACTCTATTGATCTTAAAAGGCCTCGCGTTAAATCACCGCAGAACCATTTCCTCAGTGACTTGTCCAAAGTACTCTCTCTGTATCCAGTACTCATTCAATACATCCTTATATTGAGAATACACTACCAAACATAATTACTTATAAAAATTATAACTCACACAAGGTAACGAATAACATGAGATCATATGCAGCATCATAGCCTGTAAACTGCTAGAATGGATGCCCCTCCGTTACCATTAGCTCTGCTCCCACACCAGCCGATATGACTGCCATGCCGATGACACCGATTGACCGCACCTTTTCCGTTGCGCCGATGATGGAATGGACGACCCGTGACTACCGCGCCTTCGCGCGCGTGTTGAGCCGTCGTACGCTGCTGTACACGGAGATGGTGACCACCGGGGCATTGCTGTTCAATCCGGACCGCGAGCGCTTCCTCGGCCACGACGAGACGGAACATCCGCTGGCGTTGCAGCTGGGCGGCAGTGACCCGCAGGCGCTGGCCGAGTGTGCGGCGATCGCCGAGAGCTGGGGCTATGACGAGGTGAACCTGAATGTCGGCTGCCCGAGCGATCGCGTGCAGAACAACATGATCGGTGCCTGCCTGATGGGCCATCCGGAGCTGGTGGCCAAATGCGTGGCGGCGATGCAGGCGCAGGTGAAGATTCCGGTGACGGTGAAGTGCCGCATCGGGATCGATGATCAGGATGAGGACGCCGATCTCGAGCGCTTCATCACCACCGTGGCCGACGCCGGCTGCGAGACCTTCAGCGTGCATGCGCGCAAGGCGTGGCTGCAGGGCCTGTCGCCGAAGGAGAACCGCGATGTGCCGCCGCTGAACTACGGCCGCGTGCACCGTCTCAAGCAGGCGCACCCGTCCTTGCATATCGGCATCAACGGCGGCCTCAAGCAGATGGATGAGCTGCACGCGCAGCTGGAGCATGTCGACAGCGTGATGGTCGGCCGTGAGGCGTACCACAACCCCTGGTTGCTGGCGACGGTGGACAGCGAGCTGTACGGCGAGGCTGAGAATCCGCACACCAGCCGCCACGATGCGCTGCGTGCCTTCCGCCCCTACATCGAGAAGCGTCTCGCCGAGGGCGTGCGCCTCAATCACATCAGCCGCCATCTGCTGGGGCTGTTCCAGGGACAGCCGGGCGGCCGCCAGTTCCGCCGCCATGTCTCCGAGAACGCCCACAAGCCGGGCGCGGGCATCGAGGTGATCGATGACGCCATGGCGCGCGTGCCGGAGCACCGGCCCGAGACACAGGTCGAACAGGCCTGATCCGGCAGCCTCTGCCCCTTTCCTCAGGAACGCAGCATTTCCAGAAGACCGTCCACTGACACCCGGCCCATGTGCCGGGTGTCGTCGTTCTGGCATTCCCATGTTCTCTACGTCCCAAACGATCCGTCGATCCGTCGATCCGTCGATCCGTCGATCCGTCGAGCCGTCGAGCCAGCGACCGGCAGCCCCTATCGCGAAAGGCGCGATGACAGAACATTCACAGATGCCGAAACACGCAACCCTGCGTCGCTGTATAAGCTGATAACTCCTTTAATACCAATGACATACATGACTTTCGTTTGATTGTCTGACAAGGGCGTCTCGCGCAGAATGACTGACCATGCGGACAACAACAGGTCACGTCATCGTCACGTCGTGCTGACGTGTTGACGGCCATACAACGGCTCCGTCACCGGCTTCCCCCACAGACCTGTGGACCGGTCCATGCAGTCCCCCATCACGGACTGCGCTGCTCATGCTGACACATCCTTCGAGGTTCCATGTCCACATCCTCCCCCTCCGGAGCCAACAGCCGTGAGCTGTTCGGGCACCCGGCCGGACTCTATCTGCTGTTCTCCACGGAACTGTGGGAACGCTTCTCCTACTACGCCATGCGCGCCCTGCTGGTGCTCTATCTCACCGATGCCGTCACCAGCGGCGGGCTGGGCTGGAATCAGGGCGATGCCCTGCAGCTGTATGGCATCTTCACGGGGCTGGTATACATCACGCCGATGTTCGGCGGCGCACTGGCGGACAACTGGCTGGGCGCACGCCGCGCGATTCTGATCGGGGGTCTGATCATGGCGGCCGGCCAGTTCGTGCTGGCCGTGCCACCGGACATGAGTGGTCTGGATGCCGAGATGCTGCTGTACGTCGGTCTCGGCCTGCTGATCGTCGGCAACGGCCTGTTCAAGCCCAACATCTCGACGATGGTCGGCGATCTCTATCCACAGGGCGATCACCGTCGTGATGGTGCCTTCACCATCTTCTACATGGGCATCAACCTCGGTGCGCTGCTGTCGGGTATCGTCGCGGGCTCCATGGCGGAAGGCTATGGCTGGAACGCCGGCTTCCTGGTGGCGGGTATCGGCATGCTGCTGGCGGTCGCCATCCAGCTGATCTTCGCGCCTCGCCATCTGGGCGAGCTCGGCGTGGAGCCCAGCGCCAGACGCGAGGCACGCCTGAGCAAGAGGAGCACCACCAGGACACCGCTGAGCCGCGAGGAGCGCGATCGCATCAAGGTCATCCTGGTGCTGGGTCTGTTCACCATCCTGTTCTGGGCCGGTTTCGAGCAGGGCGGCGGCCTGATGGCACTGTACGCGCAGGACTACACCGACCGCATGCTGATGGGCTTTGAAGTCCCGGCGGCCTGGTTCCAGTCGCTCAACCCGCTGTTCATCATCCTGCTCTCGCCACTGCTGGCGGGACTGTGGACACGCATGAATGATCGCGAGCCCAGCTCGCCGGTCAAGTTCGCCTTCGGCCTGATCGCCCTCGGCATCGGCTTCGTGTGCATGATCGGCGCGGTGCTGGAACAGAAAGCCGCGGGCAGCGCCTCGATGATGTGGCTGGTCGGTGCCTTCTTCTTCCACACCCTGGGCGAGCTGTGCCTGTCGCCGGTGGGCCTGTCGATGGTCACCAAGCTGTCGCCGGTTCGCATGGGCGCGCTGATGATGGGCGCCTGGTTCGCCTTCGTGGCACTGGCCAACTACCTGGCCGGGATGATCGGCTCGCTGGTCGGCGAAGCTGGCGCCATGAGCGTGTTCGGTGGCATCGCCATCACGGGCGTGCTCGGCGGCCTGCTGTTGCTGGTGTTCGCCGGCAAGCTGGTCGACTGGATGCACGGCGCGGAAGCGCGTCATGACGGCCCGCTCGAGACCCAGACCAGCCACGGCTGATCTCGCAGTCGTCGTCATCTTCACTGCCGACGACGACACGACAGGCTGCTGCAACAACGCAAACGCCCCGCTCATTGAGCGGGGCGTTTGCGTTGTCACTGCCAGCAACAGGGCCATTAAGTGGCCTGAAGTGAAACAAACCGCCTAGATGGAGTCCGGCACGAACAGCTGCTGGAAGTTGTCGACGGCGCTCTCGGCATCGTCGATCGCATGGAAGCGCGCCACGTGATACAGCGCCTCGCCCTCGTTGGCCAGCGGCAGATTGGCCATGCCGATGATGATGCCATCCGCGGGCGACAGCACCTCGCTTTCGCTGTTGCCGAAGGGGTCGGCGACGATGCCCAGCACCTGATGCTTCTCGACGCGGTCGCCCAGACCCACGCGGCTCTGGACGATGCCATCGATGGAGGCGCGCGCCCAGCTGGAGCCGTTGGACATCTCCACCGCGCGGGAGCTGGGCTTGCGGTCGCGGTCCTTGGCCAGCATGCCGATGGAGCGCATCACGCGCTTCACGCCGCTGACACCCGGACGAATCGCCCACTCATCGAAGCGCAGCGCCTCGCCGGCCTCATAGGTGATGACCGGCACGCCACGGCCACTGGCATAGGCGCGCAGGCTGCCTTCACGCAGCTCGGCGTTCAGCAGTACCGGTGCACCGAAGGCATCCGCCATCTGGCGCGTGGCGTCGCTGCCGCTCATGGTGGCGCGAATCTGCGGCAGGTTGGTGCGGTGGATCGCGCCGGTGTGCAGGTCGATGATGTGGGTGGCCTGATCGGCGATCTGCTCACGGAACAGCGCCGCCACCCGCGAGCCCAGCGAACCGCTCTCGCTGCCCGGGAAGCAGCGGTTGAGGTCACGGCGGTCCGGCAGGTAGCGCGTGTGCTGCACGAAGCCGAAGACGTTGACGATGGGCACCGCGATCAAGGTGCCGCGCAGCCGCGCGAGGCTGGAACTCTTGAGCAGGCGACGCACGATCTCGACACCGTTGATCTCGTCGCCATGGATGGCACCACACACCAGCAGCACCGGGCCGGGCTGACGGCCATGCACCACCTCGACGGGGATATGCAACGGCGCGTGGGTGTAGAGCTTGGCGACAGGCACATCGACCTGGGCCCGCGTTCCCGGCGCGATGCGGGTACCGCTGATTTCAAATGGAGCGCGTGACATCGCCACCTCAGAGATTGTTCGACCAACGAGCGACAGGCGTCGTGACAGCTCCTGCCAGATCAGGCTGCTCGCCCAGTGTCTCGAAAGAAAACACTGTGCGACATGCGCCTTTTAGCGCATTGGTGCGTCAAGGGAAAGACTTCATTGCAGCGTGTCGGGATGAAGACCGGACGGAATTGTTCAACAATGGCATGACGCCGACGGCGTGACGACACCTGACCACGACATGGCGAGCACGATATGACGGGAGCGACATGGCGAGAATGACACGCCTCGGCCTCGTCCTGACTGCCACTGACAAGAGCTGCCCGTGACCGATCTTCTCGACTCTCTGCTGACCCTGCCCGATTACTCCGCCCTGGCCTGGAGCGTGATCGTCTTCTCGACCTACCTGACCGGCATCTCCAAGGGCGGCTTCGCCGGCGGGTTCGGCTCGCTTTCCGTGCCGCTGATGGCGCTCGCCATCGGTCCGCTGGAAGCGGCCGGCATCCTGCTGCCGCTGTTGATCGTGATGGACTTTCTCAGCGCTCGCGCCTGGTGGGGCAAGCAGCTGTGGTCGGAGGTGCGCATCATCCTGCCCAGCGCCGCCATCGGCATCGCGGTGGGCGTGGTGCTGTTCGATGAGCTGAACGAGAACATGATTCGTGGCTTGCTGGGCGTCATCTCGCTGCTGTTCGCCGCCTACATGCTGTTCAAGCCCACCGCGAGGAATCCGCTGCCGCGCTGGCTGGCCATTCCTGCCGGTGCCACGGCCGGCTTCACCAGTTTCTTCGCCCACGCCGGCGCCCCGCCCTACAACCTGTACATGATTCCGCGTCAGCATCCCAAGGAGACCTTCATCGCCACCACGGTGATCATCTTCGCAGGCATGAATCTGATGAAGCTGGGCCCCTACGTGGCGCTGGGCGAGGTCAACCTCACCAGTCTGTCCACCTCGCTGCTGCTGGTGCCGGTGGCCTGGGCAGGTGTCAGGAGCGGCCTGTGGCTGCAATCCCGCGTCAACGAGAGGCTGTTCTTCCGCCTGATCATCCTCGCGATGGCACTGGTCGGCGTACAGCTGATCTACAAGGCCTGGGGCTGATGTCCGCGCGCCATCACGCCTGGCGACCTCTGCCGCCAGCCAGCATGACCTTCTGGGCCACGCTTTCAGACAGACATTCGAGAATGACCGGGGCAACGCCATGACACCGCAGATCCACTACTACCACGCACATCTCTACTACACCGATGAGCAGAGTCTGGCCGCCGCTCACGAGCTGGCGGCCCAGGCCGAGCAGCACTTCCCGCTGCGCGTCGGTCGCTTCCATGAGCAACCGGTAGGCCCGCACCCGCTGTGGAGCTGTCAGCTGTCCTTCGCTCCCGAAGACTTCGGGCGCATCATCCCGTGGCTGGCGCTCAATCGCGGCACGCTGGACATCTTCGTGCATGCCGGCACCGGTGATGATCTCTTCGATCACACCCAGGGCGTGATGTGGCTGGGCAGCTCCCACCCGCTGAATCTGCACGTCTTCGGCGATGAGTGAGGCTCGGACGTCGCCCGACACGCTATCATCGCCTTGCCGACTTCGCCTTACCCACTGACTCAAGGATGACCCCATGACTCGACTGCGCCGCCTATCCCCTCGTGCCGCCCTGCTGGGCGTGATCGCCTCTGGCCTGCTGCTGGTCGGCTGTGACGACAATGAGGTCGGGGATGTCTCGCTGGGCCTGTTCACCACCAAGGACATCAAGATCGAGAGCCTGATCGACCCCAAGGTGCCGGGCGTGACCTGTCACCTGAGCAACATCGAGGCGAATCTCGATTTCTCCGACCCCTCCGACATGAGCATCGCCTGCCGCCAGACCGGCCCGATCACCCCGGCGATGCTCGCCGACATCGACACCTCCAAGAGTGGCGAGGAGGTCTATCGCAAGTCCAAGAGCGTGCTGCTCAAGAGCCTCAAGATCCGGCGTATTCTGGACCGTGACTCACAGAGCCTGCTCTACATCGCCTACAGCACCAAGGAAACCAGCGGCAGCTTCAAGCATGCGCTGAGCAGCGTGCCGCTATGGGGCAGCGAGGCCTGGCAGGCACCGGCAGCGCAGTGAGCCGCCCGGGCGCCTGAATCAAGCCCCGATTGATCAAGCTCTGATTCATCAAGCTCTGATTTATCAAGCTTTTATTCATAAAGTGCTGACTCATCAAGTGAAAGCTTCACCATCATCCCTTGAAGTTATGGGGTGTCGCTCCAAGGTCTTGTTCAACGGCTAGCCAGCCGGATTTTCATTCGCATGAGGCAAAGGAGTGACACACGATGTCGAGCCCGGAGCACAAGCAGAAGATCTGGAAGCTGATCAAGGATGTGAAGGTCGGCATGTTGGTGACGCAGGGTGACGGCATGCCACATGCCCGCCCGATGCATCTGGTGCAGGATGACTACGACGGCACCCTGTGGTTCTTCACGCGAGCCAGTGCCGAGAAGGTGTTTGAAGCAAAGAAGGACAGCGAGGTCTGCCTGAGCTTTTCCGATCAGGATGATGGCGTCTATGTGTCGCTGAGCGGTCATGCCAATCTGCACCGCGATCAGGGCCTGATCGACAAGTTCTGGAATCCGTTCGTGGCCGCCTGGTTCCCGGAAGGCAAGGATGACCCCGATGTCACTCTGCTGGAGGTCAAGGTGCAATCCGGTGAGCACTGGAAGGCCAAGGAGAGCAAGGCGTATCAACTCTATGAGATTGCGCGCGCCAACCTCGACAAGGACCACACCCCGGACATGGGCGAGAACGAGAAATTCGGCACGGTATGAGCAGAAGCCCGAACTCGTCATGGAGAGCTCCTTGAAGTGACCGCGTGAGAGTTGACGCACACGGCCATGCCAGACACGACAACGCCAGCCCGAGGGCTGGCGTTGTCGTGTCTGGTCTCCTGCCACCTGCCGAATCCTGCCGAATCCAGCAGACCTGTCGTCGATGGAGAGAGTTCAAGTTCAGGACAGTGAACGCCTCAAGACTTCATGTCGAGCACGATGCGCCCCTCGATCTTGCCGTCGATCATGCGCCCGAAGATGTCATTGATGTCCTCGAGCCTGCCGGTCTGAACGGTGGCCGCGACCTTGCCTTCCGCGGCGAAGTCCAGCGCCTCCTGCAGGTCCTGACGCGTGCCGACGATGGAGCCACGCACCGTGATGCCGTTGAGCACCGTGGAGAAGATCGGCAGCGGGAAGTCACCCGGCGGCAGGCCGTTGAGCACCAGGGTACCGCCACGGCGCAGCATGTTCTGGGCCTGATCGAAGGCCTTGGGCGACACCGCCGTCACCAGTGCGCCGTGCGCGCCGCCGATCTCGCGCTTGATGACGGCTGCCGGATCTTCCTTCATGGCATTGACGGTCACGGTGGCCCCCAGACGGCGGGCCAGATCCAGCTTGGCATCATCGACATCTACCGCCGCCACGTTCAGGCCCATGGCGCGGGCGTACTGCACCGCCATGTGACCCAACCCGCCGATCCCCGAGATCACCACCCACTGACCGGGACGAGTGTCGGTCATCTTGAGCCCCTTGTAGACCGTGACCCCGGCACACAGTACCGGCGCGATCTCCACGAAGCCCACGCTGTCCGGCAGACGCCCCACGTAGCCGGCATCCGCCAGCGTGTACTGGGCAAAGCCGCCATTCACCGAATAGCCGGTGTTCTGCTGGCTCTCGCACAGCGTCTCCCAACCGCCCAGACAGTGCTCGCAATGGCCACAGGCCGAGTAGAGCCAGGGCACCCCGACCCGGTCGCCTTCCTTGACGTGGGTCACACCCTCGCCCACCGCCGCGATGGTCCCCACTCCCTCATGTCCCGGGATGAACGGTGGGTTGGGCTTCACCGGCCAGTCGCCATGCGCGGCGTGCAGGTCGGTATGACAGACCCCGGAGGCGGCGACCTCGACCAGAATCTCGCCACGCCCCGGTCGCGGTACCGCGACTTCCTCGATCACCAGCGGTGCACCGAATTCACGTACCACGGCGGCTTTCATGCTGTTATCCATGATGGACTCCTCATTCATTGTCGAAAGACGAACCTTGGAAAGGCGAGCCAGAGATCAGGCGGAGAGTGCGATCCCGTCCGGTCGTGAGCGAGGGCCAGTGTTCGCGCACGCCCCGGACCTGCCTCTTCATTGAAACCAGACGCGGTGCTCCCTGCCCTGCGCCAGATCAAGCAAGTCGGATCTGGCGCGGGCATCGAGAGGAATTCCTCGAGGAGGCATCGCGGGAGGTGGATTCAGCGCCACTAGCCTTGGTGGCGCTGACGGTCAGGCCTAGAAGAAGCCGAGTGGATTGATGTCGTAGCTGACCAGCAGGTTCTTGGTCTGCTGGTAGTGTTCCAGTGCCATCTTGTGGGTCTCGCGACCGACACCGGATTTCTTGTAGCCACCGAAGGCGGCATGGGCGGGATACTGGTGATAGCAGTTGGTCCACACGCGACCGGCCTGGATACCGCGCCCCATGCGGAAGGCGACGTTCATGTCGCGACTCCAGACACCGGCGCCGAGACCGAATTCGGTGTCATTGGCGATGGCCAGCGCCTCAGCCTCGTCACGGAAGGTGGTGACGGCCACCACCGGCCCGAAGATCTCCTCCTGGAAGACACGCATCGCGTTGTGGCCCTTCAGCAGGGTCGGCTGGATGTAATAGCCGTTGGCCAGCTCGTTCTCCAGCTGCTCGCTGCTGCCGCCGGTGAGCACCTCGGCACCCTCCTCACGGGCGATATCCATGTAGGACATGATCTTGTCGAACTGCTCGCGGGAGGCCTGGGCGCCGACCTGCACGTCGGTATCCAGCGGATTGCCGCGCTTGATGGTCTTCACGCGCTCCATCACACGGGCCATGAAGTCGTCGTAGATGCTTTCCTGGATCAGAGCGCGTGACGGGCAGGTGCACACCTCGCCCTGATTGAAGAACGCCAGCACCAGCCCTTCGGCAGCCTTGTCGATGAACTCGGGCTCGGCATTCATGATGTCGGCGAAGTAGATGTTGGGGGACTTGCCGCCCAGCTCCACCGTGGAGGGAATGATGGTCTCCGCGGCGCACTTGAGGATGTGCGAGCCCACGGGGGTGGAACCGGTGAAGGCGATCTTGGCGATGCGCTTGCTGGTCGCCAGTGCCTGCCCGGCCTCGGCGCCATAGCCGTTGACGATGTTGAGCACCCCTGCCGGCAGCAGGTCATTGATCAGTTCCGCCAGCACCAGGATCGAGGCCGGGGTCTGTTCCGCCGGCTTGAGCACCACGCAGTTGCCCGCCGCCAGCGCCGGGCCGAGCTTCCAGGCCGCCATCAGGATCGGGAAGTTCCACGGGATGATCTGTCCCACCACCCCCAGCGGCTCGTGGAAGTGATAGGAGACGGTATTGGCATCGATGTCCGCCGCGGTGCCTTCCTGGGAGCGCAGGCAACCGGCGAAGTAGCGGAAGTGATCCGCCGCCAGCGGGATATCGGCGTTCAGCGTCTCGCGCACCGCCTTGCCGTTGTCCCAGGTCTCGGCGACCGCCAGCATCTCGAGATTCTGCTCGATGCGATCCGCGATCCTGAGCAGGATGTTGGAGCGCTCCTGCACCGAGGTCTTGCCCCAGGCGGGGGCTGCCTTGTGGGCGGCGTCCAGCGCGAGATCGATGTCTTCCGCACTCGAGCGCGGGATACGGCAGAACACCTCACCCGTCACCGGACTGACATTGTCGAAATATTCCCCCTTGACCGGCTCGACGAAACGCCCGCCGATGTAATTGCCGTAGGTGTCCTTGAACGTGACCAGCGCGTCGGCGCTGCCCGGGGAGGCGTAGATCATGGCGAACTCCTGTGGGTCGGATTCACGAGTGGCGCTCGTGATCGACGACCTGTTGTTGTAAGTCACGTGGACAGGAGATGGCGCTCCTGTCCCTCGCCTGACCGTCAACGACTGCATCAATGACTGCATCAAGAACTGCTTGATCAGGCGACCCTCACAGTCTTGTTCACTTGTGGCATCCGCGACATGCGCCCATGGGCGGAAACCGTCTCATCCCTTGGGAGGAGAAAAGGGAGAGACCCGGCAGGCAAGAAAGATGGGAAAGGCAGACAGATGAGGAAAGGAAAGACAGGCCATACCGCGAAGGCCGCAAGGCACGACACCACGCCATGACGTTATGCTCAGGGTAGCTATTGTCAGCAAGGTCATGATCAGGAAAGCCATGGCCTGGAACGTCATGACCAGAACATCGCCCGCCAACGACCGGCCAGGAGCCTTCATGTACCGTCTGCTGATCGCGGATGACCATCCGCTGTTCCGTGATGCCATCAGCCGTACCCTGAATCTGGCCGTCGCTGACGGCTCTACGCCAGAATACGAGCTGCTGCAGGCCGCCAGTCTCGAGGAAGCGCTCAGCGTGATCGCTCATCATGCTGACAGCCTCGACCTGCTGCTGCTGGATCTCGACCTGCCCGACAGCCACGGCCTGGAAGGCCTGGCGCGCCTGCGCGAGGAGGCAGACTGGCTGCCGGTGGCGATTCTCTCCGCCCACGAGGCGCGCGAGACGGTACTCGAGGCATTGGCGCTCGGTGCGGTGGGGTATCTGTCCAAGTCGAGTTCGGCGCAGACCCTGCGCGATGCCCTCGCACGCATGCTGGCCGGGGAGGTCTACGTGCCTGCCCAGTTGATGCGCGCTGCGCCGCGTCCAGCGCCGCTCTCAGCATCATCTGCATCATCGGCACCAGCATCATCGGCACCAGTGCCACCGCCAGCGCCCCAACTGGCGCCGAGCCTCAGCGATGCTGAATTCGCGCGGCGCTGGCAGACCCTCACCACCAAGCAGCGCGGCGTGCTGGAGCGCATGGTGCTGGGCGAGTCCAACAAGATGATCGCCTGGCAGCTGGGCGTGGCGGAGACCACCATCAAGTCGCATGTCTCCGCCATCCTGCACAAGCTGGGGGTCGCCAGCCGGGTACAGGCGATCCTGCTGGCCAGCCACGCCCTGCCTGCCGTGTCAGGCCCGAGTGAGACCTCTGCCGCCCCACGACGCGAAACGCCCCGGTCCAACGCTCACGAATGAGGCGCGAACCGGGGCGTTGCCCATCAGGTGTCGGGACAGAGTGACTCGCCCTACATCAGCTCCCCGACCAGCACATAGCCATTGAGCAGGATGATGATCAAGGCGACCAGCATGCCGATGGCCGTCACCCAGTGACGATTGACCAGGTCCCCCATCAGGCGGCGATTGGCGGTGAACATCAGCAGCGGCACCAGCGCGAAGGGAATCCCGAAGCTGAGTACCACCTGGCTTGCGACCAGCACCTGCTGCTCCGGCAGCCCCATCAGGATGATGGCGATGGCCGGTGCCATGGTGATCACCCGGCGCAGCCACAGCGGAATGCGGAAGTTGACGAAGCCCTGCATCACCACCTGCCCGGACAGGGTGCCGACGATGGACGAGGACAGCCCCGCCAGCAGCAGCGTGAAGCCGAAGATCAGGCTCGCGGCATTCTGGCCCATCAGCGGCGACAGCAGCTTGTAGCTCTCGGTGATGGAAGCCACGCCGGTCTCGCCATTGCCATGGAAGACCTTGGCGGCCAGCACCAGCATCGCCATGTTGATCAGCCCCGCCAGCGCCATGCCGATGATCACATCGAGACGGTAGTAGCCCATCACGCGACGGCGCTGACCGCTGTCACGCACCCGGATGCGATTCTGGGACAGCGCGGAATGCAGGTAGATGACGTGGGGCATCACGGTGGCACCCAGGATACCGGCCGCTAGGAAGATGGCATGGCTATCCGGGAAACCTGGTGTCAGCAGGCCGTAGATGATCGGCTCCACCGGCGGACGACTGAGGATGATCTCGAGCAGGAATCCCGCCGACACCGCCAGGATCATCGCCCCGATGATCATCTCCATCATGCGGAAGCCGTAGCGCTGCATCACCAGCACCGCGTAGGTGATGGCACCGGTCAACAGCGCCCCTTCCAGCATGCTGAGCCCGAAGAGCAGATTGAAGGCCAGCGCCGCGCCGAGAAACTCGGCCAGATCGGTGGCGATGGCCACGATCTCCGCCTGCACCCAGAAGGCCCAGACCACCGGGCGCGGGAAGCGTTCACGGATGACTTCCGCCAGATTCTTGCCGGTGGCCAGCCCCAGCCGGGCGGACAGGGTCTGGATCAACATCGCCATCAGGTTGGCCCACAGCACCACCCACAGCAGGGTATAGCCATAGCGGGAGCCGGCCTCGATGTTGGTCGCGAAGTTGCCGGGGTCGATGTAGGCGACGGCGGCGATCATCGCCGGGCCGAGAAACGGCAGCGCGCGACGCAGGCGTCCCGCAAGGGACAGAGGGGATGCAGTGCGCACACCGCCGGCAGCAGAGGCTTCACCTTCACTGCCCAGCGACATGCTGGCGGCATGACGTACGGATTTATCGGACATGATATTCAGCATGGGGGGGAAACCTGCCAGATCAATGGCCCGCGAACAGAGAAAGGGTGTGCGGGATGTCATGACACGAGGATACATGCTAAATACGATCAATTCTCATTAAAATTTACCGCGATGCCTGATAGCCTCCTTCAATTCTGCACATTGCCCCAATGCCCCGATTCCCTTGTTTCCGAATGCCGAGAGCTCAGCGACAGGAACTCAGCGATGGTTGACCAACAGCTGGCGCAGGCGCAGCGGCTTGACCGGCTTGAGCAGGAACCCGAAGCCAAGCGCGCGTGCCCTGGCCTTGAGCGGCGCCGAGTGGTCCGCGCTGATCACCACCACCGGCAAGTCTGGCCAACGCTTGCGCAGGCGTTGTGCCTGCGCCAGACCATCGGGCTGCCCGTCACCCAGCTGATGGTCGACGATCAAGACCTGCGGCGCGGCCAGCGCCTGCTGCAACAGCACCTCGGCGGTATCGGCGCAGTGGACACTCGCGCCCCAGCCCTCGAGCAATGACTGCATGCCGGCACATACCTCCCGATCATCCTCGACCACCCAGATAACGGTATCGAGCAGCGGCTGCGCGAGCCGTGACGCGCAAGGCTGACCGGGAGAAGGCGCGTCAGCCGCCGGGCCCACCACACTGGCAGGCTGTCGAATCGGCACGCGCACCGCGAAGGCGGCACCTCGCCCCGGCGTGCTGGCCAACGACAGGGGGTGCTCCAGCAGGCCGGTGATGCGCTTGACGATCGCCAGTCCCAGCCCCAGGCCGCGCTGCTCGTTGTCCTGGCGCGGTGCGAGACGCCGGAATTCCTGGAAGACCACCTCGCGCTGATGCTCGGCGATGCCGGGGCCGTTGTCGGCCACGGTGATCTCCAGCCAGTCACCGCGCCGGCGACACCCCAGCAGCACGCGTCCTCGCGTCGAGCCATCCGGGACATGGCGCAGCGCATTGCTCAGGAAATTGCGTATCACGCGCGCCAGTAGCTGCAGATCTGACTCGACGCTCAGGTGGCTGGCCACGTAGTGCAGCTCCAGCCCACGGGCAGCGCCCAGTTGACGATATTCCTCGGCGAGCACATCCAGCAGCTCACGCACCGGGAAGGTGGCGACATCGGCCGTCAGCACGCCGGCATCCAGCCGCGAGATGTCCACCAGGGTGCCCAGCAGGCTCTCGACATCGGCCAGCGAGCGCCCCAGCCGCGCCACCAGCTCGCCCGGCGAAGCGTCGCTCGGCGAAGCGTCGCGCGGCGAAGCGTCGCCCGGCGTGGGGTCATCAAGTGCCAGCCTCGCCAGCTGCTCTTCCAGGGCGCTTGCGAACAATCGCGCGGCATTCAGGGGTTGCAGCAGATCATGGCTGATGGCGGCGAGAAAGCGGGTCTTGGAGTGATTGGCCGCCTCGGCGGCGGCCTTGGCGGCGGTCAGGCGTCGATTGAGTGCCCCCAGTTCATCGAGGGTGCGGTGCAGGGTGTCGGTACGCTCGCGCACCTGATCCGCCAGCAGGACGGCGTGCTCGAAGGCGGCGTAGGGCGCGCTCGGTGAAGGGCTGCTGGATTCGACCCGCTCGATCAGGGCGGCGTTGATCTTCTCCAGCTGGCGATTGCGCGCCTTGAGGGCGGCGAGTTCAGCGCTCAGGCCGTCCTTTCGGGAATCTGTCAGCGGCGTATCAGGCGCCATCCTGTCCTCCCGTGCCATCGGCCGCGAGACGGCGCTGGCCGATCACCACGCCGGTGAAGGTCTGGTTGATGTGCATGCCGTGATGCTGCTCACCGTAGGTATTGAAGCCGATCACCCGGTGATGCCTGAGCAGACGCGAAGCCTCTGCCTCCAGCCCCAGCGCCTCGATCTCCATGCGCCGCAGGAAGCAGTCACAGCCGATGGTCAGCGCGGGCGGCCCCAGGCGCGCCTCCACCTCGGCCAGCCGCTGCTCGAGCTGCGCGAGAATCGGCGTGGCCTGCATGGCAGTGAGCACGATGCCGGTCTCCACCGCGCAGTAGAAGCTCAGGCTGGCATCGGCATTCACGCGCTGGATGGAGCGTACGTAATGCGCCTCACCGATGCGCACCGCCAGCGGGCAGCGCGCGAAGACCGCCTCCTCCAGCGCCTCGGGCGCGACACCGGCCAGCCGCGCATACTCCTCGGCGGCGGGCTCGGCATTCAGCTCCAGCACGCGGCGTGAATCGCGGTCCACCGCCGTCACCACCAGCTTGTCCGCCAGCGGCGTAAGATGGTGAGTACTGATGACCTCGAACGGCAGCCGCGTATTGATCACTACCACGACCGCCGCCTGATCATGGAAGACCCCATCGGCGTAGACATAGGTATGCGCCAACCGGTTGTCGTCCCCGGCGGAGCCACCGAAGGCGGGAATGCTGCCCAGCGCCGCATCCAGCGTCGCCAGTACCTGCTCCTCACTGCTCGAGAGGCCATCGAGCAGCGTCAGCGCGAAGCTGTTGCCCATCACCGGCGCCACGGCCTGCTCGCGACAGCGCGCCAGCAGCTCATCACTCAACGTCTGGGCACGCGGAAGGTCGAAGCCGCTCAGATCATCGATCAACACCTGCGCCAACGCGAAGTCGCTGCGCGCCAGGCCGATGGCGGTGATGGAGCCGCGCGCATAGCCCTCGGGCGTGATCTCGCCGGCGGTGGTGCAGCCACTCACCGCTACCTCACCGAAGGCATCGGCCAGCGCCTGACCCAGTGCCGGGAGGGGGTAATCCGCCGAGCAGAAGAACAGCACCCCGCCGAGCCGCTGGCGGCCACCGAGCGAGTCATCAAGCTTTCGGGCCAGCTCGGCCACCGCCGCCTGCGGGTCCTTGAGCTGGCTGGCCGCCGTGGCCAGCGGTACGGCAATCATCTCGCTCTGTGGCAGCGGCCTTCCCTTCACGCGACTGCTGACATCCGTCATGTCCCCTCCTCCTGTCGAGCGCAGCGGGGCCTGACCTGACGATCATCCGTCGGCGTCCCGTCTAGAGCACCAGCCCGCTGGCTCTCACCACGCGTCGTTCAATGGCGCCTTCCAGCGTCTCGCGGCGGGTGCCCGCCAGCGTGACCCGCGACTTGGCCCGCGTGATGCCGGTGTAGACCAGCTCGCGGGTCAGAATCGGGTTGGCTCCCTCAGGCAACACGAATACCACATGGCGGAACTCGGAGCCCTGCGACTTGTGGACCGTCATCGCGAAGACCGTCTCCACCGCCTCGAGGCGAGACGGCAATACCGCGCGCACGCCACGGTGGAAACGCTGGATCTCGGTGTCCTGCCCATCACGCTCGGCGTCTGACGACACCTCCTCCTCGACCGGGAAGAACACACGCAGGCGCCCCCCTGCGGCGGGGTCCGGCAGGGTGATGCCGACATCGCCGTTGTAGAGCCCCAGCGCGCGATCATTGCGCGTCACCATCACCGGACGCCCGGCGTACCAGCCGCGTTCCTCGGCGATCAGGCCACGGCGCATCAGCACCCGCGCCACACGCTGGTTGAGGCCATCGACCCCATAGGGGCCACGGCGCAGCGCGCACAGCAGCTGAAACTCGAGCAGCAGATCGATCACCTCTCGTGCCGGGCGCCGCTCACGCACGGCCTCCAGCGCCGGGCGATAGCCATTGACCACCAGCGTCTCCAGATCGCGGTCCTCCGGGCCGCTGAGCTTCAGCCAGGCGATATCGCTGTAGCCTGTCTTCCAGGCGTCGCGCAGCGCCTGGCGGTCTCCGGCATTGCAGGCACGCGCCAGGGCACCGATACCGCTGTCGGCGGAGAAGCGGTAGCTCTTCTGCAGCACCACCACGTGATCGGCGAGTCGGCCGCGGTCTGCCGTGTCCTGCGTCTCCGAGACATCCGGCGTGGCGATGGCCTCATCCAGCGTTTCACCGGTCAGGCGGGCGAGGTCTGCACATACTGCCGGTGAGTAACGCGGCGGCAGCGCATGCTCGCAGAGATCGCCCAGCACGGCGCCAGCTTCCACCGAGGCCAGCTGGTCCTTGTCGCCGAGCAGAATCAGGCGGGCGTGGGCGGGCAGCGCGCCGAGCAGCGCCGCCATCAGGTCGAGATCGACCATCGAGGCTTCATCCACCACCAGCAGGTCCAGCGCCAGCGGATTGCCGGCGTGATGGCGGAAGTGGCGGGAATCCGGACGTGCGCCCAGCAGGCGGTGCACGGTGCTTGCCTCACGCGGGATGGCCGCGCGCACCGCGTCTGGCACCTCGAGCTTCGCCACCGCGCCACGGATCGACTCCGACAGCCGCGCCGCCGCCTTGCCGGTCGGGGCGACCAGTCGGATATCCAGCGCCCGCCGCTCATGCGGATGGCCTGTCTCATCGCTCCCGACACTGCCTACCACACCGCTCTCCACCTCCACACCGCCAGCTCCACCAGAAAGCGCCTGCGCCTGCAACAGTGCCAAGAGGCGCGTGACGGTGGTGGTCTTGCCGGTACCGGGACCGCCGGAGATCACCGTCAGGCGCTGACGCAGCGCCAGGGCACAGGCCAGCTTCTGCCAGTCCGGCGCGCCGTGGGAGTCCGGCTGATTGCTGGCGAACAGCTCGCGCAGACGCTCGCCCAGCGCATCGCTGACCCGCGTCTCGCCCTCCTCGCTCGGCCCCATCCGCGCACGCAGCCCTGCCGCGACTTCACGCTCGGCCTGCCAGTAACGGCGCAGATAGAGGCGCTCGCCCACCAGCACCAGCGGGCGCAGCGGCAGATGCCCCGCCGGGGAGTCGGCCTGCGCCAGCACGCTGACCAGCCGCGATTCCGCCAGCTGCTCGGCCCAGCGGCCGGCATCGAGATCCGCCAGGAAGGCTTCCGGCAGGGCCACGCTGACCTCGGCAAGATGCGCCTCGGACTGCTCCAGCGGTGGCAGCGACAGGGTCGCGCGTGGCTCGGCCAGCGCCCGCGACAGCGACAGGCACACATGCCCGCGCCCCAGCTGGTGGCTGGCCAGCGCGGCCGCCAGCAGCACGCTGGCCGGGGCCTCCGGCACATGACGCGCCATGAAGCGCACCAGATGGGCATCGACTCGCCTGAGCCAGCCCAGCTCCACCCACAGACCAAGCGTGGCGAGCAGGGTCTCGGCAGTCGGGGCGTCAGGGGCAGCGCTGAGCTGCTGCGTTTCCAAAGGCGTGGCGTCAGACATCGAAGGCCCCCTGCTGGCCGCTTTGCGTGAGTGGCGTGGTGTCGGTGGTGTTGAGGAGCAGGCTATCCAATGCGGAACTGTCACCGCCCAGCCAGAGATCCAGCGCCTCGATCAGCGCCTGTGATGGCCGACGCTGGAACACGCCGGGCGTCGCCACGCCGGGCGTCGCTGTCTCTTCAAAGGGCTGGCCGGGGGTCCCCGTGGCTTCATCCACCGCAAGCGCGGGTGAGTCACCGCCGGCATCCAGGCCGCGCAGGAAGACATACAGCACGCCACCCATGCAGCGTTCGTAATCGTAGTCCTCGCCGAGGCGCGCCTTGAGCAGGCGATGCAGCGCGAGGGTGTAGAGCACGTATTGCAGGTCGTAGCGGTGCTCGACCATCGCGCGGGCCAGCGACTCACCGAGGTAGTCCTCGGGGCGCTCGCCAAGATAGTTGGACTTCCAGTCCAGCACGTACCAGCGCCCGCCGGACTGGAAGGTCAGATCGATGAAGCCCTTGAGCATGCCGTGCATGCGGCGTGGCGCGAGCCTGGGCCGCGAGCGCGGCAACGGCTCCAGCGCGGTAACTACGGCGTCCAGCGGCAGACTGCGCGCGTGTACGGCCGGCAGCCAGAATTCCAGCTCCGGCTGCCAGGCCTCGAGTCGATTGAGCAGGATAGGCTCGCCCTCGAAGCCCTGCAGCGGACGGGTCAGTGCCTGCTCCAGCCAGTCGGTGAGACGTGGCTGCCAGCTGGCATCGAAGCCACCGAAATGCAGCCGCGAGCCCACCAGCCGCTCAAGCTCGCCGCGATAGTCCTCCGCACCGAGACGATCGAGATCCACCGCCTCCAGCAGGCCGTGCAGGAAGGTCCCCGGACGCGGCCCACGCGGGAAATCATGCAGATGGATCTCGCCCACCGTCATCGGCAGGCCGCCAGCCAGCAGCGGGCCGGACTGGCCTGCCACCTCGCGGTCCGGGCGCGTCAGGCCCTGCTCGCCTTCTTCCAATGCGATCTCGGTGGCGTCTTCGGGCACGCGGTCATCCTCGGCATCGCCGGTGTCTTCCAGCGCCGCCGTCACCTGACGGGCATCCGTGAGCAAGGCGGTGTAGGAGGCGATCCACCAGTCATCCTCGATGCCGCCGGCGAAGTGACGCGCGCCGTGGAAGTGCTGATCGCGCTCCGCCGGTGGCTGATAGTCATGACCGGGCAACTCCGGCAGACCGGACACGCGCGCCAGGCCGGCCGACTGCTGTTCACACCAGCGGCGCAAGGCAGCCTCGATGGCGCTGGCCTCGATCTCCTCGTTGTCACTCATGCCGAGCAGATAACCGATGGCGGTGACGGGCAGGCTGAGCTGCTTGCTGAAGCCGCCCTTGCCGATGGGCGCCAGCCCCAGCCAGCAGGCGAACTTGGGACGCGTCAGCGCCACGTAGAGCAGACGCACGTCTTCCATCAGACGTGCATGGTCGGCCGCCGCGATGGCCTCCTTGGAGGGCTTCTTGACCAGGATGCTATCATCCAGCGCGTCATCCTCCTGATCGACTCTCCGAGCAGGCACTTCCTCGTTATCGTCTTCCTCGTCATCGCTTCCCTCTTCAGCCGTGGCCAGCCAGCGCTGCTTGAGGGTCAGCAGGCCGAAATTCCTGTCCGGCTCGGCGGCGCGGAAGCTGGCCATGAACGGCAGCAGCACGATGGGATACTCAAGCCCCTTGGACTTGTGGATGGTGACGACCCGCACCAGCCCCTCATCACTTTCCAGTCGCTGACTGAGGCTGTCGCTGTCCAGCGCTTCATGGCCGGATTCCAGTGCCTGATGCCACCAGCGCAGCAGCGCCTGTTCGCCATCGAGCCGCTGGGCGGCATTCTGGGCCAGCTCCCCCAGGTGCAGCACGTCGGTCAGGGCACGCTCCCCCCCGGCGCGGGCCGCCAGCCGCTCACCGACCCGGAAGTCACGCATCACGCCGCGCAGCATCGGCAGCACGCCGCGCCGCTGCCAGTCACGGTGATAGCCATCGAAGCGCTCGACCTCGCGCTCCCAGGCCAGCTCATCCACCGCAAGCCGCTCGACCAGCGAGAGGTCATCCGCCAGCAGGCGTGTCGCCAGCGCGGCGCGCAGACGACGGTCATCCCGCGGATGGGCGACAGCCTCGAACAGCTGCAGCAGCTCGAAGGCCTCCGGCGTGTCGAACACCGAGCTCTTCTCGCTCAAATAGACGCTGCGGATACCGCCTTCGGCAAGCGCCCCACGCACCGCTGCGGCCTCGCGCCCGTTACGTACCAGCACCGCGATATCGCTGGCGGCCACGCCACGCGGCGGCGCATCTCCCTCGTCCATGAACACCAGCCCCGGCTCGCCCGCCGCCAGGCGTTGTTGGCCCTCGAGCAGTGTCTGGATCTGGGTGCGGCAGGCGCGACTCATGTCGCGGCGATGCGCATCGGCGCTCAGGCGCTCACCGTTGGCCCACCACAGATTCAGTGCACAGGCGGCCTCTTCGCGGCCATCCGGATGCCGCAGCACCAGCCGGGTGCGCGTGCCCTGGGCCTCGACCGGCTGGAAGGGAATGTCCTCACTGCCGAAGGGTGCGGGATGCTGGGCGAACAGCGCATTCACCGCCGCCACCATCGCGGCGCTGGAGCGGAAGTTGCGCGGCAGGGTGAAGCGCGAGGGGGTGACCTGGCGCGCCGCCAGATAGGTGTCGATATCGGCGCCGCGGAAGGCGTAGATGGCCTGCTTGGGGTCACCGATCATCAACAGCGTGCTGGGTGCCTCGTCAGCCTCGTCGCTGTCAGTAGCGTCAACGTGCTGCTCATCGAGCGAGCCATCGCCCGCCGTCTGTGGATAGATGCGCCGGAAGATGCGGTACTGGACCGGGTCGGTATCCTGGAATTCATCGATCATCGCCACCGGCAGTTCCTGACGGATCTGCCGCGCCAGACGCTGGCTGGCCTCGCCATTGAGCGAAGGGTCCAGCGCGTGGTCGAGATCATTGAGCAGGTCCGAGAATTCCCAGAGTCCCAGACGGCGCTTCTCGCAGATCAGGGCGCGGGCGACACTGTCACGCGCGTGCACGGCGACCTGATCCAGCAGCACGGCGTCCGGTGCCGGTACCTCGGCCAGCAGGTCCAGCGCCGCGAAGAAGGGGTGACGCGGCGTCTGGCAGTTCTTCCTGGTGCCCTTCTCGAGCTTGGCCTGACTCAGCCAGCACAGCTTCTTGCTGTCGAGCATGTCGGCGGCGAAATCGTGCTCGCCGCTGGCCAGCCAGGCGGCCGTCGCCGCCAGGCGAGGCTCCAGCTCGGCCTCCTTGTAGCTGTTGCCGTTGAGCGCCTTGCTGGCGAAGGCCTCTCCCATCACCGCGCGGATGGCCGGCTCATCGAAGCTTTCCTCGACGGCGCGACGGGCGGCCTCCTGTTGCTGACGCCACTGTTCGGCATTGCCGAGCAGCTCGCTCAGGTCATCCGGGGCCTCAAGACATTCGCCGTCGCGGTACAGCGGGCGTGGCGTGCCGTCACGCAACAGGCCGCGCAACTCCTCTCCCAATGCTTCCGGGCCGGCCCAGCGGCCACGGATCAAGGCCTGCCACTCGCGAGCCAACGGGTAGAATTCGCAGCGCCAGTAATCCTCGACGCAACGTGTCAGCAGCGACTGACCATCCTGCAGCAGCTCGGCGCCGAAGCGTCCGCCGGCATCGAAGGCATGCCGACTGAGCATGCGCTGACAGAAGCCGTGGATGGTGAAGATGGCGGCGTCATCCATCAGGCGCGCGGCCTGATCGAGGCGCCGCGCCGCCGCGGCCTTGAGGCGCGATGCGTCCTCGGCAGGTGAGGATGTCAGCAGCGGCGCGAGCAATTCAGCCAGGATCGGATCAGGACTGGCACGCCCCAGCAGCGCCTCACGCGCCTGCTTGAGGCGCGCGCGAATGCGGTCACGCAGCTCTGCGGTGGCGGCTTCGGTGAAGGTCACCACCAGAATCTCCGGCGGCGTCAGCGGACGCGGATAGCTCACGCTGGCCGCCTGCCCGGGCAAGGGGCCGAGCACCAGCCGCACGTAGAGCGCGGCGAGGGTGAAGGTCTTGCCGGTGCCGGCACTCGCCTCGATCAGATGCTGACCGAGCAGGGGCAGCGTCGGAATATCGAGGGCTTGGCCCTGCTGGCTCTGATCCATCTCGTCACTCATTGCCGCTTCCTTGTCCTGAGCGATGCCACTCCTCACGCCACTCTCCACACCGCTCATGCCTTCCCCTCTGGTATCGCTCATGACTGCCCCTTCCCGGTGGAGAGCTCCACCGCGCGCTCGCCGAGAATGCCCTGACGCACGCCGATCATGCTCTCGATCAACGGCTGATAGAGCTGCACGCTGTTGAGCACGCCGCCCGCACTGGCGAAGGCGTCAAACTCCGGCCACAGCTCGCCCAGCGCGCCTTCCTGTCGCCTGAGCGCCTGGGGGCCCTTGAAGATGTCTTCCGTGAAGCGGGTTTCCATGGCGCGCGACAGACTGTCGGCAAGCCAGGGCTTGTGGATGGCGGCCAGCGCCGTCTCAAGCGTTGGCGTGCCGTCAGCGGCCTGCGCCTTGAGTGCGCCGAACAAGGCACTGCGATCCTCCTCGCCCACTACCTCCCAGAGGGTGGTCGCCAGTTCCAGCGCGGCGGCCAGCGGCGCCTGCCAGCCCTGGGCATACGCCTTGACGAGATGGCGCAGCGCAGCTTCGGCCTGCTCGATGCGCAGCGCGGGGAACAGCAGCCAGCGGTCCTCGAACACCGCCAGCCACTGATAGCCTTCACGGCGCGTGCCCTGATCACCCGCCACCTCCCCGAGGCCGGGGCGCGCGTTGGCCATCAGCCAGTCGAGATAGCCGGCCAGCAGACGATGCGGCTTGCCGAGCTTCTTGTAGCGGCCCTCCTTGCCGGGCTTGAGGGTGCCGAAGTGGGTCGCCTCCAACGTGGCCAGCAGGCGGCTCTCGCCCTCGGCGTCATCGCGCAGTTGCCGACGGCTGATCAGACGCGTGGTGAGCGTCACCCGCAAGGGCCTGCCGTCCTCATCCTGCATGATCAGCGGTACCTCGAGGGTGCGCGGCGGCAGCGAGGTGGCATCGCTGAGCTGATCGCGCCAGCTGGCCAGCTGCTGATCGAGACGCTTGAGGCGCGGTTCGATCAAGGCATCGGCAAAGCCCAGCGCCGGCAGGCGCCCGGCCCGGCGCAGACGTTCGGCGGCCAGCGGCAAGGATTGTCCGGTGAGCGCGGCGTCCAGCAGCTCGCGGGTCAGGGTGAAGTTCTCCAGCCCGTCGGGGGCGAAGGGTTCGTTGTCCTCATCCGGCACCTCGGCATCGCGGAAGCGCACGCC
This sequence comes from Cobetia sp. PS-4MA, assembly GCF_057670765.1. Classification (NCBI taxonomy): domain Bacteria; kingdom Pseudomonadati; phylum Pseudomonadota; class Gammaproteobacteria; order Oceanospirillales; family Halomonadaceae; genus Cobetia; species Cobetia sp. PS-4MA. Next base: position 545,723 of record NZ_CM173107.1, on the reverse strand, counting down.
AACGCGGTCCAGCCCCAGCTGCCAGGGGCGACGCAGGAAGCGCGCCAGCGAGTCCGCGCCGAGACGCAGATGGGACTCCGGCGCCTGCTCCACCAGCTGCTTCAAGGCGGCGGCCCCCGCCGCGCTCGCCTTGCTGGCCTCGCGTTGATTCGCCGGGGATGCCTCTGAGGTTGGAGCATGATCCGCCGCGCGATACAGGCTCGACCAGCTGGCGTCATAGCTGAACAGATCGCCAGCCGTCACCTGGGAGGCATGGAAATAGCGCCGCGAGAACGGCTGCAATGGATGCTCGGTGATCAGACGCTCGCGCAGGGCAGCTTCGCGAGAGACACCCGGTGCCTCGGCATGCGTCTCGGGGGTCCAGCCCAGCTCGATGTAGTCGAGCAGTTCACCGACCAGTACCGAGGGCGGCCGTTCGCCGTTGTCGCGCTGGTCACGCCCGACCCACGAGATCGACAGGCGATCCCGCGCCGCCAGCAGCGCCTCCAGGAACAGGTAGCGATCATCGTCACGCCGTGAGCGGTCTCCCGGTTGAGGGCGGCTGGCCATCAGATCGAAATCCTGCGGCATGCGCACGCGCGGGTAGTCACCATCGTTCATGCCCAGCAGGTGCACTTCGCGGAAGGGAATCGCACGCATCGGCATCAGGGTGGCGAAGTTGACCCGACCGGCAAGGAAGCGCTGGGCGAGACCGCCGCTGTCAAGCTCGCCACGCAGCGCCTCGCGCACCACCTTGAGCGACAGACAGCCATCGAAACCGGCCTGCTGCCAGCCCTTGTCGAGGCGGGAAAGCGCCGCCTGCAGACGCGCCAGAATGTCGAATTCCTCGGCACTGTCCGGGCTGAGGCTCTCCTCCCACAATCGCTGCAGCGTAGTCGCCCAGTCCGCTGGCGTACGCGAGGTGTCCAGCCAGCGGCGCCAGCGATCCAGGCTCTCGATCAGCTCGCCGACCTTGCCTGCCAGTTCGGCCTCGAGACCGGCCACTTCATCGAAGGGCACCACGCCATCGAAGCTCAGGCCGTTCATGTCGACAAGGCCATCCATCAGGCCGTCCATCAGGTCGTCCATCAGGTCGGCGCTCTGCTCACCTTGTACTGGGGAGCCGGCCGCCGGGGCCCCGGTAGCGTAGCCCAGCAGCATGCGCTCGAGGCCGAAGCGCCAGCTGTTCTCGTCGAGGGGCATGAAGCCGAGCTGCTCCCGGTGCTCGCCGGAGAGTCCCCAGCGCACGCCGCTGTCGGCCAGCCAGCGCCGCAGGCGCTCGAGCTCGCCCTCCTCGATGGCGAAACGACGCCGGAAGGCGGCGACATCCAGCGCATCCAGCACCTCGCTGACGCCGAGGCGGCGCTCCGGCAGCTCCAGCAGCATCAAGACCAGTCCGAGCAGCGGATTGGCCTGACTGGCCACCCGGTCGGCGATGGTGAAGGGAATATGGCGCGGATTGCCCGGCGGCAGCTGACCGAACACCGCCTCGATATAGGGGGCATATCGGTCGATGTCCGGCACCATCACCAGGATGTCGCGCGGCCGCAGCGGTTCGCCCTCCCCCTGCCTGGCCGCCTCGTGGGCACGTTCGAAGGCCGCCAGCAGGCGGTCATGCAGAATCTCGACTTCGCGCAGCGCCGAGTGGGCGCTGACCAGACTGATGGAATCATCTTGCGCCTCCAGCCTGCGAGGACTTCCCTCGGCCAGGGCGCGCTCGCCGGGATGCACCAGCTCGAGAATCTCGTCCTGGATCTGATGCAGCAGTGGTGCCTGCCCGGGCGGCGTATCCTCGCTGATGCGCGGCACGAAGACGTCTAGCTCGAGATCGAAACCGCTGTCGCGGCCGGACAGCGCGCTCTCGAATTCATACAGATTGACGATGAAGTCACGCCCCTGGGCACCCAGCCCGGCCAGCAGCGGATTGGCCTTGAGGTGCAGCTCCTCCTCCGCCAGCCCGGTCAGCGACGGTGCCTCGGGGTGACGGGCACGCTGTCGCGCGACGCGCTCGCTGTCCATGCGCAGACTGTCGGCTCTCATACTGCGCCGCACGGCTTCGCGGTCGGAGACGATATCGCCCCAGTAATGACGGCAGGGATTGGTGATCATCAGGTAGATGTCCATCACCCCGGACAGCGCATGCAGCGCATCCAGCGTCTGCCCCGGCAGTGCCGAGATGCCGAACACGAACAGGCGTGGCGGCAACGGGTGGCGGCGTGATGAGGGCAGTGATTCCAGCGCGCGCGCGGCCGCGACGAAGCGACCATGCAGAGCGGCACGGTGATGTTGCCGGCTGCTGGGCGGCGCATCCGCCAGTACCGCGCGCCACAGGGCCGGCTGCCATTTCTGGCTGGCGGGCAGGTTGTCCGGCAGCAGATTGGCGGGCAGCTCGCCTGCGGCCTGCTGACGCGCGAAGGCATCGCGGAAGTTGTCATCCTCCAGCCCGCTCTCCCAGCTGCGCACCCACTCGGGACGGTAGTTGAGGTACTGGTCGAAGAGATCCGCCAGCTGGCAGGCCAGCTGCCACTGCTGACGCTCTGCCTCCGGCCCCTCGGGCAGTGCAGGCAGGGCACCCTCATCGACTGCCTCGATCAGCTGGCCACGCTCATCGCGACACAGGTAATCCCTGAGCGGCGCATAGCATTCCGCCTGGGATTCATCGGCCAGCAGGCCCGGCAAAAGGCGCAGCAGACGCCAGGCAAGCGGGCCCTTGTCGAAGGGTGACAGCTCCGGAATCTCGTCGCCCAGCACGCCACCCAGGACCCCGCGATAGGCACGCCACACGAAGCTTGAGGGCAGTGGAAAATCGACCGAGGCAGCGATGCCATCGGCCTCGGCCAATGACAACCTCAGCCACTGGGCCATGCCGTTGGACTGGACGAGAAAGGTTTCCGGCACCAGCGGAGGCTGGGGAGCGGCCTTGATCACCTTGAGCGCCAGATCGCGCAGATCCTCGAGGTGATTGGCGTGAAGAACGGTAAACATGCGGGCATCCTGCTGGCAAAGCCCCCGAGCCCTCATGGCCGAGGCGAGACGAGTCGAGAGCGAGGCGTGACGAGTGCCTCCATCCTAGCGTCGCCTCGGCGCTGGCCCAAACGAAAACGCGCACCACCCCGGAGGGTGATGCGCGTTTTCAGGCAGATGAATGCCTGACTGGTCGGGAACAGGCGCCCTGGCGCCGAGTCAGTGCTCTGCTCAGCGCGTGATTTCCATCAGCTCGCGGCCGCGCGGACTGAGCGCCAGCCACAGACCCAGCACCACGCCCATCAGCGACAGCGCCGCCACGTACCAGGTGGGCGACAGCGGCGAGACGGTCATCATCAGCGAGACCAGAATCGGCGTGAAGCCACCGAAGATGGCGTAGGCGACATTGTAGGAGAACGACAGCCCGGTGAAGCGCACTGCCGGCGGGAAGCCGCGGATCGCGATGCTCGGCACCGCGCCGACGATGCCGACGCTGAAGCCGGTCAGGCAGTAGAGCGGCACCAGCAGGCTGGGGTCCGAGTGCATGGTGGCCAGGAAGACCCAGTAGGTGATGCCCAGCAGAGCGCTCCACAGCACCAGGGTCACCCCGGCACCGATACCATCGACCATGTAACCGGACACGATGCAGCCGATGCACACCGCCACGATCGCCAGACTGTTGGCGGAGAAGGCGGCGGCACGAGTCAGCCCCTCGAGCTCCGCGATCAGGCTCGGCGTCATCAGGATCACGACCACGATGGCGGCAGTCAGCACCCAGGTGACGGCCATCGCCACGGCAATCGCCGGACGCTGTTCACGCAGGATCATCTTCAAGGGCAGCTCGGCGGCCAGCGCCTTCTTCTGCTGCATCTCGGCGAAGACCGGGGTCTCGTGCAACCAGCGACGCAGGTAGACCGAGAACAGCCCGAACACGCCACCGATGATGAACGGAATCCGCCAGGCGAAATCACTCACCTCTTCGGGGGTATAGACACTGTTGATGGCACTGGCCATCAGCGAGCCGAGCAGGATGCCGCCCACCAGCCCCATCGACAGGGTGCCGCAGGCCAGACCATTGTGACGCGGTGCGACGTGTTCGCTGACGAACACCCAGGCCCCCGGCACCTCACCGCCGACTGCCGCACCCTGGAAGATGCGCAGGATGATCAGCAGCAGCGGCGCCCACATGCCGATGACGGCATAGGTCGGCAGCATGCCCATCAGCAGGGTCGGCAACGACATCATGAAGATGGACAGCGTGAACATCTTCTTGCGGCCCAGCGTATCGCCGAAGTGGGCCATGATGATGCCGCCCAGCGGGCGGGCCAGGTAACCGGCAGCGAAGATACCGAAGGTCTGCACCTGACGTAGCCATTCGGGAATGTCGGGCGGGAAGAACAGCTGGCCGACGACGGTGGCGAAGAACACGAAGATGACGAAGTCATAGAACTCGAGGGCGCCGCCGAGTGCGGACAGGCCAAGTACCTTGATGTCACCACGCTTGAGCGAATTTTCGTTGGGCAAATCGTGGGCAGCGGTGGCTGAGCCCGCTGCGGGGACGGAATCGTTCATGGATCTCTGTGTTAGCGGGGGCTGGTGTCCAGCGATGGTCAAGAGTGATTCACGCGTCGCGCATCTTGTTGTCGTGTCGTCTTTCAGCACAAGCCTCGCAGACGCCACTTACAGGCGTTCTAGCGAGCGCAATGGCAGAAAGCACCGGGGTTGCCCCGGGCGTGGCGATGGTGCGGAATCCTGCCAGCGTACGCTGCATCACTGTATTGCGAAAAACACAATATTGCTCGATGCAGTCATGCGTCTCATGTAACGCACCCAGAGTAGCAAACACGCCCGTAGCTGGGTAGCGCCCGCTCACGGATTACGGGCGGTTTCTGCAGCGAGGGACACGAAATGTCGCAAGCGCGCGAAGGGACATGAAAGCCCGGCCAGGCAGATCAGGCACGAAAGACGCAGACGAAACACCCCGGCGCCTGAACAGGCAGACCGGGGTGATGGGAAGTCGTCGGGAGGCACACAGGTGCATTGGCGAGGTGAAGGTGGCGCATCGACGTGAGCGATGCCCTTCTCGGGGCAGCTTCAGCTGCAGTAACCCCAGCCTTCGAGACGATGACGGATATCCTCGACCCGCTGACGATTCTTGCCGAGGTCGGAATGTCCCATGCGTGACACGCTGCGTACATGACAGACGCCTTCCTGTTCATTGCAGACGATTTCCACGTCATCGACGAAGCCCAGCAGGGGCGTGTGGAATTCCGCATGCAGATAACCGTCATCCGTACTGATGATTTCCGCATGACCCATGGATTCGATGATGCTGTGCATCTTCTCCATCGCGCTCAGGCAACAGTCCGTCGGCATCGGGAGCGGCGCTACGTAATGCTTGCTGTCGGAGGCCTGGGAGCTGACCCCGTTGGGGGTACTCGGGGGTGGTGCCAGCAGCCCATCATGCAGGCCGAGGTTATCGGGGCGAGGTGAGGCAAAAAGACCGTGGCGCATTGCGATTCCTTCCTGTCATCTCTGGGCATCGGCAACGGCTTCCCATGTTGCCGGCCTGATTGTTGTTCATTGGTCGTCCATCGATTCCTGCCTTTCTGAAGCCACCCTGACGCTGCCATCGCCGGGGCATGTCGGATTTCGACACAGGCCTCGACTTTCAGCGTAGCGACTTTTGTCGATTTTGCCCGTGAACGGGATTGATCCAGATCAACTGCCTGAAAATGCGCTCCAGATGCACGACACATGATGCCCTCCCCTTCGCCCGACCAGACGCAATCCGTACACTGAGCACATCCAGACTCGGACGTCAGCTCGACCGGGTTCGTGATTCTCCTTCTGACACCGCAAGGAACGCATCGTGAGCTTCCGCTTTCTGCATACCTCGGACTGGCATCTCGGCCAGAGCTTCCATGGCCAGAGTCGCCATGTCGAACATGCCGCCTTTCTCGACTGGCTGCTGGCACGGCTCAAGTGTCTGACCCCGGACGCCCTGCTGATCGCCGGTGATCTGTTCGATGTGGTCAATCCGAGCCTCGCCGCCCAGGAGCTGCTCTACGACTTCATCGTGCGCGCCCACGAGCAGGACGCGGCGCTCGAGATCGTGATGATCGCCGGCAATCATGACTCCGGCTCACGCATCGAGCTGCCGGCTGCCCTGCTGGCCCGCCTCAAGACCCATGCGTTGGGCCGTGTGCGCTGGGTCGATGATTCTGCCGACAAAGGGGATGCCCACCATCTCGACTGTCAGCATCTGCTGGTGCCGTTGCATGATCGTGACGGCAAGCGCCGCGCCCTGTGTCTGGCGGTGCCCTTTCTGCGCCCGGCCGAGGTCACCGGCTTGGGAGCTGGCGAGGATGAGTCGCAGGACGTGAACAAGCCTGAGCGCACCCGCAGCGAGGCCTATCGCGCGGGAGTGGCCCGTGTGCACGAGCAGCTGGTCAGCGCGGCGCGTGCCGCCCGCCAGCCCGGCGAGGCGCTGATCGCCATGGGCCACGCGCACATGCGAGACGGCGAGGTCTCCGAGAACAGCGAGCGTCCGATCCTGATGGGAGGCGAAGAGGCGCTCTCGACCAGCCTGTTCCCCGACGACATCGCCTATGTGGCGCTCGGCCATCTGCATCGTCCGCAACGCGTGGGCGGCCAGGAGCGTATCCGCTATTGCGGCACGCCGCTGGCGATGGACTTCTCCGAGGTCGATTACGGTCACCGCGTGCTGGAGATCACTCTCGAAGACGAGACACTCGCGGGCGTCGAGGAGCATCGCGTGCCCTGCCATGTCGCGCTCACGCGCATCGGACCGGCACCGCTGACCGAGATCACCGCCCAGCTCACGGCGCTGGTCGCCGAGGCAGACCGTGAACTCGAGTCGGCACGCTGGCCGTGGCTTGAGGTAAGCGTGCAGCTGGAAGCGCCCGTCATCGACCTGCGCGCGCGCATCGAGGCACTGCTGGAAGACGCGCCGCTGCGGCTGATCAAGCTGGTCACCCGCTATCCGGCGCCCAGCGCCGAGAATCGCGCGCCCAAGGGCGTGAAGCTCGATGAGCTGGGACCGATGGGGCTGTTCGAGCGCCACTATCGCGCCACCTATGACAGCGAGCCGGCCCCGTCACTGATCGAGGATTTCGCCCAGCTGCTCGAGGAGGTCGAGATCGCGCGTGAGGCACGCCTGGCAGGGGAACCGAGCAAGGCCACCAAGCCCGGTCGCCAGGCCGACAAGACAGCCTCGGCAGACAAGGCCAAGGGAGGTCAGGCATGAAGATCCTCGCCCTGCGCCTCGACAACCTGGCCTCACTGGCCGGCGCGCATGAAGTCGACTTCGAGAAGGCGCCGCTGTCCGATGCGGGCCTGTTCGCCATCACCGGACCCACCGGGGCCGGCAAGAGCACGCTGCTCGATGCCCTGTGTCTGGCGCTCTACGGCACCACGCCACGCCTGCGCCAGACCCCGAGCGGCGGTCAGCTGGAGGATGTCGGCGAGCATCAGCTGACCCTCAAGGACCCGCGCAGCCTGCTCCGGCGCGGCTGCGGCGAAGGCAAGGCCGAGGTGGACTTCATCGGCCGCGATGGCCTGCGCTATCGCGCCGACTGGACGGTCAGCCGCGCGCGCGGCAAGCCCGGCGGGCGCCTGCAGAACGCCAAGCAACATCTCCAGCTGCTGCCCACGGCCGATGACACCCAGTCAGCTCAGACCCTCAATACCACCAGCAATGACGCCAAGGCGTTGATCATCGACAGACTGGGACTGAACTTCGAGCAGTTCACCCGCGCCGTGCTGCTGGCCCAGAGCGAGTTCAGCGCCTTCCTGCGCGCCAACGACAACGAGCGCTCGGAGCTGCTGGAGAAACTGACCGACACCGGCCACTACTCCGATATCTCGATCGCCGCCCACGAGCGTGAGCGCAGCGCCCGCGAGGCCGTCAACGAGCTCGAACGCCAGCTGAATGGCCAGCTGCCGGCAAGCCCGGACGAGCGCCAGGCACTCGAGGATGAGGTCCGTCTACGCCAGACGACCATGACCCGCCTCAGCGAACACCATGATGCGCTGACGGCCTATCACCTGTGGACCACCACAGCGGGCGAGCTCGAACAGGCCCTGGGTCAGGCGCAGCTCGAACAGAAGGAGGCTCACGCCGCCAGTGCTGCGCTATCCCGTCAGCGCGAGCAACTCAGCGCCCTGGAAGCCCTCGCGCCGATTCGCCCTGCCCTGCTGCGCCTCAAGGCGATCTCGCCGCAGCATGCCCAGCTGGCCACGCAGCTCACCCGGGTACAGCAACAGCTCGGCACTCTGTCACCACGGACCGAGCAGGCCCGGGCCGACAAGCTGGCCGCCGATGAACGCATGCAGCGCTGCGAGACCTGGCGTGGCGAGCAACTGCCCAAGCTGGAAGAGGCCCGTCAGGTGGCCTCGCGTCTGGCGCAACAGCGCGAGACACATGTCAGCCAGCAGAATGAACAGCAACGCCTGCGCGACACGCTCGGCCACCATCAGCAGGAGCTGGAGACACAGGATCGACAGCGCCAGCAGCTGGATCATCAACTCCAGCAGCTGCAGGCGACGCTGGTCGACGAGTCCGGTCAGCCGCTGAGCGATGCCGAAGACCATCGGGACCAGCTGCAGCGTCAGCGCGATGCATTGCTGCAGCTGAAACCTGTGCTCAGCGAGCAGATCAATGGCCTGGCCCGCCGTGATGAGGTCCAGCAGCGCCTTGTCGAGCTGGAGCAGCTGCTGCCTCGGCAGCAACAGGCGTTGCGCGATGTGGCTGCCCGGCAGGCCCAGGCATTGCAGGCCCGTGATCAGGCGCGCCACGAGGAAGACGCCGAGCGCCGCCAGCAGGAGCAGGAGCGTCTGGCACGCAGCGACAACGTGATGGCGCTGCGCCGTGGGCTGGTCCATGGCGAGGAATGTCCGGTATGTGGCAGCCATGAGCACCCCGCCGCCGACCAGGCCGCGCCGGCCGAGGCGCTGATCGCTCAACTGGAACAGCAGGCCCGCGAGCGTCTTGAACAGCGCCGACAGGCCACGGCCACCGCGCAGCACGCCATGGAGGCGGCCAGTCACGAGCACGCACGTCTCGAGCAGCAGCTCGGCTATCTGCAGCAGGAACAGGCGCAGCTGCACACGGAACGACAACGTCTGCAGCAGCAGGCGCAGACCTGTCAGTCGAACCTGACCGACATTCTGGCTCGGCATTCGCTGTCAGAGCAGCCGCTGCTTGAGTCCCTGCCCCAGCTGCCTGCCGCACGAGCACTGGAACTGATCGAGCAGCGCCTTGGCGAACTGGACGCCCGTCAGAACGCGCTGGTGACGACGCTGCGTCAGCTGACGCCGCTGCGGGAGCAACGCCAGGCACTGGCGACACGCCACGCCACGCTGACGACGCAATGCCAGCATGGCGAGGCGCAGCTTCAACAGTGTGAGACGCAGATCACTGCGCTGGCGCGCGAGATCGAACAACTCAGCGCCACGCTTGCCCAGCAGCTGAGCGCAGACCCCAAGCGACAGCATGCCAGCGTGAGCGACTGGTCCGACTGGATCGAGTCGCTGACCACCCGGATGCGCAACGAGCAAGAGGATGCGCGGCAGGCACTGCAGGAGTTGAGCGACCAGCAACAGCAGCTGACGCAGCAGCAGGCCAACCTGCAGCAACGCCAGACGGAGCTGCGCGAGGAGCAAGACTCGCTCGACCGCGAACGCGCGCATTGGCAGGCCGCGAACCCTGGCCTGGATGACGCGCGTATCGAGGAGTTGCTGGCCGTCGAGGATCACGACCTGCAGGCACTGCGCCAGCAACTGCGTAGCGCCCACGAGCGAGTCGCACGCGCGGATGCCCTGTGTGAGGAGCGCAATGCGCGTCAGCTCAAACACTGGCAGGCCGCTCGGACCTCCGACTGGCAGGCAGCACTCGAACAGCTGGCAGCGCCCGCCGAGGACACGACTGGAGACGATACGCAGGCAGACGGTACCGCGGGAGACGGTGCATCAGGAGCTGAAGAGCTCGGCGTCATTCGCGGCCAGGCCAAGCAGGCATTGGCGGTGCATGCTCGTCTGCAGGCCCGCTTGCAGGAGGCCCCGGAAGAAGGAGCCGCTGGCACACTGACGGGTGCGCCGCCAGGGCCCGAGGACGACACCCGCGAGCTTGGCGAGGCGCTGGCCAGTCTGATCACGGCACTCAAGACACCGCTCGATGCCGTGCGCGAGGCCCATCAGACGGCACAGGCGGCGATACTCAATGATGATCAGCGCCGCAGTGGCAGCGCCGCGCTTGCCGAGCGTCTCGCAGCCGCGCGGGCCGAACATCAGCGCTGGGGGGCGCTGTCGGAGCTGATCGGCAGCGCCAGCGGCGCCAGGTTCCGCACCATCGCCCAGGCCTTCAATCTCGAGCGCCTGATCGAGCATGCCAATCTGCACCTGACCAATCTGGCACGTCGCTACCGTCTGGCCCGCGGCGCCAGCCCGCTGGGGCTGGTGGTGATGGATACCGAGATGGGTGATGAACTGCGCAGCGTTCACTCGCTGTCCGGCGGCGAGACCTTCCTTGTCTCGCTGGCACTGGCGCTGGGCCTGGCGGGCATGGCTTCCGGCGAGCTGCGCATCGAATCGCTGTTCATCGATGAGGGCTTCGGCAGTCTCGACCCGGATTCGCTGGCGCTGGCGATGGAGGCATTGGATGGCCTGCAGGCCAGCGGCCGTCGCGTCGGGGTCATCTCGCATGTGGCCGAGATGCATGAACGCATTCCGGTGCGTATCGCGGTGCGCCCCTCGGGCAACGGCCAGAGCCGTCTGGAGATCGAAGGCTAAGCGCCGCCAGGCCTCGCAAAGACAGATAACGCAGAGACAGATAACGCAAAGACAGATAACGCAAAGACAGGTAATGCGACGCTAGGCATCACGGAGCCGCTTGAGACGCCGGCTGGCAAGCTGATCCGCCAGTCGGGTCGGCTCGGGCAGCTTGGTCTTGCCCAGACAGTGCAGGGTCATCGAAAGCGCCGTCTCCAGATTCATGCGCTGGCCCGGCGAGACGAACACCGGCTTGACGTTGAGGCGTGACCGCAGCACGGCGCCCAGCCGGCTGCGCTGTTCGCGTCTGGGCAGCTCGGTGTCCTCGATGATGCCGAGCTCGGCATCCGCCTCGCGTACGCGATCCGTCAACGCGACCCAGTCACCACGCGCATCGCCCGGCTCGCCATGCTTGCCGCACAGACGCTTCTTGGCCACTCCGAAGGACGGCAGGTCACACCACAGGCCAAGATGCGCCGCCACGCCCAGGCGGCGCGGATGGGCGATGCCGTGACCGTCCACCATCAGGCATTCGGGCGGCTGCTCGAGTGCCTCAATGGCGGCGATGGCAGCGGGCAGCTCCCGAAATGACAGCAGGCCCGGAATGTAGGGCATGCGGGTCGGCTGACGGATCAGCTGTTGCTCAAGGGGTTCCAGGGTCGCCAGATCCAGCGTCACCACCGCCGCACGTGTCACCTCGCCTGCATCCTCGAAGCCGATATCGACCCCCGTGATGGTCGCCGGCCAGTCCTCGGGGCTTGCTCCCCAGGGCGGCGTCAGCGTCAGTCGCGTCGCCATTTCGCGTTGCATGGCAACGGCGTCGGCAGGGTCGAGATTCCAATCGTGCAGTGTTGTCGTCCACTCACTCATGCACTTACTCATGCATTCCCTCACGGCGGTTGCGGGTCTCTCCCTCTCAGATGCTATCGATCGCCCTCACCTTCAAGTTGCTTGCCCAGTGAACGCAGCACCTCCGCCGCCTGGTTGCGGAAGCTGTCCAGCCCGTTGCCGACCTCCCCCATGCTGCGTTCCAGCTGACGCGAGAGCCGATTGGAAAGCGGTTGATCCGCGCGTGCCGCCAGCTGCTCCGGCGTCATGTCGAGCACCAGGCGGTAGCGGATGTCGCCAGGGGCCGCGGCGGCGAGCGGATCACTGACGGCTTCACGAGTGAAGCGCGCGAAGTCGATGCTGGCCGCCTTGTCACCGCCTTGCGGGCGGATCAACAGACGATGGATCTGGCCACGCGTATCACTGAGCACATCCTCGACCCGACCCAGCACCTCGCCCTGCGGCGTGACCACCGGTGACTGCCGCAGGGCCTCCAGCGAGACCAGCGGGACGCGAATCTCCGGCGTGGCGCTGCTGGCGGGCATGCCGGACTCGGCGTGGGCCGCGCTGAGCGACAACCAGGGTGTCGCCAGCAGAGCGCACAGCATCAGCTGGCGGGCGGGCGCGGCCTTCAGGCCACGGCGCAGGGCATCGAGTGAAGAGATCATGTGGGCATCCTCGGGAAATGATGGACGGTGGACGCTCCACCGCTATGCCAGAACAGGATACCAGCCCCTGTGGCGCCTTTCGTCCAGGCACAAAAAAACCGGCACCTCGTGAGAGGTACCGGTCTTTTCAGAAGCCGTGGCCAGCACTGTGTTCAGCGCCGGCCAGACTCAGGCCTGATCAGGCGCGACGACGGTCGTCGTTGCCACCTTCACGGCGCTGCGGACGAGCGCCCGCACCGTCTTCTGCCAGTTCCAGCGGACGGCCAGCGACGCGAGCACGCGCCATCTTGGACACGATGCTGGTCGGCAGACCGCTCGGCAGCTCCACGACACTGTGCGTGTTGCGGATGTCGATGCGACCGATGCGCGAACCTTCGATGCCACCTTCGTTGGCGAGAGCGCCAACCAGCTGACCCGGCTTGACGCCGTCACGATGGCCGACGGCCACACGGTAGAGCTTCATGCCTTCACGTGCGACCGGCGCAGAGCTGCGACGCTCACCACGCTCCGGACGCTCGCCGCGCTCAGGACGCTCGTTGCGACGCGCACCCGGCTTCGGCAGGGACTGGATCGGCGTCTCTTCGGCGCGAGCCATCTTGACGAAGACCGCGGCCAGCTCGACCGGATCATGACCTTCCTCGATCAGGCTCTGCACCAGGGCGCGGTGGCCATTGGAGCTGCTGCCCAGGGCTTCGACGACGCGAGCACGGAAGGCCGCGTCACGGTGAGCACGGATCTCTTCTTCGCTCGGCAGCTGGCGTTCGGTGATGCGCTGGCCCAGGGCCTGCTCCATCCAGCGAACCTTGCGCATCTCGCGACCGCTGACGAAGGTGATGGCGCGACCTTCACGACCGGCACGACCGGTACGGCCAGTACGGTGGACGAAGGATTCGCTGTCACCCGGCAGGTCGTAGTTGAAGACGTGGGTGATACGCGCCACGTCCAGACCACGAGCGGCGACGTCGGTCGCGACCAGCACGTCGACCTTGCCACGCTTCAGACGCGTCACGGTACGCTCACGCAGGGACTGGTCCAGATCACCGGACAGTGCCGCAGCGGAGATACCGCGAGCCATCAGCTGCTCGACGACGGTGGTACAGGCGGCACGAGTCCGCACGAAGACGATGGCGGCATCGACGGTCTCGACTTCCAGCAGGCGAGACAGCGCTTCCAGCTTGGCGCCGCCTTCGACACGCACCATCATCTGCTCGATGGTGGAAGCGGTCTTGGATTCGGACTTGATGGCCACCTTGATCGGGTCAACCAGGTAGCGGTTGACGATACGCTCGATCTCGGTCGGAAGCGTCGCGGAGAAGAACACGCGCTGTGCTTCCTTCGGGGTATCGGCGACGACGCGCTTGACGTCATCGATGAAGCCCATGCGCAGCATCTCGTCGGCTTCGTCCAGCACCAGGGCGGACAGGCCGTCGAGCTTCAGGCTCTTGCGATCCAGGTGGTCGATGACACGACCCGGAGTACCGACGACGATCTGGGCGCCGCTCTTCAGGCTGCGCATCTGCTCGCGGTAGTCCTGACCACCACAAAGGGTGGCAACTTCCAGGCCACGCATGAACTGGCCGTAACGAGTGAAGTTGACAGCGACCTGCTGAGCCAGCTCACGGGTCGGAGCCAGCACGAGAACCTGCGGCTCGCGGCGGTCGAGGTCCAGACGGGTCAGCAGCGGCAGAGCGAAGGCCGCAGTCTTGCCGGTACCGGTCTGGGCCTGACCGATCATGTCACGGCCATCGAGCAGGCTCGGGATGGTCTGGGCCTGGATGGGGGACGGTGTTTCGTAGCCCAGCTTCTCGAGAGAGGTCAGGACGGCAGGCAGCAGGGCAAGATCGCTGAAGCGATCGACGACGGAAGTCGTGGTCATGTATATCTCACACCTAAATGGCTACAAGTGAAGCTTGTAGCTGAAGAATGGGTCGGCTTGAACCGACACGAAGCGTAAGGGCTCCGTCTGGCGATGCCGTCAGGCACGAGGCGCTGGCATCATCAGAAAAAACGTACGAGTGCTTGGACGTCTTGGCATGGACGGGCCCGGGTTGCTCTGATGGCAGACGCATTTCCGCTATCAGGCACAACGCTGCGGCGACCGTACAGCAACCAGAGGCTCTCCACTTGAGAGTCTCGGGGCGCTCCATCATGCACACTGTGGACTGGGACGGGTCTTGCGTCGCGGCGGCCGGACATCGAAGGATCGAGGGGTCACGGAGGGCTCGGGGCAAGCTACGCCACTCGGTCCGGGAGGCGCGAAATTACCGTCTGAAGGCCTGTCAAGAAAGGCGATCACCGGCTTCGGCTACTCAGGATGGTGGGTCACTACATGCGAGGAGCTGGCATTCTAGCAGTCCCTCGCGCATTCTGCATCCTTTCTTTTGACCTTGGTCGCAGGCCAGGCGTCTGTCGGCGCAGGCCACACTCGCCAATTCCCTCTGACAGGAGACGGCATGACTGACGTGCAAGACCCCACCACCCCCTCACCCGCCGAGCCCATCACCACGCTGTGGGTCGATGCTGACGCCTGCCCGCGCGCGGCGCGCGACATCCTGGTCCGCGCCGCGGAGCGGACCGCGACCCCCACCTGGTTCGTGGCCAATCATCAGGTGCCGCTGCCACGCTCGGTGCATGTCAAGGCGCTGTCCGTCCCTGCCGGTGCCGATGCGGCGGACCAGTTGATCGTCGAGCGCGCCCGGCCCGGCGACATGGTGATCACGTCCGACCTGCCGCTGGCGCTGGAGGCGATCGAGAAAGGCGCGCTGGTGATGACGAGCCGCGGCGAGACACTGGATGCCAACAACATCCGCGCCAAGGTTCAGATGCGCGATTTCATGGAGAGCATGCGTTCCAGCGGCGAACACACCGGCGGCCCCTCCACCTATGGCCAGCGCGAGCAGCGCGACTTCGGCAATGCGCTGGATCGCTGGCTGGCCAAGGCCAGACGAACCAGGCCGTGAAGCCAAACGCCTCGTCCCGGCCGCGATGGCTTCAGTGGTGGCGGCGAATGCCCTGCCCTGTCAGGCGCTCACGATCATGCGGTGCCTCGAGATCCAGCGTCGGGCCGAGGGGCACGATACCGGTCGGATTCACCGCCAGCTGACTGCCGTAATAGTGGGTCTTGATCTGCGCGAGATCGCAGGTCTCGGCGACGCCCGGCCACTGGTACAGCTCGCGCAGGTAATTCGAGAGATTGGGATAGTCACTGATGCGGCGCTGATTGCACTTGAAGTGGCCGTGATAGACGACATCGAAGCGCAGCAGCGTGGTGAAGAGGCGGATGTCCGCTTCGGTCAACCACTCACCGACCAGATAGCGCGAGTCGGCCAGACGGAGTTCCAGTGAATCCAGGCAGGCGAACAGCGCGGTGAAGTGACGCTCATAGGCCTGCTGACTGGTGGCAAAACCGGTCTTGTAGACGCCATTGTTGACCTTGTCGTAGATCTCGGCATTGAGAGCGTCGATCTCGCCGCGCAGGTCTTCGGGAGAGAAATCCAGGTCATTGCCGGTCAGCGGATCGAAGGCGTCGTTGAAGATGCGCACCAGGTCAGCGGATTCGTTGTTGACGATGCGCCCCGCCCTGCGATCCCACAGCGCCGGTACGGTGACACGACCGGTGTAGTGCGGGTCGGTCATGGTGTAGAGCTGATGGTGGTAGCGCACGCCGTTGATCGGATCGCCACTGGAGCCCTCTTCCTCGAGATAGCTCCAGCCATGTTCCAGCATGTAGGGGCTGGTGAAGGACATGCCCACGACCGACGTCAGTCCCTTGAGAGAACGCATCACCAGCGCACGGTGGGCCCACGGACAGGCCAGCGAGACATAGAGATGATAGCGCCCGACTTCGGCGGGCACGGCGGACTGGCCGTCAGGGCCCTGCTCGGCCGCACCGGGGGGTACGACCCAGTCACGCAGGCTGGCACTCTCGCGCTTGAATTCCCCGCCATTGCTGTCGGTATCGTAACCACGGTTCTGCCAGGTGCCATCGACCAGTAAGCCCATGAGGAAATGTCCTGTCATGCAAGGTGAGGATAGCCATTCAAGGGATCGCAGAGGAGCCATGGTCCCCGCACGCAACGAATGACGCCTCTCCGACAAGTGGTAGCGCCCAGAGGCTTTTCCAATCCCCAGCCGCTTTCTCATGTGGCTCAGGAGTGCTTCACCCCCCTTGAACGCTGTGATGCAGCTGCTCGACCATCGCACGCACGCCAGGGCCGGCGCTGTCGGCATCAGGCAGGTAGAGATGAATGTCGATCTCACGCTCGCCGCCGTTGAGCAAGGGCAAGGGCACGAGTGCCCCCTGGGTCAGCGCCTGCGAGATTCGTGAACGCGGCAGCCAGGCAAAGCCCAGGCCACGCTCGGCGAGATCGACGGACGTCGCCAGATGACTCACCGTCCAGCGCTCCTCTGCCTTCAGCCAGCCGGCATCCATGCCTGTCGAGCGACTGCTGTCGCGCACCACCAGCTGTCGATGCTGTTCGAGGTCACGCAGATCCAGCGGCCGTCCCAGCGCATGCAGGGGATGCCTTGGCGCCGCTACCGCCACGAAGGTTTCCCGCACCAGCAGGCTACCAAGCTGCCCTTCCTGTGGCAGCGCGCTGACCAGCAGATCGACCTGGCCGGCATCCCAGAGCTCACTGCCACCCGTCAGGGTGGTTTCGTGCAGCTGTATCCGTACCTGGGGATAGGCCGCGGAGAACCCCTCCAGCGCACGGGCCAGCAGGTCCGAGGGAAACAGCTGGTCCACGGCCAGGCTTATCTCGCTCTCCATGCCTTGTGACAGCGCCTGGGCCACATCCTCCAGCGCGCTGGCACTCTCGATCAATTGGCGTGCGCGACGCAGGAGCATCTCGCCGGCCTCGGTCAGGCGCACGTTGCGCCCCACCGGCTCCAGCAACGGCACTCCCAGCAACGCCTCCAGGCGATGCACCGCATGATTGAGCGTGGAGGGGCTCTTGTGCACGGCCTCGGCGGCTCGGGCAAAACTGCCATGATCGACCACGGCGGCCAGCATCTGCCATTGGGCCAGAGTCACTCGAGACGACATCGGACATTCTCCACTGATTTCTTGTTGCCACGCGGGCGCACGAAAGGCGAGACAGGGCGACACGAGCGACGCCACCCTGCTGTCCCTCTGGACAATCTTCGCCCCCTTCAGAGATCTCATGTTGCGACGCCAGAGCATCATGTGCCAACACGTTCGCCACTCTGCGTCACAATCCTCTGACAACAGGACGCTATCCTCGTGATGTACGCACTGACTTGCAGAATATTTCGACGAAGTTACAAAATTTAACAGCAAGCAGATATTACTGTGAGAACAGCGTTTCTTAAGCAAAAATGGCGGGATTTTCGACTGTCCTCATAAAACAGACACCGCTAGCACGACCCCTGATGATCAAAACAGGGTTGAATTCCTAATACTGGACATGTGTCCAGCCTATCGAATGCGCAAAAGCTTGGTTAAGGTTCGGATGCGAATCTGTCGTCTTCTGTTCTGTTCACTTCATCACATCATCGGTCAACTATGCTGCGAATCCTTCATTCGCTCCCACGCGTGCACAAGTATCTTCTTTTACCTGTTGCCACAATGGTCACCGTGCTGGGCGCTCACAAGCTTCTTGAAACTCTGGACTCTCAAGAGATCTCACCTGCCTCTCGCCACCTCGCCATCGACCTGGCCAATGCCAGCTCGGAGGTGACGAACGCATTGCCGGTTGCCATCGCGCACGCGCAACAGACGCCTGCTCCGCTGGCCACGGCGAGTCTTGATGCGGGGCATCAGGCACTGAGCGCAGCTGGCGAGGTGCCACTCTCCGCGCTGACGCCGAGTGAGGTCATCGATGTCGACTTCGACATGCCGGTGATGTTGACCGACGCCAACTACCCTGCCGGTGAAGCTGAGCCCGGCCCGATCGTGGCACTGGCACCTTCTGCCGTGAAGACGGCCGAGGCGGTGATCGCCACCGCGACCGATGAGCAGGCCGGCGGGACCTCCTACGATGATCTGTCCGTCGATCCGGTCGAGCTGGGCGAGAGCCCGACGCTGCAGACCGAACTGGCAGCCAAGGAAGTCTATGTCCCGGAATGGCAGACCTACACCGTTCAGGCGGGCGACACCTTTGCCGTGATGGCGGAGCGTTCTCTGGGGCTCGGCTATCGCGAGACCACCCGCATCATCAAGTCGCTGCCGGACAAGCGTGTGCTGACCCACTGGCGTATCGGTGACAGCCTCGACTACAAGCTCGACGAGGACGGCAACCTGCTGGCGCTGCGCATCATGAAGGATGCGCGTCGCGGCTTCATGGTCAAGCGTGACCCTCAGCAGGATTCCTTCAGCGTCGCCAAGATAGAGAAGGCCACTCAAGCGACCCAGCGTCTGTTCGCCGGTACCGTCAGCGGCAGCTTCTCGCTCTCGGCGGAGGCCACCG
Source organism: Cobetia sp. PS-4MA (assembly GCF_057670765.1). Taxonomy (NCBI): domain Bacteria; kingdom Pseudomonadati; phylum Pseudomonadota; class Gammaproteobacteria; order Oceanospirillales; family Halomonadaceae; genus Cobetia; species Cobetia sp. PS-4MA. Next base: position 527,062 of record NZ_CM173107.1, on the reverse strand, counting down.
GTCTTGGCGTGGCGGATGTCACCCAGCTGACTCAGGTACTGGGCAAGAAGATCGATTTCCGTCGCGATACCCGCAAGGGCGACAAGTTCCAGGTGCTGGTCGAGTCCGATATGATCGATGGCACCAGCACCGACTCGCGCATTCTGGCCGCCCGCTACGAGGGTACCCGCAAGTCATTGACCGTGGTGCGCAATGCCGCCGATGGCCGCTACTACACTCCGGACGGCAAGGGTCTCGACCCGGCCTTCAATCGCTACCCGCTGGCCCACAAGGCGCGCATCAGCTCGCCCTTCAACCTGAGCCGTCGCCATCCGGTCACTGGTCGCATCAGCCCGCACAAGGGCACCGACTTTGCCGTTCGCGTCGGTACACCGGTCCTGTCCACGGCTGATGGCGTGGTCGAACTGGTCGGCAACCACCCGCTGGCGGGCCGCTACCTCGTGCTGCGCATGGACAACGGCTACAAGACCCGCTACCTGCACCTCTCCAGACCCCTGGTCAAGAAAGGCGAGCGCGTGAAGATGGGTGAGAAGATCGCCCTGTCCGGCAATACCGGCCGCTCCACCGGCCCGCACCTTCACTATGAGGTGATGGTCAACAATCGTCAGGTCGATGCCATGCGCGTCCAGCTGCCGAACAACAAGTCACTGTCCGGCAAGGCGCTGGCCGCCTTCAAGCGTGAGTCACAGAACATGCTGGCCAAGCTGGAAGCCGCCGACAACACCGGCGCCATCGCCAAGGCATCGACGCCGACAGGCTCTGACGAAAGCTGATTCGCGCCATGCCCTGAAACGCAAGAGGCCCTCACCGAAGTGAGGGCCTCTTGCGTTTCAGGGCGTGGCATCTCCGGATACCCCGGTGATGTCGTTACTTCTTGATACCCTTGTTGGCGGCCTGCTCCAGCAGCTCTTCGGCTTCACTGGACGCCCCCTCCTCGCGCATCCTGGCCACATCCGCATACAGGCAGACGTAAGTGCCGCACGAGGCGCAGAAGACCTTGTCTTCCGGATTGTGCACCTGAGAGACGCGCATCCGCTTGCTACCACAGTCGGGGCACGGCTTGGGGATACGCAGTTCCTCGGATAGATCGGACATGTAACAGCCTCCTGTGCAATCTCTGGAAGGCATGCATCCGCGACGCAAGCCCGGGGAACGGGAAGTGCGCAGGATCCATGCGGTTGTGAAAGACATGGGGGCAGGCATCCTGCTTGCAACCCCATGGCGTGCTTGCCACCGAAGGTCGAGAAGAGCAGCTGTTAGGCGGCTGCCTGTCTCCTGCACACGACTTCCTTCCCGCTCGCGTCGTGTGTCAGGAACGCAAAGCCCCCGGCGTGGGCGGGGGCTTTGCATTGAGCTGGAGACCTCAGGATGCGCGAACTCTCAAGCCGCGCTGATGCGTTCACCGCTGACGATGGCATCCTGACGATTTCTCGCGGAGTGCTCCAGAGGGCGTCGCTGCGCATGGGAGCGGGCACCATCTCGCGTCAGACGAAACTCCTCCTGGAGTGCCATCTCACGTGCTGCCAGTCGGAAGTCCCCCATGGAACACAGGACATGACCATTCGGGCATTTCAACAGGTGCTCATCGGGGAGATCACAGGCTGGCCAATGCAATGATTCATTGCACTCGGGGCAGCGAGGACCATTACTGGTCGGGATTGAAGTAGAAAACATGCGCGAACTCCTTTTCGGCGCAAGAGGTGACGTTGTCATGACCAGGCTCTCGATAAGGGGATCATGCAGACATGGCTCAGCATGCGTGCGCATGATGGAGACACGAGGCCGCAGACTCCATTGCACTTTATGTTAGAAATATCAGATTCCTTGCTGATGTCCCGGATAGCTCGAGGCATCTCCAGCATGTCTCATCCGCGACAGGGCATCAGACGCGCCTCATCCTGACAGGACAATCTTACAAACGAATAACACTCCCACGGATGATGCAGATCAAGGCTGTCTCGAAACACGCTGATTGCCTTGTCGGATGACACACAAAAAAATCCCGGCCAATGGCCGGGAAAACACTCTCAGGCAGAACAGGACCTGAATCGGGAGGCAACGCTCACCGAGGGGGTCGACCAGGACGCTGGACAGTCGCCAGCGGTATCACGAATTCATGTCGCCTCTGACAAGGCACTTGCTCGGGGCTCCGGCAATGGACGATTGACCGAAAGGATGACGATTGCCGAAGCCTGACTCTCACATCTCACTGACCAGCATGCTGGACGACTGATGAATGCCGTATCACCTGCTGGCTGTCAGTGGGTAGAACATCTCAAGCCTGTGCATCAAGCTGCTTGATCACCTGGCTGGCCATCAAGGCAGGGTCGATGGTGGCACGCTTGCGAGCGCTGGCTTCAAGCCGGTCGCGCAGCATGAACCACACCCCGAGAAATTCGTCGCACTCGGCGCAGCTCACGATATCGTCATCTGCCGGGCTTTCTCCCAAATTGACGCGATTGCTGCCACAACGTGAACACTCCATGGGAACCTTGCGCACTGCGTTCATCTCGATGCCCTCCGCTGGATCCTTGATGAAAACTCTCACGGCCTTCCTCAATAGATTCGACCGTGACCTGCCAGATCTCGAGCAAGGAAAGGACGAGGGCTTGAAAAGCACGCTGCGGATCTCCATTCCCTCTCTTGGTGAGGCGTTCATCGTTGGCCTCGCTGCGCTCTGACACCCTCAAAGTTAGACACTTGAAAACTGTTGTACAAGTTTTTCTGAGTATCAAAACGTATCTGTATAGCTAACGTACACCCTGAACCTCCCATCCTGAACTGCGATTACGCAGCGTTGATCCCCCTGCAAATGTCGACCTCACCACTGACAATCGTCACGCCCCGACCGTAACACTTCGCTACAAATTCAGTGATCGTGCAATGAAAACTGCAGGTTGAGTGCGGCATTCTCCTCCGCCAGCACGGATGACAGCGCGGTTGGCCATCGATATTCACTGATGGACACCTCCATGCCTTGCCCTCCTGTTCTGCCGGCAGACCGCCGTAGCCCCGCCAGACGCCGGCATCTCGCTGGCCGAAAAGTGCACCTGATTCGTGACGAGCGCATGAACTACCGTACAAGTTTTTCCACTCCCCCCTTGAAACTTGATCGCGTCATCTGAATCTTAGGAAGCATGGCTGCACGAGATGGCAGCCCGACATCGTCCATGTCCTGATTGGCCCACCACTGCAGCACGCCACGCAGTCGCCGGCGGATTACATCAGGGCAGACGGCAATGAAGAATCGACACGCAAGGAGTACGGCATGAGCAAGATGAACCGCAAACAGATTCTGGGTGCGATCACCGCGACCACTCTGCTGACCACCTCCGGCCTGGCCATGGCCAATCCGCAGGGACTCTACTCCGCTGATGAACTGATGGATGCTGACGTCTATCTGCAGAACGACGACCAGCAAGTCGTGGGTGAAGTGGAAGATGTGCTGCTCGACGACAACATGCAGGTCGCCGCGCTGGTGGTCGAGAGTGATGAAGTGCTGGGCCTTGATGATCAGCAGTACGTGGTCGAGACCGGCAAGTTCACGCTGGAAACCCGTCAGGGTGACGACATCGACAATCTCGAATATCGCATTCATGTGAACATGGATGAGGCTCAGCTCAAGGAACAGCCGCAGTACACCACCGACTGGTGGCAGGACACTCGCAAGAGCGCGGCCGCTGCCTGGGATGAGACCAAGGACACTGCTGCCAGCGCCTGGCAGGACACTCGTCAGGCAACCGCCAATGCCCTGACCTCAGCAGGCAACGCGATCAGCGGTGCCGCCAATGACGCCCAGGATGAGATGGCAGACGAAACTCAGTGATCACCACTGACACCGAAGCGTCTTGCGCCATTCTCGTGGCAGTGACATGAAGGATTCGTCGCCGCCCGCAAGGCAGTGACATCAGAGCAGTCCTTTATGACGTTCGAGCCGACGCCCCGTCGCCACCTGGCACGGGGCGTTCTGGTATCTGGCGGTGCGAAGGCGAGCCGGAACGACTGACGTGCTGATGCAAGCCCATGCAACCGAGATCCCCGCCAGCGAAAGGCGAAGAGCCACGGAGGAGAGCCGAAAGCGGAAAACCATCGATCTGGCGAAACGGGCAGGCACAAAAAAAGCCGCCGATGGCGACCTGGCAGGCGCTACAGAAAAGCGCCTCGGGATGGTGGGCCCAGCAGGACTTGAACCTGCGACCAATCGATTATGAGTCGAGTGCTCTAACCAACTGAGCTATGGGCCCGGACAGCGCCGCTATGATAGCGAAAGCCAAAGCGTCAGGAAAGCCCGAAAACTCAACAACATAGACCTCGCTGGACACGAGCCGCCGTCACCGCCTCCGATCAGCCCCATCCCGCCTGCCACCCTGTCACGAACCCTTGCGCCACTGGCGTGTCCAATGCCTCAATGCGCCGCACAGAACTCACCTTTCGTAGCGCCCAGCCATCAGGAGTCACCATGTCATTTCCCTTTCTTCGCTGGACCTCTTCCTTCCACAAGCGCCTTCGCGCCCCTATCAAGGCCCTCGCCCTGGCCGTTGCCATGAGTGGTATCGGCATCAGCGTGCCCAGCCAGGCAGCCTGGCAGCTGATCCCGGATGCCAGTGGCGCCACCGCCACGCTGACCGAACAGAAGGCGCAGGGCAATGTCGAGCACGTCCACCACCTGCGTGGGTTGAGCGGCACCGTCGGTGATGACGGCAAGATGAGCATTCCGCTCAGCGTCGGTCAGACCGACCTGCTGGACAAGGTCGGCGAGCTGCCGCCGTGGCTGTCAGGCGTCAGTCAGATGCGTCTCGCCACCCTGACGCTGAATCTGGACCCCGTGGCTCTGGCAGCGCTGGAGACAGGCAGGACGACACGCATGCAGGTGCCCTTCACGGCCACCGATGGCAACCGCACTCACCGCGACACCCTGCCTCTGAACGTGACCCGCGAGAGTGCCGACCGCCTGAGCTTCGCCAACGCCGAGCCCATGGCGCTGGACAGCGCGGAAGTCGCCAAGAACCAGGTCGGCAGTACCCTGCTTGGCCTGCTGGGCTATGGCAATCTGGTCGGCGATATCCCCATCACGCTGCAGGGCGAGATGCAGGACCGCTGATCCCCCGCCGGCGCCATCCTCCGTCGAGGCGCCCCTCTGCCAAGGACCGCACTCTGACAAAGCCCGCCCTCTGACAAAGACCGCCCTTCGGGGCGGTCTTTGCATGTCTGAGCGCCACCGGAAGCCCCCGCCAGGCCACGTACACGGCCCACTGACATCAGATAACAAAAATAATTCTCATTCATGGTTCAGAAATGCCAACCCTGTACGTCTTCCCTCAGGAGAGAACGACAAACAAGAAGCATTCGCAAAAACATCATTCAGGATGGAACATCGTCACTCATGAAAGACTCCGCCACGCGACACCCGCATCAATCCCCATTGCTTTCACTGCCACGGCACCCGCTGGCACTGGCGATTGCCCTGAGCCTACCCTTCACCGGGCAGGCCGTGGCGGCCGACCATCGGGATGCTCAGGACGAGCAGCTGGATACCATGACGGTCACCACCACGGCGGCTACCAAGACGCAGACCGGTTACCTGGAAACTCCCCAGGCTGTCTCCACCATCACCCGTGATGACATCGACAAGCGCGCCGCCGAGACGGTGCAGCGTGCCGCGGACTATACGCCGGGCGTGTTCACCAATCAGATCGGTGCTTCCAACCGCTATGACTATCTGGTCCTGCGCGGCTTCTCCGATGGCAGTGTCAGCAACACCTTCCTGGATGGTCTGAAGCTGATGGGTGACTCGGGCTCCTACAGCTCGATGACCATCGACCCCTACTTCCTCGACAGCATCGAAGTCGTCAAGGGGCCGTCCTCCGTCCTCTACGGCCGCTCCTCGCCGGGCGGTCTGGTCGCGATGCAGTCCAAGCGCCCCGAGTTCCAGGACTCCGGCCAGGTGCGCTTCACCGTCGGTGACGACAACGAGCGCAGCGCGGCCTTCGATCTCACCGGCCCGCTGGATGACGAGAAGCGCATCGCCTATCGCCTGACCGGCCTTGCCAGCGCCGAAGACACCCAGGTCGATTCCGTCAGCGAAGAGCGTTATGCCTTCTCGCCGCAGATCACCATGGATGTCACCGACGACACCACCGTCACCCTGATGGGCTACTTCCAGAAGGACCCGGAAGGCGGCTACCACTCAGGCCTCCCCTACGAGGGCACGGTGGTGAGCCACGACGGCATCAAGCTCGGCAACGACTTCTACGAAGGCGACGAGGACTACGAGGAATTCGATCGCACCGAACGCATGCTCGGCTATGACTTCGAGCATCGCTTCAATGACGATGTCACCGCGCGCCAGAAATTCCGCTACCTGCGTTCCGATGTGGATCTCGAGCAGGTCTACGCCTATGGCTGGGCCTCGGATACCGAGCTGACCCGCTACTACTCCGGTGGCGAGGAAAGCCTGCGTGCCTGGACGGTCGACAACCAGCTGGAGACCCGCTTCTCCACCGGCGACATCGATCACACCCTGCTGTTCGGTGCCGATTATCAGACCCGCACCAACGACGTGGACTGGGAATACGGCACCGCCAGCTCGCTGGACGTCACCAGCAGCAGCGATGCCGATGTCTCCATCTATGCCACCGAGAACCAGAAGCGTGAACTGGATCAGACCGGTGTCTACCTGCAGGATCAGCTCAGCTGGGGCCGCTGGAACCTGGCCGCCGGCCTGCGTCAGGACTGGGTCAACATCAAGAATACCGATCGCGACTACAACACCAGCAGTGAGCTGAACGACAACGAGATGAGCGGCCGTATCGGCCTGATCTACGGCTTCGACAACGGCATCTCGCCCTACGTCAGCTACTCCACGTCCTTCTCGCCGAACTCCTACACCGACGAGGATGGCGACCTGCTCGACCCGACCACCGGCAAGCAGGTGGAAGTCGGCATGAAGTACCAGCCCAACGGCACGCGTGATCAGTACAGCGTCTCGCTGTTCCGCATCAATCAGGAAAACGTCGCCTCCAAGGACCCGGAAGACAGCTACTACACGTCCTACGGCGAGATCGAGTCCCAGGGCCTGGAGCTGGAAGCCCGCACCCAGCTGACCCGCGACTTCGCGCTGCAGGCCGGTTACAGCTACACCGACGTGACCTATGCCAAGGCGGAAGATGGCACCGAAGGCAACGATGCCAACCAGGTGCCGAAGCACCAGGTCAGCGTCTGGGGTGACTACGCCTTCAACGAGGGCCCTCTGACCGGCCTGAATGCCGGCCTTGGCGTGCGTTACTACGCCGACATGTGGGCGGATTCCGAGAACACCGAGAAGGTCCCCAACTACGCACTCGTCGATGCCCTGGTCGGCTACGACCTGAGCCAGGTCGGCTGGAGCGGCACCAGCGTGCAACTCAACGTCAGCAACCTGTTCGACAAGGAATACATCGCGTCCTGCTACAGCACCAGCTTCTGCTACTACGGTGCCGAGCGCAGCGTGACCGCGACACTGACCTATGATTTCTGATTCCGACACGTCCGCCGTCCGTCGATTCTGAATCGACCCGCATGACCCGCCGGCGGCAAGGATGTCGCCGGCACCATCGCCCTGAACCACTCATCGTCTGATACCTCTGGCGTGTGCCGCACATGACATCGAGATTGCCCGACACAGGGGCGCTCGGTGACGACTCACTCTCTGCCGATGCCCACGGCAGGCGTGACTGACCGCGCCAACCGCTTTGCCAACAACTTCACCAACAACAACGACCGCATCACGCGGCACTTGATGAATGTCCTGACTGGTCCTCGCACCTGTGCCACCTGCCCTGGCTGGCTGCGAGTCTCTTCCAAGTCTTTATCTGCGAACATTCGCATAAGGTTATGTAATGCACAGCCTTCATGATTCCGCCGCCACCTATGGCGCGGCTGCAGGATCCCCCGCGTCTGCCCCCCAGGCCGCTGCCGCCGCGAGCTCCCTGTCCCGCTCGCCCAGCGCCGCCCTGTTCTCACCTGCCAACATGGATGCCTGGCAGGCCGGCATGCAACGCATCAGCAGTCTGATCGCCGAACAGCTCGAGAACGTTCAGCAACCCTTCAGCGGCATCACCCCGGAAGCCCTGCGCCCGGCCTTTGCCGAGCTGGATCTCGAGACGCCCCTCGAGAATCTGGAAGCGGGCCTGGAGGAGCTCCAGTCGCTCTACCTGAAGGATGCCGTCTATTTCCATCACCCGCGCTACATCGCACACCTCAACTGCCCGGTCGTGCTGCCGGGTGTCTGGGCGGAAAGCCTGCTCGGCGCGATCAATTCCTCCCTCGACACCTGGGATCAGAGCGCCGGCGGCACCCTGATCGAGCAGCGCCTGATCGACTGGACCACCGAACGTCTGGGCCTGGGTCCGACCGCGGACGGCATCTTCACCAGCGGCGGCACCCAATCCAACCTGATGGCGCTGCTGCTGGCGCGTGACGCGGTCTGCGAGAAGCTGCCCAACCATCCCGGCAACCAGACCCACGGCCTGCCGCCGGAAGCCGGGCGCCTGCGCGTCTTCGCCTCCGGCATCAGTCACTTCAGCCTGCAGAAGGCCTGTGCCCTGCTCGGCCTCGGCCACAACGCCGTCATCCCCGTCGCCGTGGATGAGCGTCGCCGCATGGACCCGATAGCCCTGCGTGAGGCGCTGGACAAGGCGCGCGCGGAAGGCCTGATTCCGATGGCCGTGGTCGGGACCGCCGGTACCACCGACTTCGGCAGCATCGACCCGCTGCAGGCCATCGGCCGTGAATGTCATGCACGTGGCATCTGGTTCCACGTCGATGGCGCCTACGGCGGCGGTCTGATCACCTCGCGTCGTCACGGTCACTGGCTCAAGGGCGTCGAGATGGCGGACTCCGTCACCATCGATTACCACAAGACCTTCTTCCAGCCGGTCAGCTGCAGCGCCTGCGTGGTGCGTGATCGCACCCAGCTGCGCCACGTCACCTATCACGCCGACTACCTCAACCCGGAACTGCAGGCCCGCGAGGGCACACCGGATCAGGTCAACAAGAGCCTGCAGACCACGCGCCGCTTCGATGCGCTCAAGCTGTGGCTGACGCTGCGCCTGATGGGCGCCGATGCCCTCGGCGACATGCTCGATTGCGTGATCGACCTCACTCGCGAGGGCCATCAGCTGCTCGCGGCGGCACCGGACATCGATGTCGTCCAGGCCCCGGAGCTCAGCACCCTGGTGTTCCGCTTCCATGACGCCAACGAAGACACCCTCAGCGATGCACAGTGGGACGCCCTGAATCGCGAGATCCGCAAGCGCCTGTCGCGCAGCGGGGAAGCCATCGTCGCCGCCACCAAGGTCTCCGGCCGTCAGTATCTGAAGTTCACGCTGCTCAACCCGGACACCACCCGCGACGACATCGCCGCGGTGGTCGAGCTGATCCGCCAGCATGGTCAGGCGCTGGTCAAGGCGCATCACCTCGCCGTCAGCACCACGGCCCAGGCAAGCCACGCCGCAGCACTGGCCGACATTCCGGCCGCCAGCCGTCGCAGCCACACCACAGAAGCAAAGGAAAGCCGTCATGCATGACACCTCGACTCCTCACGTCACCGACACAGCTGAAACGCGCAATGAGGTGCTCGACTTCGTCGCCATCGGCATCGGCCCCTTCAACCTGAGCCTTGCCTGTCTGAGCGAGCCGCTGGAGGACGTGAACGGCGTCTTCCTGGAGCGCAAGGCCGAATTCGACTGGCACCCGGGCATGCTGCTGGAAGACGCCAGCATGCAGACGCCCTTCATGGCGGACATGGTCTCGCTGGCCGACCCGACCAGCCACTTCAGCTTCCTCAATTACCTGAAGCTGCATGACAAGCTCTACAACTTCTACATCCGCGAAGACTTCTTCCTGCTGCGCCGCGAGTACAACCAGTACTGCCAGTGGGCGGCGCGCGAGCTGACCAGCCTGCGTTTCGATCACGAGGTCCAGGACATCCAGCATGTCGGCGACATCTATGTGGTGCGCGGCACTCGCCCCAGCTCCGGCGAGGCCTTCGTCTATCGTGCACGAAAGCTGGTGCTGGGCACCGGCACCCAGCCGTATCTGCCCGGCGCTGCCGATGCGGTACGCGGCGAGGTGCCGGTGGCGGGCAGCCGCGTGTGCCACAACGCCCACTACCTGGCGCGCAAGGACGAACTGACGTCCCAGCCGGCCATCACCATCATCGGCTCCGGTCAGAGCGCCGCCGAGATCTACCTCGACCTGCTGCGCGAGATCGACCAGCACGCCTACCAGCTCAACTGGATCACGCGCTCGCCGCGCTTCTTCCCGCTGGAATACGGCAAGCTGACGCTGGAGATGACGTCACCGGATTACATCGACTACTTCCATGCCCTGCCGCGCGAACAGCGCAACACCCTGCTGGCGACCCAGAAGGGCCTCTACAAGGGCATCAATCTCGAACTGATCAACGAGATCTACGACACCCTCTACGCCAAGCAGCTGCAGGGCGTGGTGCCCACCACCCTGATGACCAATACCGAGCTGACCTCGCTGACTCGCGAGAGCGCCGATGGCGACTTCAGCCTCGGGCTCTATCAGCGCGAACAGCAGCAGGCATGGCGCCACGAGACCAGTGCCGTGGTACTGGCCACCGGCTATCACTACGTCGCCCCGCCCTTCCTGAAGAGCATCGAGTCACGCATCCGTCGTGACGCCGAAGGCCGCTACGCCGTCGGGCGCTTCTACGCCGTCGACGCGCAGAGCACCGCAGACGCCGAAGGCAATGAAGGTGACCAGTCGCCCTTTGCCGGCGAGATCTTCGTCCAGAACGCCGAGCTGCATACCCACTCGTTGGCCGCCCCGGACCTGGGCATGGCCTGCTATCGCAACAGCTGCATCCTGCGCGCCATCACCGGGCGTGAGGTCTATCCCATCGAGCGGCGCATCGCCTTCCAGAGCTTCGGCGCCCCGGGCGTTGAAAAGGGCAACGGCAACGGCTTCACGCCTCTGCCCGCCGCCCATCTGGCCTACGGCGAGACCGACCTGCATGCCAGTGCGGCCAGCGAAAAGACCGCCTCGTCCAGCACCGCCCCCACCGAGTCCTCACGCGCAGCGCAACACCGGGAGACCACCGCATGAACATGCCCGTCGACATCACCACCACCCGTGCCAACGCCCACAGCGCCGCGACCCCGGCCCAGCAGATCTTCGGCGACACATCACTGGACACCTCCCCGGCACTCGACCTGCTGAGCCCGGTACCCGGCACACGTTTCACGCGCCGCTCGGTGGAACTCGAACAGGCCCAGGCGCGCCTGCGCAAGCCGCAGGATGACAGCACGCCGGAGCGAGCGGAATTCGCGCTGCGACCGCTGGATCTCGCCGCCGACATGGCGCTGGTGGACGAGTGGACCAGTGGCGCGCGCGCCAGCTTCTGGGGCATGAGCGAAGACCTGCTCACCACCAAGCACGATTTCTATCAGGGCCTGGAAGACAGTCGCCACGCCCAGGGCTGGCTCGGTCTCTACAACGACCAGCCGGCGTTTCTGGTCGAGCTCTATGACCCGGCACACGACCCGCTCGGCAAGCATTACGCCGTGCAGCCAGGCGACTTCGGCATGCACTTCCTCATCGCGCCGCGCAGCGATGACCAAGCCCCCATCAGCGGCTTCTCGCGTGCGGTGATCGAATCGATCATGGCGATGATCTTCGCCGGCCAGTTCCGTGACGAGCACGCCGCGGATACCGGTGAGGCAGTCCGCCCGGTCACTCGCGTGGTGGTCGAACCCGACAGCCGCAATACCGCCATTCACCCGCTGAATGCCGCCGTCGGCTTCGTCGATCACGGCCCGCTGGATCTCGACGGCAAGCCCGCGCGTCTGTGCTTCTGCACCCCGCAGGACTTCCGCGCCGCCCTGGCGAGCCGCAGCCCGCGACTGGATACCGCCGTCACCGCCAATCCGGCGGCGGCCGGTCAGCATCTCACCGGGCCGGACTGGCAGCAGGCCAATCGCCTGCTGGTGCGCAAGGCACTGGCCGAATTCAGCCATGAGCGCCTGATCCACCCGCAGTGTGCCGACGAGACCAACGCCCGCATCACGGATAGCTGGCATCATTACCGCCTGTCGCTGTCTGCCCCGGCAAGCGACAAGGCCCCCGTCAGTCGTCGTGCGGTGGAATATCGCTTCGTGGCGCGCCGCTTCCAGCTCGATCACTGGTTGATCGACGCGGCCTCTCTTCAGCGTCTGGATGCCAATGGCGAGGCCCTGCCGCTGGATGCCCGCGAGCTGATTCTGGAGCTCAACGACGTGCTGGAGATTCCGCCGCGCCTGCTGCCGGTCTATCTCGAGGAAGTCAGCGCCACGCTCGCTTCCAGCGCCTGGAAGATGCAGCGCGCCGTGCGCGAGAATCAATCCGCCCGCGTGCTGGCCGGTGCCTCCTTCCAGACCCTGGAATCGGCGATGAGTGAAGGTCACCCGTGCTTTGTCGCCAACAATGGCCGCATGGGCTTCGATGCGCTGGACTACCGCGCCTACGCGCCGGAGGCCGCACAGCCCTTCGCGCTGGTGTGGATCGCCGTGCATCGCGACAACGCGCATTACTCCGGCGTGGATGGTCTCGATCCGCGCCGTCTGCTGGAAGAGGAACTGGGTCACGCCGAACTGGCCCGCCTGGAGCATCAGCTGACGGCCAAGGGCCTCGATGCCGCCGATTACCTGATGATGCCGGTGCACCCGTGGCAGTGGAATCACAAGCTGGCGATCACCTTCGCCGCCGAGATCTCAAGCCAGCGCATCGTGTGCCTGGGCCTTGGCGAGGACCGCTACCAGGCCCAGCAGTCGATCCGCACGCTCTACAACCGCAACCAGCCGGGCCGCCGCTACGTGAAGGTCGCGCTGTCGATCCTCAACATGGGCTTCATGCGCGGTCTGTCGCCCTATTACATGCGCGCCACGCCGGCCATCAACCAGTGGCTGCAGGGGCTGATCGACTCCGACCCGTCCTTCGAGACATGGGGCTTCCGCCTGCTGCGTGAAGTCGCCGCCATCGGCTATCGCGATGACGTGCTGGAAGATGCCGACCCGGCGGCCGTCGGCTATCGCAAGATGCTGGCCAGCCTGTGGCGCGAGAGCCCGGAAGACGTCAAGGACGAGGGCGAGCGCCTGATGACCATGGCCGCGCTGCTGCACGTCGACAACGACGAGAAGGCACTGCTGCCTGCGCTGATCGAGCGCTCCGGCATCGGCGCCGAAGCGTGGATCGACAAGTGGCTGACGGCCTACATGACGCCGCTGCTGCACTGCTACTTCAAGCATGATCTGGTGTTCATGCCCCACGGCGAGAACCTGATCATGCGCCTGCGCGATGGCGTGCCGTGTGGTGCACTGATGAAGGACATCGCCGAAGAGGCCGCGCTGTTCGCCACCGACGAGACCCGTGCCCTGGAATTGCCAGCAGGCGTCGAGCGTCTGGTGGTCGAGGTGCCGGAACCGATCCGCATCCTGTCGCTGCTCACCGATATCTTCGACTGCATCTTCCGCTTCGCGGTACCTCTGCTGGTGCGCGAGCAGGTGATGACGGAAGACGCCTTCTGGTCACGCGTCGCGGCCTGCATCCATGACTACCAGGATGCGCACCCGGAGATGGCCGACAAGTTCGCGCGTCACGACCTGTTCGCGCCACGCTTCACGCTGTCGTGCCTCAACCGACTGCAGCTGCGCAACAACCAGCAGATGGTCGACCTCACCGACCCCTCCGGTGCCTTGCAACTCAAGGGAGAGCTGGACAACCCCATCGCCGCCTTCGCCCGCCACTGACGGCGTCGCGCCTCCCGGATCATCTCGCTGAACGTGATCCGGGAGGCCGGCCCCCTCCGCGCAAGTCCCGCCTTGCGCGTCTGACCGCCTCCGAATGCTTCGCAGGCGGTCAGACGCGTGCCTGCCAGACAGACATTGATAATGATTCGCAACACCAATATGATTGAGCGCCCCATCACGCCAATCCTCATTGCGAGCCGTGGATGTCCTCTTTCTTCTGCGCATTCCAAGCACTGACAGAAGCCCGCTCAGATGAGGGCGCTGACCTGCAGACGCAACGGCCCCCCTGCGATTCGCCGGCACGGGCTGCCTGCCCGGCGGCTGACGCCCGGACGGACACCAGCGCGGTGGCCGAGGATGAGCTGGCGTCGCTGGACGCACTGTTTGCCCGCTATCACCAGGAGCTGATCGGATTCCTGACCCGTCAGCTGGCCTCGCATGATCTGGCGGAAGACATGTGCCATGACGTCTATCTGCGCCTCAGGATGACAGGGGAGCCGCCGCGCAATCCGCGCGCCTGGCTGTATCGGATCGCACGCAATCTGATCATCGATCATCACCGCCACCAGTCGCGCGCCCCGGTCTTCGAGGAAATGGAAGACGACGACGAGCGCCTCTCGGCGACACGCCTGGACCCCGAGCGCTGTCTCGCGCGGCGCCAGAAGCTTCAGGTGATCCAGCAGGCGCTCGCCGAGCAGCCCCACCATCTTCGTCAGTCACTCCTCTGGTATCGACTGGAAGGCGTGACCAAGCGTGAGATCGGCGAGCGTCTGGGGGTCTCGGAGCGCATGGCAGGCCGCTATGTCCAGCAGGCGCAACGCCATTGTGCGGATCGACTGACGGCCGCCGGCTGCTTTCGCGGTGAGCGGGCCGACAACAGGACGCGCGCTGGCGACATCCTCGGGTCTTCATCATGATTTCCACCTTCAAGCACCGCCTCGAATGCGGCTGACGGACGCCTCAATGTTCACTCTCGACCAACTGCGCTTCACCCTCGGTCAGCGCTGTCTGCTGCAAGCCTCCGCGCTGGATTTCGCGCCGGGCAAGGTGCATGGCCTGATCGGTCACAACGGGTCCGGCAAGTCGACGCTGCTCAAGTTGCTGGCACGACAGATACAGCCCACCAGCGGCCGACTGTCGCTGGATGCGCGTGCGCTCTCGGAATTCGGCAACCGTGAATTCGCCCGCGCCGTGGCCTATCTCCCCCAGCACCTGCCGGCCGCCGAAGCGCTGACCGGACGAGAGCTGGTCGCCTTCGGGCGCTATCCGTGGCACGGCCTGCTGGGGCGTCCCGGCGCCGAGGATGAGGCCGCCATCGAGCGCGCCATCGCACTGACCCACACCGAGGCCTTCGCCGACCAGCAGGTCGATACGCTCTCCGGCGGCGAGCGTCAGCGCGTGTGGCTGGCGATGCTGCTGGCCCAGGGCAGCCGCTATCTGCTGCTGGATGAACCGCTGGCGGCGCTGGATATCGCCCACCAGATCGAGGTGATGGAGCTGGTCTCGCATCTCAGCCACACCCTGGGACTGGGCATCATCATCGTGCTGCACGACATCAATCTGGCGGCGCGATATTGCGACCGTCTGGTAGCGCTCCACAGTGGCAAGGTGCTGGCCGAAGGCGCGCCCGACGAGATGATGAATCCCGCCACGCTCAAGGATATCTATGGCGTCGAGATGCAGGTGATCACCCCGGCGCATGGCCAGCAGCAGATCGCGGTGCCGGTATGAAGTGGCTGATGGCACTGATCGGCCTGAGCCTGCTGGTCGCGGGGTCCGCCAGCGCCGCCACGACGGGTGACGCCCATGAGGCACCAGCGGGCTTCGTCGATCGCCCCGTCGTGGCGCTGGACTGGACCCTGGCCGAGACCCTGACCGGACTCGGGGTGCGCGCCATGGGCGTGGGCCAGGTGGAGACCTACGCCAGCTGGGTGGCTCAACCGGCGCTGCCTCAAGGCACGCGGGATCTCGGCCTGCGCACCCAACCGAATCTGGAGCAGCTGGCCGCCCTCGCCCCCGATGACATCCTGATCAGCCCGATGCTGGCCAGCCTCACGCCACGCCTGTCGGCCATCGCGCCGGTCACCAGTGTCGCCATCTATACCCCGGATGCCGACACCTGGCAGACGCTGGTCGCGGCGACCCGCCAGCTGGGCAAGCTGACACAGCGCGAGCCACAGGCCGAGCAACTGATTCGCCAGAGCACGGCCCGACTGGCCGGCTACGCTGCTGCCTTGCGCCAGCAGAGCGCTCGCGAGGGTCAGGCGCTGCGCCCCCTGCTGATGGTGCAGTTCATGGATGACCGCCATGTGCGCATCTTCGGTGACAACAGCCTGTTCCAGGCGGTGATCGAGCGCATGGGCATCGACAATGCCTGGCAAGGCGATACCAATGCCTGGGGCTTCGCCACCGTCAGTCTCGAGAAGCTGGTGACCCTCAAGGGCCGCATGGTGGTGGTGGAACCCCTGCCACCCGGCGGACGCGAGGCTCTGGCGCGCAATGGTCTGTGGCAGGCCATGCCCGGCGTGCGCGAGAACAGCGCTGCCTCGGCGCCACTGTTCCTGCCACCGGTATGGAGCTTCGGCGCCCTGCCCTCGGCCAATCGTTTCGCCGACCTGCTCGCCAGGCACCTGCTTGACGAGGATCTGCTTGACGAGGATCTGCTTGACGATCATCTGTTCAACGACCACACGGACACGGCACTCGACGGCGAGCCGGCACCTGAGGGAGAGATCACCGATGGCCACCCCTGAGCAGGTCATGAGAGAGCGTTCCTCTTCCGCCCCCAGTCCCCTTCGGCTCACTCCCGGCAGAGCCTGCAGTCTGCTCACGCTGGCCCTGCTGGTGCTGGGCAGCCTCGCCCTCAACCGTGACGGCCTGAGCCTGATGCAGGGCCTGACGGCGTTGTGGTCATCCCCCGATGTCACGAATGCGGCCAGTCTCAGCCAGACGGATAGTGCCCTGCTCTCCGCCCAGCTGGTGGCCCATGTCAGCTGGTGGCCACGGCTGATCTGCGCGCTGCTGGCCGGGGCTGCCCTGGGGATGGCGGGGGTGCTGATGCAGCAGGTGCTGCGCAATCCACTGGCCGCGCCCACCACCCTCGGGGTCGCCAGCGGCGCGAGTCTGGCGATGATGCTGGCGACGCTGTTCGCCCCGGCGCTGATGGCCGGCACGGGTCTTGGAGGTGACGGCTTCCAGCTCGGCCGAGAATGGGTCGCGCTGGCCGGTGGCCTGGCCGCCATGGGGCTGGTGTTCGCGCTGGCCTGGGCGCGTGGCATGTCGCCGACCGTGGTGGTGCTGGCAGGGCTGGTGGTCAATCTCTACATCGGCGCGCTGGGTATGGTGCTGTTGCTGTTCCATCAGGAAGCCCTGCACGGCACCCTGGTATGGGGCGCAGGCTCGCTGGCGCAGAACGGCTGGGACGGCGTGACCACGCTGATCACCCGTCTGCTGCCGGGCATGCTGCTGGCACTGGTGCTGATGCGCCCGCTGGCGGTGCTGGATCTCGACGAGGCCAATGCCAGAAGCCTGGGCGTCTCGCTGCGCAAGCTGCGTCTGATGAGCCTGGGGCTGGCGGTATTCCTGAGCGCCTGCGTGGTCAGCGTGCTGGGCATCATCGGCTTCATCGGCCTGGCCGCGCCGGCCTGCGTGCGTCTGATGGGCGCACGCCGCCTGAGTCAGCGCCTGCTGTGGGCACCGCTGTTCGGGGCACTGCTGCTGGCGGTGACGGACCTGGTGGTCGCCAGTCTCGATGGCCTGCTGCCCAACCTGATTCCCACCGGCGCGATGACGGCGGCCCTCGGCGCGCCGCTGCTGCTGTGGCTGATTCCGCGCCTGAAGATGGCGCAGGGAGCAGGCCCCGCCAGTCATCACGGCATGTCACTGACACATCGTCATCCCCGCCCCGATCGCCTGCTGGGCTGGCTGCTGGCAGGCGTCATCATCGCCCTGCTGCTGGCGCTTCTCGTCGGCAATGGCGCCGATGGCTGGACGCTTGGCGGTGACATGCTCCAACAGTTGCTGGCGGGCCAGACCAGCGTGCTGGACTTCCGTCTGCCACGCGTGCTGGCGGCGGCAGGTGCCGGCGTGCTGCTGGCCCTCGCCGGGGCGCTGTTGCAGCGCTTGACCAGCAACCCGATGGCCAGCCCCGAGATTCTCGGCATCAGCGGCGGCACCGCCATCGCGTTGATGCTGACACTGCTGCTGGTGCCGGAACCGGGCCAGCTGACTCTGCTGGGCGCGGGCGTCTGCGGGGCACTGGCCTGTCTGGCGCTGCTGGTGGCGCTCAATCATCGCAGCGGTTTCATTCCCGAACGCGTGCTGCTGTGCGGGGTGGCGATCACGGCGCTCTACGATGCGGTGCGCGGCATCATCCTAGCCGATGGGGACCCGCGCGGTCAGCAGATCCTGGCCTGGCTGTCCGGCTCCACCTACTACGTGGGCCTCTCCGCGGCGGTCGGCGTGCTCGCGCTGGCGATCGTCGCGGTGCTGCTGGTGCGCCCGCTGGCGCGCTGGCTGGATATCCTGCCGCTGGGCACGGCGAGCGCCAGTGCACTGGGCATCGGCGTGACCCGTGCCCGTCTGGTGCTGCTGGGCGCGGTGGCGGTGCTCACCGCGCTGGCGACCCTGATCGTCGGCCCGCTATCCTTCGTCGGCCTGCTGGCCCCGCATCTGGCGCGTCTGCTGGGGCTGAGCCGCGCGCGAGAGCACATGCTCGGCGCGGTGCTGTGCGGGGCGCTGCTGATGGTGCTGGCGGACTGGCTGGGCCGCCAGCTGCTCTCGCCCTACGAGATCCCCGCCGGCCTGATGGCCTCGCTGATCGGCGGCAGCTACTTCCTGTGGAGCCTGCGCAAGTCGGGCTGAGTCGCTCTCGTTGAGAGGCCTCACCGCCAGAAGACATGACGCCAGAAGACACGAAGCCCGCGACCTCCTGATCGCGGGCTTCGTGTTTCAGCGTTTCTCTTTTCGCAATCTGCACTCAGTTGCCGAACACCACCGTGCGCCTGTCATGCAGGAAGACGCGACGCTCGAGGTGATAACGCACGCCACGCGACAGGGTCAGGCACTCGATATCACGGCCCTTGGCGATCAGGTCTTCCGGATAGTGGGCGTGATCCACCGTCTCGACGCCCTGGGTGATGATCGGCCCTTCATCGAGATCATCGTTGATGTAGTGCGCGGTGGCACCGACCAGCTTGACGCCCTTCTCGTAGGCCTGGTGATAGGGGCGCGCGCCCTTGAAGCCCGGCAGCAGCGAGTGGTGGATGTTGATCGCCCGCCCCGAGAGCTTCTCGCACATGTCACTCGACAACACCTGCATGTAGCGCGCCAGAATCACCAGCTCGGCACCGGTGTCCTGCACGATCTGCCACACCTGCGCTTCCTGCTCGGCCTTGGTCTCGGCGGTGATCGGCAGGTGGTGATAGGGCAGGCCATGCCACTCGGCCAGCGGCGCCATGTCCGGGTGGTTGGAGATGACGGCGGTGATGTCCATCGGCAGCTGGCCGATGCGATGCCGATAGAGCAGGTCGTTCAGGCAGTGGTCCGAGCGCGAGACCATGATGACCACCTTCATGCGCTCCTCCGGCGCACTCAGGCTGACGTCCATCTCGAAGTCGGCGGCACGCGTGCCCAGGCCCTGCTCGAAACCGGCGGCGTCAAAGCTGTCGCTGAGTTCGCCGGCCTCGGTCTGCGGCCGGAATTCGGCCCGGATGAAGAAGCGCCCCGACAGGCGGTCATCGAAGGAATTGAGCTCGGTGATATAGCAGCCCTGCTCGCGCAGGTAGCGTGTCACGACGTCCACCGTGCCGATACGGCTGGGACATTGGGCGGTCAGAATCCAGGTATCACGCATACATAGGTGCCTGTCATGTAAGGATTATTCATTGTTGGAAGCTGCAACGTCAGGGTTGCATCCGGGGCCCTGCGCGACAAACCAATATTATTGAGGCGGGCTTCAGTATTTCTGAAGCCCGCCTCCTGGCCCGGGCAAGGCCCCTGGCAGCCGATTCAGGTCATGGCGTGCGCCTGCGACAGAGCTCTCTCCAGACGCAGACCTCTCTCCAGACGCAGATCTCAGGCCTTGATGCAGACCCCGAATTCCTCGCTGGCATCCAGCAGCCAGCGGCCGAGGTAATCGGCGAAGCTTCTGCGCACCACCAGCTCGAATTCGCTCTCGCTGACGCGGCGCAGCACCAGCGTCGCCTTGGCGAACACCGCCGGTACGCCCCGCCCGACCGGGAAGGCTCGCGGGTGCACATCGGTGGGCGTCGACTTCATCAGCACCTGACGCGCCTGGGCGCCACTCAGCGAGATGACGGTCTGGCCACCACTGACGTTGACCACCTGATAGCGCCCCGAAAGCCGCTCATGCAGCGCCTTCTCGACAGTGAAGGCTTCCTCGCCGGGCACCAGGATCAGCCACTCATCCGGTGACAGCCACTGGATCGAGCGCCCGCCCTCATTCTGGTGGAGGCTCGCCGGCGTCAACGGCAGCGCCAGACCCAGCGCCGCCTCGACACTCTCGGCGAAGCCCGGCTGCGCGGGGTCACCGCGCAGCGTCAGATGACCGAGAAACGCCTTCTCCTGCAGCACGACGCCGGCATCGCCGTCATCGCGGGCCGTGAACAGATGCGCCAGCGGCGAACGGGCGCTCTGGGCGTGAACTTCAGGCGTCGGGCGCTGGTCGATCACCGACGTCTGAGAACTTGTCATGTCCTGCGGCTGCGCCTCGACGGCGGCACCCGCTTGCGGGTCGAGTGTGGTGGCATCAGACATGCTGGCGCTCCCCTTTCTTGTCGTAGAACACCGGTGAGGTGATTTCGGCTTCCAGCGTCGTGCCATCGGCCTGCGGCAGGAACACCGTCTCGCCGATGCGCTTGGCACCGCCCTTGACCACCGCCAGCGCGAAGCCATGTCCCAGCGTCGGGCTGTAGTAGCTGGAGGTCACGTGGCCGACCATCGGCATCGGGATGGCGTGCTCGGGGTCGAAGACGATCTGCGAGCCTTCCGGCAGCACGATGCGCTCATCGCCGGCCTTCTTGCGCGTCGGAATCAGGCCGACCATCTGCTTGCGGTCGTCGCGGCGGGTATCCGGACGCGACAGCGCACGCTTGCCGATCCAGGAATACGGCTTGTTGTAGCCGACACACCACTGCATGCCGAGGTCTTCCGGAGTGATCGAGCCATCGGTGTCCTGACCGACGATGATGAAGCCCTTCTCGGCGCGCAGCACGTGCATGGTCTCGGTGCCGTAGGGCGTGAGGCCGTATTTCTTGCCGCACTCGAACAGACGCTTCCAGACATGCAGCCCGTAGTTGGCCGGCACGTTGAGCTCGTAGGACAGCTCGCCGGTGAAGGAGATGCGGAAGATGCGCCCGGGAATGTCGGCGATCAGCCCTTCACGCACTTCCATGAACTTGAAGCTGTCGCGGTCGAGGTCGATATCGGTCAGCTCGCCGACCAGCGCGCGCGCCTCGGGGCCGGTGACGGTCAGGGTCGCCCAGTGATCGGTGACGCTGGTCATCTGCACGTCCAGCTCCGGCCATTCGGTCTGGTGCCACAGTTCCAGCCACTCAAGGATCGAGGCCGCGCCACCGGTGGTGGTGGTCATCAGGAAGTGGTCTTCGGCCAGACAGGTGGTGACACCGTCGTCCATCACCATGCCGTCGTCGTGACACATCAGGCCGTAGCGCGCCTTGCCGACGCCCAGCTTGGCCCAGGCGTTGGTGTAGATGCGGTTGAGGAATTCGCGCGCATCGCGACCGGTGATGTCGATCTTGCCCAGGGTCGAGGCATCCAGCACGCCGACCTTCTCACGCACCGCCAGACACTCGCGCTCGACGGCGGCATGCATGTCCTCACTGCCCTGCGGGTAGTACCAGGGGCGCTTCCACTGGCCGACATCCTCGAACTTCGCCCCCTGCGCCACGTGCCATTCGTGCATCGCGGTGTAGCGGATCGGGTCGAACAGCTCGCCGCAGTGACGGCCGACGATGGCGCCGAAGGTCACCGGTGTGTAGTTGGGGCGGAACACGGTGGTGCCGGTGTCGGGGATGGTCTGCCCCAGACAGCGCGCGGCGACCGCCATGCCGTTGATGTTGCCCAGCTTGCCCTGGTCGGTGCCGAAGCCCATCGCGGTGTAGCGCTTGACGTGCTCGATGGACTCGAAGCCTTCGCGGGTCGCAAGCTCGATCCCGGCGGCAGTGACGTCGTTCTGCAGATCGACGAACTGCTTGGGCGCGCGTGCGGTGGGCTTGTCATGCGGCACCTGATAGAGCGGCAGCATCGGGGATTCCGAAAGCTCGGACACCGCTGGCACCTCGGCCTGGGCGATCTCGAACTCGCAGGCTTCCACCGCGGCGACACCGCTGGCATAGGCCGCGACCAGCGCATCTTCCAGCGCGAAGCTGCCATTGGCGGCGCCGCAGGCATCGAAGCCCTTGAGCATCGGTGCGCCCAGCGCCGGCAGGAAGCCGTGGATCTCATCACTCCATACCGGACGCGCGCCGGTGTGCGCCGCCAGGTGAACCACCGGGCTGTAGCCGCCGGAACTGGCGATGGTGTCGCAGGCGAGCTCTTCCACTTCACCGGTGACAGCGAAGCCATCGATATCGATGGCCGCGATGCGCGCGCCTGTCACGCGGCGCTCGCCCTTGGCCTCGATCACGGCGGAGCCGGCGATGATGCGGATACCCGCGGCACGCGCCGCCTCGACCATCACGCCGGCAGGGGCCGGACGCGCATCGGCGATCGCGACCACCTCACGGCCGGCCGCCTTCCATGCCAGCGCCGCGCGATAGGCATGGTCGTTGTTGACCGACAGTACCAGCCTGTTGCCGGCGGCGACGCCGTAACGGGTCAGATAGGTAGTGACGGCACCGGCCAGCAGGTTGCCCGGCACATCGTTGTGGCTGTAGACCAGTGGCCGCTCGTGAGCGCCGGTGGCCATGATGACGCGGTGGGCGCGCACACGATGCAGGCGTGAACGTGCCTGCTGGGCGCCACGGGCATTGCGCGGTGCGAGATCGGCCTGATGCTCGGTGCGGCGCTCGTGCAGCGTCACGAAGTTGTGATCGTGATAGCCGTTGGCGGTGGTGCGCGGCAGCAACTGCACATCCTCACAGGCCGCAAGCTCCGCCAGCACGGCGTCACGCCATTCGATGGCGGGCTTGCCGTCCAGGGTCTGATCGAGACAGTCCGCCGACATGGAGAGCAGTGAGCCACCCAGCTCTTCCTGCTCGTCACACAGGATGACACGCGCGCCACTGCGGGCCGCGACCAGCGCCGCCATCAGGCCCGCCGGGCCGGAGCCGATCACCAGCACATCGGTGTGCTGATGCAGGTGATCATAGATGTCCGGGTCGTCCTCGAGCGGAGAACGCCCGAGACCGGCGGCCTTGCGGATGTACTTTTCATACGTCATCCACAGCGAGGCCGGCGCCATGAAGGTCTTGTAGTAGAAGCCCGGCGGCATGAACTTGCCGCCCAGCTTGCCGACCTGCGGCAGGAAACGGCTCATCAGGTCCTTCTGGGCCTTGACCCAGCCGCTGACGGCGTGGGCTTCCAGGCCGTCGTAAAGCGCCTGCTGGGTGGCACGCACGTTGGGCACCTGGCCCGCTTCGGTGCTGCCCAGCTGCAGGATGGCGTTGGGCTCTTCGGCACCGGCGGCGACCAGGCCCCGCGGACGCGCATACTTGAAGCTGGCGTTGAGCACATCGAGGCCGTTGGCCATCAGCGCCGAGGCGAGGGTATCGCCTGCCAGGCCCTGATAACGCTTTCCATTGAAGGTGAAGGTCAACGGCGTGGCGCGGTCGATGCGTCCACCCGAGGCGAGACGGCGCGGGGCAGCGGCGGTCTGGTGGTCTTGCTGGCTCATGCGCTCACCCCCTTGGCTTGCGTGGTCGGATCGGCTTTCGCCTCACCGGTGATGGTGGGCTGCTCGCCCATGCGATAGGTCTCGAGAATCTCGTAGGTCACGGTGTGGCGGGTGATGTTGAAATACTTGCGACAGCCCACGGCGTGAATCCACAGCTCGTGATGGACGCCACGCGGGTTGTTGCGGAAGAACAGATAATCCCCCCACTCGGCATCGGAGCAGGCTTCGGGGTCCTTCGGGCGCTCGATATGCGCCTGGCCCTTGACGTGGAATTCCTCTTCCTCGCGCAGCTCGCCGCAGTAGGGACAGAAGATATGCATCATGGTCGGTCGTCTCCTGACGGCAGGTTCAGTGCGCGACGCCGGCGGCGCCATGTTCGTCGATCAGCTTGCCCGTGTTGAAACGGTCATAGGAGAAGGGTTCTGCCAGCGGATGGGTGCGACCCTTGGCCAGTGTCCAGGCAAAGACGTTGCCGGAACCGGGCGTGGCCTTGAAGCCACCGGTGCCCCAACCGCAGTTGAAATAGAGCCCCTTCACGGGCGTCTTGGAAATGATCGGGCAGGCGTCCGGACAGGTGTCGACGATGCCGCCCCACTGACGGTTCATGCGCACCCGCGAGAAGATCGGGAACATCTCGACGATGGCCTGCAGGGTGTGCTCGATGGTCGGGTAGCTGCCACGCTGGCCGTAGCCCACGTAGCCGTCGATGCCGGCCCCGATGACCAGGTCGCCCTTGTCCGACTGGCTGACATAGCCGTGGACGTGGTTGGACATCACCACGGTGTCGAGAATCGGCTTGAGCGGCTCGGAGACCAGCGCCTGCAGCGGGTGGGATTCCAGCGGCAGACGGAAGCCGGCCTTCTCGGCCATCACCCCGGAGTTGCCGGCGGTAACCACGCCGACACGCTTGGCACCGATGAAGCCGCGCGAGGTTTCCACCCCAACGATGGCGCCATCCTGCTTGCGGAACCCGGTGACCTCGGTCTGCTGGATCAGGTCGACGCCAAGGCTGTCGGCACCGCGCGCGAAGCCCCAGGCCACGGCGTCGTGACGCGCCACGCCACCGCGCGGCTGCCAGGAGGCACCGAGAATCGGATAGCGTGCCCGGCTGGAGCAGTCCATCGCCGGTACCAGTTCCTGCACCTGCTGGGTGTCCAGCACCTCACCGTCGATGCCCTGCAGACGGTTGGCGTTCACGCGGCGCTGGATGTCACGCATGTCCTGCAGGGTGTGGCCCAGGTTGAGCACGCCACGCTGGGAGAACATCACGTTGTAGTTCAGGTCCTGGGACAGGCCTTCCCACAGCTTCATGGAGTGCTCGTAGAGCGCCGCCGCCTCGTCCCACAGATAGTTGGAGCGCACCAGGGTGGTGTTGCGCGCGGTATTGCCGCCGCCCAGCCAGCCCTTCTCGATCACCGCGACATTGGTGATGCCGTGTTCCTTGGCCAGGTAGTAGGCCGTGGCCAGTCCATGCCCGCCGCCACCGACGATGATGACGTCGTATTCCTTCTTGGGTTCTGGGCTACGCCAGACCTTCTGCCAGTTCTCATGGTGGCTGAGCGCATGCTTGACCAGCCCGAATCCCGAGTAACGCTGCATTTGCCACCCTCCTCACATCTTTGCCACCGCAAGCGCTGTCCGGTGCTCTCGCCCGAGTGATGTCTGTTGTTGTCACCCGAGTGATGTCTCTGCGCTTGCGGCATGTGTCGTGGTTATCGTTGTCTCTCGCCAGCGCCCTGTTCAGGCAATCTCGGCGGTATCAGTGATGCTGGCGGAGGCGTAGACCGGGAAGCGTGCACAGACTTCCTCGACCTTGCCGCGCACTTCAGCCTCGACCTTGTCGCTCTCGCCGCTGGACAGCGCGTCGAGCAGGTCGCAGATCCAGCCGGCCAGCGCCTCGCATTCCGCCTCGCCGAAGCCGCGCGTGGTGGCGGCCGGTGTGCCGATGCGCAGGCCGGAGGTCACGAAGGGACTCTGCGGATCATTGGGTACGCTGTTCTTGTTGACGGTGATGTGGGCGCGGCCCAGAGAGGCATCCGCGTCCTTGCCGGTCACGCCCTGACGGATCAGCGAGACGAGGAACAGGTGGTCATCGGTGCCACCGGAGACGACGTCATAGCCGCGTTCCATGAAGACGTGAGCCATCACGCGAGCATTGGCGATCACGCGCGCCTGATAGCTGACGAAGTCCTGGCTCATCGCCTCCTTGAAGGCCGCGGCCTTGGCAGCGATGACGTGCATCAGCGGGCCACCCTGCTGGCCCGGGAAGACGGCACCATTGAGCTTCTTGTACAGTGCCTCGTCGCCGGTAGCGGAGAGAATCAGGCCGCCACGCGGGCCGCGCAGGGTCTTGTGCGTGGTGGTGGTGACGACATGGGCGTGGGGGATCGGGCTCGGGTAGTGGCCCGCCGCGACCAGACCGGCCACGTGGGCCATGTCGACCATCAGCCAGGCACCGATCTCGTCGGCGATGTCGCGGAAACGACGCCAGTTGACCACGCGGGAGTAGGCGGAGAAGCCGGCGATGATCATCTTCGGCTTGTGCTCGCGCGCCAGACGCTCCATCTCTTCATAGTCCAGCTCGCCGCTTTCGGTCAGGCCGTACTGGATGGCGTTGTAATGCTTGCCGGAGAAGTTGGGCGCCGCGCCGTGGGTCAGGTGACCACCATGCGCCAGGCTCATGCCGAGAATGGTGTCGCCCGGCGAGACCAGCGCCATGAACACGGCGGCATTGGCCTGGGCACCGGAGTGCGGCTGCACGTTGGCGTAGTCACAGCCGAACAGCGCACAGGCACGTTCGATGGCCAGTGTCTCGACCTTGTCGACGAATTCGCAGCCACCGTAGTAGCGCTTGCCCGGATACCCTTCGGCGTACTTGTTGGTCAGCTGGCTGCCCTGGGCTTCCATCACCAGCGGGCTTGCATAGTTCTCGGAAGCGATCAGCTCGATATGCGCTTCCTGACGCGCTGTCTCTTCGAGGATGGCCTCGGCCAGAGCGGGATCGAGTCTGGCCAGTCGGTCATCACGGGTGTAGCCATGTTGCTGAGACATTGCGCGCCTCCGGTTATCGGATGTTGTCGTTGGAAATGCAGAGGGGTCATGAGGACCCGGCAGGTCAAACCTTGCAGATGTGCTCCGATACTAGCCCCGCCCCTGACGGGCAGGCTGCTTGTCAGCGTCACCGTGCAGTGCGAATGCGACATGCCTGCGCAGTTGCGACTCGGGCTGGCGCCACAAGGCAGGTATGCTAGCGACAGGCATATGCGAAGATACGCAGACAGCAAGGGCTGTCGCGCTCAGGGCGAAACGGGAAGACAAGGAGGAAGGTGGCATGTTGATGGAACTGCTGGCGGTGATGGCTCCGGTGCTGTGTGGCGCCGCCATCGGCTTCTTCTGGGTGCGCCTGGGCAATGAATACCCCATGGCCTTCGTCACCCGGCTGGTGCTCTACATCGGCACACCGGCACTGATTCTCAACGCGCTGGGCAGTGCCGAGATCGACAATTCCAGCTTCCTGCGCACGGGCCTGGCGACCCTCACGGTAATGGCGCTGCTGCTGGCCCTGAGCTGGCCGTTCTCTCGCCTGATCGGCAAGCCGTGGAAGGTCGCGGTAGCCCCGCTGCTGTTCTCCAACGTCGGCAACATGGGCCTGCCCGTGTCCCTGTATGCCTTCGGCCAGGCCGGCTTCGCCTACGCCATCACCATCATGGTCACCATGTCGCTTCTGCAGTTCACGCTCGGTGCCTGGCTTGCCAGCACCAGCGGCAACCCGCTGCGCAGCGTCGTGCGATCCCCGACCATCTGGGCCAGTATCCTCGCCACCACCCTGCTGCTCAGTGACATCCACATGCCGCGCTTCGTGGCCAACAGCCTGGAGCTGATCTCCGGCTTCACCGTGCCGCTTATGCTGATCACCCTTGGCGTCTCGCTGGCCAGTATCCGCGTCAGGAATCTGGCGGCAGGCGTGGGCTTCAGCGCCCTGCGCATCCCTTTCGCCGCCGCCTGCGCCTGGGGAATCGGCACGCTGCTGGAGCTGCCGCCGCTGGCGTTGCACGTGCTGGTGATGCAGATGGCCATGCCGGTGGCGGTCTACAACTACATGTTTGCCCAGAAGGCAGGCCGCGAGCCGGAATACGTGGCCACGCTGGTCTTCTGCTCGACCCTGGCGGCCTTCCTCTACCTGCCGGCGCTGCTCGCCGTGCTGGGGGCCGAGATGGGGCAGTGATGCCTGCCGGGCATGCCCCGGCGCTTGCTCGGCGCATGAAAAAACCACGCAGGCCGAGGCATGCGTGGTCGTGGGTATCTTCCTGCAGAAAGTAGCCGCACCGCGGGAGCCCATCTCCACATGCCCAGGCATGCGTCGTGCTCCCGCAGTGCGAAACTTTCCTGTTCTGCCGGCTGTTCTAGTCGTCCGTCACTGCCTCTCAGCCTGGGGGCAGTGAACCGTTCCCTTGATGAGACATTGCCCTTTCTTCCGATTTTCCCGTGACGGGAGTGGCCATCACGCATCGTTCAGGATGTCTTCCGCTCTCGATCTGCAGCTGGAAGCTGGCAGAGGAAGTGTCGGTCTCTGGTGCACGATACGGGGATCGCGCTTGCGGGCACCCCGCAACGACCTTCCTGACAGCCAGCAGGCTTCCTGTCGGCAACACCTGAAGCGTAGTCTCGAGGCCGGCATTTCCTCCAGATGGTTTGTGCCGTCATCCTGCGCGAGTCGACTTGCTCATGAACCTGAGCATGAAGTCGTAGAACTCTCATGCTTGAGGCGCTCAACCGTGCGCCTGCAGCGGTCGTCCCGCCTGTGCGGTCTGCCGTGTCGTGTCCCGCAGTTGCGCCAGGGAGACCACGGCATGGCCCTTGTCCGCCCATTCGGCGCGCTCGGCATCATCGGCGCGAACGATGAAGCGTCCCGCCAGGGTGTAAAGCAGCCCGATCAGCGGCGATAGCCAGCAGGCGAAGGCCAGCGGAATGTAGAGCAGCCCCTCGAGACTGCCACCACTGGTGATCAGCCCCAGCGAACTGATGACCACGGCGCCACTGGCATTCCAGGGCACCAGCGGCGAGACCAGCGTGCCACCCTCTTCCAGAGAGCGGGACAGATTGAGGGTCGAGTAGCCTTCGCCACGGAAGATCGGTGCGTACATGCGTCCCGGCAAGGCGATCGAGAGGTAGGGGTCGCCCGCGATGACGTTGGTCAGCGCGGCAGTGGAACTGGCCGCGACCTGCAGCCCGAAGATGCCGCGCACCTTGACCAGCACGGCGGCGCACAGCGCTTCGAGACAGCCGATCACCTCCAGCATCCCGCCGAAGGCCAGTGCGATCATCACCAGCAGGATGACCCAGGCCATCGACATGAGGCCGCCACGATTGAGCAGGCTGTCGATCTCGCTGACGCCGGTATTCAGGGTGTAGCCGCTCTGCATGTAACCGAACAGCGCCTTGATGGCCTCGCCCTGGACACCATAGGCCACTACCGCCCCGGCCAGCACCCCGACGAACAGCGCCGGCAACGCCGGCATGCGGGCGATGGCCAGTGTCATCACCAGCAGCGGCGGCACCAGCACCCACAGATTGAATTCGAAGGCCCCGTCCAGGCCCTGGGTAATCGCGGTGATACGCTCGAGATCCAGTGTCTGCCCGGCGGCGAGCAGGTTGCCGGCGACCAGGTAGATCACCAGGGCGATCAGCATCGAGGGGATGGTGGTGGGCATCATGTTGCGGATGTGGGCGAACAGATTCACCCCGGTGACGGCGGGAGCGAGGTTGGTGGTGTCCGACAGGGGAGAGACCTTGTCGCCGAAGAAGGCCCCGGAGACCACGGCACCGGCCGTCCACCACGGTGGGATGCCGAAACCGGCGCCGATGCCCATCAAGGCCAGCCCCACGGTGCCCACGGTGCCCCAGCTGGTGCCGAGCGTGACCGAGACCACCGAGCACAGCAGCATCGCCGTCGCGAGGAAGTATTCCGGCGAGATCAGCTTGAGCCCGTAATAGATGATCATCGGCACGCTGCCCGAGGCGATCCACACCCCGACCGTCATGCCGACAAGAATGAGGATGGCGATGGAGGGCAGGCCGACACGTACGATGCGCATCATGCCCTCTTCCATCGCCGACCAGCCGTGCCCCAGCTTCCAACCGACCAGCGCCGTCATGGCGACACCACAGATCAGCGGCACGTGAGGAGTGAATTCGCCAAAGACGAAGAGTTGCAGGGCCAGCACGGCCAGGGTTGCCAGAATCGGCAGGCTGGCCATGGGCAGAGAGGGGCGTTGCGGTGCATCAACATCACGAGTCATGAGGTATTGCTCCATTAGCCAGTTGTACTTGTTGTACCCCCACGCTAATCGACTGACGCCGCTCCAGATGGCTGACAGCGGCATCTACCTCCCTGAATGCGACATCGTCTACGACTTTCTGCCAATCACTTGCACGAGATTCATTCACCTCTCCTCAAACCTGTCGCCAATGTCATCTTGCCGGCGAGAGAGGGCGAGATCAGTAATCGATCACCACATCCCCATTGGGCACGCTGCAGCAGGACAGGATGAAGCCATCCGCGACGTCTTCATCGGTGATGCCGCCGTTGTGCTCCATCGCGACCTCCCCGGAGACCTTCTGCACGCGGCAGGTGCCGCAGATGCCCATGCCGCAGGCCTTCGGAATATGCAGGCCGAGCTTGGCGGCGGCGGCGTGGACGGTCTCGCCCGGGGCGATCTGCACCGACTTGCCGGTCGTGGCGAACTCGACGCGCGTCAGGTCGGCGCGGTCCAGCTCATCGGCCAGCACTTCCGCCTGCTCGGCCTGCTCGATGGCCTCCTCCTCGACCTCCACCGGCGTGGCCCCGAAGGACTCCTCGTGGTAGCGACTCATGTCGAAGCCATGGCTGCGAAGCAGATGCTTGATCGCATTCATGTAGGGGGTCGGGCCGCAGCAGAAGATCTCGCGCTCCATGAAGTCCGGCGCGATCATCTCGAGCATCGCGTCGGTCAGATAGCCGCGATAGCCCGACCAGGTCTGACCGGTCTCGAAGCGCTCGCAGATGATGTGCATGTTGAATTCCGGCACCCGCGAATCCATGAACTCGAGCTGACGCCAGAAGATGATGTCGCGCGGGCTGCGGGCGCTGTGCAAGAAGGCGATGTCCACGTTGGCATTGGTGTCGAAGTACCAGCGGGCCATCGACATCAGCGGCGTGATGCCAACCCCGCCTGACAGCATCAGGATGCGTTCCGCCGGATAGTCGATGCAGTTGAAGTTGCCCACCGGGCCGTGCACGGCCAGCTCGTCACCTTCGTTCAGATTGTCATGCAGCCAGTTGGAGACCAGTCCGCCCGGCACGCGCTTGACGGTGATCGAGAAGCTGTAGGGCACCGACGGCGAGCTGGAGATGGTGTAGGAGCGCATGATCTGCTGCGCATCGATCTCCAGCTCCAGGGTCACGAACTGCCCCGGCTTGAAGAAGAACATCACCGGCTGTTCGGCCATGAAACAGAAGGTGCGCACATCCCAGGTTTCCTGAATGACCTTCACGCAGCGCACGCTATGTCGACCGTTGGTCCAGGTCTGCGTCGTAACCGGATTGAAGTTGCTGAGTGTGGTGCTCATGAAGGCCTCGCTGGGCATGTTGTTCTTGGAGACATATTCTTGGAGACATGTTCTTGAAGGGGCAGTGTCAGTTCTTGAAGAGACAGTGTCAGTTCTTGAAGAGACAGTGTCAGGCCACCCTGCGCTGCGTGCGCGACCAACGGTGGGACATGCTCTGGATTGTCGAGTCAGCGTCCGGCAAGCATTTATCCGTGCACGACAGAAACATGCCCGATCCCTCCAATCACGACCCCGCAGTGCCCTGCCCCCGCCTCACCGCTGCGCCTGCCTGTGTCTCGAAGGCCCTGCGCAGACGACCGGCGTCGGAAATACATCATTGAGCGTCGCCATCAGACACAAGTCGCGACTTGACCTCAGCCACACTGCGATCCATGCGTGGCAAAGCCACTCGGATATCATGCGGGCTGCCTGAACTTCCACGCTGACTATCCTGTTGAGCGAGCGGCCCCTCTACCTGCGCCGCCCTCGACACCCGAACCGACCAGGACGGGACGACGCACCGCGCGATGCATCGGCACTCACTCATAGGTGCGCTGACTCATAGGTGCGCTGACTCATAGGTGCGCTGACTCACAGGTGCGCTGATGTCTGCCGCGGTGCTGCCCGGCAATGGTCTGTTCACTCGTTTCCTCTGTCCCGGCTTCACAACAACAATGATCAGCACACTCACTCAACCCAAGGCGACCCTGCTCCCGGCGCCTACCGACCGTGCGAGGACATCGCGATGAGCGATCTATTGGAACACGCTCAGGACCAGCAGCGTCAGGCGGTACGCGAGGCCGCCGCGCGGCTTCTACAGGCCCGCAGTTCCGGCTATACCCTGCCCCAGCCCTTCTACAATGATCAGCGCCTGTTCGATCTCGACATGAAGGAGATCTTCGAGCGCGAGTGGCTGTTTGCCGGTCTCGGCAGCGAGATCCCGCTCAAGGGCAACTTCATGACCATGGACGTGGGCAACAGCCCGATCATCATCGTGCGCGGTGACAACGGGGCCATCCATGCCTTCCATAACGTCTGTCGCCATCGCGGGTCTCGCCTGTGCAGCACCGAGCGCGGCAAGGTCGCCAAGCTGGTGTGCGGCTATCACAAGTGGACCTATGAACTGGATGGCCGTCTGCTGTTCGCCGGTTCCGACATGGGCACCACCTTCGATACCAGTGACTACGGCCTGCACCCCGTCCACGTACGTTCAGCCGGCGGCATGCTGTTCATCAACCTCGCCGAGCAGCCCGAGAACTGTGAGCCGTTCTTCAAGACACTGGAGTTCTACCTCAAGCCCTACGACATGGAGAACGTCAAGGTCGCGGCCAGCTCCTCCATCATCGAGGAAGGCAACTGGAAGCTGGTGATCGAGAACAATCGCGAGTGCTATCACTGCGACGGCTCCCACCCGGAGCTGCTCAACACCCTGCAGGAATTCGATGACACCGACGACCC
This sequence comes from Cobetia sp. PS-4MA, assembly GCF_057670765.1. NCBI lineage: Bacteria > Pseudomonadati > Pseudomonadota > Gammaproteobacteria > Oceanospirillales > Halomonadaceae > Cobetia > Cobetia sp. PS-4MA. Next base: position 494,347 of record NZ_CM173107.1, on the reverse strand, counting down.
GCGAGCCACCGAAGCCTACAAGGCGCTGGTCGCCAAGAAGCAGGCCGACTGGGATGCCGAGAAGGTGCCCTATCAGCTGGTGCGCTTCGGTCGCCGCAATCGCATGACGCGCACGCCGCTGCTGGAAGGCACCGTCTCGATGACCACGGACGGCACGCCGGCGTGCAAGAAGCTGCTGGGTCGCCTGCAGAGCCCCGACATGGGCTCGCTGCGCATCCTCAACCTGCCCAACTCCTGGAACCACTTCATGGGCGATCACGCCGTGGTCTTCCAGGTCGACCCGATCGGCCCCCTCAAGACCCGCGTGACCACCAAGTGGCTGGTGCACAAGGACGCGGTGGAAGGTGTCGACTACGACCTGGCGAAGCTGCGCAAGGTGTGGGACGCCACCAATGATCAGGACCGTCAGCTGGTGGAAGAGAACCAGCGCGGCGTCAACTCCAGCGCCTATCAGCCCGGCCCCTACTCGGCGACCTTCGAGTTCGGCGTCGTCGACTTCGTCGACTGGTATGCCGAGCGCATGCAGGAAGCGCTCAAGGAACAGCAGGAGCCGCATCTGCAGCTGGCCTGAGGGCTTGAGTCCTGGATTCCTTGAGTCCTCGAAACCTGGACTCCAAAGGACAGGCAAGAAAAAACCCGCCACCGGCAAGCCGGTGGCGGGTTTTTTTGGCTTTCACCCGGGCAACACGCCAAAGGCGGTCACCCGAGAGATACTACGGCTGGATTACAGCTGCGTGTCCAGACTCATCATCAGGCTGAGCGCCATGACGATGATGATGGAGAAGCCGAACAGCTTGCGTGCCCAGGAGGCATCAGGCTGATCCTTGAGGCGCCAGGCGGCCAGATACAGCCACCAGCCACCCGTGACGGTCGCGACTACCAGATACCAGATGCCGGTATATCCCCACAGTGTCAGCAACAGCGACACCGGGATGAAGCCGGCAATGTACCCCGTCACTACACGCTTGGCATGCTCCATGCCTCGCGCTACCGGGAGTACCGGAATATTGGCGGCCCGATAGTCATCGACACGGAACATGGCAATCGCATAGGAATGCGGCATCTGCCACATGCTGAAGATGATCAACAGCAGCAGCGCCCCCATGTCCGCCTGGCCGGTGACAGCCAGGTAACCGACCACTGGCGGCGCGGCGCCGGACAGTGAACCGATGAGGGTGCCATACACCGAGCCACGCTTGAGCCACATGCTGTAGGCCCCGACGTAGATCACGAAGCCCAGACCCACGGCGATCATCGCCATGAGATTGGTCATCGCGGCCAGAAGCCAGAAGCCCGCAAGGCCCAGCACGCTGCCGAAGACGAAGGCCCCCGTCAGCGAGATGTCGCCCTGCACCAGAGCACGGCCCTGGGTACGCGCCATGTGACGATCGATGTCGCGATCGATGCAGTTGTTGAACACACAGCCTGAGGCCACGATCAACGCCACCCCGACCAGGGTGGCGATGAACAGCGCCCAATCCACCTCACCACCGGAAGCGAGAAAGAAGCCGCCGCTGACGGTGATCAGGTTGCCGAAGATAATGCCCGGCTTGGTGGTACGCAGGTAGTCCTTGATCATCAGGCTCACGCTATCAGATGGGCATCATGTTCTGATTCAGCTCGATCATGATCCACATGGAACCACCAACGACGATTGCCACGATCACCAGGGTGAACAGCATGGCCATGACATTCCAGCTCTGCTCCTTGGAGCCGTCCAGGTGCAGGAAGAAGTACAGCTGCACGAAGACCTGAGCGATGGCGAAGCCGTAGATGGCCCAGATCACGCCGACACCCGGATCGTCCATCATCATCACCATCCCGAACGGGATGATGGTCAGGATGATGGAGAGGATCAGACCGGTCACGTACTGCTTGACGCTGCCGTGATTGTCGTTGTGGTCGTTGTTGGAATGGCTCATAGCATCACTCCTGTGAGATAGACGACGGTGAAGACGCAGATCCAGATGACGTCCAGGAAGTGCCAGAACAGGCTGAGCATCATCAGACGACCACGATGCATTTCCGTCAGGCCTTTCTGCTTGACCTGGATGATCAGCAGCGCCATCCAGACCAGACCGACGGTCACGTGCAGACCGTGGGTACCGACCAGCGTGAAGAAGGCTGACAGGAACGCGGACTTGTCCGGGCCATGGCCATTCACGATCAGGTGATGGAACTCATAGATTTCCATCGCGATGAAGCCCGCACCACAGGCGAAGGTGATCATCAGCCACTTGATCACCGCGGAGCTGTCTCCGCGGTTCATGCCCAGCATCGCCAGGCCGTAGGTGAAGCTCGAGGCCAACAGCAGCGCGGTCTCGACCAGCACGAAGTCAAGCTCGAAGATCTCGGCGCCCGTCGGGCCACCGGCATACGCCTGGCTGAGTACCACATAGCCTGCGAACAGCATCGCGAACAGGATGCAGTCGCTCAGCAGATAGAGCCAGAAACCGAAGACCTTCAGGCCATTGGTATCGTGATGCTCGTGATCGTCATGGGCGTCGTGCGCCCCATCATGAGATGTCATTGCATTGTTCGCCATGATTACCCCTGAACCACTGTGTCGTTAGGTGTGCGGGCGCTGGGCAGGGCACGACGCTCGCGACCTTCGCGCTCGACACGCTCCACTTCCTCGACGGACACGTAGTAGTCGATGTCATAGTTGAAGGTGCGCACGATGAAGCTGACGGCCATGCCGACCAGCCCGACCACGGCCATCCACCAGATGTGCCAGATCAGCGCGAAACCGAACACCAGGCTGAAGGCGGAGATGATGACACCGGCCGCTGCGTTGCGCGGCATGTGGATCGGCGCATAAGGCTTCTTGGCCTCCTGCTCGATACCGCGTTCCTTCATTTCCCAGAACTCGTCGAGTTCAGAGACCTGCGGCTCGTGAGCGAAGTTGTAGAACGGTGCCGGTGAAGTGGTGCTCCACTCCAGCGTACGCGCGCCCCAGATATCGCCAGTGGTGTCCTGCAGCTTCTTGCGGTCCTTGATGCTGACCGCGATCTGGATCACGGTGCACGCGATACCGATCATGATCAGGCAGGCACCGATGAAGGCGACGACCAGGTACGGCACCCACAGCGGGTTGTCGACGTGCTGCAGACGACGGGTCATGCCCATGAAGCCGAGGATGTACAGCGGCATGAAGGCGAGGTAGAAGCCAGTGATCCAGAACCAGAAGGAACGCTTGCCCCACTTCTCGCACAGCATGAAGCCGGTCGCTTTCGGGAACCAGTAAGTGATACCGGCCATCGCACCGAAGACCACGCCGCCGATGATGACGTTGTGGAAGTGGGCGATCAGGAACAGCGAGTTGTGCAGGACGTAGTTGGCGCCCGGCACGGCCAGCAGGACACCGGTCATGCCACCGATGGTGAAGGTGACCATGAAGCCGAGGGTCCACAGCACCGGAGAGGTCATCTCGACACGACCGCGGTACATGGTGAACAGCCAGTTGAAGATCTTCACGCCCGTCGGGATCGAGATGATCATCGTCGCGATACCGAAGAAGGCATTCACGTCAGCGCCGGCACCCATGGTGAAGAAGTGGTGCAGCCAGACGACGAACGACAGGATCGTGATGACGATGGTCGCCCACACCAGAGAGGTGTAACCGAACAGCTTCTTCTTGGAGAAGGTGGAGATGACTTCGGAGAACACACCGAAGACCGGCAACACCAGGATGTACACCTCAGGATGGCCCCAGGCCCAGATGAGGTTGACGTACATCATCATGTTTCCACCAAGGTCATTGGTGAAGAAGTGGAAATCAAGATAACGGTCGAGCGTCAGCATCGCGATGGTCGCGGTCAGGATCGGGAAGGCCGCGATGATCAGGACGTTGGCGCACAGTGCGGTCCAGGTGAAGACCGGCATTTTCATCAGGGTCATGCCCGGCGCACGCATCTTGAGGATGGTGGCGACGAAGTTGACACCTGTCAGCAGGGTACCGACACCGGAAATCTGCAATGACCAGATCCAGTAATCCACCCCGACCCCGGGACTGTAATTGGCCCCCGACAACGGCGGATAGGCCAGCCAGCCGGTCTTGGCGAACTCGCCCAGACCCAGCGAGATGTTGACCAGCAGCGCGCCGACCACGAACAGCCAGAAGCTCAGCGAGTTCAGGAACGGGAAGGCCACGTCACGTGCGCCGATCTGCAGCGGCACGACGACGTTGATCAGACCGATGACCAGCGGCATCGCCACGAAGAAGATCATGATCACGCCGTGGGCAGTGAAGATCTGGTCGTAGTGATCCGGGGGCAGATAGCCGTGACCGCCGGTGGACGCCAGCATCTGCTGGGAACGCATCATGATCGCATCGGAGAAACCACGGATCAGCATCACCAGCGCGACGATGATGTACATCATGCCGATCTTCTTGTGATCGACAGAGGTGAACCACTCATTCCACAGGTAGGCCCACTTTTTCTTTACCGTGATGAAGCCGAACAGGGCTGCACCACCGAGGATTACCGCCGCAAGCACGATCATGACGATCGGCTCGTGATACGGAACAGCCTCTATTGTGAGTTTTCCAAGCATTGCTTATTCCTCGGTTGCCATCGCAGATTCAGCGTGACCGGCAGCGTCATGGCCTGACATGTCGTGGGCGGACTCGCCGTGATGCTTGCCCCCCATCTTCATGTCACCCATGCCCAGCTCCATGCCATCCATGTAGGGCGCCATGATCTGTTCGTACAGATTCGGCTTGACCTGACCATAGAAGGTGGGTGCCACGTCTTCGCTCGGCTCCTTGAGTGCCTCGTAGCCGGCGTCATCCAGCACCTTGCTGCTGCCACGCGCTTTCTCGATCCAGGCGTCGAAGTCGCCTTCGCTCATCACATGCGCCTTGAAGTGCATGTCAGCGAAGCCGGCGCCGCTGTAGCTGGCAGAGATACCGTCATAGGTACCCACTTCGTTGCCGATCAGGTGCAGGCGGTTTTCCATGCCTGCCATCGCGTAGATCTGGCTGCCGAGCTGCGGGACGAAGAACGAGTTCATCACGGTCTCGGAGGTGATGTGGAAGCGCACCTGGCGATCCACCGGCATGGCCAGCTCATTGACTGTCGCGATGCCCTGCTCCGGATAGATGAACAGCCACTTCCAGTCCATCGACACGACCTGAACCTCGATCGGCTCGCCGCCATCCTGGATCTCGGCACGCGGGTCCAGCTCATGCGTGCTCTTCCAGGTCAGGATGCCCAGCGCGAGGATGATCAGGCACGGAATGCCCCAGACCACGATCTCGATCTTGGTGGAATGCGCCCAGTTGGGCGTATAGGTCGCCTTGCTCTGCTTGGTATCGCGATAGCGCCAAGCAAACCACAGCGTCATGAAGATGACCGGGACAACGACCACGAGCATCAGGTAGGTAGCAGTCAGAATCAGCGACTTCTCGGATTCACCGATGGGTCCCTTGGGATCGAAGAGCACGGCATCACAGCCGGACAGCATCAACAATCCCGCGAGGATGGGGAGTCCCCGCAGAGCCCCCCGCATTAGGCTTTTTCTCATCTCACGACCTCGTTGGAACACGCCATGACGTCATGACGAGCCCACATGTGGAACACAGCGTTCGAAGAAATGACCAACAGGAAGCCGTCGATCGTTCGAACGAAATCAGAGGATTTCCCGCAGGCGGGGCACAGGATAGAGAAAAATCAGGGGGGCTGACTACGGGGCACACTGACGCAGGTAGTCGCACCTGCCGATCAATTTCCCCTCGCGCGCGCAGCCAATCACCATCGGGAGAGGACGATGCCCTCCCTCACGCGTTCGGGTTATGCCCTGACCACTGAACGAGGAACCTGACGAAGGCGTCAATCATGTTGACAGGCAACACGGCGTCACTTGGGCTACCAGACGCCAATCCGGAATTTCCTCCCTTCGAGGTGCCCTGACTCCTCCCGCCGACAAGGCTCTGGCCACCCCCGCATTGCGCGATGACCATTTCCCGACTCACGTGCCTTCCCAGGTCCACGAGCGCCCGCCGAGGCCCCACGGGAAACGCCAACCCCAAGCAAGAAAAGAGTATAAAATTTCAACAAAACAATAAATACAGCAATATTCATCCAAAGAAGTGCGTGCAATGACACCCGCGCAAGGAGTGCCGCCTGGCAGAAACACCTCGTCACATCGAGACGCCTGACTGCCTGCCTACCGACGGATCGAGATCACCGACGTCTTTTTCACACTCTCAATTGCAAAAAATGCCGCACTTCGTTCCATTATAATTTCCCATCCTGCTCTGGAAATCGTGACGTAATTCTCCTTATATTGATTCACCATGACATTTTTCATTCCCGCACGAATGGATGAAATCGTTGTCACAATCCAGCGACTTCGTCCTCATCATTTGTTCATATTCAGTCTTTTTTCATCAGATGACGCCTCGCGCCATTTCATAAAAAATTTACAAATAAATACCAAATAGACACCAATTGGATACAAAAACACCACACAAGTGCCAGCCAAGTCTCTGAAAAGTCCTGCGGAGCCACCAGGACTGAAGACCGTGATGGCATCTCAGGAACCATGTTTCAGCATCAGGTCAAGGGATGCGACAATTGACCACACCAGAAATGTCACCAATGATCTTTCTGATTTTTCACTTTCCTTTTCCCATACAGACTATCCTCCCGAATCATTGATACGCATGTCGCGGCGCAACGAGACTTGAAGGTTTGTTCCTGCAGGGACACGCGCTATCCTGCTGTTCACCCCCTTGCCGCAAGGGAGCAGGCGGCATGTCGAGACGAGATTCGAGACCCTGATGCAGCGCCGCTGGGCGATCACGAGCCCTGACTTCCGATGCCGCTTCTCGACGCCGCTTCTCGACATCGAACCTCGCTTGCGCATCGCCCTCCCCTGCCAGGGGCACCTGTCTACCCGATGGAGCAGCGCCCGATGACGACTGACCAGCCCCCCTCCGCCAGCAATGCCCTGCTCGACGCCGACCAGCTGCCCGCCAGCATTCTCTATCGGCTGTTCTCGGGCAGCATCGCGCCGCGGCCCATTGCCTGGGTCTCGACGATCGATGCCGCCGGCAATGCCAACCTGGCGCCGTTCTCGTTCTTCACCGTGGCAAGCGTCAATCCACCGGTGCTGGCCTTCAGCCCGCTGCGCAATGGCGAAGGGCGTACCAAGGACACTCTCGACAACCTCGGACAGGTGGCGGAATGTGTCATCCATATCGGGGGCGAGGCCATGAGCGAGGCACTCAATCTCACCAGTGCCAGCCTCGCGGCCAGCGAGGATGAATTCGCCCACGCCGGCTTGAACAAGCTAGCCATGCCGCCGCTGCAGGTCCCCCGCGTGGACGGCGCGCCGATCGCCTTCGGTTGCCGACTCCGCGACATCATCCACCTGGGAGACCAGCCCCTGTCCGGCTCACTGGTGCTCGCCGAGGTCGTGGTGGTCCATGCAGACCCCGAGGTCTGGGATGGCCGCCATGTCGACAACGAGGTGCTGCGCGCCATCGGGCGCATGGCCGGCAGCGATTATGCGCGCACCGACAGTCTCTTCAGCCTTGAGCGACCTGCCTGATCAGCCTTGAGCGACCTGCCTGATCAGCCTTGAGCGGGCCGAAACGCAGAGCGGGCCTGTCTGATGACAGGCCCGCTCAAGATGCTCTCGTGACTCTGGTGACTCACCTATCCCGCAATCGCTGCCCCAGAGGATTGACGGTGGCGGGGAAGCTTCAGCGCAACCCCGGCAGCAGGTACTTGTCGAGTGCCTGACGCACCGAAGGCAGCAGGATATCGGAGTGCATCACCAGCTCGCGCACCAGCTCCTGCAAGCCGGGCACCCCGACTTCCACATGCTTTCTCAACGCCATGCGCGCACAGGTGTCCGCGCAGGCATGTTCGGAAATCTGCACGCCCAGTGCCACCAGCCGCTCACGAAAGTCTTCGTGATCAATCAGCTCCACGATCATCATCGTCATTCTCCTTGCTCGCTGACGGCGGGCATTGTCATTGGTATTGACCCACTCTGTTCTGAGCATGGCCCTTCTGAGGATAGCCGAAACGTGCGGCGAGCCGTCTCCGACATTCTGGTCAGACCGAGGCACGCCCTGCGTATCCGCCAGCGCCACTGCCATAGGCATTTGCGCCAGACGTGCCCTGCCCTTTCCTTTCCCTCCTCTCACCTCCCCTCGCGTTCACATGTCCAGACTGGCCGAAGCAGATTCGGCTCTGGCCAGGCGGCAGGCGGCGTACTTGAACTCGGGGATCTTGCCCACCGGGTCCAGCGCCGGATTGGTCAGCAGGTTGGCGGCGGCCTCGGCGTAGCAGAATGGCACGAAGACCATGCCGGCCGGCGTCAGCGGGTCCGCGCGGGTGGCCAGCGTGATCTGACCGCGCCGCGTGGTGATCGAGAGCGCCTCCCCGGCCGCGATCCCCAGTCGCTCCAGCTCGACGGGGTTGAGCGTGGCCACGGCGGCAGGTTCCAGACTGTCGAGCACGTACGCGCGGCGCGTCATCGAGCCGGTATGCCAGTGCTCCAGCTGACGGCCGGTGGTCAGTACCGTCGGATAGTCGTCATCCAGCGTCTCATCCGGCGGCGTGGGCCAGGTCGGCACGAAGCGGGCCCGACCGCTGGCGCGCGGGAAGCCATCGCCGAACACCACATCCTCACCCTCGCCCCCCGGCGTCAGGCACGGGTAGGTCACCGAGTTCTCCTCGGACAGCCGCGCCCAGTCGATGTTGTCGAGGGAATCCATGCCCTGCTGCATCTCGGCGTAGATCTCCTGCGGCCCGGCGTAATCCCAGGCAAGCCCCATGCGCCGCGCCAGCTGCTGGGTGATCCACCAGTCCGGCTTGGCCTCGCCCGGGGCGCGCAGTGCCGCCCGTCCGCGCTGCACCTGGCGATTGGTGTTGGTGACGCTGCCGTCCTTCTCCGGCCAGGCGTATGAGGGCAGCACCACATCGGCGAACTGTGCCGTCTCGGTGACGAAGATGTCCTGCACCACCAGATGCTCCAGATGCGCCAGCGCGCTGCGCGCGTGATCGAGATCCGGGTCCGACATCGCCGGATTCTCGCCGAGGATGTACATGCCGCGAATCTGATCGGCATGGATGGCGTGCATGATCTCCACCACCGTCAGGCCCGGTGTGGCCGAGAGCGGCGTATTCCACAGCGCTTCCAGTCGCGCGCGCGCCGCCGTGTCACCCACCGGCTGATAATCCGGGAAGACCATCGGAATCATCCCGGCATCCGAGGCGCCCTGGACATTGTTCTGCCCGCGCAGCGGATGCAGGCCGGTGCCCTCCCGCCCGACATGGCCACACACCAGCGCCAGCGCGATCAGACAGCGGGCATTGTCGGTGCCGTGGGTGTGCTGCGAGATCCCCATGCCCCAGAAGATCATCGCGCGCTCGGCCGTCGCGTACTCACGGGCCACGGCACGAATCTCCTCGGCCGCCACGCCGCACAGCGGCGACATCGCCTCCGGCGTCAATGCCGTGACGTGCTCGGCCAGGGCGGCGAAGTCCTCGGTATGCGCCTCGATATAGGCCTGATTGGCCAGCCCTTCGGTGATGATGACGTTGAGCATGGCATTGAACAGCGCCACGTCCGCCCCCGGCGTGAACTGGATCGAGCGATGCGCATGACGCCGCAGCGCCAGCGCGCGCGGGTCGATCACCACGATGCGCGTGCCTCGCCTGGCGGCGCGCTTGAAGAAGGTGGCGGCCACCGGATGATTGACGCCCGGATTGCAGCCGGTCAGCACGATGAGATCAGACTGCTCGGCCTGCATGAAGGAGGCGCTCACGCCGCCCGAGCCGACCCCTTCCATCAGCGCCGCCACTGAACTTGCATGACACAGCCGCGTGCAGTGATCGACATGATTGGAGCCGAAGCCGGTGCGCACCAGCTTCTGGAACAGCCACGCCTCCTCGTTGGTGCACTTGGCGCTGCCGAAGCCCGCCAGACTATCGGGGCCATGCGTTCGCTTGAGGCGCATGAGCCCCTCGGCCGCGACCTCGAGGGCCTCGTCCCAGCTGGCCTCACGGAAGTGGGTCAGCGGGTGGGCGGGGTCAAAGTTCGCATCCAGCCCCTTGGCCACGCCGTCACGGCGGATCAGAGGGCGAATCAGGCGCGCCGGATGACGCGGATAATCGAAGCCGAAGCGTCCCTTCACGCACAGGCGTCCGTGATTGGAGGGGCCATCACGACCACTGACCGCGATGATGTTGTCGAGCCGCGCATCCGCGACCGGCTGACGGTGGCTGGTCGCTTCGCGAGTGATCGCGTCTGAGGGCGCACTGAGCTCTCGGACATCCGCCAGCGTTGCGGCCTGCTGGCCTTCGCCGACCAACGCCTCGCCGCTGCCCCGACTGACCTGATACTCCAGCTGACAGCCCACGCCGCAGTACGGGCAGACGGAGGCGACGCGCGCATCGACGGCGGCGCTGTCGCCATGACCTTGCTCATCCACCTGGGCGGCGGGCATCAGGGCGCCGGTCGGGCAGGCCTGCACGCACTCGCCGCAGGCGACGCAGGTGCTGTCGCCCATCGGGTCCTCGAGATCGAACACGATGCGCGTATTGCTGCCACGCCCCGCCAGCCCGATCACGTCATTGACCTGCACCTCGCGACAGGCGCGTACGCACAGGCCACAGCTGATGCAGGCGTCATGATTGACCGCCATCGCGGCATGGGAGTGATCGAGAGCGCTGGCCGGCGTCGGCAGCCACTCTTCAGCCGTATCCCCCAGCCACTCGCGGACCGTCTCGCGGGCACCGCCCAGCGTCTCGCGAGCACGCCCGACATCCACCGCCAGCAGCTCGGCCATCGCCATGAAGTGGCTGCTGACATCGGGGTTATGAGCCTCGGCTGGCATGTCGGCGGCGAGAAGTTCCACCACCATCGCGCGCGCCGCGCCCGCCCGCTCAGAGCTGGCACTGCGCACCACCATGCCCGCCCGCGCCTCGCGGATGCAGCTGGCGGCGAGGGTGCGCTCGCCGTCGATCTCGACCATGCAGGCGCGACAGTTGCCATCGCCGCGATACTCCGGCGCTTCGCTGTAGCAGAGGTGGGGAATCGTCTCGCCGGCACGCCTGGCGATCGTCCATAGCGTCTCGCCGGGATAGGCCGTCACCTCGGCACCATCCAGGGTGATGGTGAAGCCATCCTCGCGCAGCGGCTGATCATCCGAAGCCGAGTTGCCGAGTCCTGTCAGCGCGTTCATGCCTCACCTCCCGTGGCGTCAGCCGGATGGCTCGCCTGGCTCGTGGCGATCAAGCGCACTCCACTGCTGGCGAGGGTCTCCCGGAAATCCTTGAGCAGGCCGAGTACCGGATTGGGCGCGGCCTGCCCCAGCCCGCAGATCGAGGCATCCATCATCACCTGCGACAAGCGCGTCAGCAGCGTCTCATCCCACTCATCGCCGCTCAGCGCCGCCAGCATCTGGCGCGTGCCGACGCGGCACGGCGTGCACTGGCTGCAGGACTCATCCATGAAGAAGCTCATCAGATTGCGTGCCACCGCCGCCAGGTCATCCTGGTCCGACAGCACCACCACCGCGGCCGAGCCGATGAAGCAGCCATGGGCCTGCAGGGTGTCGAAGTCCAGCGGCAGGTCCGCCTTGCTGGCCGGCAGAATGCCGCCGGAGGCCCCACCGGGCAGATAGGCCCGCAGGCGATGGCCCTCGGCCATGCCACCGCCGTATTCCTCGACCAGCTCATTGAGCGTGATGCCGGCCGGTGCCAGATACATGCCCGGGCGTCTGACGCGCCCGGAGAGCGAGAAGCTGCGCAGCCCCTGACGCCCCTGGCGTCCGGCTGCCACGTATGGCGCGTGCCCTTCGCGATGGAGCCGCGCGATCCAGTAGACCGTCTCGACGTTGTTGACCAGGGTCGGGCGTCCGAACAGCCCGCACTGGGCCACGAAGGGCGGACGCTGGCGCGGCTTGCCGGGCTTGCCTTCCAGCGACTCGATCAGTGCCGATTCCTCGCCGCAGATATAGGCCCCGGCGCCACGCCGCAGATGGATGAAGCCGGACGCGACGAGGCCTGCGGCTTCCAGCTCCGCGATGCACTCGCGCAGCACGTCATTCAGGGTCGGGTACTCGTCGCGCAGGTAAAGGTAGAGCGCCTCGGCCTCGATGGCATGCGCACTGGCCAGCGCGCCCTCGAGGAAGGTGTGCGGCTCACGCTCCAGATAGCAGCGGTCCTTGAAGGTGCCGGGCTCGCCTTCATCGGCATTGATCACGCAATAGCGCGGCCCTGTCTCGGCACGCACGAAGCCCCACTTGCGAAATGTCGGGAAGCCCGCTCCGCCCAGGCCACGCAGACCGGCCTGTTCGATCATCTGCGCCAGGTCATCGATGCTGACCTCACCGCCCTCCAGCGCGGCGAGCAGCCCATAGCCGCCACTGGCGCGATATTCCGCCAGCCGCGGATAGTCGAGACTCGCGGCCGGCGCGGCGTGCACATGGCCCTCGGCGATCGCCGCCGTGACGCCTTCCACGCTGGCGTGGCCGAGATGGCAATGCCCGACCTCCGCCACCGGCGCACTGTCACAGCGCCCCATGCAGGGTGCCCGCAGCACGCGCACCTGTGCGGGGTCCAGACCCGAGGCGAGACCGGCGCGCAGGGCCTCGGAGCCGGCCAGCTGACAGGACAGCGAATCACAGACGCGCACGGTCAGTGCCGCAGGCGGCATCTCGCCATCGCGCACCACGGTGAAATGGGCATAGAAGGTGGCCGTCTCGTAGACCTCGGCCATCGGCAGGCGCATCCACTCGGCCAGCGCACGCAGATGGGGCAGCGTCAGGTAGCCGACCTCATCATTGAGCACGTGAAGATATTCGAGCAGAAGGTCACGCTGCGCCGGGGCATCACCCAGCAGGCGCTGCACCTCGGCCCAGGCCTCGGCATCCAGCGGGCGGCCGCGCAACTGGCTGCGCGAACGGCGACGAGCGACGGGGGTCGGCTCGGTCAGGGTCTCAGGCGTCATGGCGGCACCACATTGTTATCGTTATGAACTGGCGGAGCGTGCGGTCGAGACAACGGCCTGGCTGGACCGTGGACGCGCCTGTGTGAAGGTGGGCGCTGTCCGGCAGGTCCGTCACGCCGGGCAGGTTCCTTCACTGTAGATCGCAATCTACAAAGCGGGCAGAGCCGCGACAACCGCCTCCCCCGCCGAATCGCCTCGCATGTCAGTCACGCACATGTCGGCGTCGTATCCAGCTAACTCACCCTCGCCCAGCCCTCACACAATCACCGAGGCCCGACGGCGACCTGTCCCGCAGTCAGACTCGCCACCGCGCTCCGGCTTGCCACTCCACCCCCTTCCCTCATCGCAGCCACGGGAGACACCCGCGACAACGCCTCGACTCGCCCCACCCGCCCTGCTCGGATGGCGACACCAATAACAACATGAGGTCACCACATGTCATCGAATCCGTATGACACGGACTACGAGATCGGCCAGGACAATGTCCAGGTCATGGGTCTCGATGTGCATAACCCCGTCTTCGCGATCAGCGCCGTGCTGATCGTCAGCTTCATCCTGTTTGCCATCGTCTTCCCCGCGGGCGCGGAAAGTGCCCTGGGCGGCGCCAAGGCCTGGTCCATCGCACATGGCGACTGGCTGTTCATGCTGGCCGGCAACCTCTTCGTGCTGTTCTGCCTGCTGCTGATCATTCACCCGGTGGGCAAGCTGCGCCTGGGCGGCCAGAAGGCGACTCCCGAGTTCTCGACGCATTCGTGGTTCGCGATGCTGTTCGCCGCCGGCATGGGCATCGGTCTGATGTTCTGGAGCGTCGCCGAGCCGGTGGCCTATTACACCGACTGGTACGGCACGCCGCTGAATGCGCCTGCCGGCACGCCGGAGGGCGCTCGCGCCGCGCTGGGTGCCACCATGTATCACTGGGGCCTGCATCCCTGGGCCATCTACGCCGTGGTGGGTCTGTCGCTGGCCTTCTTCACCTACAACAAGGGCCTGCCGCTGACCATCCGCTCGGCGTTCTACCCGATACTCGGTGAGCGCACCTGGGGCTGGATGGGGCATGTCGTCGACATTCTGGCCGTGCTGGCGACCATCTTCGGGCTGGCGACGTCGCTGGGGCTGGGCTCCGCCCAGGCGGCCTCGGGGCTGGATTACCTGTTCGGCATCGGCGATGGCCTGCCGACCCAGATCGCGATCATCATCTTGGTGACCCTGGTCGCCATCTACTCGGTCAGTCGCGGCCTGGACGGCGGGGTGAAGCTGCTCTCCAACATCAACATGATCATCGCCGCCGTACTGATCATCTTCATCCTCATCTTCGGGCCGACGCTGGCCATCCTCACGGGACTTGGCACCACGACACTCAGCTATGTGCAATACCTGCTGCCGCTGTCCAACTGGATCGATCGCCCGGACGAGAGCTGGTTCCACGGCTGGACCGTCTTCTACTGGGCGTGGTGGATTTCCTGGTCGCCGTTCGTCGGCATGTTCATCGCACGCGTCTCGCGCGGCCGCACGGTGCGCGAATTCGTTACCGCCGTGCTGCTGGTACCGACACTCGTCACCATCGTGTGGATGTCCGTCTTCGGGGGCACGGCGCTGGAACAGGCCATCAATGGGGTCGGTGCGCTGGCCAATGGCATCGATTCCGTGTCACTGGCCATGTTCCAGATGCTCGACAACCTGCCGCTGTCCGGCGTGGCGTCCTTCATCGCCATCCTGCTGGTGCTGGTGTTCTTCGTCACGTCCTCGGATTCCGGCTCACTGGTGATCGACTCGATCACTGCCGGTGGCAAGGTGGATGCGCCGGTCAGCCAGCGAGTCTTCTGGGCGGCGATGGAGGGACTGATTGCCGGTGCCCTGCTGTACGGCGGGGGAAGTGCCGCACTCGGCTCATTGCAAGCCGGTGCCATCGCGACAGGCTTGCCGTTCACGCTGGTACTGCTGGTGATGTGCTATTCGCTGTTCCGTGGTCTGATGCAGGAAAGGAAGGCGCAGGACGCGCTCGCCCGACCGGTCACCGGCGCCTGACATGCGGCGCTGACGGATCATGAGCACAAAAAAACGCCGCCCCCGGCAACCGGGGGCGGCGTCTTCATTGGATGACCCGAACGTCATCCAGGCAAGATCAGGAGTTTTCCTGAGCCAGCTTCTGCACCTTCTTCATCAGGTCCGGGTTGTTCTGCACCGCTTGACCGATGGAGTTGAAGGTCGCGACTTCCAGACCGGAGTCCTCGACCGCGCTGACCATCTCGTCATTGGCTTCCTGACGGACGCTCTGCTTTTCGGTCTCGTCGTCAGCTTCCTGCAGCTTGCCGGCGAAATCCTGGGAAATGCGTGCGATCTCCTGAGAGGCAGCAGCGAACTGTTCCAACTGCGCATCGCTGAAGTCACCGGCCTGAGCCTGTGTCGCCTGAGCAGGAGCCTGACCCTGGGCCGGTGCGTCAGCAGCGAACGCCGGCGCAGACATCATGCCCGCAGAGATCAGGGCAGCCGTCATGTATGCAGTCATCCGTTTCATTGCAACCTCCAGTCATTCATTGATCATCAAAAAGTGATTACACCAACTCAGACGGACACCACGGCCGGATGTTCAATCTTTCGTGTAACTGTTTGAAAAACATTCGGATAACTCTGGATACAACTGTCGCAAACGAGCAACGCAAAGACCACCAAGCCCCGCATGGCAGGCCTCCTGCGAGCTGGACACCCATACAAGCACCGAGTTGCCCGAGAAAGATCATGCAGACACTTTCCCTCATCTGGCAGCCATCCTGTCAGACAGCAGGCGTCATGTCCGTGCAGTTACCGCTGATATATCGCCCGTGCAGTACCACACAAACCGCCTGCACAAGGTCGGCAAACTGGTGCAGACTGACATAACCTGACATCAGGCCCCTGCGTTGCGGTCCCATGCCGGACTGTCCTGCATTCTTGCCCCACGCCGCCGGAGGACTGTCATGTCCCGATATACGCCGTCTTCGCCCTCGCGCCGCTCGTTGCCGCGCCACATCGCTGTCCGGGCAGCATTCGCCCGAGAAGTGAGTCTGTGCCTGCTGGCCGGACTGTTCACCAGTCTCCCCGCCCAGGCCCTCAGCCTGCTGGATGAGAATCCGCAGCTGAATGCGCCCGCCGAGACTTCCGCAGGTGCACCGCCACCGCCCTCTCCTCCAGACACGGTAGACACCACCATGACCGCCGCCAACGTCGACCCCGCCGCCAATCCGCTGCTGGGCGAGACCTGGAACCGTCGCTCGCTGGTACTGATCGCGCCGGATGAACAGGACCGTGAGCTGGAGCGCCAGCGCGATGAGCTGCGCGCCACGCGTGGCGAGATGCAGCAGCGCGATGTCACGCTCTATACGCTGATGGGCACGCGCGGCATCCATGATGGCGTACCGATGAGCTTCGAGGAGGTTCGCGCCCTGCGTGATGCCATGCAGCTGCGCGAGGGCGCGCCCTTCACCGTCATCCTGATCGGCAAGGACGGTGGCAAGAAGATGCAGCTGGAGGGGTTCGTCGCACCGGACCAGATCTATCAGGTGATCGACAGCATGCCGATGCGCCAGCGCGAAGCCGGCGAGGCCACCCGTCAGACCTCCTCGGGTAGCGAGGAACATACCTCGCCCGCGCCGTTGGATGACGAGGATTGGCAGTGGGATGAATGACACGCCTGAACGACGAAACGCCCCTGCCAGCCGAGCTGACAGGGGCGTTTTCATGTCTGCGCAGCTTCAGCGCAGCACGCCTTCCTCGCGCAGCAGCTTGAGGATTTCCGCCGCGCCCTCCTCGGCACTCACGCCTTCCAGACGCTTGCCGCTACCCCCTTCGGCCTTGGCGGCCGCGGCCTTGAAGCGGTCCCGCGCGCTGGTCGCCTTGATGCGCTTCAAGCGCTTGGGTCGCTTGCGAGCCGGCGCGATGGCAAAGGTTTCCGCCACCGCGTCATGGGCAAGCTCGCCGCAGGCCACTGCGGCAAGTTCACCCCGCCGCGCCTGCGCGAAGGCCGACTGACGTGCCGCCGGCGCGGCGGCATCGACGCTGACAAGTGCCGGCAGCTTCACCCGCAGTCGCCGCCGCTGACCACGCGGCAAGGCCTGCAAGGCGGTGAGATGCCCGCCATCGCAGCTCTCGATCGCGACGATACCCTCCACCAGCGGCCAGCCGAGGCTCTCCGCCAGCAGATGCGGCAGCAGGCCACTGCCCTCGCCGGTCTCACTCTGGCCACCGCACACCACCAGCTGCGGTGCCGCCTGCTTGAGGCGCGTCACCAGCAGCGGCCAGACATCGATGACCGGTTGATCGGCAGCCGCCGCCTGCGGATCGACAGCCTTGAGCGACGAATCGACAGCCTTGAGCGACGGATCGGCAGCCTTGAGCGGTTCAGCTTGAAGAGAGTCAGGCGTCACCAGCGTCAACGACTCCAGCCCCATGCCCAGATAGCCGCGCAGCGCCTGGTCCTGCTCGCTGCCGGGCGTGATCTTGCTGCCACTGGCGTGCCAGGCGCTGAGGCTGACGGCACCGGGTGCGGACTGGCGCTCCAGTGCCAGACACAGCTCCAGGGCGCGGGCGTCCTGCTCGGCGCGCCGCAGACGCCCCGAGACCGGGTGCTGCCCCAGCGACACCAGACTCACGACCTCAAGCGGCGCCGAGGCCTGCTGCGCAATGGACGAATGATCTGCCTTCATGTCCTTCTCCTTTCTCCTGTCGCAGGCGCGAGTTCAGGCCGCGTCGGCGGCAAGCGTGGCGGATGACGGGCTGGATGACGGGTTGGAGGACATGGCGGGCGCAGTAGACGACTGACCCGCCGCCGAGGCACCACCTGCCGCCTGGGCGTCACCATCGGCACCGCGTTCGGCCTCGAGCTGCTGACAGAGACTGGCGAGGATCGCCCCGGCATCGCCGATCACCGACAGATCCGCGCGCTTGACCATGTCACAGCCGCCATCGAGATTGATCGCCACCACCTTGTCGCAGCGCTGGATGCCCTGCAGATGCTGGATGGCCCCCGAGATGCCCACCGCCACGTACACCCGCGCCGTCACCCAGGTACCGGTGGCACCGACCTGACGGGCACGCGGCATGAAGCCGTCATCCACCGCCACCCGCGAGGCGCCTTCGGTGGCCCCCAGCAGGCTGGCGGCACGGTGGAAGCCATCCCAGTCGCGAATGCCGTTGCCCGCCGAGAGAATGAATTCGGCCTCGCCCAGCGCGATCGCGGAGGGATCGACCGCCACCGGGCCAAGATCCTCGATCACGTCTGGCATGGCGTGCGCGGTGCTGGCCGCCTCCCACTCAAGCGGCAGCGCGGCGTGGCGCACATCTTCCACCGGCTCGGCGCATTCCGCCTCGCACAGCAGGATACGGGTCAGCGGACGGGTCAGGTCCTGCTGACCATTGCCGCTGCGCCCGGTGACGTTCACCTCGGCAAGCTCGCCATGCCCGATGGCGGCAAGCTCGCCCTCGAGTTGATAGACATTGCCGCTGGGCCGCGCCAGCGCATCGCCCGTGCACAGCAGGCGCGCACCGAGACGTCGGCCACGCTCACCGCCGCCAGTGCGGGATTCCGGCAGCAACCACAGCCGTGGTGCCAGGCGTGTATCAATGGCCTCAAGCTCCGCCAGCTGGGCCAGCGGCGCGTAACCATCGTGGACACTGTCGGCAAAGTGCAGCCAGCGATCGGCACCTGCCGCACCGAGTCCGACAGTGTCGGCGGCGTCACCCTCCTCGCGCAAGGTGCCGAAGGTGACGGCCAACACCGCCCCCTGATGGGCGGGGTCGGCATCGGCGATCTGACGCGCCAGCCCCAGCACATCGCGGTCGTGGCTCGAGAGTCGCCCGCCGGTCATGTCCGGCACCACCGCGATCAGGAAGGCGGGTGATGCGATCTCGACCAGCGGCAGCACGCGCGCCTTGGCAACGACCGCGGCCTGACCGGCACCTGCCGCGGCAGGCCCGGAGCGGCCACTGCGATCGATGCGTTTGCGACCATTGGCAGCGATGAAGTGGCCGACATGGGGATTGCGACGCATCACGCCCTTCGGGCCCATCCAGCGTTCCTGAGGAGTGGCCGCGCCTCGGCCCAGCGCCTGCAGCGCGCTGAGATGCTGCGGGTGCAGACGATTGCGTGCCTGCTGCTCCAGGCGCGGGTCACGGCGTGGCAGTGGCTCGCGCTCGGATGCGTGTGGATGCTCGGTTGCTTGTGGATCGACGGGGATCGTCATGCCGCCACCTCCGCGTCAGTGGGCTGCGTGGTCGACGTCGCCAAGCCTTGCGTGGACGCATCCGCTACCAGCGCCCGCGCCATCAGTTCCGCCAGATCCAGCACCTGGGGTTCGGCTTCACCCGCCGGTGCCACCACGCCTTCCAGCATCGCGGTGCACTGCGGGCAGCCCACCGCCACTACCTCGGCGCCGGTCTCGCGCACGTCACCCATGCGCATGTCGGGGATACGCTGCTTGCCGGGAATGTCCGTCACCGGCGCGCCACCGCCGCCACCACAGCAGCGTGAGCGGAAGCCGGAGCGCTGCATCTCGCGCACTTCCAGTCCCAGTGCCGCCAGCAGGGTACGCGGCGCCTCGAATTCCCCGTTGTAGCGGCCCAGATAGCAGGGGTCATGCCAGGTGACCGAGCCGAGCGTGGCCAGTCTGGTGGCATCGAGACTCAGACGACCTGCCGCCAGCAGCTCGTTCATGTAGCTGGTGTGGTGATTGACGAGGTAGTCGCCACCGAAGGCGACATATTCGCGTCCCAGCACATGGAAGCTGTGCGGATCGCAGGTAATGATGCGCGCGAAGCGGTACTTCGACAGGGTGGCGATATTGCGGGTGGCCAGCGACTGGAAGGTCGCCTCGTCACCCAGACGGCGTGCCACGTCGCCACTGTCACGCTCCTCGGCACCGAGGATGGCGAAATCGACCCTGGCCGCGCGCAGCACCTGCACGAAGGCGCGCAGCGTGCGCTGGTTGCGCATGTCGAAGGCACCGTCGCCCAGCCACAGCAGCGCTTCCACAGGACGCGGATCACGCGCCGCTTCCCGAGCGGCCTGAACCTCGGCGATGCGCGGCAGGTCGAGATCCGCCGCCCAGTGCAGGCGCGCCTCGAGCGCGAAGCCGCCCGGGTTGTCGGTGGCGATCAGGTTGTCGAGCACCTCGACGCCCTTGCCCGGGGTCGCGCCCTGCTCCAACGTCATGTGGCGCCGCATGTCGACGATGGCATCGACGTGCTCGATCATCATCGGGCACTCCTCGACGCAGGCGCGACAGGTGGTGCAGGCCCACAGGGTTTCCGGCTCGACCAGTACCGTGAATTCGTGGATCAGCTTGTCGGCGTCTGCCGGCTTGCCCGCAGCGCCCGGCGCCGCCTTGATCTGGATCGGCCCAGAAGTCGCTGCCTGACCTGCCGGGCGAGCATGCGGAGAGGCCCCGACGATGACCTGCTGCGGGCCGCCGCCATGCTGGCCGGGCGCGCGCTTCGGCTCATCGCCCGGATAGGGCGAACCGGCGTAGGCGACATCGCTGCCCCCCGCCATGCCCACCACCATGTCCTGGATCAGCTTCTTGGGATTGAGCGGCTGACCGGCCGCGAACGCCGGACACACCGCTTCACAGCGCCCGCATTGCACGCAGGCATCGAAGCCCAGCAGCTGACGCCAGTTGAAGTCGGCAGGCTTGCCGACGCCCAGCGGTGCCTCGGGATTGGAAAGATCCAGCGGCAGCAGCGCGCTGTCGCGGATGCCGGCACTGTCACGGGTGCTGAAACGTGCCGGACGCCGATGGAAGGCCAGATGCAGCGCGCCCGCGAAGGCATGCTTCATCGGCCCGGTGATGCGCGAGCCGCCACCGGTCATGCCGACGATCATCTCGAGCAGCCCCCAGGCGATCCCCGCCACCAGCACCAGCCCGAGGATGCCGCCGGAGATCATGCCGCCGACGCCTTCCGGCAGCACCAGTGACAGACTCATCACGAACAGGCTGGCAGAGAACACCAGCAGGCTTTTTGGCAGACGCATCCACGGACCACGCGACAGGCGCGCCGGCGGGTCGAGACGACGACGATGCACGAACAGCGCACCAGCGAACATCGCGCCACTGGCCAGCAGCAGCAGCCCCCCCAGCAGCGCGGAGTCGATGCCGAAGCCGTAGACCACCACCATCAGCAGCGCCGCGGCCACGAAGCCACCTCCGGTGGCGACGTGGGTATTGGCCATGTAGCGGTCCCGCGCGACCACGTGGTGCAGGTCCACCCCGTAGCGGCGCGGCACCTTGGCCAGGCTCGCGATCAGCTCTCCCACGCTCATGGACGTGGCATCCGCCCGCCCCTGGCGCCACAGGCCGATGCGCTTGACCGCACCGATGGCGGCCAGCGCCAAGGCGGCGAAGATCAACACCGACAACACTGTTTCGTTCATAGCCAAACCTCCCACCGATGTGTCAGACGCGATCAGAAATCCTTGCACAGGCGCAGGGCGTCATAGATGGCGGCGTGGGTGTTGCGCGGTGCATTGCAGTCGCCGAGACGGAACAGCAGGTAATCATCCCCGTCGGTGGCCTGACTCAGGCACGGCTGCGGCTTGATGGCGTAGAGCGACTCGACGTCGATCTGGCCCTTGTTGAGCGAGCCGTCCTTGAAGGCGTAGTAGAGCGCTTCATCGGGGCGCACGCCGTTCTCGACCACGATCTGGTCGACGACGCGTTCTTCCAGCGTGCCGGTGTATTCATTCTCGAGCACCGCCACCAGCCCCTCGCCTTCGCGGTAGACCTCATGCAGCACCATGTCGGAGGTCATCACGACTTCCTTGGCATACAGGCTGCGGTAATAGGTCGGGAAGGTGGTGCCGCCGACCGCCGCCCCCGGCTTGATGTCATCGGTGACGATCTCGACCCTGGCGCCCTTGGTGGCCAGATAATCGGCCACCGAGACACCGGAGAATTCGCAGATGCTGTCGTAGATCAGCACGTTGCTGCCCGGCGCGACACGCCCGTCCAGCACGTCCCAGGAAGAGACGATCAGACTCTTGGCCGGGTCCTCGTCGTAGCCCCAGGATTCGAACTGCTCCATGAACGGACGGCCGCCCACCGCGAGGATCACCACGTCAGCGCGCAGGTCACGGATGGTCGCTTCATCGGCGCGCGTACCCAGGCGCAGGTCGACCTTCAGACGTGCCAGCTCCAGCTGATACCAGCGGGTGATACCGGCGATCTGGTCACGCTGCGGCGCCTTGGAAGCCGTGGTGATCTGGCCACCCAGCTCTTCCTTCGCCTCGAAGAGCGTCACGGCATGGCCACGCTCGGCACACACGCGGGCCGCTTCCATGCCGGCCGGACCGCCACCGACGATGACGACCTTGCGCATCGGGCCGCTGGTCTTCTCGATCTCGTGCGGCAGGCCCATGTATTCGCGTGACGTCGCGGCATTCTGGATGCACAGCACGTCCAGGCCCTGATACTGGCGGTCGATGCAGTAGTTGGCACCGACGCACTGCTTGATCTGGTCGAGCTGGCCCATCTTGATCTTGGCGATGATGTGCGGGTCGGCGATGTGCGCGCGGGTCATGCCGACCATGTCAACATATCCGCCTTCCAGGATGCGCTCGGCCTGATTGGGGTCCTTGATGTTCTGGGCGTGGATCACCGGAATCTTGACGACTTCCTTGATGCCGGAGGCCAGGTGCAGGAAGGGTTCCGGCGGGTAGGACATGTTGGGAATGACGTTGGCGAGGCTGTTGTGGGTATCACAGCCGGAGCCGATCACGCCGAAGAAATCGAGCAGGCCGGTGGCGTCGTAATAGGCCGCGATCTGCTTCATGTCGTCATGCGACAGGCCATCGGGATGGAATTCATCACCACAGATACGCATGCCGACCACGAAGTCGTCGCCGACCTCGGCGCGCACCGCCTTGAGCACCTCGATACCGAACTTCATGCGGCCCTCGAAGCTGCCGCCCCACTCATCGGTGCGCTTGTTGACCCGCGGGCTCCAGAACTGGTCGATCAGGTGCTGGTGCACGGCGGACAGCTCGACGCCGTCCAGACCGCCTTCCTTGGCACGCCGTGCCGCCTGGGCGAAGTCGGCGATGATGCGCTGGATCTCTTCCACCTCGATGGTCTTGCAGGTAGAGCGGTGCACCGGCTCGCGGATGCCGGAGGGCGACATCAGCGAGGTCCAGTCGAAACCGTCCCAGCGCGAGCGACGGCCCATGTGGGTAATCTGGATCATGATCTTGCCGCCATGCTTGTGCACGGCATCGGCCAGATTCTGGAAATGCGGGATGATGCGGTCGGTCGACAGATTGACGGAGCTCCACCAGCCCTGCGGGCTGTCGATGGAGACCACCGAGGAGCCACCACAGATGCACAGGCCACACCCGCCCTTGGCCTTCTCTTCGTAGTAGCGCACGTAGCGCTCGGTGGTCATGCCGCCATCGGTGGCATACACCTCGGCATGGGCGGTACTGACGACGCGGTTGCGGATGGTCAGCTTGCCGATCTCGATCGGCTGGAAGAGTGCGTCGAATGCCATGGTGAAAGCTCCTCGCCGGGGAGAGCGCCGCCTTGTCACGCCGGCCTGGCCTGCCCGCCGCCTCGAGTCGGGGCTCGTGGCGGCGGGCGGCATCAGGCGTCTTGCATGTCAGGAAAGGCGGCGCTCAGGCGTTGCGTTGTCGTTGTTGTGTGTGTGGTGAGTGTCGTGACAGAGAGAGGATCGGGCAGCCGGCTTTTGGCTTTTGCCTTTTGCCTGGGCCGGGCCTGGGCCTTGACCCGAGCCATGGAATAGAGAGTGGCGGATCTGAAAACGTCACACTGTTCCGGGAGCGACCTCGAAATACCCCACATCACAGCCTTCCTCACCACCGCTCTGGGTCTGGACGGCGACGGTGCGCAGCTCGCTGCCACGCGCGGCCAGAATCTGGTCCATCGCGCCGGCGAACCAGCCGGTGAACATGTACTCAAGCTTTGTGCCGGTCTTGCCCTGCTGATAGACGAAGCAGGAGTGCTCCAGGCGTACCTTGCAGGTGCCGCGCTCCAGATCGATCTCCTCGGTGATGAACAGGCCCCAGCCGCGCTGCGACAGACGCTTCATGTAGTGCTCGAAGACTTCCACGCCGACCAGGCCGTGCAGCTCGGCTTCCTTCTCGCACCAGTGCCAGGCGCTCTTGTAGCCGGCGTGGTAGAGAATCTCGGCGTACTTCTCCACGCCCAGCGCCTCTTCCACCGCGACATGGTTGTTGATGAAGAAGTGACGCGGCACGTACAGCATCGGCAGTGCGTCGGAGGTCCAGACGCCGGTCTCGCTATCCACCTCGATCGGCAGTTCAGGGGCCATCTTGCTCATGTCGGTGTCCTCAAAAGGGGCTGAAAGGGAGATGCAAAAGAGAGTTCAAGAAAGAGATCAGGAGAGAGATCACGAAAGTGCGATCAAGAAAGAGCGAACCAGAAAAGGCCCAGGCAGGCAGACTCAGCCGCCCCAGACGTTTTCCAGCGTGCGCAGCCAGTTCTCGCCCATGATCTTGCGCACCTGATGCTCGCTCATGCCGCGACGCAGCAGCGCCTCGGTCAGATTGGGGAACTCGCCGATGGTGCGGATGCCTTCCGGATTGACGATCTTGCCGAAGTTGGTGAGACGACGGGCGTAGCCCTTGTCGTGGGTCAGCCACTCGAAGAAGTCCTGACCGTGACCCTGGGTGAAATCGGTGCCGATGCCGATGGCATCCTCGCCGACCAGGTTCATCACGTATTCGATGGCCTCAACGTAGTCATCGACGGTGGCGTTGACGCCGGCCCGGAGGAAGGGAGTGAACATGGTGACGCCGACGAAGCCGCCGTGTTCGGCGATGAAGCGCAGCTCGGCATCGGACTTGTTGCGCGGGTGGTCCTTGAGACCGGCCGGCGCGCAGTGGGAGTAGCAGACAGGGACTTTCGATTCGAGGATGACTTCCTCGGAGGTCTTCGAGCCGACGTGGGAGAGATCACACATCACGCCGACGCGGTTCATCTCGGCGACCATCTCGCGCCCGAAGCCGGACAGGCCGCCATCGCGCTCGTAGCAGCCGGTACCGACCAGATTCTGGGTGTTGTAGCACATCTGCACGATGCCCACGCCGAGCTGCTTGAAGACATCGACATAGCCGATCTGGTCTTCATAGGCGTTGGCATTCTGGAAGCCGTAGATGATGCCGGTCTTGCCCGCGGCCTTGGCGGCGCGGATGTCGGCGGCGGTGCGCGCCACGCAGACCAGGTCACTGCTCTCGGCGATCAGCTGGTTGCTCTTGACGATGTTGTTGACGGTCGCCTGGAAGCCTTCCCAGACCGAGACGGTGCAGTTGGCCGCACTCAGACCGCCCTTGCGCATGTCCTCGAACAGCTCGCGCTGCCACTTGGCGATCACCAGACCATCGATGACGATGCTGTCATCGTGCAGGGCGCGGGCCGCATCGGACCCACCGAAGGAGGAGGAGAATTCGGACATCATGTCGCTCCGGCGCTGGGCAGGCGGCTCTGGAAGTCAGGTCACTGCCCGTACCCGGCGGACAGGGTCTGCCGGAACACGATCTCCAGCAGGCTGTGCCAGCATAGTCCTGCCCTCTTCCCCCTCTGACGCCAGATGCGACGCGTGGCTACCGAATCGCGTCAGGACTGTCGTTTCTGAAACGACGACGCCCCGACTCGAGAGAGCCGGGGCGTCGTGGGACAGCCGATGGTGTACCGTCAAGCCGGTCAGTGCGCGGGGGACAGCTCCTTCAGCGAAGGCAGCAGGTCCCAGCTCAACCAGCCACGCGGCTGTTCCAGCCGCTTGAGATAGCCCATGCCGAGATTGTTCATCTGGCGCCGCGTCCAGCTAGCACGCCGCTGGATATAGGCCGAGGGCTTGCCGGCATTGAAGCGGATCGGGTTGGGCAGTACCGCCGCCAGCAGGCTGGCCTGATAGGCGGACAGGCTGGCGGCATCGGTATTGAAGTGATGCTCGGCCGCGGCCTCGACACCGAACACCCCCGGCCCCCACTCGGCGACGTTCAGATAGACCTCGAGAATGCGCTCCTTGGGCCAGATCACCTCGATCAGGATGGTGAACCAGACCTCCAGCCCCTTGCGCACCCAGCTGCGCCCGTTCCACAGGAAGACATTCTTGGCGGTCTGCTGGCTGATGGTACTGGCCCCGCGCAGCCGCTCACCGGCCAGGCGCGCATCGATGGCCTTGACGATCTGATCGACATCGAAGCCGTAGTGATCGGGAAATTTCTGGTCTTCCGAGGCGATCACCGCCAGCCGGGCATTGCGGGAAATCTCCTCCATCGGCACCCAGTCATGCTGGAGCGCCATCGGCGCCCCCGAAACCAGGCTGTAGCCCCACTTCTCCAGCATCACCATCGACACCGGCAATGGCACGAAGCGCAGCAACACCACCAGGCCGACACAGGCGACCATCCAGCAGCCCAGCACCTTGATCGCCCATGTCGCCAGCCAGCGCAGACGCTCCATCGGGCGCATCTTCACGGACGCCGCCGGCCTGCGTGTCGCGCCGCGGCGTGCCGATTGCCCATCGCGGGTCTTCTGCCCCTGTGTTCGTGCCATCCCTCGCCGTCCCCTGTCGCGCGTGTCGTGGCTGATCACGACGGGTCATCCCGTCTCCCAGCCCTTGTTGTCAGCTACTGCCTCATGCAGCGCTCGAGTGTACCAGAGCCCGCCGATGGCTCCTGTGAAAACCAAGATGCCCCGGCCGAAGGGCAGGGGCATCGAGGGGTCATCCCGTCACGCAGGTGTATGGCGATCAGAGCCTGACGCTTGCGTAGGTTGGCTCGCCACGCGCATTGGCCAGCGCCAGGATCGCCGAGGACACCGGCGATTCGGCGGCGGTATGCAGCGGCGAGGAGGCAGTCGTCTGGCTCAGCGACTGATGGATGGCACCATGCAGTACGCCTTCCAGACTGGCCACGCCGTGCAGCTGATGATCGACATCGGCACGACACGGCACGTCCGACACGCCGGGCTGACGCTCACCACCGATACGCTCATCGCGCGGCGGCATGCCGAAGTACTCGCGGTAGCACTTGGAGAAGTGCGGCGTGGAGACGAAGCCACAGGCCGAGGCTACCTCGATGATCGACAGCGCCGTCTGCTTGAGCAGCTGACGCGCCCGCGTCAGGCGCAGCTTGAGGTAGTAGCGCGACGGTGAGCAGTGCAGATAACGCTGGAACAGGCGCTCCAGCTGACGGCGCGAGACATCCACGTAGTGGGCCAGCTCGTCCAGACCGATGGGCTCCTCCAGATTGGCCTCCATCAGCGCGACGATTTCCAGAAGCTTGGGCTGGGTGGTGCCCAGCACGTGCTTGAGCGGGACACGCTGCTGGTCCTGCTCGCCGCGCACGCGGTCACAGATGAACATCTCGGAGATGCCCGCCGCCAGCTCGCGGCCATGCTCGCGGGCGATCATGGTCAATACCATGTCCATCGGCGCGGTGCCGCCCGAGGCGGTGGCACGCTGCTGGTCGATGGAGAACAGTCGCGTGGTCAGCGGTACGCGCGGGAAGGCCTCCTGCATGGCCGCCAGACACTCCCAGTGAATGCTGGTCTCGTGACCTTCCAGCAGTCCGGCCTGCGCCAGCGCCCAGCTGCCGGTACACACGGCGCCCAGCTGACGGCCAGCGCGCGCCTGGGCCTGCAGCCAGCTGACATGCGGGCGCTGCACCGCCCGCTGGATACCGACGCCGCCACAGACGATAGCCATGTCAAGCGCCGGGCAGGTCTCGGCCGACACATCCGGCGTGACCTGCAGACCATCGCTGGCACGCACGGGCATGCCTTCCAGGGTCACGGTGTACCAGCGATACAGCTCACGTCCGGCCAGCTGATTGGCCATGCGCAGCGGTTCGACCGCCGAGGCCAGCGAGATGAGCGTGAAGCTGTCGAGCAACAGGAAGCCGATGGTCTGCGGCTGGCGTGTCTCACCGGCCTGAGGGCCCAGCGAGCGAGCCCCCGCCCGGCGGGAATCGGAGGAAAAGCCGGATGTCATGTGAGAGCGATCGTGCGGGCGATCAATGCGGCCACTGGTCAGTGCCATGGGGAACTCCTTCTTGCTATCTGCCTGAGTTGCAGACCGGAGCATGAATGCCCTCACCCGGATCAGTCGGCGATCAGGGGGTCCGCGATATTGTCGTTGTTGGCACTCAGCAGGGAATCGACCGGAAGGCTGGCGATTCCAGCAGTGATGACAGCCATCATCGTGATCTCTCGCTTGAGCGACTCGGGATGCGACCCGAAGGAGTCCGATAACGTCAGGGGTGTCGTGAATCACTGCTTGGACGTCGTGCGTTGTCCACCTCTCGACAGTAAACCATCGCCCTGATACCGCGCAGCGATTAAATCGCCGCTGCACGGCAAATCATCGTTGCTGTACGGCACAGAATAACGCCGTGATTGGCTGACATCGACGCGATATAACCGCGAGCCACGAAAACCGCCCTTCATAGCGAAAGGTTCTGAAAGGCGGTGTCGCTCATGACGGAAAAACGACAGCCCCGACATCCTGTGATGGATGCCGGGGCTGTCGTTTCTGTCTTTCACGCAGGTTCTCTGCTCGGGGAGCGATCCCCTGTGGCTGGCAATGTCACATCACAGCTCGAGGCTTCAGGCTCACCTCAAGAAAGAAGGTGCTTCGCATGCCTTTTCATCTCTACCGGCCACCACACTCACACCTCAAAGGAGGTGTTTCGCATGCCTTTTTATCTCTACCGGCCACCACACTCACACCTCAAAGGAGGTGTTTCGCATGCCTTTTTATCTTCATTGGCTACCATCCTCACACCTCAAAGGAGGTGTTTCGCATGGTAGGTCAGATGCTCATCGATGAAGCTGGCCATGAAGAAGTAGCTGTGATCATAGCCGGGCTGGCGACGCAGGATCAGCGGGTGGTCCTGCTCGGCGCAGACCGCTTCCAGACGCTCCGGCTTGAGCTGCTCTTCCAGGAACTGGTCATTCTCGCCCTGCTCGACGAACAGCTCCTGACGCGCGGCACCGCTGTTGCCCGCCTGCTTGACCAGCTCGCAGGCATCCCACTGCACCCACTGGGTGCGGTCATCGCCGAGATAGCCGCTGAAGGCCTTCTCGCCCCACGGGCAGGCCATCGGATTGGCGATCGGCGCGAAGGCGGAGACCGAGCGATAGCGCCCCGGATTCTTCAGCGCGCAGATCAGCGCACCATGGCCGCCCATGGAGTGGCCGGAGATGGACTCGCGTTCGCCATCCACCGGGAAGTGACGCTTGACGAGCGCCGGCAGCTCCTCGGTGACGTAGTCGTACATGCGGTAATGGCGCGCCCACGGCTCGCGGGTGGCATTGACGTAGAAGCCGGCACCGCTGCCGAAGTCATAGCTCTCGTCTTCGCCGGGCAGGTCCACGCCACGCGGGCTGGTGTCCGGGCAGATCAGGGCGATGCCCAGCTCGGCTGCCTTGCGCTGCGCGCCGGCCTTCTGCATGAAGTTCTCGTCAGTGCAGGTCAGCCCCGACAGCCACCACAGCATCGGCACCGGGCCCTGTTCGGCCTGCGGCGGCAGATAGATGGCGAACACCATGTCGCAATCCAGACTGCCGCTGCGGTGACGGTAACGCTTGAGCCAGCCACCATGCACCTTGTTGGCGCTGACCAGCTCGAGTTGTTCGGTCGCGGTCATCATGCTCTCCCTTGTGATATCGCCTCATGAAGACGGCGTCGGCAAGCCGACGCCGTTTCACGCTCCGAGCCCGCCCAGGCATCACGCTTGCCTGCCCGGCCCGGAGGCGTTTCAGCCAAAGATCGCTCGCGGATCAGAAGCTCAGCACGGTACGGATCGACTTGCCTTCATGCAGCAGGTCGAAGGCCTCGTTGATCTTCTCGAAGGGCATCTGGTGGGTGACGAAGTCGTCGAGGTTGATCGCGCCATCCATGTAGCGCTCGACGTAGCCCGGAAGCTCGGTACGGCCCTTGACGCCACCGAAGGCGGAGCCTTTCCAGACGCGCCCGGTCACCAGCTGGAAGGGACGGGTGGCGATCTCTTCACCGGCACCGGCGACGCCGATGATGATGGATTCGCCCCAGCCCTTGTGCGCGCACTCGAGCGCGGCACGCATGACCTTGACGTTGCCGATGCACTCGAAGGAGTAATCGACGCCGCCGTCGGTCATGTCGACGATGGCTTCCTGGACCGGCACGGACAGCTTGCTCGGGTTGACGAAGTCGGTGGCGCCGAACTTGCGGGCCAGATCGAACTTGTCCTCATTGATGTCGATGGCGATGATGCGCGACGCCTTGGCCATCACCGCGCCCTGGATGGCGGCCAGACCGATGGCGCCGAGACCGAAGATGGCCACGGTGGCACCCGGCTCGACCTTGGCGGTGTTCATCACCGCGCCGATACCGGTGGTGACGCCACAGCCCAGCAGGCAGATCTTGTCCAGCGGCGCTTCCTTGGACACCTTGGCCAGCGAGACTTCCGGCACCACGGTGTACTCGGAGAAGGTAGACGTGCCCATGTAGTGGTGCAGCATCTTGCCGTCCAGCGAGAAGCGCGAGGTGCCATCCGGCATCAGGCCACGGCCCTGGGTGGCACGCACGGCGCTGCACAGGTTGGTCTTGCCGGAGAGGCAGAACTTGCACTTGCCGCATTCGGCGGTATAGAGCGGGATGACGTGGTCGCCCGGCACCAGACCGGTGACACCCTCGCCCACTTCCTCGACGATACCCGCGCCTTCATGGCCCAGCACGGACGGGAACAGGCCTTCGGGGTCTGCGCCGGACAGGGTGTAGGCATCGGTGTGGCAGACGGCGGTATTGACGATGCGTACCAGCACCTCGCCGGCCTTCGGTCCTTCGACATCGATCTCGACCAGCTCCAGCGGCTTGCCGGCTTCCAGCGCAATCGCAGCACGTGATTTCATTAATATCTCCTCGGAGCAACAATGGCGGTAGACTGATCCGTGGCATTCTCCCGGCGAGCCAGCCGGTGCCCCCATGCTCACAAGGGGTTCACTCAGGGGGACAGGCAAGGAGCAATGCATTGCCGCAACGCGTGCGGTGCCATCAGTATGCAACACAGTCTACGCAGTGACCTTGGCGGGATTAAGCCGTCAGCACTCAGATGATTATTGTCACTCAACAACAATGATGAGGAGCGGGCATGCAGCGTTGGGACCGCATCGAAGCCTTTGTGGAAGTCGTCAGAATCGGCTCGTTTTCCGGTGCCGCCCGTCATCTCGGGGTCTCCAGCTCACATGTCAGTCGCCTGATCAGCCAGTTGGAAGCCCAGCTTGATACCCAGTTGCTCTATCGCACGACCCGTCAGACGCGTCTCACCGATGCCGGACAGGTGTATTACGAGCACTGCCATCACCTCTTCGATGGCTTCCGCGCCGCCGAACAGGCCATCGGCGACTTCCATGCCCGTCCCAGCGGCGTGCTCAAGCTGACCAGCGCTACCACCTTCGGTGAGCGCTACGTCGCGCCACTGGTCAACGACTTCCAGCTGCTGCACCCGCAACTGGAAGTGCAGATGCACTTCACCAATCGTCCGGTGGAATTGATCGACGAGGGCTTCGATGTCGCCATTCGCATGGGCGTGCTCAAGGACTCCTCGCTGATCGCGCGGCGACTGGTGGACCGCCAGGAGTATGTCGTCGCCTCGCACGACTACTTTCAGCGTGCGCCGCGTCCGCACACGCTGGCGGAGCTCTCCAGCCACCGCTGCCTGGCGGGCTCCAAGCGTGAATGGCTGTTCGAGGTCGAGGGCCAGCGACGCGAAGTGCGCATCTCCGGCAGCTGGCAGGCCAATTCCGGGCCGGCACTGCTGGACGCCACGCTCAAGGGCCTCGGGCTTGCCCAGATTCCCGACTATTACGTCGCGCCTCACCTGGCCAGTGGCCAGCTGATCTCGGTGCTGGATGAGTATCAGGTGCGCGATACCGGGGTGTGGATCGTCTATCCCCGCCACCGCCATCTCTCACCCAAGGTGCGCCAGTTCGTCGACTTCATGGTCGAGCGCTTCGAGGACGGCATCCCCGGCCTGGTGGGCTGACACCCAGGGCGCGAAGGCCTCAACCGGCCGTCACTTCCCCTTGTCACGACGACAGACGGGCTGCCGATGGGCAGCCCGTCTGTCGTTGCACGTGACGTTGCGTTGCGAGCTATCCGCCAGCGGCGTCAGGCACGCTGCGCGCTGCCACCCGGTATCGCCTCCGGCAGGTGCACCGGCGGTGCCTTGACCAGCAGCTTGCTGGCCACGAAGTAGACCAGCGCCCCCAGCAGCGAGCCGGTGAACCAGCCGTAGTCGTAGAACCAGGAAAGCCCGGGCTGCGAGAAGCTGATCACCGTCAGCCCCACCGGCACGAAGAAGGCGATGAAGCCCGCTGGATTGAAGGCCGGGTAGGTGCTGCCATCCAGATAGAGCGCCGGCAGATCGAAGGACTGACGACGGATCACGAAGTAGTCGACGATCATGATTCCCGCGATCGGCCCCAGCAGACTTGAATAACCCAGCAGCCAGTTGGAATAGAGGCTTTCGAGACTGACGTCGGAGACGATCCAGCCCATCTTCTTGATCAGCTCGAAGCCCATCAGCAGCACCCCGACCAGCCCGGTGAGCAGCACGCCGCGCGTCTGGTTGATGAATTTCGGCGCGATGTTCTGGAAATCATTGGTCGGCGAGACGATGTTGGCGGCGGTGTTGGTGGAGAGCGTCGCGATGATGATCAGCACCATGGCGATGGCGACCCAGCCGGGGCTGTCGATGCGA
Organism: Cobetia sp. PS-4MA; assembly: GCF_057670765.1. Classification (NCBI taxonomy): domain Bacteria; kingdom Pseudomonadati; phylum Pseudomonadota; class Gammaproteobacteria; order Oceanospirillales; family Halomonadaceae; genus Cobetia; species Cobetia sp. PS-4MA. The sequence goes on along the minus strand of NZ_CM173107.1, from coordinate 461,622 downwards.
CCGATCAGGTTGACCGGGTCGGAGATGGTCTCCCCCACCAGCGAGCTGGAAGCGGCCGTCAGCACCACGCCGAGCGCCGCGAAGAAGAACATCGTCAGCGGCAGGCCGATGATCTGACCGACGATCTGGTCCTTCTGGCTCTTCGCGTAACGGCTGAAGTCCGGGATGTTCAGCGACAGCGTCGCCCAGAAGCCGACCATCGCGGTCAGGCCCGCCATGAAGTAGCTGGCCACGCCATCGCCTTCCGGACGATTGGGCGGCTGGGCCAGCAGCTCGCTGATCGAGGTATGCGGCAGCGCCCACACCATCAGGCCGACCCCCACCGCCAGCAGCAAGGGCGCGGAGAGCGTCTCCAGCCACTTGATGGATTCCGCGCCGCGAATCACCACGAACAGGTTGAGCGCCCAGAACAGGAAGAAGCCGATGACCTCGCCTACCCCGCCCAGCGTCTTCCAGTCGGCCGAGAGGCTCGAGAGCAGCAGGTGAATCGCCAGGCCGCCAAACATCGTCTGGATACCGAACCAGCCACAGGCGACCACCGCCCGAATCATGCACGGCACGTTGGAGCCGATGATCCCGAACGATGAACGCAGCACTACCGGAAAGGGAATCCCGAAACGCGTGCCGGGGAAGGCGTTCAGCGTCAGTGGAATCAGTACCACCAGATTGGCGACCAGAATCGTGATCAGCGCCTCGCCGACACTCAATCCGAAGTAGGCAGTGAGCACGCCGCCCAGGGTATAGGTCGGCACGCAGATCGACATGCCGACCCACAGTGCGGCGATGTTCCAGAGCGACCAGGTGCGCTCGGCACTCCTGGTCGGCGCGATATCCTCGTTGTAGCGCGGGCTGCGGGCGACGTCCTGCGCCACCACCAGCTCGATCATTTCCTCATTGCTGCGCACCATGTGCGAGCGAGTCTGTGTCGGGGCCATGAGTCCTCACCTGTTCAGCTGTTGTTATTGTTGAGGGTGATGCACGTCGCTTGTCCTGCCTTTGCGCTCTTTGGCGCGCCTTGCCGTCTTTGAAGATCCGTCCCTTCCTTCACCCTCCTGATTCACTTTTCACCCTGTTTCAGCCAAGGGATGCTCGAATTACCCATCCACATGAAGCGGTACCTTTCATGGGCAAATCGCATGCCGAGGGCGGCATTATTGCCGTCAAATCAAACCTGTCCCGCAAGACAACTTGAGAGGCAATGGCGCGGGTTTGACCGTCTGATGCCCGTCAGGTGACGACACGCCGTGTTCGCGCCAATTGTCAGTATGGTCAGGTTCCAAGCTGGTGCAAGGCGGTCTTGCACAGGGCGCATACAGACGGTCACAAGCCACTGATGTGCATTGAGTTTTCCTTTGAAAATCGCGTGAACCACGCTGATTCTCCTGGCACCACAATGGTGAATTCATGCGAAATCTTGACCGAAAATCCTTTTATAACAACAAGATAAATCTACAAGACTTTATTTGACACTTCGTCTTGCCGAACGCGGGAACACTGTCTAATGTTCATTAAGCTGACTGGTGAGACAGGATTTGCATCGGACCTTCCCTGACCCACGATACCTGCCGCCGGCATGCAGACTTTCCGGACAGGCGGCATGATTTTCCAAGGTCCATTTCGCGCCATCCCGGTTTACCCGCTCTGCCCACCAGCACTCATTGAAGACAACAACAACCGGCGCCAAGCCGCCCGATGAGGATGACATGTCGAACGACTCCCGCATCTCCTATACCGAGGATGCCGGCAAGCTGCGCTGCGCCGTCATCCAGATGGGACTCAACGTCTCCACCGACCTCGAGCCCGCACAGATCCGCGATGCCATGAACGAGGCCCACCTGCCGCTGATCGACCAGGCCGGTGAGGCAGGCGTCAAGATCCTGTGCTTCCAGGAAGTCTTCAATCAGCCCTACTTCTGCCCGAGCCAGGATGCCAAGTGGTATGCCGCCGCCGAGCGCGTGCCCGACGGCCCCACCGTCACCCTGATGCAGCAGTACGCGAAGAAGCATCAGATGGTGATCATCGTGCCCCTCTACGAGGAAGTGCAGCCGGGGGTGTACTACAACACTGCCGCCGTCATCGATGCCGACGGCAGCTATCTGGGCAAGTATCACAAGACCCACATCCCGCAGGTGGCGGGCTTCTGGGAGAAATTCTTCTTCAAGCCCGGCAAGTCCGACTGGCCGGTCTTTGACACCGCCTACGGGCGCATCGGCGTCTACATCTGCTACGACCGCCACTTCCCGGAAGGCTGGCGCGCGCTGGCGCTCAACGGCGCCGAGATCATCTTCAATCCCTCCGCCACCGTCGCCGGCCTCTCCCAGTATCTGTGGGAGCTGGAACAACCCGCCTCCGCCGCCGCCAATGGCTGCTACATCGCCGCCATCAACCGTGTCGGCCATGAACAGCCCTGGGATATCGGCGAGTTCTACGGCTCCTCCTACTTCGTGAATCCACGCGGCCAGATCGAAGCCCAGGCCAGCGCCACCGAGGACGAGCTGTTGATCCACGATCTCGACATGTCGATGGTGCGCGAGGTGCGCAACAACTGGCAGTTCTTCCGTGACCGCCGTCCGGACGCCTATACCCGCCTCACCGATGGTGAATGACGGCCAGCACGATAACGACAACGACAACACGACCTGACACTCAATGCCGGACAAGGCCGCGCGATGCGGCCGGGAGAGATTCATGGCAATCCTGATCAAGGGCGGCAGCATCCAGACCCACGAAGAGCGCTACACCGCCGATGTGCTGTGTGACGGCGAGACCATCACCGCCATCGGCACCGACCTCGAGGTACCGGACGACTGCGAGGTGATCGACGCCAGCGGCTGTCTGGTGATGCCCGGCGGCATCGACCCGCACACCCACATGCAGCTGCCCTTCATGGGCACCGTGGCCAGCGAGGATTTCCAGAGCGGCACCGCCGCGGCACTGGCCGGCGGCACCACCATGATCATCGATTTCGTGATTCCCTCCCCCCAGCAACCGCTGATGGAGGCCTATCACACCTGGCGCGAGTGGGCCGAGAAGTCGTGCTGCGACTACAGCTTCCACGTCGCCGTCACCTGGTGGGACGAGAGCGTCAGCCAAGACATGCAGACGCTGGTCTCCGATTACGGGGTCAACAGCTTCAAGCACTTCATGGCCTACAAGAACGCCATCATGGCGCCGGACGACACCCTCGTCTCGAGCTTCGCGCGCTGTCTGGAGCTGGGCGCGATTCCCACCGTGCATGCCGAGAACGGCGAGCTGGTCTACCACCTGCAGCAGAAGCTGCTGGCCGACGGCATCACCGGCCCGGAGGCGCATCCGCTGTCGCGTCCGCCGCAGGTCGAGGGCGAGGCCGCCAGCCGCGCCATCCGCATCGCCGGCACTCTGGGCACGCCGGTGTATCTGGTGCACGTCTCCACCGCCGATGCGCTGGAGGAAATCCGCTACGCCCGCGAGCACGGCCAGCCAGTCTACGGCGAGGTGCTGGCAGGCCATCTGCTGATCGATGAAGCGGTCTATCAGAACAAGAGCTGGGAATTCGCGGCAGGCCACGTGATGAGCCCGCCGTTCCGCTCGCTGGAGCACCGCCAGGCACTGTGGGGCGGCATCCAGTCCGGTGACCTGCAGACCACCGCCACCGATCACTGCTGCTTCTGCGCCGAGCAGAAGGAGATGGGCAAGGACGACTTCTCGAAGATTCCCAACGGCACCGCCGGGGTCGAGGATCGCATGGCGATGCTGTGGCACGAGGGCGTCAACACCGGGCGCTTCTCCGCCGAGGACTTCGTCGGCCTGACCTCCACCAACGCCGCCAAGATCTTCAATCTGTACCCGCGCAAGGGCGCGATCCGGGTCGGCAGCGACGCCGACATCGTGGTCTGGGACCCCAACGCCGAACGCACCATCTCGGCGAAGACTCACCACCAGAACATCGACTTCAACATCTTCGAAGGCCGCACCGTCAAGGGTATCCCGCGTCACACCATCAGCCGCGGCGACTGGGCATGGCGCGATGGCGAGCTGCATGCCAAGCGCGGTCACGGCCAGTACGTCGAACGCCCGCCCTACCCCAGTGTCTTCGACCAGCTCAAGGCCCGCGCCGAGAGCAATGTCGTCACCGCCGTGGATCGCAGCTGACGGCCGGCGAACGACTCGAACAAGACAATACCGACGCGACTGAACGACACGACTGAACGACGGCCTGGCAGCGCACCTGACGCGCTGCCAGTGCAAAGCGCTGCCAACCAAGCCGCGCTACCTGACTCGCCTGCAAGACCAACAACAACGACCCCGCGCCTGAGCGCGGGCAGGAGCCACACCGTGACGACATCCTCCACTCCTTCCCACTGGGCCCCGTCCGGGCTCGCGGAAGAGGCGCTGAGTGCGCGCTTCACTGATCTGCATCCGGCGCTCACCAAGCGTCAGGCCTTCATCGAGAGTTCGCGTTGCCTGTATTGCTATGACGCGCCCTGCATCAAGGCCTGCCCGACCAGCATCGACATCCCGACCTTCATCCGCCGTATCCACGATGACAATCTCGAAGGCGCCGCCAGCGAGATTCTCGATGCCAATATCCTCGGTGGCAGCTGCGCCCGCGTCTGCCCCACCGAGATCCTCTGTGAGCAGTCCTGCGTGCGCAATCAGGGCGATGAGTGCCAGCCGGTGCTGATCGGTCTGCTGCAGCGCCATGCACTGGACAACGCCCAGTTCGAGGCTCACCCGTTCACGCGGGCAGCCAGCACCGGCCGGCGCATCGCCGTGGTCGGTGCCGGGCCTGCCGGGCTTTCCTGCGCCCACCGCCTGGCGCGTTTCGGCCACGACGTGGTGATCTTCGAGGCCGAGGAGAAAGCCGGTGGCCTGAATGAATACGGCATCGCTCGCTACAAGCTGACCGATGACTTCGCCGCCCGCGAAGTCGAATTCCTGCTCGAGATCGGCGGCATCGAGATCCGCCACGGCCAGCGCCTCGGCGACAACCTGGCGCTGGCCGCCCTGACACGCGAGTTCGACAGCGTCTTCCTGGGCCTGGGCCTTGGCACCAGCCATGCTCTCGGCCTGACCGGCGAGGATGCCAGCGGCCTGATGGCGGCCACCGACTTCATCAAGGTGCTGCGTCAGAGCGGCGAACTGAACGCGCTGGCAGTGCCGAGGCACGCGGTGGTGATCGGCGCCGGCAACACCGCCATCGACATCGCCGTGCAGGCCAAACGCTTGGGCGCGCAGACGGTGGACCTGGTCTATCGGCGTGGCGAGGAGCAGATGTCCGCCACCCATCACGAGCAGGAAATCGCGCGTGCCAATGGCGTGATGATCCACACCTGGGCGCGCCCGCTGGCCATCGATGTGGCAAGCGACAGTGAGGGTAGTGATGCCGCCGCGCTCAATGCGATGCAGTTCGCGCGCACACGGGTCGAGGATGGCCGACTCGTCGATACCGGCGAGACCTTCACGCTGGCCTGCGATGGGGTCTTCACCGCCATCGGCCAGGGCTTCGATGACGCGAGCCTGAGCGATGCGCATGCCGCGGGGCTGGCCCGCGAGGGGGCGAAGATAGAGGTGGACGAGATGCTGCGCACCAGTCTGCCGGGCGTCTATGCCGGCGGTGACTGCATCGCTCGCGGACAGGATCTCACCGTTCAAGCCGTCGCCCACGGCAAGCTGGCCGCCGAGGCCATCCATCACGATCTGATGCTCAAGGTGGAGGCCGCCTGATGACCATTCATACCCCGCTCAATGATGACAACGCGCGTCCGGCAGGCTCTGGTTCAAGTTCTGCAGCGGCTGACGATCACGTCGCCAGCTACAAGGCCGATCTGTCGGTCAACTTCGCTGGCATCCGTGCCCCCAACCCCTTCTGGCTGGCCAGCGCCCCGCCCACCGACAAGGCCTACAACGTGGTACGCGCCTTCGAGGCCGGCTGGGGTGGCGTGGTCTGGAAGACGCTGGGGGAAGACCCGGCGGCAGTGAACGTCTCCTCGCGCTATTCGGCGCACTATGGCCCGAATGGCGAGGTCAGCGGCTTCAACAACATCGAGCTGATCACCGACCGCTCGCTGGAGATCAACCTGCGCGAGATCACCCAGGTCAAGAAGGACTGGCCGGACCGCGCACTGATCGTCTCGCTGATGGTGCCGTGCGAGGAAGAGGCCTGGAAGACCATCCTGCCGCAGGTCGAGGCTACCGGCTGTGACGGCATCGAGCTCAACTTCGGCTGTCCCCACGGCATGCCGGAACGCGGCATGGGCGCGGCGGTGGGCCAGGTGCCGGAGTATGTCGAGCAGGTCACGCGCTGGTGCAAGACCTACAGCTCGCTGCCGGTGATCGTCAAGCTGACCCCCAACATCACCGACGTGCGCGAACCGGCCAAGGCGGCCTGGCGTGGCGGTGCAGATGCCGTCTCGCTGATCAACACCATCAACTCCATCACCCATCTGGACCTCGACCGCATGGTCGCGCATCCCATCGTCGGCGACCGCAGCACCCATGGCGGCTACTGCGGCAGCGCCGTGAAGCCCATCGCGCTGAACATGGTGGCCGAGATCGCGCGCACGCCGGAAACCGCCAACCTGCCGATCTCGGGTATCGGCGGCATCTCCAACTGGGAAGATGCCGCCGAATTCATCGCCCTCGGCGCGGGCAGCGTGCAGGTGTGCACCGCGGCGATGCTGCACGGCTTCCGTATCGTCGAGGAGATGAAGGACGGCCTGGGGCGCTGGATGGACAGCAAGGGCTATCAGCGGATCGAGGAGTTCTCCCGCGCGGCGGTGCCCAACACCACCGACTGGAAGCAGCTGGACATGAACTACCAGGTGATCGCGCGGATCGACCAGGACAAGTGCATCGGCTGCGGACGCTGCTACATCGCCTGCGAGGACACCTCGCACCAGGCCATCCTGCATCTGGCCAGGGACAACGGCACCGCCCGCTATGAGGTGAAGGACGCCGACTGCGTGGGCTGCAACCTGTGCGAGATCACCTGCCCGGTCGAGGACTGCATCACCATGGAAGTGCAGGACACCGGCAAGCCGTACATGAACTGGATGGAGGACCCGCGCAACCCGCATCGCGCGGCGTGACCCTGACGTTGCGGACAAGATCCGGATGATCCGCACAGATTCCAGCGCATGACACCACGTTCAGTGGCGTGAAAACAGAAAGGGGCTGCCAGCAATGGCAGCCCCTTTTCAATGGCTTCATGATCCATCAATGATGATCATTGTTAGCTTCAGGATAATTTTATCATGACATCACCTGCTGACTCAGGCGGACAAGCCAACACCCTTCAGCAGCACCCGCGTGACGTTCTGCACCGCCTGCTCGAATTCGCGATCACTCAGCGCCTTGCCCTGATTGAGTACCGCGATCTGGTGGTCGAAGTCGGCGTAGTGCTGGGTGCTGGCCCAGATCATGTACAGGTAGGCGGAAGCATCGACGTTGTCAATGCGCCCCTCACTGATCCACTGGCGCAGGCGTGACTTCTTCATCTCGGCCCACTCGTCGAGCCACACCGTCAGCTCCTCGCCCAGCACCGGCGCGCCCTGCATGATCTCGCTGGCCCATACCTTGGAGCCATACGGACGCTGGCGCGAGTGCATCATCTTGGCGCGAATGTAGGTGGAGAGCACCAGCTGCGGGTCGTCATAGGCCTCGAAGCACAGCGCATCTTCCTTCCACAGCGCCAGCAGACCATCGAGCACCGCGCGATACAGCGCTTCCTTGGTGCTGAAGTAGTAATGCAGATTGGACTTGGGCAGCTCTACCTCGGCGGCAATATCGACCATGCTGGCGCCGACATAGCCCTTGAGAGCGAAGATCTTTTCGGCGGCGAGCAGGATGCGGCCGACATTATCCTTGCGAATCTGAGACTTGCGAGTGGTCATGCGATCCCCTGACGCGGTGCTGGCAGTGAGATGAGAATATCATAACCGCACTGCCAACATGCCTGAGCCGACAGGTTTCGCGCTCGCGGGCGTCTTTTCTCTACCCCCTCACCCCTCACCTCTCGCCTCTTGACTCGCTTCCCACTGATCACCCCTCGGCTTGTCGCCTCACGCTTCAGCGCGCGCCAGCGGTGTCATTCGAAGACCGCCCCATCGATGAAGCCATCCGCCGGCATCGGCACCTGCCCTGCCTCGCCGCTCAGCCACCAGGGTGCCGGATGCGTGCCTTCGCTGCGCTCATCCGCCACCGGCACCACCATGCCCAGCTTGCGGGCTGCGCTGCGGTAGAGGTCCGGGCGTACGCAGCGTGCCAGGGTTGCTTCGAGGTCATTGTCGCTGACTCCCTCGAGATGCCCCCAGCGCTGCATCTGGGCGGCATACCAGCGGGTCTGCGAGCGCCACGGGAAGTTGGCCGCATAGCGATGGAAGATGGTCCAGCCGGGATTTTCCCGCTGGAACGCCTCCACCGACTGCTCGACATCCACGTCGCGCAGTCCACGCGCCACCACCGAAAGCGGCACTTCCTGCATGCCTTCATCATGCAGCCACTGCGCGGCCTGCTCACGGTTGCCCGGGCGGTCCAGCCAGGCACAGGCCTTGAGCAGCGCACGAATCAGCGCTTGATGCGCCAGCGGGTGCTGCTCCGCCCAGTCCTCGCGCACGCCCAGCACCTTTTCCTGTCCGAAGCGCCAGATATCATGACTGCCCGCCACCACCTGCCCCATGCCCTGCACGGCGGCCAGACTGTTCCAGGGCTCTCCGACACAGAAGCCGTCCAGCGCGCCACTTGCCAGCTGGGCGGCCATCAACGGCGGGGCCACCGCACGCATCTCGATGTCGCGATTCGGGTCGATCCCGCCGGCCGCCAGCCAGTAACGCAGCAGATAGCGGTGCGAGGAGAAGGGATGCACGCTGGCAAGCTTGAGCGCCGCCTCCCCACGCTCGCGGCGCGCCTGCACGTGCGCCGCCAGCGCCCGAGACACCGCCAGCGGAGAGCCCAGGTCATGCCCCTCCTCGGCCAGCGCCGCCATCAGGGCCCGCGACAGGGTGATGGAGTTGCCGCCCAGATTGAGCGTCATCGCGCTGATCACCGGTGTGGCGCGGCCATCCAGCCCCAGGGTCGAGGTCAGCGGCATCAGCGCCAGCATCTGCGCGCCCTGCAACACGCCGGTCTGCAGGTCATCGCGCAGTGCCGCCCACGACGGCTGCCACTTGAGCGTCACGGCCAGCCCCTCCTCACGGAAGAACCCCTGACGCTCCGCCACCACCAGAGGAGCCGCGTCATTGAGCGGCATCAACCCCAGCGTCAACTGATGGCCATTGAGAAGAGAATCACTGAGCATCACATCCACCTTTTGAACGATCGAAAGAGAAGGACATCACGAGACTCGGCTCAGTGCCGACGCGACGCCTTGAGCAGCTCATCGGCCAGCTCGTGCAATGCCAGACGCCGATTCATCGCGGTCTTGCGCAGATATTGGTAGGCCGCATCCTCCCCCAGACCGCGACTCTCCATCACCAGCGCCTTGGCGCGATCCACGCTGCGCCGCTGTATCAGAGTGGTCTGGGTGCGATTGAGTTCGCCCTTGAGGGCACGGTGAGCCTCGAAGCTGGTGATGGCCACCTCGACCATGCTGCGCACCATCGCCGGCATGACGTGATCCACCACGTAGGCGGACACGCCGGCGCCAGCCGCCTGGCGCACCAGGTCCGGCGCGTCCTCACTGGCCAGCATGATCATCGGCTTGGGATAGTGACGCCCCAGCTGGCCGAGGTGCTCGAGGGTGTCACGGCTGGGCAGGTCGGCGTCGATGATCACGGCATCCGGCTGATGGTGCTGCACCAGCGCATGCAGGTCCTCGTGTTCATCGACCCGCAGCGCCACCTCGAAGCCGGCGCTCAACAGCGCCTGCTCCAGAGCGGCGGAACGCTCACTGCGGACATCGACGATCAGCACGGTCACGGGCATGTCAGGTTTCCTTGAGTCGGGCATGAGTCTTGCGGTACACCCAAGCAGGATTCGTGCCGCAATCTGGTGCAACCTTGCGGCCAAGGGCCTTCGCAGCCGTCGAGCCGAAAGCGCCGCTGCACTGCAATGAGGCACGCGCCTTCCCGGCGCTCTCAACGCCACTCGCGTGCGCCAGACTGGTACCTCGCGCCCTGCCGACGCACCGCCAGCGCGCATCGAGTGGGCAGCCATCCCGTGATACCGCCGGCGCAGGCCAAGCCACTGCCATCGCCAAGGCATTGATCTTCTGGGACTTGTCCCGACCATACCCCCGCAACTGGCGCGCTACTTGCTTTGTTCCTGTCACTTGCCGCACAGACGCTCTGCTGCCGGCAACCATGGCATCACCGACTGCTGCCATCGCTATCCATGACGTGGACCAGGCTCTTCGGAGTACGAGTGCGTCGAACCAGGCCCCTCAATGACGAGGCGCCCCGCTGTCGTTCACAGCTGTTCGACCACCCGTCGTGCGCCGAGACCCTGGCGTCCGGCACCGACGCTGTACCAGGAGCCCACTCATGGATATTCGCAACAAGGCCAGCCGTATCCGGCTGTTCAGCTTCAATACCCCGCAGATGCGCGCCTTCCACATGTCGTGGTTCGCCTTCCACGTCTGCTTCTTCGGCTGGTTTGGCATCGCGCCCTTGATGGCCGTGGTGCGCGATGACCTCGGCCTGACCAAGACCCAGATCGGCAACACCATCATCGCCTCCGTCGCCATCACGGTGATCGTGCGACTTGCCATCGGCGTGCTGTGTGATCGCATCGGGCCACGCAAGGCCTACACCTGGCTGCTGTGCCTCGGCTCTCTGCCGGTGATGTGCATCGGCTTCGCCGCCAGCTTCGAATCCTTCTTCCTCGCCCGTCTGGCCATCGGTGCCATCGGCGCGTCCTTCGTCATCACCCAGTACCATACCTCCGTGATGTTCGGCCCCAACGTGGTCGGCACCGCCAATGCCACCACCGCCGGCTGGGGCAACCTGGGCGGCGGCACCACCCAGATGCTGATGCCGCTGGTGATGGCCGGCCTTCTGATGCTGGGCGTCGAGCAGACCCTGGGCTGGCGTCTGGCGATGGTCGTGCCGGGCATCGTGCTGTTCCTCACCGGGATCGCCTACTACTTCTTCACCCAGGATGCCCCGGACGGCAACTTCAGCGAGCTGCGTGAGCGTGGTGAGCTGCCCAAGGCCGAGAAGGAATACAGCATGCGCGCCACCTTCGGCGCGGCGGCACGCGACATCCGTGTCTGGGCCCTGTTCCTCGTCTACGGCGCCTGCTTCGGGGTCGAGCTGACCATCAACAACGTCGCCGCCATCTACTTCTTCGATCACTTCGATCTCGATCTCGCCACCGCCGGCCTCATCGCGGGCCTGTTCGGCCTGATGAACCTGTTCGCGCGCACCCTGGGCGGCGTCTTCTCCGACCTGTTCGCCCGTCAGTCCGGCCTCAAGGGTCGCGTGCGCTGGCTGTTCATCGCGCTGCTGTGTGAAGGCGTGGCGCTGGTCGGCTTCGCCCAGATGGAAACCCTCGCGGTAGCCATCGGTATCATGCTGGTGTTCAGCCTGTTCGTGCAGATGGCGGAAGGCGCCACCTTCGGGATCGTGCCCTTCGTCAATCGCAAGGCACTGGGCGCGGTGGCCGGTATCGTCGGCGCGGGTGGCAACGCGGGGGCTGTCGCCGCGGGCTTCCTGTTCCGCAGTGAAGAACTGACCTACCAGGAAGGCCTGATGTATCTGGGCATGGGCGTGATCGTGATCTCGCTGTTCGCCCTGCTGGTGCGCTTCAGCGCCGCCACCGAGGCCGAGGAAGGCCGCGCCTATGAAGCCGCCGTCGCGGAACGCAAGCAGCAGAGCGACCAGCAGCCCGTGTCTGTCTGAGCCTGTCTCTTCCTGAGACTTTCTCAAACCTCTGACACATGCAGCCCTGATATACGGAGCCCTGATACACGGAGCCCTGACATGCAAAGGCCCCGCCTCTTGAGAGGCGGGGCCTTTGTGCATTCACACCTTGCGGTTCGCCGTGCTCGCGGGCGAGTCACGGCCAGCCATCAGCTGTCGGTGGCGTTCTCGACGCTGTCACCGGCGTCTTCCACGGCGTTGTCCATCTTCTCGCCAGCCTTCTCCATCGGGCCCTCGTCCTCGCAACCGGCGAGTGACAGGCCACCGAGACCCAGCATGGCAATCATCAGCGAACTACCCAGAGTCTTGAGCTTCATGATGTCTCTCCTTGAATCATCGGTCGGGATAACGCCCCGGCCTGCACACCAGTACAGACAACAGCGCGGGGATACACAGGACATGGAGCGGGTGTCGCGCGGTTTCAAGGGTGGCGCAACGCCGAGTTGCAAGGGGATGACCGAGTGACGAGGCACACCCCACAGGACAAGCCCCTTCGAGGAGCCCGGATCAGAGCGCGAATCTGCGCTCGAGCCAGGGGCCCAGGTCAGAGGCCCAGGTCAGAGAAACCATGGTCGAAGAGCACCTCGCCTCCCAGCCCCGCCAGATAGTCCGGCACCAGCTCGATGGCCACGAAGGCGCCCGGCACATCCTCGTGATGGCAATAAAGGCCGTAATGGCGCGCCGGATGAAAGCCCAGATGGGCATAGAATTCGGCATGACCCGCCGCCACCACGGCGCCCGCTCCCAGCAGACGACAACGCTTGACCGCCGAGATCACCAGCCGCTTGCCGATGCCATGACGCTGGTGCTGGGGCAACACCGCCAGAGGCGCCAATGCCATCAGCACGCGCCCCGGACAGCCGGAGAGTTCCACGCGCGAGGCCATCACATGCCCCAGCAGCCCTCCTTCGCCTTCACTGAGGTGACGCCCGCTTTCCGGGTCAGAGAAGCGCTCGGCCACCAGCGAGATCTGCGCCAGATCACTGCGACGCAGTCTGTCGCCCAGGCGGGCCTCCCGGTGGCCGGCAAACACGGATTCATGGATGCGGTAGATGCGCTCATGATCGATGAGACGTTCTTCACGGATGCGAAGATTATCGGCGGGATTGTCAGTCATCACGAGTTACCGGTTCAGCGCCCTGTCGATCAGGGCCGTCACCCCCAAGCTTAGTCACCGCCGTCATGGCCCGCGAGAGTCAATCTACTGCTCAAAAAGCACGATGCCCGCCGAAGTGGCGGGCATCGAATGACGTGATGACAAGGTCGTGATCCAGATGAGAGACGTGGGACCTGCCATGTCACTCCTCTGCTGATTTCCACGCCATCAGGCGTGCGCCCCTGTCAGCTCTTGAGGCGACGCGCGCGGAAGGAGCGGCCCTTGAGCTTGCCGTTCATCAGCTGGGTCAGCGCCGCCTTGGCGACATCGCGCTCCACGGCCACGTAGGTGGTGCGGGCCAGTACCTTGATCTTGCCGATCTGGCTGCCCGGCAGGCCGCCATCGCCCGTCAGGGCACCGAGGATGTCGCCGGGACGCAGCTTGTCCTTCTTGCCGCCATCGATCTGCAGCGTCGCCATGCGCGCGCGGAAGGGTTCACGGGTCAGCATGCTCTTCGCCGGCAGCGGCTCGGCTTCCAGCGTCTGCTCGAGGAAATCTCCCAGCTTGGCCAGGCGATAGTCTTCCTTCTCGGTATACAGCGTACAGGCGATACCGGAGCTGCCCGCGCGACCGGTACGCCCGACACGGTGGACGTGGGCATCGAGGTCCCGGGCGATCTGGTAATTGAAGACCGCATCCAGCGCGTCGATATCCAGCCCGCGTGCCGCGACGTCCGTGGCCACCAGAATCGAGGTGCTCTTGTTGGCGAACATCACCAACGTCTGATCACGCTCGCGCTGCTCCAGATCACCGTGCAGGGCCATGGCACTGAAACCGTGCTCATTGAGGGCATCGCTGACCTCCTGTGCCTCGCGCTTGGTGTTGCAGAACACCACGCTGGTGTCAGGACGATACTTGAGCAGCAGGATACGCAGCGCCTCGAAACGCGCCTCTTCATCCGCTACCCGATGAAACAGCTGACGGATGCTGCTGTCATCGTGGGTGGAGGCGACCTCGATGCTGACCGGCTCCCGCAGGATGCGCTCGGCGATCGGGCGCACGCCATCGGCGAAGGTCGCGCTGAACAGCAGCGTCTGGCGCGCTTCCGGGGTCTCGGCGATGATGGCTTCCAGCACCTCGGCGAAGCCCATGTCGAGCATGCGGTCGGCCTCGTCCAGCACCAGAGTATTGAGCTCGGCAAGGCTCAGGCTGCCCTTGCGCAGGTGCTCGTCCACACGGCCCGGCGTGCCGACGATGATATGCGCGCCGTGTTCCAGCGAGCCCAGCTGCGGGCCGAAGGGTGCACCGCCACACAGCGTCAGCACCTTGACGTTATGCAGGCCGCGCGCCAGACGGCGAATCTCGCCGGCGACCTGATCGGCCAGCTCACGCGTGGGGCACAGCACCAGCGACTGGACACGAAAGCGCGAGACCTTGAGGCGCGACAACAGGCCAAGGCCGAAGGCGGCGGTCTTGCCGGAGCCCGTCTGGCCCTGGGCGATGACATCGCGCCCTTCCAGCATCGGCGGCAGGCTCTGCGCCTGAATCGGCGTCATGGTGTGATAGTCGAGCGTCTCCAGATTGGTGAGCAGCTCGGGCGCCAGCGCCAGAGAGGCAAAGGCAGGGGTGGCGGTGGCGTCAGTCACGAGGACATTCCTTCAGTCGATGAACAGGCACGAGCCGAACAGGCATGCGTGCGGGCGCAGAGCATAGCAGAGCCAGCGCTCGCTCGCCTGCACGCCTCCACCTGCGAATTCACATGTCTGCCGGTTCCTGCCAGCGCGCCGGCCGCGTTCACGTTTGCCATCCTTTCCAACGACACGACAGCTGATCGACTGCTGGTTGTCAGTCCCTTCCTCGCACCAGTCGATAATCCCCTCGCATGAGGCAAACGATATCGCATTAATGGCAATGAATGATTTTCGTCATCAGCCGTTTTCAATCCTGATTCAGGTCATTTATTAATCCTGCCCGATTCACCAGAATACCTGTTGACGTTCCTGTCATTTCCCACGTCTTGCGCCACGCCACGAGTGATCGTGCGCGTGTGAGAATTGATTGTCATCGATACCTATCGCCATGCCTCAAGCGTTGCATCACGGTTGCGGACCTCAACGAAAAAGGCACGCACCGGTATCGAGTCTCGTCACTGATCATCGTCTGCATCATCTGTGCAACATCCATGTCCCGTCATGAGAGCATCACCACATCATCACGCCCATTACTCCGCTATCTTGTTGATTAAATTGATATCAATGAGAAATATCAATGCCTTTTCATGAAGGCATGACAGCCCGAACACGCTCATACCCTCCGCGTGGGCCAGGGCCGACGACGCCAATGACGCCTTCACGAGCCAGCACAGACTGGCGCTGAATGGCCACGATCTTCTTGAGGAACAGGGGCTCCACTGGTCAGGAGAAACACCCCGTCATCAAGACAGTTTCAGGACGCAGCGAACCACAAAGGGAGCAGAACCTGATGAAGGATATTTCACGAATCACCGCCTACGGATGTGTCGTGGCCGGTGTTGGCCCAGCGGGCATGGGGTTTCTATTCAATGCCTTGAAAACCGGAAAACTGGCGCAACTCGCACGCCATGGTCTGCTGATACTGGATGCCGGAGGCATTCATCGGGATGCGCCTCTGGGGGCCGGACGGCTGGGCGAATATCGCATCACGGCCAACTCGGTGGGGGACGTCTTTCTCGATTGCCTGAGAGACCCGGCCCTCGCGGAGGTCTTCGCTCCGCTGGAAGGCGATCCGTGCCTGGAGAACATCCGCGCCCAGGCCTTCACCGCCCCGGCGCTCAGCGAAGTGGGCGCCCTGCTGGAAGCGGCGTCCCGGCTGGTACTGGATCACGCCACCCGCCTTGCCGGCGTGGAGCTGTGGTGCGGCACGAGTCTCGATGAGGTTGAGCGCATCGAGGATGACAATCTGCTGACGCTGACTCACACACCGGAACACGCGTCTCGTCCGACACGGATCCGCACCTCCAACCTGGTGCTCAATCTCGGCGGCTATCAATGCCCGGAACACCTGACCCAGGACCTCTCGCGTCAGGGACTGTCCCTGTCACCGCGTGCGCGCATCTACAGCGGTGATGAACTGCTGCGCATGCCGGAAGGTCAGCTGCGCAGCCTCTTGCTGCCGCGCCTGCGGCGTGGTGGGCGTGTCTGCGTGGTGGGTGGCTCCCACAGCGCCTTCTCGATGCTGGATCTGCTCGCCAGCGCATTCCACAAGACGCGCATCGACGAGATCACCCTGCTCCACCGCTCGCCTGTCCGGCTGTTCTTCGAGAACGCCGAAGAGGCCAAGGCCGCGGGCTATTCCTATGATGCCGAGCGCGATGTCTGCCCCATCAGCGGACGCATCAATCGCTCCGGCGGGCTGCGCTACCGTGCCCTGAGCATCGGCCAGCAAGTGCTTTCCAGCGGTCGGATAGCAGACTGCGACATGCAGGTCAGGCTCATCCAGACCGGCCCCGGCCCTCAGCAACGCCTGCTCGCGGCCAGCGAAGCTCTGGCCGACGCGCCGGTAGTGGTGCAGTGCAACGGCTATCAGCCGATTCTGCCGCGCCTGCTGGATGCGACGCGTCAGCCGCTGCCGCTCAGCCAGGTGAAGGGCGGACTGGATTCCGATGCCACCGGCAATCCCCGAGACCTCTCAGGCAACCTCCTTGAGGGCCTCTACCTGTTCGGACTCGGCGCCGGACTGGCGGCAGACCCCACCCTGGGCAGTGAAGCCGCCTTCGATGGCCGCATCTACGGCGTCTGGCAATTCCACAACAACGCAAGCCTGCCAGCGCTGGAGACCATCCTCGCACGCCTGGAAACGCAGCATGTGGCAGCACCGGTGACGGACCCGCTGTCCGCCGCCACCCAGCTGGCCGAGCAGGCAGCGCCATCCTCTGGCGCACAACGCGTGAAGGAGGCCGAACGCGAGCTGACCACGGCGCTGAACACGCTGAGCGAGACTCTGTCCTCGCCGCTGCGCTCCAGCATCGCCTGACATGCACCGACAAGGCATGAGGGCTCATGCCACGCCTTGCGTCAGATCTTACGTAATGATCTGGCGTCGTTATGAATACGTCAACAAGGCGCTACCAACCTCAACAACGTCATCATGATTATCACAAAGATAACAATAACGAGAAATGACACTCTGATACACTAGGCGAAAGACACACACGACACCCTGCAGCAAGCACATGAAAGGCCCGGCCATGCATCGCATGACCGGGCCTTTTGGCTACTGGCGCTTGCTGTCAGCGCACAGGCAACGGGTGACTCACGAACCCGAGATTCAGCCGGCCTGGGTCTGTGCTTGCGCGAGACGTGCCTGCTTGCCGCCGAGGGTGAAGCAGGTATCGATTTCCCGCAGCAGGAACAACGCCACACAGGCGGCCAGCATCGGCCAGGCGGCGAAGAACAGCAGGTGCTCCCACGGCGCGAGATACTGATTGAAGGCAGACAGCGTGGAGCCGGCATGCAGCACCAGCACCAGCCCATAGGTGAGGGTCTTCTTCACGCCTGCCAGGAACATCAGCAACAGCACCATCTCGATGGCGGCGATCACGATGACGATGCCTTCGCCGACACCGCCGATGGAATAGAACTTCTCGAAGATGGCTGCGGCGTGACCGGGATTGAAGAACTTGTCCAACGTCCACATTGTCATCACGAGGAAGACCCCGAGGCGCAGCAGCAGCAGGGAAATGCGGATTCGATCGGCGTACTTCGTCATGTCAATTCTCTCCAGAGGAAATGGGCCTGTCAGGCAGTCAGCGCCGCCTCGTGCCGGGCACGTCTTCCTGTGTACGCACACCATTGAGGTCTGGTTGCATCCAGATCGACTTTTTTCTCGCGAAATGAACCACTTGGCAGTGCATCACGCGATTGCGCTCTTCAGCGCAAGTCACTGCTGCGTCAGCGGTGATGCCGCCTCATCTCTGCTCTCCTGCCGCGACTGACAACGCTTGAATGCCTGTCCATCCTCAAGACACCTGTAGCACTGGCGCTTGCACACTGGAGTTATCCACATGGCCTCTCAACCAGACACGCCGACATCCGGCGCACCTCTGCGCCGCTGGCAGGCACCGCGCGACGCTTCTGCCCACCCGCCGTGCACATCTCCCTCCCACCTGCCGCCCGCGATTGTCCAGGCACGCTTTCCCGCCCTGAGCGCAAGGCTGCTGGAGCATGCTGCGCGCATACAGGCCGAGCGTGCACGCGGCGAGATACTGGACGCCGCCTGCGCCATGAGCGCCGTGCCGACCGTGATGCAGGAGATCTGGTCTACCAGTGGGGAGCTTGAGACATTCGCATTACATCACGGCATGCAGATCGAGACGCTTACGGAGCTGCTGGGCGAGCACACCAGAGCCCTCAGCCCTGATGATTCGCCAGCGGTAGCCCCGCGTGACACCTTTGACTGGCTGCATCTGGCACTGGAATGCCTGCTGAAAACACATGAGGATAACCAACGTTTACACTCGAACTGATGTAACCCGGGCCCAAAACTCGTATGGTGAAGTGACGGGCCCGGTTGACGACAGTCCATGTCTCGCCGCCGCCCTCGTGGCAGATGCACGCGCACGACGACCAGGAGCACGTCTGGAACGGACTTCCGGTACGAGAAACAACGCAAGACATCAAGCACAGCAAGCGGAGCAGAACATCACGATCGATCATTGAAACGACCAGCCGAGGAGGTTCACATGAAGGTCTACAAACCTGAATGGCGCTGCACGCTCGACGTGACGGAAGGCCCCGACCCCACCGCCCGCTGGAAAACACGGCTTGCCTGGCGCCTGCGCGCCCTCGCCGACCGCTTTGATGGCGGTAGTCGTACGATGAAGATTGACTGCAATGTCACCCCGGCGCTCAGTCGCGAAGAGGTCGACACCTGTCTGGGCAAGGGCTTCGCCCTCAGCCAGAATCTGATGCTGCAACTGGCCAACCACAGCGCCTGCGAAGATGTCCTCCGCGACGCCAAGGCCGAGCTCTACGAAGAAGAGCAACACCCGATGTAGACGATGATCTCAGTAGAAACCCGCAGATCATCCATCGGTGAACGTAGTCCGCAAGACGCATGAAAAAGCCCTCCCGGCGACGCCGGGAGGGCTTTTTTCATTGTCAGTCCTTACCTGCTCTTACCCACAGCTTGGCTCACACTGGCGTGATGCCTGATTGGCAATGCTGCTGGTGGCGCCACACACCGGGGCGGGGGTGACGGCGTCGGGGTCCAGCAGTGCGGCGACGACGGATTTCACCTGGCGGTAGCCGGTGCGCATCAGGAAGGTGGGTGCGCGACCGTAGCTCTTGATGCCGAGGATATAGAGGCCGGGTTCCGCGTGGGTCAGTTCGGCGGCGCCGTGTTCCGGCACGGAGCCACAGCTGTGCTGGTTGGGGTCGATCAGCGGCGCGAGGCGCGCCGGGCTCTGGGTGGCGGGGTCGAGCGAGACACGCAGCTCCGAGAGCAGCGCGAGATCCGGGCGGAAGCCGGTGGCGGCGATGATGCGGTCTACCGCCGGCAGGCGCTGGCTACCGCTTTCCACCACGAGACGAGCACCCTGCTCTCCCTGTGGATGAATCGCCTCGATGGCAAGATTGGTCACGACCTCGAATCTGCCGTCTTCCAACCATTGCTGGATACGCACTTCCAGTGCCCGGCGCTCCTGCAGCTCATCGTCCTTGGGTGAGCGGATGACGTTGTGCAGCGTGGCGGAGCGCACGCCCCACAGGATGCGCGTGTCCGGATTCTGCTCGGCCAGGCTGACCAGATCCTGCAGCGCGTTGAAGGCCGAATGCCCGCCCCCGACCACCAGCACCGTCTTGCCGGCATAGTCTTCCCGCGCCTTGCCGGTGATATCCGGCACGCCGTAGGCGATCCGCTCTGCCGCCGCGAGTTCCCCCAGTGCGGGAATGCCATGCGCCCCGATGCCATTGGGGCACTGGAAGGTACCGGAGGCATCGATCACCGACCGTGCCAGCACGTCGCGCTCGCCATCCGGCCCCGAGACACGCAGCACGAAGGGTGCCTCTTCTCGCCCATTGGAGCGCAGCACATCATGCTGCAGGCGACTGACATGCGTGACCCGTGTCGCGGTATGCAGGCGGGAGGCAATCTCCGGCAGCGCGGCCAGCGGCTGGAGGTAGTCGGCGAGCAGCTCCGCGCCGGTGGGGAAGGCATCCGCTCGTGGCGCCTGCCAGCCGGTGGGCGTGAGCCATTCGGCTGCCACGGGGTCCACGTTGTAGGACCACGGCGAGAACATGCGCACATGCCCCCAGCGAGCCAGATGCTCCCCGACCTGCTCGCCTGATTCGAAGATGATGGGCTCCAGGCCCGCAGCCAGCAGGTTGACCGCAGCGCTCAGCCCTATCGGGCCTGCCCCGATGATGGCAATCGACAGGTGGCTGTTGGCATCTTGCATCGCGTCTTCGCTCCAGTCGTGGGGGGTGGGGATGAAAGCCTCGTCATGCGTGGCTTTCAGCGTAAGACGACAAGGCTTATTTGGCTATTTTCTTCTAAAGATAACCCGCATATCCCCAGCCACAGGCCGCGCTGGTCGCCTCGGCAAGCCTCTCGCCCGCATCGCTCCACTCCCGCGCCAACCTCTCGCAAGGCCATCTGCCCCGACAGCCATGCGTCGCTCGGTTACACTGGGCCATCGCCATGAGGGTGAGGCTTGCTCGCCCCACGCTCGCCCTTTCTTCTCGCCACCGTGATGCCTTCCATGTCCATTTCCGCCCGCCCCTCCAAGCTGAGCCTGCCGCAGATCAATCCCGGCGTGGCGACGGTACTGGAATATCTGCTGCAGAAGTTTCCGGCCATCGATGAGGCCACCTGGCGCGAGCGCATGGCCACCGGCAAGGTGCATCGCGAGGATGGCGCATTGATCACCCCGCAGACGCCCTACCAGCCACATCTGCGCGTCTTCTATTACCGTGAGGTGGTGCGTGAGCCGAGCATCCCCTTCGCGGAGCGGATTCTCCATCAGGATGAGCACATCCTGGTGGCCTACAAGCCGCATTTTCTGCCGGTGACGCCCGGTGGCCTGTACGTGAACGAGTGCCTGCAGCAGCGCCTGCGCGACAGTACCGGAATAGAGGCGCTGCAGGCGGTGCATCGCCTGGACAGGGCCACCGCCGGGCTGGTGCTGTGCTCACTGAATCCCGAATCGCGCCACCGCTATCATGAGCTGTTCAAGTCGCGGAATATCCACAAGGCCTATCAGGCCATTGCCGAAACCCACAGCGAGGAGACTCTGGTGGGCCAGCAGTGGGAGGTGAAGAATCGCCTTGAACAGGCCGAGCAACGCTTTCGCTTTCAGGTCTCCGAAGGCGAGCCCAACAGCCACTCGTTGATCCGCTGTGTCGCGCAACGCGGTAGTCAGGCGCTGTTCGAGCTGCACCCCATCACCGGGCGTCGCCATCAACTGCGGGTACACATGCAGTCGCTGGGCTGGCCGATCCTGAATGACCGCTACTACCCCGAGCTGCAACCGCTCTCGCCGGATGACTACGCGCGCCCCTTGCAGCTGCTCTCCAAGGGATTCGAGTTCATTGATCCCGTCAGCGGCGAGGAAAGGTGCTTCGAATACGACGGTGATCTGACGCTGGCGTGAGGCGCGAGATAGCCAGTGGCTGTCGTCGCCAGCCGACGCGCAGCCCACGGCATGTGCACAAAGAATTCATCTGGCGAAGGCTTCCTGCTCGACGTCAGGCGGGCTAAGGTTTTCTTCCTGTCCCCGGAAAATAGGCCCATCGATGTCCCGACGTCTCGCAGTGACCGGAGGAGCCGCGCTGGCCGCGCTCCTGTCCTTCCCCGTCCTTGCACAACAAGGGCACGACGGGCCGCCGCCCGATCACGATGGCCCGCCGCCGATGTCAGCGGAAGACCAGGCCTTGAGCGAGGCGCTGCGCGCGCGCATGGGCGACACCAGCACCCTGATGCAGAGCGTGCCCATCCCCGAGAGCGCCGCCGAGTGCGGCGACACACCCGGTTATGCGCGCATGCTATGCCTGATTGATCTACTCAAGGCAGATATCTCCGACGATGACATCCTGCAGAACCTGCAGCATGACTACTCCCTCGCTGAGGCCGAGAACTGGAGCAACCTGCCAGCTGGCGCCTTCCCGAAACGCCCCGGCGTGCTGCTGGGCGAGCTGAACATCAAGCAGCGCGGCCTCGTCAAGGCGATCATGCTGGAGGCCACCGGCCACGCGCCGGATGAAGGCTTCGACGAGATGATTCAGACGCTCAATGCCGACGACTACATCAACACCGTCAGCACCGACTACAAGGCCGGTTACTCCTCCTACAACACCAAGTTCGCCTTCCTCGGCACACCGGGTGAGAGCGGCACCTGGGAGCTGTACTACGGCGGCCACCACATGGCCTTCGCCAACACCTACACCGACGGCAAGCTGGCCGGTGCCACGCCCTCCTTCCGTGGCGTGGAACCCTTCCCGTATTTCGAGATGAACGGGCGCGTGAACGAGCCGCTGACCCAGGAACGCGATGCCTTCGCCACCCTGCTCAGCTCGCTCTCCGAGGATCAACAGGCCGAAGCGACACTGGAAGGCACCTACCGTGACATCCTCGCTGGCCCCCAGGCCGACGATGCCATCCCCGAAAGCTATGAAGGCATTCCCGTCTCCAAGCTGGATGACGACCAGCAAGCGCTGCTGCTCACCGCCATCGAGACCTACGTGGACGACATCTCCGCGCCGGAGGCCAAGGCCTACATGGCGAAGTACACCGCAGAGCTTCCGGACACCTACCTCGGCTTCTCCGGCACGCCGCAGGTCAGCGCCGAGAACGATTACGTGCGTATCCACGGCCCCTCGCTGTGGATCGAATTCTCGTTGCAGTCCAACAAGTCCACCGACAAGGTCGGCAACCATCCCCACTCGGTATGGCGGGATCGCACCGACGACTACGGCGGCCAGACCGAATGAGCCGGCGCGCTTCCTGGCGCACCGCCCTGCTCGCCCTTGCCGTGATCTCCCTCGGCCATGGGGCCAGCGGGGCGGGAGGCGGCCTCATCGAGACGGCTCACGCCCACGCCCTGCCCGGCAGCGTGCTGACATTCGAGCAGCAACCGCAGCACACGCTGCACCTCACGCTCCAGTTCCCCCGCGAAGACCTGCTGATCGCCGCGCCGGCACTGGCAGCCCTTGGTGAGCAGACACCAGGCCAGCCTCTGCCGCAGCCACTGGTGGATCAACTCGGCGACTACCTCAGTCACCACCTCGCGCTCTTCGAGGATGGCGACACGCTACCGATGACGCTCACCGAAGCGCATCTCGAATCGACCTATCAGCCACAACTCGGCGACTACGTGCTGGTCATCACCGAATGGAACGTGAAGCCCGAAAAGCCCGAACCGGACTCACTGCTGCTGAAATACGACGCCGTGATGCACGAGGTCCGCAATCACCGCGCCGATGTCTACTGGCAGACGCCTGACGGCGCCACCCGCCCGCTGGCCGGTTTCGGCTTCTTCCACTCCGCCCACGGTGTCCGACTGAATCTGCAGAAAGCCAAGCGGGAGTGAGCCAAGAAGAAGTGAATTGATTACGCGCATAAAAAAGTACGAACAAAAGCCTTGCTGACCTGATGCTTGGAAAGGCTTTTCTAAAAAATACCGATATACAACAATATTTATATATTTAACGTCAAAAACGAAAGCGTTTAGATGTTCTATTAATAAGCTCTAAAGTTTCTATCGCCCTAAAGCCTGCATCATTTACCTCTAATGCTCGAAGAAGATGTGCATATTCCATCCTTAAACTTGTCGCGAAAATACCAGGATCGTCTGACCCAATGACAACAGAGGTCGAACAGAAATTACGCCCAAAACCTAGCCACGATGGTGCATGATGGTCTTCATAAGTTTCATGAATACTGATGCGAACATTACTACTGGGCAAAGACTCGATGGCTATATGACGCTCCTTTAATAGTTCTAGTGTTGCTTCTTGCAGGAACTCGATGATATCGACACTTAAAACATCGGTATCAAGTGTAACAAGCACGGATTCGCTACCTCGCCTCAAGGTTTCACCTGATACATCGACGCCATGGCGACGAAGGTAGTGTGCATGGGCATCAGGGTCCCGGCGTTTCATATCCTGAAACATTTGAATCTCAAGATTACGATCACGATCTACATCGTAGTTCCCGTAAGCACGTACTATTGGATCAAGATGTCTGATCTTCCAAGAACGAAATAGAAGATCTGGCGTCAAGGTTGGATCTTTCCAAATCTGCATTGCCAAACGTCTGATTTCTGATTCAAGCAGAGGTAGTTTATCGAGCATGACTCTCTTATTAATAAGGGTTCCCCATGCAAAGACGATATCATCAAGACGTTCCTCACAAGTCTGAATTACACAACCTTCTACTGATGCCCACCATTTTTTTGGTACTAACCCAGCAGCAGTACCATGCCCAATTCTGCAACCAGCCGATAATTCTAGAAAGTATACTGCTTCGTACATAGCTCTCAGGCCTGAAGTGATGTGTACAAAATCCTCACCAGCGTGATAAGTGAACCGTTGAATTCCAGCACGCCGCATTCGTCGGAAAACTTGGGCAAATACCTCAGGCCCAGCATGGCGTTCGTTACTGGCAGCATCTACACCACGGATCATTTCTGAAAGGCCAGTAGTTTTATTCATCAAGACTACTAATGCTCTTGCAGCCTGATCAGCTTCTCGGCGGGCTTTACTATCCCTACAAACAGGTGCCAGGACCCCACCCTGTCGAAAACGGTCACGCTCCGAAGCATCAGTCCGTTTTATGAAGTGCACCACGAGCCCCAGCCGCAGTCGACGTTGGCTTCGTGGTACAATTTCTTTACTATTAACTGTTGTTCCAGCTTCAAATAAATGCACTAACTCCAACATCTCTCGTAAAGACGAACGGGTTGTCAAAGCATGAGAAAAAATATTGGTTAGTGCACCATACGAATTCCCATCCGAACCTTCATCCAAGAATTGTAAATATCCCCGTAAGATCTGCATTAATCGATGCGCGTTACCATCGGGGGTTGTTTTCGGTGCAAAGCGTCCTTCAAGAAAGTCAATCGGTTTCTGTAGACCGCGCTCAATTTGACGAAAGCGTTCAGCAAAGTCTTTTTCAGTCGTCTCACGTAATTCATTAGAGGTGATATATTGAAACTGGTCGAAACCTGTGCATGAAACTTGCTGGACCAATAGTCTACAGAATTGAGCTCTAATCAATGCATACCAAAGAAAAGCAATCCCGTAAACCTTGCAATTGTTTCCATTTACAAGGTTTGCAATTATGTCGATTAACTGGAGTGCTTCAGAAGAAGTCACGGACCCATTGTATTCATTAGTACGACCACGAATTGCTACAGCATAGCGACTAGCCAAACTGAATTCATCTGACATAGATTTTACGCTCGAGGGATGACAGGCCTCTAGCAGAAAAGACTTTAGTGCAACTGCATGTTCGACTCGCTTTCTAAGTAGCTTAGGTGTCAGCGTAGAATCTTCTTGACGTAATAAACGGTTAACGCCACTCCCGATGGCTGCATGAATCCCATCCTCACTTCTTATAACTCCACTAACGGCATCCACAACTCTAGATGTTTTACGTAAGGCGTCCATCCATACCTTTTCCGCTTCAGTGGTACCGTTAAGATGCATATGAACTTCATCTAAACCCTCTGAATTACATAGCTGATCGAGAATCGGGTTGTCGTCTGTAGGCAACGTGCTATCACAAAGCCATCGCTGGACTTGTTTTTGTAAAGTTATGCGGCTCGAAATTGTTTCATATGGACCATCTAATTGATCTGCCATCCAAGCAGCAGAGATCAGCATTGGCGGTACTACAAGGATAAGGTCTTGCCACTCCGCCAGTAAGTTCGAACGGACGCGCATGGATCCATCACGTGCCTCGCATAAGAAGATTTTTGCAAGGCGGGTAAGCAACGGTACGGTACAATGTGCGGGAGAATCGAGATCGGCCCTTATCAATGCAGCGTGTTCACGGCATGCACTACCCACTGCCCAAGCAATTCTATGCTCAAGAGCTTCATCAGTAAGTGATGGATGTAATTCACGAAGCCGTAGGAACCGACCATTTATGTGAGACCTAGTAATCTCCTTAAAACCCTCAGTATTGAAACAGATTTTTTTTAGGTGAGCATCTGCCATATCATCACTTATCCCACCTTCTAGATGCGCAATTAGATCTAAGTTAGAGAAAATAGCCTTTGCATATGACACTTGCGTGTGAATCAAAAATCTATCTTCTGTAGTTTCTCCAATCATTTTTTTGCACCAGTCTTAGAGTCATACCGAGGGACTACATTCAGCACGTCAAAGAACCCCTTTTGCTTTACTCTACGAGGTGTTGCCTTTGACCGTCCGATTACGATAGATATCACGGGTGGGCTAAGCCAAGTAGACTCAAAAGGTACTTTTTCTGTACTTAGAGACTCCTGATATTTTAAGAGCGCTTTCTCCACTTCATCTTTTAAATTAACTGTACTACTACCACTTACTTCAGAAATTTCTTCTGGATTCAAAAATGCCCAAATCAAGGGACAGCTAAGCACAATGGCAGCTATAGGATGAAACGCATTATCATCTTTTGAATATGTATTCCTTAGAGCCTCAACCAACGGGCGATCCGAATATTTAGGTGATACCAATCGGCCAGAACTACCCGATGTTATAACTAACAAAGCATGCAATATATTAGTGATCTGTCGATGCAATATTTGACCAGTCTTCCAGTTAGGAGGAACTTTCTCATCCAACGAGAGAAGCTGGTCATGGATGCGCTCAGCTAACCGTGCTAATTCCGAAGGAGATATTTCAGCTATTCTATCTCCAATACCCTCATAAGAATACTGCTGAGCATAAATTTTCCAATTTTTTATCTGCTTCATGAAAATCTTAAACTCAGCACTATTTTCATCTTTTTGCAAGTCAGTATCTTTCACTTCGTCGCTATCAGTAAGTTCATCATCATCTTCTATCCGACCGGCCTTTACACCATCAGCCTTAGGGCGGAATACAGGAATTATTGAAGTTAGCACCATTGAATGTAGGTCAGGTTCATTGTCTTCATCTAGAATTTTTGAGATCGCTGCTAACAATGAAATAGCTGATACTGACCTGAATGTTTCACCACGACCGTTGAATCTGTCATAAGTTAACAGGTCAAGCAGCCCACCAAATAATCCACAACGATCTGTCAAATCATCTATCGGAAACCACACAACCCCTTTCTCAGTATTTAAAACCGATATATCTTGATGCTCCGAAAGTAACTTTATCCATCTATAACCAGATGATGCATTGTCTTCTGTATTAATATACTTACTAAGCTCCATTACCGTTTTAACTTTACTTAGATCAAGACTACTACTTAGATTAAAAATACGATGCATTAATTCAGACCGGCTTTCTATTTTCTTCTTTGTGCCAACTGAACCAAAGCAACTAGCCTTCAAATTACCAATGCTATTTGAGCTTTCTTCAACAGTATCGAAGCGGGCGATAGAACCGATGCGCCCAGCTACTTCCATAAGCTCTGGACTTGCATCATTCCATATAAATTCTAGAATCGCTTTACGCACATCTGCTTGTGAAAAAGCTGTACGCTGCATCATAGAAACTGGAAGATTCAATGTAACAAGTGTTTTTAGGCATCTTGCTGGAGAACCTTGCATCCCCTTAGCCATAGCCAATGCAAAACAGTGAAGTATAATAGCTTTTCCTGCGTCGCTAGGCACACCAAATCGAGCAAGTGTTGTTGGTTTATCCTGCTTAACAAACCAATTAAATACGAGTAATAGTGTTTCATTATGAGTAGCATAAGCTAATTTTAATGGGTCCACTCCAGAAAGACGTAACCGTGTTTCGAAAACAGAAAAAACTTCATTACAAACATGGATCGAATCACTGCTACCGATGGCGCGAAGGTATCCGATCACTAATCGGAGATGCTCACGAGATATGAGTTCAAGGAATGGATGGTCTGGAAGCCTTTCTTTATCATTAACCATACCATCCATTATTTTTCTTCTAATATTTAAGCTAGCCCATTTAAGCAGAGGCTCTTGATCGATTTTACCAAACGGTATAACCTTAACATCATCTGTAGTTGATGCCTGGATAATTCCTCCTAACGATATCATAGGAATACGATTTTGCGGAGGCGCTATCTTTAAAAGATATTGTTCCTCTAGCTCTTGCACAGCAGCATTAATATATTTTTTATCTTGTCCTATAACATTTGGATCATTTTCCATGATACTCTTGCCGAATGTATCATATATGTTTCGTCTAACTAACCGCCCATAAAGTTCAAGATCACCAGATATTAGCAAAATAAGTTGTGGTGACGTGAGGTATTTACGTATAGTTTCAAGAATAGTGCGGCCGTGCTCAAAATTAGTATCCACATCATCAAATGACAAAACAAATGCTTTTCTTTCAAGAACTTTTAGAGCTTCATAAATGAAAGATTGAAACTTTATCTCGAATGACCTTCCATTACGCGCTTTTCTCAAGCCTCTACTCATTATCCACTCTGGGTCCTCCCATTCATCCCCATATGGTTGAGACTTTCCTATACCATCAAGGAGGCCAAGGCCTTCTGCCATTTTTCTGCGTGCTTCATTAACCTTAGTGCGATCTGCTTCAGAGTTATTAGAAGGATCATCGAGTGCGGCATCAATTAAAGAAATAATTACAATTATAATATGTTCTTTAGTTTCTATAAGGGTCGGGTCAATCGGAGGTAGTACTTGAAGTTTAGAAGAAACCTCACTAAACCAATTAAAAGTGGAACCTTTAGTTTCACCATGCATATAGTGTAGAGCATTTATCAGAAAAGTTGTCTTACCGCTACCACGCCCTCCTTCAATTAAAATACCATTATGCGACCTAGTATAGCTCAGCTCTTTTCCTGTAGGAGGTACATATGTAGGGGAGTCAAGAGTAGCTATCTGAGATTTTATTAATATATTCAGTTTTTCAAAAGCTTCTTTTTGTAACACCATATCAGGGTTATCAAAATGCTCAGCGCCACTTTTATTCAGATCTATAACTGGCATACGATTTTCGCCTCAGTCAATTAAGAATTAAACCTTAGAAAAATAAGTTTATTTATGCTCTTACTCTCACTCACCAAGCTTGGATTCAATTGATTATTATAAAATTACAAGTACATCTAGAATATAAAAATAAGCTAGTGTGGATATTCCAAAATAGATCACTCTTGTATTTGTTATAATATTACCCGCCAGGCTCTCTACAACATAGCAAAAAATCAGCAACAACTCCTGCTTTCCGAAACAATTTGTTTGATAAAATTAATATTTCCATCCATACCCGTTCTGCACGCCTTACAAACGATGGATTAACCAACCCTGCATAACCGCTACCAAGGGCAGCTATTCTTATCTAATAACTATGCGTGATAATACCAACTGCTGATGCTTAAGAATTAGAATCATATTTATCCCTCCGCGAGTGAACCGAGGTGCTTTAAATGCGGGGGGGGGATGCTGAAATAACGCACTGCGAAATTCTTGGCCATCACCCACAAAAAAAGCCCTTCCGGCCAATGGCCAGAAGGGCTTTTTGCTTGCTGCGTTCTCGTCTCGATCGGTTCAAGAGACCGTTGAGACAGAACGCTGCGTCAGCTCAGCGAGGGGGGATCGTCAGGCGATCATTCCCACTCGATGGTGGCCGGCGGCTTGCTGCTGACGTCATAGGTGACGCGCGAGACGTGCTCCAGCTCGTTGATGATGCGGTTGGAGACCTTCTCCAGCAGCTCATACGGCAGGTGCGCCCAGCGGGCCGTCATGAAGTCGACGGTCTCGACGGCACGGATACCGATGACCCACTCGTAACGACGGCCATCGCCAACGACGCCGACGGACTTGACCGGCAGGAAGACGGCGAACGCCTGGCTGGTCTTGTGATACCAGTCGAAGTTGTGCAGTTCTTCGATGAAGATGGCGTCGGCTTCACGCAGGATGTCCGCGTATTCCTTCTTCACTTCACCGAGGATACGCACGCCCAGACCCGGCCCCGGGAAGGGGTGACGGTAGACCATGTCGTAGGGCAGGCCGAGTTCGAGGCCGACCTTGCGGACTTCGTCCTTGAACAGTTCGCGCAGCGGCTCGACCAGTTCCATCTTCATGTCGTCCGGCAGGCCGCCGACATTGTGGTGGGACTTGATGACGTGGGACTTGCCGGTCTTGCTGGCAGCGGATTCGATCACGTCCGGGTAGATGGTGCCCTGGGCGAGGAAGTCGACGTCCTTGAGCTTGGCGGCTTCGGCATCGAACACTTCGATGAAGGTGTTGCCGATGGCCTTGCGCTTGGCTTCCGGGTCACTGACACCCTTGAGCTTGCCGAGGAAGAGGTCTTCGGCGTCCACACGGATGACCTTGACGCCCATGTGGCGCGAGAAGGTTTCCATGACCTGGTCGCCTTCGTTCTTGCGCAGCAGGCCGTTGTCGACGAAGACACAGGTCAGCTGGTCACCGATGGCCTTGTGCAGCAGCGCCGCGACCACTGAGGAGTCGACGCCGCCAGACAGGCCGAGCAGCACCTTGCGGTCACCGACCTGGGCGCGAACGCGATCGGTCAGGTCTTCGATGATCTTGGCCGGGGTCCACAGGCGCTCGGACTGGCAGATCTCGATCACGAAGTGCTCGAGGATGCGCTGGCCCTGCAGGGTGTGGGTGACTTCCGGGTGGAACTGCACGCCGTAGAACTGCTTCTCTTCCCACGCCATGGCGGCGATCGGGCAGCTCGGGGTGGAGGCGGTGACGGTGAAGGTCTCGGGGACCTTCGCGACCTTGTCACCGTGGCTCATCCAGACGTCGAGCAGCGGACGGCCTTCGTCGTCCAGGTGGTCCTTGATGTCCTTGAACAGCGCGGACTCACCATCGACACGAATCTGGGCATAGCCGAATTCGCGCACGTTGGAGCCTTCGACCTTGCCGCCGAGCTGCTCGGCCATGGTCTGCATGCCGTAGCAGATGCCGAACACCGGCAGACCCATCTCGAACACGCACTGCGGCGCACGCGGCGAGTCCAGCTCGGTCACGGATTCCGGGCCACCGGCCAGGATGATGCCGTTGGGGTTGTACTCGCGGATCTCTTCCTCGGTGATGTCAAAGGCACGCACCTCGGAGAACACGCCCAGCTCACGCACGCGACGTGCGATCAGCTGAGTGTACTGGGAGCCGAAATCGAGGATCAGGATCTTGTGGGAATGGATGTCTTGCATCTTCAGTCTCTCATTGGGGAGTCATGTGACCCGCTTCGGAGCTGCGAGGGAGCGCGGGGTCGACACAATCTGGCGCCGAGAATAGCCGAGACCAGAAGTTTCTTCGACCTAAGCAAAGCGGGAACCCGTGTAGGGCTCCCGCTTTGCATCGCGCTTCGCTATGTCTCAGTCGCGCCGATAGTTGGGCGCTTCCTTGGTGATCTGCACGTCGTGGACGTGGGATTCGGCGAAGCCGGCACCGGTGATCTGCACGAATTGCGGCTTGGTGCGCATTTCTTCGATGGTCTGGCTGCCGGTGTAGCCCATGGAGGCACGCAGGCCGCCCATCAGCTGGTGCACGATGGCGCTCATCATGCCCTTGTAGGGCACGCGGCCTTCGATGCCTTCCGGTACCAGCTTCTCGACGCCGGCGTTCTTGTCCTGGAAGTAACGATCGCTGGAACCCTGGGTCTGGGACATGGCGCCCATGGAACCCATGCCGCGATACGCCTTGTAGGTACGGCCCTGGAACAGCTCGACTTCACCCGGCGCTTCCTCGGTACCGGCGAGCAGACCGCCGATCATGACGATGCTGGCGCCTGCGGCGATGGCCTTGGCGATGTCACCGGAGAAGCGGATACCGCCATCGGCGATGACCGGCACGTCGTACTTGGCCATGGCGGCCGCGACGTTGGCGACGGCGCTCATCTGCGGCACGCCGACACCGGCGACGATGCGCGTGGTGCAGATGGAACCCGGGCCGATGCCGACCTTGACGCCGTCCGCGCCGGCTTCTGCCAGGGCGATGGCGGCTTCAGCGGTCGCGATGTTGCCACCGATGACCTGAATCTTCGGATGATGCTCCTTCACCCAGGCGACGCGGTCGATCACGCCCTTGGAGTGACCGTGAGCGGTGTCGACGACGATGACGTCAACGCCGGCTTCGGCGAGAGCCGCGACGCGGTCCGGGGTTTCCGGGCCGGTGCCGACGGCGGCACCGACCAGCAGGCTGCCGTTGCTGTCCTTCGCCGCGTTCGGGTAGGTCTTGACCTTCTCGATGTCGCGAACGGTGACGAGACCGCGCAGGCGGAATTCGTCATCGACGATCGGCATCTTCTCGATGCGGCTTTCCTGCAGCTTGGCCTTGATCTGTTCCAGCGGCGTGCCTTCCAGCACGGTGACCAGCTTGTCGCGGCCGGTCATGATGCCGGCGACGGTATCGCTGAAATCAGGCTGGAAGCGCATGTCGCGACCGGTCACGATGCCGACCAGGTATTCACCCTCGACCACCGGGAAGCCGGAGTAGCCATGCTCCTCGGACATCGCCAGCAGATCCTGGATCTTGGCCTTCGGGCTGACAGTGACCGGGTCACGCACGATGACGCTCTCGTGCTTCTTGACCTTGCGGACTTCCGCGGCCTGCTGGGCAATGCTCATGCTCTTGTGGATGATGCCGACACCACCTTCCTGCGCCATGGCGATGGCCAGGCGAGCTTCGGTGACGGTATCCATCGCAGAGGAGATGAGCGGGATATTGACGCTGATGTCGCGTGTGAGACGTGATCTCAGGCTGACGT
The DNA here is from genome assembly GCF_057670765.1 of Cobetia sp. PS-4MA. Taxonomy (NCBI): domain Bacteria; kingdom Pseudomonadati; phylum Pseudomonadota; class Gammaproteobacteria; order Oceanospirillales; family Halomonadaceae; genus Cobetia; species Cobetia sp. PS-4MA. Next base: position 428,824 of record NZ_CM173107.1, on the reverse strand, counting down.
CCTTGGGGAGGACCTCGGAGTAGCCGGGGACGAGAAGAACGTCATCAAACGTCAGAGCTTCTTGCGCTATACGTAGCATGTCGAACGCCCAGTAGCAGTTTATGAGGGATGCGCGAAAGCCGCAGTGCAGGGCCCGATGGACGGGCGCCATGACTACGGTTCTAGCGGTTGCTGCGAGGTAATCACCCATGATAACCCATTCGCCCCACTCGAGACAAACGTCGCAGGCTATCAATCTCGCGATTTCGTACCCCCCTGACACTAACCATCTGGTCAACTAGAGCCACGGATGGCGCGGCCTGCGGCGGGATGCGCCGGCGGATGCGCTTGCGTCAGGGGGTCGGCGTACCGCCGGAGTAGGCATCGAACCAGCGGTCGAGAAAATCATGACGACGCGCCGTGTCCAGCATGCTCAGAATCGAGGCGTCCAGAGGCTGCGGGTAGAGCCGCTGGCCGACCTGATCCCGCAGCGACTGGGCGGTGTAGGGGCCGGTGATATCCGTGCGGATGCTGTAGAGCGGTGTCTCGCCCGCCAGCACATGCTGCCCTTGCCGTCCGATGAGGAAATCCATGAAGGTTCGCGCAGCCTCCGGATGCGGAGCATCGCGGTGGATGAAGGCGGTGCGCATGGAGATCAGCGCATAGTCAGTGGGCATCTGCACGATGACCTCAGGGTGGGACTGTGCCCAGCGGATGGCGTAGGACCCCAGCAGGTTGTACCCCAGCCAGTAGCGGCCATCGCTCAGGCCTTCCAGCATGCGCTGCGTGCTGGTCTCGAGAGTGGTGTCGACCTGTCCGAGCGCCGCGACCAGTTTCCAGAAGCGTCCTGAATAGTAGGAATCCTGAAGATGGAGCGCGTATCCCAGTGCGCTCTTCGAGGGCGAATAGGCCACGACTCGCCCCGTCAGTGTCTCGGCATGCTCCGTCAGCAGGTTCAGTACGTCGGCATGCGAGGATGGCGGCATCATTCTGGTCGCGAGATCCAGCCGGTAGGCCATCACGATGGGCTCGAAGGTGAAGGCGAAGATTTCATCGCGCCACTTGGCCCACTCGGGCCATTGCCTTGCAGCCTCGCTGTCCAGTCGCTGGGCCAGTCCTTGATTGACCAGCGCCACCTGCCAGGGCATCGCCGAGCTGATGATGATATCGGCCCCCGCGTCGTCCTGAACGGCCAGTGCATTGAGCGTCATCGTCGTGCGATCGTGATAGACGATCTCGATGGCGGGATACTGGCGCGAGAAGGCCGCCAGCAAGGGCGCCGCGACCTGGCGATCCATTGCCGCTTCAATGACCAGGCGGTCCTGTGCCGCCATGACTGGCCTGGCAGCCAGGAGGATGGCGAGACCTGCCCACAGGGCCAGCACCAGGCAACTCGTGACTCGGCGGGCCCCTGGGGTGGCGCGCAGCCTGTCAGACATGAGGTTCATGACGGCCACCTCGGAAAGCGGATGCGAATGCACAGCCCTCCCACATCGCGATTGGTGACCTGCAAGTCAGCCTGATGGCGCAGGGCAATCGTCTCGACGATCGCCAGCCCAAGTCCCGAACCGTCGGTGTCCTGACGCCCTGCGCGCTCGAAGGGCTGACAGAGTCGTTCCAGCATCTCCTTCGGCACACCGGGGCCGTTGTCCTCGATGCTGAGCAGCACGCTATCGTCATGGGCGGCAAGGCGCAGGGTGATCTCGCTGCCGGGCGGGGTGTAGCGCAACGCATTCTCGATCAGATTGCCGATCAGTTCGCGCAGCGCCCACGACTCGCCAATCACGCAGACCGGCTGTGCAGGCAGTTCGGCCAGCCCCAGGTCATGCTGGCGCGCGAGATCGTGATCAACCCACTCCAGCACCACGCCGCGAAGCAGTTCACCGAGGTCCAGCGCATCCTGCTCGGTGGGCAATGCCAGATGACGCAGCCGCGTCAGGTTCAACAACTGCCCCGCCAGGCGACTGGTGCGTGCAGCGCTGGCGTGGATATCCCCGAGCGCTGCGCGCCATTCGTCAGGTGATGAGCTCGTCAGCGCGAACTCCGCCAGATTCTGCACTCCCGCCAGCGGCGTGCGCAGCTGGTGGCTGGCATCGGCGGTAAAACGCAGCAACGCATCGCGGGATTCTCCCTGGCGGTGGAAAAGCTGCTCCAGCGTCTCGACCAGCTCGCGCATCTCTTCCGGCATGTTGCCCTCCAGCGGCGTGGCATCCTGCGGCTGACGCCGACGCAACTGATGCCGCAGACGCTTGAGCGGTGTCAGCGCCAGCCTCAGCGTGATCAGGATCATCACCACCGCCAGCACCCCCATGATGAGCATGCGGCCCGTGGCTCGAATCATCAGCTCGCGCGCCAGCTGCCGGCGCCCTTCGGTGGTATGTCCGACCCAGAGCTGCACACGAAATTGCCGCTCCCAGCCTGCGGAACGCACGCTGCGCGCGTGCAGCCGCCACGTGACGCCCTGATAACGGATGTCCTGCCAGACATCCCTTTCTCCAGCCTCGCGCAGCATCTGCGGGGTTAGCGGGATCTCGAGGTTGCTGGCCAGTACCCGCCCCTGATCATCCAGCAGGCGGTAGAAGACACGTTCCTGATGTCGTGTGGAGAGAATCTTGAGGGCAGCCGGCGGCATCATGATGCGCGGCTTGTCATCCTGCCACTGGATGGCTTCTGACATGGCCAGCAGCGCATCCTCGAGCTGATTGTCAAAGGCGCGCTGGGCCGAGCGCTGACTGGTGACCCAGGCATCGATCAACACGAGCCCGCCGACGATGAGCATCATGCTCAGCATCCACCCCAGCAGGCGATTGCGCAGCTTGCCGTGGATGATCATCCGGCGTCTGTCATCTCGAGACGATAGCCCAGCCCACGCAGGGTACGGATCTGTATCTCACTGCCTGCCAGGCGCTTGCGCAGCCGACTGATGTAGACCTCCAACGCATTCGAGCCCACCTCGCCATAGCCGAATACCTTGCCTTCGATCACCTCCCGCGACACCACCTTGCCGGCGTGCAGCATCAGGCTTTCCAGCAGCAGACGCTCCCGTGGTGGCAGATCCAGCGTCGCGCCCACCAGCGTGAAAGTGCCGCTGCGGGTCGACATGGCAAGCGGACCGAAGCGAAGCGTGTTGTCACTGCGTCCCTGACTGCGCCGCAGCAAGGCCCGCACACGGGCTTCCATCTCCACCAGCGAGAACGGCTTGGCCAGGTAATCATCGGCACCAAGATCCAGTCCACGCACCCGGTCGTCCACCCCATCCCGCGCCGTGATGATCAGCACCGGCGTCAGGTCATTGCGCTGACGCAACTCCGACAGCAGGTCCATGCCCTGCCCATCCGGCAGGCCGAGATCAAGCAGGATCAGATCAAAGCCGCCCTGGCGCGCCGCGTCCCGTGCAGGTGCCAGAGTATCGAAGACATCGATGGCATAGCCCAGCGTCGACAGACTGCGCTGCAGGGTGCGGGAAATGAGGGGATCATCCTCGACGACGAGCAGGCGCATGCATCCAAAGTCTCAGTAAGGGGAAGGGAAAGTGACAGGTTGATGAAAGGTCGCGCTCCTACCATGCCGGTATCGCAACTACCGCTGCGATATACCGATCAGACAGCGCCACCCTGTCGCCATGAACATAAAGCAAAAGGCGCTGTGAAGACAAAAACAACAGCCATCAGGAGCACACCATGCGCCAGTCCCGACGCCTGCCCTCTTCCCTTCGCGACATCACGCCGTTGCGCCTCGCCGCCGCCATGGCAGCGCCGCTCGCGCTGGCCGCGGCAAGCCTGGTCGCTATGCCCGTCGCCGCGGCCGACAAGAGCGAATGCATCGCCCCGGCCAAGCCCGGCGGTGGCTACGACCTCACCTGCCGCCTGGCCGCCAATGGCCTGCTGGAAACCGGCATCATCGACTCGCCGATGATGGTCACCTACATGCCGGGTGGCATCGGCGCGGTCGCCTACAACCACGTCATCGGGGTACGCAGTGATGACCCCAATCTGGTCGTGGCCGCCAGCACCGGTGCCGCCGTCAATCTCGCGCTGGGCAAGTTCGGCAAGTTCAGCGCCGATGACGTCCGCTGGGTTGGCGCACTGGGGGTCGACTATGGCGCGGTGGTCGTCAATGCAGACGCCCCGTGGCAGACCCTCGATGAACTGATGCAGGACCTCAAGGCACATCCCAGCGAGATTCCCTTCGGCGCCGGCGGCACCATCGGTAGCCAGGACTGGATGAAGGCCGCGCTGATCGCCAAGTCCATCGATGTCTCGCCGCGCAAGCTGCGTTACGTGTCCTTCGAGGGCGGTGGTGAAGCCCTGGCGGCACTGCTGGGCAATCACATCAAGGTCTATACCGGTGATCTGTCCGAGCTCAAGTCCCAGCTTTCCAGCGGCAAGATTCGCGTACTGGCCGCGCTGTCCGAAGAACGCATGGACGGCGCCTTCGCCGAGATTCCCACGGCTGCCGAACAGGGCTATGACGTGACCTGGCCGATCTGGCGTGGTTACTACATGGGCAAGGACGTCAGCGATGCCGACTACGACGCCTGGGTCGAACGCCTCAAGCAGTTGAGCGAAAAGCCGGAATTCGCCGAGATCCGTGAAGCCCGCGGTCTGTTCCCGATCCAGAAGTTCGGCGCGGATTTTGACGATTACGTGAAAGGCCAGGTCGCCGACTTCAAGACCCTCGCCAAGGAAGTGGGACTGACAAAATGAGACTCGCCGCCGATCGCATCCTGGGCTTCGCCCTGATGGGACTGGCGGCGTTCATCGTCGCCCAGTCCCTGAGTATCGAAGTGCCCTTCGCCTACGACCCGGTAGGCCCCAAGGCCTTTCCCATCGGCCTCTCGATCCTGATGGCCATCTTCTCGCTGGTGCTGATCCTGCGCCCCGGCCCGGAAGGTGACTGGCCATCCGCCAGCGTGATGCTGCAATTGGGGCTGGTGATGGTGATCCTGAGCGCCTTCGCCTTCTTCTTCGTGCGCCTCGGCTACCCCATCACGGCCGTCGCCGCCATCACCGCCATCGCCCGCCTGTTCGGTGCCCGCTGGCGCGCTGCCTGCGTGACCGGGGTGCTGATGGCCGGCGCAAGCTACGTGCTGTTCACCGCCGTGCTGGAAATCTCGCTGCCGACCGGGCTGTGGTTTTCCTGATTCCGAGAGGGCTTTCTCATGTTTGATTTCATCCTCCAGGGCTTTGGCGTCGCACTGACGCCACTCAACCTTGGCCTGGCCTTCAGTGGCGCATTGCTGGGCACCTTGTTCGGTGCCTTGCCGGGCATCGGCCCCATCAACGGCATCGCCATTCTGATGCCGCTGGCCTATACCCTCGGCCTGCCGGCGGAATCGGCACTGATTCTGCTCGCAGGCATCTATACCGGTGCCGAATACGGCGGCCGGATGTCGAGCATTCTGCTCAACGTGCCGGGGGATGCCGGCGCCGTGATGACCACCCTCGACGGCTATCCACTGGCCAAGCAGGGCCTGGCGGGACCGGCACTGGGCATCTCGGCGATCAGCTCCTTCGTCGGTGCCAGCATCGCGATCCTGGGTCTGACCCTGTTCGCCCCGCTGCTGGCCAAGGTGGCCGTGCAGTTCGGTCCGGCGGAACTGTTCACCATGATGGTGTTCGCCTTCGCGTCCATGTCGGTGATGATGGGCAAGGACCCGGTCAAGACGGCGCTGGGCGCCATTCTCGGCGTGCTGATCGGCACCGTCGGCGTCGATTCCGGCACCGGTATCCAGCGCTTCACCTTCGATATCCCCGACCTCTACGACGGCATCGACTTCGTGGTGCTGATCATCGGCATGTTCGCGATCAGTGAAATCCTGCTGATGCTGGAAAGCCGCCTGCAGCATGGCAAGACCGGCGCCCTGCCTGTCATCGGCCGCGTCTTCGTGACGATGAAGGAAATCCTCTACTGCAAGGGCGCCATGCTGCGCTCCGGCCTGCTCGGCTTTTTGATCGGTGTGCTGCCGGGTACCGGCGCCTCGGTGGCGGGGGCCGTCTCCTACACCACCGAGAAACGTGTCAGCGACAAGAACAACACCTTCGGTACCGGCGACATGCGTGGCCTGGCCGCGCCGGAAGCCGCCAACAACGCGTCCGCAGCGGGCTCCTTCGTGCCGATGCTGACCCTGGGCATTCCGGGCTCCGGCACCACCGCCGTGCTGCTGGGCGCGCTGATGCTCTACAACATCACGCCGGGCCCGATGATGTTCAGCGAGCATCCCAAGGTCGCGGGCGGGCTGATCGCCTCGCTGTACATCGGCAACATCGTGCTGTTGCTGCTCAACCTGCCGCTGGCCGGCTTCTTCGCGCGCGTGCTGACCATCCCGCGCTGGGCACTGGTACCGGGCATCGTCATCCTGTCCTTCGTCGGGGTCTATCAGCTGCATTCCGACATGGGGGCCATCTACCTGATGCTGGGCATCGGCGTGCTGGGCTACCTGCTGCGCAAGCTGAACTTCTCGCTGGCCACCATCGTGCTGGGCTTCGTGCTCGGCGGACTGATGGAAGAGAATCTGCGTCGTGCCCTGGCCATCAGCGGTGGCGACAGCAGTATCCTGTGGCAATCGGGCATCTCGCAGGGTCTGTGGCTGGCCTCGCTGTTGCTGCTGCTCGGGCCTTTCCTGCTGTCACGACTCGGCAAGCGCAAGACGCGTACAGCCTGATCAAGGCACCCCGTGTGGCAAACCCCAAGCCCCCGTTCTCCCTCAGGAGTCCGGGGGCTTCTTGGTGGCAGGCTCCCCGCCTGTGGCATCATGGCCCTCTCCATCTACCAGACAAGCTCCGCCACAGATTCCCCCACAAGCCCTCACACAAGGATTGCCGCGTGTTCGAAACATCGTCTGCCGCCGATGCCATCAGCGTCACCCAGCTGAATCGTGAGTCCAAGCGCCTGCTGGAACGAGGCTTGGGGGAGCTCTGGATCGAGGGGGAAATCTCGGGCTTCTCGCAGCCGCGTTCCGGCCATTGCTACTTCACGCTCAAGGATGACAACGCCCAGGTGCGTTGTGCGCTGTTCAAGAGCCGCGCCCAGTTTCTGCGTGAGAAGCCCAAGGATGGTGACCGGGTGCGGGTGCGCGCCAAGGTGTCGCTGTTCGAGGCGCGTGGCGACTATCAGTTGATCGTCGAAGCGCTGCAGCAGGCGGGGCTAGGGGAGTGGCTGGCGCGCCTGGCACGCCTCAAGGAGCAGCTGGCAGCCGAGGGCGTGTTCGCCAATCAGCGCGCTCTGCCCCACCCGCCGCGCCATCTGGGGGTGATCACCTCCGCGACCGGCGCAGCGCTTCAGGACGTGATCGCGGTGACCCGCAAGCGCTGGCCTCAGGCACGCCTGAGCGTGCTGCCGGTGGCGGTGCAGGGGCCACAGGCGGTACCCCAGCTGATTCGTGCGGTGGCGATGGCCAATCGCGACAGCGATTGCGATGCGCTGCTGATCACGCGGGGCGGCGGCAGTCTCGAGGACCTGTGGGCCTTCAATGACCAGCATCTGGCGCGCGCGATCTTCCACTCGCGCCTGCCGGTGGTGGCGGCCATCGGCCACGAGACTGACACCACACTGGCGGAACTGGCCGCCGACCTGCGCGCGCCCACGCCATCCGCCGCCGCCGAGGCGCTGTATCCGGATCAACGTGCCCAGGTGCAGCAGCTGGCTGCCCTCACGCAGCGCCTGTGGCGCGCTCAGCGCGGACGGCTCGATCAGGCGGCACAGCGACTGGATCACGCCCGCTCGCGCCTGCGCCATCCGGCGCGCGAGCTGCAGGCCCAGCGCCAGCAAGCCCGTGAACTGGAGCGCCGCCTGCACGCCGCAGTGCGCATGCGCATGACCCGTGAGCAGCAGAAGGCCGACCAGCTGACCCGCCGCCTGCAGCAGGCCAGCCCTGCACGTGACATCCAGCGCCATCGCCAGCAGCTGGCGATGCTGACACCACGCCTCGACAATGCCCTGCCGCGCCGGCTGGCAGCGGATCGTGAGCGACTGGAAGGCGCGATGCGCGCACTGAACGCGGTCAGCCCGCTCAACGTGCTCAACCGCGGCTATGCCATCGTCGAGCGCGTCGGCGGCAGCCAGACGCCGGCAGCGGACGACAGCAAGGTGATCCGCGCCGCCCATCAGACCCAGCCCGGCGAGATGCTCTCGATCCGCCTCGGCGAGGGCCGTCTGGCCGTCGAGGTCAAGCGCCGCTACAAGCCCAGGCCCTGAGTACCTGATCGGCACTGATGCGCCGCCAGACCGAAAAAAGCCCCGCTACCGAAACCGGTAACGGGGCTTTTTCATGGGCGGTTCACGTCAGATACACCGAACCGCTCTTGATCACTCGCCTTGCGCACCACTCACACTGACACGCGTGAACGGCTACACAGGTCTTGACCCTGGTCTTTCGCGTGACTTCGGGCGCGCTGGATCGCTTTTGACCTTACGCCTTTCGCGCAGCTTCGGGCGCACTGGATCGCTTTTGACCTTACGCCTTTCGCGCAGCTTCGGGCGCGTTGGATCGCTTTTGACCTTACGCCTTTCGCGCAGCTCCGGACGCGCTGGATCGCTTTTGACCTTACGCCTTTCGCGCAGCTTCGGGCGCGCTGGATCAAAAGTCAGGCGGTCCCTGCTCGGCGCCCGGCTTGAAGGCGCCCGGCTCCAGATCATGACGTCCCAGCAGCTTGTAGAAATCGGTGCGGTTGCGCCCGGCGATCCGCGCGGCCTGGGTCACGTTGCCTTCGGTGATCTTCAGCACCTTGATCAGATAGCTGCGCTCGAAACCGGCACGCGCCTCGGAGAAGGACGGCAAGGCGTTCTCTTCCGCGGCCAGCGCCTGGGAGACCAGCGCTTCCGGAATCATCGAGGAGCTGGTGAGCGCGACACACTGCTCGACCACGTTGACCAGCTGACGCACGTTGCCCGGCCAGGCACTGGAGGCCAGCAGATTGAGCGCTTCCGGCGAGAAGCCCTTCACGAACGGCTTGTGGCGGGCAGCCGCCTGGCTGATCAGGTACTTGGCCAGCAGCGGCACATCCTCGGCACGCTCGCGCAGGGCGGGCAGTTTCAGATTGACCACGTTGAGGCGGTAGTAGAGATCTTCGCGGAAGTCGCCGTCATGCATCGCCTTGTCGAGGTTGCGGTGCGTGGCGGAGATGATGCGCACATCGATGGGCACTGACGTCGTGGAGCCCAGCGGGCGGATCTGACGCTCCTGCAGCGCACGCAGCAGCTTGACCTGCAACGCCAGCGGCATGTCGCCGATCTCATCGAGGAACAGGGTACCGCCATCAGCGGCCTGGAACAGGCCCTGGTGCGCGCTGACCGCACCGGTGAAGGAGCCCTTGGCGTGACCGAACAGCTCGCTTTCCAGCAGTTGCTCCGGCAGCGCACCACAGTTGATGGCGACGAAGGGACGCGAGGCACGCGGGCTGGCGTTGTGGATGGCCTTGGCCATCAGCTCCTTGCCGGAGCCGGACGGGCCGGTGACCAGCACGCTGACATCGGAAGCCGCGACCATGCGTGCCTGCTCGAGAATCTGCTCCATCTGCGGGGAACGCGTGATGATGCCGGCACGCCAGGCATCGTCACCCTCCTTTACGGGCGGCGCCTGGGCCAGCGCCTCGTCGATGGCCGCGAACAGCTCATCCTTGTCGACGGGCTTGGTCAGGAAGCTGAACACGCCCTGACGAGTGGCACTGACGGCATCCGGAATCGAGCCATGCGCCGTGAGCAGGATGACCGGCATGCCCGGCTGACGCTTCTGCAGCTCGCCGAACAGCGCCATGCCATCCATCTCGTCCATGCGCAGGTCAGACAGCACCAGGTCAGGACGCGCCGCCTCCAGACGGCTGAGCGCCTCACGGCCGCTACTGGCGGTGGTGACCTTGAAGCCACGGCTTTCGAGACGCATGCCGAGCAGCTTGAGCAGACTTGCATCGTCATCCACGAGCAGAATATGCGCTTGAGCGTATTTCACACTAACTCTCCTTGCGGGCCTGTCGCTCGGAAATCCCTCCGACGTCAGTCCCGCACAGTCTTGCGTCATGCAGCCGGTTGGGCCAATGACAGTTCGTGGCCAGACACGCCCGGCATCGGATTCAGGGCGTGGTCTGACGGCGAGAATTGATGGCTTCCTCGATGGCGGTCAGCGCCTCGAGCTTCTTGCTGAGCTGGGCGTTCTCGGCACTCAGCTTGCGGCGGACGCCTTCGCTCTTGTCGCGATCCGCGATCAGGCCGCGACGTTCCTCCAGCCCGTTGAGCCACTGGCGCAGCAGCGGCTGCAGACGACTCGGTGCGGTGGGCAGGTCCGCCTTGTAGAGGTCAGAGGCCAGTTCCCAATCGGACTCGTCTCCCCAGCTGAGCACGATGGCACGCGCCAGACGACGGTCATGGCGGTTGCCTTCCAGCTGCATCAGGGTGCTGTCGCGCCACTGATCGTTGCCGCGTTGAGCCTGCAGCGCAAAGGCGACCCACTCATCCAGCAGGCAGTTTCCTTCCTTGAAATCGGGCAGATCGCCCGCCCCATGACAGCTGTCCTGAACGCTGGGAGTATCGGCGACGTGTTCGTTGCCCGGCAAGGTGATATTCGACAGGGCGCCACAGGCACTGAGCAAGCTGACCAGCATGCCGGTGGTGATTCCCGTCAACAGTCGTTGACCCTTCATCACTTCTCTTCCTTGCGTGTCTGATGGCACTCTCGGGTGCCATTTCATGTGGTATGGGGTGCACTGTCACCCCCCAGCAGGACCTGCTCACCTTCCTGACCAGAGGAGGGTGAGCGGCTGGGGGTCGGCAAGGTCAGGCGGAAACAGACGTCGGCCTTGGCGTCCTCCACCAGCGCCAGTTGACCAAACTGGGCGCGAGCACTGTCAGCGGCCACCGAAAGACCGATACCGGAGCCCTTGAGCGGCCCCTTGCGCTTCACCGCGCCCTGATAGAAGGGCTGGAACAGGTGATCGCGGTCCTTCGGAGCGATCGGTTCGCCGCTGTTGGCGACCTCGATCACCAGCTGGCGACGCTCCTTGCGCGCCCTCAGCCATAGATCGCCGCCATCTTCCCCATAGGCGATGGCGTTGGAGATCAGGTTGTCGAGAATCCGGCCGGTACGCGGACGATCCGCCTCCCAGCTGAGGCTGGCGGGTGGCAGGTGCACGCGCATGCCCTTCTTCTCCAGTGCCAGGCGGTGCTTTGACAGCACTTCCTTGAAGACTTCGTGCACATCGAAGCGGCTACGTTCGAGCCCCTGATTGTGTTGCAGCAGATTGTAGTCCAGGAGCTGCTCGATCAGCTTCTGCAATTCCTTGCTGGAGTCATCCAGAAGGCCAAGAATTTCCATCTGATGCGGGCTGAGCGGACCGGCGACCTCATCGATCAACAGCCCGGTGCCTTCACGGATGCTGGCCAGCGGTGTCTTGAGCTCATGCGACATGTGTCGCAGGAACTGCTGCTTCTGCTCTTCCAGCTCATCCAGGCGCGCCGCCAGCCAGTCGAGACGCTCACCCAGCTGGACCAGCTCGGCGGGCCCCTTGATGAGCGGACCCTCTCGGTCGGTGCCGCTGCCGAGACCATTGATGCGCCGCTCCAGCTGACGGATGGGACGAATGATCAGCCAGGTGAAGAACAGCATCAGCAACAGGCTGATGGAGACGAGCGCGGCCGTCTGCCACCACAGTTGAGTCTTCACCTGGGAGGCGCGCGCACGAATGCCCTCGATGCGGGCATCGACGAGTTCACGGGTGGAGTTCAGAAGGCCGCTGGCCTGGATGGAGAAGGGACCGAAGTCCTCGAGATGACTGCTGACCTGCGCCACGCTCATCTCGGGCATGCGCTCGAGTTGCGACAGCGAGCCCTTGAGTTCGCTGACGCGCGGGTCTCCCTCGCCCAGCAGGCGCGCCTGCTCGTCCAGCAGCTCGCGGAAGGCACTGGCCTTGTCAGCGTAGATCTTCATCAGATCCGGATTTTCCAGCACCGCGTACTGGCGTGCGCTGCGCTCCATCTCGACGGCGAGATTGGTCAGGGTGCGGGCTCGGCGAGTCTGGTCAACCGCCTGGCGAGCGCTGACATCGGCCAGCTCCGAGAGCTCGGAGAGTGCCTGACCCGCCTGGAACATCAGCACTGCAATCGGCAGCATCACCACCATGAATGCCATCAATACCAATTGAAGCAGAGAGCGGGGGCGCCAGTGCCGTGTCACCTTGGAGGCCATTGAAAGAACTCTATGCAGGAAAGGGGTGGTCATCATCGAATCACGTCTTCCAAGGATACCAGAGTTCGCCAGCGCCCATCGCGGTTGCCAGTTCGTTAATCAATATGATTCTGATTTAATTCATCCCCGCTCGACGACAGAAACCGCGCCCGGGCAGGTGTCGTGGATGATTCACTTGACCCATCCTCGTGAAACGCACAAAAAGAGGGCCGGCAAGAGCCGGCCCAAGTACGCAGGGAACTGAAGGGTCAGTCATCACGACGAATGCCTGTTACCTGGAGAGCAGACCTCCATCGTGATTGCTGGGCCTGACAGGTGGTCTGCCTGTCGCTGGCCCGGGAGTCGCCAGTGCCACCTGGTGGTCGTTCCAGGTCAGTTGACACTCGCCTCGGACAGGGTCCGAGCTCCCTATCGGATACATCACAGGGGGGCGATGCATCGCAATGCTTGCGGCGCTCGCCGGGCACTTCCCGGCGCTCACCTGAATTCCGGGGATGGCGGTGACGGATCAAGCATCACCGCATCCAGTATCGGGCATCCATGCCCGGGCATCCTTGCCCTAAAGATACTTTCCATGCCCTCTGGGGGCCGTACCTGTCTCATCGCAACCTGAAGTCACACATCGCGTGGAGCAGACGCTTGGCCTGTCAGCGATCACGGAGCGCACAGGGTAGTGAGTACCGTCATCGCTGGAAGGCCGGAGAAAATGTCCATTTTCATGGGCACTCCCTCGTGCTCAACATGACTATTGCCAACGCCGTGCCAATAACCGTAAAACACATTCAAAAACAATGACTTGTAAAGATACAAAAACCGGCATCGGCGTGGATTCCCACGCACGAGGCGTGAAACGATGAAATACATGTCCTTTTCGTCGCAAAATGCCAACAGTTATCGTTGGTATCCGATTTTCTCCTTACATATCAATCAATTGAAACGTCTCCTTTGCAAGACATCGCGCCACTCACTGATCCAGAAGTGCGACATCGATCCAGAAGCGCGGCATCGATCAAGAATTGCGACATCGAGCCAGAAGCGCGGCATCTTGCCGGAATTTCCCGCCCATCATGCACAAGACCCCCGTCAGTCACCTGAAAGTTCAGGCGGCTGACGGGGGTCGAGAGTCTTGAGGGTGACGGCAAGCGCCTTGAGCGCCACGTGCTTGGGTCGTGACTAGAGCGCCTTGATCAGCACCTTGGAATTGCGCGCGGAGTTGTAGATCTCTCGTCGCATCGGCGGGAGGTCATCCAGGCCGGCCGACACGAAGCCGTGCTCGATGAACCAGTGCAGGGTATGCGTGGTCAGCGCGAACAGATGCGTGAGGCCACCACGCCGTGCACGCACCTCGATCTCGGCCAGCAGCTGCTCACCCCGCTGGCCACGACGGTAGTCATCATGCACGGCCACGCAGGCCAGCTCGCCCATGGCAGCGTCACGACTGACATGCAGGGCTGCACAGCCGATGATCATGCCGTCACGCTCGAGCACGACATAGTCGTCGATCTCGTGCTCGAGGCGTTCACGCGAGCGAGCGACGAGGATTCCGCGCTGCTCAAGCGGCCCCAGCAATGCCAGCAATCCTCCGACATCCTCCAGGCGTGCCTTGCGCAGCTGTTCGTAGCCCTGGCGGGTGATCATGGTGCCGATCCCGTCGCGGGTGAACAGCTCGCCCAGCAGCGCATCGCGATCCCGCCAGCTGAGCAGGTGAGTGCGACCGACGCCGCGCCGCGCCGCACCGCAGGCCGCGGCCAGATGACGAGACAGTTCGCTGTCATCCTCACGTGGCGGCGCCAGGGCGGCGGCCTGCTCAGGGTTGAGCTGACGCAACAGTACGCCATGCTCATCGAACAGCCCCTCCCCTTCTCCCAGCAGGATCAGCTTGTCGGCGGCCAGCGCCACGGCCGCGTGCTCGGCCACCTCGGCCGCATCGAGGTCGAAGACTTCGCCGGTGCTGGAGAAGCCCAGCGGCGGCAGCACCACGATGGCCTGCTGGGAAAGCAGCCCCTGGATGGCCTCGCTGCGCACCCGACGCACCTCGCCACCGTGCAGGAAGTCGACGCCCTCTCGCACGCCCAGCGGCTTGGCCATCACCAGATTGCCCGACACGGCGGAGAGCTCGACACCATGCAGCGGGGTATTGGGCAGCCCCAGCGACAGGCTGGCCTCCAGGCGCAGGCGCAACGTGGCGACCTGCTGCTCCAGATGCGCGAGGATGTCACGGGTGACGACCCAACGTCCCTGATGACGCTCGGCCTCGATTCCCACTCCCTCCAGTGCTTCCCTGACCTGCGGACGCACGCCGAACACCACCACCAGTCGCACGCCGAGGGTGTGCAGCAACGCCAGATCCTGAATCAACTGCGTTCGTCGTGAGGAAGACAGCGCTTCGCCTTCGATCAGAATGACGAAGGTGCGCCCACGGTGAGCGTTGATGTAGGGAGAGGAGTTGCGAAACCAGTCCGCGAAGGGAAAACGCGTGTTCAAGAGCCAGCTCCGTGCAGGAGGGAGGGAAAATGGCATGTCAGGCATGCCCATGAATCATCATATCAGCGCCGCAGCCTGCACGGCGAGCGACGCCCCTGACATCCATGCGGCCTAAACAAGAAAGGCGACCCGAAGGTCGCCTTTCTTTTTTTTCAAAAACGTTTTTTCAAAAACGTTTTTCAAGTGCGTCTTGCCGATACATCTTGCCGATGCGTCTTGCCAATGCATCTTGCCAATGCATCTTGCCAATGCATCTTGCGTGTTTCTCTCATGCAGCGCCCTGTCGCACACCCCGTCGCAAGCCCGGGCGCTGAGGCAGATGTCGGCTTAGCCGAACATGCCCTTGAACATGAAGAAGAACAGGATCGACAGGATCGCGCCGGCCGGCAGAGTGATCAGCCAGGACATCACGATGGTACCGATCACGCGCAGGTTGAGCGCTGCCATGCCGCGTGCCAGACCTACCCCCAGCACCGCACCGACGAGGGTGTGGGTGGTGGAGATCGGCAGGCCGGTGCCGGAGGCCAGCACCACGGTGGAGGCCGCCGCCAGGGTGGCCGCGAAGCCACGAGACGGGGTCAGCTCGGTGATGCCGGTACCGACGGTGGCGATGACGCGGCGACCATAGGTGACCAGGCCGACGACGATACCGCCGCCACCCAGCACCAGCACCCACCAGGGCATGCTGGCCTTGGCGCCGATCTGACCGGCGGAATCGACGACACTGATGATGGCTGCCAGCGGACCGACCGCGTTGGCCACGTCGTTGGAGCCGTGGGCGAAGGCCATGGCACAGGCGGTGAACATCATCAGCAGGCCGAAGACCTTCTCGACGCCGCTGAAGTCGAAATCATCACCGGTGGCGCGATTCTTCTCCTTGAGGCGAGAACGCGCGACCTTGCGCTCCATCAGCACGCCGATCCCCATCACGATGGCACCGATGACGACGGCCAGCAGCAGGCTGGACTCGAAGCTCAGGTGCAGCCCGACATGCTTGAGGCCCTTGACCATGGTCACCATCGAGATGATGAAGCCGACCAGGAACATGTACATCGGGACATAGCGCTTGGCGGCCGCGAACGGGTCGTCATTGTCGAAGATCAGCGTCTGCACGGACTTGAACAGCACGAAGGCGATGGAGCCCGCCAGCAGCGGCGAGACCAGCCAGGAGGCCGCGATCTGACCGACCTTGGGCCACTCGACCGCATCCACGCCGAGACCCGCCGCCGCGAAGCCGACGATGGCACCGACGATGGAGTGGGTCGTGGAGACCGGCCAGCCCTTCATGGACGCGATCAGCAGCCAGATACCGGCGGCCAGCAGTGATGCCAGCATGCCGTAGACCAGGAACTGCGGATTCTGGATCAGCAGTGACGGGTCGATGATGCCCTTGCGGATGGTATCGGTGACTTCACCACCAGCCAGCCAGGCACCGAGGAATTCGAAGATCACGGCGATGACGATCGCCTGCTTGATGGTAATGGCCTTGGAACCAACCGAGGTACCCATGGCATTGGCGACATCGTTCGCGCCTACACCCCACGCCATGAAGAAACCGAATACGCAGGCAAGGATGACGAGCACATCGCCGTATTGAGCAATGATGGACATTAGGGAACTCTTGAGCAGATGGCAGGACGTCCTGACAGCGCTTAGCGCGCCATCAGGATCTGCAGTCGGGTACCGACCTTTTCAGCTTGATCGGCGACATCGCCGACCCAGTCGATAATCTTGTAGAGGAAGATCACGTCGACCGGTGGCAGAGCGGCTTCCAGCGAGAACAGGGTCTGGCGGATCGCGATCTGCTGTTCGTCGGACTGCTTCTCGAGCTCATGCAGCTCATTGATCAGCTTGTCGACCAGCTCGCTCATGTTGCGCCCGAAGCCGGACTCGACAAGATCTTCCAGCTCGCCCAGCGCACGGCGCGCCTGGCAGACCGATTCGACCGCAGTCTTCAGATACTCACGCATGGCGGGCACCAGCGCGGTGGGTATCTGCATGTGGCGACCCAGCATGATGCCGGCGATATCCTTGGTGACGTTCGCGATGGAATCCTGGACATGGATCAGCTCGAGAAGGTCGGAACGGGATACCGGCAGGAACAGCGAATTGGGCAGATTGAGACGCAGCTGCGTCTTCAGTTCGTCCGCTTCACGCTCCAGCTTGCTGATGGTCTGACGAATGCTGGCCGCCTGATCCCAATCACCCTGTTCGCAGGCGTCGAAGAAGGTCAGCAAGTGCTGGGCACAGTCGTCTGTCTTGATGATGTGGGTGTGCAGCGCCTTGAAAGGCGAGCGCCCGAACATCGAAGAGAAAGGGTTGGTCGTTACCATAGTGGCCGTCGGCGTTAAGGATTGACGCGCGGAGTGTAGCAAAGCCTTTGTGACGATCACATAACTTTCATCGTAACGACACGATACCGCCATGCTGTTGTACTTCACGCAACATCAGCGGCAGTCGGGGGGAACTCGAAGGATTCCAGAGGAGAGATTGTCATGTAGCGACAGGACGCGGGGTCGCTGACTGATTACATTGTTCATAATATAACCAAGGAGTTGGCGGCAGGCAATTCATGTCACACAAATGTCACGATACTGTCATATCACTGTGATTCTGCTGACGGATCACCTGCCGTGGGAAGGCTGGCGACACGCTCCGCGCTTGCCTTGGCAAGGGACAGGCGCGAGCATGAAGCCGCCGGGGGCTGCCTGTCCCGGGATCTCGGACAGGCCGCCAGCGTCCTCGTATCGCTGTCGTCATCCATGCCCGGCCATCTTCATTCTTCATCTTCTCGTACAGGGAGTGCCGTCGTCATGGCGCAGGAAATCGAACTCAAGCTGGCGCTGACCCACAGCGGCCTCGGACGCACGGCGATTCTGGAACGTCTTGCGGACATCGCGGAACTGGCTGGCACCACGCCCCGTCGTCGCTGGCTGGCCAATACCTATTTCGACACGCCTGAGCATGCGCTGGAACGCGCCAAGATGGCATTGCGCCTGCGCCGCAGTGGAGAGGATGCCGACAGTCCGGGCCCCTTGCGCCAGACCCTCAAGACCAGTGGCGAAAGCCATGGCGGCCTGCATTCGCGGGGCGAGTGGGAATGGGCGCTGCCCGACGGCCAGACAGGCCTCGATCTCGATGGCCTGCGCGGCCTTCCCCCTCTGCAGGCGCTTGAGGAAGGTCCGCGTGAGCACCTGCTCGGCGCCCTCGCCCCTACCTTCAGCACGGATTTCGAACGTCATGCCTGGCAGCTGGAACTGACGGTGACGCAGGATGGCCAGACGGCGGGTGTCGGCGTCGAGATGGCGCTGGATCTCGGCCACGTGAAGGCAGCAGGTCGGGAAACGCACATCCGCGAGATCGAACTGGAACTCACTGGCGGTGACGACCTGAGCGCCGAGCAGCGCGAAGGGGTGCTGTGGACGCTGGCGGAATCCCTGGCCAGCCGACTGGCCCTGCGCCCGGCAGATGCCAGCAAGGCACGCCGCGGTGCCGCACTCAGAGATGGCGAATGGCACGAGAAGACGCTGGATACCACCGACACGAATGCCCTGCTCGCCGCGGCCATCGATGCCCTGGATGCACATGCCGACCGCCAGCAGCAAGATGACATGCGCTGGCACGACCACGCCCTGGCCGCCTTCTCGGCCCTGGCCTCGCGCCTGGCCGCCAGTCAGCATCCCGGTCATGTCCATGCGGTGGCGCTGACGGAGGCGTTGAGCGAATCCCGTGAGCAGGGCACGTCAGACAGCTGGATGACAGCGGCCTTCGGTCAGCAAAGCCTGTCGCTGCTGGCGGCATTGCGCAGCCGAGGCCAGTGAGACAGCTCATTAAAAGCTCAGTGAGACAGCTCATTAAAAGCTCAGTGAGACAGCTCATCGAGAAAGCTCGTTGAGAAAGCTCATTGAGAGACCCCGGTGAAATCGCTCGCTGAGCGCCAGGCCATCGCGCCCTCACCTGCCCTGCCCCCACCATCGCGTCGCAGCCCGCCCCGGCGCTGCGACGCCAGTCAAGGAAGCCCGCATGCCTGAACGCCAAGGGCCGGCCAACGAATACGGCAGTACGTCACAATCCGCCACCGCCCCCCCTCGCTCCAGCGATTTCGAGCCGGCCAGCGGCAGGCTGCGCGCCCGGCTGTTCCACTGGATCTTCGAGTCCGACACCAAGGCGGCCAAGGCCTTCGATATCGCGCTGGTCGCGATGATTCTCGCCAGCGTCGCCGTGGTGATGCTCGATAGCGTGCCGTCGCTGAATGCCCGCCATGGGGAGCTGTTCCGCATCCTGGAATGGACCTTCACCCTGCTGTTCACGCTGGAATACGCAGTACGCCTCTATTGCCTCAAACACCCCGGCACCTGGGCGAAGGGCTTCTACGGCGTGCTCGACCTGCTGTCGATCGCCCCGACCTGGCTCTCGCTGCTGATTCCGGGGGCGCAGGCACTGCTGGTGGTGCGCGTGCTGCGTGTGCTGCGGCTGTTCCGCGTGCTGCGCCTGATGGCCTTCGTCGGCGAAGGTCGCATGCTGGTCGAGGCTCTCGCGCGCAGTCGTCGCAAGATCCTGCTGTTCTTCATCACCGTACTCAGCATCATCACGGTATTCGGTGCCCTGATCTATCTGATCGAACCTCCGGAAGCCGGCTTCACCTCCATCCCCAAGGCGCTCTACTGGGCGGTGGTGACGCTGACCACGGTGGGCTACGGCGATATCGCCCCCATCACGCCCTTGGGCCAGTTCATCTCGGCGATGATGATGATACTGGGCTATTCGATTCTCGCCGTGCCCACCGGCGTGTTCTCGGCCGAGGTGCTCAACGGCCTGCGCATGCAGCAGACCAGCGATGAAGCCTGCCCCGGCTGTGGCCGTGAGGGCCATGATCGCAATGCCAAGTACTGCAAGTTCTGCGGCACCTGGCTGGATGAAGACACGCGTGACCCACGCGAGCCAGAGCCTGAACCAGAGCCTGAGACAGACCCAGAACCCGGACCTGAGCCCGACGCCGAGCCGCCAGCGAAGGAGGAAACCGCCTCCCCAGGCGATGACTCCCCCGATCGCGATCGCAGTTGACGAGGCCGAGTGTCACTCGGCACATGACAACGCCTCGGAAATGACAACGCCCCCGAGACCGCAAGGTCCGGGGGCGTTGTCATTCAGCCGGAAGCCGGCAAGGGCTAGCGGTCAGAGAAGGGCTTGTCCCAGGCGGTCAGCGTGGCCTCGCTCCAGCTGCCGTAGGAGGAATTCGGCAACATGATCCAATCCTTGCCGAAATGCTGCGCCTGCTCCGCGACGAGCGCCTTCTGCTGCTCGGGCGTCTTGTCGGAGAAGTCATCCGCGAAATCATGCAGGCTGTCGCCCAGCTGCATCACGATGTCGTGATCCTCCGCGATCGCCTGGCGACGCACCGACTTGCTCGGCCCCAGCAGGCGCACATGGGCATCATCGACACCGGGCAGACCCAGGGCTTTCAGCGTGGTGACCGTGGCGTCCTTGTTCTCCTCGTAGCGATCCGACACGTAGTAGATCGCCACGCCACGCGATGCGGCAAGTTCGAGGAACTCCCTGGCACCCGGAATCAGGGTCGGCTTGCCCTCTCGCTCCCACGCCTTCCAGGTGTCCCAGCCCGTGAAGTCATGACAGGCCTTCAGATCACGCACCAGCAGCGCGGAGTTGTCGATCACGGTTTCATCAAGGTCGGTCATGATCGCGGCAGGTTTCTCGTCATCACGAGATGCCAGCAGTGTCTCCAGCTGACGTGTCGCCAGCGCATAGCTCTGACGCTGCAGGGCCGCGACTTCCGCCGATTGCTGCTGATAGCGCAGTGCCATGGCATATGCTGCCGGCGGACACTGCGCTGCCTCGGGTGTCTCGGCCGCCTGACTGATGGGAGCGACTCCCAGACCCATGATTCCTGCCAGTGTCGCGACCCTGGTGGCTCTCGCCAGCAACGAGACACGCGCTTGAGATGAAGACGTGATCGGCATCGATGATCCTCTGTGCATGATAGGTATGTCGTTGAGTTATCAAGACGGACGAATATTAACACTCAACGTTATTGAATTCCTGTTCAACGACCTCGCCTGCCATGTCACCATCCGCTTCTCGTCGTCATGAGCAACGCATCATGAGCATCTCGCCACGCGCGTCATGCGGCGTGCCTCACTCGACGAAGTTCGAGATGTCGCCTCGTCCTTCACGCACGATGACGGGCGGCAGGTCGCGCAGGTCCACCACGCTGGTGGCCTCCAGGCGGCAGGCCCCACCATCGATGATCAGATCCAGCGCATGCCCGAAGCGCTGGCGGATCTCTTCCGGGTCCGTCATCGGCAGCTCCTCGCCCGGCGGAATCAGCGTCACGCTCATCAGCGGCTCATGATGTGCCTCCAGCAGGGCATGCGTGATGGCATGGTCCGGCACGCGCACGCCGATGGAGCGACGCTTGGGATGCAACAGCAGGCGTGGCACTTCGGTGGTCGCGTGGAGGATGAAGGTGAAGGCTCCGGGCGTGTGGCTCTTGAGCAGCCGGAAGACGGCATTGTCCACCTTGGCGTAGGTGCCGATTTCCGACAGATCCGAGCACATCAGGGTGAAGTTGTGCTTGTCATCGAGTTCACGCAGACGCTTGATGCGCTCGATGGCTTTCTTCTCGCCCAGGTGGCAACCCAGTGCATAGCCGGAATCGGTCGGGTAGGCGATCACGCCCCCCTGCCGAATGATGGCAACCGCTTGATCAATAAGACGTTTCTGCGGGTTTTCAGGGTGTATCTGGAAAAACTGTCCCATGCGGCGCTCCTTGCGTCAGCACAGTGCGCCGGACACTGGCGCACTGATCTCGGCGAACTCTCGGCAAATTCTCGACAAGCTCTCGGCAAATTCTCGGCGAACTCTCGACAAGACCGGCCTGACACGACGCGACACGTCAGTCAGGCCGGCTCTGCCATCTCTATCACATGGTGGCGGTGGCGGCCGCAAAAAAGGGTGCGAGGCGCGGATGACACCAGACGGGCGGCACCCTGGTGCGCGGTGGCGGACTCATGCTGCCGGGTGCCAGCGGCCCCCCGGGGAAGTGGAAATCACTGCCGACGGAAGCATAGAGGCCCAGTTCATCCAGCTGACGCGCCAGGTCGCGTGCACGGTCGATGTTCTGGAAGCCGCTGACCAGCTCGGCGGCCTCACCGCCGGCAGAGATGAAGTCCCGCAGCAGCTCACCGCGCTTGGTGCGGGTCAGCTTGTAGCGCATCGGGTGCGCCATCACCGCGACACCGCCATCGGCACGTATCCACCCCACCGCCTCTTCCATCTCGGGCCAGTGTGCCTTGACGTCGCCCTTCTGGCCGGAGCCCAGGTGACGTTTGAAGGCATCCTGAAGATCACGGGCCAGTCCCGCCTCCACCAGCGCGCGCGCGAAGTCGGGCCGCGACAGGGGGCGGTCTCCCGACCCGCTGAGCGTGGCCTGCTCACGGGCACGCTGCATGGCATCACTCAGTCCCAGCTTCTCCATGCGCGCGGCGATCTCGTGACTGCGCCGCTCACGTGCATCATGTTGCTGCCTGAGGCCGGCGCTCAACGCGTCTCCGGCGCCCTCGGGCATCAGCGCCACCAGGTGGATGGTCTGATTGCGCCAGCGCACGGACAGCTCGCAGCCCGGCAGCAGGGTGACGCCATGGGCAATCGCCGCCTGCTGAGCCTCGAAGATGCCTTCCATGCTGTCGTGATCGGTCAGTGACATGCGCGAGACGCCGCGCCGCGCGACCAGCGCGACCAGCTCTGCCGGCGCCATGCCGCCATCGGAGGCGGTCGAGTGCATGTGCAGGTCGATGTCCGGCACCTCGATATCCGTCTCGAAACGCTGGGGCAGCGCGCGGGGGACCGGACGGGCAGGCGGTGGCGATGATGGCTGGTGAGCGGGCGACTCGGATGTCGGCGGATGGTCGGACAGGACGTCGGACACGGGAAAACCTCTCGGGATGAACGTCCAGAGCCTCGAGTTGCCGATCATGCTGGCAAGCCCTCGGCAAGGACGTCAGGGGCAGTGTTGACTGCCGTGTATGTCTGGAAGCCACATGGGCTTTGTCAGCAGGCAGCAATGGCGGCAGAATGAACGCATGCAGGCAAGGGTGCGCCGCTGGTTGCCAAAGGATACCACTCGCACAAGCCCTTGCCTTCCCGACGGCACCGCCGTCGTGTCCAGGAGTGTGTGTTTCTCATGAAGATGTTGCTCGACTTTCTGCCGATCGTGATCTTCTTCGCCGTCTACAAGACGACTGGCGACATGATCATGGCCACGGCCGTACTGATCCCTGCCACCCTCGCCCAGGTGCTCTATATCTACTGGCGTCACAAGCGTGTCGAGAAGATGCAGCTGGTCACGCTGGCGCTGGTCGTCGTGCTGGGTGGCGCGACCGTGCTGTTCGGCAACAGCGCCTTCATCCAGTGGAAGCCGACCGTGGTCAACTGGCTGTTTGCCGTCGCCTTCCTGCTCTCGCCGCTGTTCGGCGGCAAGCCGCTGGTGGAGCGCATGATGGAGAAGGCGATCCAGCTGCCGCGTGCCATCTGGCACCGCCTCAACCTGGCGTGGGTGGTATTCTTCCTCGCCATGGGCGGCCTCAACATCTATGTCTTCAGCCACTATTCGGAAGACATCTGGGTCGATTTCAAGCTGTTCGGCATGCTTGGCCTGACACTGCTGTTCGTCATCGTTCAGGGCGTCTATCTGTCCCGTCACATGGTGCAGGCCCCTCAGGAAGAGTCTTCCTCTTCCACCTCTTCACATAAGGATGATTCGTGATGCTGTATTCCATTGTCTGTCAGGATGTCGAAGGTAGTCTCGAAGCGCGCATGGCAGCGCGACCACCACATCTGGCACGTCTTGAGGCCCTGAATGCCGCAGGCCGTCTGGTCATCGCCGGCCCCAACCCGGCCATCGACAGCGAAGCACCGGGAGACGCCGGCTTCAGCGGCAGCGTCATCATCGCCGAGTTCGATTCCCTCGAAGAGGCCCAGAAGTGGGCCGATGCCGATCCCTTCGTCATCGCCGGTGTCTATGCAAGCGCCGAAGTGAAGCCGTTCAAGCAGACACTGCCCTAGTCCTGACTGCCGCTCGGCCGCTGACCGGCGGCTTCGCCCCCTGACGACGGACAGCCTGGCTGTCCGTCGTCTGCGTTGGAGACGTTGCCCGGCCACTGCCCTGATGCCCTGCTCTCCCGCTCGACCTCCTGCCAGGAATGCCCGTGAACGATCGTCCCTCCTCCCCCCGCCAGCCCGCTTCCGCCACGCCTGAGCCGTCCACGTCGTCAGTGTCCGACGCGGCGCCGAAGGACAGGCCGGACGCCATGACACGCAAGCCTGCGACGACGCCACCGAGCGCGATCGACCCTGTCACGGCACCCGGCGTGGTGCCGGAGGTCCCGCTGGCACCGCTGGCCGCGCTGGAAGAGGCACGCCTTGAATGGGATGACGCGGCCCCACAGGCCATGGATTACGGGGATGTGTACTTCTCGATCCACGATGGCCGCGCCGAGACCGTGCACGTCTTCCTCGACAGCAATCGTCTGAGCGAGCGCTTCCGTGACTGGCGGGAAGCGCGCCCCTTCGTGATCGGCGAGACCGGCTTCGGCACCGGCCTCAATATCCTGTGCGCCGCCCAGCGCTTTCTGGCCACGGCACCCGCCGAGGCACGCCTGCATGTCGTCTCGGTGGAAAAGCATCCGATGCGCGCCGCGGATCTCGAACGCGCGCTGTCCGCCTGGCCGGATCTCGCCTCACTGGCGAAACCGCTGGTGGCA
The DNA here is from genome assembly GCF_057670765.1 of Cobetia sp. PS-4MA. Classification (NCBI taxonomy): domain Bacteria; kingdom Pseudomonadati; phylum Pseudomonadota; class Gammaproteobacteria; order Oceanospirillales; family Halomonadaceae; genus Cobetia; species Cobetia sp. PS-4MA. Next base: position 404,407 of record NZ_CM173107.1, on the reverse strand, counting down.
CAATGGCCGGCTGCGGTACTCGGCGTGCATCGTCTGTGGCTGGATGAGCGCATCACGCTGGATCTTCACTTCGGCGATGCCGTCGAGCGCCTGTCACGCCTCGAAGGAGGCGTGGATGCCTGGTTCCTCGATGGCTTCTCGCCGTCGAAGAATCCGGAAATGTGGTCACCGGCGCTGTTCGCGGCCATGGCCGGCATCTCGCATCCCGAGGCGACCTTTGCCACCTTCACCGCCGCGGGCTTCGTGCGGCGCGGCCTGCGGGCGGCAGGCTTCGCCTGGCGCAAGGTGCCCGGCCATGGCATGAAGCGCGAGATGATCTGCGGCGAGCTGGACGCTGCCACCTCGGCGGCGCGCGCCGAGCTGATGGGGCTTGCCGAAAGGCAGGAACAGCATGACCGGCCCCGTCCCCCGCTGCCATCACCCGCACAGCGCGGGGTGCTTCATCCGCTGCGCCGGGAACAGCCCTGGACGCAGCCGCCCCAGCCGGCGCCCATCTCCCGCGAGACACACGTCGCGGTACTTGGCGCTGGCATCGCCGGCACCAGCTGCGCCGAGGCGCTGGCGCGGCGTGGCGTGAAGGTCACGCTGATCGACGCCGAAGCCCCCGGTGCGCGGGCCTCCGGCAATACCCAGGGGGCGCTCTACGTGAAGCTGGCCGCCGAGACCAACCCTGCCAGCCGCTTCCAGCTGGCCGCGTTGCAATACAGCCGGCGCTGGCTGGCAAGCCTCGACCCCGAGCAGACCCTGTGGTCCGCCAGCGGCGTGCTGCAGCTGGCCACCAGCGAGCGTGAGCGCAAGCGCCAACAGCGCTTCGCGGACAATCACCCGCTGCCCGAGGCGCTGCTCAGGCCGGTCACTGCCGGCCAGGCCAGCCAGATCGCCGGCAGCGAAATCACCTTCGATGGCCTCTTCTATCCCGTCGCGGGCTGGGTGCGTCCGAAGGCGCTGTGTCAGCACCTCGCCGCCACACCGGGCGTCAGCTTTCGGCAGGCGCGCATCGTGGCCATTCAGTCGCTGGGGGCCGAGGAAGGCAGAGAGGAAGGCGGAAAGACAGGCAACGGCGCGCCACGCTGGCAGCTGCAAGCCAGCGACGGCAGCTATCTGGAAGTGGATCAGCTGATCGTCGCGCTGGGGGAGCAGACACACCTGCCCGAGCCGCTCGCGCATCTGCCGCTGCAGCCGATTCGTGGTCAGGTCAGCGAGATCACGGTGCCGCCCGACCAGGCAGCAGGGCTGCCCATGCTCGACAGCGTGGTGTGTGCCGGTGGCTATGTCTCGCCCTGTCAGCGTCACGCCGACGGCAGCGTGACGCTCAGCTTCGGCGCGACCTTCGCCCCGCGCGATGAGGATGAGGCGGTCCGCGAGGCGGATCACATCGCCAATGTCGCCGAGCTGCGCAGTGCGCTGCCCGCCTTCGTCGCTGCCTGGGAGCGGGCGCGTGGCGTCAGGCTGGAAGACGATGCCTGGCAGGGGCGTGTCGCCTGGCGCGCCGCCAGCCCCGACAAGAGTCCGCTGGCCGGCCCGGCACCGGACGCCGCGCAATGGCGTGAGGATTACGCCGCCATGGCCTTCGATGCGAAAAAGCGCGTGCCGTCACTGAGCGGCGCCCATTTGCCCGGCCTGTGGCTCTCCACCGCGCATGGCTCACGCGGCTTCACCACCGCACCGCTGTGTGCGGAGCTGATCGCCTCACAGCTGTGCGGCGAGCCGCTGCCGCTGGAGCGCGAACTGGCCGAGCACCTGCACCCGGGACGCCGCCTGATTCGCGATATCGTGCAGCGGCGCTGAGGCATTGGCAGACATGGGTGGGCATTGGCAGAGACACAGGGCTCGCCCTCCGATGACGTCCTTCAGGGGATTCGGCACTGCCTGGCAAGCGCCTGACGATCGATGACCTGATAGGTGAAGGAGGGGCGGCCTATCTGGCCGTAGTGGAAGGCCTCGCTGAGCATGCCGCAGGCCGCCAGATGGCGCAGGTACTTGCGGATGGTCACGCGCGACATGCCCGTGGCGCTCAGCAACGCCTCGCTGGTGAAACTGTCTTCAGCGCGTGGCAGCGCCTGGATGGCACCGGCGACCAGCGCCAGGGACGCTGCCGTCACACCCTTGGGCAGGCGGCCATCAGACACCGTCCCCGCCGCGCCACTGACCGCCATGTGCGAGCCGAACAGCTGGTCCAGCTGCTGCTGACTGACCTCCCCCTCGAGACTCTCCAGCTGCTGGCGACCACGCCGTGCCAGTGCCAGTGCCTGCTGGAAGCGGGCGAAGCTGAAGGGTTTGACCAGGTAATCGCAAACCCCGAGCGCATGCGCGCTGCGCACCGTGTCCGCCTCACTGGCGGCGGTGATCAGGATCACCTGGATGTCAGGGGCGGCATGGCGTCTCAACCAGCGCAATACCTCCAGACCGCTGCGGCTGCGCAGATAGACATCCAGCAGCACCAGGTCCACCGCCTCCTGCGCCAGCACCTCCAGCGCCGCGGCGACATCCTCGCACTGGGCGACCAGGCGCATGCCATCGATACGATTGAGGTATTCGACATTGAGACGCATGACCATGGGGTCGTCTTCGACTATCAGCACACGCATGCGCTCAGGCTCCTTGATCATGCGGGGTCTTGGACGGCAGCCGTCCAACGACGTGAAATGCTCTCAGGGCGCCGCAGTGGGCGACCGCTGGCAGGGCAAGGTCAGCTCGACCAGGGTGCCGCCGCCCGGGGGCGAGTAGAAGTGCCAGTCTCCCGCGCGCGCGGTCACGATCTCCTGTACCAGCGACAGCCCCAGCCCGCGACCTTCACCACGACTGCTTACCCCCGCCGCGCGCGCCGTCTCCATGAGCTCCGCCGGCATGCCGGGGCCGTTGTCTGCCACGCTGATCGACAACTGGGCCTCTGACGCCTCACCCACGGATTCCAGCATCAGGCTCAGAGTGACGGCCGGGGCGTGTGTGGCATCGTCCATGTCCTCCAGCGCTTCGAAGGCATTGTCGAGCAGATTGCCGATCACGCTGACCAGATCATGGCTCAAGCTGCGCTCCAGCACCGGCAGCACGGCCTGAGACAGCTCGGCCAGAGACAACTCGGACTGAGACAGCGCTGCGCCGGGCATCTCCCGGTGCTCGGGCCGTGCATGATGCCATTCGACGTCCAGCTCGACATTGAGCGCGATGCCCCGCTCGCGAGCCTCACTGTGCTTGCCGATCAGCAATCCTGCCAGCAGAGGGTCCGCGATGCGCTCGGCGGCCGCGGCATCCGCTGGCAGCTCCCGCTCCACCAGCAATGCCAGGTAATCTCGCAGGCCGTCGAGGTCCTGCATCTGCGTCAGCCCTGACAACACATGCAACCGATTGCGAAACTCATGGCGCGCGGCGCGCAGTGACTCTGCCTGTCGGCGAACGCCGGTCAGCTCCTCGGCAAGGCGCTGCATGCGGTCGTGCTCACGCAATACCAGCACGCCGCCCATGAGATGCTCGCCATCATGCACCCGCTGGCAACGCACCCACAATCGCCGCCCGTCATGGGTGACCTGACGCAGGCGAGCCGCGTCCTGCTCCGCCACCGGCGAGTGCGCGGCTAGACACTCGTGCATGCCGGTATCGGGCAACCACGCCTCAAGGCATTCTCCCGGTTCGGGGGCCGTCCCCAGCAGCTCGCGCGCCGCGGCATTCACCAGGGTGACATGCCCCTCGGGGTCGACCACGATGATGCCCTCTTCCAGGCTGGCCAGCACCGCCTGATGCTCTTCCACCAGACGCGCGATGGCCGCCGGCTCCAGCCCCTTGAGCTGTCTGCGCAGATAGCGTGCCAGTCCCAGCGCCCCCAGCGTGCCGAACAGCATCAGGATGCCCAACCCGATCAGCAGCTGACGCTTCTCATCGGCCAGCCGCCGCCCCAGCGAATCCAGCGTGATGCCGATGGCAACGGCGCCGATGACGGAACGCGCTTCGCCATCGGATGCAGAGGCCATCACCGGGGCAAAGCTGCGCAGGCTTTCGCCGAGCGTACCGCGGGACTCGGAGAGATAGGCTGCGCCTCCGAGCGCACGTTGCTCGTCTCCCTCCTGAAACGGCTGGCCGATCCGCGCGGGCTCCGGGTGACTGAGTCGCACGCCGTCCGGACGCATCACCACGATGAAGTCGACGGCATTCTCGCGGCGCAGCCGCTCGATGCGTGCCGCCAGGCGGCTATCCGCGGCGGGAGGCGCTGCCTGCGAGGCGTTGGCTTCGCTCAAGGTGGCGCGCACCTCAGGCAGCCGCGCGATGCGTTGCGCGAGGGCGGCGATGCGCTGTCCCTGTATCTCATGCTGGGTCCGCTCCAGCTGCGCACTGAAGAGCCAGGCCGCGACCAGCAGACTGACGATCACCATGCCGGCAGCCAGCAGCGAGGTCAGCGCGCTCAGTCCGGGTTGAGAAGAATGCAACACGCCAGACAGTCCACGTGCCCCCTTGGTGGCATGGCCAATTCGCCCAGCACGTGAGCGAGCCGCGCCATGCGGTTTCATAAGTTTCAAAAGGCTTTCTTTAATTCGCAAAACTTGGCCCTCGAAAGCCACATCGTAAGCTCCCTGTGACGCGCATCCACTGCGCGGACATGATGTCCCACCTTGTCCCAACCGATCCCGCGATGCCACGCCAGCGCATCCGGACATGACAACAGGTCCTGCAACGACAGAGTGCAGGACAAGGAGCCTGCATGACACATTCCTCGCAGACCGCCACGGCCACGCCTGCCGACGAGTCGCCTTACCTGAAGACACGCATCTTCGGCATGTCCCTGCCGATCTTCGCCCTGTCGTTTCTGGTCCTGATCGCCGCCATCGCCACCGATACCCTGCCGGCCGGCATGATCGGCGCCCTGATGGTCATGATGGTCCTCGGTGAGCTGCTGGGCTTTCTAGGTGATCGCCTGCCGATCATCAACAGCTACCTGGGAGGCGGAGCGATTCTCGCCATCTTCGGTGCCGCAGCGCTGGTCTACAGCGGCTGGCTGCCACAGGATGTCACGGCCAGCGTCAGCGAGTTCATGAAGGCCGGCGGCTTTCTGAATTTCTACATCGCGGCACTGATCACCGGCAGCATTCTCGGCATGGACTCCCGCGTGCTGGTCAAGGTCGGGGCACGCTTCGCGCTGCCGCTGCTGTGCTCGGTGCTGTTCGCGGCACTCTTCGCGATGCTGGTCGGCTGGATCATGGGCTTCTCGCCCAAGGATGCCGTCATGGTCATCGCCCTGCCCATCATGGGCGGTGGCATGGGGGCAGGCGCCGTGCCGATGAGCCAGATCTACGAGCAACTGCTGGGACAGCCGGCCAGCTATTACATCTCGATCCTGGTACCGGCGCTGGCGCTGGGCAATGTCTTCGCCATCATCATTGCCGGGCTGCTCAACGGGCTTGGCAAGCGCTTCCCGTCATTGACCGGCGGCGGCCAGATGATGCCGGGTGTCGATGTCCGTGAAGAGAAGAGCGCGCCTGATCTCTCCCAGCTGGGCATCGGCATGGTCATCGCCCTGAGCTTCTTCGTCGCCAGCCAGATTCTCGGCAAGGTCATCCCGCTGCACCCCTACGCGCTGATGATCATCGCGGTTGCCGTACTCAAGTGCGCCAACCTGGTGCCGGAAAGCATCAACCAGGCCGCCGCTCAATGGTTCCGTTTCGTCGCGGGCAACTGGACCTTCGCGCTGCTGTTCGGCATCGGCGTGGCCTACACCGACCTGGGCCAGGTGATCGACGCCATCACCATCACCTACGTGGTGATCGTCTTCGGTGTCGTCGCCGGTGCCGCCTTCGGTGCAGGGCTGGTGGGCAAGCTGGTCGGCTTCTATCCCATCGAGTCCGCCATCACCGCTGGCCTGTGCATGGCCAACATGGGCGGCACGGGTGACGTCGCGGTCCTCTCGGCGGCCAATCGCATGCAGCTGATGCCCTTCGCGCAGATTTCCTCGCGCCTGGGCGGGGCCTTGATCCTGCTGATCTCGAGTCTGGTCGTGCCGATGTGGTTCGCATGATCCGGCCTCGATTCGCATGATCCGGCTTCGATAGGAGCACCGACGCCAGGTGCCACGACAGACGCTGCAGGAACGACGACGCCCCCGGCCTGTGCCGGGGGCGTCGTCGTTTCCAGGGTCAGGAGCAAGGTCAGGGCTTCGCCAACGGATCATGACCGCTGGCCGGGCTCAGTCGCCCTCTTCCTCATCGTCTGCCAGCTGACGCCCGAAGGACTGCCATTGCTCCAGCGTCATCACCTCGGTGGATTCGGTGCCGATGTCATGGACGATCAACAGCTTGCCGCGTGACAACTGGCCTTCCAGCTCCGCGACCCAGCCAGCCATGCCTTCGCCGACATCGGTGGTGTCATAGCCCTGACGGGTGACGAAGGTCTCCAGCAGGGCACGACGCGTGTCGGCGGGCAGCATGGTCTGCGGCACCTCGATGAAGCGATCCTTCGGGTCCATCTGATCAAGCGGCATCTGACTCATGGGTAGCTCCTGTTCATCCGTGGAACGTGACGCAGCCATTGGCGCCTGCGGTGCATCATTCAGCGTGTCCGTACTCATGCATCCTCTCCTGCGCTGTCTTGCGCATCGGCTTTCTGCGCGTCCGAATCTGAATCTGAGCCTGAAACTGAGTCGGTGCCGGCTTCCCACTCGGCCAGACGCGCCACGAAGGCCGCTTCATCCAGCACCGTGAGCCCCAGCTGCATGGCTTTCTCGAGCTTGCTGCCCGCCGCCTCCCCGGCGACGACACCAGCGGTCTTCTTCGAGACACTGCCCGCCACCTTGGCGCCCAGCGCCTGCAGGCGCGCCTTGCCTTCATCACGCGTCATGCTGTCGAGACTCCCCGTCAGCACCCAGGTCTGGCCTGCCAGCGGCTGGGGTCGCTCGCCGATCTCGACCTCTTCCCAGCGCAGACCACAGGCGAGAAGCGCTTCCAGCGTCTCGTTGTTGGTCGCTTGCTGGAAGAAGGTATGGATATGCGCCGCGACGATGGGGCCGACATCTTCCACGGCTTCCAGCGCGGGTTGATCCGCCGCGCGCAGCGCTTCAAGCGTGCCGAAGTGCGTGGCCAGATTCGCCGCGGTGGCTTCGCCGACTTCGCGGATACCGAGGGCATAGATGAAGCGCGCCAGGGTGGTGTGGCGGCTCTTGTCCAGCGAGGCAACCAGATTGGCGGCGGACTTCTCGCCCATGCGCGGCAGCTCGGCCAGCGTGGCAGCGTCGAGATGGAACAGATCCGCCGGTGTCTTGACCAGCTCACGCTCGATCAGCTGCTCGATCAGCTTCTCGCCGAGGCCATCGACATCCAGCGCCTTGCGGCTGGAGAAGTGCTTGAGGGCTTCCTTGCGCTGGGCAGCGCAGATCAGTCCGCCCGCGCAGCGTGCCACCACCTCGCCTTCGAGACGTTCGATCTCGGAGCCGCACACCGGGCAGCCGTCCGGCAGCACGATGGCTTCACGGCTGGCACCTTCGCTGGCGACCCGCACCACCTGCGGGATGACATCGCCGGCCCGCCGGATGATCACGCTGTCGCCGATCTGCACGCCGAGACGTTCCACCTCATCCATGTTGTGCAGCGTGGCATTGGAGACCACCACCCCGGCGACCTGCACCGGTGCCAGCCGGGCGACCGGTGTCAGCGCGCCAGTCCGTCCGACCTGGAAATCGACGCCTTCCAGAGTGGTTTCCTGCTCCTGCGCGGGATACTTGAAGGCGATGGCCCAGCGCGGCGCGCGCGCCACGAAGCCCAGCTCGCGCTGCAGACGCAACGCATCCAGCTTGATGACCGCGCCATCGATGTCGTGATCAAGCCCTTCGCGCTGCTCGCCGAGGCGGCGGGTGTAGTCGATGATGCCTTGGGCACCGCGCACCACCTCAAGCTGCGGGCTGGTGCGAAAGCCATAGTCATTGAGCAGCGCCATCAGGCTGGAATGATTCTGACCGACCTCCGTGGCCAGCAGCGCCTCATCGAGGCGCGCGACCTGATAGGCACAGAACTCCAGCGGGCGCGAGGCAGCGATGCTGGAATCCAGCTGACGCAGACTGCCGGCGGCGGCATTGCGCGGATTGGCGAACACCTTGCCATCCTCGTCGCGGCCGCGCGCGTTCAGCGCCTCGAAGCCGGCGTGACTCATGTAGACCTCGCCGCGCACTTCAAGCAGCGCCGGCAGATCATCCCCCCGCAGCCTGAGCGGGATCGAGCGGATGGTGCGCAGATTGGTGGTGATGCCTTCCCCGGTACGTCCATCGCCGCGCGTCACGCCCTGCACCAGCACGCCATTCTCGTAGATGAGCGACACGGCCAGGCCATCGAGCTTGGGTTCACAGCAGAAGCTCAATGCCTCGCCTGCATCTTCCGCATCGCCCAACTCCAGGGTTTTCGCCGCACGCTGCACGAAGGCACGCAGCTCATCGTCATCGAAGGCATTGTTGAGCGACAGCATCGGTACCGCATGCTGCACTTCCTCGAAACCGCTGGCCGGTGCGGCCCCGACACGCTGGGTGGGGGACTCCGACGTGATCAGCTGGGGGTAGTCGGCTTCCAGTGCCTCGAGACGGCGCAGGCGCGTGTCGTAGTCGGCATCGGTCAGCGTCGGGTCATCCAGCACGTAATAGCGGTGGCTGGCCTCGAGCAGCTCGCGATGCAGCTGTGCGACCTCCTCCATGACCCTGGCAGGCACACCTTCCACCGCAGCCGGGGCAGCGGACTGAGGAACGCTCGAGGCGCTGGAATCATCGGCAGGGGCCGAAAACAGATCATCCTGGGCTGACATGACACTCACTCGAAACGGTGGCCTCATCAGCAGTGCCCAAAGGGCTACGCTGATCGACCGGAAAGCGGGTGGCGACAGGTCCTCCGGCCTGAATCGCAGGGCCGGGGGGTCGCCATGATGCCGTCATTGTACTCAAAGCGCTCGATGGACCCCACTCCCGGCTGAGAGGAAAGACCGCAGATGACAAATGGCGTCAGGCGCTTCAGAACGAGGACGGAGAATCGCGTGAAACACAAACGCCAACGGCGACCCGAAGGTCGCCGTTGGCGTTTGTGGCATGACGGACCCACTCTGAGAATGGCTCGCGAGTCGATCAGTTGGCCTGGTAGCGATGCAGACGATTGCGACGCTCGAACTCGTGCACCTGCTGGCGCTTGAACTCGATGGTCTGGGCCGTCATCACGCTGTGGTTCTCGTCCTTGAGCTCACCGCCCAGGCGACGCACCAGCAGCATGGCGATCTCGACCATGGTCTCGAAGGCGGCAGAAGTGTCGTCCGCGCCCGGCAGCGGCATCAGGAAGGTGACGCCATCCAGCTGACTGTCCACCATCTCGGCCGGCGTGAAGATCCCCGGCTTGACCACGTTGGCCATCGCGAACTGCAAGGGACTGTCGTCATCATCTTCCTCATGGCGCAGGAACAGCCCCATCTCGGAATGGCGCAGACCACAGGCCAGCGAGATGCCCAGCACGTCTTCACCGCTGAAGCCTTCCTCGCCACGCGCCATCACCGAGATGATGATGACTTCACTGGCATCAGCCAGGGTGTCACGGGCGAGCTGGTCATCGACCTGATTGCGCTCGGCACGCAGCACCAGCGGATGGCGATCATCCTCGGAGACTGTCGTGTCGGCTGCAGGCACGGCGGCCGCTTCCAGCGAAGGTTCCTTGCGCTCGGAAGCCGCGTGCTCGTCATCGGCCTGCTGGCCAGCGGAGGACGCTTCGGCCTTCACATCCTGACCTTCCTCGATCTCGGCCATCGGCTCGAGATCATCAGCCTGGGTGGAGGAGACGCTGATGCTGTCGTCCTCGGCGGTGATCACCGGCTTCTCATGGAAGTCCTCTTCGCGCGCCGTCTCTGACTGCTCGCTGGAGGCGGTGCCGAGCACAGGCTCGCGATGCGCCTCGTCATGCTCGTCGTCGCGCCGCGCGCCCAGACTGGCGGTCACGTCGCGCATCGACTGGCTGGCACGCGCCCCGAAGGCCGCCGCACGCTCGCCGAAGCCCTTGCGCTCCGGCGCTTCACGGCGCTCCATGGGCTGTGCCGGACGACTCGGTTGAGTCACCCGTGAAGCCTTGATGCCATGGGCATTGTCGAGCACGGCATCCTGCTCCGCCTCGACCTGCGCTTCGGCATCGCCAACCACCCGGTAGCCGCCATTCGGCAGCTCCCAGTTGTCACGTTCTTCCTCTTCTTCCACCGCGGAAACACCCGCCTCTTCGGTGGAATCTTCCGTACCCGCTCGATCCAGTCGGGGTACTCGACGTTGACGTTGGAGCCTGCGCACACCGTCAACGACGATGATTGCGACCAGCACCAACCCCAACAAGATGAGCCACTCTCTCAATTCCATGGGTCATTAGCCTGTTTGCTTGGGCACCATGCACGTGAACAGCATAGCGCGATTGCAGAAAAAGGGGACATTTTTCGAATGTCAATCCTGTGGTGGTGACCTGCGCAATCGCCCTTCAATTATCCCTGACTGACACTATGACGCAAACTCGTAGTGCTTTCGATCTCTATGTGCAACACGATTTTGCCAACTTGGCCGCAAAGACGGCCGCTGGCTACCGCGCACAAGGATGACCTTGGCCTCCTGCACGGCTTTTCACTCACGCTTCAGCCAGTACCGCCGCTTCTTCGATCCCTACAGAGACAAGACGCGAGACGCCCGGTTCCTGCATGGTGACGCCCATCAACCGATCCGCCGCCTCCATGGCGATCTTGTTATGGGTGATATAGATGAACTGTACGCTTTCCGACATCTCTTTCACCAGCCTTGCATAACGCCCGACGTTGGCATCATCCAGCGGCGCATCCACCTCATCGAGCATGCAGAACGGGGCCGGATTGAGCTGGAAGATGGCGAAGACCAGCGCCAGCGCCGTCAGAGCCTTCTCCCCGCCTGACAGAAGATGAATGGTCGAGTTTTTCTTGCCCGGCGGGCGTGCCATGATCGCCACGCCCGTCTCGAGCAAATCATCGCCTGTCAGTGTCAACCACGCGGTTCCGCCACCGAAGATCTTCGGGAAAAGCGTCTGGATTCCGGCGTTGACCTTGTCGAAGGTGTCCTTGAAACGCACCCGCGTTTCCTGATCTATCTTGCGTATCGCACGCTCAAGGGTCTCCAGCGCCTCGGCCAGCTCCGCATGCTGGGCTTCCAGGTAGTTGCGACGCTCGGCCTGCTGGTCGTACTCCTCGATGGCGGCCAGGTTGATGGCCCCCAGCCGCTTGATGCGCTCACCGACCTGCTCCAGATTGTGGCTCCAGGCCGATTCGGTGGCGTTCGGGTCCAGCTCGTCCTCCAGCAGCGTGATCGCCGCCTCGTCATAGCCCAGCTCCACCAGCTGCTCATCCTGCGCATCCGCTTTCAAGGTCAGGGCCTGCACCTGCATGCGCCCTTCCTCGAGGCGCTGACGAATGCCCTCGAGATTGCGTTCATGGGTCTGGCGCGACTGCTCGGCCTGGCGCATCTGTTCGACCAATTCATGAGTCTTGTCACGACAGGCATTCAGCTTGGTTTCCTGATAGAGGCGTGTCTCGAGCAACATCTCGAGCTGTTCGCGCTCTTCTTCCTGCGGCAGCGAGGCTTCTTCACGGCTGGCCTCGAGCAGCTCGATGCGCTCGGCGAGCTTCTCGCGCTGCTCGACGGCTCGCATGCGCTGGCCCTGCATGCCATCGCGCTCTGTCACCAGGCGCTGACGCTCCATGTCGAGACGGCTGACCTGCTCCCGCGCGGGCGCCAACTGGGCACGCAGCCCGGCCAGCGCCTCCTGATGCTCGCGCCGTGAGCGCTCCAGCGACTCACGCGACTGGGCATTGTTCTCCACTGCCTCCAGCGCCTGCTGCCAGCGCTCGCGCGCCTCCTCAAGCGTCAGGGCATGATTCTCGCGGGTCTCCGCCAGCTGCTCGAGCTCTTCCTCAAGCTCACGGGCACGGCCATCGACGTGCTCGAGTCGGCTGGCGAGCCCCGCCTCCTTGAGGCTCAGCTCACGCTGACGCTCGCCAAGCTCACGCTCTTCGACCCGCAGATGCTCGAGCTGTTGCTCGGCGCCGGCAATCTGTTCATCAGCGGCAGCCAGCCGCGCCTCGATATCGTCGAGTCGCGACTCCAGCGCTTCCAGTTCCAGCACGACCTGCTCGAGACGCGCGCGCTGGCCGATCACGCTGTCGGCACGCTCGCCCGCTATCTGACGCCGGCTCCAGCCACGTCCCAACCACAGGCCGTCCGGTGTCAGCACGCTTTCATGGGCGGCCAGCGTATCGCGCCGGCCCCAGGCGGCGGCCTGTGACTCGACGCAGTGAATGCTGGATAGCCAGCCCGTCAGCGCTGGGGCACCGCTGATCCGCGCCGCCAGCGTGCCTTCAGGAGCCGTGGCATTCGTCTCCCCGGCAGCATCGACCAGCAACAGCTCGCCACCGGGCAACTCACTCATCAGGGCAGCCGTCACATCCGACTCTGCACGGGACATGCGTGCCTTGAGGAAGGGCCCCAGCACCCAGGCACTGACGGACTCCCAGCCCTCGGCGACCTCGAGCCCCTCGGCCAGCGCCGGGGCCTGCGCGAGACCATGTCGGTCCAGATGCGTCGCCAGGCTGTCATCGTCATCCCGCAGCGCGGCATCGATCAGCGCCTGAAGCGAGGCCTGCTCGCCCTGCAGCACGTTGCGACGCTGGCGCAGTTGGTCACGCTCACCGTCCAGCGCCAGACGATCCGTCTGTGCCTGCTCACGGGATTCACTGGCCTGCTCGCGGCGCGACTCCAGCGATTCGCTGCCGAGCGTCAGCTCGTCGAGCTGCTCGCGCAGTTCCTCGCGTGTCTCGCGCAGTTCGGCGACATCCGGCAACTCCGCCAGCTGCTGACGACGGCGCTCGCGCTGAGTCTCGGCGTCACGAATGGCATTCTCGATGCGCTGGATCTCGCTCTGGGCACGCTCGGCCCCGCGCTGGGATTCGTTGTCGGCCTGGCTGAAGCGCTCCCACTCGCTCTGACTGTCCTGGCGGCGCTCCTCGGCCTCTTCCAGCGAAAGCTCAAGGCCTTCCAGCGTCTCACGCGCCAGCTCCAGTTCCGGCGCGATATCTTCCAGACGTGCCTCGATCATCTCGAGACGCTCACCGTCCTCGCCCTCGACGCGCTGGATGTCGCTCAGCTCTCGCCGCGCGATCTCGAGATCCGCCGCCAGCTGCTGCTCACGAGTGCGGGCGTGCTCGAGACTCTGCTCGAGACGGGCGATCTGGGCACCGGTCTCATAGAAGGCGGCCTGATGCGTTTCCAGCTCACCGGCCAGCTCGTCATGCTGATAGCGCTGTTCTTCCAGCTGGCTCTCACACTGACGCTGACCGAGAATCTCGCGCTCGACACCGGTTTCCAGCTCCGCGACACGTGACTGCTGCTCACGCTGCTGCGCGCGCAGGCCACGCCGACGCAGCACGGCCAGCTCGCCCTTGAGGCGGTATTCATCCTGCTTGAGGGTCTGGTAGCGCTTGGCGGCTTCGGCCTGACGCTTGAGGCGCTCGAGCTGCTTGTCGAGTTCCTCGCGCAGATCATCCAGGCGTTCCATGTTCTCCTGGGTGCGCTTCATGCGGTTCTCGGTCTCGCGGCGGCGCTCCTTGTACTTGGAGATGCCGGCGGCTTCCTCGAGGGTGCTGCGCAGATCATCCGGGCGCGCCTCGATCAGCTGCGAGATCATGCCCTGACCGATGATGGAGTAGGAACGCGGGCCGAGCCCGGTGCCGAGGAAGACATCGGAGATGTCACGTCGGCGACATTTCTGGCCATTGAGGAAGTAGCCGGACTGGCCGTCACGCGTTACCAGACGCTTGACGGCGATCTCGGCGTACTCGGACCAGGCGCCACCGAGGCTGCCGTCGGCATTGTCGAAGGTCAGCTCGATGGAGGCCTGCCCCACCGGCTTGCGACCGGTGGAGCCATTGAAGATGACGTCCGTCATCGACTCGCCGCGCAGGTTCTTGGCGCTGGACTCGCCCATGACCCAGCGCACAGCATCGATGACGTTGGATTTCCCGCAGCCGTTGGGGCCGAGAATCGCCGTCATATTGCTGTCGAAGGGCACGGTGACCGGATCGACGAAGGATTTGAAGCCGACCAGCTTGATCGATTTGAGCCGCATTGCGCCTGGCGCGTCCTTGAGTCTGGAGGAAGAAGAGCTGAAGCAGGAAAACCTGAACCGCCGCGGTCTCTCAGGTCTCCCGGTGGAGAGCCCGCGCCGCTGCAGGGTAAACATGTCCTAACGACGAAACAGCCGCTCATCGAGGGCGTTTCGAAAAACCAGCGCGCAGTCTACCCAAAAGCGGCGATGGCCCCAACCGGCGCAATGATGATCCACGTGATCAGATCGTCGAGTCGGGGCACATCGCGACTCACCGTGCGACGCGGTGATCGATACGCAGCATCAGCGGTGCGTCCGCAGCCTCGTGGCTGACATCAGCATCGGCCTCGGTGCTGCGAGTAACGATGACATTCTCGAGCTTGCCTTCAAGGTCCCCCGACTGCGCCACCGGCTGACCGGAAGCGGAGATGCGCGCGACGAGAGTGACGCGCTCCGCCATCGAGAGCCGCGCCATCGGGGCCATGGCATCATCATCCGAGAGCGTGACCGTCAGCGGCAGCGTGTCTGCGGTGGTACGCACCACCGCCAGCGGCGGCAACTTGCCTTCGGCATCACGCGCCACGATGAACAGGGTCGCCTCGTCAGCACTCACCGGCATCGCCGCCAGCTGCGCCTCGAGTGCGGGGTCCAGCGACACCTTGAGCGTCAGACGTGCAGTGCCTGCCTGACTGTCCTGAGCAGCAGCCGTTGCCGGGCTGTCCAGCGCCACCGAGGCGTCGACTTCACCGGCACTCGCCATGCGCTGACGCGCGGCCGCGATGCCTTCACGCAAGGCCTTGGCGGCATCGGGGTTCTCGAAACCGGCAATCGCCTTGCGCCAGTAGTCGATGGCCTCGGGATAGCGGGCTTGCTCGAACGCCTCGATCCCCAACAGGCCGAGCACGGTGGGCTGACGCGGGTCGGCTGCCAGCACCTCGTCGACCAGCCCCTGCACCTCATCGGTCAGCGTGCGCTGCGCGGCGAAGAACTTGAGCTGCGCCAGCTGCGCGACCAGCGCGGGCACCCGACCTTCAAGCGCGATCAACGCCTCGAGAGACTGCATCGCCTCATCGAGGCGTCCGGCATCACGATAGAGCGGAAACAGTGCCATCCACACCTTGGCGTTGTCCGGCTGTGCCTCGGCCTCGGCACGCAGACGCGCGATGCGCGCATTGAAGCTGGCGGCATCATGGATCGGCGTGGCGGCAATCGCCTGCGCCAGCGCCAGATCACCGCTCGCCCCTTCGCGCTGATACCAGTAGAGCGAGCCCGCCACCATCGCCACCAGCAACACGGGCACCAGCACACGACCACTGCCGGCCGCCTTGAGCGGGGAGCGCCTCAAAGCCTCGGCATCTTCCAGCAGACTGCGTTCCAGCTCGACACGCCCTTCCGCCAGCGCCGTGTCATCCAGCTCGCCGCGCGCATGGCCGCGCTCCAGCGAGGCCAGTCGACGTCGATAGACACGCACGTTCTCGGCGCCGAGGCTGTCGTTGTCCTCGAAGGCCTGCTGGGCGGCATGCACACGGCGCGCGCGGCGCAGTGGCAGCAACAGCAGCCAACCGGCGGGAAGCAGCAGCACGGCGATCGCCAGCCATAACAGAATCATGAGCGCTCCTTGGCGTCTTGCGGTGCATTGCCGGCTTCGCGGTGCCTGTCGAGCAGCGCTGACAGGCGTGCCTGCTCATCATCGTCCAGCGCACGCACCCGTGCCCGTCGCCGAGCCCGCACGATCAAGGCCACGATGAGCAGTCCGAGCGCGATCAGGGCCGCCGGGCCGCCCCACAACAGCCAGGTACGCCCATCGAGGCGCGGATTGTAGAGCACGTACTCGCCGAAACGCGCGACCATGAAATTCTGGATCTCGCTGTCACTGCGACCATCATTGAGCAGATCCGCCACGTTCTGGCGCATGTCACCGGCGATGGGGGAATCCGAGTCACCGATCGCCTGGTTCTGACACTTGGGGCAGCGCAGCGCAGCCGTCAGGCTGTCGTAGCGCTTCTGCAGCACAGGATTGTCGAACTGATGCACCTCGATGGCGGCCTGCGCCTTGCCAGCCGCCAGCCACGCGAGAAACAGCAGCACGACCAGTGCCTGCACCAGCGGGATGGCGACACTCTTGAGCACGGACTTCATGAGCTGGCCTCCTCGCCGGCGGCACCAGTCGCAGGTTTCGCGATCCGCTCCAGTGTCGGCAGGATGACATCACGGACATCCTCGGGGCGGATGTAGCCGGTGTGGTGATAGCGGATCACGCCCTCGGCATCGACCAGGAAGGTTTCCGGTGCTCCATAGACGCCGAGATCAAACCCCAGGGTGCCGTCCGGGTCGAAGAGATTGACGCTGAACGGGTCACCGAATTCCTCCAGGAACTGCCGGCCCTTGGCACGCGTGTCCTTGTAGTCGACCCCGACCATGTGCACACCGCGATTCGCGAGATCCAGCAGCTGCGGCATCTCGTGCTTGCAGGTCGGGCACCACTCGCCCCAGACGTTGACGAGGCTGACCTGGCCCTTGAGCAGCGAGGCATCGAGGCTTGCCTGCGGGTCACCCAGGGTGCTGAGCGAGAATTCGGGGAAGGGGCGCGACAGCAGCGCGGAATCCCGTGCGTAAGGGTCATCATCGAGGCGCTGATAGAGAAAAGCGCCCAGCCCCACCACGACCACCAACGGCAAGAACAGCACCAGACGACGAAGATTCATGGGTGAGCCTCCTGCGCGGTGAGTGAGGGATTGTCGGTCACCGTACTGGCCTCGACACGCCGACGATAACGGCGATCCAGCACGGCGATCACGCCGCCCGCGCCCATCAGCAAGGCGCCCAGCCACAGCCAGCGCACGAAGGGTTTGACCTGGATGCGTACTGCCCAGCTATCGTCATCGAGCTTCTCGCCCATGGCGACGTAGAGGTCACGCGTGAAGCCGGCATCCAGCGCGGTTTCGGTCATCGGCATGCCGCTGGCCAGGAACAGGCGCTTCTCGGGATGCAGCGTCGTCACCGCCTCGCCATCACGACTGACCTCCACCGTGGCGCGGTCCGACAGGTAGTTGGGGCCGCGATACTCGCCAAGTTCGGTCATGCGGAACTGATAGCCGCCCACGCTGACTTCCTTGCCCTGCACCATGCGCACGTTCTCGGCGACCTCGGTATTGGAGACCAGCGTCACGCCGACGATGGTCACCGCCAGGCCCAGATGCGCCAGCTGCATGCCCCAGTAGCTGGGCGTGAGGCGCTTGAGACCTGCCCAGCGCCCTGCCCTGGAGGCACTCTTGTCCCACAGGTCGCGCAGCAGCGGCAGCACCACCCACAGCGCGATGACCAGCCCGAGCGCCACCGAGAGACTCCACTCGATATCTAGCAACAGCGGCAGCAGGCTACCGATGATGAGTGCCGCGCCGCCGGAAAGTGCCAGACGACGTGCGAGCTCGCGCCCCGGCATCTGCTTCCAGCGCGAGGCCGGCCCGAGCCCCATGAAGGCACACAGCAGCGTGGTCAGCGGCACGAACAGCGCATTGAAGTACGGCGGGCCCACCGAGATCTTGCCCAGCCCCAGCGAATCCAGCACCAGCGGATAGAGGGTGCCCAGCAGCACGGTGACCATCATCACCAGCAGCACGAGGTTGTTGACCAGCAGGAAGGCATCTCGCGACAGCCAGTGGAAGCCGAGCGTCGAGCGCACGCGCGGTGCGCGCAGCGCGAACAGCAACAGCGAGCCGCCGACGGTGATACCGAGCAGCACGAGGATGAACAGGCCGCGGTCCGGGTCACTGGCGAAGGCGTGCACCGAGGTCAGCACGCCGGAGCGCACCAGGAAGGTGCCCAGCAGTGACAGCGAGAAGGCGAAGATCGACAGCAGCACCGTCCAGCTCTTGAAGGCACCGCGCTTCTCGGTGACCGCCAGCGAGTGGATCAGGGCGGTACCGGCCAGCCACGGCATCAGGGAGGCGTTCTCCACCGGGTCCCAGAACCACCAGCCGCCCCAGCCGAGCTCGTAGTAGGCCCACCAGCTGCCCAGCGCGATGCCGACGGTCAGGAACGCCCAGGCGATGTTGGTCCAGGGGCGCGCCCAGCGTGCCCATGCCGCATCGAGGCGCCCGCCCAACAGGGCCGCCATCGCGAACGAGAATGCCACCGAGAAACCGACATAGCCCATGTAGAGCATCGGCGGATGGATGATCAGCCCGATGTCCTGCAACAGCGGATTGAGATCCGCGCCATCTGCCGGCATGTCCGGCAGCAGACGTGCGAAGGGATTGGAGGTCAGCAGCACGAAGGCCATGAAGCCGGTGGAGATCAATCCCATGATGCCCAGTACCCGCGCCAGCATGTCCCGCGGCAGATCGCGCGCACCCAGCGAGACGGCAAAGCCCCAGCCCGCCAGTATCAGGCTCCACAGCAGCACCGAACCCTCGTGACTGCCCCACACGGCACTGAACTTGAAGTACCACGGCAGCTGGCTGTTGGAGTTGTTGGCGATGTAGGCGACGCTGAAGTCATCCAGCAGGAAGCTCGCGGTCAGACAGGCATAGGCGATCAGCACGAACAGGAACTGCCCCCAGGCCATCGGCTGGGCGAAGCTCATCCACAGCGGGCGACGCGTGGCGGCTCCCGCCAGCGGCACCACCGCCTGCACGCAGGCCAGACAGGCCCCCAGAATCAGCGCGAAATGGCCGATTTCCGGCAACAGTTGCGTCACCATCACTGCGCCTCCTGAGGTGTTTTCTCTGTCATCCCGGTGTCTATCCTGTCATCCGTCCTGTTGCCAGAGACATCACGTCCGGACGCCTTGAGAGCATCAGACACCTCCGGCGGCATGTACTTCTCGTCATGCTTGGCGAGCACTTCGCTGGCCTCGAGATACTCACCATCGAAGGTGCCCATCACCACCACGCCCTGCCCTTCACGAAACAGGTCCGGCAGGATGCCCTGATAATGCACCGTCACGTCATGATCGAAATCGGTGACGGTGAAGATGGCATCCAGCGTCTCGTTGTCACGCCTGACACTGCCATCGCGCACCATGCCGCCTGCGCGAATCTGACGCCCCTGGGGCGCCTCGCCACTGGCGATCTGGGTCGGGGTGTAGAAGGCATTGATGTTGGCGCGCAGGGCATAGAGCGTGAGGCCCACCGCGAGGGCGGCCAGCAGCACGATGGCCGTGACGAGATACAGGCGCTGCTTGCGTTTGGGGGTCATGGTCAGGGCTCGATCAGGGCAAGGGACGATCATGCCTCTCGCGACCAGCGGGACGACTGGCACGGGAGGTCGAGAGTGGATTCAGGAACGGGCGGATTCCCGACGCAGGCGGCGGCGGATATCGGCCTCCACCGCGCGACGGGACAGCCGCGTGGCGATCACCAGCCCCGCGAGGCATGCCGCCGTCAGCCCCCAGGCGGACCACACGTAGAGGGCGTGCCCTCCCATGGCGAAGAACTCGCTGACACTCGAGAAGGCGACATCGGGCAAACTCATCAGTGATCACCTTCTGTGGAAACGGGGCCTGCAGGCGAATTCTGGCCGGGGCGTGAGTCCGAGTGCGGACTCAGCAGGTCACGCACCCATTGCTTGCGACTCTCACGCCTCAGCACCTCGACCCGCGTGCGCATCAGCACCAGCGCACCGAACAGGGCGTAGAAGCCGATGACCATCAGCAGCAGCGGAATCCACATGCTGGCCGGCATCGGCGGTGCTTCACTCAGCGTGAAGGTGGCAGGTTGATGCAGTGTGCTCCACCAATCCACCGAATACTTGATGATCGGGATATTGACCATGCCGACCAGCGCCAGAATCGAGGCGGCACGCGAGCCGCTGTCACGACTGGCGAAGGAACCGCGCAGCACGATCACGCCCAGATACAGGAACAGCTGGATCAGCATCGACGTCAGCCGGGCATCCCAGATCCACCAGGTGCCCCAGGTGGGAATGCCCCATACCGAGCCGGAAAACAGCGCCAGCGCCGTCATCAAGGCGCCGACGGGGGCGGCGGCCGTGGCGACCATGTCCGCCAGCTTGATCTTCCAGACAAGGAAGATGAGTGCGCATGCCGCCAGCAGCATGAAGCAGGACTGGGCGAGAATCGCCGCCGGCACATGCACGTAGATGATGCGGAAGCTGTTGCCCTGCTGGTAATCCGCCGGCGCGAAGGCCAGTCCCCAGGCACTGCCGGCCACCAGCGCGATGATCGCCACGGCCCACAGCCACGGCAGCCAGCGCTGGCTGGCCGCGAAGAAGGTCGCCGGTGTGCCCAAGCGATGCAGCCATGGCCACAGCCCGCCCTTGCGCGGGCGAACCTTGCGAGCAGGCGCTTGATGAGAGTCGGAATCGGCGTTCACACGAGCCTCTTGTCAGGGGCGAAAGGATATCTGGCGAAGTGCTGGCGGCACTCAGGCCACCCTCTGCCAGCCGGCAGGGAGCAGGGACTAGCCATTGATGCTCAACCTCAGGCCGGCGGCGATGGCAAGCGGCGCCAGCAACAGTGCCAGCGCCAGCATCGCACCCAGCATGGCCAGGTGGGCGGCGCTGGGCATGCCGGTGACGGCGCTCTGCACCGCGCCGGCGCCGAAGATCAGCACGGGAATGTACAGCGGCAGGATGATCAGCGAGAGCAGCACGCCGCCGCGCCGCAGCCCGACCGTCAGCGCCGCGCCGATCGCGCCGATCAGCGACAGGCTCAGACTGCCCAGCGCCAGCGAGGCGATCAGCACCCCGAAGGCGCTGCTCGGCAGCCCCAGCATCACGCCCAGCAGCGGTGCCATCAGCGCCAACGGCAGACCGGTCAACAGCCAGTGCCCCGCCACCTTGGCCAGCACCAGCAATGGCAACGGCTGGGGTGTCAGCAGCAGTTGCTCAAGGCTACCGTCGTCGAGGTCCCGCCGGAACAGCCCCTCAAGTGACAGCAACGTGGCCAGCAAGGCCGCCACCCACAGCAGCCCCGGCGCCAATGTCGCCAGCAGCGCCTTGTCCGGCGAGATCCCCAGCGGAAACAGCGTGATCACCAGGGCGAAGAATACCAGCGGGTTGATCAGCTCACTGCGCCGGCGCAACGCCTGACGCAGGTCGCGTCGAAGTGTCGCCTTGAGTGCTCCACCCAACGAGCAGGCAACGGGAGACTCGGACAATGGTGTCAGAGGATCATGTCTCATGCCCAGGCACCCTCCCTCGACTCCGCGCCAGCGCGTTCTCCAAGGCCTATTCGGCGCAATCGCGAGACATCCGAGAAGCGATGGTGGGTCGTCATCACCACGCTGCCACCCCGCTCGGCATGCGCCAGCAGCAGCGCCTCCAGCGCCTGGACGCCATCGATGTCGATGGCAGTGAAGGGCTCGTCGAGCACCCACAGTCGACGCGGTGTCAGATGCAATCGCGCCAGGGCGATGCGCCGCTGCTGACCAGCCGACAGCTGCTGGGCCGGGACATCCTCGAAGCCGGCAAGCCCCACGGCGTCCAGCGCTGCCCAGGCGAGCGAGCGTCGCTCCGCGGCGTTTCGAGAAGATGCGGCGTCACCGAGCGCCTGATACCAGGCAAGATTTTCCAATGCCGTCAGCGTGCCCTTGATGCCGGGCTGGTGACCCAGATAGAGCAGTGATCCCAGAAAATCGTCGCGCACCCGCGAGGCAGGCTGCCCCTGCCAGAGCACTTCGCCTTCGTGATCATGGAACTGCCCGGACAGAATCTTGAGCAGGGTGGTCTTGCCACTGCCATTGGGGCCTTCGATCTGCAGGATCTCGCCCGCCGCGAGGCTGAAGTCGAGCGCCTGGAACAGCCAGCGCTCATCGCGCTCACACCCAAGCGCCCGCACCGCCAGCAAGGGCGGCACGCAACGGGCTTCATCGCTGACTGGCTGGATCGACATCCCGACATCTCGCGGCTGGTCAGTCGCGGAGCGCGACATCAGAGGCTGGTCCCGAGGGATCCAATCGCGTCATTCTACGAGCTGAAGCCGGCACTGACCACCGGTCGCCCGAATGACGCGACCCGCACACGTCGAGCCTTGCGCGGGAGTCAAGTTCTCGTGCGTTCCATCAGCAAGGCATGGTGCACATTCATACGACACACTCATCGCCTGATTGGCATCGACGACCGACTCACCCCTTGCCACCTCGCGCTGGCTTGCTATGATGCAGACACTGTATACAAAAACAGTACTCATACAGTATCGTCATCGCATGCCTGGCATTACCCGGGCAGCAGACCGAACGGGTCGGCTCTCATCGCGTTGTCATCATGTTCGCAGAGCCTATCAGGCCGCAGATGAACTCAGCCTGACGACCTTTCACGCTGCATCGCAGGTCGGCTCCCTCTGCCGACCGCACAGCATCAGGGGATAGCTCATGTCACGTCTTCACGCTCCACACTACCTTCAGCGCCTTCACAATCTGCCGCTCAATGACGAGGCCTGGCAGGAAATCACTGCCAGCGACATGATGGATATCCCGTTGCTCGGCAACATCACCGCCGGCATGCCCATCGAAGCCATCGCCGACTGCGGCACGATCGCCGTGCCGACGCGCATGGTGCGACGCAATACCTACGCCCTGCGCGTTCGCGGCCACTCGATGATCAACTGCAATATCCATGATGGCGACATCATCATCATCGAGCGCAGTGAAAGTGCCGAGAATGGTGAGACCGCCGTGGTGATGATCAACCAGCAGGAAGTGACGCTGAAGAAGCTGTATATCGAGAAGAGCGGTGTACGCCTGCAACCGGCCAACGACAGCATGGCCCCCATCTACCTCAAGAATGCCGATATCGAAGTGCTGGGCATGGTGATGGGTGTCGTACGCGGCAACGCCGTCACTCATTGAGGGCGACGCTTTGCTAAGATGGCACGATGAGCTATCAGATACCTGCACTGGCGCCAGAGGCGCATCACGAGCACAGCATCGAGATCGAGAAGAGCCGCTTCATCGCCTGGCTGGCCCACGCTCCGACACCAGACGCCATGACGCGGCTGCTGGTAAAGGCGCATCTCGCCCATCCCAATGCACGCCATCACTGCACGGCATTCATCGCGGGTGCGCCGAATGAGCAGAATGCCATCGGCTTCTCCGATGACGGAGAGCCGGGCGGTACCGCCGGCAGGCCGATGTATCAGGTACTGGAAGGCAGCGGCGTGGGGCAGATCGCCTGCGTGGTGATCCGCTACTTCGGCGGCATCAAGCTGGGCACCGGTGGTCTGGCTCGTGCATACAGCCGTGCCGTGCTCGACGCCCTCGAGCGACTGCCCACCACCACCTTCACGCCGCGTACACCCAGACGCCTCAAGGTCGGATTCGCTCATGAGGCCGACGTGCGTCACTGGCTGAGCGGCTACGATGTACCGGTGGATGCCAGCGACTATGCCGCCGATGGCGTGGTGTTGACGGCCGGCTGGCCGCAAGGCGGCGCTCAGCCACCGCTGGAAGAACTGCATGCGCGTCTCAAGGGCGCACTGGAAGTGCTCGAAGACCAAGGCTGAGCGTTTCCGGCCACTGGCTCCTCCCCCAGTGACCTCTGCTTCCCGATAGCACAAACGCCACCGCCGCTCCTCTCAGAGCGGCGGTGGCGTTTTCATTCATCATGCTCAACCAATGTGACTCAGCTACGGCAGATACACCGGGTCAGAGAGCATCCACGTAGTTGGCGATGCCTGTCCTGGCCTCTGACAGAGCTCCCACCTTTTGCTCATCGCCCATGTTGAGGCCTTCAGCGTATACGAAGTGCTGATCCGTGATGCCCATCAGCCCAAGCATGGATGTGAGATGCGGCGTCTGGGAATCCAGGTCACTGCCCGCATACATCCCGCCACGTGCTGCCAGCACCAGTGCCTGCTTGCCTTCCAGCAGACCTACCGGCCCCTTCTCGGTATAGCGGAAGGTCTCGCCGGCACGCAGCACCCGGTCGAACCACGCCTTCATCTGGGTCGGCAGGCCCAGATTGTAGAGCGGTGCCGCGATGACCAGCAGATCTGCCGCTCTCAGCTCGGCCAGGAAACCATCGGACAGCTCGGCGAGCTTGCGTTGCTCGGCGCTTCGCTCATCCGCCGGCGTCATCCATGCCTGCATCTCGGCGGCGCCCAGGTGCGGAAGGTCGCGCTCGACCAGATCATGATGCGTCAACTGATGCTCGTGACCGGACGCCTGCAAGGCATCCACGAACGCGGAAGCCAGTTCACGAGAGTTGCCTTTTTCTCCGAACAGGGAAGATGAGACCAGCAGAACATTGAGCGGTGTGGCAGACATGGCAGGTTCTCCGCAGACAGAAAGGACGATTTCCCATCACGAGCCAGGCTTGGCATCCGTTGCCCGTGATGGAGAGCTGCCCGCCATGATAGATGAACTCCGTGGCACGAAAAGCGATAAAGATCGCACCAACCATTCGAAAAAATCGACGAAAAGACGTCGTGTCAGGGGAGGTATGCCTCACCACAGCCACTCAGATCTCGAGACTCTCCCCCTTTTCGCGTCAGAGTCAGCTCGGAGGTCAGCGGATACGGGGTACCTTGCATGGTGTCGAAGCAGGCACCCGGCGTCAGGCTCAGTTTCAGCCACCCCCTGCCGACTGAAGCGCGCGGCAAGCGCGCCGACAGCACCTTGCCATGCTTGCCGTCGTCATTGACCCGATAGGGTAACGTCAGCTGACTGAGCGACGATGACTCCTGCTCCTGCTTGCCGCTCTCGTTCCCGGCAACGCCAGAGCTGCCGTCATCGGCGCCTGTAGCGTCCTGCGACACCCGCGCCTTGCCTTGCACGGCACCCAACAGGTCGGGCGATGCCGTCACCGTCATCCGGTTATGCGCTCGATCCAGACTGATACGCCACTCAGGCTCGTGACCCTGTGCCACCAGCAGCGGCTGGTCATCGGGGATCTGGATGGTGCGCTGATCATCCTGAACGCACTCAAGATTGCCGCGCGCATTGTGCAGCGTGGCTTCCCGCCCCTTGAACCAGACTTCCAGTTCACGGGCTCCCCCCTCCGCCTGTTGACGCTGCCGCTCGGAGACCGGGGCGTCATTGGCCCGATAACGGGCGCCGGAAGCACTCACCACATGCCCCAGGGCGTAGGCATGCTGACGCGACCATAGCCGCAGCCAGCCTTCAGCAGTCGCCTCCTGAGGAGTGTCCTTCGCCACAGAGACGGGAGGCCTACCCCTAGCGTCCTGTCCATCACTGAAGGCCATCAACAGATCCTGCGCCGGCGTACAGCGCCAGACCTGATACTCGCTGGCCCCCCGAGGCGGCAGGAAGGTCGCGGGCAATGTCACCGCCGGCGCCTGACCCAGCGACTCGGCACTGGGTGCCCTGGGCTTGACTGGTTTCGTGGCAGGACGCACTTCAGGGATCTTCAGCGGTGCCGGCATCACCTGCGCACTCGGCGCATCACGCGATTCATCCGACAGCATGGAGCAGCCACTCAGCAGCGCCATCATCGACACGCACAGGAGATTGGCCGAGGCGCCTGTCGAGATACCTGTCGCAGTGCATGTCGTGATAGTGGCCACCTGACGCCCGCCACGACGAGGCGAGACATCTGGCGCCGAACAGGCAGCGGCCCTCGTATGATCCGGGCGCGAGTGAAACGGAAACATGAAAAGCCCTCCTTGGGCATGCCTGACGACAGAAAGTAACGCACCGCACTCCGCTGGAGGCGGCGACACAGCGTGATTTCAAGGCGTAGAGAGCAACGCCATCCTGGCGCATGAAGAAAGTCTATCAAGCGCAGCCAGCCTTGTGGGCCTCGATTCACGGCAATTCCCATGAGGTGCCGTCATCGTGAAGACACTGGCACTGCCTGCATGAGATGCCTCCCTCTGCGATGGCCATGCCGAGATCCATCAGGCTCAGGGGGAATGCCCAACGGAGCTCATTGACGCTTCCTCGCGCAGCAGCGATTGACCTGCGCAGCACTTCGCCCAAGAATTGAATGAAAATGAACTGTTCACTCATCCAAATGAGCAAAACTCATCATGCTCGAACTACGCCATCTCCGCACGCTGCTGGCACTGCGTGATGCCGGCTCGCTGGTCGAGGCTGCCGAGCGCATCCACCTCACCCAGTCCGCCCTCTCACATCAACTGAAGGACCTGGAAGAGCGCCTGGGCACGCCGCTGTTCATTCGCAAGACGCGCCCGGTCGAGTTCACCCGTGCAGGGCAACGCCTGCTGTCACTGGCAGAACAGGTACTGCCGCAATTTCGCATGGCAGAGCGTGACATCGCGCGCATGGCAGGCAGTGAGCAAGGACGGCTGCATATGGCCATCGAATGCCACAGTTGCTTCCAATGGCTGATGCCGACGGTGGATCGCTTCCGGGATCACTGGCCGGAGATCGAGGTCGACATTCCTTCGGGCCATAGCTTCTCTCCCCTCCAGGCGCTGGGTCGCGAGCAGCTGGACCTGGTCATCACGGCCAATCCGGTGGAGATGACCGGTATCCAGTACCTGCCGCTGTTCCGCTACGAAGTCATGCTGGCCGTGGCACGCCAGCATGCACTGGCTCTCAAGGGCCGTGTGGAACCGGAAGACCTGCGGGAAGAAGTGCTGATCATCTACCCTGTCGAGCATGACCGGCTGGACGTGTTCACCCAGTTCCTCGAACCCGCCAACATCAGCCCTCGCGAGATCCGCCATGCCGAGATGACGGTCATGATGATGCAGCTTGTCGCCAGCGGTCGCGGCGTGACGGCACTGCCCAACTGGGCATTGGCCGAATACCTGACCCGCGATTACGTTCGCGGCCTGCCTCTGGGCGACGGAATCTGGGCGACGCTCTATGCCGCGGTGCGAGAGGATCTGCTGGGCACTCCCTGGATGGATGATTTCCTGCGCACTGCCCGCGAGACCTCCTTCGAGGTGCTCAGCGGCGTAAAGCCAGCCTGAGCCAATGCCCCAGGGCATCTCCGGACAACCACTTGAACGACAAGAGCCCCGCCCCACTGCGCTTCTCGTGCAATGGGACGGGGCTCTTGTTCATAGCATGCCCCTGCGGGGCGTACCAGGTCACCGATACTGCGTTTTTCACGCACACAAACAGAAGCGCCCCAGCATGAGCTGGGGCGCTTCTAGACATCTATCATCTCACACGGAACGGATTCCGCAGCGAGTGATGATCAGTCGATAGCCTTGACGTTGGCTGCCTGCAGGCCTTTCTGGCCCTGAGTCACGTCGAAGGAGACCTGCTGGCCGTCCTGCAGGGTCTTGAAGCCTTCTGCCTGGACTTCGGAGAAGTGAACGAACAGATCGTCACCGCCGTCAGCCGGAGCAATGAAACCAAAACCTTTCGCGTCGTTGAACCACTTAACTGTACCAGTTGCCATGAGAAATTCCTCTCTGATTAGCATGTTTGAAATAACGGGCATTACCCGAAGAGCGTGGGCAAAGCAAAACCATGCATCAAATCAGCGAGGCATTTCGGGGCGCTCAAGGCGTTTTACCGAGCAGCACAGGCGACTGAGTGGTGCGTCTTGCTATCCAACAGGGGTTACCTTGCACCTTAAGCCATGATCCCGTCAAGCCTTTTCGGTAATGATGTCATCTATCATGAAGGCGCTGCCAGGCAAGCCAGGTGGTATAGCCCCCTGCAGGCAGCTGAAGATTGGGCGCGTCCGTGCCCAGCAGCAGTGACTCTCCGGTGAGCTGGACTCGCCGCGCCAGCGTCACGCCACTCCAGTCCGCGATGCTCGCGACGTCTACCTGATGACGGACCTCCTGACGCCGCTCATCCCAGCACCAGCGCCCACAATAGGCAAAGCCCTGCCGAAAGGCCGCCATCAATTGATCATCAGTGGGCGCCACCCCTAGAGGTTCACGCTCACGAGCCGCCAGCTGAACGCTCATGAAGCCATTGGGGAGATAGTGCAGCTGACCCGCACACCTCCCCAATGGCTCCCATTCACGCCCATCCGGCCAGGCATACCAGAAGCGTTGCAGCTCCCAGGAGCCGATCAATGCGTCATGCAGAGCCCCGACGTCACGGCTCGCATCTTGCAGATTCATCCACTTGCCCTCCTCGCTGATGACATCGCTTCGCACCACTGCGTATCACGATAGAGTAGCATCGCTCAGGTGCGCTGCCCGTCATCCCCCTCCCCGGGGGTCACGGGCGGCAAGGAAGGAGGCGCCTCACGTCCCAGCTTGCTGCTGGACAAGGGCAGCAGCAGGCTGAAACGTGCCCCTTTCAGGGCGATGCCCCGATCGACCACCACGCTTCCGCCATGAGAGTGCATGATCTTCTGCACGATGGAGAGCCCCAGACCATAGCCACCTGAAGATCGCGTGCGTGAATCATCCAGTCGCGCGAATGGCTTGAAGACCTTCTTGCGGTCCTCCTCGCCCACGCCGGGGCCATCATCCTCGACATCGATGCGCACCACCTGCGGGTCTCTGGAAATGCGCACCAGCACACGTGAATCTGCATGCCGACAGGCATTCGAGACCAGATTCTGCAGCGCACGCTGCAGATAGCGTGCCTCCGCCTCCACATCAAAGGCACCGCCTTCAATGCTCAGCAGCAGCTCAGGATGCAGTGGCGCCAAGGTTTCACAGACCTGCTCCGCCACTTCCCGACAGTCCACCGCCCCCAGATCCAGCTGAACCCCGGCGGCGTCATTGAGGCGTGCATAGGTCAGGATCTCGTCGATCAGCTTGTCGAGCTCCTCGATGTCACCATCGGCGCCCTTGATCTGCCGGAGCACGAAATCATCATCCACCATGTCCTCGATCATCTGCAGCGCGAAGCGGATACGTGCCACCGGGGTACGCAGCTCGTGGGAGACGGCGCGAATCATGTCCTGCTGGGCTCCCAGCAATCCCTGCACGCGTTCGGCCATGCCATTGAAGGCCATGCCGAGACGGCCAAGAAAGTCATTGGTCTCGATCCTGACCCGCGTATCGAGGTAGCCGCCGGCAATCCGGGTCGCCGCCTTCTCCAGTCGAGTCAACCGTGCCTCCAGCGAACGCACGACCAGATAGATGACACCCCCCAACAGGCTGATGACGGCCAGAATCATGGCAACGATCAATGCCGCCGGGGTCGTCTCGAAGACCTGCAGCGGCCCGACCTTGATCAGGTTGTGACCCTCCAGGCGGGTATAGAGCGCCAGCGCCTGTCCATGGCTTGCCATGTTGAGCACCACTCGCTGGTCGTTGATCCGCCCGACCTGTTGCGCATCCAGCCCATTGGGCATGTCAGGCAATTGAGCGAAGGCCAGCCCGGAGGCATCCTGCAGCTCCGACAACAGAGCGACACGCTGCTCCGGTGCCATGGGCAACAAGGTTTCCCGCAGCAACGACATCAATCCCCGCAACTGTCGCTCAGCCAGATGCAGCAGCCTGAGCTCCAGCACCTGCTCCTCACCCGGCACCTGCATCAGTAGCTGCCAGCCGGCATCCTGATGCTCATGCACCAGAGGCCGGCCGGCAGCCAGACGGCGCTTCTCCCACCAGTTGAGGTCGAATACCTCGACAGGCGCCAGCATCAGCCGCGCATCCAGCAGGCGCGAGGAGCGCTCCAGCAGGCTCGACCTTTCGGTAGGAGGCGCCTCGGCCACCTGCCGGGTCAGCAGCAGCATCGGCGCCGCCCCCAGGCGGGTCTGGTAGGCCTCGAGTCGGACAGCGTTGGTCAGCTGATAACCGCCCAACGCCACGCCCAGCGTCAGGAGCAACGCCAGCAGCAGCACCACGTAGACGCGCAGGAAGATACTGTCAGACAGCGCACGCCGCATGAATCAGAGGTCCTTGACGAACAGGTAACCCTTGCTGCGTACCGTCTTTATCCGCTCAGGGTGATTGGGGTCATCACCGATCTTGGGCCGGATGCGCGAGACGCGCACGTCAATGGAGCGATCCTGGCCGTCATACTTGATGCCACGCAGCGCCGAGAAGATCTCTTCACGAGTCAGCACGCGCCCGGCATTGGAAGACAGCAGCCACAGCAGATCGAACTCGGCACTGGTCAGCTCGATACGCTCACGCGCCAGCCAGGCTTCACGGGTAGCGTTGTCGATCTCCAGGTCATTGAAGACGAGACGCGTCTCGCCTGCCGCCTCTTCCGGGCCGTCGGCCCGCCTGAGCAAGGCACGCATGCGCGCCAGCAACACGCGAGGCTGCACAGGCTTGGGCACGTAGTCATCGGCGCCCATCTCGAGGCCCAGCACCTGATCCATGTCATCAGTACGTGCCGTCAGCATCAGAATGGGGCCGGAGAACTGGGGCCGCACGCGACGACAGATGGACAGGCCATCCTCGCCCGGCAGCATCAGATCGAGGATCACGATGTCGGGGCGCAGGCTGATGATCAGGTCCACTGCCCGGCCGCCATCGTGTTCGACGCTGACGCGGAAGTTGTTGGCTTCGAGATACTCACGCGTCAATGTCGCCAGACGCTCGTCATCCTCGACAATCAGTACATGTTCTTGCGCATTGGTATCCAAGGGCATTCCATCCGCATCGTTGGGTCGGCGTGGCCAGCGGCTCACAGGGAGTTACCGTCCTGTGCCACGTCGTAACCTTTTCAGGGTGATTTGTCACGAATGATACGCCAATTTGGGAATTTACGCGCCAGCTGTCCCGCACACATGCGCACTGACGAGGGGCAAAGAAATTAACACGCAATGTCTTGACATCCCCGGGCGGCAGGCACGGATTTTCAACCACACCTTACCCACAAGTTATCCACTTGCACGACCCCAAAAACAACACTATCTTGTGTCCAAATTCAGCTCACACCCCATATGTAGGGTTTTGGCGACGTCCGCACCCATAAGCCGGAAAGGCAATTTTCAAGCCTCAAGTCAAGCCCGAAAGAGATGATTCAGCAGATGGCGCGGCAACGCATGATCTGCCGCGACCAAGCTGTCATCGGTACCGAATTTCCTGTCTGACCGCCTTTCAGTGGCCTGACGGGTCATGCCAGCCGAGACAGCGAACAGACGATATGTCAGCCAGCCGTACGTGATGGCACGCCCCACCGGGTGCCTCGCCGGCAGTGACACACGCTTTGCCCACGGGCCCTCGCCGGGCAACGATTCACCTTCAGACGATTCAGGAAGGCGTCATGGATTCCACTTTCAGCACCGATCAGGCGGCAGTCGACGTGACCGCACCCCAGCGCCTGCGCGTCATCAAGCGCACTGGCGATGTTGCGCCCTTCGATGCCAGCAAGATCTCCGTCGCACTCTCCAAGGCGTTCATCGCCGTGGAAGGCGATCAGGTCGAGTCCAGCTCGCGCATCCGCGATCTGGTCCAGCAGCTGACCAGCCAGATCACCGATGCCTTCCAGCGTCGCATGCCTGATGGTGGCACTCTGCATATCGAAGACATCCAGGACCAGGTCGAACTGGCCCTGATGCGCTCCGGCGAGCACAAGGTGGCCCGCGCCTACGTTCTCTACCGTGACGAGCACGCCCGTGCCCGCAGCGCGCAGAACGACGGCATCGCCAAGCCGCACCCGACCATCAATGTCACGCACCTCGACGGCAGCGTGCGTCCGCTGGATCTGGGCCGTATCGAGACACTCGTGTTCGATGCCTGCGCCGAGCTGTCCAACGTCGACGCCCAGAAGATCGTCGATGACTCGCTGAAGAACCTGTACGACGGCGTGCCGGTCGATGGCGTGTCCACCGCGCTGATGATGACCGCGCGCACGCTGGTCGAGAAGGACCCGAACTACACCTACGTCACCGCCCGCCTGCTGCAGGACAACCTGCGCCGCGAAGCCCTGAGCTTCCTCAAGGTCGCTGACGAGGCCACCTTCGGCGAGATGAAGGACCACTACCCGGTCGCCTTCAAGGCCTACATCGAGAGCGGCATCGCCTTCGAGCAGCTGGATGAGCAACTGGCCACCTTCGATCTGGATCGCCTCGGCGCCGCCATCGATCACACACGTGACAACCAGTTCACCTATCTCGGCCTGCAGACCCTGTACGACCGCTACTTCCTGCACCAGAACGACGTGCGCTATGAGCTGCCGCAGGTCATGTTCATGCGTGTCGCCATGGGTCTGTCCCTGAACGAGGAAGACCGCGAAGGTCGCGCCATCGAGTTCTACGAGCTGCTGTCCAGCTTCGACTACATGGCCTCCACGCCGACCCTGTTCAACGCCGGTACCCGTCGCAGCCAGCTGTCCAGCTGCTACCTGACCACCGTGCCGGATGCCCTAGACGGCATCTACGGTGCCATCCGCGACAACGCCATGCTCTCCAAGTGGGCCGGCGGTCTCGGCAATGACTGGACGCCGGTGCGCGCACTGGGGTCCTACATCAAGGGCACCAACGGCAAGTCCCAGGGCGTCGTGCCCTTCCTGAAGGTCGTCAACGACACCGCCGTTGCCGTCAACCAGGGTGGCAAGCGCAAGGGCGCCGTCTGTGCCTATCTGGAAACCTGGCACATGGACGTCGAGGAATTCCTCGACCTGCGCAAGAACACCGGTGATGACCGTCGTCGTACCCACGACATGAACACCGCCAACTGGGTGCCGGACCTGTTCATGAAGCGTGTCTTCGATGACACCGAGTGGACCTTGTTCTCGCCGTCCGACTGCCCGGACCTCCACGACCTGTACGGCGCGGCCTTCCAGGCGCGTTACGAGCAGTACGAGGAGATGACCCGTCAGGGCCAGCTGAAGCTGTTCAAGCGCGTCAAGGCGCGTGATCTGTGGCGCAAGATGCTCTCCATGCTGTTCGAGACCGGCCACCCGTGGATCACCTTCAAGGACCCGTGCAACCTGCGCAGCCCGCAGCAGCACGCCGGTGTCGTGCACTCGTCCAACCTGTGCACCGAGATCACCCTCAACACCTCCGAGGATGAGATCGCGGTCTGCAACCTGGGCTCGATCAACCTGGCGCAGCACGTCATCGACGGCAAGCTGGATGGCGACAAGCTCAAGAAGTCGGTACGTACCGCCGTGCGCATGCTCGACAACGTCATCGACATCAACTACTACGCCGTTCCGCAGGCGCGTCGCTCCAACATGCGTCACCGTCCGGTCGGCCTCGGCATCATGGGCTTCCAGGACGCGCTCTACGCGCAGTCCATCGCCTATGCCTCCGAAGAAGCCGTGACCTTCGCCGACGAATCCATGGAACTCGTCAGCTATCACGCCATCGAAGCTTCCAGTGATCTGGCGGCCGAGCGTGGCCGTTACGAGAGCTTCGACGGCTCTCTGTGGAGTCAGGGCATCCTGCCGATCGATTCCATCGAGAAGCTCAAGACCGAGCGTGGCGCCGACTACATCGAGATGGACGAAAGCCAGACTCAGGACTGGGACTACATCCGCGAGAAGGTCCGCACCCAGGGCATGCGCAACTCCAACGTGATGGCGATCGCGCCGACCGCGACGATCTCCAACATCTGCGGCGTCTCGCAGTCCATCGAGCCGACCTACCAGAACCTGTTCGTCAAATCGAACCTGTCTGGCGAGTTCACCGTGGTCAACGCCTACATGGTCAACGACCTCAAGGCGCGCGGCCTGTGGGACGAGGTCATGATCAACGACCTCAAGTACTACGACGGCAGCGTCCAGCCGATCGAGCGCATTCCGGAAGACCTCAAGGCGCTGTACGCCAACGCCTTCGAAGTCGAGCCGAAGTGGATCGTCGAAGCCGCCTCGCGTCGCCAGAAGTGGATCGACCAGGCGCAGTCCCTGAACCTGTACATCCAGGGCGTGTCCGGCAAGAAACTGGACGTGACCTACCGCATGGCATGGTTCCGTGGCCTCAAGACCACCTATTATCTCCGTGCTCTGGGTGCGACCGCCGTGGAGAAGTCCACCGTCGATCGCAGCAAGCACAACGCCGTCGGCAACGCACCGACCCCGGCTCCTGCTCCCGCGCCGACCCCGGCACCGGAAGCCAAGCCGGAACCGCGTGGCATCGAAGACTTCCTGCAAGGCAAGAGCGGTCAGCGTGCCCCCTCCGCCAGCAACATCGATGAGCTGGGCTGTGAGGCCTGTCAGTAAGCGATTGCGCAAGACTCGAGTCAGGCCCTGCCTGACTCCCCGCCTGCGATGACATCCCCGGCAGGCGGGCTGCGGCACTTTCTCAAGACCGAGCCTGGCTCGGTCTTGTGCCGACACAACAATCACTGCCTCCTGACATTATCTCGAAACACGGCCCGGGCCTGACCTTCCCTCTCGGCAGATCACGCCTCTCGATGGCGCCAGCGTCGCAGGACGCACCGCCAACGCCTTCTTGTCACGCTGATTGCCCGCGTGACCACTACGAACACGAGGAACGCAACATGTTGAACTGGGACGATTTCCACGAAGACGAAGCCCCCGCTGCCGAGAAGCCGGCCGCTGCCAAACCGGCGCCGCAGGCCGAAGCCCCGGCGGCTGAAGTTGCCGTCGCGAGCGAGAACAGCGAAGGCTACGCGGTCAGCGAAGCGGAACGCATCGCCCGCGCCCAGCAGGCGCTGGACGATCTTGACGTGGCCAAGGGTCTGGAAGAACTGGAAATGGGTGCCCAGCGCATTCAGGTCGATGAGAAGCGCATGATCAATGCCCGCGCCGACGTCAACCAGCTGGTGCCCTTCAAGTACGACTGGGCATGGCAGAAGTACCTCGACGGCTCCGCGAACCACTGGATGCCGCAGGAAGTGAACATGAACGCGGACATCGCGCTCTGGAAGAGCCAGGACGGCCTGACCGAAGACGAGCGTCTGATCGTGATGCGCTCGCTGGGTTACTTCTCCACTGCCGACTCGCTGGTCGCCAACAACCTGGTGCTGGCCGTCTACAAGAACATCACCAACCCGGAGTGCCGCCAGTACCTGCTGCGTCAGGCCTTCGAAGAGGCGATCCACACCCACGCCTACCAGTACTGCATCGAGTCCCTGGGCATGGACGAAGGCGAAGTCTTCAACATGTACCGTGAAGTGGACTCCGTGGCGCGCAAGTCCGCCTGGAGCCTCAAGCACACCCAGGCGCTGGCGCGTGCCGACTTCCATACCGGCACACCGGAAGCGGACCAGGAATTCCTGCGCAACCTGATCGGCTTCTACGCCGTCACCGAAGGCATCTTCTTCTACTGCGGCTTCTCCCAGATCCTGTCCATGGGTCGTCGCAACAAGATGACCGGCGTCGCCGAGCAGTTCCAGTACATCCTGCGTGACGAGTCCATGCACCTGAACTTCGGCATCGACGTGATCAACCAGATCAAGGTCGAGAACCCGCACCTGTGGACCGCCGAATTCCAGGACGAAGTCACCCAGATGATTCTGGAAGGCACCCAGCTCGAGATCGAATACGCGCGTGACACCATGCCGCGCGGCGTACTGGGCATGAACGCGGCCATCATGGAGGAATACCTCCACTTCATCTGCAACCGTCGCCTCGCGCAGCTGGGCCTCAAGGAGCAGTTCCCGGGCGCCAAGAACCCGTTCCCGTGGATGTCCGAGATCATCGACCTGCGCAAGGAGAAGAACTTCTTCGAGACGCGCGTCACCGAATATCAGGTCGGCGGTGCCCTGAGCTGGGATTGATCGCTGATCACTCCCTCTCCCGGAGACAGGCACGCGACTGACGCCTGTCTCCGCTGAGCACCCCAACGGGCCATGTCATTGATATGGCCCGTTTTTGCGTCCAGCGCCCGCACAGGGTAGGCTTCGCGCCGTCCCGACTCTCCCCGGCTTCACGTGAAAGGAACGAACATGCAACTCGGTATCATCGGACTCGGCCGCATGGGCGGCAACATCGCCCGCCGCCTGATGCGCAATGGCCACGAAGTGGTCGCCCATGACCGTGACGAGGCGATTGCCCAGTCACTGGTCGCTGACGGCGCGACCCACGTCGACAATCTCGCGGCGCTGGTCCAGCAGCTGAAGGCACCGCGTGCCGTGTGGGTCATGTTGCCGGCGGGCGAGATCACCGAGCAGACCATCAGCGCACTGGCCGAGCTGATGGAAGCCGGCGACACCATCATCGATGGCGGCAACACCTTCTACAAGGACGACATCCGTCGTGCTGCCACGCTGAAGGACAAGGGTCTGAACTACGTGGACGTGGGCACCTCCGGTGGCGTGTGGGGCCTGGAGCGCGGCTACTGCATGATGATCGGCGCCGAGAAAGCCGTGTTCGATCATCTCGAGCCGCTGTTCGACACCCTCGCCCCCGGCTATGGCAACCTCGAGCGCACCAAGGGTCGCAATGCCCCGGATGAGCGCGCGGAACGTGGCTATATCCACGCAGGCCCGGTCGGTGCCGGTCACTACGTGAAGATGGTGCACAACGGTATCGAGTACGGCCTGATGCAGGCCTACGCCGAAGGCTTCGAGCTGATGCAGAGCAAGGGCTCCGAGGACCTTCCGGAAGACCAGCGCTTCGACCTCAACCTGGCCGATATCGCGGAAGTCTGGCGTCGTGGCAGCGTCGTCTCCTCCTGGCTGCTCGACCTGACCGCCCAGGCGCTCGCCGGCGATGCGCGCCTGGATCACTACAGCGGTGCCGTCTCCGACAGTGGCGAAGGCCGCTGGACCGTCGATGCCGCCGTCGAGCAGGGCGTTGCCGTGCCGGTGCTGGCAAACGCGCTGTTCTCGCGCTTCAGCTCGCGCAAGGAAAACACCTACGCCAACCGTCTGCTGTCCGCGATGCGCTTCGGCTTCGGTGGTCATGTCGAGCCGCCCAAGCAGGACTGATCTTCCGCTGACGCATCAGACGTGAAACGCCCCGCTCATGGTCTCCCATGAGCGGGGCGTTTCGTTGGCGAGGCCATCGTTGGCAAGACAGCATGAGCATCAGAACCTGTCAGTCTGACTATCTGGCCGGCCTCTCCTGCCCGGCAGTCTCGTCAGCCGCCACGCCCCGCAACCGGCGTGAGTGTCATCTGCTGCCCCCGCATGTTGATATCGAACTCCCCCAGAAAGCTCATTCCCAGCAGCACCACCTCATCATGCATGCCCGGCACGATGGCCCCGCGCACCTCGCGCTGGTTGAGCCCCGCCAGACTGACGACATCCAGCGTGGTCAGTGCGCCATGGCTCACCCCATTGGCGGTGGTGAAGCGGGCATCGCGCCCGCGCGGCAACGCCAGACGCTCGGCCAGTGATTCGGACACCGAGACATAGGTGGCGCCGGTATCCAGCAGGAAGGTCACCGGCTCACCATTGATCTCGCCGGGGGCCACGAAGTGCCCTGAGCGGTTGCGCGTCAGGGTCAGCGGCTCCCCCTGGGACAATGCCTGACCGGCCAGCGAGGCATTCGGGCGGGTACGCTCCTCGAGCTGCCCCTGGAACCACCACACCAGCATGCCAAGTATCAGCCCCCAGCACAGCACCAGCATGCCGATACCGTAACGCCGGGTTGTCCCCTGGCCTTCAGAATCCTTCATTCACCCTCACCTCTGACAGCCGGTTGCCAACATGCGTCCCCCTCCATGCCACCGGCCCTCTTAATGCTACCGGCCTTATTCATGCTACCGGCCCTCTCAACAACAGACGCAGCGCCACCAGACACAGCGCGATCCCCAGCGCCAATGGGACGCCGATCAACCAGCCGCGCGTGCCAGGCAGACTGGCCTCGTGAGGCGCACTGCGTCGATAGTTCACGGCCACGGTCTCGCCGACCGCAGGCGTCGGCGTCTGCACCGCCAGCGGTGATACATATTCATGCCAACCGCCACGCCTGTCCTGATAACGCACGATGGGCGCGTACTGGATCGACTCGACATTGAAGCGTCCCCCCGGCGGCAAGCCTGCCATCGCCAGGGCCTCGTCCTCACTCAACTCACCGCCCTTGGGCAAATGGATGCGTCCGCGCCCTTCCACGTTCAGGGCGCGATCATGACTGATCACCTCTCCCATCACCTGGACGCTTTCCCGTGCGAGTGATTGTGCGTACTGCCAGCGAAGCGCACCCAGCAACAGCAGCGCCACGCCGATGATCAACAGCCCCCAGGGTAATACCATGCGCTGCCTCCTGCGTAGGTTGGCCATCATGTCTGGCGGGAACTCGCCGAGCGGGCTGCCTGAAGCGTCTCATCCGACACGACATGCGCCACGCCCTGCTCCCGACCACCAGCCGCTTCCAGCATGTCACTCAAGGTCTCGAACTTGCGCCAGCGTGCGTGCGCCAGAGGTGTCACTCCCTCGGCATCCGCGAGATTGACGTCAGCGCCGTGGTCCAGCAGCTGCTTGACCACCTGTTGATAGGCATCCCCGCCGTCCCCCAGCAATACGGCTTCGATCAGCGCCGTCCAGCCAAGGCGATTCTGATGATCAGGCGGCACGTCCGTCTGCTCCAGCAACACGCGACAGATATCCGCATGGCCGCGCTCGCTGGCGGACATCAGGGCCGTGGAGGAGAAACGATTGAGCACCGTGGCCGAGGCACCGTGCTCAAGCAGGCAGGTCAGGCAATTGCCATATCCCAGCGCCGCGGCAGCCAGCAAAGGCGTGTCATGCAGGGCGTCGGTCTGCTCGCTGTCAGCTCCCGCGGCCAACAGCACCGCCACCGCTTCGGGCTGATTGGCCTGCACGGCCACCATCAACGGCGAGCGTCCGCGATAATCGACATCATTGAGGCGCTCACGCGCCCCGGGCTCGGCAAGCGCTTCCCTGAGCCCTTCCAGATCCCCACGCTGAGCGCACATCGTCATGTCCTTCATGCCCACCTCCTGACGCCTGAGAATTCACACGACTCCTGTCTGACAGCCTATGCGATCCTGAAGACGACCGTTAGCCTCCCTGCGTTCAATCTCCGCCTTGCACACCCGTCAACCCTCTCCCGGGGTCACTGTCACGCGCGCATCCCGCTGCCGGAACAGGGGAGATATCAGGCATAAAAAAAGCGCCCCCGAAGGAGCGCCAGTTCGTCATCACCGCAGGGCGCGACAGACGAGACTCAGAAACGAAGCCCGTCCGACTGCCAGCCGAACCCCCTTAGAATACGGTGCGGCTGGCGTGACGCCCAATCATCTCTCGGGATCGATATGATAGCCAAGCCCTATGAGTTGATATCTTTCAATAGGCTAATATCAAAGGACTGCAGGACACCCCTCTTCCCATCAGGCCGTGGGCTTGGTCCCCACCAGCGGTGAGCTGGGCAGCCAGACATGCGCCGCCAGGCCGCCCAGAGCGGAGCGCTCCAGCCTCAGCTCGCCGCCATACAGCGCCATCAGGTCGTCCACGATCGCAAGCCCGAGTCCTGAACCGGAGCGCCCCTCATCGAGACGTGCACCACGCCCCAGCGCGGCGGCGCTCTGCTCGTCGCTCATGCCCGGGCCATCATCCTCGATGACCAGCAGCACACCGCCATCGCGGGACTCGCTGGTCACACGTACCTGCTGCTGCGCCCATTGCAGCGCGTTCTCGAGCAGATTGCCGACCATCTCCTGCAGGTCCTGCGGGTCGACGCGCACACCGGCATCATCCTCCAGCGCGAGACTGAGGGTGATGGCACGCCGGCTCGCCAGGCGCCCAAGGCCATCGAACACCGGCCCGGCGGCCTCGCGCAGACTGACTCGCCCACTGAGATGCGCACCGCCCGCGGCACTCGCCCGCGCCAGATGGTGACGCACGGCCTCATCGATACGTCGCAATTCGGCATCGATGCGGGCGCGGTCCTCGCCATCAAAGCGCTCGGACTGGGCCTTGAGCACACTGACTGGCGTCTTGAGCGCATGCGCCAGATTGCCCGCCGCGGCACGCCCACGCTCGATCAGGCGTTGATCTCGCTCCAGCACTGCATTGATCGCGCGCGTCAGCTCAGTCAGCTCAGGTGGCAGGCGTGTTTCCTCCAGCCTGTCCGCCTCCCCCTCCGCGACCCGCTTGAGGCGTGCCCGCAACCGCCGCAGCGGTGCCAACCCCCAGCTGATCTGCGCGGCGGAGCCACACACCAGCAACGACGCCAGCGCGACAAGCGCTCCCGCCAGCAACCACTCGAAACGCGCGACCTCGGCGTCCACCTCGCTGCGACTCGCCGCCACCATCACATGCAGTGGCTGGCTGCGGCCCGGCAGGCGAATATCACGCTCGATGGCGCGCAACGACTGATGACGCGGCCCGTCGAGATCCCGGCTCAGGAACCCGTCGGCACTGATCTCATCGCGAATCGGCAGGCGTTGATCCCACAGCGAGCGCGAGGTCAGCACATTGCCGTGGCGATCGGAAATCTGCCAATACCACCCGGAGTAGGCCTGATCGAAACGCGGATCACCCAACGAGCGCGTAAGCCCCGGACGGCCCTTCTCGCGATCGAACTGGATCGCGGCGATCAACACCTTCGACAGCGACAGCAGCCGCTGGTCAAAGGCCGTCGTCACCGCATCCCGAAAGCTCCACGCCAGCCCCAGACCGGTCAACGGCATGACGATCAAGGCGATGACCAGCGAGCCACCCAGCAGTCGCCGGCCGACGGACAATGGCTTCATGCGTCGCGGCCGTCCGCTCCCGCTGCGCCGGCCCCGTCTGCGCCACCCGATTCGGCATCCGGGTCGCGCAGGCGATAACCGCGACCGCGCAGCGTCTCGATACGCTCAGCCCCCAGCTTGCGACGCAGGCGGCTGATCTGGACATCGATGACATTCGAGTCGGGTTCATGGTCGCGGTCATAGACATGCTCGACCAGCTCCGAACGGCTCACCACGCCGGGCACGGCATGCATCAGGTGCATCAGCAACCGCGTCTCCTGTGCCGTCAGTGACACGGGGCGCCCCGCCAGGCTGACGGTGCCGCCATGCGTATCACAGGCCAGATCCCCCAGCTTGAGCACCGGATGGGCATGCCCGCGCGAGCGACGCACCAGCGCGCGCAGGCGGAAGATGACCTCGGCCGTCTCGAAGGGCTTGGTCACGTAATCATCCGCACCGGCAGAGAAGCCGGCCGCCTTGTCCGACCAGCGCTCACGCGCCGTCAGCACCAGCACCGGGACTTCGATGCCGGCCTCACGCCACTGGGCCAGCCAGCGGGTGCCATCACCATCCGGCAGGCCAAGGTCCAGCACCACCGCATCATAGCGCTCGGTCTGCACCAGAAAATCGGCATCGGCACCATTGACGGCATGCTCGACCAGCACATCTGCCTCACTGAGGCGTGCCATCAGCGCTTCGGCCAACGGCATGTCATCTTCCACCAACAATATCTTCATGAATTCTGGGCACTCCTGGGCAGTCGCTATCCGGTGACGGATACCGCGTCACGGCATCACACGAGGACACTGCTGCAAGCATAACGGTCCTCAGGGGTCTTCGGCACCCTCAAGACCGCCCGTTGGCTGACGCTCGCTCAGGGATGGCGACGGGCCTGCCGGGCTCTCGGCAGCATGACGGCGCATCGCGTCCAGATTGACGCCACGCACCTCACGCAGCTCTCCATCCGCGGCCCGTACGGTGAACTTGGCCATCTGGCCCTGCGGCCCGAGCATCTCGACCTCGTAGATCAACTCGCCATGGATGTCTTCAAGCTCCACCTCGACCACCTGCCCCAGCCAGTCACGCTCGAGACTGTCCAGCAGTTCAGACAGTGAAATGACACGGCCGGCAGCCACCTCATCGTGCAGGCTACGCCAGCGCTCACTGTCACACAGCGCATGCGGCGGCATGGCCAGGACACCGATCAGCAAGCCGCCCAGCCCCAGGCACAACCATCCATAGCGTTGCCGCCATTGGCTGACGCGGGATGCGCTGGCGCCTGTCTGGGCCTTGCGGGGAGTCGGCATGACGGAAAACCTCTTGAATTGCGGCGGGTCTGGTGCGCCGCGACGGGCGCTGATGCTCGACAAGCATCCTGGCAATGGAATGTGCAAGCAAACCTGCGTTGGAACAGCGCGGACGCCAGCGGATGCGCACGGATGACCGCATGCCGCAAAGACTGACAGGCAGCAATGAACCTCAGATGAATCCCCCTCTCAGTGTCATGCAAGGTCGCATGTCTCACAGTGAGGCCATGTTCCACTGCCTTGAGGAGGCGTCCATGCCGTCATCTCCTGCCTCTCCCAGTGTGAAGGAGGCTCGCTCTCGGGCCATCAGCATCCGGCTGGCGGGGCGCTACATCGTGAACCTTCGCCAGCGACTGGGAGCGGGCGCTCTCGGCCTGATGCTGGGCTCGGTGCCCGCCTATGCCAATGGCATCGAGGATCTCCCTCCCCAGCATCGACTGAGCGCTTCCACGCTGGGCACGGGGCTGGATGACACTCGTCGCGAGGTGGCCGCGCTCGCCACGGCGAGCGGGCACAGTCCCGATAGCTCTGGCAGTCCTGACAGCTCTGGCAGCCCTGACAGGCGTGCTGCGGGGATGGGCGATGACAATGGCGATGCCACGTCAGGGCAAGCGTCACCGGACTCGCAGCGCGATCACGAAAGCTCTCGCCTTCTGTCCACGGGGCTGGCCCCGGAACTGCTGACCCAGCTGATGATGCGAGCCAGCCACAGTGGGATGCGTCAATTCAGTGGCATGGACATCGTGGCGAATCAGGTCCGTTTCACCGGCTGGGGGCGAGACGGCTGGGAGATGGAACTGTCCATCAATCGCGCGGATGGCGAGCTGATCGATGAGGCACTACGCCGCCAGACCCGCCAGACGGAGGAAGGGGCAATGGGGAGAAACAGCCTGCGTCAGACCTTGAATTTTGCCGCCAGCGACGGCATTGAAAGGATACGCAGTGTCGACGTGGAGGCGCATGCCATCCGAATCGTCGGACTGGACGGGCAAGGCCGACAGCAGACCCTGTCCTTGAGCCTGCCCACCCTCGCCAGCACGATGCCGGGCGGATGACGCTCGGACCTGACGGCCTCCACCGCGCCCCTGCGGACACGACAATCGCCTTGACGACAACGCTGCCAACCTCGATGCTGAGATCATGAGGCAGCCAAAGGCATGACGAATCTCGCAGGGATCTGCAGTACCGCCCTGGCTCAGGTGCTTCAGGCGCTGACAGCCAAAAGAGACACCCCACTTTCCAGACCCGATACCCCCGACCATCCACCTTCACACATCGGGTCTTCCCTGCCCGGCCCATCGGCCCGGCAACCATTGCGGAGAATCAACATGCAAGGCCAACAGCACAACACTCTCTGGAACCAGGCTCGCCAATGGCAGGCCAACGCCGGCAACCAGCGTCCTTCTCAAGGCCTGTCCGGCCTCAAGCTGGTCGCTGCCTGGCTGATCGGCGGTGTCGTCATGATCTTCAGCCTGTTCGCGGCACTGATCATGATGGTACTGGGCATCATCATGCTGCCCTTCATCCGCCGGCGCATGAAGAAGCGCATGAGCGAGATGCAACAGCGCATGCAGGAAGCCCAGGACAAGGCCAACGGCCGCCAGAACTATTCGCGGGATGCGACACGCGAAGACGGCAGCAGTACCGCGACGCTGGATGGTGAGTACCAGGTCAAGGAATAAGCCCCGACACCGATGACCGATGACCGATTCAGGGTCACACGACGCAAGAAGGCCGCCCCACGGGGCGGCCTTCTTCGTTTCAGCGGCCTGACGCTACACAGGCAAGCTCAGGTGCCTGACCCTCACACGCGATAGACGCTGGCGGTCATCACCTTGGACATCAGCCGCATGGCGCTCTTCAGCGGCCCCGGGAAGCGATGTCCTCCGGCCTCCAGCGCCCATTGCTCATGATGCGCTTCATCGATCTCCATCTGCCGCAGCACCGCGCGTGAACGCTGATCGCCCTCGGGCAGTGTCTGCTGGTGCTTCGACAGATGCTCGCCTACCAGCTCCTCGGTCGCGGCCACGAACCCGAGGCTGACCTTGTCGTTGATGGCGCCGGCCGCTGCCCCGAGCGCAAAGCTCGTCATGTAGAACAGTGGATTGAGCAGGCTGGTATTGGCATCCAGCTCGACGAGACGTGCATCGCACCAGGCGAGATGGTCGATCTCCTCCTGAGCGGCAAGCTCCATCTGGCTGCGCGTTTCCGGCAGACGCGCCGTGAACCCCTGGCCCTGGTACAGCGCCTGGGCGCAGACTTCACCGGTGTGATTGATGCGCATCAGACCGGCAGCATGCTGACGCTCCGCATCACTGATCTCGCTGTCCACGATATCGCCTGCCGGGGTAGGTCGTGACGGCTGAGCCGCATGAGGGACCAGCGTGCGCAGAACGGTATCGAACTGATGGATCAACTGGTCGGCGCGACTGTGGTGACGTTGTGCCTGACTGGCGGTGGGGTGCGTCATGTAAGAACTCCTGCACGGCGTGAGCAATGCCACCATCTTACGCAAGGCCCCCACTCACGGTAAGGGGCAGAGTGACGCTGTCGTCGTCG
Source organism: Cobetia sp. PS-4MA (assembly GCF_057670765.1). Classification (NCBI taxonomy): domain Bacteria; kingdom Pseudomonadati; phylum Pseudomonadota; class Gammaproteobacteria; order Oceanospirillales; family Halomonadaceae; genus Cobetia; species Cobetia sp. PS-4MA. The sequence continues at coordinate 360,126 of NZ_CM173107.1, read as the reverse complement.
GCACGTCTGAGTCTCGCATCGCTCCGACATCTCCTGCCTGCAGCCTGCAGAACAAGACCGGGCATGACGCTTTCACGTCATGCCCGGTATGCGCCCGTGTGCCGCACGCTTGTATATCGCTAGCCGCTACCTGCCCGCGAACCGCCGGTACAGGCGCCTGCTCTACGCCGGCTCAGCCAGCCGGCCAGGCGAAGCGGCGACCACCCATCAGGTGCATATGAATATGATAGACCGTCTGGCCGCCATCTTCATTGCAGTTCATCACCACACGGTAGCCATCGTCGGCGAAGCCGTATTCCTTCGCCAGTCTGGCGGCGGTGTACTGCAGGCGTCCCACCGTGGCCAGCTGGCTTTCCTCGATATCATTGAGCGTGGCGATGTGCTGCTTGGGAATGATCAGTACATGGGTCGGCGCCTGAGGGTTGATGTCATTGAAGGCCAGCACCTCCTCATCCTCATAGACGATATCGGCGGGAATCTCGCGATTGATGATCTTGCAGAACAGACAGTCCATGACACCTTCTCCCTCGACAATGACGTCGCCGCCAACGGCAGCGCAAGGTGCAAGCGTAGCGTCAGCACCGCAATGGGCCAAGCCCCGAGACAATGATCACCGAGACGTCCCCGATACCGACAGGCGCCTGCGCATGAGACGAGTGTCGCTGGATGGGCAACAGAATGATTCACTCACGACGGTGGGCGGACTCGCTAAATGATAGGATAATCATTGTTACCTCGCTAACAAGAAGCCTGCCGTCATGCGCCTGCAAACCTCCTTGATCCCCTCCCTGCACAAGGCGACTCACGAGCTGGACGCCTCCGGCAGGGCCACCACAGGTACAGTGACACCCAAGGCATCAGTGGCCACGCCTGACGCGGACACTGCCGGGACGCTGTCACGCGAACCGGCGGCAGAGGACTTTCTGCAGCGCGCCAAGGGCTTTCTCAAGGCGGAAGTCTATCTCACGCACCTCGATGGCCAGACGGTGGTATGCAAGGACTACCGTCGTTATGCCGGCACCCCGGCGGCACTGGTCGCGCGCTGGCTGGTCCGTCGAGAACTGAAGATGCTGAGCCGCCTGGCCGGCTGGACGCATGCACCGCGCGCCATTGCACGCGTCTCCCCACTGGCACTGGCCATGGAATACATTCCCGGCCCTCTGCTGAGCGATGCACAGCTGGATCCCGCGGCGCATCCAGGACTCTGCCAGCAGCTGATTCTCGTCGTGCAGCAGCTGCATCAGCGCCGCATGGCGCACAACGACATCCGCGGCTCCAACGTCATACTGCGCGATGGCATACCGGTACTGATCGATTTCACCTCGGCGGTGCGGCTGCCGCGACTGCCGGGCACGGCCGGTGTGATGCGCATGATGCGTCGCTTCGACCTGCGCCACTCCCTCAAGCTCAAGCAACGTACGCTGGGGCTGCCGCTGCGGCCACGCGAGGCTCGCCTGCTGATGCGCAGCGGTCGCCTGAATCAGGTATTGCGCCTGTGGAAGAAACGCATCCTGCCGCGTCTCAAGGGCCGGTGACGCGTCCTGCTCTCGCCGACCTCACGTCTCAGCGGAAGCGGCGCTGGGCCAGAAGACTCCTGACCAACGGCGTGATGATCAACTCGATGGCCAGCGCCATCAGGGCACCCGGCACCACCAGCGTGTGCGGGCGCGACATGAAGGAGCCCTGGATCATCGCCAGCAGATAGGGGAAATCGACGCTGCCGGGATCACGGAAGTGCACGACGACCATCGACTCGGCATCGGTGGGAATGTCCTGCGGCTCGAAGGGGTTGGAGGTATCCACCGTCGGTACGCGCTGGAAGTTGATATGGGTACGCGAGAACTGCGGCTGGATATAGCGGACGTAGTCATCCATGCGGCTCAGGATGGTATCGACCACCGCTTCCTGGGAGTGCCCGCGCAGCTTGGTGTCCCGGTCGATCTTCTGGATCCACTCGAGGTTCATGGTCGGTGCCACGCCGATCAGCAGATCCACATGACGCGCGATGTCATGCTCGGGCGTCACCAGCCCGCCATGCAGGCCCTCGTAGAACAGCAGGTCCGTGCAATCCGGCAGCGACTGCCATTCGGTGAAGGTCCCGACCTTGTAGCCCGCCTCGATCATGCGCTTGTCTTCGGCATGGATATAGTGGCGATGCGTGCCGGAGCCCTGCTCGCCATACTCCAGAAACAGCGCTTCCAGTCGATCAAGCTGGTTGGCCTCGACCGCGAAGTGTGACAGCTCGCGCTTGCGCTCCGGCGCCTCCTGGAACATGCGTACCAGTTCATCGCGGGTATAGCGGTGAAAGGCATCGCCATCCACATAGGCGGCATGGATCGACTCACGCGAGAACATGCGCTCGAAGGTCCGCATGACCGTGGTCGTCCCCGCACCGGAGGAGCCCGTCACGGCGATGATCGGATACTCCCGCGACATCAGCGCGCCACCTCGCAGGCCAGCGCCGCGACCGTACGCTCGATCTCGTCACTGACACGTGCACTCGGCACGGCCAGTCCGTCGGGGCCGGCAAACACCAGCCCGACCCTGACGGTGGCCAGCACACTGCCGTCACCGACCCGCACCAGACGATGATGGACACCCAGTCCCTTGCCGGACACGGGGTCCATGGCGGTCTCCACCACCAGCGCATCGCCCAGCTTGCCTTCCCCCTGATACTGCACGGCCAGATCGGAGACGATGCTCATGAGGCCATCGACATCCCATTCCGGGAAGCCGAGTGCCTGCCAGGCCTGGCCACGTGCCTCGTGCGCCAGGCTGACCACGCTATCGTGACCGAGATGCTGGCCATAATTGATATCGCTGACACGAATCGTCATCGCATGACGATGCACCAGGCGCTGCTCTGGGAACTCGAGCCGAATACGCTCCATGAGGACTCCTCGTCGGCGAGACGGAAATGGACGATGACGGCGGAGTCGCCATGCTTCCCCGATGCCATGCTCAAGGCCGGGGAGACCCATGGGCCGCCGTTCATGCGTGAACAAGTGATGATGAAGGTTATCGCACGGCCGACACCGACATGACCAGACTCTCGACACGATGGTCGTAGAATGGCCGACGCGAGAATCACGGTGCGATAACGACAAGACCCGGCCAGAAGCCGGGTCTTGCAGACAATGCGCTGATGCCGGACAGGCTCAGGCGTCGCCACGCTCACGGGCGATGGCACGCCAGGCGATGTCACGTCGCACCAGCACGTCCTGCCAGTCGATGGCGTCCACACCCTCGTAGGCACGCTCGGTGGCAGCGGCCACGCTGTCGCCCAGCGCGGTGACGCACAGCACGCGACCGCCACTGGTGACCACCTGCCCGTCCTTTTCGGCGGTGCCGGCGTGGAAGACCTTGCAACCGGTCGCCTCGGCAGCATCGAACCCGGTGATGACATCGCCCTTGCGGTAGCTGGCCGGATAGCCGCCTGCCGCCAGCACCACGCCGACCGCCGCGCGGGAATCCCACTCGCAGGTCTGGGTATCGAGGCGCCCGTCTTCGGCGGCCAGACACAGCGCCACCAGGTCGGACTTCAGACGTACCATGATCGGCTGGGTCTCCGGATCACCGAAGCGGCAATTGTATTCGATGATCTTCGGCGCGCCCTGGGCATCGATCATCAGGCCGGCGTACAGGAAGCCGGTGTAGGGATGTCCCTCTGCCGCCATGCCACGCACGGTGGGCAGGATGATCTCGTCCATCACGCGCTGGTGCACATCGGCGGTGACCACCGGTGCCGGAGAATAGGCCCCCATGCCACCGGTGTTGGGGCCGGTATCGCCTTCACCGACCCGCTTGTGGTCCTGACTGGTGGCCATCGGCAGCACGTTCTCGCCATCGACCATCACGATGAAGCTGGCTTCCTCGCCGTCGAGGAACTCCTCGATCACCACGCGTGCACCGGCATCACCGAAGGCGTTGTCCTCGAGCATGTCACGCACGGCGGCGCGAGCTTCCTCGTCGGTCATCGCGACCACCACTCCCTTGCCCGCCGCCAGGCCATCGGCCTTGATGACGATCGGTGCCGGGTGGGCGGCCAGGTACTCAAGCGCCGCATCGACCTCGGCGAAGGTGGCGTAATCGCCGGTCGGGATGGCATGACGCGCCAGGAAGTCCTTGGTGAAGGCCTTGGAGCCTTCCAGCTGGGCAGCGCCGGCCGTCGGACCGAAGCACTTGAGCCCCGCCTCGCGGAAGCGATCGACCACGCCGATCACCAGCGGCGCTTCCGGGCCGACGATGGTCAGCTCGATGGCGTTGTCCCGCGCGAAGGCGACCAGAGCATCGAGATCGTCAGCGGCAATCGCCAGATTGGTCAGCTTGGACTCGCGCGCCGTGCCCGCATTGCCGGGGGCCACGAAGACCTCCTCGACACGGGAGGACTGGGCGGCTTTCCAGGCCAGCGCATGTTCGCGGCCACCGCCGCCGATGATCAGGACCTTCATCTTTTCAACCTTCATGAGCCAGTGAGGATCAAGGCTGCCCGCAAGACACGGGCGACCGAGGAAATGTCAGGCTGCGCATTATGGCAGAAAGGGGCTCCCCTCGGGACGCCCCTTTTCACATCAACGCGATTTCATGTGATTTTCATGCCGGCCGACCAGGCATCACTCAGCGTGTGCCCTCGGGGTCGTGAGCCTCGCCGTCGTCGTTCGTCCCGCCCTCCGGGGCATCATCGGCAGAGCGTGAGCTCGTCCGGCCCCGGTTGATGCCGCCCCCCATGGCCTGCTGCCAGAAGCGCAGATTCTCTTCGGCGACTTCGCGCATCATCTCCATGGGCGAGTGGCGCATGGCCTGGGACCATTGCTCCTGCATGCGCTGCTGTTGCTCCATCATCAGCCGCGTGCCCTGCTCCAGATACCCCGCCAGCGGCAATGGCTTGGCCATCGCATAGATGCGGATGAACTGCTCCAGCAGCTCGTTGGAGAAGACTTCGGCCTCACCATCGCCCTGCTCCTGCTCGATGATGATGGTCAGCAGGATGGTACGCGTGAGGTCCTCGCCGCTCTTGGCGTCCTCGACCTTGAAGACCTCTTCCGCCAGCACCAGGCTGCGCAGGTCCTCGAGGGTCACATAACGGCTCTGCTCGGTATCGTAGAGACGCCGATTGGCGTATTTGCGGATGACTCTCACGGATCAAGCTCCTGTCGATTTTTCTTCATTGTGCACTCAAGGGGGGGCACTGCAAGGAAAGCCGCTTCCACGCGCCTGATCCACTCCCGCCACGCCCCGGGCAATCGCCCCCTTCGCTGTCATTTCGCCGGAGCCGAGCCATCTGGCGTCCATGCTAGAATGCCGCCTCTTTTCCTCCTGTCTGTCTACGGTATCGCCATGAACCTTATCCTGCTCGGCGCTGATGACCTGCTCGCCTCCGACCATGCACGCGTGACGGACCCGCGCAGACTGCGCCATCTGCGCGAGGTGCATCGTGCCGCTGTCGGTGACGAGATGACCCTGGGAATCGAGGGCGGGCTGATCGGTCGTGGACGCCTGGAGCGGCTGGACACCGAGGTGGCCGAATTCAGTCTGCGTCTGGAGCGTCAGCCGCCGGCACCACTCGATGTCCATCTGCTGCTGGCGCTGCCACGCCCGCGCATGCTGGCGCGCTCGCTGGAACACGTCACGGCGCTGGGCGTGAAGCACATCACCCTGCTGCATACACGGCGCGTGGAGAAGAGCTACTGGCAGTCGCCGGAGCTGAAAGAGGAAAAGATTCACCAGCATCTGGTGCTGGGACTGGAGCAGGCGCGCGACACCATCATGCCGATGGTCACGCAGGAGACATTGTTCAAGCCATTCGTGGAGGACAGACTGCCGGGCCTGATGGCCCCGGAGAGCGCCGTGAAGCCGCGCGGCATCATCGCGCACCCGGGCATGCCGCAGGAGTGCCCGCGCGCGGTGAGTGAGCCGGTGATCCTGGCCATCGGCCCGGAGGGTGGATTCGTGGACTATGAGGTGGAGCAGTTCATGAAGGCCGGCTTCGAGGGCGTGCACCTCGGCGAGCGCATCCTGCGCGTCGAGACGGCGGTCACGGCGCTGCTGGCGCGACTGGGCTGAGACCTCACACCGGCTGACCCGCCAGATGCCGCCACTCCCCCCAGTGGACGGCGGCATCGAAATCCAGCAGACAGTGCTCGAACCAGCGCGCCCCGAGTCGCCAGTCTCCCCCGGCGGCAAGCCATGCACGGGCCAGATGCTGGCGCTCATCCCACGGCAGCCAGCCTTCCCGAGTCAGCCTGTGCATGGCCCGGTCCACCCGTACGTCGCCCGTGCGCCCTTCGCGCCAGCGCTGGAATGCCACATCGCAGGCCGCCTCCTTCTCAAGCGCCTCGCCATACCAGCCCATCAGCGATTCCTCGGGCTGCGCTTGCAGGACCCGCTGCCAGTACTCGCGCTGGAGCAGCACGGCCATCAGCTGATGCGCCGCGAGAGACTCCCCCATTTCCCGTCGATGTTCCGCCAGTGCCTGCAGGATGCGCCGCGGACTGATGCAGCCCTGCGCCAACCAGGCGGACAGGCGCCAGGCAGCCTGCACCTCGGCATCCTCTGATTCCGGACGCGACCAGACGAGGGAAGACAGCTGCTCGCGCGCCGGCTCCTCTCCGCCTTGAAGCGTGGCGATCTCCCCCACCGGTTGCCAGGCGCTGGCCGTGGCGCACACTGCCTCCAGCGGCGGGAAACCGCGTGATGCCGATTCCGGCCATGGCGGCAAGGAACACGGCAGCCCCTGCAAGGGATTGCGCGAGGCATGACGCGTCCACCACTGGGCATCATCGAGACGCAGAGACATCGCCCCGCGTGACGCCAGCGCTGGCGAGAGCCGCGAGGAAGCGGGCAATTCCGGGGCGGCGAGAGACATCGCCTTCGCACCATGGGCCGGGCTTTCCATCACCTGCGGAGGCGTCCACAGGGCCGCGGGCTCCTGCGTCGCATCCCGCTCGTCCAGCGGCTCCAGCACGAGCCCTTCACGAGGGTGGCAATGCAGCCGGGTACTGGCAGGAAGTTGCGCGGCAAGACGCTGAAGATTGCCGGCATCATCCGGGGTGCGGGAATGGCTGACTTCCAGGCAGTCCACGTCATGCTGGCGGACCTGGGCCAGCACCTCGCTGACGGGATCCCCCACTCGCACCAGCAGATCACTGCCGCGGCGCAACAACATGCCACGCAGGTTCATCAGGCTCTGCCAGAGGAGGCGAAGGCGGGCAGGTCCCAAGCGAGGCAGACCCTCGACAGGCATCAACCAGCGCTGGTCCAGCACGTACATGACCAGAAGTTGATAGGGGCGACGGACACTGGGCAGCGCGAATACCGGATTGTCTTCCAGACGCAGGTCATGACGCAGCCAGACAAGTGACGTCTCCGGTGGGCCGCCCGAATTCGTGCTGATGGCCTCTCGCATGCGAGCTCCAAAGCGTTATCGGCGTATAATATTTGTACAATAAACAGCCCGCTCTGTACAACACGCTGTCCGATCAGGGACCTCATCCGACCTGCCGCCCGTGCGCTGGCGAGGGGTGCAAGTGCGTGATACATTCGAGAGGTTAGGTCACGATCCACCAATGTTTTCAACAAGATCGCGCAAGTGTCTCTACCCGCAAACACACTTGTCATCCAGGGGCTTCAGGAGGAATACGGCCATGCTCGCAAGACATGACATGACCGCACCAACCCGGCATCTTCGCCGTCTGCCCATCGCGGGCAGCCGGGGGCGCGCTGCGGACCTCATCCCCACCTGGATGCTGGCACCTCGTGCCGTGCGCCTCCCCTTTCTGACCGATCCGCCCGCGGCGGTGACGTCTCATCCCGAGGTACCTGCGTCCTTGCCGGGCGCCTGAACCTCTGAGCCGCCATCGGCTGCCACTGCCACCCATTCCCGCCACTTGATGGCGGCACGCACCTCCCGAGCAGGCGTCGACCTGACACGGAAGCGTGATCCAGAGGTGGCAACCTCGGCAGCCTGCAATGCGCTCGCCTATCCTATCGGCACCCAGTGGCCGAAATCCGCGTCCCGACCTCGAAGCTGGTGGCCTGGCCCTGAGCCCGTGTCCGCTCCGCTGACGACAGAGGGACAACGCCCTACAACGACTGGAGCGAGTCTTCCATGACCCTGCTGTTGATCGTGCTACTGCCATTGCTCGGTGCCCTGGTGCCGTTGATGGCCAGAGACCTGCCCCGCGGCCGCCTTGCCTGGCTGACGGCGGTTGCCCCTGCCCTGGCACTTGGTATCGCCGTCTTCCATCTCGGCGATGTCTTCGCCGGCCAGATAGCCCAGTTCCACCTGCCGTGGATCACCGAACTGGGACTGGATCTGGCGCTACGCTTCGATGGCCTGTCAGCTCTGTTCGTCCTGCTGATTCTCGGTATCGGACTGCTGATCATCCTCTATTCTCGCTACTACCTGTCGAGCGAGGACTCGCTGGCACGCCTCTACAGCTTCCTGATGCTGTTCATGACCGCGATGCTCGGCATCGTCATGGCGGACAATCTGCTGTTGATGTGGGTGTTCTGGGAGCTGACCAGTCTCAGCTCCTTCCTGCTGATCGGTTACTGGTATCAGCTGAGCGAGGCGCGCAAGGGCGCCCGCATGGCGCTGACCGTCACCGGTGCGGGCGGGCTGGCGCTGCTGGCCGGTATCCTGGTCATCGGTCATATCGTCGGCAGCTACCAGTTCGATGACGTCCTCGCGGCGGCAGACCAGATCCGCTCCCACGAGCTGTATCCTGTCGCACTGGTACTGGTGCTGCTGGGCGCCTTCACCAAGTCCGCGCAGTTCCCGTTCCAGTTCTGGCTGCCCCACGCGATGTCGGCGCCGACACCGGTGTCCGCCTTCCTGCACTCCGCCACCATGGTCAAGGCCGGGGTCTTTCTGCTGGCGCGCATGCACCCGGTGCTCTCGGGGACTGATCTCTGGTTCTACATCGTCAGCCTCACGGGCCTTGCCACCCTGCTATATGGCGCCTGGTTCGCCTTGATGAAGCAGGACCTCAAGGGCGTGCTGGCCTTCTCGACCATCAGTCATCTGGGTCTGATCACGCTGCTGTTCGGCTTCAACAGCCAGATGGCCGCCGTCGCGGGCCTGCTGCATATCATCAATCACGCGACCTTCAAGGCCTCGCTGTTCATGGCAGCCGGCATCGTCGACCACGAATGTGGCACGCGTGACATCCGCAAGCTCAACGGCCTGTACCGTTACATGCCGCATACCACGGTGCTGGCGATGGTCGCCTCGGCCTCGATGGCCGGCGTGCCGCTGCTCAACGGCTTCCTGTCAAAGGAAATGTTCTTTGCCGAGAGCCTCGATGCCCAGCTGCTGGGCGGTCTTTCCTGGCTGATTCCGGCGCTGGCGACCCTCGGTGGCATCCTGTCGGTGGCCTACTCGCTGCGCTTCATCCACGACGTCTTCTTCAATGGCGAGCCGAAGGACCTGCCCAAGACCCCGCATGAGCCGCCGCGCTACATGAAGCTGCCCATCGAGGTGCTGGTGCTGATCTGCCTGCTGGTGGGCATCCTGCCGTCACTGGTGATCAAGGACCTGCTGGTGAGCGCCTCCGCCAGCGTACTGGCAGCGCCGGTGCCGGACTTCAGTCTCGCCATCTGGCACGGCTTCAACCTGCCGCTGCTGATGAGCGTCATCGCGCTGGGCGGCGGTGTCGCCGTCTACGCCCTGCGCCATCATCTGTACGCCTTCCAGCGCCAGTTCCGGGCGCGCAACGCCCTGCTGGTCTTCGAGGCCAACGTCCAGCGAGTCGTGAAACTGTCCGAGCGCTTCATGGACAGCTTCGAGAACGGTTCGCTGCAGCGCTACATGCTGTGGCTGCTGCTGACCGCGCTGGTCTTCGTCGGCATCGGCCTGCTGGCCGTGCCGCGCCTGGGCGGAGAGCTTGAGCAGCAGCCCTTCGATGGCATGCTGCTGACGGGTGCCGTGATCACCGGCCTGGCCGGCCTGGGCACCGCGATCACTCACCGCAAGCGCCTGATCTCCCTGCTGATGCTGTCAGTGGTCGGCCTGATGACCTCGCTGGCGTTTGCACGCTTTGCCGCCCCGGACCTGGCGCTGACCCAGCTGGCGGTGGAGGTGGTGACGATGATCCTGCTGATGCTGGCACTGTTCTTCCTGCCACAGCGCACACCCAAGGAATCCAGCGCGCGACGCATCATGCGTGACGTCCTGCTCGCCAGCGCCTTCGGCGTGGTGGTCGCAAGCCTCAACTTCGCCATCCTGACCCGCCCGGTCGAATCGATCTCCGACTTCTTCATGGCCAATGCGGTCTCCGGCGGTGGGGGCCACAACGTGGTCAACGTGATTCTTGTCGACTTCCGTGGCTTCGATACGCTGGGCGAGATCACCGTACTCGGGATTGCCGGACTGGCGATCTTCAAGCTGCTCAACCGCCTGCGCCTGTTCATGCCGTCCACTGACCTGGATGGCCGCAACTGGTCGCCGGACCGCCACCCGATGATTCTGGCCACCGTGTCCCAGACCCTGCTGCCACTGGCGCTGCTGGTCTCGGTCTACATCTTCCTGCGCGGCCACAACGAACCCGGTGGCGGTTTCATCGCCGGTCTGGTGACCGCCGTGGCCATCATCCTGCTCTACATCGCGCGCGGCGTGGACTGGACACAGCGCTGGCTGCGCTTCCCCTACCAGCCGGTCGCGGCGGCCGGGGTGTTGATCGCCGGCCTGACGGGCGCGGGCAGCTGGGTCTTCGGCTATCCGTTCCTGACGTCATCGTTCGGCCACTTCACGATTCCCGTGATCGGTGAGATAGAGCTGGCCACCGCGCTGCTGTTCGACCTCGGGGTCTATCTGACCGTGGTCGGCGCGACCCTGATGATTCTCGCCAACCTCGGCAAGCTGACGACACCGCACCGTCCGACCAAGGAGAAGAGCTGATGGAAGCCCTCTACGCCACTACCACCGGCCTGCTGGCCGCCTGCGGTGTCTACCTGACCCTGCGCGGGCGCACCTTCCCTGTCGTGGTCGGACTGACGCTATTGTCCTACGCGGTCAACCTGTTCCTGTTCTCCATGGGGGGACTTGCCATGCACGGCACCCCCGCCGTGGTCGGCTCAGGCTCGCCCACGGCGGACCCGCTGCCCCAGGCACTGGTGCTGACCGCCATCGTGATCGGCTTCGCCATGACGGCCTTCGTGGTCATCCTCGCCATGCGCGCGCGCGGTGACCTGGGCAGTGACCACGTCAACGGCAACCGTCTGGACGACTCGAAAGAGGATGGCAAGTGATGCTGCAACACCTGATTGTCCTTCCGATCGTCCTGCCGCTGCTGGTGGGCGCCTGCCTGCTGCTGAGTCGCGGCTCATCGCCGGTACTGCGCCGCAGCATCAGCCTGATCACCCAGGCCATCATGGTGGCCATCGCCATCGCGCTGGTCGTTCAGGCCAACGACGACACCATTCGCTACTACGCGCTGGGCGACTGGCAGCCTCCCTTCGGGATCGTGCTGGTGCTGGATCGCCTGTCGGCGACCATGGTGCTGCTCAGCTCGGTACTGGGCCTGCTGGCCTGCCTGTATGCCACGGCGGGCATCGATGAGACAGGCTCCAACTTCCATGGCCTGTTCCTGCTGCAGCTGATGGGGATCAACGGTGCCTTCCTGACCGGTGACCTCTTCAACCTGTTCGTGTTCTTCGAGGTCCTGCTGATCGCCTCCTACGCTCTGCTGCTGCACGGCGGCAGCAAGGCACGCACGCTGTCGGCCCTGCATTACGTGGTGCTGAACCTGATGGGGTCGGCGTTCTTCCTGATCGCGCTGGGCATCCTCTACGGCGTGACCGGTACGCTGAACATGGCCGACATGGCCGTCATCGTCACCACGCTGGACCCGGGGCGTGCCGGCCTGATGGAAGCCGGCGGTCTGCTGCTGCTGGTGGTATTCGGCCTCAAGGCCGCGATGCTGCCGCTGTATTTCTGGCTGCCCCGCGCCTACGCCGCGGCCTCGGCGCCGGTGGCGGCGCTGTTCGCGATCATGACCAAGGTCGGCATCTATTCCATCCTGCGCGTCTACTCGCTGATCTTCACCGACAACGCCGGCACCCTGGCAGACCTCGGTCGCGACTGGCTGTGGTGGGCAGGGCTCGCCACGCTGGTCGTGTCGATGCTCGGCGTGCTCTCGGCACGTGACCTGCGCACTCTGGTGGCCTATCTGGTGATGATCTCGGTCGGTACGCTGCTGACGGCGCTGGGCATGAACAGCATCGCGGCGGACAGCGCCCTGCTGTTCTACCTGATCCACTCCACCCTGGTCACCGGCGGCCTCTTCCTGCTGGTGGATGTGATGGCAGGCCAGCGTGGCAAGGCCGGTGCCCGTATCGTGCGCTCACGGCCACTGCTGCAGGCGGGCCTGCTGGGCGGACTGTTCCTGATCGGCACGGCGGCCGCGGCGGGCCTGCCGCCCTTCTCGGGCGCCATCGGCAAGGCGCTGATCCTGTCATCCGCCTCACTGGAGCAGCAGGTATGGCTGTGGCCAGTGCTGCTGCTGGCCGGGCTGTGCTCGATCGTGGCCTGTTCGCGTGCCGGTTCCAGCGTGTTCTGGCGCACCGGCAACAGTGAACCCAGCGGTGAACGACTCGGTGTCGCGCGCGGCATCGCGACCTGCGGCCTGATCTCCGCCGCACTGGCACTGGTCGTCTTCGCCGGTCCCGTCTCGCAGTGGACCAAGGCCACCGCACAGCAACTGTCGGACCCGGCACCCTATCTCGATGCCCTTCTGGGCAAGGACGCCGCACCGGAAACCGCTCTGCCGCTCAAGGGAGACGATCAATGATCAAGTCTCGTTCTCGCGTTCTGCCCACCCCGATGCTCTCGACCCTGCTGCTGGTCGTGTGGCTGATGCTGCAGAACAGCGTCTCGCCCGGGCAGATATTGCTCGGCGCGGTGCTGGCCATCGCCATCCCGGCACTGACCTATCGTTTCTGGGAGCCGCAGCCGGACCTCCAGAAACCGTGGCGACTGATCGGCTACCTGCTGCGCGTCATCCTGGACATCATCATCGCCAACCTGCAGGTCTCGCGACTCATCCTGAATCCGCGTGCGAAATTCCGCCCGGCCTTCGTGCGCTATCCGCTGGAGCTCGAGCAGAAGTTCCCGATCACCCTGCTGTCGAGCACCATCACGCTGACACCGGGGACGGTCTCTGCCTATCTCACGCTGGATGGTCGCCATCTGATCATCCATGCACTGGATGTCGAGGATGAACAGGCATTGATCGACGAGATCCGCCAGCGCTACGAGCGCCCGCTGAAGGAGATCTACGAATGCTAGACATCGCCCTGTGGATCAGCATCGCGCTGTTCGCGGCGTCCCTGATGCTCAACGTCTTCCGGCTGGCCATCGGCCCGGACCTGCCGGACCGCATCCTTGCCGTGGACACCATGTACGTGAACTCCATCGCGCTGATCGTGCTGTTCAGCATCCAGCTCAACAGCAAGGCCTACTTCGAGGCGGCGCTGCTGATCGCCATGCTGGGCTTCGTCAGCACCGTGGCAGTCTGCAAGTATCTGCTGCGCGGCGACATCATCGAATGACCTGAGCGGAGAGTCTCCATGCCCACCTGGTTCTATCCTGTCCTGGAAGGCGTGATCGCCTTCTTCCTGATCGCCGGCGGCCTGTTCGCCTTCATCGGGTCGCTGGGGCTGACGCACCTCAAGGACTTCTACATGCGTCTGCACGGCCCCAGCAAGACCACCACCCTGGGGGTCGGCTGCGTACTGATGGCGTCGATGATCTATTTCCGCGCCACTACCGGTCACTTCAGCTTCCAGGAGATGCTGATCACCATCTTCCTGTTCATCACCGCCCCGGTGACCGCACACCTGCTGTCCAAGGCCGCGCTGCATCAGAAGCTGGTGGCGGACATCCGTACCCGCAACGTGCCGGAACGTCTGGAGGTATCAGACGAACCGGATGAGGCAAATGCCGAGGCCTCGGAATCGCGCCTGCCCTGAGCGCTCGTGTTCGCCTGACGCTCTGACCTGCCCCCGGTCGGCTCCACTCCTCTCGCGAGGCGAGACGGCAGACCAACGCAAAGCGCCCCCACCAGGAGACTGGTGGGGGCGCTGTCTTTCCAGCGTTTCACTGCGTATCTGTCACTCGGACTGCGGTGCTCAGATCATTCAGGCGGGCCTCATGCCTGCCCTGCTCGTCACCAGCCCTGAGCATGCTGGCGGCACAGTGCCTCTAGCAGATCGATATGCTCATGACGGTCATTGAGCGCCGGAATGTAGCGGAACTCGCCCCCGCCGGACTCGGTGAAGTAGCCGCGGTTTTCCTCTTCCAGCTCCTCCAGCGTCTCGAGACAGTCGGCCGCGAAGGCCGGCGAGATGACGTCGACGCTTTCCAGACCTTCAGCCCCCCAGGCCTTGAGCGTCTCATCGGTATACGGCTTGAGCCACTCGGCCTTGCCGAAGCGTGACTGGTAGGTCATCGCCCACTCATCGTCCCCAAGCCCCAACGCCTCGGCCAGCAGCTGGCTGGTGCGCTCGCACTGGCGTGGGTAGGGGTCGCCCGCCGTCGCATAGCGCTTGGGGATGCCGTGATAGCTCATCAACAGACGCTTGCCGCGATGCCCTGCCTTTTCCCAGTGTTCACGGACACTGGCGGCCAGCGCGGCGATGTAGTCGGGATGATCATGGTAGTCACGCACGAAGCGCAGTTCCGGCAGGTGCGGACACGGCTTGAGCGCGCGCGCAAGGCGATCGAACACTGCGGCAGTCGTGGTCCGCGAGAACTGCGGATAGAGCGGCAGCACCAGGATGCGATCTGCCCCACGACTGGCCAGCTTGCGCCCCACCTCTTCCATGGTCGGCTTGCCGTAGGTCATCGCAAGCTCTACCGGAATCTCCTCGCCCAGCGATTCGGCCAGACGCGCCTCCAGCGCGGCGCGCTGACGCTTGCCGATCGCCATCAGCGGCGAGCCGTCTTCCGTCCACACCGAGGCATAGGCCTCGGCGACCTTCTTGGGGCGAGTCGTCAGCACCAGGCCATGCAGGATCGGCAGCCAGAGCAGACGCGGCAGGTCGATCACGCGTACATCACCGAGAAACTCCGCGAGGTAGCGGCGCACCGCCTTGGGTGTCGGGGCTTCAGGGGTGCCGAGATTGACCAGCATGACGCCGAAACGCGGGGTGCTCATGGGCGATGAACTCCTGACAAGGGGCAAGAAAAGGGGTGAAGCGGCAATCAGCCACCCTCACCGACAGCGCAGCCATGTTACCAGCTCGCCCTGTGCGTGAGGGATGAAGTTATACTATCATCACGATTTGTATAGCTTTACGACAATTATTGTCACAACCTGACGCAAGCCGTGCTTGCGCCCCGCCGCAGGAGTCAGTGTGCCCGAAACCTCCACTCTGCAACTTGCCACCCGTCACGACTTCGCACGCCCGCTGGTGCTGATTCTCGGTGACCAGCTCAGTCACGAGCTTGCGAGCCTCAAGCAGGCACCTGCCGAGAGTCTGATCGCCTTCTGCGAGGTCGAGGAGGAAGGCCGCTACGTGCCACACCATCCGCACAAGATCGCGATGATGCTGGCCGCGATGCGCCATCACGCACAGGAGCTGCGCGACTGCGGCTGGCAGGTGCATGAAAGCCGCCTGGATGACCCGGACAATCGTCAATCGCTGATCCTGGAAGCCGAGCGGCTGGCCGCGCTCCATCAGTGTGACGGCATTCTGGTGACTCGCCCTGGGGAATGGCGACTGCTGGAGGCCTTCCTCGCGCGCCGCGAGGAAGGCGAGATCCCCTGGGTGGTGCTGGAAGATCACCGCTTCTTCACCACACCGGCACAGTTCGCGACCTGGGCCGACGGACGCAAGCAATTGCGCATGGAATACTTCTACCGTGAGCAGCGTCGTGACACGGATCTGTTGATGGAAGGCAGCGAGCCCGCCGGCGGCAAGTTCAATCATGATCATGACAATCGCGAACCGATTCCCGCCGACTTCCAGTCACCGCCACCACCGCAGCATGACCACCGCCAGGATGCGCTGACGCGCGAAGTGCTGACGCTGGTGGACACCCGCTTCGGCAAGGGAGCCGAGGGCGAGCTGCGTCATTTCGGCAATCTGGACAACTTCAACTGGGCCGTGACCCGCGCCCAGGCGCTCGACGATCTCGCTCACTTCCTCGCGCACTGCCTGGCAGACTTCGGCCGCCATCAGGATGCCATCGATGACAGTGACCCCTTCCTGTTCCACTCCCGACTTTCCGCGGCGCTCAATATCGGGCTTCTGAGTCCCCAAGAAGTCTGCGCTGCCGTCGATGATGCCTGGCGACGTGGCGAGGTACCGGTCAACTCCGCCGAGGGCTTCATCCGGCAGATTCTCGGTTGGCGAGAGTATGTGCGTGGGATCTACTGGACACGCATGCCCGGCTACAAGCAGGAGAATCGCCTGAGTGCGACACGGGATCTACCGGAGGTCTTCTGGCGCGGCGACAGCGGCATGCGCTGTGTGGATCAAGCCATCCTCAGTACGCGTGATCATGCCTATGCCCACCATATCCGCCGCCTGATGGTCACCGGCAATTTCGCCCTGCTGTGCGGCGTGAAGCCCGAGGCGCTGTGCGACTGGTATCTGGCGGTCTACGTCGATGCCTGCGAGTGGGTGGAGCTGCCCAATACCCTGGGCATGGTGCTGCACGCCGATGGCGGCCTGATGGGCTCCAAACCCTATTGTGCCTCGGGCAAGTACATCGATCGCATGTCCAATCACTGCGACAGATGCCAGTACTCGCCGAAGAAGGTCACCGGCACGCATGCCTGCCCCTTCAACAGTCTCTATTGGCACTTCATCGAACGCCATCGCGAATCACTGTCACGCAACCCGCGCATGTCGCTGGTCTATGGCAGCTGGCGACGCATGAAGGACGACAAGCGCGAGGCATTGCTGCAACAGGCCGAGGCCTTTCTCGCCCGACTCGACAGCGCCGCTGACTATGGCAGCGGTGCCCATCGCGCGGGTTACCATCCCGCGCCCTCCAGTTCCACGACCGACAAGGAATCCTCATGAGTCGCATCTGGCAGGCCAGTGCACCGGTCACGCTCTATCACGATGGCAAGTGCCCCCTGTGCCAGCGCGAGGTCGCCTGGCTGGCGAGACACCCGAGGCGGGAACGGGTCAGGACGGTCGACATTCGTGCAAAGGACTTTTCCCCGGATGCTCTGGGGCTGAGCTTCGAGACGATGATGGGGCGCCTGCACGTGCAGGATGCGCGCGGGGAGTGGTATGTCGGCATGGACGCCAGCCGAGCCCTCTATGCGGTGCTCGGCTATCGGCGCCTGGTGAGGCTGTCATTGCTGCCGGGGCTGCGTCCGTTGCTGGATGTGGGCTATCGGGTCTTTGCCCGCCACCGTGAGCGTATCGGCCGCTGGGTCCCCCAGAGGAGACGCTGACTCAGAAGCTCAAGGGGATGCGCGAGCTCAACGGTTGATGGTACTGAGGCGGTCGGCCGATCATCTCGTCGTTGGCCACCTGGGATACCAGCCAGGCGCGTGACAGACCGGCGCGCCTGAGCTCGCTGTAGACATCCTCCAGCGAGCGGAACAGCATCGGCTTGCCACGCTTCATCAACAGTTCACTGCGCTCATCGTCTTCATCGGCACCCGCTTCCAGTACCAGCTGGACCTGATAGAAGCGGCTGGCGGCATGACTGATCACGCGCGCCTCCAGTGCCGGATACTCGGCGATCAGCGCATTCAGGTTGCTGACCAGCAGGCCAGCAGGTGTGAAGGCAGCGGCAATTCTGGACATGGTGTCGGCTCCTGGACCTCTGTTGTCTGAGGTATCCATCATCGTGAAGGTGGCGTCAAGGCTTCACGCCAGCTTGCGGGGGGACGATGACGATTGCACGGCACCGCCATGACGATTGGATGACGTCATGTTCAAGGCCGCCGCCCCGGAGAGGCTCACGGACACTGAGCACGAACCGCCAGCTGACGTTCCGCGAGGATACGCAGCAGATCCAGAGGACGCCCAAGGCCGCGATAGCATCCCCCTCGCATGATGATGAAGTCCTCGTCACGATGAATGTCCCGGCGCCCGAGCAGCTTGGCCGACAGACGCTCGAGCGGCTCATCTTCCTCGACACGCAGTGAATGGGTCTGCATGACCTCATGAATCGCCCGTCGTCCATGCAGCTCCGGTCCGAAGCGCTGATTCAGCAATCCCAGCAGTCGATGGCGGATGATCATGCCGATCGGCCGCTGCTGCGCGTCCACCACTGCCAGCGCCATCAATTCCGGCTCGGCATGTAGACGCTCGGCCACCTCCTCGAGACAGGTATCCTGCAGTACCGGCGCCACCTGCCGCAGCAGGCTGCCGGCACCGAGTGCCAGAGGCGCGGCATGCCGGCGGCGAATCAGACGATGCAGGCGCTGCTCGAGGCCGGCACGCTGGCCAGCAGGGTCCACCTCGGCGCTCGCGAACAGCCAGCCTTGCAGATACTCGGCCCCCAGCTGAGACACGCATTCCATCTCGCCTTCCTGCTCGATGCCTTCCGCGATCACCTGACTGCCACTGCCGTGGGCGATGTCGATGATCGAGCGCACGAAACGCCGCTTGAGCGAATCCTGATGAATACCGCTGATGAAGTGTCGGTCGATCTTGACGAAGTCAGGCTGAACCGCCGACCACAGCTTGAGGCTGGCGTACCCTTCACCGAGGTCATCCAGCGCGATGGCGAAGCCCATCGACTGGTAATGGCAGACGGCCTCACGCATCAGTGCCGGGTCAAGCCCCGGGGTCTGCTCAGTCAACTCGATGACGACCTGATGCGGGTACAGCCCATGGCGATGCAGGAGATGACGTGTCAGTCCCCGAGAATGCGCACTGTCCAACAGCACCTCCGGCGACACGTTCAGGAACAGGCGCTCACTCAGGCCCTGCTCGGCCCATTGCTCAAGCGCCAGCTCACGACAGAGGCCGTCCAGCTCGGCGAGGCGCCGATGCTGGCGAGCCGCCTCGAACATCGCCATCGGTGAGCGCAAGCTGCATCCTGCAGCAGCTCGCGCGAGTGCCTCGTAGGCGAAGACCTCACGGCCATCTGCCGCCACGATGGGCTGGAAATGCATCCGCAACTGGCGAAGACGCAGCAACGCCTCCAGCGCCTGGCCGGATTCGGGAGTGGATGCCTCAGCTAAAGCGGGATGCGGGGATGGCAGCATGCCAGAATCAAAGCATGCTGATATGACAGGAAAATGACATGGGGCGGTGATGTGTCAGCGAAGGGTCGGGCACATCACCGCGGTGCTGCCATGCAAGGATGCCTTGCGACGAGCCTGCCCGGTCGCGGCTGGCCAATGCGCTCATGCCACGCCGGAGGTGGACGCCTTACAGCGAGTTGGGGTCGATGGCCTTGCCGAGGGAATTGCGGTCGATCCACTTGCCGGCCTTGGTTTCCTTGTAACGGAAGACCACCATGTCGCCCGCGACGACCGGCACTTCACTGTCTTCGGTCTGATAGCTGTAGCTCTCGCCCTCCACGACCAGCGTGAAGCGATAGAGATCCGGCATGCCCAGCCATTCCTTGAAAGGTCCTTCGCGCTCAAGGCTCTCCAGCGTACCGCGTCCCTGAAGCTTGGGAGTGCGTGCGCGTCCGCGCCCAAATCCACCTGCCATGCTATCTCCTCCCCGTCAGTGCGGGTCTTGCGGGGCGACGTCGCTGCCGCCGCCCGGGTACATGTTTGATGCGCGTGCGCATCACGTCATTCAGCGAAGGCCTGGCCATAACTGTCTGGCGCCAGGTCCTCGAAACGGGTGTACTTGCCGATGAAGGCCATGTGAACGGTGCCGATGGGGCCGTTACGCTGCTTGCCGATGATCAGCTCGGCCAAGCCCTTGTTGTCGGGATTGTCCTTGTTGTAGACCTCATCACGGTAGACGAAGGCGATGACATCAGCGTCCTGCTCGATGGCGCCGGATTCACGCAGATCCGACATCACGGGGCGCTTGTTGGGACGCTGCTCAAGCGAGCGGTTCAGCTGCGAGAGCGCCACCACCGGGCAAGCGAATTCCTTGGCCAGCCCCTTGAGCGAGCGCGAGATCTCGGAGATCTCGGCAGTACGGTTCTCGGACAGCCCCGGCACCTGCATCAATTGCAGGTAATCGATCATGATCAGGCCGATGCCGCCGTGTTCGCGCGCCATGCGGCGACAGCGTGAGCGCATCTCGTTGGGCGACAGGGCCGCCGTGTCATCGACGAACAGCTGCTTGTCCTTGAGCAGGTTGACCGCCGAGGTCAGCCGCGGCCAATCCTCGTCATCCAGCTGACCGGTACGCACCTTGGTCTGATCGATGCGGCCCAGCGAGGAGATCATGCGCAGCATCAGCGATTCGGCCGGCATCTCCATCGAGAACACGGCCACCGGCTTGTCGCCGGAGACCACGGCATGCTCGACCAGGTTCATGGCGAAGGTGGTCTTGCCCATCGAGGGGCGCCCCGCGATGATCACCAGGTCCGATGGCTGCAGACCGGAGGTCATGTCATCCAGGTCCCGGAAGCCGGTCGAGAGGCCGGTCATCTGGCCCTTGAGATTGAACAGCTCATCGATGCGGTCCACCGCGCCGGTCAGCAGCTGACTCATGCCCTTGGGGCCGCCGCTCTTGGGGCGTGATTCGCTGATCTGGAACACCAGACGCTCGGCCTCGTTGACCAGCTCGTCGGCGTCTCGCCCCTGAGGGCTGAAGGAGCTCTCGGCGATCTGGTTGGCCGCCTGGATCAGCTTGCGCAGCGTCGCGCGCTCGCGAACGATGTCGGCATAGGCCTTGATGTTGCTGGCCGAGGGCGTATTGCGCGCAAGCTCGGCGAGGGTCGCAAGCCCGCCGACCGACTCCAGCTGGTCACGGCTTTCCAGCAACTCGGACAACGTGACCACATCCAGCGGCCGGCTGCTGCCCACCAGCTGGGACATGGCGTTGTAGACCAGACGATGCTCGTAGCGATAGAAGTCGTCGGCCACCAGTCGCTCGGACACCGTGTCCCAGGCGCTGTTGTCCAGCATCAAACCGCCGAGGACCGATTGCTCGGCCTCCAGCGAATTGGGGGGCACCTTGAGCGCCGCCGTCTCGCGATCCTGATCCTGCATCTCGCTCATGCCTGGCTGACTCCTGCTGATGACTGACACGCCCGCGGGAACCTCCATTTTCGTGCATCGCCGCGAGCCTGCCAACCATCGCGACCGCACATGATGCTCTACCTCACGGGGGCAGGCATTCTACCGGATTTTGCCTGTCATCGCCCTGCCCGCGTGCAGAGGATTTTCCCTGTCACGCCCGACAAAGAAACGCCAGACACAAAAAAACCGCCCCCGCATCCAGGATGCGAGGGCGGTTCGAGTACCACCTGTGGTGGCAGCGCCGGATCACCGGGCAGCCACCACGGATCAGCGATTACTCGCCGACCACGACCACACGAACAGTGGCAGTCACTTCAGCGTGCAGCTGCAGCACGATGTCGTATTCGCCAGTGTTGCGCAGCGGGCCTTCCGGCATGCGGACTTCGCTCTTGGCGATGTCGATGCCGGACTGGGCGATGGCTTCGGCCAGATCACGCGGACCGATGGAACCGAACAGCTTGCCTTCTTCGCCAGCCTTGGCGACCAGGGACAGTTCGATTTCGTTCAGCTGAGCGGCACGCGCTTCAGCTTCGGCCTTGCGCTCTGCAACCTGTGCTTCCAGCTCAGCGCGCTGAGCTTCGAAAGCCGCCTGGTTTTCGGCAGTGGCCGGAACAGCCAGACCGTACGGCAGCAGATAGTTGCGACCGAAACCAGCCTTGACGGACACCTGGTCACCCAGGTTGCCCAGCTTGCCAATCTTGTCGAGCAGAATGACTTGCATCTCGTAAACCTCTTATCGATGACTGCCAGCAAGACGTGCGCGAAGATCCGCAAAGACGTCAACAAGAGCCAGCAGCAGCAAAATCAGAATCGTGGGCCAGGTCGTCAGCAGCAGAAAGTAGACGCCGACCAACCATAACCCGCTCATCCCCTTTAACCCGATATAGCCATGCACCAGGGCAATGCCGGCCACGAACAACGGTATCCAGATCAGCAGGAGCACTGCAGGCACATCGAGGAAGACCCCGATGATGCCGCAGGCTGCCAGTATCAGGACTTCTCGCGGGCTCAGCCGGAAGGCATGAAACTCGTGACGAAATCCACCCGGATTGTAGAGCCCGGACTGCCAACTGCGCGCCAGGGCCAGACAGGCCGTGGCGGCCAGCAGGACCACCAACCCGGTAATACCGCCGATGACCAACCCTGCGAGCTGTTCAGTCGGCACACCTTGAGCGGCAAAGTCGCTCAAGCGTGCATCAAGCTCAGGGGCATTCTGACGAATGCTCTCAAGCAGTGGACCAGCCCCGCCTGGTGGCAGGAATATCCCGGACTGCACCATCATTGCCGCTGTCAGGCTGGCGCCAATCAGCGCCTCCCCCCATCGCATGCGAGCACGCAGCAGGGTTGCCATCAACGTGACCAGCAACACGGTCGCCAATGGCACCGGGTCGCCTTGTGTCCACCACCAGCCTGCCGGAATGGCAGCGGCGATGAACACGGGTGCGGCTGGCGCAAGGCCACGCCGAAGCGTGACCAGCGCACTGATGGAGGCACTGAACCAGAAGAACCAGGGCAGAAGACCCGTCAGCAGTGCAATCGCGATGCACTGCAACGGTCCGCGCATGGCCCAACGTGCCAATGCCAGCATCATGGTGTCGCCTTACTGGTGGCTGTCGCTGTACGGCAGCAGTGCCAGGTAGCGCGCACGCTTGATGGCAGTCGCCAGCTGACGCTGATAACGCGCCTTGGTGCCGGTGATGCGGCTCGGGACGATCTTGCCGGTCTCGGTGATGTAAGACTTCAGGACTTCGATGTCCTTGTAGTCGATCTGCTTCACGCCTTCAGCGGTGAAGCGGCAGAACTTGCGACGACGGAAAAAACGTGCCATTGCAATGACCTCCTGGGGGTGCGGTATCAGTTAGCGTCTTGAGTTTCGGCTTCGTCACGCTTGTCTTCGCGACGCGGACGCTTCTCTTCAGCCGGCTTCATCATCGGAGACGGCTCGATGGCCGCTTCCTTTGCACGCACAACCAGGTTACGGATGACGGCGTCGTTGAAACGGAAGATGGTCTCGAGTTCCTCGACCACTTCACCGGTAGTTTCGACGTTCATCAGCACGTAGTGGGCCTTGTGGATCTTGTTGATCGGGTAGGCCAGGTGACGGCGACCCCAATCTTCCAGACGATGCACAGTACCGCCGGCTTCGGTCACGATGGAGGTGTAACGCTCGATCATGGCCGGAACCTGTTCGCTCTGGTCCGGGTGGACCATGAACACGATCTCGTAGTGACGCATGGCTTGGCTCCTTTCGGTTTGACAGCCTCCACGGCGCGTCTCGGGCCGGGAAGCAAGGAGTGGAGTGATTACTACGGTTGTGTCATTCGGGCTCGAAAGCCACGTACAACGCGCGCGGGCGAGGACAGGTGCCCCCATGCCGCGCATTCACTGCAGACTGCACTTCACAGAACCGCAGTATTGTAGAGAGGTGTCAAGGGCTTGGCAAGCGACACGTCGCGAGGCACGCCTCATGCCCTGACACCCCCATTCTCGCTGTCAGCCGTTGCGGCGCTGACGAACGGCTTCAAACAGGCAGATACCGGCCGCGACCGAGACATTCAGACTCGAGACACTGCCCGCCATCGGCAGCTTGATCAGGCTGTCGCAGTGCTCGCGCGTCAGCCGACGCATGCCCTTGCCCTCAGCGCCCATCACGATGGCCACCGGCCCGGTGAAATCGGCCTCGAAGGCCATGGCCTCGGCTTCGCCAGCCGTACCCAGCACCCAGACACCGGCTTCCTTCATGGCATCCAGCGTGCGGGCCAGGTTGGTGACCTGATAGACCGGCACCACTTCCGCTGCCCCACAGGCGACCTTGCGCACGGTCGCGTTCAGGGAGGCGGACTTGTCCTTGGGCACGATGACACCATGGGCACCGGCGGCATCGGCGCTGCGCAGACAGGCCCCGAGGTTGTGCGGATCCGTGACCGAATCCAGCACCAGAAACAGCGGCGCTTCCTCATGGGACCAGCCATCGAGGCGCAGCTTGAGACCAGTCTCGTTCTCGGTGGCGAGCGGCGCGCACAGAGCGACCAGCCCCTGATGGGCACCACCGCCGGTGGACAGCGCATCCAGCTCCTCACGCGCCTTCAAGGTGACGCGTGAACCAGCGGCACGCGCCTGCTCGACGATCTCGTTCAGACGCAGCTCGGCCTCGCCTGCCTGCACCCACAGCTCGCTCGGCGCGCGGCCGCGTGCCAGCAAGGCTTCCACGGCGTGCACACCATAGACGGCTTCCAGGCCACCGGGGATCTTCGGTGCGCCAGTGCGAGCGCCATCTCTGCGGGCCCCGCCACGTTCCTGGCGCTGAGCGCCACCACGCTCACCCCTTGAGTGCTCGCCTCGAGAGTGCTCACTTCGAGAATGGCTACCGCGCTCGCCGGCGGGCTTGCCGCGGCCGGGCTTGCGCCCCTTGTCCTGACTCATAGTGCCTTCCTGCCTGATGGCCCTGACAGGGCCCTGTCACTTGGACGGAAACTGAGCTGTCGCCATGGCGACAGCCATGAAATCCTGCGAACTCACGGCCGTGCAACGCATCAGCCCCGACCATGGCCGGGGCTGATGAATGCTGCGCGGTGAATCTTGCCGGCGGTCAGCTGCGGCCGTTGCCGCGACGCCCGCGAGAACGGGAGCCGCGCTTGCGCGACGGATCATCCTTGCCAGCGGCACCCATCGGCGCGACTGCCGCGAACGGACTGTCAGCAGATTCCGGACCGCTCGGCACCGCCGGGCGCGCCGCTGCCGGAGACTCAGGCGCAGACGGACGCTCATTACCGGTGGAGGGCTTGCGCTCGCCGCGACCGGAACGCTCATCACGCTCGCTGCGCGGCTTGCGGGCAGGACTCTCCTGCGCAGGCGTCTCGGACGCTCCGTCCGTACCGCCACCCTGGCCTTCCTGACTGACTTCTTCCGTCAGGGACTTGAGACGCTCGCGCTCACGCTTGCCGGGGCGACCCTTGGGGGCAGACTCCTTGCCGGAGGCTGCACCGCTCTTGCCACTTGCGGGCTTGTCAGCATCACGCTCGCTGCTGCGTGCCTTGCGCGGCTTGCGCTTGGGACGCGGCGTCGGGTCACTGAGCATGAAGTCGATCTTGCGCTCATCCATGTCGACGCGAGCCACCTGGACGGTGACGCCATCGCCGAGACCATAGCTGACGCCGGCACGCTCACCCTTGAGACGATGCTTCTCGGCCTCGTAGTGATAGTAGTCGGACGGCAGCGAGGAGATGTGCAGCAGGCCTTCGACGTAGTAGGCATCCAGACGCACGAACAGGCCGAACTGGGTGACCGCCGCGACGGTACCCTCCAGCACTTCACCGACCTTGTCCTTCATGAACTCGCACTTGAGCCAGTCGTTGACGTCACGCGTCGCCTCATCGGCGCGGCGCTCTGTCATCGAGCAGTGCTCACCCAGCTCGAGCATCTGCTCGAAGGTGTACGGGCACCATTTGGTCGGACGCTCGGTCACGGCATCTTCGGCGCGCAGCACAGTGTCGGTCTTGCGCGGACCACGGATGACGGAACGGATCGCACGGTGCACCAGCAGATCGGGATAACGACGGATCGGCGAGGTGAAGTGGGCGTAGGCATCGTAGGCCAGACCGAAGTGACCTTCGTTCTGCGGCGAGTAGACCGCCTGGGTCATGCTGCGCAGCATCACGGTCTGGATGATGTCGAGGTCCGGGCGCTCGGCGATCGAGGCACGCAGTGCCTGGAAGTCCTTCGGCTGTGGCTCATCGCCACCTTCCAGCGTCAGACCCAGCTCACCCAGGAAGGCGCGCAGGTTGTTGAGACGCTCAGGTGCCGGCTGCTTGTGGACACGATAGAGGGCCGGCAGATCGTGCAGGTCCAGGAAGCGCGCCGTGGCGACGTTGGCCGCCAGCATGCATTCCTCGATGAGCTTGTGCGCGTCATTGCGCGTACGCGGCACGATCTGTTCGATCTTGCGCTCATCGTTGAACAGGATCTGCGTCTCGGTGGTCTCGAAGTCGATGGCACCACGCTTGTCGCGCGCCTTGCGCAACACACCGTACAGCGCGTGCAGGTTGTGCAGCGACGGCAGCAGTTCGTTGTACTGCTGACACAGTGCCTGACCTTCCTCACTTTCCGGGTCCGTCAGCATGGTGCCGACCTTCTCGTAGGTCAGACGCGCATGGGAACGGATCACGGCTTCGAAGAAGCGATAGTCGAGCATCTCGCCATCGGCGGCGGAAATGGTCAGCTCACAGACCAGCGTCAGACGATCGACATGCGGGTTGAGCGAGCACAGACCATTGGAGAGCAGCTCCGGCAGCATCGGCACGACCTGACCCGGGAAATAGACCGAGTTGCCGCGCACGTAGCCTTCCTGATCCAGCGGACTGCCGCCACGCACGTAATGCGATACATCGGCGATGGCGACCAGCAGCTTCCAGTTGCCGTTGTCGTCCTGCCAGGCGAAGACGGCGTCATCGAAGTCCTTCGCGTCTTCGCCATCGATGGTGACCAGTGGCGTCTCGCGCAGGTCGATACGCCCCTTCTTGTCCTCTTCCAGCACTTCGGCGGAGATGGTCGAGATCTGATCCTCGACTTCCGGCGGGAATTCGCTGGGGATGTCATGCGAGCGGATCGCGATGTCGATCTCCATGCCCGGGTCCATGCGCTCACCGAGCACCTCGATCACTTCCCCCACCGGCTGCACGCGTGTCGCGGGCTGCTGGGTAATGCGCACGGACACCACCTGACCGTCCTTGGCACCATTGGCCACACGGTTGGGGATGATCACTTCCTGCGCGATGCGCGAATTCTCCGGAATCAGTACCCCGAAGTCCGGCTCGGATTGGCGATAGATGCCGACGAGCGTCTGGGTATTGTGAGCCAGCACCTCGACGATGGTGACTTCATCACGACCACGGCGATCACGGCCGCTGACGCGCGCCAGCACCTGATCACCATGGAAGACGCGACGCATCTGGCGCGGCGGCACGGCAAGATCCGGCTTGACGCCATCTTCGCGCGCCAGGAAACCGAAACCATCGCGATGGCCGACGATACGGCCACGAATCAGGTCCAGCTTCTCGATCAGTGCATAGGCACCACGACGATTGCGCAGCACCTGGCCATCACGCTCCATGGCATTGAGGCGACGGCGCACGGCTTCCTGCTGCTCGTCGTCCTCGAAACCGAGCATGCGGCTCATGTTCTCGTGGGTAATGGGCTTGCCATACTCTTCCAGCTTGTCGAGAAGATACTCGCGACTGGGGATGGGCTTGTCGTACTTATGGGCTTCGCGTTCCGCGTGCGGGTCGTCGCTGAGCGTCCATTGGGTCATTAATCAGGATTCCTTGACGATGAATTCGAGACGGGCAGCGGGCGCGGCACGGAATGACTGGTTGTCTCTCATGCGCGCATTATAGCCCCTACCATTGGGCCGACCCAACCATTCCCCAACCTTCCGACTCCCGGAAGCTCGTCAGAGTGATGCAGGAGGCCTCATTTCATGGCTTTGCCAAGCGCTTGTTTTTTCATCGGGTCTTCCAAAGCTTGCACCATCTCGAAGTTCCGGCCAGCAAGGCAGACGACCGAGATGCGTCATGCAGCCCCTGACGTCACAAATAAAACAGAAACCTCTTGCATTCCCTCAGAAGATCCGTATTATTCGGCACCACTTGCCCAGATGGCGGAATTGGTAGACGCGCTAGCTTCAGGTGCTAGTGTCCGTATGGACGTGGAGGTTCAAGTCCTCTTCTGGGCACCAATTTCAGGTTTCATGTTGACGTGACACACGTTAGGATGGATACCGGAAAACGGGTAAAGCATTCAAGTTTCAACAACTTGGACTGCTGACCCGGGTCCTTGGACCAAAACGAGTTCTGATGTCTGCCCAGGTGGCGGAATTGGTAGACGCGCTAGCTTCAGGTGCTAGTATCCGTAAGGATGTGGAGGTTCAAGTCCTCTCCTGGGCACCACGGACGTCAGACTCACGATGAACGACCCCTGTATCGCGCTTCGCCCAGATGGCGGAATTGGTAGACGCGCTAGCTTCAGGTGCTAGTATCCGTAAGGATGTGGAGGTTCAAGTCCTCTTCTGGGCACCACGATGCGCACTCGAACAGGGAACATGGTATCCACTACCAAGGATGTCATGATCGTTCCGCTGCAAGGCTCTGCTCTTGAGACTTCAGCACACAACTTGATGCCCAGATGGCGGAATTGGTAGACGCGCTAGCTTCAGGTGCTAGTGTCCGTATGGACGTGGAGGTTCAAGTCCTCTTCTGGGCACCATCAAGTTGTCATCCGATGTACTTTCTCGCAGCGCCCGCTGCTCACATCGCGATACTCTCCCCCTGCTATCAGCTTCATTGCTTTATCCAGACCTGCAGCGCCCTGCGTTGTCTTTCGCGTGCTCCCAGAAACACAGCCCCCCCCTACGCCTGCTGACTTGTCCACACCCGCTTCCACTGCCTGGCCTGTGGATGGATTTCCTGCGACTGCGCGACGAATATACCCGGACGCATCCTTCTGCACGACCCATTGCCCCCCTGCGCCATCAGAGTCATCAGACACTCAATAGCGTGACGGGATGCGGCTGAAACTCTCGACCTGCCATCCATCACGACGTACCGAGGCTTCCAGGCGCTGCTCTATATCGTCCGGCAACTCGTGGAAGAAATCGAAACCGGTGAGAGATTCGATTCTATCGATGCTGACCAGAAAGCGATCCAATGGCTCATCCCCTCTTACCTGCTGAGGAAAGAGAAACGCCAGGGCGCGAGGCGCCTGCCGAGCAGTGCCGGGCGAGACGATGATCTTGTAGAAACCATCCGGAATCTCGATCAGATTCGGCAGACGCTCGATCTCTCCCGTGAAGACCGGACCTGCGGTGATCCACAGCGCCTCTTCCCGCGGCAGAATCCTGTCCATGATGGCCGCCTCGAGTCGCTGCCACAGCTTGCGATTGAGCGCCGGTGTCTGTGGCGAGATATTGGTCATGCGAAACGTCTGATGCTGGGCCTTGACCCCGTAGATCTTGCCGATGGCGTAGTTGGGCGCCAAGTGTCCGCGGTCGTAGCCACTGTTGCGATAGCTGTCCGGCGTGACGGGCCATAGCGAGCGCCAGTCGCGCTCGAACTCGTCAGGACGCTCCCCCAGCCGCGCCCCCTGGGTATTTTCGAGACGCCATGTCACCCATAACGGGTTGGCGCGCAGATCCGACCACCCCACCAGATAGGCATCGCTGCGCAAGCCACGCGCCAGCGTCTTCCAGTCAAGTTCACGTGCCTCAGGCACTCCCTGCCAGGCGTAGAACTGCTGGTAATCACGCTCCTGCCACCACCACAGCCCACCTCCCACCAGCGCGAATGCCACGCTGACGCCAAACCCTCGCCACAGCTTGCGACCGGCCGAGCGAATATCATCCATCACATCCAGCATCCCGCCATTTCCTTCTTGTCGTTGCCATTGCCTCGGCAAGGCATGCGCTCGTCATTCCGTCACGACCCGCAAGCCGCAGCAACTTCATTCACGTTCTACCGTAGCATTCCATCATGCCAGAGTTCCGTTCGCGAGGCTGACGGCCGCCCCAACTCAAGCCACAATAAGCAGGCAGCACTTGCTTCATGCACCATCAGCGAGCAAATATCCACGAGGGGGATCATCCCGACGGCGGATACCGCAGAATCTGACCGCATGATCAGTATCTGGCATGCCACCTGCATCTTCCCGTACCAGGATGCTTGCGACCAGCCGCGCCACACAGAGCGCTCATCAAGACGCCCGTGGCACGAGTGACACTGCAACGATCGACATGAAAGCGCCTCCTGACAGGCGAGCCGTGACCGCAGCACATCCCACCGGCTGTGCTCCAACGATGAGAAGGAATCTGACCATGGCTGATCAAAGCCGTCGTAACTTCATGCGCAACAGCCTGCTGGGGCTTGCCGCCCTGCCACTGGGCGCTGCCGTGCTCTCGCCGCGCGCCCTTGCCGCCGACCTGCCCCCACTGGATACCGACAACCCGCAGGCAAAGGCGCTCCACTATGTGGAAGATGCCAGCGAAGCCAGTGATCACCCCGCCTTCAAGCCCGGCTCCGACTGCACCAACTGCATGTTCTACAAGCCGGAGAACAAGGGCTGTCAGCTATTCCCCAGCAATAGCGTGGCACCCGAAGGCTGGTGCCAGTCCTGGACCAAGCGCCCGGCATGATACCGGCGGCGCCTCGGACCTGATACGAGAAGACCGCCTCGGGAGCCAATCCCGAGGCGGTCTTTTTCATGGCTGTGTTACCGGGACCAGACGTCAGCTCGCAGTGGAGCCGGAAGCATCCTCCGGCAACGGCCATTGGTAGCGGCGCGCGATCTCATCCTGCTCCAATGATTCGAGATGCACCGGGAACCCCCACAACTGATGCAGATAGCGCATCACGGGATAGACGCTGCGTGACAGCGGGCGACGATCATCCTGGACATGGCGCAGCGTCAGCGAGCGATCTCCCCGGATATTCGCGGCCCACACCTGGATGTTCGGCTCGCGATGGCTGAGCGCATATTGCACCGACAGCGCCTCTCGAATGCGCTTGTAGCCTCGACTATCGTGAATGGCTTCGATGAGAAGATGCTCATCACTGTCGTCATCCACCAGCGAGAACAGCTTGAGATCACGGATCACCTTGGGCGACAGGAACTGCTGGATGAAGGACTCGTCCTTGAAGTTGCGCATCGCGAAATGCACCGTCTCCAACCAGTCACTGCCGGCGATGTCGGGGAACCACTCACGGTCCTCGTCGTCAGGATTCTCGCAGATGCGCTTGATGTCCATGAACATCGCGAAGCCCAGCGCATAGGGGTTGATGCCATTGTAATGCGGGTGATCGAAGCCCGGCTGCTGCACCACCGAGGTGTGCGACTGCAGGAACTCGAGAATCACCCCCTCGCCGATCAGCTGCTCATCATAGAGTTGATTCATGATGGTGTAGTGCCAGAAGCAGGCCCAGCCTTCGTTCATCACCTGAGTCTGGCGCTGCGGGTAGAAGTATTGCGCCAGCTTGCGCACGATACGCACCAGTTCCCGCTGCCAGGGCTCCAGCAACGGTGCATTCTTCTCGATGAAGTAGAGCAGGTTCTCCTGCGGCTCCGGTGGGTAGCGACCACGACGATGCAGACCCAGTGGGTCGTTGACCTCATCGATCAACTCATCCTCCTCCTCGGCCTGCGGAATGGTGGTCCACAGCGCATTCACCTGAGCCTGCAGATAGGCCTCACGCTCCTGCTGACGCTGGATCTCCTCTTCCGGCGAGATGGGCGAGGGACGCTTGTAGCGATCGACGCCATAATTCTGGAGCGCATGACAGGCGTCCAGCAGCTGCTCGACCGCATCGACACCATGGCGCTCCTCGCATTCGGACACGTACTTACGGGCGAAGACGAGGTAATCGATGATCGCCGAGGCATCCGTCCAGGCACGAAACAGGTAATTGCCCTTGAAGAAGCTGTTGTGGCCATAACAGGCATGCGCCATGACCAGAATCTGCATCATCAGGGTGTTCTCTTCCATGAGATAGGCGATGCAGGGATCGGAATTGATCACCAGCTCATAGGCCAGTCCCATCTGTCCGCGCCGATAGGCCTGCTCCACCGAGAGAAACTGCTTGCCGAACGACCAATGGTGATAGCCCACCGGCATGCCGATGCTGGCATAGGCATCCATCATCTGTTCGGAAGTGATGACTTCAATCTGATTGGGGTAGATATCCAGCCGATACTGCGCAGCGATACGCGCGATCTCGTGCTCGAAATGCTCCAGAAGCTCGAAGGTCCAATCGGAGCCACTGGCCGGTTGCTGATTTTCCAGTCGATTATCACGTCTCTGGCTCATGGGGCCTCCCGGCCCGGCAGATGGCCGGGCGCGTCACATGATGCGATCAGGCGCTGATGCGGCGCTTGAACAGCTCTCGAAATACCGGGTAGATATCGCCCGCCTCGACAATCTGCTGCATGGCGAAGCGATCCGGAAATTCGGCTTCGACTCGCTCATATTCTTCCCACAATGCCTGGTGCGCATGCGGGGTGATCTCCACGTAGGCGTAATATTGCAGACGCGGCATCAGCTTCTTGATCATCAGCTCGCGACAATTGGTGGAATCGTCATCCCAGTTGTCACCATCGGACGCCTGAGCCACGTAGAGATTCCATTCACCTGCCGGATAGCGGGATTCGATCACTTCATCCAGCAACGTCAGAGCACTGGAGACGATGGTGCCGCCGGTCTCTCGGGAGTAGAAGAACTCTTCCTCATCCACTTCCTTGGCGGCGGTGTGGTGGCGAATGAACACCAGCTCGACCTTCTCGTAGTTGCGCTCCAGAAACAGATAGAGCAACAGGAAGAAGCGCTTGCCGATATCCTTGTGCGCCTGGGTCATCGACCCCGAGACATCCATCACACAGAACATCACTGCCTTGTTGGACGGCATCGGCTGATTGATGAGGTGGTTGTAGCGCAGATCATAGGTATCGAGAAACGGCACCGCCTTGAGGCGCGCTTCAAGACGCTCGATTTCCGCCTTGAGCTCGGCAATGCGCACCTTGTTGCGCAGCACCGGATCCTTGCGCTCCTCAAGCTCCAGCGCGTCAGTGGCCTCCTTCAGCGCCCGCTTGATGGGGGATCGCATGGCGATACGCCGCGCCTGGGCTGAACGCATCGAGCGCACGATATTGATCCTGGCGGGAGTGCCATCGCGAGCGATGCCCGCCCGCACCGGACGTACTTCATCCATGTCCGCGATCTGCTTGCGCTCCAGATGCGGAAGCTCCAGACCATCGAACACGAATTCGAGAAACTCCTCGCGCGACAGGGTGAAGGCAAAATCATCCTCGCCCTCGCCCTGGTTGGAGGCCTGACCTTCTCCGCTGCCGCCGCCACCGCCGCCACCACTCGGGCGGCGCATGCGATCACCTTCCACGAACTCCTTGTTGCCCGGGTTGATGACACGCCGCTTGCCGCCTTGGCCATGCTGGAAGACCGGCTCCGAGATATCGCGAGTCGGAATGGAGACTTCCTCGCCACGCTCCATGTCGGTGATGGAGCGCCGATTGACGGCATCCTCCACCGCCCGTTTGATATGGCTGCGGTAGCGCCGGATGAAGCGCTGGCGATTCACCGCACTCTTGTTGCGCGCATTGCTGCGTCGATCAATGAAGTAACTCATTCGCCCTCCTTGCCGGCCTCGCGTTCAGCGAAAGACCGGATGGCAAGTGCCGGCGGCAATCACGCCCGCCGGCAGGCCTGTCGTCAGTCGGCAGGGCTTACTGCGACTTGCGCACTCGCAGATACCACTCGGACAGCAGACGCACCTGCTTCTCGGTATATCCGCGATCCACCATGCGCGCCACGAAATCCTCATGCTTGCGCTGATCCGATGCCGATGCCTTGGCATTGAAGGAGATGACCGGCAGCAACTCTTCGGTATTGGCGAACATCTTCTTCTCGATCACCGCACGCAGCTTCTCGTAGGACTGCCAGCCCGGATTCATCCCGTTGTTCTGCGCGCGAGCGCGCAGCACGAAGTTGACCACCTCATGACGGAAGTCCTTGGGATTGGAGATGCCTGCCGGCTTCTCGATCTTCTCCAGCTCCTCATTGAGCGACTGCCGATTGAGCAGCTCGCCAGTCTCGGGGTCACGGTATTCCTGGTCCTGAATCCAGAAATCAGCGTAGGTCACGTAACGATCGAAGATGTTCTGGCCATACTCGGAGTAGGACTCGAGATAGGCGGTCTGGATCTCCTTGCCGATGAAATCGACATAACGTGGGGCCAGATACTCCTTGATGAAGCGCAGGTAACGCTCGTGGGTCTCCTTGGGCAGCTGCTCCTGCTCGAGGCGCTGCTCCAGCACATAGAGCAGGTGCACCGGGTTGGCAGCCACCTCGCTGGCATCGAAGTTGAAGACCTTGGAGAGGATCTTGAAGGCAAAGCGCGTGGACAGACCATCCATGCCCTCATCGACCCCCGCACTGTCACGGTACTCCTGGATCGACTTGGCGCGAGGGTCGGTATCCTTGAGGTTCTCGCCATCGTAGATGCGCATCTTGGAATAGATACTGGAGTTCTCAGGTTCCTGCAGGCGCGACAGCACGATGAACTGGGACAGCATGCGCAAGGTGTCTGGCGCACAGGGCGCATGATTGAGCGACGAGTGCTCCAGCAGCTTGGCGTAGATCTTCACCTCCTCCGAGGCCCGCAGGCAGTAGGGCACCTTGACAATGAACACGCGGTCCAGGAAGGCCTCGTTGTTGCGATTGTTGCGGAAGGCCTGCCACTCGCTCTCATTGGAGTGCGCCAGCACCACGCCATCGAAGGGAATCGCCCCCATGCCTTCGGTCGGGTTGTAGTTGCCTTCCTGAGTCGCGGTCAGCAACGGGTGAAGCACCTTGATCGGCGCCTTGAACATCTCGACGAATTCCATCAACCCCTGGTTGGCCTTGCACAGCCCGCCGGAGAAGCTGTAGGCATCCGGATCATCCTGGGCATAGAGCTCAAGCTGACGGATATCGACCTTGCCGACCAGCGCGGAAATATCCTGGTTGTTGTCATCGCCCGGCTCCGTCTTGGAGATGGCGATCTGGTTCAGGCGGGATGGGTAGAGCTTGACGACACGGAACTGACTGAGATCTCCGCCATATTCCTTGAGACGCTTGGCCGCCCAGGGCGACATGGCGCTGCGCATGCAGCGGCGCGGGATGCCATATTCCTTCTCGAGCACCTCGCCATCCTCTTCCAGCGAGAACAGCCCCAGCGGCGACTCGTATACCGGTGACCCCTTGATGGCATAGAAGGGAATCTGCTCCATCAACAGCTTGAGTCGTTCGGCCAGCGATGACTTGCCGCCGCCGACTGGCCCCAGCAGATAGAGAATCTGCTTGCGCTCCTCAAGCCCCTGAGCCGCATGACGGAAGTAGGACACGATCTGCTCGATGGCCTCCTCCATGCCATAGAACTCGGCGAAGCTGGGGTAGCGTCGAATCAGCTTGTTGGAAAAAATCCGGGAAAGACTGGGATCCTTGGCGGTATCGATGACCTCCGGTTCACCGATGGCCGCCAGCATTCTCTCGGCAGCGCTGGCGTAGGCAGAACGATCCTGCCGACATAACTCCAGGTACTCCTGGAGACTCATCTCTTCTTGCTGGACCCGCTCGTAGCGGCTCTGCACGTGATCGAAGATGCTCATGGAAGCCTCCTTGTCGCGACTCGGGGTCGCTGGGACCATCGCCGGGGCCACTCCTGTACGATGACAGTGGTACCAGGTCACTTGATGCCCCGCGCTGCTGGCGCTCAGGTGACTGCCTCGGCGTGTTTATCAGCATAGATCGATATAGGTAGCGAGTGTCCAATACATGGACCCACCGCATTCAACGAACTTTCGCCACCCGAATGGACAACCTCGTCCCTGCATGACAAGCGCGATCTGGAACGAGGCAGGAGTGACGCCTCCTCGAGCGCACCGTTGCGCAAGAATTGCCTCGCCTCGTGGCCGTTGAAGCCCCTCCTCCTGAAAGGCACCATGTCTGCCACGTCGCACTGCAGCACACGTTCAGAATAGGGACAGAGCGGCGAGTCTCGCCAGCCAGTCCTTGCACATATCCGGCCCCACGAGGTGTCGCCAGCGACTCGATGGCGACCCGAAGGCGAATCGATGACATGCGAAACCGCCGACGCGGGCGGCCACGAGGCGACTGCTGACAGAAGCCTTGGCCGTAGCGATCACTGACCTTGTCACACCCCCGCAAGGGCATGGACGCATCGCAACGTCCTGAAAAATCTTCATGAAAAAAAAGCCCATCGGATGGCCGATGGGCTTTTTTTTCACTTTTCAGCACACGCTACGAGAGTGTCACTCTCAGCTCCCTTTCTTACAGGGCACTCTGGATATCAGAAAGCAGAGCATCCAGAAGATCCGTACTGGTATTCCAGGAACATACGAAGCGTGCGCCACCTGCGCCGATGAAGGTGTAGAAGGTCCAGCCACGCTCACGCAGCGCCGTCAGCACATGCTCGGGGAAGCTGGCAAAGACGCTGTTGGCCTCACAGGGAAACAGCAGTTCGATGCCGTCCAATGCCTCGAGTCGCTCGGCCAGATACTGCGCCATGGTGTTGGCATGACGTGCGTTGTCCAGCCAGACGTCATTCTCGAGCAGCCCCATCCACGGCGCGGCGATGAAACGCATCTTGGAGGCAAGCTGACCGGCCTGCTTGCAGCGATAGTCGAAGTCACGGGCCTGCTCGCGATCAAAGAATATCACCGCCTCCCCCATCGCCAGCCCATTCTTGGTACCGGAGAAGCACAGCACGTCCACGCCGGCCTTCCAGGTAAGCTCGGCCGGAGAGACGCCCAGCGAGGCACAAGCATTGGCAAAGCGCGCGCCGTCCATGTGGATCTGAAGATCATGACGGTCGGCCACTTCGCGAATCGCCTGAAGCTCTTCCAGGCTATAGACGGTGCCGACTTCGGTGCACTGGGTCAGCGAGATGACACGCGGACGCGGATAATGGATATCACTGCGCTTGGTGACCAGTCGCTCGATGCCTTCAGGCGTCAGCTTGCCATTCGGACCCGGCGCATTGAGCAGCTTGGAGCCATTGGAGAAGAACTCCGGCCCTCCGCATTCGTCAGTCTCGATATGGGCCAGTTCATGGCAGATGACGCTGTGATAGGACTGACACAGATGCGCCAGCGACAGGGAATTCGCCGCCGTGCCATTGAAGACGAAGAATACCTCGCACTCGGTCTCGAACAGCTGACGGAAGCTGTCCGTCACCTGTTGAGTCCAGCGGTCGTTGCCATAGGCGAGATCATCATCCTGATTGGCTCGCATCATGTATGCCATCGCCTCGGGGCAGATACCGGACGTGTTGTCACTGGCCAGAAAACGTGATGTACAGGTGTCATCGATGTCAGTGGCCGCGGAGCGGGTCGTGGCGAGGGCGTCAGTCGTCATGGGAGTATCCAGAGCAGAGCAAGGGGTCACCTTGCCCGATGAAACGAACGCGGTACCCAGGATGGCAGGCACCACAGTAGAAATCCCATCATAACAGCGCTGCATGCCGCCGCCAGCCATGATCCGACGCGACCATCACGACGGGACGGCCATGCAGGAAAATCCCTCAGGCAGCATCGAGAGCCGGGTACCCTCTGCGCCCCTGCAGACCGCCCGTATGCAGAACCCGTACACGAGTCCCGGGGGCGATCATCCCATTGGCGAGGTGGTGGGCCAGTGAGGCAAACAACTTGCCGGTATACACCGGCTCGACCTGCAACCCGGTCTCGGCCTCGAAGCGTTGGATGAAGTCGATCAACCAGGCGGGTGCCTTGGCGAAGCCGCCCGCCTGCGCTCCCAACCACAGCCCCCACTCCGGTGTCTTCTGCTCACTGCCGCCGCTCCGGGCCAGCAGACGACGCACACGGTGATAGAGCTGATCTCCGTGATTCATGGTCGGGACGCCAATCACCCGCAGACCATCACGCTCCCCCAGCGCGCTCAGAACACCCGCCAGCGTGGTCCCGCTGCCGCAGGCCATCAGTACCAGCTGGGGCGCCGGCTCTCCGTTGCAAGGTGTCACCAGCGCCTGTGCCAACGGCTCGAGCCCCGCCACCCCCTCCACGCTGCCCCCACCTTCCGGCACCCACAGCGCATCACTGAAGCGGGCAGAGAACCCGGGCTGGTCGCGCTGTTTGTATTCCGCCCGTGAGATGAAGTTCAGGTGCATGCCGTTGGCCATGGCATCCTTCAGCGTCGGCGTCAGCGGAGCTTCCGGATGCCCACGCACCAGGCCATGCGTCGCCACCCCCAGACGCGCCCCGGCAGCCGCCAGAGCATGCAGGTGATTCGACCAGCCGCCGCCACAGCTGATGATGCCTCGCCCCTCGCTGAGCGCTCGCGCCAGTGGCAGGCGCAGCTTCCATGCCTTGTTGCCGGATATCTCGGCATCCAGGGTATCGGCCCGCAGGCATTCGACCACCACCCCAGCCTCGCGGGCCACGCGCCAGTCAAGGCGCTCCACCCGTGGCAGGGTGAACAACTCGAGCAGTGCTTCCAGGCCGCCCCCTGCCGATGAGGAGTCGGCATCGAGCGAGGCGATCGGCGAGGCCGTGACAGTCGCTGAAGACGCGACAGCAGCAGGAGAGGAGAGCGCACCTTGAGGCGCGGACAGGACCGTGGCGCCATCCGGCGGCAGAGTCTCGTCGGTGGATTGGCGAGAAGCGGCTGCGTGCGATGACATGAGCGAGTCCCATCGTGGTGATGCGCCGTGAGAACGGCAGAAGGCGGAGAGACGACAAGGCCATCACGGCCGTCATTGTCACGCAGACACGACGGCCGTGATGGCCACTCTCAGTCTAGGCAGAGCTTCGGCTCAACTCAACGCTGAATATCCCCATCTCGCCGACACTCGCTCCGCCACGAAAGGCGCCCCGGCCAGCCGAGACTCCCGGGAGCGGGCTAGAGGGCTGCGGCCGCCATGGTGCCCTGCGCGATGGCGCGCTTGGCATCCAGCTCAGCGGCTTCATCGGCGCCACCGATGATGTGCAGCTCGATCCCTGCCGCCTCCAGGGGCGCCTTGAGCTCCAGCACCGACTCCTGGCCGGCACACAGCACGATACTGTCGAGCGCCAGATGCTGGACCTTGCCATCAATGCTGACGGTCATCCCCTCGGCATCGATGGACTGATAATCGCAGCCCGCCACCATCTTGACTCCGCGCTGCTTGAGGGTGGCCCGGTGCACCCAGCCGGTCGTCTTGCCCAGATGCTTGCCCGGCTTGGAGGTCTTGCGCTGCAGCAGCCATACCTCACGAGGGCTCTCGCCGGGCATCGGTGTCTTGAGACCGCCGGCGGTGCTGACCGAGAGATCCACCCCCCACTCCTCGCACCACAGCTCGCCATCCAGCGAGGGTGACGGCTCACGATGCGTCATCAACTCCGCCACATCGAACCCGATGCCTCCCGCACCGACCAGCGCCACACGTCGCCCCACTCGCTCCGGAGCACGAATCGCCTCGCCATAACTGAGCACCTGGCCACGCGAGATGCCCTCCTCGATACCGGGAATCGCGGGCGTACGCGCACGCACGCCACTGGCCAGGATCACGGCATCGAACGCTGCCAGCATCTCCGCGGTGGCACGCGTATTGAGCCGAACCTCGACACCATTGCGTGCCAGCGCCTCGTTGAAGTAGCGCAGCGTCTCGTCAAACTCCTCCTTGCCCGGAATGCGGCGCGCGAAATTGAACTGCCCGCCGACTTCCGCCTGCGCCTCGAACAGCACCACCTCATGACCACGCTCTGCCGCGGTGACGGCCGCCGACAGACCTGCTGGACCACCTCCGACCACGGCGACACGCCGCACGCGGCGGGCAGGCTCGATCACCATCTCGGTCTCGTGGCAGGCTCGCGGGTTGACCAGACATGAGGTCAGCTTCATCTGGAAGGTGTGATCAAGACACGCCTGGTTGCAGGCGATGCAGGTGTTGATGATCGCGGCATCATCCGCCTGCGCCTTGCTGACCCACGCCGGGTCAGCGAGGAACGGACGCGCCATCGACACCATGTCGGCATGTCCCTCCGCCAGTACCGACTCGGCCACGTCCGGCATGTTGATGCGATTGGTGGTGATCAGCGGCAGACTGAGCTCCGCCTTCATGCGCTGGGTCAGTCCGGTGAAGACGGCACGCGGCACACTGGTGACGATGGTGGGCACTCGTGCCTCATGCCAGCCGATCCCGGTATTGATGAGGCTGGCACCGGCCGCCTCGATGGCCTTGCCCAACGCGACCACCTCGCTCCAGGTGCTGCCCTCATCGACAAGATCCAGCATCGACAACCGATAGATGATCAGGAAATCCTCGCCCAGCGCCGCGCGGATGCCCGCGACGATCTCCACCGCCAGACGGATGCGATTCTCGAAGCTGCCACCGTATTCATCCTCACGCTGGTTGGTCCGTCGACAGATGAACTGGTTGATGAAGTACCCTTCGGACCCCATCACCTCGACACCGTCATAGCCCGCTTCGCGTGCCAGGGTGGCACAGCGTACATAATCCGCGATCTGGCCTTTCACTTCCTCGGTGCTCAGCGCCCTCGGCATGAAGGGGTTGATCGGGGCCTGAATGGCAGATGGCGCGACCTGATCCGGAGAATAGGCATAGCGACCGGCATGCAGGATCTGCAGGCATATCCGCCCGTCCTCGGCATGCACGGCATCGGTCACTTCACGATGACGCTGCGCCTCCTGCGAGGTGGTCAGCTTGGCCGCCCCCTGCATGACCGCGCCCTCCGGGTTCGGGGCGATCCCTCCCGTGACGATCAGGGCGACACCATGACGGGCACGCTCGCGATAGAAGGCCGCCAGGCGCGTGAAGCCATTGGGAGCTTCCTCGAGCCCGGTATGCATCGACCCCATCAGCACGCGATTCTTCAGCGTGATGTGTCCCACCTTCAGCGGACGGAAGATATTCGGATAGGCAGTCATGGCGCTTGCTCCTTGCCGTCGCACTGGCGTGGCCGTCAACCGGACCCTGGGACACCAGTACGCGGAACTCATCAGGTCGTCATTGTCATCTTGTCGCCTTGCGTTGCTCGTGCACGTTGGCGGTAGACACGTCAGGGCGACGCACACCCAAGGCAAACAGTCGTATGAATCTCGATACGCTCAGTGTAGTGCATCGTCGCTTGCACTCAATGCGCCTGTAGGACACATTGATATCCTTGCAGGACATGCCCTGAGCAATATCCGGCCGACGGCAAGCCTCGCGCTTGTCTCCCCGACCTCTCGACACGAGCCAGCCCCATGCAATTAGGAGAAGTCTCGGTCAGCCTGGCGCACCTCGTTGCACGTGCCCTGGACGCGCGCAACGTGCACGCCGAGCCCATCATGCAGCCCTACACGGGCTGGCCGCTGCCGGACGACGGAGATGCCCGGATCGGCATCGCTCGCTACATGCGACTGGGCCATGCCGCCATCACTGCCAGCGGTGATGAACTGTTCGGCCTGGAGATGGCCGCTCAGATTCGCCCGGGAGACTTTCTGCTCCCCGGACTTGCGTGTGCCTGCGCCCCCACTCTGGCGGCAGGACTGACGTTGCTGTGCGAGGCTGAGGCACTTTACAGCGACAACAGTCGTGGGCATGGCCATTTCAAGCGCCAGGCCACCGGCGGCTGGCTGAACTTCTACTCCCTCGCTCCCTACAATGCCTACAACCGCTTCGTGGTCGACAGCGTGCTGGGAGGCTGGTGGCATCTGGCTCGCCAGCTGAGTGGCGATGCCTTGAGCGATGCATCGCTCGAGATCGATTACACGATCCCCCGCTCGCCGGAGGACAGCTCTCCGCTCACCCCCTCACCAGACGATATGCATGAGCAGATGGAGAAGCGCTGGCGCTGGCGATATGCCCGACGCCTGGGCCTGCCTGCGAGCCAGTTGCACTTCGCGACAGGCCGCAATCGGCTGTGGCTGCCAGACAGAGTATTGAACGCCCCTACCGTGCAGGCAGCACCGGTCGCCTTTGCCCAGCTTCGTCAACAGATCACGGAGCGACTGGAGAGCCGTCAGGGCCCTCATGACACGCTGTCACGCACACGACGTGCCATTGCCATGCGGCTTTCGGGGCGCGCACCCGGACGCGACGAGATCGCAGCGGCCCTCAATCTGCACCCGCGTACCCTGGCCAGACGACTCGCCGCCGAAGGCTGGCACTACGAGGGGCTGCTGGATGACACACGCCGCGCACTGGCCGAGCGTTATCTGCGTGACACCCATCTGAGCCTGAAGGAAATCAGCTGGGTACTGGGATTTGCCGGTCCGGAAAGCTTCCAGCACGCCTGCAAGCGCTGGCACGCCAAACCACCGGGTGCATGGCGCAGACAGCACCGCGCATCCAGCCGAACGGATAGCTCACGGACCTGAAACACGAAAAAGGGTCGAACGGGAGACGAGGAGACGTCCAGAAGGAAGGCAACAGCGAGGAAGGCAACAACGAGGAAGGCAACAACGAGCAACTTGCTGGCCAGAAACGCGAAAACCCGAGCACGAGGGCTCGGGTTTCACGAATTCTGTAGATCGAGTGGCGGACTGGACGGGACTCGAACCCGCGACCTCCGGCGTGACAGGCCGGCATTCTAACCAACTGAACTACCAGTCCACATTGGTGGGTGATACTGGATTCGAACCAGTGACCCCAAGCATGTGAAGCTTGTGCTCTAACCAACTGAGCTAATCACCCAACACAGACGATCCTTGCTGCAAGCAGCGGTGACATCGCGTCATTCTGAATGGCGGACTGGACGGGACTCGAACCCGCGACCTCCGGCGTGACAGGCCGGCATTCTAACCAACTGAACTACCAGTCCATTCAGAACAACTCAACATCGGGCGCATGACAAACGGTAGTGGCGGACTGGACGGGACTCGAACCCGCGACCTCCGGCGTGACAGGCCGGCATTCTAACCAACTGAACTACCAGTCCACTGCAACGTTTGCTTCTGCTGACGAACCAGGCCATTTAATCAAGTAACGCTTTGATAAGCAATAACTTTTTTCAAATGGTGGGTGGTACTGGGTTCGAACCAGTGACCCCCAGCTTGTAAGGCTGGTGCTCTACCAACTGAGCTAACCACCCCTGTCTCGTTGGCGCTGCATTCTACGGAATCCGCCCCATGAGTCAATACTTTTTTTACAGGAAGTTTCAGAATACTCCTCGACAGGGTCTTGATAAGACTGGATTTTCCCAGCACCACTCACCTGTAGCCCAGCAACCATCAGCATTGTGTCAACATTCTGACATCAGGATGCCACGAGGGAGAAAATTCGTGTCGCTCATGGATTGACACCCATCAGCGCAATGCAGGGTGTGCAAGGATCGCTGCCACCGCTGAGCGAATCAGTCCCTCACGCGTCTTGCCGCTCGCCTTGCGAGGCTTGAAATCATGCTCGCCATCCTCCAGCCAATGCAGGCTGATAGTGCATGGCAATCCGTAACCTTCGACTTCCTCGCGATGACCAAAGGGATCTCGCGTGCCCTGGCAGATCACGCCCGGGGCATCAATGGCCGCCAGATGCTCGGTTCGCAGCGTGTCCGGCTTGCCGGTCGGGTGAAAGGGATAGCCCAGCGCATACCAGCCCAGGGGCGACATTCGACGTGGGCCTGATGAGGGGGCTGGCATGCCTCGCCCCTCCAGCCCCTGCATCACATGCGAGGCCACGCGACTCCCCATGGACTTGCCACCAAGCAATACCGGGCATGTCGCCAGAGACGCTCTGGCGGCAAGACTGGCAGCCAGCGCCTCATGCCAGCGCGTCATTTCCTCGATCAGCCCGGGCAGCCGCGGCGGCGGACGACGGCGTGCCTCGCAGCGCATCTTGACGAGGTAGGCGAAGTCGAATCCCAGCCATGCCGCCCCCTGGTGTGCACAGGCCTTGCCGAACCGCTGATGGAAATCGGTCTCGCGTCCGGCGCCCGCCCCATGGGCATGCAGCAGAATCACCTGCCGAGGGCTGCCATGAATCTCCAGCGGACCGAACGAGGCCACCCAGCCTCGCCAGGGACCGCGCGCCGCCAACGCCTCCTCTGACAGCTCCAGACGCTTTTCCAGCTCATCGGCGATGGCGTCAAAGGAAGCGACCTTGAAACCTTCCTCGGCGTAGGGGGTGGGAACGGCCGCCACATTGGACGCATCCCGATCTTCGTCCGATGATGAAGTGACAAGAGACACTCAGTGTCCTCCCTGGTAGCTGAAATGAATGCTGAATCGTCTCGTGAGTCGTGCTCTCTTCAGGAGAGCACATCGCTGTTCACTGCATGATGAGGTCATGACATGGGCACAGCACCTGATGGAGCAGGCGCCTCTCACGAGGTGATTCGCCAATTTGGCACGACGGCCATTCTTTCAGGCGCCGTCAGTCTATTGCTGGCGGCATGGCTGACCGCCGTGCAGTTGTGGCCAACCCTGGCCCCGCCCATCGCCTGGCTGAGCCATGGCCGTCTCGCCATTGTGCAACAGC
Source organism: Cobetia sp. PS-4MA (assembly GCF_057670765.1). Classification (NCBI taxonomy): domain Bacteria; kingdom Pseudomonadati; phylum Pseudomonadota; class Gammaproteobacteria; order Oceanospirillales; family Halomonadaceae; genus Cobetia; species Cobetia sp. PS-4MA. The sequence continues at coordinate 315,965 of NZ_CM173107.1, read as the reverse complement.
ATCTGCTGCTCTTCGGCCTCGGCGGCTCGGCATTGATTGCCAGCCTGTATTCACTGGTCAATCATGACACGCAAGCCCGGCCAGGCCAGCGGCGTCTCCATCGGTTCACGCTGCAGGCCTGGCAGACGATTCTCGTGCTTGGCAGCATATCGATTGCCGCGGGCTTCGCGTCGGGGCATGGCCAATCCGAATATCCTTGGCCACTCAACCTGTTGATGCTGGCAGTGTGGATCGCGGTCGCGTGGCTCTTCCATGTCAACTGGAAGGCAGGACCGACAGCGCGCCTGCCCGTGGCTGGCTGGTGCTTCATTGGCTGTCTGGTGATGATACTGATGCAGCATACCCTGCTGTCACTGGCGGTGCCCCTGGGCCCGCTGACATCGTTACCCATGTTCTCAGGCAGTCTGGACGCGCTGCTGCAGAGCTGGCAGAAGGGAATGCTGCCCGGCGGCATGCTGGCACTGGGCTTCATTGCCATGGCGTATCAGGCACTCTCGGGACTGACCCGCCAGCCCCTTCACTCTCACCGTCTGGCCATCATCAGCTTCTGGCTGCTGGTATTGCTGCTGCCCTGGAGCGGCGCGGCGCTGCTGCATGCCAGCGCCCTGCCCCAGTGGAGCCAGGCGCTGGGAATGGCGATGGGGCTCCTGCTGCTGGCGCCGGGACTGGCCATTCCTCTCAACGGCCTGCTGACCATCAAGGCGGACTGGCCCTCCCTGCGCCATCATCCTCAGACCTGCCTGCTCGGCGCGGCCCTGCTCTTTCTGGCCATCAGCGTGATGGAGCATGTGGCACTGTCCATCGCCCCGCTCAACGACATGACCTTCAGCGCCGCCGGCAGCCTCTCGCCGGCCGGCACACTGGGCGTCATCGGTCTGGTCAGCGTGCTCATGCTCTACCGTCTGCGGCTGCCTGAAGCACCCTCGGCGCTGATCATGACCCACGCCTGGCTGGCCATCGCCGGCACGTTGCTCTGCATCGTTGCCAGCTGGACCACCACCCTGCTGCAGGGCAGCCTGTGGCATGCCGTAGACGCAGAGGGACAACCGCTGCACTCCCTCGCCGACGTCCTGGCGGTGGCTCGCCCGCCGATGCTGATGACGCTGGCGGGGCTGAGTTGCTGGGCACTCGGCCTGCTTCTGATGGCAGCGTATCTCCTGCGCGCCTCCCGCCGACCCATCACGCGCCCCTCTACCCAGCAGGCTCGTCACCACATCGGGCATTCACACGCTCGGGGGAGGACACCGGCATGAGACACGTACTGCTCGAACGGCATCCGGGCCTGATGGCCGCGCTCTGCGTGATGGCGGCAAGTGTCGGCGCGCTGGCCCAGTTGCTGCCTCTGGGGTTTCAGGAGGCAAGGCAAGAAGTGACACCGCTGGATGCGCTGGCGCTGGAGGGACAGCGTCTTTACCTGCGGGAAGGCTGCCAGCAATGCCATACCCGAATGGTGCGGGATCTGCCGGGAGACCAGGCACGCCATGCAAGCCGGGACGCCGCCTCCCGCCACCTCATGGAGCGACCGGCCCTGTGGGGCAACGCTCGTCATGGCCCTGACCTGAGCCGCCTCCCGGCGGAACATGATGAGGCCTGGCAACGCCTGCACCTGTACTCGCCGCGCCACAAGGTGGCGGATTCCAGCATGCCGGCCTACCCCTGGCTGTTCGAGCACGCCCTGAGCGGCGAGGGTGTCGCCGAGCGAATGCGGGCCCTGCAGGCGCTTGGCGTGCCCTACCGAGACGACGAGATCCTCGCGGCACCCGCCCGGGTACGCGGCAAGGCCGAGGCGACCGCTCTGCTGGCCTATCTTCAACAGACGGATCCCCCTCGGCACTCATCCGCGACAATACCCGACCCGACAGGGGAGACACTCGCCACACTGACACTGACGACAGGAGCTGCACCATGAACCTGCTGGCAAACGTCGATCTGCCACTGTTCTGGCAGGCATGGATCAGCATGCTCACGCTGGGCAGCCTGGCCTTCTGCACGCTGTTGCTTGTCGGGCTTCGCTCGCGCAGCACCTCACCCGATGATGACCTGCAGGGAGATGGGCCAGGCGACGAACACCGCATTGACGGCACCCCTCAGCCGGACAGGCCGCTGCCGCTGGTCTGGAGTCTGCTGTTTCTGCTCACACTGCTGGTCAGCATGGGGCAGATCGTCATGTCCTTGAGTGGATGATGTCACCTGGCTCTCCCGAGTCGGATGAGGCAGGGCGTCGCAACCTGCCCCTTCGGGAGGTTCTGCGTCTAGAGTCATGCAGGACATCACGACAAAATCAGAATTATCTAATATAATGCGCGCGATTCACGGAGCACTTCACATCCCGCCCCACAGGACGGGGACCCGTTCTGGGAAGTGCGCCTGACAGGTATCATTGACGGACAGCACCGACAGGCAGCAGCGACTCAGTCCATGAGGATGCTGCCTCTCCGTACAGGACCATGGAATCGCCCTGTACCAGGTGTCGCACCCGGACACCCCCACCCGAAACCCGCTCCCCACGAGTTTCGGCGTAATGCCCCAGGAGAGTCACCATGACGGCCCAGACAACGGCATCCCATCGATTGCGTGCGCATGAAGCACGCTGTCAGACCTGCTCGCTCAGCTCACTGTGTCTGCCGCTGGCACTGAACATGGAAGCCATCGACCAGTTCGACTCCATCATTCGGCGCCGCGCGCCGCTCAGAAAGGGCGAGGTTCTCTTCACCCAGGGCGAGCCCTTCGACTGCGTCTTCACGGTGCGCTCAGGCAGCCTGAAACAGATCAACACCGAGAACAGTGGCACGGAGCAGCTCACCGGTTTCTTCCTGCCCAGCGAGCTGGCTGGACTGGATGCCATCGACAGCAATGCCTACCCCGGCAGCGCCGTGGCACTCGAGACCACGACCGTGTGCGAGATTCCCTTCGATCGCCTCGATGCGCTTTCCGCCCAACTGCCGGAACTGCGCACCCAGCTGTTCAAGAGCCTGAGCAAGGAGCTGCATGAGGATCGTCGGATGATGATGCTGCTGTCGCGCAAGACGGCAGATGAGCGTCTGGCCAGCTTCCTGGTCAACCTCTCTCAGCGCTTCCGTCGCCGCGGCTATTCGCCATACAGTTTCCGTCTTTCCATGTCCCGCGCCGACATCGGCAATTACCTGGGACTGGCCGTGGAAACCATCAGCCGTATCCTGACGCGTTTCCAGGCTCAGGGGCTGGTGGATATCCAGGCCCGCGAGGTCCATATCCTGCACCTGGATGGCCTGATCGAGCTGGCAGAAGGAGAGTGTCAGGGCGGTCGCTGAACGCCCGTGATGCCATCTCTCTCACCACGAAGGCCCGCCACATCCTCATGTGGCGGGCCTTCGTGTTTTCCAGACAGCGCCAGGCGGCTCGGAGACGCTCAGCGATTCTGCAGACGGTTGTAATCCAGCAACCCGGCCTCGACGGGACGATCCGCATAATTGGCACGCAGCACGCTGTCCGAGAACTGCCAGAAGCGTGGGTCGGTGCGCCGCACTCCGATATCGGCCATCAGCTGTCGATAATCCGCCTCATCCTTGAGCACGGCGACCCGCCGTGCCAATCCCTGCAGCGACTCGGGTGTCAGATGCCAGAAGGCGTTCGGATAATCCCCGGCCACGCCGCGCAGCACATCCAGCGTATCGCGCTCAGGACGCCGATTGGCTTCCTCATCGAACAGACTGGTGATGTTGGCATGAGCCGAGTTGCGCAGCACGCTGAACAACTGTGGGTGCTCGCTTCCCTCCCGTTCCAGCGCAATGATGGTGACTTCCGGCAGCAGGCTGGCCGCCAGACCACTCACCTCGCTCAAGGCCTTCAATTCGCGGCGCACGGCATCATCCTCCAGCGTTTCCAGGCTACGCTCGTGGACAAGTTCCGGCGCCAGGCGCTCGCGCAGGCGGCGCATCAACCCAATGCGCGCCTTCTCCGGTGAGGAAAGCTCTCCCGGTGTCCAGACGATATCGCTCGGGGCATCAAACTGGGGCGGCTTCTTGAACAGCAGCTTTTCCAGCCCAGAATCCACATCCTGATACCAGCTGTCATGCACTGCCTGACGCTCGCCGGCAGGCAGAAGCGCCAGCAGGTTGTTCTCGCCTTCCATGCGCAGGAAGTCCATGTACAGGCGCGTGGTCAGCTGGTGGCCGAGGTTGCCATAGACATCGAAGCCGGCCACCAGCAGGTAATGGATGCGCTCAAGCATCGGGTAATCGATCACCCAGGCCGTCTTGGGCACATTGCCGACCAGCCCTTTCATCACGGCGGCATTGTCAAAGTGACGATAGACCGTCAGGGCGGCATTGGGGTTGTGATCGCCACCCTCGCCGCCTTGCCAGCCGCTGCCGTCCCACAACAGCTGCATGTCCAGACGCAGATTGCCGTCCTCGTAGGCCTGCATCATCAGCTTTTGCTTGGCCTGCAGATAGGCCTGCTGCTTGCGCTCGAACTTGATCCACGAGGAGATGGGCAATGCATTGCTGCTCTGCTCGGCAGGCAGGCTGAGATTCTCGCCCTCCCGTGCCAGGGTGCGCTCGACCTGCGGCAGGCTGAACAGTGATGGATCGGTGAAACTGACCCAGAAGTGGTCATTGATGACGTCCACGGCCACCTGGCCACGACAGACCGGCCCCTTGATGAAGCCCATGATGGTGTTCTGCGATTCATCCAGCATGAAGCGGTAACGTGACTCGGCAGGGATCGCCTCGAACGTCAGGAAGGGATTGGACGCCGTCTTGAGGTCATAGCCAGGCAGGTCATCCACCGTATAGTCCGGCGCGAGGAACAGCGACTGCCAGCGCTCCAGGCGCGCGTCACTCAGCGAATAGGGCAGATGATTCTTGGCCAGGATCGTCGAGCGCTCCTGCCATAGACGGTAATAGACGCGAGGGCGCCCGGCCTCGTCATGCGGCATGACGTCACGACCATCTCCGGGATAGGCGGCGTAGGGAGCGTCATAGGGGCGGCGCGAGGAGATGCGCTGGATGGGCTCGCCGGGCGGCGTGCTGGAGCGCACCAGCGAGAAGAAGATCGGCCGGCCATTGGCCCCCTTCGCTTCCGGGAAATACAGGTGGGTCAGGAAGAGGTGCTCGTAGATGTAGCGACTCATCAGCCGCTGCTTGAGGCTGTCACCATTGAGGAAGGCTTCCACCTGCTGAATCCGTGGCACCAGGACCTCAGACACCGGGCGCACCTCGGTCATCGGCGAGCCCTGCGCCAACCAGTTGACCAGCGTACGGTGCTCCTCATCACTGATCTGCGGCAGCGCATACGGCATGCCCCAGTCCGGATGATCTTCCGCGAAGGCATCATAGCGCTCGATGGGCGCGCACACCTGACTGCGATTGAGCGACAGATCGAAGCGGTCTTCCGGCAGCAGGCCTTCCTCCGTCACCGGCAGGGGTTGCTTGCGCTTCTGGCTCAGCGAGCGGAACAGCACACTGCCTTCCAGATTGGCGAGTGCTGAGTCGTTGCGCTCGTTGAGCACCGGCGAGAAGTTCATGTCACGCCATTCAGCGGTGCTGTCGGCATCCTCGAACAGACGCGTCAGATTGGCCGCCAGCAAGCGGGTGCCGTCATAGACAGGAGCGGGATTGATACCGCGGTCGATCCCGGCCGCCGAGGACATCTTGAGCTGGCACGGGGCGTCATAGCAGCCATGGCAGACCACGCAACGCGTCTCGAGGATCGGCTTGACCTCATCTTCCCAATGCCTCCCCGCCAGACTATCGCCGGACACGACGCGATCGCGTGGCTCGGGCGTCCCGAAACGCGCATCCAGCTGATGCACGGTGACGGCGCTACATCCTCCCAGCAACAGGATGACGAGGATGCTCCAGCGCCAGCGCGGGGTATGCCACAGGCGTCGAAGGGAGTTCAGCATGCAAGGCTCCATAAGCAGAGTACGAGACCGATGGACGGATCGGCCATGAGGCAGGCAGGGCCCGCTGCACACTGCTTCGACAGAGCACAGAAGACATGACAGGCACACAGTATGCCACGAGCAGAATAGCGTCTTTCAGAGGGTTTTCGCGCTCCCGGTCAAATTCTCGAGCCGCGGTGCATCCACCTTCACGCCGGCGACGTAAGACTCAATGACCCGGCAACGAGACCTGACTGGCCGGGTGGATATCTGCATCGAACCTTGCTCAACAACCAGAAAAAACGGGCTCGCCCGAAAGGAAACCATCATGACCATGAAGAAGACCGTGACTGCCGCCACCTTTGCCGCTGCTGCCGCTGCACTGTTCTCCACCGCCGCCCTGACCTCCATGTCCGTGCAGGCGGCTGACAACGCCGTGAAGTGCTCCGGCATCAACTCCTGCAAGGGCACCTCCGAGTGCGCCACCGCCACCAGCGCCTGCAAGGGCCACAATGCCTGCAAGGGTCAGGGCTGGTCCTACACCGCAAGTGCCGAATCCTGTGTCGGCGCTGGCGGCGAAGTCATCTCCGGCAAGAGCTGAGCACTCGAGATGAGGGCACCGTCACCCAGGTAACGGTGTCGCCAGGAGTCCCTGGACGCAACGGGAGGACGGCATGCCGTCCTCCCGTTGTTGCATCAGGTCTACACTGCCAATGCAGGCACTGCCTGCCATGCCATGGAAAAGGAGTCACTCATGACGACAGCTTCCCGGAGTCACCAGCCTGCCACTGCCACCTCGGGTGCCGGTCAAGGGCTAGGGCTACGTCCTGAGTACTACCACGAGATTCTGACGACACTGCCGGATATCGATTGGTTCGAGGCCATCAGCGAGAACTACATGGGCCCCGGATTCATCGACTCCGACGGCGTCAGTGCCGGCGGCAAGCCGCTGCACTTTCTTGAGCGAGTCCGCGAGCACTATCCCATCGCCCTGCATGGCGTCTCGCTATCCATCGGTGGCAGCAATCCCATCGACACCCGCTATCTGCGCGAGCTGCGCGCACTGTGTGAGCGCATCGAACCGATGTGGGTCTCCGATCACCTGTGCTGGACCCGCACCGGCGCGCATCAATTCCATGACCTGCTGCCTCTGCCCTATACCGAGGCCACCATCACGCACCTGGCCGAGCGCATCGACCAGGTCCAGAACGCGCTCGGGCGCCAGCTAGTGCTGGAAAACGTCTCCAGCTACCTGACCTGGCAGCCCGACGAGATGAGCGAATGGGAGTTTCTGGCCGAGGTCAGCCGCCGTGCCGATTGCCTGATCCTGCTCGACCTGAACAACGTCATCGTCTCCAGCCACAATCATGACTTCGATCCGCTGGCCTATCTGGATGCCATGCCGGCGGAGCGTGTCTGGCAGCACCATCTCGCCGGGCACATCAGGCAGGACGTGTCTGGCGGTGAGCTGTGCATCGACACCCACGACCAACCCGTCCCGGATGCCGTGTGGTCGCTGTATGACGCCGCACGCGAGCGCTTCGGCGATGTTGCCACCATGATCGAGCGCGATGACAACTTCCCGCCATGGTCGGAACTGATGGAAGAATATGCCGAGCTGCGTCGCCGCAGTGGTCGCCCGCTGGCCGACGATCAACCGACCCGGACTGTCGCGGCGGCAATGAATGGGGGGCTGCACGCATGACGCATGCATCGACCACAGCGACGACAGCATCACAGTTCGATCGCCGCGCCTTGACCCAGCTTCAGGACGCCACCGCCGCCTATCTGGTCGCGCCGTCACCCGACACCCGCAGCATCGCGGCACAGGCTGTCATCAGCGATGAGCTGGCCAGTGCCGAGGAGCGCCTTGGCATCTATGCCACGGCTTACCGCCTGCGCCTGTTCGATGTCTTCGGCGGTGATTTCGAGGCCGTGCACACCTTGATTGGCGATGATGCCTTCGGCTTGCTGTGTCGCGAGTACCTCAATGCCCATCCGCCGAGCCACTACTCGATCCGCTGGGCAGGCCAGCACTTTCCGGCCTTCGTGGCCGCGCGCGAACCCCGGCGTTCGCTGGTCACCGAGATGGCGGCCTTCGAATGGGCACTGGGGCTGGCACTGGATGCCGAGGAGATCGCGCCGCTCAGCGTCGAGACCCTGCAAGGGCTCGCCCCGCAAGACTGGCCGACGCTGAGACTGGCAGCCCATCCGTCACTGCATCACTTCGCCTTTCATTTCGATACGCCGGCCATCTGGAAATCCATCGACAATGACGAGCCGCCACGTGCGCCGGTCGAGAGCGACATCCCCACGCCATGGATCGTCTGGCGTCAGCCCACCGAGGGCGCACCCGAGGTGCACTATCGCTCTCTCGAGCCATTGGAAGCGCTGGTGCTCAACGCCATTCTCTCTGCCGGTGATGACGGCCTGAGCTTCGCCTCACTGGGAGAGTTGCTAGCCCCTGAAGTCGGCGCCGAGGCAGCGCCGGGCGCCGCCATCAACCTGCTGGTGCAATGGATACCGGCCGGCATGCTGATACGTCCCGAAGACACCGGACGAGCCAGCCGCCATACCTCAGACCGTATTGCCTGAGGCGGCGCCCCCTCCTGCAACAGACCGGACATGACAGCCAGCCAGGAAAGCCGGACAATACACGCCGATCACCCCCTTGGTGATCGGCTTTCGTCTTCCTGCTGCCGTGATGCCCATGCCCCCTTCTTCCCATGATCTGCCCTCTTCCCCCGATGGCCTGCCCTGCGACGCGTCAGTGACGTCTCGACCACTCGTGTCGGCGCCCCTCGATGCTGACCCGGCTCACGAGGCCGAGCCCATCTTGCCACTCGACATCCTGTTTCAGGATGACGTGCTGGTGGTGGTGCAGAAGCCTTCTGGCCTGCTGGTGCATCGCAGCCCCATCGACAAGCATGAGACGGAATTTCTGCTGCAGCGCCTGCGTGACCAGATCGGCATGCACGTCTTCCCGGTGCATCGTCTCGATCGCCCGACCTCCGGGCTGATGGTCTTCGGCCTCTCTCCGGAAGCCGCCCGCAAGCTGAGCGCCGCCTTCGAGGAACAGCAGGTCAGCAAACGCTATCTGGCCGTGGTGCGTGGCGTCGCTCCCGAACAGGAGCGCCTGGACTACGGCCTGCGCAAGGAAGAGGGTCGCCTGCCCAAGGCCCAGATGCCGGAGCAGGAAGCCATCACCGACATCCGCCGACTGGCGCAGGTCGAGCTGCCCGTCGCGATCGACCGCTACCCCCAGTCACGCTTCTCGCTGGTGGAGGCACGTCCCTTGACCGGCCGTCGACACCAGATTCGTCGGCACCTGTCGCGCCGTGGCTACCCCATCATCGGAGATGCCAGGCACGGCAAGGGCAACTACAATCGTTACTTCGCCTCGACCCTGGAATGTCCGCGTCTGCTGCTGGCGGCGGTCGGACTGGAACTGCCGCACCCCGAGGGTGGCTGGTTGCGTCTTTCATGCCCACCGGATGGCGCCTACGCTGCCCTGCTGGCGCGCTTTGGCTGGCTGGGGCATCTGCCGGAGCGCCATGCCATCCACCAGGCCGAACGCCCCGAAAGCGACCTGGCTGGCCGGCCCACAGACGACTTGCCCGAATGACGACCGGGCACCCGCGAACACGCTTCGCCATCTGCATTCAACGTCCCTGGAAAGCATGAGCTGCGCATGACCACTACCCCTGACGACATTCCGCTGAATGAGCCAGCGGCCCACACGGCCTCTCTCTCGGACGCCGCGCCCTCTGCCAGCGAACGCATGCTGGCGGATTTCTTCGCCACCGACGCCGAGGCACCGGCGGCGGACGATTACGACTTCCGTTTCGGCGGCATTCGTCGCCTCTACGGCGCCAGCGCCTTCGCCCACTTCCGTCACGCGCATGTCGCGGTGGTCGGTGTCGGCGGGGTCGGCAGCTGGAGCGCCGAGGCGCTGGCACGCTCCGGCATCGGCGAGATGACGCTGATCGACCTCGACGACGTCTGCGTCTCCAACGTCAATCGTCAGCTGCATGCGCTGGATGGCCAGATCGGCCGTCCCAAGGTCGAGGTGCTGGCCGAGCGCTGCCAGCTGATCGCACCGCAGATGAAGATTCACGCCATCTCGGCCTTCGTCACCCCGGACAACCTGGCCGAGCTGATCCACGATGAGCTGGATCACGTCATCGATGCCATCGACAGCGTGCCCGCCAAGACGGCGCTGATCGCCTGGTGCAAGCGTCGCAAGCTGGGGCTGACCGTGACGGGCGGTGCCGGTGGCCAGCTCGACCCGACACGCATCCAGATCGCGGATCTTGCCCGTACCGAGCAGGACCCGCTGCTGGCGCGCGTTCGCTCCCTGCTGCGCCGCGACTACCATTTCAGTCGCAATCTCAAGCGCCGTTTCGATGTCGAGTGCGTCTACTCCGACGAGCAGCTGACCTACCCCGGTGCCGATGGCGAGGTCTGCGCCACCAAACCCGGCGACAGCGCCACGCGTTTGGATTGCGCCGGCGGCTTCGGCGCCGCCACCTTCGTCACCGGAAGCTTCGGCTTCACCGCCAGTGCGCGCGCCCTGGCGCGCATCGCACGCCGCGGTGCCAAGGCCACGCCGGCCAACGCTCTCAAGCCCGCGCCCGACGCCTGATCGCGCCGGGCAACCGCGCCAACTGTCTTGCCCATCAAGGAAATCATCATGTCAGAGCTGCCTCCCATGCCGCCGCTGCCCGAGAATCGTCCCGTGCCGGGGCTCTACCGCCACTACAAGGGCGCGCAATACGAGGTGATCGGCACCAGTCGTCATAGCGAGACGGAAGAGCTGCTGGTGGTCTACCGCGCCCTCTACGGCGAATGTGGCCTGTGGGTGCGCCCACTGAGCATGTTCATGGAGAATGTCGAGATCCAGGGCGAGCCAGTGCCGCGTTTCGCGCTGGTCACGCAATGGTCCTGCTGAGCCTCGCCGGTCGGTGGCGCCCATAAGCTGACCGACCGGACAGGTGCATGCCGCCTCTCAGGCTCGGTGCTATACTGCGCCGCTTGTTTTTCCAGACATACGCATTGAGGTGGGACCGGCCATCACGGCCCGGCCACCTCGACCACGCCCACACAGCGGGCCGTCCAGCATGCGCTGGCGGTGGCTGTGAGCTGGTTCATACCACGTCAAGAGCGGAGGAAGCATGAGCGCACTGGTTGGTGTCATCATGGGATCAAAATCGGATTGGGCGACCATGTGCCATACGGTCGAGACCCTGGAAGCCCTGGGGATCGAACACGAGGTCAAGGTCGTCTCTGCCCATCGCACGCCTGACCTGCTGTTCGATTATGCCGACACCGCCGCGGAGCGTGGTCTCGAGGTCATCATCGCCGGAGCCGGTGGCGCCGCCCACCTGCCGGGCATGTGTGCCGCCAAGACCTGGCTGCCGGTGCTGGGCGTGCCGGTGCAGTCCAGCATGCTGTCTGGCGTCGACTCTCTGCTCTCCATCGTGCAGATGCCCGCCGGCATCCCCACCGGCACCCTGGCCATCGGTCGTGCCGGTGCCGTGAATGCGGCGCTGCTGGCTGCCAGCCAGCTGGCCAACAAGTATCCGGCCATCCGCACGGCGCTCATCAACTTCCGCGCCGAGCAGACCGACCGCGTGCTGGACAATCCGGACCCGCGTCCCGATGCTCCCAGCCTGTCGCATGGAGGCCAGTGAATCATGAGCGAGCCGATCCGCTTCGGTATCGTCGGTGGTGGTCAGCTGGGTCGCATGCTGGCTCAGGCTGGTGCCGCCCTCAATACCCGCTTCACCTTTCTTGATCCCGCCGACTCGCCCTGTGGCCGCGTGCATGGCCATCATCTGCGCGCCGACTGGCAGGATGACGCCGCTCTGACACAGCTGGTGGCGGCCTCCGATGCCATCACCTTCGAGTTCGAGAACGTGCCCGCCGACGCCGTCGAGCGCCTGGCGGCAGAGCGTCCGACCTATCCCCCGGCCGGCGCGCTGGATACCGCACGGGATCGCTGGAACGAGAAGTCGCTGTTCATGCGTCTGGGCATCGAGGTGCCGCCGCTGGCGCTGGTCGACAGCCAGGCCGATCTGGAAAGCGCGGTGGCCACCATCGGCCTGCCTGCCGTCCTCAAGACACGTACGCTGGGCTACGACGGCAAGGGTCAGAAGGTGCTGCGCGAGATGGCGGACGTGGCCGACACCTTCGCCGAACTCGGCAGCGTGCCGCTGATTCTCGAAGGTTTCATCGCCTTCGATCACGAGGTCTCGGTGATCGCGGTACGCGGTCGTGACGGTGAGACACGCGCCTGGCCGCTGTCCCGCAATGAGCACCGCAGCGGCATCCTGCACTGCGCCACACCGCTGGCCGCGCATGACCTGCAGGCCGAGGCCGAAGCGGCTGCCTTCAAGGTGATGCACGAACTCGACTACGTGGGCGTGATGGCCTTCGAGTTCTTCGTGGTCAAGGAAGCGGACGGCAGCGAGCGCCTGCTGGCCAACGAGATCGCCCCGCGCGTGCACAACTCCGGTCACTGGAGCATCGAGGGCGCGGTCACCAGCCAGTTCGAGAACCATCTGCGAGCCGTCGCCGGCCTGCCGCTGGGCGAGACAGCCCTGCTGGCCCCCTGCGCGATGCTCAACATCATCGGGCGCATGCCAGAGCGCGATGCCGTGCTGGCCATTCCCGGTGCTCGCCTGCATGACTACGGCAAGGCACCGCGAGCCGGTCGCAAGATCGGTCACATCACGGTGCTGGCCGCCGACCAGGCCAGTCTCGACGCGCGCATCGCAGCCGTCGAGGCGCTGCTGGTCAATGACCTGGGCAAGTAAGCCGGTTCTGCGCCACTGAAGACAAAACGCCCCCGCTGCCGATGGCAGCGGGGGCGTTTTCGTTCCTGTCACGACCTGGAAAGCCGCGCCTGGAATCAGTCGATCTCGTGATGGATCTGCTTCTGCAGGTAGAGCTCGATACCGACCTTCTCGATCAGACCCAGCTCGGTCTCCAGGTGATCGATATGCTCTTCCTCGTCGTCGAGGATCTTGCGGAACAGATCACGTGAGGTGTAATCGCGAACCTGCTCGGCATAGGCGATCGCTTCTTTCAGATCACCATGTGCCTGGTGCTCCAGCGCCAGATCGCACTCGAGCATTTCCTTGGTGTTCTCGCCGATACGCAGCTTGCCGAGGTCCTGCAGGTTGGGCAGGCCTTCCATGAACAGGATGCGCTCGATCAGGGTGTCCGCATGACGCATCTCTTCGATGGACTCGTCATATTCCCACTTGGCCAGGCGCTTGAGCCCCCAGTCCTTGTACATGCGCGCATGCAGGAAGTACTGATTGATGGCTACCAGCTCGTTGCCCAGTATGGTGTTGAGATGCTCGATGATCTTGGGATCGCCTTTCATGTCGCCATTCCTCTCTTGTCCGGTGCGGTCTCGTTGTTGTCGGCGACCGGCATGCATGCCGGTGTCAGGGGCCGTCGGGGGTGAGGCGTCTCAGGCACTCGCCCCGCTTCGTCAGGTCCGGCAAGTATGGCGCAAAACCATGAATTTTTCGAGACATGACAACAAGTTATCGACTTTTAGGCGCAAATGGGAAAGATTGGTATCCGCGTTGTCATATGCAGACGGACACCGGTGAGCGTACAAGCGATGAAAGCCCGGGAGAGGAAAGCACGAGAAAGGAAAGTACGAGAAAGGAAAGTGCGAGAGAGGATAGCTGGAAAGATGAGCTCTCCCGGCAAGGAGCGGCATGCGAAAACGCCAGAGGCCCGATCATGTGATCGGGCCTCTGGCGTTTGAATGACATGGACTCGTGGCGCTGTGCTGCATCGACAGGGCAATCCAGGCCAGGAGAGGCAAGCCCCCCTGACATCAGACCGCGTAGGCGAGGTCGTCAGCCGGCATCATTTCGCGTGCCACGGCTTCACGGGTGATCGTCTTGGCCATGCAGGCACATTTTCCACATTGGGTCGCACACCCGGTCTGCTCGCGGACCTCACGGAAGCTGCGCGCCCCCTGCTCCACGACTTCACGGATCTTGTGGTCTGATACACCCTTGCACAGACAGACGTACATGGCTCACCTCGCTCACTCCAAGTGAGACAAATGTAAATGATTCGCAGAAAGATGCGCAACACCTGACTGCAAAAAATTCTCATTTGCATGACATATCAACCACTTGCATTACCCCGTCTTCCACCGTCGGCGCCATGAATTGCTGCTGCGGGATGTGAACGTCCGACCAGAGCCGCGTGACGGTTCTCGACCCCGCCGTCCTCCCCGCTTTCCTCAACCCGCTGTTCTCAAACCATTGCTCTCAAATCCACTGCTCTCAAATCCGTTGCATCGATGAAAGCGCCCACCGTATAAAGAAGGGAGTCACCTGCCTAAGGCAGGGGTTGCGATTTGGGACAGGGACGCTAAGATGTATAACGTTTTATTATGCAGACAAGAATCAAGTCGCAACAAAAAATAATGAGCCATCAACATCCAATGGTTCAGGCAGGTCACTCGCCTCCTGCTAGCGTCACTTCGCCAGAACGCTGCCGTTCATGACGATGACCTACACGCAGCAAGGCGACGGCAAATGACTGCCACGACCTGCCAGGCAATCAGGAAAAGCACATGAACAGGACACTGCAAGAGATTCCGTCGACGCCCTCCATCCTGACTCGGCCCATCGGCATGCCGATGATGGGCGACATGATGATGCCGTGACCGGCCCGAATCCGTCTGCTGTCCGTTCGTTTCGCCTACTGCCAAACTGCAAGGAGTCCTGACCCAATGTCCGCATCCATCGCTACCGCCGAACATCACGCCGCCTCCCACCTGCCCCTCAATCTCGACGCCGTTCGCGATGCCGGCAGCTGCTTCGGGGACCATCACCGCCTGCCGCTCAATCCGCTACTGCGCAATCTCTATCGCGAGGCGCGTCGCGAGGGCCTGGTGGACGAGAGCTGCAACGCACGTGAGTTGATGAGTCACATCGCACTGCCGCACGATCACGTCGTCACCCAGGAAATCTCCGATCGTGTCTGGCGCTACAACGTCGGTTACGCCAACAGTGAAAGCAGTGCCGAACAGGGTGACCTGAATGCTGCACTGGACTCGCTCAACGAGCGTACCCTCGATGAGCCACTGCCGGGTGCGCTGCATCGCCTCACCGAGGCCTGGCTGTACCTGCCCGGCGAGCTGGAAAGTCCGCGTCAGGCCAGTGCCGACGTCCTGTGGCTGGACAAGCAGGGCCGTGCCCGCTATCGCCTGGATCAGGCACGTCACTGGTTCGCCACCCTGCGTGACGAAGCCGTCGAAGTGGACGACTGGCTGGCATGGCGCCTGACCCACCTGCCGCTGACCAGCGCACCGGTGCTGGACACGGTCAGTGCCTTCACACGCCTGGCCCGCCTCGACCACGACGGTCAGCGCCCCATCGGCCAGCTGCCCTTCGTGCGCTATCGTGATGGCGTGCGCTTCGAGGGCATGGGCAACGCGGTACTCGACCTGCCACGTGAGCTGCCGGAAACTGCGGCACAGGAAGACAGCCTGGTCGTGTCACGCGCCACGGTCGACCGCATCATCACGCGTCTCGATGGTCTGCTGGGCGTCTGATTCACGTCCTGCACCCCTGACAGACACAACGCCCCGCCAGTCGATGACTGGCGGGGCGTTGTGTTTTCCGGCATTCGGCATGCCTTTCACGGCGATTCCTGCACGCCGCCCTTGCACGACACCCGCAAGGCGGCGCCTACCGGGCCGTCACTCTCGGCTGGGCCTCGGCACCACCACCACGCGCGTGCCTGAGGCGATGTCGTGCCAGCTGCGGTGTTCAGGGTCCCATAGCTGCCAGAGATACCCCAGTCCACCGCATCCCAGCGAGAGACCGGCAACCAGAAAACGCAGCAGACACTGAGGCAGTGTCGGTGCGCAGCCTTCCGGCGTCTGCAGCCTCAGCCGCCAGGCCTGCATGCCCAACGTCATGCCACTTCGACTCCAGAAGTAGGCAAAGAAGGCGAACACCGCCACCAGCAGAAGCGAGCGGAACAATGGCGACTGATTGGCCTCTCCGCCATTCGCGGCCACCCCCACGAACCCCAGCACGATCAACAGCGCCACTACCAGAAAGGTGTCATACACCAATCCACCCAGACGCCGCATCAGCCCGGCAGGGCGCACGCCCTGCTGCGCGAAGCAGCGCCGGGCCACCGGGCACCGTGCCCTAGCCACTGCGACGAATCAGCAGCAGGCCGATCACGTAACAGGCGATCGTGGGGGCCAGTACTGCCCAGATGGGCGCGAACCCGAAGACCACCGAGGCCGGCGCCAACAGGTCCTGCAGGTATTTGAACAGCAGACCGACGATGATCCCGTAGAACACGCGCGTCCCGGCTGCCACGGTGCGCAACGGCCCGAACACGAAGGACGCTGCCACCAGCACCAGCGCTGCCAGCGTCAGCGGTTGCAGGATCTTCTGCCAGAAGTACAGCAATGGCTGGTTGGCGGACAGACCCTGCCCCTTCAGATAGCTGGCGTAGCGCCACAGATCAGAGGCGGATTGCTGCTTGGGTTCGGTGATCACCAGCTTGAGCAGGTCCGGCGTCAATCGGGTATCCCACTGGCGTGAGTCCTGCTGCTCGACACGCGTGGAGGCCACCTCGCCGCCCTCACGCTCGAAGACCGTGGTTTCCACCGCCTCCAGCGTCCAATGGTCGTCCTCCCAGACGGCACGCCTGGCATACATGGCCTGCTTGAGCTCCTGATCATCATCGAATTGATAGCGGGTCACGTTGAGCACCACATCATCACTGCGGATCGAACCGAAGCGATAGAAGCTGTTGCCCTCACGCTGCCAGCCACCGCCTTCGGCATAGACGGCACCCGCCCCCTGCTGCTTCTCGGCGCGCCAGGCATCGGCCTGCATCTCGGTGACAGGCGCCACGTACTCTCCCACGGCCATGGTGATGGCGATCACCAGCCCGAGCGGCTTCATCACGCCCCACAGGATGCGCGTCAAGGAGCGGCCCGCCGCACGCATGATGGTCAGCTCATTGCTGGATGCCATGCTTCCCAGGCCGATCAAGGCCCCCAGCAGCACCCCTACCGGCACGAATTCGTAGAAACGTGACGGTAGCCTCATCAACAGGTAGAGCAAGACCTCAAGGGCACCGTAATCCCCCTCGACATCGCCCAGGTCATTGATATAGGTGATCATCAGGTCAAGCCCGAGGATCAGTACCTGTACCACCAGCATGGCCAGCAGCACGTTGCGCGCGATGTAACGGTCGAGACGATCAAGCAGCATCAGCGGCCACCTCCGCGGTTGTCGCGCCAGCTCAGCCAGAGGCCAAGCGCCAGATAGACGCCGTGAATGGGCCACAGGCCGATCGCGGCCGGATACTTGCCGGACGCGACGGCATTCTGAGCCGCGATCAGCAAGCTGAGGTAGGTGATATGCACGAAGATGGCCGGCAACAGACGCGCGAAGCGGCCCTGGCGCGGATTGACGCGCGCCAGTGGCAGACCGATCAGCATCAGGATCGGCACCATCAACGGCAGAGAGATACGCCATTGCAGCTGGGCCTGGGCTTCGGGCGTCTGCGTGGCCAACAGCTCTCGGGTGGAGACGAGTTCGATGTCATCCTTGAGGCTTGCCTCGCTCTGCCCCTCGCTGACCCGCACCGCATAACGCTCGAAGCCCAGTCGCTGTGAAGCCGACTTGCCCGGCTCCACCGCGTAGCGTGAGCCATCCGCCAGCACCAGATAGCGACTGCCGGTCTCCTCGCTGACGTCCTGGAAGGCGCGCTCGGCGCGCACCACCGACTGACTCGGTTCGCTGTCATCGCGGCGGGTGGCCCCGTCATTGCCACGCTCGGCGATGAAGACGTGCTTCAGTTCGCTGTTGTCGTCACTCATGCTCTCGGCATAGACGGTGCGATCGCCGATTTGCTGAAAACGTCCCGCGCCCAGCACCGAGAAGTCGGTCTTCTGCTTCTGAAGCTCCAGCAACATCTCGTTCTTCAGCGCGCCAGCCGGCGTCAGATAGAGGCTGCAGGCCGCCACCAGCGCCGTGATCAGCAGTGCCGGCAGCAAGGTGACGCGCAGCAGGCGCTCCGGGCCGACACCGCAGGCCACCAGCACGGTGATCTCACTGTTCATGTACAGCTGACCGAAGGCCAGCAGCACGGCCAGGAAGAAGGACAGCGGCAACAGCAGCTCGAAGAACCCCGGCAGGTGATAGAGCATCAGGCTGCCGAGAATCGAGGCCGGGAAGTCCCCCTCTGCCGCGTCACTGAAATAGCGGATGAATCGGCTGCCCATGATGACAAGCATCAACACCCCGGCCACCGCGGCCATGGTGGTGAGAATCTCGCGTGTCAGGTAGCGGAAGATGATCAAATGAAACTCCTGTTTCCCACTCGCAATCGAGCGTGTTGACCAGAACGATGATAGCCAGTGAAGACACGATACGGGACACATGAAGATGCACCATCCCTCATGCATGCCGAACCGCCTTTGCGTACACTGGGCATCCGGCCTGCGCTTGCGCCTCGGCCCGGTGCGATCGAGTGTCGATGACACTGGGCGAGCCGAGCCCCGCAAGGACATGCTCGAGCATTATCCAGAAAGCATGCAGCCTTGTCGCGGCCATGCCTTGCGACAGGCACATGATCTTCCGCATGATGGACGGCACCGGGAGATGCTTGCCATCAGCGGCCAGTGTCCCCATTCAAAGGTCATGCTCGGTCAGACACCGACGGACGGCAGAGCCTCTTCACATCCGCCCCTGCCGGACCTGGATGCCTGACCCCGGATATCGCGACACGCCCGACCCGCTTCGGTATGACGCTATCCTCATTTTCGTATCCCTTACTCGCCCGCGTGGAGTTGTCATGGAATTTCCTGTTGTCACTGTCAATCCGGCCCAGCTAGAGACCGCCTGCCTGGTGGTTCCCGTCATTGAAGGCGAACTCGAAGGCGCCGCGGCACGTCTGGACGACGCCAGCGAGAAGCTGATTTCCCAGCTGATCGAACGCGGCGACTTCAAGGCCGAGCTGGGCAACACCCTGCTGCTGCCTTTCGCCCCGGGGCTCGGCGCACAGCGCCTGCTGCTGGCCGGGTTCGGCAAGGCCGAGAAACTCGACGAGAGCCGCTACAAGCGCGGACTGGACGCCGCCATGGCGGCACTGCTCAAGCTGCCGGTGGAAGACGCCGCCTTCGCGGGAGTCGGCCTCGATATCGAGCTGCGCGACGCCGCATGGAAGGCACGCATGATCGCCGAGAGCGCGCTGCGCAACGCCTACCGTTTCACCGAGATGAAGAGTCAGCCGGGCGAGCCTGCCTCTCTGACCCGTCTGAGCGTGGTAAGTGCCGACAAGAGTCAGCAGGAAGAACTGGAAGCGGGTCTGCGTATTGGCGCGGCCATCGGCGAAGGGGTCAACGAAGCCCGCACCCTGGGCAATCTGCCGGGCAACATCTGCACCCCGACCTATCTGGGCGAGCGTGCCGAGCAACTGGGCAGCACCTCCGAAGGCGCACTGAAGGTGACCGTGCTGGGTGAGGAAGAACTCGAGAAGCTTGGCGCCCTGTCACTGCTCTCGGTCGGCCGTGGCAGTGAAGAGCCGAGCCGTCTGATCGTGATGGAATACCGCGGCGCGGAAGACGAAAACGAGGCACCGCACGTGCTGGTCGGCAAGGGCATCACCTTCGATACCGGTGGCATCTCGCTGAAGCCGGGCGCCGGCATGGACGAGATGAAGTACGACATGGGCGGCGCGGCGAGCGTCTTCGGCACCATGCGCACCGTGCTGGCACTCAAGCCCAAGCTCAACGTGGTCGCCATCGTGGCCAGCGCCGAGAACATGCCGGACGGCCGTGCCACCAAGCCGGGCGACATCATCAAGACCCTGAAGGGCCTGACCGTCGAAGTCCTCAACACCGACGCCGAAGGCCGCCTGGTGCTGTGCGACGCCCTGACGTACGCCGAGCGCTTCGAGCCGGCCAGCGTCGTCGACATCGCCACCCTGACCGGCGCCTGCGTCATCGCGCTGGGCAATCACGCCACCGGCCTGATCTCCAACGATGATGACCTGGCGCTGGATCTGCTGGATGCCGGGGAAGAGGCCTGGGACCGCGCATGGCACATGCCGCTGTGGGACGAGTATCAGGCACAGCTGGATTCCAACTTCGCCGACATCGCCAACATCGGTGGCCGTGAAGCCGGCATGATCACCGCAGGTTGCTTCCTGTCCCGCTTCGCGGACACCTTCCCGTGGGCGCACCTGGACATCGCCGGCACCGCCTGGCAGTCCGGCAAGCAGAAAGGTGCCAGCGGCCGCCCGGTGGGCCTGCTGACCCAGTATCTGCTGGATCGCGAAGCGGAACTCAATGCCGCCCAGGAAGAGACGCTCTGAGGCTTCGCATGCTCTCGATGGCGTGCTAGCGTTGAGACACGCGGGTCGGCACGCCACTCGGCACCGCTGACCCCAGAGGTCCTATAAAAATGATTCGACCCCCGGCGTTTCGCGCCGGGGGTCTCGCTGCTACGGAGACACCCACGTGACCAAAGGCTTCGACGTCCGCGCGTCCACGCAACCGGCGGATGCTGCCATTCGCGACACCATCCTGGCCAATCCCGGCTTCGGCCGTCACTTCAGCGACCACATGGCACACGTCCGCTGGACCGCCGATGGCGGCTGGCACGGCCATGAAGTCCGCCCCTATGGCCCGCTGAGCCTCGACCCCGCCGCCTCGGTACTGCACTACGCCCAGGAAATCTTCGAAGGCATCAAGGCCTATCGTCATGAAGACGGCTCGGTGTGGACCTTCCGCCCCGAGAAGAACGCGGCACGCTTCCGCAACTCCGCCCGCCGCCTGGCACTGCCGGAGCTGTCCGACGAGGACTTCGTCGGCTCGCTCAAGGCCCTGCTCGCCCAGGACAGCGCCTGGGTACCGACCCCCGCCAGCGCCAGCGATGAGTGCAGCCTCTACCTGCGCCCGTTCATGATCGCCAGCGAAGCCTTCCTCGGTGTGCGTCCGTCGCGTGAAGTTGATTACTACGTGATCGCCTCGCCGGTGGCCGCCTACTTCAAGGGTGGCATCAAGCCCGTCTCCATCTGGCTGTCCTCGCATTACAACCGTGCGGCGGCCGGTGGCACCGGTTTTGCCAAGTGTGGCGGCAACTATGCCGGTTCCCTGGCGGCCCAGAGCGAAGCTACCGCCAATGGCTGCGATCAGGTCGTCTTCCTGGATGCCGCCGAGAACAAGTGGGTCGAGGAACTGGGTGGCATGAACCTGTTCTTCGTCTTCAAGGATGGTCGTCTGGTCACGCCGCGTCTGACCGGCACCATTCTGGAAGGTGTCACCCGTGACTCCATCCTGACCATGGCGGGTGATCTCGGCCTGACGCCGGAAGAGCGCCCGGTCAGCATCGACGAGTGGCGCGAAGGTATCGCCTCCGGTGAGATCACCGAGGTGTTCGCCTGCGGTACCGCCGCCGTCATCACCCCGGTGGGCGAGCTGGTCAGCGAAGACGCGCGTCTGGATCTGACCGCCAATGCCGGCGACGTGGCCATGCGTCTGCGTCGCCAGCTGCTGGACCTGCAATACGGTCGCGCCGAAGACACGCGTGGCTGGATGACCCGCCTGGCGTAAGCCCTGTGGCCCATGCCAGACGACAACATGAAGGCCCGCCTCGCAAGAGGCGGGCCTTCATGTTTGCAGACGCGAAGATATCGCGCTTTCCGATGCGTACCGAGTCCCTCCTGCATCGAAGCCACGTGGCGAGTGCGGTATCCTGAGCGCTCGCGAACTCTTGCCACGAGCGGTGCCCATGACCCAGATCGACTTCTACATCCTGCCCGATACCACGCTGGAAGCCCGGCTGGAATTCGCCTGCCGTCTGGCCGAGACCATCCATGCCAAGGGGTTCCGCCTGCACGTGCATGTCGAGGATGAGGCGATGGCGCGTCAGTTCGATGAACACCTGTGGCAGTTCCGCCCCGAGAGCTTCGTACCCCATGCGCTGGATATCGATCTGGATCTCGCGGCGCGCGAGGCAGAACACGCCGATGACGTGCCACGTCCGCCCGTGACCATCGGTTGGCAGGACGCGCCGGCACCGGGCATCGAGGCACTGCTCAATCTGCACCCCGAGATCCCCGAGTGGTTCTCGCGTTTCGAGCGCGTCGCCGAGATCATCAACCAGCATCAGGATGTGCTGGTCACCAAGCGCGAATGCTGGCGTACCTACAAGTCACGCGGCTATGCGGTGCGTTCGCATCAGCTCAAGGGCGTGAGCTGACGCCGCAGGTACCGGTGGCGCTGTCAGCCGACTCAGCGCTCGCGTTCCTCGTCTCGCTCCCGGGCCTCGAGAAACTCGCGAAAACGCACGATCAGCCACTCGATCCAGTACTCGACGTCCTGCATGCCGGGGGGACTCTCCCCCACCGCAAAGAATTCCGGCGGCAGGCCATCGGCTTCCGCACCCGTTCGCTCGCCGATACGCACAGCCCACAACGGCGCCTCACGCGGCAGACGCTGGATCTCGCTGAACAGCGACGCCACGCTCATGTCGGCGACGTCTCCGAAGATCACCATGCAGGGACTGACATCACGCACCAGGCGCAAGGCCTGAGCCGCGCTGCTGGCAGTGATGATGTCCAGATTGGCGACATGGCTGCCGATCACTTCCAGGCGCAGTCTGTCCTCCGCGCGCGTGCTGATCACCAGCCAGCGACACGCCACTGGCAGCGCCTGATCTGCCGACCATGCCGCCTTCACGACCCGTTCATGGGCACTGACATCCGCCAACGGCAGCCATACCCGGAAACAGGCCCCCTCGCCCAGTACGCTCTGCGCGGTGATCTCCCCCTGCATCCGCCGCGCCAGCTCACGCGACAGCGCAAGCCCGAGGCCCGTGCCCTCGATTCCCGAATCCTCGCGACCCAGACGCGAGAAAGGCTGGAACAGCTGAGCCGCCTGATTCGGGTCAAACCCGAAGCCACCATCCTCGACATCCACCCAGGCCATCTCCTGGCCGTGGGAGTCGATACCGCGCCCAAGAGCGAGACGTATCCAGCCGCCCGCGCGGTTGTACTTGATGGCATTCCCCATCAGGTTGCCGAGAATCTGGTCCAGACGACGGCGATCGGCATTCAGCCACAGCGACGCCTCTTCCAGCGCCAGTGACAGCGTCAGTTCCGCCTGGTCCAGCCGCGGCTGGTACTGACTGACGAGGCGAATCAGGTGCTGGCCGATCGACAGAGGCTGGCAATCGAGGGGCAGTTCTCCCGCTTCAAGGCTCGACATCTGCAGCACGTCCTCGATCAGCGCCGAGAGCTGGCTTGCCGCGTGGCCCGCTTCATCCACATAGCGACGCTGTTCGCGCGTCAGGGACGATTCGTCCGCCAGCAGGTCAGTGAAGCCCAGGATGGCATTGAGGGGCGTGCGGATCTCGTGACTGAAGCTCGAGAAGAACCGCGACTTGGACTGACTTGCCTCGGTGGCACTGTCACGTGCCGCTTCCAGCACCTGCAGCGTCTGCTTGTGACGCTGAATGTCCAGCACCACCCCCGTGGCACGCAGCGGTCGCCCGTCACCATCGCGGCGGGTCACCTGACCTCGCACCTGCATCCACACCCAGCTGCCGTCGGCATGGCGGTAACGCACGTCACGCGCCTCGGCCCAGCTGTCGCCATGCAACACGCGCCAGCGGGATTCCAGCATCCCCGCCAGGTCCTCCGGGTGAGTCATGGCATCGAGATCGGCCAGATGCATGCTGGCCTGGATGGGGAGTCCCATCATCAGGAAGAAGTTCTCGTGGAAGTGGAGATCATCACGCTCGAAGTCATACCGCCAGGTCGCATCACCGGAGGCCGCCATCACCATCTCGACATGCCGGGCATCCTCGGCGCGTTCGAGCTCGATCTGATCACGCCGCAATGCGGCTTCCCGCAGGGCTTCCCCCGCCTGATCAAGCTCTTGCAAGGCAAAACGCTGACGCACCACCGGCTGTCCGCGACCGATGCGCAGCGCCATGTCACTCAAGCGTTCCAGGGCTTCGGAAAGCGTGGTGGCCATGGATTCCGCCCGCCAGCGCATCACCACCAGCAGGACCAGGAAGAAGGCGATCAGGCCGACCAGCATCACGTAACCCAACTGATTGAAGCGCGTATTCCAGTGCTGGATGCCGCTTTCCACCTGCTGCGGGTCCACCACGGCCAGCAGCCGCCAGTCCGTCCCCGACACCGGATACCACGCCACCAGCCGCTCACCGGCGAGCAGCGGTATCTTGCGCATGCCATGGGGAGCATCATCGATACCATGCAGCAGGCGCACCATCTCCGGCGACTTGCTCTGATCACGTGCCGTTTCCAGGAAGCGGTCATGCGTCAACGGGGTCGGCTCGATCCGCGGAGTGACATGCACCCCGAAATCCTTCTGACCGGCCTCGGGCATGGCCAGTACGCTGTTGCCACTCACCAGCACCAGATAGGCGTTCCAGGGAAGTCGCGTGCTCTCGAGATGCTTCGCCAGCGCATCGAGCGTGACATCGATACCGACGACCCCCTCAAGGAAGTCCCCACGATGCACCGGCATCAGGGTCGAGATCAGCCAGCCTCCCCCGACGGGGTCCTGATAGGCCGGCGTCACGACCGGCTCACGCGTGGGATTGTTGCGATCATCGGCCAGGTAATAGAAGCCGTAGCTGGTGAGATCCACCCCGGGGGTGAAGATGCCGTGGGTGTCGATCCACGGCTTGATACGGAAATAGCCGTCGTAGCTGGAGAACCACGCCTGACGCAGCTCGGGACGGATCTCGAGCATGTCCTGCATGACCGTATCCAGCCGCGACAGCCGTGCCACCTTGCCGTAGTCCTGCAGATAACTGGGGGCCAGCGACGAATAATAGGAGCCGGCCTCCCCGTCATCCTCGGCCACGTAAAGGGTGCCATCCTCACTGAAGACATGACGCGCCATCTCTCGGACACGCTCGCCCGGCGCGATGGGAGCGTCCATCTCGCGGATTGCCGAGTGTGCCAGCTGCTGCACTTCCCTGCGCCAATCCTCCACCACCATGCCGGCATGCTCCGCCTCATAACGGCTCAGCTGCTCAAGCTGGGTGCGGATCAGGTCTTCACGGGTCGCTTCCTGCTGCTGCGCGACCAGCCAGTGCAAACCCAGATAACCACCCAGCAGCGCCACCTCCATCACCAGCAGTGGCACCAGGGCATGACGCAGCAGTTCATGCCAGACCCAGCGACGGGTCGGACGAGGTGCACCATCCGTGGGGCGAGGCTTGGACATTGCGGCTCCGCGAGCAGGAACAGGAGGGAGACTCCGAGGCGAGGCACCTCGGCGTCAGCAGGTTGCGACAGGATACGGCATCATTGCGTGGATGTTGCCTGCTTTGTGAAACCGTCCCCTTGGCGAGGGCCACAAGAGCCTGCACGCCAAGACCGAATGACGCCTGACATCAGCGGCGCTATAATCGAGCCCATTTTCTGCCTGCGCTGCCCCGCTCACTGAGCCGGCGCGGGACGTCCCGCCCAACCGGATCATTTGCAGACCCATGGACAAGACCTACCAACCGAACGCCATCGAGACGCGCTGGTACGAGCGCTGGGAATCCGAGAATCGCTTTGCGCCGTCAGGCCAGGGCGAGAGCTTCTCACTGGTCATCCCGCCGCCCAACGTCACCGGCTCCCTGCACATGGGCCATGCCTTCCAGGATTCCATCATGGACACCCTGGTGCGCTGGCGTCGCATGCAAGGTCGCAACACCCTGTGGCAGGTAGGCACCGACCACGCCGGCATCGCCACGCAGATGCTGGTGGAGCGCAAGGTCGCCGCCGAAGAAGGCAAGACGCGTCATGATCTGGGTCGCGAAGCCTTCACCGACAAGATCTGGGAGTGGAAGGAAGAGTCCGGCGGCAACATCACGCGTCAGCTGCGTCGCATGGGCACCAGCATCGACTGGAGCCGCGAGCGCTTCACCATGGACGATGGCTTCTACAAGGCCGTGCAGGAAGTCTTCGTGCGTCTGCACAAGGAAGACCTCATCTACCGTGGCAAGCGTCTGGTCAACTGGGACCCGACCCTGCACACCGCGATCTCCGATCTCGAAGTCGAGAACCGTGATCAGCAAGGCAGCTTCTGGCACTTCCGCTATCCGCTCGCCGATGGCGTCAAGACCGCCGATGGCAAGGACTACGTCGTCGTCGCCACCACGCGCCCGGAAACCCTGCTGGGTGACACCGGCGTGGCCGTCAATCCCAAGGATGAGCGCTACGCAAGCCTGGTCGGCAAGTTCATCGAACTGCCGCTGGTCGGCCGTCGCATCCCCATCGTCGCCGATGAACACGCCGATATGGAAAAAGGCTCCGGTTGCGTCAAGATCACTCCGGCACACGACTTCAATGACTACGAAGTCGGCAAGCGTCAGGGCCATCTGCTGATCAACGTGATGAGCCAGGATGCCACCATCCTGGAGCGCGCCGAGATCTACGACCTGCAGGGACGTCCGCAGCCCCAGGAAGACGCCAGCCTGCCGGCCGCCTACGCCGGTCTGGATCGCTTCGTCGCGCGCGAGAAGCTGGTCGCCGACATGGACGCGCTGGGTCTGCTGGAGCAGGTCGAGACCATCAACAACACCCTGCCCCACGGTGACCGCTCCGGCGACGTCATCGAGCCGCTGCTGACGGACCAGTGGTTCGTGGCCGTCGAGGAGCTGGCACGCCCGGCCATCGAGGCGGTCGAGAACGGCGACATCGAGTTCGTGCCCAAGAACTACGAGAACATGTACTTCGCGTGGATGCGTGACCTGCAGGACTGGTGCATCTCGCGTCAGCTGTGGTGGGGCCACCGCATTCCGGCCTGGTATGACAACGACGGCAACGTCTATGTCGGCCGCAACGAGGAAGAAGTCCGCGCCGAGAACCAGCTGGGTGCCGACGTCGAACTGCGTCAGGACGAAGACGTCCTCGACACCTGGTTCAGCTCTGCACTGTGGACCTTCGGCACCCTCGGCTGGCCGGCGGACACCGAAGAACTCAAGACCTTCCACTCCACCGACGTGCTGGTCACCGGCTTCGACATCATCTTCTTCTGGGTGGCGCGGATGATCATGTTCACTCTGAAGTTCAAGGGTGAAGTGCCGTTCCGCAAGGTCTACGTGCATGGTCTGGTGCGTGACAGCCTCGGCCAGAAGATGTCCAAGTCCAAGGGCAACGTGCTCGACCCCATCGACCTGATCGACGGCATCGGCCTGGATGAGCTGGTCGAGAAGCGTACCGGCAACATGATGCAGCCCAAGAAGGCCAAGGCGATCGCCAAGGCCACGCGCAACGAGTTCCCGGAAGGCATCGAGCCGCACGGTACCGATGCGCTGCGCTACACCCTGCTGTCACTGGCTTCCACTGGGCGTGACGTGAAGTTCGACATGGGCCGTCTCGACGGCTATCGCAACTTCTGCAACAAGCTGTGGAACGCGGCGCGCTACGTGCTGATGAATGCCGAAGACCAGGATTGCGGTGTCAACGGCGAAGCCGTCGAGCTGTCACTGGCCGATCGCTGGATCATCGCGCGCCTGCAGCAGACCGAGCAGCAGGTCACCCGCGCACTGGAAGAGTTCCGCTTCGACCACGCCTCCCAGGCGCTCTATGAGTTCATCTGGAACGAGTACTGCGACTGGTATCTGGAGCTCTCCAAGCCGGTGTTGTGGGACGAGAACGCCAGCGCGGAAGCCAAGCGCGGCACGCGTCGCACCCTGGTACGCGCGCTCGAGACCATCCTGCGCCTGATCCACCCGATGATGCCGTTCATCTCCGAGGAGATCTGGCAGCGCATCGCGCCTCACGCCGGCAAGCCGGTGGAAGGCGAGAGCATCATGAGCCAGGCGTGGCCACAGGCCGACGCCGAGCGGATCGATGAGCAGGCCATCCGTGACATCGAGTGGCTCAAGGGCATCATCATCGCGGTGCGCAATATCCGCAACGAGCTGAACCTGTCCCCGGGCAAGCCGCTGGAGGTCTACCTGCAGAACGGGGCCGACGGCGACGCCGAGCGTCTGGAAGCCAATCGTCTGTTCCTGTCCAAGCTGGCCCGTCTGGAAAGCATCACCTTCCTGGCGGCGGGCGATGAAGCGCCGATGTCCGCCATCCAGCGCGTCGGTGAGCTGGAAGTGCTGGTGCCGATGGCAGGCCTGATCGACAAGGATGCCGAGCTCAAGCGCATCGACAAGGAACACGAGAAGCAGCAGAAGGTCATCACCGGTCTCGAGAACAAGCTCGGCAACGAGAAGTTCGTCGGTCGCGCACCGGCCGATGTGGTCGAGAAGGAGCGCGCCAAGCTGGCCGATGCCCAGGCGGAGCTTGCACTGCTGGAAAGTCAGCGCGCCAAGATCGAAGCGCTGTAAGCCACACTCGTCTTGATCGCAGGCAAAAGCCCCCGGCACCGAAAGGTGCCGGGGGCTTTCTTCATTCCGGGCATGTCACGGGAGTCGGCGCAGGCGCTCAATCGTCGCTGGCGCTCAGTCGTCGCTGGCCGCGACGGGCATGAAGGTCGCCAGCAGATAGCCGGTGTCATCCATCACCCGCAGGCGAGCGCTCTCGCCACTGCCGACGATCTGATAGCGAGCCACCTCCTCCAGCATGCGATTGAAGGCATTGGACTGCTCGGGATTGGGGCACATCTTCATGGTCGAGGCCAGCGGACCGATCTCCAGGGTCTGGCGAGACTCATCCAGCACCACCGGCCCCATCAGACGATTGCAGCCATTGCTGCCCACCAGACGCAGGCGGTCATCCTCTTCATCCGCCAGCTGCTCCGGTGTCGGGGCCTGCAACAGGAAATTGGGCGCCTCACCGGTCTCCTCGGTCTTCGAGAAGCTCCAGGGGGTACCGGCCAGCGCAGGGCTCGCACTGCCGGCACCGCTCCCGCCGCCCTGCCCGGCGTCCGTCGCGCCTGAGTGACTGACCGCGCAGCCGGCCAGCAGGGAAGTCGCGATCGCCAGCGAAGTGGCAAGTGATAGACGGCGCAAGATGACGCTCATGAAGAGATCCCCCGTGATGAGCCTGCCTCGATGTCAGGCATTGATGAAACGATCGGGCGCGAGCATGCAGACCCGTCGCACAAACCACAAGCCCCTTGATGCCCTGCGCCATCCCGGTCCCGACAGGCCGACTGGCTCGCGAGACGATAGCCCGCCAGATCGCGTCTGACGCAACGATGCTTCTCTCCTGGAACATTCGAAAACAGTGTTTCTTGAAGAGCCTTTGAAATTACCATACGCCGTGAAGGCAGCGATAGGGATCGCTTGCTGATGCTTGATGATACCTCGCACCATCTGCACCAGGAGGGACGGAGATGCTGACCAGACGACTACTGGCACTCAATGCCACAGGATTCGCCTTGCTGATCAGCTGGTGGGTACCGGCACTGGATTTCTGGCCCGATCTGGACGGCCGGGTATTCTGGGCATTCAATCACCTCATCACGCCACTCAATCCGCACTGGGATACCCTGCTGGGACTTCTCAACACGCGGTTCTTCGATGCGGCGGCCTTCGGCCTGATGGGTCTCCTGTTCTGCTGGGCGATGCTTGAGGATTCGCGCCCCGACCGCTACCGGCGCTGGACCAGCCTCGGCATCACCATGCTGCTGACCGCCGGTATCATCTCGCTGTTCGTGCTGCGCGCCATCAGCTACGGCCATGCCAGTCCGACTCGCGTCTTCCAGCACGCACAGCATCTCGCCGACCTGGTGTCCTTCAAGACCAAGGACTCGGCCTCGAACAGCTTCCCGGGGGATCACGGCTTGATGCTGATGGTCTTCGCCGGTTACATGTGGGCCTTCGCCCCACGACGCATCGCGCTGTGGAGTCTGGCATTCGTGGTGATATTGAGTGCCCCACGCATCATGGTGGGTGCCCATTGGTTCAGTGATGTCTATCTGGGCTCGCTCAGCATTGCACTGATCATTCTGCCCTGGGTGCTGTGTACGCCCCTGGCGCGCCGTCTGGCGAGAGCCATCGAGCGCTGCCTGTCAGGCCTTGGCCGGCGCACGCTCGAGAACTGAAGAGCGACTCGAGAGCGCAAGACAGCCTCGAATCACCCCACGAGTGTCCTGTCGGCAAAGTGCCCATGTTCTGCCGAGGGCTCACCCTGATCCCCCTGGCGCGCCGTCTCAGGGGCAGCCAAGAGGCTGCATGACTCGCCTTCCCTTTCCTGCTGCCGCTCACCCCCCGCTACCACCCGGTCGCGCCCCTGATGCTTGGCGTGGTACAGGCGACGATCCGCCAGCTGCAGCAGGTCATCCAGTGATTCACACTCATGACTGACGGCGACCCCTATCGAGACGGTGACCGGCACGGCGCTTCCCGCAAACTGTGGCGGCGAGCTGGCCAGCAGGGAACGTATCCGTCCCGCCACGGAAATCGCCTCGCCGCGCCCGCTGCGCGGCAACAGCACCAGAAACTCCTCACCACCGATACGCCCTGCTCTATCCCCCTGGCGCAGTGTGGCATTGAGCAGGCGCCCGATCTGTCTCAGGGCCTCATCACCTGCCGCATGCCCCCGCAGATCATTGATCTTCTTGAAGTGATCCACATCCATCATCAATACCGAGCAGGGCACGGCGTCCTGCCACCATTTTTCCGCCTGGCGCAGGGTCTGGCGCCGATTGAACAGCCCGGTCAGCTCATCGCGACTGGCATCCTGGCGGTACTGGCGTTCGAAGTGTTCGGTGAGTGCCAGCATGCGCCACAGGAAGGTGACCATCAGCATGAAGACGGCAAACAGGTTGAATGACTGCATGATCCAGACAGGGATGAAGCCATCGGAAACATGCTGAGAGGCCACCATCAGCGACAGCACTGCAGCGACGAAGAGAGACAGCGTGCTGATGACACGCACCTTGCCTGACAGGGGAGCAAGATGGATACCGGCCATCACGATGAAGAAGTAATACTCGTAGCCGGCGGCATTGCCGAAGCAGTAGGAGGCAAGCCAGGTCATCAACGTCAGACTGCCCAGTACCAGCACCAGAGCCATCAGCATGTGATGCTGACGATGCAACAGCACCCCCAGCAGCCCCACCAGCACCATGATCCCGCTGGCGAACGCCAGGCGTGGTGCCTTGAGCACCATGAAGACAGGCAGCCAGGCCACATAAAGGCCCAGCACCATCAGATAGACCCACAGATAGGCATGATAGAAACGGCGATGCTCGACAGCGAGCAGACGCGGTTCTTGACGCAACCAGGCACGAGCAACACTCAACATCAGGCAGTCCTTGCCATTCGGCAGTCATCACGTGGGCGAAACTCTCATGACACGGACACGGCCAGCGCGCGACAGGGGGAGTGTCATGGAGCCTGCACCTGTCTGGACGGCAGGGGTAGCCCTGCACAACACCAGAAAGCCACCGCATGACGTGTCATGTCTCATGCGGCGAGCATTATCGTTCTGATCACAGCATAAGCCCAAATGCCGGTTCCGCCAGCCCCGCACCGACATTGCGTCACCATTGTGCGACGCTTGCCCGCGCCTGAGCGCCGTCGGGCATCGCGAC
This sequence comes from Cobetia sp. PS-4MA, assembly GCF_057670765.1. NCBI lineage: Bacteria > Pseudomonadati > Pseudomonadota > Gammaproteobacteria > Oceanospirillales > Halomonadaceae > Cobetia > Cobetia sp. PS-4MA. Next base: position 284,544 of record NZ_CM173107.1, on the reverse strand, counting down.
CCCGGCGTGAGCGTTACCAGCTGCCGGTATTGGCCATCGAGACCCACGGTTCCTGCGGCGCAAGGGGTTTGCCGGCCTGCAGCAACTCCAGCGAGATGCCATCCGGGCTCTTCACGAACGCCATGTGGCCGTCACGCGGTGGGCGATTGAGGGTCACGCCATTGTCCATCAGATGCTGACAGGTGGCGTAGATGTCCTCGACACGATAGGCCAGATGGCCGAAGTTGCGCCCGCCTTCATAGTCTTCCGGGTCCCAGTTATGGGTCAGTTCCAGCATCGGCGCCTGCATCTCACGGGCACGTTCGGCATCCTGCGGGGCTGCCAGGAAGATCAGCGTGAAGCGGCCCTTCTCGGAATCCTTGCGCGAGATCTCGACCATGCCGAGCAGGTCACGGAAGAAATGCAGTGAAGCGTCGACATCACGGATACGCAGCATGGTGTGCAGATATTGCATGGATCACTCTCTTGAACGATGGATGAGCCGGCACTGAAGACGGGAAAGGACGTACGCCGAGCGAAGCGGGCTCGGCGTACGGGAATATTCTAGACACACGACTGCCGCGCGACGAGTCTCCTCGCCACGCGGCAATGTGGTGATGCTTGCATCCTACTGCTGGCGCCTCGCACCGTCAGGCGATGCGTGAACTGCGCTCCAGCCGCACGGGGACCGCCTTGGAGGCAGGTGTGCCGGTATCGCTGCCATGGCTTTCCAATGCGACCAGCACATTGGTTTCCGGATAATAGGCACCGATGCAACCGGCCGGGATATCGTATTCCACCAGCTTGAACTGAGGCGCACGCCGCTCACTGCCATCCGGGCGCGGCTCACCGACCATGTCGACCCAGTCACCATCGGCCAGCCCCAGGCGGGCAAGGTCCTGCGCATTGATGAACACCACTCGACGCTGACCCGACACACCACGATAGCGGTCGTTGTAGCCATAGACGGTGGTGTTGTACTGATCATGGCTACGCATGGTCTGCAGGGTCAACCAGCCTTCCCGACGCGCGAGCTGCTGATGCAGCACGGACCTCGGCAGCGCCGCCGCCGAGAACTCCGCCTGACCACTGGTGGTGGGGAAGCGCAGCTCACGCACCGGGTTGGCGAGATGGAAACCGCGCTTTTGGGCCAGACGGGCATTGAAATCGGCAAAGCCGGGAATCACCGCCGCGATCTCGTCACGGATGAGGTCATAGTTCTCGCTCAGCGCCTCCCAGTTGACCGGGTCACTCACGCCGCGCCGTGGCAGCACCCGGGCAAGCGTGGCGCGCGCGATACCCGCGATGATGCCGGGTTCCGAGCGCAGCTCGTCACTGGCCGGCGCCTTGATGCCAGCGCTTGAGTGCACCATCGACATCGAGTCCTCGACGCTGATGTGCTGGGAGGCCACCTGTGCGGAGCGGTCGATCTCGCTGCGCCCCAGACACGGCAGAATCAGCGCTTGCGTCGTCTTGCCGATCACCAGATGACTGCGGTTGAGCTTGGTGCTGATCTGGACGTTGAGCTTGAGGTTGCGCATGGCCGCCTCGGTGCGCTCGCTGTCCGGCGTGGCGCGCGTGAAGTTGCCGCCCAGCGCGATGAAGGTCTTCGCCCTGCCCTGTTCCAGCGCCGCCAGACTCTCCACGGTGTTGAAGCCCTGGCCACGCGGCATGCTCACGCCATAGCGGGCTTCGAGTGCATCGATCAACGCGGCCGGCGCCTTCTCGTCGATGCCCATGGTGCGGTCACCCTGGACATTGGAATGTCCGCGAACGGGGCAGGCACCGGCACCGGGACGCCCGAAATGGCCCCCGAGCAGCAGCAGATTGACGATCTCCCGGACGCTGTCCACGGCGTGCAGATGTTGCGTGATGCCCATCGCCCAGGTGCAGATGACGTTGTCGGCCCCGGCGAAGATCATCGCGGCCTCCTCGAGCTGCGTACGGGTCAGCCCGGACTGATCCTCGAGCGTGGCCCAGTCCGTCGCCTCGACCACGTCCTGCCAGGCCGTCGCTCCCCGCGTGTGGCGCTCGATGAAGGAAGCAGCGCGCGTGAATTCGCCACGCGCCTCCATGGCGAAGAGTGCCTTGGCCATGCCACGTACCGCCGCCATGTCACCCCCCATCCGCGGCTGGTAATAACGATGGCTGATGGGCTGACTGGAGAGGGTCATCATCTCCAGCGGCGATTGCGGATCGGCAAAGCGCTCCAGCCCCCGCTCACGCAGCGGATTGAAGCTGACGATGCGCGCGCCACGCCGTGAGGCACGCCGCAGATCGCCCAGCATGCGCGGGTGATTGGTGCCGGGGTTCTGACCGAACACGAAGATGGCATCGGCGTGCTCGAAATCCTCCAGCAGTACCGTGCCCTTGCCGACACCGAGGCTCGCCTTCATGCCGACGCCACTGGCCTCATGACACATGTTGGAGCAGTCGGGGAAGTTGTTGGTGCCGAACAGACGCACGAACAGCTGATACAGATAGGCCGCCTCGTTGCTGGCGCGTCCGGAGGTATAGAACAGCGCCTCATCCGGTGACGTCAGCGCATCGAGGTGCTCGGCGATGATAGCGAAGGCCGCCTCCCAGCTGATCGGCATATAGCGATCACTGGCCGCGTCGTAGCGCATCGGCTCGGTCAAGCGGCCCTGATCCTCGAGCATGAAGTCGTCCCAGCCCAGCAGCTCCGTGACGGTGTGCTGAGCGAAGAAGCGCGGCGTGACACGCTTGGCGGTCACTTCCCAGGCCACTGCCTTGGCGCCGTTCTCGCAGAATTCGAAGGAGGAGCCGTGCTCCGGATCGCCCCAGGCGCAGCCGGGGCAGTCAAAGCCCTTGTCCTGATTGGCCTTGAGCAGGGAGCGCACGCTCTTCCATGGCGCCCTGGAGTGGCTGACATGCTGACCGACGCTCTTGAGCGCCCCCCAGCCGCCCGCCGGACCGGAGTAGGCAGCGATGCGGGGATGGCGCGTCATCCTCTCATCCTCACGTGGCAGGCGAGCCGATGCGTGCTCAGGCGTCTCGGGGGTGGAAATATCAGTCATGTCAGGGTCCACAGGCAAAAGGGGAAGGCGGGAAAGGATCAGACAGGCGTGAGTACGCGCCAGCGGCCGTCAGTCGGCCTGACCACTGAGCAACTCGAGTCGACGCCCGCGATGGGCACAGATCAGGTTGAGATCACAGGCACGCGCGGTCTCCACCGCCAGGCGTGAAGGCACGGCAAGGGTGGCAAGCGTCGGAATGCGGGCACGGATGGTCTTCTGGACCAGCTCCAGACTGCAGCGACTGGAGACCAGCAGCGCCTCGGGCCAGACGCCGCTGTCGAGACTCATGCCGATCACGCGGTCCAGCGCATTGTGGCGACCGATATCGGCCCCCTGCGAGATCAGGCCGCCCTCGGCGTCCAGCCCCAGCGCCAGGTGCATGCCGCGCCGTGTTGCGCGCTCCAGGCGCTCCAGCCCACGCATCAACGCCTCAGGTGAGAGCGCTGCCCGTGGCGGCAGGCGTGTCAGGCCAGCCATCAGCTCGGCCTCATCCTGCACGCCGCAGGCGCCACAGCTGGACACGCTGCTCTCGCGCCGCTGATGGTGCTCGGCCTTGCGCGCCAGCGACTCGCTGACATCCAGACGCACCGCCAGCCCATGGCGCAGCCGCGAGAGATGGATGGCGGTGACCTCCTCACGCCGCGTGATCCAGCCTGCGGTGAAGGCGTGCCCCAGCGCCAGTGGCTCCAGCGCCTCGGGGCTCGCCAGCAGCGTGCCCATCGGGATCTCATTGAGCACCAGACTCACGGGTAGCTCGGAGGGCCCATCCAGCTCTCGCAAGGGCCGCTCACGCGCATCCTGATAACGCAGTTTCTCGGTCGCTGCTTGATAGAGTGAATCACTCATTCCGACACCCCGTTGTGCGCGACATCACTGTGCAGATTCGCGAATGTACGCAAGCCGTCATGGCGATACGATAGCGTCATCATCGATCGCTCACCAATTGAACTCGCCCGTACCTTGATAGACACCGTCAATGAAACTGCCAGCATGAGGCGCCCCCTTGATCCCGCGCAGGAAATTCGTGCGCGAGTCACGTAAAATATGCCGCCGAACCACGAGGGCTCACCTGGACGACGCGGCACTCACGCGCTGTCGCACGCCTTCCCTTCTGATCATCCTGCTCCGGATTTACGTTCCGGCCCGCATGAGGACTCCTGCATGACCGATACCCCCACGACCGTCGCACCGACTGCCGACACCGCCCGTCCCAGCCCGCTGGCGCCGCAGCATGTCGTCTGCGCGCTCTACAAGTTCGTCACCCTCGAGGACTTCGAGGCGCTGCGCGAACCGCTGCTGGCAGTGATGGACGAGCATGGCATCCGCGGCACCCTGCTGCTGGCACGCGAGGGCATCAATGGCACCGTCTCCGGCTCTCGCGCCGGCATCGATGCCCTGCTGGCCTGGCTGACGGCAGACCCGCGCCTGGCGGAACTGGATACCAAGCAGTCTCTGGCAGAGCAGTCCCCCTTCCTGCGTGCCAAGGTCAAGCTCAAGCGCGAGATCGTCACCATGGGCGTGGAAGGGATCGACCCGCGCCATACCGTCGGTACCTACGTGGAGCCGAAGGACTGGAACGCGCTGATCTCCGACCCTGACGTGCTGCTGATCGACACCCGCAACGACTATGAAGTGGAAGTGGGGACCTTCAAGGGTGCCGTCAACCCGAACACGGCCGCTTTCCGTGATTTCCCGGACTATGTCTCCCGTGAGCTCGACCCGCAGCAGCACCGCAAGGTGGCGATGTTCTGCACCGGAGGCATTCGCTGCGAGAAATCCACCGCCTATCTGAAGGAGCAGGGGTTTGAGGAGGTCTATCACCTCAAGGGCGGCATTCTGAAGTATCTGGAAGAGGTGCCCCAGGAAGAGACGCTGTGGCAGGGCGAATGTTTCGTGTTCGATGACCGTGTCACCGTCGACCACAAGTTGCGCCCCGGTCAGTTTGACCAATGTCACGCGTGCCGTCTGCCGATCACGCAAGCGGACAAGCAGAGCGACAAGTACCAAAAGGGTGTCAGCTGCCCGCGCTGCTACGACAAGCTCAGCGATGCCCAGAAGGCACGCTTTGCCGAGCGCGAGAATCAGATTCGTCTCGCCGAGCAACGGGGTGAGGCGCACCTGGGCAAGGACGCGCTCGCCCAGATGCAGGCGCGTCGTGACGCCAAGCAGCGTCAGCGCGAAGCGGCTCGTCTGGCCGCGCTCAAGGCGCAGACGCAGGACGCCGACAAGGGCTGACCCCGACCTCGTGCGTGGCTGAAGACTGATCAAGACACCCCGTTTTCACGGGGTGTCTTGCGTTGCCCCCTCCATCATCCGTCCACGTCTGCCGACCGAGGGAGCGAGCGCAACAGCTCCAGCACGGCATTCAGCCGACGGCTATGCTGTTGGCCGCTACGCCACAGCAGCCCCACCGTCTCGCCCTCCCCGGGCAGGCGTCGCGCCACCAGCCCCGTACCGAGACGCGAGTCGGCAAGGTGTTCCGCCAGCACGCTCACCCCCAGGCCCGCCTCCAGCATCACGCCCAGCGCCGCGATGGAGTTGGCTTCCAGCAACGGCGACGGCTGATGGTTCAGCTGAGCCAGTTGCTGATTGAGCCGGCGTCGCTGCTGCATCTCTGGCGTCAGCAGCACCAGCGGATACTCCCGCAGACACTCCCATGCGGGTGTCTCGGGCAGCAGGAAATGCGCCTGACTGGCAATCAGCGCCGAATGCTCCTGATAGAGCGGTCGGCAGGCGAAGCCGCTCATGGCGGGGGCCGCCGGATAGCCGACCGCGAGATCCAGCTCACCATCCTCCAGCCCCTGAGCCAGCGAAGAGGTGGACAGCTCCCGCATGCGCAGGGAGAGCTGGGGAAAGGCCTCACGCAGACGCGGCAGGAATTCCCCCACCGCCGCCAGCGCGGACGGCACGACACCCAGCGTCAGCCGACCGGTCAGCACGGCCTCGGGTGACAGATCTCCCTTGAGCTCATCCAGCTCGGCGATGATGCGCCGCGCATGGGTCAGCACCCGCTCCCCCTCCGGCGTGAAGCCTTCGAAACGATGCCCTCTGAGAATCAGCGCCGTGCCCAGCTCCTCCTCGAGCTGCTTGAGACGCGCCGAGAGCGTCGGCTGGGTGACATGGCAGACTCGCGCCGCCCGTCCGAAATGGCGTTCATTGGCCAGCGCGACCAGAAAGCCCAACTGCCGATGATCCATGACGGGGTCCTTGCGAGGGGGAGAGTAGAGAAAGTGAATGGCACGCAGAGCAGATGCATGCGATGACGGAAGGCCGGACACGACGACGCCCGGCGGAAATCACCGGGCGTCATCATCGGCGCAGGGCCGCTATTGCATCGCGCCTCATGCCTCACGTCTCGTGCTGACAGTGAAGCGGCGTGTCTGGCGACCTGCTTACTGGGCAGCGTCCTGAACGGCTTCACCTGCGTGTTCGACATCCTGGCCGGCACCGTCAACGGTGTTGCAGCCGGAGAGTGCCGCCACAGTGAAGAAAGAGGCGAACAGCAGTGCAATGGTACGGGACATGGTCATGCTCCTTGTGGTGATGGATATCATGGATCCTGCCATTCAACGCGTCATGCCTGCGCTGATACCCATTACCTTGGGCCACCCTGCGGGGTTTCAAGGGAGAAATTCATGTTTCGTTCATTGCCTGAATCCGCTGCCACCTCACTCGCTCAGCTGGCCGACTCCTCGATGGAGCCCCCCAGATGCTCAAGATCTTCCCCGAAGCCTTCCACGGTGTTGCAGCCTCCCAACATCAGGCCGAACAGCAGAGCCGTACCGGTCATCATCATGAAGCGTCGCATGGGTATTCCTCTCTCAAGTGCCTGATCGCACGCAAGGTGTCGATCAGGCCGTCAGGCTCAGCTGGCTGCGTTGTCGATCTTGCCACCCAGGTGTTCAAGATCCTTGCCAAAGCCGGCCACCGTGTTGCAGCCCGTCAGGGCCACGCTGGCCACCAGCAAGGCGGCCATCATCAAGCGAGTCACTCGCATGTCATGCATTCCTGATCAATCGTCTCTGCCACTCTGACCTTCGTGACACTGGAAAGTGCCAATCTTCAGCGATTCACCAGCAGAATCTTGCCCAGTGCCTCGCCGGATTCGATCAATTCATGTGCCTTGGCGATATCGCGGAAGCTGAACTGATGCTCGTCCAGCAGCGGGCGAACCGCCCCGGCCTCCAGCATCTCGCTCAAGGCGTTGAGCAGCTCCGGCTGCTCATCCATGCCGATACCGGTCAGCAGCGGCACCGAGCGGAAGATGACATGCAGCGACAGGTTCTTGGCGTGCAGCTGGGTCAGGTCGTGGGTCGAGCGGGTGTTGATGGAGCACAGCCGTCCGGAGATCGCCGTGGCCTCGATGGAGCGATCCAGATTGTCACCACCGACGGTGTCGAAGACGAGATCGAAGCCACGCCCGGAGGTCAGGCGTGCCACGTAGTCACTGACCGCTTCCTCGCGATAGTTGATGATCTCGTCGGCGCCCAGCTGGCGCGCCAGATCGGCCTTGGCCTCGCTGGACACGGTGGTGGTGACGTGTGCGCCGAGATACTTGGCGATCTGCACCGCGACATGACCGACCCCTCCGGTACCGGCGTGGATCAGCACGTGCTCGCCTTCCTTGATCTGACCGCGCGAGACCAGCGCCGTCCAGGCCGTCAGGAACACCAGCGGCAAGGCCGCGCATTCTTCCAGGGTCAGCGCCGCCAGACTCGGGCGTTTCACGATCACACGGGTGTCAGCGATCATGTAATCCGCCAGTGCGCCCTGCCAGCCCTTCACGCCACCGGCGCAGCCCAGCACTTCATCGCCGACCGAGAAATCCGTCACGCCCTCGCCGACGGCGTCGATCACCCCCGCGACATCGCCATTGAGGATGGCCGGGAAGTCGGGGTGCGACTTGACCAGGCCACTGCGCAGCTTGGTCTCGATGGGATTGACGCTGGAGGCGGATACCTTGATGCGCACCTGACCTCGTGCCGGGGTCGGCGTGTCCAGCTCGCGCTCGACGAACACATCCGGGGCGCCGTATTGCTCGATGACCATGGCCTGCATGTGGGAAGACTCCTGAACAATGAGAAAGAAGCGACGCCCTGCCCGCACGGCGTCGTCATGAAAGTTGGGTGACACCGCGCCACGAAAATGGCGCCATGTCGGCAATGACCCGAGCTTACTCCGTGTCATGCCTCAAATCAGCATCAGGTCAGCACCAGCTTGAGCACGATGAGGAAGATCACCGCCACCGTCAGCCACTTGACCCAACGCGCACCGGCAGGGCTCATGTTGACCCGCGCACCGAGGAAGGCGCCGCTCATGTTGCCGACCGCCAGTACCAGGCCATAGGCCCAGCGCACCTGACCATCGAACACGAAGACCGCCAGCGCCGGCAGGGTATACATCAACACGATGAAGACCTTGAAGACGTTGACCTGGGTCAGATCGATCTTGAGCAACCGGTAGAGCACCACGATGAACAGCACGCCGACGCCCACCTGAATGAAGCCACCATAGAGACCGATGCCGAACATCGCCAGCAGCACGATGGGAGTGATGCGTTCCGGGGTCAGCTCACGCGTGTCGATGCGCGGCGTCGGCAGCAGCATCATGATCGAGCACACCACCATCACCACGATCAGCACGCCCTCGAAGGCCTCGGCACTGATCCGGGTCGCCAGCCAGGCCCCCAGCATCGCGCCCAGCACGGCAGGCACGGCCAGTCGCCAGGCCACCCCCATGTTGTGCGCCCCCGCCTTGAGGAAGGTGCTGGTGGCAGTCGCACTCTGCAACGCGATCGCCACGCGGTTGGTGGCATTGGCCTGTGCGGGGGGCAGGCCGAGAAACATCAACAAGGGCAGCGTCAGCATCGAACCACCCGCCGAGAGCACATTGATGAAGCCGGCCACGCCACCCAGCGCGATCAGCGCCATCACGCTGATCAGATCAAGGCCGCCAGCCAGCCCTGCCACATCACTTGTCATGCCGACATTCCTTGTCTTGCCGTAAAAGGGGGACACGCTGCACCCACTTCGTCATTCAGAGCGCGCGATGCCCGACACACCCTCCTCGCAGGAACCTCGCGAAGGCAGGGATGCCGGGCATCGTGGGTGATGCATTGCGTCACGTCATGCAGGATTCAGGCACATCTGCCGGAACCTGCCGGAACTCAGGAAGCCAGAGCTTCCTGACGGCCACTCTGGCGCACGCTGTAGGTCAGCACGCCCAGGAAGATGGCCAGCCCGGCGATATCATAGGTCAGCTGACCATGCGGCCACAGCATCAGCGCTCCCAGCGGGAACATCGCCAGACGCAGCCACCAGGGCAGTTCGTGCTCCAGATAGCCTTCCATGCCCGCCACGATAGCGTAGATCCCGAACAGCGCGAACACGAAGACCGTCAGCATCTCACCGATGTCGCCGGAGATCAGCGGACTCCAGGCGAACAGCAGCGGCACGATGTAGAGCCCCTTGGCGATCTTCCACGCCATCAGGCCTGTCTTCATCGGCGGTGTCTTGGCGATGGCGGCAGCCGCGAAGGCGGTCAGGCAGACCGGCGGCGTGACGTTGGAGTCCTGGGACAGCCAGAAGATGATCATGTGGGCACTCACCAGTGCCATGGTCAGCACGTGCGGCGACAGCGCCTGCTCATACAGCTGGCTCTGGAAGGTATCCGGCACCAGGGCCAGCAGTTCACGTGCGGCGTCCATGCTCATCGGCGCGCCCAGCAGGTCCAGCTTGTCAGGTGCCGCCAGCATGAAGATGGCCTTGGCCTGCTCCGGCAGGTTGCCCGCCGCCAGCAGATCCACCAGCTGGGAGTGCGCGATCAGGTTGTAGAGCGCCGGGGCGGACAGCGTGCCCAGCACGATATAGGACGCCGTCACCGGCAGCCCCATGCCCAGGATCAAGGACGCAAGCGCAACCAGGATGATGGTGATCAGCAGGCTGCCACCCGCCCAGTCGGTGATCATCAGCGAGAAGGTGTTGCCGATCCCCGTGGTGGAGACGACATTGACGATCAGCCCGACGGTGATCAGCAGGATCGCCGTGGTGGTCATGTTGCGCACCCCGGCCAGCATCGCCTCGATGATGTCGCCGAGCTTCATCGGGTTCTTCGACAGCCACGAGGCCGCGATGACGGACAGGATCGCGATGCCGGCGGCGTAGGTCGGCGTGAAGCCGTAGATCAGTGCACCGACCAGCACGAACAGCGGTGCCAGATAGTGCCAGCCATCCTTGAGCACGTCCTTGAGGCGCGGGCCCTGCGGGTCATCCAGCGCCGTGGCGTCGGAGCGTTTGGCCTCGATGCGCACGAACATGGCGACAGACAGGAAGTAGAGCAGCGCCGGCAAGGCGGCCACGCCGACGATGGTCAGGTACGGCACCTGGGTATAGGACGCCATGATGAAGGCGCCCGCGCCCATCACCGGCGGCATCAGCTGGCCACCGGTGGAGGCGGCGGCCTCCACGCCTGCCGCGAAGCGCGCCGGGAAGCCGGCACGCCGCATCAGCGGGATCGTGATCACGCCGGTGGAGACGGTGTTGGCGACACTGGAGCCGGAGACCGAGCCCATCAGGCCGGAGGCGAACACGGCCACGAAGCCCGGGCCACCCTTGAAGCGACCCGCCGCGCAGCGCGCCAGATCGATGATGAAGTCACCCGCGCCGGACTTGACCAGGAAGGCGCCGAACAGGATGAACATGAACACGTAGGACCAGGAAATGCGCGCGATGGAGCCCAGCATCCCTTCGCCGCCGATGAAGCTTCTGAACAGCACCGTCTCCCAGGTCAGGCCCGGGAAGTTGAACACGCCACCGACATACTTGCCCCACCAGGCCACATAGGTCAGCGCGATCAGACACAGCACCGGGATGAACCAGCCGGTGGTGCGCCGCGCGAACTCGAGAATCAGCCCCACCGCGACGATGGAGACCACCCAGTCCGCGGGGGAGAACACGACCCCACGATCATAGAGCGCATCCTCGAAGCCGATCAGATAGAGGCCGCAACCCAGTGCCGCCAGCCCCAGCATGACATCCACACCCAGCACCCAGCGCTTGGCACCATCACTGGACGGCGTCAGCATCGGGATGGTCAGCGCGCACAGCAGGCCGAACAGCCCGAAGTGCAACGCGCTCACCCACAGCTCCGACAGGGTCGAGATGGTGTTGAAGTACAGATGCGCCAGACAGATGACGATGGAAATCACGAACACGGCCCGCCCTAGCCAGGGCAGTTCCATGCGCCATGGCGCGGCTTCGACGGATTCATCGCGCACACCGGACAGGTCCGGCGCATCCGGCACGGCTTCAGTGGGACGAGAGGGCTCTGGCGAGCGGGAATCATGCATGGCGGTGCCTCAAGACGGGATCAGACAGCGATGGCGCGGCGGCGACGTGTGGCGTCAACCTGCGCCCGGGCTTGCGAGGAAATGCGGACTTGCTTCATCAGTGACGTCGGTGACATCAGTGATGCATGGGCAGGCTTTGGCCTGGCAGAGGCTGGCTTGCGAAACGAAGGCGCAGCATGACGCCGGACCGGCACTGTCTTGTTGGACTGCACAGCCCTCACCGCGGCCATGGGCGCGCGATGAGGGCAGCGATGGAGCGGACTCAGGGGTGGGTCAGTCGGCGATCAGACGCTCAGGGATCTCGATGCCCTGCTCCTTGAAGTAACGCACGGCACCCGGGTGCAGCGGCAGCGGCAGACCAGCGATGGCCTTGTCGAGTGCCATGGCCTTGGTGGCCGGGTGGATGTTGTTCAAGAACGGCAGGTTCTCGTACATGGTCTTGGTGATCTGGTAGACGTCTTCTTCGGAGACGTCATCACGTACCACGAGGATGTTCGGCTGGGCGATGGTGTTGATCGCCTTGTCCTGGCCCGGATAGGTGCCAGCGGCGATTTCATACGGTGTCCACAGCTCGAACTGGGAATTGACCTTGGCCAGCTGCTCTTCGGTGAAGTCCAGCGTGGTGATCTCGTCACCGAGGTTGGCGTAGGCACGCGTCACGGCGGAAGCCGGTGCGCCTGCCGGAATGTTCATGCCGTCGATGTTGCCGTTCTGCATCGCGTCGGCACTCGGGCCATAGCCCATGTAGGCCAGATTCATCTTGTCGGCATCGATGCCCAGCTGCTCGAGAATGAAGCGACCCGAGCCTTCGGTGCCGGAGTTCTTCTTGCCGATGGAGAAGCTCTTGCCATAGAAGTTGGTCATGTCCTCGATGGTGCCGGTCTTGACCTCATCGTTGCGTGCCACGAAGTGCTCGACGTTCTGCCACAGCATCGAGATGCTGCGCAGGTCCTTGTGCGCCTTGTTGACCGGCGGAGTGCCATTCCATGCCCAGGCGCCATAGAGGCCCTGGATGATGCCGAACTGGGCCTGGTTCTCTTCCATCAGCTTGAGGTTCTCGCCTGAGCCGGCGGAGGAGATCGCGGACACCGAGATGCCGGCGGTCGGCTCGAGCTTGACCTTGATCAGCGTGGAAAGCGCCACGCCGACGGGATAGAAGGTACCGCCGGTGGTCGCGGTACCCATGATGTACTTGCCTTCCGCCTGGGCTGCGGCACTGAGGCCCAGAGAGGCAGCGATGGCGAGACCGAGGCCGGCCTTGAGGAACTGGCGCTTTTGCATGGAATGACTCCTTGGCGGGCCTGCCGGAACGCAGGCGAACCCTTATTGTTGGAATAGGCGAGACGTGGCGATAGCGGACGGGACAGCGAAGGTCAGGTCGTACTGCCCAGCCTTGAGTGAAGACTAGCAAGTGTCGAGCAGGGGCGGTATTTGGCGATGGGGGCATTGCGCCAACGGCCGGCCGGCATGGCGCAAACCGAAAAGTGGCAGGATTCTGCCGATCTGGTCACACTGGAGACATTCAGACACCTGGCCTGGGGACACCCGTGACGGCCCCGCCGGCAGACGGACCGGCAGACCAGCCGAGGCCATTCGGGCGCGCCAGCCCCGCGACGACGAGGAACGACAATGAATGATTTCACCCTGCACCCGCAGCTGGAGGCAGACACTCACTTCGTGGCCGACCTGGCATTGTGCAGCGTGCGCCTCATGAACGATGCGCGCTATCCCTGGTTGATGCTGGTGCCACGCCGTGCGGACATTCGCGAAGTCTATGAGCTGGACAGCCATTCCCAGCACCAGCTGTGGCACGAGACCACCCTGCTCGGCGAGCTGTTGATGCAGCTCAGTGACGGCGAAAAGCTCAATATCGGCACCCTGGGCAATGTCGTGTCACAGCTGCATGTACACGTGATCGCCCGCAGCAGCGATGATGCCACCTGGCCCGGGCCGGTCTGGGGAGTGGGACGCCCGAAGGCCTATGACAATGAAGCGCTCACCACGCTGATTGACACGCTACGCATGAAGATCGCCGAGCTGCCGACCTATTCCTTCTAGCGCCCTGTTCAGGCGCCAACGACAACGGGGCCCAGCGGGCCCCGTTGTCGTGATGGGAAGGAAAGCCAGTCAGCATGACATCAGTCGGACGCCGAGTGCCGGACGCTGGATCGCCAGGCACCTGTCATGTGCCTGCTTCTGGTGTCTCGACGGCGGAGCGCGGAGCCACCAGAGACGCGGCGGGAGCGGCACGCAGCGGGGACGGCGCGCCCTGCGCCGCGCGCCCGAACGGCGAGGCACCGCGTCCGGTGGGGGATTCCAGCGCCTTGAGGCTGCTGGCGACCAGCAAGGCCCCGAACACGCTGATGACGATCCCGCCGAGCAGCCCGATCACCGCGGCCCACGGCCACTGACGAAGCACTCCGCCCTCTTCGCGCTTGCCGGTCAGGCGCGCCGTGCCCGCCGCCAGACGCCCGCTGGCCTTCATCAGCAGCGTGGCCATCGCCACGCTGCCCACCGTCAGCGCGGTGCCCAGTGACATCGCCAGCACCGCCAGTACCCCGCTGCCGACCAGATTCAGCGCCAGCGCGGCCAGCAATACCAGAATCGCGCCGGAACACGGCCGCAGGCCGATCGCCAGCACCGCCATGCCCATGGTGCGCCAGTCGCCGCTGGCCTGCTCCGCCGTCACGCCATGCGCATGGCCGCAACCGCAGTCATGCCCGTGTGAATGATCGTGGCCGTGAGAGTGGTCGCGACCATGCGACGGCTCGAACGCCAGCTCCTGCATCGCTGGCGCTTCCTGTGTCGTCACGCTCTCTTCCATGCCAATGGTGGCGGGCGCCCTGAGTGCCCGCCACAACGCACGCGCGGCACGCCACAGCAGCAGCAGGCCCAACGCCAGTACGCCGACATGGCTGAGCAGAGTGACCTTCTCGACCTGCCCGAGCACCTCACGCCCGGCCCAGTCCAGCAGTCCCGCCCCGAGGCCGACCAGCACCAGCGCACTCACGCCCTGCAGCAAGGCCGCCAGCAGCGAGAGCCATAGCGCACGTCGCCGCGCGATGGGCTGGCTGGCCAGCAGCGTACTGATCACCACCTTGCCATGGCCGGGGCCCGCCGCATGCAGCACTCCGTAAGTGAAGGACAGCCCGATCAGCGCCCAGGGGGTGCCGGGGTGCGCGGCAAGCTCGCTCATGGCGCGCCCGAGCGAGCGCTGAAAACGCGACTGTTCAGCGAAGATCCAGCCCAGCGCCTCACCCCAGGCCTGTACCAGACTCGGCCACAGGGCCATGCCCAGCACGATCAATCCGAATCCGAGGGCCAGCCAGCCGGCCAGGCGTCGCCCTCGCGAAGAGGCCGGCTTGAGCAGGCCATCACGCATGCCCTTGAGGCTTTTGATATCCCCAAGCCCGGTGGTGTCCTTGTGCTCATCGCTCATCGAGACGCCTCACAATGGACACTGCCGACATCGGCGAAATACTGGCCAAGATCCATCGGCGCGGTGGCATTGATATCCAGCATCGAGGCCTCGGCGACCTTCTGGGGATCCGGGTCTGCCTTGGCGATCTTCGCCGTACAGTCCATCGGCACCTGCTGCGAGGACAGCCCCTTGATCACCAGCCCTTCCTGGACGGCGATCGCATCCGGGTCATGCAGGATCTCGATGTAATAGGTGGGATCATAGATGCGATAACTGAGCGTATGGCCGGCCATCGGCACGGGTTCGGCCAGTGGCAGTTCCATCTGGAAGGCGACGCGCTCCCCCTTGAGCCAGGTGGTCTGGCGTGTCGCCTCTCCCAGCGCCACCGGCGCTCCGTCACGCTGAACATGGGTGTAATAATCGAACTGGGAAAGATTGGCGAGGATCTCGCTGCCCAGCGCATCCAGGCGCTGCTCCATGCTGGTATCGTCCTGCAGGGCGGCCAGCTCCTGCCGCAGCGTCAGGCTATAGAAGGGGTCCAGCAACCAGTACTGACGCAATGCCACCGCCCGCCCCTGATCATCCAGGCGCAGGGTCACGCGCAGATCCACCCAGCCATGCGGATGGGCAAGCGCCGGTTGACTGACCATCAACGACGCGATGGCCAACATGCCGACCCACGCCCCCGTCAGCAAGCGCAGGCAACGACGCCAGGCGCGCGGAAACGATCGCGCATCATCGCGATGATCAACAGCAAGGGGCATGCAGACACTCCGGAAAGGCGGATACGAAGAAAAGCGAATGCCAAGCGTGGCACATCGTCGTTACCTTATAACATTCGGGGGCACGAACCACCCCTTCGACGCCAGACCGACAATTTGATTCCCGAGCAGGCGCTCATTCCGATGCCCCGTCCGCACCATGGCGAAAGTCATCACGCCGCAGTCCGTACTTGTGCATCTTGAGGTTGAGCGTCCGGCGCGGCAGGGCCAGTTCCTCCAGCACCTGGGCAATGTTGCCTCGGGCACGTGTCAGGGCCGCTCGAATCAGCGTCGCCTCGAACAACGCCACCTGCGCGGCAAGCCCGTCCGGGTCCTCCTCTCCCGCTTCCTGCCCGGTCGCCGGCGGCTCCTGTCCCTGTTCACCCAGCACGGTCCGCTGGCTGGCCAGCTGACGTAGCTGGGCAAGATTTCCGGGCCAGTCGGCCGCCATGAGGGTCGTCAGCTCGCCCCGGACGAAGGGCAGCTCAGGAACCTGATGAACGTCGGCGGCCTGGCGGCTGAAATGCGCCATCAACAACGGGATATCCTCGCGCCGCTCACGCAGTGACGGCGTGACCAGCTCGATCTCCGCCAGCGCGTGCCCCCGCGTCAGCCCCAGCGTGCCGGAGGCCACCAAGGCCTGGACGCTGCACTCGGCGCTGAAGACCACCCGCGGCGCGCGACGTCCGCCCTCGGGCTGAGCGTTCAGCCAGGCGTCCAGCCACTGCCACTGCTCACGGCTCAGGACGTCGACGTCATGCAGCAACAGGGTATTCATCTCGGGAGCGGCCTGAAGAGCCTCATCGATCGCCTCGGACAATGCCGCGCCGCTCGACGCCGCGCCGCTCGATGCCTTGGTGCTCGATGCCTTGGTGCTCGACGCCTTAGTGCTCGACGCCATACCGACCAGGGCACGACATTCGACCTTCGCCAGCAACGCGGAGGCCGGCGATGTGCCGACGCGCTGGGCCTCTCCCTCCGCCGGCGCATGCTCGGCGAGTGCCAGCGCCGTGGTGGTCCGCCCGCTGCCCGACTCCCCCGTGATCCAGACGCGTGCCGGATGCCCCTTGAGCTCCAGTATCTGCTCGCGCAACTGACGTATCTTCGCGCTTTCACCACGTAGCAGACCGGCAAGCCCCCGCACGCTCAGGCGACGACGCAGCCGCTGGTTCTCATCGCTCAGCCGCCGGCCTGCCAGCGCCTGACGCAGCTTGAGCTCGAGCGCTTCCGGGTCAAAGGGTTTCTCGATGAAATCGCGCGCTCCGCCCTGCATGGCCGAGACCGCAGTGGCCACATCGCCATGCCCTGTCATCATCAGCACCGGTAGCTCCGGCGCCTCGAGCGTGAGCCGTGACAGCAGCGTCAGCCCATCCATGCCCGGCATGCGAATGTCACTGATCACCACACTGACCGGCTCGCCGGCGGCCAGCGCTTCCAGCAAGGCCTCGGCCCGCGGGAAGCAGCGCAGGTTGAGGTCCGCAAGTTCCAGCCACTGAGACAGCGATTCCCGCACGGCCGGGTCGTCGTCCACCAGCCAGATGGGCGCCTCGCGGGTCAGCTCATGATCCTGAGTCAGGCGCTCATCGCCCGTCTCGAAGGCAGCATCACTCATGGTCAGGTGCCTCCGGGGTCAGTCGAGTGGGTGTCGGGCTGCCCGCGTCATCAGGGGGCGTGCACAGCCACAGTTCGAAGTTGGCACCGCCCAGCGCACCCGGCGGGGCATCGTCCGAAAGCCGCAGGACACCGCCCAGGTCACGTGCCATGCCATAGCTCAGAAAGAGCCCCATGCCCATGCCGTCACCCACTTCGCGGGTGGTGGTGAAGGGGTCGAACAGGGTGGCCCGCAATGCCGGGTCGATCCCGGGGCCATTGTCCTCGATGCGCAGGCAACCGCCGGGCCGCCCCTCGAGCCAGGCAACCTCAGGCCAGGCCTGCCAGCTCAGCCGGATACGGGCGCGCCCGCCCAGGGTGCCATCGCGCTGCTGACCCTCCAGCGCATCCACGGCATTGCGGATCAGGTTGGTGAGCAGCTGCTCGAGGCGCGCCTGCTCTCCCATCACCCGCACCTCTGGCATCAGTCCCTGCCGCTCGATCACGAGCCCCAGAAGCTCGCACCGCTCATCGAGCAGTTCCAGGGCGTACTCGATGCGAGGCACCAGTGCCAGCGGCGCTGGCGGCTGCTGACTGGCCGGCCGCACGAACACCCGCAACTGGCGGATCATGTCGCCCAGACGCTCGGCCAGTGCCGCGATACGCGTGAAATTGCCGCTCGCCGCTTCGGCGGCACGTGGCAGCAGCTCCGGGCGGGTCGTCGCCTGAGACACGCCACGCGTCAGCAACTTCCCGCCACTGGCGGCATAGGTGCGAATGCCGACCAGCGGCTGATTGAGTTCATGGGCAATGCCGGCAGCCATGGTGCCCAACGCCGCCAGCTTGCCCGCCTGCACCAGCTCGTCACGGGTGGCCTCAAGCTCGCGGGAGCGCTCGGCGACACGCTCCTCGAGACGCTCGTTGATCTCACGCATGACCACTGCCTCACGCCGGATGAGCCGCAGGCGCGCCTGACGCTCGCGCATCCACAGCGCCAGCATGCCCAGCCCCAGCAGTACCGCCAGCCCGGCCAGCATGGTGTTGCGCGCCTGTATATAGAGAGGCCGCAGCGGCATCAGAAAGTGCAGCTGCCAGGCCAGCGGACCACTGAACAGCGACTCATCCAGATAGCGCTGGCCGACGGAAGTCGAGGAGCGGGAAGACGCCTCTCCCGCCCCCAGCACCAGACTGCCGTCTTCCAGCGAGCGCGCCAGCGGGGAGAGCGGCGCCCCGCGGAATTGCTGCTGCGCCCGGATGTCGTCGAGAGCGGCGGGCGCGAGAGGTTCGAGGGTGCGGTATTTCCAGCTCCGCCGTGAGGCCAGCAGCACGACACGATTGGCATCGGCCAGCAGTACCGTTTCGCCGGCCTGGCGCCAGGTATCCTCCAGCGCCTCCAGCGAGACCTTGACCACCAGCACGCCCAGCGGCTGGCCGTCCGCCCCCGCCACGGGCGCGGATACGAAGTAGCCGGGGCGCCCCGTGGTATTGCCCACCGCAAAGAATTCCCCGCGCCCGCCCGCCATCGCATCCAGGAAATAGGGCCGGTAGGCGTAACGATGGCCCACGAAGCTGTCGGATTCATCGAAGTTGCTCGCGGCCAGCGTCACGCCGGAGGCATCCGTCAGGAAGATCGCGGCGGCGCCTGATTCCCGGGCCACACGCTGCAGGTGCCAGTCGAGACGATTGCCGGACTCGGCGATATCGGCCGTGTCATCGAAGGCGGCACGCACGCGCGGTTGTCGCGCCAGCATGGCGGGCAGCCACTGAAAGCGCGACAACTCCGCATTGAGGGTGCTGGCATAGAAGTGCAGCCGAATGGCCGCATGCTGGCGTGCCTCACGCTCGCTGCGGGCGAACTCCCACTGCCAGAGCGCGAACAGCACCAGTACGCCGGCCAACAGGCTGGCGCCCAGTGCCAGCCAGGTCAGGCGCCGTCGTCGGTGCAGACTCAATCCCTCCGGGCGCAAGCGATCGGAAGATGCCCGATCACGCCCCGGGGCATGGCGCGATGTCATGGGGTGCTGGCGATCATGGCGTGCCGATCACCGGCACGGTACGTGCGTTCAGCGCCACTGCCACGTCCACCAGCAGGTTGTCGAGACGCCCCGGCGCGATCTCGGCGCCATTGCTGTCACCCGTCACGCTCAGACGAATCTGGCCGTTCACCTCACTCACCCAGGCGTCGAGGGTCAGCGGTGGTCTGGCGGCGTAGCTGGCATCCAGCCGCTCGAGATCCGGGTCTGCCCGCTCGATGATGAAGCCGCGCTCCGCAAGCGTGGTCATCAGCGTGACGAAGACCTGCCGGGAGGTCAGCGTGCCGCTGTCGGGCGCGATCACCGCGGTACGGGAGTCCGGCGCATGGGTCGGCTGTGTCATGCAGCCGCCCAGCGACAGCAGGGCGAGACAGGCCACCAGACGCAGGCAGCGAGGAAGGGAAGGATTCATCAGCGCACCTCTCGAGGATCACGGCCCGCCAGCGCGGCTTCCAGCTGACGTTCGATCTGTTGACAGCTCTCGCTGAGATTCTGTGGTCGAGCATCGATGACATACCCGCCCTGATTGATGACCTGCTCATCACGGATCACGCGCACTCGCTCGTCCGGTGCCACCAGCGAGATGCGCTCGAAGCTGATCGGGTCGTCCCGATAGACGTCATTGCCCACCCCGACACCGATGCCACGCCCGGCGGCCACGCCGTAGCCCACCGAGAACCCGATGCGAGAGCCGAAGGGCCCCTCGATGGCCCCGAGCCCCGGTTGGTCGACCTTGCGCTCCCCGGTCACCAGGCCCAGCGATAGCTCACTTTCGCGCACCTTGTAGCCACGGGCCTCCACGACCTCGGCGGCGGCGCGCAGCCACTGATCGGCATCGCCCTGACGCGGGAAGATGCAGGCCGCAGGCAGCGCTTCGCTGTCATGGGCAGATAGCGGGTCCTGACTCGTCAGCGTGGAACAGCCGCTCAACAGCAGCAGGCCCGAGATGAGCAGCCCCGTGCGAGACACCGCTCCGGCCTGCGGCGTTCGAGCGCTTGCCTCGATCCGAGAGGGAGCTAAGGGAAGTCGAGAGAACATGCGAACGTCTCCGGTCAGCCATCTGACTTGGCGAGCCATCACGATTTTCATCCGCGAGATGGCGCAAAGCCACTAGACTGACACTTAAGCCTTGTAGGATTTGTGCATAACTATAGTATCAAGCAGTAAAGGGGCCTGAATGCAGACGGTCTCATCTTAGCTCGCCACCACGCCAACGCCTACCTCATGCATGTTCCCGGGCGACGGCCAGTCCCGGCTGGCACGACGCCTGACCCGCGATGCGCCAAGGCATCAGCGTGCCGGAGCGCTTTCGTCCCCATCGCATTTCCATGGCCTCATCATCGGTTACACATGGAAACGATATGGCGCGGACAACTCACGACGCCACAGGTTCAATAAGTTACCATTATCGTCGAACAGGCAATCAGGGAGAGAAATTTATGTCAGAAAATGCCGACCAACCTACGGTCGCGAAGATCAATCCGCCAGTCTTCTTCGGCTCCGCCGTGGTGATACTGGCGTTCGTGATCTTCACCGTATCCATGCCCGAGACGGCGAACGTGGTCTTCGGCCACGTCCAGACCTGGATCATCGATACCGTCGGCTGGTTCTACCTGCTGGCCATGGGGCTGTTCGTGGTCTTCACGCTGGGGCTCGCCTTCTCTAAATCCGGTGACATCAAGCTGGGGCCGGACCACTCCGAGCCGGACTTCAGCTACGGCTCCTGGTTCGCGATGCTGTTTTCCGCGGGCATGGGTATCGGCCTGATGTTCTATGGTGTCGCCGAGCCGGTCTTCCACTTCACCGCACCGCCCGTGGGCGATGCCGGTACCGTGGAAGCCGCTCGCGAGGCCATGAAGACCACCTTCTTCCATTGGGGCATCCACGCCTGGGGCGTCTATGCCGTCGTGGCACTGGCGCTGGCCTACTTCAGCTTCCGCCACAACCTGCCGCTGCGCATCAGCTCCGCGCTGTACCCGCTGATCGGCAAGCGCATCCACGGCCCGATCGGTCATGCCGTCGACATCTTCGCCGTCTTCGGCACCATGTTCGGGGTGGCCACCTCGCTGGGTCTGGGGGTGCTGCAGGTCAGCTCCGGTCTGCATTATCTGTTCGATATCGACAACAGCCTGACCACCCAGGTCATCCTGATCGCCATCATCACCGGCCTGGCGACCATCTCCGTAGTCATGGGGCTGGACGGCGGCATCCGTCGTCTCTCCGAGCTGAACCTCGGTCTTGCGCTGGCATTGATGCTGTTCGTGCTGTGCGTTGGCCCGACCATCTTCCTGCTGCAGACCCTGATCCAGAACATCGGTGGCTACCTCAGCGAAGTGGTCGACAAGACCTTCAACATGTTCGCCTACATCCCGGAAGACGGCCCGTCCGAGTGGCTGGGTGGCTGGACCCTGTTCTACTGGGGCTGGTGGATCGCGTGGTCCCCGTTCGTCGGCATGTTCATCGCACGCGTCTCGCGTGGTCGTACCATCCGTGAATTCGTCTATGGCGTGCTGTTCGTGCCGATGGGCTTCACCTTCATGTGGCTGACCTTCTTCGGCGACAGTGCACTACACCTGTTGATGACCGACGCCGCTGGCAATCTGGCCGAAGCCGTCTCCGCGGATGCCTCCGTGGCACTGTTCAAGTTCCTGGAACTGTTCCCGTTCGGTAGCGTGACCTCCCTGCTGGCCACGGTGCTGGTGGTGACCTTCTTCGTCACCTCCTCCGACTCCGGCTCATTGGTCATCGACATGCTGACCTCGAAGGAAGGCGATGAATCTCCGGTCTGGCAGCGCATCTTCTGGGCCGTGTCCGAAGGTTTCGTGGCCGTGGCGCTGCTGATGGCCGGGGGTCTCGGCGCACTGCAGACCGCCTCGCTGGCCTCTGCTCTGCCCTTCGCCATCATCCTGATGTTCGTCTGCTACGGCCTGCTCAAGGCGCTGCGTCTTGAAGGCGTCAAGCAGCGCTCCATGCAGCATCTCAGCAACACGCCGGGGCATACCGCCGGTGGTGCACGCAGCTGGCAGAAGCGCGTCCAGACCCTGGTCGAGACGCCGCAGCAGAAGAATGTCGAGCAGTATCTGTCGGATGTCGTGACGCCGGCGCTGTCGGATGTCGCCAAGGAGTTCGAGGCGCAGGGACTGGATGTGCGCGTCAACGACGAAGATGACCGCAGCTATCTGCAGGTCAGCCATGGCGACGAGATCGACTTCATCTATGGCGTACGTGTCCGCGAGTATGCGGCACCGGCCTTCGCGCTGCGCAACGTCAAGCGCAAGGGCACCAGTGACGTGGAGCGCCAGTACCGGGCCGAGGTCTTCCTGCGCGAAGGCGGCCAGACCTATGACCTGATGGGCTACACCAAGGAGCAGGTCATCGGTGATGTACTGGATCAGTACGAGAAGCACATGCACTTCCTGCACATGGCGCGCAACTGACGCCTGAGCGTTGCTGAAGTGATGACAGCTGCTGGTCTGGCTGTCGCAAAGGCCCCGCCCCGTGCGGGGCCTTTGCGTTTCTCACGGTCATGCCCCGGCAATGGACCGCGTGCTACCTTGCCGTGCCACCTTGAAAAGCGTCATCCTGAGCCGCATGTACCAGAAAGACGCTTGATCACGGATTCATCGTGAGGCACTGGATGGCTCAGTCATCCGATCATTCGCACCGGAACACGTCATAGCACCAGACGATCACGACGATGCAGCGAATTCGTTACTGCACGGCACCGTCACCCTCTACACTGGTGCCATCGACCCGGTTGCTCGGGCCTGGTGCCATGGACTTGGCTTCATGAACCTGAGGCACTCGAAGGTAAGGGATATCGCCTGCTTGTCCTCAGTGCCCGCGCCCTGCCTCACCACGTATTCCAACCACATTTCACGTCGCCCATTCTCAAGGAGAGTCTTCATGTCCACCGATACCAATGCCATTGGCCTGCATACTTCCAGCGCAACCCAGCTGGCGGAGCACCTCAATGTGCTGCTGGCCAACTACCAGACCTTCTACATGAACGCGCGTGGCTATCACTGGAACGTGAAGGGCAACCAGTTCTTCGAGCTGCACGTGAAGTTCGAGGAAACCTACACCGACCTGCTGACCAAGGTCGACGAGATCGCCGAGCGCATCCTGACCCTGGGTCACGAGCCGATGCACGCCTACAGCGATTACGCTCGCGTGGCGACCATCAAGGAAGACACCCACGTCAGCGATGGCACCGCTTGCGTCAAGGGTCTGCTCACCGGCTATAAGTCCCTGATCGAGCTGCAGCGTGAAATCCTCTCCGTCGCCTCCGATGCCGACGATGAAGGGACTGCCTCGCTGGTCGGCGACTACATCCGCGAGCAGGAAAAGACGGTCTGGATGCTGTCCGCCTACCTGGGCGAGTGATTCTGACCAGGACACCATCGCGTGTCTGACACTGCCGCCAGCGTGATCGGCAGGCCGTGAACGCCGCCTTCTGTCCCGTGCTTGCGCGGTGTCCGGAAGGCGGCGTTTTCGTGGGTCGGACACCATTCGAGGGGCAGACTCGAGAAGAACTTGAGCTCGAGAAGGACTTGAGCCCGAGAAGGACTTGAGCCCGAGAAGCACTTGAGCAAGAGGCGCAGGACCATGCTCGGAAGCGCATCATCACGCGACACGCAGGGTGGCTGCCAATCAGGCAGGTTGATCAGGCGTCATACCAGGAGGGTTGCATGTCACTGCCGCTGACACGTCTGCTACGCAAGTTGCTGCATGTGGCTGCCAAGCCCATGCGCCATGCCCAGGGCAAGGATGGTTGCGTCATCCATGCCTATCGTGGCTATGGCTCACACAATGAAGCCTTTCTGATGGGCCGCATCTTTCAGCAGCCCGGCTCGCGCAGTCAGCTGGCGCCCGGGGCCGGGCGCGACCTGATGGATGTCGGCCGCCGTCTGCTGCGCTGGGGCAAGGGCGGCGTGGAGGTGGAAGTCAGCCTTGGCGGCAACCAGACCACCGTCGTCACCGACCGCGATGGCTACTTCAGCGTCCACCTGCCTCTGCTGTCGCCCTTGGCAGATCAAGGCCAATGGCAGACGGCACGGATCACCGCCCGGCCGCCGAAGCAGGCCGCTGTCGAGGGCGAGGCCCAGGTCTACCTGCCACCGGCCAGCACCCGGCTGGGCGTGATCAGCGATATCGACGACACCGTGATGTACACCGGTGTCGCCAACAAGCTCAAGATGCTCTATCGGCTGTTCATCGAATCCGCCGAGCGACGCACTGCCTTCCCGGGAGTCGCCGCGCTCTATCAGGCGCTCCACGAGGGCAGCGACGGTCAGCAGAGTCGCCCGCTGCTCTACGTCTCACGCGGCCCCTGGAGCATCTATGAGATGCTGGAGGTGTTCTTCCAGCACAACCGCATCCCGGTCGGCCCCATCCTGTTCCTGCGCGAATGGGGGCTGACGCTGCAGCGCCCCCTGCCCAAGCGCTCGGAAGACCACAAGCAGGCGCTGATCGAGAAGATGCTCGACCTGTATGACGAGATGCAGTTCCTGCTCATAGGAGACAGCGGTCAGCATGATCCGGAGGTCTATGCCGATGTCGTGCGCCGTTACCCGGGCCGCATCTGCGCCATCTACATTCGCCAGATCGGTGACTCCGAATCGCGCAAGGCAGAGCTGGCCACGCTGGGCGAGGAGCTCTCCGCACTGGGCTGCGACATGCTGTTGAGCACCGACAGCCTCGACATGGCGCATCATGCACACGCCAATGACTACATCGATGCCGCCAGTGTCGAGATGGTACGTGCCGAGATCGAGCATCAGCGCGCCGAAGAGCCTGTCTGACCCACGACGACCCACGATACGCACAACGCAAGACGGAGACCCTGAGGTCTCCGTCTTGCGTTGTGGCCAGCAGGCAAGATCAGGCGATACGTGAGCGAATCAGGTGATCCAGTGACAGACGCCCCGGGCCCTGCAGCACCAGTACCAGCAGACTGGACAGCCACAGACCGTGGGTTACCCAGGCTTCCGGGTAGACGAACAGCTGAATGGTCAATGTCATGCCGGCCAGACCCAGCGCGGCAAGGCGGGAGCCCAGGCCCAGCCACAGCATCAGCGGGAAGAGATGCTCGGCAATCGTGGCCAGATAGGCGGCCAGTACCGGCGGGACCAGCGGCAACGCGTATTCGTACTCGAACAGGAAGAAGGTGCTTTCCTTGAGCGCGAAGCCGTCGACCTTGGTCTGCGCTGACATGAAGAACACGGCGCCAATGACGATGCGCATCAGGATCAGCACGGCATCCATGCGCAGATTTTCCAGCCAGACGAACACGTTCAGGACTTGCCCCGCCACACCGGTACGGACCGCGGGCGTCGTGGATGACTCAAGGCTCATGATGAGGCCTCCTCAAGGATGCGCCAGTGCGCGAGAAAAAGGGAATGCGCCAGCTCGGCCCGGGTAGGTCGGCAGGAGACTGGCATGGACGAAAGATCATGGGCGACACTAGTCCGGCGCGAGAAACACGCCACTTGCCAGCAGAGGGGCCAGCAGCTGCCCCAGGTCCTGCTCGGGATGGACATCCGCCAGCATGGCGGCCGCATCCGCGAGCGATTCACCCGCCAACAGCAGGTCGAGCAACCAGGCAGCCGCCTCTGACAGCACCGTCACCTGAACCTCCAGGGCCGGACGGGTGATCAGCAGGTTCTCGGGCCGCGCGACATCCAGGCCTGCAAGGCTGGCTCCCTCATGCTGGTGGCGTTGCCAGACCTCGAAGATCGCATGCTCCAGGCGCAGCAGACCTGCCGCGGGATGAGGCAGGAAGGTCAACGCCATCACCGCCTCGGGTGACAGCTGCGCCAGCCTGGCCGGTGCCAGCACTTCAGCGTCGGCGGCGTGATAGGCCGTGAGACGCGCGGCCTCGAACCGCGCCAGATCCACCGCGTAGAACGGCAGCTGAGCGGCCGATGCCTGTCGATGCTCGACCAGCGTCGTCAGAGTCGTGTGCAAGGTCTCGGCAAGCCCCGCCCCGTACTCCATCATCAAGGGCGATTCCGGCAGGTGACGGCGTGAGTGATCATGCGCCAGCGCCGCGAAGAAGCGCTCGCCCACGACCTGACGCGTCACGGGATAGGCGTCCTGCAGCGCGGAGACCAGGCTGGCCCAGACATTGTTGCGATAGACGTCAAGACGCCCCTGATGTGCCGCCTCGATGCCCGGCAGATGACGGTCAGGCTGCTCAAGCGCCGTGATGAAGGCCCGCTGCCAGGTGAGAAGATCGTGGTCAGTCATGGGGGCCGTTGGCGTGCTCATCGCGGACTCTCCACCTGAGGGCCAGAGGTCTGCGGAACCCGAGAGCCCTGCTGCACCAAGGCGCTCTGCAAAATCTGCTCGGCCCGAGCCGTCTGCCCCAGCAACACCTCCAGCGCCGGCACCTGGGTATCCCACTCGATCAGGGTCGGGCGCGGCCCGACTCGCTGGATGAAGTCGGCATACAGGGCCCATACCGCCTCGCAGACCGGCGCACCGTGATTGTCGATCAGCAGGCCTTCGCGCTCATCGACGACATGACCCGCCAGATGGATCTCGCCGACGGCTGCGGCCGGGATCGACTCAAGCCATGCCGCAGGATCGACACCGATGTTGTGCGCCGAGACGAAGACATTGTTGACGTCGATCAACAGTCCACAGCCGCTGCGCTCGACCAGTCGGGTCAGGAAATTCGTCTCGGGAATCAACTCCGCGCCCAGAGCCTGCGCATCAAAGCGCAGATAGTGTGCGGGATTCTCGATCAATACCTGGCGGCCCAGGCAGTCCTGCAGCCGCATCAGGTTATCGCTGACCCGTGCCAGCATCGCGTCGGTCAATGGCACCGGCAGCAGGTCGTTGTAGAAGTGGCCGCTATGGCCGGCCCAGGCCAGATGCTCTGACACACTGGTAGGCGGGTGACGCTCGCAGAGCGCTCGAAGGCGCGCCAGATGCGCGGCCTCCAGCGGACGATCCGATGCCAGCGACAGGCCGACACCATGGATCGACAGCGGATACTCCTGCAGCGCATCCAGCCGCGCATGGGGGGCTCCGCCTGCGCCCATGTAGTTCTCGGCATGAATCTCGAGGAACCCCAGCGCCGGCCGTGATGACATCAGCTCCCTGACATGCTGCGCCTTGAGGCTGATTCCCGTGGCCATGTCATCGAACGACGGCAAGGCCGTACCGAAATCCGGGCTGCGGGAGGTGGGGGATGACTCGTGCATGACGACCTCTCGATTCTGCGAGCGTCCGGCGGAGGGGTGAGACACCCGCCCACCGGACGTCAGGTTCGGGGGAGACCCGAGGCGTGATGCTTACTTGATCTCTTCCAGGCTGCCGGTGCCAGTGGGCGTTTCGATGGAGGTGCAGGTGCCTTCCGGGACCAGCTTCCAGGCATTGCCCTGATAATCGACGGTCGAAGTGCCGGCACAGGAGGTGCCCGGGCCTGCAGCGCAGTCATTCTCACCGGCCAGCGACACGCCATAGCACTTCTCCATGTCTGCGGCATGCGCCGGAATGGAGACCACGGCGGCAGACAGCGCTACGGCGGTACCGAGGGCGGAAGCCAGGGCGAAAGCGGTCTTGGCGGACTTGTTGGACTTGGTAGACATGGGCACATCTCCTGAGAAAACGCTCATTCATGAGCTGAAAGTTGTTCATTTGTCATTTTCGCCCCATTACCGCAGGCTCAAACCAACTTACGGGGAGGTCCGGAGAACGGATGCAGAAGATGTCGAATTTTTTGCATCACTCACGATATTTCCTTCCTCGCCGCGTCAGAACACGATAGTCCGAGCTTGCGTTGACCCTGCATCTCAAGAAAAACGGCCCTGCTGGAGGGCCGTCGAGAAAGAACAGGGAATACGAGAGATGGCATGCCACCGAGTGTCAGCCGGCAATGAGCGAGATGTGCCGGTTCACGGGGTGTCCCCTTGCCACTTGCGCTCCAGATGTTCCCAGCGCGATAGCGTGGCACATTGAGCCTTGTCCGCCGTCGAGCCAGAGGCAGGCTCAGTCTCAGTCTCAGTCTCACTCTCAGTCTCAGTCTCAGTCTCAGTCTCAGTCTCAGGATCAGATTCAATAGCAGCATCGGACTGCGATGTCGGGCCAGAGACCGGCCCCTGGTGATGCAGGGAGTCACGGGATTGACGCACCAGGGTCTCGGGCAACGGCTTCTTCATGCGCGCACCGAGCTCCAGTAGCTCC
The DNA here is from genome assembly GCF_057670765.1 of Cobetia sp. PS-4MA. Classification (NCBI taxonomy): domain Bacteria; kingdom Pseudomonadati; phylum Pseudomonadota; class Gammaproteobacteria; order Oceanospirillales; family Halomonadaceae; genus Cobetia; species Cobetia sp. PS-4MA. Next base: position 256,180 of record NZ_CM173107.1, on the reverse strand, counting down.
TCGGCACGGCTGATCAGGTTGCCGCGCCCGCTGGCCAGACGCTTCATGGCGGTATCGTGCGCCTCGCGGGTACGGCCCAGCTGGCTACCAAGCTCCTCGAGGGATTCGGCAAGTCCGCGGAACTTGTCGAGCAGCGCCCCGGCACGCTCACCGATCACGCGCGCATTGTCGTTCTGGCGCTCCAGACTCCACAGACTGGCCACGGTGCGCAGACTGGCCAGCAAGGTGGTCGGCGTCACCATCACCACGCCCTGGGTGAAGGCGTCCTGGAACAGGCTGTCGTCATGCTCGAAGGCCAGCGCGAAGGCGGGCTCCATCGGCAGGAACAGGAACACGAAATCCGGTGACCCCAGCCCCTCGATGGCGGGATAGTTGCGCCGCGCCAGTCCCGTGACGTGGCCGCGCACCGAGGTCAGATGCGCCCTCAGGGCTCGCGCCCGCGCCGTCTCATCCGCGGCATTGACGTAGTCGGTGTAGGCGCTCAACGAGACCTTGGCATCGATGATCAGATGCTTGTTGTCCGGCAGATAGACGATGGCATCCGGGCGCTGGCGCCCGCCTTCACCGCTGAAGGACACCTCACGCTTGAACTCGATCCCCTCTCGCAGGCCGGAGCGCTCAAGCACGGTCTCCAGAATCATCTCGCCCCAGTTGCCCTGCATCTTGCTGTCGCCCTTGAGCGCACGTGACAGATTGGCCGCTTCCTCGGTGATCTGGCGATTGAGTCCCGCCAGCTGGTCGATCTGACTCTTGAGGCTGGTGCGTTCGCGTACCTCCTCGCCATGCAGCTGCTCGAGGCGCTGACGAAAGTCCCCGACCTGCTCGCGAAACGGCTTGAGCAACTGTTCGAGCTGGGCACCACTGGCGGCGGTGAAACGCTGCTGGCGCTCCTCGAACACCTTGCCTGCCAGCTGCTCGAATTCCTGACTCAGGCGTTCGCGGGAGTCGTTGAGCAGTGCCAGCTGCTCGGCGTGATGAGTGGCCTCCTGACGCTGACGCGTGACCAGCGAGGCATGGGTCTCGCGCAGCTCGGCGTAGCGCTCGGTCAATGTCTCGAGACGCTCCTCACGCTCCAGCAGCTGGGCCTCCAGCACTTCCTGCTGGCGGGTCAGGCTGCGCGCCAGGGTCTGCTGTTCACTCAGCGCACGCGACTGTTCATCAAGCCGCCCCTGCAGCGATTCGCGCAGCATGGCGAGCTGTTCCGTCAGCGCATCGCGCGCCTGGCGCGCCTCCTCCAGCGACTGGCTCAGATAGCGTTGCTGCTGCTCCGCCTGCTGCCCATCCAGTGCGGCACGCTGCTCGACCAGGGCCGCCCGCTGCTCGGCCTGTTGCTGTAGATCCCGCGCCTCTTCAAGCGTCTGCTGCAACGCCTGCCGAGTTTCGTCACTGCTCTCTTCGAGAGCGTGAAGCTGCTCGCGGGTTCGCCGCCAGCCCAACCCCAGGATCAACGACAGCATCAACAGCACGCCGACCAGCAACCACATCACGGCGGAGGATTCAGAAAGCAGAGGCATCGGGCACTCCATGGCCGGTGAAAACGCAGTGGGGTCACCCCCTTGAAAGTCAGTATCGCGCATCCATGTCTTGAGTGTCAGGGCACGAAAGGACGGGAATTCGCTGCATCAACGTGGGGCGCTCACCTCAGTGAGTAACGCATGCTGAGAGCAGAATTTTTCCCTTCTCTGCCCAACACGCTCGCAAGAGCCGAAGCACGGAAAGGAGATTTGCATGACACAGCAGACCGATCAGCAGACACGTCAACAACTGCAAGGTAAGCGCGTGGCCATTCTCGCGACCCATGGCTTCGAGGAATCCGAGCTCGCGGTGCCGCGCGCCGCACTGCAGGAGGCGGGCGTCGAGGTACACATCGTCTCGCCGGAGAAAGACGGCATTCGTGCCTGGGCCGAAACCGACTGGGGCGAGACCTACCAGGTCGACACCTCGCTCAGCGATGCCAGCGAACACGACTATCATGGCCTGGTGCTACCGGGCGGCCTGTTCAATCCCGATACCCTGCGCCAAGACGAGACCGCACTGAACTTCGTGCGCAGCTTCTTCCAGGCCCACAAGCCGGTGGCCGCCATCTGTCACGCGCCGTGGATCCTGATCAACGCCGGGGTGGTCGAAGGCCGCAAGATGACCTCCTTCCCCTCCGTCGCCCAGGACCTGCGAAACGCCGGTGCCGAGTGGCAGGACAGCGACGTCGTGTGTGACAGCGCGCTGGTCACCAGCCGCAAGCCGGATGACCTCGATGCCTTCAATGCCAAGCTGCTCGAGGAGCTCGCCGAGGGCAAGCATCAGCATCAACACGCCTGATCTCGTCCCCGACGACAGCACCCGAAAACGCCCCTGCCCCCGCGGCAGGGGCGTTTTTTTTGCGCTCTGCACCGCAGACTGACGCTCATCGAGGGAAAAGCATTTGCGAGCAAGCACTTACCTTGAGCGCCATAGAGCATGAAGGCCAGAAGATCACGACATGGACTCAGGGAGACGTCGACACATCAGAGAACGCTGTTCGTCAAAGTGTCCGCGACACGGTATCGTGTGAACAGGGATCAAGAAGGGTGACTATCCGACAACACGGGAGACCACCCCATGCACACCATCACAATGGCACCAGTCCTGCTGAGCCTGGGACTCATGCTGAGCCTTGCCATCCCCGGTGTCGTTGCCGCGGATGATCGTCATCGCTCACAGGGTCAGCAGCATCACGGCCGACAGACCATCGAGCGTCACAGCACGCCGCAAAGCCGCCATGAGGCGATCAAGCGCCGCCATCTGAGGATGTTCGACGAGCCGCGGGTGGAGCGCCATCACTCTCGCCACGACACGCGTCACCGCATTCCCCAGCGCCGCTACTACCAACATGAGCGCTACGCGCCTCATCAGTATCGACAATACGATTCGCGCCGCCATGACCTGCGCCGCCGTCACGATGGCGTGAGCATCGGCTTCCCGGCGATACGCATCAATATCCACTGAGCTGACGCACGCTCGAAGTGCCCAGCCAGCGCCACCGCAGGAAGTTCAACGAGAGCCTGATGCCCAGATACGACACCGCCCCCGCAGGCTACCTGCGGGGGCGGTGTCGTTGGGAGTCAATCGGCCCGGATCAGGCGTCGCGCGGCTCGGCAAGCGTCGTGATCAGTCCTTTGAGCACCTGCCAGAATTCCCCGACCGAGTCGACCTCGACGCGCTCGCTGGGCGAGTGCGCACCGCGAATCAAGGGGCCGAAGGAAATCATCTCGAGCTGGGGATACTTGGCCCCCAGGATGCCGCATTCCAGTCCGGCATGGATGACCTTGATCTCCGGCGCGCGGCCGGTGACGCTCTCGTGCAGGCGGCAGAATCGCGCCAAAAGCTCCGCCTCAGGCTGCGGCTGCCAACCCGGGTAGGCATTCTCGGCCTGAGTGTGCGCCCCCAACAGGCCGAACAGCCCGCGGATGCGCTGCTCCATCATGGAGACCGCATCATCACGCAGCGAGCGCACCAGGGCGCAGAGATGGAAACTCCCCTCACGCAGCTGGACCACGCCGAGGTTGTTGGAGGTTTCCACCACGCCTTTCACGGCTGCACTCATGCGCTCCACGCCATAGGGCGCGGCATCCAGTACGGCGACAAGCCGCTGGGTATCCTCGACGGACAGGGCACTCTCGGCATTGCCGCGCGTCACGCTGAGGGTGACGTCCGGGTCCGTGTCACGCAGCTCATCGCGAATCTGCGCCTCGAATTCCGCCAGACGCTGGCGGGCTGCCGCGACACGCTCATCGAACAGCACCACGCCGACGGTCGCCTCGCGTGGCAGTGCATTGCGCAACGTACCGCCAGACCAGCTGACCAGACGCGGCGAGAATTCCGCCAGCGCCACCAGTGCCCGTGACATCAGGCGGTTGGCATTGCCGCGCCCACGATGGATGTCGAGCCCGGAATGTCCTCCAACCAGCCCGCCGATGGTGAGTTCAAGCTCCGCCTCGGCATCCTTCAGCGAGGACGTGGCGAATTCGTGCGCGACATTGATGTCCGCACCGCCAGCGCAACCGATATAGACCTGGCCACGGTCCTCCGAGTCCAGATTGAGCAGATAGCGCCCTTCCAGCCAGCCTTCGGCCAGATTCAATGCGCCGCCCATCGAGGTTTCTTCCTCGAGGGTGAACAACGCCTCCAGCGGACCATGCACCAGCGTCTCGTCTTCCAGCACCGCCAGCGCCGCGGCGACGCCGAGGCCATTGTCGGCGCCCAGCGTCGTGCCGCGCGCCTTGAGCCAGCCATCCTCGAGATAGGTCTCGAGCGCATCACGGGTGAAGTCATGGCGGGAGTCGCTGGCCGCCTGGGCCACCATGTCGAGATGCCCCTGCAACACGATCCCCGGCGCGCTCTCATGGCCGGGGGTGGCCGCCTTGCGCAGACACAGGTTGCCGAAATCGTCGCGGTCATGCGCGAGGCCGCGCGACTGCGCCCACTCAATCAGATGCTCAACCAGTGCCGCTTCATGCCCTGAAGGGCGCGGGATATTGCACAGGGTACGAAAATGACGCCAGACAATGGCGGGTTCCAACGTGTCGATATGCTCATTCATGGCGAAGTTTCCTGTTCTTGTCATCCCCGAGCATACGGAACCGTCCACGGCCATGGCTAGTGGTTGTCGGTGCCTGTCGATCAGTGACTGCGAATATGCAAGGATGAGATCTCTCGACACGGCCACGCTGTGCACTTCCAGCCCCTGACAACCGGAGCCCTCATGCCCCGCCGACTTCTGCTGTTATCCGTCCTTTCCGCCACTGCTGGCCTGCTGATGCTGAGCGGCTGCTCGCCGATTCCCGACATGCCGGGACCGATCGGCATCCCCGGCCTCTGATCAATGATCGCCGGCAGGCAGGGCACCGTGCGCCTCGACGAGACGCCCTGCCGCCGCACGACACCAGCGATCACGCGCCTTGCGCCCCACGATGCCCTGACGCTGGGCCCAGTCGATGAAGGCTGATGCATCCTGGCCGGCCAGGGCCAGTGCGAGTCCGTGACGCGCGGCCTCATCCAGTCCGGATGAGCCGACGCACTGCTCATCTGGGGAGCCGTGGGCTTTCAGCGCGGCCTGCAGCCACGGCCGCACCAGGGCAAGACCTCCGCCACCGCGCCGATACCAGTCGAGTCGTTGCAGCCAGCCTTGAGCCGGTTGACAGCCCTGAGCCGGTTGACAGCCCTGAGCCGGTTGACAGCCCTGAGCCGGTTGACCGCCCAGGGCGAGCCGCGATGCCAGCACGTCAGGCAGCCCGGCCAGCTCATGCGCCAGCAGGCTCGGCAGCAGATGCTGAAAGTCCTGATGCAGTGCCTCAAGCAAGGTATCTCTCGGCGAGGCCTCGCCTGCGCCATCGCATGGCTCCCCCGTCGCCTTGCCCATCATCACCGCATGCTCGCCACTGGCCGCATCGCGCTTGAGCCCCATGCGCAGTGGCATGAAGCCCTGGGACAGCCAGAAGTCCACCAGCCCCGCCTCGGCTCCGAAACTGGTGCCGAGACGCGTGACACCCGCCAGCCGAGCCTGCTGCTCCAGCGCATTGAGCAAGCGCGCCCCCTGCCCACGCCGCCACAGTGCGGGATGTATCGCGATGCGCAGAATCCGCCACCAGCGCGTCTCGGCGGCCGCCTGATGACCGGCATGCGCCGCCAGAGACTGCGCCAGCAGATGCCCGCGCGGCCGCCGCTGACCTCGCCAGATATCCTCTGCCAGCGGTGCAGGAAACCCGCCCTCCTCGACGGCCGCCACGACGCCCAGCCATGCCGGCTTGCCACTGGCGGTCTCCTGATGGCGAATCGCCAGCAGCCTGAGCCCCGGGGTATCCAGCAGCTGCCGCAGGTCCGCCGGCGTGGTGCGGTAATGCGCCTGCACCAGCAGGCCGAATAGCGACTCCAGCATCGCTTCATCGCGTGCCAGAGCGTCCCGATCCAGCACGACGACCTCACTGCCGGCCAGCCATTGCTCGACATCGCTGCGACCCTCCATGACCGGCGCCAACGTTGATGGCGGTGCCGAGAGCAACAACAGATCATCGGTCAGCGCCTCCAGCGGATCACCGGACGCCCAGCGGACAGGCGTGGTCATCTCAAGCGCCTGCCAGCCGGGGCATTGACGCTCGAGATGCTGGCGGAAACGCAGCTGGAACCCTCGCCCGGTACCTTCGTAGCCATGGACGGTGGTGGCGAAGGCGATGCGCGGAAAATGCGCCAGAGACGCCTTGAGCAACGGGGTGGGGATGGCGGCCGCTTCATCGACGAACAAGCGCGGCAGCGGCCCCTCCGGGCAGGCAAGGCGGGCGGCGGCGATGGCGTCCGGTGCCAGGAAACGCAGCTCGCTCGCAACCTCCGCTCCATCAGCTGTCCACCCGCCTTGCGCGGGGGGCGCTGCCGGCACGCAAAGCCGAAAGGCATTGCCCTCGCGGCGCCCCCGTGGCAGCAGCGCTGCCAGACGCGCGAAGACCGCGGCCACCGCCGCCGGCCGTGGCGCCGTCAGCCAGACACTTTCCCCCGCTGCCAGACAGCGTGCCGCGGCGATGCCCAGCGCGGCACTCTTGCCGCGGCCACGATCGGCACTGATCACCACCGGCTGGTTCGGGCGGAGCGCCGCCAGCGCGGCCACCACCTCGGCCTGATCTGACGTCAGGCAATCAGGGTCCATGACCTCACCGACGCGGGTCGCTGCCTCCCCGGCGGGTGGCAGCGTCGGTAACGGTTCGCCCTGCGGCCAGTGCAGTACGCTGGCATCCGCCTGGAGACGCCGTGCCAGCCGCGCCAGATAGCGCGCCGCAAGCTGCTCACGCGCGAACGGCCAGTGCGCCAGACGCGCATAGTCGCCATCCGGCGCTGGCGCTGGCTCGGCGTCGGCCCAGGCGGCAGGCGTCACCAGCACCAGCAGTCCTCCCGCCATCAGAGTGCCGGCCACGGCCCCGAAGGCATCGGGATCAAGACCACTCTGCGGATGTGCGGCATCGAAGACGACCAATGCCTGCTCGCCGCCCAGCTGAGTGGCAGCCTTGGCCATCGCCAGCGAGCGCACGTGTGTCCCGCCCGGCGTCGTGATCGCCTCTCCGGCGCCCAGCCAAAGCGGAGCAGGCTCACGCGCTGGCCACAGATCACAGATCGCCAGCGCAGCAGCGCAGGGATCCCCGCCCGTGCCCTCTCCGCCGCTGATCCACAGACAGGCGCGCTGATGCCGCGCGAGCAGGCGCTCATGCAGTGTCCGGCACCAGGCATCGATGGCGGGAGGGTCCAATGGGGCGGGGTAACGTGAAGAAGTCGTCATCATGGCGCGCAGCATGCCGCATGGTGACGTGGCAGACCAGACATGGTGCTGGAATCCTCATGACGGGAGGTTAGAGGCCAGTCACGCCGGGCCCCCTCTCTCTCAACATCCTTTTATTTAAGTAATATCTCATATTTAAAAACACCCCGTTGCAAGATAGGCAACGCAGGCGGCGCAAGAATGAGAATGGTTATATTTATGCCTATCAGGATAATGAAGCTCCACTTCCCATTATTGCGAGCCATCCCCGATGCCACAGCGTCATTTCGTCACCACTACTCTGCCCCGCGCGCTCAAGCCTGCCCTGCTCGCCCTGAGCCTGGCGGCACCGTTCGTGGCGGGCCAGGCCTCGGCACTGGAATACCCGATCGGCACTCCGGTCAAGGAAGGCGGCATGGAAATCGCGGCCGTCTATCTGCAGCCAGTGGTGATGGCCCCGGCAGGCAAGCTGCCGGCCAATCAGGCCGACATCCATCTGGAAGCCGATATCCACGCACTGATGGAAAACGACAATGGCTTCGCGCCGGGCGACTGGATTCCCTATCTGGGCATTCACTACACCCTGACCAAGCAGGGCAGTGATACCCCGATCGAAGGCGATCTGGTGCCGATGATCGCCAACGACGGCACCCACTATGGCAAGAACGTCAAGCTGGATGGCCCGGGCAAGTACCACCTGACCTTCGACATCCAGCACCCGGACATGCCGCGTCACATCGACAAGGAAACCGGTGTCGCCGAGTGGCCGGACACCATCACCACCGATTACGACTTCGTGTATGCCGGTGTCGGCAAGAAAGGCGGCTACTGAGCACCAGCCTCTGCACGTGGCGGACATGCCGGCGCCATCTCGTATCCGCCGGCATGTCCGCCCGCTGTCTCCAATGGCCGCCTGTGCTGAAAAGCGCTCGCGGCCATTGGTCGCTCTGCCGGCAACCCTCCATCCCTGGCACCTGGCGCCCGCGAGTGCCACGTCCGAATGACTCTCCCTCGTGCCTCTGCCGAGTGCCTACCCCACTATCCCGGAGCCCATCATGCGCCTTCCTCGTCGTCGCTCTGCCCGGCAGTCCGTCGCTGCGCTGCTGCCGACCCTCGCTCTGCTGCTGGCGGTACTGCTGCCGCGCGTGACGCTGGCCAGCGACATGCCGTCCTATGACCTGACGCTCACCAACGGCAAGCTCAGTCCCGAGGTGCTCAAGGTCAAGGCCGGCGAGAAATTCGTCATCCAGCTGCACAACGCGGGCAACACGCCCGCCGAATTCGAGAGCAATTCGCTGCGCAAGGAGAAGGTGCTGGCCCCGGGCGTGAAATCCTTCGTGGTGATCCACCCCTTGCGTGCCGGCAGCTACGACTACTTCGATGACTTCCACCTGCCGGATGCCCGCGGCAAGGTCGTCGCAGAAGACTGAGGCACAGGCACATGTCCGCCGTCACTCGTCTCGTCCCCTGCCGCGCCTGCCACCTCTTCCCTGTCAGGGCACGAACGGCATTGCCGATTCCTCACCCTGCCCGCTGTCCCCGAGAGTCCCGCCATGTTTGATCAGGTTCTGTTTATCGTCTGGCGCGAAAGCGTCGAAGCCATTCTCGTCATCGGCATCATGCATGCCTGGCTGGTGCAGTCGGGCACGCGCGCCGGGCTGCGCTACCTGTGGGGTGGGGTCGTTGCCGGTCTGGTGCTGGCCGGGCTGATGGGCGCGGCCCTGATGGGCGCCAACACCTGGCTGACCGGCACCGCCCAGGAAGTCTTCCAGGCGGCGCTGGTACTGATCGCCTGCCTGCTGATCACCCAGATGGTGCTCTGGATGCGGACCAAGGGCCGGACTCTCAAGGCAGAACTCGAGAGCGGCCTGGCCGAGGCCGTCTCCTCCGGCAGCTACTGGGGGGTCGCGGTACTGGTCGCCATCGCCGTGGCACGTGAAGGTGCGGAAACCGTCGTCTTCCTCTACGGCATGGGCGCCGCCAGCCTGCAGTCCGGTGGCATCGGCAGCTTCTCTCTCGCGGCCTTCATCGGTTTCGCGCTGGCAGTGGCGACCTTCATGGCCCTGCAGCTGGGTTCGCGCCTGTTCTCCTGGAAGCTGTTCTTCCGCGTCACGGAAGTCCTGCTGCTGCTGCTGGCCGCGTCATTGTTGATGTCAGGGCTTGAGCAGCTCATCGGCCTGGGCTATCTGCCGGCCGGTCTCGACCCGCTGTGGGATTCCAGCTGGCTGCTCGATGATGGCAGCGGTCTCGGTGGCCTGCTGGCGACCTTCGCCGGCTATCGCGCCTGGCCCGCCACCACCATGGTGCTGGGCTATGCCCTCTACTGGGTCATCGTCATCACTCTGATGAAGCGCCAGCGCAAGGTGGAGCGCAAGGATCAGCGCAAGCAGCTCACCGCCCGCGCGCGCAGCTGATGCCCGTCCCGCGCACTGCCCAGTGAGAGAAGAGGAAGCGTTCATGGCCCATTGCAGTACACACTCCGCACGCCCCGACGCACGGGCGGACATCATCGCCAGTGACGCCGGAGCCGGCGCCTCCCGAGCCACGCGTATCGCGCGTTTCGGCCAGGCGATGCAACAGCGGCGCGGCCTGATCCAGCTGATCCAGTGGCTGGTGGTGGGCATCTACGCCTTCCTGCTGGTGGTGCCGGCATTGCTGCCGCTGCCCGACTATCAGGCGCACATCCTCACCAATCTGACGGTGTTCGCCGAATTCGTGTTCTGGGGGCTGTGGTGGCCCTTCGTGCTGATCAGCATGGTGCTGATGGGCCGGGTGTGGTGCGGGGTCTTCTGCCCCGAGGGCACCCTGACGGAGGCCGCCAGCCGCATCGGGCTCGGCCGGCCGATTCCGGGCTGGATGCGCTGGGGAGGCTGGCCCTTCGTGGCCTTCCTGGGCACCACGCTCTACGGTCAGCTGGCCAGCGTCTATCAGTACCCGCTGGGCGCGCTGGTGGTACTGGGCGGCTCGACGGTGGCGGCGATCGTGGTCGGGCTGATCTACGGCAAGGGCACACGTGTCTGGTGCCGTCAGCTATGCCCGGTGAATGGCGTCTTCAATCTGCTGGCGCGCCTCTCGCCGACCCACTTCCGTACCGACCAGGCGCGCTGGAACGCCCACAACCGCGCCGTGCGCCAGGGCAAGGCCGTGCGTACGCATGCGCCTGACTGCGCGCCATTGATTCCGCTCAAGCAGCTCGACAGTGCCGGTGACTGCCATGTCTGCGGACGCTGCAGTGGCTACAAGGACGCGATGCAGCTGGAATGGCGGTCGCCGGGCGTGGAGCTGGTCGAGCCGCCGCAGCCGGTGCGTTTCACCCACTACTCGGTGCTGGTGTTCGGCTTGCTCGGCATCGCCATCGGCGCCTTCAGCTGGAGCGCCAGCCCGTGGTTCGTCGCGCTCAAGCAGCAGCTGGCCGTCTGGCTGATCGAGCATGACCTGATGTGGCCGCTGACCACCACCCTGCCCACCTGGATCCTGACCAACTACCCCGAGCACAACGATGTCTTCAATCTGCTCGATGGCAGTCTGATCACGCTGTGGATCGTGGTGGGCGGCGGTCTGCTGGGCGCACTCACCAGCCTGCCGCTCTTGCTTGGCAACTGGCTGATGGGGGGCAAGGCGACGCTGTCACGCCTGTGGCATCTCTCGCTGAGCCTGATTCCGCTGGGCGGGCTCGGCGTGTTCCTCGGCCTCTCCGCCACCACCATGACGCTGCTGCGCGGTGACGGCATCAACCTCACCTGGGCCAATGATCTTCGTGCCGTGCTGCTGGCACTGGCCTGCCTGTGGGGCCTGCGACTGGCCTGGCGCATTACTGGCGAGCAGTACAACGGCGAGCAACACAATGGCGAGCAGCGCAACAGCGAGCAGCGCAACGGTGGACGGCTCGCCGGCAACGCCGCACGACTGGTCGGCACGACAAGCGTCGCACTGGCCTGCCTGCCCGCGCTGGGGGTCTGGTACCTGATGTTCTGGGGCTGGTGAGACGCTGTCACCCGAAGGCTGAAACGACAAGACCCGCCATCAAGGCGGGTCTTTTTGTTGACCGGGGCGGCGGTGACGCCACGGGACGCCACGCTAGTGAGCGCCGCCTTCGTCACTGCCCTCGCTCTCCGGGCGACGGAAGGCGATCACCACGACACTGCCCACCACATAGACCGCGCCCAGCCACAGGAAGATATTGTCGAAGGCCAGCACCTCGGCCTGAAGACTGATGCGCTGCGCGATCATCGCGACGCCCGCCTGCCAGGGGTCGGTCAGGCCAGAGAAGGTCACCTGATAGCTGGCCAGCTGGTCGATCACCACCTGGCGGCTCTGGTCGATGGAGCCGATCAGCTGGTTCCAGTGGTAGTCCTCCCGCCAGTCGCGCACGGTATCGATCAGCGCCAGACCCACCGCCCCGCCCAGGTTGCGCATCACGTTGAACAGGCCACTGCCGTTGCCCAGTTCGTGGGGTGCCAGTCGTCCCATCGCCAGGCGTGACACCGACAGCAGCACCAGAATCTGGCCCACGCCACGGATGACCTGCGGCCAGAAGAACTCGTTGTAGCCCGAGCCCGACGTCAGATGGGCATTCATGCCGGTGCCGACACCGGTCAGCACCAGACCGATGAACATCATCAGGCGCAGATCGATGAGATCGGAGAGCTTGCCCGACAGCGGTGCCATCAGGAACATCGCCACGCCCGCCACGAACATCACCTCGCCGATCTGCAGGCTCGAGAAGCCACGCACGCTGCCGAGGAACAGCGGCACCAGATAGACCAGCCCGTAGAGCACCACGCCCAGCCAGAAGCCGACCAGCGCGCCGAGCGCGAAGTTGCGATTCTTGAACACGCGCAGATCCACGATGGGGTTGTCAGCACTCAGCACGCGCCAGAAGAAGCCCACGCAGCTCAGCGCACAGACGATGGCCCACAGCAGGATGGGGGTGCTGGCGAACCAGTCATCTCCCGGCCCCTCCTCCAGCACGTATTCGAGGCTGCCGAGAAACACCGCCATCAACGACAGTCCCAGCGTGTCCAGACGCTTGAGCAGTCCGCGATCACCGCTGTCGATCTCCAGATTGCGCCACACCAGACTGGCCACGAGGATGCCCGGCAGCAGATTGGCCAGAAACAGCCAGTGCCAGCTGAAATACTCGGTCAGATAGCCACCGACGGTGGGACCGATGGACGGCGCCATGGTCGCCACCAGGCCGATCACCGCCTGAATGGTGCCCATCTTGCGTCGCGGGAAGATCGAGAAGCTCACGGCCTGGGTCAGCGGAATCATCGCCCCGCCCATGAAGCCCTGGACCGCACGCAGCACGATCAGCGCCTCAAGCGAGGTGGACAATGCACAGCCCAGACTCGCCAGCGTGAACCCCAGCGCCGAGACGGTCAGTACCACGCGGGTCGAGAAGATGCGCGCCAGCATGCCCGAGAGCGGAATCATCACGATCTCGGCGATCAGATAGCTGGTCTGGATCCAGGAGACCTGCTCGGGACTGGCCGCCAGGCCCGCCTGGATCTCATTGAGCGAGCTGGCGACGATCTGGATATCCAGGATCGCCATGAACATGCCGAACACCGCCGCGATGAAGCCGATCTGCTGACGGCGCGACGGCATGTCACTGGCAGCCCCTGCCGGGGCTGCGGTTGCCTCGGCCATGCTCACTGCGCTCCGTGTTCGGCGGTGGCCGCGACATCGGAGGCGGCCTGCACGCTATCAGGCGCCATGACTGGCGCGGTGACACTGGCCGCATAGGTGCCGGTCTCCGGCAGCTCACGGGTGTCGATGGACGGCACGACCGACAGCCCCGCCCGCAGGCGTGGCAATGCCGCCTCCGGGCCGGTCAGGCGGATACGCACCGGCACGCGCTGGACGATCTTGTTGAAGTTGCCGGTGGCATTGTCCGTCGGCAGCAGGCTGAACTCGGTGCCGGTCGCCGGTGCGAGGCTGTCCACCACCCCCTCGAACTCGATGTCCGGATAGGCATCCACCTCAAGGTGGACCGGCTGCCCGACTCGCATGCGCTCGGTCTGGGTTTCCTTGTAGTTGGCCACCACGTAGGCGCTTTCCACCGGCACCAGCTGCATCAGGGTCAGCGAGGCGCTGGCCATGGTGCCGACCTCGACACTGCGATTGCCGACCACGCCGTTCTGGGGCGCACGAATCGAGGTCTTCTCCAGCTGGTGGCGCGCGTAGGCGAGATCCGCCGCCGCTGACACCACTTCGGCGCGGGCCGAGTCCAGCTGTGCCTTGTAGACCTCGAGTTGCTGGCGCGCGGAGACCAGCGACGCCTGCTGCTGCGCCACGCTGGCCTCGGCGGTGCGCAGGGTCACCTGATCATCTTCAAGGGACTGCCGCGAGGCATAGCTGCGGCTCTCCAGACTTCTTGAGCGCTTGAGATGCAGCGCGGCCTGATCGCGCTCGGCCTTGGCCGAAGCCAGGGCCGCCTTGGCCTCATCGATCTTCGCGCTCTGCAGATCCAGCTGACGCTCGGCCTGGACTTCCCCGGTGCGCGCCTTGTCGAGTGCGGCGCTCGCCTGATCCAGGTTGGCCCTGGCATCCCCATCGTCCAGCTGAACCAGCAACTGCCCTTTCTTCACCGGCTGGTTGTCATGCACCAGCATGCGCGTCACACGCGCGGTGACCTCGGAACGCACCGGCACGCTGTCGGTCCGCACATAGGCATTGTCGGTCTCCTGCATGAAGCGCCCGACCTGCCACCACTCGACTCCCATCACGCCACCCACGATCACGCCCGCCACCACGAGGAGCGCCACTGCGCCCTTGCCTGCCTTGTTCATACGGCGACTCTCTGTTGCTGCCTGTCAGTGACAGGCAGGGAAACCGTCTGACGGTGGCCGGCCTCGATGACGCAACGCCTGCGCTCGGGACTGCCATCTTGCACCGCCACTAAGTGTAATGAATACTACACTTCATTGAGCCACCCCCGACAGCGTCAACCGACAGCGTGCCTCGTTCGCAATATCGCAACCCTGACGGCGTCAGTCGGCCCCTTTCACCAGAGGACACAGACATGACGGACTCCCCTTCCTCGCAGAGTGCTCCGGACACCGCCACATCCCGCACCTCGCCGCGCGGGGAAGCCCGCCGCAGACGCCAGCGGGAAGTCGCCAGAGAACACTTCCTGCAAAATGGCTACGCCGCGACCAGCATCAACGAGATCGCACGGGAGGCCGGCGGATCACTGACGACGCTTTATCGGAATTTCGGCAACAAGGAGGGGCTGTTCCTCGCCGTGATGCAGCAGGAAGCACAGTCGGTATGGTCGGTGATGGATCACGAGGTCAATGAGGCACGTCGCGTCGACGAGGCCCTGGAACACTTCGGGATGGCGATGCTGACACTGGCCCTCGAACCACAGCTGATCCGGCTGTTTCGTGGCCTCGCCTTCGAGAGCGGCCGCAACCCGCAGCTCGGCAAGCTCTTCCTCGACAATGGCCCCAAGCTGACGCGCCAGCGGCTGGCAGGCTACCTGTCACGTCAGGTGGCGGAGGGCCACTTGCCAGGCTCCGGCCTCGGGCAGGAACCGCTGGCCGCCGCCAACCTGCTGACCGGCATGCTGCTCAACCCGCTGCATGTCGATGCCCTGCTGGGCAGCTTCCCCGAACCGGCCGACCCGGAAAGCCTGCGACCACACGTCAGGCGCTGCGTGCGCGTCTTCATCGCGGGTTTCGGGGCCTGAACGCTGGGCCCCTGACAGCAAGACGCCGAGTCGACTGACTCGGCGTCTTCGTATGCAGGAGAAGTGGAGCGCGGGAAGCGATCAATGGCCGTCATCGCGGTAGGGAGGCTACGTCAGTCTTGCAGGCTGGCGTTCACGGCAGCGACGGCATCTTCGCCATCGCGGGTCGTCACGCCGGCAAGAAACTCCGCCAGACGCTCCGGGTGGGCGACGAGCCAGTCGTGCGCCACCTCATCGAGGTCACGCTCCTTCAGGCTGTAGTCGAGGATGAAGGCGCTCTGCTCATCGGAGCTGAAGACCAGCTGATCGAGAAAGCGCGTCAGGTTGGGATTGGCCTCGGCGTAGGCGGTCCGCACGACGGTCTTGACGTCACTGGCGCCGTTGTCAGGGCCGAAGACCGATTCCGGGTCTTCCAGGATATGGGTGTCGAATTCCGGCACCATCCAGTGCGGCGTCCAGCCGTAGAAGGCGATCCAGCGTTGCTCGCGCTCGGCGGCGCGCACTTCACTGAGCATCCCCGGCGTCGAGGATTCCATCGCATCCCAGTCACCCAGCCCATAGACATCGTCGTCGATGGCGCCGTTGAGCATGTCGCTGATGGTGGAGCCGCTTTCGATGGAGTAGATGGTCTCATCGAATTCATCGGCGTGGGCGGCCAGATCCGCCGCGCTGTGGATACCCGCGTCATAGACATAGCCCGGCACCGCGAAGCCCATCCGGGCACCGGTGACGTTGTTGCCGAGATCCGTGATAGCGCCGGCCGCCATGGCCGCGTCGTAGCTGTCCTTCTGGGCCGGCAGCCAGCCGGCGAGGAAGGCATCACTGTCGCCGGTGGTCAGCGTGTTGTAACCGACGGTGGAGCTGACTTCCTGCTGCTCCACGTCATAGCCCATGGGGGCGAGAATCTGGGCGACGATCTCGCTCTTGACGCTGACACCGGGCCAGGGCGGCACGATGAGCGTCAAGACGTCGTCCGTGTCCTGGGCAGAAGCCGCCAGCGGCGCCGTACTGAGCAGCAGTGCACCGAGCGTGAGAAGTCCGCGGCGGGTGCCGCGCAACGGGGAAGAGGTCAGGCAGATCAGGGGTCGCTTCATCTTGTCGTTCCTTGTCAGCACCGGTCGCGCCGGGCCTTGTTATAGGGAGTGTCAAGCGGGGTCTTGCATGCCTTGCGCGACTGCAGCCGATGGCGCTGCCACCAGTTTCGGCAGGCCGCCAAAGGGCTCACGCCCCATCACGCGCGCAAGCATCGGGAGGAAATGCGCAAGCGGCAGGGTGTCGTATTCGGGGTCGAAGCTGGTCTGGTCCCACTCGTCACAGAAGCGCACGGTGCGCTCATAGGCAGGGTGGTGGGCGTAGGCATCACGTGCATGGCGGTCCTGGCCGAAGAATTCCCGGTAGTGATAGCCCTGGAACAGCTCGTGATGGCGAATCATCCAGACATTGAGCGGATCGATGAACGGTTCGAGGATACCCGCGGCGATCTCGGCATGATTGGCCGGTGCGAGATCATCGCCGATGTCGTGCAACAGCGCGCAGACCACCATCTCCTCATCGGCGCCGGCACGCAAGGCGCGGGTCGCCGTCTGCAGGCAGTGCTCGTAGCGATCCACCGGATAGCCATGGTGATCTCCCTGGAGGCAGCCCAGGTGGGCGATCACGCGCCGACAGGCATCGGACTGATACTCCCGGAAGTGCGCATCGATCAGCGCCCATTCGGCATGCGTGCTTTCCGCGAAGCTGCGAAAGCGCGCCTGGGTCATCGGGACGGTATCTTGCTGACTCATGCGGTGGCCTCCTCCCGGTTGTCCGGCTGACCGCTGAGCTGATCGGCAAGCTGGTCGGCCAGCAGCAGGCGGCGGCTGGCCGTGGAGTCGCGATCCACATAGCCCTGACGCATATGGCGGATGCCGCCTTCCAGCTGGAAGGCACTGCGACCATGGAACAGCCGGTAGTTGTCCATGATCAGCATCTGGCCCGGCGCCAGCTTGAGGTGCAGCGTGAAGTCGTCACCGGCAATCAGGCGGTAGAACGCCTGACGGGCCGCGTAGTAACGGCGCAGGGTCGCGCTCGGCAACGCCGGCACCCGCTCGGTACGATTGGAGAAGCGCACACGGGCGACCTGCCCCCGACTGTCCAGCTCGATCAACGGGCCTTCGCTCTCCAGCCGCGTGGTGGCATCGTGATAGCGGAATCCGGGGCTGACCTCGGTTAAGCAGGCAAAGGCCTCGGGGTCTTCACGGCGCAGGTGCTCTGCCGCGCTGTAGCCATCCACCAGCATGCTGTCGCCGCCCTGGGCCGCGTTGCGCAGGCAGTGCAGCCAGATATAGCCCGGAATCGGGTCGCGGTAGGGATTGTCGGTATGCGGCTCCAGCCCGCGCTGGGTCATGGTGAGGTCGTAGGCGTTGGCGACGGATTTCACGTCGGCGATGCCGCCCCAGTTGGTGCGTCGCAGCGGCCCGATGCGATGGATCAGGCTCTGCATGCCATCTTCGTGATCCGGCACGCCACTGACCCGCACGAAGCCGAAGCGCTGCAACTGCTCGAGCATGTCCAGCAAGGCCGCGTCATCGTCCAGTGCTGCCGCGAAGTCAGCCTCGGGCAGCTGGGCGAGATCCCCCTTCCAGAACGTCATGCCCTGGTAGGCCTGTGGCGCGCGACACTCCGCCAGCAGGGCCGACGACGAGACACTCACCGCGTGGCCGTCGCTGAAGGCCAGCGACAGCGTATCGCCGTCGAGCTGCGCCTCGCTCAGGCGCAGATCCAGCGGCAGATCCGCCGCCTCGATCAGGCGCTGACCGGTCAGGGAATCGAGAGTCGCGTCATCAGGACTCCGCTCGCGCAGCCAGAGCGCCTCGAGGGTCAGATCACCCTCGGGGTGGCTCAGCTGCAGTTGTCGTCCGGAGTCTGTCAGGCAGACGGAAAGGGGGGCGCTGGGCACTCGATGTTCTCCACGGCTGGGGAGCGGCACGCTTGTTTTCCCTGGCAGGTGCCTGCTCTCGGGGGCGGGTCCGAATGGAATCTCTTCTACCTTAAGCCCCTACCGTCGAAGTGGTTTGAGGAAATTGGACATAGATTTGATGAAATTGGCCATATGTCGGACCAGCGAACGCGGCGCATCTGCGGAAACGAATCGGCAAGGCTTGGGAAGGAATGGCAGGCAGGCCCGGCAGCCATCGTGCGCCGGGGGTACGACAAGAGAACGAGGGCCGGGAGCCCCCATTCGACATCAGTCGGTCAGGTGCAGGACCTGACCGTTGAGCGCGCGACCGGCACCACCGGCCAGGAAGCGCGCGCACTCCGCCACGGCGTCCGGTCGGCTGCCCTCGGGACACAGCAGATTGGCACGCACCCTGTCGGGGGCACGCAGCGCGAGGCGCTGGATCAACTCACCCAGCGCCGCCTGCGCCATGGCAGTGCCATGATGCTCCTGCGAGGGCAGCGGCGAGGACAGCGGCGGCGCGACGGCCAGCAGGCGTCCACCGTGGCGCAACATGCGTGCACAGGCCGCCTTGAGCAAGGCGCCGGGCCCGGCGACCTGCGCGACCAGACACGCCTCCAGCGACTGCCCTACCACGGCCTGCGGCGGCATGCAGACCAGCACGTCAAGACGGCCGAGACGCGCCACCAGTACCTCAAAACAGCCCTCGCCCACCACCTGACCGAAGCGATCCGACTGCTCGCCGCCCAGCGCGTCCAGCACGCGCTCGAGATCCGTCTGCGCGGTGCTCATCAGGGCGATGATGGCACCATCTTCCAGGAAGGTGCGCGCCATGGCTTCCAGCCATTCCCCCTGCCCCGCAATCAATACCCTGCGTCGTGGCAGCATCTCGTTCTCCCTGATGGATCGCTCTGCCGATCACGGCGGATCTGTGGCACATCACCTCCCTGTGATGCCCCTCGCCCTGCTGACTACCTTCCCCGGCGTGGCGGTGGCACGGCGCCGATGTCACGCCCGCACTCTGCCCGCCCCCTGCCCGCCCCCTGCCCGCACTCAGGGCATCAGCCCCGGCAACCACAGCACCAGCGCGGGGAACAGCATGCACAGGATCAACCCCGCCAGCTGCAGGCCAACGAAGGGCAGAATCGAGCGATAGATGGTGCCGATGGAGACCTGCCCGGCGGTGATGCCCTTGAGATAGAACAATGCGTAGCCGAAGGGGGGCGTCAGGAAACTCGTCTGCAGATTGATGGCGACCAGAATCGCGAACCATACCAGCAGCCCCTGGCCGGAAAGCCCGAGCCCGAAGTCCAGCGCCTCGACCACCGGCGCCACCAGCGGCAGCACCACGAAGCTGATCTCGATCCACTCCAGGAAGAAGCCGAGCACGAAGATCAGGCCCATCAGCAGCAACAGCAGGCCGTAGGGACCCAGGCCGGTGCCGGTGATGACATCCTCGATCAGATAGTCGCCGCCCAGGCGCTTGAAGACCACCGAGAAGCAGGTCGCGCCGATGACGACGAACAGGATCATCGCGCTGGTTCGCGAGGTATCGCGCAGCGTGTTGCGCAGGGTGTCGAAGGACAGCCCGCCCATCACCAGCGCCAGCAGCAGACTGCCGCCCGCGCCGATGGCCGCAGCCTCGGTGGGCGTAGCGATACCGGTCATGATCGAGCCCAGCACCGCGACGATCAGCACCATCGGGCCGAGCAGATCCCGCAGCAGCGCCAGCGGCAGCGGTGTCTTGTCGGTGCCGAGCAGCGACTGGTCCGGCAGCGGAGCCCAGTCCGGACGCAGCTTGGCGGTGATCAGCAGATAGGCCACGTAGAGCGCGCCGAGCATCAGCCCCGGAATCAGCGCCGCCTTGAACAGCGCCCCGACAGATATCTGCAGGATGGAGCCCATCAGCACCAGCATGATCGAGGGCGGAATCAGGATGCCCAGGGTGCCGGAGGCCGCGATCACGCCACAGGCCATCTCGGCCTTGTAGCCCTGCCCCAGCATCACCGGCAGCGCCAGCAGCCCCAGCATGACCACCGAGGCACCGATGATGCCGGTACTGGCGGCCATCACCACGCCCAGCAGCGCCACCGAGACGGCCAGACCGCCATGCACGCGGCCGAACAGGCGCTGCAACGTCATCAGCAGATTGCGCGCCACCCCGGAGCTTTCCAGCATCAGCCCCATGAACACGAACAGCGGAATCGCGATCAGCAGCCAGTTCTCGATCACCCCGCCGAAGATGCGCGAGCCGACGGTGCCGAGAAACGGCAGCGGGATGTCACCGATGAAGGCGAACAGGATACCCAGCCCGCCGAGCAGGAAGGCTACCGGGTAGCCGGAGAAGATACCGATCAGAAGTGCCACCACCATGGTGATGGGCAAGGCGTATTCAGCGAGCATCGTCATGGCTCCCGTCTGCTTGATCCTTGGGTGCCGTCGTGCCGGCCGTCTCGTGTGCAGCGGTGTTCTGCGTCTTGCCTGCCTGAGGTGCAAGGCCGGCAAGACTGGCAATCTCGTGGTCCTTCAGGCGCTCAGGAGTGCGCGCCGGGTCGAACAGGCAGGCCAGATTCTCGAAGATCTGCCCGAGTGCGCCGAGGGCGAGAAACACCAGCCCCGTCGGCAGCATCGCCTTGATCAGATACCGGTCCACCAGCCCGCCATAGTTGGACTTCTCGCCGGACATGTAGGACATGGTGACGAAGTGCTTGGACAGCCAGGCGATCAGCAGGCAGAAGGGAATCAGCATGATGAGGTGGCCGAGGATATCGACCACGGCGCGCCCACGCGGCGAGAGGCGCTGGTAGAACAGATCGACCCGCACATGCGTGTCGCTGTGCAAGGCATAGGTGCCACCGAACAGCGTCAGCAGGCCGAACAGATGCCATTGAAGCTCGGTGACGGAATTGATGGTGATCGCGGTGCCGAACAGCAGCACGTCAGGCGACCCCCAGTTGGCGATTTCATTGATGCCCAGGGCGTTGAGCGTGACGGTGGTGAGCACGGCCAGGATGATCGCCAGACCCAACCAGCTGGTCAGGCGACCCACCCATAGCCCCAGGCCGACCAGCGGTCGGCCCAGGGCGTCACACACCGCCCCGCCCTGTGCCCGCCAGGGCGCAAGGCGGGGGTCGGTCATTGGGCGCTACCCTCCTCAGCGTCACCGGCCTGCTTCATGGCCATCGGCTGCGGCATGGCCTGCAGCTCGTACCATTCGTCGATCAATGCGGCATGCTTCATCAGCGAATCGTAGGCCTTGGCGAAGTCAGGATTGGTCTGCTTCTCTTCTTCCAGCACTTCCCCCCATGCCTTCTGCAGCGCGGTCATCACCGGTTCCGGGAAGCGCTTGACCTCGACACCCTTGGCTTCGAGCTCATGGATCGCACGTACCTGAGCCGGCGGCGCTTCGGCCATCGCCCACTGCAGGGTCGCGCGGCAGGCGGTCTGGAACTGCGCCTTGCGCTGGTCACTGTAGCTGTCCCACACCTGCTGGTTGATCAACAGCGAGAACCAGCTGGCGCTCTGGTGCCAACCCGGGAAGTAGTAGTACTTGGCGACTTCATTGAAGCCCATCGCCTGATCGACCTGCGGCACCGAGAACTCGGTGGCATCGACACGGCCACGCTCCAGCGCGAGGTAGATCTCGCTGCCCGGTACCAGCTGGGTGGAAGCGCCCAGCTTGTTGAGCACCTTGGCGCCGAGGCCCGAGATGCGCATCGACAGGCCCTTGAAGTCATCCGGCGAATTGATTTCCTTGTTGTACCAACCGCCCGTCTCCTGCGGGGAGATGAAGCACGGCAGCACCTTCACGCCGTAGGGGTCATAGGCGGCCTGGATCAGCTCGGTGCCCTCACCGGCCCACATCCATGACATGAAGGCTTCCGGGCTCGGGCCGAACGGCAGCGCACCGTAGAGGTTGGTGATCGGCACCGTGCCGGCCCAGTAGCCCATCCAGTCCCAACCGGCCTGGATCGCGCCGGAAGAGACGGAGTTGAAGACTTCGAAGGCCGGCACCAGATCGCCCGGCTCGTGCACGCGCAGACCGACTTCACCGCCGGTGGCGCTCTTGAGTTCCTCGGACAGACGCACGGCCCCGGCGCCCAGGAAGTTCTTGGTCGAGAAGGTACTGGCGACGTCGAGCTGCTTCGGCCCTTCCGCCTGAGCAGGTGCGGCGGCCATCAAGGTGGTGGTGGCGACGGCCGCCGCGATGGCGGCTCCGAGGCGCAGGCGACGAGTCGGCGTCGTGTGACGCGGCGTGGCGTGATGCAACATGGCACGGCTCCCTGATTTGTTGTTGTACTGGCTGGTCGTACGGCTCGATGCTTTCTGGCGATAAGGCACGCAACAAGCTGACGCTTACGTCAACTTACCCATTGACAACGCAAGCGCCTGACCACGCCACAACAATTCCAATGATTTCAGAGAGCTACGAGAGCCAATCACGCACGAGTAGCCGCACGATGTCCTCGATGCCGCCATCCACGCTCGGCAGCGTCCGGAAAGCCGGACACGCGGGTCGCCAAGGCTGCGACCAAGGTCGCGCGCTGACATGAATTCGGTCTACGACTCCAGTCGAATATGCCGATAGTGGAAGGCAGACCCCATGCGGGCAGGCACGGCGTGGGGTGGCGTGACACGCAAAGCGTCCGGAATTCCGGTCATTGACCGAGTTTCCGGACGCTTTGCCCCCACGTCTGTGGCGGGAAGGTGAAACCACTCTCGATCAGGGCGTTTCGGCCAACAGGCCATGACGGTTGAGCTTCTCGTAGAGCGAGGACTTGGCGATGCCGAGCTGACGGGCGGCGCGGGTGCGATTGCCATTGGCGGCGCGCAGCGCGTCCACGATCAGCTGGCGCTCCGCCTGAGCCATCGCCTCACGCAGCGAGCCAGTTGCCACTGGCGTGTCGGAAGCAGCAAGCTCGGCTGAATCCGAGGGGGGTGTGGATAATTCAGTCCGGCGGGCATCTGCATGCCGCGCATCGCCATGCCGGGCACCGATGGCATCCGGCAGATCGGTCGGCTGGATATGGCTGCCGCCCAGATAGAAGGCGGCTTCGAGGACGTTTTCCAGCTCGCGCACGTTGCCGGGCCAGTGATGGGCACACAGGCGCTCCAACGCGGTCTCGGAGAGCATCGGCGGACGGCGGCCACTGCGACGCGCCAGACGTGACAGCAGATGCGTGGCCAGGGTCGGCAGGTCGTCACGGCGCTCGCGCAGCGGCGGCACCTGCAGTGGCACCACGTTGATGCGATAGAAGAGGTCTTCGCGGAATTCGCCGCTCTCGACCAGCGCCTCCAGCGGGCGGTGCGTGGCGGCGATGACTCGTACATCGACGGTGACCAGCCGTGTCGCGCCGACCGCCTCGACCTCACGGTCCTGCAGCACGCGCAGCAACTTGGCCTGCATCGCCAGCGGCATGTCGCCGACCTCATCGAGAAACAGCGTGCCACCATCCGCGAGCTGGAACTTGCCGGGCTTGCCGCCTCGCCTCGCGCCGGTGAACGCGCCTTCCTCATAGCCGAACAGCTCCGCCTCCAGCAGCGCTTCGGGAATCGCCGCGCAGTTGAGCTTGATGAAGGGCCCCTTGGCACGCGCCGAGCTGCGATGCAGCGCATGAGCATACAGCTCCTTGCCAGTACCGGACTCGCCCCGGATCAATACCGAGGCGCCGCCGGGGGCGATCTTGCGTACCTTGCTGGCCAGCTCCCGCATGGCGGGCGAATCCCCGATGATGTCACTCAACTGCCAGCGCGCGCCGTTGGGGGTTTCCAGCGCCTGACGGTAGTAGTCCACCTCCGCTTCCAGCGCCTGGACCTGAGCATTCACCTGCCGCCATTCCCAGGTGTCGTGATAGAGCACCGAGCCGATGGCGCCGATCAGCTCGCCATCGCGGAAGATGGGGTAACGGTGGGCAATCATGTGGTGGCCACGAATCAACTGCAGCTGGGCCAGCTCCGCGCGTCCGCTGTCCAGCACCTCATGCATGCGGGTGTTCTCGATCACCTCGCTGACATCGCGCCCCAGCACCTCGCTGGCCTCCACCCCGAGAAACTCGGCATAGGGGGCGTTCAGAAACTGGATACCGCCCTGGGCATCCACCACCACCACCCACTCCTCTACCGCATCCATCGCGGCTCGCAGCAACTCGCGACGCGCCCGCTCAACATGAATCGAGGTGGCAGGTGAATCGTTGCGCAGCGGGGCAGCCATCTTCGCTCCACCCACCGCGCCTGACACTGGTATCTGCTGAGCCATCACCGACTCTCCCTTGGCGTGTCCGGTCATCGTGGGGGCCATCATGCTGCCACCACACCCGCCGGATCTGATTGTTGTGTGCCGCGCCATTCCGCGGCCAGCGTCCGGAAAACCGGACACCACCTACAGCATCGGCCTACCACCGCCAAGGATCAACGTAGCCAGTGGTCGTAGGAGTTCCCTAGGTCAGCACATGCGGTGGTTGCTTATACTCGCGATCTAGCTGTGGACCATTCCATGTAGAACTAGAACTTGCCAGATGACACTCGCCCCAAAAACAAGGAAACCCCGCCGGAGCGGGGTTTACTTATCAGCCAACACTATTTACTGGATATATTTATCAATAGTGTTCAACAAGCGTTCCTTGAACAAGAAAATGTCCTTAACGTCTTTGATCTCTACTCGATCGGCGTCATCATCAAAAAACTCGACTCTTTTGATGCTTTTACCATTAAAGCGCAGGCGACAAATCGGCTTGCGGTTATTATCATCAAGCAAAATACCGCAATAGCTTTTAGTATCACGCATGACAACACGCTCAATATCAACCTTGGCGCAAACCAAAGCTCTTACAATATTATAGGCGTCAATTTCTTCTTGCGTGGTTTCAATGCCATCTTCTGGCTCTACCTCTTTTTCAACAGGATCACTTCTCATAACGTCGCTAACTGACAAGTCACTGGAGTTAAGCGCTTTCTTGAGTCGAGTATCCACCTGCTCACGAATAAACTGTTGAATTGCATCATAAACGGTTGGCTTGAACTCACTCACCACACTTTGAGTCATGCGCCCTTCGTAGACACGCGACACAATAAATTTCACAAAGTCTTCAGGCACGTCGGTAATGAGAGAAGCAAACTCTTCTTGTATAAGCGAGATATACTTAAGCTGACTTGCAGAGCCAAGAATATTATCAACTTCAAAATCACTTTTACTGAATTTTTTCAACTCCTCTAAATCACGATCGTTGTGATCTAGCAGATCGAAACGGAAGAAAGGCTGATCGTCAAGCTTATTCCTGTCATCCAAGTCCGAGAAGAAGCGATACTCCACACCATTCGTGAGTACACCAAAGCGCGCAGGCGTCACACTGAAATAACGATAAAGCTGGGTGAAGTGGGCTTGGTCAAGATTCATACCCAAGGGCTTGCACTCAATTAACACGGATATCTCGCCATCTTTCATGATGGCATAATCAACCTTCTCGCCCTTTTTCTTCCCTATATCGGCAATATACTCTGGAATGACCTCGCGAGGATTAAAAACGTCATACCCCAAGATCTGCAACATGGGTAATATTAACGCCGTCTTGGTGGCCTCTTCGGTCGTAATGTGAGAACTTTCATCACGTGCACGACGGACTAATGGCTGGAAACGTTCTATTAAGCGCATTTTTCTTCTTCCCTGTGTAAAAGCTAGCTCCTAGATCTTTGCCCTGATAAGGATAACTGTCAAAGTTAATAACAAAAACCCCGCCGAGGCGGGGTTTTTGTTATTGCTTAAAAAGTCCGTCGCATTAATGCGCTTCTTCCCAGTTGTCGCCTTGCTCGACTTCGACGAGCAGCGGGACGTCGAGGGAGGCGGCGTTCTGCATGCGCTGGGCAACGTCTTTCATGAAGTCTTCGACCTGCGCTTCAGCGACTTCGAAGACGAGTTCATCGTGCACCTGCATGACCATCATGGCGTCATACGCCTTGTCACCGTCATTGCCCGCCAGCCAGGCGTCCACATCGATCATGGCGCGCTTGATGATGTCGGCGGCGCTGCCTTGCATCGGGGCGTTGATGGCGGTGCGTTCGGCAGCACTGCGACGCGCGTGATTGCGCGAGCCGATTTCCGGCAGGTAGAGACGACGGCCGAAGATGGTCTCGACATAGCCCTGCTCGGCGGCGAGGTGGCGAGTGTCTTCCATGTAGGTGGCGACGCCCGGATAACGCTCGAAGTAGCGCTCGATGTAGGTCTTGGCCTGGCCGGGGTCGATATCCAGCTGACGCGAGAGGCCCCAGGCGGACATGCCATAGATCAGCCCGAAGTTGATGGCCTTGGCGCTGCGACGCTGGTCACTGCTGACACGTGATTCCTCGGTACCGAAGACTTCCGCGGCGGTGGCGGCGTGCACGTCACGGTTGTCGGCGAAGGCCGAGAGCAGCCCCTTGTCACCGGAGAGGTGCGCCATGATGCGCAGCTCGATCTGCGAGTAATCCGCCGCGACGATGCGATAGCCGGGGCGTGCGATGAAGGCCTGACGAATGCGACGGCCCTCTTCGCTGCGCACCGGGATGTTCTGCAGGTTCGGATCGGAAGACGACAGACGCCCGGTGGCGGTGACGGCCTGATGGTAGCTGGTGTGCAGGCGGCGCGTGGTCGGGTTGACCAGCTGCGGCAGCTTGTCGGTGTAGGTGCTCTTGAGCTTGGTCATGCCACGGTGACGCATGATCAGCTTGGGCAGCGGGTAGTCCAGCGCCAGCTCCTCAAGCACGGCTTCGGCGGTGGACGGCGCACCCTTGGGGGTCTTCTTCTTGACCGGCAGTTTCTGCTCCTCGAAGAGGATCTCGCCCAGCTGCTTGGGGGAAGAGAGGTTGAACTCGCGGCCCGCCAGCTCGAAGGCCTGCTTCTCGATGTCGTGGATCTGCTCGGTCAGCTCACGCGTCTGGGCGTGCAGGCGCTCGGGGTCGATCGCGACGCCGTTGCGCTCGATGCGCGCCAGCACCGGAATCAGCGGGTATTCGTAATCACGCAGCACCTCGCCCAGACGCCCCAGTTTCTCGATGCGCGGCATCAGCAGCGCGGCGAGGCGCAGGGTGATGTCGACATCCTCGCAGGCGTAGGGCATCGCCTCTTCCAGCGCGATCTGATCAAACGTCAGCTGCTTGGCGCCCTTGCCGGCGATGTCGGTGAAGCTGATGGTGCTCTCGCCCAGGTACTTGAGCGCCAGCGAGTCCATGTCGTGACGGGTCGCGGTGGAGTTGAGCACATAGGACATCAGCATGGTGTCGGCCAGCGGACCGGCCACCGCGATGTCATAGCGCGCCAGCACCTCGATGTCGTACTTGAGGTTCTGGCCGATCTTGGTGATGGCGCCATCGGCCAGAATCGGCGTCAGCGCCTCCAGCACGGCCTGGCGCTCCAGCTGCGCGGGGGCATCCAGATAGCTGTGGGCGACGGGGATGTAGACGGCCTCGCCGACCTCCAGCGCCATGCCGATGCCGACGATTTCGGCTTCCATGTAGTTGAGGCTGGTGGTCTCGAGGTCGAAGCACAGCGAGGTGGCGTTGCGCACGCGCTCCAGCCACGCGTCCAGCTCGGCCTGCTCGGTGATGGCGCGGTAGTTGCGCTCCTCACGCGGCGGCAGCGCCTCGGGCATCTCGTCCTCGTCACCCGCCGCATCCAGCTCAGGCGTCGGTGCAGCGGCGGTCTTGCCCTTGCCGGAGGCCTTCTCCGCGACGGGCGCGATGCTGTCGCCGAACAGATCACCGCCGGCGACACCGCTGTCCTTCTCATCGGCGTGCGGGGTGGCGGCCATGTCACCGCCTTCCAGCAGCTCCTTCAGCCAGGCGCGGAACTCCATCTCCTTGTAGAGCTCGACCAGCGCGGCGGTATCCGGCGCGGCGATCGCGAGGTCCTCCAGGCCATGCTCCAGCTCGCAGTCCAGCTTGATGGTGGCGAGACGATAGGAGAGATAGGCATCCTCGCGGTGCGCTTCCATCTTCTTGGCCAGGGTCTTGGCGCCGCGGAAGCTGAGCGTCTTGATGCGATCGAGGTCACCGTAGATGGTGTCGAGACCGCCGCCCATGCCCTGCAGCAGGCCCAGCGCGGTCTTCTCGCCCACACCCGGCACGCCGGGAATGTTGTCGACCTTGTCGCCCATCAGCGCGAGGAAGTCGATGATCAGATTGGGCGGAATGCCGAACTTCTCGGTGACGCCGTCCACGTCCAGCGTCTCGTTCTTCATGGTGTTGACCAGCGTGATGTGGCTGTTCACCAGCTGGGCCATGTCCTTGTCGCCGGTGGAGATGACGGCGTCACGCCCGGCCTCGGTGGCCAGTCGCGCAAGAGTCCCGATGACGTCATCGGCCTCGACACCTTCCACGCACAATAGCGGCAGACCCAGCGCGCGCACGCAGGCATGCAGCGGCTCGACCTGCAGGCGCAGGTCATCGGGCATCGGCGGACGCTGGGCCTTGTACTCGGGGTACATGTCATCACGGAAGGTCTTGCCCTTGGCGTCGAACACCACCGCCATGGGGCTGTCCGGATACTGGCGGATCAGGCTCTTGAGCATGTTGATCACGCCCTTCACCGCGCCGGTGGGCAGGCCCTTGGAGGTGGTCAGCGGCGGCAGGGCATGAAAGGCACGATAGAGGTAGGAAGATCCATCGACGAGAACGATCGGCGTGGCGGCCATGAGCAGTCGCATCCGTAGGCTGAAGGGTGAGCTTGGGGCAAGCAGAGTCGGGGCCGAAACTCTCTCGGCATCAATGGCTGTCATGATACGCAAGGGCTGCGGCGAGGCACAGTCACGCCGCGGGCATGGACCGGCTTTCGGGCAGCTCCCAGGGACAGTGAAATCGTGCACGCGGCTGACAAGAGTCGTAGACTGCGCCCATCAGGCAAGGTTTCTGGCCATCGCCGATTCGCTTGCCCTCCGCACGCTTGCGCACAGAATCTTTGCGCTCAGGACTTTTGTGTACGGGGCCTTGTCGCCAGTCTCCCTGCGATGAAGGCTCACGTGTTAAAGGAGGAATGCCATGCGCACGACTGCTTCGATTGCTCCGCACCCGACGCTGCGCCTGCCCACGCTGCTGGCGAGTGCTCTGCTGCTGACCATCACCGCGCTGGGCGCCCCGCTGGCCGTGGCCGAGAGTGATGCCCCCAAGCCACAGGTCACCAGCCGTCAGCAGGATGACCGCCAGCTGCGCGAATACCGCGTCAATGGCCATCTGTACGCCATCGAGATCATCCCCAAGGGGGGCACGCCCTTCTTCCTGCTCGACAGTGATGGCAACGGCAACTTCACCCGTTCCAGCGTGTCGCAGGCCAGTCAGCTCAAGGTGCCCGGCTGGGCGCGGAAAAAGTGATAAGCTCGGCATTGCGGGTCACGCGGCATCTGACCCGGCAGTGACGGGCATCATGCCCGGACCGGACGCATCCCTTGCGCTCGGCCCGGGCATGGAGGTCTCCCTCCTGCCTACCGACAACAACTCCTGTCAGCGCATTGCCGCCGCGTCGGTCCAGCGGCGCGCCACTGATGGGGCGGACACATTTCGGCGAGAAGAGTCACCCATGGCAGTCTTTACCCCCCTGAGCGAGGCTCAGGTCGCAGAATTTCTGGCAGAGTACGATGCAGGCACGCTGACATCGCTTGAAGATGTCGCCCACGGCACCGAGAACTCGACCTTCTTCGTCACCACCGACCGCCGCGAGATGGTGCTGACCCTGTTCGAGCAGGGCGAGCATGAGGAACTGCCCTTCTTCGTCGAGCTGCTCGACTTCCTCGCCGGCCACCAGCTGCCGGTGCCCGGCCCGCTGCATGACCGCGAAGGTCAGGCGCTCAAGACGCTGGCAGGCAAGCCGGCGTTGCTGTTTCCGCGCATGCCGGGCAAGTGGCCCGTCTCGCCCAATGTCGCCCAGTGCCGCGAGATCGGTGCGGCGCTGGGGCGCATGCACGCCGTCTCGCAGCACTTCACCGGCCAGCGCCCCAACACCCGTGACCTGCATTGGATCAAGCCGATGCACCACAAGGTGCTGGCCTATCTGAGCCCGGAAGACCAGGCATTGATGGCTGACGAGATCGATGTCTGCGAAGACGTCTTCAGTGGCGTCGACCTGCCACAGGGCGCGCTGCACGGGGATCTGTTCCGCGACAACACGCTGTTTGACGGCGATCGCCTCGGCGGCATCATCGACTTCTACAATGGCTGCACCGGCGACCTGATCTTCGATCTGTCGATTCTGGTCAATGACTGGTGCTCCAATGACGATGGCCGTCTGGATCAGGCGCGTTATGACGCCCTGCTCAGCGCCTATCTGGCCGAGCGCCCGATGAACGCTGACGAACGTCGCCTGTGGCCGAGCATGCTGCGCATGACCGCGCTGCGCTACTGGCTGTCACGCCTGCTGGTGGTCTACGTGGACCCGCCCGCTCACAGCCTGACGCCGAAGGACCCGGCGCAGTATCGCCAGTTGCTGGGCCGGCGCATCGAGGAAGGCGCCCTGCCGCTGCCCGACGCCACCCAGCCGGCCTGAATGCCCACGCAAGTGGCAAAGCGATTGCCTGCGCCTCCCCAGCAGGCATAATGCGCCCCCTGAGCGCCCGCATCCGTGCGGGCGCCATTGTCTTCTCCGACGCTGCCCACACCGCTGAGCACCGCCGGGCTTGCCTTCACGCCGTCCATCTCCGGAGACCGCGATGACCTCCTTTGCAGCCGAAGCACGCCGCACCTACAACATTGACCAGTGGGGCAGCGGCTATTTCGACGTGGGCCAGGATGGCCTGACGCTGGTGCGCCCCCATGGCGAACCGGGTACGCCTGCGCTGCCGCTGATCTCGCTGA
Source organism: Cobetia sp. PS-4MA (assembly GCF_057670765.1). Taxonomy (NCBI): domain Bacteria; kingdom Pseudomonadati; phylum Pseudomonadota; class Gammaproteobacteria; order Oceanospirillales; family Halomonadaceae; genus Cobetia; species Cobetia sp. PS-4MA. The sequence continues at coordinate 225,463 of NZ_CM173107.1, read as the reverse complement.
TCGACAAGGCCCGCGCCCAGGGCCTGCGACTGCCGCTGCTGATCCGCTTCGCCGATATCCTGCATGACCGTGTCGAGCAGCTGTGCGCCGCCTTCGATGCCGCCATCAGCTCACGCGGCTATGGCGCCAGCTACACCGCCGTCTATCCGATCAAGGTCAACCAGCAGCGTCGCGTGGTAGAGGAACTGCTGGCGACCAGCGAACGCTCGCGCGGGCGTGTCGGCCTGGAAGCGGGCAGCAAGCCGGAACTGCTCGCCGTGCTGGCACTGTCGGACAATGGCCCGTCGGTCATCGTCTGCAACGGCTACAAGGACCGCGAGTACGTGCGTCTGGCGCTGATGGGCGAGAAGCTCGGCCACCGCGTGCACCTGGTGGTCGAGAAGGCCAGCGAGCTGGAACTGGTACTGGAAGAAGCTGAACGTCTCGGTGTGCGGCCGCGCATCGGTCTGCGCGCGCGCCTGGCCACCATCGGCAAGGGCAACTGGCAGAACACCGGCGGCGAGAAGTCGAAATTCGGCCTGACGGCGAGCCAGATCGTCGCGCTGGTCGAGCGCCTGCGCGAAGTGGATGCGCTGGACTGCCTCAAGCTGGTCCACTTCCACCTCGGCTCCCAGATCGCGGACATCAGCGACATCCAGCGCGGCCTGGCCGAGTGCGCGCGCTTCTATCAGGGGCTGCATGAAGCCGGTGCCGGCGTGGAAATCGTCGATGTCGGCGGTGGCCTGGGCGTGGACTACGAAGGCACGCGCTCGGAAAGCGCCTGCTCGCTCAACTACTCGATGCGCGAATACGCCGACTATGTGGTCGGGGCGTTCCACGCGGTGTGCGAGGCGCATGATCTGCCGCATCCGCACATCATCTCCGAATCCGGTCGTGCCCTGACCGCTCACCACGCCGTGCTGGTGACGGACGTGATCGGCGAGGAGCGTGTCGACCTGCCGCTGCCCACGCCGCGTGAGGATGATCTGCAGATCGCCGCGCTGTGGACACAGGCCGCGCGTCTGGAAGGTGCGCTCGAGCCACGTGAGCTGGTGGAGATCTACCACGCCGTGGTGCATGCCCAGCATCAGGTGCAGGAGCGCTTCGTGATGGGGCTGGCGAGCATCGCCATCCGTGCCGAGGCCGAGGCCATCTACACCAACGTGTGTCGCAGTCTCGCCGGGCGCCTCGATGCACGCCAGCGTTCGCACCGCGCGGTGCTCGATGAGCTCAACGAGAAGCTGGCCGACAAGCTGTTCGTCAATTTCTCGCTGTTCCAGTCACTGCCGGACATCTGGGGCATCGAGCAGATCTTCCCGATCCTGCCGCTGACCGGTCTCGACCGCGCGCCGACTCGCCGTGGCGTGATCCAGGACATCACCTGCGACAGTGATGGCCGCATCGACACCTATGTGGATGACCAGGGCCTGGACGCCACCCTGCCGCTGCCGGAATGGCATGCCGAGGAAGAGAAGCTGCTCGGCTTCTTCATGGTCGGCGCCTATCAGGAGATCCTCGGCGACCTGCACAACCTGTTCGGCGATACCGATTCCGTGGACGCCAGCCTCGACGACGAGGGCCAGTGGCAGCTTTCCCATGCCATCCAGGGCGATAGCGTGGCGCAGGTGCTGCGTTACGTGAACTTCGACCCGGATCAGCTGGCGGCCCGCCTCGCGCGTCAGCTCAAGTCATCCAATCTGAACGCGCTGGAACAGGCAGACCTGCTCGAGGACCTGAAGGCAGGTCTGGAAGGATATACCTACCTGGAGAGCTGAGCCCTTCCGTCATTGAGCCGATCTCTGCTTCAGAGATTCGAGCCTTGAGCGCAAAAGACCAGAAAGCAGCAGCCCAGACAGCAAAAGCCCCTGCCGGAATCCCGGCAGGGGCTTTTCTTTTTTTAACTCGCTCAGGGCTGCTGTGAACTCGCTCAGGGCTGCTGGCTACTCGCTCAGGGCTGTCTCAGCCCCAGTCAGCCCCAGTCGTCATGCCACGCCGCGCGTGCGTGTCTCGACACGCAACAGCTCGCCGCTGCCATCCGGGGCATCCAGCGTCAGTGCCAGCGCCTGATCCGGATTCAGCTCGCCAACCCCTTCCGGCGTGCCGGTCAGTACCACGTCGCCGGGCAGCAGCGTGAAGCTGTGGCTGATCTCGCTGAGCAGCCGCGCGACAGGGAACAGCATCAGACGGGTATCCGCCTGCTGACGCTGCTCGCCGTCGATGGCGAAACGATACTGCAGTGCCTGGAAATCGACATCATGCAGTGCGCCTTCGCCATCACGCCAGCGCGGGCCTTCCAGCGCGACGAAGGAGGACAGCGGACAGCTGCCGTCAAAGGCCTTGGCCAGTTCCCACGGCTGGCCCTTGGCCTTGAGCTTGCTCTGACGCTCACGCAGGGTGAGATCCAGCGCCAGCCCCATGCCGGCCAATGCCTCCAGCGCCTCGTCTTCACTCGCCTCGCACAGTGGCTTGCCGATCAGCAGCGCAAGCTCGGCCTCGTAATGGTACTGGCCACGTCGCTTCGAGAGCGGCAGCGGCTTGTCCATGGGCACCACGCTGGTGGCGGGCTTGATGAACAGCAACGGCTCGCTGGGCACTTCATTGCCGAGCTCCGCGGCGTGGGCAGCATAATTGCGCCCCACGCACACCACCTTGCCGAGATCATGGGCAAAGACACGACCATCGCTGAAACGTGGGGTAAAACGCTGAGCAAGCGGCATGCAGAACTCCTGTCGGGGCGTGATGGATGATCAATGAGAGATGATCGATGAGAGATGTCTCAATCTTACGCCGCCCCGCCGGCTTGCCACTACCACACCAACGTCCGAGATTTCGCCGCCTGAACGCAACCCCGGGTTGTGCAGTTCAGTCCACTGGCCTGCTCAGCCTTTCGGTCTTTCCTTTCGCTTGCTCACGCTGGCGGTCTGTCACGCGCGGCTCATTTTTCCAGTTCATCCCAGCCACCATCGGCACGGTGGGCCAGAAATTCAGGGCGCGGACGAGAGGCCGCGAACGGCGCCTGCATGGCATTGTCGACGCGGTTGTAGACGAAGAAGGCGTTGCTGCGCGGGTCCGGCGACATGTTGGCGTTGGAGCCATGCAAGGTGTTGCAGTCAAACATCAGCAGACCACCCGCGGCACCGGTGGGCGCCTCGATGCCACGCTCGGCGACCAGCTCTCGCAGCGCTTCGCGCGAGGGCACACCGACTTCCTGTGCCTGCAGCGAAGACTTGTGATTGTCTTCCGGCGTCTCGCCCAGGCAGTGCACGAAGACTTCGTGCGAGCCGGGGATCAGCATCAGCGGGCCGTTGAAGTGGTGATTGTCATTCAGGATGATCGAGGCGCTGACCGCACGCATTTCCGGCATGCCATCCTCGGCGTGCCAGGTCTCGAAGTCCGAATGCCAGTTGAAGCCCTTGCCCTCGAAGCCCGGCTTGTAGTTGATGCGCGACTGGTGGACATAGACATCGCCACCCAGAATCTGGCGCGCGCGATCCATCAGGCGCGGGTCTTCGGCAAGCTGGCGGAAGCGCTCCGACAGGAAGTGCACGGCGAAGATGGAGCGGATCTCGCGGCTCTTGGGCTCGGTGATGGTGAAATCACGACCCTGGAGATCTTCCTGCTCCAGCAGCGCAGCCAGTTCGGCCTTCAGCGTCTCGACTTCTTCCGGGGCCAGGAATTCCGGCTCGAACAGGAAGCCATCGCGCTCGAACCGCTTGAGTTGCTCAGCCCCCAGCGGCCCCTCGTCGGCGCGCGAGTGCACGACGGGCTCGCGGCGCTTCTGCCACAGGTGCTGCGGTGGCTGGCTCAGACGCGTCGGGTAGGCGTCGCGCGAGTGGGAGGAGCCTCGGTCGCTGCCTGACTTGTCCAGATAGGCTTCCGGCGCCTGATCGCGATCGGCATCGACCTGACGAACACCCAGACGCTGATTGGAGGACTCTGCGCCATCGCTGGCGTTGCTGCCGTCCATCTCGTGGTGGTGGCGCTGCTTGGACGAAAGCGCAGCGGTGGCGTTGTACGAGGTCATGTGGCGTGAAGCTGTCATCTTGCTCTCCTTAAGGCATCAATGGCTTGCATTGAGGAAAGAGGAATCCGGCGTTCTATTCCTGCGGCTTGGCCGCACTGTCCCACCTATGGGCCATGACACAGACTTCAACCCCATGAATCATGAATTAATCACAGACGCCTGATCCCCGAGTTCGTTAAAAGACCATTCAATCGCGCACTACCCCCGCCATCACCGTTCTCGCGAAAACATGAGACTTCCTGTGTCTCACGGATGACAAGATTCCTCAGTCACCCCGATAGATCATTTCATCATTCACGCGGTGGCCACGCGCCTCATGCATGAAAGACATCATGTCTCATATATCGCCTCATTCCTTGTCATGGCTTCCTGACAATTCACCCCAATACGCTTCGCCTTTTGCAAATCGCATCGCGAATGATCACCAGACAATAAGCGTAAGTTGTTGTGAACTATTGTGAATTTAGTTGGCACACTTAATGCCCCTGTAAAGTCACGGCATCACAACTGATAGACACATATCAGAGTACAAGAACGGCGCAGGACAATGCGTCACACCAGGGGAACTTCCAGCATGTTCAAGCCACGGATTTGTCTGGCCGCTTGCATGGCCACAGTGCTGGGGGGCTGCGCCGCAGTCGAGCCGAAATTCGATAATGTCGAGCCAGTCGTCGGGCCGCCAGTCACCTCAAACAATACGCCTTACAGTGAATGTCTTGCCTCATTGAGCCGTATTTCAGGCGCGACAAACCTGCCAGTCATCGCCGTCGGGCAGATCACTGACAAGACAGGGCAACGCAGCTATTCGACAGTAACCGAAAGCGCCGCCGTCACTCAGGGTGTCTCGGAAATGTTGATCAGCGCGCTCTACAAGACTCGCAAGGTTCACCTGACAGAGCGTCTTGATGTTCGCGTCCCGCTGGCCGAGCAGCAGCTTTACGAGAACAAGGCCATGGCCTATGCACCACGCAAGCTGGCCGTCCTCCCCTCGCACTTCGTGGTTCTCGGTGCCCTCACTGAGCTCAATTACAACATTTCCAGTGGTGGCACTCGCCTGTTCGTCAGCGGAATCGGGGCCGGATTGCGGACCGCCGTCATCAATGTGGGTCTGGACCTGCGCATGGTCGACATCCGCACCTTCCGCACCGTCTATGTCACCAGCCTGCAGAAGCAGGTGGTGGGTTACGAAGTCGAAGCCGGCATCTATCGCTTCTTCGGCAATCAGCTGGTCGAGTTTGATTCCGGCGCAGTGCGCAATGAACCACTGCAGCTGGGCGTGAGATCAGTCGTGGAGATGGGCGCCTACCAACTCCTGACTGAAGGCCTGGGACTTCCTGTACCTGCGGGGCAGGAATGTGAACTTCACCCGGGACAGCATGTTGCAGCGAAAGACGGCAACACGCAGCAAGTGGCCGCAGCCAATACGGCATCAGGCAGTACCGCAGCAGTCGCAACACCGTTGAGAGAAGCACCCGCAACAGAGGCACCTGCAACAGAAACATCGGCAGCATCCAGCGCAGCACAATAAGTCAACATTCATGAGGAACATGACAATGACTACCTATAATAAGCTCGCAGTCGCCATCGGTCTCGTAAGTGGTGTGATGATGGCAAGCCAAGCGCAAGCCTTCAATAACGTGGATTGGAATTGGGATGGGTATGTCAATACTGATGTCAATATTGATGTCTATATTGACCCGAAAATCAAAGATCCAGGCGGCCTGGTGATGATCGAAAGTCTGCAAAAGCAGATCGGTGACGTCAGCTCCGAAGCCATCGTCAGTGATGTCAGCTACGGTGCAGGTGAAGCAGGTGACCCTTCCATCGAACTAGTTGATAGCCTCAGTGCAGGCAGCAGCGCGTCATCCGCTGCGAATGCACACAGCTGGAATCATCATTCAGCAGCCAATGCGAGTGCAGATGCAGTTGCAAACGCTAACGCTGATGTCGATGTCTATATCAGCTATGCCGGCTCCACGCCTAATCCTGACATTACTCGCCTAGAGTCGCTTGAGAATGCCGCTACTTCGGTGGGCAACAATGTCTCGGTGGATAGTGATGCCATGGTCAACCTACACAATGAGCAGTTCTTGGCGGGTTCTGGTGGCTATTTCTTCTACCCGGGCACTGCTGAAGTCGAATCATTGGCCAAGGTCGACAACATTCTCAACCTGAGCGTGGACAATGCCGCGACCTCCGTAGGCAACAATATGTCGGTCACTCTGGATAGCACTGATATCGATAGCGCCCTGATTGCCGACAATACCCAGATGAGCTTCGCCAACATCAGCTCGACTGCCAAAGTCAGCAACATCACGCTGGATCTGCCGCCGACAGGCAGCTTCGAAGGCCCGGTCATCAATAATGCCGCGACCTCCGTGGGTAACAACATGTCCATCAGCGTCGGCCCCGTGACTCCGTAACCCCTCTGCAGGCAACCAACACACGCGGGGCAACCCGCGTGTGTTTCAGCACCTGCTGACATCAGACGTCTCACGCATCAGACACTGCATCTTTCACAGACCGAAAGGAGCAAGACATGAATGCTTTCACACGTATCAGCCTGGGAGTCGTGGGCGCGGGATTCCTGCTGGCCGGTAGCGCCAGCGCCAACTCGTTGATGGGCCCCTTCCCCTACGACTTCCCGGCGCGCAGTGCAGAAACCGCGCTGATCCTCTACGAGAGCAAGAAGGCCGGCAGCCTGGGGGAAGGGTCCGAGACCAATATCGGCGCATATACGCTCAATACCGGCAGCAGTACCTCGATCGGCAACTGGCAGCAGATTGAACAGACCCTGAGTGACGGCTCTACCGGCACCATCGACAGCACGGCGGACCAGTCCGCCGATGGCAGCTCGCAGACGTCGTCAACGGATTTCACCATCACCCACAACAATGCGGATGATGAAGAGGAAGAAGCCCCATGATGTCCCGCCCGGGCAAGGCGTGACGGCCCAGGCAGGGCACTTGAGAACATCAGACTCACGTGTCAAACGTGAGGAGAGAGTTGGTCATCATGCCAACGGGTGGGATGAGATATCTGACCCTCGCGCGCAGCGGAAAAAACCCACTAAAAGCCGCCATGATCATCTCTCACGTTTGAGTAAGCTTGGAAAAGGACACGCAACAACCCGCATGACGAAGACTCAACGCTTGGGGAGCGTGTGTCCTTCCGAGAGGCTGTCACCAGAAGCAGCCCGACAATTATGCTCCTGCGGCGATGCTCTACGAGCTGCTGACAGGGGTCCAGCAGCAAGGGAACATCACTCATGACCGCACTGAAGGCTCACCATCAGGCTACGCCGATCACCACTGCGTTGAATCTGACTGTCGACTCCCCCGCACGGGTGAAGTCTCTACCGACAGGCCGGCCTAACGGTTTTGAGGGGTTCATCGGAGGCTCATCGTCCATGCAGACCCTCTATCGCACCCTCATACAGGTCGCCCATTCGGACGCCCCCATCTTCATCACCGGCGAAAGCGGCAGCGGCAAGGAGCTATGCGCCACTGCCATCCACCGCCACAGCCCGGTACGCGAAGGCCCTTTCATCGCCGTCAACTGTGCTGCCATCCCGGCGGAGCTATTGGAATCACAGCTGTTCGGGCATGTGCGTGGCGCCTTTACCGGTGCCGTCAGTGCCCAGCAGGGCCTGGCCGTGGCAGCGGATGGCGGGACGCTGTTCCTGGATGAGATCGCCGAACTGCCCTTGCCACTGCAGAGCAAGCTGTTGCGCTTTCTGCAGACCGGCCAGGTGATGCCCGTGGGCGCGACACGCACGGTCGAGGTCAACTGCCGTATCGTCTGCGCCACGCATCAGGACCCGCGTCAGCTGGTGGAGACCCATCGATTCCGCGAAGACCTCTTCTACCGCCTGCACGTCATCCCGCTCAAGGTGCCGCCCCTGCGCGAGCGCGGAAGTGACATTCTCGAGATCGCCAACGGCTTGCTGAGTCGCATGGCCAGCCACGAAGGCAAGCATTTCACCAGCCTGAGCGCCTGCGCGGAACAGGCGCTGCTGGCCCACGATTGGCCGGGCAACGTGCGCGAGCTGGAAAACACCCTGCGCCGCGCCATCATCCTCCACGAGGGCGAGAGTCTCACGGCCGCCATGCTGGACCTGCCAGCACACGGCGGCTCACACGAGAGACTCGAGCACGCACCACCCGGCGCCGAGAACCAGGGCCTCTGGCAGCGCCCGCTGTGGATGGTGGAGCGGGATGCCATCGAGACGGTGATAGCGGCATGCGATGGCAGCATTCCGCGTGCCGCTGCCATTCTGGAAATCGCCCCATCGACCATCTATCGCAAACGCCTCAGCTGGCAGGCCCATCACCCCGGCTCATCCGCCGCGCATTGAGCGCCGAAAGACGAGCAGACGCCAGACGCAAAAAAGCCACCCCGGAGGGTGGCTTTTCTGTTGGCTGCCGAATTCATCCTGCGACTTCATCCGCTAGCCAGAATTGGCTGGGGTACCAGGACTCGAACCTGGGAATGCCGATACCAAAAACCGGTGCCTTACCACTTGGCTATACCCCAATTTGGTGGCCAGAGACGGAATCGAACCGCCGACACGGGGATTTTCAATCCCCTGCTCTACCAACTGAGCTATCTGGCCGACCGGAAGACACAAAAAAAGCCGCCTGGGCGACTTCGATATCCTGCGTTCTTCGTTCATCTACAGAAGCCTGAAGATGGTGCCGGCTAAAGGAGTCGAACCCTCGACCTACTGATTACAAGTCAGTTGCTCTACCAACTGAGCTAAGCCGGCACAAAGAACTCATGATATGAGTCTTCTTACTACGTTACTGCATGTCAGCTGGCTGGGGTACCAGGACTCGAACCTGGGAATGCCGATACCAAAAACCGGTGCCTTACCACTTGGCTATACCCCAACACTTGGTGGCCAGAGACGGAATCGAACCGCCGACACGGGGATTTTCAATCCCCTGCTCTACCAACTGAGCTATCTGGCCCTTGCCAACGAGGACGTATTAAATAGAAAACCTTTCCCGACGTCAACCCTTGCTTATCAAGAATTTGGCGTCGTTATTCGTCTTCCATCGCCCTCGCCGTCTCGTCAGACTTCGTAGCCCTGTCCGCCCTGCGCTTCGCCCTTGGCGGCGGCGTCAGTCGGGACGAAACCTTCGGCCTGATCGGTCTCTTCGTTGCGGAAGAAACGCTCCATCTGCTCCATCAGATAGCGACGGCTGTCGGCATCCATCATGTTGAGGTGCTTCTCGTTGATCAGGCGTGTCTGCAGCGCCTGCCATTCTTCCCATGCCTGCTTCGAGACGTTGGCCCAGATATCCTGGCCCTTCTCGCCCGGCAGCGGCGGAAAGTCGAGACCCGGCAGGTCCTGGTCATACTTGCGGCAATGTACGGTACGCATGGGTAACTCCGTAAGAGAACTGGATGTCAGTGCGGTTGAGCGCCGAGCCTTCGCCAGACGCTCAATCGATTGCCTCATTCTCGCACGCTTGAGCGGGTTTCCCCCAGGCGTCCGAGGCCTGTCGATGAGAGCGACTCGCTCACAGCCCGAACAGATCATCCGTGCAGCGTGCCAGCAGCGCCTTGACCGGTGCCGGCAGGCCCACGGCATCCGGCGCGGCGGGGTCGACGAAACGACGGTCTGCTCCGTGTTCGTTGACGCCATCCTCCGCCGACGGCGTCAGTTCCGCCGCTCCCAGCTGGACCGGCTGCGGCGTGATGGTCAGCCGGAAGTGGCTGAAGACATGCTCGAAACTGTCCAGCGGCGCCTCCAGATGCGCGCCTCGCGCTTCACGGGCGACCCACTCCCGCGCGGCCTCGCGGTCCTCGACCAGCGGCGGCGCCCACAGGCCGCCCCAGATGCCCGTCGGTGGGCGTCGTTCGAGCAGAATCCGGCCCGTCTCGTCACTGACCAGCAGCATCAGCGTCTGACGTGTCGGAATAGCCTTCTTGGGCTTGCTCTCGGGGAAGCGCTTTTCCTCGCCGCGTGCATGCGCCACGCAGACTTCCTCGAAGGGGCAGCGCGTACAATCCGGCTTGCTACCGCGCGTGCACAGGGTGGCCCCGAGATCCATCATCGCCTGGGTCCAGTCCGCCAGCCGCATCTGCGGGGTATAGCGCTCCGCCAGCGTCCACAGCTTGCGCTCCACGGCCGGCCGACCCGGCCAGCCTTCCACGGCATGCAGGCGAGCCAGCACGCGCTTGACGTTGCCATCGAGAATCGGCGCCCGTTGTCCGGTGCTGATGCTGATGATCGCCCCGGCGGTCGAGCGCCCGATACCTGGCAAGGCCGACAGTGCCTCGACACTCTCGACCGGGAAGGTGCCGCCATACTCAGCGACCACCTGTTGAGCGGCCTTGTGCAGATTGCGCGCCCGGGCGTAGTAGCCAAGCCCCGTCCACAGGTGCAGCACCTCATCGATCTCCGCCGCCGCCAGCGCGGCGACATCCGGGAAGCATTCCATGAAGCGCGCGTAATAGGGCAGCACCGTCGTGACCTGGGTCTGCTGGAGCATGATCTCCGAGACCCACACACGATACGGGGTGGTGTTCTCCTGCCAGGGCAGGTGCTTGCGGCCATGCTCATCGAACCAGTCGAACACGCGGGCCTGGAATTCCTCCGGGCTCAGCGCAATGCTTGCCACGCCTGGCGGGGCGTGGGTATCAGACGCCGCCACGTCAGGCGTGGCCGCAGTGTCAGGTACCGCCATCAAGACTTCCTCTACTCGTGACTCGTACCATGGCGCGCCATGGTCTGGGCTCCAACGGCAGCACGCCAGCCCCGAGGGACTGGCGTGCCGGTCTTGCTGTACAAGGAGCGCGTGAATCAGTTGAACAGCCCCTGAATCGCGCCCTTCAGCTTGTCGCTGGCGCCTTCGCCCAGCTTGTCATCGATCTTCTTGCGCGTGTCTTCATCGAGCTTCTCATCCAGCTTCTCGCTGACCTTCTCGCCCGCCTTGCGCTTGGCTTCATCCTTGGCCAGTTCCGCGGCGGCCGTCTGGAAACCCTTCTGGTCGAAGCCGCACCATTCGCCCGGCTCACCGCTCAGGTTGCCCTGACACTGCACCGGGAAGCGCAGCTTGACCAGACGCGGATTGACCTCACAGGCAGCGTCATCCGTTCCTTCGATGAAGCGCGCCGCCACGTTGTAGTCAAAGGCTTCGGTCGGCAGGTTGAGCTGCCCCTTGCCATCTAGCGCGATACCCGGGATCGCCAGTGCCAGATCCTGATTGCTGATCACGCCATTGGTGACCTTGAAGCTGCCCTGTGCGCGTTCCAGCGGGGTATTCGCCGCCCAGTCACGCGAGGACGTCTTGCCACTCAGCGTCGCCACCGTGGTGCACATCTTCTCGGACACGTTGACGTCGAGTATCTCGCCATTGCGGATCTCGAAGTCACCCGAACCATTCAGGTTGCGCTTCATGCTGTCGAGTTGATTGGTGCTGGTGGTGTAGTCGCCATTGAGCGTCAGACGGCCACGCAGGATGTCATCCTGCTCAGGCGCCAGCGCCTTGAGGAATGGCGCGATATCCAGATTGGTCAACTTCTCGCCGAAGCTCATGGTCAGCGGTGTCTTGCGACTGTCGATGCGGGCACTGGCTGCCAGGCTACCGCCGTACAGACTGGCCGTCAGGCTATCGAGCTGCTGCAGTCCCGGCTGGCCGGACAGCTTGGCGGACACCTTGCGCATCTCGAGCCCGGATGCCGTGAGGTTCGCGATGTCCAGCTGGCCCTTGAGCCCGAGAGTTCTGAGCAGCTCCACCGGCAACACCTCTGCATCGCCGTCAGCCGCGTAGGCCGGCGCCACCAGTCCTGCCGTCACCCCCGTACCGAGACTCGCAATCTTCTCGCTGGTCTGCGGCGGGAGGTAGTCATCCAGATTCAGCGCATCGACATCCAGATCAAAGGTGATCTGCGAGGCATCGAAGGAGGAGCCGAGACGTCCGTTGATGGTGGTGTCATCCAGTGCCATCACCAGGTTGGTCAGCTGTACCTGTGACAGATCGCCCTTGAGCGGGCTGGAGAATGCCAGCGAGGTCAGTGCATCGCCGCGTGCCGTCTGCGGTGCCTGCATGCCGACCCGCGTCATCCACGCCTTGGGTGACAGCGGGGCCAGCTTGAACTGCCCGCTGTAGCTCAGCGCCTCGCCCGTGATGTCACTGGCCTTGAGCGCCCCGCTCAGACGCAGGTCACTGCCCGAGGTCAGCAGCAGATCGGAAAGCGTCGCGGTGCCTTCGGCAAGATCCGCTTCCGCCCCGAAGGTCGCCTTCACCGGCAGCGCCTTCTCTCCCAGCGACGGTTCGTTGAGCGAGGCATCCAGCTCCCCACCCTCGATGCGATAGCGCTGCTGCTCGGTATCCAGTGTCAGGGTATCGATCTCCAGCGCCAGCTGCTGGGACTGCTCGCTCAGCGACGGCATGCTGGTGGCGGTGTCCAGGCTGATGCCGGTCAGGACATGGCGACCGTTCTGAAGGTCCAGCGCCACCTTGCCGTCCAGATTGATGGTGCTGCGCAGCTCAGGCTCACGCCCCTCCGCCACGAAGGACAGCTCCACCGGGAACGCCTTGGTCGGGCTGACGTTGCTGGAGCTCAATGCCAGCTCATTGAGCGTCATGTCGAGACCGCTGGCAGCGTCCTGGTAGGTGATCTGCCCATTGGTGACCTGAATCGAGGCGATATCGAGATTGACGGCCATGCCTTCAGCGCCATCGCTGACACCGGCATCTCCCTGCGTCTCATCGGCCATGGCGACACCGGCACTCTTGGCGGGAGGCAGAGCCTTGTCCGCCGCACCGCTCTCGGCGGCATCGGCAGCATGCTGCAACAGACTCTCCCAGTTGCCTCGCCCGTCAGCGTCTCGCTTGAGGTCCAGTTTCAGGCCATCGAGGAACACGCCCTCGACCTCCACCTCACCGCTCAGCAAGGGCGCGAAGGACACCCCGACCTCGGCACGCTTGAAGGAGGCGAAGGGTGTCTGGTCGTGAGCCTGCTCCGGCAGCCAGGTCTGGGCGTCCTCGACACTGACGCCCAGGCGCGGGTAGAACGACCAGTCCAGCGGACCGTTCAGGGCCAGCTCCAGCCCCGCCTGGTCCTTGACCGCCTTGACCAGACGCGGCTTGAGATCATTCGGGTCTAGGAAGGTGGTGACATAGATCACCCCCGCCACCACGACCAGCGCCAGTACTCCGACGATGGCCAGCAAGGCCCTGAACAGTGCTTTCATCTGCGTCCTCCCTTTGACACGATGAGATGTCCGGGCTGCCTTCGCTCCTGAAGGCATTGCCCGGCACGTGTGAATGATCCCGATTGTCGCACCTGAGGGCGCGAACGTGCGCCCGATGCCAGACGCCAGCGTCAACGTTCACCTGCGGTGGACAGGCCCCGGCGTCATCAGTTCCTGTCACGCCGGTCCAGCCGTCAGCTTTCGCTATCTGTCTGGGCCAGCACGAAGCCTTGCTGCTCGGCATCCTTCACGTAACCGAGCCGCGACAGCAGAAGCTCGTCAGCCAGCGTCAATCCTTGATCCGGCACGACCAGCAGGCGCTCACGCGCCGCCGCTTCCAGCGACATCAATGCCATCAGGCGCGTTCCCACCCCGCGTCGACGGGTGCTCTTGCGCACGCAGCAATGACGGATGCGCCATGCCCTTCCATCGTCCTCGCACAGCAGGGCGCCGATATGGCGATCATTGAAGAAGGCGGTGCAGAAGCGATGACCGGTCTCCAGGCTGGCCTGAATGAACTCATCCGGCGCGAGTGGCAGGCGTTCACCGGGGGCTTCGTGATAGATGCGTGACAGGTCGATGCGCACTTGCTCATCGGCCTGCCAGCGTGCGTGATCGATCATCTGAAGAGTGACCGGCATGGTGAGATCCTCGCCCGCGATATGAATGCCCGCCATTGTAGCGGATGCCGTTGTCCTTTCTCTATAATGACGGGCTGGGCAGGCAAGGACGACGCGTCTGCCATCGATCAGTGACCCGCAACCTCGACAACGTCACTGGATCACGCTTTCACTTGCGACATCACATGACAACAACCACATGATGCGCACTTCCCGGCCGGACTGGACATACGCCTCTCACACCCAGGCCCCAGACTGCGCCAGACCTCATCAGCCCCGAAGCCGCGGTGAGGTCACCGACCGCTGGAGAGACATCATGGCAGAGCGTATCGCCGAGGTTCATCGCAACACCTCGGAAACCAAGATTCGGGTTCGCATCAATCTGGACGGCGAAGGCAAGCTGAGCGCCAACACCGGCGTGCCCTTCCTCGAACACATGATGGACCAGATCGCCCGTCACGGCGTGATCGACATCGACGTCGACTGCGACGGTGATCTGCACATCGACGACCACCACACCGTCGAGGACATCGGCATCACTCTCGGCCAGGCCTTCGCGCAGGCGCTCGGCAACAAGGCCGGCATCCGCCGCTACGGCCATGCCTACGTGCCGCTGGACGAAGCCCTGTCACGCGTGGTGATCGACTTCTCCGGTCGCCCGGGCCTGTTCATGCAGTGCGAGTTCACGCGCGGCAACATCGGGCGTTTCGATACGCAGCTGTTCTGGGAATTCTTCCAGGGCTTCGTCAACCATGCCGGCGCCACGCTGCACATCGACAACCTCAAGGGCTTCAATGCCCACCACCAGGCGGAGACCATCTTCAAGGCCTTCGGCCGTGCCGTGCGCATGGCGGTGGAAGAGGACGAGCGCATGGGAGGCCGCATCGCCTCCACCAAGGGCTCGCTGTAAGCGTCGTGACGCGCGGCCAGAGGATGTGTCGCCAGCCATTGCCGCTTGCCGGGCACCGGGTGGCACTTCCTCTGCATGAACATCCAATGCCGGAGTCCCCTCCGGCCTGCGGGAGAAAGACATGACGATTGCCGTCATCGACTATGGCATGGGCAACCTGCACTCCGTCGCCAAGGCACTTGAGCATGTGGCTGACGAGAATGTCGTGATCACCAGTGACCCGCGCGCCATCCGTGGTGCCACCCGCGTGGTGCTGCCCGGTCAGGGCGCCATCCGCGATTGCATGGGCGAGCTTGAGCGCGCCGAACTGCGCGGGCTGGTCGGCGAACTGCTGAGCAACCACAGCAAGCCGCTGCTGGGCGTGTGTGTCGGTCAGCAGATGCTGATGGAGCGCAGTGAAGAGAACGGTGGCATCGATTGCCTCGCCTACTTCAAGGGCGACGTGAAACGCTTTGATGACAAGCAGCTGGACGAGCACGGCCAGCGTCTCAAGGTGCCGCACATGGGCTGGAACCACGTCGCCCACACCCAGGGCCATGCGCTGTGGGAAGGCATCGAGGACAACTCGCGCTTCTACTTCGTGCACAGCTTCTATGTCTCGGCTGCCGAGCGCTCACAGGTCTTCGGCGCCACGCATTACGCCGGTGCCGAGGCGCACGTCGCCATCGGTGAGGGCAGCCTGTTCGCGGTGCAGTTCCACCCGGAGAAGAGTGCGGCCGCCGGCCTCAAGCTGCTCGAGAATTTCGTCCGCTGGCAGCCCTGAGGGCTCACCTGCGTGACCGTCGGTGCCTGCCTTGCGAGTCGGGCACCGATTCATCCGCCTTCGATATACCGACGACAATTCAGGCGTGCCAAGACACGCCGAGAGGACACCCGACATGCTGGTAATCCCCGCGATCGATCTCAAGGACGGTCAGTGCGTACGCCTGAAGCAAGGCCGCATGGAAGACTCCACCAACTACGGCGATGACCCGCTGGCCATGGCCGCGCGCTGGGTCGAGGCCGGTGGTCGCCGCCTGCATCTGGTCGATCTCAACGGTGCCTTCGAGGGCAAGCCGGTCAATGGTGACGCGGTGACACGCATCGCCCGCGCCTACCCGGAGCTGCCGATCCAGATCGGCGGTGGCATCCGGGATGCCGCGACCATCGAGCACTATCTGGAAGCCGGCGTCGGTCAGGTCATCATCGGCACCAAGGCCGTGAAGGAACCGGCCTTCGTCGCCGAGATGTGCCGCGCCTTCCCGGGCCGCATCATCGTCGGTCTCGATGCGCGTGACGGCTTCGTGGCCACCGATGGCTGGGCCGAGGTCTCCACCATCAAGGCGACCGAGCTTGCCAAGCGTTTCGCCAATGACGGCGTGTCCTCCATCGTCTACACCGACATCGCCCGCGACGGCATGATGCAGGGCGTCAACATCGAAGCCACCGTGGCGCTGGCCCGCGAAGGCGGCATCCCGGTGATCGCCTCCGGCGGCGTGACCAATCTGGATGACATCCGTGGCCTGGCTGAAGTGGCCGATCAGGGCATCCTCGGCGCCATCACCGGTCGCGCCATCTATGAAGGCAGCCTGGATATCGCCGAAGCACAGGCGCTGTCCGACGCCATCACCGGCCGCACGGCCTGAGGGGAGCGATCATGGCACTCGCCAAACGCATCATCCCGTGTCTGGACGTCGACGCCGGTCGCGTCGTGAAGGGCGTCAACTTCGTCGATATCCGCGATGCCGGTGATCCGGTCGAGGTCGCCAAGCGCTACAACGAGCAAGGCGCCGACGAGATCACCTTCCTCGACATCACCGCCAGCGTCGACAACCGTGGCACCACGGTCGACATGGTGTCGCGCATCGCCGGTGAGGTGTTCATCCCGCTGACGGTCGGTGGTGGCATCCGCACCTGCGAGGACATCCGCACCATGCTGAATGCCGGCGCGGACAAGGTCTCGATCAATACCGCCGCCGTGTTCAACCCGGACTTCGTGCGTGAAGCGGCGGACCGCTTCGGCAGCCAGTGCATCGTGGTCGCCATCGACGCCAAGCGCGTCAGCGAAGACGGCGAGACACCGCGCTGGGAAATCTTCACCCATGGTGGGCGCAAGCCAACCGGGCTCGACGCTGTCGAGTGGGCGAAGAAGATGGTCGAGCTGGGCGCCGGTGAATTGCTGCTGACCAGCATGGACCGCGATGGCACCAAGGCCGGCTTCGATCTCGGCGTGACACGCGCCATCTCCGACGCCGTCAGCGTGCCGGTGATCGCCTCCGGTGGGGTCGGGACTCTCGACCATCTGGTGGATGGCGTGCTCGAGGGCGGGGCGGATGCGGTGCTGGCCGCCAGCATCTTCCACTTCGCCGAGTACACCATCCCGCAAGCCAAGGCCTACATGGCCGAGCGCGGCATCGAGATGCGCCTCTGAGCGATCTCCTTCGCGTCAGGTAGATACACGAACGCCGCCACTCCTCAGGGAATGGCGGCGTTCGTGTCTTCAGAGACATTACCCGCAGGTCAGGCGACGACAGCGCTCAGGCGTAGCCCAGCTTCGCCAGTGGTGTGAGCGCCTGCTCGAGTCGCTGGTCGGCAAGTCGCAGAATATCACCCACCAGATGCTTCTCGGCGGCGGGCAGCATCACCCGCTCGCCGACCCACAGCGCCAGCTCGGCAAGGTCATGCTGATTGCCCAGACGGGATGCTGCCTTGTCGAGCAATTCCGGCTCACGACGACGCCCACGACTCGGTGACTCGAGTTCACGCCCTGCCGTCTCCCCCAGCGCCGCATGCGCCAGTGTCAGCTGGAACCTGCGGTACTTGATCCACTTGCGCAGCCGGTGGGACGTCTCGATCTCCCGCTTGCTGATCACCCGCGCCGCCAACTTGTGGAGGCGGTGACGACTGAATTC
Source organism: Cobetia sp. PS-4MA (assembly GCF_057670765.1). Classification (NCBI taxonomy): domain Bacteria; kingdom Pseudomonadati; phylum Pseudomonadota; class Gammaproteobacteria; order Oceanospirillales; family Halomonadaceae; genus Cobetia; species Cobetia sp. PS-4MA. The sequence continues at coordinate 207,828 of NZ_CM173107.1, read as the reverse complement.
CAGTCCGGCCGTGAGCTCCTCCCCCGTCAGCGGAGCGGCCTGCCAGGCGGCCACCTCGTCGCTCAGCAGCCGTTTCAGAGGTGCGTGATCCAGCTCCGCCACCGACTCGCTCAATGCGGCACTGATCAGCCCCGGACGCAGCGCATCCAGCAGACGCTGGCTACGCTCATCCACCCAGGCATAGGCGCGCGCATGGGTCTTGCGCAGCATGCGCGCCTCACGCGGGCCAGCCAATGCCCTGGCGATGGCGCGCGGACGCGCCTGATGCTCACTCACCGCCGCCTTGCCCAGTGACTCACGTCGCAGTTGCCACCAGCCCCGCAGCTGCTTGCAGTCGACGCGCAGCGCATGGACCTCCTGCGCGGTGAGCGTCGCCTGCGCCAGATGCTGCTGCATTGACTCGAGATGCGCGAGGATCAGGCCATTCAAGGGATCAACGCCTGTGCGGGAAAGCATCTGACTCGTCTTGCCCATCTGTCTCTCCAAGGGAATGGCCTGGCTGCCAGTGTCAGCCGGGCAGGCTCGCTCACCCGGTCTTCCGGGGGCTCATTCCTGCAAGGATAGCCCCAGATTGCTGACATCCTCGTTACGCCCCAGCCGCTTGAGCGCTCGCCAGTCATCACGCTCAAGACGCGGAGCCTCGACACTCTCCAGCACGGCGTCCTGGAAGTCGCGCTCATCGACCATCAGCGGATGCTCGCGAATCATGGCTTCCAGCGCTTCCTGCTCGATGCCCTCACCGGCCTGCAGGTCGATCAGCGCGCGGACGCCATCGGCGGACAGGCGACTGACCTTGAGCGCGGCTTCCGGCTCTTCACTGATCAGCACATCGATGCAGGCGGTCAGCGCCATGACGGCTTCCAGTGCACGGCGCGCACCGAAGCTGTCGTCATGCTCGTCGGGCTCGAAGGCCGTGACCTTCTCGGCCTGCAGCGAGAAATCGATCTTGGCATCGCGGACGCGCAGCTGCTCCCAGACGAGGTCCAGCAGCTTGCGCAACTCGCGCGTGGTCTCCAGCGCGCTGGCGGTGCCATTGGCCTCGGCGTAGAAGCCGGCATTGGGCAGGAGTCGCTCGGTCAGCGTTGCCATGAAGGCGGTACGGCGAACGGGGGCCAGCGCTTCCAGACGCGCGCGGAAACCGGGAACAGGCTGAGTCATGACGGCTCTCTTCTCACTTCACTTTTCAAAGAGGCGGGACACATGTCGGGAGGGAAAAACCCGCCAGCCGACAGCCCGCCACAGATGGCATGGGACATGCGTTAGGGTAGCGCACTCAGGCGGTCTGACGAACGAGACTTTGCCGCGGCGAGATTCACGGCCACAGACATTCTCTGGGCACGCGGCCGACAGCATCGAACAGCACGCCTTCGCTGCGCAGCTTTTCCCGCTGGCGCACTGCCCCGCCGTGCTCGGTGACCTTGAGCGAGGCGTTGATCACGCGATGCCACGGCAACTGATGGCCATCCGGCAGGTGACGCATCGCCGAGCCGACCATGCGCGCGCTGGCGCCATCGGTCATCTTGGCGATACGCCCGTAGGTGGTGATGCGGCCTTCGGGAATCTGCGCCACCACGGTGTAGATCTGTTCGAGCAGTTCGGCCCGCATGCGGTTCTCTCCTTGTCGTGTCGCGGCTGGTTCGCCCGGTGCAGGTACTGATATGCCGGCACCGGGGCCTTTACGCTGACATGGCGCTCACGCATGATGAAGCCATGCATCTTTACTTCATACATCAGGGGCAACTCCCTGACACTGAACCAGATTCAGCCGCCGATACCGCAACGCTAGCGCATGACTGGCAGAGTCCGCTACGCCTCAAGGACTGGCTTTCCGGCATGGGGCACAGCTTCAACACCAGCTTCCCGCTGGCAGGCGAAGCCTTGCCGGGCATCGATGACTTTCATGCGCTGGTGGTGCTGGATGGACCGCAACGCCTGTCGAGCGCCGCACAGCCCGCCTCGCCCGCCGAACAGCAGTCGCTGCGCCTGCAGCGCAAGTTGATTCGGCGCACGCTGAACAGCAATCGCCCGCTGCTGGGGATTGGCCTGGGGGCGCGACTGATCGCCGAGCAGATGGGGGCGATCGTCTCATCCGCCGTGGTGCCGCAGCGTCGCTGGGCCACGCTGACGCGCAGCAACGAGTGCCCGCTGGGGCTACCCGCCGAGTTCGCGGCCTTGATGTGGCACGAGGAGATCTGTGGTCTGCCGGAAGACTGCGAGCTGCTGGCCAGCAGCGAGCATACGCCAGTGGCCGGCTTCAGCTGGGATGAGGGTCGCGTGGTGGCGCTCAACTTCCATCCGCACATGGATGCGGCGGCCACGCAGGACCGCCTGGCCCACCATCCCGCGCCCCTGGAGGGCAATGGCGTGCAGTCACGCGAAACGTTGCTGGAGGACCCGAAGCGCTTTGATCGTCAGGCGGCCCTGCTGGACCGCCTGCTGGTGGACTGGCTGAATGCGTGAGCGCTGACCAGCGCCCGTGAGGAATGTCAGCGCTGCCAGCGGTGATTGGCGCTCCACTCACGCACGAAGGCGAGCGTGTTGTCCCAGTCGCCGACATGCAGGAAGGTACGCTCGTGCTTCTCGAGCTGATAACGGTACATGGGGTCGTAGTATTCGCTGAGCAGCGGGGCCAGCCAGCCCTCATGGGCAGTGGGATTGCCGCGCTTGTGTTCACGGAAGGCGATGTCCTGCATGCGAATCAGGCGCGCCAGACGTGCACTGCCCAACCGCTTGCGCAGACGCAGCAACGCCTGACGCAGCTGACGCTGCAGCAGTGCCCAGCCAAGGAAGTCACCATAGTGCCCGCTGTAGGTGGCCCACAGCCCTTCGATGTAGTCCTTCTGAATCTGCACCAGTCGCCAGTCCAGTGGCATCTCGACTCTCACCAGCGGGGCAGCCTCCATCGCGCGCCATGCCTGCAGCGGAATGTTGACGCTGCCGATGAAGCGCGACTCATCTTCCATGACGGTGGGCGCGTCCGCGGCCAGTGACAGCATCTCGGCGCTGATGCGATGCTCGAAGTCGATCTGGCTCGGTGCCGGGAAGGGGTGACGGCCGAAGGCCGAGCCCTTGTGGCGCGCGCAGCCTTCCAGGTCGATACCATTGTCGAGCGCATGGATCAGCTCGGTCTTGGCGCAGCCGGTCAGGCCACCGATCAGCAGCATCGGGGCCTGCTCGACGCGCTCATCGATATGCTGGCAAAGCTGCTGACGCATGGCCTTCCAGCCCCCGGCGATCCGCGGGCGCTCGATGCCTGCCTCCTTCAACCATTGCTGGCTGAGCTGAGAGCGCATGCCGCCCCGGAAGCAGTACAGAACCGCCTCGGGGTGGCGCTCGACGTGCTCAACCCAGGCACGAATCCTGGCGCGCTTGATCCCGCCACTGACCAGCTGATGACCCAGATGCACCGCCGACTCCGGGCCGACCTGCTTGTACTGCAGACCGACCCGGTGACGTTCCTCGTCATCCATCAGCGGAAGGTTGACGGCCCCCGGCAGGGAGCCGGCCGCAAATTCGATCGGTGCACGCACATCGATCAGCGGGCGGCCATCGCGAATCAGATCGCAGCTGGCCGCCACGGTGGGCAAACTCATGGGCATCTCTCGACTGGAAAACTGAAATGAGGCAATGGCCGGCGACTCGCACCCGGCACATCGATGGCTGGCATTCTATCGCATGCACGACATGGCCCCCAGCCTTGCCGTCTCGCGTGCCGCCAACTCTCGCCCTGTCAGCTGCCGCACGGCCCGCTCAGGCCAGCGGCGGCGTCAGACGAATGCCCTGGCTCGGGCCGATGCTGTCAGGGCCGAACAGCGGGCAGGACGCACATGCGGCCGGCTCACCGTCGTGTGGCCGATGCGCCTCGGACACTGCCTCGCGCAGCGCGGCAATGGCCGCCTCGGCAGTATGAAAGTAGTGCTCATCCCCCATGCGCTCAAGGAAGCCTCCGCACTCCATCACTTCCAGCGCGTAGCGTCGGAAGCCGCACATGCTCAGGCTGCCGCCGGCATCCTGTAGGCGGCGCTGCTCGATCTCGAGCATCTCGGCCCCCGCGATGTCGATGAAATTGCAGCCGGTGCCGAGCAGGATGACGTGCTTGCCGGTATAGCGCGCCAGCTTGCGCTGGACGTGGTCCACCGCGCCGAAGAACAGCGAGCCATCCACTCGCAGGATGACGACCTCACGACATTGGGTCAGCTGGTAGCGCTCGGCATTGCGCACGCCCAGCTCCGGGTGTTCGGGGTCCGGTGCCATTTCCACCAGACGTGGACGCGAGGTGCGATTCAGATACAGCACCAGCGACACCAGCACGCCGGCGAAGATGGCGAACTCAAGCGGCAGCAGCAGCGTGGCGAGGAAGGTGATCACCAGCACCACCGCTTCCTCGCGGCTGACGGTGAGAATCTGACGGATATGACTGAATTCGATCAGGTTGGCGGCGATCACCATGATCAGGCCCGCCATGGCGGGCAATGGCAGCCAGGCCGTGACATTCGGCACCAGCAACAGCACCGCCAGCACGATCAGAGCCGCGATCATCACCGACAGCGGCGTGCGGGCGCCGGCATCGTAGTTGGCCCCTGAACGGGTGAAGGAGCCGGAGCCGGCGAAGCACGAGAAGAAGCTGCCGACCAGATTCGACAGCCCCTGGCCGATGAACTCCTGATTGCCATCGATGCGCTGATGCGAGCGTACCCCGATGGCGCGGGCGATGGAGACCGCCTCGATCAAGCCGAGAACCGCCAGCGCAAAGGCCGCACCGCCCAGCGAGCGCAGGGTGTCAAACCCCAGTGGCGGCAGAGAAAACGGCGGCAGGCTGCCGGAGAGGGCCCCCACCATCGGGATGCCTGCCTCGCTGCCACCCAGCAATGCCGCAACCCCGCAACCGACGGCCATCGCGACCAGCATCCACGGCAGTCTGCGATTCACCCGCCGCACCAGCAAGGCACTGGCGAGCGTACTGAGGCCGGTGATCAGGGTCGCCCACGAGGTGTCTTCCAGATGCCCAAGCAATGCCCACCAGGTGCCGAGGAAGCTCGAGGCATCTCCCAGCGCGATACCGAACAGATGCTTGAGCTGACTAGTGGCGATCAATACGCCGGCACCGGCGGTGAAGCCGATCACCACGGTATGCGAGATCAGATTGACCAGCGCCCCCATGCGCAGCAGCCCGAGTGCGAGCTGGATGATGCCGACCATGCAGGTCAGCGCCAGCACCAGCGGCAGGTATTCCGGACTGCCGGGGGTGGCCAGGGTCGAGACGGTACCGAAGACCACCATCGAGATGGCGGCGGCCGGCCCGCTGACCATGTGACGCGAGCAGCCGAAGAGTCCGGCGATGATCGCGACCACGATGGCGGCATAGAGTCCATGCGCCGGGGGCAACCCCGCGATCAGCGCGTAGGCCACCCCCTGAGGCAGTACCAGCACCGCACCGCTCAGCCCGGCGATCAGGTCCGCGCGCGCATCTCTCGGCGACAGCTGGCGCATCCAGCCCAGAAACGGCAGCAGGCGTGACAGGCGGTATGCCGTGGCACTCGACGTGGCAGAGGCATCATCGGCAGGCTGGCGTGGCGGTGGATTGTCAGCGGGCAAGAAGTGCCTCCATGAAGGTGCGTGGGCTGCGGGAGAGGCCATCGCCTCCGTGAAGAAACGATGCCGGGGCCGGGCGTGGCGACGTCCGGCCCCGGCAAGTCTATCCCTGAATACGCTGATGAAACAGCGTGTCAGCGAACCGTACTCGCCGGCCCGGGGCTCCGTTTGCCGGTAGCGATACCGGCGACAATCGTGGCGCGCTGCCAATCCGGACTGGCCATGGCCGGCATGAGCAGTGACAATGCACCCTCCTGACACCGCTGCGGACCCTGACGCCATGACCACCGACGCTACGCCTGCTGACACCACCTCTTCCACCCCGTCGGCCGGCTATACGCCTGCACTTGAGGTCAGTGAGGCCGAGGCCATCGAGACCACCCGCCAGTGGGTCGAGACGCACATCATCGCGGACAATCTATGCCCGTTCGCGGCACGTGAAGTGGCGCGCAACAGCGTCCAGTACGCCGTCATCCCCGGCGCGGGACTCGAGCGTTGCCTGCAGGCACTCGGCGATGAACTCCTCAACCTCGATGCCAATCGCGATGCCGAAACCACCCTGGTGATCTTCAAGGATGGCTTCCGCGACTTCGATGCCTATCTAGAGCTGCTGGATTACGCTGAGGCACTACTCGAGATGCAGGGCTATGAGGGCATCTATCAGCTGGCCAGCTTCCATCCGGACTATGTCTTCGAGGATACCGAGGAAGACGACGCCGCGAACTACACCAACCGCTCGCCCTTCCCGATGCTGCACCTGCTGCGGGAAAGCTCTGTCGAGGCGGCGATCAATGCCTATTCGGGGGATGTGGAAGAGGTGCCGGCGCGCAACGAGGCGCTGATGCGCGAGCGTGGCGTCGAACAGCTGGTCGCACGCCTAAAGGCCTGCGCTCACGCCGCCCGTCAGGCTGACAGCCAGGACTGACATCACGCCCAGTGGCAATCCCATATGCACAAGGCCAGCCGCGAGGCTGGCCTTGTGCGTTTCAGGCGGAATGTCACCGGAAGGCTTGCGCGTGGCAGCTGCCGGCAGCCATCACAGGGCTTCCAGCGCCTGGGACAACTTGTCGACCGCGACGATCGTCATGCCCTTGGGCGGATTCTTGGGGGCATTGCCCTTGGGCACGATGGCGCGCGTGAAGCCATGCTTGGCGGCCTCGACGATGCGCTCCTGCCCACTGGGCACCGGACGGATCTCGCCGGACAGGCCGACCTCACCGAACACCACCAGTTCACGCGGCAGCGGGCGGTTCTGCAGACTGGATACCACCGCACACAGCACCGCGAGGTCGGCGCTGGTCTCGAGCACCTTGACCCCGCCCACCACGTTCAGGAAGACATCCTGATCGCCGGTGAACAGGCCGCCGTGCTTGTTGAGCACGGCCAGCAACATCGAGAGTCGATTGCCATCCAGACCGACCGCGACGCGCCGGGGATTTCCCAGCGGCGAATCGTCCAGCAACGCCTGGACCTCGATCAGGATCGGCCGAGTCCCTTCCCAGACCACCATCACCAGGCTGCCGGAGGATTGCTCCTCGCTGCGTGACAGGAAGATCGCACTGGGGTTCTTCACCTCCTTCAGGCCAAGCTCGACCATGGCGAACACGCCCAGCTCATTGACCGCGCCGAAGCGGTTCTTCTGTCCGCGCAGGGTGCGAAAGCGCGAATCACCGTCCCCTTCCAGCAACAGGGAGGCATCGATCATGTGCTCCAGTACCTTGGGGCCGGCCAGCGAGCCATCCTTGGTCACGTGCCCGACCAGCAGCAATACGGTGTTGGTCCGCTTGGCGAAACGCGTCAACGCCGCGGCGGACTCACGCACCTGCGAGACGCCCCCCGGCGCGGAGGACAGATCCTCCAGGTGCATGGTCTGGATGGAATCGATGATCAGCACTTCCGGCTTCTCGCGCTCGGCGGTGGCCAGAATCGTCTCGACACTGGTCTCGGCCAGCATCTTGAGTCCCTGGGTCGGGAGCTGCAGTCGATGGGCACGCATCGCCACCTGCGACAGCGACTCTTCACCGGTGACGTAGAGCGAACGCTTGTGCTGCGCCAGCTTGCAGGCGGTCTGCAGCAGCAGCGTCGACTTGCCGGCGCCGGGGTGCCCGCCGAGCAATACGGCGGAGCCAGGCACCAGACCGCCGCCAAGCACGCGATCAAACTCACCGAAGGTCGAGGAGAAGCGCGGCACTTCGGCCAGCGAGACGTTGGACAGATCCGTCACGTTGTCACTCAGCGTGCCGGCATAGCCGCCTCTGGCGCTGGTGGCGCCACGTGACGCCCCGCCAGTGCTGATGCCCCCGGCAGCCGGCGCAGCCCCCGGCAATACCGTGGCACCGACCCGAATCTCCTGCAGGGTATTCCACTCGCGACAGCCGCTGCACTGCCCCTGCCACTTCGAGAATTCGCTACCGCACTCGGTACATACGAAGGCGCTCTTTGCTTTCGCCATCAGACCATCCTGTCAGGGAGTAATGATTTCAGACCACGTCGCCCGGCATGGCACCCATGCCCGCATCGCCCGATGGCACCAGGCAGGGGCGCTCGATGCGAACGTCCGACACGGATGCCAGACACAAGCAAGGCGGCTTGCGCCGCCTTGCTGTCACCTCACGCGTGCATGACACGCGGTGGCATCACTCGCGCTTGAGACGCAGTGTCTCGCCGTTCTGGAAGCGGCGCTTCTGCGGGTCGACCAGTTCCAGTGTCTGGGGGTCCAGACGCAGGAAGTAGTAGGTCTGGCCCTCGCCATTCGGCGTCAGCTCATAGACGGTGGCATTCGGGTCGGTCACCGTACCTGACAGCACATCCCACTGACCCTCGTAGTGCTCCGGCGCGGGCTGCTGCGGATGATCGCGATAGGTGGCATCGAGACTGAAGGTACGCGCTTCCGGGGCAGCATCTTCCGCTCCCTTGAGACGCACATCGAGGTCAATGCCCGTGCAACGACGACACGGCAGGGTGCCCTTGTAGACGGCAACCTGCTCGCTGGCTGTCTCGGTGGCGTCATTGGCAGCGGCACCATCCGTCGTCTGGGCCGTTGATGCGCACCCGGCGAGACCGACCATCAGCGCGGCTCCCACCATCAGAGTCCTGATCTGCATTGAATCCTCCTTAAGGCGATGATTCGATAGCAGCGTCAGCGCTATCGACGGCGAGCGGCCCGACTGCCTCGACAGACGGACCGCTCACGAGCTTCCACGCTCAAGAATAGCGGGTATCAGCCCCGTGAGGCCACCCCCGATGGCGTTTATCGAACGCCATTCGCTAAATCATGTCGGCCTCAGCCACGGCGATCATGCCCGTTGTCGAGGAAGGGATAATCGGTGTAGCCCTCGGCACCGCCACCGTAGAAGGTATCAGGATCCTGCTCGTTGAGCGGCGCATCCAGACGCAGGCGTTCGACCAGGTCCGGATTGGCGATGTAGGGGCGCCCGATGGCGACGGCATCCGCAATGCCCTCGTCGATGATGCGTGCTGCACGCTCCCCATCGTAATGACCGCAGAAGATCAGCGCGCCCTTGACGCGCTCCCGCAGTGCGCGGCGGAAGTCATCGGTGAACTTGACGTCGCCGCCGGCCCAGTCCGGCTCGTTGACGTGCACGTAGGCAATGCCACGTCTGGAGAGCTGGTCTGCCATGTAGAAGGCCATCTCTTCCGGCTCGTCATCGGTGAGACCGAAGATCTCGATGAAGGGCGTCAGACGGATGCCGGTACGCTCCGGCCCGAAGACCTCGGCGACGGCATCGACGACTTCCAGTGTCAGGCGCGCACGATTCTCGACCGAACCACCGTACTGGTCGGTGCGCTGGTTGGTGCCGGTCGCCATGAACTGGTTGAGCAGATAGGCGTTGGCGGCATGCACCTCGATCATGTCGAAGCCGGCACGCTTGGCGCGCACGGCAGCCTGACGATAGTCCTCGACCAGCTGGGGGATTTCCTCCGTCTCCAGCGCACGCGGCGTGCTGGTGGGGTGGCGACCACTGCTGCCATCCTCGAACTCGACGAAGCACTGGGCGCCTTCACCACGCAGGGCGCTGGGCGCGACCGGTGGCTGGCCATCCGGCTGCACCATCTCGTGCGAGACACGCCCGACATGCCACAGCTGAAGCGCCATGCGTCCGCCCTTGGCGTGCACTGCCTCGACGACGCCCTTCCAGCCGGCTTCCTGCTCATCCGTCCAGATACCCGGCGTGTAGACGTAACCACGCGCGGTCGGCGAGATGTTGGTCGCCTCGCTGATGATCAGGCCGGCGCCGGCACGCTGTCCGTAGTAGACCTCCTGAAGCTCACCGGGAATGCTGTCCGGGGTGCGCGCTCGGGTCAGTGGCGCCATCAGGATACGATTGGGCAGGGTCAGGTCACCGAGCGTGACCGGATCAAGCAGGGTGTCGGCGTACGGGGCCTTGGTGTTGGCAGTCATCGGTGCTCCTTGAGTCTCTGTTCTTTCGCCAGCCGCCGCTTCGGGCGAACCGGGCGGGCATATCAGTGACATGCGGTGCGCCAGCCGATGCTTCAAGCGCACGCGGTGCATGAGAATAATGCTGGGATGGCAACAATGCGCCAGGTCGCGCCACGCGGCATCTCGCGACTCATGCGAGAGCCTGCCGATGCTTGTACCGCGACGATCCAGCGGGCAACATGAAACCTATCCATGACACGGGTCATGCACTGTCACCAGCGGCGAGAAATCATGAGCAAGTACTGGAGCCCACAGGTCCACGACCTGACCCCCTACGTCCCCGGCGAACAACCGCGTGAGCAGCTGATCAAGCTGAACACCAATGAAAACCCCTACCCGCCGGCCCCGGCCGTGGAACAGACGCTGCGCGAGTTCAATGCCTCTGACCTGCGTCGCTACCCGGACCCGAGTTCCAGCTCGCTGCGCGCCGCCCTGGCCGAGACCTTCCATGTGGCCGCAGAGGAAGTCTTCGTCGGCAATGGCTCCGACGAGGTGCTGGCGCTGGCCTTCCAGGCCTTCTTCCGTCAGGACAAGCCGCTGCTGCTGCCCTCCATCAGCTACAGCTTCTATCCGGTCTACTGCCGCATGTATGGCATCGAATCACGCAGTATCGCGCTGACCGACAACTGGGAAGTCGATCTCGAAGCCTTCGGCAGTGACAATGGCGGCATCATCTTCGCCAATCCCAATGCCCCGACAGGCCATGGCCATGGCCGCAAGGCGATTGCCGCGCTGCTGGAGCGCAACCCGCAGAGCGTGGTGCTGGTGGATGAGGCTTACGTGGACTTCGGGGGGGAAAGCGCCATCCCGCTGATTCATCAGTATCCGAATCTGGTCGTGTCAGGCACTTTCTCGAAGTCGCGTAGCCTGGCGGGCATTCGCCTTGGCTATGCCGTGGCCTCGCGGGAGCTGATCGAGGGCCTGGAGCGCGTGAAGGACTCCTTCAATTCCTACCCCATCGATCGTCTGGCCGAGCAGGTCGGCGTCGCCGCGCTGAGTGATCCCGCCTATTTCGATGAGTGCCGCACACGCGTCATCACTACCCGTGAGCAGACGCGCGATCGCATGGCCGCATTGGGCTTCGAGATCCTGCCGTCACAGACCAACTTCGTGCTGGCGACTCACCCGACCCATGATGCCGGCAAGCTGTTCATCGGCCTTCGCGAGCAGGGCATCCTGGTGCGCCACTTCAACACCGATGCGCTACGCGACCATCTGCGCATCAGCATCGGTACCGATGCCGAGATGGACAGCCTGATCGAAGCCCTGGAAACCCTGTGCCGTTGAGATAGCGCACAGAATGACCCGTGATGGGTTCAATGAAAGAAGGCGCCCACTGGGCGCCTTCTTTCATCAGGACGTCACTCGGGCATTCGCCACCGAAGACTCTCAGCAGGAGCAACCATATGACAACGGAACGTCCCACCATGGCGTCAAGTGCCACTTCGACAGCGCGCCTGCCTTTGACGCGCGTGCATCACGTGGCACTCATCACCGCTGATTACCCACGCGCCAGGCGCTTCTATCTCGAGGTCATGGATGCGCAGGTGATCCACGAGGCCTATCGTGAAGCCCGCGACAGCTACAAGCTCGACCTGCGCTTGCCGGGCGGTATCCAGCTGGAGTTGTTCTCCTTCCCGTCGCCGCCTGAGCGCCCAAGCTATCCGGAAGCCTGTGGGCTGCGTCACCTGGCGCTGGCAACCGAGGACATCAACACCTGTGTCGAGCTGCTGATCGCCCGTGGCGTCACGCCAGAGCCGATACGTGTCGATGAATACACCGGCGCCCGCTTCACCTTCCTGGCAGACCCTGACGGTACGCCCATCGAGCTCTACGAAGTCTCGCCCTGATGTGATGGCGCGCTGAAACTTCACTGGCTCTGAAGATAAAAGGCCCCTGTCGATATCTCGACAGGGGCCTTCTTGTGGCATATGCACGTTGCTCACGCGGAGCTTTCCTCTCGCTCTTTTCTTTCGCCCACTGCTATTTCGCACGCAGGACTTTCTGCGCAACTTCTCCGAGCACCACTTCTCCGAGCACCACTTCTCCGAGCACCACTTCTCCGAGCACGACCTTTTCACGCACAAAGAGAACCGCCCCTGCAGCTGGGCTACAGGGGCGGTTCGGTATAAGTGCCTGACGATGACCTACTCTCACATGGAGAAACTCCACACTACCATCGGCGCTAAGCGGTTTCACTTCCGAGTTCGGCATGGGATCGGGTGGTTCACGCTCGCTATGGTCGTCAGGCGAAACGGTGGCACCTTGCGGTACCTGAGTCTCGAGGCTTGTGGCCTCGCGACTCGCAATATGAATCATGCTGACCGATATGTTGTCGATCCTGTCGCAATCCCGGCGTTTGCCAAAGCAAACCCCTTGGGTGTTATATGGTCAAGCCTCACGGGCAATTAGTACTGGTTAGCTCAACACATTGCTGTGCTTCCACACCCAGCCTATCAACCTTGTAGTCTTCAAGGGCCCTTCAGGAGGCGCAAGGCCTCAGGGAAGTCTCATCTTGAAGGGGGCTTCCCGCTTAGATGCTTTCAGCGGTTATCCCGTCCGAACGTAGCTACCGGGCAATGCCATTGGCATGACAACCCGAACACCAGAGGTTCGTCCACTCCGGTCCTCTCGTACTAGGAGCAGCTCTTCTCAAACTTCCGACGCCCACGGCAGATAGGGACCGAACTGTCTCACGACGTTCTAAACCCAGCTCGCGTACCACTTTAAATGGCGAACAGCCATACCCTTGGGACCGACTTCAGCCCCAGGATGTGATGAGCCGACATCGAGGTGCCAAACACCGCCGTCGATGTGAACTCTTGGGCGGTATCAGCCTGTTATCCCCGGAGTACCTTTTATCCGTTGAGCGATGGCCCTTCCATACAGAACCACCGGATCACTAGAACCTACTTTCGTACCTGCTCGACGTGTCTGTCTCGCAGTCAAGCACCCTTATGCTCTTGCACTCAATGCACGATTTCCAACCGTGCTGAGGGTACCTTCGTGCTCCTCCGTTACTCTTTAGGAGGAGACCGCCCCAGTCAAACTACCCACCATACACTGTCCTCGATCCGGATGACGGACCTGAGTTAGAACGCCAATGATGTCAGGCTGGTATTTCAAGGTTGGCTCCACCGCATCTGGCGACGTGGTTTCAAAGCCTCCCAGCTATCCTACACAGACAACATCAGCATCCAGTGTAAAGCTATAGTAAAGGTTCACGGGGTCTTTCCGTCTAGCCGCGGGTACACAGCATCTTCACTGCGATTTCAATTTCACTGAGTCTCGGGTGGAGACAGCGTGGCCATCATTACGCCATTCGTGCAGGTCGGAACTTACCCGACAAGGAATTTCGCTACCTTAGGACCGTTATAGTTACGGCCGCCGTTTACCGGGGCTTCGATCAAGAGCTTCGGACGAATCCTAACCCCATCAATTAACCTTCCGGCACCGGGCAGGCGTCACACCCTATACGTCCGCTTGCGCGTTTGCAGAGTGCTGTGTTTTTAATAAACAGTTGCAGCCACCTGGTATCTTCGACCGGTAAGAGCTTACGGAGCAAGTCCTTCACTCGAACCGGTGCACCTTCTCCCGAAGTTACGGTGCCATTTTGCCTAGTTCCTTCACCCGAGTTCTCTCAAGCGCCTTGGTATTCTCTACCTGACCACCTGTGTCGGTTTGGGGTACGGTCGCATGTGATCTGAAGCTTAGAGGCTTTTCCTGGAAGCGTGGCATCGATGACTTCCTGACCGTAGTCAGTTCGTCTCGCATCTCGACCTCAGAGGAACCGGATTTGCCTGATTCCTCGGCCTACATGCTTTCACCAGGACAACCAACGCCTGGCTCACCTAGCCTTCTTCGTCCCCCCATCGCAACCACATCCGGTACGGGAATATTAACCCGTTTCCCATCGACTACGCGTTTCCGCCTCGCCTTAGGGGCCGACTCACTCTGCTCCGATTAACGTAGAACAGAAAACCTTGGTCTTCCGGCGGGGGAGTTTTTCACTCCCCTTATCGTTACTCATGTCAGCATTCGCACTCGTGATACCTCCAGCAGACTTCTCAATCCACCTTCATTGGCTTACACGACGCTCCTCTACCGCTCATCCATAAGGATGAACCCGTAGCTTCGGTACCTGATTTAGCCCCGTTATATCTTCCGCGCAGGCCGACTCGACTAGTGAGCTATTACGCTTTCTTTAAAGGATGGCTGCTTCTAAGCCAACCTCCTAGCTGTCTGAGCCTTCCCACATCGTTTCCCACTTAATCAGGATTTTGGGACCTTAGCTGACGGTCTGGGTTGTTTCCCTTTTCACAACGGACGTTAGCACCCGCTGTGTGTCTCCCACGCTGCACTCACTGGTATTCGGAGTTTGCCTCGGGTTGGTAAGTCGGGATGACCCCCTAGCCGAAACAGTGCTCTACCCCCAGCGGTGATACGTGAGGCGCTACCTAAATAGCTTTCGAGGAGAACCAGCTATCTCCGGGCTTGATTAGCCTTTCACTCCGATCCACAGCTCATCCCAGCATTTTTCAACATACTTGGGTTCGGGCCTCCAATTGATGTTACTCAATCTTCACCCTGGCCATGGATAGATCGCCCGGTTTCGGGTCTATACCCTGCGACTGGTCGCCCAGTTAAGACTCGCTTTCGCTACGCCTCCCCTATACGGTTAAGCTCGCCACAGAATATAAGTCGCTGACCCATTATACAAAAGGTACGCGGTCACACCACGAAGGTGCTCCCACTGCTTGTACGCATACGGTTTCAGGATCTATTTCACTCCCCTCGCCGGGGTTCTTTTCGCCTTTCCCTCACGGTACTGGTTCACTATCGGTCAGCCAGGAGTATTTAGCCTTGGAGGATGGTCCCCCCATGTTCAGTCAAGGTTTCTCGTGCCCCGACCTACTCGATTTCACGATACTCAGACTTCGACTACGGGACTATCACCCTGTATCGTCAAGCTTCCCAGCTTGTTCGTCTGTCAGTTGTATCGCTTAAGGGCTGGTCCCCGTTCGCTCGCCGCTACTTGGGGAATCTCGGTTGATTTCTTTTCCTCCGGGTACTTAGATGTTTCAGTTCCCCGGGTTTGCCTCTATAGGTTATGTATTGGCCTATAGATACTCACCTGATGGTGAGTGGGTTTCCCCATTCGGAAATCGTTGGGTCGCAGGGTATTTGCCACCTCGCCAACGCTTATCGCAGGCTATCACGTCCTTCATCGCCTCTGGCTGCCAAGGCATCCACCGTATGCGCTTAATCGCTTGACCATATAACCCCAAGGGGTCTGTCAAGGATTACGAATCTGTCGGACCTCTCCGACATATCGTTTGATGGAGATGTGCTTGGCGCACATTCCATCGTCAGCATGATTCACATTGTTAAAGAGCGGCTGTTCAGAGAACAGTGAGAAGCGCGCTCTGTCGAGCACGCTTGCCACTGCCGGCTAAGCCAGCAATAAGATCAGGTAATTCGTTGTGAGCACTTGCCGCGAGCGATAGACAGTGTCGATAAGGAGGTGATCCAGCCCCAGGTTCCCCTAGGGCTACCTTGTTACGACTTCACCCCAGTCATGAACCACACCGTGGTGATCGCCCTCCCGAAGGTTAGGCTAACCACTTCTGGTGCAGTCCACTCCCATGGTGTGACGGGCGGTGTGTACAAGGCCCGGGAACGTATTCACCGTGGCATTCTGATCCACGATTACTAGCGATTCCGACTTCATGGAGTCGAGTTGCAGACTCCAATCCGGACTGAGGCAAGCTTTATGGGATTGGCTCCACGTCGCCGTATTGCAACCCTTTGTACTTGCCATTGTAGCACGTGTGTAGCCCTACCCGTAAGGGCCATGATGACTTGACGTCGTCCCCACCTTCCTCCGGTTTGTCACCGGCAGTCTCCTTAGAGTTCCCGACATTACTCGCTGGCAAATAAGGATAGGGGTTGCGCTCGTTACGGGACTTAACCCAACATTTCACAACACGAGCTGACGACAGCCATGCAGCACCTGTCTCAGAGTTCCCGAAGGCACCAATCCATCTCTGGAAAGTCCTCTGGATGTCAAGGGTAGGTAAGGTTCTTCGCGTTGCATCGAATTAAACCACATGCTCCACCGCTTGTGCGGGCCCCCGTCAATTCATTTGAGTTTTAACCTTGCGGCCGTACTCCCCAGGCGGTCAACTTATTGCGTTAGCTGCGCCACTAAGTCCTCAAGGGACCCAACGGCTAGTTGACATCGTTTACGGCGTGGACTACCAGGGTATCTAATCCTGTTTGCTACCCACGCTTTCGCACCTCAGTGTCAGTGTCAGTCCAGAAGGCCGCCTTCGCCACTGGTATTCCTCCCGATCTCTACGCATTTCACCGCTACACCGGGAATTCTACCTTCCTCTCCTGCACTCTAGCCAAGCAGTTCCAGATGCCGTTCCCAGGTTGAGCCCGGGGCTTTCACACCTGGCTGACTTAGCCACCTACGCGCGCTTTACGCCCAGTAATTCCGATTAACGCTTGCACCCTCCGTATTACCGCGGCTGCTGGCACGGAGTTAGCCGGTGCTTCTTCTGCGAGTGATGTCTTTCCTCGGGAGTATTAATCCCGAAGCGTTCTTCCTCGCTGAAAGTGCTTTACAACCCGAAGGCCTTCTTCACACACGCGGCATGGCTGGATCAGGCTTTCGCCCATTGTCCAATATTCCCCACTGCTGCCTCCCGTAGGAGTCTGGGCCGTGTCTCAGTCCCAGTGTGGCTGATCATCCTCTCAGACCAGCTACGGATCGTCGCCTTGGTGAGCCGTTACCTCACCAACAAGCTAATCCGACATGGGCTCATCCGATAGCGCAAGGTCCGAAGATCCCCTGCTTTCTCCCGTAGGACGTATGCGGTATTAGCCTGAGTTTCCCCAGGTTGTCCCCCACTATCGGGCAGATTCCCATGCATTACTCACCCGTCCGCCGCTCGACGCCTTCTAGCAAGCTAGAATCGTTTCCGCTCGACTTGCATGTGTTAAGCCTGCCGCCAGCGTTCAATCTGAGCCATGATCAAACTCTTCAGTTGAAAGCTTGATAGTCTGTTAAGCAGACCAAACTTGGTTCAGAGTCAAACTTCTCGTGAGAGGCTTGCTCCGATATTTGGTGACCTTGTCACCACTCATCGGTAAGCGCTCACACGAATTACCTGATCAAATTTTTAAAGAGCGTCGCTGTTAAGCGAGGAGGCATATTCTATCCGGAACGCTTGAGAAGTCAAGCACTTGATGATGAGTCAATCGACTGCCTCTAAGCATCATCCAGCGGTGAGGAGCGTTGCCCGATCACCTGTTCCGTAAGGAGTGCGGCGTATTCTAGCGAATCGCCCGGGATTGTCAATTGATGATTTGGAAGCGGACTTCAAAAACATCAAACAAAACAATCACCTGCAAACCTCTTTCACCGCTGGTAACGCCATGCGTCCCCGGCAGCGGATGCGTACTTTACGCACGAACCGGGCTGAGGGCAAGGGCTTTTTCCATCGATTGTCATTTCGAGGACATGCGGGCGACACCTATTCTCTCATCACCTCTTCTTGCTCCTTTGACCTCGTCTCGCCGTCGCTTGCTGACACCTTTCTTCCCTGGCCAGAAACACATTCGGCCCCGCCAGAAATGGCGGGGCCGAATGGTCGGTCAGAGATCTCGCGTCGGATCAGCGAGTCACCGTCACACGTGCGTAGCGCTTCTTGCCAGCCTGGATGACGATGGCCGTATCGAAAGGCGCCATGTAGGAAGGCTCGATCACGTCTCCATCGACTTTCACGCGACCATTCTTGAGCATGTCCTTGGCCTGGGCGCTGTTGTTGGCCAGACCTGAACGATTGAGCACGGCGGCGATCGGCGCGACCTCTGCCCCTTCAAGGCTCACGGTGACATCCGGCATGTCCGCCGGCAGCTCACCTTCTGCCAGCTGGTTGCCACTGGAGAGGTGAGCCGTGGCAGCCGCCTCTTCATCGTGGAAACGCGCCACCAGTTCCCGAGCCAGCTCCATCTTGATGTCGCGCGGATTGGCGCCATTCTCGATGCTGGCCATCAGCGCCTTCACTTCCTCCATGGGGCGCAGCGAGAGCAGCTCGAAGTAACGCCACATCAGCGAGTCCGGCATGGAGACGATCTTGTTGAACATCTCGCCCGGACGGTCATTGATACCGATGTAGTTGCCCAGCGACTTGGACATCTTCTGCACGCCATCCAGACCTTCGAGGATCGGCATGGTGATCACGACCTGCGGCTCCTGGCCACGCTGGCGTTGCAGCTCACGGCCCATCAGCAGGTTGAACTTCTGATCGGTACCGCCGAGTTCGATATCCGCCTCCAGCGCCACGGAGTCATAGCCCTGGATCAGGGGATAGAGGAACTCGTGAATGGAGATCGGCTGGTTGCCGGTGTAACGCTTGTCGAAATCATCGCGCTCGAGCATGCGAGCCACCGTGCTGGAAGCCGCCAGTTCGATCATGTCGCTGGCAGAGAGCTTGCTGATCCATTCGGAGTTGAAGGCGATTCGCGTGCGATCCTTGTCGAGAATCTTGAAGACCTGCTCCTGATACGTCAGGGCATTGGCCTTCACGTCCTCTTCGGTCAGCGGCTTGCGCGTCACGCTCTTGCCGGTCGGATCACCGATGCGTCCGGTGAAGTCCCCGATCAAGAAGATGACCTCGTGGCCAAGATCCTGCAGCTGACGCAGCTTGTTGATCAGCACGGTATGCCCGAGGTGCAGGTCCGGCGCCGTCGGATCGAAACCCGCCTTGACCCTGAGCTTGCGTCCGGACTCGAGCTTCTTGATCAGCTCTTCCTCGACCAGCACCTCATCGGTACCGCGCTTGATGATCTCCAGCGCTTCCACTACTGACTTGTCGCTCATCCTGCCCTCTCTGACCGTTGCTGCTCCCCTCGTAACGGGGCATGTTGGCCGAGAATGTTAGCATGACACGCAGACCATGCACCCCTGCTCTGCCTCTGGCCATGAGGATGCCAACCAGACTTCCGCGACTCGGGGGCGCACGGCAGACTCGCTGACCCACGTTTCACTGCCCGGGAGATCTCCATGGCGCTTTACCTCGGCCTGATGACAGGCACCAGCCTCGACGGCCTCGATGTCGCCCTGCTCGATATCGAACCCCATCAGGACTGCACTGCGCTGCGCGAGCACATCCGCTTCATCGACGGTCTGGATCTGCCGCTTCCGGAACCCCTGCGCACTCGCCTCTGGCGCCTGATGCACGAGGACCATGCGCATTTTCGTGATCTTGCCGCAGCCGAGCAGGCGCTGGCCGAACTGGCCGCCGACGCGATCCGCCAGCTGCTGTCTCGCCAGCGACTGGCACCGAAAGACATTCGCGCCATCGGCAGTCATGGACAGACCATCGAGCACCGCCCGCATGGCTTCAGCGATCAGCCCTGTCAGACGCCTTACACCCTGCAGCTCGACAACCCCAGCCTGCTGGCCGAGCTGACCGGCATCCCCGTGGTGGCAGACTTCCGCCGCAGGGATCTGGCGGCCGGTGGGCAGGCAGCGCCTCTGGCGCCGGCATTTCACTCAGCGCTGTTCGCTCAGCCAGACCAGTGGCGGGGACTGCTGAACCTTGGGGGGATCGCGAACCTGACATTGCTCCCGCCGCTGGACTCGCAGGCGTCAGTGATCGGCTTTGATACCGGCCCGGCCAACTGCCTGCTGGATGCCTGGCATGCACGCCATCAGGGGGCCGCGATTGATCCTCAGGGCAGCTGGGCCGCCAGCGGCCATGTCATCGAGGAGCTGCTGGATCGTCTGCTCAGCGCGGATTACTTCACTCGACCGCTGCCGAAGAGTACCGGACGCGAGGACTTCCATCTCGACTGGCTGGAGCAGCACCTGACAGGCAGCGAGGCCCCTGCCGATGTGCAGGCCACCTTGCTGAGCCTGACGGTAGAGAGCATCGCGCGTGCACTTGAGCATACCGGCGTATCACTGGCGGGACTGACACCCTGTGGTGGCGGAGCGCGCAACACCGCCCTGATGGCCGCGCTCGAACAGCGCCTTGCGCATGCAAGCCACCCCACCGGCCTGACCACCTGCGCCTCGCTTGGCTGGAATGCCGATCTCCTCGAAGCCAGCGCCTTCGCGTGGCTGGCCGCCCGCAGAGTGCTGGAGCGCCCCGGCAATCTCGTCAGCGTGACGGGAGCACGCGGCCCCAGAGTCCTAGGGGGCCTCTACGCACGCTGACCCATCGCGCGCAGACATGAAAAAGCCGCGCTCCTGGCAAAACAGAAGCGCGGCTTCGTCGAGTACCTGAGACATCTACCGTCGCAGGCCAGATTCTCCACGGACTTCAGCCATCGTCGTCCTGCAGCGAGAAGCGACTGGCGGCATTCATCACATCCAGTTGCGCTTCCTGAGCACTGTCGGAATCGCCGAACTTGATCATCAGACGCAGGTCATTGGCGGAATCGGCATGCGCCAATGCCACCTCCTCGGTGATCAGGTCCTGCTGATGCAACGCATAGAGCGATTGATCGAAGGTCATCATGCCCTGTTGCTGGGAGCGCTTCATCACGTCCTTTATCTCCACCACCGCCCCCTTGCGGATCAGATCGACGATCAGCGGCGAGCGCAGCATCACCTCGATGGCCGGCACTCGCTGTGCGCCATTGCCACTCTTGTGAGGCAGCAGCTGCTGGGCCACGATGCCCTTGAGATTCAGTGACAGGTCCATCCATACCTGTTCGTGACGCTCTTCCGGGAAGAAGTGGATGATGCGATCCAGCGCCTGGTTGGCGTTGTTGGCGTGCAAGGTCGCCAGACACAGGTGACCGGTTTCCGCAAAGGTCAGCGCATGCTCCATGGTCTCACGCGAACGGATCTCGCCGATCATGATCACGTCCGGCGCCTGGCGCAGCGTGTTGCGCAGCGCCACCTCGAAGGACTCGGTGTCGATCCCCACTTCGCGCTGGGTCACGATGGAGCGCTGATGGGGATGGATGTACTCGATCGGATCCTCGATGCAGATGATATGGCCACTCGAGGTCTGGTTGCGGTGCTGGATCATCGAGGCCAGCGAGGTCGACTTGCCGGCACCCGTGCCCCCGACGAAGATCACCAGACCACGCTTGGTCTCCGAGAGACTCTTGATGATTTCCGGCAGGCGCAGTTCTTCCAGGCTGGGAAT
Organism: Cobetia sp. PS-4MA; assembly: GCF_057670765.1. Lineage (NCBI taxonomy): Bacteria > Pseudomonadati > Pseudomonadota > Gammaproteobacteria > Oceanospirillales > Halomonadaceae > Cobetia > Cobetia sp. PS-4MA. Next base: position 186,597 of record NZ_CM173107.1, on the reverse strand, counting down.
CGACAGCTGGATGCGACGGATGACCATGCCCATCTGGCTACGCTGATAGAAGGCGCTGATCCGGAAACGCCCCACCCCCGGCAAACTATGGGCAAAATTGGCCTCACGCTCCTGTTCGAAGCGCTCTCGCTGCATGTCGCTCATCGGCGCAAGCACCAGTTCTCGCACCTGATCGACACCGAGCTTCTTGTCACCCAGCGCCGCCATTCGCCCATTGACCTTCATCTGCGGCGGAGTCCCCGTCGAGATGAAAAGATCCGAGCTGCCCTTGCTGACCATCAACTGCAGGAGTTCCTGCAGCCATTCATGAGGAGTCATGAGCCGTGTCCCGATCCACTCTGTGAAGTCACATTCAAACTACGGTTTTATTATCGTTTATCGCAACGACCATCCGTCCCGACGAAGACAACGCCCGTGATGGTCTTCAGGCGTGCCGTCTCGCCTGTCTCGACCTGGATTCGGCCATGGGCATTGCCCTGTCACTGATGTCGTCTGGCAACACCACTGCACGGCCGTCGCGCACTATCCCAGCAGCCCCTTGGCCTTCGCTTGCGCGTCTTCGCTGGTCACCAGCCCCTCGGCCAACAGTCGCGTCAGCGCCGAATCCAGCGTCTGCATCCCCAACGCACCACCTGTCTGGATGGAGGAATACATCTGCGCCACCTTGTCCTCACGGATCAGGTTGCGGATGGCAGGAGTGGCAAGCATGATCTCGTGCGCTGCCACGCGCCCGCCGCCCACCTTCTTGAGCAGCGTCTGCGCGATGACCCCTTGCAGGGATTCGGACAGCATCGAACGCACCATCGCCTTCTCTTCGCCCGGGAAGACGTCGATGATGCGGTCGACGGTCTTGGTCGCCGAGGTGGTGTGAAGGGTGCCGAAGACCAGGTGCCCGGTCTCGGCGGCCGTCAGTGCCAGACGGATGGTCTCGAGATCTCGCAGCTCGCCGACCAGAATGACGTCCGGGTCCTCACGCAGTGCCGAACGCAGAGCCGGCGCGAAGCCGTGGGTATCACGATGCACTTCACGCTGGTTGACCAGGCAACGCTTGGACTGGTGGACGAACTCGACCGGGTCCTCGATGGTGAGAATGTGGTCGTACTTGTTCTCGTTGATGTAATCGATCATTGCCGCCAGCGTGGTCGACTTGCCCGACCCCGTCGGACCGGTGACCAGAATCAGGCCACGCGGCAGCATGCACATCTTGCGAAACGCCTCGCCGAGACCCAGATCTTCCATCGTCAGCACTTCCGACGGGATGGTACGGAAGACGGCACCCGCCCCCCGCCCCTGATGGAAAGCATTGACACGGAAGCGCGAGACGCCCGGCACCTCGAAGGAGAAATCCGTCTCGAGGAACTCCTCGAAGTCGCGACGCTGCTTGTCGTTCATGATCTCGTAGATCAGCGCACGCACCTGCTTGTCATCCATCGAAGGGACGTTGATGCGTCGTACGTCACCATCGACGCGAATCATCGGTGGCAGGCCGGCGGACAGGTGCAGATCCGATGCGTTCTGTTTTGCCGAAAAAGCCAGCAGTTCGGTAATATCCATGCAGATCCCTCGCGAAGACCGAAGCTCTTGTACCAACGAGTCCCGTGGACTCGGGTGTAAGTGTGATGTGGCTCTTCAGCAGATGGTGCGGTGGATATCATGACGAACGCCCTATCCAGCCCATACTACCGGTGGCGCCCACGACGCCGAGCCATCAACCGTGAAGATATTTCGCAAATTCTGGAGCCGAGCCGCATGACTGCAGTCCCCGACGACGAAGCTTGTGTTACTCAGTGTATCCTAGAGGCCCGTGCGCGGCTGGAAAAGGCACTGCTGGCAAGTAAACGCAACGTAGAGGCAGCCCGGATACTGGCGGTGAGCAAGACCAAGCCCGACCGGATGATTCGTGCTGCCTGGCGCAATGGCCAGCGGGCCTTCGGCGAGAACTATCTGCAGGAAGCGCTGGACAAGCAGCAGGCGCTGTCGGACCTCACCGATATCGAATGGCACTTCATCGGCCCCATCCAGTCCAACAAGACCCGCGCGATTGCCGAACACTTCTCTTGGGTACATGCCGTCGAGCGTGAGAAGGTGGCTCGCAGATTGAGCGAGCAACGCCCCGAGACCCTGCCGCCACTCGACATCTGTCTGCAGGTGAACGTCTCCGGCGAGGCCACCAAGGCAGGCGTCACACCCGAGGAATTGATTGCCCTGGCCGAGACGGTGCTGGCACTGCCCAACCTGCGACTGCGAGGCCTGATGGCGATTCCCGCCCCCGCCTCATCCGAGGCTGACCTGCAGGAAAGGCAGGCGCCCTTCAGGACACTGCGCGTATTGCTGGAGCAGCTGCAGGCTCGCTTCCCCGCGGCCCGCTACCCTCAGGCCAAGCTCGACACCCTGTCCATGGGCATGAGTGGTGATCTCGAGGCCGCCGTCGCCGAAGGCGCGACGCTGGTCCGTCTCGGCACGGCCCTCTTCGGAGCGCGTGACTATTCCAGCGCCCACTGAGACCACTCACTGACGCCGCCCGCACACGATTCACGCACGCCACTGACGCATGCGCAGCCCGCGGACGAGTCACCTCCGGCAGCCTCGGACGCACGGTTCACTGCCACGAACGTCACTCTCGCGAAGCAGCCGCGGTAAAGTGCACAGACTCACCGCTCGCCGGTCCATCCCATCCGAACGATCAGGAGCACCGCATGACGCACCAGACCTCCGCCACTCCCCGCACCATCGCCTTCATCGGTGCCGGCAACATGGCCAGCGCCATCTTCGGCGGCATGATCGAGGCCGGCTATCCGGCAGACCGCATCATCGCGACGGCCCGTTCACGCGATACCCTCGAGGCGCTCGAGCAACGCTACGGCGTGACCACGACCCAGGACAACGCTGACGCCGTCGCACGTGCCGATGTCATCGTGCTGGGCGTCAAGCCCCAGATGATGCATGACGTCTGCCAGGCACTGGCGCCTGCCGTACAGGAGCGCAAGCCGCTGGTCATCTCGGTCGCGGCCGGCATCACCTGCGACAGTCTCGAGCGTTGGCTGGGGGGAGAGCTTGCCATCATCCGCTGCATGCCCAATACCCCCTCGCTGGTGGGCGTCGGTGCCAGCGGCCTCTACGCCACCTCGCGCGTGACCGATGAGCAACGTGCGCTGATGGACGAGATGCTGACCGCGGTCGGTATCGTCGAATGGGTCGAGGAAGAAGGTCTGCTGGAAGCGGTCACCGGGATTTCCGGTTCCGGCCCGGCCTACTTCTTCCTGTTCATCGAAGCGCTTGAAGCCGCCGGTATCGAACTGGGACTGGATGCCGAGACGGCGCGCCGACTGGCGATCCAGACCGGACGCGGCGCCGCGCAGATGGCCTTCACCAGCGAGCACGAGCCGGCAGAGCTGCGTCGCCGTGTCTGCTCGCCCAATGGCACCACCGAACGCGCCATCAACAGCTTCGAGGGAGATGGCCTGCGCGAGATCGTCAGCCGTGCGGCCAAGGCGTCCAGCGCAAGGGCTGCAGAGCTGGCGCGTGAGCTGGACCAGTAACCCCAGTGGCGGGATTGCCACGCCACGAGTGGCAGCGTGCAGAGCGCCTGACTGGCAGCCCACTCGGGAAACCGCCATCATGCTGCGTTCATCTCGGCTTGGCATGCTGATGGCATGACACGCCGACACCAGATTCGCGTCCTCAACTCACCGTCTTAAGGAAGGCCCCATGGGTGCTATGGGTAACATCGGACTTCAGCTGGTCACCATCCTGCTGCAACTGTTCGTCTATATACTGATGCTGCGTTTCCTGCTGCAGTTGTCTCGTGCAGATTTCTACAATCCGGTCACCCAGTCGGTGGTCAAGGCGACCAATCCGCTGGTGGCACCGCTGCAGGGCATCCTGCGCCCGCTGGGGCGCTTCGACATCGCCACGCTGGCGGCCGCCTTCATCATCGTCAGCCTGGTACTGGTCGCCATCGGCGCGCTGTTCGGCGGCATGCTGCCGATCGGCTTCATCGCGCTGACGGCACTGGGCACCATGCTCGACAGCATCATCAACATCTACTTCTTCGCCTTGATCGCGATGATCATCCTGTCGTGGGTCGCCCCCCAGGCCAACCACCCGGGCGCCATCCTGGTCCATCAGCTGGTGGACCCGATCATGAAGCCGGTGCGCAAGGTGATCCCGTCGATCGGCATGCTCGATCTGTCGCCGATCTTCGTGTTCATCGCCCTCAACCTGATCGGCAGTCTGGTCAGTCAGACACTGCCGACCATCGGCATGCTGCGTAGCGTCTTCGGCTGATACGCACGCTCCTCCCTGCCAGACGTGACATCGCCGCTTCGCGGTGTCCCCCCCAGGCGCCCGCAACGGAACCTCCGCTGCGGGCGCCTGTGCTTCCTGCCCGCGCCACTGGCTCACGCGCGCCCGACGCTGTGCTAGAGTGATCCCTCGGCCGAAGCCAGAACCACGGTGCACGAGACGCCCACAAGGCGCATCACCGCGGCTTCGCGCCCCGGACACGGGCTCTGCCCGAACACTCTGCTGGACATGATGCTGGAAACCTTCACCACGATGCCTGATTCCCTTCCCCCGGATTCGGTCGGTCTCGTCACGCCCCGGACTGCCCACTTCGATACACCGCTGGAGCTGGCCTGCGGCAGACGCCTCGAACAGTACTCGCTGGTCTACGAGACCTATGGCGAGCTGAACGCTGACGCCAGCAACGCCCTCCTGATCTGCCACGCCCTGACCGGACACCATCACGCCGCCGGCTACCACGCGATGAGTGATCGCAAGCCCGGCTGGTGGGACGACTACATCGGCCCCGGCAAGCCCATCGATACCTCACGCTTCTTCGTCATCGCGCTGAACAATATCGGCGGCTGTCACGGCAGTACCGGCCCGACCTCGATCAACCCGGAAACGGGCGAACAATGGGGCCCCGATTTCCCGCTGGTGACCGTGCCGGACTGGGTCGAGAGTCAGAAGCGCCTCGCCGAACGTCTCGGCATCACGCGCTTCGCCGCGGTGGTCGGTGGCTCACTGGGCGGCATGCAGGCACTGCAGTGGGCGATGGATCATCCCGAGCGCGTCGGGCACGTCGCCATCATCGCCTGTACCCCCAAGCTCTCGGCGCAGAACATCGCCTTCAACGAAGTCGCGCGCCAGGCCATCCGCTCGGACCCGGAATTCCATGACGGCTGGTACTCACGCGTCGATGCCGTGCCCAAGCGCGGTCTCAAGCTGGCCCGGATGGTCGGTCACATCACCTATCTTTCCGAGCACTCGATGGGGACCAAGTTCGGGCGTGACCTGCGCCAGGACCGCCTCAACTTCGGTTACGACGTCGACTTCCAGGTCGAGAGCTATCTGCGCCATCAGGGCGACACCTTCTCCACCGCCTTCGACGCCAACACCTACCTGCTGATGACCAAGGCACTCGATTACTTCGATCCCGCCGCCACGGCCGGCGATGATCTGGCCGCGGCCATGGCACCGATCAGCTGCCCGGTGCTCGTCGTCAGCTTCACCACCGACTGGCGCTTCGCTCCTTCACGCTCGCGCGAGCTGGTCAACGCCATGATCCATGCCGGCAAGAACGTCAGTTATGCCAACATCGATTCTCCTCACGGCCATGACGCCTTCCTGCTGCCGGGAGAGCGCTATCAGGCAGTGCTGGGCAACTTCCTGACCCGCGCATACGACAAGGCCTGCAACGCAGCCTCTCCCCTGCACACCGCTCCCCAGGAGGCCAGCCATGCGTAACGACCTCGCCCAGATCCACGACTGGATTCCCGAAGGTGGCCGCGTGCTGGATCTCGCCTGTGGGGATGGCACCCTGCTGGCCTCGCTCAAGGAGACCAAGGGGGTATTCGGCTACGGACTGGAGATCGATCCCGACAACATCAGCGCCTGCGTGGCGCGCGGCGTGAACGTCATCGAGCAGAACGTCGATGATGGTCTGGCCAATTTCGCCGATGACACCTTTGATCGCGTGGTGATGTCCCAGGCCCTGCAGGTACTGCGCCGCCCGGACCGTGCGCTGGAAGAGATGATGCGCGTCTCACGTGAAGCCATCATCACCTTCCCCAATTTCGCCTACTGGCGTCACCGCCTGCACCTGGGGCTCAAGGGGCGCATGCCGGTCTCCAAGTCACTGCCGCACGCCTGGTACGACACCCCCAACATCCACCTCTCGACCTTTGCGGATTTCGAGCGGCTGTGTCGTGCCCAGGGCCTCAAGATCATCGACCGCGCAGTCGGCAATGGCGATCACGAGCCACATCCGGCGGCGACCTGGTGGCCGAATCTGTTCGGAGAGGTGGCCATCTTCCGCGTCTGCCGCGACAACTGTCCGCCCGACAAGCGCTGATCACACTCGCCACACCGCCTTTGGAAAGACGGCCGACAGGGAGTCCCTGCCGGCCGTTTCGCGTCATGACGCCGCCAATTCTCCCCGCGCTCTCCCCGCGGCGCGATAGCGTTGCGCTATCCGGGCCATGCACAGACAGTCGCAACTAAAGTCTATATACTTTCGGGGTAAACGCAGCTGAGGATCACGGCTCGCACTTCCGGTGAGGTGCGCCGGCATCCCGAGGAGAGAGTGCATGAACTTCCATACCCGCAAATGGGTCAAGCCCGAAGACCTCAACCCCAACGGCACCCTGTTCGGTGGACGTCTGCTAGCCTGGATCGACGAAGAAGCGGCCATCTACGCCATCGTCCAGCTGGGGACTTCCCGCGTGGTGACGAAGTTCATGTCGGAGATCAACTTCGTCTCCAGTGCGCGCCAGGGCGATATCATCGAGCTGGGCATCACCGCCAGCGCCTTTGGCCGCACGTCCATCTCGCTGTGCGTCGAGATCCGCAACAAGATCACGCGTGAACGCATCCTGACCATCGACCGCATCGTGCTGGTCAGTGTCGATGCCGACTTCAAGCCGGTGCCCCACGGACGCACGCGTATCACGTATATCGAGGATCGCTTCCGCGAGCAGGCCGGCAGCAACGACAGCCAGGCCAATGACGCCGACGGGGATGCCACGCCGCAGAAAGCGGCCCGTCGTCGCGCAGAAGGCCAGGTCGACGTCAAGAGCGGCTGAGCGCAGCCCGACTGACCGCAGCCCGACTGATCGCAGCCCGACTGATCGCAGCCCGACTGATCGCAGTCCGACTGAGCGACGCGATGCAAGAACGCAAAAGGCACCTCACAGGAGGTGCCTTTTTTCATGCCAGCGTTGCTCGCCCGGCCCGCTTTCTCAGCCCGGCAGATCCGGCGTGGCGATATCCGCCGCCTCACGCAGTCCCGCGCAGGCATCCTCCGTCTGAGCGACGGCCGGGGTGAACCACACCAGGTCATACGCCGGGGCCGCCCCCGCACTTTCCGGAAGATAGTCATCGAGCTGGGTCAGCGGCTGACCTTCCTCCCCCCAGGCCACCGGCATCAGTGCGATGGAGAGCGAATCCCGGGTCAGCCAGCGCGGCACGCCGATATCGCGACGCGCATGGCCACTGCCGGCCACCAGCAACGCCGTGGCATCGCGATTGGCCAGCGCCTCGAGACGCTCCGCCATCTGCTGATCACGCGCCAGCTGGGCACGCAGCAGACCATCCAGGCGCTCTGCCCCCAGCAGACCACAGTGGCCTTCATCCAGCGCCTCGCGCTGCAGCCTCAGCACGGCCTCCGGCAGTGCTGGCGCCGTCTGGTCCTGGGCCATCACCGCGCGCACCTGCTCTCTGGTCAGACTGGCGGACGACAGGGGGGCGCCGCTGTCCAGCACACCACGCAACACGCTCGAGTAATCGGTGAATTTCCAGCGTGCATCCCATGCCAGCAGGCGCATCAGCTCCTCATCCGGCAGGCCCGCCACGGCCAGCGAGGTGCGATTGACCAGTGACAGCGCCGCATCCTGACGGGAATCCAGCATTTCCATCGCCACGCCACCCAACTGACGACGTGCCGCCAGTGCATCGATCAGCCAGCGCTCCAGCAGATGATGATCCGGGTTGTCGTGATGCTCTCCCAGCAGCACCAGCGGATGCGCCTGCGCCCAGTCCACCAGTGCCGCCGGTGACAGACGTCGATTGCCCTGCGCCACGAGAATGCTGCCCAGCAACGGATGTGAGGCGTCGGGATCATGCCAGGCAGGCAAGGGCGGAAGCGGCCCCGGCGGCGCCTGAGCCGCCTGCAGCGCCCCGCTCCCCAGCAACGAGAGACCGCCGGCGCCGGCGACCATGCCAGCCAGCAACTGGCGACGCGTGAGGCCTGCCTGCCCAGCTGGGGCAGGACGGAGGAAGGCGGGACGATGAAATAGCGACATGAAGATAACCAGGCGTGAAGAAAGGCGATAATGGCCAACGGCGACACAGTCCATCGCGCACGGAAGGTCGAGCACTGCCAGCGGCAGCCGAGCATTCCCTGCTGGCCGTCATTGCCCCATGATACCCGATGCGAGCCCCCTGATGCCCGAACGCACCGCGTTCTTCACCAACGCCTCTCGCCCACTCAGAGGAGACCCGCATGACACGCCGCCTGCTCCGCCTGCCGCTGCCGGAGCTGCGCATCGGCTGCAGCCTGCCGATCAGGCTCGAGGATGGCCGCCCGGCCATGCTGATCCGGCTGGCCGATGGACTGCACGCCTATCTCGACGCCTGTCCGCACCGCGGCAGCCGCCTGATCGCTGACCTCGCCCACGACGAGCGCGAACACCGCGACCCCTATCTGGACGCCACCGGCGGACTGATCCTGTGTCATCGTCACCAGGCCTGCTTCGAGCCGCAGCAGGGCCTGTGCCTCAGTGGCCCCTGCACGGGGCAGCGACTGACCGCGCTGAACGTGACGATCGAGCGGCCTGACGGCTCGCCAGCGCAGCTGGTGCTGAAGAGTCGGCACTGAAGTGCCCCGCGATGATCAGAGTGAGCTCAGGCGTTACCCGCAGAAGCGCGCCTCGTGCAGCGGCAGCACCTCCTTGAGGGTCAACGACGCCTGCCAGAGCGGCTGCCTCGCGTCATCGTGACAGGGCGCCAGTGCGACCTGCATCCTCAGCGCCAGCACCTCGACACCGGCGGCCTGGGCCGCGGCGAAGGCCTCGGCATAGGCCGGGTCCAGGTGAGCCGCCGGCGCGACATCCTCGATGGCATCGTGCGCGACGCAGAACACCAGCACACAGCGATGACCGGCCGCGACCAGCGCGGCAAGACTGGCAAGGTGACGGCGCGCGCGCGTACTGACCGAGTCCGGAAAATACCCATGCCCATCCGACTCACGCAGGGTGAGCTGCTTGACCTCGACATAGATCGAGGCGGCCTGCTCATCGCGCGGCCATAGCTGGAAATCGAGCCGCGAGCGCTCCGCGACCTCACTGCCTGCTGGCATGACCTCGACCCGCGCCTCCCGCTCGATTCGCGCCAGATTCGTCAGCCCTCTCTCACGCAGCGCAGCATGCAGTGCAGGCGGGCACTCTGACGAGTCACCCTCCCGCAGGACCGCCTCGACATGCGCATTGGCACGTCCGGTATGCACCGCCACCAAGGCCTCACGCCGACCGCCAGCCCCGGGAGGGTCCAGGGGCAGGCGAATCAGCTCCCAGGTCCAGGCAAGCTTGCGCTTCGGGTTGTTGGACGGTGACAGCCATACCTCACAGCCTTCCATGCACACGGCACGCATCGAGCCGGTATTCGGACAATGCGCCGTCACCACCTCGCCTGCCCGTTCACCCTCGAGCAGCTCCACTTCAGCGAAGAAGCGCTTGTAGCGCCGGATCAGCCGACCACGATACAACCCTGTCAACTGCATCAGGCAGATGGTCCCGCCGGGGCAGCACGCCGCTCCAGGAAGCGCTCAAGTCTCGTCAGGGCTTCGCGCAGACGCGCCTCATCGGCCGTGAAGGCGATCCGCACATGGCGACGTCCATCTGCCAGCGCGAAATCGGTCCCCGGCGTGATGGCAACGTTCTCTTCCTCCAGCAAGACACGGCAGAAGGCCTCGCTGTCATGACTCAAGTGCGAGATATCCAGCCAGACGTAGAAGGCGCCCTGCGGGGGAACCGACGGTGCCAGCCCGAGACGCTCGAGTCCGGCCAGCAGCACGCCGCGCCGCGCCTCCAGCACCTGGCGACGGCGTTCGAGCTCGGCCTCGCACTCCGGCGTGAAGGCCGCCAGCGCCGCATGCTGCGCGGGGGTGGAGGCAGCCAGGAAGACATTCTGCGCCAGGCGCGACAACGGCTCGACCGCCGCTTCCGGCGCCACCAGCCAGCCCAGTCGCCAGCCGGTCATGCCGAAATATTTCGAGAAGCTGTTGATCACGAAGGCATCCGGACACTCCGCCAACGCCGTATGTGCAGGCACGCCATAGGTCAGGCCCTGATAGATCTCATCGACCAGCAGGTGAGCGTCTCGGGCTCTGCACAGCTCCCCCAGCGCCTGCAGCTCCTGTGGCGACAACACGTGCCCGGTGGGATTGGAAGGAGATGCCACCATCACCGCACGGGTGTTCTCGCGCCAGACCTCATCGGCAAGCTCCGCGGTCAGCTGCCAGCCGCTCTCGGCGCTGACAGGCACCACGTCGAGCTGGGCATCGACCAGCCCCATGAAATGGCGATTGCACGGGTAGGTCGGATCCGCCATCAGCACGCTGTCACCGCGCTCGGCACACAGCAGGGTGGCCAGCAGCAGAGCGCCAGAGGCGCCGGGCGTGACGATGATGCGCGAGGGCGAGACCGTGACACCGTGACGGCGCTGGTAGTCTGCCGCGATGGCGTCGCGCAGCGCGGGCAGGCCACAGGCGGGCGTGTAGCGAGTCTGGCCGGCGGCCAATGCCGCCTGGCCGGCCGCGATCACCGGCGCAGGGGTCGGGAAGTCGGGTTCGCCCACTTCCAGATGGATGACATCATGCCCGGCAGCCTCTCGCGCCTGGGCGGCTTCCAGCAGCGTCATCACGCGAAAGGCGGCAACGGATTCAAGACGGCGGGCAAACTGCATGATGGCACTCCTCGTGACGGAAGCTTCATTCTAGGCACCTGCCAAGGCCCATTCCCACCCCCTTTTCACAGGAAAATGCATGTTTGCGTGAACAGGCCTGTTCATGAGCCGGCACAAACTATCGTCGGAGTTCGGTTGCAAACTTGTCATTTTTACGCTAAATAAGCTGATCTTCTCGCGAGGGCAGCAGTCAGGACAGCCCCCTCGCCGTGGCCAAGGAGGCAGTGCAACAGACTGTCGACGGCCCAAGTCACCTTGCGGAATGAGGCGGTCCCATGCCAGTAGCTGAAACCAAGCCGGAAGCGCTTAAGAAATTCACCCCGTACGAGCCGGCAGCGGGTGAAGAGTACATGAACGAGAAGCAGCTAGCGCACTTCCGTCAAATCCTGCTGGACTGGAAACAGGAGCTGATGGAAGAGGTTGATCGCACCGTGCGTCACCTGCAGGAAGATGCCAACAACTACGCGGACCCTGCAGACCGTGCCACTCAGGAAGAGGGCTTCAGTCTCGAACTGAGAACGCGTGACCGCGAGCGCAAGCTGTTGAAGAAGATCAACGAGACCATCGAGAACATCGATGAGGACGATTACGGCTTCTGCGAAGCCTGTGGCGTCGAGATCGGTATCCGCCGACTGGAAGCACGCCCGACCGCGACCCAGTGTGTCGACTGCAAGACACTGGCCGAGCTGAAGGAAAAGCAGCTGGGCCGCTAAGCCCCGCTGTCGGTGAACCGACGGCCCGCCGTCGACCTCATCCCCCATACGGGCACCCTCCTTGGAGCGGTGCCCGTATGCGTTGGGGTCCGCACAGCCAGACATTCCCCCAATCACGGACGCTGGAGCCCTGCCGATGCCCACCGCCTACCGTGGCCGTTTTGCCCCGACCCCCTCTGGCCCACTGCACGCCGGTTCGCTGCTGGCGGCCGTGGCCAGCTACCTGGATGCCCGGCATCACGCTGGCCAATGGCTGGTGCGCATCGAGGACATCGACCCGCCACGCTGCCCCGTAGGCAGCGCCGACACCATCCTGCGTCAGCTGGAGGCCTTCGGACTGCACTGGGACGGCGCGGTGCGCTATCAGAGTGATCGCCATGCCGCCTACGACGAGGCGCTCGCGAAGCTCAAGGCCACGGGTATCGCCTATCCCTGTGATTGCTCCCGCAAGCAGTGGCGGGACTTCGCGGTCTACCCGGGCTGGTGTCGCGATCGCGATGAGCCACCCGCTGGCGAGCACGCCTGGCGTCTGGACGTGCGAGCGGCGGAGCGCTTCGGTGGAGCCGGTGCCATCGCCGGCTGGCACGATCGCCTGCAAGGCCCGATCCAGCAGGAACTGGCGGCACTCGGCGACGTGGTGCTCAAGCGTCGCGATGGCCTGTGGGCCTATCAGCTGGCCGTGGTGGTGGATGATGCCGAACAGGGAATCACCGACGTCGTACGCGGCCTGGACCTGCTCGACAACACGCCTTGGCAACGCCTCCTGCAGGCGTCCCTTGGTCTTCCCACACCGCGCCTGACGCACCTGCCACTGATCACCGCCGACAATGGGCAAAAGCTCTCCAAGCAGAACCTGGCCCCGGCCCTGCCGGTCGATGAAGTCGCCATTCGCCAACTGCTGCATCACACGCTGACGCTGCTCGGGCAGGCACCGCCAGCCGAGCTGGCCACTGCCAGCCCCGCGGAACAACTGGCGCACGCCACGCCACGCTGGTCGCTCGCGAACGTTGGCGCGGCCCAGTCACTGCGCATGGCCACGCCATTTCCATGACGACCAGGCCAGCCACGATTGTCGGATTGCCAGCCCACGGGGAACAGGGGAGACTTTGTACGAGATAGCCAAGGCATCAGCGCCATCTCATTTCTTCACGCACTCCATCAGGCGAGCGATAGCATTCCATGGCCCGGATTCTGATCATCGAAAAGGAAGGTGCCACACGCACTGCCCTTCAGCATCTGCTGGAGCGCGACGGGCACGGCGTGGTGCATGCCAATGGACTTGAAGACGCCTGTCGTCAGAAACCCGGCGAGTTTGCACTGGTCATCTGCGATGTCGCGCTCGCCGGAGAACACGCCAAGCCCGTTCTCGAGGCCAGCCACCCTGCCCCGGTGATCCTGCTGGCGGATCCCCCCAGCCTGCATGGCGCCATCGCCTGCCTGAAAGCCGGCGCCGCGGATTATCTGCCCAGACCCTTCGATCAGGAGGCCTTCGCGCGCAGCGTACGTGAGGCGCTGGCCTTGCCGCGCAATGACGATGCGCCGTCCCCCTCATCGCGCCCCTCCTCTCATTCCGGAGCCACCGGCTCGCAGGTCGAGATGATCGGCCACTGCCGTGCGATGCAGCAGGTTTATACCCGCATCCGCAAGGTGGCCCCCGCGGATGTCACCGTACTGGTACTTGGCGAATCCGGTACCGGCAAGGAGCTGGTCGCACGTGCGATCCATCGCCAGAGCGGACGGCATCAGGCACCGCTGATCTGCGTCAACTGTGCCGCCATTCCGGAAACCCTGATCGAATCCGAGCTGTTCGGGCATGAAAAGGGCGCCTTCACCGGCGCGACGAATTCACGCACCGGCCTGATCGAAGCCGCGGATGGCGGCACCCTGTTCCTGGATGAGATCGGGGAACTGCCGCTGGATGCTCAGGCTCGCCTGCTGCGTGTCCTTCAGGAGGGTGAGATACGTCGCGTCGGTGCCATCGAGACGCGCCATGTAGATGTCCGCCTGATCGCGGCCACTCACCGTGACCTGCACCGCCTCTCCGCGACCGGCGAATTCCGCCTGGATCTCTATTATCGCCTCAACGTCATGGAGATTGACCTGCCTGCGCTGCGTGAGCGGGGAGATGACGTGCTGGAGCTGGCCGAACACCTGCTGAAGGGCATCGCGCGCCGGCATGCCCGGGAGGGGATGCGGCTGTCACAGCGTGCGCGCCAGGAAATCCATCAGTACGGCTGGCCCGGCAATGTGCGCGAGCTCGAGAATGCCCTGGAGCGCGGCGTGATCCTGGCAGACCGTCGGATCATCGCCCCGGAAGACCTGGGCCTGCGCGCCGAGCATGTCCTGCGAAGCGATACTGCTGACGGCCGTCCACAGGAGCCCCTCGCCCACCAGCCGCCTCCCGTCACCTCAGCACCGCGTCCGCAGGCTGAAGGTGCCTCTCCGGCACGGGAGACCGCCCCCCCTCGACCCGCGCCTCCCCTCGCCCCCCCGACACCGGAAGAGGAGGACCTGTCTCTCGAGGACTACTTCCAGCATTTCGTTCTCGAACATCAGGACCACATGAGCGAAACGGAGCTAGCCCGTCGACTCGGCATCAGCCGCAAGAATCTGTGGGAGCGCCGTCAGCGGCTGGGTATCCCGCGCAAGAAGGCACGCCGTGGCAGCGCGACGTCCTGAGGCATCATCAGCACATGTCTCCCTCAAGCAGGCGCATGGGCAGGCTGACGATCACCAGCCGACCTGCGGGCTCCCCTTCCGTATTGCACCAAGCGGGTGCTCGCCTCCACGACTCACCTGGCCGTCTTCGAGACATCAACACTCAAACCCTTCAGGACTCGGCAGGCTGCCTGCCGGCCTCGCTAGACTTTAGTGCCGAATCCATGCCGGAAAACACTTCCCAATCATTAGCTTGCGAGTCACTCCGTTAGACCTTCGCACCAATTGTTACCATCGACCCCAAACAGTGCCCCCATCCAGCGCGGTAATGGCCACGTCAGGTAACACCTCAGCCTCACCTACGCCTCACGTCTCAGCGACCTATGTCTAAATGACTGAATTACGTGTTTTTTTTAAGCTGTGGCACATCCGATGCAATAACACGGTCAAGAAAAAGAACAACCGGAAATACGAAGCGCGTCCAACAACAACAAGATTGCGCAAGGCTTCGAAAACCCTCGACACCAACAACAACAAGATTCGTCGAGCGAGTGACATTGATGATGACAGGCAAGCACGGCCGAGATTCATGGCCGGATGCTGGAGCCACAACAAGAACAAGCGGCCGCACGTCATCATCCGCCGAACCAACAACAACAAGATATCGGCAGTCCGGAATCTACTGACCAGGACGCGACGAATCCGGCCTCGAGTGCCAACAACAACAAGATACTCGACCCCGGATCACCCCCGACCCAACAACAACTCGCGGGGGGAGGCTATTCAGCCGTCGGTGAATGGAAGATTGTTTTGAATACGAGATGGTCACTGAACAGACGGTCAGATAACAACAATAGCTTCATCTGTCTGCGTGATTGGCGACTGTGGTGCGTATTCAAGGCGATGCGCCTTCACGAAAAAGAACATCTGCTCAAGGATGCGTGTACTCTACCTGAAAGGGAGACCGAGAAATCGGTCTCCCTTTTTCCTTGCCCGAGAGGCATTTCTTCCCTCATCAGGCACCTTGAAGTGCAGTCTCGGCCCATCAGTGGCAGACCGGCGCTTTGCCAAGGTATCTGCCCTCCGCTACACTGGGCGGCCTGCTACGCACGAGTCGAATCGCTGCATGTTCAAAGGATTTACCCGCTTTCTCCAACGCCCCGGTGACCGCTTGAAGACGCTTTTCAATGCAACTGACGCGCCCGAGGCCACCCTGCCCAGCCTGCGTGTGATACCGCGGGATGAGCATCCCGTGTCCCGCCGCCAGCTCAGCGAAAACGCGCTGAAGGTGCTCTATCGCCTGCAGAGCGGCGGCTATCAGGCCTATCTGGTCGGTGGCTGCATCCGCGATGCCCTGCTCGGCGAGCGCCCGAAGGACTTCGACGTGGCGACCAACGCCACGCCGGAACAGGTCCGCGAGCTGTTCCGCAACGCACGCATCATTGGCCGACGCTTCCGCATCGTGCATGTACGCTTCGGCCGTGAGGTGATCGAGGTCACCACCTTCCGTGGCAAGCCTGCCGACAGCACGCCGAGCCAGCATACCCAGCAGTCGGAAGATGGCATGCTGCTGCGCGACAACGTCTGGGGCTCCATCGAGGAGGACGCGCTGCGCCGCGACTTCACGATCAACGCCCTCTACTACGACGTGTCCGACTTCACGATCCACGACTGGGCGCATGGCGTGCGTGACATCGAAGCGCGCATGATCCGCCTGATCGGTGACCCGGAAACGCGCTATCGCGAAGACCCGGTCCGCATGCTGCGGGCGGTCCGCTTCGCCGGCAAGCTGGACTTCGACATCGAGGAAGCCACCGCCGAACCGATGTACGAGCTGGCACCGCTGCTGCTGCAGATTCCGCCGGCACGCATGTTCGAGGAAGTGCTGAAGCTGTTCATGTCCGGCTACGCTCTGGAAACGTTCCACCTGTTACGTGAGTTCGGTCTATTCCAGATGCTGTTCCCGGAAACGGAAGAGAGCTTCGCGCACTATCACTGGTCCATGCCGCTGATCGAGAAGGCGCTGGCGAGCACGGATGATCGTATCCGTGACGACAAACCGGTCACGCCGGCCTTCCTCTACGCTGCGCTGCTGTGGCCTGGCGTCAAGGCACGCACCGACCAGCTGGTCGCCAGTGGCATGCCGGACATCCCGGCCGCCCACCAGGCGGCTCAGCAGGCGATCGCCCGTCAGCTCAACCACACCTCGATTCCGAAGCGCTTCAGCATCCCGATGCGCGAGATCTGGGACATGCAGGCCAAGCTGCCGCGTCGCCGTGGCAAGCGCGCCTTCCAGACCCGCGAGCATCCACGCTTCCGCGCCGCCTATGACTTCCTGCTGCTGCGGGAATTCGCCGGCGAAGTGAAGCCGGGACTGGGCAAGTGGTGGACCGACTTCCAGGAAGTCGATTCCCGTGCTCAGGTCGCCATGATCGAAGGCGTGTCCGATGAGGGGCCGGCAGGCAGCAAGCCCGCGGGCACCAAACGTCGCGGCAAGCGCCGTCGCAATGGTCGTGGACAAGGCTGAGCACTGACGTGCCGACGCAGGAACCTCGCATGACTTCGACAGCCTTGATCGGCCTCGGTGCCAATCTTGACGATCCGCGCGCTCAACTCGAGCGCGCACTTGAGGCGCTGGACCGCCTGCCGCTGACCCGCTGCACGCGCCACTCGCGCCTGTATGCCAGCAAGCCGGTCGGGCCTCAGGATCAACCTGACTTCGTCAATGCCGTCGCCGAGCTCACCACACGCCTCTCCCCCCTGGCGCTGCTGGATCAACTGCAGGCACTCGAACAGCAGCACCGTCGCGTACGATTGCGCCACTGGGGGCCTCGCACCCTGGATCTGGACCTTCTACTGTTCGATGATCGCTCCATCACTACCTCGCGCCTGTCAGTGCCGCACCCCGAGATGCTCACACGAGGTTTCGTGCTGCGTCCACTGGCGGACCTGCTGGGCCCCGTACGCGTTTCCACCCTGAGCGAAGATGACCTGGAGACGCTGGCACAGCGGGTTGAAGGAGATGACTTGCTCCCCCTCGGGCCTCGGGAGTAGAGTTTCGCCACATTGTTACCGATGCGCCCACTGATCGTGGCTCGGTAACACTTTCTGGTAACACCGGCTCGTCCTGTCAGGTCGCGCACATGGCTCCCCGCCTGCGACGATCCTGGCCACGTCGTCCGTCCGACGCCACGGACACGACAAGGCACACGCGCCGCAACGAGTACGCTTCCTGATGAAAAACGTCACCCTGAGCACCCTGCGCCGCCTCAAGGCCGACGGTGAGACGTTCAGTTGCCTCACTGCCTACGACGCAACCTTCGCCCACCTCGCTGGAGAAGCCGGCATTGAAGTACTGCTGGTCGGCGATTCCCTCGGCATGGTCCTGCAAGGCCACACCAGCACCCTGCCGGTCACCATCGATGACATCTGCTACCACACCGCGGCCGTCGCGCGTGGCAAGCAGGGCAGCCTGGTCATGGCTGATCTTCCCTTCATGAGCAATGCCAGCACCGAGATACTTCTCGACCATGCCGCACGTCTGATGCGTGCCGGTGCCGAGATGGTGAAGGTGGAAGGCGAAGCCTGGCTCGCCGAGGCCGTCACGGCCCTCGTCCAGCGTGGCGTGCCGGTCTGCGTGCACATGGGCCTGACGCCGCAGCATGTCCATGCCTTCGGAGGCTACAAGGTGCAGGGCCGCGAGGAAGCGCGTGCCACGCAGATGATCGCCGACGCCCGCACGCTTGAAGCCGCCGGTGCCGCGATCATTCTGCTCGAGTGCGTGCCTGCCGAGCTCGCCGCACGCATTCGTGATGCGGTCGAGGTGCCGGTGATCGGTATCGGCGCAGGCGTCGAGGTGGACGGCCAGATTCTGGTCATGCATGACATGCTCGACCTGACACCGGGCCGCAAGCCGCGCTTCGTCAAGAACTTCATGGCTGAGGCCAGCAGCGTGCAGGACGCCTTCGCTGCCTATCATCGGGCCGTCAAGGAACGCAGCTTCCCGGCAACGGAGCACACCTTCTGATGGAGACCCTCACTCACATCAGCGCCCTGCGCGAGCGCCTGGCCGAGGTGCGCCGCAAGGGCCTGCGCATCGCGCTGGTGCCCACCATGGGCAATCTGCATGCAGGCCATCTGTCCCTGGTGCGCGCGGCACGCCGACAGGCGGACTTCGTCGTCGCCAGCATCTTCGTCAACCCGCTGCAGTTCGGGCCGGGCGAAGACCTCGACAGCTACCCGCGCACGCTTGTCGATGACCAGAACGCATTGACCGCAGAGGGCTGTGATCTGCTGTTCGCCCCGTCGACAGCGGAGCTGTACCCCGAAGGGCGCACCGGACTGTGCAACGTGCAGGTCCCGGGGGTCTCCGAAGGCCTGTGCGGCGGCAACCGACCGGGACACTTCGATGGCGTGGCCACCGTCGTCAGCATCCTGTTCCATCTGGTGCGTCCCGATGTCGCCTGTTTCGGCGAGAAGGATTTCCAGCAGCTGGCGGTGATCCGCAAGCTCAATCGTGATCTGCACTTCGGGATCGAGATCCTCGGCGTGCCCATCGTGCGTGCCGAGGATGGTCTGGCACTCTCCTCGCGCAACGGCTACCTGAGCGCCGAAGAACGCGCCATCGCCCCTCGCCTTGCGCAATGCCTGAATGCGCTCAAGGACAGCCTCGAAAGTGGCACCGCGCCTGCCGAGGCCCTGCGCGTCGCGCTGGCCGCCATCAGCGAGTGCGGCTTCAAGCCGGACTATCTCGAACTGCGCCGCGCCGAGGACCTGGGCCCGGTGCAGGACGACACCCGTGATGCCGTGATTCTGGTCGCGGCACACCTGGGACGTACCCGTCTGCTCGATAACCTGAAGGTCGCCTTGCCGGTGGCCTGATGCCTGAATAGACTGCGCCGCCCTGCCTTCACGACCGTGTCCCGCGTTCCGGTCATCAAGGCCTCCTGCGCCCGGCGGCGCTCAACCGGAGATATCCCGATGCAAGCCATCATGCTCAAGGCCAAGCTGCACATGGCCCGCGTGACCCATGCCGTTCTCAATTACGAAGGCTCCTGCGCCATCGATGGTGACCTGCTCGACATGGCAGGCATCCGTGAGTACGAACAGATCCAGATCTACAACGTGGACAATGGCAAGCGTTTCACCACCTATGCCATCCGCGGTGAAGAAGGTTCGAAGATCATCTCGGTGAATGGTGCCGCGGCCCACCAGGCCGACGTCGGTGACCGCGTGATCATCTGCGCCTTCGCCAACTATGCCGAGAGCGAGCTGGAGGCCCACAAGCCCTCCATGGTCTATCTAATGGAAGGCAATGAGGTCAGCCACACGGCCAACGCCATTCCGGTGCAGATGGCCTGATCGCCGTCCTCCCACGGCAATGAAACACGCAACGACGACGCCAGCCCCGCGAAAGCGGAGCTGGCGTCGTCGTTGATGGCCACGCAAAGGGGCGCCCCCCGGAGCACGTATGGCAAATGGCTGACAGACCCACGACGCTTTGACGATTGCCGCATTGCACAACACTGCCTTATGCTGGAATCTCGCATCAGCAAGGCTGCAAGCCCTCTACCCGATTCGACAGTGCAGGGCGCAGCGTCTTTGACTCAGACAGTCTCGCGAGAGAACAGGAGCGTTCAGATGCAAGATGTGGTGATCGTAGCAGCTCGTCGTACCGCCGTAGGTGCCTTCGGTGGCAGCCTCGCCGGCATTTCCGCCGCTGACCTCGGGGCACATGTCATCAAGGATATCCTCGCCAGCACAGGGGTGAGCGGTGATCAGGTCGACGAAGTTCTGCTCGGCCAGGTGCTGACGGCAGGCTGCGGCCAGAATCCGGCTCGTCAGACCGTCATCAAGGCAGGCTTGCCGGAAGGCGTGCCAGCGATGACCATCAACAAGGTCTGTGGCTCTGGCCTGAAGGCACTGCATCTGGCCACCCAGGCCATCCGCTGTGGCGATGCCCAGCTGATTCTGGCCGGCGGTCAGGAGAACATGTCACTGTCTCCTCATGTGCTGCCCAACTCCCGCAATGGCAAGCGCATGGGCGACTGGAAGGCGATCGACACCATGGTCCACGACGGACTTTGGGATGCCTTCAATGATATCCACATGGGCATCACCGCCGAGAACCTGGCAGAGAAGTACGAGATCACCCGCGAAGCGCAGGATGCCTTCGCTGCCGCATCCCAGCAGAAGGCCTGCGAGGCCATCGAGGCGGGCCGCTTCAAGAGCCAGATCGTTCCAGTCGAGATTCCGCAGCGCAAGGGCGACCCGGTCGTCTTCGACACCGACGAGAACCCGCGTGCCGGCACCACTGCCGAGAAACTTGCCGGCATGCGTCCAGCCTTCAAGAAGGATGGTACCGTCACCGCAGGCAACGCCTCGGCGCTCAATGATGGTGCCGCCGTGGTCATGCTATGTTCCGCCGACAAGGCCCGCGAACTTGGCCTGACGCCGCTGGCGACCATCAAGGCGTACTCCAACGCCGGTGTCGACCCGAAGATCATGGGCATCGGGCCGGCTCCCGCCACCCGCCTGTGCCTCAAGAAGGCCGGCTGGAGCCTGGAAGATCTCGATCTCGTCGAAGCCAACGAAGCCTTCGCCGCCCAGGCGCTCTCCGTCAACAAGGAGCTGGGCTGGGATGTCGACAAGGTCAACGTCAATGGCGGTGCCATCGCGCTGGGCCACCCGATCGGGGCATCCGGCTGCCGTGTACTGGTCACGCTGGTACACGAGATGATCGCCCGCGATGCCAAGAAGGGTCTGGCGACCCTGTGCATCGGCGGCGGCCAGGGTGTCGCACTGGCCATCGAGCGCAGCTGATCGCTCACGGATGAT
The DNA here is from genome assembly GCF_057670765.1 of Cobetia sp. PS-4MA. Lineage (NCBI taxonomy): Bacteria > Pseudomonadati > Pseudomonadota > Gammaproteobacteria > Oceanospirillales > Halomonadaceae > Cobetia > Cobetia sp. PS-4MA. The sequence goes on along the minus strand of NZ_CM173107.1, from coordinate 165,424 downwards.
CTCCCGCTGCCCCCGCGATCACGGGCACCAGGAGACAAGAAAGCCCCCGCCAGTCCTGCTGGCGGGGGCTTTTCATTGGGCTGAGGGCGATGGCGGCCTTACTGGCCGTCTGCCGCCTCAGTGAGCTTCTCGGCTGCCTGGCGTGCCACGAAAGCCGCCTTCTCTTCCTCGCTGATCTCCTTCAGCGACAGCTTGACGCGATTGCGGTTGTCGATGTCGAGCACCTTGACCACGACCTCATCGCCTTCATTGAGATAATCGCGCACGTCATTGACGCGCTCCTCGACGATCTGGGAGATATGCAGCAGGCCATCGGTGCCCGGCATGAAGGTGATGAAGGCCCCGAAATCGGCGATGCGAGCGACCTTGCCGGCGTACAGCTTGCCGATCTCCGCCTCGGCGATGATGCCCTCGACATAGTGAGCGGCCGCCTGGGCCTGGGCCTTGTGCTCGGCATAGATACGCACGCTGCCGTCATCGTCGAGATCGACATTGGCACCGGTCTCTTCACAGATCTTGCGAATGGTCGAGCCACCCTTGCCGATCACGTCACGGACCTTGTTCGGCGCGATCTTCAGCGACAGCATCGCCGGGGCGTTGTCGGACACCTCTTCGCGGCTACCCTTCAAGACAGCGTTCATCTGCTCGAGAATGGTCAGGCGCGCCTCAAGGGCCTGCTCCAGCGCCTGCTCCATGATGGCCTCATCGATCCCCTCGATCTTGATGTCCATCTGCAATGCCGTGACGCCCTCTGCCGTCCCCGCGACCTTGAAGTCCATATCCCCCAGGTGGTCTTCATCCCCGAGAATATCGGTCAGCACGGCCACGCCGTCGGCGTCCTTGACCAGCCCCATGGCAATCCCCGCCACCGGCGCCTTGAGCGGTACCCCGGCATCCATCAATGCCAGCGACGCACCACACACGGACGCCATGGAACTTGAACCATTGGACTCGGTGATCTCGGAGACGACACGGATCGCGTAGGGGAAGTCCTCGACGGTAGGCAACATCGACTCGATCCCACGTCGCGCCAGACGCCCATGACCGATCTCGCGACGCTTGGGAGAACCGATGAAGCCCGTCTCGCCGACACAGTAAGGCGGGAAGTTGTAGTGCAGCATGAAGCGATCATGCTTCTCACCTGACAGTCCCTCCACCAGCTGGGCGTCACGTGTGGTGCCCAATGTTGCCGTCACCATGGCCTGTGTCTCGCCGCGCGTGAACAGCGCAGAGCCGTGGGCCTTGGGCAGGACGCCAACAGCGATGTCCAGCGGACGCACGGTGCGTGCATCACGACCATCGATGCGCGGCTCACCGGCAATCACGCGCTGACGGACGATGCGCTTCTCCAGTGCAGCGAAGGCACTGGCCACCGCACTTGCCTCGAAGCGTGCATCCCCTTCCGTCTCCAGCGCCTGAATCGCCCGAGCCTTGAGTGATGCCAGCGCATCCTGACGCTCCATCTTGTCATGCAGACGGTAGGCCTCACCGATCTCCTCGCCCACCTCACGCGCCAGCGCCTCCATCAACACGCTATCGTGCGTCTGGGCGACCCAGGACCACTGGGGACGATTGACCTTGGCAGCAAACATCTCGATCGCCGTGATCACCTTCTGCATCTCATGATGACCGTAGAGCACCGCGCCCAGCATCTCGTCTTCCAGGAGTTCCTGCGCCTGGGACTCGACCATCAGCACTGCCTGCTCGGTACCTGCCACCACCATGTCCAGCTCGGAGTGGGCAAGCTCGCTGTAGCCGGGATTCAGGAAGTAGCCCCGCTGCTCACTGAAGCCGACACGCGCCGCTCCCACGGGGCCGGCAAAGGGCACACCCGAGATGCTGAGCGCCGCCGAGGTACCGATGAGCGCCGCGATATCCGGATCGACATTGCGCTCTGCCGACATCACCGTGCAGACCACCTGCACCTCATTCATGAAGCCTTTCGGGAACAGCGGTCGGATCGGACGATCAATCAGCCGTGAGATCAGCGTTTCCTTTTCCGTCGGGCGCCCTTCACGCTTGAAGAAACTGCCGGGGATGCGGCCGACCGCGTAGGAGCGCTCCTGATAATGCACCGACAACGGGAAGAAGGACTGTCCAGGCTTGGCGGACTTGCTGGCCACTACCGTGCACAACACCGAGGTATTGCCCATGGTCACCATCACGCTGCCGGTGGCCTGACGCGCGATGCGACCGGTCTCGAGCGTGATGGTGTCATTACCGTACTGGAAGCTGTGCGTAACCGGGTTCACGGCGCATGTCCTTTAGTCTGATGTCGTCGATGTCCGGCGCTCATGGTAATGCGCGGCGCAGACAATGAAAAGCGAGTGAGTCTCACGCAGCATGCGGGCTGCAGCCGGATCGGGAGGCGATTGCCCGCCCGCTTCTCCCCACGGTATCAGGCACAAAAAAACCGACACCGCCCGCAGGCAGTGTCGGTTTTCCTGTGCCCACCGGGGGCCCGCCATGCACCGGAATGCATGGCGGCAACATCGCTGATTAGCGACGCAGACCCAGACGCTGGATCAGAGCGGTGTAACGCTCGAAATCCTTGCGCTTGAGGTAGTCAAGCAGCTTGCGGCGCTGGTTGACCATGCGGATCAGACCACGACGGGAGTGGTGATCCTGCTTGTTGGCCTTGAAGTGGCCCTGCAGGCCATCAATGTTGGCGCTCAGCAGTGCAACCTGAACTTCCGGGGAACCGGTGTCGTTCTCGCCACGGCCGAATTCGCTAACGATCTCAGCCTTCTTCTCAGCGGTAAGTGCCATCTGTCTCTCCAGTAAGCAATATGCTTGGTAGATAAGAAATGTCGAAGACCACGCATATTTGCAGTCTTCATGCGGCTTGCGGCCAGGCCGCAATCAGCTCACCCAGCCGCCGCCTCGACAGCGGAGCTGAGCAGTCGGCGAGGAGCGATGATGCCCTCCGCCGCAATCCGGACCAGCCCGAGCAACTGCTGGTCCTGATACACACGAGCCAGGGAGTCCACTTCCAGCGACCCTGTCGTCGTTTCAGCCTGTTGACCACGCAATATCTTCCGAGCCATCTCGGCAGTGATGTCGAGACGTGGAAGATGATCGAGCAGGATGTCGACAGGCAACAGAACGCCTTCACGTGCCTGCTGATCTGCCAGCGCCTCGAGGCGCTCGAAATCCAGCATGGCATCACCCGTGAACGGGCCTGTCTTGAGACGACGCAGTGCCGTGAGGTGGGCTCCACAGCCCAGCGCCTCGCCGATATCCTCGGCCAGACTGCGTATGTAGGTGCCCTTGCTGACCGCCACTTCGATCTCGATACCATCGGAGTGCCGTGCAAGAAGCGCCATATTGTAGATGGTAACGCGACGGACTGCACGCTCGATTTCAATTCCCTGGCGCGCCAGCTCATAGAGCGGACGTCCCTGGTGCTTGAGCGCGGAGTACATCGGCGGCACCTGATCTATCTCGCCACGGAACCGGTCCAGCACCGCTTCCAGCTCGGACTCCGCAAGCTCGGGAATCTCCCGCTCACGCAGTATCTCGCCTTCCGCATCACCGGTGTCGGTGACCTGGCCAAACTTGATCCGTGCCCGATAGACCTTGTCCGCCTCGAGCAGATGCGAGGAGAACTTGGTGGCCTCACCGAAGCAGACCGGCAGCAAGCCGGTTGCCATCGGATCGAGCGTGCCGGTATGCCCTGCCTTCTGTGCCTGGTAGAGGCGGCGTGCCTTCTGAAGCGCGTAGTTGCTGGACATGCCCTTGGGCTTGTCCAGCAACAGTACGCCGTCAATCGGCAGGCCGCGACGACGACGGCCCATCAGGCGTCCGGCGTGGTGCCCGGGGCACCGTCTTCGCTGTCATCATCACCACGTTCTGCACTGCGCTTGCGGTCATCAGCGACCGCCGTATTGATCAGTGAAGACAGGTGATGGCCACGAACGACGCTCTCATCGTAATGAAAGCGCAGTTCCGGCACGTGACGCAGCTGAATGGTGCGCGCCAGCTGGGAGCGCAGGAAACCTGCCGCGCGCTTGAGCACGGCAAGATTTTCCTTGATGCGTTCCGGACTGTCGTCACCCAGCAGGGTCACGTAGACATCGGAGTAGGACAGGTCGCGGCTGACCTTGGCGGCGCTGACCGTCAGCATGCCAAGGCGCGGGTCCTTGACCTCGCGCTGAATCAACAGCGCGAGCTCCTGCTGGATCTGGTCCGCCACGCGGTCAGTACGGCTGTATTCACGCATCCGTGATCTCTCCTCGCAGGGGCGCTATCAGAGGCTACGCTCGACCTGAATCTGGTCGAACACCTCGATCTTGTCGCCCACCTGCACGTCGTTGTAGTTCTTGACGCCGATACCACATTCCATGCCGTTGCGGACTTCGTTGACGTCATCCTTGAAGCGACGCAGGGATTCCAGCTCGCCTTCGTAGATGACCACGTTGTCACGCAGCACGCGGATGCGCTTGGAGCGGTACATGGTGCCTTCGACGACCATACAACCGGCGATGGCGCCAATCTTCGGTGCCTTGAAGACATCGCGCACTTCGGCCACACCCACGATCTGCTCGCGGAATTCCGGTGCCAGCATGCCGCTCATGGCCAGCTTGACCTCGTCGATCAGCTGGTAGATGACGCTGTAGTAGCGCAGATCCAGGCCTTCACGCTCGACGATCTCACGGGCGGAAGCGTCAGCACGGACGTTGAAGCCGACCAGGATCGCTTCGGAAGCGAGTGCCAGGTTGGCATCGGTGCCGGTGATGCCGCCGACGCCGGAAGAGACCACGGCCACCTTGACTTCGTCGGTGGAGAGCTCTTCCAGAGCGCCACGGATGGCTTCCAGAGACCCCTGCACGTCGGCCTTGAGGACGACGTTGACCTTGGCGACTTCTTCCTGACCCATCTGGGAGAACATGTTCTCCAGCTTGGCCTTCTGCTGACGCGCCAGACGCACCTCGCGGTACTTGCCCTGGCGGAAGTTGGCGACTTCACGCGCCTTCTTCTCGTCCGGGACCACGGTGAACTCTTCACCGGCTTCCGGCGTGCCACCCAGGCCCTGGATCTCGACCGGCATGGCCGGACCCGCGGAATCGACCTGCTTGCCGACTTCGTTGATCAGCGCACGCACGCGGCCGTAGTGCAGGCCAGCGAGGACGATGTCGCCCTTCTTCAGGGTACCGTTCTGGACCAGCACGGTCGCGACCGGGCCACGGCCCTTGTCGAGACGCGACTCGACCACGACGCCTTTACCCGGCGCGGACGGCACGGCCTGAAGCTCGAGCACTTCGGAGACCAGCAGGACGGCTTCCAGCAGCGCGTCGATGTTTTCGCCAGTCTTGGCGGAAACGTGGACGAACTGGGTATCACCACCCCATTCCTCGGAGATGACGCCGTGCTGGGACAGCTCATTCTTCACGCGGTCCGGATCAGCGCCTTCCTTGTCGATCTTGTTCACTGCCACGACCAGCGGGACACCCGCGGCCTTGGAGTGCTCGACAGCCTCGATGGTCTGCGGCATCACGCCGTCATCGGCAGCCACCACCAGGATGACCACGTCAGTCGCCTTGGCACCACGAGCACGCATGGCGGTGAACGCCGCGTGGCCCGGAGTATCCAGGAAGGTCACATCGCCGTTGTCGTGCTCGACGTGGTAGGCACCGATGTGCTGGGTGATACCACCCGCTTCACCTGTGGCCACCTTGGTACGGCGGATGTAATCCAGCAGCGAGGTCTTGCCGTGGTCAACGTGACCCATGACAGTGACGACCGGCGCGCGAGTGATCTGCTCACCCTCGTAGGAGATACCCTCGAGAACGGCTGTCTCGAGCGCGTCATCCTTGATCAGCTTGGGCGTGTGACCCATTTCCTCGACCACGATGGTCGCGGTTTCCTGATCGATCGTCTGGTTGATGGTGACCGCAGCGCCCATGTTGAACATGGCCTTGATCACTTCAGACGCCTTGACGGCCATCTTGTCGGCGAGGTCTGCCACCGAGATGGACTCGGGGATGGAGACTTCACGCACGAAGGTCTGGACCGGCTTCGGCGGCTGGCGATTGGTATCGCGACCACCACGACGACCGCCGCGACGCTCTGCGCGCTTGACCTTCTTGGCCCCGCCACGCTTGCGCTCGCTGCGATCTTCACGGGCCTCACGGCGATCACGTGATTCATCACGCGGCGCAGCCTTGGCGCGACGCGGTGCATCACCACGCGGCTCCTTCGGCGGCGCATTGACTTCCGGCGCAGCATCCGCGACCGGTGCAGCGGCAGCGGCCGGAGCACTCTGACGCGGACGCTCTTCGCGACGGTTGTCGTTGCCACGACGCTCATCACGCTGCGGGGCAGCAGCCGGCTTCTCGGCGGCAGGCGCCTTGGCAGCCTGTGCCTCAGTCGCCGGCGCATCTGCAGCCTGCTCTTCACCATCCTTGACGTAGGTACGCTTCTTGCGGACCTGCACCTCGATGGACTTGCCGCGACCGCCGCCAGTGTTGATGCGTGACTTGGTCTTGCGGGTCAGGGTAATGCGGTTCTTCGGCGCTGCCGGGGCAGCACCACCGCCGTGGCTCTTGGTGAGGTGGTCAAGCAGCTTCTGCTTGTCGACCTCGGACACGGCGTCGTTCTCTGACTTGTGCTTCAAACCAGCTTCGTGCATCTGTTCCAGTAGGCGGGCTGACTCGCGGCCCACCTTCTTGGCGAATTCTTTGACTGTCATTTCTGACATGTACGACCCTCCTGAGCCCGTGACCTAGTTACTGTTCGCTTGCGAACCAGGGCGCGCGGGCGGTCATGATCAACGCCGCTGCTCGCTCTTCGTCGACGCCTTCGATGTCTTTCAGATCATCGATGGCCTGCTCGGCAAGGTCTTCCATGGTGACGATACCCTTGCTGGCCAGGATGTATGCCAGATGACTCTCCATGCCTTCCATGTTAAGCAGATCTTCGGCCGGCTGTGCGCCGTCCAGCTGCTCTTCAGTGGCGATGGCGAGATTCAGCAGTTCATCCTTGGCCCGAGCGCGCAGCTCCTCGACCAGATCCTGGTCAAAGCCCTCGACCTCGAGCATTTCCTCGAGCGGGACATAGGCGATTTCCTCGAGTGAGGTGAAGCCCTCGTCCACCAGGACACGGGCTAGATCCTCTTCAATCTCGAGATGAGTGATGAAATATTCGACAAAGCTGTCGATTTCCTGCTCGCGCTTGCCCTCGGCTTCCGCCTCGGTCATGACATTGAGCGACCAACCTGTCAGCTCACTGGCCAGGCGCACGTTCTGACCGCTACGACCAATGGCCTGTGCCAGATTGTCCGCGGCGACAGCGACATCCATGGAATGGGTGTCTTCGTCGACCAGAATGGAGCCGACATCGGCCGGTGCCATGGCGTTGATGACCAACTGGGCAGGATTGTCATCCCACAGGATGATATCCACGCGTTCATTACGCAGTTCGTTTGACACGGCCTGCACACGCGAGCCGCGCATGCCGACACAGGCACCGATCGGGTCGATGCGCTTGTCATTGCTCTTGACCGCAATCTTGGCCCGCGAGCCCGGATCGCGAGCCGCGCCCTTGATCTCGATCAGCTGCTCGGCGATTTCCGGCACCTCGATCTTGAACAGTTCGATGATCAGCTCCGGACGCGTCCGCGAGAGTATCAACTGGGATCCACGCGCCTCGGTATCAACCTTCCAGAGCAATGCGCGTACTCGCTCGTTCAAGCGGTAACGCTCGCCATGGATCATCTCGCCGCGCGGCAGGAAGCCTTCGGCGTTGTCGCCCAGGTCGATGATCAGGCCGTCACGTGTCGTTTTCTTGACGATCCCCGCGACCAGCTCGCCTTCACGCTCCGCGTACAGGCGAACGACTTCTGCACGCTCGGCTTCGCGCACCTTCTGCACGATGACCTGCTTGGCCGTCTGGGCAGCGATACGACCGAAGGCTTCGGACTCGATCTGCTGCTCGACCACGGCGCCCAGCGCCAGCGGCTCTTCGCGCTGTTCGGCGATGCTGGCCTTGATCTCGTAGTCCGGCGTCTCGAACTCGTCGTCTTCCACGACGGTCCAGCGACGGAAGGTCGCATAATCACCGGTGACACGATCGATCTTGACGCGGATATCCGCCTCTTCCTGATCGAAACGCTTGCGTGAAGCCGAAGCCAGTGCCGCCTCGACGGCCTCGAAAATCACATCCCGCGGGACGCCCTTCTCATTGGAGATGGCGTCAACGACCAGCAGAATCTCTTTGCTCATGACTTTGCCTCGCCAGAAACCTGTCCTTGCGCATCGACTCGAGCTCGCCAAGCGAGCAATGTGCCGACAACGTCAGTTATTTGAACTGCGGCACAATGCGTGCCTGGTCGATGCTTTCGATCGGAAAGCAGTATTCTTCTTCGTCGACCCGGATCACGACATCACCGTCTTCGGTGCCAGTCACCAGCCCCTGGTACTTGCGCTGGCCATCGAAGGCCTGACGCAGTCGCAGTGCCACCACATGACCGATGTAGCGCTCGTACTGATCAAGCGTGAACAGCGGACGATCCATGCCTGGGGATGAAACTTCAAGCTGGAACTGGCCCGTGATGGGGTCCTCGACATCCAGCACGGCACCGACCTGACGACTGACGCTTGCGCAGTCATCCACGGAAATGCCATCGGAATGGTCGATATAGATCACCAGACGGGACTGCTTGCCTTGGGAGAGATAGTCGATACCCCAGAGCTCGAAGCCCAGAGCAGAAACGACGGGATCGATAAGCGCTTTAAGCGTAGCGTCCTTGGTTGACACAGACGAGGCTCCTACAGCAGTTGCATCAGGCACCTGACCGGGAGTAGAGAGGAGAGCTAGGTGGCTGATTGGCACTGGTGCTAACAAAAAGCCCCTTCATAGGAAGGGGCCTTTCAAGAAACTTGGTAGCGGGGACCGGATTTGAACCGATGACCTTCGGGTTATGAGCCCGACGAGCTACCAGACTGCTCCACCCCGCAACAATAGTCGGACGATGGTAATGTCACCGTAAAAGGAGGTCAAGGAATGACGTCTTTCAAAGGTGGCAGAGTTGCGTCCAGACTGCCAATCGATCTAACAGGATGGTGCCGAAGGGGGGACTTGAACCCCCACGACCATAAGGTCACTACCCCCTCAAGATAGCGTGTCTACCAATTCCACCACTTCGGCACGGGGGCGGGTATCGCCTGAGACGTTACCCGGAAGAATTCAAACGATAATGCCTTGAATTCCTTAGAGTACTGGTTGGTCTGCGTTGCCGCTTTCCTCGAGCACTGGCGACGTATTCTCCACACTTTCACTGGAGTCGTCAAGTGATGGCAGTGAATTTTTCTGCTGCTCGATCACAGTGGCATTCGGGATGCCCGCTTCCACGGAGGTCTGGTTGGCATTGGAGGCGAACCAGGCCAGGGTCAGGGACGTCGCGAAGAAGCCTGCTGCCAGCACGCCGGTGAAGCGCGCGAGGAAGTTGCCACTACCGCTGGACCCGAAAACGGTCTGGGAAGCACCACCACCACCGAAGGCAGCGCCAGCTTCGGCACCCTTGCCCTGCTGGAGAAGGACGAGCACGATCAGTGCGACCGCGAGTACCACATGGACCATCAGAACGGCTACTTGCATGAGATTCAACCTGCAGACTGGCAAATGGCTAGGAATTCGTCGACCTGGAGAGAAGCACCTCCCACCAGGCCGCCGTCGATATCCGGCTGCGCGAGCAGCTCGGCGGCATTGGCAGCTTTCATGCTACCGCCGTACAGCAATTGCATGGCATCCGCGAGAGACGCGGACCACTCGCCCAGGCGTGCACGGATAGCGGCGTGCATGGCTTGCGCCTGCTCAGGCGATGCCGTGCGGCCGGTACCGATCGCCCAGACCGGCTCATAGGCCACGACAAGACGGGTACGCGCCTCAGCGGACAGCTCGGAGAACACGGCCTCCAGCTGACCCAGCACGACACGCTCCGACTCACCGGCTTCACGCTCTTCCAGCGTCTCACCGATGCACAGCACCGGCGAGAGGCCTGACGCGAGAGCCGCATTGACTCGTGCAAGCACGGCAGCATCGTCCTCGCCATACAGGCTGCGACGCTCGGAGTGCCCGACCAGCACCAGCGTCATGCCCACATCCTTGAGCATGCTGCCTGCCACCTCACCGGTGAAGGCGCCTGATTCCGCCGGGTTCAACGTCTGGGCGCCCAGCAGGACCGTCGCCGGCAGCCGCTCGCGCGCAGCGCTCAGATAAGGGAAAGGCAATGCCAACGCCACCTGAACCCCCTGGGGCAGCGCTGCGGCCTCCAGTGCGTCGGCGAACTCGTCGATCAGGGCAAGATCGCCATTCATCTTCCAGTTACCGGCAATCAGCGGTGTACGCATGTGCTTCTCCCTTATGAGCAGTGCGAAGATGGTAATGGAGCGGCCCCTGACTGACAACCTCATCGCGAACTGTCAAGCCCTGCAGGCACGCTCGATCGGGCCTTTCATGACGCTCAGAATCGACGACAGGCGCACTGGGCGCCTGTCGTCGATTCTGATGACCGCGGGTGATATCAGCGGGCCTGCATGCTGGCCTCGACCGCCGAGGCGATCTGACGGGCCAGTGCCTGCACATCAAAGTGCGGCCGCCCCTCGACCATGACACGGATCAGTGGCTCGGTACCACTGGGACGCAACAGCACGCGACCTTCGCTGCCCAGCGTCTCTTCCACTTCCGCTACCGCGGCCTGGACGGCATCCGCCGCCATCAGCGCCTGGTTGTCACAGCCCGGAGTCAGACGTACGTTGATCAACGCCTGCGGCGCCTTCTCGAAACCGACCAGCAACTCACTGAGAGAACATTCCTCACGCGCCATGATCGCCAGCACCTGCAGCGCGGAGACAATGCCATCCCCGGTGCTCTGGATATGGCTGCAGACGATGTGACCGGAGGATTCCCCCCCCAACTGCCAGCCATTGGCTTCCAGACGCTCGATGACGTAGCGATCACCGACCTTGGCACGCTCGAAGGGAATTCCCAGACCTTCCAGCGCTGCCGCCAGACCGAAGTTGGACATCAGCGTGCCGACGACACCGCCCCCCAGCACCCCACGCTCGTGACGATCCCGCGCGATCATGTAGAGGATGTCATCGCCATCGATGACCCGGCCATCGGCATCGACCAGGATCAGACGGTCCCCGTCGCCATCGAAGGCCACGCCAAGATCGGCGCCCTGCTCGATCACGGCCGCACGCAGTGCCTGCGGGTTGGTGGAGCCGACATCCTGGTTGATGTTCAGACCATCCGGTTCGCCACCGATGACGCTGACCTTGGCGCCCAGCTCACGGAAGACATTCGGCGCGATGTGGTAGGTCGCGCCATGCGCGCAATCCAGCACCACTTTCATGCCATGCAGGCCCAGACGGCCCGGCAGGGTGGACTTGCAGAATTCAATGTAACGGCCGGCGGCATCCTGGATGCGCGAGGCCTTGCCGAGGCTATCCGGCCCGACGATCTCGATATCGCGATCCAGCTCGGCCTCGATCTCGGCTTCCAGCGCATCATCCAGCTTGGTGCCGGCCGCGGAGAAGAACTTGATGCCATTGTCCGGATAGGCATTGTGCGAGGCCGAGATCACGATACCGGCATCCGCGCGGAAGGTCCGCGTCAGATAGGCGATGCCCGGTGTCGGCATCGGCCCCAGCAGCGAGACATCCACGCCTGCGGCAGAAAGACCGGACTCCAGCGCCGACTCGAACATGTACCCCGAGATGCGCGTGTCCTTGCCGATCAGTACCTTGCCGCGGCCATGGCGTGCAAAGACACGCCCGGCCGCCCAGCCCAGCTTGAGCATGAAGTCTGGCGTGATCGGGAATTCACCGACCGTGCCGCGAATACCATCCGTACCAAAATAACGTCGACTCATCGTATCGTGCCTTCCTGTAGCACGGCCCACGTCATGTCGACAGCATCGACAGTCGGGGCCACGTCGTGAACGCGTAGCAATCGGGCACCTTCACGGACGGCAAGTGCCGTCAGCGCCAGATTGCCAGCCAGTCTATCCTCTACCGCGCGCCCGAGCGCATTGCCGATCATGCTCTTGCGAGAGGTGCCGATCAGCAGCGGGAGGGTGAATTCGTGCAGCTGCGCCATGCGGTGATACAGACGCAGATTGTCTTGCAGGGACTTGCCGAAGCCGAAGCCGGGGTCCAGCAACAGACGCGAACGCTCGATCCCTGCGGCCTCACAGACGGTGATGCGCTCGGCTAGAAAGTCACTGACCTCATCCTCGATCGACTGCGCATAGGCGGTATCCTGCTGCATGGTGTCCGGCTCGCCACGCATGTGCATCAGGCACACCGGCAGGCCGCTGCGTGCGGCCGCCTCAAGGGCGCCCTCACGACGCAATGCACGCACGTCATTGATCATGCCAGCCCCGAGACGCGCCGTTTCCTGCATCACCTCCGGGGTACTGGTATCGACGCTCACCAGCGCCCCCAGCTCGCTCACCAGCCGCTCGACGACCGGACAGACACGTGCCAGCTCCTCATCCGCACTGACAGGGCTCGCCCCCGGGCGGGTCGACTCACCGCCCACGTCGATGATGGCGGCGCCATCGGCCAGCATCCGCTCGGCATGGCGCAGCGCGGCATCCAGAGTCGCGCTGCGCCCACCATCCGAGAAGGAGTCCGGGGTCACATTGAGAATCCCCATGACACGCGGGCGTGACAGGTCAAGCGTGCGTCCACCGCAGTCAAGCGCCATTGAATGGCCCACCACGGGCTCGCGTGGCAGTGAATCAGCGTAAGTCGACATGATCACCCATGCAGAAAACGGGCAGCCAGGACGAACATCATGGCTGCCGGAGAAGGAATCGGGCACCCACTTTAAAGAGGCCTCATCGGCCGCGCAAGGCGTCGAACGGCCGCCACACGGGGCGTCAGCAGATGGCAACGCCATCTGCCCAGGCAAATCATCTGATCAGGGTCAGGAACCTGAGCCACGCCGCGCAGGATAGTGAGTCACACCGCCTCACCCACACTTACCCGGCTCACCCCGACGCCTGATCGCGGATGACATCATCTGCCATCAGCCGCCTCGGGGCATCCAGGGCGCCGCGAATGTCTGCCCCGAAAACGACAACGCCCGAGCGGAAGGTCCGCTCGGGCGTTGTGAGAGTCAGCGCGATGATGGCTGATTCATGGCTCAGTGACCGCTTGGACCACCCAGCGGATCTGACGGACGGCGGCGCGTATCTTCCTCACCGTCGTCAGTGTCTGCGTCATCACCGTCAGACCCGGGGGCCTCAGGCGCCTCAGCTTTCGGCGTGTCGGCCACCGGCGCGACGAGACCACTGTCACCACCACCGGCCGGGCCACCCCAGTCCTTGGGCGGACGCGGAGTGCGCCCTGCCATGATGTCGGCCAGCTGCTCGGCATCGATGGTCTCGTAGGTCATCAGCGCCTCGGTCATCGCATCCAGCTTGTCGCGATTCTCCTCAAGGATCTGCTGCGCCTTGGCGTAGCACTCGTCGATGATACGACGCACTTCCTTGTCGAGACGTGAGGTGGTGTCGCCCGACTTCAGCTTGCCGCCGCCCTGACCCGGACCGCCGAGGAACTGGTGAGACTCGTCCTCATCGTACATGATCGGGCCCATTTCACTGGAGAGACCCCATTTGGCGACCATGTTGTGGGCAAGCTCGGTGGCACGCTTGATGTCGTTGGAAGCCCCGGTGGTGACACCATTCGGCCCCAGCGTCATCTCTTCGGCGATACGACCGCCGAACAGCGAGCAGATCTGACTGATGATCTGCTGGCGAGAATAGCTGTAGCGATCCTCTTCCGGTAGGAACATCGTCACACCCAGCGCACGGCCTCGCGGAATGATCGAGACCTTGTAGACCGGATCATGCTCTGGCATCACCAGACCGATGATGGCGTGACCGGACTCGTGATAGGCCGTGTTGCGCTTCTCCTTCTCGGACATGACCATCGATTTGCGCTCGGCGCCCATCATGATCTTGTCCTTGGCCAGCTCGAGCTCTTCCATGCCGACCAGGCGCTTGTTGCGACGTGCAGCGAACAGGGCCGCCTCATTGACCAGGTTGGCCAGATCCGCGCCAGAGAAGCCCGGCGTACCCCGTGCAATATTGACCGGCACCACGTCGTCGCCCATCGGCACCTTGCGCAGGTGAACGCCGAGGATATGCTCGCGGCCACGAATGTCCGGCAGGCCTACCATGACCTGGCGGTCGAAACGGCCCGGGCGCAGCAGCGCAGGGTCAAGCACGTCTGGACGGTTGGTTGCCGCGATGACGATGATGCCGTCATTCGCTTCGAAGCCATCCATCTCGACCAGCAGCTGGTTCAGAGTCTGCTCGCGCTCATCGTGACCACCGCCCATGCCGGAGCCACGGTGGCGGCCGACGGCGTCGATCTCATCGATGAAGATGATGCACGGCGCCTGCTTCTTGGCCTGCTCGAACATGTCACGCACACGGGAGGCACCGACACCGACGAACATCTCGACGAAGTCAGAACCGGAGATGCTGAAGAACGGCACCTTGGCCTCGCCGGCAATCGCCTTGGCGAGCAGGGTCTTGCCGGTACCCGGCGGCCCCACCATCAGTACGCCACGCGGAATCTGACCGCCAAGACGCTGGAACTTGCTGGGGTCCTTGAGGAAGTCGACCAGTTCCTCGACCTCTTCCTTCGCTTCGTCACAGCCCGCGACGTCGCTGAAGGTGGTCTTGATCTGATCCTGGCTCAGCAGCTTGGCCTTCGACTTGCCGAAGCTCATCGGGCCACCCTTGCCGGCACCACCACCCTGCATCTGGCGCATGAAGAACATGAAGATGGCCAGGATGATCAGAATCGGGAAGCTGGCAATCAACAGACGTGTCCACAGCGACTGCTGCTCAGGCTTCTTGCCGATGACCTCCACCTTGTTGGAGAGCAGGTCATCCATCAGCTTGGGATCGGACGCCGCCGGCCGGATGGTGGTAAAGCTGGAGCCGTCGGCCCGCTCACCCTCGATGGTGTAACCATCGATGGTCACGCTCTTGATCCGGTCGTTCTGCACCTGCTGGACGAACTGTGAATAGTTCATCGCCTGCGGCGAGGTATCGACGCTGAAGTTGTTGAACACCGTCAGCAGCACTGCCGCGATGATCAACCAGAGAATCAGGTTCTTCGCCATGTCGTTCAAGGGGACACCCTCATTGCATGAATCTGTCTTGGCATGCCGTGAATACTCCGACTGCCGTCTTGTGGTGGCCTGCCATGCTATCTGATCGTGCCTGCGGGGTATCAAACGACGCAACACGCCGCCTTGCCTACCGAGTCACTCAAAGCTTGCCTGCGTTGTTCTGCTTGCCGATCGATGATGATGCGACCTTGGCATCTCATCAACCTGTTACCGGCCCTCCGTGCTCAAGGCCCAATGCTATCGACACTACACCAGATGGGGGCCGGCAACCATTGCTTAAAGGCCGGCACCGGACTATTCAGCCGATAGTCGGCCTATATCAGAGATACAACGACTTCGACTGAGGCACAATGATTCCAGCCTGACCAAGTATGCCATCGGCCGCCTTAACCGGTGATGAAGTCGCCGCCCGGGGCAGAAATCGGGATCGCCTGGCATCGAGGGCAACGTCAGCCCTTGAACCCCTGCCCAAGCAGATAGACCTCACGCGAGCGGGCGCGCGACGCTTCCGGCTTGCGCGTGACGACCTTGTTGAAGCTGCCACGCATGTCCTTCAGGTAGGCATCGAAGCCCTCTCCCTGGAAGACCTTGACCAGAAAGTTGCCACCCGGCTTGAGCGTCTGGCGCGCCAGATCCAGCGCCAGCTCGACCAGATACATGCCGGCAGGCTGATCTATCGCGCTCATGCCGCTCATGTTGGGCGCCATGTCGGAGATCACGAGATCCACCGGGCGATCCCCCAAGGTGGCCAGAATCTGGTTCAGCACGGTCTCTTCGGTGAAGTCACCCTGGATGAAATCGACACCGGCCAGGGCGTCCATCTCAAGGATGTCGGAGGCGATGACCACGCCTTCCATGCCGACGCGATCCGCGGCGATCTGGCTCCAGCCACCGGGGGCGGCACCTAGGTCGATGACGGTAGCGCCCGGCTTGAGCAGGCGGTCCTTGTCATCGATTTCAATCAGTTTGTAGCTGGCACGGGAACGATAGCCATCGGCCCAGCTGCGCTGGACATAGGCGTCATCAAAGTGTTCCTTCATCCAGCCAGCGCTGCTCTTGCTGGGGTGAGCCACGTTGTCACCTGGAATGTCGGGGGAAATCGAATACTGGCGGGAGATGGTGCGGGGGGGATAACGACGACACGAAAGGCGTGGCAAGCTTGCGCACGGGTCGTGTCATGAGCGTCGTCATGGAGTAGAATGGCGGGTCCTGCGCGCGGTTCCGCCCGCGGGCACAGACATTGCCTGCGCAACAGACGGGTTCACACCCCTGGATTTCAAGCCCTGGAGTCGACCCTGTCTTTCGCTACGCTCCCCGCTCCCATCGGACGCCAACAGGGAAACTTTACGATACCATGAGCTTGTCACAGTCACAAAAGAAAGCATTTCGCAGCATCGGGCACCATCTTGACCCGATCGTCACCGTCTCGGAAAACGGCCTTTCCGACGGCGTCGTGACCGAACTCGAGCGCGCGCTGCACGATCACGAGCTGATCAAGCTGAAGCTGGCGATCAATGATCGCGAAGCGCGCGGCGAGGTGGCTCGCCACCTGTGCAGCGAAACCGGCGCGACCCTTATCCAGAGCATCGGCAAGATCGCCCTGCTGTATCGCCGCAACCCGCAGGCCAAGCCGAAGCTGTCCAACGTACAGCGCTTCAGCGAGAAGTAAGCCGCCGGGCCCAGGCCTGACGAGGCTCACCTCGCACGCCACGCCTGCCGCAGACAGAAACGCCGCCCTCATCGAGGGCGGCGTTTCTATTTTCCGTGACTGACAATCACGACCTGACGCGCTGATTCAGCTCGAAGGTGATGTCATCCAGCGCCCGCTGGGTGACCTGATGACGCTTGAGTGTCGTCTGCCTGGACTCCCCCTCACCGTTGCCGGCATCACGATACTTGATGACCAGCGTCTTCTTGTCGAAAGTGAAATCCTCGATCAGCTCATACTCGATCTTGCGACACCCAATGAGTGGTGACGGCCGCAGATAAAGCGACTGATCGCCGAAGTGCGCCAGCGGCACCACCAGGTGGAAAACTCCCCTCGCCAACAGGGCACTCCCCAGGACCAATGACGGCGTCAACAGCGCCGAGTCCCCGGTGTACCGATAGGCAAACGACTGGGAGACCACATATGCCACCCCGAACAGCATGAACCCGAGCACCATGAAGATGGCCACCATGGAAGTTGCCATGATGCGCTTTTCCGGCTGACTTCCCTGTACTTCCATTACTCCCTCCCTGAAGGATTCCGTGCCCGCAGGCAAAAAAACAGCCCTGCCGGGATGACCGGCAGGGCTGTCACGACATCAGGATCTGACGAATCAGAGGCGATGCTCTTCAGATGTGACGTGCTTCAGATGTGATGCACTTCGGAGATTTCATACTCCACATCGCCACCCGGGGTACGCACGACCACGACATCCCCTTCTTCCTTGCCGATCAGCGCACGCGCGATCGGTGAGGTAACGGAGATCTTGCCGTCCTTGATGCTGGCCTCATCCTCACCCACGATGCGATAGCGCACTTCGCTGTCGTCATCGAGGTTCATCAGATCAACCGTGGTACCGAAGATCACCTTGCCTGTCTTGGGCAGCTTGGTGACATCGATGACCTGGGACATCGAGAGCTTGGCTTCAATCTCCTGGATACGCCCCTCGATGAAACCCTGTTGCTCACGCGCGGCGTGATACTCGGCGTTCTCCTTGAGATCGCCGTGCTCACGTGCTTCCGCGATGTCAGCGATGACCTTGGGGCGTTCCGTGCCCTTGAGGTGCTCGAGCTCCTTGCGCAGGCGATCTTCGCCCTCGACGGTCATCGGACTTCTACTCATATCATGACTCCTGCATGCAGATCCTGGAGACGACGGACCTTGACATCGTTTCCGTACTCGAGCGCCATGCACACGGCATTGGCACCCGCCAGCGTCGTGGCATAGGGCACCTTGTGCGCCAGCGCAGTGCGGCGAATCACGGACGAGTCATTGATGGCCTGACGTCCCTCAGTGGTGTTGACGATGTAGGCGATCTCGCCGTTCTTGATCATGTCGACGATATGCGGCCGCCCCTCGAACACCTTGTTGACGGGTTCAACCTCGAGCCCGGCAGCGGCAATCACCTCTGCCGTGCCACGGGTAGCACAAAGCGTAAAGCCCAATGTTACCAGAGAGCGGGCCACCTCGATAACGCCCGCCTTGTCGAACTCGCGCACGGACAGGAACGCCTTGCGATCGCCCGTCAATGTCGGGATGGCTTCCCCGGCGCCCAGCTGCGCCTTGTAGAAGGCCTCGGCGAAGGTATCGCCAGAACCCATCACTTCACCGGTGGACTTCATTTCCGGTGACAGGATCGGATCGACACCCGGGAACTTGGCGAACGGCAGCACCGCTTCCTTGACGCTGTAGAAGGTCGGCACGATTTCCTGGGTGAAACCGATCTCTTCCAGGGTCTGGCCGGCCATGCAACGCGCGGCGATCTGCGCCAGTGACTGGCCGATGCACTTGGAGACGAACGGCACGGTACGCGAGGCACGCGGGTTGACCTCGATGACGTAGATCACGCCATCCTGCCAGGCCAGCTGAACGTTCATCAGACCGACGACGTTGAGCTCCAGCGCCATGCGCTTGACCTGCTCACGCATCTCTTCCTGGACGTCTGCCGGCAGCGAGTACGGCGGCAGTGCGCACGCCGAGTCACCGGAGTGGATACCGGCCTGCTCGATGTGCTGCATGATGGCGCCGATCACGACCTGCTTGCCATCGGACACCGCGTCGATGTCGACCTCGATGGCGGCATTCAGGAAGTGATCCAGCAGCACCGGCGAGTCATTGGAGACCTTGACCGCGTGGGTCATGTAGTTCTCGAGCTCGGAGGCGGAGTAGACGATTTCCATCGCGCGGCCGCCCAGCACGTAGCTCGGACGCACCACCAGCGGGTAGCCGATGGTTTCGGCCTTGACGAAGGCCTCCTCGAAGCTGCGTGCGGTGGCGTTTTCCGGCTGGATGAGACCGAGCTTCTCGATCATCTGCTGGAAACGTTCGCGGTCTTCGGCGCGATCGATGGCGTCCGGCGTGGTACCGATGATCGGCACACCGGCGGCCTCGAGCTCACGGGCCAGCTTCAGCGGCGTCTGACCGCCGAACTGGACGATGACACCGACAGGCTGTTCCTTGTCGGCGATCTCCAGCACGTCTTCCAGCGTCACCGGCTCGAAGTAGAGGCGATCGGAGGTGTCGTAGTCGGTGGACACGGTTTCCGGGTTGCAGTTGACCATGATGGTCTCGTAGCCGTCCGCGCGCATGGCGAGGGAGGCGTGGACGCAGCAGTAGTCGAACTCGATACCCTGACCGATGCGGTTCGGACCACCGCCCAGCACCATGATCTTCTTCTTGTCGCTGACCTCGGCCTCACACTCCTCCTCGTAGGTGGAGTACATGTAGGCGGTGTCGGAAGCGAACTCCGCGGCACAGGTATCGACACGCTTGTAGACCGGGCGGATGCCCTGCTGCTGACGATGCTTGCGGAAGGCCTTCTCGGACACGCCCATCAGGCGCGCCAGACGGGCATCACTGAAGCCCTTGCGCTTGAGACGGAACAGACGATTGGCATCCATCTCGCCCAGAGAACTTGCCGCCACTTCGCCTTCCTGAGCGATCAGGTCGGCCAGCTGCACCAGGTACCAGCGGTCGATGTTGGTGAGACGGAAGATCTCTTCGATGCCAAGGCCGGCACGCATGGCGTCGGCGATGTAGAAGATACGCTCAGCACCGGCGGCCTGCAGCTCGCCCTTGATGCGCGCCATGTTCTCGTCGCCATAGTCGGCCACGATGGGATCGAGACCATCGACACCGGTCTCCATGCCACGCAGTGCCTTCTGCAGGGATTCCTGGAAGGTACGACCGATGGCCATGACTTCGCCGACCGACTTCATCTGCGTGGTCAGACGGTCATTGGCCTGCGGGAACTTCTCGAAGGTGAAGCGCGGAATCTTGGTGACGACATAGTCGATGGACGGCTCGAAGGACGCCGGCGTCTTGCCACCGGTGATGTCGTTCTGCAGCTCGTCCAGGGTATACCCGATGGCCAGCTTGGCGGCGATCTTGGCGATCGGGAAACCGGTCGCCTTGGAGGCCAGTGCAGAGGAGCGCGACACGCGCGGGTTCATCTCGATCACGACCATGCGACCGGTGTCCGGGCAGATGCCGAACTGGACGTTGGAGCCACCGGTCTCGACACCGATCTCGCGCAGGACGGCCAGCGATGCATCACGCATCAGCTGGTATTCCTTGTCGGTCAGGGTCTGTGCCGGGGCGACAGTGATGGAGTCACCGGTATGCACGCCCATCGGGTCGAAGTTCTCGATGGCACACACGATGATGCAGTTGTCGTTCTTGTCACGAACGACCTCCATCTCGTATTCCTTCCAGCCCAGCAGCGATTCGTCGATCAACAGCTCACGGGTCGGCGACAGCTCGAAACCGCGATGGCAGATCTCTTCGAATTCTTCACGGTTGTACGCCACGCCGCCGCCGGAACCGCCCATGGTGAAGCTGGGACGGATGATGGACGGGAAGCCCAGCTCGGCCTGGATTTCCCAGGCTTCTTCCATGGAGTGTGCGACCTTGGCCTTCGGGCACGCCAGGCCGATCTTCTTCATCGCCTTGTCGAAGCGATCACGGTCTTCGGCCTTGTCGATGGTATCGGCGTTGGCACCGATCATCTCGACGCCGAATTTCTCGAGCACGCCTTCGCGCTCCAGGGCCAGTGCACAGTTCAGTGCGGTCTGGCCACCCATGGTCGGCAGGATGGCGTCCGGACGCTCCTTCTCGATGATGCGCGCCACGGTCTCCCAGGTGATCGGCTCGATGTAGGTCGCGTCGGCCATCACCGGGTCGGTCATGATGGTGGCCGGGTTGGAGTTGACCAGGATGACCCGGTAACCCTCTTCACGCAGGGCCTTGCAGGCCTGTGCGCCGGAATAGTCGAACTCGCACGCCTGGCCGATGACGATGGGGCCGGCGCCGATGATCAGGATGCTTTTCAGGTCTGTACGTTTCGGCATGTCTCTTCCCGCAATGATCTGGTGACTGAACTCAACGATGGATCAGGCCCTCGGGCCTGCGCTCGGCTCAGCGTCGCGCGCGCATCATCTCGATGAAACGATCGAACAGCGGGGCGACGTCCTGCGGGCCGGGGCTGGCTTCCGGGTGACCCTGGAAGCTGAAGGCCGGACGGTCGGTGCGCTCGATGCCCTGCAGACTGCCATCGAACAGCGACTTGTGGGTCGCGCGCAGATGGCTCGGCATACCGGCTTCATCCACCGCGAAGCCGTGATTCTGACTGGTGATCATCACCACACCACTGTCGAGATCCTGCACCGGGTGGTTGGCACCATGGTGACCGTGGCCCATCTTGACGGTGGTCGCACCGGAGGCCAGGGCCAGCAGCTGGTGACCGAGGCAGATGCCGAAGACCGGCGTCTCGGTCTCGAGCACTTCACGAATCGCGGTGATGGCGTAGTCGCAGGGTTCGGGGTCGCCCGGACCGTTGGACAGGAAGATGCCATCCGGGTTGAGCGCCAGCACCTCGGCGGCAGGCGTCTGCGCCGGCACGACGGTCAGACGGCAGCCACGCGAGGCCAGCATGCGCAGGATGTTGTGCTTGACGCCGTAGTCGTAGGCGACCACGTGGAAGGGGCGCTCTGACTCACGGGTGTCGGCGTAGCCTTCTCCCAGGGTCCATTCGCCTTCGTGCCACTCGAATGACTCGCGGCAGGAGACTTCCTTGGCCAGGTCCATGCCCTTGAGGCCCGGGAAGGCACGAGCGGCTTCCAGCGCACGCTCGACGGCGTCATCTCCCTGAGCATCCTCACCGGCGAGAATGGCGCCGTTCAGCGAGCCCTTCTCGCGCAGGATGCGCGTCAAACGACGCGTGTCGATATCCGCGATGCCGACGACATTCTCGTCACGCAGGTACTGATCGAGAGAGCGAGTGGAGCGGAAGTTGCTGGCCAGCAGCGGGAGGTCGCGGATGACCAGGCCGGCGGCCGCGACATGATCGGACTCGTTGTCCTCGTCGTTGATGCCGGTATTGCCGATGTGCGGATACGTCAGAGTGACGATCTGTCGGGTGTAGGAGGGATCGGTCAGGATTTCCTGGTAGCCGGTCATGGCAGTGTTGAACACCACCTCGCCACTGGTCTGCCCATCAGCGCCGATGGCGCTGCCGTGAAATACACTGCCGTCTTCCAAGGCCAGTATCGCGGGTTTGATCAACGCAACGTCCTCCCCTAAGTGTCCACTTTCCTGCCCGGAATCCGCGGTCGAACACCGGACATGCTGCTTGATTGTCGTACTCGGCTGACGCCGAGTCTGGGTCCCGCCGCCACTCTTCCCACGCGCCTTCCCCATGTGAGGAGCGCTCGCCGGAAGCGGCAAATTCAGGCTGCAAAAAAGCGGGACGAAACCGAAAAATCAGGCTTCATCCCGCTTGTTATCATTCTTCGGAATATTGCTTGTCACAGCGGCCCCAAGAGTGCGGCCAAATTGGGTAGAGATTACCCGAATCCTGCGGTGCTGACCACCCCATGACTGCACCGCGAGCGGGCGGCAGTGCCCACCATACGGTCGTTTCGTCACAGCAGTCAGCTTGCGGGGCATCGGGAGTGATCGCGAGCCGGTCCCCTGAATCACCTGCCAGGAACATTTCCCGCCGCAAGGTGCGACATCCATCACCGCCGACCGACAATATCCTGTCGGCAGTGACAGCTTCCACGATACACCCGGAAGCCACTCGAACGCGGCAAATCGAGTGCCCGGGACGCGATCTCGACCCGAGCCCCCGACGGGACATCACTTGAGACCCAGCACGTCCTGCATGTCATAGCGTCCGACGCCACGCGCTGACAGCCACTCGGCGGCACGCGCCGCGCCCTTGGCGAAGGTCATGCGGCTTGAGGCCTTGTGGGTGATCTCGATGCGCTCGCCTTCGGTGGCGAACATCACGGTATGCTCGCCGACGATGTCACCGGCACGCACGGTGGCGAAGCCGATTTCCTTGTCGGTACGCGGACCACACTGACCTTCGCGTGCAAAGACACCGTGGGTCTCGAGATCACGACCGATGGCATGTGCCACCGCCTCGCCCATCGCCAGTGCCGTGCCGGAGGGGGCATCGACCTTGTGGCGGTGGTGCGCCTCGATGATCTCGATGTCATACCCCGCATCCCCCAGTGCCTGGGCTGCCGTTTCCAGCAGCTTCAGCGTCAGATTGACGCCGGAGCTCATGTTGGCGGCAAACACGAAGGGCACGCTGTCGCGATAGCCATCCAGTTGCTCGAGCTGCTCCGGGCTGAAACCGGTCGTGCCGATGACCATGCGCTTGCCGTGCTCCGAGCACAGCGCCAGATTGGCCAGCGTCACCTGCGGCGCGGTGAAATCGATCACGACATCGACGTCATCCACCACGGCGGCCAGACTGTCACTGGCGACCACACCCAGACGCCCCTGCCCCGCCAGCTCGCCGATGTCGGCACCTGCCAGGGAGCTGCCGGCCTCGACGATGCCCGCTGTCAGCGTCAGGCCTTCCACGGCACCGACGGCCTCGACCAACGTGCGTCCCATGCGTCCGGCGACGCCCATGATTGCGATACGGGTCATGCTGACTCCTGCCTGTTGTGGGTCTTGAGGGCAGCCACCCCACGGCGATGATGAGGGTGTGCCACCTGTGCTGTCCCCGCGAGTATATCAGCCGCCTGCAGCGTTGGCTGACGTCATGTATTTGCCCCCGTTACGCGCTAGAGTAGCGGGAGACTGAGTTCCTGCCCGTCCACGTCACTCCCTCTTCACCGCTCAGTTCCCGGAGTCAGCATGTCGCTACTTCATCGTTATGCCATTCGTCATTGGCGCCTGCTGCGCCTCGCGACCCTTGCCACGGCAGTTGCCGGCCTGCTGAGTGCCTGTGGCGTTCACCCGCGCCCCTACTCGCTGGCCTCGCCGGAGCAGATGAGCCAGCTGCCGGAGATCCAGTGGTGCGGCACCCTCAAGCTGCCAGGCAAGTGGCTGGATGGCACCCCCGTCGGCGGCCTGTCCGATATCGGCTGGGACAAGGATGAATCCCTGCTGTACGCCGTTTCGGACCGGGGCTGGCTGCACCGTCTGCGCCTGGCCTTCCGCCATGGGGAGCTGGTCGGTGCCAAGGCACTCAAGACCTATACGCTGCGCGACGAGACCGACATCTCCCTGCAAGGCGCCCTGAGCGATGCCGAAGGCATGCAGCTGCTGAAGGACCACAACGGCCGGCGCGGCGATACCCGTCTGGTCATCAGCTTCGAGCAGCAACCCCGAGTCGAGCACTTCCTGCCCAGCGGACTGGCGATCAGCGAACCCGCCACCCCCGTGGGCGTACGCGGTGCCGCCCCCAACAACGGCATGGAAGCGCTGACCCTGCACCCCGAGTACGGCCTGCTCGCCGGTCTGGAAGCCACCCCGGAGGGCATGGACGAAGGCACCACGCGCCTGTTCACGCTGGATGGCAAGCAGGAATGGCGCTACCCCCTGGCCAGCGACACGGGCTCGAGCCTGACCGCCATGGAGATGCTGCCGGACGGGGACATCCTGATGCTGGAGCGCGCCTTCTCGCCGCCCTATCCGCTGGTCATCAGCCTGCGTCGCGCACATCTGGGAGAGCCGGGGACGACCGTCGAGGTCCGCACCCTTGCCCGCCTGTCGAGTGGCGAGGGGTGGTCACTGGACAACTTCGAAGGGCTCACGCATCTGGAGGGCAATCGCTTCCTGATGGTCTCGGATGACAACTTCAGCAGCTTCCAGACCACGCTGCTGAGCTGTTTCGCGGTGATCGAGCCCGAGGCCTTCACGCCAGCCTCTCAAGAGTGAAACATCGCCTGCCAGCGCATCGCTGATGACATGTCAGGCGAGCCTTGACAATGAAAAAGCCCCACTCCGAGTCATCGGGGTGGGGCTTTCGCGTTGCGCATCCGCCAGCGCGGAGGAGAACGAAGACGCAGCCTAGGGCTTCATGTCCTCGAAGAACTTCTTCACGCCATCGAAGAAGCTGTTCTCCTTCGGCGAGTGGCTCTTGCCGGTATCGCCAAGGCTCTGCTGGAACTGGCGCAGCAGCTCCTTCTGCTCTTCGTTCAGGCTGACAGGTGTCTCGATGACCACCTTGCACAGCAGATCGCCGGCAGGGCCACCACGCACCGGCTTGACGCCCTTGCCGCGCAGTCGGAACAACTTGCCCGTCTGAGTCTCGGCCGGAATCTTGAGCACGACACGACCATCCAGCGTCGGGACGTTGAGCTCACCACCGAGCGCTGCATCCACGAAGCTGATCGGCACTTCACACTGCAGGTGACGCCCATCACGCTTGAAGATCTCGTGCTCGCGCAGATTGACCTGGACATACAGATCACCTGACGGCCCGCCGTTGACACCGCCCTCGCCTTCGCCGTTCAGGCGGATACGGTCACCGGTGTCGACGCCCGGCGGAATCTTGACCGAGAGGGTCTTGGATTCCTGCACGCGGCCTTCGCCGTGACATTTGCGGCACGGCACGCTGATCTTCTCGCCACGCCCGTGGCAGGTCGGACATGCCTGCTCGACCGCGAAGAAGCCCTGCTGCATGCGCACCTTGCCCATGCCGTTGCAGGTCGGGCAGGTTTCCTTGGTGGAACCCGGCTCGGCGCCGTCACCATCACAGTGACCACAGGCAGCCAGACGCGGCACGCGGATGTCGACCGTGGTACCGGCGACCGCCGATTCCAGATCGAGATCAAGGTTGTAGCGCAGGTCGCTACCACGCTGAGGAGCGTTCGGATTGCGACGACCACCGCCGCCACCGAAGATGTCACCGAAGACATCGCCGAACACGTCGCCGAAGCCACCGGCACCACCACCAAAGCCACCGCCGCCGAAGCCACCGCCGCCCTGGCCGTCGACACCGGCATGACCGAACTGGTCATAGGCCGCGCGCTTGTCCGCATCGGACAGCACTTCATAGGCTTCCGACACTTCGCGGAACTTCTCCGCCGAGGCCTCGTCATCCGGATTGCGGTCAGGGTGATGCTTCTGAGCCAGGCGTCGGTACGCCTTCTTGATGTCCTTGGTGTCGGCGCCACGCTCGACACCAAGCACTTCGTAATAATCACGCTTGGACATGGATCAGGTCCGCCTGGATTGCTGGCAGCCCAAGGCTGCCTGTCTGTTCTGGGATATCGGCTGTCACCGACAGCGTGCGCCCACGCGATACGCTACCGGTGCAAACGACAACGCGGGACACCTTCGCAAGGCTCCCGCGCTGTCATCAGACGTCGTTCAAGAGATCCCTCAGGACTTCTTGTCGTCGTTGACTTCCTCGTACTCGGCGTCAACCACGTCGTCGTCTTGCTTCTTGTCAGCCTGACCGTCGCCAGCCTGCTCACCCTGGGCACCCTGCTCGGCGTACATCTTCTGCGCCAGGTTGCCGGAGGCTTCGGTCAGCGCATCCAGCTTGGCCTGGATCGCGTCCTTGTCGTCGCCTTTCAGGGCTTCTTCCAGCTCGGAGATCGCCGTCTCGATGGCTTCCTTCTCGCTGGCCTCGGCCTTGTCACCGGCTTCGGTCAGGGTCTTTCTGGTCGCGTGGATCATGCCATCGGCCTGATTGCGCAGCTGGACCATTTCCTCGAACTTCTTGTCTTCGTCGGCGTTGGCTTCCGCGTCACGCACCATCTGTTCGATCTCTTCGTCGGACAGGCCGCCGGAAGACTTGATGACGATGGACTGTTCCTTGCCGGTGGCCTTGTCCTTGGCGGACACGTTCAGGATACCGTTGGCATCCAGATCGAAGGCGACTTCGATCTGCGGCACACCACGCGGGGCCGGCGGGATGTCAGCCAGGTCGAAACGACCCAGGGACTTGTTCTGTGCCGCCTGCTTGCGCTCACCCTGCAGGACGTGGATGGTCACCGCGCCCTGGTTGTCGTCAGCGGTGGAGAACACCTGAGACTTCTTGGTCGGGATGGTGGTGTTCTTCTCGATCAGCGGAGTCAGCACGCCACCCATGGTCTCGATGCCCAGCGTCAGCGGCGTCACGTCCAGCAGCAGCACGTCCTTGACGTCGCCACCCAGCACGCCACCCTGGATACCGGCGCCGACGGCGACCGCTTCATCCGGGTTGACGTCCTTGCGCGCTTCCTTGCCGAAGAATTCAGCGACCTTGGACTGCACCAGCGGCATGCGAGTCTGACCACCGACCAGGATGACATCGTCGATCTCGGAAGCGGACAGGCCGGCATCGGCCAGAGCGGTCTGGCACGGCTTCAAGGAGCGAGCGACCAGCTCATCGACCAGCGACTCGAGCTTGGAACGGGTCACCTTGACGTTCAGGTGCTTCGGACCGGTGTTGTCTGCGGTGATGTACGGCAGGTTCACGTCGGTCTGCTGAGCGCTGGACAGCTCGATCTTGGCCTTCTCGGCAGCTTCCTTCAGACGCTGCATGGCGAGATTGTCGCCGGACAGGTCGATGCCGCTGTCGGACTTGAACTGGTCAACGAGGTAGTTGATCAGATGCATGTCGAAATCTTCACCGCCCAGGAAGGTGTCGCCGTTGGTGGCGAGCACTTCGAACTGGGTCTCACCGTCGACGTCCGCGACTTCGATGATGGAGATATCGAAGGTACCGCCACCCAGGTCGTAGACCGCGATGGTCTTGTCACCACGAGACTTGTCCATGCCGTAGGCGAGTGCCGCGGCAGTCGGCTCGTTGATGATGCGCTTGACCTCGAGACCCGCGATGCGGCCGGCGTCCTTGGTCGCCTGACGCTGGGAGTCGTTGAAGTAGGCCGGCACGGTGATGACCGCTTCGGTGACTTCTTCACCGAGGTAGTCTTCCGCGGTCTTCTTCATCTTCTTGAGGATTTCCGCACTGATCTGCGGCGGTGCCATCTTCTTGTCCTTCACCTGGACCCAGGCATCGCCATTGTCAGCTTCGACGATCTTGTACGGCACCATCTTGATGTCTTTCTGGACGACATCATCCTTGAACTTGCGACCGATCAGACGCTTGACCGCGAACAGGGTGTTCTCCGGGTTGGTCACTGCCTGACGCTTGGCCGACTGACCGACAAGGATCTCGTTGTCGTCGGTGTAGGCGATGATGGACGGCGTGGTGCGGCCACCTTCAGCGTTTTCGATGACCTTGGTCTTGTCGCCGTCGAGCACTGCCACACAAGAGTTGGTAGTACCCAAGTCAATACCGATGATGCGTCCCATAATCGTATACCTCGAATCTGTTGCTAGCCTGAAAGATGAGTCTGGTTGTCGGTACCTTGTGTCGGCACCTGAACTTGCTTCAATAAGTGGGGTCGCGCGTCAGGCTTTCAAGGGTGTGCTGGCATTTTTTGCCGCCCTGATCCTCCTTGAAGCCCCGCAGGGCGGGCATGTGCCATCACGACACATGCCCTCATGGCCACTCGACCCCGCAGGGCCTCAGTTGGCCTTGCTGACCGCGACCATCGCCGGACGCACCAGGCGACCATTGAGGGTGTAGCCCTTCTGCATCACGTCGATGACGCTGTTCGGCTCGGCATCCGGAGATGGCACCATGGCGACCGCCTGATGGTATTCCGGGTCGAAGGGCTCGCCGTGGGGGTCCAGCTGCTCGACGCCTGACTTGTTCAGGGCATCCAGCTGCATTTTCAAGGTCATCTCGATACCTTCGACATGTGCCTTGGCTGCCTCGTCGTCGCTCATGGACTCAAGCGCCTTCTCGAGCGAGTCCACCACCGGCAGCATTTCCTTGACGAACTTCTCCAGCGCGAACTTGCGAGCCTTCTCGGCATCCTGTTCGGCGCGACGGCGCGCGTTCTGCGCCTCGGCAGCTGAACGCAGCGCCTGGTCCTTCGCCTCCTTCACCGCCTGCTCGAGTTCCTCGACCTGAGCGGCCAGCATCTCGGCTTCCGGATTGTCGATCAGCTCACCTTCGCTTTCGGCGGCGACATCGGTGGCATCCAGTATGTCTTCAATCACTTCGCCTTCCGGAGTTTCCGGCTGCGGCTCGGCGTCGCGAGCGGCACGCTGAAGTTCTTCATCCATCGGGGTCTGCGGATCCTGAGCCATGCTGTTCTCCTGCGGGCCGACGTCTGTGCGCCATTGCCCTGTTCGTGGCCTGCGGAGCCTGCCTCGAGACGACGAAGCCAAGCCCCTGAAGACAGGCCATGAGTTGCCTGTAGGGCAGCAAGGCCGCGCCATTGCTGCCGACGATGAGTGTCAGGGCCTTTATATGGGGCCGGCACTCGGCTTCTCAAGCCTTCGATGCGGCTTTTCTGCCAGCTGAGTCCGGCATGGATTGAAGGCCGACGGAGCGTGCTGTATAAAAAGCCATATACACTGTATGTACATCCTGTATGGCGACTCCGTAGTCACCCCCGAAACGGGCAATGATCGGCACGGCGTACGCCCCAGCTTCCCTTCGGAGGTAGTCATGCTGCTACAGCTCGCCATTCAAGATTTCGCCATCGTCGAGACACTGGAACTCGATTTTCGCCGCGGGATGACCGCCATCACCGGCGAGACGGGTGCCGGCAAGTCCATCCTGCTCGGTGCGCTCGGCCTGTGCCTGGGCGAACGTGCCGATGCCGGCAGCGTGCGACATGGCGCGGATCGCGCGGATCTCATCGCACGCTTCGATATCACAAGCCTCAGCGATGCGCGTGAGTGGCTGGACGAACGCGAGCTGGGCAGCGACGACTGCCTGCTGCGCCGGGTGATCACCGCCAGCGGACGCTCGAAGGCCTGGATCAACGGCACCCCCTGCACCATCGCGGACCTGCGGGAACTGGGTGAGCACCTGATCGACATCCATTCCCAGCACGCCCACCACTCGCTGCTGAAGGAAGAGACGCACCTGCGTCAGCTCGACGAGTACGCCGGGATCGAGACGCAGGTCACGCAGCTGCGCGAGGACTTCCGCCACTGGCAGGAGGCACATCGCCGCCTCAAGCGCATGAGCAATGATGGCGACGAGGTACGCGCTCGTCGCCAGCTGTTGCGCTATCAGGTCGAGGAGCTTGATGAGCTGGCACTCAGCGAGGGCGAGCTGGAGGCACTGGAGCAGGAGCAGGAAACCCTGGCCAATGCCGAACAGATTCTCAGCGAGGCGCAGGCCGCCGCCGAGTGCTGCGATCATGATGATGAAGGCGCCCTCGCGCGCCTCAATCAGGCCGTGGCGCGACTGACACACTTGCCGGGCAGCGAGCAGGGTTCGCTGGCCAGCGCACTGGGCATGCTGGAAGAGGCACGCATCCAGATAGAAGAAGCGGCACGCGAGCTGAACCGCTTCGTCGAAGTCACCGAACTCGACCCGGAGCGCCTGGCCTTCGTCGATGAGCGCCTTGGGCGCATCCACCAGATCGCCCGCAAGCATCATGTCTTGCCCGAGGAGCTGCATGGCCTGCACCAGCGACTGAGCGAGGAGCTGGAAGGGCTCGGGGGTGACGAGGAGGCCATCGAGGCCCTGCGTCAGGAAGTGGCGGCCCGCCGGGA
Organism: Cobetia sp. PS-4MA; assembly: GCF_057670765.1. Classification (NCBI taxonomy): domain Bacteria; kingdom Pseudomonadati; phylum Pseudomonadota; class Gammaproteobacteria; order Oceanospirillales; family Halomonadaceae; genus Cobetia; species Cobetia sp. PS-4MA. Next base: position 134,733 of record NZ_CM173107.1, on the reverse strand, counting down.
TGCCTGGAAGATCCTGGCTACTGAGGTCGGTACGTCACGAGCCGCTGCCGCCCCTCAGCTGGCCAGCGACATCCAGGATCAACTGGCCTTCCTCGGCATGGGCAAGGCGACGTTCGAGGTTGCCGTCGAGCCACGCGAGCGCCCGCAACCCGAAGGCATGGAGCGCATCCACTTCCGCATCAGTGCCAACCCGGGGCAGCCGCCGCGGGCGCTGGCCAAGGTCGCTTCGGGCGGTGAACTGTCCCGCGTCTCGCTGGCCATTCAGGTGGTGGCCGCCAGTCGCTCGACCATTCCCAGCCTGGTCTTCGATGAAGTGGATGTCGGCATCTCCGGTGCGACCGCCGAGATCGTCGGTCAGCTGCTGCGCCGACTGGGCGACAAGGGTCAGGTGCTGACCGTCACCCACCTGCCTCAGGTCGCGGCCCAGGCGCATCAACATCTGCATATCGAGAAGCAGGCAGAGAAGAACACCACACGTACCCACATGGCACTGCTGGACGAGAGTGGCCGCGTGCGGGAACTGGCACGCATGCTGGGCGGCATTCACCTGTCCGAGCAGACCCTGGCACACGCTCGCGAGATGCTCAGCGCGGCGGACAGCCGTCACTGAGCCCCGACAGGCCGCCTTCCCGACGTCCATTCGTCCAATGAACCTCCTGGCAGTTCGAACGCCAGAAACACCAACGGCCGCCCCTGTGGGGCGGCCGTTGGTGTTTCTGTCCTGCAGCGAACCTTGTCATCCCTGACACAGGCGAGGCCTGAGCATCAGCTGTCGCTCTTGGTGTCCTTGGGACGCACGTAGAGCACCAGCGCATGCTCGACCAGCTCATAGCCATGCTCCTCGACGATCTCGCGCTGGCGGCGCTCGATCTCGGGATCACAGAACTCTATGATCTCGCCGCTGTCCAGACATACCATGTGGTCATGGTGTTCTTCCTGGGACAATTCGAAGACAGCATGGCCGCCATCGAAATTGTGACGCATCACCAGTCCAGCAGTTTCAAACTGGGTGAGCACACGATAAACCGTCGCCAGACCGACATCTTCGCCAGCCTCAAGCAACGCCTTGTACACGTCCTCGGCACTCAGGTGTCGATCCATCGATTTCTCGAGGATCTGCAGGATCTTGACTCGCGGTAGGGTTACCTTGAGTCCCGCCTTGCGCAGTTCATGGTTCTGATCGGCCATGCTGGGGTACTCTTCGCAGTCGCTTGATGTATCAGGTATGATCGGCCAAGGCAAAACGATAGGGAATCTTCAGGGCAAATGCAAAACTTGATCAAAACAGTCGCCTTTTGCAGCGCCCTGTCGCTGCTCACCGGGTGTAGCTACTTCAGCGTCTACAAGCGCGACCTTCCACAGGGCAACCTGATCAAGCCGGAAATGGTCGAGCAATTGAAGCCGGGCATGAGCCGCGAACAGGTCATCTATGTGATGGGTTCACCGCTGCTAACCGCTCCCTTCAGTGAGAATAGCTGGGACTACGTATATCGCCTCAAGAAAGCGGACGGCGAGATCATCAACAAGCGCGTCACGCTGAATTTCGACGGCGATGTGCTTTCCACCATCGACAAGAGCGGCGACATCGACAAGGAAACCGTCATCGTGCCGGACCTCGACATCGACCCGCGTGCCGCACAGCCGAACCGCAACGACAGTGGTGCAGGCGCCGCTGACCTGCCGGACGAGCTGTAAGTCGACCGCCAGCGCTCGGATAGCACGATGGACCGAGTCGTGATGACAGACGGGGCACCCCAGGGTGCCCCGTCTTGCGTACGGTCACCGATGCCCGGTGAGGACACCGCTACTTCTCGGCGCGTGCCTTGTCGGCCCGGCGCTTGCGAGCAAGCTTGGGGTCGTTGATCAAGGCACGATAGACCTCGACCCGGTCACCGGCATCCAGCACGTGCTCATCGGGCTTGCGCAGCGCCTTGCCGAAGATCCCGAGATCCGCCTCGAGAAAGACCTCGGCGCCCAGTGTCGGGAAATGTTGCTCGAGATGTGCCATGCGTACGGCCTCGCGCGCCGTGGTTCCCGGCGCGACGGCCAGTGAGACGATCTTCTGCTTCTCCGGCAGCGCATAGGCCACCTCGACCGTGATTCTGTCGCTCATGCTTGCTCCTGTCGGACTCACCTTTCAGACCACGTCATCAGGCCTTCTCTACGGCCTTGCCTGCGGCGGACATCAATTCGCGCCGTACAGCTGGTCAGCACGCCGCGTGAACGCCTCGACCATCTGACCGGCGACCTGACTGAACAACTTGCCGAAGGCCATGCCCAGCAGGCGATTGCTGAATTCGAAATCCAGCTCCAGCGAGACCTTGCAGGCATCCTCACTCAGCGGCGTGAACAGCCAGCGTCCCTCGAGACGCTTGAAAGGGCCGTCGACCAGACTCAACTCTATGCGCTGGGGGGCGAACAGATCATTGCGGGTCACGAAGCTCTGCTCCATGCCCGCCTTGGACAGAGTCAGCCTGCCCACCAGATGGGCGTCATCCTGCTCAAGCAACTGGGCATCACTGCAGCCCGGCAGGAATTCGGGGTAACGCTCGAAATCATTGACCAGATCGAACATCGCCTGGGCCGAGTGCCGAACCAGGGCAGACCGGTTGACCGTAGGCATCTAGCTCTCCGCTGACTTGGATACGCGCCTTGCGTATCATGAACAATGGGCCGGCGCATGAAGTGCCGTCTGGCCTTGAATGGTAACACGCCTCCCCCCATCCAGAAGGATGCGCCAGCTGTCCGTCGGGCAGTGGCAGGAGCACACGACAAACGAGGCAACATGGGCAAGAAAAAGAAACCCCAACAGGGCGGCAACCTGATCGCCCAGAACAAGAAGGCACGCCACGAATACCACATCGAGGAAGCCTTCGAGGCGGGGCTGGTACTGGCAGGCTGGGAGGTCAAGGCGCTGCGGGCGGGCAAGGGCCAGCTGACGGACACCTACATCGTGATCAAGAACGGTGAGGCCTGGCTGCTCGGCTGTCATATCCATCCGCTGGAGACGGTCAACACCCACGCGGTGGCGGACCCGCAACGCACGCGCAAGCTGTTGCTGCACAAGAAGCAGATCGCGCGCATCTTCTCGCGCACCCAGGACAAGGGTCACACCTGCGTCCCCATCAAGCTGTACTGGAAGAACGCGATCGTGAAATGCGAGATCGCGCTGGTGGAAGGCAAGAAGATGCATGACAAGCGTGCCACCGAGAAGGACCGTGACTGGAACCGCCAGAAGGCACGTATCCTGCGGGATCGCTGAGACTGTCAGCGCCATGATCGCGCGCCGCGCCTGCGCCGTTGCGATATGGGAGGCAAGGGCTTTGAATCACGGCAAATCATTGTCAGACCAGAAAAAATTCCTGAGGCCTTGAACTGGCGTAGCACAGTCTCCACCTGTTATGATGACACCGTAGCAAAGCAGCAAGCAGTAACACTGTTATGGGGGCGTTCTGGCATTCGACGCTGGTGGCAAACCCTGAGGTGCATGCCGAGATCGTAACGTATCTCGTAAATAAAACGTTGCAAATATATAGTCGCAAACGACGACAACTACGCTCTAGCTGCATAAGCTGCTCATGATACCGTTGCGCCTGTTCAAGGTGGATTGAGAACGAGCCCGTATAAACAGGATCGTCTTGGCCGACGTCTCTAAGGTCGAGATTAAAACTCAGAGAATCGCATTGCTGTAGCCTGTTCATTGGCGGCAGTCGTGTTAAATCAAATAATGAAACTAAGCATGTAGAGCCGAAGGCGGAGTGCCGGCGGACACGGGTTCGACTCCCGTCGCCTCCACCATATCCGTGACAAGAAGGCCTCCCCTCGGGGAGGCCTTCTTGTTTTCTGCTGTCTGATATTCCGCGCGCCGAGTCGTGCCAGGCGCTCTCAGGTAGCACTGCCACTCAGGCGCTCGTCCGTGCGCCGCACGCCGATCAACAGCGGGGTACCGGTCTCGGGGTCAGGAATCAGCCGGCATTCGACACCGTAGAGCTTGCGCACCAGCGCCGGTGTCACCACTTCGGAGGGCGGACCTTCCGCGACCACGCTGCCCGCATGCATCGCCACGAGGTGGTCGGCATAGCGACAGGCACTGGCCAGGTCATGCACCACCATCACGATGGTCTTGCCTTCCTCGTGGGCCAGCCGCTGGATCAGTTCGAAGACCTCGATCTGATGGCCGAGATCCAGCGCCGAGGTCGGCTCATCCAGCAACAGCAGCGGCGTCTGCTGCGCCAGCGCCATCGCGATCCAGGCACGCTGACGCTGGCCACCGGACATGGAGGCCAGCTCACGGTCGGCCAGACTCTCGATGTCAGCGGCCGCGATCGCCGCCGAGACCACCACCTGATCCTCCTGCGACCACTGACGGAAGGCTCCCTGATGCGGCTGGCGACCGAAGCGCACCAGCTCATGCACCGTCACGCCTTCCGGCGAGTGCGTCTCCTGGGGCAGCAACGCGATGCGCTGCGCGACATCACGGCGCCCGAGACGTCGTATGTCCTGGCCCTCCAGCAATACCGCGCCGGCATGCGGTGCCTGCAGGCGAGCCAGACCGGCCAGCAGCGTGGACTTGCCACAGCCGTTGGGCCCGACGATGGCCGTCACCTTGCCATCCGGCAGCGCCAGCGTCAGCGCATCGATCACGGCCACATGCCGCTGTCCGCTGCCATACCCCAGCGACAGCTCACTGGCCTTGAGAGTGGCGGCCACGGTGTCCCCGCAGCGTGGATGATGTTCAGCGCTCATGGCGCATTCTCCTGAAACGATGACCCTCGTGACCCGGTTGGTCCGCGAGGGCTGCGGGCGACTCTCATGTCGGTGATGCAGACATGGCAGCCACACGGTGAATGGGGGCATCGGCCGGACAGGACAGCCTGACTAGCGCGGGCTGCGCAGCAGGATCCACAGCAGATAGGGGCTGCCGACCACCGCCATCACGATACCGACCGGAATCTCGAGAGGTGACAGCAACGTGCGTCCCGCGAGGTCCGCCAGCACCATCACCAGCGCCCCTGCCAATGCCGAACCCAGCAAGGGCACTCCCTTGTGACGCGACAGGTAGCGGGCGATCTCGGGACCGACCAGCGCCACCATGCCCACCGGGCCGGCCACGGCCACCGCGGCGGCCGTCAGCAGTACCGAGAGCCACAGCGTCGCCATGCGCACACGGGCGACATGCTGACCAAGTCCGATGGCGACAGAATCGGTAAAGCGCAGCGTATTGAGCCCTCGCCCCAGCCACAACGCCGCCGGCACCGCCAGCAGCAAGGCAATCCCCAGCCATTCGAGCGAGGAGGCATCCCGTGCGTTGAGGCTCCCCACCGTCCACGGATAGGCGCTGTTGGCGACATCGATGGACACCCGCGCCAGCATCAGCTGGGTGCCGGCACCGAACAGCGCCCCGACGCCGATCCCCGCGACCAGGAAGCGATAGCCGCGCGTGCCGATGCCACCGGAAAGCCCGAAGGCCAGCGCCGTGGCGACCACGGCGCCGCTCAGTGCCATCGCCGGTGGCGCCAGCGAGGCGCCGAGCCCGACGACGGAGGCAACCGCAAAGGCGGTCGCGCCATTGTCGATGCCGATGATGCCCGGCGTGGCGAGACGGTTGCTGGCCAGTGTCTGCATCAGACAGCCAGCCAACGAGAAGGCGGCGCCCGTTCCGAGGCCGGCCAGCAGTCTCGGCAGACGCAGCTCCCGGACCACGAAGACATCGGCGAATTCACCATGGCCGAACGCGGCCTTCAGGGCGGCGTAGGGGCCCAGGCCCGCGCTGCCCAGCATCAAGGCGGCCACGCAGGCACTCAGCAGTGCCAGCAGCAGACCGAGGTTGGCCAGCAATGGGGCCCGATGCCACAGCAACGACAAGGGCCCGCAGCGCCACCAGAACGTATCGGCCGGTGCCGTGGCGACAGGGCATGATGCCTGGCGCCGAGGCACCCCGGCATCAGAAGAGGCCGATGAAGAAGGAGCGGAGCGATACATGGGCGTTTCCGGGTTATCTGTCATGAAGAACGGCGCATTGAAGCCTGACTCACAGAATCGGCAGGCGACGAGCGCGCACCACGGCAATCAGTACCGGCGCGCCCAGCAGCGTGGTCAGCACGCCCAGCGGCAACTCGGAAGGACGAACGAGCAGACGCGAGACCACGTCGGCGCTCACCAGCATCACCACGCCCAGCGGCAGGCACAACCACAAGGTGCGGCGGATATCCGCGCCACACAGCGCACGCGCGACATAAGGCACGGCCAGTCCCACGAAGGCGATCGGCCCCGCGAGGGCCGTGGCGGCCCCGACCAGCAACGCGACCACCAGTACCGTCAGCTTGCGCACGCGCCCCGGGTGATGGCCAAGTCCACTGGCCACCGCCTCTCCCAGCGCCAATGCCGCCAGCGGCCTGACCAGCCACAGCGTCAACGCGAGGGCGAGCATGAGGCTCGGCAGGCTGCCACCCAGCGCCTCCAGCGAACGCCCTGCCAGACTGCCGATGACCCAGAAACGGATCTCGTCTGCCGCGCGCTGGTCGATCAGCAATACCAGCGACGTGAGAGCCACCAGCAGGCTGGAAAGCGCTGCACCGGCCAGTACCAGGCGCACGGGGTCCTGGCGTGCACCACTCAGCCGCACCGTGCTCATCACGAACAGGCAGCCCAGCAAGGCGCCAGCCTGAGCCACCAGCACATGCAGGCCTGCGGCCTCCATCCCCAGCAACAGGGCGATGGCGACGGCAAAGGCCGCGCCTGCGCTGACACCCAGCAGCCCCGGCTCCGCCAGGGGATTGCGTGCGACTACCTGCATCAATGCGCCGCCGCAGGCCAGCATCATGCCCACGGCGATGCCGATCACGGTACGCGGTGCACGCAGCTCGGTGACCACGAAGCGGGCCTCCTCGCTACCCTGCCCCATCAATACCGCCCACGCCTGGGCAGGGCCGATATCTCCCGCGCCCCACAACAGACTGGCCAGGCAGGCCAGTACCGCCGCCAGACACGCCACTGGCATGACCTGCCCCAACGACAGACGCCCGGCGACCTTGCGGGTCGCCGGGCGAAGAGCTGTCTGTGGGGAGCCAGGCCGTGAGGACGCTCCTTCAGCCGCCATGCTGCCTCCCGACCTGACGGCATGACGCCTGATGAGTCGAGACGTGCCAGTCCCGCTTACCCATCACTGCGCGCCTGCTCGATGTCCTTGAGCAGCGCCTCGGCCGCCAGCGGACCACTGGCACTGGTCCACAACTGACCATTGACGCCGACCAGACTGTCACGCGATGCGTGCTCGAGACGCTGGAAGGCCGGCTCCTTCGCCAGGGCGTCAGCGGCAGCCTCAGAGGAATCATCCAGGGTCGCCAGGAAGAGTGTGTCGGCATCGATGCGCGCCATGTTCTCATCGCTCAGCGGGTCGGAGTGCGGACGCCCCGGCTTGACCAGATCCCCGCCCACCAGCTGATAGCCGGTCGCGGCGAGCAAGCCGGTCGCGAACAGCTCATCGGACATCGCCATCAGGCCACCCGGCATGCGACGCACCAGGCTGGCAGTCTGCGGTGTGGTCATCTCGGCCTTCAGGCGCGCCGCGTGAGCGTCGATGGCGGCCAGACGCGCCTCGAGCTCCGCTTCGGCCTCTTCCCCGAGCGCCAGGGCATAGACTCGGCTCTGCTGCTTCCAGGCCTCCCGGCTGAGCGCCTCCCCGCCTGGCACGATGGTCGGCGCCAGACGCGACATCAGCTGATATTGCGCCTTGTCCAGCCCCGGGGGAGCCAGAATCATGTCCGGCTTGAGCGCCACGATGGCCTCGAGATTGAACTCTCGCGGTGTACCGACGATCTCGATCTCCGGCACCCGAGACTGGAGATAGCTGGCCACGCCATCACCGCCGCGCGTGGTGACCGCGCCCAGCGGCGTCACCTCGCTGGCGACCGCCACATCCAATGCCCCTTCATAGAGCGTCACCACGCGCTGCGGAGTGCCCTCGAGCTCCAGTTCACCATAGGCGGTCTGGACCTCACGAGCCTCGGCAGACACCGTGGCTCCCATCAACACGACCGCCAGTGACGCCATCAGCCCACGACGCAGGCGGGACAGGGCAGGAACAGCAAACACATGGGAAGAGTGGGTCATTCGTTTCTCCAGGGAGCGAATATCAGGGCGGCGAGATCGGATGGTAATAATAATTGATCGCAACAATACCGCCTGTCCAGCCATCGGGCCACATCAGTTCCTGCAACGCGACATTGCAACAATCCGGTGAGCAAGGCTTGAAGGATGCGCAGCGCTGCCGCAGGCTGTGGCGCTGAAGAATCTCTCGCATACCGTCATCGGGGGTTGGGTTACCTGCAATCGCCCCGATAACACAGGAGAGTGCGTGCGCGGGATGCGCACATCACGCTCCCACATCCAATCGACAGCGCCTGACGTATGACGTGGCCATGCCGATGTCCAAAAGGCGCAGACGCTCAGCTATCCGGGTGCCTCTGAGTCACCTCAGGGAGCCCGCATGACTCGACTCCATCTCCATCCGACATTCACCAGACAGGAGAAGCCATCAGTGGCGACCCCGATCCCCCCCCACTCCCCTCCCGCGCAAACCGCAACGTCATCGATCGCCTCGCGCCTGAGTGCCGGCTGGTTACAGGGCCTGATGGCACTGGCGATCATGCTGTGCCTCAGCGTCAGTGGCCTGGCGCATGCCGCCCCCGCCAGCGATGCTGACGCCGCCAGTTCGTCCTATGAGAGTCTGGCGACGTTGCTCGAGGACCCCGACCAGCGTGAAGCACTGATTGAAGGCTTGCGCCAGCTGGACAGCAAGACGAGCGAACAGGCAGCCGAGGTGGCGGGGACGGAAGTCACGCTGAGCGAGGACTCACCGTCACTGTCCCGCCAGCTGGCCGAGATCAGCCAGGAGCTTGTCGCAGAGCTTTCCGCGACCCTGGACCGCATGATCCAGACGCTCAGCGGCCTCGGCAGTGAAGATGCCAGCAGCATCGACTGGGAGCGCTTCATGACCGAAGCCATCAGTCTGGGGCTGGTGGTCATCTCCACCATCGGGCTGTTCCTGATCCTGCGCCGGCTGGCCCATCCGCTCTTCAGTCGCGTCAGCCAATGGTCGCTGGATGGTCAGCACCGCAGCCCGCTGCTGCGCACCCTGATGGCAGTGATCATCGCGGCGATCGTCGACGTGGCCGTGATCGGTCTGGCGTTCCTGGGGGGCTATCTGCTGGCCATCTTCGCCTATGGCGAACAGGGCGTGATAGGACAGCGCGAGTCGATGTTCCTGAATGCCTATCTGGTGATCGAGCTGGTCAAGGCCTTGATGCGCATGCTGTTCTCCTCCGGCTACCAGGGCCTGCGCCTGATGCCGATGCGAGATGAGGTCGCCCGCTACTGGAATCGCTCACTGGCATTGCTCGCCGGCTTCATCGGCTACGGTATCCTCGTCGTGGTACCGATGATCAACAACAATCTGGCACCGGCCGTGGGCAGCTTCGTCAGCCTGCTGATCATGGGTATCGCGCTGATCTGGGCCATCGTGGTCATCAGCCGCAACCGTGTTCTGCTGCGTGACCGCCTGCTCGATCAGGCCCGCGAGACCCACAATGCCTTCATCGCCGTCTGCCTGCGCATTCTGGCCCGCACCTGGCACCTGATCGCGCTGGCCTACTTCGCGACCCTGTTCATCATCTCGCAGACGACACCGGAAGAGGCGCTGCCCTTCATGATGGCCGCGACGCTCAAGACGCTGCTCGCCATCGGTGGCGGGGCACTGCTGTCTCGCGTGCTGACGCAGCTGATCGGCAAGCGCATCCAGGTGTCCGACAAGCTGCGTGGTCAGCTGCCGATGCTGGAGACGCGCCTCAACTCCTACATCCCGACCGCGCTGCGCATCATGCGCGCCATCATCCTGGTCGTCGTGGTCGGCATGGTGCTGAATGCCTGGAGCATCGTGGCGCTTGGCGACTGGCTGGCAACGGACGCCGGGGCCCTGCTGCTGTCACGCATCTTCCATGTGCTGTTCATCCTCGCCTTCGCGGTCGTGATCTGGGTCGGCATCGCCAGCCTGATCGAGCACAAGCTCAATCCGGATACCGGCAAGGGCAAGCCCTCCTCACGCGTGGAAACCCTGCTGGCACTGTTCCGCAATGCCATCGCCATCGCGATGATCGTCTTCACCGCGATGATCGTGCTGTCGGAGATCGGCATCGACATCGCGCCGCTGCTGGCCGGTGCCGGGGTGCTCGGTCTGGCGATCGGTTTCGGGGCCCAGAAGATGGTGCAGGACATCATCACCGGCGTGTTCATCCAGCTCGAGAATGCCATCAACACCGGTGACGTGGTCACCGCCGGTGGCGTGACCGGGACGGCGGAACGCCTGACCATCCGCTCGGTGGGCATCCGCGATCTGTCCGGCACCTTCCATATCGTGCCGTTCTCCTCGGTGGATACCGTCTCCAACTACATGCGTGACTTCGCCTACCATGTCGGCGAGTACGGCATTTCCTACCGCGAGAACGTCGATCACGCCATCGTGCACCTGCGTGCGGCCTTCGACGAACTCCAGGAAAGCAGCTATGGCGCGGAGATTCTCGAGCCGGTCACCATCGCTGGCGTCTCGTCGCTCGCCGACAGCTCGGTCAACATCCGTGTGATGATCAAGACCAGCCCGGGCAACCAGTGGGCCATCGGCCGCGAGTACAACAAGCTCGTGAAGCAGCACTTCGACGCCGCCGGCATCGAGATCCCGTTCCCGCACATGACCATGTACTTCGGTCAGGACAAGGACGGTGGTGCGCCGCCGGCCAACGTTCGCACCATGCATGAACCGTTCGTGATCGATGGCTCCGCCGCCGGTCAGCCGAAGACTCCCGAGCAGCGTGAGGCCGCCGCCAAGGTGGCTCAGCGTCGCGAGGAGACCCCGCTGACCCGCCATGCCACCAAGGACGGCGAAGTCGTGGATGCCGAGGAACAGCGCATCCGTCAGACCACCCAACCGGATGCCGACGGCGACTGATCGCGCGCCAGGGGTATCCCGACACGGCTGCCTGCGATGGGCGCCGGACTGAAACGAAAACGCCCCCGAGCCAACGGCTCGGGGGCGTTTTCATGTGCGGGCGTAAACCGATGCCTCACACCTCATGCGCGAGGCTGGCTCAGGAGCCGGTGCCCCACAGGCCAGACAGTGAGCTCAGCAGCGTCGAGCTGACACCTTCGCCACCCATGTAGCTGAGCAGCACCGGCGCGAACTGGGACACCATGCTGCTGTCCATGCCCAGCGCGGAGAAGGCGCTGTCCAGAGACGCACTGTCATCGACATTGCCGACGGTGCTGGCCAATGCCGTGGCATTGTCATTGCCGCTCAGGCTGGCAAGGCTGGACAGGGTCGAGAGAGAGCTGCTGCTGGTCAGGCTGGACAGCTGCGGCACTTCACTGGACAGCTCGGAGGTCGCGCTGGAACCCAGCTGGGACTGAGCCAGTGCCAGCATGGCAGCGGAGCCACCCAGCGCCTGGGTGGAAGACACGCCCAGCTGGGAGGTCAGGCTGGACATCAGGTCGGCTGCCGGCAGGGACTGGCCCGTCTGGCTGCTCAGCATGCTGCTGGCCAGGCTCATCATGGAGCTGGAGGAGCTGGAGGAACTGGCGGTGTTGCCGGAAGAGCTGTTGCCGGTAGCGGCACAGCCGGCAAGTGACACGGCCAGTACGGAGGCGCCCATCAGGGCCAGGGACTTTTGCAACATGCAGACTCCATTATGTCTTGGGGATAAGCCGAACAAGGCTCAGGAATGGCCTGCCGTGACGGCAGATCATTCATCACGCGGAATCATCGCACGGAGGAAATGCCGACAGCCAGCGCCATGGGTGCCCAGCGCCCCACGGCGGGTATGGATCGCCGGTTGCAGGGTCTGCAACCCCGAGTCTTGCAGGGCCGCCCGAGACCGCTACCGGCTCAGACCCGCCCCACCACGGAGGGGGAAAAGCGCCATCTGACAGGCAAAAAGAAGGGTATCCCGTCACGCCATGGCATGAACGCGGATACCCGGAGAGTAACCAATGTCCACCGACCAGAGACCTGGCCGGCGGCAGTTTTTCATCTTCTCGCGAAATGAGGAAACAATGTGCAGCGCCGCCCGACGGGCGGCGTCGATCAGGCGTTGTCCTTGCTGGGCTGCGGCAGCGCCGGCAGTGAACGATCCAGCAGCTCGACGCTCTGGCGGTAGTAGAGCTGGCTCTTGTTGTGCTCGCCAAGGTTGGCGAACAGACGTGCCAGCTCGGCACACACCGTGCCGCTCGGACGCTGACGCTGACTGGCCTCGAAATACTCCTGCGCCTTGCCCCAGTTGGCATTGCGCAATGCCAGTCGACCCAGCGACAGCAGCAGGTCCGGGTCATTCGGACGCTCCTGCAGCCACTTCTCGGCATACACCAGCTGACGCGGCGCATCCACGTCCAGCAGGCCATAGCGCAGCACCAGACGTGAATCCCAGCATTCCTTCAGCGAGTGACGCAGCAGGCGCTCTGCCAGCCCTTCCTGCCCACCGGCGATCAATGCCTCGGCATACAGGGCGACCAGATTCACGTCGCTGCGCAGGTGGTCCGGCATGTCGGCCCACAGGTTGCGCACGCGCTCGATGTCTTCCGGATTGCGCGCGGCCTGCTGGATCAGTGCCACGTAGGCGCGCTGTTCCAGCTCCTTCTTCTCTTCCGGTGAGATGAGGTCCTGCTTGTCGAGACGCGGCATCAGGCGACGCAGGCCATCCCAGTCATTCACCGCCAGATACGCCTGCTTGAGCAGTTTGAGGACCTGCGGGTGCTCGCCGAGCTGCTTGTCGAGACGCGTCAGCGTCGCGAGTGCCTGCTCGTGCTGCTGACGATCCAGCATCAGCTGCGCCTGCACCAGCCCCACGGCACTCTCGGAGCCCTGAGTGGACTCATGAGCACGCTTGAGCAGCGTATCCGCCTGCTCGAAACGCCCCTGATAGTGGGCGGCGAGTGCTGCGGACAGATAGTTGACCAGCGGTGTGCTGGAGTCCTCCGCAGAATGGGTCAGCGACTTCTCGGCACGCTTCCAGCGGCCTTCGGCCAGTGCCACCAGGCCACGCACGGTCTTGCGAGTGGCATTGCGATGGCGCGTGCGGCTGTTCCACACCTTGAGGCGCGAGAACGGATGCGCGAAACGCGACAGCAGACGCAGGCCGAAATGCAGTACCACGAAGGCGCCCAGCAGCAGCACCAGCCCGAACCAGAAGGACGTCTGGACCGAGGTATCACCGACACGAATCAGCCAATAGCCGGGGAACGACTGCATCAGCTGACCGAACAGCGCACCGATGGCCAGGCCGATGATGATCAGCAGTATCAGTTTTCTCATGCCTCACCACCCCCGGACTGGGCGCGGCGTTCGATCAGCTCACGCAGCGTGTTGAGAGATGCGGAGATATCCGGAAGCTCCGGGCGGATGGTCTTGCCCTTGAGGTCTTCCAGCTTGGCGACGGCATTCTGCACGCCATCGGTCTTGGTATCGTAGTAGCCGTTGACCAGCGTGATCGCCTTGTCGATGGCCGCCTGATACAGCTTCGGCTCTTCCTTGAGCAGCGCCAGCTGGGCCTGCTCGAGCACCAGACGCACGTTCTGGCGCAGATAGGATTCCTGCTCCGGCGTGATCAGGGCTTCCAGTGCCTCATCATGACGACGCACGGTGACCAGATTCTTCAGCTCATTGCCGAAGCGCGCCAGCTGCTGCTGCCAGCCGCCGGTGGGCGGAGCGTCGTTCTCGACCTTGGCGGCGATCTCGGCCACGTCCTGCTTGAGCGGCAGACGCGCCAGCTGTTCCTGCTCGGCGAGCAGCGCCAGGTAGATGCCACTGCGGTCGACACGCGGCACGCTGTCGAGGCTGGCCAGCTCGGACTGGATCGCCTTGCGAACCGGCAGCAGGGCGGGGTTGTCCGCCTCGGCGATACGCGCATCGGCGTTCTCGAGCAGTGCGTCGGCACCGTTCACGTCACGCTCCAGCTGCAGACGCTGATTGGCGAGACGCAGCAGGTATTCGGCCTCCGCGTAATGCCAGTCGCGGGCATCGGTCTGCTGGGTCTTGCTGAGCTCCTCGAGCACCTTGTTGAGCGCCTGCTCGGTCTGCTGGCTCTCGCCGGACAGACGCTTGTCGAGATCACTGACCTGCGACGCGTTCTTGTCGAGCTTGCCGGACAGGCTGGCGACCTTGCTCTCGACCTGGCCGACCTGCTGGGTCACGGATTCGCTGACCTGCTTGTCGAGGCCCTGGGCATCCGGCAGGGCGTTCAGACGCTGCCAGCCGAACCAGGCCAGTACCGCGACGACGATGGCAAGAAGAATGACCAGCACCAGTGCGATGCCGCCGGCAGCACTCTTCTTGCTGCCCTGCGGCTCGCTCGGCGGCGTGCCTCCTCCCGCGCCACCCATGGCGGCACCGGCACTCTTGCCCGTCACGCCGCTCTTGTCTGAAGCCCCTCCCTTGCCTGAGGCAGCGCCCTTGCCGGACGCCGTCGAGGCAGTGGTCGTCTCGGCGGCAGGCGCGGTATCGGTCTGCTTCGGGAAGGGAGATTTCGCGCCGGAAGGCGTCGAGGCGTTATCGTCGGAAGTCTGGCTCACGGGCGTGGACTCGCTGGCAGTGGAGGATGAAGAGGAGGAGCTGCCCTGTTCCTTTCCCCGTCCGCGACGGTTGCGCCCGCCACGCGAGCGTCGCTCACGTGGGGCGTCAGCCGTGGCGGATGACGAGGAAGAGGAGGACGAACGGGAGGCCTCGGCGCCAGGGCGGCCAGAGGCAGTGTCTTCGGCGTGTTCGCCGGGAGCGGAAGAGGCATCTGATGCGCGAGCGGCAGCATCCTTGTCGCTCGGCTTGCCTGGCGTGGTGCCGGCAGAGCCGTGGTCTTCCTGATCGTGTTCTCGGTTGCTCATCTACGCTTGCCCTTTTCCGGATTCTTGGGAATCGATGGCCTCGCGCGGACCAGGCGCAGTGGCGCCGGTCTCTCTCGCATGGCGAGTCGGGGCGCAGGCATCCAGCACTGCCTGCCTCAGGGCCCCGGGTGAGGCATCCGCGGCGACCGTCACGCGCTCGAACCCATGAGCGTGTGCCAGTGTAGCCAAACGGTTGCTCGACACGATTAGCGGTTGGTTCAAGGTCCGCGTCGTTGCCGAGGTCACTACCGCCTCAAGCAGCGTATTGCTGGTCACTACCATTGCATCATACGCGCCCGCCGCCAGACGGCCAGCCTGTTGAGAGGACAAAGCCAACGGAAGGCGTCGATAAAGCGCCAGACGCGTCACCTGGGCACCGCGTGCCACCAGGGTGTCCTCCAGCAGGGCGCGCCCGCCTTCTCCGGCCGCCAGCAGCCAGCGCTGCCCCTGAAGCTGCTGCAGGGACGGCAGCGAGAGCAGGGCCTCGCTGGTCGTGCCGACCGGGGCATCCACCTCGACATGTGCGCCACGCGTGGCGTGTGGCGGCACTCTCACCCGAACGCCGAGGCGTGAGTGGAGTACCTCTGCCGTCGCGGAGCCCACCGCGTAGAAGGCAAGCCCCTCGGGCAATTGCGGCCACCAGTCTTCCAGCCAGTCCGCCAGGTAGCCGGCGGCCTGAGGCGAGATGACCACCACCCCTCGATAGAGGTCGATGTCGAGAATCGCCTGACGCCCGGCGGGCTCCAGCGGCAGCGGCTCGAGCGCCATCAGCTTCAGGCACTCCACGGCGCAGCCAACGTCTCTCAGCATCGCATCAAGCACGGCACCGCGCGAGCCCGGACGCGTCGTCAGCACTTCAAGAGACGACCGCCCACTCGATGCCGCGCGAGGCATCGCCCGGTCATCCACCTCCGCATGGCGGGCGCCATCAGTCACGCGCATCGCCATAGACCGCCGCCAGAATCTCGCCGGCCCCCTGCTGCAACAGATCTTCCGCCACGGCGATGCCCAGCGCTTCGGGCGTATCGGCCGGACCACGCGCCTCGGCACGCAGGATGACGCTGCCATCGGGATTGCCGACCAGTGCCCGCAACCACAGCTGCCTGCCACCCTCTTCCAGCACGGCATAGCCACCGATCGGTACCTGGCAGCCACCTTCCAGATGCGTATTCATGGCGCGCTCGGCCAGCACGCAACGACTGGAGTCTTCATGAGCCAGCGGCTCGAGCAGCGCAAGAATCTCCTCGTCCTGGAGATTGCATTCGATGCCCAGCGCGCCTTGTCCACAGGCCGGCAGACAGGTCTCGGCGTCCATCTCGGCGGTGATGCGTGCATCCAGTTCGAGGCGCTGCAGGCCGGAGGTGGCGAGGATGATGGCGTCGAACTCACCGGCATCCAGCTTGCCGAGACGCGTCTGGACATTGCCGCGCAGGCTGAGCACCTCGAGATCCGGACGGGCGGCCTTGGCCTGCAGGCCACGACGCAGGCTGGAGGTGCCCAGGCGAGCCTCCTGGGGGAGCGCGTCAAAGTTGGCGTGGTCGTTGGAGACGAACGCATCGGTGGGCGCATGGCGCTCGAGAATCACGGCCAACCCCAGCGATTCCGGGAAATGCATCGGCACGTCCTTCATGGAGTGCACGGCGATGTCGGCGCGGCCATCCAGCATGGCTTCTTCCAGTTCCTTCACGAACAGGCCCTTGCCGCCGATCTTGGCCAACGGCGTGTCGAGAATCTTGTCGCCCCGCGTGGACATCGGCACCAGCTCGACCGTCAAGCCGGGATGCAGGGCTTCCAGACGTGCCTTGACGTGTTCAGCCTGCCACAGGGCAAGCAGGCTCTTGCGGGTCGCGATACGCAGGGTCTCACGGCGGGACACGGCATTCTCCTTGGGACGCGCGACGCTGGCGCGACAGTCGAAACGTTCGTGACGGCCAACATTGGCCGCCACCGGATACCGTCATCATAAAGCCACTGATGGCCAAGGGGAAAATCCCCGGAAGCGTCACGATGACACGCCTCCCTGGCCGCAACGCATCTTGGTGCGCGCCCCCCTCGCCCATCCGACGGAGTCTGGTACACTCCAAGGTCAACGATACCGGCTGCGCGACCGTGCACCGGACGCCGAACTCTGGACATGTCACCACAATTCGAGATCCCGATGAGCGAATCTACCAATCAGTCCTGGGGCGGCCGCTTCAGCGAGCCGACCGATGCCTTCGTGGCCCGCTTCACCGCGTCCGTCGATTTTGATCAGCGCATGGCGCAGCACGACATTCGCGGCTCCATCGCCCACGCCACCATGCTGGCCGGCGTCGGCGTGCTGAGCGAGGAAGAGCGCGACACCATCATCGAAGGACTGAAGGAGATCAGCGAAGAGATCGCTCGCGGCGAATTCGAGTGGTCCGTCGCGCTGGAAGATGTGCACATGAACATCGAGGCACGTCTGACCGCCAAGATCGGCAACACCGGCAAGAAGCTGCACACCGGTCGCTCACGCAATGATCAGGTGGCCACCGACATCCGCCTTTACCTGCGCGACGAGATCGACGTCATCGACGCCGAGCTGACGCGTCTGCGGGAAGGCATGCTGGGCCTGGCCGAGCAGGAAGCCGACACCATCATGCCGGGCTTCACTCACCTGCAGAGCGCTCAGCCGGTCACCTTCGGCCACCATCTGCTGGCGTGGCAGGAAATGGTCGCCCGTGACCAGGACCGCCTGCGTGACTGCCGTGCCCGCATGAACGTGCTGCCGCTGGGCGCCGCGGCGCTGGCCGGTACCACCTTCCCCATCGACCGCCACGTCACCACCGAGCTGCTCGGCTTCGATCGCCCGACCGAGAACAGCCTCGACTCCGTCAGCGACCGTGACTTCGCCATCGAATTCACCAGCTTCGCCAGCCTGCTGATGATGCACCTGTCACGCATGAGCGAAGAGCTGGTGCTGTGGACCAGCGCCCAGTTCGACTTCATCGATCTGCCGGATCGCTTCTGCACCGGTTCCTCCATCATGCCGCAGAAGAAGAACCCGGACGTGCCGGAACTGGTGCGTGGCAAGACCGGCCGTGTCTATGGCCACCTGATGAGCCTGCTGACCCTGATGAAGTCCCAGCCGCTGGCCTACAACAAGGACAATCAGGAAGACAAGGAGCCGCTGTTCGATACCATCGATACCGTGCGCGGTAGCCTGCGCGCCTTCGCCGACATGATTCCGGCGATCCGCGCCAAGTCCGACAACATGTACGCCTCGGCCAGCAAGGGCTTCGCCACCGCGACTGACCTGGCGGATTACCTGGTGCGCAAGGGTGTCGCCTTCCGGGATGCCCACGAGATCGTCGGCAAGTCCGTCGCCTTCGGCATCGAGCAGAAGCGTGACCTGTCCGAGATGACGCTGGATGAACTCAAGCAGTTCTCCGACACCATCGAACAGGACGTCTTCGACGTGCTCACGCTGGAAGGTTCCGTCGCGGCGCGCAATCACATCGGGGGCACCGCGCCGAATCAGGTGCGTGCTGCCGTGCAGCGTGCACGTGAGGCGCTGACCAGCCGCGCCTGAAACCGTCAAGTCGGGGCCTGACCGTGTAATGCGCCGTCAGGCCCTCACCGCTTCATCGTCAGCTGCCAGGAGGCCGCCCGATGCGTCATCTGATGAGCCAGTCCGCCCGTCACGCCCTTCGTACCCTTGCGGGCCTGCTGCTGGGTGCAGGCCTTCTGACCGGCTGCGGTCAGAAGGGCCCGCTGTATCTGCCGGCGGACGCCGATGCCGGCGGTCAACGTGCCGAGGCACCCGCCCCTGCACCGGCTGCCGCCGAGACAGAGCGCACCGCCGCTACCGAGACTTCCGGCAGCGACGCCTGAGCCCCCCTTACATCTCCGGCGGGTGATACCCGCCGGCGCGACATCTTGCAGGCCGGATCATGGATCACTTCGTATATCAGGATGGCGTGCTGCACGCCGAAGACGCCTCTCTCGCCACGCTGGCCGAGCAGTTCGGCACGCCTTGCTACGTCTACAGCCGTGCCACGCTGGAGCGCCACTTCAAGGCCTATCAGGATGCGCTGGGCGACCACCCGCATCTGATCTGTTACGCCGTGAAGGCCAACTCCAACCTGGCGGTGCTCAACGTGCTGGCACGTCTGGGTGCCGGCTTCGACATCGTCTCCGCCGGTGAGCTGGAGCGCGTCCTCAAGGCCGGCGGAGACCCCGCCAAGGTCGTGTTCTCCGGCGTCGCCAAGCAGGCCGCCGAGATGCAGCGCGCACTGGAGCTGGGCATCAAGTGCTTCAACGTCGAATCGCTGCCCGAGCTTGAGCGCCTCAATGCCGTCGCCGGTCGCCTCGGGCGTATCGCACCGGTGTCGCTGCGCATCAACCCGGACGTCGATGCCGGCACCCACCCGTACATCTCCACCGGCCTCAAGGCCAACAAGTTCGGCATTCCGGTCGAGCAGGCGCTGGAGGTCTACGAGACCGCCGCCGCCATGGAGCACGTCAAGGTGGTAGGCGTCGATTGTCATATCGGCTCCCAGCTGACCGAGCTGGCGCCGTTCCTCGACTCCCTCGAGCGCCTGCTGGTGCTGCTGGACCGCCTGCGCGAGCGCGGCATCATCATCGAGCATCTGGATCTCGGCGGCGGCCTCGGCGTGCCCTACCAGAACGAGACGCCGCCGGAGCCCTTCGCCTACGCAAGCGCCCTGCTGGAACGCCTGGCGCGCTACGAGCATGGCAACGAGATGACACTGCTGTTCGAGCCGGGTCGCTCCATCGCCGCCAACGCCGGCGTCCTGCTGACCCGTGTCGAGTACCTCAAGCCCGGCGAAGAGAAGAACTTCGCCATCATCGATGCCGGCATGAATGACCTGATCCGTCCGTCGCTGTATCAGGCGTGGCAGAACATCGTGCCCGTCGACACGCGCGAGTCACGTGCAAGCGCCAGCTACGACGTGGTCGGCCCGGTCTGCGAGACAGGCGACTTCCTGGGCAAGGACCGCGAACTGGCCATCGCCCCGGGCGACCTGCTTGCCGTTCGCTCCTCCGGCGCCTATGGCTTCGTGATGGCCTCCAGCTACAACAGCCGCTGTCGTCCCGCCGAAGTGATGGTGGATGGCGGCCAGATGCACCTGGTGCGTCGCCGCGAACGTCTGGAAGAACTGTGGACCGGTGAGCAACTGCTGCCGGAAGGTGATGACTGATGCTGGTGCACTTCACCAAGATGCACGGTCTGGGCAATGACTTCATGGTCATTGACCTGATCTCCCAGCGTGGCCGCCTGCGCGATGCCGATATCCGACGGCTTTCGCATCGCAATTTCGGTATCGGCTTCGACCAGCTGCTGGTGGTCGAGCCACCCCGTGACCCGGACATGGACTTCCGCTATCGCATCTACAATGCCGATGGCAGCGAAGTCGAGAACTGCGGCAACGGGGCCCGCTGCTTTGCGCGCTTCGTGCTCAATCAGCGCCTGACCACCAAGCGCGAGATCCGCGTCGAGACCGCCGGTGGCCCGCTGACACTGGTAGTGGCCGATGACGGGCGAGTCCGCGTCGACATGGGCGCTCCGCGCTTCGCCCCCGCCGCGCTGCCCTTCGAGGCCGAGACGGATCTGCCGGTGCATGCGCTGGAGGTCGGCGGCGAGTCCCTGGAGATCGGTGTCGTCTCGATGGGCAACCCCCATGCGGTGCTGCTGGTCGACAGCGTCGACGAGGCACCGGTACGAGAGGTCGGTCCGCTGATCGAAGCGCATCCGCGCTTCCCCAGGCGCGTCAATGCCGGCTTCCTGGAAGTCGTCTCGCCCCATGAAGCGCGCCTGCGCGTCTTCGAGCGTGGCGTCGGCGAGACGCTGGCCTGTGGCACCGGTGCCTGTGCGGCCGTCGCTTCCGGCATTCGTCGTGGCCTGCTCGCCAGTCCTGTCGATGTCACGCTGCCTGGCGGCACCCTGAGCATCGAATGGGGCGGCGAAGGTCACCCTGTCTTCATGACCGGCCCTGCCGAGACCGTCTTCGAAGGCCGCATCATCCTGTAAGCCGCCGCTGACAGGGGACGCCTGCGCGAAGCGCCGGCGTCCCGTCGCCAACCCTCGCAAGGAGAGCCATATGGCCGAGCCACCCGCCTCACGTCGCCCGCGCACGCTGGACCCGGACCGGGTCGCCGAGTGGCTGGCCACGCATCCGGATTTCTTCGAGGGTCGGGAAGGGTTGCTCCAGCAGCTGCGCGTGCCACACCCCGAAGCACGCGGTGGCAGCGTCTCGCTGCTGGAGCGGCTGGTGCATGACCTGCGCGGACGTACCGAGCAGGCCGAGGCGCGTCTCGAGGAGCTGCTCAATACCGCCCGCGACAATGAAAGCCGCTATCAGCGACTGCGTCAGATCGTGCTGGATCTGATGGATGCCGAATCGGATGATGCCCTTGCGGAGACTCTGGCAACCCGTCTCAGCGAGCTGTTCGACATCGCCGCCGTCTGCCTGTGGCAACGCGGCGCTGGCCCCGCGACCCAGCCACCGCGTCAGGTGCTCGATGATGCGCGTGCCGAGCAATTCGAGCGCCTGCTCGAAGGCCGCGCCAGCCGTTGCCTGGCGATGCCACGCACGCGCTGGGAAGCCCTGCTGCCGGACCATGGCTGGCCGCTGGGGGCGGAGTGCCACGACCTGGTCGAGGCCAGCCAGGCGGATGCCACGCGCGGCTCCGCCGTCATCGTGCGCCTGACCCGTGGCGAATGCCTGGGCTATCTGGTGGTCGCCAGTGCCGAGGCCGAGCAGTTCCGTGCCGGACTCGACACTCTCTTCCCCGAATATCTCGGCGATGTGCTGGCGCGCTGCCTCGGGCGTCATGCGACGAGTCACACCTCAGACTCCGCTGCCTCGCGTGATGATCAGGCCGCGCGATGAGCGCCTCTGACCTCCCGGATGACTCCCTCGACACTGCGAGGCGCCAGGCGCTGACCCGCCCTTGCCAGCAGTTTCTCGCCCATCTTGCCCAGGACAGCAGCGCGGCGACCGTGAGCGCCTATCAGCGCGATCTCGAGGCACTGATCCACTTCATGTTGCGCCCCTCACCGGCCGAGACCACGGTGGATGCCGACACCAGCGCCACCGCTCGGCCTCCTGCAGACTGGCAGGCCCTGGATGTGCCGACGCTACGCCGCTTCCTGGGCGCTGAGCGCAGTCGTGGGCTCGCCCCCCGTTCACTGGCCCGACGTCGCGCGGCGATCAGTCGTTTCTGTGGCTGGCTGGTCGATCACGGCATTCTGTCGCACAACCCGGCGGGCCTGGTACAGACACCGCGCCTGCCGGACCACCTGCCTCGTCCGGTGGACATCGACAGCCTGTCACGCTTTCTCGACTGCCCGCACGACGGCACGCCGCTGGCGATCCGCGATCAGGCCATGCTGGAGCTGCTCTACGGCTCGGGGCTGCGACTCTCGGAACTGGTCAGTCTCGATCTCGACATGCTGGAGACACGCCGCCTGCGCGTGCGCGGCAAGGGCAACAAGCCTCGCCAGCTGCCCATCGGCTCGCGGGCGCGTCAGGCGCTGGATGCCTGGCTGAAGGTGCGTGGCCAACTCGCGCCTGCTGACGAGACTGCCCTGTTCGTCGGCCAGCGAGGCCAGCGGCTGGGACAACGCGGCGTGCAGCTTCGTCTGGTGACGCAAGCGAAGACACGCGGCCTGCCGGAGCACCTGCACCCCCACCGACTCCGCCATTCCTTCGCCAGCCATCTGCTGGAATCCAGTGGCGATCTGCGCGCCGTGCAGGAGTTGCTGGGCCATGCCCATCTCTCCACGACCCAGGTGTATACCCGACTCGACTGGCAACAGCTGGCCAGCGCCTACGACCAGGCGCACCCCCGTGCACGTCGCCAGCGTGGGCCAGAAGAGGCAACGCCGGCTGACATTGACGCCGCCTCCCCTGCTGATGTTCCGCTCAAGGATGATCCCCTGTGATGCCCGTAACGACGCCTTCGCTGACCGCATTGACCTTCGATCTCGATGACACCCTGTGGGCCAATCGCCCGATCATGGAGCGCGCCGAGACGGAACACTACGCCTGGCTGGACGGTGAGATCGGTCATGCCACTGATTTTCCCCTCGAGGAATATACCCGTCGCCGCATGGCACTCGGGCTGGAACATCCCTTGCGACGTGGTGACTTCACCTGGCTGCGCCGTGAAGCCATGCGCATCATGCTGCGTGATGCCGGCCATGGCGAAAAGGAAGCCCATCACTGGTCACATGCGGCCGTCGAACGCTTCCTGGCATTGCGCCACGAATTGCAGCCCTTTCCGGAAGCCAGCGAGCTGCTCGACTCACTGGCCCGGCATTACCGCCTCGGCGCCATCACCAATGGCAATGTCGACCTGACACGCCTGGCGCTGGACCATCATTTCGAGTTCAGCATCGCCGCCGGCGAATGGCTGGCGCCCAAGCCGGATGCACGCCCCTTCCTCGCCGCCATGGCACGTCTGGGCAGCCGCCCCTCCACCACGCTGCATGTCGGCGACTCATGGAAGGAAGATGCCCTGCCGGCAGTACGTCTCGGCATGCAGGCGGCATGGATCGACGTGAAGGGGCGTGGCGCGCCGGAGCCGGTTCCCGCCGGAGTCCATGTCATCTCGCATGTCCGGGAGCTTCCGGAACTGTTGCGGCACCTGAATGCATCACGATGAAACGACAGCGCTTCTGACCTTCCAGACCTGACCGTCGGTTACCTGCTGTCACCTGTACTGACGTTCCAGAAAAGCGATACACAAATTAAAACTTGTACAACTTTATGGCGGAGACCATATTTGTTGTACAAGTTTCTCGTGCCTGACGACCCAGCCTTCCACGGGCCTGCCAGGGTCATCCGAGAACTCACGTTCGATGTCGTCGCGACTGGAGAGGACAGCATGAGCACTCAATCATCATCTCGGCGTGTCATCTGCCAGACTTGGCAATATTCCCGCGCCATCAGTGACGACGCCGAGTCCCGCGACGCCACCGACATCATCGAGAGATTCCAGCAGGATCCCGGTCCGCTGGCCCTGCCGCATGCCAGTGCCTGGCAGGGAGTGTTGATCGGCACAGGACAGGTCGTGCTCTGCGCCATGCTGATCGTACTGGCGGTCTACAGTGCGCGAACCAGCATGGAAAACGCCACGCGAGGCGTGACCTCGGTACCGGCAGCGATCATCGACATGTCGGGCGGTGATCCACGGGCACGCAGCCTGAATGCCTCTGCCGACAGCTCCCAGGGTGGCCACCTGACACGTTTCGAGGTGCGGGCGAGCCAGGCTGCGATGCCGCAGGTCCCTCAGCGGCTGCTGTCAGAAAACGCCACTCCCAGTCTGTTCATGTGAGCAGTGATGAACGGTGACAGGCGATCGGTCACAGGCGGCCGACCCCGCCAGGGCAGAGGTCTGGACGCCCCATAACTGGATGCCCCATAACTGGACGCCCCACAAAAGAGACGCCGGTCACCCTTGGGTGACCGGCGTCTCTTTTTATGCAGCAGCACATGTCATGACACGGACGACTCAGTCGTCGAACGGGTCCTGGGGGGCTTCATCGGCCTCACCCTCCGTGACACCTTCCATCACCGCCGGGTCCGCCAGCCACTCATCGAGCTTGGCGTGCACCTGCTCGACTCCCGAATACTTGAGCGACGAGAACAGCTGCACGGTGACGAGGTCTTCCCACTCCTTGAGGGCGTGCCGTACCTTCTGGAGGCTCGCCGCTGCCGGTCCACGCTTCAGCTTGTCCGCCTTGGTCAGCAGGATATGCACCGGCATCTGTGCCTCATCGGCCCAGCCCAGCATCATCTGGTCGAATTCGGACAGCGGGTGACGCACATCCATCAGCAGCACCAGGCCGCGCAGCGACTGGCGGTTGCGCAGGTAGTTGGACAGATGGGACTGCCACTCACGCTTCACCTTGTCCGGCACCTTGGCATAGCCATAGCCGGGCAGGTCGACCAGATGGCGGCCCGTTTCACCGATGGTGAAATAGTTGATCAGCTGAGTGCGGCCAGGCGTCTTGGAGGTACGCGCCAACGCCTTCTGGGACGTCAGGGCATTGATGGCGCTCGACTTTCCGGCGTTGGAGCGACCGGCAAAGGCCACCTCGGCACCGACATCCGTCGGGCACTGGGCCAAGGTGGCGGCGCTGATCAAGAAGCGTGCCTGACGATAGTGAAGCTTGGGGGACGGAGTGGCTGACTCGGCCATGAGAATCTGAATACCTGTTGATGGCGGACGTCTCGCCCGCGCGACATCACGTGAGAGCAGAAGAAACGGCCGGTGAAACGGAATAGAGCACCACTGGCGCTGTCAGCTCGACAGGCAGGCGGCAGGCACATTAACGCGCCCTGAAGGGGATTCGCTATACTGCCGAAATGACAAGCATCACGCTCATGATGCGCTAGTGTACCACCCAGCTCTCACGGGCTGCGAGGCGTCTGACGTAGTTCTCCTCGGGTGATGCTTGCCACCAGCGCCGGGATGACTCCACTGCGGGATTTGCGCAAACAGGGACCAGTGACATGAACAAGCTGATGAGATCACCGCAGCACCGTGAAGGGCCGCTGAGCTCGAGCTGGGGCGTACTTGCCACGACGATTTTCGCCACCTTGAGCGCCCTGCTGGCGCTCGGCCTCTCGCCCCGCGCCGGCGCAGACGAGATCACCGCGGATGCCAGCGCCGGCCAGGCCAAGGCAGCCGTCTGTGCTGCCTGCCATGGCGCGCAGGGCGTGTCCCCAGCCTCCGCCTTCCCGCACCTCGCCGGACAGAAGGCCCATTATCTGCGCAAGCAGATCACGGATATCCGCGAGAGTCGTCGCGCGGTTCCCCAGATGGCAGGCCTCACCGACACCCTGAGCGATCAGGACATTGCCGATATCGCGGCCTATTATGCCGAGCAACCCGCCAATCGCGGCCAGGCAGAGCCCGACGCCGCGAAAGCAGGTGAGGTGCTGTACCGGGCCGGCTCGCTTGAGCGAGGTATCGCGGCCTGTACCGCCTGCCACGGCCCTCGCGGCGAGGGGATTGATTCAGCAGGCTATCCTGCGCTGGCTGGGCAATTCCCCGCCTACACCATCACCTCGCTGACGGCCTTTCGTGACGGCACGCGTGACAACGACCCCAATGACATCATGAGCAGCATCGCCGCACGCATGAGCGACAGCGACATGCAGCAGGTCGCCGAGTATCTTCACGGCCTGCGCTGAGGCATCCAGTCAGGCAGATGTCACGTATGACATCTGCGATGGCGACCGGCTCCGGCACGGCGTGGCATGCTCAGCACGGCAACGTGGTCGAACGGCGTTCATCCAGCGGTCAACCTTGTCACGCTAGGCTGGCCAGACAGTGATCCGCCGTGTCCCGCCCGGCAGTCTCGACAGCGGTGGTGGCTGACACGCATACTCGATGCATCACTAATGTTGCCGGGTCTCATGCCCGGGCATGCCTCAACCCGATGGAGATGTTCCATGAAGTGGAAACCCCTACTGACTCTGGTGGCGGGCCTTGGCCTGTCAGCAAGCGTGTTCGCCGCTGAAGCTGGCAAGGACTATCAGGTACTCGACGAACCGGTGAAGACCGATGCACCGGCCGGCAACGTCGAAGTGGTCGAGGCATTCTGGTATGGCTGCCCGCACTGCTACGCACTGGAATCCAGCCTCGAGCCCTGGGTCGATGAGCTGCCCGGTGACGTGACCTTCCATCGTCTGCCGGCCACCATGGGGCAGGACTGGGTCAAGCACGCCTATGCCTTCTATGCCGCCAAGGATCTGGGCATTCTCGATCAGACCCACAAGGCCTTCTTCGATGCCATCCACAAGGACCACCAGCGTCTCACCGACCCGGAAGACATCGCCGCCTTCTACAGCGACTACGGTGTCAGCGAAGAAGACGCCGAGAAGTCCCTGACCTCCTTCGGCGTGAAGAGCCAGGTCAATCAGGCACACGCACAGATGCGCGCCTACAAGATCATGGGTGTCCCCGCACTGATCGTCGACGGTCGCTATGTCGTCTCTCCGAGCACGGCTGGCTCGCTCAAGAACATGCTCAAGATCACCGATGAGCTGGTCGAGCAGGTGCGTGAAGAGAAGGCTGGCGACAAGGACGCCGCCTGATGGCAGAGGCCGCTGACGACTCCCCAGTGGCCGCCGACGCAGCGGATGATGCCGGGCATGGATTGTCGGGTTCGCCGCTGCGTCTGCTGACCTTCAACATGCAGGTCGGTATCCATACCGCGGCGTGGCATCACTATGTCACCCGCGGTTGGCAACATCTGCTGCCACATCCCAAGCGCCACCGCCGCCTGGAACTGATTGCCGGGGCCATCACGCCTTACGACATCGTCGGGCTGCAGGAAGTCGACGGCGGCAGCTTCCGCTCCGGCAACGTCAATCAGGTGGACGCGCTGGCCGAGACGGCTCACTTCCCGCATCGCTATCAGCAGCTCAATCGCAACCTCGGCCGGCTGGCACAGCACAGCAACGGCCTGTTGTCGCGCCTGCCGATCAGCCATCTCGAAGAGCACAGCCTGCCCGGCACCCTGCCGGGGCGAGGCGCCATCCATGCTCGCTTCGGCGAGGGGGAGCATGCGCTGCATGTCTTCGTCACGCATCTGGCACTTGGCGCGCGAATCCAGCGCAAGCAGCTCGATTATCTCGGAGAGCTGATCGCACCGCTCAAGCACGTCATCGTGATGGGCGACCTGAACTGCACCCTGGCTCAACTGCGCCAGCACAAGGGATTCTGCGAGGCGCTCGACTCGCGGCCCAGCAAGGCGATCAACAGCTATCCTGCCTGGCAGCCACGGCGGGGTCTGGACCATATTCTGGCCTCCTCCACCCTGCACATCGAGCACCCCAGCACCCTGTCCCACCTCTTCTCCGACCATCTGCCTCTTGCGGTGGAAGTGCACCTCCCCGTGGCCTGTCAGAAGGCGCTTGGTCTGGCCTGACACGCCCTCACCTCAATTCTCAGTCCTCTCACGGGTGCCTGGATATCACCCTCGATATCCGCCGGGACCCGCCTGTCCGTCACCTTGATTGCCACCTTCCCGTTCCCGTCCTGCATGGATTTTTCAATCCAAGTGACTGAATCGAAAGATATATCTCGCCTGTCAGACCAATGATCCATTTGTCACTGGCCAGCCACTCGCTACTCTTGGCCTGTCCGAGGGCGTGGATTAATCGTGAAAGCAACGCTGATGACTGCCGAGAGCCTGCATGGCCTCACTGGTATCTGCCATCCACCAGCGTGGAATAGCGTTGTCTGAAACGACGATTGCCGGATTGCCGACGTCTCATCAAAGCTACAACATGAGCAAAGCCTGAACTGATGTGACGATCGTCAGCGTGCACACGAGATCGCCCCGACTACGATGACGGCACACGCAACGCCAGACTCGGCAACAACAACGCCAACAAATATCACCTGCTACCCGCAGGCCAAGGGGATTCCATGTCTGCCACTGCCTCTACCCCCGGCTGGCTCACAGGGCTCGACCGCATGACCGAAGGGCTGGGACGCTGCGTGTCCTGGCTGGTCGTCATCATGATGCTGGTCGAATTCGCCATCGTGATGCTGCGCTACGCCTTCAACATCAACAGCATTCCGATGCAGGAATCCGTGATGTACATGCACGCGACCGTCTTCCTGCTCGCCGCCAGCTACACGCTCAAGCATGACAACCATGTCCGCGTGGATATCTTCTACCAGCGCATGTCCCATCGCGGGAAGTCGTGGATCGACCTCGGCGGCACCCTGTTCCTGCTGTTCCCGGTGATGATCTTCATCCTGCTCTCGAGCCTGGGTTATGTCGGCGACTCATGGAGCATCAAGGAAGCCTCCCCCGAATCCGGTGGCCTGCCTGGCGTCTATCTGCTCAAGAGCCTGATCCCCGCGGTCGCCATCCTGATGATGCTGCAAGGTGTCGCTGAAGCTGGTCGCCACCTCCTGTTCCTGTGCGGGCGGCTGCCGTCGCCGCATGCGAGCGATGACACCCCTGATCACGATGAGGAGCTGGTGTAATGCTCGAGATCATGCCGCTGCTGCTGTTCGTGTGTATCTGTGTCGTTCTCATGCTGGGCTATCCGGTGGCGCTGTCGCTTGCCGGTACCGCGCTGGCCTTCGCCGGGCTGGGCATGGGGCTGGACGCGCTGGGCATTACCCAGGGCGTATTCGATGCCAGCTTCCTGTCGGCGATGCCCAATCGCCTCTACGGCACCATGACCAATCAGACGTTGCTGGCCGTGCCATTGTTCGTGTTGA
Organism: Cobetia sp. PS-4MA; assembly: GCF_057670765.1. Taxonomy (NCBI): domain Bacteria; kingdom Pseudomonadati; phylum Pseudomonadota; class Gammaproteobacteria; order Oceanospirillales; family Halomonadaceae; genus Cobetia; species Cobetia sp. PS-4MA. The sequence continues at coordinate 105,570 of NZ_CM173107.1, read as the reverse complement.
TGGGCGTGCTGCTGGAAAAATCGAAGGTCGCCGAGACGCTGCTCGACGCCATGGCATTGATGTTCGGCTCACTGCGTGGCGGCCTGGGCATCTCCGTGACCATCGTCGGCATGTTGCTGGCGGCCTCCACCGGTATCGTCGGCGCGACCGTCGTGACCATGGGCCTGCTGTCACTGCCCACCATGCTCAAGCGTGGCTATGACCCGTCGCTCGCCACTGGCGCCATCTGTGCCACCGGCACCCTGGGACAGATCATTCCGCCGTCCATCGCACTCGTTCTGCTGGGCGACGTACTGTCTTCCGCCTATCAGCAGGCGCAATTGTCGATGGGCATCTGGAGCCCGAAGACCGTCTCGGTGGGCGACCTGTTCATCGGCGCCCTGGTGCCGGGCCTGATCCTGGTGGTCGCCTATATCGTCTACATCGCCATCATCGCCTGGCTCAAGCCCGAGAAGGCGCCGGCCGTGGACCGTGACGCGCTGATGAAGGAGCTGGGCCACACCGGTGGCATCGGCTGGCTGCTTCTCAAGGGACTGGTGCCGCCAATCGTGCTGATCGTCTGCGTGCTGGGCTCGATTCTCGGCGGACTGGCCACGCCGACAGAAGCCTCCGCCGTGGGTGCCTTCGGCGCGCTGATGCTGGCCGTCGCCAACCGCAAGCTGAGCTTCAAGACGCTGACAGAAGTCGTGCGCTCCACCACCAACGTCACCACGATGGTCTTCCTGATCCTGATCGGTGCGGCGCTGTTCTCGCTGGTGTTCCGTGGTTTCGGCGGCGAAGAGGTCGTCACCGAGATCTTCGAGAACATGCCCGGAGGGGTCATCGGTGCCACCCTGGTGGTGATGCTGGTGATCTTCCTGCTCGGCTTCATCCTCGACTTCATCGAGATCACCTTCGTGGTGGTGCCGATCGTCGGCCCGGTGCTGCTGGCCATGGGCCTCGACCCGATCTGGCTGGGCATCATGATCGCCATCAACCTGCAGACCTCCTTCCTGACGCCGCCCTTCGGTTTCGCGCTGTTCTATCTGCGCGGCGTCGCGCCCAAGGAAGTCAGCACCAAGCAGATCTACAAGGGCGTCATTCCGTTCATCCTGATCCAGCTGTGCATGCTGGGGGCACTGGCAGCCTTCCCGGGCCTGGCCACCTGGCTGCCGGCCCAGTTCTAGGCCACGACTGACGAGACAGTACAAGAACAGAACACGGACAGAACAAATACAGAGCAGCAACTGAATTGGCGGGGCTCGCCCCGCCAGCTGATGGGAGAGCCGCCAGACGGCTCATGCAGATGCACGGGAGCCGTTCGCGGCCCACCTCTTGCCCAGCGCCAGTCCCTGACCGGTGCACAACAACAATCGGGCACTTCAAGGAGCATGCCATGCAACTCAACAAACTCGCCTTCGGCATCGCCGTCGGCACCATGACCGCCATGGGCACCCTGCCGGCCATCGCCAATGCCGCGGATACCTACACCTGGAAGATGGTCACCTCGTGGCCGAAGAACTTCCCGGGCGTAGGCCAGGGTCCCGAGCGCCTCGCGCGCCTCGTCGATGAGATGTCTGATGGACGCCTCAAGATCAAGGTCTACGGCGCCGGACAGCTGGTGCCGGGCTTCGAGGTACTGGACACCGTCTCTTCCGGTACGGCGCAGATCGGCCACTCGGCCTCCTACTACTGGAAAGGCAAGGCGCCGGAAGCCCAGTTCTTCGCCGCCGTCCCCTTCGGCATGACCGCACAGGAAATGAACGCCTGGCTGCATTACGGCGGGGGTCTGGAGCTCTGGAACGAGGTCTATGACAAGTTCGGTGTCGAAGTCATGGCCGGTGGTGCCTCGGGCGTGCAGATGGGCGGCTGGTTCAACAAGGAGATCAACTCGGTTGCCGATCTCGACGGCCTGAAGATGCGCATGCCGGGGCTGGGTGGCGATGTCATGCAGCAGATGGGCGTGGCGACCGTCAGCATGCCGGGCGGCGAGATCTTCACCTCGCTGCAGTCCGGCGCCATCGATGCCACCGAATGGATCGGGCCGTACAACGACCTGGCCTTCGGTCTCTATCAGGCCGCCAAGTACTACTACTATCCGGGCTGGCACGAGCCGACCGTCACCTTCGAGGCCATCGTCAATGACGACGCCATGGCCGAGCTGCCCAAGGACCTGCAGGCCATCCTGCGCTCCGCGGTACGTGACGTGAACCAGGACATGCTCGACGAGTACACCGCGCGCAACAACGATGCCCTCGAGACACTGCTCAACGAGCACAAGGTCGAGCTGCGTCGCTATCCGCAGGACGTGCTCGACAAGGCACGCGAACTGTCAGGCGAAGTGGTCAAGAAACTCGGCGACTCCAATGAGCTGGCAGGCCGCATCTACGAGTCCTACACCACCTTCGAAGGCAAGGTCGAGAAGTGGCACGAAGTCTCCGAACAGGCCTTCCTGAACGCCCGTAATCCAGAAGGCATTCAGTAACGAGTCCCAGCTTTACCTGCGCCGCTCTCCCGCGAGAGACGGCGCAGGCCTGTCATCCAATGCTTGCAGCCGCTCCCTCGGGAGCGGCTTTTTTGGGTCTACGCGATCAGCTCTCGAGCAGGAAGGTCACCGGCCCGTCATTGAGCAGCGAGACCTGCATGTTGGCCCCGAAGCGTCCGGTCTCGATTCCCACGCCAAGCTCCTCCCCGCGTTCACGCGCCTTGTCGACCAGATACGCGAACAACCGCTCGCCTTCCGCCGGCGGCGCTGCCGAGGAGAAACTGGGACGCATGCCACTGCCGGTGTCCGCCGCCAGCGTGAACTGCGAGACCAGCAGCAGACTGCCACCCGCCTGCTGGACGTTGAGATTCATCTTGTCGTTCTCGTCGCCAAAGACACGGTAGTGCAGCAGCTTGTGCAGCAGCTTGTCGGCGCGCGCCTCATCATCGCCCTTCTCGACGCCCACCAGCACCAGCAGACCGCCCGCGATGGCGCCGACCGTCTCGTTCTCCACCACGACCTGTGCCTGGGTGACGCGCTGGATCAATGCTCGCATGCTACTTGCTCCTTCAAGAGATGAATGATGATGAGCAGGAGCATACCAGACGCGAACGCCCCGCAGACCGAGTCTGCGGGGCGTTCGTGATGCGCATGTCCAACGAGCCGTATCGGTGGCTAGCTGGCCAGGCCGGGCAGGAAGAGCGCGATCTGCGGGAAAAGCATCAGCAGCACCGTCGCCAGCAACAGCAGGGCAATGAAGGGTGGCGTGCCACGGATGACCTCCATGTAAGGCTTTCGGAACACCGCCACCGCCGTGAAGATGTCACAGCCGAAGGGTGGCGTCGCCGAACCGATCGCCGCCTGCAGGGTGACGAGGGTACCGACCAGCACCGGGTCCAGTCCGGCGGCATCGACGGCCGGGGCAAATACCGGCGCCAGAATCAGGATCACCACGATGGGATCGACGAACATGCAACCGACGAAATAGGCCACCGCGATCACCGCCAGCAGCGCCAGGGCGTGTTCTGACAGGTACGGGATGTACCCGCCGAGAATGGCATCCGGAATCTTGGCGAACGAGATCATCCACGAGAAGCCGGCACCCGCCGCCACCAGAATGAATACCACCGCGGTGATCAGACCGGTGGAGAAGGCCACGCCGGGCAGGTCCTTGAGCGTGACGCCACGGTAGATGAGCATCTCGAGAATCAGCGCATAGATCACCGAGACCGTGGCGGCCTCCGTCGGCGAGAACATCCCCGAGTAGATGCCGCCGATGATGATCACCGGGAAGCCGGCGGGCAGACTGGCGCGCTTCAATGCCTTGAGGCGCGCAGGCCAGTCCGCCTTGGGCTGCGGCGCGATGCCCAGCTTCCATGACTTCCACATGCAGTAGAGCGAGAACAGCACCAGGATCATCAGCCCCGGACCGATACCGGCGATGAACAGATCCCCCACCGAGGTACCGGTCGCGACGCCGTAGATGATCATGCCGATGGACGGCGGAATCAGCAGCGCGATGTCAGAGGCATTGATGATCAACGCGATGGTGAACTTGTCGCTGTAACCGGCTTCCAGCAGCCGCGGGCGCAGCGGGCGCCCCATCGCGACCACCGTGGCCTGGGTGGAGCCGGACACCGCGCCGAACAGGGTACAGCCCAGCGCGGTGGTCACCGGCAGACCGCCACGCCAGTGACCGACGAAACGCTCGACCACATCCAGCAGACGCTGGGCGGTGGAGCCCTTGAGCATGATATCGGCCGCCAGAATGAACATGGGGACCGCCGTCAGTACCACTGGCTGCAGGCCACCAATCATCTGCTGGATCACCAGCTCTGGCTTGAGAAAAGGGAAATCGCTGAACAACAAGAAGAAGGTACCGACACTCAATGGCACCATCATGGGTACCCCAAGCAACAGCAGCCCCACCATCACGAGCAGAATCCACATCGCAGCTTCCGTCCCTGGGTCAATGTAGTGTGATCAATCACGAGCCCTGCAACACGCATCAGCCAAGGCATCTCTTGCCTTCACTCCCGCGCCACAGGCTCGCATCCGAAGTGGAAGAGACGTGCTAGAGCGCACCGCTGCCGTCGACTTCCTCGTTCTCGTCTATCTCCGCCGTACGCCACGACAGCCAGGCACCTTGTGCCAGCAGATTGCGCAGAATCGCCATCAGATACTGGAGGGCGCCCAGCGCCAGCCCCAGCGGGACCACGGCATAGAGTGCCGCCAGCGACCAGCGCAACGACGGCGTGACACGCCCTGACCTGGCCAGGCTCTGCAGATAATCCACCGCCAGCCAGGCCAGGTAGGCCAGCAGCGCACAGGTGATGATCTGGCCGGCGATCAACAGCACCTTGCGCAACCACGGCGGCATGAAGTCCAGCAGTGCCGTCACGCGGATATGGCGTCCGGCGCGCGCGCCGTAGCTGATGCCGAGAAAGGTCAGCCACAGCTGCAGGATCTGCATCAGCTCTTCGGTGAACGGCAGGCTGTAGTTGAAGACGTTGCGCCCGATCACATTGGCGATGCTGGCCGTCGCCATGCCCAGCACGCACAGCGCGATCAGCCAGCGTTCGACGTGAGCCAGGCCCTGATCACCGCGTTCGAATATCGCCGCCAGGCGGCGCAGCGGTGCAGGCAGATGTGCGAGGGGATCCTGAGCGCCTTGCGCCTCGGCTGGGGTGGGCCGGGTCTCATCAGCGGGGGGAGACTTGGAGGGGGGCGAATTCATGAAGCGGCTTCCTGTTGATGTGGCTTCCTGCCAGGCAGGCTTTCTGTCAGGCGACGCACGCACAGCGATTTGCGCCACGCCGTCTGCATTTGCCAGTACGATCCATTGAAATTTTCCGAGACACCGCCGTGATTTTCACTTTGGTGAGTCATGATCTAGCTTTATTGACGGCACCCTTTATTAGCGACACTACGAACCAGCACGCAGCCTACCTCTACCGAGCCATCTGGCAGGGCATGCCACCGACCCGGAGCAGGGGTCATCGAGTACCAGAATCTCATGCGGACAGGCTCAGCCTATTCATAATAAATTCTAATCACACTATCCGATTTGGTAATTTTTTTATTATATTAAGAATGGCAATATTATCTAAATGATGCAAGTTGCACGCCGGGTTCGCCCCATACCACCCGGCGCTGATGGAAATCACACAAGGAGAACAAGATGACGATGCAATGGAACCCGTCACCCGAGCAGAATCGCGAGACGCCCAGAACTCCTGTTCACCTTTCTCGTCTTGCCGCGTTCCTCAAGGGAGGCGCCCTCACGGCCGGCCTCGGCATGGCGGCACTGGCCTCCGCGGGCGTACAGGCTGACACCTGGCGTTTCGCGCTGGAGGAAGTCTCCGGCAGCGTGCAGGATGCCTACGCTCAGGAATTCAAGAAACGCATCGAAGAGGCCTCCGGCGGTGACATCGATGTCGAGATCTACCCCTACGGCGCGCTGGGTACCTCCTCACAGCTCACCGAACTGGTGCAGAGCGACGCCATCCAGCTGACCTTTGCGTCACCGGGTCACCTGGCCTCGGTGATTCCTGAATCAGGCGTCTTCACGCTGCACTTCCTGTTCTCCGACGACAACGCCGTCAATGAAGAGGTGCTCGGCAACTCCAAGGCCATCGACATGCTGTCCGAGGCCTACACCGAGCAGAACCTTCAGCTGCTGGGCGTGATTCCGGAAGGCTGGATGGTGTGGACCGGCAATCGTGACATCGAGACGCCTGAGGACATGAAAGGCTTCAAGATTCGCACCATGACGTCACCGATTCTGGTGGAGAGCTATCGCGCCTATGGCGCCAACCCGACGCCGCTGCCGTATTCGGAAGTCTATTCCGGCCTGCAGCTGGGGCAGATAGACGGCCAGGTGAACCCGGTGTTCGCCATTCAGGAAATGAGCTTCTATGAAGTTCAGGACTACATGATCCAGGCCAAGCAGGCACAGTTCATCACCACGCTGGTGGCCTCCAGCAATTTCTATTCCGGTCTGGATGACGAGCAGCAGCAGATGCTCGACAAGGTCACCAACGAGATGCGCCCGTATATCTTCGAGAAGCAGGAGGAGTACAACGCGGACCGTCTCGAGAAGATCAAGCAGGACAGCGACATCAAGATCATCACGCTGAACGACGAGCAGCGTGATGCCTTCCGTCCGGTCGGCGAGAAAGGCTGGGAGGTCTTCCGGGAGCAGGCCGGCGAGCGCGGCAGCAAGATCCTCGACACGCTGCAGGCCGACATCAAGGCGGCAGAAGCCAAGTAAGCCGCAGCATTGGCCAGCGAGTTGCCACGGGAGACCTTCCTGACGGCAACGATGGCCGTGTCAGATGACAAGACGCCCCTGCCGGGTAACCGGCAGGGGCGTCTTGATGAGGCAGGGCTCGCCATGGGCGCGAGCCGCCCGGAAGTTCAGAGGCTGACGGCTAACGCCCCAGCAGTTGTGAACGAAAGTCGTCGCGCGCGGGGGAGTCGCCAAGCCAGATCGCGAACACCCCGTTGGCCAATGCCAGCGAAGCGCTCTCGAAGAGCAAGGTATCGTTGAGCGCCAGCGTCAGCCGTCCCTTGCCACCCTCCTCTGCCTGCCATTCCAGCGCATAGCGATCTCCCGGCGACACGTCCCGATAGGCTGCATTGAAGCGCGACAGCTCCGCCTCGATCGCCGCGAAATTCGCTTCGGAAAGATTCTGGCGCACGCCCCTGGTGGTCGCCTTGGCGAAGTCAGCCGCCTCGATGGCATGGAAATACTCCAGCACCAGACGTCGCGAGACATCGCTGAGTGGTGCAGGCCGCGGCCGCCGGGCATCCTGATAATAGCCACCGACGTAGGCGTCCCATACCAGATAGGTAAACAGCCCGGTACCGATCAGCTCGAGCGGCTGGCCGCCTTGCGTCTCGGCCTGATCCGCGAAGGTCACTCCCTGTATCTCGGCGGCAAACGCCCAGGAGGGAAGCATGGCAAGCACTCCAGCCATCAGGCTGGTGCGCAACCATCGAGACGAGAAAGCCCTTGGCAAGGGCAGGCGAATCCGGGAGCGGGACATGGCATCGACTCTTCAAGGAAGTGACAGGGAGGCGTTCCTCTCACGCGCGAGGGGTCAGCTCAGGCTCTCGCGACGCACGGTCTCACCAGAGTGCGTGAAAGTGGTGCACGGGGCCACGCCCCTTGCCGACATTCAGCTGATCCGAGGCACGCAGCGCTCCCAGCAGCCATTCCCGCGATTCCTCCACGGCCCTCGTCAGTGACAGCCCCTGCGCCAGGCGCGCCGTGATCGCCGAGGACATCGAGCAACCGGTGCCGTGCAGGTTGTCGGTCTCGATCCGTGGCGCGCACAGCCATTGCTCACCGGCATCACTGACCAGCAGGTCATCGCAGGCCTGGCCCTCCAGTGCGCCCCCCTTGATCAGGACAGCATTGGCACCGCGTGCGCGCAACTCACGCGCGACCTGAGGCATGTCCTCCCGCCCGATCAGACGACGCTCGCCCAGCAGCACCGCCGCTTCATGCAGATTGGGCGTGATGATGTCCGCCAATGGCACCAGATGCTCTGCCACCGCCTGGATGGCCGCGTCATTGACCAGCGCATCGCCGCTCTTGGCCACCAGCACCGGGTCGAGCACGATCCAGCGCGGGCGACGCTGACGGAGCCTGTCCGCCAGCAGCTCCACGACAGCCGGGTCCGCGACCATGCCGATCTTGATGGCGATGATATCGAGATCATCCAGCACGGCATCCAGCTGTGCTCCGATGAAGGCGCACGACACCGGCTCGACGCTGCGCACGCCACAGGTATTCTGGGCGGTCAGTGCCGTGATCACGCTGGCTCCATACGCCCCCAGCGCGGAGAATGTCTTGAGATCCGCCTGAATGCCGGCCCCGCCCGATGGGTCTGAGCCGGCAATCGTCAGGACGCACGGAATATGCATGCACGAGACTCCCGGAAAATGACATGAATTTGCCAACAGCATACCCGAGCGGCGAGGGGAAGAAAGCCACCCAGCTGCCTCACCCTCGGCTCGGCCCCTGCGGTTCAGGAAAATCGCGGCATGGATGACGTGGTCGCCCTGCTGTCGCTGGGCCTGATAGCACTGGCCAGCGCCACGCTGCTGCCGGGCGGGTCGGAAGCCGCATTGGCGGGGCTGTGGTGCGAGGGGGTCGCCCCATGGGCGCTATGGCTTGCCGCAACGCTTGGCAACACGCTGGGCAGCCTGATCAATGTCGCCCTGGGACGCGGCGCACGGCGCCTACGGACTCGTCGCTGGTTCCCGGTCTCGCGGCGAGCGCTGGCGCGCGGCACGCTGTGGTATCGCCGCATCGGTGCCTGGAGCCTGCTGCTCAGCTGGGCACCCGTGATCGGTGACCCCTTGACGGTGCTGGCAGGCGTCTTCCGCCTGCCCTGGTGGAAGAGCGTGCTGTTGATCCTGGTTGCCAAGGGCGGCCGCTACGCCCTGCTGCTGGTGATCGCGGACCACTGGCTGACCCCCTGGTGTACGTGAATCACCCGTCAGGCCACGCGCACAGGCCGCCCATGCACGAGCCACAGGAGCCACAGGAGCGTGCTATGCTGACAGCTGCTATGCTGCACTGCACAATTCGTGTTCGCTTTCATTGCCACAAGCCGATCACCTGCCAATCAGGTAGCCGAGGCCGTGCAGGCCATCAGCGTGGCGCTACCGGAAAGGAGAAGGTTTCATGCGTGATACATCCTGCGACTTCTGCGCTGACGCGCTCAATATTCTGGTCCTGCAAGGCGGCGGTGCCCTTGGCGCCTACCAGATCGGCGTGTTCGAGGCACTGGCAGAGGCCGGCATCCAGCCCGATTGGGTCGTCGGGACCTCCGTCGGTGCCATCAATGGCGCACTGATTGCGGGCAATCCGGATGGCGAGCGCCTCAAGGCCCTCGAAGCGTTCTGGTATGGCATCGCGCAACCGGCCAACAGCCTCGGGCCGGCCTTCCACCCCTGGGAGCGCAGCGTCGCGCGCTCCTCCGCCATGCTGTGGGGTATCCCGGGCTTCTTCCGTCCGCGCCCCCTGTGGACAGTTCCCATCTGGCAGAGCTTCTTCGGCGAACCGCCCAGTCTCTACGACACCGAACCGCTGGGAGACACCCTCAATCGCCTGGTGGACTTCGAGCGCCTCGACGCCCGTCACCCGGAGAACGTGCGGCTATCGGTCGGGGCGGTCAATATCGGCAGCGGCGCATTGCGTTACTTCGATTCGTCACAAGAGGCGCTGGATCACCGCCACATACTGGCCAGTGGTGCCCTGCCGCCGGCATTCCCGCCGGTGTGGATCGACGGTCAGGCCTACTGGGATGGCGGCCTCTACTCCAACACGCCGATCAGCTGGGTGCTGTCGGAGCGCGCGCACAGCGAGACGATCGTCAACTGCTACGTCATCGACCTGTGGAGCGCCTACGGGAAGGTGCCGGAAACCTTGCAGGAAGCCCAGCTACGCGAAAAGGACATCCAGTACTCCAGCCGCGCCGGTGAGCATCTGCATCTGATGGAAGAGAATCAGGCACTGCGCATGGGCCTGGAGCACCTGGCCGACCTGCTGCCGGAAGACCTGCGTCAGTCTCAGGAAATACACGACATCCTGGCCATGACCCAGCAACCGTCCATCAATGTCGTGCGTCTGCTGGCGGCGGCCCGCCCCGACGAGACCTCACTCAAGGATATCGATTTCTCGCGTGCGACCATCGATTCACGTCGTCGCAGCGGCTATGGGGACATGCATGAGGTGCTGAACCGCTGCGAGCAGTTCGACCCCCTGCCGCGCAACATCGGGGTCATCGTCCGCAACTTCACCCGCAACTCGCGGGGTGAGCTGATCAGCCTGTCAGCCCCGGATGTCCCCCCGACGGAGAGCGAAGAGGAGGATGAGGGTCTGCCGAGCCAGGCCAGCGGCCGCTGAGGCAGCGGCCTCACTCATGTGCCAGCGCCGCGCCGAGCCGCAGGCACTCGTCACGCGTCAGCTCCCGCCAGTCCCCCACCGCGAGCCCGGCGACACTCAGCCCCGCCACCGACTCGCGGTGCAGCCACACCACGCGATTGCCCAGAGTGCGCCACAGTCGCTTGACGTGATGGTGGCGCCCTTCGTGCAGCGTCAGGCGCGCCTCGTCCGCGGCCAGAAACTCGAGCCGCGCGGGCAGCGTCGGCCGAGCGTCATTGGCGAGCAGGACGCCCTGCGCCACCCGCGAGATCGCCTCGGCCTGCGCCGCCTCCGACAGCGGTTGCTCCAGCCCCATGCGGTAGCGCTTGGCGGGCCCATCCAGTCCGGCATCGCTGATGCGTGACGAGACATCACCGTCGTTGGTCAGCAGCAAGGCACCGGTCGTGGCGCGATCCAGTCGTCCGACGTGATGGATTTCCTCGAGCCAGCCGTCATCCTCTCCACGTGATTCAAGCGAATCGCGCAGCACATCGATGACGGTGGGATGTTCGGGGTCATGACAGGCCGTCACGACCCCGGCAGGCTTGTTGAGCAGCACATGGCGTGGACGACGTGGCGCCTGCAGGCGTATCTCGCCTGGCGTCGCGTCATTGTCCGCCAGCGTATCGGCTGTCAGCGCGATGGCATCGAAGGGACCGACCTCGTGCAGCGGATCGCGGACCGTCTGGCCATTGATCCGCACACGCCCCGCCGCCAGCGCATGCAACGCCAGGCGGCGATTGAGCTGCGGCTGGCGCGTCAGCCAGCGATCCAGCCGCATGCCTCAGTCCGCCGCCTTGAGCTGGGCTTCCATCTCTTCCAGCGCTTCCTGGGCCTCGAACCATTCGGCTTCGGCGTCCTCGAGACGTCCCTTGATCTCGCCCTGACTGGCCAGCAGCCGGGTCAGTTCGCTCTTGCGGTCCGCCTCATAGAGCGTGGCATCGCCCAGCGCTTCCTCGACCTTGTCCAGCTCCCCCTGCGCCTTGCTCATCTTCTGCTCGGCCTTGTCGCTGAGCTTCTTGAGCGGGCGCAGCTTCTCGCGCAGCTCGGCGGCCTGACGACGCGCTTCCTTGCGGTCCGGCGTGCGCGTGCCGTCGCTGCCAGCCTCGGCATCCTTCTGGGCGCGCGCCTCACGCCGCTCGCCCTCGACCCGCGCCTTGAGCCAGGCACGATAGTCGTCGAGATCGCCATCGAAGGGCGTCACGCGGCCATCGGCGATGCACCAGAATTCATCCACGCAGGCGCGCAGCAGGTGGCGGTCGTGGGAGACCAGAATCACGGTGCCCTCGAAGGTCGCCAGCGCATCGGTGAGCGCCTCGCGCATGTCGAGATCCAGGTGGTTGGTCGGCTCATCCAGCAGCAGCAGATTGGGCTTCTGCCACGCGATCAGCGACAGCGCCAGGCGTGCCTTCTCGCCACCGGAGAACGACTCCACCGAAGCGTACACTTCATCCCCATGGAAGCCGAAGCTGCCGAGGAAGGTGCGGATCTCCAGATCCCCGGCCCCCGGCGAGAGACGCAGCACATGATTGAAGGGAGTCGAGGTCAGGTCGAGCCCATCGACCTGGTGCTGGGCGAAGTAGCCGATGGCCAGATGCTCGCCGGCGGTGCGCTGGCCTTCGACCAGAGCCAGTTCACCGGTGAGCGCCTTGATCAGGGTCGACTTGCCCGCGCCGTTGGGGCCGAGCAGGCCGATGCGCTGGCCCGGCAGCAGCGAGAAGCGCACCCCGGACAGCTGCGGCGGCTGACCGGGATAGCCGATCACCGCCCGGTCCAGTCCCAGCAGCGGATGGGAGATCTTGTCGGAGCAGGGAATCGTGAAGTGGAACGGCGAATCGGCCTTCACCGCTGCCGTCTCCTCCATGCGCTCCAGCATCTTCAGGCGACTCTGGGCCTGGCGTGCCTTGGTGGCCTTGGCCTTGAAGCGACGCACGAAGTCCTCGATCTCGGCGCGACGCGCCATGGTCTTCTCGTGCTCGGCCTGCTCACGCACCAGGCGCTCGGAACGCGTTCGCTCGAAGCGGCTGTAGTTGCCTTTGTAGACCACCAGCTTGCGACGATCGAAGTGGATGATGTGATCACACACCGCATCGAGGAAGTCACGGTCGTGGGAGATCAGCAGCAGCGCGCCGGGGTAGCGTGCCAGCCATTGTTCCAGCCACAGCAGCGCATCGAGATCCAGGTGGTTGGTCGGCTCATCCAGCAGCAGCAGGTCAGACGGCGTGAAGAGGGTGCGCGCCAGATTGGCCCGCATCCGCCAGCCCCCCGAGAAGGCCGCTAGCGGCTGACTGAGCTGGGCCTGGCGGAAACCGAGCCCGACCAGCAGCTGCTCGGCACGCGCACGCGCGGTATAGCCATCGAGGGTGTCGAAGTGAGCGTGCAGCTCGGCCTGACGCTGATGCTCGCCGCTTTCTTCGGCGGCGGCCAGAGCCCGCTCCGTCTCGCGCAGCGCGTGATCCCCGTCCATGACGTAGTCGACGATCGGGCGCTCCAGCGCATCGATTTCCTGTGCCATGTGCGCGACCCGCACGCCACCGGCCAGCGAGACGCTGCCGCTGTCGGGGATCAGCTCACCGAGAATCAGCCCGAACAGGCTGGACTTGCCGGCCCCGTTGGGGCCGACGATGCCCGCCTTGTGACCGGCATGCAACGTCAGGTCCGCTTCGTCGATCAGCGGGGCTCCGCCGCGTTGCAGGGCGAGCTGGCGCAGTGCAATCATGACAACCTCGATCAGAAAATCCGGGGGCGTCGGCTCCCGCGCGCAGCATGCATGACCGCCGTGAACCACAGGCATGACCGCCATGAACCACAGGAAAGCCGACTTGATGGGCGCACATTCTACCGGATTGTGGGACTACGCGCTGTCCCTCTACGCACAGCCTGCTCCTCAGGGCCTGCCCTACGACCAGGAAGAAGGCGCAGGGCCGACTGACGTGATGAGCGCCTGTCTGCTGTTGCAGGACGAGGCCGGTCTCGATGTCTGCGAGCTTCTATGGATTCACTGGCTGGCCGCACGCGGTGTGGCGCTGGGTGCCTCGCCGTGCCTGCTGCTCGGTGAGGTGCGTGACTGGCAACGCGGGATGACCGTGACACTGCGCGAGCGTCGCCGACAGCTCAAGCAGCACCTGACGGAGCCAACCGACACGCGAAGCGCGGCCACCACACGCCGGCTGGAAACGCTGTATCAGCAATTGAAGGCCTGTGAACTGTCGGCGGAGCAGGAAGCGCTGGCACGCCTGGAAGCCCTCAGCCCTCCGGCCCATGCTCCCACGCCACCGTTCATGTCATGCCATGACCCCCGACGCGCCTTCCTGCAGTCGCTGCGACAGCTTACCGGTCAGGCGTCGCTCGACGAGGGCGACGACAGCATCGCACGTGCCCTGCACCTGCTGGCCACGAGCCGCGCCGGGCGAAGCTCGTCTCAACCCTAATGGCAGATGCGGAACTTGTACGCGACTGTTAGAGTCCCAGTAGCACCGGAGCATCAGCATGGTCATGCCACGCTGCGTGCCGCATATGCGTTTCGGGCCCGTCTCAGGCCCATCCCATCCTGAAGGAGTTTTCATGAAACAGCTGGTTAGTGCCGTCGCGCTCGGCGCCCTCCTGGTTACCCCGTTCAGCTTTGCCGCCGACGACAGCCTCTCTGACGACCAGGCACAGCTCAGCTACGGCATCGGTGCGACACTGGGCAAGAGCCTGTCTCAGGACATCACTGATCTTGACCTGGATGCCTTTACGCAAGCCGTGCGTGACGTCTATGCCAAGGGCGACATGAAGATGAGCGATCAGGAAATTGCCGATGCGCTCTCGAAGTTCCAGCAGAAGAAGATGGAAGAGCAGCAGCAGATGGCCGAACAGCAGGCGGCCGACAACAAGGCGGCCGGTGACAAGTTCCTCGCCGAGAACGCCAAGCAGGATGGCGTGAAGACCCTGGATTCCGGCCTGCAGTACAAGGTGCTGAAATCCGGTGACGGCGAGAGCCCGAACGCGGAAGACACCGTCAAGGTGAACTATGAAGGCAAGCTGCTGGACGGCACCGTCTTCGACAGCTCCTACCAGCGTGGCGAGCCGGTCAGCTTCAAGGTCAACCAGGTCATCAAGGGCTGGCAGGAAGCGCTGCAGGAAATGAGCGTCGGGGATACCTGGATGCTCTACATCCCGGCCGACCTCGCCTACGGCAAGGCTGGCACTGGCGGCCCGATCGGCCCGAACGAGACGCTGACCTTCAAGGTCGAGCTGCTCGACGTGACCAAGGCAGATGCCGCGAAGTAATCCCTGACGCGCGAATGCGCGCCGTCAGCCAGAAAAAAGCCGCCCTCAGGGGCGGCTTTTTCATTGTACAGGAGGCATCCCGCGACGGGTCAGGCAGCGTGAAACGGGCCTCCAGGTGAGCGATCTGCCTGTGGATAATTCTGTGGGGAAGCTATTGACCACAGGTTGACAACCGGCCGTGTTACATGGCAACTCAGCGGCCGTCAGGGGTGGCGGCAAAGTGAACACTGACTCCCGAAATCGGCAATGTACGCCTTAACTTGTTGATTTTGTTGAAATACAAAAGTCTACCTTCAAAAACAGCAGGTTGCTGAAAGATGGCGGAATGATTATCCACAATTCTCGTCACAGGCTCTTGCCAACTTGTGGACAATGTGTATTTCCCTCGTGTCCGAGACGCACATGACAGCACGACAAGGAGACGTCAGGGAGTGGTCTCGCTCAGCACGCGAGTCAGGCCGGCCCGAATGCCGGCCGCGCCTGGCGTGAAGGGAATACGATCGTAGATGCGCCCCTGCGCGGAGACGAGATACAGCGCCGCACCATGATCCACGGTATAGCCCAGCGCGGAATCCGGGGCATCGACACGCCGATGACTGACCCCGTAGCGACGCGCGATCTCGGCCAGTTCGGTATCGCTGCCCGTGACCCCGATGAAACGCGGACCAAAGTGCCCGGCATAGGTGGCCAGACGTGCTGGCGTATCACGCTCAGGGTCCAGAGAGACAAGCACCGGTACCACGCGAGCGGCCGCCGACGCCGGCAACTCGGTCAGCACCTGGCGCAGGGCCGCCAGCGTCATCGGGCAGACATCCGGACATTGGGTATAGCCGAAATAGAGTGCCACCACCGGCGTGGCATCCGGTGGTGCGGCCTCCCCCATGCTGACCTCGGCGAGCCGGAAGTCGCCCCGTGCCGATGTCAACTGGATGGGCCCGCCAAGGCTCGCCCACGCCTGCATGCCGGACACCGGCACCGACGGTCGGTGAAGGGCCTGCCATGTCACCCCCGCGCCCACCAGTGCCACGACACCCACCACGCCCAGCATCAGCCAGCGCAGGGTCTGCCTGTTCTCCTCCTGCATGCCTGGACTCCTTGTCAGTGGTGGCCTGCCGGTCAGACGCCTCACGCCTCGCCGCGCGCTAGCTGTCTCGCCGGACGCTTCTTTCGTCAGGGAAGAACAGCTGGTTGACCGAGCTTTCGAGCTGCTCCGCCGTGGAGGCAGGCGGATGGCTGTCAAAGTCGAACCAGCTGCCCAGGCGGCCACGTTCAGTGGTCACGATCACCTGTGCTCGCCATGCCATGGTGGCACTGCTGCAGAAACCGAGCTGTCCTTCCCCCGACCAGTGCTGACGTGCCTGCGTCGGCGCATCCCGGGTGGTCAGCAGACTGCGCTTGACCCCCATGTCCATGTGGCGACCGATGAAATCGACCTCCACGCCCTCGGGTGCCACATCTTCCGTGATCACCCGGATACCCAGCGGCGTCAGCGGGCTGATGTCACCATCGAGTGCGAGCGTGATACGCCCGAAGCGCCCCAGCTCGGCACTGCAGGGCGCATGGCTGAGTTCGCAGGACTGGTTGGGGGCGAACCAGGTGACCTTGCCGTTGCTGCCGTCACGTACAAGGTAGTAGTCGATCAGGTAATAGAGCGATACGACGATGGTGAGCAGCGTCACCATGATCAGCAGGTTGAGCAAGGGCGGGCGGGCATTTTCTTCTTCGGCGCGATACATGGCGGTTCCGATGACAATCCGGCAGCACGCCGGAATAGGAGGAGACAGTCGCGTGGCAAACAGGCCGACAGGCTAAGACACATGAATGAATGCGCAGGTGAGCCACTCATGACAAGCTTATCAGGCCCCCCGGCGGGCGCAGCCGCCGAGACATCGTGTCACGTCGAGGCACGAGACGTTCTTGGCCACGACGCCCCATCCGCACCGTGAGCACGTCCAGGAGACAGAATGGCAAGTGTACAACAGGCGCTCGGTCCTCTCTTCCTGCTCATCGTCGCGGGCGCCTTGCTGGGCTGGAAGCGCTTCCCGGGCGAGGGGTTCTGGAGCGAGCTGGAACGCCTCATCTATTACGTGCTGTTCCCTGCCATGCTGATGTCCACCCTGGCGCGCGCTGACATGGCCAGCGTCCCGGTCATCCCTCTGGCCTGCGTGATGCTGGGCTCGATGCTGCTGTTCGCTGCCGCGCTGTGGCTGGGGTGGCGTCATGCCCCCGACTGGCTGAGCCGCCAGCTGGGCGATGCCGCGTCCTTCACCTCACTCTTCCAGGGCAGCATCCGCTTCAACAGCTACGTCGGCGTGGCCGGCGCGGCAGCGCTGCATGGCAGTGCCGGTGCGACCGTCGCGGCGGTGGCGCTGGCCCTGATGGTGCCAGCGGCCAACCTGCTGTGCGTATTGGCGTTCATCGGTGCCGGCACTCTGGGTGACGGCGGACTACTGCGCTCACTCAAGGCGCTGACCCGCAACCCTCTGGTGCTGGCCTGTCTGGCGGGAACGGCGCTCAATCTCAGCGGCATCGGCCTGCCGGGCTGGAGCGGCGATGCGCTGACATTGCTGGGGCGCGCGGCGTTGCCACTGGGGTTGGTGGCGGTAGGCGTGGCGCTGCGACCACGAGTACTGATGAACAGTGGCAGCGTGGCATGGCTGGCGAGTCTGCTGAAGCTGCTGGCGATGCCGGCATTGGTGGTGGGGCTGTGCGCCGGCGTTGGCCTGACTGGCGTGGCACGCGATGTCGCCATCCTGTTTGCCGCGCTGCCCACTGCTACGTCAGCCTACATTCTGGCGCGCCAGCTGGGTGGCAATGCCGAACTGATGGCGGCGCTGATCACCGCGCAGACGCTGCTGGCGATGCTGACCCTGCCCCTGTGGCTGGCGACCTGACGGAGGCTCCGTCGCGGCTCGCGACCTGAGGGCTCTCGGCATGAACCGCACACAAGAAAAAGGGCATCCCAGATGAGGATGCCCAAGACCGTGACTAGCTTGATGAGGAGAAACTCCGCAGCGGGGGCCTGACTCCGCCGCCGCGGATGGGCTTGCGCCCTGCGATGTCTGCCCGGACACCGCACAGACAAGATAATCATTCTCATTTGCTTTTGCAAGCCAAATGCGAAGAATTTCTATTTACGCCGCGCCTTGTGCCTCCTCGCGCGTGAACACTCTCAGTTCCGCGTGCAGCTCGACCGCCAAGGCCGTCATGGCTTCGGCTCGTGCCAGACCATCACGCTCGGCACGATACAGATGCGGGGTCATGGTCAGCAGATCCCGGATCTGCTCATTGCTGGTCAATGAAAGCCCTGCATGCAGATGCTCGACCTCCCCCTCCACCACGAAACCTGCGGCTTCAGCGGCCATCACCCCGGCCTCGCCACGCGCGGGCTTCAGCTCCCGGTAGAGAATTCTGCGCAACGCCAGCAGGTGCTCGGCTCCCGCCTCCAGCAGCACCACATGGCCCCCGGGCTTGAGGACACGCGCGAACTCCTGCCAGACGGGGAAGCCGAAGGCGCAGATCACCACATCCACACAGGCGTCTTCCAACGGCAGTGCCGCGTTGGTGCCCACCAGCCAGGCGGCATCGCGTGACTGCTTCGCTGCCGCCAGCACCGCGTGCTTGGAGATATCCAGACCCGCCGCCGTCAGCGAGCGCCGCTGCTCATCGGCAGCGTCTGCCAGCTGACGCAGATAGAAGCCTTCCCCACAGCCGGCATCCAGCACGGCCAGCGCACTTGCCTGCCCTGCCAGCGCCAGCACACGTCGTGCCAGCGCCGAGGCGAGAGGCTGATAGCCACCGAGGGCGAACAGCCGCTGGCGAGCGCTGACCATCGCCTTACTGTCGCCGGGGTCCAGACTGCGCTTGCGCTGCACCGGCAGCAGATTGACGTGCCCCTGACGCGCGATATCGAAGCGATGGCCATCGGCGCAGCACCAGCTCTGGCCATCTCGCATCAGCCGCTGGGCATCCAGTGGGCAGGTCAGGGTCGTCAGTGGCGTCATGGTCGGCCGGTCAGCCGGTTCAGGGGTGGGCGTCGTCATGGTCATCAGCTCTCGGGACGAGGTGGGAAGAGAAAGGCAAAAGCGGCGGGTCTCAGACGCAAGCGGCCACCCGAAGGCGGCCGCGATGCAGCATCGTGATGATGCCGCCACTGCGCACGAGGCGCGAATCAGTCCTGCTTGACGAAGATCAGATCCCACACGCCGTGACCGAGACGCTCGCCGCGCTGCTCGAACTTGGTCAGCGGACGGAAATCCGGACGCGGCACATAGGGGGCGCTCTCGGCCGGAGCCGTGTTGACGAAGCCCGGTGCCTCGCCCATCTCTTCGGCCATGGCCTCGGCGTAGTTCTCCCAGTCGGTGGCCATGTGGAAGTGACCGCCCGGCTTGAGCACACGACGCACCAGCTCGACGAAGGCCGGCTGCACGATGCGACGCTTGTGGTGTTTCTTCTTCGGCCACGGGTCCGGGAAGAACAGCTGGAAGGTGTCGGCACACCCTGCCGGCACGCAGTCAGCCAGCACTTCCAATGCATCGTGACGATAGACGCGCAGATTGGTCAGACCCAGCTTGTCGACATCATCCAGCAGCTTGCCGACACCCGGGGCATGCACCTCGATCCCGATGAAGTCGGTGCCCGGATTGGCCTGAGCCTGCTCGCACAGCGACTTGCCCATGCCGAAGCCGACCTCGATCACCAGCGGCGCACGGCGACCGAACAGCGCCTCGAGGTCCAGCTCGCCCTGCTCGTGACGCAGACCAAGGCGCGGGAAGACCTCTTCGAGCCCGCGGGTCTGGGCCTGTGTCATGCGCCCACCGCGGATCACGTAGCTCTTGATGCCACGCTTGCGGGCGACGGCTTCATCCGCCACGGAAGGGGTCGCTTGCGCGCTTTCGTTCTGCACGCTCTCGTTCTGCACGCTCTCTTGCTGCGCATCGTCAGCAGGAGCAGAAGTGGACGTGTCGTCCTGCGGCTTGGAAGTCTCGTCAGTCATGGGGTCGTCTTGGTCTTTGCATGAGCGATGCGCGAGCATCGGATTCGAATGATTCAGGAGGTCAGCCGGTGATCAGGCCGGCCCCCGGCGAGGAAGCGCGCGCCGTCAGGCGAGTCGGCATGCGTCCCGCCAGGAAGGCACCACGGCCGGAGATCACGGCCTGGCGCATGGCGTCCGCCATCAGCAGCGGTTGGCGAGCATGGGCGATGGCGCTGTTCATCAGCACGCCATCACAGCCGAGCTCCATCGCGAAGGCCGCCTCGGACGCCGTGCCCAGCCCGGCATCCACCAGCACCGGCACGTTGGCGCGCTCGATGATCAGCGACAGGGTATGCGGGTTGAGGATGCCAAGGCCGGAGCCGATCAGCGAGCCCAGCGGCATGATGGCGCAGCAGCCGATTTCCTCGAGCTGACGGGCAACGATGGGGTCGTCGGAGGTATACACCATCACGTCGAAGCCATCGGCGACCAGCTCCTCGGCGGCCTTGAGGGTCTCGACGATATTGGGATACAGCGTGTCCTGATCGCCCAGCACTTCCAGCTTGACCAGATTGTGGCCATCCAGCAGTTCACGCGCCAGCTTGCAGGTACGCACCGCGTCACGCGCGTTGTAGCAACCGGCGGTATTGGGCAGGAAGGTATAGCGACTGGGCGACAGCACGTCGAGCAGATTCGGCTCATCGGCATTCTGGCCCAGATTGGTGCGACGCACCGCGAAGGTGACCACTTCCGCGCCGGAGGTCTCGATGGCGGAACGGGTCTCATCCATGTCCTTGTACTTGCCGGTGCCGACCAGCAGGCGCGAGGAGAACTCGCGACCGGCGACGACCAGCGGACTGTCACCGGCGACCTGGGTGACGGGGGCGTTAAGCGTCTGGGCAGAACTGTCTGTCATGATGACCTCATCGAGCTGGACGTGAACGAGCGTGAAGTGAAAGCTATCGACCCTGGCAGCGGGACGTTCAACCACCACCGATGGCGTGGACGATCTCGATGCGATCACCGGCCTGCAGAAGGGTGTCGGCGTGAGCGCTACGTGGCACGATGTCCTCGTTGCGCTCGACTGCCAGGCGGCGGCCCTGAAGTCCGAGACTCTCGACCAGAGCGGCGACTGTCATGGCATCCGCCACCACATGATCTTCACCGTTTAGCTGTATCTGCATGCTGTCCTCCCGCGAAAAGAGGCCGCCATTGTAGCGGCTTTACGTGGACAGGCGTAGGCACAACATCGTCGGTACGATATGCCCTCGCCACCTGCCCTCAAGGAATTTTCTCTCTATGCGTCACAACGACTCCCACTCCCGCCACTGGTGGCTGGCCATGGGCCTGGCCGGCATGTCCACCATCGCGCTGGGCGCCTTCGCCAGTCATGGCCTGCGCGGCACTCTGAGCGCGGACATGCTGCGCGTCTTCGAGACCGGCGTGCGCTATCAGATGTGGCACGTGCTGGCGGCGGTCGGCGTGCTGGCCTGGCGCTCGGTGCAGCCCCTGCGCGGGCAGATGCTGACGCTGGGGCTGTGGGCGGCCGGGATGCTGCTGTTTTCCGGTTCACTGTATGCGCTGGCCACCACGGCGCGCACCCAGCTGGGCATCATCACGCCCATCGGTGGCTTGCTGCTGATCGCAGGCTGGCTGAGCCTGGCCGTCACCGGCTGGCGTCAGCGCGGCAGCGAGGAAAAGGATGCCAACAAGCTGTAGCGGGGCGATCACCCCCACCACCTGCCGCTAGTCATCGCGATCCGGCAAGGCATAGGTTGCGGTCACGAGAGCGACCGGGTCCGTGTCGCCATGGCTGAACAGCTCGATCTCGCCCACGGCGAGACGCCGCCCGAGCTTGCGGAGGCGTGCGGTGGCCATCAGATCCCGGTCACCGCGGGCACGGCGCAGGAAATGGATGTTGAGATCACTGGTCACGGCCATCGGCTCCGGGCCGATCTCCCCCAGGATCGCGACATACAGACAGACATCGGCCAACGCCATCATCGCCGGACCGGAGACGCTGCCTCCGGGACGCAGATGCTCGTCCTCGATGGCCAGTCCCATGGTGGCCCAGCCATCCCCCACGGCTTCTATGGTGCCCAGGCGCTGGGGGAAGACATCATCGAGAAAGTCCTCGATGGCAGCAGCGTGCATGACGGGCATGACGTTCTCCTCGACAGGATGACTACGACAGATTGGTGGCACCGACACGCACAGGCGTGGTGACCAGGGATCGCCACACCATCGCGTTTCAGGCGCTGCAGTGGCTGAGCGGGCGCTGATCGTACGGTTGCGCGCTACTGGGGGCAAGGCTAGCGTCAAATGCCGCCTCGGGAAATATGGCATCGCCAGAAAGCACGACGACGGCTCGAGAGCCGCCGTCGTGCATGTCCAAGATCCGCATCCGCAGTGCCACGCTCATGGCGCAGCGCTGACGCTGCCTCAGTGAGCCTGCTGCTTCTTTTCAAGGCGGCGGCGATGTAGTACCGGCTCGGTATAGCCACTCGGCTGCACTCGTCCCTGGAACACCAGCTCGCAAGCAGCCTGGAAGGCGATGGAGCCCTCGAGATCCGCCGTCATCGCCTGATAGCTGGGATCCGCAGCGTTCTGACGATCCACCACGCCCGCCATGCGCTCCAGCGTGTCCTGCACCTGGGCGTTGTCGACGATGCCATGATGCAGCCAGTTGGCGATGTGCTGGCTGGAGATGCGCAGCGTGGCGCGGTCTTCCATCAGGCCGACATCGTGAATGTCCGGCACCTTGGAGCAACCGGTGCCGTGATCGATCCAGCGCACCACATAGCCGAGAATCCCCTGGGCGTTGTTGTCCAGCTCGGCCTGGATCTCCTCGGCACTCCACTGGGGATCAAGCTCCAGCGGAATGGTCAGCAGGTCATCGAGACTGGCGCGCGGGCGACTGAGCAGGTCATGTTGCACGTCCTTCACCGAGACCTGGTGATAATGCAGCGCATGCAGCACGGCCGCGGTCGGTGACGGGACCCAGGCGGTATTGGCACCGGCGCGGGGATGGCCGATCTTCTGCTCCAGCATCGCCGCCATCAGGTCCGGCATCGCCCACATGCCCTTGCCGATCTGGGCGCGCCCCCGCAGACCGCATTCCAGCCCGATATCCACGTTCCACTTCTCGTAGGCCTGAATCCAGGCCGCCCCCTTCATGTCGCCCTTGCGCAGCATCGGACCAGCTTCCATCGAGGTGTGCATCTCGTCACCGGTGCGATCCAGGAAGCCGGTATTGATGAAGGCCACACGGGAACTGGCCGCGGCGATGCAGGCCTTGAGGTTGACGGTGGTACGACGCTCCTCGTCCATGATGCCCATCTTGAGCGTGGCATTCGGCAGGCCCAGCAGCTGCTCGACACGCGAGAACAGCTCGTCAGCGAAGGCGACCTCGGACGGACCGTGCATCTTGGGCTTGACGATGTAGACGGAGCCGGTGCGCGAGTTGCAGATACCGCCACGGCTGTCCTTGTCACCCTTGAGATCGTGCAGCGCGATCAGACTGGTGAAGATGGCATCCATGATGCCTTCCGGCGCCTCGCTGCCATCTTCCAGCAGGATGGCCGGGTTGGTCATCAGATGGCCCACGTTGCGGATCAGCATCAGCGAGCGACCATGCAGCACGCGGGTGGTGCCATCGGCGCCGGTGTATTCACGGTCCGCGTTCAGCCTGCGCGTCATCTGGCGACCCTTCTTCTCCAGCGTCTCGGTCAGATCGCCCTTCATCAGGCCCAGCCAGTTGCGATAGACGGCCACCTTGTCGTCGGCATCCACCGCGGCCACCGAGTCCTCGCAGTCCATGATGGTGGAGAGCGCAGCCTCCATGATCAGGTCACTGACGTTGGCGGGGTCGGTCTTGCCGATGGGGTGCTCGGCATCGATCACGAGCTCCGCGTGTAGCCCGTTGTGCGCGAAGATGATCGCGCTTGGCGCGCTTTCGTCGCCGCGATAGCCGAGGAAGCGTTCCGGCGACTTGAGGCTCAGGTCACGCCCGCCGACCCGCACCAGCAGGTGGCCGTCACGAATGGAGTACCCCTCGCTGTCATGGTGCGTACCGCCAGCCAGCGGCGCGATGGTATCCAGCACCTGGCGTGCGTAGGCCACCACCTTGGCACCCCGCACCGGGTTGTAGTCCTTGCCGCGCTCGGCGCCATCGTCATCACTGATCGCGTCGGTGCCGTAGAGGGCGTCATAGAGTGAGCCCCAGCGCGCATTGGCGGCGTTCAGGGCGTAACGGGCATTCATCACCGGCACGACCAGCTGCGGTCCTGCCTGTTGGCAGATCTCGCTGTCCACGTTGGCGGTGGTGGCCTCGACACTGGCCGGCTCGTCTTCCAGGTAGCCGATCTCCTTCAGGAAGGCCTTGTAGGCGGGCAGTTCGACCTTGCCGGGATGCTCACGGTGCCACTGGTCGATGCTGGCCTGCAGCTGTTCGCGCGTTTCCAGCAGCTCGCGATTGCGTGGCGCCAGCTCGTGCAGCAACGCATCGACGCCGGACCAGAAGTCGGCCGAGACGATACCGGAACCGGGCAACGCTTCCTCCTCGATGAAGCGGTGCAGTCCGGCATCAATGGCCAGACGTTCAAGTTGAATGCGATCGGTCATGCGTGTGCTCTCCCTGGAAACGAATATCAACTGACGAACCGTACGTGGAATGAATCATCTGCCGGGCGGTTGTGGATCACTTCACCATACCCGATGCCGTGGCTGGCGGAAGCGGGGCTTTGACCAATGAACAAGAGGCTGAAACCGGATTACCGTGTTCTGGAAATGGCATGACGAATGCTGGCAGTTCGCGACACGCAGCCCTTGTATGAAGAAACACTGTTTTTTCCTATGGCTCACGACAGCTCCAGCCGCTAGCATGGCAGCATTATGGAGATCACCATGCCCGACTTCAGCGCACTGCTCGATTATGGCCCTTTCATTCGTCTGCCTGAGTGTCTGCCCGGTCAGACGACCAGCCCGCTGGCCTGTTACCTGAGCCACTATGGCCTGGATGAACTGCGCAGCGCACATGTCACCGTACATGCCGGACACCTCGATGCTGGCGATTTTCGCCTGTGGGCACAGCTGTGGACTCCGCCGAGTCCGCGCGGCACCATCTTCGTGGTGCATGGATATTTCGATCACCTCGCGCTGTATCGTCACCTGCTGGCCCACCTGCTGAAGCAGGGCTGGCAGGTCGCGCTGTGGGACCTGCCGGGGCATGGCCTGTCCTCCGGCGAGCCGGCTTCCATCGATGACTTCGGTGACTATGTCGGCTGCCTGCAGGCGTTTCAGGAGTATCTGGAAGTCCATGATCTGGCGCCGCACCCCTGGTTCGGGATCGGTCAGAGCACCGGCGGCTCCGTGCTGGCCACCGACGCCCTGATGCGTGGCAGTGACTCGCGCTGGCAGGGAATCGCGCTGCTCGCCCCGCTGGTTCGCCCCTGGGGGTGGCCGCAGTCCCGCTGGCTGCATAGCATGGCGCGCCCCTTCATCGACTCCATTCCGCGCAAGTACCGCGCGAATACCAATGACGCGGCGTTCTACGAGTTCCTGAGCACCAACGACCCGCTTCAGGCGGATCGACTCGCCGTGAAGTGGGTCTCGGCCATGCGCGCATGGATTCCACGCCTGCAGGCCCTCCCGCCCTGCTCGCTACCCACCCTGATCCTGCAGGGCGAACAGGACACCACGGTGGACTGGCAGTGGAATCTCGACGTGCTGGCCAGCAAGTTCCCCAACGCGCGGATTCATCGCCACCCCGAGGCGCAGCATCATCTGGTCAATGAGGCCGAGCCGATTCGCACGGCCTTGTTCGCCGAGCTGGATGCCTTCCTCGATGCGCTGTCGCCGCGCCCGGAACTTGAGGCCCCTGATGGCAGGGGAGGCGCCCCGGCATGTCACGAATGAGTCGCGGACTGCGAACACTGGCGAGCCTGATGTTGATCACCGGTCTGACCGGCTGCATGGGACTGGATCAGGTGCCACGCGCGGAGCGCGACCCCATCTATGGCCTGGGCCAGAGTGCTGCCCGCCTGCTGGATGAGCAGAGCTGGACCCCGCCACTGGGCGAGCAGGTCCTGCTGCTGGCACCTCCTGAAGTGGATACCAGTCTCGAGGTGCAGCCCGGCGCACTCAATGAAGCGCTGACACGTGCCCTGCTGGCGCTCAAGGATGGCCCGCAGGTGCTCAACTGGAGCAACGATCGCCCCGGCATCGACAGTCTGCAATGGCGCCTCGTGGCACGCCTGGATACCAGCGGTGGCCCCCTGAGGCTCTCCGACCGCACCCTGCAGCCCTACCAGCTGACACTGGAGCTGGTGCGCCGTCTCAGCGCGGAGCGCCAGCAGACCCGGACATTCACGCTCAGCGGCGCCTTCGATCAGGCGGCGCTTGACGCCCTTGCCAGTGCGCGACCTGCCTCCTGAGCGCCCACTGTCTCCTCGACTCACTCTCTGACGCCGCATGGCCACCTCCTGCCTCCCGGCGTCATCCGTTACCGCCTCTGGAGCCAAGATGACTACCGCCACTCCCCGCCGTTTCCTGGCCCACCTTTATCAGGAGGGACCGCACAACCCGTTCCCCGGCATCAAGGCGCTGGAACGCAGACTGGGGCATGCGCTGCCGCATCAGTACGGCTCCAATGAAGGGCTCGACATGCCCCACGCGGTACTCGGCGGCGAGCTGGGCCATGCCCTGGCAGACCTGAGCCGCAGCTACGCGGACGCCGATGCCTGGCAACTGCGCCATCAACTGGCCGAGCGCCTGGGCGTCGCCTACGAGACGCTGCTGGTCGACGCCGGCGCCGACAGCCTGCTGGCGCTGGTGATGCGCGCCACCATCTGTGCGGGAGAGCGCGTGATCACCAGTGCCGGCACCTACCCCACACTGGCGTACTTTGCGCGCGGTCTCGGTGCTGAGGTCATTGAAGTGCCATATACCGAAGCCCATGCCTCTGACGATGCCCCCCACTCTGCCCAGCTGGCACCGGATCTCGCCGCACTCGCCGCGGCGGCAAGTCAGCATGCGGCCCGTGTCGTCTATCTCGCCAACCCGGACAACCCCAGCGGGCACCTGCACTCGGATGAGGATGTCCGAGCACTGCGTGATGCGCTCCCAGCGGACTGCAGCCTGCTGCTGGACGAGGCCTATCACGACTTCCGCCCCGATGCGGCGCAGGCCGACAATGCCCCGATGGCTCATACCTTCCGGCTGCGCACCTTCTCCAAGGCTTATGGACTGGCGGGCCTGCGTCTCGGCTTCATGATCGCCGAGCGTGAGGATCTCGCCCTTCTGACCAAGGTTCGGATCCACTATGCCGTCAGCGCGCCGGCACTGGCAGCCGGCGAGCTGCTGCTGGAGCATCCCGAAGAAGCCGCGACTCACGTCGCCGCGGTCATCCAGTGTCGTGATCAGCTTGCCGAGCACCTGCGCTCGCTGGGGGCTGACGTCCTCCCCAGTGCCACCAACTTCCTCTGCGTGCGCCTCAAGAGCGCCGAGCGGGCCGCTCAGGTTCAGCAGCAACTGATGGCGCAGGGCGTGCTGATCACCCGCTCCCCTCACCCGGCGCTCGGCCATATCCTGCGCATCTCGACCCTGGAGGACAGCTTGGTACCGGGTCGACTGGCGCGCCTCGAGCAGGCCATCGTCGAAGAGAATCGCGCATGAGTGCCGGCCGATGAGCCTGACCAGCATCGTGCTCCGCAGCGTCACCAGCCTTGCCTTGCTGGGGGCGAGCCTGTGGCTGATGCCTGCCCTGTGGTTCCGCCTGCCGGGACCGGAGGGGCTTCGCACGACACTGGCCGCCCTCGCGGGTGCGCTGAGCCTCATCTGTGTCATTGCGCTGTGGTGGCCGCAACTCCATGCGATTCGCTGGCGACTGGCGGGCAGCTACCTGATGCTGTTGGTCGCCAGCCTCGGCTGGTGGAACAGCATCACCCCGCGTGCGGACCGCGACTGGGCGCCGGAGGTCGAACATCTGGTCGAGGGGAGCCTCAGCCAAGATGACATCCTGCACCTCGAACAGGTGCGCAACTTCGAGTGGCGCACGCCTGAGGATTACACGCCGCGCTGGGAGATGCGGGACTATCCTCTGGATCAACTGACCTCGGTGGATCTGTTGACCAGTCACTGGATGGGGCCGCAGATCGCTCATACGCTGGTCAGCTTCGGTTTCGCCGATGGACGCCATCTGGCCTTCTCGGTGGAAATCCGCAAGGAGCGTGACGAGGCCTTCTCGACACTGGGCGGGATGTTCAAGGAGTACGAACTGGCGGTGATCGCCGCTGACGAGCGCGACATCATCCGCGTGCGCAGCAACGTGCGCGGGGAGCAGGTGCATCTCTATCGGGTGCAGATGCCGCGCGAACTGATCCGCGAATTGCTGCTGGCCTACGTCGACGAAGCCGAGACATTGCGCACTCAGCCACGCTTCTACAACACCGCCACCAGCAACTGCACCACCCTCGTCTACGCGATGATGACGCGCCTCACCGACGGCCTGCCGCTGGACTATCGGCTGCTGCTCTCCGGCTATCTGCCGGAATATGTCGCGGACCAGGATGCCCTCAGTGACGCCGCGCCCTTCGCCGAGCTCAAGGCCAGAAGTCTGATCAACCCTGCCGCCATCGCCGCCGACGAGCACCCGGACGGCGACTTCTCGCGCCTGATCCGTGAGGGCATTCCCGGCGCGGACAGCCCGTCCTTCTGAACGGGCGACGCGGCCCGACAGGCAGTGCTCAGGCGCTGCGCTGTTCCGCTCCCGGGCGGGCCGGATCTCTCCCCATCATTCGGTCCAGCTGACGATAGCCGATGGCTTCCATCAGCTGGGGCCGCTGCACGCCATCCTGCGCAATGAGATCGCTCAACGTCAGCGCGACACGCAATACCCGGTGATAGGCACGCGCCGAGAGATTGAGACGCGACAGCACGCCGGCCAGCCACTGACGCTCGCCGTCCTCCAGCTGGCAGGCGGCTTCCAGGGCATGGGTGTCGAGATGGGCATTGAGCCCGCCGCGGGCCAATTGGCGAGCGCGAGCCGCCAGCACTCGTTCGCGCACTGCGTCCGAGGCCTCACCAGGTGTCGCGGACGTCAGCTCCTCGGCAGGCAGTCCCGGTACCTCGACCTGCAGATCGATACGGTCCAGCAGCGGGCCAGATAGGCGCGCCTGATAGCGCTGGATCTGGGCCGGCGTGCAACTGCAGTTGCGACGGCTGTCACCAAGATAGCCGCACGGGCAGGGGTTCATCGCCGCCACCAGCTGGAAACGTGCCGGAAAGCGCCGCTGATGGCTGGCACGCGAGATGAGGATGCGACCGCTCTCCAGCGGCTCACGCATCACTTCCAGTACACCACGATCAAATTCCGCCAGCTCGTCCAGAAACAGCACGCCATGATGGGCCAGCGACACCTCTCCCGGACGCGGCCTGGAGCCACCCCCGACCAGCGCGACACCACTGGCGGTATGATGCGGCGCCCGGAAGGGCCGCTGGCCCCAGCGCTCCATGATCGGCATCCCGCAGACCGAGCGTACCGCCGCGACTTCCAGGGCCTCGGCCTCCCCCAGCGGCGGCAGAATGCCGGAGAGGCGACTGGCCAGCATCGTCTTGCCCGTACCCGGCGGCCCCGCGAACAGCAGGTTGTGGCCTCCCGCAGCGGCAATCTCCAGCGCACGCCGCGCCTGATGCTGGCCACGCACCTCGCTCAGGTCCGGCTCCGGGAGTCGCGCCTGAGGAGTGACGGAACAGACATGCGGCGTGATCCTCTCACGCCCGAGAAGGTGCGCCACCAACTCCAGCAGATGGCCCACGGACAGCACATCCAGCTGTTCCGCCAGTGCGGCCTCATCGGCATTGCCACGCGGCACCACCAGGGTGCGCCCGGCCTTGCGACAGCAGAGCGCAGCAGGCAGCACGCCAGTGACGGAGCGAATGCTGCCATCGAGTGCCAACTCGCCCAGACACTCGATCTGCGCCACGGCCTCTTCCGGCACCTGACCGGATGCCACCAGGATGCCCAGTCCGATCGGCAGATCAAAGCGCCCACCCTCCTTGGGCAGGTCAGCCGGGGCCAGATTGAGGGTGATTCGGCGCGCTGGAAACTCGAAGCCTGCATTGAGCAATGCGCTGCGCACTCGCTCACGACTTTCCTTCACCGCCGCTTCCGGCAAGCCAACGATGGAGAGCCCCGGCAGCCCGTTGGAGAGGTGTACCTCTACCTGCACCTCCGGAGCTTCAAGACCAAGAGATGCGCGCGTGCGCAACATTGCCAATGACATGAGTCTTCCCTGCGTGATGCCGCCTCTCTGCTGCACGGCGCAATCGGAGCAGGCACCCGCCTGCCATGAGCGCGAGGGCACGATACCGGTGCCATCTCCTCCAGCATGGCAAATCTCATACCTGCCAGCGTGCACACGACTCAACGCTTGGCGATACGGCACTCCTCAAATGTCACTCGCGCTGCCGGACACGGCATGTCCTCACTGCACCGCAACGGTATTATCAGCAATTCCAGCCACCCGTTTCATAATTTTCATTACGCCACCAACCCCTAGAATTACTGGATACGTAAGGAAAATACCGACTGTGGATAACATTACATAACTCCCTCGACAGGGCATTTCCCAGCGCTCAAATATCCATCATCTGGCAACGCCAAACCCTATCGATATGGACACCGAGCCGCACCACCTCATCGAAGCGTGACGCATTACACTCTGAATCAACACTTGAGGGCGACATCAGCCCTCCTCCAGCACCCGGCCAGATCGGCGAAACAGGCGGCAGAGAGGCAATATCGTCACCCAGAACGGGCAAGACACCCGCACGATGAACCAACGGCAGCGTTTCCCGTCGACATCGCGGCATGAATTTCATGAAGAGCTTCACGAAGTAGTTCACGGAGATGTTCATGAAGAAGTGAATGGAGAAACGCCCTGGCATGACTCAGGAGGCTGGGCTCAAGAGAAGAGGCGCGGGGGAAGGGAGTGCCTTTCCCGAGAGTCGCGCAGGCCCCACCCAATGCCAGCCTCCTTCGATGCGCCGGACTGGCTGCCGTGTCTGTTCAGCTCGAGACATTCATGCGGACTGAACGTTGAAAATAGCCCATCAACCGGCTTTTTCCATGAAATAACGCGCGTTCTAGCAGATATTTCACGAAGTTGGCGACATGGAACACCTGGCTGATCACAAGCCCTCGGGCCTGCACCAGAAGAGTGCTCATGGAACATGCAAGGCGGTGCTCCAGGCGCTACAGGAGTGCCTCAAGAGGGGGACTGCTGGTATATTTGATCGGTTGTCTCGGCCCTGCTGATACAACCGCCAAGCTGTCTCAAGGAGGCCACCCAAGGGTGGCAGAGAATCGTCCAACCCACGGAAAGGGCCAGCCATTCAGGACGACTTCGGCTTGTTTCAGGAGTAACACCCCATGCAAGACATGCTTGCCTCGCTGGCACCCATGGCGGACATCATCGGCATGCTCGGCACCTCTCTGGTGGTCGGTGCCTTCTTTCTGCTGCAGATTGGCAGACTCGATGCACGTAGCCTGACCTACAACCTCATGAATCTGAGCGGGGCGATCCTCTTGTTGATCAGCCTGTGCATCAACTTCAATCTCGCCAGCTTCGTGATCGAGGTGTTCTGGATCGTGGCATCTCTGGTGGGCCTAGTTCGCTGGTTGATGGGGTCTCGTCCACAGACGGTCTGACCTGCCCGGCACCCGCCTCATGCGACGGACACAAAAAAACCGCCACACCTCGACGGGTGTGGCGGTTTTTTTAGCAGCATGCCATTCAGGCGTCGCGTTGACGCTCGATCTCCTCGGCGTGGCTGGCGGCTTCCCGCTTTGCCAGCGCGGTCTCTCCCTCATCGTCCACCGCCACGGCAGGCTCGGTGGTCGACGCAGCACCCGCCACCAGTCCCTGCTTCTCCAGCAGCGCCTCAAGTGCGATGACCTGCTTCTCCAGCGACTCCACACGCCCGCGAGTCCGCGTCAGCACATCCATCATGATGTCGAAGTCCTCGCGCGACACCAGTTCCATGCGATCAAAGGCGCTGCGCATCACGCCCTGTACGGACTTCTGCAGCTCTTCCGGGCCGTGCGAGGCGTCCTGGAGGCGCTCACCGATCTGCTGGGCCATACGCCCGATGACGTCGTTCTTGAACATGCTCCACCTCAGCCATTGCAAGCCGACGGGCCCATCATGGGGCTGTCGGTCAGAGAAAAGGATCTCCCCGAAACGTGGGGGACATCATGTCATGTTGCAAGGATACGCAACCCGCTGGCCTGACGCATGTCCCGACCCCGAATCTCTCGCCACTGACGGCAGGCACCGGCCCTTGTGCACCATATTAGCGCTATCTCCTACCTCGAAAGCCGCAATTCAGGCACCAAAGCGGTGCATCGCCATGGCGTTCTTCTTGCCGTCATTTTTGGCCTTGCTGCGGAGCTGCTTTTTCCTTCAGCACAACTAGATGAATTTAAAGATTTTTTAACCTCATGGCATACCTCGTGCGATGCACTTGTCAGGAACAGGCCACCAGCAGTGTCTGATTGGCCGCACTCAACATGACAGATCATTGCGGTAGCAAACGGGGGCAGCACATGAAACTGATCACCGCCATCATCAAACCCTTCAAGCTGGACGACGTGCGTGAAGCGCTGGCCGACAACGGCGTGCAAGGCATCACGGTCACGGAAGTGAAGGGCTTCGGGCGACAGAAGGGCCACACCGAGCTGTATCGCGGCGCCGAGTATGTCGTCGACTTCCTTCCCAAGGTCAAGATTGAAGTAGCTGTTGATGACAGCAGTGTGGAAACGGTGCTGGACGCCATCACCCAGGCAGCCAACAGCGGCAAGATCGGCGACGGCAAGCTGTTCGTCACCCCGCTGGATGACGTGATCCGTATCCGTACCGGTGAACGCGGCGCCGATGCTGTCTGAGCCCCGCGCACAATAATAAAGGAGAATCCCGCATGAACGAGATCATCGAGGTCAAGTACGCACTTGATACCTTCTATTTCCTAGTCTGTGGCGCCCTGGTGCTGTGGATGGCTGCCGGCTTTGCCATGCTGGAAGCTGGCCTGGTACGCGCCAAGAACACTACCGAGATCCTGACCAAGAACGTGGCGCTGTTCGCCATCGCCTGCACCATGTACATGGTGGTCGGTTACCACATCATGTACTCAAGCGCCGAAGGCGGCTTCCTGCCGAGCCTGGGCTTCTTGATCGGCGCCGAGAATACCGCTGAGGAAGCGCTCGCTTCCGGTGGCGACATCTACTACAGCGCGCGTTCCGACTTCTTCTTCCAGGTGGTGTTCGTGGCGACCGCCATGTCCATCGTCTCCGGTGCAGTCGCCGAGCGCATGAAGTTGTGGGCCTTCCTGGCCTTCGCCGTGGTCATGACGGGCGTCATCTACCCGGTCCAGGGTTACTGGACCTGGGGTGGCGGCTTCCTGAGCGAAGCAGGCTTCAGTGACTTCGCCGGCTCCGGCATCGTGCACATGGCAGGCGCTTCCGCCGCACTGGCTGGCGTGCTGCTGCTGGGGGCTCGCAAGGGCAAGTACGGCAAGAACGGTGAGATCAACGCCATCCCGGGCTCCAACCTGCCGCTGGCGACCCTGGGCACCTTCATCCTGTGGCTGGGATGGCTGGGCTTCAACGGCGGCTCCGAGCTGGTGCTGTCCAATATCGATGAAGCCAACGCGGTCGCTCAGGTCTTCGTCAACACCAACGCCGCTGCCTGCGGGGGTGTCATCGCCGCCCTGATCCTCGCCCGCCTGTGGTTCCGCAAGGCTGACCTGACCATGGCCCTCAACGGCGCCCTGGCTGGCCTGGTCGCCATCACCGCTGGTCCGCTGGCACCAAGTGTCGGTGCTGCCACCCTGATCGGCGCCGTCGGTGGCCTGCTGGTGGTGTTCTCCATCGTCGGCCTCGACAAGCTCAAGCTCGACGACCCGGTCGGTGCCATCTCCGTCCACGGTGTGGTCGGTCTCTGGGGCCTGATGGCAGTGCCGCTGACCAATGACGATGCCACCTTCTCCGCACAGCTGCTGGGCGCCGTGTCCATCTTCGCCTGGGTATTCATCGCAAGCTTCGTGGTCTGGCTGGTCATCAAGACCATCATGGGACTGCGCGTCAGCGAAGAGGAAGAGTACGAAGGCGTCGATCTGGCGGAATGTGGCATGGAGGCGTATCCGGAATTCACCTCCAGCCGCAAGTAATCAAGGATCGAGACTCACGCGACACCCAAAGACTCCCGCCACCTGGCGGGAGTCTTTTTTCCTGACCGGATAAGCGGTGTATGCTTGAGCAATAGGGGCTGGCGTGGCGAGCAGCAACGCCACCCGCACCATCACCCAAGGAGAGAGACGATGAAACTGGTCACTGCCATCATCAAGCCATTCAAGCTCGACGACGTACGCGAATCCCTGTCCGAGATTGGCGTCCAGGGTATCACCGTGACCGAGGTCAAGGGTTTTGGCCGCCAGAAGGGCCACACGGAGCTGTATCGGGGTGCCGAGTATGTGGTCGACTTCCTTCCCAAGGTAAAGCTCGAGGTCGCCGTGGATGACGCCATGATCGATTCCGTGATCGAGGCGATCACCAATGTCGCCAACACCGGCAAGATCGGCGACGGCAAGATCTTCGTCTCGCCGCTGGAGCAGGTCATTCGCATCCGTACCGGCGAGACCGGCAAGGACGCCGTCTAAGCCCCTGGTGCAAGCCCTGGCGATGACGTGCTGCCCCGACGGGTGACATGAGCACACAAAAAACCGCAGGCCATTGGCCTGCGGTTTTTTTCGTTTCAGCACGTGCCGTTCATGCGTGATGCTCGTGGTTCATGCTCAGAGCATCACTTCTCGACACGCTCACTTCTCAACATGCTCACTTCTCAACATGCTCACTTCTCAACACGCTCACTTCTCAACAAAGGCACGCTCGATCACATAGTCACCCGGCACACCCATCTTCGGCGAGATGGCGAAGCCACGGGCATCCAGCATGGCGCTGATGTCGTCGAGCATCGCCGGCGAGCCGCAGATCATCGCGCGGTCACGCTTCGGGTCCAGCGGCGGCAGGCCGATGTCCTCGAACAGCTTGCCATTCTCGACCAGATCCGTGATGCGGCCCTGGTTGCGGAACTCCTCGCGGGTCACGGTCGGGTAGTAGATCAGCTTCTCGGCGATCTCTTCCCCAAGATACTCGTGCTTGGGCAGCTCTTCCGCGATCATGTCGGCATAGGCCAGCTCTGAGACATGGCGCACACCGTGCATCAGGATGATCTTGTCATAGCGCTCATAGGTCTCCGGGTCCTGAATCACGCTCAGGAAGGGCGCCAGGCCAGTTCCGGTGGAGAACAGGTAAAGATTCTCGCCCGGCAGCAGATCGTCCAGCACCAGCGTTCCGGTGGGCTTGCGCGAGACCATGATCTGGTCACCCGGCTTGAGGTGCTGAAGGCGTGAGGTCAGCGGGCCGTCCTGCACCTTGATGGAGAAGAACTCCAGATGCTCTTCGTAGTTCGGGCTGGCGATCGAGTAGGCGCGCATCAGCGGCTTGCCTTCGACTTCCAGGCCGATCATCACGAACTGGCCATTCTTGAAGCGCAGGCTGTCTTCCCGCTGGGTGCGGAAGCTGAACAGCGAGTCGTTCCAATGATGGACGTCGATGACTTCGGTAGTGGTCAGACTGCTCACCTGGTGGCCTCCCGGGGTCGCGCCCCTTGAAATCAAGCATTCTATTATGGAATAAGCAAATAACAGCTTATGACCCAATGAACTATGCAGCGATTGTAGTCACTGTTGGGTTATGCGTTAAATGGTTTATCTGGATATAGGTTATCCAGACTATCAATATTGATTGCGAATGAATCGCATTACAAGCCCGGCAATGGCCTGCTTCACATTGCAGCGCGAACCGGGTGTTGCGCTGGCCAGCGAGCTCCTCTCGACACTGCCTGCATGCACAAGGAGGCGGAATGCGTTACAGCCTGCGACAACTGGCGGTCTTCGTTGCCGTGGCACGCCACGACAACGTCTCGCTGGCAGCCGAAAGCCTCGCGATGTCACAGTCCGCCGCCAGCACGGCCTTGGCCGAACTGGAGCGCCAGTTCGACTGTCGCCTGTTCGACCGGCATGGCAAACGCCTGCGCCTCAATGGCCTTGGCCGCGAACTGCTTCCCAAGGCCATCGCCTTGCTGGATCAGGCGGAAGAACTCGAGCAGCTGCTCGGCCAGCAGGATGCCACCGGTTCACTGGAAATCGGCGCCACCCTGACCATCGGCAACTACCTGGCGCCCCAGATCGTCGGCAGCTTCCTCGAGCATCATCCGGCCAGCCGTGTGGAGCTGCATGTCCTCAACACCCACCAGCTGATCGAGAAGCTGGCGCATTTCGAGCTCGATATCGGGCTGGTGGAAGGCGAGGTGGAGCACCCATTGCTGGAAGCCACGCACTGGGTAAGTGATCGCCTGAGCATCTTCTGCGCTCCCTCGCATCCTCTGGCCCGAGGAGAGGTGACGCTCGCACGTCTGCTGGAGGCGCGCTGGATCATGCGTGAACGGGGCTCTGGCACCCGCAGCACCTTCGAACAAGCACTGCGCCCACACCTCGAGAGCCCCTCGGACAGCGTGGCCCAGCGACTCGACATCATGATGGAACTGGAGCACACCGAGGGGATAAAGCGCGCGGTGGAGGCCGGCCTGGGAATCGGCTGCGTTTCACGACTGGCGCTACGAGACGCCTTCCGGCGCGGTAGCCTGGTCGAGCTGCCCACCCCATGGCTGGAGCTGACTCGCGCCTATCGATTCGTCCATCATCGCGACCGCTTCATTACCCAGGCCATGCGCGAGTTCGTGACGAGCTGCCGCACCCTGAGTGGCTCCGCCTCACGCAGCGACGAGATCGAGATGCATCAGGTACCGTGACCATGAAGCAGCATGGCCGCAGGTACGTAAGCACTCACTTACCCTCCATATTGCATAACGCCAACGCACAAGCACCGCCAGCGAGTCCGCTGACGGTGCTTTCAGATTCAGCAGGCCGTGTAACGCCCTGCCGTCATGTCACCGACTTCAGTGATTCAGGCCAGTGAAGCGCTGCTTGATGTCGTCGGCACTCTCATGGGAGAGATCCTTGTCGACGGTCTCGCTGACCAGTTTGGCCACCGGCTTGTCGAGCTTGTCACGCAGCGCACCGAGGAACTTGGGTGCAGCAGCGATGATCAGCTGATCAAACTTGCCGTCGTTGGCCGCCTGCTTGAGATATTGCGCCACTTCCTTGGCGAAGAAGTCCTGATGCTTGTCCGAGGTCGCGCCATCATCTCCCGTCTGATGCAGGCTACCGTGCCCGCCACTGGACTCGCCCTTTCCACCGGTTCTCAAGTCACCGGTATGCTGACGGCTTTCAGGATGTACGAGGCTATCCACTTCAGTGACCTTGCCGGCAGCACGGGCAAAGATACGAGCGCGGGCGGCATCAGCAGCAACGATGTAAGTAACCATTTACACACTCCCTGTCTCTCGTGAGGCGTCGTTGATCAGATATTGACGATCATCTTCTGCGTTCATCAGAGGACATGCTGGCAGCGGAGTGAACATTCAACCCTTGCCGGACTGTGGGGGTAATTTTTCCACACCCAAGCGAGGAGAATTGCCGACATGACGACATAGCCGTCGCCACTCCCGGACATGACGCGGCTGGCGAAGTGCGTGCTAACATCCGCTGCACACAGGGCCCGCTCTGTCCTCTTTCTCGCCCTCTCACTCTTTTGCTCTGTTCCGGAGATGTCTCGATGCGCGATCTGCTCCTGATGCACCGCCCACTGCCCCGCCGTGTGCTGGTCACCGCTCACCTGTCGATTCAGCTGGGCCTTCTGGTCGCGGCTACCGGTTGGACGCTGCAGCACCTGACGCCCATCGGGCCGGACAATTCACTGCTGGCACAATGGCCAGTCCTGTCTCAGGGTGTCGGCGGCTTCCTGCTGGCCTTCGTTCTCACGCGTCTGCTGTTCGAGCTGTTGATGGCACCGCATCACGTGATGAGCGTACGTGGCGCCAACCACTCGTTGGATGCAGCCGCACTTGTCACGCGCTCCATCTCACGTCGCCCTGCCGTGCATGACGATGACGACAGCTGGGTCGGCAAGCCGCGCAGTGTCACCTGGCCGCGCGAGGGCGAGGCATCAGCTGCCACACCGGCGGCAACGACGCCTGCCGAAGCATCGTCCAAGGCCACCGCCAAGCCGCAGGAACCGAGCCTGGGCGGCGACGATGAGCTTCCGGACACCAGCAGCACCGAGGCACGCAGGACGGAACCCAGTCTCTGATGACACGTCACGATGGGTGGCGCTCGGACGAAGCGAGCACTCACTGACACCCTTGTGGAAGACATACGACAACGCCCTGTGTGATTGTCATCACACAGGGCGTTGTCTTTTCTGCGGCTCACATCATCCAATCAGTCCGTGGCCTCAATGCCCCAGTATCTGGCTGAGGAACAGCTGGGTCCGCTCGGACTGCGGATTGTTGAAGAACGGCTCCGGCGCGTTCTCTTCGATGATCTGCCCCTGATCCATGAAGATGACACGATCCGCCACCGTCTTGGCGAAGCCCATCTCATGCGTCACACACAGCATGGTCATGCCTTCATTGGCCAGTTCGACCATGACATCCAGCACTTCCTTGATCATCTCCGGGTCCAGCGCCGACGTCGGCTCATCGAACAGCATCACCTCCGGGCTCAGACACAGCGAGCGTGCGATCGCGACACGCTGCTGCTGGCCACCGGACAGCTGCCCCGGGAACTTGTGGGCCTGATCGGCGATGCGCACCCGCTCCAGGTACTTCATGGCTTCGGCTTCCGCCTCGCGGCGTGGCCGCTTCTGTACCCAGATCGGCGCCAGACAGCAGTTCTCCAGCACCGTCAGATGCGGGAACAGATTGAAGTGCTGGAAGACCATGCCGACGTTGCGACGGATCGCCTCGATCTGCTTGATGTCCTGGGTCAGCGGCATGCCGTTGACCACGATATCGCCTTCCTGATGCTCCTCGAGATGGTTGATGCAGCGGATCATCGTCGACTTGCCGGACCCTGAAGGCCCGCAGATGACGATACGTTCGCCCTTGCGCACGCTCAGATTGATGTCGCGCAGCACGTGGAAGTCGCCGTACCACTTGTTGAGGCCCTTGAGTTCGATCATCGGGCGCTCATCGGCACCGGTGTTGCCCTGCGAGGCAGATGTTGTCGTTGTCATGATGAAGATTCCTTGGCGCCGTGATCAGCGCTTCTTGTGACCGGTATGCAGCAGGCGCTCGAGATACTGGCTGTAGCGCGACATGCTGAAGCAGAAGACCCAGAAGACCAGTGCCACGAAGGCATAGCCCTCGATGGAGTAGCCCAGCCATTTGGGGTCGGCGAGACCGGCCTGCACGATGGCGAGCAGATCGAAGAGCCCGATGATCAGTACCAGCGAGGTGTCCTTGAACAGGGCGATGAAGGTGTTGACGATGCCGGGGATCATCATCTTGAGCGCCTGGGGCAGCACGATCAGCCCCATGTTGCGCCAGTAGCCCAGCCCCAGCGCCATGCCGGCCTCGGTCTGCCCTTTCGGGATCGCCTGCAGGCCACCACGCACCACCTCCGCCATGTAGGCACTCTGGAACAGGGTGATGCCGATCAGCGCACGCACCAGCTTGTCGAGGTTGACCTCGCCAGGCACGAACAGCGGCAGCATCACCGAGGCCATGAACAGCACCGTGATGAGCGGCACGCCGCGCCAGAACTCGATGAACACCACGCAGATGCTCTTCACGATCGGCATCTCGGAACGCCGCCCCAGCGCCAGCAGGATCCCCAGCGGCAGTGCCGCCACGATACCCACCACCGCCAGTACCAGTGTCAGCATCAGACCGCCCCACTCGTGGGTACCGACGATCTCGAGGCCGAAGCTGCCGCCATGCAGCAGGAAGTAGGCAATGAAGGGGAACACCGCCAGGCTGACGATGGCGACCCAGCCCTTGGCCGGCAGCTTCGGAATCGCCAGCCAGGCGATCAGAGCCGCAAAGACGGCGAAGACGATATCGACCCGCCAGGTTTCCTCGCTCGGGTAGAAGCCGTAGATGAACTGATCGAGACGCGCACTGATGAACACCCAGCAGGCGCCCTCCCCCGTGCAGTCCTCACGTGAGGTGCCACTCCAGCTGGCATCGATCAGCGCCCATTGCAGGCTGGGCACCACCAGCAGATAGACCAGATACAGCGCGAACAGCGTGAACAGCGTATTGATCGGTCCGGCGAACAGATTGGCTCGCAGCCAGGCCGCCGCACCGATGCTGTCGCTTGGCGCCGGGCGGGAATCGATCATCTTCTCGGTAACCCGTGACAGGGTCTTTTCAATCGACATGGGCAGACCCTCAGCGCTCGACCAACGCCATGCGGGCGTTGAACCAGTTCATGAACATGGAGACCAGCAGACTGATGGTCAGATACACCAGCATCGTCATGGCGATCACCTCGATGGCCTGACCCGTCTGGTTGAGCGTGGTACCCGCGAAGACCGAGACCAGATCGGGATAGCCGATGGCCGTGGCCAGCGACGAGTTCTTGATCAGGTTCAGGTACTGGCTGGTCAGCGGCGGGATGATGACGCGCAGTGCCTGTGGCACCACCACGAGGCGCAGCGTCATGCCACCGGTCAGCGACAGCGCCCGTGAGGCTTCCGTCTGGCCGTGCGGTACCGCTTCGATGCCGGAACGCACGATCTCGGCAATGAACGCCGCGGTGTACACCGACAGCGCGACCCACAGGGCGAGGAACTCGGGAACGACCGTGATGCCGCCACGGAAGTTGAAGCCCTTGAGTTCCGGCAGCTCCCAGCTCAGCGGCATGCCCATCGCGAAGTAGGCCAGCAGCGGCGCCACGATGATCAGACCGAGCGAGATCCAGCCCGCCGGCAAGCGCTGACCGGTACGGGCCTGACGCTGGCGGTTCCAGTAGCTGAAGATGCCGCTGGCGACGACGGCCAGCACGAACACGGCAATCACCACCGAGAAGCCGCTGGAGGTGATCGGTGCCGGCACGAACAGACCGCGCACGTTGAGGAAGAAGGCCTCGCCCAGCGACAGCGAACCTCGCGGACTCGGCAGAGTGCGAAGAACGGCGAAGTACCAGAAGAAGATCTGCAGCAGC
Source organism: Cobetia sp. PS-4MA (assembly GCF_057670765.1). Taxonomy (NCBI): domain Bacteria; kingdom Pseudomonadati; phylum Pseudomonadota; class Gammaproteobacteria; order Oceanospirillales; family Halomonadaceae; genus Cobetia; species Cobetia sp. PS-4MA. The sequence goes on along the minus strand of NZ_CM173107.1, from coordinate 64,728 downwards.
AGGGGAATGTTGCGGAAGACTTCGATGTAGACCGCCGCCAGCCGCGAGATCAGCCAGTTGGGGGAGAGACGGGCGATCCCCATGATGAAGCCGATCACGGTAGCCGCAATGACGCCCAGTGCGGATACCAGCAGGGTGTTGAGCAGACCGACGATGAAGGTATCGCCATAGGTGGACTGCTCGGAATAGTCGATCAGACTTTGCAGAATGCCAAAGCCTGCGGTGTTGTCCAGGAAGGCAAAGCCGGTGGTGATGCCACGGCTTTCGAGGTTGGTCAGGGTATTGCTGACGATGATCGCCAACACGCCGAACACGCCTGCCAGCATCAGAAGTTGGAAGATCAGTGCTCGCTTGGCCGGGTCACGCCAGAATGGCGGCTTGACCGTGGCCGGCGGGCGAGAAGCAGGTTGTGTCATACAGGCAATCTCCGCCGGAAAGCTATGCGACTTCCGCCTGCCGCCCTATCGAACGGCAGATCAGTTATCTCTCGGCACTCGAGGAAAGGATCACGGGGAACAGACCAAGCCCCTCACGACGCTGGCCAGGGGAAATGACCGTATAGCCACTTCTCCCTGGCCAGCGTCCTTGCTCAGCCTGCGTCACGGTTCACCCGGCTCGCGCTGGACCTCCAGGCGAGCCGAGGCATCAGCGAACGGGCGGTGCGTACTGGACGCCGCCGTCGGTCCACAGCGCGTTCAGACCACGCTCGATCCCCAGAGCGGAACCAGTGCCGACATTGCGCTCGAACATCTGCCCGTAGTTGCCCACCTGCTTGATGACCTGATAGGCCCAGTCAGCCGGGAGCCCCATGGCTTCGCCGTAGTTGCCATCGGCACCGACCAGACGCGCGACATTGGGATTGGTATCCGACTTCTTGGCTTCGATGTTGTCGGAGGTCAGACCCATCTCTTCGGCGTTGATCTGAGCGAACAGGGTCCATTTGACGATGTTGAACCACTGGTCATCGCCCTGACGGACGACGGGGCCCAGCGGCTCCTTGGAGATGACTTCCGGCAGTACCATGGCGGACGCCGGATCGGAGAGCTTGATGCGCAGGGCGTAGAGCTGGGACTGGTCGGAGGTCAGGACGTCACAGCGGCCCGCTTCGAAGCCCTTGACGGTCTGGTCGGAGGTGTCGAAGACGACCGGCTCGAAGGACATCTCGTTGAGGCGGAAGTAATCCGCCAGGTTCAGCTCGGTGGTGGTACCGGACTGGATACAGACCGCCGCGCCATCCAACTCCTTGGCACTGGAGACCCCCAGGTCCTTGCTAACCATGAAGCCCTGGCCGTCGTAATAGTTCACGCCGGCGAAGTTGAGGCCCAGAGACGTGTCACGCGTGGCGGTCCAGGTGGTATTGCGCGACAGGACATCGATTTCACCGGACTGCAGCGCGGTGAAGCGTTCCTTGGCCGTCAGCGGGACGTAGCGCACCTTGCTGGCATCACCCAGCACAGCCGCCGCGACACCACGGCAGACATCGACATCCAGGCCCTGCCAGTTGCCGGCGTCATCCGGCGCCGAGAAGCCCGGCAGACCGGTGCTGACACCACACTGGACAAAGCCCTTTTCCTTGACGCTATCCAGAGTCGCGGCACTGGCACCACTGGCTACCGAGGCAGCCAGGAGGGCGGCGCTAGCGATCAGCAGTGGCTTCTTGTTGTTATGCATCTTGAATCCCTCGCGTATGTCTGGAATCCGCTCGGAAACACCCCGAGACGGTGATGGTGCAATGCTGTGCATGGCACCCCTCGACAATAGCAAGCTCCGTTCCAATTTCCGCCTATCGTGTGATCCGCTGCGTTCAACGCTGAAAAAACAGCCGAACGGCAGTGAAAACGGCCAAACCTCCCGATGCCGACCGTCGATCATATGGCGAGACAAGCGTGCAGATAGTGGCGTCTGACGCCTCGTTCGCTTCATATCGGTGCAAAATAAAAACGGCCGTTTCATGACGAAACGGCCGTTCTTGAACTTCCCTGCGCTCCGGTCTGGGGAGTTGCGACCAATGTCGCAGCCACCCTGACTCAACGCTACCGCGCACTGAAACGCATCCTTCACGCCCCGATGCGCTTCTGGATGACTCAGTCTTCCAGCAGACGCTGCATGAAGGGAGGCAGTACCAGGGCGGCACGATGGCCTTCCACGGTATAGAAATCGCGCGCGAAGCTGGCCGCAGCCGCGTCTTCCTCACGGAAGGACTTCACGTCACATCCCTTGCCCGCCAGGGTGCAGCTCCACCAGCCGGACGGGTATACCGGCTGCGGGAACGGCAGGGTCGCGACGCTGTCGAAGCCCGCTTCGCCCATGTCGTTGCGCAGGTCCTTGATGATGGAGTCGGTGTGATACAGCGGCGACTCGCTCTGCTGCACCATCACCCCCCCCTGCTTGAGGATACGGTGGCAGCGCTTGAGGAAGTCGGTCTTGAACAGACCTTCCGCCGGACCGACCGGATCCGTGGAATCGACGATCAGCACGTCGATGCTCTCGTCCGGGCAGTTGTCGACCCACTTGACGCCATCCTCGAACAGCAGCTCGGCACGCGGGTCATCATTGGACTCGACCAGTGCCGGGAAGAACTGCTCGGAAGCCCGCGTGACCGCCGGATCGATGTCGATCTGGGTGACCTTCTCCACGCCCGGGTGCTTGAGCACCTCACGCAGGGTGCCACAGTCGCCCCCCCCGATGATGACGACACGCTTGGGGGCCGCGTGGGTGAACAGCGCCGGATGCGACATCATCTCGTGGTAGAGGAAGTTGTCGCGGTCGGTCAGCATCACGCAGCCGTCCAGCACCATCAGATTGCCGTAGGTCTCGGTGGCATAGACCTCAAGGTGCTGATAAGGCGTCTGCTCGTCATGCAGCTTGTGGCTGACCTTGAGCGAGAAGGCGCTGCCGTGGCGGTCGAAGATTTCGGTGAACCAGGAGCCATCGAGATGTTCGGTCATGAGAACCCTCACAAGGGATATCGGAGTCGGATATCAAGGTATGAATAAGAGGACGGGACATCAGACCCTCAAGGCCTGAATCATCGACACACGCGTCATCGGGCGATGCAGTCCTGATCAATCAACAGGACTCAGGCGCAGCACCATAGCCAAAGACACGCGGAGTGGAAAGAGCTTGTGCACGATCTCGAGGCACTGGGGGTGACGCGCGATGACCAATGACTCACCCGCCAGGCCTCTTCTGGCGGGTAGAGGCCTGGCACACGGCCCGTCACAGGCGGCTCAGGCGCACCATCAGACGTCCGCCCAGGTGGCAGCCAAGCCCGGCAAGAATGCCGAGGAAATCCGCCAGCGCATCCAGCACTTCTGCCCCGCGATAGGGAATCACCAGCTGCAGCCCCTCGATGCCAACGCCCAGCAGCAGCAAGGCGGGCAGGATGACAAGACTGCTCAACCCGGCCAGCCGCGTGGTCAGTGCCAGCAAGGCGAAGGCGGAGAAATGCTGCAGCTTGTCCCAGGGGAAGGTCTGCTCCGGGTGAGGCTCACCCGGCGAGAGCGTGCCGAACAGGATCAGCAGCAGGCAGAACAGTGCCACGCACGCCCAGCCTCGCCTCGGCGCGAGGCGTTGCTCCAGCGGCGTCATGCGTGATACCCCGCCATGAAAGACACGGCGGGGCTGTCAGCCATCAGTGACATGGTTCAATCGCGCGCCAGCGGCGTGGCGTTGGCGGTGTCATCCTGATGATAGGCGGGGCTCAGCTCATGCAGAGCGTCCATCAGAGCATTGACGTTGCCCGGGTCAGTGAACTGGCTGATGCCATGCCCCAGGTTGAAGATGTGGCCAGGCCCTTGACCGTAGCTATCGAGAATGCGGCCGACTTCGGCACGAATCGCGGCGGGAGTGCCGAACAGCGCATTCGGGTCCAGATTGCCCTGCAAGGCCACGCGATGGCCGACGCGCGCGCGCGCATCCGACATCTCGGTGGTCCAGTCCAGGCCGACACCGTCACAACCGCTGGCGGCGATGTGCTCGAGCCACTGGCCGCCATTCTTGGTGAACAGGATCACCGGCACGCGATTGCCTTCGCTGTCAGGCTTGAGGCCAGCGACAATCTGCTCCATGTAACGCAGCGAGAACTCGAGATAGGCCGGTGTGGACAGGGTGCCGCCCCAGGTATCGAAGATCTGCACTGCCTGGGCACCCGCCGCGATCTGGGCGTTCAGGTAATCGGTGACGGCCTGAGCGAGGGTGTCGAGCAACTGATGCATGGCTTCCGGGCTGGAATACATCAGGCCTTTCACGTGGCGGAAGTCCTTGCTGGAACCGCCCTCGACCATATAGGTCGCCAGTGTCCAGGGACTGCCGGAGAAACCGATCAGCGGTACGCGACCGTTCAGCTCGCGGCGGATGGTCGAGACGGCACGCATGACGTAATCGAGATCACGCTCGACGTTCGGAACGCTCAGCGCCTCGATTTCCGCGGCGGTGCGCACCGTCTTGCGGAATTTCGGACCTTCACCTGTCTCGAAGTAAAGCCCGAGGCCCATGGCATCCGGGATGGTCAGGATGTCGGAGAACAGAATGGCGGCATCGAGCGGGAAACGCTCCAGCGGCTGCAGCGTCACCTCGCAGGCACGCGCGGTGTCCATGCACAGGTCCATGAAGCCACCGGCCTGACCGCGGATTTCACGGTATTCCGGCAGATAACGGCCCGCCTGGCGCATCATCCAGACAGGGGTACGGTCAACCGGCTGACGGGCCAGCGCGCGCAGGAAGCGATCATTCTTCAGGGTCATCGGAATCACACATCAGCTCGGGAATGTCCCGGCATTCTATCAGAGCCTGAGCAAAATCCCGCCCATCGCGACGATGCAACAAATGCATTGGCTTTCCCCTCGCTTTCCGCCCAGACACCCGCCCGGCCTCTCCTCCTGAAGTGCTTCTACGGATTGTGGTGGTGTCGGCAACAACGCTTTTCCATCGCAGGCGATGAGTCGCACGCTTCAGACTGGTAAACTCGCCTGATGATTGCATGCTGGCCGCCAATGACGTGAATCACTCATCGAGACATTGCCGAGACCCTGCATGCCCGTGCTTTTTCAGCCCGGCGATTGTTCGGGCGTTCGAGGTGAACAGTGACCATTCGATTCATCGCCGCCTCGCGGCTGCCAACCCCCTGGGCGACCTTCACCATGCACGGTTTCGAGGACGAAACCACCGGCAAGGACCACATCGCTCTGACCCTGGGCGACATCGATGACGGCGCGCCGGTGCTGGGCCGTGTGCACTCGGAGTGCCTGACCGGCGACGCCCTCTTCTCCATGCGCTGTGACTGCGGCTATCAGCTGCAGGAAGCGCTCAAGCGCATTGCCGCCGAAGGGCGTGGCGTGCTGCTCTACCTGCGTCAGGAAGGGCGCGGCATCGGCCTGCTCAACAAGATTCGCGCCTATGAGCTGCAGGATGGCGGTGCCGATACTGTCGAAGCCAATGAGCGCCTGGGCTTCGGCGCTGACATGCGCCGCTACGATATCTGCGTCCCGATGCTGGAGCATCTCGGGGTCAGCACCCTCAAGCTGATGACCAACAACCCGCGCAAGGTCGATGCGCTCACCCGCGATGGCGTCACCATCAGCGAGCGTCAGCCGATCACCACCGGTCTGAACCCGCACAACGAGCAATACCTCTCGACCAAGGCCGGCAAGCTTGGCCACATGATGGCACTCGATGACTTCACCCACGCCAGCGACGTGGATATCGAGCGCAGCGAGTAGAGATCGAGATGCGGGAGGGGGGCACTGATGTGCTCCCGCCCATCGAGAGCCCATGAAGGCGGCGAAAGAGCGTGACATGACGGCGTCATCCTATAGAGAGTAGGCTTGAGAGGAATCCGCGCCGGAGACATCACCATGCGCAAGCCCTCACCCTCACCGACATCGTCACGTCCCGCTCTCTATACCCGGTTTGAAGAATGGCTACATAGTGCCAGCCACGGTCTCGGCGCTGTCATGGGACTCATCGGCACCGTGGTGCTGATCGTGATGGCCTGTCTGGCGGCAGAGGCCGATCCCTGGAAGATCATCAGCATCAGCCTCTATGGCACCACCCTGGTCGCGCTCTACGCTGCCTCGACGCTCTATCATGGCATCCGCCACCCACGCCTCAAGTCCGCTTTCCAGTTGATGGACCACTGCGCCATCTATCTGCTCATCGCTGGCACCTATACCCCCTTTCTGCTGGTCAATCTGCGGGGTCCGACAGGCTGGACACTGTTTGCCATCATCTGGTCCCTCGCGCTGGGCGGCATCTTTCTCAAGCTACGCTGGCCAGCGCGTTTCAGTGCGCTGCGCGTCACCGTCTATCTATTGATGGGCTGGCTGATCGTGTTCGCGTCACCCCTGCTGGTCGAGCAGCTCTCCGAGACGGGGCTCATCCTGCTGGTGGCCGGAGGCATCACCTATACCCTGGGCGTCATCTTCTTCCTGATGACACGCCTGCGCTATCACCACGCCATCTGGCATCTGTTCGTGCTCGGCGGCAGTACCTGCCACTTCTTCGCGATCTACACAGGTGTGCTGCCATATTCCGTGTGAGGTCTGACACGAGGCCGGCTCTCTTGAGCACACTGGCTTGAGAGCACTGACTTGAGAGCACTGGCAAGCCAGATGAAAAAAAGCGGGAAAGGTCGTCATGACCCTTCCTGCTTTTTTTCGCGATATTTTCGCTTTCAAGACGCGCTTTTCAGGGCTCGTTTCTCACGGCGCGGTCTTCCTGCGGCGCGAAGACCGGCAGCCGATAGCGCGTGCCGCGCCCGACACCATAGCTTTCCAGCACCTGCTTGGCGGTCAGATCGGCGAGATCTCGCGCTGCCGTCGGGTCTGAGGTCTCGACAAGCGCGCGATACTCCGCACGCCCGATACCCTCGTCGTCATCACGCTCCAGCAGGGTCAACACCAGTTCGCGCTGACGGGAATTCAGTGGCGTTCTGGCATGTTCCATCCACAGGCGCTCGGCACGCTGCACTCTCAGGTAGTGGGATGCCGTCCGTCGTCCGCCATCTCGCAGCTGTCTCAGCCACCACGCGACCCAGGCGTTCATGTCACCCGGCAGCACCTCATCGGCCGCATCGCCATTCAAGGCCCGGTTGAGCTCAGGCGGAAGCGCTTGCCCACTCGGCGAGGTGCCCGGCGTACCAAGACAATGCTGTTCGAGCTCACGCAGCTCCTCCTGACGCTCCGCCACCACCGTGAACAATGTCTGGCGACGCCAGCAGAGCTGCTCCAACGCCTCTGCTTCCCAGTGTTTCGCCACCTGCCCCGTCCACTCTCCCTGCTGCTGCAATGCCGCCAGCGTATCGACGCGCGTCAACCAGCGAGTCAGCAGCAAGCGTCCGATCAACCCGTTGCCCAGCGCCAGTGGTGAGAGCGCCTGCCAGTGGGCATGCAGCCTGAGGGCGTTGATCACTCCGGGATTGCCAGCCTCCGGCTCCTCCTCTTCCAGACGCTGCCAGAAACGCTCCAGCTCATCCGCAAGTTCATCACCGGTCATGCCAGGCGCTCGGTAGCGCAATCGCTTGAGGCCATAACGTCCGCTGACCGCTTCATGGGGCCCATCACGCCATTCACCGAGACGCTGACCACTGCTGCGCGGCAGGAAGGGGCCCAGCCGGCGATGCCATTCCAGTACCTGCTCACGCGCCAGCGGCTGGAAGGCCGTCCGCACCACTTCGAGCATGACATCCACGAAGACATCAATCCCCGGCACCTGCCCACGGGGCGCCTCCAGCTGTCCGGATTCCAGCCCCAATGCCTGGTAAAGGGCATCGCGCAATGCGGCCCTGCCAAATACCACGCCGGACAGGCGGGCACAGGCCTCCATCTCTTCACTGAGCAAGGTGGCTTCGAGGCGCAGACGTTGGCGAGCCTTCAATTGCTGCCCTTGCGCCACCAACGGTGACATCACCGCCTGCGTTGCGCTCATCTCGCTCAACAGCGGCATGATCGCCAGTCGTCCCTGCGGCCAGTCAGGCTGCTGCCAGATCCACATAAGTCGTTATCCCCATTGAGGTTTCTGTGCAAATCATACCACGAGGATTCGCAATTAACGATATATCGAATCAATAAATGATGCGAAAGAATCATAATTTGCGATATCCGATCAACTTTTACTCAAATCCATGTCTGACAATCGCCACGTCATAGGCAAGCGACTGATTCACATGGCGTTTTAGCGGCTGCACCGGACTCCCTGGCCCTCTCAGACCTCACGACCGATCAACAACCAATCAACTCAATATTATATTGATGATTACGCATCACATTTAGACACGAAAAGCGCTCAAGATCGGATCAACCGCCATTCCGGCAGTGCGGATGACGCCTGACAGGTCTCGGATGCCGCGGCCTCGCCTGCAGCCCCACCCGCGGCACGTGGCCCGCCCCGCTGTCGTGAGGCTTCGCCAGGCCCCCACGATTTCGGACGCGACAGAACGCCCGGAGAGCCCGCCTGAGGCCTGGAAACAAAAAAGGCGCCACCCTGATATCAGGGTGGCGCCTTGGCGCTTGTGCGAGCTTTCAGAGGCCTTGTCTCACGCGCCTCATTTCATGGCTGTGACAGAGCGAGAGGCATCTCTCGATGTGGATGTCTCATATGTATCAGGTGCGATTGGCGGCAGCCTGGGCCTCACGCTCACGCGCCCGTGCGCAGGCCGGGCGCGCAAGAGCTTCCTGCATCCAGCGCGCAAGCGACGAGGGGATCGGCTGCTGCGCCTTGTGGGCCCAGCCCAATACCTGAGCGAGGAAAAGATCAGCGAGGGTGAAGTCGTCGCCCAACAACCAGCCCTGTCCCTCGAAGCGGCGCTGGAGCGCTCCCAATGCACGCTGGAATTCCCACTGCGCGGTCTGCTTCACGTCTTCACAGCGTCGTTCTTCCGGCAATGCGAAGGTGTGCTTGGCCAGCGTCCACAGCGGCTGCTCAAGTTCGGTGGTCACAAAGCTAAGCCACTGGTCTAGCTGCGCCTGACCTTCCAGCGAAGACGGTATCAGGCGGCCTTCACGGGCGGCGAGATAGCGACAGATGGCACTGGATTCAAACAGTACCAACTCCCCCTCGACGATGGCGGGCGCCTTGCCGTCGGGATGAATGGCCAGATACTCGGGGCTGCGTCCTTCTCCCGCCTTGAGATCGAGGCTGTGGATCCGATAGTCGAGTTCCAGCTCTTCCAGCGTCCAGGCGACGCGCAGTGAGCGGGAATTGGGGTAGCTGTAGAGAGTCAGCATCGTGGCGGGCGTTCCTTGGCAACATTGCGAAAAGGGGATCGGCAGTCCGTCCCAGCATGGCGCGCCAGCGTCGATCATGCCAGCAGAGTGCGGCACATCAGGCGCGTTTTTCACGCAAGAAAAAACGCCTGTGGACAACTCGAATGTTCGAATCATCCACAGGCGTTCCTGTGAGCCAGGTGGCAACTTCAGCGTGCGAGACGCCCTTCGATACTGGCGCGAATGCCAGCCGCATCCAGCCCGCAATCACGCAGCAGCTCTGCCGGCTTGCCATGCTCGACGAAGTCATCCGGCAGTCCCAGCAGCAGCATCGGCTGCGCGAGACCGGCATTCAGGTAGAGCTCTGCCACGCCGGCACCCGCACCGCCTGCCACGGCATTCTCTTCCACCGTGACGACCAGATCATGCTCGTCGGCGATCTCCAGCAGGGCCTCGCGATCCAGCGGCTTGATGGAGCGCAGATTGAAGTGGGTCGCGTCCAGTGCCTCGGCGACCTCCGCCACCGGCGTGTTCATGCTGCCTACGGCAACGATGGCAATGCGCACGTCGGGACTGGCACTGATGCGACGACGATATTCGCCCTTGCCGATCGTCAGTGGCGTCAGGTCATGCCCCGTGGCGACGCCGGGTCCGGTGCCACGCGGATAACGCACGGCCGCCGGACCGGGATGTGCCAGCGCCGCACTCAACATGCCACGACACTCGCTCTCGTCCGCCGGCGCCATCACCACCAGCTCCGGCACGCAACGCAGGAAGGACATGTCGAGGCTGCCGTGGTGGGTCGGTCCATCCTCACCCACCAGTCCCGCGCGATCGATGGCAAAGGTGACATCCAGCTTCTGTACCGCGACATCATGGATCAACTGATCATAGCCACGCTGCAGGAAGGTGGAATAGATCGCCACCACCGGCTTCATGCCTTCACAGGCCATGCCGGCCGCCACCGTCACGGCATGCTGCTCCGCGATGGCGACATCGTAGTAGCGATCAGGATATTCCTTCGAGAAACGCACCAGATCCGAGCCTTCCCGCATGGCAGGCGTGACACCGATGACACGAGGGTCAGCCGCGGCGGCATCACAGATCCAGTTGCCGAAGACGCTGCAGTACTTCTGCGGCCTGGGTGCCGGTACATCCGTCACGGAAGGCGCCTGCCGCGCCTGCTCCGACGAGGCCTTCTCCAGCTTGGTGATCGCGTGGTAGCCGATGGGGTCGCGCTCGGCCGGCAGGAAGCCCTTGCCCTTGCGCGTCACCACATGCAGGAACTGCGGACCCTCGAGATCGCGCATGTTGCGCAGTGTCTGGACCAGCGCCGGCAGATCATGCCCATCGATGGGACCGATGTAATTGAAGCCCATCTCCTCGAACAACGTCGCCGGACTGATGAAGCCCTTCATGTGCTCTTCGGTACGCTTGGCAAGCTCCAGCGCCCCCGGGAGCGGCGACAGCAGCTTCTTGCCGTTGGCGCGCATCTGGGTATAGGGCTTGCTGGCCAGGATACGCGCCAGATAGCTCGCCAGACCGCCGACATTTTCCGAGATCGACATCTCGTTGTCGTTGAGCACGACCAGCAGGTTGGCTTTGACGTGCCCGGCATGCGCCAGCGCCTCGAAGGCCATGCCGGCCGTCAGGGCGCCATCACCGATCACCGCACAGGCGCGACGGGATTCTCCCGCGGTACGCGCGCCCAGTGCCATGCCCAGCGCGGCGCTGATCGAGGTGCTGGAATGCCCCACCCCGAAGGTGTCGTAGTCACTCTCGGCGCGCTTGGGGAAGGCAGACAGGCCGTTGTATTGACGCATGCTGTGCATGGCGTCGCGCCGGCCGGTCAGGATCTTGTGGGGATAGGCCTGATGACCGACATCCCACACCAGGCGATCACGCGGGGTTTCCAGCGCATGATGCAGGGCAACCGTCAGCTCGACGACACCGAGGCCGGCACCGAAGTGCCCCCCGGTGCAGCCGACGCTGTAAAGCAGGAAGGCGCGCAATTCATCGGCCAGCTGGCGCAGCTGTGCCGGACTCATGGCCCGCAGTGCGTCTGGTGTCTCGACCGCATCGAGCAATGGCGTCGCGGGGCGCGCCTCAGGTATCTCGTCAAACAGCTTCATAGGCGTCAGGAATCAGTGGTCTCGCTCGATCATGTAGCGCGCCAGCACCGCGAGAGGCTCTGCGGCCTCTCCCAGCGGTGCCAGGGCATCCAGGGCCTCGTCCAATAACTGACCTGCCCGGGTTCGGGCTCCTTCCAGGCCAAGCAATGACGGGTAGGTCGGCTTGTCGCGTGCAGCATCCGCACCGGCGGTCTTGCCCAGCGTGGCGGTATCGCCGGTCACATCCAGGATGTCATCCTGAATCTGGAAAGCCAGGCCGATGGCAGAAGCGTAGCGCTCGAGAGCCTCAAGACGCGAATCCGATTCCTCGACCGCCACCAGCCCGCCAAGACGAACAGCCGAGCGAATCAGCGCGCCAGTCTTGTAGGCGTGCATGCGCGACAGCGCCTCGACCTCTCGGAACTGCCCCACCGCCTCGAGATCCAGCGCCTGCCCCGCCACCATGCCACGTCGACCGGAAGCCTCCGCGAGGGTGCGTATCAGGGCTGGCGTTCTCGCATGTGCGGTATCGGCAATGACCTCGAAGGCCAGGCTCAGCAGGGCATCGCCCGCCAGAATCGCGGTCGCCTCATCGAAGGCGCGATGGACGGTGGGCTGGCCACGGCGCAGGTCGTCGTCGTCCATCGCCGGCAGGTCATCGTGAACCAGTGAATAGGCATGAACAAGCTCCAGAGCGGCCGCAGTGGCATCCAGCGCTGCACGCCCTGCCTCGTCCTCATCGCCTCCCAGCGCACGTCCGGCAGCGTACAGCAGGACAGGCCGCAGTCGCTTGCCACCTCCCAGCACGCTGTAACGCATGGCCTCTTCCAGCCGATCACTGACCGCCCCCGCTGGACTGAGCAATGCCTCGAGCACAGCCTCGCTACGCGCCTGCCCACCACGAATCAATTCGCTTGCCTGCGCGGACGGCATGGCTTGCGTCGTCGATGCACCTGACATCACCAATCGTTCTCCTCATCCCCTGCACCGACGGAACTGCCGGGCATCTCGGGCGCTTCGAATGCAGTGGACACCAGCGTGCCATCAGGCCCTTCGACCAAGGCCTGCAGACGCAGCTCGGCGTCGTCGAGCCGTCGTTGTGCTTCACGCGCCAGACGCACTCCCTCCTCGAAAGCGCCCAATGACGCTTCCAGCGACATGTCGCCGGCTTCCAGTTGCGTCACCAATCCCTCGAGACGCGCAAGGGTGGCGGCGAAATCCTGCGGCGCTTCCTGTTCGGCCATGAGTGCTCTCGCTGATCAGACCGGGCTGAACCCGGGATGTCCATGTGATATGCCAGTATAACCTGATGGGCCCTGTGACGCTGCCCACCCGACACCGGCGTGACCACTCGTTTCAAGCTGTGCATTTTTCATGCTGACCGATTGGACATTTCAACCGGGGCCCGCACCAGCTGTGATATTCTTTGCCCCCCTGTTGACAGCACGCCCCGCTGTTTTTCTGGCATTTTCTAAAGGCGTGACACGCCAGCAGGACATGAAAAAGACCAAACGAACAGAAACGTCGGCATGACCGGCGAGAGGGTTGATTCGACAATGGCCAAGACGTCCCTGGACAAGAGCAAGATCAAGATTCTATTGCTCGAGGGTGTCCACCAATCCGCCGTGGATAACTTCCTCAACGCGGGTTACACCAACATCGAGCTGCTTCAGACCTCGCTCGCCGAGGACGAACTGATCGAGAAGATCCGTGATGTGCACTTCATCGGCATCCGCTCCCGCACCCAGCTCAACGAGCGCGTGATCAGCGCTGCCGAGAAGCTCACCGCCATCGGCTGCTTCTGCATCGGCACCAATCAGGTCGATCTGGAAGCTGCACTCAAGCGCGGCATCCCGGTCTTCAATGCGCCCTACTCCAATACCCGCTCCGTCGCCGAGCTGGTACTGGCAGAAGCGATCATGCTGATGCGTGGCGTGCCGGAAAAGAGCGCCAAGGCGCACCGTGGCCAGTGGATGAAAACTGCCAAGAACAGCCATGAAGTCCGGGGCAAGACACTGGGCATCGTCGGCTACGGCAGCATCGGCTCGCAGCTGTCCGTACTGAGCGAATCTCTCGGTCTGGATGTCATCTACTATGATGCGGTCACCAAGCTGGGCATGGGCAATGCCCGCCAGGTGGCAAGCCTGGAAGAACTGCTGGCGCGCGCTGACATCGTCACCCTGCACGTCCCGGAAATCCCCTCCACCAAGTGGATGATGGGCAAGCAGCAGTTCGCGCTGATGAAGCAGAACAGTGTCTTCATCAACGCCGCTCGCGGTACTACCGTGGTGATCGAGGACCTCGCCGAAGCCCTCTCCAGCGGCAAGCTGCTGGGCGCGGCCATTGACGTCTTCCCGGTCGAACCGAAAGGCAATGGTGAAGAGTTCGTCTCCCCGCTTCGCGAGTTCGACAATGTCATTCTGACGCCGCACGTGGGTGGTTCCACCATGGAAGCTCAGGAAAACATTGGCGTGGAAGTGGCGGAGAAGCTGGTGACCTACTCCGATAACGGCACCACCATCGGCTCCGTCAACTTCCCGGAGGTCGCGCTGCCGGCCCACCCGGAGAAGCACCGTCTGCTGCACATCCACGACAACGTGCCGGGCGTGATGTCCCACATCAACCGCGTACTGTCCGAGGAAGGCATCAACATTTCCGGCCAGTACCTGCAGACCAACAATACCGTCGGTTACGTGGTCATCGATGTCGACAAGGCCTACGGCAAGAAGGCACTCGAGGCCCTCAAGACCGTCGACCATACGCTGCGCATTCGTACTCTCTACTCGGAAGCTGATTTCGAAGGGTGAATCCGACAGTGCACGTCACAGTGACGGAACCATAGCCGTGGGGATGTCGCTGATACAAGAACGCCGCAGCCATCAGGCTGCGGCGTTTTTTTTTCAATACGACTCGGAACAGAGAGGCGATGACGCACTGACTGTTTCACGTGGAACATCTTCGATTTTTTGGTAAAACCAAATATATTCAACCACTTGTGTCACGACACGACGCTTGTGAACAGCAGTGACCATCGCGCCCATTGCACTCAGCGGTCTGACAATGGCGTACCCGCAACCGCCCAGTTTTCCGGCTCGACTTCCTGCAGTACGACCCATACCGACTCCTTGCGCACCTCCAGTACGCGAGCCGTCTCACGGGTCAAGGCTTCGACCAGTTCCCGTTTCTGTGCCTCTGTCTTGCCGCTGATGAATTCCGCACGAATCATGGGCATGCTTTCGACTTCCTATATATTCCAACATTCTCTTTTCCAGCACTCGAGGCTCGCGCAACGACATGCTGGCCATGTGGCGTGATGCCGGGCATCGATGTTCCACGTGAAACATCTGCTGATCGTGGCGGACATGTTGCCCAGGTCGGCACTGGCTTCTCTGCGAAGCAACCAATAGCTCCCCAGCACCACAAGCCATGAAATCGCTGACTTATCAGCAAGTTGTAACCAGCCACCCAGAGACTGACCTCAAGAGACCGGCCTCCTGGTGAAGCATGGATGTTCCACGTGAAACATCTTTCAAGCGTAGCGCGTATCGCCCAACAGCACGCGTTCGACACGCCCGGTCAACTGCATGCCGAGCAGTGGCGTATTATGTCCAGCACTTGCCAGCGTCTCGCTGGAGACACGCCATTTCTGCTCCATATCAATCACCGCGAGATCACAATACTCACCTTCCTTCAGCATGCCCCCCTTGAGCCCGAAGCGCCGGGCGCTGAACGTCAGGGTCTCGATCAGGCGCGGCAGCTTGATCATCTCGGCCTTGACCAGCGCCAGCCCAAGCGGCAGCACGGTTTCCAGACTGGTCATGCCGGGCTCGGAGACCGCGAAAGGCGCACATTTCGCGGCCGCCTCATGTGGCAGGTGGTCACTGACGATCGCATCGATGGTGCCATCGGCGACAGCGGCACGAAGTGCCTCACGATCGTCGGCACTGCGCAGAGGCGGCTGAAGATGGAAGTTGGCATCAAAGCCTTCCAGCTGCTCATCGGTCCAATGCAACTGGGCGATCGAGACATCCGCGGTGATATCCAGCCCTCGGGCCTTGGCATCACGCACCAACTCCACCGCGCGAGCACTGGAAAGCAGCGAGACATGCGCCCTCACGCCGGTCTGCTCGATCAGCAGCAGCCATTGGGTCAGCGCGATGGTCTCTGCCGATTCGGGAATTCCTGCCAATCCGAGGCGTGACGCGATGGCCCCCTCGTGCGCACATCCCTGACCCGCCAAGGTGGCTTCCTGTGCCTGGAAGACCACCGTGATATCGAAGGTGCGCGCATATTCCAGACAACGTCGCAGCACACCAAGATCACGGATCGGCCTGCGCAGGTTGGTCAAGGCGACACAACCGACGGACTTGAGTGCGGCCATGTTGGCGAGCAGCTCCCCTTCCAGCCCCTGGGTCAGCGCTCCCAGGGGGGCCACCCTGACACCTGCCACATCGCGAGCGCGATCGAGCAGGGTGCGCACGTGAGAGGCACTGTCGAGCACCGGACTGGTATCCGGACGAGGCAGGATGACGCTGTATCCCCCTGCCAGTGCCGCGGCCGATTCACTGGCCAGACTGCCCTTGTAGCGCGGTCCGGGATCACGCAGATGGGCCCCCAGGTCAGCGAAGGCCGGCACGACAAGCTTGCCCGAGAGATCCTGCTGCTCATCCGCGACGAAGTCACGCGGAGGCGCACCGATCGCGACCAGACGTCCCTCTTCGAGGTGCAGGTCATACTGGCCATCGCGGCCACTGGAGGGGTCGATGACCCGAGCATTGATGAGGCTGAGTTTCATGCTCCAGCTCCTCGAGAACGTTCATTTCTGCGCTCAGCGCGCGCCTTCATCTGGCCTGATACCGCCATCGACAGCACCGCCATCCGGACGGCGATGCCATTGGTGACCTGATCGAGGATCAGCGAGCGCGGACCATCCGCGACGGCGGATTCGATCTCGACACCTCGATTGATGGGTCCCGGATGCATTACTACCGCCTCAGGATGCGCGTGGGCGAGGCTTTCGCGGGTCAGGCCGTAGCGACGATAGTATTCCGACTCCGAGGGCAGCAGCGCGCCATCCATGCGCTCCTTCTGCAGACGCAACATGATGACGACATCGACATCCTTGAGCCCGGCTTCAAGCTCGGTGAACACCTGGCAGCCCAATGTCTCGACGCCCACGGGCAGCAGTGTCCTGGGGGCCACGACACGCACCTCGGCTGCCCCCAGGGTGTTGAGTGCCAGAATCTGCGAGCGCGCGACTCTCGAATGCAGGATGTCACCGACGATGGCGACGCGCAGGTTGGCAAAATCACCCTTGTGGCGACGAATGGTCAGCATGTCGAGCATCGCCTGGGTCGGGTGGGCATGACGCCCGTCACCGGCGTTGATGATCGCCACATGGGGCGTGATCTGGCTGGCGATGAAGTGCGCCGCGCCCGAGTCACCATGGCGCACCACGAAGGCATCCGCCTGCATGGCCTCGAGATTGACCAGCGTGTCCATCAGTGACTCGCCCTTGGCTGCGGAAGACGTCTTGATGTCCAGGTTGAGCACATCCGCCGACAGGCGCTTGGCGGCGAGCTCGAAGGTGGCCCGGGTACGCGTGGAGTTCTCGAAGAACAGATTGGCCACCGTACGCCCCCGCAGCAGAGGCACCTTCTTGACCTCCGCATCACCGATGCCGCGGAAGTGATCCGCCGTGTCGAGAATCTCGGTCAGGACTGCACGCGGCAAGCCTTCGATATCCAGGAAGTGGCGCAGACGCCCCTGCTCGTCAAGCTGGACCTGGGACGGGGAGGCCGCACGCACCTCTGCGCTGGCCTGGGTGAGATCGAACAGGTTCATGCCGCACTCTCCCCGGTATCCACCAACGTCAGACGCAAGGCATCCGGCCCTTCCAGCTTGATGCGCTTGCCGGGCGCCAGGGCCAGACTGGCGCCCAGCGCATCCGGCTGAACCGGCAGTTCACGCCCCGGCAGCTCCAGCAGACAGGCCAGCAATACGCGTCGTGGACGCCCGTAATCGAACAGTTCATTGAGCGCAGCACGCACGGTGCGACCACTCATCAACACATCGTCGACCAGCAGAAGATCGCGATTCTCGATATCCGGCAGCTGTGAGCCCTTGCCGGCGTCCGGCAACCCCTTGTGCCCGAAATCATCTCGCCAGAAACCGATGTCCAGCGTCGCCAACGCTTCGCTGAGCCCCAGACGCTCACGCAGTGCCCGGGCAATCCATACCCCGCCGGTATGAATGCCGACAGGAATCAGCCGCTCACGCTCGATCTCACGACGCTCGAACAACAACTCGAGCTCTTCGGTCATCGCCTCGAGAAGCGCTTCCACATCGGGCAGCGTCTCGTGGTCGTCGTGTACCTCGGAATGTTGCATGGGTATCGCATCCTCATACTTCCGCCAGCGGCGGCAGACAGACAAAAAAAACCCGCTTCCGTGAAGGAAGCGGGTGGGGTATTCAGTAACCGACAAGGTCGCCCTCGCCTCGCTGGCTTGCAAACCAGCTCTCGAGTATCAGCTGAGCGGCGAGGCCATCCACGCCATCATCACGATAGTTGCCGCGGTGACCGCGTTCACGTGCCAGCCCCTTGGCCGCCTTGGTGGAACCACGCTCATCCCACATCTCCAGCGGCTTGCCATATCGGCCGTACAGACGCTTGCCAAACTTGCGGGCACGGCTGCACATCAGGCTTTCGGTGCCGTCCAGCTCCAGTGGCAATCCCACCACGAACAGATCCGGCTGCCACTCCTCGATCAGACGAGTGACCACATTCCAGTCCGGGATGCCGTCACGCACGTGCAGGGGCACCAGCGGTGAGGCCGTGCCCAGCATCTCGGTGCCCACTGCCACCCCGATACGGCGCGTACCGAAATCGAAGGCCAGTACCGTCCGGCTGACGACCCGCTCAGCCATGCCCGATCTCCCGTGACATCAGGCTCATGTTCACACCCAGCTTGCGGGCCGCTGCATCAAGGCGCGACTCGCTGTCGGCATCAAAGAGAATGCCGCTGTCGCCTTCGACGATCAGCCAACTGTTCTCCTTGAGCTCATTCGTCAGCTGGTCAGGCTCCCAGCCAGCACAGCCGAGGCAGACCATGAAATCTTCCGGCCCCTTGTTGTCGGCGATCGCCTTGAGAATATCCAGCGAGGTCGTAAGGGCCAGCTCATCCGTCACCTGCAGGCTGGAATCCCATTCCGCGGCCTGGCCACGGTGCAGGATGAAGCCGCGGTCCTTGTGCACGGGGCCGCCATAATAGACGACGTCTTCCAGGCACTCGCAGCTGTCCGCCGCGATCTCGAGCTGCTCGAACAGACCACGCATGGTCAGCTTGATGGGCTTGTTGACGATGACACCCAAGGTGCCCTTTTCATCGTGATCACAGAGGTAACTCAGCGAGCCGGAAAAGTTGTCATCATCGAGATGAGGCATCGCCAGCAGGAAATGGTCTCGCAGACTTTGCATGGTCCTCCCGAGGCGTCAGGGCGCGCCAGAATCGTTGCCGGGGCCGAATCGCCAGATGCGGGTGATGGTCAGTTGGCTCATGCCCCTGAGACTCTCATCGAAGGGAGCATAGGGGGCCGCGCCATAGACCGTATCCAGAGCCGCCTGGTCGAGCTCGGCATGTCCCGAGGATTGTAACACTTCCGCGTACTCAAGCTGACCGCTGGGCAACACGACGGCACGAATGCGCAGCTCCCCGCTCAGATCGGCGGGCGCGGGATAGTGGAGATTGCCGAAGGACTGCACCGTGCCGGTCCAGTCATTGATGTAGCGAGCCCGCGCCGAGGCGCGGGCCGCCTTGCGCGAGGCCACATCACCGGCCACCTCGCGAGTCTGGCCCGAGGCCTGGATCGCCCCGACATCCTGCTCGATGGCTTCCTGCTCATTGTCCGGCGTATCCGGCAGGATCTCGGAATGCGAGACCTGCTGTGGCGAATCATTGCGGGTCGCGATGACCTCCGGGATGCGCTCCGGCAACACCAGGGGCACGGCAGCTGCCTCGGGCACCGGGGCCTCGCCGCTGACGGGAGCTCTCTGCTCACCCGCCCGGGGGGGCGTCTGACTGGCTGGCCCGGCTTGCACCGCCGCCTCACGCCCGCTTCCACTGGCCTGCTGATCCTGCTCGGCGACGACATCCGATGTGACGGCACGTGAGCTGGCCTGGCTGACCAGCGTGACGTCGAGCATCACCGGGTCAGGCAATGGCGGCACCTGAGGGGGCACCATCAGGCCACTCCCCAGCAGCCACCAGCCGACTACCGCATGCACCCCCAGTGCCGCGCCCCAGGCCACCACGCGACGATGCATCCGGGTCACCGGCACGTAGGTGATCGGATCGGTCACGCTATGGTTGACTCCCCACCACTCGACGGGTGCTGCCATGCCCCACTCCCTGTCTGCGAAACCGCTGTCGTGTCAGCTTCGGCATCCCTGCCGTTTACTGCGAACTTGCTGGCCGCCATCTGACGCCACCGACGCCATTGACGGCGGCAATCAAGCGGACTGCTGCGCCGTGAGGCGTGCCTCGATGGCATCCATCAGCAGCCCGGCGATGTCCGTACCGCGCTGGTCATCGATTTCACGCACGCAGGTCGGGCTGGTGACGTTGATCTCGGTGATGTAATCCCCGATCACGTCCAGACCGACGAACATCAGTCCCAGCGACTTCACCACCGGCTTGACCTGCTCGACCAGCCAGTAATCGCGATCCGTCAGCTCACGCGACTCACCACGTCCTCCAGCCGCAAGATTGCCACGCGTTTCTCCGGCGCTGGGAATGCGCGCCAGACCGAACGGCACCGGCTCACCATCGACCAGCAGGATGCGGGTATCGCCGGCACTGATCTCCGGCACGTAACGCTGTGCCATGATCTGACGCTGGCCACGCAGGGTCAGCTGCTCGATTACCGATCCCAGATTGCGACCATCTTCGGCGACGTGGAAGATACCGCTGCCGCCCATGCCATCGAGCGGCTTGAAGATGACATTGCCATGCTCCGCGTGGAAGGCGCGCAACACCTTGTCATTGGCCGAGACGGTCGTCGGCGGAATGCACTGGGTGAACTGCTGCGCGAACAGCTTCTCGTTGCAGGTCAACAGCGCGGCCGTCGGATTGACGACCAGCACGCCTTCACGTTCGGCGAAGCCCAGCAGGTGGACCGCGTTCAGGAAGTGCTCGTCGACGGGCGGGTCCTTGCGCATCAGAATCACGTCAAGCTCGGCCAGCGGCGTCGCGACGACCTCGCCCAGCTGATAGAAGTGATCAGGATCCCGATAGACCTCGAGATCCCGCATCCGTCCCATCGCACGGCCATTCTCGAGATAGAGATCTTCCTGCTCCAGGTAATGCAGCGACCAGCCACGCTGGGCGGCGGCCCACAGCATGGCCAGGGTGGTGTCCTTCTTGTAGGTGACGCTGGACATCGGGTCCATCACCACGCCGATCTTGAGCTTGCGAGCAGTCATCGAGGCAACCTTCTGACGACACTGCCGACCCAGCCGGCCGGCAATGAGAAAAGCGGATGTTACCCGGCGCGATACCCCGAAACGGGTTGCGCGGGAAGATGGGACAAGTATGCAGCAGCACCACGCTGCCCACCACTGACATGAGGACGCTCAAGGTCTCACGCAGTGTTGCCGGGGCTTCAACAATGCTGGTGTCATCCTGCCTAGCGCGGCAGATCGCCGAAGCGCTGCTGCAACAGCGTCAGCGCGACCACCGGCGCCGTCTCGGTACGCAGTATCCGTGGGCCCAGCCCCAGGACGTCACACCCCGCGCCAGCCGCCTGGGTGACTTCTTCCGGCGTGAAGCCGCCCTCAGGGCCGATCAGCAGGCTGGCACGCGTCACGCCGCCCTCGCTCTCGGCGGCATTCAACGCCTCGGCACCGCCCGGCTGCAATATCAGGCGAAGTGGCTCATCGCGCTCGTCCAGCCACTGGGCCATGGGAATCGGCGCATGCACCACCGGCACCACGCTGCGACCGCACTGCTCGCAGGCGCTTGCCGCCACGCCCTGCCAATGCGCGAGTTTCTTGTCGGCGCGCTCGCCCTTGAGCTTGACGTCGCCACGCGCGGTGTAAAGCGGGGTGATGGCAGCGACCCCGAGCTCACAGGCCTTCTGGATGGCGTAATCCATGCGATCGCCCTTGGAGATCGCCTGGCCCAGATGCACCGCCAGTGGCGACTCGCTGTCATTGGCGACCGCATCAATCACCCGCACGCTGACCCCCTTGCGGGACACCTCCTCGAGCGACACGCGCACTTCCTGCCCGTGCCCATCGAACAACTGTGCTTCGCTGCCCACCCGGGCCCGCAACACCAGACCGAGATGACGTGCAGGCCCCTCGGGCAGTGCAAAGGTCGCCCCGGCGCTGACATGGAGATCAAGATCGGGACAGTGCAGACGAATGGCCATGGGAAAGTCTCGCGAGCAATGCGCCGCGCGGCAGCGCCGTGAGAGACACTCAGCACGCCGACACGGAGATGAAAGGGAAAGAGAAATAGGTTCAGGAAAGCACGGCCATCATGGTGGCCACCAACGCAGTGACGGGCCACTGGGGCCCGTCACTGTCATTGCCATCTCACGGCCATTGCTGGCCGTCTCACGGATCAGTGAGCGGTGGCTTCACCCGCCTGTTGCGCTTCACGCTGCTTGCGCTGAGCGTACATGGCTTCGAAGTTGACCGGTGCCAGCATCAGCGGAGGGAAGCTGCCACGATTGACCAGATTGTCGACGGCTTCACGCGCGTACGGGAACAGCACGTTCGGGCAGAAGGCCCCCAGGGTGTGATCCAGCTGCTCGGCGGACAGACCGGCGATGCGGAACAGACCGGCCTGCTCGACCTCGGCCAGGAAGGCGGTGGTCTGATCTTCACCGTTGGAGACCTGGGCGGTGACCTTGATGGACACCTCGAAGAGCTCTTCACCGACCTGCTGGTGCTCGGTATCCAGTTCCAGGCTGACCTTCGGCTGGAACGGCTGGGAGAAGACCGCCGGAGAATTCGGCGCTTCGAAGGACACGTCCTTCACATAGATGCGCTGCAGGGCGAACTGGAGCTGATCCTGAGCCTGTTCGGCACCCTGTGCCGCCTGTGCGTTCTGTTCTTCAGCCATGAGACATATCCTTGAATGTACGGAGAATTATTGTTGGGCCATCGGCCTGCTTCCCGCAGGTCGCTCAGCGAGTCACGACCGGCAGACTGTCGGCTTCCCACTGACCCATGCCACCCTTGAGCTTGACCGCCTGCTTGAAGCCGGCCTTCTCCAGGCGCGCCACCAGCGGTCCAGCGGTCTGACCATGCTTGCAGACGATGATCACCGGACGGTCCTTGTACTTGTCCAGCGGCGTGGTCGCGCTGGCAAGCTGACTGCTGGGAACATTGACGGCACCGGCGATGTGGCCGGCCTTGTATTCCTTGCTGTCGCGGATGTCGATGAAGACACCCTCTTCGCGATTGACCAGTCGCGTGGCCTCGCTGACGCTGACCCCGTGGTTGCCACGCATGGTTTCCATGACGATGAGGGCGACCAGCAGGGCGACGAAGGCGCCCACCAGCAAGGGATGATTCTGCGCGAACTGAAGCAGCTGTTCGATCATGAGACGGGCTAACTCCGCTGTGACGTGCATGCCGGTACGTACGCGGCAAAGGAAATAGACCGCTACCCGAGGTAACGGAGCCAGCATTATACATGAGAGCCCCTGCCATGAATGCCCGCGACATGGCATCAAAAAGGCGTAACGCCGCCCTGCCCTCGCCTGCGCCACGGGGACGCACTGAACTTGCCCGCGATAGGGGAATCCAATCTTGCCGATACGCTTCCAGCACTTGCACTCGGCACCTTACCGCCTCTCTAATAGAGGTCAGAATGAGCAGGTAGTTTTATCACTACATCTTGCCTCACCCGTGCAGCAAGCGGTGAACGCACCGGATGAGGAAGACGGCAGAGGATGCCCGCAGGACATGACAGGCACGTGATCGCCTGACAGCCACCCTGCGCGATTGCCCCTGCCGTCCTGCTCCAGAGGATTCATTCGTCATCACAGCGAGGAAGTCATGGCAGCTCAAGCACAAGGTCCGCGTCCCGTCGCCCTCATCATTCTCGATGGCTACGGCCACAGCGAGGAAGAGAAGGACAACGCCATTCTTGCCGCCAACACGCCGGTCATGGATCGCCTGCGCCAGCAGTATCCCAGCGATCTGATCCATACCGACGGTGGCCATGTCGGCCTGCCGGATGGCCAGATGGGCAATTCCGAGGTCGGGCACATGAACCTGGGGGCCGGGCGCATCGTCTACCAGGACTTCACCCGCATCACCAAGGCCGTGCGCGAGAATGCCCTCAAGGACAACACCGTCCTGACCGCGCCTCTCGATGCCGCCATCGCGGCTGGCCGCGCCGTGCACCTGATCGGCCTGCTGTCTCCCGGGGGCGTGCACTCCCATGAAGACCACATCCTCGCCATGGCCGATCTGGCCGCCGAGCGGGGCGCCAAGCGCATCTACCTCCACGCGATTCTCGATGGCCGCGACACCGCGCCCAAGAGCGCCGAGGCATCCATCGCGCGTGCCGATGAACACCTGGCAGGTCTCGGACTCGAGGAAGGCCGTGTCGCCACCCTTGTCGGTCGCTACTTCGCGATGGACCGTGACAACCGCTGGGACCGTGTCGAACAGGCATATCGCGTGATCGCCGAAGGGCAGGGCCTCCACGAAGCCGCCAGCGGCGTGGAAGGACTTGCCGCCGCCTACGAGCGTGACGAGACCGACGAATTCGTCAGCGCCACGCGTATCGGCGACGCCGTCCCCATGCAGGAAGGCGATGCTGCCCTGTTCCTGAACTTCCGTGCCGACCGTGCCCGCGAGCTGACCCGCGCCTTCGTCGAGCCGGACTTCTCCGGCTTCGAGCGCACGCCGCCCAAGCTGGCCCATGACGGTCTGGTGATGCTGACCCAGTACGCCGCCGACATTCCGGCGCCGGCTGCCTTCCCGCCCTCCGACCTGCCCAATACCCTGGGGGAAGTGGTCTCCAATCGTGGCCTCACTCAGCTGCGTATCGCCGAGACGGAGAAGTACGCCCACGTGACCTTCTTCTTCTCCGGCGGCCGCGAAGACGAATTCGAGGGCGAGACCCGCATCCTCGTGCCCTCGCCGCAGGACGTGAAGACCTACGACGAGAAGCCGGAGATGAGCGCCGGGGAGGTCACCGACAAGCTGGTCGAGGCCATCGAATCCGGCCGCTATGATCTGATCGTCTGCAATTACGCCAATGGCGACATGGTCGGACACACCGGCAAGTTCGATGCGGCCGTCAAGGCGATCGAATATCTGGATGGCTGCGTCGGCCGCGTGGTCGAGGCGCTGGAGAAGGTCGGTGGCGAATGCCTGATCACCGCGGACCACGGCAATGCCGAGCAGATGGTGCACCCGGAGACCGGCAACCCGCAGACGGCACACACCACCTTTGAAGTGCCGCTGATCTACGTCACCCAGCGTGACGTCAAGCTGGCCTCCGAAGGACGCCTGTGTGACCTCGCCCCGACCCTGCTGACCATGATGGGGCAGGCGGTCCCCGAGGAAATGGACGGCAACGTGCTGGTCGATTATGCCGGTGCCTGATAGCCCCTTGCAGGGCGCGCCGAGTGGCGTGCCCGGCGCCTCCCCCGGTCCGGATGCCTATCTGGCATCCGGACCGGGCAGGCGCTACCGATTCTTCAAACGCCGGAGCCCTGTCTCCGGCGTTGTGCTGTCTGCCTGCCTGCTGCTCATGACTCCGCTGCTGGCCCCCTCCTCGGCACTGGCCGCGGACAGCAGCGCGACCCTGACCCAGAAGAAGCAAGCCTCCGAAGCCGACCTCAAGCGTCTCAAACACGAGATACAGGCGATGCAGGGCGAGCTGAAGGCCACTGCCGCGCGGCGCAGCGATACGCGCAATGGCCTGGAGAAGATCGAGCGCCAGCTCAACGAGACTCGCCAGCAGACCGGCAGACTCGAGGATGAGCGCGACGACATCACGCAGCAACTGACCAGGCTCACGCGCCAGCGTGAGACCCTCATCCAGCAGCAGACGGCGCAGAAGGCTGCCGTGGCCGAGGAGATGGCCGCCCTGTATCGGCTGGGTCGCCAACCCGAATTGAAGCTGCTGCTCAATCAGGATGATCCGGCGCGTCTCGAACGCCTGCAGGTCTATCTGAATCACTTGAGCGATTCGCGCCGGCAGGCGCTTGAGCGCCTCGCCAGACTGGATGCCTCACTGGCCAGTACCCGCGCCAGTCTGCTGGCACGCCAGACACGACTGGAGGAGGTGCAGCAAGGCCTCAAGCAGCAAGCCAGCAAACTGATGGCCCAGCAGAATGAGCGCGCCGCTCTGCTGCGCACCCTGGATGCCCGCTATGCCAGCCATGAGGCGAAGATCGCCGAGCTGGATCAGGACCGCGCCCATGCCAACCAGATGATCCAGACGCTCGAGAAGCGCCTCAAGGCCATCAAGAGTGCCCCGCCCCCCAGGACACGCATCACGCGTGCGATGGGCAAGATGGACTGGCCGGCCCCCGGGCGGGTCATCTCGGCCTACGGCGGGGGAGAAGGCGTCAATCGTGATGGCGTGCTGATCCAGGCGTCCCAGGGCACGCCTGTGACGGCGCCGCATGCCGGTCGTGTCGTCTTCGCGGACTGGATGCGCGGCTACGGCAACCTGTTGATCATCGACCACGGCGACAACGTGCTGACGCTCTACGCACATCTGGCAAGCTTCAGCGTCGGCCCCGGTGACAGCCTGTCACGCGGCCAGCAGCTGGGGAGTGTCGGCAGCAGTGGTGGCCGTGACGGTGCCGCGCTGTATTTCGAAGTACGCCGCGCCGGCAAGCCCGTCAACCCGCAACGCTGGCTGTCGAGCCGCTGAGCCAGTCAGCCATGGCGCAACATGGCGACAGGCTAGGCGGCAGGTACCCGGGCGGGATATGCTCGCAGTCATCCGTGACTGCGAGCGTCGGGGTCGCCTCTTCCCCTCTGGCTGAACTGCCAGGCGCTTCGGCATCAGTCGAGCCAGTCTCCGTCGAGAAGGAAATCGCATGTCCGCATCGTCGTCATTCCGTCCTGCCCCGCGTCGCCTGCGTCAGCTGGCGGTCAGCGTGCCGCTGAGCCTTGTTCTGCTGGGCGGCGGAGTGCCGGCCCATGCTGAAGATGCGCGGCAGGGAGCCACGCCTGCCTCCTCCAGCGTATCGGCCAATGGCCTGCCGCTGGAGGAACTGCGCACCTTTGCCGAAGTCTTCGAGCGCATCAAGCGCACCTATGTGGATGAAGTGGATGACCGCACGCTGCTCAAGAATGCCATGCGTGGCATGCTGGCAGGGCTGGATCCGCACTCGGCGTATCTGGATCAGGATGACTGGCAGGACCTGCGCGAGAACACCGATGGGGAATTCGGCGGTATCGGCATCGAGGTCGGCATGGAGGAGGATGGCCAGCTGACCATCATCGCCCCCATCGACGACACCCCGGCCTCACGTGCCGGCCTCCAACCACGTGACGTGATCCTCAAGATCGACGATACGCCGATGGAGGGTCTGTCGATGACGGAATCCGTCAAGCTGATGCGTGGCGAGGAAGGATCGACCATTCGCCTGCTGGTACTCTCGGAAGGCGCCGACATGCCCCGCGAGGTCGTGCTCAAGCGGGCCATCATCAAGAGCAGCAGCGTCAGTCAGCGCCTGCTGGAGCCGGGATATGGCTACCTGCGCGTCAGCCAGTTCCAGAGCGCGACGGGCGATGAGGCGAAACGCGCCCTTGCGGAGCTGCGCGAGGAAAGCGGCGATGTCGCGCTGAAGGGTCTGGTGCTGGATCTGCGCAACAACCCCGGGGGGCTGCTGTCAGCGGCCGTCGAGATAAGCGACCTCTTCCTCACGAGCGGCCGCATCGTCTATACCGAGGGGCGCCTGCCGGACAGCGAGCTGTCCTTCTCGGCCAGAGCCGAGACACCGGCCGGTGATACGCCGCTGGTGGTATTGATCAACGGCGGGACGGCCTCTGCCGCGGAAATCGTCTCAGGTGCCCTGCAGGACCAGCGCCGCGCCATCATCATGGGCACCGAGAGCTTCGGCAAGGGCTCGGTACAGAACGTGATGCCACTGGGCAACGGCGACGGCCTCAAGTTGACCACGGCACTCTACTTCACGCCCAACGGGCGCTCGATCCAGGCAGAGGGCATCCGCCCGGATGTCGAGGTGGTGCGCGGACGACTGGAGCGCGACACGCGGCGTGATTTCAGCGTACGCGAGGCGGATCTCGACGGACGTCTCGACAATGCCAATGGCGACTCATCGACGCCTTCCAGCAAGGCACCGGACAGCCCGGTGGTCGCCGAAAGTGATTACCAGCTGGGGGAAGCACTCAACCTGCTCAAGGGCATGAACGTGCTGGGTCGCAGCGCCGCTCTCAAGGCCACGCTTCCCGCCACCTCGGAGCAATAGTCTCTCTTTCGCCGTAAACGACACGACCCCGCCAACTGGCGGGGTCGTGTCGTCTTTCGCGCGCCAATCGGCAGGTCTGCCATCTCCCGCCTGGCCTGTCGTCGTGCTAACTGTCACGCCCAGAGGTGAGCGCTCACTGTCACCGTGGTCGGCAGCTCTCCGGCAACTCCCCACGCTCCCCCATCGCCTGGCGCATCAGCAGGCGCTTGAGCTCGACGCTGCCATCCACCCAGCCAAGTCCCAGGTTACGCACCAGGCGTACCCCCGGCTTCCGGCTGCCGAACAGCAGGCGGAAGCCATCCATCATCTTCAGCATCACGGCATTGTCGCTGCGCCGGCGTCGACGATAGCGCTTCAACCAGCGCTCATCGCCCAGTGCCACGCCGCGGCGGTGCCCATCCAGCAGTTCTTCCGCCAGCACGGCGACATCCATCAGGCCAAGATTGACCCCCTGCCCCGCCAGCGGGTGAATGGCATGCGCGGCATCCCCCACCAGCGCCAGCCCCGGCAGCACATACTCCTGCGCATGACGTTGATGCAACGGGAAGCTGAAGCGCTCGGCACTGTATTCCACCGTGCCGAGCTTTCCCTCGAAGGCTGCTTCGAGCTCATGACAGAAGTCCGTCTCGGGCAATGCCAGCAGGCGCTCGGCTTCCTGCGGAGTGGTGGACCAGACGATGGAGCAATGGCGCTGGGCGCCGGATGTCTCGCCCTCGGGATGTGCCAGGGCGGAATTGACCGCCAGCGGCAGGAAGGCCAGCGGCCCGGTGGGCAGAAAGCGCTGGCGGGCGACGCCCTGATGCGAATGCGCCGTGCGCACCGTGGTGACCAACGCCACCTGGCCGGTATCGTGCTCACGGGTCTCGATGCCCGCCAGCTCGCGCAGACGGGAACGCGCCCCGTCAGCCGCCACCACCAGCCCCGCCGCGACGCTGCTACCGTCGCTCAGTGTCAGGCTTGCTGCCTCGGCCCCCTCAAGTTGGTAAGCACTTACCACTGAAGCTGACCCCGTCCTGGGCAATCCCAGACCGCTGACCCGGACACCATAACGGCGCGTGATCGAGGGACACCGGGAAATCGCTTGCTCAAGCGCGGCCTGAGTGACCCGATTCTCGACGATGTGCCCAAGCTCCGACACGCCGCTTTGCTCGGCACTGAAGCCTATCTCGCCATTGCCTTCGGCATCCCAGACCTGCATGCCGGTATAGGGCATCAGACGACTCTGTGCGATGTCCTTCCAGACCCCCAGGCCGCTGAGCAATTGACGCGAAACCGGCGTCAGCGCACTGACACGCGGCTCCGGTGCCAGCGCCGGCTGCCAGTCGACGATGCCCTCGCGACCCTCGATCAGAAGGACGCGCAGGCCGCCCTGCCCCAACAGCAGCGCCAGCGTGGCGCCGACGATACCGGCGCCCACGATGGCGACATCCACCTCATGCGGTGCATCCAATCTCCGATGCTCGTTCATGCCTGCTCCCTTGTATGACGCCTGTCGCGCGTCGCTCTCCTGGCGAGAGTCTCGTGAATCCGGCGGCGATTTGGTCACTCATCGACACCACCCTGGGGCGCAAGCCTGTGGCGCAAGCCTGTGACGCAACTCACGACATCGCATGGCCCGTTGGCAAGTACTCGCTACGCCTAGCGCTCAATGCCCATCGAGCGCCTTGCCAGCAGGCGCTTGAGCGGTGACACCAGATTCAGGCCGATCAGCCCTGCCGCCCGAGCATGCCCCAGCCAACGACTCTCGACGCCAAACAGGCGGATCAAGCCATCACTGAACAGCACGACATTGTCGCGGTCCGCGCCGCGCCGCGACTCGAAATCACTCAGCACACTGACATCGCCAGCGGTATCACCACGTGCCTGTCCCGCCGCGATGGCGGCCACCAGATCCGTCACGCCGCGCAGCGCCAGATTGAAGCCCTGCCCTGCCACCGGATGCAGCGAGTGAGCGGCATTGCCGAGCACCGCAAGTCCGGGACGTGTCCCCTCGCTGGCACGTATCAACGACAGGGGATAGGCATGGCGCTGCCCGACCCGCCGGAAACGGCCGGCCCGCTCGCCGAAGGCAGCCTGAAGCGCCTTGAGAAACTCGGGCTCCGGCATGTCCATCAGCGCAGCCGTCTCGTGGGGAGAACGCGTCCAGATCAACTCCATTCGGCGGCCACCCAGCGGCAGCAGCGCCATCGGTCCTTCGCTGGTGAAACGCTCATAGGCCACCCCTGCGTGGGGCTGGCTCATCTCGACGGTGGCGATCAGCGCCTGTTGTTCGTAGGCATGCGTCTCGCTATGGATGCCGAGACGCTCCTTGAGCCCCGAGCGCCCGCCATCTGCCAATACGGTCAGTCCCGCCTCGATCAGGCGGCCATCCTCCAGCAGCAGGCGGTGCCCCTGCGCGCTGACGCTGATCTGTGCCACGCGTGCCGGGCAGTACCAGGTCAGCGGCAGTTCCGCCAGACGCCGATGGAGCACGCGCCCCATCCAGGCATTGGGGATCACATGCCCCAGCGCGGGAACCCCCAGTTCCTCGGCCCGCATGCGTGTGGCCCCGAGATGGCCGCGCTCGCTGACATGGATGGTACGAATCGGCGTGGCGTGCTCACGCATCGCCTCCCACAGCCCGAAGGCGATGAAGCGCTGGCGTGAACCGGCAGCGATGGCACTGGCTCGCGCATCGAAACTGGGCTGGAAACGCCCGGTATCCTCCGCGGGAGGCAAGGGATTGGCCTCGACCACCGCCACGCGCAGCCCATCCTCCTGCTGCCCGTTCATCAAGGGTGCAAGGGCACAGGCCAGGCTCGCGCCCACCAGGCCACCACCGATGATGACGACATCGAATCGCTCCGGCGCAGACGTTACCGGGGATGCTGCCGCTGGCTCACTCATGATGTCAGGCTCCTTCGCGCATCAGTGCCTCGATGGCCTCGACGGATTTGGGAACCGTGGCGCTCAGCACTTCGTGCCCGTCCGCGGTGACCACCACATCGTCCTCGATGCGAATCCCGATCCCCCGATACTCGGCTGGAATGTCACTGGCGTCCGGCACATAAAGCCCCGGCTCGACCGTCAGCACCATGCCGGGCAGCAACGGACGCGGCTCACCGTTCTCGCGGTAACTGCCGACATCGTGCACATCCAGTCCCAGCCAGTGCGAGGTGGAGTGCAGATAGAAGCGGCGATAGGCCTCATCGGCGATCAACGCCTCCACTTCACCTTGCAGCAGGCCCAGTTCGACGAGGCCGGCGGTCAGGTCATGCACCACCTGTTGGTGAATGCCCACCAACGTCGCTCCCGGCACCACGGCGGCCACTGCACGTTCCTGGGCCTTGAGCACGATCTCGTAGAGACGCTTCTGGGGCTCGCTGAAGTGGCCATTGACGGGGAAGGTACGGGTGATGTCGCCGGCATAGAGTGCGTACTCCGCGCCAGCATCGATCAGCACCAGCTCGCCATCGATCAGCGGAGCACGGTTCTCGATGTAATGGAGCACGCAGGCATTCACGCCACCACCGACGATGCTGGTATACGCGGGTGCCGGGGCGCCCTGCCACTGGAATTCATGCTCGATCTCGGCCTGCAGATGATACTCGTGCAGCCCGGGGCGGCTGGCCCGCATGGCACGGATGTGGGCGCGAGCGGAAATCTCCGCCGCGTGACGCATCAGCGCCAGCTCACGCTCATCCTTGATCAGGCGCTGCTCATGCAACAGCGGGGCGAGGTCTTCAAAGGCGACCGGCGGGCGGGCACCACGACGCACGGCCGCGGCCAGCTCCTCGCGCAGCGATTGCGCCAGCGCCAGTGCTTCGTCGTCCTCGAACAGCACGAAGAGACGCCCACGGCCATCCAGCAGACCGGCCATGACATCCTCACGCTGATCATTGGTGAAGGCCTGGTCGAATCCCGCCTGCGTCACGGCCCCTTCGGCACCGATACGGATACCGGTCCAGGCTTCCGCCAGCGGATCCTTTTCCTGACAGAACAGTACGCTCTCGCCTTCCGCGCGCCCCGGCAACAGCAACAATGCCGCTTCCGGTTCCGGCCAGCCGGTCAGGTAATGAAAATCACTGTTCTGACGGAAGGTGAACTCACTGTCACGATTGCGCTGCGCCAGGCCGGACGACAACACCAGTACCGCGGCATCACGAGGCAGCTGCGTCATCAGACGCTGGCGACGCGCCGAGAAGTCATCAGCAGTCAGCGCCGCCGGCGCAGGCAGGATTTCAGGGACGATCATGGCGTTCTCCGTCGGGGTCCGTGTCGGGCAGGCATGTCATGGCCTGCCCGACACGAATCAGAATGTGGCGGGAAAGGACGAGGCTCCCGAAGGGACAATCCTTCCCGAAATGGGGTCGGCCGCCGGGTATTGCGAGCGGCAATCTGCCTCACTCAGTGAGTGTCGTTGCGCGAGCTGACCCCGAGACTGCCTTCAAGCCCGCCTTCCGGCAACTGATCGTCACTGGGCTTCTCGACGTCCGGGTTGCCCGGGTGCTGCTCGGTATACAGCAGCAGGGCCGCCATGCGCACGTGGTCGGCCAGCGCGAACAGATCCGCCTCATCCTCGGCATTGTCGTCATCCAGGTCCTCGGCGTTGGCCAGACCGCTCGAGATGGCCTCGACATCGCTCAGCGCATCACGCAATGCCTGGCTCCAGCCCTTGCGGACCTCGCCATCGACGCCTGCCAGCTCTTCCTGGAAGCCCAGCGTCCACTCACGCAGGCTCTGGCCACGCTCGGCCAGGGAGAACATGTCGTCCGGCAACAGCGGCTCGAAGCTCATCTCGCTGGCCGCCAGGCGCTCCTGGTTGCGCGTGCGCCAGCTGAGGAACACCTCGCCCGCTTCACGGGTGGCCGGTTGCTCCACTCCCAATGCGGCACAGACGCGGCTCAACCAGTCTTCCGCGCTGATGTCATCCATCGCCAGGGCAGCGACCAGCTGTCCATCAAGGAAGGAAGGGTTGTTCAGGCTGCCGTGAACCAGGAACTGGTCCGCGACGAGAGAGAAGTCGAAGGTATCGTTGATGATGGCCATGGTGCGGGTCCATTGAGTCGGTGAGAAAGGCATCGGCAATCGACGATTACCGCTCGAACCCTGAGCGCCATGCTGGGTGACAGCCGCACTGCGCAGCGCGTTGACCCTCCAGAAGCGGCTCTCTATAGTGGCTCGAGAATGCCCCCATCTTACCGCACTGGCCCTCCTTCTGGCTTGCCGTCCTCACTGCGAGGTGACGCCCAGTCAAGGACGCCGCCGTCAATCAGGACGACGCCGGACATGGCCCGAGAGGACTGACATGAGCGACTCCACGACTCCCCGCAATACCACCGAGATCAGCCTGCTCGGCCGCAGCTATACCGTCAGCTGCCAACCCGGCGAGGAAGATGGCTTGACCCGTGCGGCGGCCTACCTGGATCTCGCCATGCAAGGCATCCAGCAACGTGGCAATACCATCAGTGCCGACAAGGTCGCCCTGATGGCCGCGCTCAACATCTCTCACGAACTGATCAACAGCCGCGACAGCGAACGCGCCATGCAGCAGGATTTCGAGACACGCCTCACGGCGCTGGATCGCCAGCTGGATGCGGCCCTCAAGCAGGTACCAGCCGAGTCTGTCCAACGTGCGAAGGCGCGTGCTGATGAAGCAAAAAACGCTTGAGAATCAAACAACTGATAAATTTCAGCAACAGTCTGTTCCCGACAGGATTAAGCCTTGGGCCGGCAGACGGGGTTTGGTAGACTGAAGGAGTTCTCTGGGGTGTACGACAGTTGCCGATGTCCCTCGAGCTTATAAGCTATTCCCAGGGAGTCCACTGCGCAGTGCTGTGTGCATGTCCGTGCGTCGGAAAGCCTGATGCGCTGCGCGGGACTACCCACCTTGAACCGCTGGGTTCAAGGGCCCCCGGTAACACCGGCACCTTGGAGAACCCTGTCTGACGGAGAATGTCAGGCATGCTCAAACCCCCTGCGGCTCGCGCCGCCCTCGCGAATCACTATTCGCCTCCCTCGCTTTCACGTGATGTCACGCTCTGGCCATTGTCCAGCGAGCTTGATCACCCCACTGCGGATCGCCGCGCCCTGAGACGCTTGCTACGCCAACGGCGACGCCAGTTGACGGCCCCCGAGCGCCGTAATGCCGAGCAGGCCCTGTTGCGACGACTGAAGCGTCTGCCGGAACTGCTGCGTGCCCGGGACATCGCCCTGTACCTGCCCAATGATGGCGAGATCGACGCCACCCGTCTGTGCCGATGGCTGCAACGTCGGGGAGCACGCGTCTATCTACCGGTCCTGCGACCCTTCGCGGTCAACTCACTCTGGTTCGTCCGCTACGACGACCATACCCCACTGGTGAGCAATCGCTTCGGCATCGCCGAACCTGACACGCGCTTCGGTGCCCACAAGGGCCGACGCCTGCCGGCCTGGGCATTGGATATCGTGCTGATGCCGCTGGTGGGGTTCGATGAGGCTGGCGCACGGATCGGCATGGGGGGCGGTTTCTATGACCGCAGCTTCGCCTTCACCCGTCGCGCCGGGCCAAGACCGAGGTTGATCGGCCTCGCCCATCACTGTCAGAAGGTGCCGGCCTTGCCGGTACAAGCCTGGGACATACCGCTGGATGCCATCGTCAGTGATCGCGAGATCGTGCGCCCAGGCCGCAGGCATGGGAACGCATCGTCATGATGCTCACGCAGGGGCAGTCACGCACGGGCGGTCAACGGCGCCAGCATGTCGCGGGCGTGCTCGGACTTGAGGGGGAGCAGACGTGCCTGGAGATCAAGGAGAAGAGCGGGAGGGAAAAGAGGGCAGAAAGGCAGAGCGCGAGAACGACTCTCCCTCTGAAAACGCCACTGCCGCCCGAAGGCGGCAGTGCACGATTCAGGAACCCATGACGGTCTGGGCGTAGCCGGTGGCGACGACACCAATCCCGAAAATGAATACCAGGGCCATGACCAGATCGGGCTTGCGTTTCATGAGAGCGGGCTTCTTCTTATATCGTCAGTGGCTTTCGCGTGACGGTTGTCGATGACTGTCTTCCTGACAGTGCCCACGATGATAGGCATCTGACCTGCGTATGACAATCACCATGCAGCCGTATGAATGAACGTTTTTCCACGCTTGCATTTCGCGCTGCAGGCGAGGGCTGGCAAGGCCTGGAGGGAAAACAACGTTCGATATCTCTGACGCCCCACCTGAGTACAAGTCATCAGTCATGCCATTCACCATCATGACGAGAAAAGCCCCTGCTCTCAGACGAGAACAGGGGCTTTTTCATACTGCCAATCATGAATGCCATCCGCCTGATGCCCACTTGATTCAGAGCGACCTCATCCAGGCAGGCGAGGCATGGCCGACATCACGACAGGAAGAGGCGATAGGCCGGATTGTCGCTTTCCTTCCAGAAGCGATAGCCGATCTCCGCGAAATACTTCTCGACCTCGGCGCGATCCCCATTGGGCACCTGCATGCCGATCAGGACTCGCCCATGGGACGCGCCGTGATTGCGATAGTGGAACAGCGAGATGTTCCAGTCCGCAGGCAGATGGGTCAGGAAGTTCATCAGGGCACCAGGACGTTCCGGGAACTCGAAGCGATAGACCTCCTCCTCGAGGTCGCTGCTGGTGCGCCCCCCGACCAGATGACGCGTGTGCAGCTTGGCCAGCTCGTTGTCGGTGAGATCCTCCACCGCGTAGCCCGCCTCACGCAGCTTCTCGACCACCGCTGCGCGGTCTTCCCCGCCCGGCTTGACCTGGACACCGACGAAGACGTGCGCCTCCTCCGGATTGGCATAGCGGTAGTTGAACTCGGTGACCATGCGCTTGCCGATCACCTTGCAGAACTGCTTGTAGGCCCCGGGGCGCTCCGGCAAGGTGACCGCCAGAATGGCTTCCCGCTGCTCGCCGAGCTCGGTGCGCTCGGCGATATGCTGCAGGCGATCGAAGTTGGTATTGGCCCCGGAGTTGATGCAGACCAGCGTCTGCCCTTCCGCGCCAGTCTGCTGGATGTACTTCTTGAGGCCCGCCAGCGACAGAGCGCCGCTGGTCTCTGACACGGCGCGCGTGTCCTCGAAGATATCCTTGACCGCCGCGCACATCTCATCGGTATTGACAGTGATCACTTCATCGACGGTATGGCGGATGATCTCGAACGGCGCCTCGCCGATCTGCGCCACGGCCACTCCCTCGGCGAACACGCCGACCTGGTCCAGCACCACACGCTCGCCGGCCTCCATGGCCGCCTTGAGGCAGGCCGCATCCTCAGCCTCGACACCGATGACACGAATGTCCGGGCGCAGATACTTCACGTAGGCCGCGACACCGGCAATCAGGCCACCGCCGCCCACCGGCACGAAGATCGCATCGATCTTGCCCGGGTGCTGACGCAGGATCTCCATGCCCACCGTCCCCTGCCCGGCGATCACGTCCGGGTCATCGAAGGGCGGAATGAAGGTGTAGCCATGCTCTTGCATCAATGCCTGGGCATGCGCGAGCGCCTCGGGAAAGGCATCGCCCTTGAGCACCACGCGTGCGCCGCGTTCACGCACCGCCTGCACCTTGATCTCCGGCGTGATGCGCGGCATGACGATGACGGCCTTCACGCCCATCAGCTTGGCTGCCATCGCCAGCCCCTGGGCATGGTTGCCCGCCGAGGCGGCAATCACGCCACAGGCCTTCTGCTCATCGCTCAGCTGCGCCATCTTGTTGTAGGCGCCGCGAATCTTGAAGGAGTAGACGGGCTGCAGGTCTTCCCGCTTGATGAAGATCTGGTTGCTGAAACGACGTGACAGCATCGGGGCTGACGAGAGCGGGGTTTCATGGGCGGCTTCATAGACACGAGCCGACAGGATTTTCTTGACGTAGTGTTCGAGCATTATAGGAATGTCCTGAT
Organism: Cobetia sp. PS-4MA; assembly: GCF_057670765.1. Classification (NCBI taxonomy): domain Bacteria; kingdom Pseudomonadati; phylum Pseudomonadota; class Gammaproteobacteria; order Oceanospirillales; family Halomonadaceae; genus Cobetia; species Cobetia sp. PS-4MA. The sequence continues at coordinate 28,055 of NZ_CM173107.1, read as the reverse complement.
GTGTCGCAGCGCGGGCCGCATGGGTGCGACCGAACCCCCATTGTTATCAGACCGCCGGCGAGAGCGTCCAGCGCCATCGCGACGTTTGCCGTTATAATGTGGCGTTTTCTCGCGTTGCGTCGCCCGACTCGCTTCCTGTCTGCGCATCTGGTTGCCGTGCAGCAGCATGAGGCACAGACACATCGGGATACGCGCCAGGCACCCTTGCCGACGCGATGACCGCCACTCTCAACCCCTGCCCCACCGACCCGAGGTATGACATGACCCAGGATGAGCTGAAGCAAGCCGTGGCCCGCGCTGCCCTTGATGAGATCCGCCCGCTGCTGAACCGCGACACCATCATCGGCGTCGGCACCGGCTCCACCGCCAACCTGTTCATCGATGCTCTGGCGGAGGTTCGCCACGACTTTGCCGGCGCCGTCGCCAGCTCCGAAGCCACTGCCCAGCGCCTCAAGGGCCACGGCATCGACGTCTACGAGCTCAACCATGTGGGCACCGTGCCGGTGTACGTGGATGGTGCCGACGAGATCGATCCGCGTCTGGCGATGATCAAGGGCGGTGGTGCGGCGCTGACCCGCGAGAAGATCGTCGCGGCCTGCGCTGAGCGTTTCGTGTGCATCGCCGATGGCTCGAAGCAGGTCGACATCCTCGGTGGCTTCCCGCTGCCGGTGGAAGTCATTCCGATGGCACGTTCCTACGTCGCGCGCGAACTGGTCAAGCTGGGCGCGGACCCGGTCTATCGTGAAGGCGTTCTGACGGACAACGGCAACCGCATCCTCGATTGCTACAACTTCCTGATCGAAGACCCGATCACCATGGAAGCCCGCATCAATGCCATCGTCGGCGTCGTCACCAATGGTCTGTTCGCCGCCCGTGGCGCCGATGTACTGCTGGTCGGTCGCGAGACAGGTGTCGAGCGCATCACTGCCTGAGGAGGCTCGCCTGATGACATGGAAGATCACGCGCCACCTTGGCACCCGAGGCCTGTCGCTTCTGGCCGCTGCCCTGCTCAGCCCGGTACTGATGGCAGACAGCCTGCCGATCAGCTCTCCGACGACCATCACGCTGGATAGTGGCGTCAAGGTGCTGCTCAAGCCGGACCACAGCTGGGAGTATCTGCTGGAAGTCTCCGACGAGCAGAGCCCACGCTCGACGCTCGGCAGCGCGACGATACCCACCTCGTCCGCCCTGCCGGTCGTACCCGCCAATACGCCCGCCGCTGGCGATGCAGGGCAACCAGTGCCGGCCCGCGCCAGCGCCTCTGCCCCGGCTCCGACCCAGGCACGCCTCAATGCCAGCGCACTGGCCAATCCGACGCTGCTGAGCGAGGGACATCGTGATGGGGTCGTCGCACGACTGACCGCCGTGGACATCGACGATGACGACGCTGTGCTGCGCTTCGAGATCCAGAACACCGCCGGGCAGAACGTCATCGCCACCCGGGCAAGACTGCGTCTTTATGGCGACGATGGCCGTCTGCTGGCGACGCGCGAGGCGCCGCTGTGGGTCGGCGAGTATCGGCTGCCCGAGACCTACCTGCGCCCCGGCCAGACCCGTGAGGGACGCAGCGTGCGCATCGCCCTGCCGGACGGCAGCTGGTCCCGCCAGCTGGTGCGCGTAGAAGTCAGCGAGGTCGAGTTCCGCTGATCACCAGGTGTCAGCTTCCAGGTGTCAGACGCCAGAGCAGCCAGACGAAAAACGGGAAGCCCTGAGGGGCTTCCCGTTTCTGTTTGCGCGCCGGTCGCTCATCGAGAGCGAAGCGGTGATCAGAACTTGTAGTTGATGCTGAAGTAGTTGCCGAAGCCGGTGGTGTCCTGACGCACGCCGGTGGCGGTGGAGCCATCGGTGAAGAACGCCATGTTGTTGTAGTACTTCAGGCCGTAACCCACCGCGAAACGCTGGGTGTGGTAGTAGATGCCGTTGAACCACTCCATGCTGTTGATGCTGCGACCGTCCTGGCTGCCCACTTCATCGGCATCGAACTTGTAGTCCAGATAGCCCTGATAGGCGATGAAGCTACCGTCCTCGAAGTTGACGAACGGCTTGAACCAGTTGGTGGACGCCATGTAGCCGTCCCACTTGCTCTCGTCTTCACCGCCGTAGTTCTCACGCACGTAGCGGGCGTAGAGGTTGAAGCCCATCTTGCCGAACCATGGCACCTGCACATCGCTGCCCAGACCGACATAGTGCTCCCACAGACCGCCGAATGCGCCGTTGTCACCGATGTTGGTGACGGTGGCGATGTAAAGCTCGTCCACCGGGCCGAAGGACAGGTCGTGACCGGTCATGGCGTCCAGCGAGAAGCGCGGGGCCAGCTTGGCGAAGAAGTTGTCGCCGCCATTGAGGTCATCCGAGCTGTCATCGAAGATGTCGAAGAAATCGACATAGCCGTAGAGATCGACGATGCCCGAACGGCCTCCGAATTCCATTTCCAGATAGGTATCTTCACTGTTGCGGAACGGCAGACGGTTGTCCTCGCTGCGCATCAGATTGAAGGTCAGCCACTTGTAGTCATTGGCGTGGATGTCGCCATTGAAATCGGTGGCCTGGGCTGGCGCGGCAGCCGTCAGGAGGGTAGTGGCGGCCAGTGCACTGGCCGCGACGGTCTTGAGCATAGTCATCGCGAAATGATCCTGTCTTGAGTAATCAACTGTTCTGAATTGTTGTGGTTATTGCCCGTCATGAACGACGTCTGCCATCAGCGTCGCCCCATGCCGCCCGCTTCGTCGTCGGGCTGCGCCGGATTTGCAAAGGGCGCGATGTTAGCACTTCCTCGCAAAAACGATAGGGCGACGTTTGGCGGATTTCCCTGTCACCAACGGCCGGTTTGTGAACATTTACACACCGAAGGCGACACCTCTTCGAATCGCCCATCCACTGTGAGATGGGCGACATCCCGATCAGGCCGCCAGCGCCAGGAAGAAGCCGGCGATCGCCGCCGACATCAGATTGGAAAGCGTACCGGCCAGTACCGCCTTGAGACCCAGACTGGCGATCTCATGCCGGCGCGTCGGGGCCAGGCTGCCCAACCCGCCGAGCAGAATGGCGATGGACGACAGGTTGGCGAAGCCGCACAGCGCGAAGGACAGCACGGCCATGGTGTAGGGCGTCATCACCGCACCCGTGGCAGCCACGAGACTGTCGCCACTCAGGTAGGGCGCCAGATTGATGTAGGCGACGAACTCGTTCACCACCAGCTTCTGACCGATGAAGGACCCCGCCAGCGTCGCCTCGCTCCATGGCACGCCCAGCAGGAAGGCCAACGGCGCGAAGAGCCAGCCGAGAATCATGTCGAGACTCAGGGTGTCCATGCCGAACCAGCCGCCGACGCCACCGAGAATGCCGTTGATCAGCCCGATCAAGGCGATGAAGGCCAGCAGCATCGCGCCGACATTGGCGGCCAGTTTCAGGCCGGAAGACGCACCGGATGCCGCAGCGTCCAGCACGTTGGACGGTGCGTCGTCATCCTTGAGCGAGGCATCCGCCACGGCGATCGAGTCATCCGGCTTGTCAGTCTCCGGGAACAGAAGCTTGGCAAACAGCAAGCCGCCGGGCGCTGCCATGAAGGACGCCGCCACCAGATACTCCATCGGGATGCCCAGCGCCGCGTAGCCACCCAGTACGGAGCCGGCGACGGATGCCAGACCACCACACATCACGGCGAACAGCTCGGAACGCGTCATGCTCGCCAGATAGGGCTTGACCACCAGCGGTGCCTCCGTCTGTCCGACGAAGATGTTGGCGGTCGCGGAGAGGGATTCCGTGCGCGACGTTCCCAGCACGCGCTGCAGGCCGCCCCCCAGCAGGCGAATCACCCACTGCATGATGCCGAGGTAGTAGAGCACCGCGATCAGCGACGAGAAGAAGATGATGATCGGCAGCACCTTGATGGCGAAGATGAAGCCGACACCGCTGCCCGGATTGGCCAGACTGCCGAACAGGAAGCTGATGCCTTGATCGGCATAATTGACAACCTGACTGACGGCGCCCGAGACACCGGCCAGCACACCCTGGCCGAAGGAGGTGTAGAGCACGAAGGCACCGATGGCCAACTGGATGGCAAAGGCGCCCCCGACGGTGCGCAGGCGGATGGCGCGTCGATTCGATGACAACGCCACGGCGATGAGGATGAGCGATGCCATCCCGACCAGACTCATGAGGGGATTCATTGGGAAGGTCCTGATGTGTTCTTGTGCTTGTTATGGAATGCGCTTGTGCGCGATGTCGCCGCGATTCTCAACGGGACACGGTGTTATGATTTTTTCTCAGCATGTTAAAAGAGTCACAATCTGACCAAGGAGTCAATGCAAACGCTTGAGCGATTCGGGCCTTGCTTTCCTGCAACGCCCGCGCGGATCTCTCACGCGAGAAAAGTTATCCCTGCCAGTCAGTGAGTTATCATCACACCATGACCCGAGGGCATGTTGGCTTCTCCAACGCTTTCTCACCGCCATCGGCAAAAAAGGACCCTGCCGCATGAACAACCAAAGCGCTGCACGCCTTGACCGCTTGCAGGCCATCCTGCGCGAGGGCAGCCCACTGCAGCTCAGCGACGCCGCACAGCTCTGCGGCGTGTCCGAGATGACGATTCGCCGTGATGTCACTCACAGCAACGGGCTGTTGGAGATACTGGGGGGACGCCTGCTGCTGGCGGAATCTTCCGCAAGCAGCGTCTATCGCCTCGACCGCGAGATCGATGCCAGCGCTCCTATCAAGCAAGCGTTGTGCCAGCGACTGGCCAGTCACATCGAGGACGGCGATACCCTGTACGTGGATTGCGGGACGACCCTGGTCCACCTGGCCGCGGCACTGGATCGTCAGATGACACTGACCCTGGTGACCTGCGCCCTGAATGTCGCCAACGCCGTCGGCCACCTGCCCGGCGTGCGACTGGTCATGCTGGGCGGACTGTTTCATCCGGCCACCCAGTCCTTTACCGCCACCGACATGCCGGAAGCCATTCGCCGTCTGGGCATCAACAAGGCATTTCTCTCGGCCGGTGGCGTGCACGCCGAGCGCGGCGTCAGCTGCTTCCACTTTCATGAGGTGGCGGCCAAGCAGGCCGCGCTGGAAAGCGCCATGCAGCGCTTTCTGATCATCGATGCCCGCAAGTTCGAGATGGTACGCCCGGCCTTCATCGCGCCACTGGAAAGCTTCGATGTGGTGATCAGCAATGCCAGCGCCGCAGCGCGCGATTGCCTGGAGGGTCTGGATGCCGACATGGGCGTGACGGCGCAGCTCATCGAGTGCTGAGACAGGGCCTGCGCTTCGGTGAGTGAGCGCTGACCTCGCCCCACGCGAGGTCCATACGCAGAAACGCCGCACGATGGTGCGGCGTTTCTGCGCATGATCTTCCCATTGATGCCCCAGTGGCGTGCATCCCCCACGACCGAAATCGGCATGGCGAGCTCACCTCCGTCTCTCGTCGGCTCAGCTCGGCAACAGGTCTTCCAGCTGCTGCAGTGTCCCTGCCAGCGCCCCGCGATTGCGGGCTACCCGTTCACGCGCCGCCTGCCCTGCCCGTTGGCGCTGCGACTCATCTTCCAGCAGGGTGATGACGGCCTCGGCCAGCGCCTCGGCATCATCGACGACCTGCAGAGCTCCTTCCGCCGTCATCACCTCGGCGATCTCACTGAAGTTCTCAAGCGATGGGCCACTCAACAGTGGCAGCCCAAGCGCGGCCGGTTCGAGCAGATTATGCCCGCCGATGGGCACCAGGCTGCCGCCGATGAAGGCGACATCGCTCGCCGCATACAGGGCGAGCAGCTCGCCCAGGCTATCGCCGACCAGCACCGACAGACGGCTCTTCTCGAGGCGGCTTTCCGCATGCATGTGGCTGCGACGCAGGCAGGTTTCCCCGCGTGACTCACACCAGCTCGCACTCTGTGCGGCGACCGTCTCGAAGCGTTGCGGATGGCGCGGCACCAGCAGCAGCAAGGCATCAGGATGCCGAGCACGCACGGCTGCGTGGGCATCCAGCATCAGGGCATCTTCCCCCTCGTGTGTCGAGGCGGCGATCCACACCCGCCGCCCCTGGAACTGCTCGCGCAGTCCCTTGCCTGCCGCGACGGCCTGTGGCGATATCTCGAGCTCGAACTTGAGTGAACCGACCGTCTTCCCCCGCGCCGCAGGAAGCCCAAGCGCGATGAAACGCTCGAGATCTTCCGGCGCCTTGGCCGTCAGCGCGCTCACCTGCGACAACGTCTCGCGCATCAAGGCCCCGACCTTGCGGTAGCGTGTGAAGGCGCGCGGTGACAGCCGCGCATTGACCACGCTCACGGGTATCCCCTGGCGCGCACAGCTTGCGATCAGATTCGGCCACAGCTCGGTTTCCACCAGCACGACCAGGGCCGGCCGCAGGCGAGACACGAAGCGACGTGCGCTGCAGGGAAAGTCCAGTGGCAGATAATGATGCCGCGCAGGGGCAAGCTCGGGCGTTCCCTCAGGCGTGTGCAACAGGCGAGCCGCCTGGGCAGCCCCCGTCGCGGTCATGGTGGTCACGATCAGCGGGCGAAGGGGATAGCGGCGCCGCAGCGCCTCGATGGCACTGGCCATCATGACCATCTCGCCCAGCGAGGCCGCATGCAGCCAGATGGGGCGCTCGCGGTCCGGCATGGCGGCAGGCGTGGCAGGGAGGATGCCCAGCCGCTCCAGGCGCGAGTGCCGATCATCGTGTTCGCGCCAGACCCGCTGCCAGATGAGGGGAGACAGCAAGGTCAGTGCGGTGCTGTAGAGGCCACGGGCAAGGCTCACGCCTAGTCCTCGCGATCAAGAATGGTGGCGATCATCGCCGTGGTGGAGACGCCATCCTCGAAACCGAGCACACGCACCTCGCCACCGTTGGCGATCACCGCCTCGCCCCCGGCGATCTCTTCAGGACGATAGTCACCGCCCTTGACCAGCACATCCGGCAGCACGGCCTCGATCAGGCGTGCCGGGGTGTCTTCGCTGAAGGGCACGACCCAGGCGACCGCGCCGAGGCCCGCCAGCACCTGCATGCGACGCAGTACCGGGTTGATCGGACGCGTCGGCCCCTTGAGGCGTGCCACCGAGGCATCGTCATTGACCGCCACGATCAGACGGTCGCCCTGACGTGCCGCCTCCTGCAGGTAGGCCACATGACCGGCATGCAGGATGTCGAAGCAGCCATTGGTCATCACCACGCGCTCGCCGCGTGCCTGGGCAGCCTTCACTGCCGGGATGAGCGCGGACTCTTGGATCACGCCGAATTCCGCCAGCTTGTCACCATGCAGCGCGGTGTAGAGCTCTGCCACCGACAGGGTCGCGGTGCCCGGCTTGGCGACGACCAGGCCTGCGGCCAGATTGGCCAGCATCACGGCCTCCGGGAAGGCATGGCCAGCCGCCAGCGCCAGACCCAGCACGCCGATCACCGTATCGCCGGCACCGGTGACGTCATAGACCTCACGCGCATGCGTCGGCAGATGCAGCGGCTGATGGCCCTCGCGGATCAGGGTCATGCCCTTCTCGCTACGCGTCACCAGCAGAGCTTCCAGCTCGAGCTCGGCACGCAGCGCTTCACCCTTCTCGGCCAGTTCCTCATCGCTGCGGCATGGCCCGACGATGGTCTCGAATTCGGTCAGATTGGGGGTGATGATGCTGGCGCCACGATAGCGCGAGAAATCACTGCCCTTGGGGTCGACCAGCACGCGCTTGCCCGCCGCGCGCGCCGCGGCGATCAGCGCCTCGACCTGATTCAGCGAGCCCTTGCCGTAGTCGGAGAGAATCATCACGCCGCTGGCCCCCAGCTCGGCCTCGACATGGCGCACCAGCGCGCTGGTATCCACCTCGTGCAGCGGCTCCTCGAAATCGAGGCGCAGCAGCTGCTGATTGCGGCTCATCACGCGCAGCTTGGTGATGGTCGGCACGCTGTCACTGGCCTGGAAGCGCGTGATGACATTGGCGTTTTCCAGTGCGCGGGTCAGGATGGCGGCGTTGTCATCCTGACCGACCACACCGGCGAGAGTGGCATGCGCACCGAGCGACGCGATGTTGAGCGCGACGTTGGCGGCACCGCCCGGGCGGTCTTCACTCTCGCCGACGCGCACCACCGGCACCGGGGCTTCCGGCGAGATGCGTGAGGTGCCACCGTGCCAGTAGCGGTCGAGCATCACATCACCCACGACCAGCAGGCGAGCCCGTTCAAGCGCAGTCAGATCAAGCTTCATCAGGCGTCTCCGCGTGCAGAGGGAAATTCAGAAGAAGAGGTGTCAGTAGACGAGACAGCCGCGACCGGCAGACGTTCGCAACTCTGGCCGCGAATGACGCCATCGGTGTCCGCCAGCAGCTCAGCGAGGCGCGCGATGACATCCTCGGCGCGGATCAGGCTCATGGCGTCCTGATGGCGTACGCGCTGGCCCCAGTGGATCTCGTCCATCTGCTTGTGCAGATAGGTTTCCACCGCATCCGGATAGCGATTGACCACCAGATGCTGCCAGCAATAGGGCGCCGCACGCTCGGGGTTGGTGGTGGCGTACAGGCCGATCACCGGTGTATTGAGCGCATTGCCCATATGCACGGGGCCGGAGTCCGGCGCGATCACCGCGACGGCGCGATCGATCAGCGCCAGCAGGCCCTTGAGCGAGGTACCACCGATGGCATCGATGACCGCGCCTTCACTGACCAGCGCCTTGATGCGCGCGCCCATCTCGCGTTCCTGCGGGCTGCCGCCGCCGGTCATCACGCTGCGGATGCCGTATTGCTGCCAGGCATGATCGACGACCGCCGCATAGCCCTCGGCCGACCAGTTGCGGAAGTTGCGCAGGCGCGGATTGGCACACGGACTGATGACGAGATAGGGCGCTTCACCGGTCACGCGCGCCGCCTCACCATAGGCCTCGGGCGGCACATCGAGACGCCAGTCGAGCCGGCAGTCCTCGACACCCAGGGCACGTGCGAAGTCCATGAACGACTCCAGCACGTGAGCGCGCTCGCGCGGGGCCAGCTGATGGGAGGTAAAGAGGTACTGCCAGTCCTTGGCGCGCGCACGGTCGTAACCGATGCGCACTCGGGCCTTGAGGCCCAACGACAGGGCGCTGGCGCGCAGCGCCTGCTGCATGTGCAACAGCACATCGAAGTGCGTGTCCTTGAGCTGACGCCAGATGGCGCGCATGCCTGCAAGGCCGGTGGACTTGTCGTAGACCACGAACTCGACCCCGGTCAGGCCGGACAGTAAACTGTGCTCCCCCTTGCCGACGATCCAGGTAATGCGGGCCTCAGGCCACTGACGCTGCAAGGCGCGTACCGTTGGCACAAGATTGCAGACATCGCCGAGAGCGGAGAGCCGGAGCACGCAGATATGTGCGGGCTGGGCAGGGAGAGGATGCTTCATGCGGATGGCAGTTTTCCGAAATGAGAATGCCCACATTCTATATGATGGCGAAACAGCGCCACAAATGACGCCGGACTGGTTCATGCCATCGTTCTGGCGCGAACACGGCGCCGTGACCGGAGAAGCACCGGGGCGTGGGGCGAGTCTGTTCCTCGATGTCTGTCGTTTGCCCGCTGAGCTGCAACCCGTCCATGCCACTGGAACCCCGTCTCAACGCTGGGCGCTGCGCCCCTATCGACGCGGTGGTCTGATCGCGAAGATCGCTCGTCAGCGCTACCTCTACACCAGCCTTGAGCGCACCCGCGCCTTCGCCGAGCTGCGCCTGACGGAAACGCTGCATCGCCAGGGGCTGCCGGTACCAGAGCCGGTCGGCGCCTGCGTATGGCGGCATGGCCTGAGCTACGAGGCCGCCCTGATCACGGTACTGATTCCCGGCGCGCGCGCCTTCGCCGATGATCTGATCGCCCTCGAAGCACAGCGTCTGCCTGCCGGGGCCGAGCTGCCCGAATCCCTGCTGGCAGTGCTGGAGACGACAGGCCGCGCCATTCGCGCCGTACATGACGCCGGGCTCGAGCATGTCGATCTCAACGCACGCAACCTGCTGGTCGATGAAGGCGGACGCGTCTACGTGATCGATCTCGACCGCTGCCAGCTGCATGACGAGGCTCCCGCCGACGCACGCTGGCGCGAGAACAACCTCTCACGCCTGGGGCGCTCGCTGGCGCGCTTCACGCCGAGGCACCATGCCGCGTGCCTGGCCGCCATTCGCAGCGCCTATCACGCCTGACGCTTCAGCGTATCGCCCTGCAGGCATCGGTGCCCATGCAGTGTACGATAGCGACATGAATCGTCGGCAGGCGCATCATCCGATTCCCGCCTGCCACTGCGTCCCATCGGCGCCTGTCACACACGTGAGCCAGGCGCTCTCAAGACAGAGACCGTCATGAATCCGAGCGACGAGGTCCCGGCCGTCACCCCGACCGCCCCTCCTTCCGATGGCAAGCTGCGCACCGCCGTGCCCATCACCGGCTGCGTCATCACTCTCAATGAAGCCCACAACATCGAGGATTGCCTGCGCTCGCTGGCCCAGGTCTGCGATGAGCTGATCGTGGTCGATTCCGGCTCCACGGATGCCACCTGCGAGCTGGCGCGCGCCATGGGCGCCGTGGTGATCGACCAGCCCTATCTGGGCGACGGGCCGCAGAAGAACGTCGGACCGAGCCATGCCAGCCACCGCTGGGTGCTGTCACTGGACGCCGATGAACGCCTGACCGACGGGGCCGTCAGCGCCATCCGTGAACTGGCACTCGACAGCACGCCACATGATGGCTTCGCCCTGCGGCGTCGCAACTTCATCGGCTCGCGCTGGGTGCGACATGCCGGCTGGTACCCCGATTACTGCCTGCGCCTGTATGACCGCGAGAAGCTCGCCTTCCGCGATTCGCGCCAGCACAGCTCCGTTCAGGCCAGCCACCCCTGCGAGCTGGATGCGGACCTTGAGCATTACAGCTTCGCCAATCTGGGTGAGCTGTTCGTCAAGGCCAGTGGTCGCTTCTCGAATCGCGCCGCCAAGATCATGTATCAGAAGGGAAAACGCGCCAACGCCTTCACGCCCTTCCTGCATGCCAGCAATGCCTTCATGCGCAAGTTCGTCTTCCAGGCCGGCTTCCGCGATGGCGTCGATGGCTTCTCGGTGGCGCTGTCCGCCAGCGTCAATGCCTACCTGAAATACGCCAAGCTGCTGGAATTCCAGCGCGACGCCAAGGTGCGTGAGGCGGAAGACTTCAACAAGGTATGGTGACCATGACCTCTGCTTGTGAGCAGGCGGCGTCGCAAGCTCCGTCTCGGCCGCTGCACGTGCGCCACGTCAATCTGGCCCGCGGCTTTCGCGGCGGTGAGCGCCAGACGCTCAACCTGATCGCGGACCTGGCGCGACGCGCCAGCCCGGGAGAGAACGGCGAGCCTGGTACGCCCATCCGTCAGTCGCTGGTGTGCCTGCAAGGCTCGCCATTGATCACCGAACTGGCGGCGCTTGAGCTTGCCGTCACGGTGGACGTGATCGAGATCCACGGGCGCTTCAGGGGCCATCTCGGTCAGCCTCGCGCCGATATCGTGCATGCTCACGAAGCCAAGGCCGTGCACTGGGCGTGGCTGCATCAGCGCCTCACCGGCACGCCTTATCTGCTGACCCGCCGGGTGCCTCAGCCGGTGAAGGACAAGTGGTTCAATCGTCTGACCTATCGCGCCGCCGCCTGCCGGGTGGCGATTTCCTCGGTGATCGAGTCACACCTGCGTGAGCGCCAGTGGGGGGAGACGGCTCTGATTCCCAGCACCCTCGCCCACCTGCCCAGCGATGAGACAGCCGTGGGCAGACTGCGGGAGCGCTTCGGCAATACGCCCGCCGGGGGTCGCTTCGTCGTCGGGCATGTCGGCGCGCTGGTGGACCGCCACAAGGGCCAGCGAGTGCTGATCGAGGCGGCCCGTCAGCTGCGCGACAGTCACCCGCAGCTGCTGTTCGTCTGCCTGGGCGCGGGAGAGGATGAAGCCGCCTTCAAGGCGGAGAGCGCCGATCTGGACAATCTTGTCTGGGAGGGTTTCCACACCAATGTCGGCGACTATCTGGAGGCCTTCGATCTGTTCGCCTTCCCGTCACGCAATGAAGGACTTGGCTCGATCCTGCTCGACGTGATGGATCACGGCGTACCGATCATCGCAAGCGAGGTGGATGGCATCCCCGATATCGTGCATGACGATGCCACCGGCGTGCTGGTGCCCACCGATGATGCACCCGCGCTGGCTGCCGCCATCGTGGCACTCGGCGATGACGCACCACGTCGGGAGCGGCTGGTCGCGGGCGCGCGGGCGCATCTGACTCGCTTCACCCCCAGCGCCATGGGCGAGGCCTATCTGGGGCTTTATCAGCGACTGGCACGCTAGACCGCTTCTCGCCTCAGGCATCTATCGCCCAGGCATCTATCGCCCAGGTACCTGTCGCCCAAGTACCTCCTGTCGCTCGAACAGAGAGAACGAAAAAGCCCTGTTTCATGTGAAACATCACGATGAAACAGGGCTTTTTCGTTTTTATAAACAACAGGTTATCGGCTCAACTGCCGGAATTTGCATCCTCGAGTCCACGCAGATCCGGCCACCCCTCATCCACTCCCATCACGGGATAGGTCTTGGGGTCCAGCGGGCCGGGTTCGCTTTCGGGACGACACTCTTGCAGCGCAGCCTGCAGACGCCGCAGAGCCTCATCACCTTCGGCACCGGCGGTCACCTTGTCCCAGAACTCACGATGTACCGCCTTGATGACGACAGGCACGCGGGGCACTCCCACCTGCTGCGCCATCGCCAGGCGATGCAGGCCACGATTGATCTTGAGCAGACGGCCATCACGCGTCACCGCGACGCCCATCTCATCCTTGGTGATGCCCTGGCGGAAGCCATTGGCGGCCATGTCCTGCAGATAACCGCGATAACAGCGCAGGTAACCGAGAATCTGTTCCTCACTGTCCATCAGCAGGCCATCACGCGGCGATGCCCAGGGCTTGCCCGCCTCCAGCAAGGCCTTGAGCTGCTGATAACGCTCGGTCACCGTCAGATCATCACCATGCTCGATCAGGTCACGCATCAGGCGCGAGCGTGAGCCGAAGCGGAAGGCGCCACGCCGCAGGTCCCAGTCGCCGTCCCAGATGAAGGCGTTGGAGGAAGGCCGCTTGCGCTTGTCACGCCCGAAGTTGACGTCGCGCACCAGTTCACGCGGATTGATCCACAGTGTCAGCGCCTCTGGTCCCATCACGTCTTCCACGGCATGTCGCGGCAAGCCACGCTGCTCAAGCCCCTGATGGCGCGAGCGATGCCGGCACCAGCGCACCAGCCATGCCCGGCTGAACGGCAGTACCAGGTGCTGCTCACACCAGGCACGCCACGCCTCGATACGCTGTGCACGCGTCATGGCCCCGCGCATCCGCGGATGGATCAGATCATCCGTCGTACGATTCTTCGGCAAGCTCACCGCTCATCCTCATCCAGCGCGATCGCCGTCAGCAATCGCTCAGGCGCGATGTGATTCAGGCAGTTGGTATGCCCCAACGGACAGACGCGCTTGAAACACGGTGAGCACTCCAGCGCCAGCCAGTGAATCTCGCGATTGGCCGTCAGCGGGGGCGTGTAATGTGGTGACGAGGAGCCGTAGATGCCCTGGATACGGGCCCCTACCGCGGCCGCCACATGCATCAGGCCGGAATCATTGCTGACCACTTCCCGACACTCGGCGATCAGATCCACCGCATCCGCCAGTCGCGTCTTGCCACACAGGTTGTGGACGCCGGCCAGCCCCTGGGCAATCTCCTCACCGGCCGCCACATCCTTGGGACCGCCAAAGATACGCACCTCAGCCCCGGCCTGCGTCAGTGACTCGGCAAGCTCGCGAAAGTGCGCCAGTGGCCACTGCTTGGCCGGCCCGTATTCCGCGCCCGGCATCATGCCGATGATGGGGGCCGGTGGCGCACTCAGGCCCAGCGCCTCGCGCAGACGCCGCTGATTGGCGCTGTCGGTGACGAGACAGGGTTCGGGGATGCGCTGCGGCGGGTTGGACTCGTCCAGCGGTAGGCCCAGTGAGGTGAAGCGCTTGACGGTCTGATCGAGAATCGACTTGTCGAGCTTGCGGCACTCGGTGAGCAGGCCGTGGCGCTGCTCACCGGTGAAGCCGACCCGCACTGGAATACGCGCGAAGAATGGCACCAGCGCCGACTTCCAGGAGCGCGGCAGCACGATGGCGCGATCGAAACGCCCGCGCAGCGAGCGCCCCAGTCGCCAGCGCGCCTTGAGGGCGAAGTCGCCATGCCCCGCCGGCAGTGCCAGCGCTTCCTCGACCTCGGGCATGCGCTCGATGATCGGTTGCGACCAGGCGGGCGCCAGCACACTGATCCGGCAGCCGGGCGAGCGCTGCTTCAACGTCATGAACAGGCTCTGCGCCATCACCATGTCGCCGACCCAGCTGGGCCCGACCACCAGAATGCGCTCACTCATGCCTTGCTCCTCTTCACGGCCAACCCTCTTTGCGGATGCGCTTGCCCTGCCCCATCGCACTTGCGATGCAGGCGCCCATGCTCATTCCACACGCGCTTACCCTCAGTCCACACGAGCTCAGTCCACACGTGCTCAGACTCAGCGATTCAGCCATTCGAGATAGGCGCGGGTGCCCTGGGCAACGGTCTTGAACTCGACGTTGCAGCCGGCCTTGCGCAGCTTGCCGATGTCGGCACGCGTGAAGCTCTGGTAGCGGCCCTTGAGGTTTTCCGGGAAGTCGATGTACTCGATCTCGCCCTTCTCGTAGTACTCGATGACGGTCTCGGCGATCGCCTTGAACGGCTCGGCACGGCCGGTACCCAGGTTGAAGATGCCGGAGGCTTCCGGGTGATCGAGGAACCACAGATTGACGTCGACCACATCACCGACGTAGACGAAGTCACGGCTCTGCATGCCGGCTTCATAGCCATCGTAGGCGCCGAACAGCTTCGGGTTCTCGCCCGCCTTCACCTGGGTGTGATGGTGGTAGGCGACGCTGGCCATCTTGCCCTTGTGCTGCTCACGCGGGCCATAGACATTGAAATAGCGGAAGCCGACCACCTGGGTGGTCAGGCTGTCCCAACGCTGGCGCACGTGCTGGTCAAACAGCAGCTTGGAGTAGCCGTAGACGTTGAGCGGCCCTTCGAACTCCGGTGTTTCCTTGAAGACCTGGCTGTCGCCGTAGGTCGCCGCGGAGCTCGCGTAGAGGAAGGGAATCTGATTCGCCTCACAGAAGTTGAGCAGCACCTTGGAGTACTCGAAGTTGTTCTCGAGCATGAACTGGCCGTCCCACTCGGTGGTATCGGAGCAGGCGCCCTCGTGGAAGATCGCCTCGATCTTCGGCAGCTCGGCATACTCACCCATCAGGCTCGACTGGACGCGAATCAGGAAATCGTCCTTGTCGAGATAGTCGGCAATGGTCAGATCCGCCAGATTGACGAACTTGGTGCCGTCACTCAGGTCATCCACCACCAGGATATCGGTACGGCCGCGATCATTGAGTGCCTTGACGATATTGGCACCGATGAAGCCGGCGCCTCCGGTAACGACGATCATTTGAGCTCCCAGAGCCTCTCAGAGGCTTGTAGGCAATACGCGCGTGCAGGGGCGCGACGCATCAGAATTTGGAAATGGCACGCACTCGGTTACGTCTGCGGCCTATAACCCGATAAGCGGGGATTGTATACTTGGCAGTTCTCGAATTCATGGGCCAACGGGCTTCACCAATGACACAGCCAGACGTGAAAACCTTCCAGGGCCTGATTCTGGCCCTGCAGCAATACTGGGCCGAACAGGGTTGCATCATCCTGCAGCCATTGGATATGGAGGTTGGCGCGGGGACTTTCCACCCGGCGACCTTCCTGCGCTCCATCGGTCCTGAAACCTGGAACGCTGCCTATGTGCAGCCTTCCCGCCGTCCCACCGACGGCCGCTACGGCGAAAATCCCAATCGCCTGCAGCACTACTACCAGTTCCAGGTGGTGATGAAGCCGTCACCGGCCAACCTGCAGGAGCTCTATCTGGGCTCGCTGGAGCGTCTGGGCATTGACCCGCTGGTCCACGACATCCGCTTCGTCGAGGACAACTGGGAATCCCCGACGCTGGGCGCCTGGGGACTTGGCTGGGAAATGTGGCTCAACGGCATGGAAGTGACCCAGTTCACCTACTTCCAGCAAGCAGGCGGCATCGAGTGCTTCCCGGTCACCGGCGAGCTGACCTACGGTCTCGAGCGCATCGCGATGTACCTGCAGGACGTGGACAGCGTCTACGACCTGATCTGGACCACCGCACCGGACGGCTCCGTGGTCACCTACGGCGATGTCTTCCTGCAGAACGAGAAGGAGCAGTCCGCCTACAACTTCGAGCACGCTGCCGTGCCGGAGCTGTTCGCTGCCTTCGATCACTGCGAGAGCGAATGTCAGAAGCTGCTGGCGGCCAACCTGCCGCTGCCGGCCTATGAGCAGGTGCTGAAGGCCTCCCACACCTTCAACCTGCTGGATGCGCGTCACGCCATCTCCGTCACCGAGCGTCAGCGTTACATCCTGCGCGTGCGCACCCTCGCCCGCGACGTGGCCCACGCCTATTACGACTCGCGCAAGGCCGCTGGCTTCCCGCTGGCACCACAGGCACTGCGTGACGAGCTGCTCGCCGCCGATGACACCACTACCGAGGGAGACGCGTCAGCATGACCTCCGTGAATACCCTGCTGATCGAACTGGGCTGCGAAGAACTGCCGCCGGGTGCCATCGATGCCCTCGCCGACGGCCTGGCCAATGGCCTGGCCGATGGCCTGCGTGAGGCCGAAGTCGCCTTCGGTCAGGTCCGCGCCTACGCCACACCACGTCGTCTGGCAGTGATGATCGAGTCGCTGGCCGAGCGTCAACCGGACCGCGAGATCGAGAAGCGTGGACCGGCCAAGGCTGCGGCCTTCAAGGATGGTGAGCCGACCCGCGCCGTGCAGGGCTTCGCTCGCTCCTGCGGTGTCGAGGTCAGTGATCTGATCGAGCTGGAAACCGACAAGGGCATCTGGCTCGGCTATCGTCATACCCAGCCGGGTGAGCATCTTTCCGCCCTGCTGCCGGCCATGCTGGAACAGGTCGTCGCTCGCCTGCCGGTGCCGAAGAACATGCGCTGGGGTGCCTCACGCATCGAATTCTCTCGTCCAGTGCATTGGCTGGTCGCGCTCTACGGCAGCGAAGTGATCGAGGCCAGCGTGCTGGGCCTCGAGGCAGGCCGCACCACCTTCGGTCATCGCTTCCATGCCCCGCAGGCCATCACGCTGGCGCACGCCGAGGACTACCTCGACGCGCTGGAAGATGCCCGCGTGCTGGCCAACCGTGAAGTACGCCGTGAGCGCATCCGCGAACAGGTCCAGGCCGAGGCGGAAGTCTATGGCGCCAATGCCGTCATCGAGGAAGCCCTCCTCAACGAGGTCAACGGTCTCGTGGAATGGCCGGTCGCACTGACGGGCACCTTCGATGAGCGCTTCTTGGAAGTGCCGGCGGAGTGTCTGATCTCCTCCATGAAGGCCAACCAGAAGTACTTCCACCTGCTGGACAACGACGGCAAGCTCAAGCCGGCCTTCATCACCATCTCCAATATCGAGAGCAAGGACCCGCAACAGGTCATCTCCGGTAACGAGAAGGTGATTCGTCCGCGTCTGGGCGATGCCGCCTTCTTCTACGAGACCGACCTGCGCAGCACGCTGGAATCGCGTCGCGAGAAGCTCGAGAGCGTCGTCTTCCAGCAGAAGCTGGGCAGCATGGCCGACAAGGCCCGTCGCAGCGAAGCCGTGGCCCGCCACATCGCGGAACGCATCGGTGCCGATGTCGAGCACGCCGCACGCGCCGCACAGCTGGCCAAGACCGACCTGGTCACCGAGATGGTGCTGGAGTTCCCGGAACTGCAGGGCATCATGGGCCACTACTACGCCCGTCACGATGGCGAAGATGCCACCGTCGCGCGTGCGCTGGAAGAACAGTATCTGCCGCGCTTCGCCGGCGATGCGATTCCCGCGACCAAGGCCGGCATGGCGATCGCCCTGGCGGACCGTCTCGACACCCTGACCGGCATCTTCGGCATCGGTCAGCGTCCGACCGGCGCCAAGGACCCGTTCGCGCTGCGTCGTGCCACCATCGGGGTGCTCAACATCCTGATCAAGGGCGAACTGGACCTCGACCTGCGCGAGCTGCTGACCGTCAGCGCCGAGCAGCATCGTGACCTGCCCAAGGCCGAAGGACTGGTCGAGGACGTGCTCGAGTACATGCTCGATCGCTTCCGCGCCTGGGCCAATGACGAGGGCATGGGTGCCGAACTGTACCTGGCCGTGCGTACCCTGAAGATCAGCAACCCGCTGGACTTCGCGCGTCGTCTGCGTGCCGTGCACGCCTTCGGCGAACGCCCGGAAGCCGCCGCTCTGGCAGCCGCCAACAAGCGCGTCTCCAACATCCTCGCCAAGGCCGAGCACGATGGCCGCACCGAGGTGGACACGAGCCTGTTGAGTGAGCCGGCCGAGCAGGCACTGGCAGAGGCCCTCAAGGCACGTGGCGCGGAAGTGGCACCGCTGTTCGCGGCGGCACGCTACCAGGAAGCCCTCGATACGCTGGCCAGCCTGCGCGAGCCGGTCGATGCCTTCTTCGATCAGGTCATGGTCAACGCCGACGATGCCGCCGTGCGCGCCAATCGCCTGGCGATGCTGGCCAGTCTGCAAGGCCTGTTTATGGGTGTGGCCGACATCAGCCTGCTGACCCAATAAGGGCTGCCGGCCCACGGTGTCCCCGACATCGGTAAATGGCAGTCTCTGCAAAAGAACCCCGCCACGGCGGGGTTCTTTTGCATCCAGCCTCCTCGAAATGACGTATTGCGTGACAGGATTACACGCAATGTGGCCGCGATGTCACAAATTCTGCCTTGATCCCCTACCTAGGTCGCACTAGAATCCAGTATAGAAACAGTGTTCGAAAAGCGTGACAGCCTGTCGCACCCACGCTCTTCGGTCACTCGGCGCCATTTGCCCAATCCCCGTGCGAGCGTCATCTTGTGACTTGGCTCACAATTTCCCAGGCAAAGCGGCGACCCCCTGACAAGCAGCCCGGCTGACGCCCCTGACTGCCCTGAGGTGAAGAGTTGACCATGCAAAAACTGATCGTGCTCGACCGTGATGGTGTCATCAATGAAGACTCCGATGCCTTCGTCAAGAATGCCGAGGAGTGGATCGAATACCCCACCTCCATTCAGGCCATCGCTCGCCTGACGCGAGCGGGCTATACCGTAGCCGTCGCGACCAATCAGTCCGGCATCGCTCGCGGCCACTTCGGTCACCGGGAACTCGACCAGATGCACGCCAAGATGATGCAGCTGGTGAAGGAAGCCGGTGGCGATATCGCCCACATCGCCTACTGCCCGCATGGCCCGGATGATGGCTGTGATTGCCGCAAACCGGAACCCGGCCTGCTGCACCAGATTCAGGACGCTCTGCAGATTCCGGACTTCGAAGGCGCCTGGATGCTGGGCGACAGTCTGCGCGATCTGGTCGCTGGCCAGAAGGCCGGCTGTCGCGCCGCGCTGGTGATGACCGGCAAGGGCCAGAAGACACTGGCCGATGGCGAGGGCCTCAAGGACGTGCTGGTGGTCGCCAACCTGGCCGACTTCACCAACCGCCTGCTGGATGGCGAGCTCAACCATGCCATGTCGGATGGTGAGCCGGGAAAGTCCCAGCGCCGCTGCGTGAGCTGTGAAGCCGCTGCCGAGAGCTATCTGTGAGACACACATGCCGCGCGCACTCCCTGCGCCGGCATGTGCTTGCCCCTCTATTCAATAGCGGCGATATGCTACCCTTCAGACATGAATCCGGGCAGGCAACGGCCTGCCCATCTCACTCCCTCATGCTGGAGGCCTCGTATGCCACTGCTGGATAGCTTCACAGTCGACCACACCATCATGAAAGCCCCTGCCGTGCGCGTGGCCAAGAAGATGGGAACCCCCAAGGGCGACAACATCACTGTCTTTGATCTGCGTTTCTGCGTGCCGAATGAAGAGATTCTCTCCGAGAAGGGCATTCACACGCTGGAACACCTGTTCGCCGGCTTCATGCGCGAGCACCTCAATGGTGATGGCGTCGAGATCATCGACATCTCGCCGATGGGTTGCCGTACCGGCTTCTACATGAGCCTGATCGGTGAGCCGGACGAAGCCCGGGTTGCCGCTGCCTGGTCTGCCGCCATGCAGGACGTGTTGAACGTCGCACGCCAGGAAGAGATTCCGGAGCTCAACGTCTATCAGTGCGGTACTGCACAGATGCATTCTCTGGAAGAAGCCAAGCAGATCGCCAGCAATATCCTGTCACGCGATATCGGCATCAATCGCAATGATGAGCTGAAGCTGGACGAAGGCTTCCTCAATCAGGCGCATTGAGTCTTGAGACACCAAGTCTTGAAACACCATGCCTTGAGGCACCGGACTTGATCAGCCTGTCGAGTGCGCCGGGTCCTTGAACGAAAAAGCCCGCTATCTGACCTGATCAGATAGCGGGCTTTTTTCATGCCACAACATCCCGAGCGAGTGACGCGAATGCCCGATTCCAACAGCCATGCCTTTGATTTCACGACTTTCCTGGCAGACAAGGAAGCGTGGTCAGCACCGAATGAACTCGTCCCCTACCGCTGTCGCGATGGCAGCAGCCTGGGCTGTCGTCACTACCACCCGACGCGGATTCCAGCGAGCACAACACACCTCATCCTGCTGCATGGTTCCAGTGCTGACAGTCGCTACCTCGCCTCACTGGCAACGCATCTGGCCACTGAGGGGTATCACGTCCACACGCCTGACTTGCGTGGCCATGGCCCGACGCCTGCCCGGCGCGGCGATATCGATCACCCGCTGCAGCTCGAGGAGGATCTTGAAGATCTGATCCGCTCACTGGATCTCCCCGCCGACGCCAGCTTGTGGATCGCCGGGCACTCTGCGGGAGGCGGCCTGGCACTGCGGTTCGCGGCATCCGCTCTGGAAAACGGGCTTGCCGGCATCCCGCTGGCTGGCCTCATTCTGCTGGCTCCCTATCTGGATCACCTCGCCCCCAACATGCGTCGCGATTCCCGCTGGGCACAACCGCGGATAGCACGCATGCTGACATGCTTGCTCTTGAACAAGCTGTCCATCCATCGCCTGGATCATCTCGAGGTACTCACCTTCAACATTCCCGCTGAATATCGCGATGCCAACACCACGAGCGCTTACTCCTGGCGCTTGATGACAGGCCTCAATCCTCGCCATTACCAACGAGACCTCGAGACTCTGTCACGGCATCACGTGCCCTTGCTGGCATTGATCGGTGATCAGGATGAGGCGTTTCACGCCGACCGACTCGAGGAATGCCTGCAGCCGCAACATCCCGCCGCGCACGTCACGATACTCGAGGACGTGGATCATCTGGGGCTGGCGACGGCAACCGTCACGGCAGAGCGTATCGCTGAATGGCTGACAAGCGATCCGGCAGCCTGAGACGGCCCCGTGCCTCATTCTGTCATCCCCCTCTTCCCTTTCTCATTTCTCCTTTGTGCCGCCTTCTGCACGCTCCAGCTCTGGCAGCAAGGCACAAAAAAGCCCTGATCAAGGATCAGGGCTTTTTTTCAGCTGGCGACGATCACGACATCAGACGTCGAGATTGGCCACCAGGGCGAAGCGCTCGATAAAGTCACGACGCGGCTCGACCTCATCTCCCATCAGGGTGTTGAACATCTGATCGGCACCGATCGCGTCTTCGACCGTCACACGCAGCATGCGGCGTGATTCCGGATCCATGGTGGTTTCCCACAGCTGGTCCGGATTCATTTCTCCCAGCCCCTTGTAGCGCTGGATGCTGAAGCCACGCGCCGCTTCCTTCATCAGCCAGTCAAGTGCCTCGTAGAAGGTGACGACCTCCTTCTTGCGCTCACCGCGTGAGACATAGCTGCCCGCCTCCAGCAAGCCTTCCAGCATGGAGCCCAGCTCGCTGATCTCACGGTAGTCCGCGGACTTGAAGAAATCGACGTCCCACAGATAGTCACTGCTGACACCGTGCGCCGTCAGTGTGACTGCCGGCAGATAGAGGTTGCGCTCACTGTCATGGCTGAGGCTGAAGCTGTAGTGAGGGC
Organism: Cobetia sp. PS-4MA; assembly: GCF_057670765.1. Taxonomy (NCBI): domain Bacteria; kingdom Pseudomonadati; phylum Pseudomonadota; class Gammaproteobacteria; order Oceanospirillales; family Halomonadaceae; genus Cobetia; species Cobetia sp. PS-4MA. Next base: position 6,005 of record NZ_CM173107.1, on the reverse strand, counting down.
CGCCCTCATAGGCGATCAGGTCATCCATTTCCTTCTGGAGACCATCGATCCAGCCCTGCACCATGGCTTCATCCTTCAGTGCCGACTCATCCAGATGCGGGGCGTGCACGATCTTGCGCAGCACGGCAGACGGATAGACGCGCGCCAGACGATCGATACGCTTCATCACGCCGCGATACTGATTGACCAGTGCTTCGAGCTGAGCGCCAGCGATACCCGGCGCATCGGCATTGACGTGCAGCTTGCCGCCGTCCAGCGCCGTGGCTGTCAGGTAATCCTGAAGCGCCTGCTCATCCTTCAGATACTGCTCGTGCTTGCCACGCTTGATCTTGTAGAGCGGTGGCTGCGCGATGAAGATATGACCACGCTCGATCAGCTCCGGCATCTGACGGAAGAAGAAGGTCAACAGCAGCGTACGAATGTGCGAACCATCGACGTCAGCATCCGTCATGATGATCACGGAGTGGTAACGCAGCTTGTCAGGATTGAACTCCTCCCGACCAATACCGCAGCCCAGCGCCGTGATCAGCGTGCCGACTTCTGCAGATGACAGCATCTTGTCGAAGCGCGCCTTCTCGACGTTGAGGATCTTGCCCTTCAGCGGCAGGATCGCCTGGGTACGACGATCACGACCCTGCTTGGCGGAACCGCCGGCAGAATCACCCTCGACCAGATACAGTTCGGAAAGACTCGGGTCCTTCTCCTGGCAATCAGCCAGCTTGCCCGGCAGCCCCGCGATATCCAGTGCACCCTTGCGACGCGTCATGTCACGCGCCTTGCGGGCCGCTTCACGCGCACGTGCCGCATCCAGCATCTTGTTGACGATGGCCTTGGCTTCGTTGGGCTTCTCGATCAGGTACTCGGAGAACAGACGGCCCATTTCCTGCTCGACCGCTGTCTTGACCTCGGACGACACCAGCTTGTCCTTGGTCTGCGAGGAGAACTTCGGATCCGGCACCTTGACCGAGATGATCGCGGTCAGGCCTTCACGGGCATCATCCCCGGTGGTGCCGACCTTGGACTTCTTGAGCAGCCCTTCCGCCTCGATGTAGCTGTTGAGGGTACGGGTCAAGGCTGCACGGAAGCCCGCCAGGTGAGTTCCGCCATCCCGCTGAGGGATATTGTTGGTGTAGCAGAAGATGTTCTCGGAGAAAGCATCATTCCACTGCATCGCCACCTCGACACCGATACCGTCCTCGCGCTCCATTTCAAAATGGAACACCGGATTCAAGGCTGCCTTGTTGGTGTTGAGGTGATCCACGAACGCCTTGAGACCCCCCTCATAGTGGAAGAGCTCTTCCTTGCCGCTACGCTCGTCGATCAGACGAATCGCCACACCTGAATTCAGGAAGGAGAGTTCCCGCAGACGCTTGGCCAGAATCTCGTAGTGAAACGCGATGTTGCCGAACGTCAGCGGTGAGGGCTTGAAGCGCACCAGGGTGCCGGACTTCTCGGTGTTGCCGACCACTGCCAACGGGGCCTCTGGCACGCCATGACGATAGATCTGCTCATGGACCTTGCCCTGACGCCAGATGGTCAGCTTCAGCTCTTCGGACAGCGCGTTGACGACGGATACGCCAACGCCATGCAAGCCGCCGGAGACCTTGTAGGAGTTGTCATCGAACTTACCACCAGCATGCAGCACCGTCATGATGACCTCAGCTGCGCTGACGCCCTCTTCCTCATGAATCTCGGTCGGCACGCCACGGCCGTTGTCGCTGACGGAGACCGACTCATCGGCGTGGATGACCACGCGGACTTCGCTACAGTGCCCTGCCAGCGCCTCGTCGATGGAATTATCCACCAGCTCGAACACCATGTGATGCAGCCCCGTGCCATCATCGGTATCGCCGATGTACATCCCGGGGCGCTTGCGTACGGCATCCAGGCCCTTGAGGACCTTGATGCTCGATGAGTCGTAAGCCTGTTCGCTCATTGGCTTCTCCGTCGTGAAGTCATTCCGTGTGCAGTCGCCCGTGTTCCACGTGAAACATTCTGACATCCGTGCCCGGCAGCCAGACCCGATCCAATGCTTCGGGTTCGACACAGGTCACGAAGACCTGACACTCGAGGCTGGCCAGCAACTGGCAGAAGAGTCGGCGATGTTCGCCATCCAGTTCTGCCGGCAGGTCGTCGATCAGATAAACACAGGTACGTCCGTTCATTTCCTCAAGCAACCGCCCCTGGGCCAGCTTGAGTGCGCTGACGACCAATTTCTGCTGGCCACGGGACAGCACCTCTACCGCAGGGCGGCGCCCGAGACGAATGCGTAGATCAGCGCGCTGCGGTCCGGTCTGGGTAAACCCCATGTGGCTATCGCTGTCACGCCCTGCTGCCAGCACCTCTCCTAGAGAGCGCTTCGCATCCCAGCCACGTTGATAACGCAGACTGAGATCCGGCAGCTCGATCAGCTCAGCGAGAGTTGCCTGAAACAGGGGGGCCAACGCTTGCATATATTCCATGCGCAGGGCATCGAGACGCTCACTCCAATGAGCAAACTCACGATCCCAGACGTTCAATGCCTGAACGTCCATCTTACCATGTCTGAGTAACGCGTTCCGATGTTTGAGCGCACGGCGAACCCGCTGCCAGACATCGAAGAAATCATGTTTCACGTGAAACACGCCCCAATCGAGAAACTCGCGGCGTGCCGATGGCGAGCCTTCCAGCAGCCGGAATGCATCCGGATTGATCAGCTGCAAGGGAAGCGCCTGCGCCAGCTGCGCCACACGCTCGACCTTCTCTCCATCCAGTCGCATCTCGAGGCCATCTGCAGCCTGCTCACGGCGCACTCCCAGCGGGCGAGGGGGATCCCCTGCCAACCGACCGAACAGCGTCATGCCGGGCATATCGTGCGCGATGGCATGCTTCAGCTTGTGGGTGCGGAAGGAACGTGCCAGTCCCAGCACATGCACACCTTCCAGCAGGCTCGATTTCCCGCTGCCGTTGGCGCCGCTCACCAGGTTGACCCTCGGACCCGGCGCGATATCGACAGGCGCAAGGTTACGCAGGTTCTGGAATTGCAGACGTTCAAGCGCCATGGCGACCTCAGTCAGGACAAATGAAGAAAACGAAGACGATATGCACGTTCAGCCTGTGATCGACACGATGCTTGCCGTGCCATCATCTCTTGGCCCTGAATGTGACGACACCCGCCACCTCACGGGAGAGGATGGCGGGTGTCGTCGGTCATGTGTTGAAGAAACTCACGAAGACTTTGCGATAATTACGAATCAAGCACATGATTTTTAACGATTTTACACTATTACAGACGCATCGGCATGACTACGTAACGCGCATCACCGCCGCCCGGCTCTTCCAGCAGTGCAGAGCTGTTGGCATCGGAAAGCGTCAACTGGACACGATCCGAATCCAGCACGCCCAGAACGTCGATCAGGTAGCCGACATTGAAGCCGATCTCCAGACCACCGCCTTGATAATCCAGTGCGATGTTCTCTTCGGCTTCTTCCTGCTCCGGGTTGTTGGCCAGCACGCGCAGATTGCCGGCCTCCAGGTACAGGCGGACACCACGATACTTCTCGTTGGAAAGAATCGCGGTACGTGACAGTACCTGCCGCAGCTCGGCACGCTCCGCCACGATGACCTTGTCACCGCCACGCGGCACGACACGCTCGTAATCCGGGAACTTGCCGTCCACCAGCTTGGAAGTGAAGGTGAAGTCGCCGGTCTGCGCCCGGACGTGAGTCCCGCTGACGGTGAGCGTCAGCGGCTCATTGCTGCCGTCCAGCAGACGTGTCAGTTCCAGAATGCCCTTGCGGGGAATGATCAGCTTCTGGGACTCGGCAACACTGATGTCAGCGGCCTGCTCACATACCGCCAGGCGGTGACCATCAGTGGCCACGGTGCGCACCAGATTGCTGGTCAGTTCCAGCAGCATGCCGTTGAGATAATAACGGACATCCTGCTGCGCCATGGCAAAGGAAGTGGCATCGATCAGATGCTTGAGCGTGCCGCGCGGCAGGCTGATGGTGATATCACCCTGACCATCATCGATGTTGGGGAATTCCGCGACCGGCAGCGTCGAGAGCGTGAAGCGCGAACGACCACTGCGCAGGATGGCACGGCCTTCCTCGAGCGCCAGGATGATCTCGCTGCCTTCCGGCAGCGACTTGCAGATATCCATCAACTTGCGCGCTGGTACCGTCGCGGAACCCGGCTCATCGACACGGCTGGGCTCGACACGCCCGATCAGCTCGACCTCCAGGTCGGTTCCCGTCAATGACAGTTGCTGATCAGACACCTCCAGCAACACGTTGGACAGCACCGGCAGGGTTTGACGACGCTCGACCACACCCGCCACCAGGGACAGCGGGCGCAGCAGGGCTTCACGCGAAATGGCAAATTTCATGGAGACTCCACTCTCTGGAAACGGGAGAAGTGCTTGCCGGTGACCAGCACACACTCATCAAATATTCCGGGCCGTCGCACGACAGGGCCCGGTGCACTAAGCGCCGGACAGGTTGACCTCACCCTCTCGGCGCTGCGTGGCAACTGAATCAGCTGGTCAGAAGACGCAGCAGATTCTTGTAGTCTTCGCGAATGTCGGCGTTCTCTTCGCGCAGTGAGGCCACCTTGCGGCAGGCATGCAGCACCGTCGTGTGGTCGCGTCCACCGAAGGCATCGCCGATTTCCGGCAAGCTGTGATTGGTCAGCTCCTTGGCAAGTGCCATGGCGACCTGACGCGGACGTGCCACCGAGCGCGAGCGACGCTTGGAATGCAGATCGGAAATCTTGATCTTGTAATACTCGGCCACGGTGCGCTGGATATTGTCCACACCCACCTGCTTGTCCTGCAATGCCAGCAGATCCTTCAGGGATTCACGGATGAAGTCCTGGTTGATCGCACGCCCCATGAAATGGGAGTCCGCGATGACCTTTTTCAGGGCACCCTCGAGCTCACGCACGTTGGAACGGATCTTCTGGGCAATGAAGAAGGCGGCATCATGAGGCAGGTCGACCTTCGCCTGGTCCGCCTTCTTCATCAGGATCGCGACACGAGTCTCAAGCTCCGGCGGCTCGATGGCCACTGTCAGCCCCCAACCGAAGCGGGACTTCAGGCGCTCTTCGACACCATTGATCTCCTTCGGGTAGCGATCCGAGGTCAGGATCATCTGCTGTCCCCCTTCCAGCAAGGCATTGAAGGTATGGAAGAACTCTTCCTGAGAACGCTCCTTGCCGGCAAAGAACTGGATGTCATCGATCAACAGCGCATCCACCGAGCGGTAGAAACGCTTGAAGTCATTGATGGCATTGAGCTGCAGCGCCTTGACCATGTCAGCCACGAAGCGCTCGGAGTGCAGATAGACCACCTTGGCATTCTCGCCACCCTGCTTGGCCAGATGGTTGCCCACCGCATGCATCAGGTGGGTCTTGCCCAGACCGACGCCACCATAGAGGAACAGCGGGTTGTAGGCGCCACCCGGGTTCTCGGAGACCTGACGGGAGGCGGCACGTGCCAGCTGGTTGGACTTGCCTTCGACGAAGGTTTCGAAGGTGAAATTCGGATTCAAGCCACTGGAATGCTTGAGGCTGCCTTCTACCTGCACCTGCCGCGCATTGCGACGCGGTGCCGCCTCCTGCGCACCGTCACCCGCCATCTCACGCTCTTCTGCGTAATTGCCACGCGGGGGCGTATGCACTGACGGCGCACGCGGGCTCGGCATCTGGCCGGGCGCAGGGGCCTGAGCGGACACCGATGAAGTCGATGCCCCCTCTGGCCGCGGATTGGAGACCGTGCGGCGGCTTCCCACGCTGAGCTCGACCTTGGGCGGTTTGCCCGGAGCAAGCTCACGCAGAAGCTCATGAATCCGCTTGAGGTACTTGTCATTGACCCAGTCGCGTACGAAGCGATTGGGGGCGAGCAGGCACAGCTCTCCGCCGTCACCTTCCTCAGCCTGCAAGGGACGAACCCAGGTGTTGAACTGCTGTGAATTCAGCTCGTCTTGCAGGGCGTCAAGACATTGTTGCCAAAGTGCGAGCGACAC